>NZ_OZ503948.1:0-12500 GCF_987265915.1 Sandarakinorhabdus sp.
GCCTTGCGTGACTTTACCGGGCTGGCGTTGCCGGTGCTGGCCGTGTTCGGCATTGCGCTGGCGCTGGCCTTTGGGCTGGCCAGCTGGGTGAAGCCCAAACTGCCGCTGCTGGCCCCGATTGCATGGCCACTGGCCGGGGCGGCTGCGATCGGCATGACCCTTGGCATCATGCACGCGCAATTCCAGACGACGCCGCTCGCCGGTGCGCGCGGCTGGGATGGCTTCATCCTGTTCTGCGCGGCAGGCGCCGTGGGTGGTGCCCTCTTTGCCTGGCTGAAGCCGCGCTCAAGCTAGGGCGCTTTGCGACCAAGTTGGAAAGCGCGCTGATCCACAAAAATTCCGCCGCGTCCTCACTTGTGTTGCCGTAAAGCCACACCATATCCCGTGTGAACAGGAGACACGGGCCATGAACATCGAAAAATTCAGCGATCGCGCCAAGGGCTTCCTGCAGTCCGCCCAGACGGTGGCGATCCGCAACAATCACCAGCGCGTCGCCCCCGAACATGTGTTGAAGGGGCTGCTGGAAGATGATCAGGGCCTGTGCAGTGGGCTGATAAAGGCGGCTGGCGGCGTGCCGACCACCGCCATGCAGCTGACCGATCAAGCCCTGGCCAAGATCGCCCAAGTCTCTGGCAGTGGCGCACAATCCCTGAGCTGGGACACCGATACGGTGCGCCTGCTCGACAGCGCCGAACAGATTGCCACCAAGGCCAGCGACAGCTTCGTCACCGTGGAACGCCTGTTGGTGGCGCTGGCCTTGGCCACCAACACCGAAGCCGGCAAGGCCCTGAAAGCCGCCGGCGTCACCGCGCAGGCCCTGAACGAGGCGATCAACAGCATCCGCAAGGGCCGCACCGCCGACAGCGCCGGCGCCGAGGACAGTTTCGACGCGCTGAAAAAATATGCCCGCGACCTGACCGAAGCGGCGCGGGCCGGCAAGCTCGATCCGGTGATCGGCCGCGACGAGGAAATCCGCCGCACCATCCAGGTGCTGGCGCGGCGCACCAAGAACAACCCGGTGTTGATCGGCGAGCCGGGTGTGGGCAAGACGGCGATCGCCGAAGGCCTGGCGCTGCGCATCGCCAATGGCGACGTGCCCGATGGCCTGAAAGACAAGCGCCTGATGGCGCTCGACATGGGCGCGCTGATCGCCGGTGCCAAATATCGCGGCGAGTTCGAAGAGCGGCTGAAGGGTGTGCTGGATGAAGTGCGCGCCGAAGGCAGCGATGTGGTGCTGTTCATCGATGAAATGCACACGCTGGTCGGCGCCGGCAAGGGTGAAGGCGCCATGGACGCCAGCAACCTGCTGAAACCGGCGCTGGCCCGCGGTGAACTCCACTGCATCGGCGCCACCACGCTGGATGAATATCGCAAATATGTCGAAAAGGATGCCGCGCTGGAGCGGCGCTTCCAGCCGGTGATCGTCGGCGAGCCGACGGTGGAGGACACCATCTCCATCCTGCGCGGCCTGAAGGAAAAATACGAGCTGCATCATGGGGTTCGCATCACCGATGGCGCGCTTGTCGCTGCCGCGACCCTGTCCAACCGTTACATTGCCGATCGCTTCCTGCCCGACAAGGCCATCGATCTGATGGACGAGGCCGCGTCGCGCCTGCGCATGGAAGTGGAGAGCAAGCCCGAAGAGATTGAAGCGCTCGACCGCCGCATCATCCAGTTGAAGATCGAAGCCGCGGCACTGGCCCGCGAAACCGATGCCGCGTCAAAGGAGCGGCTGGTGACGCTGAACAGCGAACTCGCTGGTCTGGAGGAGGAATCCGGCATCCTGACCCGACGCTGGCAGGCCGAGAAGGAGAAACTGGCCGGCGCCACCCGCATCAAGGAACAATTGGACGCCGCCCGCCTGGAGGTTGATCAGGCTCAGCGCGCCGGCGATTATGCCAAGGCCGGCGAATTGACCTATGGCCGCATTCCCGAACTGGAGCGCCAATTGGCTGAAGCCGACGCCGGCGCCGCCACCGCCATGGTGCGCGAGGAGGTGACCAGCGACGATATCGCTGGCGTCGTCAGCCGCTGGACCGGCATTCCGGTCGATCGCATGCTGGAAGGCGAACGCGACAAGCTGCTGAAGATGGAGAGCATCCTGTCGGCTCAGGTGATCGGCCAGGCCGCGGCGGTGAAAGCGGTGTCCAGCGCCGTGCGCCGCGCCCGGGCCGGCTTGCAGGATCCCAATCGGCCGCTCGGCAGCTTTTTGTTCCTCGGCCCCACCGGTGTCGGCAAGACCGAGCTGACCAAGGCGCTGGCGCAATTCCTGTTCGATGATCCGCGCGCCATGGTGCGGCTGGACATGAGCGAGTTCATGGAAAAGCACAGCGTCGCGCGGCTGATCGGGGCGCCTCCCGGCTATGTCGGCTATGAAGAAGGCGGCGTGCTGACCGAGGCGGTCCGCCGCCGGCCCTATCAGGTGGTGTTGTTCGACGAGGTCGAAAAAGCCCATGGCGACGTGTTCAACATCCTGCTGCAGGTGCTGGATGATGGCCGGCTGACCGATGGCCAGGGCCGCACGGTCGATTTCACCAACACGCTGATCATCCTGACCTCCAACCTCGGATCGCAATATATCGCGGCGCTGCCCGATGGTGCGCCGGTGGGTGATGCCGAACCGGCGGTGATGGAAGTGGTGCGCGGGCATTTCCGCCCGGAATTCCTCAACCGTCTCGATGAAATCGTGCTGTTCCAGCGGCTTGGCCAGGATGCAATGGGGCCGATCGTCGATATCCAGGTGCTGCGTGTGCAGGCGCTGCTGAAAGATCGCAAGATCACCCTGAATCTCACCGACGCCGCCCGGCGCTGGCTGGCGCGCGTCGGCTATGATCCGGTCTATGGCGCGCGGCCGTTGAAGCGCAGCGTGCAGAAACATCTGCAGGACCCGCTGGCCGAGCTGATCCTGCAAGGCGCCGTGCCGGATGGCAGCACGGTGCAGGTGGATGAAGGCGACGGCAAGCTGGCGCTGGTGCCGGCCTAGAGCACTTTCCGATCAACTTGGATCATCGGCACGGGAGCGGATTTGGTTCAGGGGAAGGAGCGAGGAGGGCACGATGCTCTTCGCATCGTAACCGACGAGTGACGCCGCCCTGGGCCAAAGGCGCCCCGCCCCGAAGGGGTCGCCCGAAAGGGCGATGACGGTGATCCAAGTTGGTCGGAAAGCGCTCTAAAACTCCGCAACCAGTTGCAGCAGCGCCTGACGGCCGACAGGCGCGCTGCCCGCGTCGGCCACATTGCCTAGGCTGGCGATCAGGCGCACCTTGCCGGTCAGCAATCGTTCCAGGCTGGCATCGATGGCACTGCGCGGCGGTTCGCCGGCCAGGCTGGAGCGGTGGCGCCAGCCGGCGCTGACCACCCATGGTCCGCGCTCGATGCCAAGGCGCAGCAGCGACTGGAACCGCGCCACCGGCAATGGCGTGAAGCGGGCCTCAGCATGATGGGTGGCCATGGCATTGACCAGCAGGTTGGTTGACGGGCCGATGCTGCGCCGCACCGACAGCGCGACATCCACCGCCTGCACCCGCGCTGGCCCGGCGGTCTGGCTGCGCCAATCCAGCGCCAGCGCCACGCCGGGCAGAAACGCCGGCACCGCCACCAGCCCGATGCTGCGGCCGATACCACTGATCGTCGCCAGATCATCCAGCCCACGCGCCACCTGCCCGCGCAGCGCCAGGCCGGGGAAAAACTCCCAACGCGCCCGCGCCTTCCACAACGCCTCCGACCGCCCGGCGATCCACGCCTGCCGCCAGCCCAGTTCCAGCGCCAGATTCTCGGCCGCCGGGCGATCCTGCAGCAACGGCACATAGGCCTCGGCAAACAACTCACGCGACCAAAGTCGCGTCGCACCCAGCCGAAGGCGACGCGCCTCTCCGCCAAGCGCCACACTCACCGGATCGACCGCGCCGGGAAGAGTCAGACTCGTGGCCCTGTTCACCTCCACGGCAGACACGAGTTGCTGGCTGCTGGCCGCTGGCTGGTGATGACCACCGGTTGCGAGAGCGACGTGCCAGTTCCATTGGCTGCCCCCGCGCAGCTGCAGGGCCAGATCGTGAAAATCCGCCTGGTCGCGGCCGTCGCGTCGGCTGGCCAGCAGCGCACGGCCCGACAATGTGGCCCCGCCCAGATCCTGCGCGAAACGGCCGCCCAGGTGCCAACGCCCCTGCCCAGTCGCTGCCAGTCCGCCAATCGTGGCCAGTGCGCCACCCTGGGTAAAGCTGCCGCCGATCCAGCCAAGATCATCGCCCACCCGCACATCGATACCGCCAATTTCGCGGCCGGATTGCGCACCGCCCACGGCCCACACGCCGCTGCCACTGCCCACATCGGCAAGCGACAATTCAGCGCGCCGGCGATGCTGCCGGCCCCCTGTGCCATGCCGACCGGGCCGGCAGAGAGTTGGGCGTCGGCCAGCCACGCCAGCGGCAACATGGACAGATCGACCTGGCCATCGGCAGCAGGCGTCAGGCGCAAACTGTCCAGCAGCACGATCGTCCCCGGCAGGCCCGACACGGAAACGCCGCGCTCCGACGGGGTGAGCAGGCTCCAGTCTGCCAGCGCTTCGCCGGTCAGCACGGCACCGCGCTGGCGCAGGCGATCCTCGCCCAGCACATGCTCGGTCACCATGGCGGGAAATTGCGGCGCATCAGCGGGCAGATCGATGGGCATGCCCCTTTCTACCGGCTGGACAGGCAAAGGCCAGCCGGCCAATGATTTGGAGGTGGATATCAACGCCCTGTTCGCGCGAGCCGAACGCGCCTTTGCCGCCGGCAGTCACGCCGCGGCGCGCGCCGATCTGGTGCAGGTGCTGCGTCTAGCCGGGCCGCAACCGGCAGTGCTGCATCTCGCGGCGCTGAATGAGGCACGCGCCGGTGATGTGGCGGCGGCACGCACGGCTTTTGCGCGCGCGATCCAGGCGGCACCAGCCGATGCTCAAGTTCTCAATAACTATGCGAATTTCCTGAAACAACAGGGCGAGATCGATGCGGCGCTGGCCCATTATGCGGCTGCGCTGCGGGCCGCACCGGGGCTGCATCAGGCGCGGCTCAATCGCGCCATCCTGTTGAACAGCCTCGCTCGCCATGCCGAGGCGCGCGGAGATATGGACAGCCTGCTGAAGGTGCGGCCCGACGATCCCGCGGTGCGCCAGACCAGTGGCGCCATTCATCTGGCGATGGGGAAGCTGGAGGAGGCGGCGGCCGATTTCGATGCGGTGTTGGTCGCAAAACCGCAGGATCTGAAGGCCTTGCACGGCCGGGCGCGGGTGGCGATGATCGTGGGCGAAGACGCGCTGGCCATTCACCTGTACCGGGCGGCGCTGGCCCTGGCGCCGGAGGAGGCCGAGTTGGCCCTGGGATTGGCAGAGGCATTGGAAGCTGCCGGTGAGGATGGCGCGATTGCCGTGCTGGAACAGGCCGTTGCCCGCGTTCCGGGCTGGGCGGCCGGCCAGGATGCCCTGGCCCGGATGCGGGCGGAGGCCGGCGCGGGTGAAGCCTTCGACGCCAGCTATCGGCTCGCAGTGGCAGCGCGTCCGCTGGATCTACCGTTGGCGCTGGCCCATGTCGCTTGCCTCGCCACCGCAGACCGCTGGCAGGCCGGGTTGGCGGCGCTCGATGCCGTGGTGGCCCGCCATGGCCGCAGCGACATGAGTGACATGTACGAGGCCATGTTGGCCAACAATGTGGGCGATGTCGGGCGGGCGCAGGCGGCGCTGGCGCGGGTCGGCGCCGTGCCGGCGGCGGCCCTGGTGCAGGCGCGGCTGGCCTTGCGGATGGGCGATCCCGCGAAGGCGGCGGCCGTGCTGGAGCCATTGGCGCGGGCTGATCTGGGCGCGGTGAATCTATGGGCGCATCTGGATCTGGCGTGGCGGCTGATGGGGGATCCCAGGCATGACTGGCTGTCGGGGCAACCAGGCTTGGTTGCGGCGCAACAGATTGAATATGCCGGGGATTGGGACGCGCTTGGCGACGTGCTGCGCGGGTTGCATCATGCCCGCGCGCATCCGATCGGGCAGAGTGTGCGGGGCGGCACCCAGACAAGAGGGCGGCTGTTCGGGCGGCCGGAGCCCGCAATTCAGGCGCTGGGAACGGCCATCCGGGCGGCGGTGCAGCGTCATGTTGCTGGGCTGCCGGCGGCTGATTCCCGACATCCATTGCTCCGGGACGCGGACAAGATTCCTGTATTTTCCGGGAGTTGGTCGGTAAGGTTGGTGGGCGGCGGCTTTCATGTGGCGCATATTCACCCTGAGGGGCGGCTGTCGTCCGCCTGCTATATCGTGCTGCCCGACGGCATCGATGGCCCGGAGCAGCCTGGCTGGCTGGAGATCGGTGGCCCGCCGGCCGAATTGGGCCTAGATCTGAAACCCTTGCACCTGATCCGGCCGCAGCCGGGGCGGCTGGCCTTGTTCCCGTCCACACTTTTCCACGGCACCCGCCCGTTTCCGGCCGGCGAACGAATGACAGTGGCGTTCGATGTGGTGCTGGCATGAGCGAAGCCTGGAGCCGGTATTGGGCGCGCGAGACCAGCGGCGCCTGCCTGCCCGGCGCGCCGCCAGCGGTACAAAATGCGCTGATTGGCACCTGGAAACGCTTCTTTGGCGGCAATCTCGTCGGCTTTCGGCTGCTGGATGTCGCATCCGGTGGCGGTTCTGTGCTGAAAATCCTGTTGGAAAGCGCGAAGGATATTGTTGGAATCGGCATCGACGCGGCCGAGGTCGGATCGGCCGCGGCGGCGCTGGGCGTGCGCGGCGGGATCGATGCCCATGCGCTGCCCTTTGCCGATGCCAGCTTCGATGTGGTGACCAGCCAATTCGGGCTGGAATATTGCGGCCGCGCCGCCTGGGGTGAGGCGGCACGGCTGCTGTCTCCCGGTGGCCGCATGCTGCTGATCTGCCACCATCAGAAGAGCGCAGCAGTGCTGCACAACGGCCAGCGGCTGGCGGCGATGCAGGCGCTGGCCGATGCCGGGTTGTTTGCGCTGGCCGAGGGGCTGGCGGCGGGGCGCGGCGAAGATCCGGCGCTGATGGCGGCGGTGCTGGCAGCGCGTGAGGCGCATGCGGCGCAATCGGTGGTGGTGGAACTGCCAGCGGCACTGGGCCAGTGGGCGCGGGCCGGGCGACGCGATGCGGTGGCAGCAATTCGTGCCGAAGCCGAAGCCGAGATGGCGCGACTGGCGGCGATGCAGGCGGCGGCGCTGGATGGCGAGGCCGTTGCCGAGCGCGCCGGGTGGTTGGCGCAAGTGGCGACGCGGATCGAGGTGCTGGATGGTCCGGACGGGCCGATCGCTTGGGTTTTGGCAGGGACGAGGGCGTAAAGGCTCCCCGGGTTGCTTCCGGATGGGACGAGGGCAAAAAGAAAGGGCGGCGAATTGCCTCGCCGCCCTTTGCTGTTTGCCGTCTGGCTTGCCGCTTAGAAGCGGAAGCCCAGCGAGACGAAGTAATCGCGGCCCAGCGTGTCATAGCTGGAAGCGTAGGTGTTGGCCTGCTCCTGGTTGGTGCCCAGAACCGGCGGCTGCTTGTTGGCGATGTTGTTCACACCGGCCGTGATCGCCACGTTGTCGCTGATGTCGTAGTTGAACGACAGATCGACCAGATTGTAGGCCGGGATACGGCTCACAACACGACGGACGAGAGCGTTGTCGTCACGCACCGAGCTCAGGTAGCGCCAGCGCAGGTTGGTGGTCAGGTTGCCATCGATCCAGGTCAGGCGGCCCTGGCTCTGGAACTTGCCCTGCGGCGTGCCGCAGCGCGCGCCGAAGAAGCCAGCGCATTCGATGACTTCCGGACGGCCCACCACCGGCGTCGTGGTGTTGCGCTGGTAGATGGTGCCGAGGAAGTTCAGGTTCAGCTTCAATTCTTCGCTGAACAGACCGAACTGGAGCGGGATCGAGTAATCGGCGCCGATGTCGAAGCCGCGGGTTGCACGCGACGACAGGTTGGCCACGCCAGCGAACACCACCGCAAGGCTGCCGTTCGGGTTGGTCGAACCATCAAGCGCACCCGACGACGGGTTGCGGGTGATCAGCTGGCAGAAGCCGTTGGTCGGATCCTGGAACACATTGTAGCAAAGGTTCAGGATGTTCGCGACGCCGCCGCCGGCCGTGGCAATCGAGTTGCCGATCTTGATGTTGAAGTAATCGACGGTGATCGACAGGCGCGGGATGAACGACGGCTTCAGCACCACACCGGCGGTGTAGGTATCAGCTTCTTCGGCGTTCAGGTTCGGGTTGCCACCGGTACGGCCCTGCACCTGGGTGTTGGGCTGCAGCTGCGACGGAATGCCGAGGCCGAGGTTGCCGGCAGGCGCACCGGTCGCGATGCAGGTGTTGCGCAGCGCGCCAGCAGCTGCAGCTGCCGGGGTGGAGCAGGGATCGTTGGCGGTGAAGAAACCAACGCCGCCGCCGCTGTACAATTCGCCGACGTTCGGTGCGCGAACAGCGTGGCTGTACTGAGCGCGGAAGGTGATGTCCTTGATCGGCGACCACTGGCCAGACACGGCATAGGTGTACACGCCACCAACGGTCGGCAGGCTGTAATCCGAATAGCGGCCGGCGGCGGTCAGTTCCAACTTGTGGAAGAACGGCTGATCAGCGGCGATCGGGATCACGATTTCGCCGAACACTTCCTTGGCGTGATAGGCGCCGCTGGTCGGGTTGGTCGCGTTGAAGCCAATGACGTCACCCGACGACAGGGCGGTATCCGGAACGAACTGCGACGTCAGACGACGATATTCAACACCGACGTTGAAGCCGACGTCGCCGCCGCCCCAGCCGAGGTTGAACAGGCCGCCGCCAACGTTGGCCTGCGCCACTTCCACGCTGGACGTGGTGTTGTTCTGGGCGAGGATCGAGATCGAGTTGGACATCGCCGGGGTCAGCGTGTTGGGGCCGAAGATGTCGAGCGCAACGGCGCCGGCGGTGCCATCAAGGCCACGCTGGAACGCAGCGCGCGAGACGTTGCCTTCCTGGATGTTGCTGTTCCGGGTGCGGGCATAGCTGTAATAAGCATCATAGCGCAGGCCGGTATCGCCGATGTCGCCACGCACACCCGCCAGGATGCGGAAAGCGTTGCGTTCGTCATTGTTGATACGCGCATTGATGTCGGTCACGCGGCGGTTGACGTTCGCCGAGATGATGCCCGCAGCATTGGCCGCAGCGGCGGTGCCCGAGAAGAAGTTGCCGAGACGCGGGCAAGCCGGCCCGGTGGTGAGCGCAGGGTTGGAGCACCGGGCGTTGGCCGCGATCAACGCGGCGTTCTGCGCATCAATTTCAGCTCGACGCAAGTTGATGAGAGTTTCATTGGCATCGATCTGCTGCAGCAGTGCGCTGTCGGCCGCGCTGAGGAAAGGCGAAACCGTCGCAAGATTAATATTGAACGTGCCGGTGACAGGCGTGGCGGCCAGCTGGGCGCGCACGTCGTTCTGCACATAGGCGACTTCCATGTAGGCGGTGACGCCCTTGGTGATTTCATAATCGGCATAACCACCGAACAGATAACGCTCTTGCGGCACCATCAGATAGTTGACCGGCGCGTAGTTATACAGATCGGTCAGACCATCGAAGTTGCGCGACGTGCTGGTCGGGGTATCCCAGATGGCACCGAGTGATGAGGCAAACGAGCCAACGCCAAGCGGCAACACATTGCAGCCGGCGGGCTGCGCCGCGCCAAGCGCGGCGCAGGTCGGCGTCGGCGTGGTGCCGGGCGTGACGAAAGAGGCGGACGGGCCCACAGCAATACGACCCTGCGGCACAGCGGCCGAACCGCCGGGCGTGAAGCCCGTGATGGCGGCGTTGTCGGCAAAGGCGGTTTCGGAGAAGGCGCGCTGACCCTGGAAGATCGGCTTGCGGTTGTAGTAGCTGGCATAGACTGTGGCGTGACCACGGCCATCGGCGAAGGTGCCGCCGAATGCCATGTTCATGTCGAGACGCTGGCCGTCGCCACGCTCGGTGAGCGACTGGGTGACGTTGGCCTGGAAGCCTTCGAGATTCTTCAGCTTGAAGTTCACCACGCCGGCGATGGCGTCCGAACCGTACACGGCCGAGGCACCACCGGTGATGGTTTCGATGCTTTCGGTCAGGAACGACGGCACGGTGTTCAGATCGACGATCTGGTTGGTGCTGTAGAACATCCAGCGGCGGCCGTTGACCAGCACCGAGGTGCGGGTGGGGCCAAGGCCACGAAGATCGAGGGTGGCGACGCCGCCGCCCGGATTGTTCGAGAAGGCGGTGGTGCCCGGCACGACCTGCGGCAGGGTGTTGATGATCGATTCGACGTTCACGGCGCCGAAATTCTTGAACTCTTCACCCGACACGACGGCGAGCGGTGCAGCCGAATCCAGATCACGGCGAGCGATGCGCGAACCGGTGACAAGGATCATTTCGTCGCCAGCATCTGCAGCGGCGGCGGTGTTGCCGAGGGTCGCCTGAGCGAATGCCGGGGCAGCAACAAAGGCCAGGCCGATGACGAGGCTGGCGGCGAGGCTGGTGCGGCCGGTCTGTTCCAGAAGTGTCTTCTTGATCACGGTAAACCCCCTTGAGGAAGGAAAAAATGCCCGCTGAAACCGCTGCAAACGATCGCGACCCCGGTTTGGGGACACGAACGTCGGCAGCCTTTCGGCTTGTCGGCGGTAGTGCAGAACGGTGCTGGCCCTGTAAAGCCAAAGCGGGCGCATTGGCCGGGGCCAGACCGCGCTTCACCGGCCATTGTCGCCCAAATGCAACAGTATCGGTGCACAAGACGCATTTTGGACTCGCTCACCATCGGAAATGCGGCGAATCAAGTGTATCATTCACGCAACACAGCAGAGTGCGCTTGAACGGAATCAGCCGCTGGTGCTGCTCAGGTTGTATTTCATGATGCGGCCGTGCCGGCCATTGCGATCGCGCTCCAGCGCATAAACCTCGCCCTGCGGGCCGGGCTGCAAAACGGCGGTGATTTGGGCGTGATCGGCGGCATCGAGGTGAAGCGCCATCACCCCTTGCGTGGCCGGCAAGTGGCGCGGATGGCTGGCGCCGATGATCACCGCGGCGACATGTGGTTGATCGAGCACCCAGCGCGCCGCGACCTGGGCGATGCGGGCATCATGGCGGCGGGCAATGGCATCCAGCACAGCGAGCAGCGCCTGAAACGCATCCCAGCCGCCATATTCATCAATGATCAGGCGATATTTGATGCGGCTGCGATTGGCGATGGTGCCGGCCGGATCGGGCGCGCCCAGCCAGGCTTCATCGAAGAAGCCGCCGGCCAGCGTGCCATAACAAAGATAGTGCATGCCGAGCTGCGCTGCGACGTCGGCCATGGCCTGGGCCGGGCGGCGATCGAGCAGCGAATACTGCACCTGGAGGGTGGCAAAGGGCACGCCGGCGTCGGCGAGTTTGGCCACGTGCGCGGTATCGAAATTGGTGCCACCAATCAGCCTGATCTTGCCGGCCCGCTGCAGATCCCGCAGCGCGAGGGCGGCATCGGTGACGCGCGGCTGCGCATAATCCCACCAGTGGAACTGCACCAGATCGAGCCGATCCTGCCCCAGGCGTTGCAGCGATCGATCGATGATGGCGGTGACGTCCGCCGCCGTGATCGTGGGCAGGATCGCGAGATCAGGCACGAATTTGGTGTGGATTTTCAGGCGTGCCAGCGCGTCTGCCCCGCGCGTGTGCAGCAGGTGCCGCCGGAAATCGCCGATCATGGATTCCACGCCGGTGTAGATATCGGCACAATCCAGCGTGGTGATGCCGGCGTCGTAAAAGGCCAGCAGATCATCGCTGACCCGCGCGGGATCGACCGGGCCATGATCGCCGGCGAGTTGCCAGCCGCCACGGATCAGGCGGGAAACCGCGTGGCCTTCGGCAAGGGTGATGCGTTCCATAGTGTTGGCGATGCTCATGATTTCTCGGTGGCCGTAGTTTCGCTGCGCACAAAGCGGCGTTTGCCCAGGCGGGTGATGCGCAGACGCGATGGGCAATTGGGATCGGGGCAGGCGATTTCGGCGTCGCTGTC
Source organism: Sandarakinorhabdus sp. (assembly GCF_987265915.1). Classification (NCBI taxonomy): domain Bacteria; kingdom Pseudomonadati; phylum Pseudomonadota; class Alphaproteobacteria; order Sphingomonadales; family Sphingosinicellaceae; genus Sandarakinorhabdus; species Sandarakinorhabdus sp. The sequence continues at coordinate 11,993 of NZ_OZ503948.1, forward strand.
CATCCAATCATTGGGGTGGGTGACACGCTGCTTGGCAGCGAGCAGCGGCAGCACGGCGGCAAGGCTGTAGATCGAAAAGCCCTGGCCGGGCGGCAGGTGCAACAGCTCGCCGCGCAGTTCGAACCAGTCGCCGGGGGCGGCGTTGCACCAGAGTTTCGCGCCCGGCGGGGCGATCACCTCGACCCGCAGATCATAAAGTTCGAACGCGTCATCCCCGGCCATGGCGGCGTCTTTGCAGCAGGTGGATCACAAGCGCCAGTGCGGCCAGCGCATAGAGCGCGATGACCGTGGCCGTGAGGGCGGGCCCCAAGCCGCCGCCTTGCCAATCGGCCACGGCGACCACCAGGCCGGGGCCGACGCCGGCGCCGATGGCGACGTTCAGGAAAAAGGCGATGGCGGTTGCAGCGCCGCGCTGGTTGGCGGGCGCGGCATCGACAATGGCCGACAGGCCAGACGCGGTAACCACGGCCGACAGCGCAAAATAGAGCGGCACGCCGACCAAAGTGGT
>NZ_OZ503948.1:17500-3447933 GCF_987265915.1 Sandarakinorhabdus sp.
TTGACGCATACGGGGCTATCACCCGCTTTGGCCGACGTTTCCAAGTCGTTCTGCTGATTTCGATCAGACCACTGGCCTGGTCCGCGTTCGCTCGCCACTACTAACGGAGTCTCGGTTGATGTCCTTTCCTCCAGGTACTGAGATGTTTCAGTTCCCCGGGTTCGCTTCTCCATAGCTATGTATTCACTATGGGATAATCTGATCATTTAACGTCGTACGATCAGAAGATCATACGAAATTAAATGAAGAGATTGGGTTTCCCCATTCGGAAATCTGCGGGTCAAAGGTTGCTCACACCTCACCACAGCTTATCGCAGCGTGCCACGTCCTTCATCGCCTGTGCATGCCAAGGCATCCACCAAATGCCCTTACCTCACGCTTGAAGACCCGCACCACCAACGACATCACTGTCGCTGGCCTTGCGGCCATCAAACGATCATTCTGTTCGGCACCGTATCCCCCAAGGCGGAAGACACGATGCCCCACGGCATCGTTCAAATATCCATTCACAATATCAAATATCACCGCGGCAGCCGTAGCTGCCCGGTAATTCGGGTTCCTCATTCTGGAAATCTCTTGCTGCGCTGCACCTGAACGGTGCTGCGGTTGGTGGAGCCTATCGGGATCGAACCGATGACCTCAAGCTTGCAAAGCTAGCGCTCTCCCAACTGAGCTAAGGCCCCATAACGCGATCGGCATAGAACCAATCAAAGCGCAATGGTGGGCCGGGAAGGATTTGAACCTTCGGCCACACGCTTATCAAGCGTGTGCTCTACCCCTGAGCTACCGGCCCCTACCCATTGCGGGTGCGCTGCGCCAAATGACACAGCCCAGCTGCAATACGAACAGGGCCGTAGCACGCGGCGTTTCCAGAATGAAGGGACATGAGGGCGGCGGTAATGTTCTTTGGAACGTCTGACGCACTTCCCAGCGAGCCGGGCGCAGTACAGACAAGTCCTTAGAAAGGAGGTGATCCAGCCGCAGGTTCCCCTACGGCTACCTTGTTACGACTTCACCCCAGTCACTGAACCGACCGTGGTCAGCTGCCTCCCTTGCGGGTTAGCCCACTGCCTTCGGGTCAATCCAACTCCCATGGTGTGACGGGCGGTGTGTACAAGGCCTGGGAACGTATTCACCGCGGCATGCTGATCCGCGATTACTAGCGATTCCGCCTTCATGCTCTCGAGTTGCAGAGAACAATCCGAACTGAGACGGCTTTTTGAGATTAGCTCACCCTCGCGGGATTGCAGCCCATTGTCACCGCCATTGTAGCACGTGTGTAGCCCAGCGTGTAAGGGCCATGAGGACTTGACGTCATCCCCACCTTCCTCCGGCTTATCACCGGCGGTTCCTTTAGAGTCCCCAACTGAATGATGGTAACTAAAGGCGAGGGTTGCGCTCGTTGCGGGACTTAACCCAACATCTCACGACACGAGCTGACGACAGCCATGCAGCACCTGTCTGCAAGTCTCTTGCGAGAAGAAATCCATCTCTGGAAATCGTCCTGCGATGTCAAACGCTGGTAAGGTTCTGCGCGTTGCTTCGAATTAAACCACATGCTCCACCGCTTGTGCAGGCCCCCGTCAATTCCTTTGAGTTTTAACCTTGCGGCCGTACTCCCCAGGCGGATAACTTAATGCGTTAGCTGCGCCACTGCAGCTCAAAGAGCCGCAACAGCTAGTTATCATCGTTTACGGCGTGGACTACCAGGGTATCTAATCCTGTTTGCTCCCCACGCTTTCGTACCTCAGCGTCAACAATGGTCCAGTGAGCCGCCTTCGCCACTGGTGTTCTTCCGAATATCTACGAATTTCACCTCTACACTCGGAATTCCACTCACCTCTCCCATGTTCAAGCTACCTAGTTTCAAAGGCAGTTCTGGAGTTGAGCTCCAGGCTTTCACCTCTGACTTGAATAGCCGCCTACGTACGCTTTACGCCCAGTGATTCCGAACAACGCTAGCCCCCTCCGTATTACCGCGGCTGCTGGCACGGAGTTAGCCGGGGCTTATTCTCCCGGTACGGTCATTATCATCCCGGGTAAAAGAGCTTTACAACCCGAAGGCCTTCTTCACTCACGCGGCATTGCTGGATCAGGCTTTCGCCCATTGTCCAATATTCCCCACTGCTGCCTCCCGTAGGAGTCTGGGCCGTGTCTCAGTCCCAGTGTGGCTGATCATCCTCTCAGACCAGCTAAGGATCGTAGCCTTGGTGAGCCTTTACCTCACCAACTAGCTAATCCTACGCGGGCTCATCCCTGGGCGATAAATCTTTGGTCCGAAGACATCATACGGTATTAGCAGTAATTTCTCACTGTTATTCCGTACCCAAGGGCAGATTCCCACGCGTTACGCACCCGTGCGCCACTAAGCCCGAAGGCTTCGTTCGACTTGCATGTGTTAGGCATGCCGCCAGCGTTCGTTCTGAGCCAGGATCAAACTCTCAAGTTCATGCGACCAGCTGCTACGGGGAAAACCGTTTGCAACTGACCGTTCGTTCAGGAGCTTATTCTGTCTGCACAACATCACTAACGTACCGGCAATAAGCCGGTGTGCTTTGTGGTATTGAGACATATAAGCTTTGGTTTAACCACGGCACTCGGAACCTGAAATCCCGAACCGTGGACCGCCGCCCACATGTCCCTTCATTTTAACCTACAATGAGAAAGAGCGACACCTGCCTGCCTCCTGGTTACCCAGGTTCCAGACCGGTGTCTTTTTCGATGTCGGCGGCGAACGCTTTGCCCAGTTGAGGGCGGTGGGTTCGTCGTCGGCGACGGAGGCGGCTTATGGTCCGCTCGAAAGTCTCCGTCAACAACTTTTTTTCGTTTTCTTTCCGATTGCTCGGAAGGTCCGAAGTTCCCGGAACCACAATGATTGTCTGCCCACTTTTCGGGTGGGTCAAGGCGACCATCGCTGTTGTCTTGGCTTTCGGCGGGAACCGCTGGTTCTCGTCGGCCGGGAGCGCTCCTCTATGGGCGGTCCCCCGGACTGGCAAGGCGTTTTTTGCATATTCGTGAAATTTTCTGTCCCATCCTTGGAAGAACCGAACCCTGTCCCTGTGTAGCACCCGGTCTGTGGATGTGGTTCTGACCCTCCAAAGCCGGCCATTTCGCCGAATCGGCGGAACGAATCGTCCGCAATATGGTTGATGCCGGCTTCGGGAATCGGGTCGGAACCCCGGATTCGCAGCTATTGCCCCCTTGGTTGCCGCACACGGGTCCCGAATCGTTGCCTCGGCGCCGGCACAATCAGCTGGCGATATAGTGCTTGAGCGAATCGGCCTCGGCGTCGGCATCCTCGATCCGGCGTTTCACCAGATCGCCGATCGACACCAGGCCAAGCAGCTTGCCATCCTCCACAACCGGCAAATGGCGGAATCGCCGGTCGGTCATGATCGCCAATGCTTCGACCACGCTGATGCGCGGATCGGTGACCACCACCGGGGCGGTCATGATATCCTGCGCGCGCACATCATGCACGGCGACGCCATGCACGTGCAGGCAGCGGCAGATATCCCGCTCACTGACCAGACCCGCAATGGTGTCGCCATCCATCACCAGCACCGCGCCGATTCGATGTTCATGCAGCAGGGCCGCGATCTGGCGGATGGTGGCATCGGGGCCGACGCTGACCAGCGGCTTCTTGTCGACCAGAATCGAACCGATCATGATTCGCCTCCCCTTGATTGGCGCTGTATGCACGCGCCGTGGGCCTGTGATCCGGGCCGAGGATGCGCCCATCCGGTCAGGAAGGCAAAAGATCAGTGACAATCGATAAGGGCCGGGCCGAACCGCAGGGCAAAAGCCCCCGGGCATCCGTCTGGCGGCCGTTCAAGCGCTTGATGGCCATCACCAGCGGGCTGGCAATCGCGGCCGTCGCAGCGGCGCTGGCGTGGCTGCATGCCACCGGCGCACCGCCGCGCTGGGAGCTGTATCTGGCCGTATCGGTGGGTGTGGCCGGCACCTTGCTGCTCACCGGCGCGCTGATGGGCCTGGTGTTCGTTTCCAGCCGATCAGGCCACGACGAATCGATCGATCGCCGCGACGCCGGCGATTGACGCCAGCCTCGCGGCGATTCGATTCAGGCGCGGCTCATTCGGCGGCGGGTTCCACATCGGCAACCACCTTGCGTGGGCGGCCGCGGCGCTTGGGCGCTGCAACTTCGGCTGATTCGTCGGCAATCGCGGCCACGGGCGGCGGTGCTGGCGCAGCGGCCGGCTCCGCCTCGGGATGCCGCAGCGACAGGCGGCGATCGTCTTCACGCGCGGCGCTGCGCGCAGGCTCAGCCCGCGATACCGGCGGCGGCAGGGCCTGCAGCAGCGATTCGCGATCATCGTGGGCTTCGGCGTCATTGCCGGCACGCGGTGCGTCGTCCCGCTCCGGGCGGCGGTCGCGGCGATCGCGCTGCCAATCCCGGCGGTTGCGATTGGCATCCTCGCGGGGGCGCTCTTCACGGGGACGCTCTTCACGGGGGCGATCGTCGGCCGGGCGCTCGGCGCGTGGCCGTTCCTGCCGGTCCTCCTGCGGACGCTCGGTGCGCTGCCGATCACCACGCGGACGATCATCACGCTGCCTGTCTTCACGGGGCCGCTCATCGCGCGGGCGCTCATCGCGCATGCGTTCCGGCGGGCGATCATTATTGCGTTCTTCATCGCGGCGGGCGTCATCGCGGCGCGAACCGCGATCATCCACATCATCGCGGCCATCATCGATGGTGTCGCCGTCACCGTCACCATCCAGGCCGTCATCGTCATAGCCCTGGCCACGGCGCGCGTCGGGCTGGCGATCACGATAATCGCCAAGCAGCCGGAAATAATGTTCGGCATATTGCAGATAATATTCGGCGGTCACCCGGTCGCCGGCCTGCTGCGCATCACGGGCCAGCGCCCGATATTTTTCCAGCAGCTGGGTGGCGTTGCCGCGCTGGCGATTGTCGAGCCGCGGGCCATAATTGTTGCCACCAGCCATTTGCTGCGGGCGCGGGCCATTGTTGCTGCCACCCCGACGCCGGCGCTGGTTGTTTCTGATCAAGATCGCGATCCTCGTTCCTGGCCCGGTCGTGGCCCCACCTGGGCCCGCTGCGGGTGAACTTCAGTGCCTTGCACTTGCCAACAGGCGCCAGCGTCAAGCCGGGTCTGCGGTGGTGCCCGCCTGCGGCTCCGTGGCCAAGAGCGTGGATGCCCCAACAGCCCGGTTACACATGTGCGAAGGCGGGCCTGCTGCATCTGATGCGACGGCTGCCTGATCGGGCCTTAGCCGTGCCAGCGCCATCCGCCAAGGGAAAAACGACGCACGCGCGCCGCCAGCGCGATCAGCGTGCCACCTTGGGCGCCATGCCGGCCATCATCGTGAAACAGCCTTCCGGATTCTGGCGTTTCAGATCGAGCAACTGCATTTCCGGCGCGCCGTCGCGACCGACCGGGATTTCCGGCGTGTCGGCCAGGATGCCGGCAATGATCTGCTGCGCCGCTTCGTGGATGGAAATGCCATCATTCACCGGATCATCACCGGCGCCCTTCTGTGTGCCATCGCCGCGCAGCGCGTTGGCGGCGATGCCGGTGGCGACAAAGCCGGGGGTGAGCACATGCACCTGTACATCATATTGGGCGATTTCGGCGCGCAACGCGTCTGACCAGCCGACCAGCGCATGTTTGGCGGCACAATAACCGGTGCGCAGCGGCGAACCGACCTTGCCGGCCACCGAGGCATTGTTGATGATTCGGCCGCTTCGGCGCGCCACCATCCCCGGCAGCACCAATTGCGTCAGCCGCAACGGCGCGAAGAAATCCACTTCCAGCATGGTGCGATAAACGCTGAAATCCGTATCCAGCGCCAGGCTGCGCTGCGAGATGCCGGCATTGTTGACCAGCCAGTCGATGCCGCCCGTCGCCGCCTCGATTCGCGCCGCGATCGCGGGCAGTGCATCGAGATCGGTGGCTTCGAACGCTTCGACAATCGCGCCGGGACAATCGGCGGCGACGGCGGCCAGCGCATCATGGTTGCGCCCCGACAACACCAGCCGCGCACCCTGCGCGGCCAACGCCAGCGCCAGCCCCTTGCCGATGCCTGATGACGCGCCGGTGATCCAGATTGCCTTGCCGTTCACATCGCTCATTGCATGTAACTCCACCCTGCGGCGGGAACGCCGATCAACCAACTATGGCCCCAGCCCAGAAACAGGAACCACGCCGCCGCGCCGCCCAGCACCGGCACCAGGCCGGGCCACAGCGCGCTGGCCGGCTGGCGGCCGCCCAGGATGGCCGCAAACGGCACATGGCTGGTGCGCGCCATATGTGCACCATAGGCGCTGTCTTGGCCTTGTTTCTTTACATCCTGCATCACCGTGCCGATCAGCGCCAAGGCGGCAATTCCACTGGCCAGGATGATGGTGCGCGGATCGGCGGTCATCACCACATGCACCCCGGCCCAGATCACGAAGCTCCACATCATCGGGTGGCGGGTGATGCGCTGCATGCCCTTGGGTTCCCCCTTCACGCCCGGCATCATCGACGGGTTTGGCGCCGTCACCGACCCCACAAACAGGATGAAGGCGATCAGCATGGCCACCAGTGATGGCCCATAGGCCCAGGCCGGCGTGTCCCACAGCCGCGCCCCCGGAATCTGCCGCCACAATTGCACCGCGCCGCCCAGCGTGGCGATCGCCACCAGCGAATAGACAATCGCAAAGCCGCCCGCGCCCAACCGCGCCACGAGGGGGGCGCGCAGCGGATGCGCGAGCAGTTCATGGGTCAGGACAAACGCCCCGACCAACAGGCCAAGCAGCACCAGATCAGGCACGATCAATCCCCTCCTGCCGGATGGCAGATGTCAGCGCGGATATTGCAACGGCAGATCGGTGCGGCCAAGCGTCTTGTAGCGCTGCGCCAATTCGCTCTGCCGGCTGGTCAGCGGCTGCGCCACGCCATCGATCCAGACATTGATGGGCGTGCTGGTCAATTCCAGCGGATCGCCATCCCAGATCACCACATCGGCGCGCTTGCCGACCTCCAGCGTGCCGGTGTCGGACAGGCCGAGCACGCGCGCCGGATTGGCGGTGATGCTGGCCAGCGCCTGCGCCTTCGTCAGCCCCTTGCCGCCGGGAATCAGCCCCTGCGCCACGGCATTGCCGGCATAGCCCGGCAGATTGACCGGTGTGGTGCCGCCGATACCGCCGAGCGGCCCCAGCACGACCGTCACACCCGCCGCCTGCAACACACCGGCATTGTTGCGCGAGGCTGCCAGCCCTTCGAAATCATCGGGCAAATCATAAAGACTGTGGGTGATCACCGGCACACCGGCCTTAGCAATGTCCTTGGCGACCAGCCAAGCTTCGCGCGCGCCGACCAGCACCGGGCGCAGCGCTGGATAGCGCGCCTTCAGTTTCAGCACTTCGATGATGTCGGCAGCGCGTTCGGCATGCACCATCAGGGCCTGCGTGCCGCCAATCACCGGCAGCAACGCCTCCACATCACGGCGCTTCAATAGCGAGCCCGAATCCTCGCCGCCAATGCTCGCGGCCGGGTTGGCCGCCAGCCGTTTGGCGGCATCGAGCAGGCCCAGGAGCTGCGCATAGGCCGCCGGGCGCGAGCCGCCAGCGAGTTGCGCGCCATTTTCGCCCATCTCCACAAATTGAAAGGCCCGCGCGCGAGTGACGGTCGGGCCAGCCGTCGCCAGGCTGAGCAAGGCGCCCTGCCCGCCAAACACCGCGTTGCCGGCATCGGGTACCGCGGCGGCGCGGGTGACTCCGGCCATGCGATAAATGGCAAAATGCAGCGAGCCCGGGTTGATGGCGCCCGCCATGTCCAGCGCCGCCGAATAAGGCGAGGTGCGGGCGGTACCATCGTTGGTCTCACGCACGCCGCCGACTTCGGTGAGGCCGAGATCGCTGGGCACCGCGACGATGCCGGGGGTGACCGGCTGCCCCTTGGCATCGATCACCGTCGCGCCGGCCGGCACGGCCAGGCCAGCGCCGATGGCGGTGATGCGGCCGGCATCGATGATGATGGTGGCATTGCGGATCACCTCTTCCCCGCGGGCGGTGTGCGCGACGGCGTTGGTGATGGCGAACGGCGAGGCGAAGGCCGGCGCGGACGCCAGCAGCGCAAGGATGGCAAGCCGCTTCATTTCACATTCCCTTCACCGGGCTGGCCCAGCTCGAAATCGGCTATCGGCCGGCGTTTGGGATCGCCCCAATCATACATCAGCGCGCCATCGATCCACACATTCATCGGCCGCGCATAGACACTGAATGGTTCGGCCGACCACAGCACGACATCGGCGGCCTTGCCGACCTCCAGGCTGCCGGTGCGGTCACCGATGCCCAGCCCCTTGGCCGGGTTGAGCGACAGCCAGGTCCACGCCAGTTCCGGCGCAATCGGCAGGCCCAGCCGGCGGCCGGCGGCGATGGCCTTGGCGGCTTCCTGATTGAGGCGCTGGATGCCGTTGGCATCATCGCTGTGCACGATGGCGCAGGCGCCGGCGGCATTCACCAGCGCGATATTCTCGCGGATGCCGTCATAGCTTTCCATCTTGAAGCCATACCAATCCGCCCACATCGCAGAGCAGATGCCCTCCGCCTTCAGCATGTCGGCGATCTTGTAGCTTTCGACCGCATGGTGGAAGGCCGTCACCTTGTAGCCGAACTCGTGGGACATGCTGATGACATTGGCCATTTCATCGGCGCGATAGCAGTGGTTCTGCACCAGGATCTCGCCCGACAGCACACCGGCCAGCGTGTCCAGCGCCAGCTCGCGGCGCGGCGCATCGCCGGGCTTGGCGGTGCCGGCTTCGGCGCGCTTGGTATAATCATCCCAGCGCCGCTTGTAGATGACCGCATCGGACCAGAGCTGGCGGGCGTAGGCGATATTGCCCATGCGCGTGGAGGGCAGCTGGTTGCGACTGCCATAAACGCGCTTGGGGTTTTCGCCGCAGGCCATCTTCAAGCTGTAGGGCGCGCCCGGAAACTTCATTTCCTGCACGCTGCGGCCATAGACGGGTTTCAGGGTGGTGCCGCGCCCGCCGAACAGATTGGCCGATCCGGGCAGCACATGCAGCGCGGTGATGCCGCCGGCCAGCGCGCGGCTGAAACCGGGGTCCTGCGGCCACACGCTGTGTTCGGCCCATACTTCCGGGCGGGCCGGGCTGGTGGCCTCATTGCCGTCGCTGTGCGCCTGCACGCCGGGGCTGGGATAGACGCCCAAATGACTGTGGATGTCGATGATGCCGGCGGTGACATACTTGCCGGCCGCATCGATCAGCTTGGCGCCGGCCGGGACGGCAACGCTGGCGCCGATTTCGGCAACCTTGCCGTCTTCGATGCGGATCATGCCATTGTCGATGCGCCGCCCGGCCCCGTCATAGATGGTGGCGCCGCGGATCACCGTCGTCACGCCGGGGTAGGGCTTGTACTGGCTGGGGAACGGATCCTTGCCGACCCGGATGACTTCGGGCGGCGGCGGCGGGACTTCGGCTGGCTTGTCCTTGGCGGATGCGGCGGTGGCCAGCGCCAGTATGGCCGTTGCCAGCAGATAGTTCGATCTCATCAACCACGCTCCCCTGTTGGCCATATGCTGGGCCAACCGGGGAGCCGCCGCAACCCCTGCTTTGCGCCGGTTATTTCACCCCGTGCATCAGCTTCTTCAGCAGCGGCGAGATCAACAGCAGCACGCCGCCGATCGCCGCCGAGGCGAGGCCGATGGTCTGGAACACGCCGGCATAGGTATCGAGGCTGACCTTGAGGTTGGTTACCTGCCCGCCCACCGTTTCGACACTGGCGACCTGCGCCACCAGCCCGCCAACATATTGCGCGCAGGCAATGGACACGAACCACAGGCCCATCATCAGCCCGACGATGCGGGCGATCGACAATTTCGTCACCATCGAAAGGCCGACCGGCGAGATCATCAGTTCGGACGCGGAATGAATGAAATACAGGCCGGCGATCCACCAGATGCCGACCTTGAAATCCGGGCCCGCAAATTGCGTGCCCCAGACGAGGAACAGGAATCCGCCGCCAACGCCGGCCAGCGCCATGCCGAACTTCACCGGGATGCCCGGTTCCAGTCCGCGCCGGCCCAGCGCCTGCCACATCAGGCTGAACAGCGGGGCCAGCATGACGATGAAAATGGCATTGAAGAACTGGGTTTGCCCTGGCGAGATTTCGAACAGGCCGAAAATCGACAAATCGGTGTTGCGCGCGGCAAACAAGGTCAGGCTTGATCCGGCCTGTTCGAACAGGGTCCAGAACACGACGTTGAAAACGATGAGGATGATGGCGGCCAGCATCATCTGCCATTCGGCGCGGGTGCCCACCATGATCGACCAGATCGGGATGATGACGACGCAGGCCAGAAAGGTGCCGAACAGCACTTGGCCCAGAATCGGCAGGCCGGCGAGGTAGCCGATGAAGCCGGCGCCTTCGACCGGCGGCGGCGCCGCCATCAGATTGGTGAACAGGAACCACACCAGCGGCACGACGGCGATGGCGCCCAGATAGATGAGCAGATCACGATTGGGCGCATCGGCCGGCGGTTCGCCATAGCCGGCGAGCTTAGGCCCGGCGAACTGGATGAGAAACCAGCTCAAGGCCATGCCCAGCGCGGCGAGCAAAAAGCCGGCCCACCAACCATAGGCATCGGCCAGGAACGGGCAGGCCAGCTGGCTGCCCAACGAGCCGATGTTGATGCCCATATAGAAAATGGTGAAGCCGGCATCGCGGCGGCTATCGCCCTTGGCATAAAGGCTGCCGACCATGGTGGAGATATTGGGTTTGAAGAAGCCGTTGCCGACGGTGACGGCAGACAGGCCGATGAGCATGATGGTGACAAACAGCGCATCGCGCTCCCCGCCGGCTTCGAAGCCGCCCTTGGCAATGCGGCGCGCTTCGCTGCCATCGGCGGCGTTAAGCGAGACGCTGCCATCTTCATTGCCCTTGATCTGGAGTTTCTGGCCTTCGAGCGTGACGAACTGGGCGGAGTCGTTGCCGGATTTTTCGATGGCCACGTCATAGCGCTGGCCGCCGAATTCGGCCCAGGGTTTGGCCGCCTCGCCGCCAAAACACAGGGTGAAATAACCGGCCGCCATCAATATGGCCCCGAATTTCACTGCCTTCTTCGATCCCAGATAGCGATCGGCCAACAGGCCGCCGACCAACGGGGTGAGATAAACGAGCGCGGTGAAGCCGCCATAGAGACCGGTGACGGTCTGATCCGAAAACAGGAAATGATTGGCGAGATAGAGGGTGAGCAACGCCCGCATGCCATAATAGCCGAAGCGTTCCATGGCTTCGGTGGTGAACAGCCGCGCCAGCTGCGCCGGGTGGCCGAACCATTGCGGGCGGGTGTCGGCCACGGCTGCGCTCGCATTCTCGTTCAAATCGCGTCTCCCTTTCGCTGGTGATAGCCGCCGATGGCGGTTCCGCCAAGCGCGCAGCCGACCTGCAGCCTATTGGGGGACCTGATTGATAAAGCCGCGGGTCGTCGTGGTGGGATCAAGAAACGCATAACCCTGCACAGCCAGTGCGTCATGGCGGATATCGGGATTGCCAAGACCGGGAATCATCAACTGATAGGCTGCCCCGCCGCCCAGTTCACCACCGGTCATCTGCCCCTGGCTGGTCGACTGCACCGGGCGGCCGATTCCGCCATAAGCCAGCAAAGGCGCCGTCAGCCTGGCCTGAACCAAAAACGCCAGGTTGCTCCACTCTGGCGGCACGATGCACTTGCGCCGCACGACAGCAGCAACCGGCAGCCCCTTCAGATCGGCGAGGTGCTCAAGCGGCTGGTAATCCGACCAACGCAGCCACCATTCGCCCGCGATTGCATTCGCCGGGTGCCCGGATGAGGCAAAGCGCACGACGATGCTGCCGGCTGCCAATTCGACCCGTTCCGGTGCGATCATCCCGCCGTTTGGCGACGGCGAATCCACTCCCTTTTCCAGCGCCTTGAAATGGCTGTTCAAATCCCGGCCCAAGGCCTTCTGCAGGGCAAAATCCTTTTCAAAGAAGCGTTGATTGAGAAAGTCGGCCATGAATTTCTCCTTCCTGCCAACGCGAGCCCGCACAATTGATTGCACAAAGCCCGGCGCTCGTGAATGTTGCGCAGTCGGGCTGGCACGACAAGGGAATAGCATGTTCTACAGGCACATGATTGCGGCAGGCATGGCCGGATGGGCAGTCGTGGCCGGCGCCAATCCGGTGCTGCTGGTGCCGGATCGGGTGTTCGATGGCGAGGCGATGCACGAAGGCTGGCAGGTACTGGTGGATGGCGCGAAGATCGTCGCGGCTGGCGCGGCGCTGAACGTGCCGGCCAATGCCACACGCATGGCCCTGCCTGGCCACACGCTGATGCCCGGCATGATCGAAGGCCACAGCCATCTGTTGCTCCACCCCTATGATGCAGTGCCGTGGGACGATCAGGTGCTGAAGGAGAGCGAGGCCTATCGCGTCGCGCGTGCAACCGTGCATGCCAAGGCGACGCTGATGGCCGGCTTCACCACGGCGCGCGATCTGGGCACGGAGGGGGCTGGCACCGCCGATGTCGGGCTGAAGCGCGCGATCAACGAAGGGCAGATTCCCGGGCCACGCCTGATCATCGCGACGAGGGCCATTGTCGCGCCGGGCAGCTATGCCCCCAAGAATGATGCCTGGGCGGTGCCGCAGGGAGCCGAAGAAGCCGATGGGCCGAATCTGGTCAGCGCGGTGCGCCGGCAGATCGGCGCCGGGGCCGATGTGGTGAAGCTCTATGGCGATTATCGCTGGCGGCCCGGCGAAGGCAGCCGGCCGACCTTCAGCCAGGCCGAAATCGCCGCTGCGGTCGCCGCTGCACACGATGCCGGCCGGCAGGTCGCGGTGCACGCCAACACCGCCGAGGCCATGCGCCGTGCCGCGCTGGCCGGGGTGGATGTGATCGAACATGGCAGCGAAGGCACGGCAGAGGTGTTTGCGCTGATGGCAACGAAGAAGGTGGCGCTGTGCCCGACACTGGCGGCCGGCGATGCGATTGCGCGCTATCGCGGCTGGAACGGGCAGGAACCGGCGCCGGCGGCGGTGACCGAAGACCGGGCGGCCTTTGCGCTGGCAATGAAAGCTGGCGTGCCGATCTGCATGGGCGGCGATGTCGGGGTGTTTGCCCATGGCACCAATGCCCGCGAAATGCTGTTGATGGCAAAGGCCGGCATGCCGAACGCGCAAGTGCTGTTTGCCGCCACCGCCGGCAATGCCCGCTGGTTCGGGCTGGCGGATCGCGGCCGGGTGGCGGCCGGGCTGCTGGCCGATCTGGTGGCGGTGCCGGGCAATCCGGTGAATGACCTCAGCGCCGTGACGCGCGTGGGTTTCGTGATGAAGGCCGGGGTTGTGGAGAAGGCGGCACCATGATGGACGGGTTCAACAATGGGGCCAGCGTGGCCAGCCTGCTCGCCACCCGCCGGTCGGGCAAGGCGCGCGAAATGGCCGACCCCGGCCCCGATGCCGCGCAGCTGCAGGCCATCCTGCATGCGGCGTCGCGGGTGCCGGACCATGGCAAGCTCAATCCCTGGCGATTCGTCGTGATCGAGGATCGCACGGCATTTTCCGATGCGCTGCTCGGCATTTACCAGGCCGGCAAACCCGCTGCCGGCCGGCTGGAGCTGGAAGCGGTGACGCAGTTCGGGGGGCATGCGCCCTGCCTCGTGGTGGTGCTGTCCAGCCCCAAGCCCAGCCATATTCCAGTTTGGGAACAGGAGCTTTCGGTGGGCGCCGCCTGCCAGAATCTGCTGCTGGCAGCGCATGGCCAGGGCTTTGTCGGCAACTGGCTGACCGGCTGGGCGGCCTATGATCCAGCCGTGCTGGCGTTGCTGGGCGGCGCCGCGCCGGAGCGGATTGCCGGGTTTTTCTTCATTGGCACGCAGGCGCGGCCGCTGGAGGAACGGCCGCGGCCCGATCCGGCCGCCGTCATCAGCCGTTGGCCCCCAGAACCTGTCGGCTGATCAGCTGCAGCGCACCTCGCCGCTGCCGGCGACCTTCTTGGTGCAGCGGCCGCCGCCGGTGACGGTCACATCGCCCGATCCGGCCACGCTCACCGTCGCTTGACCCGAAACATGGGCGCTGACGTCGCCCGATCCGGCGACGCTGATCGCGGCGTTGGTGCAGCGCAGGGCCGACGCGTCGGCATTGCCGCTGCCCGCCACCCGCAGGTTCAGCGCGCCGCAGCGGCCAGCCACAGCCGCATCACCGCTGCCGGAAATGGCGATGTCGGCCGTCTTCGTATCGAGATTGGCGATCCTGGCATTGCCCGAACCGCTGATCTTCAGGCCGAACTGGTCGCCGGCGCCACGATCGGCGGTCACATCGGCCGAACCGGCGATCACCAGGCCGTGCAGCGCCGGCAGCGTTACGATCACCTGCACATCCTTGCCGCCCCAATTCCACATACTGCGCTTGCGGCCGATCTTCAGCACGCCGCCTTCCACTTTGATATCAAGCTGGTCGAGATCGCTGGCGGCGCCATCGGCCGCCACCGCGAAACTGCCCTGTTTGACGGTGACATTGTCGCTGCCCGCCACGGCGATCTTGTCAAAGCCGCTCAACGGGAAGCGGCGCTGTTCCGCCAGCGCCGGGGTAGCAACAGAGGCCGCAAGGGCGAGCAACAGGGCGGTACGGATCATGGCGGGGCTCCTTTGTGTATTATTCAAACAATACACGAAGATTGATCCTGCGCAAGTCAGCGTTTGGCGCGGACGAATTCCAAGCCGAAAATATTGATTTCAATCACGAAAAAACAGATGATCCAGATGGCGCCGTCCCAGAAATCCAGCCAGGCACCTTCGATCCACCACAGCACCGCGCAGACGAAGGTGATCAGGTACAAGGTCCAGCGCAGTGTCGATCGGCTCAACCCGCGCGAGCCGCGCGGGTAGAACAGATCCACCCAGATCAGCGCCGAAATGCCGAGCCACGCCACCGCATTGGCGATCTCCACAGGATCGCGGATGTCG
This sequence comes from Sandarakinorhabdus sp., assembly GCF_987265915.1. Classification (NCBI taxonomy): domain Bacteria; kingdom Pseudomonadati; phylum Pseudomonadota; class Alphaproteobacteria; order Sphingomonadales; family Sphingosinicellaceae; genus Sandarakinorhabdus; species Sandarakinorhabdus sp. The sequence continues at coordinate 32,471 of NZ_OZ503948.1, forward strand.
AGATAATGCGACAGGGCAAACAGCGCGCAGGCGTAGCCGACAAGTTCGCAACCCAGCGCTGGCAGGCTGATGCGGGTCAGAGCCTCACCCGGCGGCAAGCGCCCGGTTTCCCATTCGAACACGCCAAGGATGATGATCCAGCCGATCTGATCAATGGCCTTGGGCGCCAGCACATCGCCGGCGGCCAGAATGAACAGCCCAACATTGGCGAGCAAGGCCGCATAGACTGCGGCCTTGAACGCCTGGAACCAGAGCAATTTGCTGGACAATGCCGGGGATGGGCCGGGGCTGGGCCGGGACTGATCAGATCAGCGATCGGATCAGGCGGCTTTCAGCACCTGTTCGATCTTCTGCTGGGCGGCCGGCTCGTCGATGTTTTCCATCGCCGCCAGTTCGCGTGCCAGGCGGCCGATGGCCGCTTCGTAAATCTGGCGCTCCGAATAGCTTTGCTCGGGCTGATCTTCGGCGCGGTGCAGATCGCGCACCACTTCGGCGATGCTCACCAGATCACCGGAATTGATCTTGGCTTCATATTCCTGGGCGCGGCGCGACCACATGGTGCGTTTGATGCGCGGCCGACCCTTCAGGGTGGTCAGCGCCTCGTTCATGGTTGCCTGGCTCGACAGCTTGCGCATGCCGACGCTTTCGACCTTGTTCATCGGCACCCGCAGCGTCATCCGCTCCTTTTCGAAGCGCAGCACGAAAAGATCGAGCGCGACTCCAGCGATTTCCTGATGCTGGATCTCCACGACACGGCCAACGCCATGCTTGGGATAGACAACATAGTCGCCGACTTCGAAACCGAGCGGTTTGGCAAGTGCCATTGATCCATGTCCTTTTATTCTGCGCGGCAGCCGGGCCAAATCACGGACAACGCTGGCTAAGTTCACCAGCAGTTGCGACAACGCGAGTTTGGCCTATCATGCTGACTGCCTGCCCTTGTTCCAGACCGTGGCCCGGCATCCGCCCGGCAGGTGGGCGCGGTGATGTCGGAACCGGCGATAGGCTGTGGCGTTGACCAACAACCATTTGCGCTCCCTATCAGAAACTTGTCATAAATGCCACATCGACGTGACAAAAGCGTCGATGCGCGGCGATTGGGCGTATCCCGCTGCTCATATCAGCAATTGTCGGCACCACTTGGCAGCTGATTCGCGGGATTTCGCGGCCGAAATCCCGCGCAACCAGCGCCGTTACGAACCGGTGCCCGGCGTGTCGGTGAAATACTTCTCGAACTTGCCTTCTTCGCCCTTGTGCGAATCGGCGTCGTCCGGGGTTTCGCCCTTCATGGTGATGTTGGGCCACTGCGCCGCATAGGTGGCGTTCAGCTCCATCCACTTTTCCAGACCGCCTTCGGTATCGGGCAGGATGGCTTCGGCCGGGCATTCCGGTTCGCACACGCCGCAATCGATGCACTCGCTGGGGTTGATGACCACCATGGTCTCCCCTTCATAGAAGCAGTCCACCGGACACACTTCCACACAGTCCATATACTTGCATTTGATGCAGGCTTCGGTGACGACGTAGGCCATAAATCTCCCCTGGTCGGGCTTTGCCCCGCTTGGTTCAGCGCCGGCCTTAAGCGACCGCAAAGCCTTCTGGCAAGAGGGCAAGTTGCCCGCCGGCCTGGTGCCCGCGATCCGGGGTCAGATCGGTATAAAATTCCCGCGCCTCCACATAGGGGCCGCGCCGATCAGGGATGCCTTCCACCCGCACCACGATGATCTCGTCACCGCGCGGCCAGCTCAGCACGCTGCCGGCACGCACCAGCGCCGAGGCCCGATCGACAACGCGGCCATCGATGCGCAATCGTCGGCTTTCACACAGGTCCTGGGCATAAGATCGGCTCGGCGCCAGGCGCGCGAACCAGAGATATTTGTCGAGCCGAAGCCCTGCCCCGTAGACCAAATGCTACCTGCCTTTCATGCCGGCCAGAACAGCAAAGGGCGACGCGTCATTCCCTCTGGCCAAAGGAACTGCGTCGGGTGGTGGCAGTGGCGGGCGGCGTCTGCCGGCCCAGGCGAAGTGCGGAGCGCCATCAACCAGGCGCGGGCGATAGCCCAGCGCGCGCAGCAGCCGCGCCAGCCCATCGCGCGACAGGCCCAGGCTGGCCGCCCAATTGGGATCGGGCATGAACGGCACGCGACCATCACGGCGTTCGTGGATGTGGCGCGCCAGCCGATCAACCATGTCGATGCGCACGGCGATGGCATCGCGGCCTCCATTGCCACTGCTGCCCACGCGCCAATAGCCCGCCACCGCCAGCACATCGCTATCGGTTTCGGCCGCGGCCGCCATGCTCACCCGGCCGGGCGCCGGCAGCGGCGGCAATTGCAGCAGATCATTGGCCACCGCCCACAGCGCCAGCCGCCAGCGTGTCGGTTCCGGGCGCAGCAACGTCGCCATGAACAGATGCAACGGCCCCAGCCGCACACCGCAGCGCGCCAGCGCCTGGCGATCGCCGCGCGTCAGGCCCACCATTTGTTCGGCCACCGCCTCACGCGACAACACGCCCAGCGCCGCCACCAATTGCACGATCAGGCCGCGCGCCGGCGGCGAAACATCACCGTGCAGGGCCGACAATTTGGCCAGCGGCGCCAGCACGCGCGCCGCGCTGTCAGCCACGAAGCGTTCAAGCCGTTCCGTCACTCGCCGGCGATCATCGGGAGACAGGCTGGCGACGCTGCGGTCCACCTCCACACGCGGGGACAGCGCATCGCGGCCCTTGCGCAGCACGGCCACCCGCGCACCGCGCCACGACAGGCGCGGCGGCAGCGATGTCGGTTCGGAAGGTTCGAAATCCAGGGCGAAATCCGTGTCTTCGCTGTCCGCCAGCTGGCGCGCCCGCGTGGCGCGTTCGCGCACAAGATGGCGTTCGGCGGCCGCCAGCAGCAGGCGCTGCTCACCGGCGCGTGCCGCCACATCGGCGGTGAAACGGAAACCATCGAGATGGCCGATGGCCTCGCCGTCCACCGCGACTTCGCCGGTCGCATCGATCAGCACCGCAGCCGACGCACCCTTGGCCTTCAGATCTTTCAGCAGCACCGCCGTGCGCCGATCGACAAAGCGCTGGGTGAGCGCGCCGTGCAGCGCATCGGACAGGCGATTTTCGACATCGCGGGTGCGTTCGGCCCAAGCCGCCGGGTCGGCCAGCCAATCGGGCCGGTGCGCCACATAGGTCCAGGTGCGCACCGCCGCGATGCGATCCGCGATGGTTTCGACGTCACCGCTCACCCGATCGAGATGCGCGACTTCGGCGGCAATCCACGCCTCTGGCAGATGCCCGGCGCCTTCGGTGAGATGGCGAAACACGCGGCCGGCCAGCCGCGTGTGCGCCTCCACCCCGGTCTTGCGATAATCCGGCAGGCCGCACGCCTGCCACAGCCGGAACAGGCCGCGTTCCCCCAGCAACCGCGCATTGGCGCGCTGCATCACCCAAGGCTCGCCGGCCAGCCGCTTCAGCACGGCCAGATCGAGCGCATCATCGGCGCGCACCAGTTCGGGGCGTGGGCTTCGCGCCTCCATGGTGGCGACCAGCCGCGCCAGGCTGGAAAAATCCAGATCGCTGTTGCGCCAGACCAGTTGGCTCAGCGGCTCGAAACGGTGCGCCTCCAGCCCTTCGATCTCTTCCGGCGTGAAGGCGCAGCTGGCTTCGGCACCCAGTTGCACCGTGCCGAACGTGCCATCCTTCTGGTGGCGGCCGGCGCGCCCAGCGATCTGCGCCATTTCGGCCAGCGTCAGCCGGCGCTGGCGCTTGCCATCGAACTTGCCCAGCCCGGCAAAGGCAACATGGGCAATATCCATGTTGAGGCCCATGCCGATCGCATCGGTGGCGACCAGATAATCCACCTCGCCGGATTGATACATCGCCACCTGCGCGTTGCGTGTACGGGGGCTGAGCGATCCCATCACCACCGCCGCGCCGCCCTTTTGCCGGCGCAGCATTTCGGCGATGGCGTAAACCTCCGCCGCAGTGAAGGCGACGATGGCGGTGCGGCGCGGCAGCCGCGAGAGTTTCTTGGGGCCGGCATAAGCCAGGGTGGAAAAGCGCGGCCTTGTGATGATTTCGGCCTGCGGCACCAGTTTCCTGACCAGCGGCTTGATGGTTTCCGAGCCCAGGATCATGGTTTCCGCATAGCCGCGCGCGTGCAGCAGCCGATCGGTGAACACATGCCCGCGTTCGGGATCGGCGCCCATCTGCGCTTCATCGATGCCGACAAACGCCGCCTCGCGATCGAGCGGCATCGATTCCATCGTGCACAGATACCAGCGCGCCTGCGGCGGCACGATCTTTTCCTCACCGGTGATCAGCGCGACCTGGTGGGCGCCCTTGGCAGCCACGACCTTTTCATACACCTCTCGGGCCAATAGCCGCAGCGGGAAGCCCATGATGCCGCTGGCATGGCCGCACAGGCGCTCGACGGCCAGGTGCGTCTTGCCGGTGTTGGTGGGGCCGAGCACGGCGGTGATCTTGGCGTCCGCAGGCGACGCGCCGGGACGATGGCCCGCAGAATTGAACGAGGCGCCGATGCCATTCACGCCTGCAAGGTGGCGGGTGAAGGCCGGGCCCGCAATGGGGTGTGGCAATGGCGGCGCAAGAAGCGGGGGGCGAAGCAAGCAGCAAGCACGGGCGAATGGACGGCAATCGAACCGGCGGGCCGGATCGGCTGGCAACATCCTGTCATGCGAACATCGCTCGGCTGGACATGGCCAAAATCTGGCACAGCCGCGATTCGGCGGCAAGTGACCGTTTGATGGCAACAGCTGGCCGGGATTGACCGCCGCGCCGCCTGTTGCGGAATTGACACGGCGACTCGCCGCGGGCAGACCTTCGCCTGTTGGCCAGGCGTTTCGGGCCGGACGGCGGTGGGGGTCGCACCTTGTACCACGCGGAATTGCAATCACCGGCCGGCGGCAATCTGGTGTTGCCACGCGCGCGCCGCGGGGATGCACCCGCCCTGCTGCGTCGGCTCGGCGATGGCCTTGCCGGCCTCCATCATCAGCAAAAACGCCTTAGGGGCGATGCGACCCAATTGCTGCGCGCCGCGCGCGCCGGCGAGCTTGATCCGGCCCATCTCGATCTTGATCTCGGCATCGGCCTGTTCAGCCGCGCCTGGTGGCTGAAGGCCGGCGCCTGCGCCGCGCTGGTGGGCGCGGCGCTGTGGGCCGGCAGCCAGATCGCGCCGATCCATGAAGCCGCCGCGCCGGCCTTCACCCCCAGCCAGCGTGACGATGCAGCGCTGTACGCGATTGCACCGCTGGCCCGCGGCGCTGCGACCGGCGCGGCGCCGCGGGTCGATGCCCACCAGCTGCGCCCGCTGGCCGAAGCCCCCGAACGCCCGCGCGTGGAGCGCAGCCTGACCATCGGTGGGCGCGGGCTTGCCGCGGCGCTGCGCAATGCCGGGGTGGGCAGTGCCGATGTGGCGGAGGTCACCCGCCTGCTGGCCGGGATCACCCCCGGCGGCGGCGTGCGCGCCGAACTGGTGCTGGGCCGGCGCGAGAACAAGGCGGTGCCGCGTCCACTTGATCAACTGGCGGTGCGCGCCGCCTTCGATCTGAAGGTGGAGCTGCGCCGCATCGATGGCGCGCTGACCATCAAGCGCATCCCCATCGCGGTGGACAAGTCGCCGCTGCGGGTGGATGGCCTGGCCGGTGGCAGCCTCAATCGCGCGCTGCGCAGCGCTGGCATTCCGGCCGGGCCGGCCGCCGAGTTCGTCAAGCAGATGCGCCATGTCGTGGATTTCCAGCGCGGGCTGGGCAAATCGGACCGGTTCGACATCATCGTCGAACAGGACCGCGCCGCCACCGGCGAAGTGCGCCACGGCAAATTGCTGTTCGGCGCGCTGACGAGGCTGGGCAAGACACCGGTGGAAATCGGCCTGTACAAGGGCGAATATTACCAGGCCAGCGGCGAAGGCGTGTCACGCGGCCTGATGCGCACGCCGGTGGATGGGGCGCGGATGACGAGCGGCTTCGGCATGCGCCTGCATCCGCTGCTCGGCTTTTCCCGCATGCACCAGGGCATCGATTTCGGGGCCGGCACCGGCACGCCGATCATTGCCGCCGGCGGCGGCACGATCAGCTTTGCCGGCTGGCACGGCGGCCATGGCCAATATGTGATGATCCGCCACAACAAGGAACTGGCCACCGCCTATGCCCATATGTCGCGCATCATGGTGAAGCCGGGGCAGAAGGTGCGGCAGGGCCAGGTGATCGGCCAAGTCGGCTCGACGGGCATGTCCACCGGGCCACACCTGCATTATGAAGTGTGGCTGCGCGGCCGGCCGGCCAATCCGGTGTCGCTGCGCTTCATCGGCGGCGCGGAACTGGCCGGGCGCGATCTGAACGAATTCCAGCGCCAGATGAACCGCTGGCGGGCGCTGCCCGAAAGCCGCAACCAGCCCCAAAGTGCGGACTGATCTGCGCCGCCCGACCCCTGACATTTTTTGGCCATGCTCGGCTGTCATAGTCAGATCATGCACCTGTTGCTCCCCCTGATCCCGCTGTTGCTGGCTGCTGCGCCGGCGAGCCTGCCAAAGCCCCAGCGCCCGGTGGCGCCGGTGGTGGCATTGGAATGGGGCGATGAAGCCACGCGTGACCGGGTGGGCGAAGCCGCCGACGTCATGCGCATCGCCGGCATCAAGGCCGGCAACAATGTGGCCGATATCGGCACCGGCACCGGATATTATGTCATGCGGCTGGCGCCCATCGTGGGGCCGCAGGGCCGGGTGTTTGCCCAGGACATCTCGCAGCGTGCGCTCGATCTGGTGCGGCGGCGAGCGGCGGCGGCCAAATTCACCAATGTGCGCACCGTTCGCGGCGGGATGGCCGATGCGCGGTTGCCGGCGGCCAGCGTGGACGTGGCGCTGATGGTGCACATGTATCATGAGATCGAGCAGCCCTATCTGCTGCTCGATCGCTTGCGGCGCAGCCTGAAACCCGGCGGGCGCATCGTCATCGTCGATCTCGACCGGCCGTCGGAATATCACGGCATGCCCAAGGCGCTGCTGACCTGCGAGGTGAAGGCCATGGGATATGAACTGGTCGGCATCACCGATATCGCCCAGGGCTATGCGGCGGTGTTCCGCCCCGGTCTGCGGCCGCAGCCAGCCAGCGTGCGCGCCTGCCGCGCCTGAAATGCCGCATTTACCTTTATGGGCGGCCATGACAGGCGCTGCGCCATGAAGACCATCCCGCGCGCCGTGCTGTTTTTCGGGCTGGCCGGCCTGATCCCGTTTTTCGCCGCGCCGGTGTTGACCCTGCTGTTTCCGGATTTCCGCTGGCAATGCAACGAAGCGCTGCTGTCATGGTCGGCGATCATCCTGTCGTTTCTGGGCGGCGCCCGCTGGGGTGCGGCTGTGCAAGCCGGCCCGGCACCGGCGCGGCTGATCGGTCTGGCCATGCTGCCCAGCATCTTTGGCTGGCTGATTCTGCTGATGCCGGCCAACACGCGAGCGGCGCAATTCATCAGTTTCGCGGCGGCGCTGTTGGTGATGCTGGCCTGGGATTGGCGCGGGCGCGGCTTGCCCGGCTGGTATCGCGCCCTGCGCCTGCCGCTCACCGCCGGCGCGGCCGTGGCGCTGGGCTGGCAGGCGTTGTTGCAGGGCTGATCAGGCCGACCAGCGCGCGAAGATGGCGGTGGGCAGGATCAGCCCGCGGGTTTCCTCGCGGATGCCCATGTCGCCGACTTCGATGGTGCCTCCCCTCGGCCCGAACGCCTGATCGAGCAACGGGTACAGCGCCAGCGCCGACATGCGGATGGCATAGACGGTGAGCACCATGAAGCGCGCCTCATCGGCGAGCAATTGCCGGGCGAGATCAACCAGTTCGGGCAGATCGCGCTCCAACTGCCAGATTTCGCCATCGGGCCCTCGGCCATATTTGGGCGGATCGAACATCAGGCCATGATATTTGGCCCCGCGCCGCACCTCGCGCCGCAGGAATTTCAAGGCATCGTCGATGATCCAGCGGATCGGCGCCTCGCCAAGACCGGACAGCACGGCATTCTCGCGCGCTGCCGCCACGCTTTTCTTGCTGGCATCCACATGCGTCACCTGCGCGCCGGCACGCGCCGCGACCAGGCTGCCGACGCCGGTATAGCCGAACAGGTTGAGCATGCGGTCACCCGGCTTCAGCCGCGCTTGCAGCCAGTCCCACTGCCCGCCCATGTCCGGGAAGAAGCCGAGGTGACGGAACGGCGTGTTGCTGGCCCAGAACTCGACAGCGCCAGCTTGCGATGGCCGCTGCATCGCCCAGCGTTCGGGCACGTTGCGCAAGTGCCAGCGGCCGCCTCCGTCTTCGTCACTGCCGCCGATGAACTCACCGTCGGCTTTCCAGTCCGGATGGGCCGGCGCCCACATCGCCTGCGGTTCCGGCCGGATGAAGCGGAACCGGCCATAGCGTTCGAGTTTGCGGCCGCCACCGGAATCGATCAGCCCGTAATCGGCCCAAGGTTCGGTGACGAGGGTGTGGAGTGCGGTCATGCGCGCCCGACTCATGCCGCCTTGTGGCGGCCGATCTCGGCGCGCGCCGGCGTGTGGGCCAGCATGGCGGCCCCGGCCGCGCGCGCCTGATCCACCGTGACGGCTTCGATGCGGGCGACGATTTCGGCCGGCGGCACGATGCGGCGGTGGACAAGCAGACTGCGCGCCATGAAATCGGCGACGCCTTGCGGCGCCTCCAATGCCATCAACAGCCCGGCAAGCGCCTGGGCGCGAGCGCGATTGAGCTCAGCCTGTTCCAGCCCAGCGGCGGTTTCGTGCAGCACCTGTTCGACCAGCGCGCGGGCAGCGGCAGCCTGCGCCGGATCGGTGGCGGCATGAACGCTGAGCAGGCCGCCATCGGCATAGGGCTGCACCGCTGCCGACACCGTGTAGGCGAGGCCGCGCTCTTCGCGCACCTGCTGGAACAGCCGCGAAGACATGCCGCCGCCGGCCGCCAGGGCAAACAGCAGCGCGGCATCCTGCGCCGGATCATGATGGCCGGGCGCGGCCCAGGCGGCGGTGAGCTGCGCCTGTTCGATGCGGCGCTTGTCGTGGCGCTTGGAAGGCGCGAACTGCGCCGGATCGTCGGTTGGCGCGGTGGCATTGGTGGCGGGGCCGGGAAAGGCGGCTTCGGCGAGGCGGCACAGCGTATCGTGATCAAGCTTGCCGGCGGCCACCAGCGTCAGGCGCTGCGGCGCATAATGATCGGCCTGCCAACCGAGCAGATCATCGCGGGTGATGGCGGCCAGGCTGGCTTCATCGCCGAGCACGGAGCGGCCCAGGCCCTGATTCGGGTAGGCCGCCTCTTGCAACTGATCGAACACGATATCGTCGGGCGTGTCGCGCGCTTCGCCAAGTTCCTGCAGCACGACCTCTTTTTCGCGCGCAATATCGTCGGCATCAAAGCGCGCGCCCGTCACCAGATCGGCGATCAGATCGACCCCCAGTGGCAGATCGCGCGCCAGCAGGCGGGCGTGGAACATGGTGGCGTCGCGGCTGGTCCAGGCGTTCAGCTGCGCGCCGACATCTTCCATCTCTTCGGCGATGGCGCGGGCCGTGCGCCGCTGCGTGCCCTTGAACACCATATGTTCGAACAGATGCGCCAGCCCGTTCAGCCGCGCCGATTCGAAGCGCGATCCGGTATCGGCCGACAGCGCCACCGCCGCCGTCTCCACACCCGGCAGCGCCCAACTGGCGACGGTCAGGCCATTGGGCAGGATTGTGAGATTGGGCTGGTTCATTTCGGAGTCGCGCGCGCGGCAACATAGGCCTCGATCGCCTGCAACTGAGCCGGTTCGATATCGAAGCGTTCGGGTCGGCTCATCAGATCGGCCAGACGCGTCGGCAGCGCCGGTTCGATGCCGCAGGCCGCCAGCACGGCGGCGGGGAATTTCGCCGGATGGGCGGTGGCCAGCGTCACCATTGGCGCCGTGCCAGTGTCGCGGCGGGCAGCCGCCAGGCCAATGGCCGTGTGCGGATCGAGGATTTCGCCAGTGTGCGCCTGTGCCCAACGCATGGTTTCCACCATCTCGGCAGCATCGATGCGGTGTGAAGTGAACAGCGTTGCCGCCGTGTCGCGCTGATCAGCGGGCAGGGTCATGCGCTTTGTGGCTTCGAATTCGGCCATACGCGCGGCCAGCGCCGCACCATCGCGCCCTGCCAGGTCGAACAGCAGCCGTTCGAAATTGGAGGAGACCTGGATGTCCATCGACGGTGCATCGGTGGGCGCCACACTGCCGGCGCTATAGTCGCCGGCCGACAGCGCACGGTGGAGGATATCATTCTCGTTGGTCGCCACCACCAGGCGCTCGATCGGCAGGCCCATCCGTGCCGCGACATAGCCGGCAAACACATCGCCGAAATTGCCGGTGGGCACCGCATAGGCGATGGCGCGTTGCGGCGCGCCAAGCGCCAAGGCCGAGGTGAAATAATACACCACCTGGAACATCAGCCGGGCCCAGTTGATGCTGTTCACCGCGCCCAGATTGAAGCGGCCAGCAAAGGCCGCATCGTTGAACATCGCCTTCACCAGCGCCTGCGCGTCGTCGAAATTGCCTTCGATGGCGATGTTGTGGATGTTGGGCGCCAGCACGCTGGTCATCTGGCGGCGCTGCACCGGGCTGACGCGGCCGTGCGGGTGCAGCATATACACCTCCACACCGCTGCGTCCGGCCAGCGCATCGATGGCGGCCGAGCCGGTATCGCCCGATGTCGCGCCGATCACGGTGAGATGTTCGCCGGAGCGCGCGAGGAAGCGTTCGAACACCAGCCCCAGTGCCTGCAGGGCGATATCCTTGAACGCCAGCGTCGGGCCATGGAACAGTTCCAGCAGGAAGTGGCGGTGATCGATCTGCTTCAGCGGCACCACCGCCGCATGGGCGAATCGGCCATAGGCGGTGGTGAAAATCTCGCGCAGCGCCGCTTCGTCCAGGCTGTCACCGGTGAACGGCCGGCACACGCGCACCGCGACTTCGACATAGGACAGCCCGGCCATCGCCGCGATCTGTCCTTCCGAAAAGCGCGGCCAGGTTTCGGGCACATACAGCCCGCCATCGCTGGCCAGGCCCGCCAGGGTCGCGCCTTGAAAATCGAGGACCGGCGCGCGGCCGCGGGTGGAGATATAGCGCATGGGTTCCCGTTATTCGGGTGCGCGTTGCGGCGCAACCATCCGCCGCCGCAACCACAGGCCATAGATCGCCGACAGCGCCACGGCGAGGCCGAACCACTGCCCGGCATAGGCCAGGTGATTGTCGGGCAGATCGGCGGGGCGGGGCTGCTGCGGCTTGCCGAGCGGGGCGACGGCCGTGTCCGGAATCAGCATGAAGCGCGGGCGATCCGGCGCGTTGCCATAGGGGCGTTCGATCACCACGCCGGAAAATTCATGATCGAGATCGATCACCATGTCCTTGGCGTCCACCCGGCGGGTCCAGCCGGCGACCGCGACGATATCGGGCGGCTGATCATTGGGCCGGCACGACACCACGACATAATAGCCCGAGGTGCCGCCTGCCGAACTGCCGGGGCGCAGATCATAGGGTTTGCGCGGCCCGGCGTGGCAGCCGATGGCGGCGCGGCGATATTGCACGCTGATGTCGCCCTGCATCGCCTGCCGAAATTCGCGCGGCGACACTGGCGGCAACGTCGCGGCGGCCTCCAGCCGGGTGAGCAGATCATGTTTCCAGGCGCGGCGCTCCAGCTGCCAACGGCCGAGCCCGCACAGGATCAGCACGCCGATGGCGGTGATCAGGGTGGGGATGATGGGCAGGCGGCGAATCATGGGGCCGCCGGGCCATCACCGCCACGATATTCAAGGGCGACCAGCAGCCCCTTGGCGATGCGCTGCAACGCGATGGTGAGGCCCACGGTGAGCGGCGTCCACAGCAGCACATGCACCCACCACGGCGGGGCATATTTTGCATCGACGACCAGAGTCGCCACCATCACCACGCCGCCGACGATGAAGATCAGAAACGCCGCTGCGCCGTCACCGACGTTGAAGCGGCCATAATCCAGACCGCATTTGGTGCAGCGCGGCGCGAACGCGAGCATGCCAGAAAACAAGGGGCCGCCGCCACAGCGTGGACAGCAGCCCCGAAGCGCAACACGCGCAGGTGTGGGCGCGTCAGCCAAACTGGCCAGAGCCGACTGCGGCGCCGAACTTCGACCCCCATACATAGATGGAGATGAACAGGAACAGCCAGACGACATCGACGAAGTGCCAGTACCACGCGGCGGCTTCGAAGCCGAAATGCTGGCGGGCGGTGAAATCGCCCTTGTAGGTCCGCGCCAGGCAGACAATCAGGAAGATGGTGCCGACAATGACGTGGAAGCCGTGAAAGCCGGTCGCCATGTAGAAGGCGGCGCCATAGACGCTGTCGGCCAGGCCATATTCGGCGTGGTGATATTCATAGGCCTGCACGGCGGTGAAGATCAGGCCGAGCGCGATCGTCACCCACAGGCCCTGCTTCAGGCCCTTGCGATCATCATGGATCAGCGCGTGGTGTGCCCAGGTGACCGCCGTGCCGGACAGCAGCAGGATCAGCGTGTTGAGCAGCGGGAACACGAACGGATCAAGCAGTTCGATGCCCTTCGGCGGCCACACGCCTTCGATGCCTTCCTGCATCGACGGATACAGCGCCGCGTTGAAATAGGCCCAGAACCAGGCGACGAAGAACATCACTTCCGACGCGATGAACAGGATCATGCCATAGCGATGGTGCAGCTGCACGACCGGCGTGTGATCACCGGTGTTGGCTTCGTGAACGACATCCTTCCACCACAGGAAGAACATCGCCGCGACCGCGGCAAAGCCGGCGAAGAAGGTGCCCATGCCCCACGTCGCCTTGTGCATCCAGCCAATCGCACCGGCCGCCATCAGCAGCACGGAAAACGACATCATGAACGGCCGTGATGACGGATTGAGAATGTGGAAATCGTGGGTTTTGCTGCCGGCCATGGCTGGGGCCCTATCCTGTAATGGTACGTTTTGCCGCACCGCTTAGCTTGACGGGTGCGGGCTTGTCCACCGCGTAGAAGGTGTAGCTGAGCGTTATTTCATCGACCTTGCGGGCCACCGGATCATCCATGATCGCCGGATCGATATAATAAGTGACCGGCATGTCGACGGTTTCACCGGCCTTCAGCGTCTGTTCGCTGAAGCAGAAACAATCGATCTTGATGAAATAGGCGCCCGCCACATCGGGCGAGACATTGTAGACGGCGCGGCCGGTGATCGCGGTGTTGCCGCGATTGCTGGCGGTGAAGAATCCCAGACGCTTTTCGCCGATCGGGATCGACACTTCATTGACCTTGGGCCGGAAACGCCAATCGAGGCCAGGGGCGACGTTGGAATCGAATCGGATCTTGATGCTGCGACCGATCATGCCGGTGCGCATCGGCGCGGCGGCCGCGACCTGGGTGGTACCGCCAAATCCGGTGGCTTCGCAGAACATCCGGTACAGCGGCACGGCGGCATAGGCGAGGCCGACCATGGCAACGGCCATCAGCGCCGCCAGCGCCCCAACGCGGCGGTTGGCATTTTGCAGCGGCGTGGCGCTCATGGTCTTGCACCCGGGGCTGCCGCGACCGGTTTGGGCGTGGCGTTGATCTGATCGGTCATCCGCACCACGGTGATGCCGAAGAACAGCGCGACCAGCGCGAACAGCAGGATGCCAAGTGCGCGGTTGCGCGATGCGCGGCGGGCGTAAAAGGCGGTGCGCTCCGCATCGGTCCAGTTGGCGGGATCGGCATTCATGGCAGCAGCAGCCGATCGGCGACCAGTGCACCGAACAGGCAGGCCAGATACAGCAGGCTGAATTTGAACAGCTGCTTTTCGGCAACCATCTGTGCGGCCGCGGTGGCGGTGCTGCGCGAGACCTTGACGGCCATCCACATGAACATCGCACCCAGCGTGATCGCGGTGCCGCCATAGGCCCAATCCGCCATCCCAAGCAGCGTCGGCGCAATGGTCAGCGGCACCAGCAGGCCCGAATAGAGCAGGATCTGTCGGCGGGTTTCCGGCAGGCCGTGGGTGACCGGCAGCATCGGCACGCCGGCCTTGGCGTAATCGGCCTCCATGAACAGCGCGAGCGCCCAGAAATGCGGCGGGGTCCACAGGAAGATGATGCCGAACAGGATCCACGCAAACAGCGGCGTATCGCCGGTAACGGCCGCCCAGCCGCAGATCACCGGAAACGCCCCGGCAGCGCCGCCGATGACGATATTCTGCGGCGTGCGACGCTTCAGCCAGACGGTGTAGACAACCACATAGAACAGGATCGACACCGCCAGCCAGAAGGCTGCGACCCAGTTCAAGGCCAAGCCGATCATCGCCACCGAACCGGTGCCGAGGATGACGCCAAAGGCCAGGGCTTCACCGGCGGCCAGCTTGCCGGCCGGCAACGGGCGCTGCGCGGTGCGCTTCATCAGGGCGTCGATGTCGGCTTCATACCATTGGTTGAGCGCGCCGGCCGCACCGGCGGCGACCGCGATGCACAGGATGCCGGTGAAGGCCAGCATGGGGTGCAGGTGGCCGGGGGCGACCGCCATGGCGCAGGCGGCGGTGAAAATCACCAGCGTCATCACCCGCGGCTTCAGCAGCGCGAAATAATCCCGCCAGTCCGCAAACAGCGTGGCCGGGGCTGGCCGTGTTGCTGCGTCAGTGGCAATCTGGTTCATTGCAATATCCTGATCGGGGGCAGGTTCGCCCTGCCCCCGAAAGCCCTCACTTGATGACGGGCAGGGTTTCGAACTGGTGGAACGGCGGCGGGCTGCTCAGCGTCCATTCCAGCGTGGTGGCGCCTTCGCCCCAGTAGTTATCTTCCACCTTGCGACGCGACGAGAACGACACGATCAGGTTGAGGAAGAAGAACACCATGCCCAGCGCCATGATCGCATAGCCATAGGAGGCGATCTGGTTCCAATAGGCAAAGGCATCCGGATAATCCGGGATGCGGCGCGGCATGCCGTCTGCCCCCAGGAAGTGCATCGGGAAGAACATCACGTTCACGCCGATGAAGAACACCCAGAAGTGCAGGCGGCCGAGCGTTTCGTTGTACTGCTTGCCGAACATCTTGCCGAACCAGTAGTACCAAGCAGCGAAGATGGCGAACACGGCGCCCAGCGACAGCACATAGTGGAAGTGCGCCACCACATAATAGGTGTCGTGGAAATAGGTATCGACGCCGGCGTTGGACAGCAGCACGCCGGTGACGCCGCCCACGGTGAACATGAAAATGAAGCCGATCGCCCACAGCATCGGCGTGTCGAACTTGATCGACCCGCCCCACATGGTGGCGATCCAGCTGAAGATCTTGATGCCGGTGGGCACCGCGATGATCATCGTCGCGGCGGTGAAATACATCTTGGTGTTCACATCCAGGCCGGCCGTGAACATGTGGTGCGCCCACACGATGAAGCCGATGAAGCCGATGGCGACCATGGCGTAGGCCATGCCGAGATAACCGAACACCGGCTTGCGGCTGAAGGTGGAGACGATCTGGCTGACAATGCCGAAACCGGGCAAGATCAGGATGTACACCTCCGGGTGACCGAAGAACCAGAACAGATGCTGGTAAAGCACCGGATCACCACCACCATCGCTGGTGAAGAAGTGGGTGCCGAAGTTGCGATCGGTCAGCAGCATGGTGATGGCGCCGGCCAGAACCGGCAGCGACAACAACAGCAGGAAGGCGGTGACCAGCACCGACCAGACGAACAGCGGCATCTTGTGCAGGGTCATCCCCGGCGCGCGCATGTTGAGGATGGTGGTGATGAAATTGATCGCACCCAGGATCGACGAGGCACCGGCGATGTGCAGCGACAGGATCGCCATGTCCACAGCCGGGCCGGGGTGGCCTTGCGTCGACAGCGGCGGATACACGGTCCAGCCGGTGCCGGCGCCATTGGCACCCGCCGGGCCCTCGACGAACATCGATCCGCACAGCAGCAGGAACGACGGCACCAGCAGCCAGAACGACACATTGTTCATGCGCGGGAACGCCATGTCGGGCGCGCCGATCATGATCGGCACAAACCAGTTACCGAAACCGCCGATCATCGCCGGCATCACGGTGAAGAACACCATGATCAGGCCATGCGCGGTGATAAACACGTTCCACAGATGGTTGGCCTGATCGACATTCCCTTGGGTCATGAAGGTCAGATACTGGATACCTGGCTGCGCCAGTTCCAGGCGCATCATGCCCGAAATCGCGCCGCCGATGGTGCCGGCGATGATCGCGAAGATCAGGTAGAGGGTGCCGATATCCTTGTGATTGGTCGAGAACAGCCAACGCTGGACAAAGCCCAGCTTGTGGTCATCGTGGGAGTCGTGCGCTCCGGCGGTGGCGGCGTGAGCCATGGTCTAGGCGTCCTCTTGACTGATCAGGCGGCCGGCGCAGCGACGGGCGCGGCGGCTTCGGCGGGAGCGGCGGCTGCGGCAGCAACAGCAGCGGCGGGCGGCTCGATGCCGTTTTCCTTCTGCTTGGCAGCCACCCAGGCATCGAACTTGTCACGCGGCAGCACTTCGACGGCGATCGGCATGTAGGCATGGCGCGAGCCGCACAATTCGCTGCACTGGCCGAAATAGACGCCGGGCTTGTCCACCTTGAACCAGGTTTCGTTGATGCGGCCCGGCACTGCGTCCATTTTCACATAGAAGGCCGGCATGGCGAAGCTGTGGATCACATCGGCAGCAGTGGTGAGGATCTTCACCGTCGCGCCAACCGGCACCACCAGGCGATTGTCCACATCAAGCAGCCGGGGCGTGCCGCGTTTGGCGGATTCGGCTTCGGTGAGCATCACCGAATCATAGGTGAAGCCGCCCTGATCGGGATATTCATATTCCCAATACCATTGGTGACCGGTCGCCTTCACCGTGATGTCGGCTTTTGGCGGGCTGTACTGATTGGCGAGCAAACGGAACGACGGCACCGCGATCACCAGCAAGATCAAGGCCGGCACCGCCGTCCAGATCACTTCGATGGTGGTGTTGTGGCTGGTTTTCGACGGCACCGGATTGGCACCAGCGCGATAACGAAACACCGTCCAGGCCAGCAGGATCAGCACGAACACCGCCGTGCCGGCCATCACCGGGTTGAGCACATGATCGACCATGTTCTGTGCTTCGACCGCAATGTCGGTCATCGGCTTCTGCAGCTCCCAACCGCCGCTGGGCTGGCCAATGCCGGCGGTGGGCGCCGTCAATTCGATCGTGCCGGTGGGCACCGCGGTGGCGGCAACCGGCGGCACCGGCGCGGCAGCGACCGCTTCCTGCGCGGCACCATGCCCCGAAGCAAGGATTGCTCCGGCGGCGAACATCATTTGCAAAAAGCGGCGCATATTGCCTCTGGCCTGAAACGGGCGGACCCGGCCGCCGAACGATGACGGTTCTATGCCGTGCTGCATCGCAACAGGCAAGCCGAAACGCGCCTGTTGCAACGTCGCATCAGGCTATCAGATCAGCGAAGACCGCTTGTTGCTTGGCCATCTGCGCGCGCACGGCGGTGGCGACATCCTCGCCCTGCAACATCCCGGCATTCCACACTGCGACATATTCCAGCCCATCGGCCACGCTGTGATCGCGGCCATGGTTCAACACCTGCTTGATGCCGGCGATGGCCAGTGGCGATTTGGCGGCGATGTCGCGCGCCATGGCTTCGGCTGCCGCCAGCGCTGCCTCCTGGCCGTCGGCGACGCGGTTGACGAAGCCCCAGGTTGCGGCTTCGGCGGCCGGGAAGCGCCGGCCGGTGTAGGCCAACTCGCGGATCAGCCCCTGCGGCAACAGATGCGGGATGCGTTGCAACGTGCCGACATCGGCGACGATGGCGATGTTGATTTCCTGGATGACGAAAAACGCGTCACTGGTACAGATGCGGATATCGCACGCCGTCACCAGATCGACACCGCCGCCGATGCAGCCGCCCTGGCACACCGCGATCACCGGCACCCGACAATTGTCGATCACGTTGAAGCTTTCCTGCAGCTCTTTCACATGGCGGCGGAAGGCCTCGCGCTGGCGCCCGGCATCGGCGCCGCTGTTGGCCAGCGCACCGCTCGCCGCCATCTTCAGATCGAGCCCGGCGGTGAAATGCTTGCCGGTCGACGCGATGATCACGCAACGCACCGCCGGGTCGGCATCGATGGCACGGAACACAGCGATCATTTCCGGCCAGAACGCCTTGTTCATGGTGTTGAGCTCGGCGGGCCGGTTGAGCGTCACCCGCGCAATGCCGTCATCCACCCGGTAATCGAGAGTCGTCAGTTCCATTGGAGCCTCCCACACACTATGCAGTTGGCATGACCAAGTTCACCGTGAACGGCAATCCTGTCGAATTTCTGATGGCCCCCGATACGCCCCTGCTGTGGGCGCTGCGCGATGCCGCGGGGCTGACCGGCACCAAGTTCGGCTGCGGCGCCGGGCTGTGCGGGGCGTGTACCGTGCATGTCGATGGCAAGGCGACGCGGTCGTGCCAGGTGAGCATCGCCGATCTGGAAGGCACGTTCGTCACCACCATCGAAGGCCTGTCCGACAATCGCGACCACCCGCTGCAACAGGCGTGGATCGCGGTTCAGGTGCCGCAATGCGGCTATTGCCAATCCGGCATGATCATGGCCGCCGCCGCGCTGCTGAAGGACAAGCCGCAGCCCACCGACGACGACATCAACACCGCCATCACCAACCTGTGCCGCTGCGGCACCTACAACCGCATCCGCCGCGCCATCCACCTGGCGGCGAGCGGGCAGATCGATGTGCGGGTGCCGGGGCCGGAGACAAGTGCGGAGGATGCCGCCGCGCTGGTGCCCAGTTTGAAGGGGTGATCGCCAGGTCCGCTGCCTCGGGCGCAAGCCGGGCAGGCTGGTATCGAACCAGTCTCGGTCGTTCCAGTGTCGATCTCCCAACGGCTGCTCGCGACAGAAGCTGCCGTTTGCAGTTCAAATAGCGAGATCGGAGCGCCTGCGTTGGTACGGCAAGGCGTTGCGTATGCCATGCCCTGGAAACGTCAATCTCGTGCGGACATTGCCGCCGCACGACGCTGTTCGAACGGCGCCAGCATCTGGCCGGTGATGGTCGTCGGCACAGGTTCGGCAATGCCATATTCGGCCGGGAAGTGTTTGGGCAGGTACAGCGTGCCGAACATCGCATCGATCCAGGGGAACGTTGCGGCGTAATTATGGTTGATATGGTCGTGCTTGCTGTGATGCCAATGATGGAAGGCCGGGGTCGCCACCAGCCATTCCAGCGGGCCAAAGCGCCAGCGGACATTGGCATGAACGAAAAAGCTGGCGAGCGTGCCGACGATGGCAATGACGGCGGGCACGATCGAGCCGGCGCCGGCGGTGCTGCCCAACCCCAGGATATAAACCGGCACCAGCCCGGCCATGCGCACCCAAATGATATCGACCGGATGGGCGCGGCCGTTGACCAGATAATCGATATGCTCTGCGCTGTGGTGCAGCGCATGAAAGCGCCAGACCAGCGGCCATTCGTGGCTGAATCGATGGCCCCAATAAGAACCGATATCGGCAACGACCAGCCCGGCGGCGATGGCGGCCCAGACCGGCAATTGATGGACCCAGTCATGGAACCCAGCCGGCACCAGCAGCGCCACCAGCTTGGCCAGCAGCGCCAGCGGCAGCGCCATCAGCGCCGCCGGGAACAGGCTGGAGAGGAAATAATAGAAGAGATCGTTGCGGATCTGCGGCCGCGCCCATTTCGCCGGCGTGCGCGCGAACAGCCGTTCCAGCGGCACGAAGATGACGCTGAGGATGACCAGCCACATGCAAAGCCGCGCCACCGAAAGCGCAAAGCCGGGCAGCGACCCGAAAAGGCTGGTCGTCGCGTCCAAAACTCACCCTCCAAAAACAAATGCCGGCAGGGTTTCCCCCGCCGGCATTCATTATACGCCGCAAGCCTCAGGCAGCAACGATTGCCGTGCGGCGGCGACGCGCTGCCGCACCGACGATACCGAAACCGGCGATCAGCATCGCCCACGACGACGGCTCGGGAACGGCTTGCTGAACCGAGACATTGTCGAGCAGCGCGAACGGCGGCAAGCCACCCGGGCCACCATTGGCGAAGAACGTCAGCGCGTGCGACGATTCGGTCGCAACGAAGCTGAAGATTTCATTGCGCCACGGCTGAAAGCCCTTTTCCGGGTTGTTGAGGATCGCCGTCTGGAAGTTGGCGATCTGGCTGTTGCCCGAATCCGTCAGATAGACTTCCCAGGATTCCGTGGTGTCACCAAAGAAACCGGACTGCTGTGCGGCGGCCCATTCGAACGAGACATTATAGGTCTTGCCGACGGTCAGGCCGGTCAGCGTCTGGGTGATCGGGGCACCAAAGCCACGATCGGCATCGGAACCGATGTAATTGCCACCCTGACTGCTGGTCGTCAGGCCGTTGTTGACGCCGTTCGACGGGCCCCACAACGCGAAACCACCGTAGCGGCCGACGGCATCGGGATCGCCGGGCACGAAAACAAACGCCAGGCCGGTCGTCGTCCAGCCCTGCAGCTGGCCATTGCCCGGACCATATTGCGTCGAGAATTCATCAGATGCAGCGCCGAGGCCCCAGGTTTCAAAGCCGCCGTTGACGACAAGATTTGCGGCCTGCGCGCTGCTGGTGATGGCGATAGCAGCAACTGCCCCGCCGATGATCGATTTGATATTCACGTGTTCATGCCCCTTGAAAGCTTATCTGACGCCCGAGTGCAGGTATGCAACCAGTGTGTCGACCAGATAACCTGCAAACTTTATACCAATTTGGTTAATTTTCATTAACTCATTGAAACATATGGCCGACATTAAATCGGGATCAATCAAATATTTTCCGAAGTGTAAGCCCTACCGACACTTTTGGGGTCACGAACGCTACAGCCACGTCATGCATGGCGCCTCTTTGACGACGCCGACCCGGTCGGAACCTGGCTTCGCCCATCGCGCAAACCTGCACACAATGCAGCGATCTGAACCGCGCGACGTGAAAGCGAACAGGCAAAGCCCGGTCCGTTCGACGACTTCGCTGGCCCATGCGAATGCCGGTTTTTGGCGTGTGCCGAGGTTTGGCAAC
The DNA here is from genome assembly GCF_987265915.1 of Sandarakinorhabdus sp. Taxonomy (NCBI): domain Bacteria; kingdom Pseudomonadati; phylum Pseudomonadota; class Alphaproteobacteria; order Sphingomonadales; family Sphingosinicellaceae; genus Sandarakinorhabdus; species Sandarakinorhabdus sp. Next base: position 53,525 of record NZ_OZ503948.1, read on the forward strand.
CCGGCAAGAGAAGGCTGCAACGATCAACAATTGTCCATTCGACGGCGGTCGAGCAAGGGACGCGCCTGGCCGAACTGGTCAGTGCTATGACCGGGCTGCGGCGCGACACGGCCGGCGATTCCGAAGCCACCCCATTTCGCCGCGCACGCACCGCTGCGCGATGAGGTCAACTGCATCAAACGGCAGTTGGAGATCGCCGGCCAACTCCGATCAGAACGGATTGAGCGTGTAGCCGCGCTGTTGATAGACGGCGTGGGCGGTGATCGCCGAGAGCGACATTTTCACGCCGGGCAGCAGATCGGCCTTGGTGATGTTCTGGCCCGCAGCCGTCTGCCCGCACAGATAGAATTCGACGCCAGCACCGATCAGCTTGCGGATCGCATCCATGCTGCCGTTGGTCTTGCCGTCGTTGCGCGCGGCATAGACCTCGGGTTTGAGCAGATCGGCGGCGGAGGGGCCGTGGAAGATCAGCACGATCTGCACATTTTCTTGTCGCACACCGGCGGCGACATGCATGTTGAGCGTGCGCGCCGCGGTTTCGATCTGGCGGCTGAGCGTGCCCGGCGGTGTCTTGGCCGCCACGTCGAAATCAATCTTGAACTTGGTGCCTTTGGGCAACGGCAGGTCGCTGTCCACCGGCGCAATCGGGCCCAGATCTGGCAGCACCGGGCCAGCAACAAAGTTTTCGCGCGATTGCGCCAGCACCGGCGCCGACAGCAGCATCAGGGAGAGGGCGGCAGCGCGGATCATGGGGTCACCTTTCAGAACGGGTTCAGCGTATAGCCTTGCGCCTGCAGGATGGCATGGGCGCTGCTGGCGGAGATTGCCAGTTCCACGCCGGGAAGCAAATCGGCTTTCTTCACGCCCATGGCGTTGGCGGCCTGGCCGCACACCACGAAGCGCACGCCCTTGGCCAGCATTTCCTCCACCATCGCCTGGCTGGCGTTGGCAGCGCCGTTGTTGCGCGCGGCATAGACCGGCGCCTTGGTCAGCTCGGCAATCGCCGGGCCGTGGATGACCACTGCGACCGCGACATCGCGCAGCGCCATGCCATTGCTGACATGGGAGTTGATGAAGCGCGCCGCCGTTTCAAAACCGGGGTTCCGCTTGCCCGGCGTGGCGGCGGTCACATCATAGACATGGCGCAGCACCGTGCCCTTGGCGATGACCAGATCATATTCCACCGGCGTGTGGCTGCCGAAGCCGATGAACACCGGGCCATCGGTGGCCAGCGCCGGGGTGGCGAGCAGTGCCGCCAGAACAAGGGTGCGAATCATCCGAACCTCCGCATGCCCGCCAGGGCGCTTTCAGCTTCCGCCACCGTACGGCGGACGATTTCGCCGGCCGGCAGCACTTCGGTGATGCCGCCGCCGCCCTGCCCGGCCGCCAGGCACTGGGTTTCGGGGATCACGTCAAGCACGCCGGCAATCGGGCCCAGGCGGTTGAGCTGCACTGATTCCATCACCTGCGCGGCGAACGGCTTGGCGGTGCGATTGTCGAAATCGCGGTTGCTGTCATTCACAATGGCGCGCAGCGTCTTGCCGGTGAACACGCGGCTGATCACCGTGTCGCTCTCGCTCATGCCGACAATGGCGTCCTTGTAGGCCTGGCCGGCATGGGCTTCGTGGCTGGCGATGAAGCGGGTGCCCATCCACACGCCAACACAGCCAAAGGCCAGCGCCGCCGCCAACCCGCGGCCGTCATACAGCCCACCGGCCGCAACCACCGGGATATCGACGGCATCCACGCATTGTGGCCACAACGCCACGCTGGCAACGCTGCCGGTGTGGCCGCCGCCCTCGGTGCCTTGCGCGATGATCACATCGCAGCCGGCTTCGGCGGCCTTGATGGCGTGTTTCACATTGCCGGCCATGCACATCACGACCACACCGGCCTGCTTCAGCTCGGTGATGATGGCGATGGGCACGCCCAGCCCGGCGATGAACGCCTTGGCGCCGCCCTTGATGATCACATCGACACTGGCGGTCAGGGTTTCCGGCTGCGCGGTGAGCAGATCGACGCCGAACGGCTTGTCGGTCAGGTCTTTCACGCGGGCCATCTGATCGGCGATGAACTTGGGCGGCAGGCCGGCCATGCCCAGTGAACCGAAGCCACCGGCAGCTGAGACGGCCGCGCAGACCTCGGCATAGGAAACGCCGCCCATGCCGGCGAGGAGGACGGGGTGCTCGACACCGAGCAGGTCACAGATGGGGGTGTGGATGGTCATTTCAAACTCCATCCCCTCTCCCCTTGCGGGAGAGGGCGAGAGACGCCGAAGGCGGCCCGTGAGGGGTAAGCCAAATCTGCCAACGCGGGTGCCCCCTCACCCCGCCGCGCTGGCGCGCGAGTCGCCCTCTCCCGCAAGGGGAGAGGGGAAACAGCTCACTCCGCCGCGGCAGCTTCGCCCCAGCCGATAATCGCCTTCACTTCCAGAAAATCGGCAAAGGCGTGATCGCCCCATTCGCGGCCATTGCCGGACTGTTTGAAGCCGCCGAACGGCGCCATCAGATCAAGGCCGGCGCCGTTGATGTTGACCTGGCCGGCACGCAACTGGCGGGCGACAGTTCGGGCATGCGCCGGTTCGCCCTGCACATAGGCGGCAAGGCCATAGACGGTGTCGTTGCCGACCGCGATCGCCTGTTCCTCGCTGTCATAGGGCAGCATGGCCAGCACCGGGCCAAAGATTTCCTCGCGGGCGATGGTCATGTCGTTGGTGACGTCGGCAAAGATGGTGGGCTTCACATAATAGCCCTTGTCCAGCCCTTCCGGACGGCCGGGGCCGCCGGCGACAAGCGTGGCGCCTTCGGCAATGCCCTGTTCGATCAGGCCCTGGATCTTGTGCCACTGGGTCTCGCTGACGACAGGCCCCATGGCGCTGTTGCCGTTCGGATCGCCCACAGTGGTGGCTTCGGCCGCCTGCTTGGCGATGGCGGCGGCTTCCGCCATTTTCTCGCGCGGCACCAGCATGCGGGTGGGGGCGTTGCAGCTCTGGCCGCTGTTCATCATCACGCTCTGCACGCCGCCGGTGACGGCCTTCACCAGATCGGCATCGGGAAGCACGATGTTGGGCGATTTGCCGCCCAGTTCCTGTGCGACACGCTTGACGGTGTCGGCAGCGTTCTTGGCGACCGCGATGCCGGCGCGGGTCGATCCGGTGAAGCTGACCATGTCGACATCCTTGTGGCCCGACAGCGCCGTGCCCACACCGGGGCCATCGCCGTTGACCAGGTTGAACACGCCGGCCGGCACGCCCGCCGCGTGCAGGATCTCGGTCCAGATATAGGCGCTGAACGGCGCGATTTCCGACGGCTTCAGCACCATGGTGCAGCCCACGGCCAGCGCCGGCGCCACCTTGCAGGCGATCTGGTTGATCGGCCAGTTCCACGGCGTGATGAAGGCGCACACACCGATTGGCTCTTTCGTGATCAGCGTCGTGCCCTTGAGTTCATCGAACTTGTAATTCTTCAGCACTTCGATCGCGGTGGCGACATGGCCGATGCCGAGCGCCGCTTGCGCCTGGTTGGACAGCCAGGCCGGCGCACCCATTTCCTCGGTGATGGCGGCAGCCATGTCGTTGTAGCGCTTCTGATATTCGCCAGCGATGGCGCCGAGCAGCTCGATACGCTCCTGCACGCTGGTGCGGCTGAAGCTGGTGAAGGCGGCCTTGGCGGCGGCGACGGCACGATCGACATCGGCGGCGCTGCCCAGGTTGATCTGGCCGGCGACGTCTTCGGTGGCCGGGTTGATCACATTGATCGGGTTGGCCACCGCCGGCTCGACCCACGCCCCATTGATATAGAATTTGGTGTAATCGCGCATGATGCCGTCCTCCCAAAACTGGTTTGAACGGGTTGTAGCACGGGTTGTGGGCGATTCGGCGCTTGGGCTTTTTGAGGGGGGGGTGGGGAAGTGGCTTCAAGAGCAACCTACTTCGCCGGCATCAACATCACCGCCGCGGCCGCCATGCTTTCCACGCCGGTCGCAATCGTCGGCGCCGGATCGGGCGCCCAGCCGCTGTTGTGCAAGCTCGGGATGGCGGGGCCGCCGGCCTGCGCCGCATCCCATTGCGCCTTGCCGACCCCGCCCAGCCAGTAAATCACCGACGGCACCTTGGCCTCCAGACCGAACAGCTGGAAATCTTCCGACGCCATAGACGGATCGAGATCGATCACCCGCGCGGGCCCAAGCGTCTGCCGGAACTGCGTCTGCAACCGCGCGGCCAGCGGTGTGTCGTTCAACGTGGGCACGCCGATCGGCGTCGCGGTGATCACCGGCATCAGCGCATCGGGAATCCCCGCAGCGATGGCTTCGCCCTTCGCCACGCGCTTGATGCTGTCGATCAGCCGCTGCTGCTGCGCCGCGTCATAGCTGCGGATGGTGAGTTGCAGCGCCACATTGTCGGGAATGATGTTGTGCTTGGTGCCGCCGTGGATGCTGCCCACGGTGATCACCGCCGGATGGAAGGGATCATTCTCGCGCGAAATCAGCGTTTGCAGCGCGGTGACGATACGCGCCGCCAGCACCACCGGGTCTTTTGTTGTCGCAGGGTAGGCGCCATGGCCGCCGACGCCTTTCACCAGCATGTCCATCGAGGTCGAGATCGACAGCGCACGATATTGCGGCACGCTGACGGTGCCAGCGGGAATGGCGGCGCTGTCGTGCAACGCCAGACTGAAATCCGGCTTGGGAAAGCGGGTGAACAGGCCATCGGCAATCATGGCGCGCGCGCCGCCCAGGCCTTCTTCGGCCGGCTGCCCGATCATCACCACGGTGCCGCGCCATTTCGCCTTGTTTTCGGCCAGCCAGCGCGCGGTGCCGACCCACACCGACATGTGGATATCATGCCCGCAGGCGTGCATCACTGCCGGGGTGGTGCTGGCATAGGGCAGGCCCGTCGCCTCCTGCACCGGCAGCCCATCCATGTCGGCACGGATCAGCACGGTCGGGCCCTTGCCGTTTTTCAGCACGGCGACCACGCCGGTGCGGCCCACCTTCTCCGTCACCTCGAACCCGGCAGCGCGGGCCTCGGCGGCGAGGATGCCGGCCGATCGCACTTCCTGGAAACTCAATTCCGGGTGGGTGTGCAAATCCTTGTACAATGTCACCAGATCAACCGGCGCGGCCGCCAGCGGCGCCGCTGCCAGGGCGGCCATCACGCCTGCAAAGCCCAATATCCGTCCCATGCCAGTTTCGCCCCCACCAAGATCATCAAGGCGTGGATAATGGCATAGAAACGCGGGCCATCAACCCGGCGCACCAGGATGGTGCTGGCCCAGGTGGACAGGATGGCGGCGGGCATCAGGATCAGGGCCAGCCACAGATTGGCCGGCGTGAAGGCCCCCAGCGCCCAATAGGCCGGCACTTTCAACCAGTTGATGCTGGCGAAAAACACGCTGCTGGTGCCCAAAAACACATCGCGCGGCAGTTTGCGCGGCAACACATGCATCTGGAACGGCGGGCTGCCGGCGTGGGCGATCTGGCTGGTGAAGCCGGCCACCGCGCCAGCCGCCACGCCTTCCCACGCCGCGCCGATGCGCGCCGGGATGCCACGGCGCTCCGCAAAGATGCGCTGAAAAGCGAAGGCGATGGAAATCAGCCCCACCGCCAGCTCGACCATCGCCACCGGCACAAAGCGCGCCAGCGCCCAGCCCGCCGCGATGCCGATACAGGCCGACGGGATCATCACCTTGAGCACGCCATTGTCGCGATTGGCGCCAAAGGCCTTCACGGAAAACACATCCTGCACCAGCAGGATCGGCAGCAGGATCGCTGCGGCCATCACCGGGTTCATGCCCAGCGCCATGATTGGCACGCCAAGCACCCCCAGCCCGGCAAAGCCGCCCTTGGCCAGCCCGAGCACGGTCACGCCGATCATCGCCGCGATCCAGAATCCGGCGTTCTGGCCCGCCAGCGCCGCCTGCAACGCCTCCATTCAGGCGCTGCGCAGTTCGATCAGCACCAGGCGCGCGCTCCAGCGCGGCCACGGCATGGCGATGCGCCAATGGCCGGGTGCCACCATTTCCAGCACACCCAACTGATCCCGATCGCCATCCTCGCCATAGCGCAGCCGGCCCATTTCGCCGTTCAGCGCGACGCTGCCCAGGAAGATCAAGCGATCAACATCGGGATAGAGGGTGCCGAAAAAGCGCTGCGGCGCCGGACTGGTTTCCAGACCGAGCAAGATGCCATCGGCAGCAAGCGTGCACGGCGCCCACGCACCGGCTTGCACCGGCGGAACGGTGCGTGCGCTGCCCTGCCGCCAGCCGAGGCGGATGGTGCGGCACTGATAGGCACCGGGGCCGGGCATGCTGATCTGCGCCGGCGCGCCCGCTGGTGGCGCGGCGCCGGGCGGTGGCGGCACCACCGGGCCCAGCGCGGCCAGATCGGCATCGGCACCAGCGCTGGCGATATCGGCGCGTGCCTGTTCCCATGCGCCGGACAGCCGCGCCAGCCGACCACGATCATTGTCGCTGATCACCGCCTGCCACACGTCCGCCCGGCGAACGATGGCATAGGGGCGCAGATTGTCGGATTTGGTGCAGCCGGCCAGCAGGAGACCGAGCAGGACGGGCCACATCCTTGCCATCACTGGCCCAGCATGTCGCGCACGAAGCCGGCCAGGCCGAGCTGGCGTTTGCGGCGCAGGCGTTCGGCCTTCAGGATCGCACGGAGTTCGTTCAGGCAGGTTTCGGCATCATCATTGACCAGGATATAGTCATATTCGCCCCAATGGCTGATCTCGTCGCGCGCGCGCGCCATGCGGCCGGCGATGACTTCGGGGTGATCGGTGTTGCGCATCGTCAGGCGGCGTTCCAGCTCGGCCAGATCGGGCGGCAGGATGAACACCCGCACCAAATCGGAGGCCGCGTCCGTTTGCTGCAACTGCTGCGTGCCCTGCCAATCGATGTCGAACAGCACATCGCGCCCTGCGGCCAGCGCCGATTCCACCGGTGCGCGCGGCGTGCCATAGCGATTGCCGAACACATGCGCCCATTCCAGCAGCGCATCGCCATCGACCATCGCCTGAAACTGTTCGGTCGAAACGAAATAATAATCGACGCCATCGATCTCGCCGGGGCGGGGGCTGCGGGTGGTGGCCGAAACGCTCAGCGTGATCTGGCTGTCTTCAGCCAACACCGCGCGCGACAGGGTGGTCTTGCCGGCGCCTGACGGCGAGGACAGCACGAACATCAGCCCCCGACGCAGCGGTGATCGCCCCAATGACCGGTTCTGCGCGTCGCTGCGGGCGAACTGGGTCACTTGCGGCGGAACCGATCGAGCGTCACGACATTGCTGCCCTCTGCGCTGCTGTCCGGCGCCGGCGGCGGCGCTTCCGGTTCGGGCGGCGCGCTGCCCGGTGGCGGCGATTCGCCATCCTTGGCAGCAAATTGCAGCGCGAAATTCACCGCCGGATCGACAAAGCCGACAACGGCATCATAGGGCACCACCAATTTCGCCGGCATCTGGTTGAACGACAGGCCGATCGCGAAATGCGCGTCCCCCACCTCCAGATCCCAATAGCGGTGCTGCACCACGATGGTCATCTCGTCGGGATAGCGCTCCATCAGATGCGCCGGGATCGACACGCCGGGTGCGCGGGTGCGAAACGCGATGTAGAAATGATGCCCACCGGGCAGGCCGCCGGCCTCCAGGATGCGGCGCAGCACCCGTCCGACAACCGTGCGCAGGGCATCCTGAACGATATCGTCATAAGGAATCAGGCTGTCTGGCGTGGTCTCGTTCACGGCGGCGGGCCTTCGTCAGGATGGGGGGCGTCAGGATGGGGGGCGTCAGGATGGGGGGCGTCAGGATAGGGGGCTGCGTCTGGCGCTCTCGATTGGCGTGCGATGCCGCCGAGGTCAAGGGATATGGGATTAGCGGCTGCCGGTGACGCTGGTGGCCGGGCAAAGGGCCATTCGCCGCTGCCAGCGAACGGTGCTAGGTTCGGCGGATGCCGAGTCTGCGCCGCGCCCTGACTGTCACCCTGCCCGGCATGCTGCTGGTAACGGGCGGTTGCGTCTCGACCGGTAACCGCGCGCTGGGCCACGCCGCCGCGCCGCCCTTCGATGCAGCTGCCGTCTTTGCCGGTGCCACCCGCGGTGACGGATCGCTGCACATATTGTTCCGCCGCAGGGAACGCGTGGTGGTGACGAGCAGCGGGCGGCTGACTCCGGACAAGGTCATTATTGTCGATCAATCGGTGCAGCGCGGCGATCAGCCGGCAACCCAGCGGCAGTGGCAACTGCGCCAGGGCAGGCCGGGCCATTATGTCGGCACGCTCAGCGATGCAGTGGGGCCCGTGGCAGGTACGGTTGACGGCAATCTGCTGCACCTGCGCTTTGCACAGAAGGGCGGCTTCCGGGCCGAACAATGGCTGACCCTGCAGCCTGGCGGCGCGGTGGTGCGCAATGTGATGATCATCCGCAAGTTCGGCATTGCCGTGGCGCGGCTGGATGAGACGATCCGGCGTGTGGATGGCGCTGCGCCACAACAGTGAGCCGGCCAGATCGGCGGGGGCGCGCCGCCGGTCAGGTAGAAGTCAGTATAGTTGCCCCGCCACTGCGGCGATTGCCAGTGCGGTGATGGCCCAGCCTTCCCAACTGGCCGGCGACCAGCCAAGGCCGAAGCGCTTCGGCCGGAACCATGCGGTGATCGGGCTGCGTGGCATATCCACCACCTCACATTGTCGGCCACAATCGGCCAAATCGGTGAGGGGGTTCTGTTGCCCGGCCCCCCTCGGGCCGCTGGAATCCACTTCTGTTGCCCGGTGTGGCCCGAACCGCGCTTTCGGCCAGTTTAACCTAGAATCGGTGAAGATTCCGGATTACGCTGCGATTGCGAATGCCTCGTTGTCGTTGGCATTTATGGGGTTTTGAACGGTTTAACGGCTCATTCAGGCCGGGCAAAAATACGGTCTTTGAACACACGTCGATCCTGGTTCGGCCCCAAACATCACCCCGACAACAGGCTGATAATGGTGGAGCCGCCGGGTACTGCCCCCGGGTCCGCTGCGTCTATTTCACGGCATCATTTATCGCCATATCCGGCAAGCCGGCATAGCCCACATAGGCGCTGCGCCGCGATTCCTCAATGCCTGTGATCAATCGCGCGCAAAACGTCGGTACAGCGCCGGCACCACCAGCAGGGTGAGCAGGGTTGAGGAGATGATCCCGCCGATCACCACCGTGGCCAACGGCCGCTGCACCTCGGCCCCGGCGCCGCTGGCCATCGCCATCGGCAAGAAGCCGATGCTGGCCACCAGCGCGGTGGAAATCACGGGGCGCAACCGATCGAGCGCACCGGCCGCAGCGGCCTCGGCCTTGGCCAGGCCTTCGTGGCGCAACTGGTTGATATGATCGACCAGCACCAGGCCATTCAACATGGCTATGCCCGACAGCGCGATGAAGCCAATTGCCGCCGTGATCGAAAACGGCATGCCGCGCAAACCCAGCGCAAACACCCCGCCGGTCACCGCCAGCGGGATGCCGGCAAACACGATCAACGCCTGCACCATCGATCCCAGCGCCCCGAACACCAGCAACAGGATCAGCAGCAAGCAGGCCGGCACCAGCACCGCCAGACGCGCCTTGGCCTCTTGCAACTGTTTGAACTGGCCGCCGAATTCGATGCGATAACCTTCGGGCAGTTTCACCGATTTCGCCAGTTCGATGCGCGCGCGCGCCACATAGCCTTCCACATCGCTGCCCGACAGATTGACCAGAAGCGCCGCGCGTTTCTGGCCGTTGTCCCGGCGCACCGGCTCCACCGCCTTCACTTCTTCCAGCCGCGCCACGCGCCCCAGCGGCACCAGCCCGGCATTGCCCACCCGGAGCGGCAGCGCCCGGATGGTATCGAGATCGGCGCGGGCCGCATCGGGCAGGCGCACGACAATGGCGTGGCGGCGGATGCCTTCCAGGATCGCGCCCACCTCCTGGCCGGCCAGCGCCGTGGTGATGGCGCGGTTCACTTCGGCCGCCCCCAGCCCCAGCCGCACCAGCGCCGCTTGATCGACCCGCACAACCAAGCTGGGCGTGCGGCCATCCACTTCATATTCGGCCTGCGCCGTGCCCGGCAGGCGTTTCAGCACCGCCAGCGTCTGCCCGCCCAGCGTCTCCAATTGGTCATTGTCGGCCCCGAAAATCTTCACGCTCAGATCGGCACGGGTGCCCTCCAACATTTCGTTGAATTTCATCTCGATCGGCTGCCCTTGCAGGAAGGTCTGATCGGCATAGCGGCCACTGGCTTCCGCCTCGATGGCGGCGATCAACGCCGCCTTGGTCTGCGGGCCAGTCGCCGGCCATTCACTCAGCGGCTTGTAGCTGATGTAGAGGTCATTTTCATTGGGCGGCATCGGGTCCGTTGCGACCGCCGACGTGCCGATCCGGGAAAAAGCGGCAGTGATCTGCGGAAATTTGGCCACCAGCGCCGATTCCAGCCCAAGTTCCAGCGCCAGGCTCTCATCGAGGTTCATGTCCACCGGCTTGTAGACCATGGTGGTGATCGAGCCTTCATCCAGCCGCGGCGTGAAGACCGTGCCCAGCCCGGTGAACACCAGCCCGGCGGCCACCACCACCAACAGCGCCGGCAGCACCGCCAGCCACGGGCGAGCCAGTGTCGCGGCCAGCAACGGGCGATAGACACGCTCCAGCCCGGCGACCAGCCGGCCCGGGCCGTGATCCGATCCAGCCTTCAACCAGAACGACGCCATTGCCGGCACCACGGTCAGGCTGATCACCAGCGCGGCGGTGAGCGCCAGCATCACGGTGATGGCCATCGGCCTGAACAATTTGCCTTCCACCCCGCCCAGCGCCAGCACCGGCACATAGACCAAGGTAATGATCGCCACGCCGAACGCCACCGGCCGCGCTACCTGCCCCATTGCCCGGGCGATCAGGCTGCGCCGCTCTGCCTCATCCAGCGGCCGACCGAGCCGCGCCTGCTCCTGGCTCAGCCGGCGCAGCGCATTTTCCACCGCCACGATGGCGCCATCGACCACCAACCCGAAATCCAGCGCCCCCAGGCTCATCAGATTGCCGGAGATATCCAGCCGAACCATGCCGATGCTGGCGATCAGGAAGGCGATCGGAATCACCGCCGCCACGATCAGCGCCGCGCGCCAATGGCCGAGCACCAGGATCAGCACCACGGCGACCAGCAACGCGCCCTCCGACAGGTTGGTGCGCACCGTTGCCACCGTGCGATCGACGATGTCGCCGCGGTTGTATCGCACCTTGATGACCATGCCGACGGGCAAGGCCGCCTGCACTTCGGGCAGGAAGTCCGTCACCCGGCCGGCAACCTCCCGGCTGTTCTGCCCGGTGAGCATCATGATGGTGCCGAGCACGGTCTGGCGCCCGTTCACGGTCGCCGCGCCCGATCGCGGCGCCGAACCCACCCGCACCGTGGCAAGATCCGCCACCGTCAGCGGCCGCACGCCACCGGCGAATTTCACCGGCAGGGCGCCAATGCGTTCGGGCTGCATCACCTTGGCATCGGTGCGCACCACCAGCCGGCGCTGCCCTTGGGCGATCACGCCGCCGCCGGCATTGTCGGCGAAGGCGGCGACCGCATCGGCCAGTTCGGATGGCGTCACCCCGGCGGCGGCCAGCTTTTTCAGGTCGGGCTCAACGACATATTGGCGCTCCAGCCCGCCGATGCTGTTGACCTCTGCCACGCCCGAAACCGTGCGCAACATCGGGACGACCGTATATTCCTGGGTCTCCGCCAGCGCCATCAGATGATCTTCGGCAGTGCTGGCTGGCTCCAGCCCGGCGTGGTGCGGCTCGTCGTGCGGCAGATGCTGCCATTCCAGCGTGTAATAGAGAATTTCACCCAGCCCGGTGGTGATCGGCGCCAGGCCGGGCGTGGCGCCTGCGGGCAGCAGCGCCTGCGCCGTTGCCAGCCGTTCGGTCACTACCTGGCGGGCGCGCAACACATCGGTGCCGTCTTCGAACAGCAAGGTCACCTGGCTGAGGCCGGAGCGCGTGAGCGAACGGAACCCGATGAGACCGGGCTGGCCGCCCATCAGCCGCTCGATGGGCACCGTCACCCGGGTTTCGATTTCTTCGCCGGCCAGGCCGGGCACGGCGGTGTTGATCTGCACCTGCACGCCCGTCACATCGGGGATCGCATCGATCGGCAGGGTGAACAAATGCCACAGCCCGATGACGGCGGCGACCAGCGCGACCAGCAGCACGCTGCCACGATTGCGCTCGCTCGCGGAAATCAGCCCGGCAATCACGGGGCGTCGCCTGCACCCGTGATGATGCGGATATTCTCCCGCGCTTCCCACAGGCCGGCGCGCGTATCGAGCACGGCCGACATCGCATCGAGCCAGCCGGTCTGCATCTGCACATAGGTGGCCAGCGGCACCGCACCGACCCGATAGCTGCGATCGGCCTCAGCCGCGGCGGCGGCAAAGCGCGCCGGCGCATCGGCCGGCCATTTCGCCAGCGTTGCCATGCGCGTCCGGTATTGCGCCGCATCGGCATAGAGGCGGGCCAGCAGCCGGCGGCGGGCACCGATCAGCGCGGCTTCACCCTGGGCTTCGCGGCTTTGCGCCGCCGACACATCGCCGGCCTGGCGGTTCCAGAGCGGGATGTTGGTGGTAGCGCGCAGGCCGACCACTTGGTCCTTCACGTCGCCGCGATCGCGATTGAGGAACGGCCCGATGCTGATGGCGCCGGCGCGGCTCTTTTCGGCGAGGCGGGTGGTCAGGCCTTGCTGGACCAATTGGGCTTTCAACGCCAGCAGTTCGAAATTGCCGCTTTCCAGCCGTTCGGCCAGGGCTTCGACGCCGGGCAATTGTGGCGGGATCATCGGCGGCCGCAGGATGCGCAGCCGTGCTGCAAACGCCTGACCGCGCAGGCCGTTCAGCTCATACAGCGCGGCATTGCTGGCGGCTTCGGCTTCGGCGGCGGTGCGTTCGGCGCTGATGGCGGCGGCCTCCAGCACGGCAGCGTCCAACCGCGGTGCTGAGCCGGCAGCATCGCGCGCCACCAGCACGCCGGCCAGATCCCGAAGCCGTGCCGCCACCGCCGCTGCCGCCTCGGCACGGGCATCGGCGGCAAACAAGCGATAGCCGAGCGTGCGCGCACGGCCGGCCAGCGTGGCTTCGAATTGGGCAAGGCCGATGCGTGCCAGTTGCACATCGCCCTGGGCAATTGCCTTGCGCAGCGACAGACGGCCGTTGAACTCGATGGGTTGCATGATCGACACGGCAAAGGCCGGGCCATCGCCAAGCCGTTGGCCCGTCTGCACATTGTCGGTGCGGCGCTCGCCGAATTCGACGGAAATCTCCGGATCGGCAAGCCGGCCGGCGGCGGCAGCGCCGGTTTTTGTCAGGGCGATCTGGCGGGCGAGAAACTGGCGTTCCGGATTGTCTGCCACCACCTGGGCGGCCAGCGCGTCGATTGACATGGCGGGCGTTGCCGGTTGCGACAGCGCCGGGGCGGCAAGCAGGGCGGCAAGAAGGGCGGCAAGAAGGACAGGAGAGTGCATCGCCGGCACCATAGGCGCAGCGCAGCCGATAAGAAAACCCGTTATTTTACGAATGCTTAGCTGCGATTACGTCGCGATAGCGGGACAGGACGGCGCCGTTGATCACATCCCAGTCATAGGCCTGCGCCGCCGCCAGCCCGGCGCGGCCATGCGCGGCGCGGCGCTGCGGATCGCGACAATAGCCCGCCAAAGCATCGGCATAGCCCATCGTGTCACGCGGGGCGATCAGCGCGCCGGTGACGCCATCGCTGACCAGCGTTTCATTGCCGCCGGCGCGCGCCGCCACCACGGGCAGGCCGCTGGCCATCGCCTCCAAATTGATGTTGCCGAAGGTTTCCGTGGTCGATGGGTTGAGCAGCATGTCGGCGCTGGCATAGGCGCGGGCCAGATTGGTGCCATCGAGGAAGCCGGTGAAGATCGCGCCATCCGGCTTGCCGGCGCCCACCAGCGATTCGAAATGCGCCCTTGCCGGGCCGTCGCCGACCACGAGCAGGCGGTGCTTCACGCCGCGCTGCGTCAGTTCGTTCACCGCCGCCGCGACCATGTCGAGGCCCTTTTCCAGCACCAGCCGGCCGACGAAGCCGATCACCGGTTCATCGTCTGCAATTCCCAGGCTCCAGCGCCATTCCAAGCTGCGGCGGCCGGGGTTGAAGCGCGCCTTGTCCACGCCGCGGCTCCACACGGCGGGCGCGACGGTGATGATGCCAGCCTCGCGCATGGTTTGACCAAAGCCTTGCGAAGTCACGAAAATCTCGTCGAGGCCATTGTAGAAGCGGCGCAGCAGCGCTTCGACGCCCGGCCGGATGAATCCCAGGCCATAATATTCGAAATAGGTTTCAAAGCGGGTGTGGATGGAAGCGACCACCGGCACGCCCAGGCTGCGCGCCAGTTTCTTCGCACCATGCGCCGCTGGATCGGGGGCGGAGAGATGGATGATATCGGGCGCAAATGCGCGGATATCCGCCTTCAGCCGTTCGGGCAGACCCAGCGCCACGCGATATTCGCTGCGGCCCGGAATGGCGAAGCTGGGCACGGAGACGAGTGTGCCAGCCGGCTCGAACGCCGGCGTGTCGGAGGTGGGCGAATAGACCCGCACCACGCAGCCCTGCGATTCGAGGAAGGCCACCAGCCGGTTGAGCGCCTGGTTGGCACCATCGCGCACATAATTGTAATTGCCGGAATAGAGCGCCACCCGAAGCGGGCGGGCGCGGCGGGGCTGCGGCACCGGTTCGGGGTCGGCAAGGTCTGGCAATTTGTAAGCAGTGGCCACGCACAGGTTCCAGTTGTTCGATTCGTATCTCCCACAGCTTTGTGGCCAATCGACGGCAGCATGATGACAAGCACCGGCAGCGGTGCCCAAGAAAAACCCCGCCGGCAGAGCCTGCCGGCGGGGTGATTTCATCGCGAGAGCGCAGCCGATCAGGCTTCGGTCTGCTCCAGCGCCTTGGCGTTGGCCTGCTGCACCGCGCGCAGCGCCACGTCACGGCTGTTGGCCGCAACCCGGAGCCGGTTCATGCCGGCGCCGGTGCCCGCCGGGATCAGCCGGCCGACGATGACGTTTTCCTTCAGGCCGGTCAGGGTATCGATCTTGCCCTGCACGGCGGCTTCGGTGAGCACGCGGGTAGTTTCCTGGAAGGACGCCGCCGACACGAACGACTTGGTCTGCAAAGAGGCCTTGGTGATGCCCAGCAGCACCGGCTTGCCGGCAGCATGGCGGCCACCGGCCTCCAGCTTGCTGTTTTCGCTGTCCATTTCCTCGCGATCGACTTGTTCGCCCACCAGCAGCGTGGTGTCGCCGCTGTCGGTGATTTCCACCTTCTGCAGCATCTGGCGCACGATCACTTCGATATGCTTGTCGTTGATGCGCACACCCTGCAGGCGATAGACTTCCTGGATTTCGGCGCAGAGATATTCGGCCAGCGGCTCCACACCCAGCACTTCCAGAATGTCGTGCGGGTTGGGGTTGCCATCGATCAGATAGTCACCCTTGCGCACGAAGTCGCCTTCCTGCACCGCCACGTTCTTGCCCTTGGGCACCATGTATTCGGCCACGTCGCCGCCATCTTCGGGACGGATGTTGATCCGGCGCTTGGTCTTGTAATCCTTGCCGAATTCAACGCGACCATCAATGCGCGCGATCACCGCATTGTCCTTGGGGATGCGCGCTTCGAACAGCTCGGCCACCCGCGGCAGACCGCCGGTGATGTCACGCGTCTTGGCAGCGGCGCGCGGGATGCGGGCCAGCACTTCACCGGCCGACACCATCTGGCCATCGGCCACCGACAACACCGCATCCACGGCGAGCAGATAGCGTGCCGTTTCGCCCGATGCTTCATCCAGCAGGGTGATGCGCGGCCGCAGATCTTCCTTCTTGCTGGCGGTCTTCCAGTCGGTCACCACCTTGTTGGCTAGGCCGGTGGCTTCATCCACCTCTTCCTTCAGCGTCACGCCTTCGATGATGTCCTGATACTTCACCTTGCCGGCCTTTTCGGTGATCACCGGCAGCGTGTACGGATCCCATTCGGACATGCGATCGCCCTTGGTGACCGCAACACCTTCGGCGACATTGATGATGGCGCCATAGGGGATGCGGTGGATGGAGCGTTCACGGCCTTCGGAATCGCGGATCACCAGTTCGCCGTTGCGGGCCATGGCGATGTTGCGACCACGGCTGTCGCCGATCGTGGCCATGCCGCGATATTCGACAACCCCGTCAACCGGCGCATCCAGCGTCGATTGTTCGGACACCTGCGCCGCACCACCGATGTGGAAGGTGCGCATGGTCAGCTGCGTGCCCGGTTCACCGATGGACTGCGCCGCGATAACGCCGACGGCTTCGCCCATGTTCACCGGGGTCCCGCGCGCCAGATCGCGGCCATAGCAGGTGCCGCAGACGCCGCCCTTGGTTTCGCAGAGCAGCGGCGAGCGGATCTTCACTTCGGCCACGGCGGCCTTTTCGATGCGCGCCACATCAGCTTCGGTGAGCAGATGGCCCGCCGGTGCCACGACATCTCCGGTCTTGGCATCGACGATATCGACCAGCACGGTGCGGCCGAGGATGCGTTCGGAGAGCGACACGATGGTGTTGCCGCCTTCGACGATGGCCTTCATCACCATGCCGCGCTGGGTTTCGCAATCATCCTCGACGACCACGCAATCCTGGCTCACGTCCACCAGACGGCGGGTGAGATAGCCGGAGTTGGCGGTTTTCAGCGCGGTATCGGCCAGACCCTTGCGGGCGCCGTGGGTGGAGTTGAAATACTCCAGCACGGTCAGGCCTTCCTTGAAGTTCGAGATGATCGGCGTTTCGATGATCTCGCCCGACGGCTTGGCCATCAGGCCGCGCATGCCGGCCAGCTGCTTCATCTGCGCCTGGCTGCCGCGCGCGCCGGAGTGCGCCATCATGTAGATGGAGTTGATCGGCGCGACACGGCCATTGGCCAGCTGCTTGGGCGTGCTGATTTCCTTCATCATCTCGGTGGCGACCTGGTCACCGCACTTGGCCCAGGCATCGACGACCTTGTTGTACTTCTCACCTTGGGTGATCAGGCCGTCCTGATATTGCTGTTCGAAATCCTTCACGCCGGCCTTGGTCTCATCGACCAGGCGGATCTTGGCGACGGGGATCACCATGTCGTCCTTGCCGAAGCTGATGCCGGCCTGGAACGCGTGGCGGAAGCCCAGCGCCATGATGGCATCGGCGAACAGCACCGTCTCCTTCTGACCGGTGTGGCGATAGACGATGTCGATGACGTCGCCCAATTCCTTCTTGGTCAGCAGGCGGTTGATGGTTTCGTAAGGCACCTTGTGGCTTTTCGGCAGCGTTTCGCCGAGCAGCAGGCGGCCCGGCGTGGTGTTGACGCGCTTCACATAGAGCTTGCCAGTTTCATCGGCCTGATTGACGCGAGCGATGATCTTGGTGTGCAGGGTCACGTTCTTGTTGAACAGCGCCTGGTGCACTTCGGCCATGTCGGCAAAGGCCATGCCTTCGCCGGGCTCGCCTTCCAGTTCCATCGACAGATAATAAAGCCCGAGCACCATGTCCTGCGACGGCACGATGATCGGCTTGCCGTTGGCGGGGCTGAGGATGTTGTTGGTGGACATCATCAGCACGCGCGCTTCCAGCTGGGCCTCAAGGCTCAGCGGCACGTGCACGGCCATCTGGTCACCATCGAAATCGGCGTTGAACGCGGCGCAGACCAGCGGGTGCAGCTGGATGGCCTTGCCTTCGATCAGCACCGGTTCAAAGGCCTGGATGCCCAGGCGGTGCAGTGTCGGCGCGCGGTTGAGCAGCACCGGATGTTCGCGGATCACCTCATCGAGGATGTCCCAGACTTCCTTGCGCTCCTTTTCCACCCATTTCTTGGCCTGCTTCAGGGTCATGGACAGACCCTTGGCGTCTAGGCGCGAATAGATGAACGGCTTGAACAGCTCGAGCGCCATCTTCTTGGGCAGGCCGCATTGATGCAGCTTGAGTTCCGGACCGGTCACGATCACCGAACGGCCGGAATAATCGACGCGCTTGCCGAGCAAATTCTGGCGGAAGCGGCCCTGTTTGCCCTTCAGCATGTCCGAAAGCGACTTCAGCGGCCGCTTGTTGGCGCCGGTGATGGTGCGGCCGCGGCGGCCGTTGTCGAACAGCGCGTCAACCGCTTCCTGCAGCATGCGCTTTTCGTTGCGCACGATGATGTCCGGCGCGCGCAGTTCGATCAGGCGCTTCAGGCGATTGTTGCGGTTGATGACGCGGCGATACAGATCGTTCAGATCCGACGTCGCGAAACGACCGCCATCCAGCGGCACCAGCGGGCGCAGTTCCGGCGGGATCACCGGCACCACGGTCAGCACCATCCATTCCGGCTTGTTGCCCGAATTGATGAAGCTTTCGACCACCTTCATCCGCTTGATGATCTTCTTGGGCTTCAGCTCCGACTTGGTGGTGCGCAGTTCCTCGCGCAGCGTCTCCATCTCGCCTTCAAGATCGAGTTCCATCAACAGGATGCGGATGGCTTCAGCGCCGATGCCGGCCTGGAAGGCATCTTCGCCATATTCTTCCTGCGCCGTGAACAGCTCGTCCTCGGTCAACAGGTCGAACTTCTTGAACGGCGTCATGCCCGGATCGATGACGACATACTGCTCGAAATAGAGCACGCGCTCCAGCTGCTTCAACTGCATGTCGAGCAGCATGCCGATGCGGCTGGGCAGCGACTTCAGGAACCAGATGTGGGCAACCGGCGCGGCCAGCTCGATATGGCCCATGCGTTCGCGGCGCACCTTGGACACGGTGACTTCCACGCCGCATTTTTCGCAGACGATGCCCTTGTACTTCATGCGCTTGTACTTGCCGCACAGGCATTCGTAATCCTTGATCGGGCCAAAGATCCGCGCGCAGAACAGGCCATCACGCTCCGGCTTGAACGTCCGATAGTTGATGGTTTCCGGCTTCTTGATCTCGCCGAACGACCAGCTGCGGATCTGTTCCGGGCTGGCGATGGCAATCTGGATCTGGTCGAACGTCTCGGGCTTGGCGGCCGGCGAGAAGAAATTGGTGACTTCGTTCATGGGTCAATCTCCGTGGAGGCTGTGGGCAAGCGCGGTGGTGTGGCGCGGCGGTGGGGGACCGCCGCGCCCGCGTCTCACTCCACCTCTTCGTTGGTCTGCAGTTGGACGTTGAGGCCCAGGGACCGCATTTCCTTGATCAGCACGTTGAAGCTTTCGGGGATGCCGGCTTCGAACGTGTCGTCACCCTTGACGATGGCTTCATAGACCTTGGTGCGGCCGACGACATCATCCGACTTGACGGTGAGCATTTCCTGCAAGGTATAGGCCGCGCCATAGGCTTGCAGCGCCCACACTTCCATTTCCCCGAAGCGCTGACCCCCGAACTGGGCCTTGCCGCCCAGCGGCTGCTGGGTGACGAGGCTGTAGGGGCCGATCGAGCGGGCGTGGATCTTGTCGTCCACCAGGTGGTGCAGCTTCAGCATGTAGATATAGCCCACGGTGACCTTGCGATCGAACTGGTCGCCGGTGCGGCCGTCGAACAACTCAACCTGACCTGACGAATCCAGCCCGGCGAGTTCCAGCATATTGGACACATCGCTTTCCTTGGCGCCATCGAACACCGGGGTGGCCATCGGCACGCCGCCAACCAGATTGCGCGCCAGTTCGACCACCGCCGCGTCGGCCATGTCGGCAATGTCCAGCGCGTATTGCGGGCCATAGATCGCCTTGAACAGTTCGCGGATTTCGTCCGCCGAACCGGTCGTCATGGTGGTGTTGATGTTCTCCAGCATCTCGGCGATCTTCTTGCCCAGACCGCGGGCGGCCCAGCCAAGATGGGTTTCGAAGATCTGCCCGACGTTCATGCGGCTGGGCACGCCCAGCGGGTTGAGCACGATATCGACCGGCGTGCCGTCGGCGAGGAACGGCATGTCTTCCTGCGGCAGGATGCGGGAGATCACCCCCTTGTTGCCGTGGCGGCCGGCCATCTTGTCGCCCGGCTGCAGCTTGCGCTTCACCGCGACGAACACCTTGACCATCTTCAGCACGCCGGGCGGCAATTCGTCGCCGGCCTGCACCTTGCCCTTCTTGTCTTCCAGCTTGGCATTGATGCTGGCGTGGGCTTCATCCCACTGCGCCTTCAAGGCTTCCAGGCCGGCCTGCATGGCATCGTCGGCCACGCCGAACTGCCACCACAGACGGCGCGGCTGCTCTTCGAGCACGCTGTCATCGATGGTGATGCCCTTCTTCACGCCCTTGGGCGCAGCCACCACTTCCTGGCCCAACAATGCATCGCGCACGCGGGCATAGGTGGCGCGATCGAGGATGGCGCGTTCGTCGGCGGCATCCTTTTCGAGCCGCTCGATTTCCTCGCGCTCGATCTGCAGGGCGCGTTCGTCCTTGTCGATGCCATGGCGGTTGAAGATGCGCACATCGACGATGGTGCCCGACACGCCCGGCGGCAGGCGAAGCGAGGTGTCACGCACATCGCTGGCCTTTTCGCCGAAGATGGCGCGCAGCAGCTTTTCTTCCGGAGTCATCGGCGATTCGCCCTTGGGCGTGATCTTGCCGACCAGGATGTCGCCCGGCTCCACTTCGGCGCCGATATAGACGATGCCGGCTTCGTCGAGGCGGGCCAGCGCGTCTTCACCGACGTTGGGAATGTCGCGGGTGATGTCTTCCGGGCCCAGCTTGGTATCGCGGGCCATCACTTCGAATTCGTCGATGTGGATCGAGGTGAAGATGTCTTCCTTGACGATCTTCTCGTTGATCAGGATCGAATCTTCATAGTTGTAGCCATTCCACGGCATGAACGCGACGAGCACGTTGCGGCCCAGAGCCAGTTCACCATCCTCGGTCGACGGGCCATCGGCGATGATGTCGCCCTTGGCCACGATATCGCCCACCGTCACCAGCGGACGCTGGTTGATGCAGGTCGACTGGTTGGAGCGCTGGAACTTCATCAGCGTGTAGATATCGACACCGGACTTGCCGGGTTCGACCTCTTCGGTGGCGCGGATGACGATACGGGCCGCATCGACCTGATCGACGATGCCGCCGCGCTTGGCGCCGATGGCGGCGCCGGAATCGCGCGCAACGGTGCCTTCCATGCCGGTGCCGACGAACGGCGATTCCGCCTTCACCAATGGCACGGCCTGGCGCTGCATGTTCGAGCCCATGAGCGCGCGGTTGGCGTCATCATTTTCCAGGAACGGAATCAGCGAGGCTGCGACCGACACCAGCTGCTTCGGCGACACGTCGGCCAGGGTGATCTGGTTCTTCGGCGCCATCAGGAATTCGCCGGCTTCGCGCGACGACACCAGATCGTCGAGGAACTTGCCGTCCGCGCCGATGCCGACATTGGCCTGCGCGATGGTGTGGCGGGCTTCTTCCATGGCCGACAGATAGACGACCTCGTCGGTCAGCTTGGTGTCGATGACCTTGCGATACGGGGTTTCGATGAAGCCGTACTTGTTCACCCGGCTGAAGGTCGCCAGGCTGTTGATCAGGCCGATGTTCGGGCCTTCCGGCGTTTCGATCGGGCAGATGCGGCCATAGTGCGTCGGGTGGACGTCGCGCACTTCGAAGCCGGCGCGCTCACGCGTCAGACCGCCCGGCCCAAGTGCCGACACGCGGCGCTTGTGGGTGACTTCGCTGAGCGGGTTGGTCTGGTCCATGAACTGCGACAGCTGGCTGGAGCCGAAAAATTCGCGCACAGCGGCCACCGCCGGCTTGGCGTTAATCAGGTCGTTGGGCATGACCGTGTCGATATCGACGCTGCTCATGCGCTCCTTGACGGCGCGCTCCATGCGCAACAGGCCGACGCGATACTGGTTTTCCAGCAGCTCGCCCACCGAACGGACGCGGCGGTTGCCGAGATTGTCGATGTCGTCGATTTCGCCCTTGCCGTCCTTCAGTTCGACCAGCGTTTTCACCACGGTCGCGATATCCTCGCGGCGCAGCACGGTCACATCATCCGGGCAATCCAGGTTGAGGCGCATGTTCATCTTGACGCGGCCGACGGCCGACAGATCATAGCGATCGGGATCGAAGAACAGGCCGGCAAACATGGCTTCGGCAGTTTCGCGCGTCGGCGGTTCACCGGGGCGCATGACGCGATAGATTTCGGCGAGCGCATGGTCGCGCTCTTCCACCTTGTCGGCCATCAGCGTGTTGCGGATCCACGGACCGACTTGGACATGATCGATGTCGAGCAGTTCGATGCTGGTCTGGCCGGCGCGATCGATGCGCTCCAGATTTTCGGCGGTCAGCTCGTCACCGGCTTCGATGTAGATTTCGCCGGTGGCTTCGTTGATCAGATCAAAGGCCGAATAACGGCCAAAGATTTCCTCGGTCGGGATCAGCAGTGCGGTCATGCCATCGCTGCCGGCCTTGCGCACCATGCGCGGCGTGATCTTGGTGCCCTGCGGGAAGATGATCTCGCCGGTGTCGGCATTGACCACGTCAAAGGTCGGCTTGGCGTTGCGCCAGCTGGCTTCGACGAACGGCACGACCCAGCCGGCCTGGCCGGTCGGGCTGGTGCCGCGCACCCACACCACGCGCTTGTAGAACAGGTTGAGGATTTCTTCGCTGTTCCAGCCCAGCGCATAGAGCAGGCTGGTCACCGGCAGTTTGCGCTTGCGATCGATGCGAACGTTGACGATGTCCTTGGCGTCGAATTCGAAATCCAGCCACGACCCGCGATAGGGGATGACGCGGGCGGCAAACAGATATTTGCCGGAAGCATGCGTCTTGCCCCGATCATGATCGAAGAACACGCCGGGGCTGCGGTGCATCTGGCTGACGATCACACGTTCGGTGCCGTTGACGATGAACGTGCCGTTCTGCGTCATCAGCGGCATGTCGCCCATGTACACGTCCTGCTCCTTGATATCGAGCACGGAGCGGGTTTCGGTATCGGCATCCACTTCAAACACGATCAGCCGCAGCGTCACGCGCATCGGCGCTGCATAGGTCATGCCGCGCTGGCGGCATTCATCCACGTCATATTTCGGCTCTTCCAGTTCGTAATGCACGAAATCCAGCTCGGCGGTGCCGGCGAAATCGCGGATCGGGAACACCGAACGCAGGGTCTTTTCGAGGCCCGAAACATAGCCAGTCGCCGGATTGGAACGCAGGAACTGCTCATAGCTTTCGCGCTGCACCTCGATGAGGTTGGGCATCTGCACGACTTCGCCGATATGGCCAAAGCTCTTGCGGATGCGGCGGCGGCTGTTGAACGGCTTGACGCCCTGGGGCGGCTTCATCTGGGTGGCCATCTGTGTCGGTCGCCTTCTTCATGTGCCCGGCAGGGGGAATGCCGGAAAAACAGCAAAACCCGCACGTCACACCGCTGCTGCGGTATGTCGCACGGTCACTGGCGATTGAACCTCCAACATGTTTCCATCCGTCGCGGCCTGATCGCGCAGCAGGCCGTGTCTCGAAACATGTCAGCCCGGACGGGGAATCAGCCCCGAACCGGTCGATGCCGGCGATATAGGCGCTTTGTTGGATTTGCGAAAGGGGGGACGTGCCCGCCACGCCCGGTCGCGCTTGTGTTGCAATGCAGCAACACGCCGGCAGCCAACAGTGCCACTACGGAACCATGGCCGCCACACCCATGTTGAGGCTTGCAGTGGCCGCCCCCGCCACCCGCGTTTTGCAGAAAGAACCCCATGAAATCCTTGCTCATCATCAGCGCGCTTGCGCTGATCGTCGCTTCTGCCCCGGCTGCTGCCCAGACCACGATGGACCCGGCACCGCCAACCACCACACAGAACAACGGCCCCACCAGCCCGGACGGCTCCAAGGCCTTCGGCATCGAGCCCTATTTCGGCGTGGTGGGCGGCTACAACAGCTTTGACCGCACCACCGATGCCAATGGCGTGCAATCGCGCCGCTTCGATGGCGCGCTGGTCGGCGGTGTCGTCGGGGTCAATATTCCGCTTGGGCCGCTGTTCGTCGGCGTGGAAGGCCATGGCGCGCGCGGCTTCGGCGATATCCGCTGGGAATATGGCGCACGTGGCCGCGCTGGTTTCCGGGCTGGCGACAGCGGCATGTTTTATGCCAGCGCCGGCTATACTTGGATCGACGCGCGCAACAGCCGCGGCTTCCCGGATCGCAAGGATTGGGTATGGGGCCTCGGCGCCGAATTCGGCCCGCGTGACATCGGCCTGGGCGGCGTAACCGGCCGGGCAGGGCCGCGCTTGCGCATCTCGGTGGAAACCATGGACTTCGACAATATCCGCGCGATGGGCGGCGTCGTTTTCCACTTCTGATCAGCGATTGAACGATGCAATCGGGGCGCTTGCGGCAACGCAGGTGCCCCTTTTTCATGACAAGCCCGAAAGGATGAGACCCGCCTTCACGCCCCCTCAGCGCAGCAAGAAAAAAGGGCTGCCCCTTGCGAGGCAGCCCCTTGTTCCAGCAAGGCTTGCGGCGTTGCCGCAGCGATTTACTTGAGTTCGACCGTCGCGCCGGCTTCTTCCAGCTGCTTCTTGATCTTCTCGGCGTCAGCCTTGCTGATGCCTTCCTTGACAGCCTTCGGCGCGGATTCGACCAGCGTCTTGGCTTCGGTCAGGCCCAGGCCGGTGATGGCGCGGACTTCCTTGATGACGTTGATCTTCTTGCCACCGTCGCCGGTGAGGATCACGTCGAACTCAGTCTGCTCTTCAACAACCGGGCCAGCAGCGGCGGCCGGACCAGCGGCCACGGCAACGGCCGCAGCGGCGGACACGCCCCACTTTTCTTCCAGCATCTTGGCGAGGTCAGCAGCTTCCAGCACGGTCAGGGCGGAAAGCTGGTCAACGAGGTTATTCAGGTCAGCCATGGTAATCTCCAATGTTTTCAGTTTGCGTTATGGGTTCGAAACGGCTCAGGCGGCTTCTTTGTCCTTGTCGGCATAAGCCGCAAAGACGCGAGCCAGCTTGGCGGCCGGCGCGTTGGCGAGCTGGGCCAGCTTGGTGCCCGGTGCATTGACCAGACCAATCAGCTTGGCGCGCAGTTCATCCAGCGACGGCAGTTCGGCCAGCGCCTTGACGCCGGCAACATCGAGCAGCGTGCTGCCCATGGCGCCGCCGACGATTTCGAACTTGTCGGTGGTCTTCGCGAATTCCACCACGATCTTGGCGGCAGCCACCGGATCGGCCGACGTCGCCAGCCCGCACGGGCCGGTGAGCAGCGCGCCAAGCGGCTGGTAGGGCGTGCCATCAAGCGCGATGCGCGCCAGACGGTTCTTCGTCACCTTGAAGTTGGCGCCAGCCGCACGCATCCGGTTCCTGAGATCGCTCGCTTGCGCGACGGTCAGGCCATTGTTGCGCGCGACCACGACCACCGAGGTTTCGGTGAGCGTCTTCGCCAGCTTGGAGATGGCTTCGCTTTTTTGGGTGCGATCCATGCTCACTCCTTGACAGGTTCAGCGCATCCGCCGGCCCGAAGGACGGCATCAGCGCGGGTTATGACAAGGCACAAGGCGCCTTGCCGGCTCATTGGGCCTGCAGGCTGCGCAATTCCGATTGCGGGAAGCGGCGGGCCCCAGGCCCGTCCGAAGAGGATCGTCGCCCACGCCGCGCGCATCATGGATGGCCCGAACGCAGCCCCGGCCACGACGCGAACGCCAGCCGGGGGAAAACTTGCCTCGTCTCATGCAGGCCCATGTGGCTTAAGGCGGATGCCACCTGCAATCTCGGACGGTTGCCCAACCATTGCTGGCCGGACAGGAAATGGGGCGTTAGGCGGCCAGCGCCGCAGAGTCAAGCTGGGCGCGGGAAACGCCCAGGCCGAAAATGCAGAACGGGCCGGAGCGCAGCGCGCCCCGGCCCGTCCGCTTGTTCAGTCGAAGATGATCAGGCCGTCTGGCCGGTCGAAGACGGATCAACCTTGATGCCGGTGCCCATCGACGAGCTGACCGCAACCTTGAGCAGATACTTGCCCTTGGCGCCGGTCGGCTTGGCCTTGACCACGGCATCGAGCAGCGCATCGAAATTGGCGCGCAGGGCGTCCTTTTCAAAGCTCGCCTTGCCGAGGATGCCGTGGATGATCCCAGCCTTTTCGACGCGATATTCAACCTGGCCGCCCTTGGCGGCTTCAACGGCCGCCGCGACGTTCATGGTCACGGTGCCGAGCTTCGGGTTTGGCATCAGGCCCTTGGGGCCCAGCACCTTGCCGAGACGGCCGACCAGACCCATCATGTCGGGCGTGGCGATGCAGCGATCGAAATCGATGGTGCCGCCCTGCACGGTTTCGAGCAGGTCTTCGGCGCCAACGACATCAGCGCCGGCGGCGCGGGCTTCATCGGCCTTGGCGCCGCGGGCGAACACGCCGACGCGCACGGTCTTGCCGGTGCCGCTGGGCAGGGTGACGACGCCGCGCACCATCTGATCGGCGTGACGCGGATCGACGCCCAGGTTGAAGCTGACTTCGATGGTTTCATCGAACTTGGCGGTGGCCAGGCTCTTCACCAGGGTCAGCGCTTCATCGACGCCATACAGCTTTTCGCGGTCAACCGCAGCGGCGAGGGCCTTGGCTTTCTTGGTCGTTGCCATGTGATCAGCCCTCCACCACTTCGAGGCCCATTGCGCGGGCCGAACCTTCGATCGTCTTCATTGCCATTTCGATGTTGTTGGCATTGAGATCGGGCATTTTCTTCTCGGCAATCTCGCGGATCTGCGACTGCTTGATCTTGGCGACCGCAGCGCCCTTGCCCGGCGTGGTGCCGCCCGATTTCAGGCCGGCGGCCTGCTTCAGCATGTACGACGCCGGCGGCAGCTTGGTGATGAAGCTGAACGACCGATCGGCGAACACGGTGATCACGGTCGGGATCGGGGTGCCCTTTTCAATGCCGTCGGTCTTGGCGTTGAACTGCTTGCAGAATTCCATGATGTTGACGCCGCGCTGGCCCAGGGCCGGGCCGATCGGCGGCGAAGGATTGGCCATGCCGGCCTTCACCTGCAATTTCACATAACCTGTAATCTTCTTGGCCATCGGGCCACTCCTTGCTGTGTGGTGCTGGCGGCCGGGGCGACCGGCCTCCCACGTGATGGGGGAAAGGCTGAATTACTTCTGCTTTTCCACCTGTTCGAAGCCGAGTTCGACGGGCGTTGCCCGGCCGAAGATCGACACCGAAACCTTGACGCGGCCATGATCGTAGTCGATTTCCTCGACCAGGCCGTTGAAACTGGCAAACGGGCCATCGAGCACGCGCACGCTGTCGCCGATCTCGAAATTGGCCTTCTTCTTGATCTTGGCCGCCGGGGTTTCCTCGGTCTTGGTGTTCAGCATGCGCGCCGCTTCGGCTTCGGTGATCGGCTGCGGCTTGTTCTGCTGGCCCAGGAATCCGGTGACCTTGGGGGTGTTCTTGACGAGGTGATAGACATCGTCGGTCATGGCGAGCTTGGCGAGCACATAGCCCGGCATCGATTTGCGCTCGACGGCGCGCTTCTTGCCCTTCACCACTTCGGTGACGGTTTCGGCCGGCACTTCGACCGCATCGATGAAGGCTTCGAGGCCCATGCGGCGGGCTTCGGAGAGGATGGCCTCCTTCACCTTGTTTTCAAAGCCGGAATAGGCGTGAATGATGTACCAGCGTGACATGAAGATCCTCAGGCTGCGAGGCTGAGCAGGAATTTGACGGTGCGGCCCAGCAACTGATCGATGCCGAGGAAGAACACCGACAAGATGGTGGTCATGATCAGCACCATGATCGTCATGCGCACCGTATCGGGCACGGTGGGCCAGGCGATCTTGCGCGTTTCGGTTTGCACCTGGCGCACGAATTCCGCCGGGGATACCCGGGGCTTTTTCGCAACTTCGGCCTTTGCTTCGCTCACGCGCCCATCTTCCTGTTCAACACCAAATCGAATCAGCCTGCCCCGAAAGGCAAGGCTGCCAGCAACGCCAATAACCGGCTCGGGCTACCCCTGGCCGGCGTCTTGCGAAGCATCCCGCGCCATTTTTTCAAGCCAACAAGCCAATGATCCCCGTGTGTTGCACGTTCATCACCGGCCCGCTGGCAGGAGTGGAGGGGCTCGAACCCCCGGCCCTCGGTTTTGGAGACCGATGCTCTACCAACTGAGCTACACTCCTAGGCGCGGGATGCGGGCTATAAAGTGGCTGGCAGGGTGGCGCAAGAGGGGCGCAAAACAGTGGCGAGCGGCCGGGCATTGAAACCGCGTGGCGGCTGCCGTATGAGCAGCGCAGCGCGGGTATAGCTTAGTGGTAAAGTTCCAGCCTTCCAAGCTGGCCATGCGGGTTCGATTCCCGCTACCCGCTCCATCGCAGTGCGGCTGGCTGCGTGCCGCATCCAGACTCGCACAAGATCGGCCAGCGAGCAAAAACGGCGGCCCTCCGCCGCCGCTTTTTGGCTCGTCTGACGGCGCGGCTCCGCCGCGCTCTTCCTTCTCTTCCTTCCCCTACTTCGTGCCGCCAGCCCAAACGGACTCGGCGGCTCTGCCGCCGGCCGTGCGCCTCGAAACACGCGCGCATCCTGCCTCCACGACCCTTCGACAAACTCAGGCTGCGCGAGCCCACAAAGCCACCCCCCGCAAAAACCCATCCCCCGCTTAACCCCCCGCCCTCTCCGCCGTTTCCCGATGGGCAGATCGCAGCGGCAGAAGGGTCCGACACCATGCAACATCAGCCAGGGCCGATGCAGGCCGTCGCCACGGTGCCGCCACCGGCCGATGTGGGAATATCAACGGGTGGATTTCCGACAGGCACCGGACCGATGGCCTGGTTCGATCAGATCCGGCGGCTACTGTTGTCCTGCGGGCTGCCGCCAGAGCCGGCGGTGTATGACGTGCTGTGGCGCTATGTCCGCGATGATGATCATGAACTGTCGCTGGCCATCGATCGTGCGCTGGCGCACGGCGCGCTGACGCTGGGGGCGCTGATGGCGCTGCGCGAAACACATCTGGGCCAGATGAGCGAGGCGCAGGTCAACCAGTTGATCGCCGAAGCGCATGACCAGGCCGAGGCGCTGGGGCGGCGAATCGAAAGCGGGCAAACCGATCTGGCCGATTACGGCCGCGCCATTGCCGATGGCGGCGAGCAGCTGGCCGGGCCGATGGATGCCGCCAGCCTGGGCGTGTTGCTGGAACAGCTGAGCCAGGCGACATCGGTGGTGCAGGCGGCGAACGCCCGCCTGATCGAGGAGCTGGATCAGGCCGCCAGTGAAAGCCGTGCGCTGGCCGACAAGCTGATCCAGGCCGAACGCGCCGCGGTGACCGATGCCCTGACCGGCGTGCTCAACCGGCGCGGCATCATGGCGGCCATCGAAAAGGCGCAAGGGGAGGCGGTGGCATCGGGCGTGCCGCTGGCGTTGGCGGTGGTGGATATCGATCATTTCAAGCGGTTCAATGATCGGTTTGGCCATGCCATGGGCGATGATGTGCTGCGGTTTGTGGCCGGGCACATGGCCGAGCGGCTGGAGGCGGACGGTGGCGCCGTCGGCCGGCTGGGCGGCGAGGAATTCGTCGGCCTGTTGCCGGGCGTGAGCGTGCAGGCCGCCGCCGGGCGCATCGATCGCATCCGCGCCGATCTGGCCGCGCAAGTGCTGCGCAGCGCCGTGGATGGCAGCAGCATGGGCCGCATCAGCTTTTCGGCCGGGGTGGCCGAACATCGCCACCCGCAAAGCGCCGATCAGTTGATCGAGCGGGCCGACAGCGCCCTGTACACGGCCAAGCGGCTGGGGCGTGACCGGGTAGTGCCGGATCGCGGATGATCGGGGAACTGAAAACCCCCGTTGACAGGCGGGCTGGCCTGCCGCACTAGGCCGCCTCCCGCACGGCGCCTGCTTGGCAAGCGCCTTGCCCGAAAGGCAGTGGAGGGGTGGCCGAGCGGTCAATGGCAGCAGACTGTAAATCTGCCGGGTTTCACCCTACGTTGGTTCAAATCCAACCCCCTCCACCAGCTTTCGGTTGCCAGTTCGGCCCGGTGCCGGTTCAGCCAAGGCAGCAATGATGGGCCGTCGTCCGCATCCAAAATCGCAACAGGGCCAGAAAAGCCCGTTCCCGCGCCTGTATGGCCGCCACGCGGTGTTTGCCGCGCTCGATAATCCCGAGCGTGAGTTCCGCAAATTGTGGCTGACCCCGGCCAGCGCCAAGACCATCGAGCTGCCGCCGGGCCTGAACGTGCAATATGGCGATGACCATGATCTGGGCCGGCTGTGCCCCCTGGATGCGCCGCACCAGGGGTTCGTGCTGGAGGTGGAGCCGCTCGATTCGGCCTGGCTCGACGAAATTCTCGCGCAGGCCGATGATGGCGACAATCGCCCGATCGTGGTGCTGGATCAGGTAACCGATCCGCACAATGTGGGGGCCATCATGCGATCGGCGCTGGCGTTTGGCGCCCGCGCATTGGTGACGCAGGATCGGCACAGCCCGGCCGAGACCGGCGTGTTGGCGCGCAGTGCCAGCGGCGCGCTGGAACAGTTGCCGTGGGTGCGCACGGTCAATCTCGCACGCGCGCTCGGCGAGATCGGCGAGGCCGGGTTCTGGCGCATCGCGCTCGACGGGGCGGCCGAGATGACGGTGGAGGCGGCGTTGAGCACCAGCCAGGCCGCGCTGGTGTTGGGCAGCGAAGGCGAAGGGTTGCGACCGCTGACCGTCCAGAATTGCGATGTGGTGGCCAAGCTGCCGATTTCGGGCGTCGAGAGCCTGAATGTGTCGAATGCGGCGGCCGTGGCGCTGTACGCCTGCGCGCGGCGCCAGCTTTAAGGCCGGCTGCGAGCGGCGGGGGCTTTAAAGCCGCCCGCGCAGCAGCATCACGCCTGCCGCCAGCGTCCACAGCGCCAGGGCCGCCACCACGGCGCCAAAACCGACCACACCCAGCGGCAGCAAGCCCAGCCCGCCCATCATCGGCACCAGTGCCAGCACCAGCGCCGCCAGGGCCAGACCGCGTTGCTGTGGCCAGACCGCGACCCCCCACAGCACCAGCGCAATGGCCCAGGCGCCCGTGCCGATCTGTTCCCAGCCCCGCGCCTGGCCAAACAGCATCCAGAGGGCGGGCTGATATTGATCCGGGCGGGTGAAGCCGGCGTCCAGCATGCGCTGCGCCAGAGCGGAGAACGCGAAACCGTTGATCACGGCCGCGCCGGTTAGCGCCAGCGCGCCTGCCGCCTGGGCGATGAAGGCACCCTGCACCGCCAGCCGCCCCCAGCCCAGCCGCGTTGCCAGCCCGGCCTGTGCAATCATTTGCGCCAGCATCAACGCCAGCAGCGCGGCGTGCACCGCCATCGCCAGGGAGCCAATGGCGGCCAGGCTTTCCAGCATCGCCTGACCACGGCCATGGGCGGTCGGGTGGTGCAGCATGCCCAGCACCGACAGGGCGGACGTGGCGATCAGCAAGGCGCCGGCGGCGCGGGACTGGGAATCAGCAGGCATGGTCATCGGGCGAAGCTCCGCAGGGGGTTGCCTGGGCGGAGTAATGTCGCCGGCTTGACCAAGCACCAAACATAGGACCATGATCGTCCGGTAATGGACGAAAGAGCTGAACTGTCTGATAGCAAGCGACCACCCGATCGCCGGCAGCAGCGCACCCGTGCCGCATTGCTGACAGCCTTTCGCGATCTGATGTTGGCCCAGCGTTATGACCGCATCGATGTGGCAGCGATCTGCGCCCGCGCCGATGTCGGCCGCTCCACCTTTTATGCGCATTTCCCCGGCAAGGATGCCTTGCTCACCGCTTCGATGCAGCCGCTGCTCACCATGCTGGCCGATGTCGCGGTCAACGGTGACAGTCCCGCGCTGCTATGGCTGCTTGATCATTTCTGGGATCAGCGCCGCCATGGCCGCGTGGTGTTTGCCGCCCCTTTGCGCGCCATTCTCGAACGCGAGTTGGCCGATTCGATCCAGGCCCGGCTGGGGTCGGAGCAGCGATTGCCAAGTCAGCGTTTGATTGCGTTGCAGATTGCGGCGGCGCAACTGACCGCGGTTGATGCGTGGATGACCGGCAGCGTTTCGGCGACTCCGCACGAAATGGCCGCCCACATCGCCGCCACTGCGCGTCTGGCGCAGTAATCTGCAGTTTGGTGGATGCGGTTGATCTCGCCGCCCCTGACGTCATCGTGGAAAATTGGCACCGCACACAGGATGACCCGTCAGCTGCCCGTGTCGGTGACGGCGGTGGACCATAGGCCCACCGCCGCACATCATCGATTACATGACCACGCGGATGCCGAAGCGATACACACGGCCGAGCGGATTGCCGATGAACGGATCATAGGACAATTCCAGCCGTGACGCCGGCGGAGCGGCATTGGTGACGTTGTCGATGCCGAACTGCAGTTGGGTCGTCACCCCGCCCAGCGGGATGTCATACTGCACGTTGATATCGTGCTGCGTGAAGCTCTTCACCACCGCGCCGAAGTTGGTCGGCCCGAAATTGGTGCTGACGCAGGTGGCCAGGCCAACGCAGCGATCGTCATCGACACCACCGACATAGCGCACCTGATAGCGGGCGTTGAAGCGCGGCAGCGAATAGTTGATCCAGCCGGTGGCGCGCAGCGGCGAGACGGTGAGCGGATCGCGCAGATAGTTGGTGAAGCCCTTGGCCTGATAGCCGGGTTGCACCAGCACGCCGCGGAAGATGAAGTCGGCAAACTTGTAATTCAGCACGATGCTGGCCTGCGCGCCGACGTTCAGCTTTCCGGGGCCAAGATCGGTCTTGTAATCGATCGACAGGTCAATGCCGCTGGTCTTGACGTTGGGGCCATTCACCCAGTCGGTGCGGACGCGGCTGATCGCATTGCCGTTCGTGACGCCTTGCACGCAGCCACCCTGGAAGGTGATCAGATTGGCGAACACGCTGCTGCAGTTGGCCAGGCCGAGGCCGTTGAAACCCGGCACCACGGCCGAGGCAATCGCCTGGCCGGGGGTGGTGGTGATGCGGCCATCGATGTCGAAGTTCCAGTAATCGGCCGACACCGTGAAGCCCGAGGTGGTGATCACTGCGCCGATATTGTAGGCGAGAGCGGTTTCCGGCGCGAGATCGGTGGTGTTGCCGAAAATGTCCACCGAGCGGAAGCCGTTGGCAGCGGCCTGGATGCCGGCCAGCGAAGTGATCTGGTTGTTGACCACCTGGTTGGCGAGCGGGCCACGGAAGGTGGTGCCCACCGAGCCGCGCAGCACCAGCCAGTCAGTTGGGTTCCAGCGCACCGCGCCCTTCGGATTGAAGGTGGAGCCGACTGAGCCGCCATAATCTTCGAAACGGGCCGCGCCGGTGAACTCCAGCCTGTCGGTGATCGGCACCTTCACTTCGGCGAAGATGGCCTTCACGTTCTGGCGCACGGTTTCCGGCCGCGTGACGCCGAGGAAGATAAACGGTCCGACGCCTTGGTTCGGGGTGCCGACGCAGCTGAGATCCCCTTCGCGGAAGCAGGGGTTGATGTTGGCATCGGAGATCGGGGCCAGCGGATTGGACGACCATTCGTTGCCGCGATACTGGGCACCGAAGGCATAGGCGATCGGTCCGCCGCCCAGATCGAGCGCGGTTTCACCCGAGAAGATCGCATCGACGACCAACTGTTCCTCAACCTGGCGCGTGCCGGCGTAGGGCTGGATGAAATTGATCAGTTCAGCCGAATTTTCCGCACCGCGAACATAATTGGGATTGGTCAGGCCCTGGATCGACACCGGCTGCCCGGCGTTGATGAACGGATTGAACCACTGGCAGCCATTCAGGCCCGGCGTGTTGGCACCGACGTTGCAGTTTGGACCGCCAAGGCCGTTGAGGGCATTCTGCAGGCGCGTGCCCACCATGTCACGCGATGCCGCCTCGCGTTCCGACCGCCACCAGGTGCCAAAGATCTGCGCGCGGAAATTGTCGGTGAATTCGTGATCGACGCCGCCCGACAGGCGATAGCTCTTGTTCTGGGCAAAACCCAGACCGGCGCCGCGCACCGGCTCGGACGGATTGCCCAGCCAGCCGAACGGCCGCCACAGCACGATGGAGATCGCATTCAGCGGTTGGGCAACTGTCGGGGTCGGCAAGCCGTTCTGGGCCAAGAAGGCCGGCACACCGGGGTTGTTGGGGCTGACCGTGAAACGGCTGGTGCTGCCCGACCCGGTCGGGCCCTGGATCGGCGGGAAGGATGGCGACTGGCCGGTGGTGGTATCGGTCTGCGCATAGGTGAATTCGGCGTGGAACTTGGTGCGGTCCGACAGTTCCGCATCCATCTGGGCATAGGCCTGGTAGCGATCTTCCTCTTCGATGATGTTGTTCCACGGCAGGAAGCTGAAGCGGCAGATCGGCAGGCCGGTGCCATTGGCGCCGCTGGTATCGTTGACGCCGCCAACCGCCGGGCAGGCGGTGGTGCCGCCATCGCGGACGGTGATCGGCGCAATGCCCCCATAAACTGCGGCAAAGACGCCCGGATTGCTGGACGCCGACCAGGCGGACGGGTTCACCGCATAGGGCGTGCGGCTGAAATCGCGGCTGAAGCTGGCCAGGGTGGAGCGGTGCTGCCAGCCGCCACCGACCATCAGATTGACCTTGCCGAACGTGTGGCCGACCAGCGCCGACATCGTCCAGTTGCCGCGCGAGCCGCTGATGGCATCGAAGTCGCCCTGCAGCACCGCGCCGTTGAAATCCTTGCGGGTGACGAAGTTGGCGACGCCGGCGATGGCATCGGAACCATAGGTGGCGGCCGCGCCATCCTTCAGCACTTCGATGTTCGCAAGCGCGAAGATCGGAATCAGGTTGGTGTCCGCAAAGCCGTCACCCGGCGCCAGCACCGTGCGGCGGCCGTTGAACAGAACCAGCGTGCGCGTGGGGCCAAGGCCGCGCAGGTTGAGCGAGCCATTGCCCTGGAAACCCTGGGCCGCCGTGGAGAACTGGTTGGTATCACCCAGCGAGGCGCCGACCGACGGCAGCTGCTTGATGAATTCCAGCGGCGAGCTGATGCCCTGTTTGTTGAGATCATCGGCGGTGAACACATCCACCGGCACCGCAGCATCTTCGCGGGTGCCGCGGATGAAGCTGCCGGTGACGATAATTTCGGCATCGGCCTGTGCCTCAGCAGCGGGTGCGGCCGCCGTCTGCGCCTGATCGGTCGCCTGGGCCTGCGCCACAGAGCCGTAGAATGTTCCCGCAACCAAGGCAAAAAGCGCGCAACCTGAGCGCAGCCGCAATGACGACATCGATATCCTCCCCGAATCTGGATCAACGTCTGGCCTGTTCCCGAAATGGGCTGGCTGAGATCGTGATCAACGCTTCATGCTGTTTCGCAAACGGCGGCGGGTCAAGAGGCAAAATGCCATGAAATTGCGTGCAAGCGTCGGCGGTGGCACGATTATATCGGAGGTGTGTCTTTCAATAGGCCTCTGTGTCGTAGATGCGGGTGATGTCGCCGCCCCAGGCACCATGATAAAGCGCAAGCAGGCGATCGGCGTTGGTCAGGCCGCTGGCAACGATCTCGCGCAGCGGACCCAGAAAGCCTTGCTCGCTATCGCCGGCAGCGTTCAGCCGCGCCCGTGCCGCCAGGCCGGCATCGGCAATCTTCAGCACTTCGCGCGCCAGATCCTGCAGGGTGCCGCCATTTGGGCTGGCCGCACCCAGCGCCAGCGCCGGCACTTCGCGGCGCAAGCGGTCGTGATCGGCCGGCGTCCAGTGCTTGACCAGATCCCATGCGGCATCGAGCGCGGTCTGATCATAGAGCAAGCCGACCCACAGCGCCGGCAGCGCGCAGATGCGATCCCAGCGCCCGCCATCGGCACCGCGCATTTCCAGATAACCCTTCATCCGCACTTCGGGAAAGGCGGTGGTCAGATGGTCCTTCCAATCGGACAGGCGCGGCGTTTCACCGGGCAGCACCGCCAGCTTGCCGGCCAGAAAATCGCGGAAGCTGAGCCCGGCGGCATCGATATAACGGCCGTCACGGTAGACGAAGTACATCGGCACATCGAGCGCATAGTCGGCATAGCGTTGATAGCTGAACCCGTCTTCGAACACGAAGGGCAACACGCCGGTGCGGGCCGGATCGGTGTCGGTCCAGATATGGCTGCGGAACGATTTGAAGCCGTTGGGGGCCTTTTCGGTAAAGGGTGAATTGGCGAACAGGGCCGTAGCCAGCGGTTGCAGGGCGAGGCTGACACGGAATTTCTTCACCATGTCCGCTTCGGAGCCATAATCCAGATTGGTCTGGATGGTGCAGGTGCGCAGCATCATGTCGAGGCCGAGATTGCCGACCCGCGGCATGTGGCGCAGCATGATCGCATAGCGCCCCTTGGGCATCACCGGCAGATCGGCACGCGCCTTGTCCGGCCAGAAGCCGAGCCCGAGAAAGCCGAGGCCCAGTTCATTGCCGATCTCGCGGCATTGGCGAAGGTGGCGATTGGATTCGGCGCAAGTGGCATGCAGATCGGCCAGCTGGCCGCCCGACAATTCGAATTGGCCGGCCGGTTCCAGGCTGATGTTGCCGTCCGCGCCCTTCAGCGCGATCACATTCTCGCCCTCGTAAATCGGTTCCCAGCCGAACCGCGTCATGCCCATCAGCAGATCACGGATGCCGCCAGTTTCATCATAGGATGGCGCCCGGTGGTCGGCGGTGCGGAACACGAATTTTTCATGTTCAGTGCCAATGCGCCACGCCGCCTTCGGCTTGGCGCCGCCTTCGAACACCGCCATCAACTGATCGAAGCGTTCGATCGGTGCTTCATCGCCCGTGGAAGTGACCTGGTTGCTCATGCGCCGCGCCTTAGCCGGGTTGCCGGCAACAGGCAATGAAGCCCACCGATTGCCGGAATATGACAGCCATGGCACCGGCGCCCAGGCAAGAGCCCCCTTGTGATTTTGCGCCAAGCCCCCTTATTGCCGGGCATGCGTTTGATCCCCCTGCTTCTCTTGTTTGCCCTGGCCGGTTGCAGCTTTGCAGAAAGCCACCCGGCGCCCGTGGCCGATCCGGACGCCTGGGGCCGGCTGGACGCCGATGCGGCCCAGTCGCAGCCCGCGCCGCAGCCCGCGCCGCAGCCCGCACCGCCGGCCACTGCCCCCACCCCCGGCACCGCCTGACAAACCCACCGGGTTGCAGGCCCGCCATAGTCTGTCATGCTGTGCCTTTCCCATGGGAGGGGACGGCATATGCATGATCTGGTCATTCGCGGCGGCACCATCGTCGATGGCAGCGGCAATCCGCGCTTTGTGGGCGATATCGCCGTGGATGGCGGGCGGATCACCGCCGTGGGCCACATCACCGCGCCGGGCCGCGAGGAGATCGCCGCCGCCGGGCTGGTGGTGACGCCAGGCTTTGTCGATATTCACACCCATTATGATGGCCAGGCGACCTGGGATGCCGAAATGGCGCCGTCATCTTGGCACGGTGTGACCACCGTGGTGATGGGCAATTGCGGCGTGGGCTTTGCGCCAGCCGCCCCGGATCGCCATCAATGGCTGATCGGCCTGATGGAAGGCGTGGAGGATATCCCCGGCACAGCGCTGGCCGAAGGCCTGACCTGGGATTGGGAGACGTTTCCGGAATATCTTGATGCGCTGGAGAAGAAAGCCCGCACCATCGATGTGGCAACGCATGTGCCGCACGGCGCCGTGCGCGCCTATGTGATGGGCGAACGCGGCGCCCGCAATGAAAAGCCCACTGATGACGACATTGCGGCAATGGCGGCCATCGTGGCCGACGGCGTGCGCGCCGGGGCGCTGGGATTCTCCACCAGCCGCACGATCCTGCACAAGAGCATCGATGGCGAGCTGGTGCCGGGCACCACGGCAGAAAAGGACGAATTGATCGCCATCGGCCGCGCCATGGGCGAAGTTGGCCACGGCGTGTTCGAGATGGCCAGCGATCTTCGCCGTGAATGGGATGAATTCGGCTGGATGGCGCAGATGAGCCGCGAAACCGGGCTGCCGGTCACCTTCGCCATGCTGCAGAGCATCGCCAAGGAACTGCCGTGGGAAGAGCAGATGGCCGAGACGGCGCGCGCCAATGCGGACGGCGCCAACATCGTCGCCCAGATCGCACTGCGCGGCAACGGCATCCTGATGGCGTGGCGCGGCACCGTGCACCCGTTCAAGTTCAAGCCGAGTTGGGCCGCGATCGACACCGCCCCGTGGGAAGAGCAATGGGCCTGCATCTCCAACCCGGAATGGAAGGCGAAGCTGCTCGCCGAACCCGATGTCTATCCCGAATCCGATGTGCAGATGCTGCTGATGGCGGTCGCGCAAGGCTTTGGCCTGCATTATGAAATGGGGGATGGCTTCGATTATGAGCCGACGAGTGCAGAAACCATCGCCGCCCGTGCCGCTGCGGCTGGCAAGCCGCCGGCCGAATATGCCTATGATCTGCTCAGCGCCAATGGCGGCGCCGGCTTCATCTATTTCCCGATCCTGAACTATGCCGATGGCAATCTCGATTTCGTCAAAGGCCTGCTGGGGCGGGACGATGTGGTGATTTCACTTTCGGATGGTGGCGCGCATTGCGGCACCATCTGCGATGCAGCCTCACCCACGTTCCTGCTGCAACACTGGGTGCGCGATCGCAAGCGCGGCACCGTGACGATCGAGAATGCCATCCGCCGCCAGTGCCATGACACGGCGCGGCTTTATGGCCTCCATGATCGCGGGTTGATTGCGCCGGGCTACCTGGCCGATCTCAACATCATCGATATGGAACGGCTGAAACTCGGCAAACCGTGGCTGGCCTTCGATCTGCCTGCAGGCGGCAAGCGCCTGCTGCAAAAGGCCGATGGCTATGTCGCCACCATCAAGCGCGGCCAGGTGACCTTCCGCGATGGCACCATGACCGGCGCCCTGCCCGGCGGCCTGATCCGCGGCCCGCAGGCGGCACCGGAAGTGGCAGCGCTGGCGGCGGAGTGACTGGGGAGTGATTGGACGGCTGGACGGAATTGGGATATACAATTGGGATATCCCATGGAGGCTGACATGTCGAAAAGCGTTGCCACCAAGCTGTTCCAGTCCAACCGCAGCCAGGCCGTGCGGCTGCCGCGCGATGTCGCCTTCCCGGATCATGTGAAGGAGGTCGTGATCCGCATCGAAGGCAACCGCCGCATTATCGAGCCGGCCGGGATGACCTGGGAAGAGTTCTTCGCCTTGCCGCCCATTGATTTCCCGGATCGCGAACAGCCGATAGCGGATGAACGGGAAAGCTTTTGAAGGATGCTCCGCTTCCTGCTGGACAGCAATTTTTGCATCCGCGTGCTGAGAGAGCAGCCACTCCACCTCGCACGGCGCTTTGAAGCGGAAGCGGGCAGCCTGTGCATCAGCATCATTGTCATGCATGAGCTTCTATATGGCGCTGCTCGTTCCGCACGCCCGCGCGAAGGCCGCGAGCGCGTGAACCTGTTTGTCAGCCGGATCGCCGTTTTGCCTTTCGATCTGGAAGCAGCATCGCATGCGGCTGACATTCGGGCTGAACTTGCAGCCGAAGGGCGGAGCATCGGCAATTACGATTCGCTTATTGCCGGCCATGCCCGCAGCCGCGGGCTGATCGTGATCACCGGCAATCTGCGTGAATTTCAGCGCGTGCCGGGGCTGCGCTGTGAAGACTGGCTGGCCTGAATGACTTTTGGGGGGGGAACATCATGATCCGCACAACACTTGCCGCCACGCTGCTCGCCAGCGCCGCCTCTGCCCAACCGGCACCGCCTGCTGTGTTCGGCGAGGCGCGCGCACTGCCTGGCCTGTCGGCGCCCGGCGAGATCATCATCGATCGCGCCGGCATCCCGCACATCTATGCCGCCAATGCCCGCGACGGGTTTTTCCTTCAGGGCTATGCGGTGGCGCGAGACCGGTTGTGGCAGATCGATCTGTGGCGCAAGCGCGGGCTGGGGTTGCTCTCGGCCAGCTTCGGCCCGGCCTTCGTGGCGCAGGATCGCGCCGCGCGGCTGCTGCTGTATCGCGGCGACATGGCGGCGGAATGGGCAGCCTATCCGGCAGATGCCAAGGCCTGGACGGAAAGCTTCGCTGCCGGGATCAATGCTTTCGTGGCCGACGTGGCCGCCGGCCGCCAGAAACTGCCGATCGAATTTGCCGCCACCGGCAGTCAGCCGGATCGTTGGCAGGCCGATGATATCGTGCGCATCCGATCCAACGCGCTGGCCAGCAATGTACCGGCCGAAGTGCTGCGCGCCCGCGCGCTGTGCGGCGGCGATCTCAGACTCGAACCGCTGCGCCGCGAATTGGCGCCGACACACGCAGTGGTGATCCCCAGGGGCCTCGATCCGTGCAGCATCCCCCATGAGGTGCTCGACGATTACATGGCCGGCACCAGCGATGTGCGCTTTGATGGCAAGCAAATGGTGGTGGCCAGCCGCACCGATCCGGAAACCCTGGAAGGATCGAACAACTGGGTGATCGCGCCGGCCCGCAGCGCCACCGGCCGGCCGATCCTGGCCAATGATCCGCACCGCGCCCACGCCGTGCCCAATTTGCGCTACCTGTCCCACATCGACACGCCGGACCTGAAGATCGCCGGATCGGGCGAGCCGGCGCTGCCCGGCGTCAGCTTTGGCCACAACGAGGATGTGGCCTGGGCGCTGACCATTTTTGGCATCGATCAGCAGGATCTGGTGGTGAACCCGAAGGGCACGAATTTGACGGAATTGCGCGAGACCATCGCCGTGAAAGGCGAAGCGCCGCGCGAAATCGTGCTGAAATTCAGCCCCGACGGCCCGATCATCCACGAAGACGCCGCATCAGGCCGCAGCTTTGCCCTGCGTGCCACCTGGGCGAAGCCCGGCGCGTCGGCCTATTTCAACGCTACCTGGGCGTTTGCCGCCAAGAGCTGGGACGAATTCCTGGTCGCCCGCAACCATTGGGGCGCGCCGCCGCTCAACCTGCTGTTTGCCAGCCGGGCCGGCGATATCGGTTGGGCGCCGGGCGGCTTCGTGCCGGTCCGCACGGCCGGCGA
This sequence comes from Sandarakinorhabdus sp., assembly GCF_987265915.1. Classification (NCBI taxonomy): domain Bacteria; kingdom Pseudomonadati; phylum Pseudomonadota; class Alphaproteobacteria; order Sphingomonadales; family Sphingosinicellaceae; genus Sandarakinorhabdus; species Sandarakinorhabdus sp. The sequence goes on from NZ_OZ503948.1 coordinate 94,395, forward strand.
CGGCCTGCTCCCCGTTCCGGCCGGCAAGGCCTATGGCTGGACGGGCCTGCTCGATGCCAAGCTGATGCCGGTGGTTTACAACCCGGCGCAGGGCTGGTTCGCCACGGCCAATGAATTCAACGTGCCGGTCGGCTATCCCCGCCTGCTGGGCCTGGAATGGGGCGATCGCAGCCGTATCACCCGCATCAACGAAGTGATTGGCAGCAAACCGAAGTTCAGCATGACCGATGCGATGGCGCTGCAGAATGACGCCACCTCGGCGATGGCGCAACGCGCGGTGAAATTGCTCGCCGGCCTGACCGGCCGCAGCGACGCCGAACGCGCCGCACTGGCGATGTTGCAGGGTTGGGACGGGCATGAAGGCCCGGATTCCGCACCCGCCGCACTCTATGAGATGTGGGCCAGCCGGCACCTGCCGGGCGCCGCTGTAAAAGCCATCGTGCCAGAATCAGCGCAGCGCAATTTCGGCCGCACCGCCATCGGCAATGTGCTGCCCGTACTGGAAGACGGTGCGCTGCTGGGCGCGGATGCCGGCGCGATGCGCGCGACCATCCTGCTCGGCTCGCTCGCCAGCGCCTTTGCCGAAGCGTCAAAACTGCTTGGCCCCGATCCGGCGAAATGGCGCTGGGGGGCGCTGCATGTTGCGGATTTCCAGCCGGCGCTGCCCATCGCCGGCCGTGATGTCGAACGCCGCGTTGGCCCGCTGCCGATCGGCGGCAGCGGCTCGACACCCATGGCGATGAGTTCGGCGCCGGATTTCCACGTCACGGCTGGGGCATCGGTGCGGGTGGTGATGGATGTCGGCGCCTGGGACAACAGCGTCGCCATCAACACGCCGGGCCAGAGCGGCGACCCGGCCAGCCCGCATTATCGCGATCTGTTCCCGCGCTGGGCCAGCGGCAACTATGTGCCGTTCGTGTGGAGCCGCGCGCGGGTGTTGCAGGAGGCGGAGCGCATCATCACGGTAACGCCTAACTGACCATGCCCACCGGGGCGAAGCGATCGTCCTGCCATTCGCCGCTGGCCAGCACGGCCTTGAGCGCCGCCAACGCCAGCCCGATATCGGCATAGCGCGTGGTGAGCGCCGGAAAGCCGAAGCGCATCGCATCGGGCGGGCGCATATCGCCGATGACGCCGCGCGCAACCAGGGCGTTCATCACGCGGCGCGCAGATTTGTGGCGGATGATGCATTGCGCGCCGTGACGGCCGGCGGGCAGCGGATCGACGTTGATGCCCGCAATCGCCGCCGCGCCGGCCGCGAACAACTGCACTTGGCGGCGGCTTTTCGCTTCGGCCGCCGCCATGGCGATGCCGGCAAACGTCGCCACGCCGGCCTCCAGCGCGCGCATCGCCAGGATCGGCGGCGTGCCGGTGAGCAGGCGGCGCGCGCCGGGGGCCGGCGCATAATCGGCGGCAAAATCGAAGGGCGCAGCATGGCCCATCCAGCCGGTCAGCGCCGGGTCACACCCATCCCAATGCCGCCGCGCGACATAGGCAAAGGCCGGCGCGCCGGGGCCGCCGTTCAGATATTTGTAGCCGCAGCCCACCGCAAAATCGGCGCCATCTTCATCAAGCTGCACCGCAAGCGCGCCGGCCGAATGCGACAGATCCCAAAGGATCAGTGCGCCCGCCGCCTGCGCCGCCGCGCTCATCGCCGCCATGTCGTGCACCTCGCCAGTCACATAATGCGCGTGGGTGAGCAGCAGCAGCGCGACATCATCTTCCAGCGCGCCGCGCAATTCCTCACGCGCCACCCGTTTCAGCTTCACCCCGGCCAGCCGCGCCAGGCCCTGCATCACATAGGCATCGGTGGGAAAATCCTGCGCCTCCATCAATATGGTGCGCCGCTCGGGCCGCAGGGCCAGCGCGGCGCTCGCCAGCTTGAACAGATTGATGCTGACGCTGTCACAGGCCACCACGCTTTCGGCTTCGGCACCGATGATGGGCGCGATGGCAGCACCCAGCGCCACCGGCAGATCGATCCAGCCGGCATCGTTCCAGCTGCGGATCAGCCCCTGCCCCCATTCTTTTGCCACCGTCTGCGCCAGCCGCGCCGGCAGCGCCGCCGGCAACGGCCCCAGCGAATTGCCGTCGAGATAGATCAGCCCATCGGGCAGGATGAAGCGCGCCCGGGCAGAACCAAGCGGATCGGCCGCATCCAGCGCAGAGAGGTGGTCATCGGTCAGCATCGTGCGCCCTTGCGCCACAGCCGGCGCTTCATTACAAGCGAACTTGTCCAGCCGTCCCGCAAGGGGCGGCTGTTTGCTTTTCTTTTTAAGGAGCTCAGCCCATGGCCGCGCCCAGCGTTCCCTTGATGCCCCACGCCACCGCCGCCTGGCTGGTGGACAACAGCGCCCTCACCTTCTCGCAGATCGCCGAATATTGCGGGCTGCACATCCTGGAAGTGCAGGCCATCGCCGACGACACGGCGGCCACCAAGCTGAAGGGCCGCGATCCGATTCGCGCCGGCGAACTCACCCGCGAGGAACTGACCGCCGGTGAGGCCGATCCCGATCATGTGGTGAAGATGGCGCGCCTGCCCGAACAGGCGCGGCGTACCAGCGGCCCGCGCTACACGCCGGTGTCGAAGCGCCAGGACAAGCCCGATGGCATCTTGTGGATCATCAAGAATCACCCGGAAATCAGCGATGCGCAGATTTCCAAGCTGATCGGCACCACCAAGAACACGATTTCGGACATCCGCACCAAATCGCACTGGAATTATGCCAATCTGCAACCGCGCGATCCGGTGACGCTGGGCCTGACCAGCCAGCGCGAGATGGACGCGCTGGTCGCCGCCGCTGCCAAGAAGGCCGGCATCGACATGAGCGTCGATCCGGAAAAGGCCGCTGCCGATCGCGCCGCGCTGATCAACCAGTTGCAGGCCGAACGCTATGCCGCGGCCAACGCGCCGGAAACCCCGGTGTCGAACACGCCCGGCACCGCGCTGGAACAGGGCGAGGCGCTGTTCCGCCGCTGATCGGTGTCATCATCCTGCAACAGGCATGCGCTCTTGATCGCGGCCTGTTTGCAGGGATGATGCCATGATGAACTTGTTTGATCGACGCGGGCTTCTAGGCGGCATGGCCGGCAGCGCCCTGTTGCCCGGAATGGCGCGCGCGGGTGCCTTTCCCACCCTCGCCGGCCTGCTGGATGTGCCGGTGGCGCCCACGCTCGATCCCGAACGCCGGCTGACGCGCATCGGGGTCGGCTCCTGCTTCAACCAGAATCGCGAGGGTGCGCTGCTGGAAACCGCCTTGCGCACCCAGCCCGATCTGTTCCTGTTCATGGGCGACAATGTCTATGGCGACACGCGCGGCCCCAATCTCGATGAGCTGATCGGCGCCTATGCCGCGGCGCTGGCGCGCCCGGATTATCGCCGGTTCCGCAGCGCCATGCCGATGGCCGCAGTGTGGGATGATCATGATTTCGGCTTGAACGATGCGGGCGCCAGCTATGCCTGGAAAGAGGCGACGCGGCCGCTGTTCTTCGATTTCTGGAACGTGCCGGCCGATTCGCCGCGCCGCCGCACGGGCGGGATCTACGACAGCTTCATCACCGGGCCAAAGGGTGCGCGCGTGCAGGTGATCCTGCTCGACACCCGCAGCTTCCGCAGCGACTGGACGAAAAGCCCGCAGCGCGGTGCACCGGGCCAGGAAATCTACGTCGCCAATGCCGATCCGGCGCTGACCGTGCTGGGTGACACGCAATGGCAATGGCTGGAGGCGCAATTGGCGCTGCCGGCTGATGTGCGCCTCATCGTCACCTCCTACCAGTTGCTTGCCGATGGCCATGGCTATGAATGCTGGCGCCTGTTCCCGCACGAGCGCGCGCGCTTCCACGCCGTGGTCAAGCGCACCCGCGCCAATGGCATATTGCTGCTGTCAGGCGATCGCCACCGTGCCGGCATCTATCGCGAAACAGTCGGCACCGCCTATCCGATGATCGAAATGACCGCATCGGCCTTCAACATGGGCAGCAGCGGCGAGCATCGGGAAGAGGCCGGGCCGAACCGGCTGGGGCCGAGCTTTTCGGCCAACAATGTCGGGCTGATCACGCTGGACTGGCAACGCGGCATGATCGGCCTGCGTATCCTGGATGCGGCCGATACGGTGGTGCTGTCCCACGATGTCGCGATTTCGGCGCTGAAGGCCTGATCAGCCGCTCTCCCCGCTGAACGGCAGATTGAGCTCACGCGGTGGTTCGCGGTCGAGCAGTCCGGCGGCTTTCAGATCGGCAATGCCGGGCAGGTCGCGGCGGCTGCCGAGATTGAAATGCGCCAGAAACTCCGGCGTGGTGGCATATTGCAGCGGCCGGCCGGGAGTTTCGCGGCGGCCGGCGGGGCGCACCCAGCCTGCCGCCATCAGCACGTCGATGGTGCCGCCCGACACGGCAACGCCGCGAATTTCCTCGATCTCCGGGCGCGTGACCGGTTCATGATAGGCGATCACCGCCAGTGTCTCGACCGCGGCCCGCGACAATTTCTTCACCGTCTCGCGGGTGGTGCGCAAATGTTGCGCCAGATCAGGCGCGGTCTGGAATTGCCAGCGGCCGCCGCGTTCGACCAGGTTGATCCCGCGTGGGCCATAGGACGTAGCCAGCGCGCGCAAGGCGGGGAGCAGATCACCGCGTTCCCCGACATGGCGGGTGATGTCGGACAGGCTGAGCGGTGCTTCACTGGCGAACAGGATCGCCTCCAGCGCGCGCGCCAGGTCCAGATCGTGGCCATCATCCATCGCGGCGGGCCTTCATCAGAATCGGCGCGAAGGCCGCGCCCTGCGACAGCTGCACCTTGCCCTGCCTTGTCAATTCCAGCGCGGCAACAAAGCTGGAGGCCAGCACCGATCGCGCATAGGATTCGTCGGCCAGATCGGCCGGCAGGAAGCGCGCCAGCTCCGTCCAGTCGATGCTGCGGCCGAGCAAATGTTCGAGCCGTTCGATGGCTTCATCCAGCGCCATCACCGGCCGGCGCCGCACGATATGGACACTGCGGGTGCGGCGCGCGGTGATGGCGCCATAAGCCGACAACAGTTCATAAAAATCGCAATCGTAAACCGCGTGGCTTGTCTGCGCCAGGCCTTCGGGATTGGGGCGGCGGAACATGTCCCAGCCCAGTTGCGGACGGGCGAGCAGATTCTGGCCGGCGCTGCGCATCGCCTCCAACCGTTGCAGTTGGAATTGCAGTTTCAGCGCCAGTTCGGCCGGATCGGGATCGGCCTCCGCTGCCTTGGGCAACAGCAGCGCGGATTTGAGGTACGCCAGCCAGGCCGCCATCACCAGATAATCAGCAGCCAGTTCCAGGCTGAGCGCCTTGGCATCGCGGATGAAGGCCAGATATTGATCGACCAGCGCCAGGATGGAAATCTGGGCCAGATCAACCCGTTGCGCGCGCGCCAGGCCGAGCAGCAGATCGAGCGGGCCTTCCCAGCTGCCCAATTGCAGCACCAGCGTATCGCGAGAGGGCGAACCGCGCACGGGCGCGTCGAAATCCTCCGCCGCGTCGGCCATCAGCCCAGCGCCAGCAACATGTCGCGCGCCTGCGCCCATTCAGCGGCGGGCGTGGAATCACCAGGGCCCATCCATGCCATGGCCGCAGCCAGCCGCGTGGCGGCGGCTTCGCGCATCACCGGCGCGGCTTCGGTGATGGCGCGCATTTCGTTGAAATCGCCCGAACAATGCAAGGCGATATCGCAGCCGGCATCGAGGCAGGCCAGCGCCCGTGCACCGAAATCCGCCAGCGCATTGCTGCCCGGCGGGTGGCCGCCCGACTGCGGATTGCCCAGCGCATGCATGCCCAGATCATCCGACATCAGCAGGCCGCCAAAGCCGATATCCTGGCGGATCAGATCGATGACGATGGGCGACAGCGTCGCGCAACGCGCCCCATCGATCGCGGTGTAGGTGATGTGCGCCGTCATCGCCATCGGTGCATCGGCGAGACGGCGGAAAGGTTCGAAATCGCGTTCCAGCTCGTCGCGGCTGGCGCTGACCACCGGCAGTTCGAGATGGCTGTCGGCGAGCGCCCGGCCGTGGCCGGGGATATGCTTGACGACGCCGCAGATGCCGCCCAGCCGGAAGCCATCAAGCACGGCGCGGCCCAGCGCCGAAACCAGCATCGGTTCGGCGCCAAAGCTGCGATCGCCGATGATATCGTGGCCGCCAACGTCGCGCACATCGAGCAGCGGCAGGCAATCGACATTGATGCCGAGATCGCGCAGCAGCGCCGCCAGCGCCAGCGCGTTCAGCCGGCACGCCTCGATCGCAGTGATCGGCGCGACATCATACAAATGCCCAAAGCGTTCGCCGGTGGGAAACTCCGGCCAATGTGGCGGGCGCAAACGGGCGACGCGGCCGCCTTCCTGATCGATGAGGATCGGCACTTCGCGGCCCGCCAGTTCCCGCAAGGATGCGGTGAGTGCCCGCACCTGTTCGGGCGAATCGACGTTGCGCTTGAACAGGATATAGCCGGCGGGATCGGCGGCGCGGAACAGCGCGCGCTCCTCATCACCCAGCGTCAGCCCAGCGAGCCCAAGGATGAGCGGTTGCATCAGCCCTTAACCACTTCACACGCGCCCTTGGCGGCCATGATCGCCTGGCAGGACGCAGCGGAGTCCTTCGTTTGGCCGCGTACCCGCCACAATGTCTTGCCAGACGAATTGGTCAGCTTCTCGACGCGCTTGCCGGTCAACTTGCCCTTGCCGCCAACGCGCGCCCATTCCTCTTCGGCCTTGGCTTCGCTGGAAAACGCCCCGATCTGCACCAGGGTCATGCCGGCCGCGGGCTTCTGTAGCTCGGCGGCGATGTTGGCGAGCGGCTTGGCAGGCGGCTTGGCAGGCACAGCTGTTGGCGCTGCGGCCGGCGCTGCAAAAGGCTTGGGCGCAGGCTTGGCGGCGGGCACCGCTGCAGCCGGCAGCGTATCCGGCTTTTGCGCAGGGCGCTGCGCCGGCATCACCTGCACCGGCACCGGTTGCCCCACCGCCGGCGGCAGCGGCACAACGGCGCCTTCGGGCGGCAGCAGATCGCGCGGGCGGCCGATCGGTGCTTCCGGCACGGCGTTCAGATCGATCTGGCTTTGCACATCCTCGCCGCGCACGGCCTCGTGAATGACTTCGCCGTCGCCTTCCAGTTCCAGCCCTTCGCGATTTTCCGGTGGCACCTTGTACGGCCCGGCATCGGCCTCGATCAACGGCGCCTGGGCCGCCTCCATATAGCCCTGGCTGCTGCCGCCATCCTTGCGGCCGAGCAGCATCAACAGGCCGACCGCAGCAATCGCGCCCAGCGCCAGCACGGCAATGGCGATGTTGAGCATCGGCCGGCGCCGTGCGGCGCTGCCCGACGGGGCCAGCGGCGCGGCCTCGGCCAACCAGGGCGCGTCTTCATCTCTGCCGGCCATCAGTGCAGTTCCTCCGCCGCCGCCACGCCGATCACCGCCAGACCGTTCTTGATGACCTGGCCCACGGCGCGGGCCATGGCCAGCCGCGCCGCGGTCAGGTCCGGCCGGTCGGCCAGCACGAAACGCCGCGTCGCATCATCGTTGCCGGCGTTCCACTGGCTGTGGAAGGCAGCGGCCAGATCGCCCAGATAAAAGGCGATGCGGTGCGGTTCGCGGGCTTCGGCGGCCTGTTCGACCATGCGGGGGAAATTGGCGGCCATTTTCACCACGCCCAGTTCGTCGGCATCGAGCAGCGCCAGATCCGGTTCCGGCAAGGCGATGCCGGCCTCAGCCACCTTGCGACCGAGCGAGGCAATACGGGCATGGGCATATTGCACATAGAAGACCGGATTTTCGCGGCTCTGTTCCACGACATGCGCGAAATCGAAATCCATCGGCGATTCCGGGCGCTTGGTGAGCATCACGAAGCGCACGACATCCTTGCCGACCTCTTCGACCACTTCATCCAGCGTGACGAAATTGCCGGAACGCTTCGACATTTTCACCGGCTCCCCGGCGCGCAGCAATTTCACCAGATTGACGATCTTGATGTCGAGCGGGACCTTGCCATCCGAAAGCGCCTTCACCGCCGCCGTCACCCGCTTCACATAGCCGGCGTGATCGGCGCCGAAGATGTTGACCAGCGCATCATAATCCCGGGTCAGCTTGTCCCAGTGATAGGCGACATCGCCGGCGAAATAGGTCCAGCTGCCGTTCGATTTGCGCATCGCCCGGTCCTGGTCGTCGCCGAACTGGGTGGAGCGGAACAGGGTTTGCGGGCGCGGTTCCCAATCATCGCCGGTCTCGCCCTTCGGTTTCTCCAGTTCGCCCTGATAGATCAGGCCCTTGGCGGTGAGCGCATCGAGCGCTTCCTGCACGCGGCCGCCCAGCCCGGCTTCGGAGAAATACACATCCTGCACGATGCCGAGCAGCGCCAGATCGGCGCGGATGCGCACCATCATCAAGGCGACGGTGCGGGTGCGGAACAGCACCAGCCAGTCGCTTTCCGGCGCGTCGCGGTACCGGTCGCCGAATTCGGCCGCCAGCGCCTGCCCCACCGGCACCAGATAGTCGCCGGGATACAGGCCTTCGGGAATTTCGATCGTCTCACCCAGTGCTTCGCGGTAGCGCAGGTGCGCCGACCGGGCGAGCGTATCGACCTGGCCGCCGGCATCGTTGATATAATATTCCTTCGTCACGTCCCAGCCGGCAAAGGCCAGCAGGCCCGCCAGCGCATCGCCTACCACCGCGCCACGGCAATGGCCCATGTGCATCGGCCCCGTGGGATTGGCGGAGACATATTCGACATTGATGCGCTTGGCCTGGCCGACCGTGCTGCGACCATAATCGGCGCCCGCGCCGAGCATGGCGTTCAACTGATCATGCCAGACACTGTCAGCCAGCTTGAGATTGATGAACCCCGGCCCGGCCACTTCGGCGGCGATGATGCCGGGCTGGCTGCGCAGCACGGCCACCAGCGCCTCGGCCAGGCCGCGCGGGTTCGTGCCGGCCGGCTTGGCCAGCACCATGGCGGCATTGGTGGCGAGATCGCCATGGGCCGCATCGCGCGGCGGCTCGACGGTCACATTGGCGAAGGACAGGCCAGCCGGGAGCGTGCCGGCCGCGACCAGCTGGCCAAGCGCGGCGTGAATGACGGCCGTGAAATGGGTGAAGAGATTCACTTGGGGCAACACTTTTCAGGACGGTGATTGATGGCCCAACCCCTAACGCCAAGCTCCGCCCCAGTCCATTGCCTGCCGACCGCCATTGTCTGAAGCACGCGCCCTGCCGCCATGCAGGGCTTGCCGCGCCGCGGCCCGCGCGCCACCATGGCGGCCATGGATCATGCCAGTGCCATAACCGCCAGCCTGGAACTGGCCGCCGCGCGCATCGGTGACCCGACAGCTTCGGTCTATGCCCGGCTGTTCGCCCTGCACCCCGCCATGGAACGCGAATTCTGGCGCGACACGCACGGCAATATCCGCGGCGAAATGCTGACCCGCAGCTTCGAGGTCATCCTCGATCTGGCGGGCCCGCGTGGCTGGGGCGACCAGTTCCTCGCCACCGAAATCCATACCCACAGCGCCTATGGCATCCCGCCGGCGATCTTCGGCGATTTCCTGCCCATCGTGGCAGCGGTGATCCGCGACGGCTGCGGCGACGGCTTCACGCTGGCGATGGGTGCGGCGTGGGACGCGGTGCTGGCCGAGGCGGCGCGGCTGGCGGTGTTGCCGGCGTAAGACCTACCGCGCCAGGCCGGATGCATAGCCAGCGATGCGCGGATCGCCGGCAAAGGCGGCCAGCGGAAATTCCAGATCGAGACGCGGAAATTCGCGCTGCACCAGCAAGCCCGACGCGCTGAGATAGATGCGCCAGGTCTGGCGGTCACTGGTGGGGGTCGACTCGGCAAAGGCCGCACAGTCCAGCACGGCGATATTGGCGCCCCGTCCCGGATCGCGGACGGATTGGGTACGCAGCAGCTGGCCGCCGACGGCGCGAGCGGCATCGGCAAGCTCCTGGCAGGGCGCATAGGCGGTGGGATGAGTCCATACCGCATGGGATGCCGCCAAGGCGCCGCTGGTCAGATCGAGCGCAGTTGCGGTGGCCAGCCGGGCGCAGAAGGCCGAATATTCGCTGGCGTTGGCCGGAAACGGGGTGGCCGGGCTCTCGATGAAGAACAGCAGGCGATAAAAGGCCATTTCCGCCGCCGCTGTTTCCGGCATTTCCGCGCCATACCAGACGCCCGGCGTCAGCCCGGCGCGGCGAAAGCGCGAGCCATAAGGGTAGGCCTGATAGCGGAACGGGGTGGCGAGCAGATAATCGAGATGCCGGCAGCGCGGCGGCACCGGCGGCTTGGCATCTTCCAATATGGATTCGAGCAGGGTCTGCTCATCAAGACTGTCAACGATCTTGCGCGTGGACACACGGTGCTGCGCCTCCACCAACCGCCAGGCGCTGCCGTGGTATGCGCACAGTTCAGAGCGGAGCGCGTCTGGCGTCCAGATAGGCGGTGACATCAACCAGACCCTGCGGGGTGAACATGCGATCGATCGGGCGCGCGGCGAGCGCTTCGTTGGGGTTGGCCAGCCACGCCCGCGCCACCGCATCGTCCCCGCCGACAATGGCATCAAGCGAGCGCCAGGCCCGCACGAACAACGCCGCCAGCTGGAACGTCTTTGATGTGTCCGACAGTCCGGCATCGCCCTGCCGCCAGCGCGACACGGTCGCTTCGGACACGCCGATGATCTGGCCCAACTGCCGGCCGGACAAGCCAAGCCGATCAGCGGCACGCAGCATCGCCTTTGCCAGCACCAGGCCGGCATCGAGATTGGCGGCGGGAGCGGGAGGGGATTTCAAAGCAAGCTGCATGGCTATTCACCCTTTCAGATGAAAGACTATACCATCCAGTTTCAAATTGAAAGCAGCCACACTGCCCTCACGCCGCCGCCAGGCCATCCTCCGGGATCGCATAGAACAGCGCCGCGCCGCGCATCGCACTGGCCGATAGGGCCTGCACCTGCGGCAGCAATTGTTCGGCGAAGAACCGCGCGGTGGTGCGTTTGGCGGCGGCGAAATTGGGGTCGGGGTGGGTGCGCGACGCCAGCGCCTGTTTCGCCAGCAGCCAGCCGCCGAGTGTGAGGCCCATGAGCCGCAGATAGGGCGTCGCACCGGCCGCGACATCATCCGGGTTGTTGGCGCTGGCCAGCCATAGCGAGGTGGTTTGCGCCGCATCCAGCGCATCCTGCAGCCAGGGGGTGATCAGCTTCAACTCCGCATCTTCATCGAGATCGGACAAGGTGGCGCGCACCTCGCCGAGCAGCGCTTTCCAGTGCGTGCCGCCATCTGCAAGCAGCTTGCGCCCGACCAGGTCCATCGCCTGGATGCCGTTGGTGCCTTCATAGATCGGGGCAATGCGCGCATCGCGGAGGAACTGGGCCGCGCCGGTTTCCTCGACATAGCCCATGCCGCCGAACACCTGCACGCCCATCGATGCGACCTCGACGCCGATATCGGTCGCCCAGGCCTTGGAAATCGGGGTGAGCAGATCGGCGAGGCCCGCACCATCGGCATCGCCGGTGTGGGCGCGATCGACCGCAGCGGCATTCAGATACACCAGCGCCCGCGCCGCTTCGGTCAAAGCACGCATCGTCATGATGGTGCGGCGCACATCGGCGTGCTCGATGATGCGCACCGGATCACGGCCGCCCCCGAACTTGGCGGACTGGACGCGCTGCCGCGCATAATCTAGCGCATGCTGCGTCGCGGCTTCGGCGATGGCGACGCCTTGCAGGCCAACCTGCACGCGGGCGTTGTTCATCATGGTGAACATGGCACGCATGCCGCCACCTTCATTGCCGACCATCCAGCCGACACATGCATCATGATCGCCAAAGCTCATCGTGCAAGTGGGCGAGGCGTGGATGCCAAGTTTGTGCTCAAGGCCGACGCATTTCAGATCGTTGCGGGTGCCATCCGGCAGATATTTCGGCACCAGGAACAGGCTGATGCCCTTGGTACCGGGCGGGCTGTCCGGCGTGCGCGCCAGCACCAAGTGGACGATATTCTCGGCGGCTTCATGCTCGCCCCATGTGATGTAGATCTTGGTGCCCTTGATGCGCCAGCTGCCATCGGTCGCCGGTTCGGCCCGCGATTTCAGGGCGCCGACATCGCTGCCGGCGCCCGGTTCGGTCAGGTTCATCGTGCCGGTCCATTCGCCGTTCACCAGCTTTGACAGATAGGTGGACTGCAATTCGGGGCTGGCGTGGGCGGCCAGCGCCTCGATCGCGCCCTGGGACAGCATCATGCACAGCGCGAACGCCATGTTGGCGCTGGTGATCTGTTCCTGCACGGCAACCGCCACCGCAAACGGCAGGCCCTGGCCGCCATGGGCCTCGGCAACCCCAAGCCCGGCCCAGCCGCTGTCCCGATATTGGGCATAGGCATCGACGAAGCCCGGCGGCAACGTGACGACGCCATCGGCCAGCGTGGCGTGCGCCTTGTCGCCAACCTTGTTCAGCGGCTCGAACACCTGGGCTGCCATTTTCCCGGATTCGGCGAGGATTGCCTCGATGAGATCAGGCGTGGCATTGGCGTAGGCCGGCAGCGCGGCGAGGCCGGGCAGATCGGCGATCACATCCAGCACGAAACGCTGTTCGATGGTGGGGGCGGTATAGGGCATGGGTTCGGCCTTGGGTTGTTTGCCGGCCCGGTATAAACGCGGGCCATGGCCCATGAAAGCCACATCATCGCTGCCAACGCCGCCGGCATAGCCGCAGCGGTCGATGTGCTGCGCGCCGGCGGCCTGGTCGCGGTGCCGACCGAGACGGTCTATGGCCTCGCCGCGCGCGCCGATGACGGGCGGGCAGTCGCCGGGATTTATGCGGCGAAGGGCCGGCCGAGTTTCAACCCGCTGATCGTGCATGTGGCCGGTGTGGTGCAGGCCGAAACGCTGGCGCTGTTCTCGCCGTTGGCGCTGGCGCTGGCGGCACGGTTCTGGCCGGGACCCGTGACGCTGGTGCTGCCAATTCGCGCGGGTGCGGCGGTGGCCGGGCTGGTGACGGCGGGGCTGGAGACGCTGGCGCTGCGCTGCCCGGCGCATCCGGCGATGCAGGCGCTGATCGCCGCCGTCGGCCCGCTGGCGGCGCCGTCGGCCAATGCATCGGGGCGGATTTCGCCGACGCGGGCCGGCCATGTGGCGGGGTCGTTGCCTGGCGTGATGATACTGGATGCCGGGCCGTGTGCGGCGGGGGTGGAATCGACGATTGTTGCCGTAGAGGCGGACGGGTGGCGATTGCTGCGCGCTGGGGCGGTGGCGGTGGAGGACTTGGCGGCGGCGGTGGGCGCCCCTCTCCCGGGCCGCCCGCGGCGTCTCTCGACCGCTCCCCAGCGGGAAGAGGTGACTGCTCACCTCTCCCAGCTGGGGAGCGGTCGACTCGCGCGAAGCGCGGCGGGAGAGGGGATCGTGGCACCAGGCATGATGCAATCGCACTACGCGCCAAAACAGCCAGTCCGACTCAATGCCCTCACCGCAGAGCCCGGCGAATTTCACATCGGCTTCGGACCAGTCGCCGGCGACGCCAACCTGTCAGCGACCGGCGACCTCACCGAGGCCGCAGCCCGCCTGTTCGATCTGCTGCACATCGCCGAAGCCTCCGGCCGTGCCGCCATCGCGGTGGCGCCGGTGCCACGCCACGGCTTGGGGCTGGCGATCAATGATCGCCTGGCCCGTGCTGCCGCCCCCCGAACGACCGAAAGCGGTTAAAGCCGCTCGATCTTCTGCGCTGCCTCATCAAGGATTTCGGCAACCTTCAGCGCCAGATCGCGGCTGGCATCATCGGCCGCCATGCGTTCGCCGGCAGCGGATTTCAGGTTGCGGAACGCCCGGCGCAGCGGCTGGCTTTCATCATCTCGCACCGCACCGGCCAACTCCGCCAGGCGGCCCAGCACATCGGACAGCTGCGCCTTGGCGTCATCGAGCGCGGCGCGCCCCGAATCGGTGATGGCATAACGGCGGCGCCCCTCCTCGGCCGGCAGTTCCTCGATCAGGCCCTGATCGGCGAGCAAGGTGAGCGTGGGATAAATCATGCCCGGCGACGGCGAATAGAGCCCGGCCGACATGCCCTCGATCGCCTTGATCAGATCATAGCCGTGGCGCGGTTCTTCCTTCAGCAGATGCAGCAGCAGATATTTCAGCGCCTCGGCGCCGAAGCGTTGCCGGCGTGGTCCGGTTCGGGGTCCACCGCGCGAACGGTCGCCGGGACCGCCGCCCCAGTTGCTGCCGAATTCATCGGTGAAGGCACGGGCAAAGGCCGCCCAGCGCGCGCCTTTGCCGGCGAAGTCGGAGCGGAAGCGCGGGTGATCGAAATTGAAGCGAAAGTGCATGGGGGTTCACTCCTTGGGGGTTGGTGACTGTTCCAAGATATATCTTGAATCACTGTATTGCAAGGGTGGGACAGCGATTTTTCAGGCGCGATGCCTTGCGGCGCAAATCAGCTATTGCGACGCATTCGCATTTAATCCACCATGCAAGGACGCAAGCGGGAGAGATACCATGTTCCTGAAACACGATGCCGACTGGCCTGCCGGCGAACCATGGCGGCAGCCGCGTCGCGAACCACCCGAACTGTCAACGGCCGAGCGCGACCTGCTGTGGTGCCTGCGCCGGCTGGCGATGCAGCGGCCGCTGGGCAGTGCCCGCGATATGGCGGTCCATGTGCTGTTGCAGCGGCGCTTTGGCGAATCCGGCCTGGGGCTGGAACATCTGCTGCGCTGCCTGATGGTCGGCCTCGCCCGCCGCGCGGTGCGGCCCTTGATCCTGCATGTGCCGTGCCGGGCGGCGATCACCGATGATGAACGCCGGCTGATCTGGGCGCTGCACAGCGCCGCCCGGCCAGCGCGGGCCACCGCCTTGCTGGCCCCGCTGGCTGGCAGCCGGGGGCAGGAATTGCTGCCGTTGCTCGCCGGAATCGCGACCTTGCTGCCGGGTTGAAGCGCCCATAAGCTGGCGCGACTGACCACCGAGGGATGACCGATGCGCCGTCTTTTTCTTGCCATGCTGCTTGGTGCCACCCCGCTCTGGGCGCAGCCGCTATTGCTTACCAATGGCCTGATCGTCGATGGGTCAGGCAGCGCGCCCTATGCTGGCTGGCTGGCAATGGATGGGGACCGGATTACCGCCGTCGGCAAGGGTGCAGCCCCGGTCTTGCCGGGCGCGGTCGTGCGCGACGTCGGCGGGCAGGCGATTGCGCCGGGGTTTATCAACATGCTCAGCTGGGCCACCGAATCGCTGCTGGTCGATGGCCGCGCGCTTTCTGATCTGAAGCAGGGCATCACGCTGGAGGTGATGGGCGAAGGCGAAAGCATGGGGCCGTGGAACGACGTCATGAAGGCGCTGGACGCGCGCAGGCAGGGCGACATCAAGTACCAGACGAGCTGGACCACGCTGGGCGAATATCTGACCCATCTGGAGCAGCGCGGCATCGCCGTGAATGTCGCGAGCTTCGTTGGCGCAGCCACCGTGCGCGTGCACGAGCTCGGCGAAAATAATGTTCAGCCGACGCCGGCGCAGCTGGCCGGGATGCAGGGGCTGGTGCGTGCCGCTATGCATGAAGGCGCACTGGGGGTTGGATCATCGCTGATCTACACGCCGGGCAATTATGCCAAGACCGCCGAGCTGACCGCGCTGATGCAGGCGGCAGCGCCGTGCGGCGGCATGTATATCAGCCATATCCGCAACGAAGGCCCAACGCTGGAAGCCGCGCTTGAAGAAATCATCGCCATCGCCAAGGCCAGCGGCGCGCGGGCCGAGATTTACCATATGAAGCAGGCCGGCCGCGCCAACTGGGGCAAATATGATGCGATGGTCGCCCGCATCGAGGCGGCGCGCGCTGCCGGCGTGCAGTTGACGGCCGACATGTACACCTATGCCGCCTCCTCGACGGGCCTGGATGCCTCGATGCCGCTGTGGGTGCAGGAAGGCGGCATCGAAGCCTGGGTGGCGCGCATGAAGGACCCGGCCACCCGCGCCCGGGTGATTGCCGACATGCGCAATCCCCCAGCCGGCGAAACCAATTCGATGGCGGAGGCCGGCGGGCCGGACAAAGTGCTGCTGCTGGGCTTCAGGACCGAAGGGCTGAAGCCGCTGACCGGCAAGACCCTGGCCGAGGTGGCGGCATCACGCGGCACATCGGCGGAGGACACCGCGATCGATCTGGTGATCGCGGATGGCAGTCGCATCCAGGTTGCCTATTTCTCGATGAACGAAGCCAATGTGAAGCAGCAGATCGCCCTGCCGTGGATGAGCTTTGCCAGCGATGCCAGCGCGCAGGCGCCGGAAGGCGTGTTCCTGAAAAGCTCCACCCACCCGCGCGCCTATGGCAATTTCGCCCGCGTGCTGGGCAAATATGTGCGCGAGGAACAGGTGATTTCCCTGGCCGAAGCGGTGCGCAAGCTGAGCGCGCAGCCGGCGGACAATCTGCGCATCAACGGGCGCGGGCGGCTGAAGCCCGGCAATTTTGCCGATGTCGTGGTGTTCGATCCCGCCACCATCGCCGATCGCGCCACCTTTGCGCAGCCGCAGCAGCTGGCGGTGGGCGTGAACCATGTGTGGGTGAACGGCGTGCAGGTGCTCAAGGATGCCGCGCCGACCGGGGCGGCCGCGGGACGATTCGTGAAGGGGCCGGGCGTGGGGAAATGCCCGACGTGACAGCGCCAGCCATGATCCTCCCCTGGAAAGGGAGGATCATGGACTCAGCGGCTCCGCGCCAGCAGCGCCTTCAGCTCGTCCTCCCAGAACACACTCCAGGTATGCGTGCTGTGGCCGCGGGTTTGCGCGGTTTCAGGGATCAGCACGAAGCGGCCCTGCGGCATGGATTTCACCCATTTTTCGGGTTCACCCACGCCGGGCGGATTGATGAAATCGTCGGCGCTGTTCACCCAGGTGACCGGCACCGTGATGCGGGACAACAGCGGCCCGGGGTTGTAATTGCGGCTGGCATCGAGCTGATAGATTCGATCATTGGCATCGGGGCTGCCGGCCAGGCCGGCGGCCATGGCGCGCGCCGCCGCCTCGTCGGTGGCGGCGCGGGTAGGCAGATCGGCCTGCATGCGCACCGGGGCGGAACTCGCCATCGCTTGCAAGGCCACGCCAACCCTGATGCCGTTCAACGGCGGGCGCGTGTAGTTGCCGCCTTGCCAATCGGGATCGGACTTGATCGCCTGGATG
Source organism: Sandarakinorhabdus sp. (assembly GCF_987265915.1). Lineage (NCBI taxonomy): Bacteria > Pseudomonadati > Pseudomonadota > Alphaproteobacteria > Sphingomonadales > Sphingosinicellaceae > Sandarakinorhabdus > Sandarakinorhabdus sp. The sequence continues at coordinate 111,551 of NZ_OZ503948.1, forward strand.
GCCATGGCGCGCCACATGCGGTTGCGGCCGGCCAGTTCGATCACATTGCAGGCCAGCGGCATGATCGCCGCCGCGCGCCCGGGCAGATCGACGCCGAACTGGAAGCCCATCATGCAGCCCATCGATGTGCCCATCAGCAACCGCAGCCGCTGCACCTTCAGATGATCGAGCAGCAAGCCCTGCGCCCGCGCCATATCGGCATAATCATAGGCCGGGAACGCCATCTTCAGGCCATCGGAGGGTTTTGAGGAAGCGCCATGGCCGATGGCATCGGGCAGGATGATGAACAGCTTCGCCGGATCGAGCGGCGCACCGGGCGCAAACAGCAGCGTGAATTGCGGCACCAGGAACTGCGCGCCGGTGCCGCCGGTGCCGTGGCCGATCATCACGGCGTTGGTGATGTTGCCGGCGGCATCACGGATCGGCGTGCCCAGCGTGCGGTAATGCTGTTTCAGTGCGGGCAGCGTCTTGCCGTCATCGAAACGGAAATCGCGGGTAATGAAATCGGCTTCGTTGACAGGCGGAATCGGGGGCGGTGCCGGTTGCGCGACGGCAGCTGCAGCGACCAGCAAGCCGGCCAGAGTTGCGATGATGCGCATGACGATGTGTCCCCCCATGGTTCTGGTGATGGGGCTGTGATGCCAACTCCCAAGCCAAGCGCAACAAAAAAGGCCGCTGTTGCCAGCGGCCTTCATTGAAATGGTGCCCAGGAAAGGACTCGAACCTTCACGCCCTTGCGAGCGCCAGCACCTGAAGCTGGTGCGTCTACCAATTCCGCCACCTGGGCCCGTTTTTCCCAATTGCTTGGGTGGTAGGCGGCGGCAGATATGGGTGGAATCAAGACTTGTCAATCGCTGACCCAAGCACCAGGCCCGGTTTTTCACATATTCGCACCTCGGCGCTACCGCAGGGCAATCTGCCCCACGACAAGGTCAACGGTCAGCGTTATGGGCTGCGGCCATGATAACAAGCACAGACGAAGCAGCGCCCTTGCCGGCTGGCGCTCTGGTAACGGTGATCGGCGGCGCCGGCTTTCTGGGCCGCTATGTCGTCGAAGCGGTGGCCAAAGCCGGATACCGGGTGCGGGTCGTGTCCCGCCACGCCGATTCGGCCTTGTTCCTGAAGCCGCTCGGCGATCTGGGCCAGATCCAGATGGTGTCTGGTGATATCAGATCCGATGCCGATATGTCCGCGGCATTCGCTGGCGCCGCCGCGGGAGTCAATCTGGTCGGCATCCTCGCTGAATCCGGCCAGCAGAAATTTGCCGCATTGCAGGCCGAAGGTGCCGGGCGGGCCGCCCGCGCCGCCGCCGCGGCTGGCGCCGCCGCCTGGGTGCAGATGTCGGCGATCGGCGCCAATGCTGCCAGCGCCATCCCCTATGCGCGCAGCAAGGGCGAGGGCGAGGCCCATGTGCAGGCGGCCATTCCGCAGGCTGTCGTGCTGCGGCCGAGCATCGTCGCCGGGCCGGAAGATCAGTTCTTCAACCGCTTTGCCGCCATGGCGCGCCTGTCGCCGGTGCTGCCGGCGATCAGCGGCGCCAGCCTGTTTCAACCAGTCTATGTGCGCGATGTCGCTGATGCCGTGGTCGCCGGCCTGACCCGCAGCGACGCACAGGGGCGCATCTTCGAATTGGGCGGGCCGGATGTGCTCAGCTTCAAGGCGATCCTGGAAATGATTTCGGATCTGACCGGCACCGATCGGCCAGTGGTGGGCTTTTCGGATTTCACCTCCGCCATGCTGGCGAAACTGGGTGACATCTTGCCGTTCATGCCGATGAACAGTGATCAACTGGCCATGCTGAAGCTGGGCAATATCTGTGCGCCAGACATGCCGGGCCTGGCCGATCTGGGCATCACGCCGACGCCGCTGAGCGCCTTCCTGCCACAGATGATGATGCGCCACCGCCCCGGCGGCCGCTTTGCCAAGGCGGTGGAGCCGGCGGCATGACCTCGCCTGATCTGCTCACGGTCATCCTGCTCGGCGTTGTCGAAGGCCTGACTGAATATTTGCCGGTGTCGTCCACCGGGCATCTTATTCTGGCCGGCGAGCTGCTGGGGTTTTCCGGCGATGCCGGCGCGACCTTTGATATCGCCATCCAGTCGGGCGCCATTCTGGCAGTGCTGGTGGCCTATTGGGGCCGGTTCATGGCGGTGGGGCGCGGGCTGCTGGTGCGGGAGCCAACCGCATTGGCTTTCCTGCGCAACGTTCTGCTGGGCTTCCTGCCGGCCGCGGTGATGGGCGTCTTGTTCATCAAGGCGGTCGAGGCGCTGCTCGAAAGCCCGATCACGGTGGCCGTCTCGCTGATCCTGGGCGGCTTTGCCATTCTGTGGATCGAACGGCGCATGGGCGAAGCCCGGGTATCGGGCGTGGAATCCCTGAGCAGCGCCACCGCGGTGAAGATCGGGCTGGGCCAATGCATCGCGATGATCCCCGGCGTGTCGCGTTCGGGTGCAACCATCATGGCGGCGCTGATGCTGGGCGTTGATCGCAAGACCGCAGCCGAGTTCAGTTTCTTTCTGGGCGTGCCGACCATCTCGGGCGCCACCGTGCTCATGCTGTGGCGCAACCGCGATGCGCTGGATGCGTCCAACCTGTCGGCCATCGGCATCGGCTTTGCGGTGTCGTTCGTGGTGGCCTTGGCGGTGGTGAAGGGCTTTGTTGCGCTGGTCGGCCGCTTCGGCTTTGCGCCCTTTGCCTGGTATCGGATCATCGTCGGGGGCGCAGCGTTGGTATGGCTGCTGGTGCGATAGAGCCGAAACGGCCATATTTTGGCGCGCCACGAGGCCCCGCACGTCGCATTGACCTATAAATAGGCAGTATTTCTGACCTAATCGGCCGAATCCGCGTGACTCGCCAGCCAAACTGTGGTTGTGCGTCGCCCATCGAAAGGAGCGGGGGCGATGGCCGCAACAAAATTGCTGAAGTTCGTGGAGCGTGACCAGGCCTATCCGGCCAAGCGTACCGCCGAGGAACGCACCCACGATTTCCAGGAAATCGCCCGCCCCTATATAGAGGCCAAGGCCGAAGCGCAGGCCGGTCGGTGCAGCCAGTGCGGTGTGCCGTTCTGCCAGGTGCATTGCCCGCTGGGCAACAATATCCCCGATTGGCTGAAGCTGACTGCGGAAGGCCGGTTGGAGGAGGCGTATGAAATCGCCGCCGCCACCAACGCCATGCCGGAAATCTGCGGCCGCATCTGCCCGCAGGATCGCCTGTGCGAAGGCAATTGCGTCATCGAGAAGGATTTCGGCAGCGTCACCATCGGCGCAGTGGAGAAGTTCATCACCGACACCGCCTGGGAAAACGGCTGGGTAAAACCCATCCGGCCAGTGATCGATCGTTCAGGCCAGAGCGTTGCCATCATCGGTGCCGGCCCGGCCGGCCTGACCACCGCCGAGCTGCTGCGCGTCAAGGGCTATGAGGTGCATGTCTATGACCGGCACGATCGCGCCGGCGGCTTGCTGACCTACGGCATCCCCGGCTTCAAGCTGGAAAAGCCGGTGGTAATGCGCCGCATCGATCGCCTGATCGACGGCGGCGTGCATTTCCATCAGGATTTTGCCGTCGGCCGCGATGCCAGCCTGGCCGAGTTGCGCGGCCGCCATGATGCGGTGCTGATCGCCACCGGGGTTTACAAGGCGCGGCAAGTCGATGTGCCGGGCGCCGACGGCCCGACCACGCTGGAAGCCATGGATTATCTGATCGCCTCCAACCGCGCCGGCTTTGGCGACGATGTGCCCGACGCGGCGCGTTTCGATGCGGCAGGCAAGCATGTCGTGGTGATCGGCGGCGGCGATACCGCGATGGATTGCGTGCGCACCGCCGTGCGCCAGGGCGCTGCCAGCGTGAAGTGCCTCTATCGCCGTGACCGCGCCAACATGCCGGGCAGCACCCGCGAAGTCGCCCATGCCGAGGAAGAAGGCGTCGAGTTCGTCTGGCTGGCCGCGCCGGCCGCGATCACGCCCACCGGGGTGACGGCGCAGGCGATGCGGCTGGGCCAGCCCGGCGCCGATGGCAGGCGGAGCCCGGAACCGGATGCCGACACGCAGTTCACCGCGCGCGCCGATCTGGTGATCAAGGCACTGGGCTTTGATCCCGAAGATCTGCCCGGCCTGTTCGGCGCGGCCGATCTGCCGGTCACCCGCTGGGGCACGGTGCGCATCGATCACAAGACGATGATGACCGGGATGGATGGGGTGTTTGCCGCCGGCGATATCGTGCGCGGTGCCAGCCTGGTGGTGTGGGCGGTGCGCGACGGGCGTGACGTGGCGGCGCAGATGCATCAATATCTGCGCGCCCGCGCCGGCGCGGCGGTGCAGGCGGCCTGATGGGTCCGGGCCCAGCCATCCGCGCTGTGGAGAAACCGATGTTTGTTCGCACAATTTTGATCAGTGTGGCCCTGCTGGCAGCCCCGGTGACTGCCCAGACAGCGGCCGCCGATTCGACCGGAACGCGGCTGGCGATGGCGCGTGAAATGACCGCGCGCATGCTGCCACCCGGCGCCTTCAAAACGATGATGGGCGCGGTTATGGATAATCTGCCGGCGCAGATGATGAACCAGATGATGGATCAGCGGATCAGCGATTTCGCCGGCATTGCCGGAACGGATGCCGCCGCCTTGAAATCAAAGCTTGGGCAAGCGACGATCCGCCAGCTGATCGCGGTCACCGACCCGGCCTTTGAAGAGCGCATGCGCCGCATGATGACGGTGATGTCGAAAGGCATGACCGACGCGATCGTGGAAATGGAACCGCAAATGCGGGAAGGCATGGCACAGGCCTATGCCGCCCGCTTCACGCCCGAGGAACTGACAGCAGCCCATGCGTTTTACATGACGCCGATTGGCGGTAGCGTGGCGGCCAAGAGCCTCACGCTGATGACGGATCCGGCCTATCTGAAGCAGACGCAGGAGATGAGCGGCGTGATGATGAAGCGCCTGCCCGCGATCATGGCGGAGGCCGCAAGAGCCACTGCCGACTTGCCCAAGCCGCGCAAGTTCGAAGATCTGCCAAAGGCCGAGCAACAGAAATTCCGCCAGCTGATGGCCGGGGCCAACTGAAGGATCAATTCATCATGTCATTCCTTATTTTCGCCGTCGCCGCCGTCGGAGCCGCAGCGCAACAAGCCGAGCCTCCGCGACCCAGCCTGCCGCCGGCGCCGCCACCGGTGCGCGCCGATGCCGCGACCCTGCAGGCGGCCACCACGCTGATCACGCAACTGGGGCTGAAAACCCAGTTGCAGAACCAGATGGCGGGCACCGTCAAGCAGATGCAATCGGGCGTCGTGGTGCGATCGATGCTGGCGCAGCAGCCGGGGTTCATTCCGGCCTATCAGGCCAACAAGGCCAAATTCGATGCCGCGCTGAAGAAGGCCGGCGCCATCCAGGCCACGGTAGCCCAAGGCGTCATCAATCAGAATCTGAAAGCGGTGGTGACGGCCGCGCGCGATGCCTATGCCCGCCAATATACCGTTGCGGAACTGAATGCGCTGATCGCCTTCTACCGCAGCCCGGCTGGCCAGGCGCTGCAGAAGAAACAGGGCGCGGTGCAGAACGAGATCGGCCTGCAAACCGCGCGGCTGATTGGTGCCAAGATCGATGTCGCCATGCAGGCCAATGCCGCGAAACTGCGGGACGCATTGGCCCCGCTCAACAGCGCGCCGTCCGCCGCCAAGTAATCCGACTGGATACCAAATGACCACCACGCCCTTCACCGCATCCGCTGCCGAACGCGCCCGCATGGCCGAGATCGGCATGTACCGCCCGGAGCTGGAGTCTGACGCCTGCGGTGTCGGGCTGGTGGCCGCCACCGATGGCCGGCCGCAGCGCCGGGTGGTGACGGCGGCGATCGATGCGCTGAAGGCGGTGTGGCATCGCGGTGCCGTGGATGCCGATGGCAAGACCGGGGACGGCGCCGGCATATTGGTCGAAATCCCGGTCGATTTCTTCCACGAACATATCGAGCGTCATGGCCAGAAGCCGGTGGCCGGGCAACTGGCGGTGGGCATGGTATTCCTGCCGCGCACCGATCTCGGCGCGCAGGAAGCCTGCCGCACCATCGTTGAATCCGAAGTCATCGGCTTTGGCTATAAAGTCTATGGCTGGCGCCAGGTGCCGGTGGACATCAGCTGCATCGGCGACAAGGCGATGCTGAGCCGGCCGGAGATCGAGCAGATCATGGTCGCCGGGCCGGCGGCACACGGCGAGGATGCCCGCGAGCAGTTCGAAAAGGATCTGTTCCTGATCCGTCGCCGCATCGAAAAGAAGGTGATCGAAGCCCAGATCCAGGGCTTCTACATCTGCTCGCTGTCGTCCCGCACCCTGATCTACAAGGGGCTGTTCCTCGCCGAAACGCTGAGCGTCTTCTACCCGGATCTGAACGACGAGCGCTTCGTGTCGCGCTTTGCCATCTATCACCAGCGCTATTCCACCAACACCTTCCCGCAATGGTGGCTGGCACAGCCGTTCCGCACCCTGGCGCACAATGGCGAGATCAACACCATCCGCGGCAACACCAACTGGATGAAAAGCCACGAGATCAAGATGGCTGCCGCCGCGTTCGGCGAGCATAGCGAAGATATCAAGCCGCTGATCCCGGCCGGCGCGTCGGACACCGCGGCGCTCGATGCCGTGTTCGAAGCCTTTGTGCGCTCGGGCCGCGATGCGCCAACCGCCAAGCTGATGCTGATCCCGCAGGCCTGGCAGAAGGATGACACGCTCGATCCGGCCACCCGCGCCATGTATGCGTTTTTCGCTTCGGTGATGGAGCCATGGGATGGGCCGGCGGCGCTGGCCATGACCGATGGCCGCTGGGTGGTCGCGGGCCTTGATCGCAACGCGCTGCGGCCGATGCGCTATTGCCTGACCCGCGACGGCCTGCTGATCACCGGCAGCGAAGCCGGCATGGTGGTGGTGCCCGAAGCCGATGTCGTGAAGAAGGGCGCCTTGGGCCCCGGCGAGATGATCGCGGTCGATCTCGATGCCGCCCCTTCGCGCCTCTACAGCGATACCGAGATCAAGGCCAAGGTGGCGGCAGCGCAGGATTATCAGGCGCTGGTTGCCGGCTTCACCAATTTCGAAGCGCTGCCGGGCGGCGATGCGCCGGAACCGGCGCCGGCCTTCACCCGCGATGAATTGCGCCGCCGCCAGGTTGCCGCCGGCCAGACCATGGAAGACATGGAATTGCTACTGGCGCCGATGGTCGACGATGCCAAGGAAGCCGTCGGGTCGATGGGCGATGATGCGCCGCTGGCGGTGATTTCCGACAACGCCCGCAACCTGTCGCATTTCTTCCGGCAGAATTTCAGCCAGGTCACCAATCCGCCGATCGATGCCTTGCGCGAAACGCGGGTGATGAGCCTGAAGACGCGCTTTTCCAACCTGACCAACATCCTCGACGACGAAGCCACCCAGGCCGGCGTGATGGTGATGGAAAGCCCGGTGCTGTCCAACCGCGACTGGTTCCGGCTGAAGGATCATTTCGGCCGCCAAGCCGTGGAGATTGATTGCACCTTCGACATCGCCGGCGGGCCGGGGGCGCTGCGCGAAGCCATCGCGCGGGTGCGGGCCGAGGCCGAAACCGCCGTGCGCCAGGGCAAGACACAATTGTTCCTGACCGATGAACATCAATCGGCCAGCCGCGCCGGCATTGCCATGATCCTGGCCACCGCCGGCGTGCAGACGCACCTGATCCGCAAGGGCCTGCGCGCCTATGCCAGCATCAATGTGCGCGCCGCCGAAGCGCTGGACACGCATTATTTTGCCGTGCTGGTCGGTGTGGGCGCCACCACGGTCAATGCCTATCTGGCGCAGGAAGCCATCGCCGATCGCCACGCGCGCGGCCTGTTCGGCACGCTCAGCTTTGCCGAGTGCGTGGCGCGCTACAAGAAAGCCATCGACGATGGCTTGCTGAAGATCATGGCCAAGATGGGCATTGCCGTCATCTCGTCCTATCGCGGCGGCTATAATTTTGAAGCGGTCGGGCTCAGCCGTGCGCTGGTCAATGATTTCTTCCCCGGCATGCCGGCCAAGATCAGCGGCGAAGGTTTTGAATCCTTGTTCATCAACGCCCGGATCCGCCACGATCGCGCCTGGGACGAAGGTGCCGCGGTGCTGCCGGTGGGCGGCCTGTATCGCTGGCGCGCCGGCGGCGAGGCACACGCCTGGAACGCGCAGCTGATCCACCTGCTGCAAACCGCCGTCAGCCGCGATGCCTATGGCGACTATCTGAAATTCAGCCGCGGCGTGGCTGCGCTGCCGCCGATTTCCTTGCGCGATCTGCTGGATTTCGTGCCGGGCACCAAGGCGATCCCGATCGAAGCGGTGGAATCGGTCACCGAAATCCGCAAGCGTTTCGTGACGCCGGGCATGAGCCTGGGCGCGCTGTCGCCCGAAGCGCACGAGGTGCTGGCCATCGCCATGAACCGCATCGGCGCCAAGGCGGTATCGGGCGAAGGCGGCGAAGACCCGATCCGGTTCAAGCCCTATGCCAATGGCGACAACGCCAACAGCGTGATCAAGCAGATCGCGTCGGGGCGCTTTGGCGTGACCGCCGATTATCTCAACGCCTGCGAGGAGATCGAGATCAAGGTGGCGCAAGGCGCCAAGCCGGGTGAAGGCGGGCAGTTGCCGGGCTTCAAGGTGACCGAGCTGATCGCGCGCCTGCGCCACAGCACGCCGGGCGTGACGCTGATCAGCCCGCCGCCGCATCACGACATCTATTCGATCGAGGATCTGGCGCAGCTGATCTATGATCTGAAGCAGATCAACACCCGCGCCCGCGTCTGCGTAAAGCTGGTCAGCAGCGCCGGCATCGGCACGGTCGCCGCCGGGGTAGCCAAGGCGCACGCCGACGTCATCCTGATTTCCGGCAATGTCGGCGGCACCGGCGCGAGCCCACAGACCAGCATCAAATATGCCGGCACGCCGTGGGAAATGGGCCTGTCCGAAGTCAACCAGGTGCTTACCCTGAACGGCCTGCGGCATCGGGTGAAGCTGCGCGCCGATGGCGGCCTGAAAACCGGGCGCGACGTGGTGATCGCCGCCATATTGGGCGCCGAGGAATATGGCATCGGCACGATGAGCCTGGTGGCGATGGGCTGCATCATGGTGCGCCAGTGCCACAGCAACACCTGCCCGGTAGGCGTGTGCACGCAGGATGACGCGCTGCGCCAGAAGTTCGTCGGCACGCCGGAGAAGGTCATCAACCTGATGAGCTTCATCGCCGAGGAAGTGCGCGAGATTCTCGCCCGGTTGGGCGTGAAGAGCCTGGATGAAGTAATCGGCCGCACCGAATTGCTGCGCCAGATCAATCGCGGGGCCGAGCATCTCGACGATCTCGATCTCAATCCGATCCTCGCCAAGGTCGATGCGCCCGATCACCAGCGCCGCTGGGGCCTGGGCGCGGGCCGCAACCCGGTGCCCGACAGCCTGGATGCGGACATGATCCGCGATGCTGCGCAATTGTTCGAACGCGGCGAGAAGATGCAGCTGGCCTATACGGTGCGCAACACCCACCGCGCCGTGGGCACGCGCCTGTCCGGCGAAATCACCCGCCGCTTTGGCATGAAAGGCCTGCAACCGGGGCATATCCAGATCAAGCTGCGCGGTTCGGCCGGACAATCGCTGGGCGCGTTTGCCGTGCAGGGCGTGAAGCTGGAGGTGTTCGGCGAAGCCAATGATTATGTTGGCAAGGGGCTTTCCGGTGCCACGATCGTGGTGCGCCCCTTCCCCTCCAGCCCGCTGGCATCCCAGGACAATGCCATCATCGGCAACACCGTACTATATGGTGCCACCGCTGGCCGGCTGTTTGCCGCCGGGCGCGCCGGGGAACGCTTTGCCGTGCGCAACAGCGGTGCCATCGTGGTGGTGGAAGGCTGCGGCGCCAACGGCTGCGAATATATGACCGGCGGGACGGCCGTGGTGCTGGGCCCGACGGGCGACAATTTCGCCGCCGGCATGTCGGGCGGCATGGCGTTTGTCTATGATCGCGACGGCGGCTTTGCTGGCCGGGTCAACCGGGAAACCGTGGTGGTGCAACGGCTGGCATCGGCGCATTGGGAGCATGTGGTGCACAGTCTGATCGCCGAACATGCCGCCGAGACCGGATCGCGATGGGCGGCCGGCCTGCTGGCGGAATGGGACCGCACGCGCCTGGCGATCTGGCAGGTCTGCCCAAAGGAAATGCTGACCCGGCTGACGCACCCGCTGGACGACAGCCCCAGCAGCATCGCGGCCGAATGAGCGCAAGCCTTGAAACCGGGTTCTTCGCTGCTATATTCGCATAAGACAGTTGAAGGACCCGGTTGTGGCAAAGAACAATGATCCGCTCATCGAAAGCCTGATGCAGCTCGCCGTGTCGGCCGCGCCGCTGATCCGCAAGGCGCGCGAAGCCGGCATTTTCCGCGAGCGCGACACCGTGGTCGAAGCCGAAGTGGTGACCCCCACCGCCAAGCCGGCCCCACCGGAGCCGCCAAAGCCCCCCGAGGCAGCGGCTGCGCCGGCACCCGCACCGGCCCCCGCTGCCGCCGATTCCGGCCAGACCGCGGCGCTGCAGGAAATCGTCGTGCGCCAGGCGCTCCGCATCAACGAGCTGGAAGCCGAAATGGCCGCCGTGAAGGCCGCGATGGCCGCACTGGCTGCCGCCACCGCCGCCAAGGCGCCGGCCAAACCCCGGGCCAAAGCCAAGCCGGCAAAGGCCTGACCCCAATCGGAAGTGCGGCCTTTCCATGGCGGCAAACATGGTTATGACAAGGCGTCTATGTGGCGTCTCCACCATTTCACCCTGTGTCCGTTCAGCCGCAAGGTGCGCTTTGCGCTGGCGGTGAAGGGCGTCACCCACGAATTGCTGCTGGAACGGCCGTGGGAAAAACGCCCCGAATTCACCGCATTGAACCCGGCCGGGCAGACCCCAGTGCTGCAACAAGGCAGCGTCGTGTTGGCCGACAGTGTCGCCATGCTGGACTATTTCGAAGAGACGCTCGATCGCACGCCGCTGCTGGGAGCCACGCCGGAAGTTCGCGCCGAAACCCGGCGGCTGGTGGCGTGGTTCGATCAGAAATTCTATGGCGAGGTCGGCGCGCTGCTGTTGGGGGAGCGCATGTACAAGCGCACCGTGCTGAAGGGCGCGCCCGATGGCGGCATTATCCGTGCCGCCGGCCGCGCAGCCGACATGCATCTGGATTATATCGATTTTCTGCTGGAACAGCGCGCCTGGCTGGGCGGCGGCCAGTTCGGGCTGGCCGATATTGCGGCGGCCGCGCATCTGTCGGTGGCGGATTATCTCGGCGGGCTGGATTGGGACGGCCATGATCCGGCGCGCACCTGGTATTCCGCGATCAAATCCCGGCCGACCTTCCGCCCCTTGCTGGCCGAACGACTGGAAGGCCTGCCGCCGCCACCGCATTATGACAAGCTGGATTTCTAGGCTCAGTTGCTCTGCCGCAGCAGTTCCCGCGCGGTGATCATCCGCATGATCTGGTTGGTGCCTTCCAAAATCTGGTGCACCCGCAGGTCGCGGAACAGGCGTTCCAGCGGGAAATCCATCAGATAGCCATAACCGCCATGCAATTGCAGGCCGCGATCGACGATGGCCATGCCGGCATCGGTGGCAAAGCGCTTGGCCATGGCGGCAAACATCGTCTTGTCGGCTGCGCCCTCGCTCACCTTCACCGCCGCCTGATAGAGCAGGGCACGGGCGGCGGCGAGTTCGGTGGCCATGTCGGCCAGGGTGAACTGCGTCGCCTGAAAATCGGCTATGGCCTTGCCGAATTGCTGGCGCTGGCGCGTGTAGGCGATGGCTTCATCCAATGCGCGCTGCGCACCGCCCAGGCTGCACGCGCCGATGTTGAGCCGGCCGCCATCCAGCCCGGCCATGGCGATGGCAAAGCCCTGGCCTTCGGCACCGACCAGATTTTCCGCTGGTACCCGCACGCCATCGAAATTGACCTGCGCGGTCGGCTGCGATCGCCAGCCCAGCTTGCGTTCGGGCGCGCCGAAGGAAACGCCCGGCATGTCCTTCTCGATCACCAGGCAACTGATGCCCTTGGGCCCATCCTGCCCGGTGCGCACCATGGTGATGTAGAGATCATTCACGCCGCCGCCGGAGATGAACGCCTTCGATCCGGAGACGACATAATGATCGCCATCCCGCACCGCCCGCGTCTTCAGCGCGGCGGCATCCGATCCGGCGCCAGGCTCGGTCAGGCAGTAACTGGCGATCTGGTCCATGGTGACCAGGCCAGGCAGATACTTCGCCTGCAACGCGCGGCTGCCATAGGCATCGATCATCCACGCCGCCATGTTGTGGATCGAAATGAACGCCGATGTGGATGGGCAGCCGTGCGCCATCGCCTCCATGATCAGCGCGGCCTCCAGCCGGCCCAGGCCGATGCCGCCGCCGGCTTCGGACACGTAAATCGCGCCAAAGCCCAGCGCCGCCGCAGCCTGCACCACATCTTTGGGGTAATGATGCTCCGCATCCCAGCGCGCGGCGTGGGGGGTGATCGCCTCGGCGGTGAAGCGGCGCGCCACTTCCTGGATCGCCTTCTGATCGTCGGTCAGGTCAAATTGGCTCATGGCATCGGCTTACAGTCAGCAGGGCAGCGTGAAAAGCGGCGCGGGGCTGGAAACGCCGCGACAGATGGTGCAACAGGCGCGCGATGAACCTTTCCCCATCCGAAATCGTTGACCAGCTGGTCCAGATCCACGCGGAATCGACCGCAGCCCTGCGCGCGGCACTGCGCGCCTATATTGATGATAGTGAGACGCCCGACGGCAGCCAACGGGTCCGCGGCGATTGGGCCTATCCCGAACTGCGGCTGGAATTTTCCGGCGTGCGCCGCGCCGCGCGCCCCATCCGCGCCTTTGCCCGGCTCAATCGCCCCGGCTCCTACGCCACCACCATCACCCGCCCGGCAATGTACCGCGCCTATTTGGAGGAGCAGATCGGCCTGTTGATGGCCGATTATGATGTGGTCGTCTCCGTCGGCCGGTCCGAGGTGGAGATCCCCTACCCCTATGTGCTGGATGGCGCTGCCGATCTGAAGCTGGACGGCGTCGCAGCCGCCGAGCTCGCCCGGCATTTTCCCACCACCGAACTGGCGCAGATCGGCGACGAGCTGGCCGATGGCCTGTGGGAGGATTTCCGCGTCGAGCATCGCCCGCTGGCGCTGTTTGATGGCCCGCGCACCGATTTCTCGCTGGCCCGGCTGAAGCATTATACCGGGACCGCGCCGGAGGATTTCCAGCATTATATCCTGCTCACCAACTATCACCGCTATGTCGATGAATTCGTGCGCTGGGCCTGCCGGCAGCTGGGGCCAAATGGGAGTGGTTCTTATGACCGGTTGGCCTGCCCCGGCGGGCTGGACATCACCGCCGCTGATCCCGATGCCGAGCGTGCCGCCGCCGATTTCGCCTGGCGCAAGAACCAGATGCCGGCCTGGCACCTGATTGGCCCGAACCGCACCGGCATCACGCTGGTCAATATCGGCGTTGGCCCGGCCAATGCCAAAACGATCTGCGATCACCTCGCCGTGCTGCGCCCCGAAGCTTGGTTGATGATCGGCCATTGCGGCGGCCTGCGCCCCAGCCAGGCCATCGGCGATTATGTGCTGGCCCATGCCTATCTGCGCGATGATCATGTGCTCGATGATGTGTTGCCGCCGGAGATTCCGATCCCGGCGCTGTCCGAAGTGCAGAAGGCGCTGCATCTCGCCACCGAGAAGGTCACCGGCCTGGTCGGCGATGCGCTGAAACCGCGGCTGCGCACTGGCACGGTGGTGACGACCGACGATCGCAACTGGGAACTGCGCTATTCCCGCTCCAGCCTGCGCTTCAACCAGTCCCGCGCTGTGGCCATCGACATGGAATCCGCCACCATCGCCGCCCAGGGCTATCGCTTCCGCGTGCCCTACGGCACGCTGCTCTGCGTGTCGGACAAGCCGTTGCACGGCGAGATCAAGCTGCCCGGCCAGGCCAATCGATTCTATGAAGGCGCGATTTCCGAACATCTGCAGATCGGCATCGAAGCGATGATGATCCTGCGCGATGAAGGCCCGGCGCTGCACAGCCGCAAATTGCGCGCGTTCGACGAGCCGCCGTTCCGCTGAGCTTTGCGCTCACACGGCAGGCCGTCTGGGGCGAATGGCCGATACGCTGGCGATGGCCTATGGTCGTATGGAGGCCCTATCTTTTCAGATACATCGCGCGGTGTATCCAGCGATGCTACGCGAGGGTAAACAGGGGGGCACCACATGATTGAACACTATAGCCGCGCCATTTTGGCGGGCATGATGCTCTGCGCGGCGGGCAGCGCCAGCGCCGCGCCGCAGATTTTCAGCGGGGTCGATGAAGGCGCCGTGCCGGGTGGCAGCACCACCAATGCCTCGCTCGCCCAGGCGGCGTTCCTGGCCGCTGCCGCCCTGAAGGGCCCGGTGTTCACCAACTATCTCGACAATGAACCGCTCGGCGATCAGGCATCCTATCATATCGCCGGCGGTCTGACGGTCGATATCTTCGGCTGGTCCCAGCAGGTGCCGTTCCCGGGCGTTCCCGAACGCGGCATCCAGAACACCAGCTTCAATGCCAATCCTTCGCTGCCGTTCAGCACCACCGAAGGCCCCGGTGATCAGGGCAAGTGGATGCAGATTCCCATTCAGGCTAACCGGTTCACCTTCGACGTGCCGACCTATAGCTTCGGCTTTTTTGTCACCGGCCTCGACAAATACCAAAGCAATGTGTTCAATCTGTATTTCGATCAGGCACAATTCGCCTATACCAACCCTTACGCCATGCCGATCAATGTCAGCGGCGGCATCATGTATTATGGCATCGTCTTCGATACGCCGGTTCACAACGTCCAGTTCCTTCGCGGCATCAACAACGCCGGCTATGATCATTTCGGCCTCGACGGCATTTCGTTCAACGTTGCCCCCCCGCCAGTCGGCGGCATTCCCGAGCCCGCCAGTTGGGCGCTGCTGATCGCCGGCTTCGGCCTGACCGGAACCGCCATGCGCCGCCGCCGGGCCGCCTTGGGCGCGACGGCGCGCCATTGAGGCTGATCGCCGCTTGGACGACAGCATTCGACTGCAAACGGGGGACTGCATGATCATTCAATACCGCCGCGCCATATTGGCGGGGATGTTGCTCGCCATCGCGGGCAGCGCCAGCGCCGCACCACAGATTTTCAGCGGGGTCGATGATGCCGCCGTGCCGGGTGGCAACACCCCCAATTCGTCGACCGCGCAGACGGCGTTCCTTCTCGCCGCCGCCGCCAAGGGCCCGGTATTTACCAATTATCTCGACAATGAACCGCTCGGCAATCTGCAATCCTATTCGATCGCCGGCGGCTTGCAGGTGAACCTGAGCGCGGGTTCCTATGATGCGCAAAACACCGCGCAGGGCATCCGCAACGACAGCGCCAATGGCAGTCCGAGCAACCCGTTCAGCACCACCGAAGGCCCGGCGGATCAGGGCAAGTGGATGGGCATCCCGATCTACAACACCAGCTTCACCTTCGATGTGCCAACCTACAGCTTCGGCTTCTACACCACCGGGCTGGACCTGAGCGCTGGCAGCGCCTTTTTCCTGGTCTTCGACAATGCGTCGCCGCTTGACCCCGCCAATGTCTATGATCTGCCGGTCAACGCCAATGGCGGCATCATGTATTGGGGCGTGGTGTTCGACGCGCCGGTGCAGAAGGTCGAGTTCACCCGCACCCGCAACCAGAGCCTCGATGTCTTCGCCCTCGACGGCATCTCGTTCAACGTCGCGCCGGTCGGCGGCATTCCCGAACCGGCCAGCTGGGCCATGCTCATCGCCGGCTTCGGCCTGACCGGCGCGGCCATGCGGCTGCGGCGCATAGTGGGTGCCTGATCGCAAATGGCAGGCCTTTGACGAGACGCCGTTCCGGTGAGGCGCAGCTTCCTCGCGCGCCTGTTCGCTTGGGCCGAAAACGTCCGTGATCCCGCAATTCCAGGCCTTTGATCGATCCAGCCGGCCCGCTTGCATCTGGGAACCGTCTTGCCAACCAAGCCAACGGGCCTGCCCAATTGTTCCCTTGCCATCCTTTCCTAATTGATGGTTAAAATCACTGTATCGGTGGATTCGTCGGCGCGTTTCCGATGGGCAATCAGGCTGGGAGGGACCGACATGAACAGAACGCTGGCTGCCGGCTGTGCCATGGGTCTGGCGATGATGGCCGTTTCGGCCCACGCGCAGATGGTGCGATTTTCAGGAGTCGGGACTGTTGAGTCGAGTGGTGCTTTTTCGACCTTGGTGCCGACACGGCCCGGTGCGCCGCCCTTTACGACGTTCACAGCGGATTTCACGTCCAGTGGGTTTCCAACGATTGTCGTTGGCGGCACAACGCTTCCATCAAGCGACCTCGCAATCGGAAATTTGTTCAATGATCAGTTCAATCGCGTCGCGTCTTCTTTGGGAGGACTGAATTTCGTTGTTCAGAACCGTAGTGATCGCGTTCGCATTGATGCCCCTTCGTTTGATATCAACAATGCTGTGGAATCATTCAAGATTGACTGGCAAGCGCAATCTGGCCAGTCTGCTCTTTTCTACGAGCTAATTCCAAGGATAGAAATTGCAGGACGTTTTCTGGGACTGGCAAATATTGATTATAATAGCGCATTCATGGCGGACAGCGCTCTATTGACCCTTGATCCTGTGTCCTCAAACAATGGGGTAAAACAGTTTTTTGTTTCAGATAACCGCGGAGATCCTTTGCGCTTCAGTATCGAGATGACGGTTATGGCCAGTGCCATTCCTGAATATTTCACGTTCAATGGCGTCGCCACGTCGGTAACATTTGACAATAGCGGACTGACACCGTCCACGCCGCTGCTACCCACCGTCGTCAACCCGCCCGGAGGAGCACCTGGCGCTTTTGAGTTTACGGACGTTGCTGTTGCGCCCAACGTTCCAGTCTATTTCGATCCGCCTGTGGCTGCCGGCTATGATTATGCCGTTACGAATGGCAGCCCTTTGATCTCCAAGGCGTCATTCCCGACCTTGCTCGGTGATCTCGACGGGTATGACGTGTATGAATCCGGCCCCGGTGGCGCGCTGCTGTTTGCGGGGGTGTTGGGCGATAGCTGGATCGATTTCACCACGCTGGCCGGTTACAGCAACGGCATTTCCGGCTTCTCGTTGCGCGGCATCAATCCGGCGTTGCAGCTTGATCCGACCAACCCGACGGCGTTCGTGACGGGCCTGGAATTTGCCTCGGCCGGAACAGTCACGCTGACACAGACGCCGTTCATCGTGAATTATGACCCGCCAGGCGGCGTGCCCGAACCGGCCAGCTGGGCCATGTTGATCGCCGGCTTCGGCCTGACCGGCGCGGCGATGCGGCGACGGCGCGCTGTGGCGGTCTGACGGCCACGGGCTGGCACTGCACAGCCACAAATTGCGCGCGTACCACAAAGCCGACGTTCCAGTAGGCGGTCTTTGGCCTGTCCTACACGGGCCAAGCCTGTCATCATGGCACTGTCAGGGCTTTGTGCGGATGCGGCCACCGGTCCGGCGAAATTCTCCAAAACCCGCCGGATTCGTCCAATGTGTCAAAACTGAAGACCGAATCCCAACAACCTGCGGCTCTTTCACAATCGCATTTCAGCCGGCACCAGCCGCTTCCCCCGCAGCCAGGCCAGCATCGCCGCGTTCACCGCGTCCGGCGCTTCCTGCTGCACCCAGTGCGAGACATTCGGGAAGCGCTGAAGCGTGAAATCCCGCACGTGGCGGCCATAGCCCTCGGTCAGCTTGAGATCGAGCGCCTTGTCTTCCTCGCCCCACAACATCAGTGTCGGCACGGTGATTTGCGGAGCGACTTCGCCCAAGAGAGCGAGATTGGCGCGGTAGTAATTGATCATCGCGGTCAGCGCGCCGGGGAGGAGAGCGTTCTGGCGATAGACGTCCAGCACCTCAGGCGGGAACATGGCCTTGTCCACCGCCATGTTGAGGAAGGCGTTGGCGATGCCTTCCGCCCGGCGCTGGCGCAGCAGAAACTCCGGCAGCCAGGGGATTTGGAAGAAGGCGACATACCAGCTCTTCAGCCGCTGCGGCCAGTAATGCGCGATCAACTCGCCGAACACCGTGGGGTGCGGCACGTTCATGATGATCAGGCCGTCCAATGGCACGGCGCGCCGCATCGCCACCACCCAGGCAATCGCCGCGCCCCAATCATGCGCCACCAGCAATTTGCGCCGCGCCCCCAGCGCATCGAACATGGCGGCCACATCATCGACGAGATGATCGATGTGGTAGGCGGCCTTGCCAACCGGCCGGCTCGATCCGCCATAGCCGCGCAGATCCGGCGCCACCGCGCGCCAACCGGCATCGGCCAGCACCGGCAACTGGTAACGCCAGGAAAAGCGCGATTCGGGAAAGCCGTGCAGGCACAATGCAACGTCTTGGGCCACGTCCGGGCCTTCACCGGCGACATCGCAGGCGAAGTCCAGCCCGTTGGCCTTGAGCATCATCATCCGTTGTAGTTCAGCTTCAGGCCCGGCCGCGGCCAACGGCATTTGGCAAGCTTGCCGGTGGTAGAGAGGCAGACCCAGGCATCCATCATGTCCTCGCCACCGAAGCAGATGTTGGTGGTCAAGAGATCAGGGAACGGGAAAAATTCCTGCGCGCCCGTGGCCGGATCGATGCTGGTGATGCCGGCGCTTTCGATCAGCGTTGCTTGCGCGATGTTGCCATTGGCCTCGATCGCCAGCGAATCGAGATAGGTCTTGTTGGCCCAGGTCGTGACGAAGCGGCCAGGCACCGCCGGCAGCGGTTCCGGCGCCAGTTCGCCCGGCGCGACGATATCGAATGCCAGCACGACGCGCCGGCTGGTGGAGGCGGCGTAAACCGTCTTGCCATCCGGGCTCAGCCCCACCCCGTTCAGATCGGGGCCATGGATCAGCCGGGTGATCTTCGATCCATCGGGCAGCGCATAGAACAGCCCGCCGGCATCGGTGTGATGATCGAAATGTTTGCCGAGATCGGTGAAGTAGAAGCCGCCGTGCACATCGAATACGATGTCGTTCGGGCCGGACAGCTTGTGCCCGTCGCAGCTGTCATAGAGGCGTGTCACCTTGCCGGTGGCGATATCGATGCGCTCGATGCGCCCCGTGCTGTAATCGGCAGCGGCATTGCCGGGCAGAAGGATGCCGTCCTGCTCATACCATGTGAACCCGCCATTGTTGCAGACATACAGGGCGCCATCCGGCCCGATCGCCATGCCGTTGGGGCCGCCGCCGGGGGTTGCCACAGTCTCCTTGCGGCCATCGGGGGTGATGCGGGTAATGCGGCCGGGGCGGATTTCGACGACCAGCACCGATCCATCGGCCATCGCCACCGGCCCCTCCGGAAAGCCCAGGCCCTCGGCGATGATGTCGTGTGGATGGAATTCGGTCATCTCTGTTCTCCCCGCTGGTTTTGATCATGCTGGCGCGGGGCGCGGCGGCACGCAAGCGCGTTGAAAGGCGAGGCCGGCTTACAAACGCCACGGCAGCGACGATCTCATGTTCAGCCAATTGTGGGTTTCGCTCACCCTGAGCTTGTCGAAGGGTGGTCGAGACAAGGGGGCTGGTGCTGGTTCACGCGGCCCCCGGCCTACGCCGGGGCAGGCTTGGCGGAGCCGTCGAGTCCGCTGGGGTGCTCCAGGAAGTGGAAGAAAGAGCGCGGCAAAGCCGCAATGCCCGCCCCGGACTTGATCCGGGGTCAGACGAGTCAAAAAGGGCGGCTTGAAGGGCCGCCCTTTTCGCTCGCTGGCCGTGCTTGCGCGAGTCGGCAAATAGCTGCGCTATTTGCGCGCCGCGCTACGCAGCAAACTGATTCATCGTGTTGTGCGCGCCGCCAGCCTTCAGCGCCGCTTCACCCGCAAAATATTCCTTGTGATCATCACCAATGTCCGAACCGGACATGTTCTGGTGCTTCACACAGGCAATCCCCTGGCGAATTTCGGCACGCTGCACGTTCTTCACATAGCCCAGCATGCCCTGGTCGCCGAAATATTCGCGGGCCAGATTGTCGGTGCTCAAAGCGGCCGTGTGATAGGTCGGCAGGGTGATGAGGTGGTGGAAGATGCCGGCCTGAGCCGCCGCATCGCGCTGGAAGGTGCGGATGCGCTCGTCAGCTTCCTGCGCCAGTTCGGTGGCGTCATAATCAACGCTCATCAACCGGGCGCGGTCATAGGCTGACACGTCCTGGCCGGCAGCGACCATGGCATCATAGACCTGCTGGCGGAAATTCAGCGTCCAGTTGAAGCTGGGGCTGTTGTTATAGACCAGCTTGGCATTCGGGATCACGTCGCGGATGCGGTTCACCATACCGGCGATCTGGCCGATGTGCGGCTTTTCGGTTTCGATCCACAACAGGTCCGCACCGTTCTGCAGGCTGTTGATGCAATCGAGCACACAGCGATCCTCCCCGGAACCGGCGCGGAACTGGAACAGGTTCGATGGCAGCCGTTTGGGCCGCAGCAACTTGCCGTCGCGGCTGATCACCACGTCGCCGTTGCCAACCTGGGTCACATCGATTTCCTCGCAATCGAGGAAGCTATTGTATTGATCACCAATGTCGCCGGGCGTGCGGCTGTAGGCGATCTGCTTGGTGAGGCCAGCGCCCAGGGAATCGGTGCGCGCGACGATGATGCCGTCTTCCACGCCCAGTTCGAGGAAGGCGTAGCGGATGGCGCGGATCTTCGCGAGGAAGTCCTCGTGCGGCACCGTCACCTTGCCGTCCTGGTGGCCGCACTGCTTTTCATCGCTCACCTGGTTTTCGATCTGCAGCGCGCAGGCGCCGGCTTCGATCATCTTCTTGGCGAGCAGATAGGTGGCCTCGGCATTGCCGAAGCCGGCATCGATATCGGCAACGATCGGCACGACATGCGTCTGGAACGCGTCGATCTGATGCTCGATCGACTTGGCCTTCACCGCGTCACCGGCGGCACGGGCGGCGTCGAGATCGCGGAACAGCCCGCCCAGTTCGCGGGCATCGGCCTGGCGCAGGAAGGTGTAAAGTTCCTCGATCAGCGCCGACACGCTGGTCTTTTCGTGCATCGACTGGTCGGGCAGCGGCCCGAATTCGCTGCGCAGCGCCGCGACCATCCAGCCCGACAGATACAGATAGCGTTTGTCGGTGGTGCCGAAGTGCTTCTTGATCGAGATCAGCTTCTGCTGGCCGATGAAGCCGTGCCAGCAGCCCAGCGACTGGGTGTATTGGCCGGGATCGGCATCATAGGCGGCCATGTCACGGCGCATGATCGCGGCGGTGTAGCGCGCGATATCAAGGCCGGATTGAAAGCGGTTCTGCACGCGCATGCGCGCCACGGATTCGGCGCTGATCGCCTGCCAGCCGGGCTTGCCCTGAATGGCGGCGGTGGCGTGCCGGATTTCGTCCTGATAGGTCATGGGGGGCTCCTGTTGTGCACTGCGGTATCGCTTGTCATGGCGTTGCGCTTCGGCTACGGCCCGGTCAACAGATTCTGTCAAGGAATCGTGTGTAAATGTCCCGCTTTCGCTGGCTTAAGCTGTAAAGATGTAAATATTTTGACAGAACTCGCCGCCTCGCCTGCACTGAAAGATGCCATCGGGGGCGCAGTCGGTGGTGGGCGCAAGATCTTCGCCGGCGCGCGCGTGCGGCGCCTGCGCACCCAACGTGGCCTCACCCAGACGCGGATGGCGCATGATCTCGGCGTGTCGGTCAGCTATCTCAACCTGATCGAGCGCGACCAGCGGCCGCTGTCCGCCAGCTTCCTGGTCAAGCTGGCGGAACATTATGATCTGGATGTGCGCAGCCTGACCGGTGATGATGGCGGCGAGCTGGTCGAGGATTTGTCAAAACTCTTCACCGATCCGCGGCTGATCGGCATCGATGTGCCGCGCGCCGAATTGAAGGATCTGGCGGTGCGGGCGCCGGCGATTGCCCATGCGCTGCTGCGGCTGGCGGCGGCGACCCCGCCCGTAGCCCCGACCCCGCCGCCGCCCGGCCCGCTGGCGGCCGTGGCGGCGATGATCGATGCCGCCGGCAATTATTTCCCGGCACTGGACGAAGCCTGTGAACGGCTGGCGGACGAGCTGCGCCTGTCTGGCCCCGATCTCAACGCGGCCGTGGTCGATCGCCTGCGCAGCCGGCACGCCATCACCGTGCGTGCGCTGCCGATGGAGGTGCTGCCCAACCAGTTACGCCGGCTCGATCTGCACGCCCGGCAGTTGATCCTGTCCGAATCGCTCGACGCGGCCAGCCGGGGTTTTGCCGCCGCCGTGCAACTGGTGCTTATCGAGCTGAAAGCGCAGATTGCCGATACCATCGCAGCGGCCGGCATCAGCGATCTGCTGGAACAGCGCGCCTGCACCGTGGCGCTGGGCAAATATGCCGCTGCCGCCACGCTGATGCCCTATGGCCGCTTCCTCAGCGCCTGCGAAGCCACCGGCTATGATGTCGAATTGCTGCAGGCGCGCTTCGGCCGCGGGCTCGAGCAAGTGGCGCACCGCCTGACCACGCTGCACCGCCCCGGCGCGCGCGGCGTGCCCTTCTTCTTCCTGCGGCTCGATCGCGCCGGCACCATTTCCAAGCGCTTCGCCCCCGGCCCGTCGCCTTTGCCGGTCACCGGTGGCTGCGCACTGTGGCACGTCTATCACGCCTTTGATCGCCCGGGCGAAATCCGCCGGCAGCTTGTCGAACTGGAAGATGGCAAGCGCTTCCTGACCCTCGCCCGCACCGTGCGCCCCGCCGCCATGCCCTGGGGTGGTGCCCGGCCGAGCTTTGCCATCGGCATCGGCTGCGACATCGCCCATGCCGGCGCGCTGGTGTGGAGCAGCGGCATCGAGCTGAATGGCCAGGCCGCCCCGATCGGGCCGGGCTGTGCCGCCTGCCACCGCGCCGCCTGCCGCCAGCGCGGCCAGCCACCCGCCGGCGCCCACCTGGCGTTTGATGAACGCCAACGCGGCCTGACCCCATTTCGTTTCACCGATGATTGAAAGGCAAGACATGACCAGCAACCCCGCCCTGCCCAACCCTGCACTTCAAGGCGTTGAAGTCACAGGCGCGATGCAGCCCGGTTACGAGACCATCCTCACGCCCGAAGCGCTGGCGTTCGTCGCGCAGCTGCACCGCATGTACAATCCCACGCGGCTGGCGCTGCTGCGCGCCCGCGACCAGCGGCAGGCCTGGATCAATCAGGAAGGCTTCATCGGCTTTGCGCCGGAATATTCGGCGATCCGCGACGATCGCAGCTGGCAGGTGCGCCCTGCACCGGCCGATCTGGCCGATCGCCGCGTGGAAATCACCGGGCCGTGCGACCGCAAGATGGTGATCAACGCCCTCAACAGCGGCGCGCAGTGCTTCATGGCCTGTCTGGAAGACGCCTCGGCGCCGACCTGGGATGTGATGGTGCAGGGCCAGGTCAACCTTCGCGATGCCGCCGCCGGCACGATCAGCTTGGAGGACAAGGGCAAGAGCTACACGTTGAACGACAAGACCGCCGTGCTGATCTGCCGTCCGCGCGGCTGGCACCTCGATGAAGCGCACATGATCGTCGATGGCGAGCGCGTCGCCGGTGCGATCTTCGATTTCGGCCTGTATTTCTTCCACAATGCCAAGGCATTGCTCGCCAAGGGCAGCGGCCCCTATTTCTACCTGCCCAAGCTGGAGCACAGCCTGGAAGCGCGGCTGTGGAACAATGTCTTCATTTCCGCCCAGTCGATGCTGAATCTGCCGCTGGGCACGATCCGCGCCACCGTGCTGATCGAGACCCTGCCCGGCGCGTTCATGGCCGAAGAAATCCTCTATGAGCTGCGCGATCACATCACCGCGCTCAATTGCGGCCGCTGGGATTATATCTTCAGCTATATCAAGACCTTCCAGGCTGATGCCAGCAAGATGCTGCCCGATCGCGCCGCAGTCTCCATGGCGGTGCCGTTCATGGCCGCCTATGCCGCCCATGTGGTGCGGGTGTGCCACCGCCGCGGCGCCCATGCCATGGGCGGCATGAGCGCCTTCATCCCGGTGAAGGACGACGCCGCAGCCAACGACAAGGCGTTTGCCGCCGTGCGGGCCGACAAGGAACGCGAAGCGAAGCTGGGCCATGACGGCACCTGGGTGGCCCACCCCGGCCTGGTCGGCGTGGCGCGCGAGGTGTTCGATCGGTTGATGCCCGGCCCCAATCAGCTGGACGTGATTCCGGCCGGCGAAGCGACGCTGGCCGATCTGGTGACGCCGCCGGCCGGCGCGCGCACGCTGGCGGGCCTCACCAACAACATCAATGTCGGCATCGGCTATGTCGCGGCCTGGCTGCGCGGCCAGGGCGCGGTGCCGCTGCACAATCTGATGGAGGATGCCGCCACCGCCGAAATCAGCCGCACGCAATTATGGCAATGGCGCACGCACGGGGCCGCGCTGGATTCGGGCGAAGCGGTGGATGCGGCGCTGATCGGCCGCGTCACCGACGAACAATTGGCTGCATGGCGGGCGCAGGTGGGCGACAATTTCTTCGAAGCCGGCAAATATCGCGAAGCCGCCGACCTGTTCCGCACACTGGTGCTGGCCGACAGGCTGGAGCCGTTCCTGACGCTGCCGGCCTACGCTTACTATTTCGCGAAGTGAGCAGAGCGGCTCCCCTCCCGCTTGCGGGAGGGGAGCGGGGCTTACTCGCCGCGATTGCCGCCCTTGGGGGCCGGCACGCCCAGCTCCGCCACCATGGCCGGTGTCACCTTGTCCTTGTATTTGTTTCCGTAATTGCTGCGGACATAGTTGATTACATCGGAAATTTGCTGGTCGGTCAGGCCGCCGCGGAACCAGGGCATGGCGCCCTTGCCGCCAGTGACGACCATGATCGGATAGCCAGCAGATTCCAGATTGGGATTTTTGGCCAACGCCGGGATGCGGCCGGCGCCAACGCCGCCGAGCGCATTGGCCATGTGGCAGGCCTGACAGATGTTCTGATAGACCTCTGCACCCGGATGCGGCGCCGCAGGCGTGGCCGGTTTCTGGGCAAGTGCCGGTGCGGCAAGCAACGGGGCGATCAGGGCGGCCGCCAACAAGAAAACTCGCATCATCATGCCTCCAACGCGCGCTTGTGCAGGCGGGTCACCGCGTCCAGCGAGGACAGGATCGCACCTTCCATCCAGCAACCGACATAGCTGGCGTGTTCACCGGCTAGCACCAGCCGGTTATCGACCGCCACCAGCGTCTGATAATGTTCCTTGCGGGTGTCCTCGTTCCACTGCGCGCAGCAGCCCAGGGTGAACGGCGAACGGCTCCACGCCACCGACGCGCCGGTCACGAACTCTTCCTTGTAACGGCCGGGGTGGAACACGCTGCCCTGATCGAGCGCGCGCGCGATGCGTTCTTCCGGCGTCATGCCGGCGAACTTGTAGCTGGCCGGGCCAAACGTATAGGCGCCCAGCACCACCGCCGGGCCATTGCTGTGCATGCGGCCCGAAGGATAAGAAATCATGGCGATTTCGCGATCGGTGAAGCTGATGCCACCATAAATGGCTTCATCCTCTTCCCAGAAGCGCCGCTTGAATTCGAGGCCGACCTTCACCGAATTGCTGTACGGCACTGCCCGGATCGCGGCATCGAGCCCCGGCGAGCAATCGACATCGATCTGCGCCAACACCCCCAACGGAATCGTGCACACGCAATAATCCGCCGTCGCGGTGCTGGCCACACCGGTGCCGGTATCGACATAGCCCACCGTCACCTTGCCGCCCTGCTGGCTGATGCTGGTCACCTTGCTGTTGTAGCGGACCTTGCCTTCCACCTGGCGGCCAAAGGCCTTGCCGATCATGCCCATGCCGCCAACCGGCTGGAACATCGAATGCTGGTGATCGATGCTCATATGCTGGGCCACAACGCGCCAGATGCCGGAATCCATGATGTCCTTGAAGGCATAGGGCTCCGACGGGATCGGTTCACCCAGCACACCGCCGCCCTGCGGCCGATCCCACATGCGCCGCCGCGACGAGCGCGCACTCTTGGAATATTTGAAATCCTGATCGAGCGCGCCCCATTCGCGCAGCGCCATGCGCAGCCGGTCGCCGTCTTCGCGAGTCATCACGCTGTCCAGCCCGCGATTGTCGATCGCCTTGGCCAGCAGTTCGGCGACATTGCCGTCCCAATCGCCGGCCAGCTCGCGATACCGCATCGGCTTGCCGTCGAAGGCCTTGGCCGAATGCACCAGCGCCTGGTGGTTCATCTGGATGAACGGTTCCAGCGCCACGCCGAACTGCTTGCAATAATGCAGCAAAGCGCGGTGGTGATAGGGGATGCGCCACGGGCCGGGGTTGAGGTAATTGCCCTCGGAAAAGCCGACCTTTTGCGTGGCGCCGCCCAGTTCAGTATAGGTATCACCGCCATAGAGCGACCAGTTCCGGCCGCCGGGGCGATTGTTGTATTCGAGGATCTGCACCTCATAGCCGGCCTTGGCCAGTTCATAGGCGGCGAGCATACCGGCAAGGCCAGCGCCAAGCACCAACACCCTCGCCCCCGGCCGCGCACCGGAGAGGTTGGGCGGCCCGGCAAACTGGGTTTCCTTGGCGTGGCCCAGCGCTTCCATGGCCTGATACAGCACCGCCGTGCCCGCCATCATGCCGATGGCCCGCAGCACTTCTCGCCGCGTCGGCCCCATTTGTGCCCAGTTGGTCAATGCCTTGGTTCCCCTTGTCCCGCCGGTTGGCGGACCCTGCGATCTGTTGCAATCACCCCCGATTGCGCCCACCATCTGGCTGCCGCCAGTGGCGAAATGACGGGGTTTTCGGGCCCGCCGCGATGCGGCGCGACGCCGCCAACCTCACCACGGCTGCGGGCCATAATCGCTGTCGGCGCGGTCGGCGAACTTGGTGAACTGCTTGATGAAGGTCAGCGGCACGGTGCCGGTGGCCCCGTGGCGCTGCTTGGCGACGATCACTTCGGCCAGGCCAAAAACTTTCTCGGCCTTTTCCCGCCACTTGGCATGTTTTTCACCGTCTTCGGGGTCGGGCTGTTTCAAGCTGTGATAATATTCCTCGCGATAAACGAACATCACGATGTCGCTGTCCTGCTCGATGGTGCCGGATTCGCGCAGATCGGAAAGCTGCGGCCGCTTGTCCTCGCGGTTTTCCACCGCACGCGACAATTGCGACAGGGCCAGCACCGGCACCGCCAGTTCCTTGGCCAGCGTCTTCAGGCCGCGGGTGATTTCCGAAATTTCCTGCACGCGGTTGTCGCTGCCCCCGCTGCGCGATCCGGTGAGCAGTTGCAGATAATCGACGACGATCAGTCCAATGCCATGCTGGCGCTTCAGCCGGCGGGCACGGGTGCGCAGCGCCGCGATGGTCAGGCCCGGCGTGTCGTCGATCCACAGCGGCAGCGACGACAGCGCGGTGGAGGCGCGCGCCAGCCGGGTGAACTCCTCATCCTTGATACGGCCCATGCGCAGCGCTTCGCTGCTCAGTTCCGATTGTTCGGCCAGGATGCGCGTCGCCAACTGGTCCGACGACATTTCCAGGCTGAAAAACGCCACCGGCGCGCCGCTGCTCTTTTCCGGCTCCACGCCGCGCGCCACATCCTCGGCAAAGCGCTGCGCACAGGCAAAGGCGATGTTGGTGGCAAGGCTGGTCTTGCCCATCGCCGGGCGGCCGGCCAAGATGATCAGATCGGATTTGTGCAAGCCGCCCATCTTTTCATTGAGGCCGGTCAGGCCGGTGGTGTAGCCCGACAGATGCCCGCCCGATCGCTTGGCGCGGTCGGCCATCTTTACCGCTTCCATCGCGGCTTCGCGGAAGCTTTTCACCGCGCCCTGGACTTCGCCGGCCTCGGCCACCTTGTAGAGCGCCATTTCGGCGGTTTCGATCTGGTCAATCGGCGCGACGCCGGTGCTGGTGTCGCCGGCGGCGCTGACCATGTCGCGCCCGACGCGAATCAGCTCCCGCAGCAGCGCCAGATCATAGATTTGCGTCGCAAAATCGCGCGCCGCCAGTAGCGCCGCACCATTTTGCGTCAGCATCGCCAGATAACCAGGGCCGCCCAGCTCGATGATCGCCGGATCGGCATCGAACAACGGCTTCATGGTGACCGGGTTGGCCGACATGCCCTTGGCCGATAGCGACAGCACCGCGGCATAGATGCGGCCGTGCAGGGCATCGGCGAAATGATCGGGTTTCAGGCGGGTGACGACATCCTCGACCAGCCGGTTGTCGATCATCAGCGCGCCGAGCAGCGCGGCTTCGGCTTCGAGATTCTGCGGCAGGCCGGCCATTGGCTGGTTTGGATCGACCAGGCGCAAATTGGGGCCAGTGGGGGGCAGCAGAGGGGGGAGGGAGACCATCCCCCACTTGTCGCGCATGGCCGGCCGGGCGGCAACCGGGATCGCCACAGCGTGGGAATTTCCCGGTGGGCATCCCTGTGGATGATCGCGGGAAAAGGCCCCGCTTGCCCGCGGCCCCTCTATTGGCGTAAGCCCCGCCACCGATGACCAGCCCCCTCCCCGACTATCGTGCCCGTTCCGCCTCGCGCCTCGCCGCCGTGCAGGCGCTGTATCAACACGAGATGGGCGGCGATCCGGTGCCCAAGTTGCTGATGGAGTTCCACAGCCACCGGCTGGGCCAGGAAATCGAAGGCGCCGAGTATCTCGAAGCCGATCAGGCGTTTTTCGATGATGTCGTCGCCGGCGTGGCCGCCCGGCAGCCGGAACTGGATGGCCTGATCAGCGGCGCACTGGCGCAAGGCTGGGCGCTCGATCGGCTGGACCGCCCGATGCGGGCGCTCCTGCGCGCGGCGGTATATGAACTGGTGGCGCGTGCCGATGTGTCGGCGGCAACGGTGATCAATGAATATGTCGATGTGTGCCATGCCTTTCACGATGAGAAACAGGCGCGCTTTGCCAATGGCCTGCTCGACAGCGTAGCGCGGCAGGTGCGCGCCTGAGCCATGGCGGAGCGGGATTTCATCGCCCGCTGCCTCGCTCCGCTGGCCACCTCTGCCGCGGCGCGCGGCCTGAACGATGATGCCGCAGTGTGGATGCCGCCGATCGGCCGGCAACTGGTGTTCACGCACGATGTGCTGGCCGCCGGCATCCATTATCTGCCCGATGATCCGCCCGGCGACATTGCCTGGAAATTGCTGGCGGTGAACCTGTCCGATCTGGCCGCCATGGCGGCGACACCGGCTGGTGTGCTGCTCGGGCTGGGCCTTTCGGCCGGCGAAGACGATGGCTGGCGAGAGGCGTTCACCGCCGGGCTGGGCCGGGCGCTCGAACATTTCGGCGTGGCGCTGTGGGGCGGCGACACGGTGTCGGGCCTGGCGCAGGCGGTGCTTGGCCTGACGGCGGTGGGCTGGGTGGAGCCCGGCAAGGCGCTGGGCCGCATGGGCGCGCTGCCGGGTGATGCGTTGTGGGTTTCGGGCCGCATCGGTGGCGGTGGGCTGGGGCTGGCGGTGGCGCAGGGGCGCCGCCCGCCCGACAAGCTGCTGCTGAACCGCTATCGCCGCCCCACCCCGCGCCTGGCGCTGGGCGCTGCGCTTGGCGGCGTGGCCAGCGCCGGCATGGACGTGTCCGACGGCCTGTTGATCGATGCGCAGCGGCTGGCGGCGGCGAGTGGCGTTGGGCTGGCGATTGCGCTCGATGATGTGCCGCTGGCGGCGCCGGCGGCCGGGTTGGCCGAGATCATGGCGCAGGTGACGGCCGGTGACGATTACGAACTGTTGTTCACGGCGCCGCCGGATGTGGATGTGGCGGCGCGGGCAGCGCCTACGAAAACGCCGGTGACTCGTATCGGCACGGTTGTCGCCGGCTCAGGTGTTACACTAAAGTTCGCCGGCCAACCGGTGCCGCTGCCGGATCGGTTGGGCTGGGAACACGGATAGCCTCACCCCCGCGCAATTTGCGGCACCAGTTCCTTCAATGCCGCCACCAGCCGATCGCATTCCGCCGGCGTGGTGAACAGTGCCGGTGTCACCCGCACGCACGCCCCGGCCGTCAGCCCGGCGCGGTGCACGGTCATGATGTTGTAACGGTTGAACAATGTATCGGTGATTGCGATGTTGTCGGCGATGCTGGTGTGGCCGGCAATGCGGAAGCTGGTGATCGCGCCGAAGGTGCGCGGATCATCGCCCAGCATGATTTCCAGCCCCGTCAGCCCGCGCAGCGGGCTGACCCAGCGGTTGCGCAGATATTGCAGCCGCGCCAGCTTCATCGGCACCGGCAGCACCTGTTCCTGGAAATCCAGCGCCGCCGGCAGGGTGAGCTGCGGCGCATAGTCCAGCGTGCCCTGGTGCACCTTGGCCTGGACATCATCGGGCTTCGCGTCCGGTTCGGCCGGGGCCGCAGCGATCATCGGCGCGGCCCCGGGCCGGATCCAGAAACCCGCCACGCCCACCGGCGCCCCCACCCACTTGTGGAAATTCAGCACCACGAAATCGGCCCCGAAATCCGGGATCAGGAACGGCCGCTGCCGAAAGCTCTGCGCACAATCCACCAGCACCATGGCGCCCGCCGCCTTGGCGATCGCGGCAATCTCGGCCACGGGCACCACCATCCCGCTCTTGTGGGTGCCGTGGGTGAGCAATACGAACTTCAGTCGCGGCGTGTTCCGGATGGCTTCGGCATAGGCGGCGATCACATTGTCCCGCGTCGGGGCGCGCGGCAGGGCAACAGTGATGGCCTGCGCCCGCCGGCTGCGGGCCAGGGCGCGCATGGCATTGTGGCTGGTATCATAATCGCTGTCGGACCACAGGATCGCATCGCCATCGCCCAATCCTTCACCGGGGCCCTGAAACTGGCTGATCAACGCCTGCAAGCCTTCGGCGGCGTTGCGACAAAATTCGATCTCGCCGGGCTGCACGCCCATCGCCTGGGCCGCGCGGGCGCGCACCACATCCTGATCCTTGCGCATCGCCCGGCGCGCATAGATGCTGGTGTCACGGTTCAGCCGCTCGAGATTGGCGCGGTGCACGTCGGCCACGGGCGCGGCCATATTGCCCCAATAGCCATGCTCCAGCTGCGTCACCGGGCCCATTTTCGGATAGAGCGCCGCGATGCGCGCCCAGCCGGCTTCGTCATCCGGCGCAATCATCCCCGTGGGCAGCGCCGCGCCCGCCATAGAGGGCGCTGCCGCAACACCCGCAACACCGGCCGCCATCCGCATTGCATCACGTCTTGAAACCGTCATCGGCGATTCTCCCCGTTCACCCACTCATCTACTTGCTTGCGTTCGGCAAAACCCATGTCATGCTGCGACAAAATGACCAGCCCACGGTGTACGCGGGCGGCAGCAACTGGGGAAGAACTATCATGGACAGCGTGATGATCGCCATCGCCTGCGGCCTGGCAGCGGTGGCCTACGGCATCTTCACTTCGCGACAGGTGCTCAGCGCCTCGCCGGGCAATGCCCGCATGCAGGAAATCGCCAAGGCCATCCAGATCGGCGCCGGCGCCTATCTCACCAAACAATATACCGCCATTGCCATCGTCGGCGTGATCGTCGCCGGGCTGGTCGCCGGGTTCCTGGGCGTCATTCCGGCCCTCGCCTTCGTGCTGGGCGCCGTGCTGTCGGGCGCCACCGGCTTCATCGGCATGAACATATCGGTGCGGGCCAATGTGCGCACCGCCGAAGCCGCGCGCCAGTCGTTGCAGGCCGGGCTCACCATGGCGTTCCGGTCCGGCGCGGTCACCGGCATGCTGGTCGCCGGCCTCGCGCTGCTCGCCATCGCCGGTTATTTCTATGCGCTGGTGTCGTCGGGGCTGGAGCCCACCAGCCGCGCGGTGGTGAATGCGCTGGTGGCGCTGTCGTTCGGGGCATCGCTCATCTCCATCTTCGCCCGGCTGGGCGGCGGCATCTTCACCAAGGCGGCCGACGTCGGCGCCGACATGGTCGGCAAGAACGAGCTCGGCTTTGACGAGGATGACGATCGCAACCCCGGCGTGATTGCCGACAACGTCGGCGACAATGTCGGCGATTGCGCCGGCATGGCCGCCGATCTGTTCGAAACCTATGTGGTCACCATCGGCGCCACCATGGTGCTGTGCGCCCTGCTCGTCGCCGGCCCCGATGCCGCCAAGCTGATGACCCTGCCGCTGCTGGCCTGCGGTGTCTGCATCATCACCTCCATCATCGGCACCTATTTCGTCCGTCTTGGTGGCGGCTCGATCATGGGCGCCCTGTACAAGGGCCTCATCGTCACCGGCCTGCTCTCCGTGCCGGCCTTGTGGTTCGCCACGGCTGCCATCTTCCCGGACATGACCGCCGTGATCGGCGCTGATCCCGCCGCAGAAAGTGCGGTCACCGTGGCCGGCGTCGTCGGCGGTTTCACCGGGCAATCTTTGTTCTTCTGCATGCTCGTTGGCCTCGCCGTCACCGCGCTGATCGTGTGGATCACCGAATATTATACCGGGACCGATTATCGCCCGGTGCAATCCATCGCCAAGGCATCGGATAGCGGCCACGGCACCAACGTCATCCAGGGCCTGGCCGTCTCGATGGAATCGACCGCGCTGCCCACTTTGGTCATCGTCGCCGGCATCATCGCCACCTACAAACTGGGCGGCCTGATCGGCATCGCCTTTGCCGCCACCGCCATGCTCGCCCTGGCCGGCATGATCGTCGCGCTGGATGCCTATGGGCCGGTGACGGACAACGCCGGCGGCATCGCCGAAATGGCAGGGCTGGACGGTGAAGTGCGCCAACGCACCGATGCCCTCGATGCGGTGGGCAACACCACCAAGGCCGTCACCAAGGGCTATGCCATCGGCTCGGCCGGCCTCGCCGCGTTGGTGCTGTTCGCCACCTATACCGAGGATCTCTCGCAGTTCTTCAAGGCCGTCACCGTCGATTTCTCCCTCTCCAACCCATACGTGGTCGTCGGGCTGCTGCTCGGCGCGCTGCTGCCCTATCTGTTCGGCGGCATGGCGATGACCGCGGTGGGCCGCACCGCCCAGGCCGTGGCGCAGGATATCCGCGCCCAGTTTCGCGAAAACCCCGGCATCGCCACCCGCGAAGTCAAACCCGATTATGCCCGCACCGTCGGGCTGGTGACGGCCGGCGCCATCAAGGAAATGATCGTCCCCTCGCTGCTGCCGGTGCTGGCCCCCGTCGTGGTCTATTTCGCCATCACTGCGGTTGCCGGCCAGGGCAACGGCTTCGCCGCCCTCGGCGCCCTCCTCATGGGCGTCATCATCTCAGGGCTCTTTGTGGCCATCTCCATGACCAGCGGCGGCGGCGCGTGGGACAATGCCAAGAAAGTCATCGAACAAGGCGCCTATGGCGGCAAAGGCTCCCCCGCCCACCAGGCCGCCGTCACCGGCGACACCGTGGGTGACCCCTACAAGGACACCGCCGGCCCCGCCGTGAACCCGATGATCAAGATCACCAACATCGTGGCCCTGCTGCTGCTGGCCGCCCTGGCGGGCCACTAAGCCCCCCTATCCTCCCCTCCCGCTTGCGGGAGGGGAGGATAGGGGGTGGGGAAGTCCCCACCAGAACCAACCTCCAAGGGGCGGCCCACCAGCCGCCCCTTTTTCTTTCCTCGTCGCCCCGGACTTGATCCGGGGCCCCGCTTCCTTGTCGCCGACCCGCTCATCCTGAGCCTGTCGAAGGACGCGCCACTTTTGCCACCTTTGCCGAATCCAGCGGGATTGGGCGTTGAAAAACCACAATCTTCAAAAAATCATGCCCCGCCGCCAGGCAATCCAACAAATATGATTTACAAGGTTACAAAGGTTCCGCTTTTACAGCTTTTCCGGCACACCATGTGCCACATGTTCGACGCCGCAACAGGCCGCCACCTACGCAGGAGCATGGCATGATTTCCGCCCTGTAGGACAGACCCCTGCCCGCCCTCCCCGCCGGCAACACCAGCCCGCACCACGGGTCTTGCAGGACAGAGGACCAAGCAAGCTTGTGGGCGGCCTTGCCTATCGCAATCTGCTAAATGCAGACGCTAAGCTCGCGAACTACACCACTATGGATGAATTCGATCGAGAAATCTATCTAAGTATGAGTTCAGACGCGAGCAAAATTATCAATAATGCGTTCTTCTATGGTGTGTTTTGTCCAGTTGTTATTATAATCGTTATTGCCATTAGCTATTGGTTTAATCGCGTTTTCAAATCCAAATCATAGTGCATTTATGAAGCAAATAGTTTCAAACGAATCGGGTGCAGGGTCCGCGACCCTGCCCGCCGGAGGCCCCTCTTATTCTTGTTCCACTCCACGCCGGTTCGGCAACGCGCGTGTGGGCGGGGTGACGGTCCGGGGTGACGGTTCTTGTGGACGGTTCAGGATGCGCGCAGTGGCAACGCCTTGCGGTAGGCGCGGCCGCCGAAGTGCCAGAGCAATGTGTGGCGCAGGCCGATGGCGATGCCGATGCCGGCGACCGTGTAGAGCGTGAACTCGATCAGCTTGCCGGTGGGGACGCCGGTGCCGGCGCCCATCAGGATGATCACCGTCATCAGCAAGGTGGTGGCCATGGGTGCGGTGGCGGGGCGGACGAAGCGATAGCCGATGACGAGGATGATGAGCGCCAGCGCCAGCGCCGACAGGGCGGGGGTGGCGGCGATGAAGCTGAAATTGCGCAGCAGCAGCGCGGCGGCGACGCCGGCGATGGTGGCGGCAAAGGTGGCGCTGGCGCCGCGGGTGCTGGCGCCGGGATCGGGGATGGCGAGCACGCCGCTGGCGATCATCAGCAGGCGCAGCGCGCTTTGGGCATCGAGTTGCAGGGTGAGGGCAATGAGCAGCGTCATGATGGCGGCGCTGATGGCGCAATCGGCGCCGCTGCGGGCCATGGGGGGCAATGTTGCCGCGGTGCTGGGCGGGCCGGGGAAGACCAGCCAGGCCAGGATGACGGCAAGGATGGCGCTGGCGGTGAGCGCGATGAGCAGGGCGGCCAGGCCAGCGGCAAAGCCGGAGGCGAGCGGCACCAGCGGGCCATAAAGCACGGTGAGCGGAATGGCGAGGGCAGCAACGGGCGTGAGCTTGCCGCCTTGCAGGCGATAGGCGCCAAACAACAGGCCGGCGACGATGACCAGATAGGCCACCGGATTGCCGATGAACGGGGTGAGGATGAGCGCCAGCGCGGTCGCCACGATGGTGACGAGGACAAGGGTGAGCAGGGCCAGCCGCAGCGTCAGGCCGGCGACGAGCGGGCCCAGCGCCGTGAGCACCAGCACCGACGCGAAATAGCCGAGCGGCAGGCCGAACCCGGTGGCAATCAGCGCGGCGACCGGAACGGCAAACGCCAGGCGCAGGACCTGCCCGGAATCGGCCTCAGCCGACATAGGACAGATAGGAGCGCACCGTCAGCACCCAGCGGCTGAGCGTGGCGACGACGCCGGCATCGCGGGTTTGGATCATCAGGCTGGCGCGGGAGCCGAGGCGAACGCCGGGCGGCACCTGGCCAACCGGATCAAACGCCACGCGGATCGGCAGGCGCTGGCCGTTGGCCAGCCAGTTTTCGCTGGGCGCCTGCACCAGGGCGCCGCTGGGCGCGCTCTGGTTGGGGGTGGCGATGCCGCCGCCAAGCCCGACGACGCGGCCCCGGAAGATGCGGCCGGGGAAGATATCGAGCGCAATCAGCACCGGATCGCCCAGCGCCACATTGCCAAGCTGATTTTCGCGGAAATAGGCGATGAGCCCGGCCTTTGACACATCGATCAGGCTGATCAGCGGCACGCCGGCCTTGGCATAGGAACCGCGGCCGATCTGCAGATTGGAGATATAGCCGCCAACCGGGGCGGTGACCTGGGTCCAGCCCAGGTTGCGTTCAGCCTGCGCCAGCGCGGCGGCGGCGGCGCGCAGTTGCGGATTGGCGGCACCGGTTGGCCCAAGCTGTTGCAGGGCGCCGGCCAGCTGGGCCTCGGCCTGCACGACGCCGGCTTGCCGGGAGGCCAGCGTGGCCTTGGTGACTTCGAGTTTGGCGCGCGTGGCATAGCCGGCATTCACCAGGGTGGCGGTGCGATCATTGTCCTGCTGGGCCTGCACCAGTTGCGCCCGGGCCGAGGCGACCACGGCGCGGGCCGAATCGACAGCTGCCGCCGCCGCACCCAACGCCTGTTGCGCCGCAGCATAGGAGGCGCGCGCGCTTTCGACGGCCAGGCGATAGTTGGTGGGATCGACCACCGCGAGCAATTGGCCTGCCGCGACCCGGCTGTTGTCGCGCACCGGCACTTCGATCAGTTCGCCGCTGACCTGCGGGGCCACCGGCACGACCAGGGTTTCGGCCGTGGTCTGGAAGGTGAGCGGGGCCAACCGGTCCGAAACGACGTTGAAGGCCAGGATGGCAAGGAGCAACGTGCCGACGATATAGGTCCAGCGCCGCACCGGATCACGCGGCCGCCGCGTGACACCGGCTGCAACAGCCGGTTCTTGTGTCTCACTTGCCACGTCGCCCTCCCTGTGTTGGACCTAGCCGAGAAATCTTGCCGCTGCTAGTCTTGGCGCTGTGTGGATCAAACTGTCGGCACCGGCGGCGTGACTATCCAGGGGGCAGCCATGAGTTTCAACGACATCCTGATCATCCTGCTGATCACCGCAGGGGTGACCAAGGCAGCGGCCTTCTTTGCGGCGCAGGCCGGTCATTTGTCACGGGCCGAACGGGTTTCGGTGGCGATCAAATCGGTGGGTATCCAGGCAGTGATCCTGTCCATCTTTGCGGCGCGGGGGCCGAATATCCTGGCCTTTTTCCATGTCTCGATTTCGGGGCTCGAGGTTGCGGGCGGGCTGATCCTGCTGCTGTTCGCCATCGGTCTGGTGCTGGGCGAGGATCATTCGCACGATGATGGCCCACCGGCATCGCCGGCCAGCATGGCGATCTATCCGCTTGCCATGCCGCTGCTGGCGTCGCCGCAGGCCATTGTGGCCGTCACCATCGCGTCCACCACCCTTGGCCAGGGCAATCGCGGGCCGCTATGGCTGGCGCTGGGCGCCGTGCTGGCCGGCAATCTGGTCATCATGCTACTGCTGGCGCGATTTGGCCGCAGCAGCAAGGCAAAGGCCGGCCCTGGGTTTTCGGCGATCCTGCTGCGGGTGGTGGCACTGCTGCTGGCTGGCCTGGCGATCGAAATCATGGCGCTTGGCCTGCGCGGCTATGGCATCATCCCGCCGATGCCGGCAGGGGTGGGGCATTGAAGCGGCGCGTTCTGTCTTGCGCGCTTGCGGCTTACCCTTCGTCCTCAAACAGCCCCTCCGTTGCCAAACCCGTTCCCCGCTTCAGCAGCTCCCGCGTCAACAGCCCGGTGTAGCGGCGTTGGCGGCGGCGGGCTTTGGCAGGGTTGGCGCGCCAGCCCTCGCGCTTGTCGTGGACGGCGTGTTGGAGGTCATCGGCCTGCGTGATGTCGTCGGCGTCGGAGGGGGAGGTGCGTTTGGGCATGTCAGGCCAGCCCGGCGAGGACGGTGGCGGCCTGCGTGCGGATGCGGGCTTGTTCATCGGGCGCGAAGCGGCGCCAGCCATCGTACATGCGCCACAGCCGCTGGTTGTTTTTCAACGTCTCCTCGTGACGGGCGAGGAAGTCCCAGTAGAGGCTGTTGAGCGGGCAGGCGTTCGGGCCGGTGCGTATTTTGACGTCGTATCGGCAGCTGCGGCAGTGGTCGCTCATGCGGTTCACATAGGCGCCGCCGGCGGCATAGGGCTTGGTGGCCATCAGGCCGCCGTCGGCGAACTGGCTCATGCCGATGACGTTGGGGGCCTCCACCCATTCGATGGCATCGGCATAGACGCTGAGATACCAGCGGTGGACTTCTGCCGGATCAGTGCCGACCAGCATGGCGAAATTGCCCAGGATCATCAGGCGCTGGATATGGTGGGCCATGGCGTTCCGGCGCGTGGTGTCCACTGCTTCGGACAGGCATTTCAGATCGGTGGGCGCGCCCCAGAACAGGGCGGGCAGCGGGCGCGTGGCGTTCAGGTGGTTGCGCGCGGTGTATTCCGGGCCGGCGAACCAATAGAGGCCGCGGACATATTCGCGCCAGCCGAGGATCTGGCGGATGAAGCCTTCCACGGCGTTCAGCGGCGCGGTGCCGGCCACGTATGCGGCTTCGGCGGCCTGGCAGACCTCCAGCGGGGAGAGCAGGCCGAGATTGAGCGCTGGGGAGAGCAGGCTGTGGTTGAGCACGTCTTCGCCCGTGACCATCGCATCCTGATAATCGCCGAAGCCGGGCAGGCGGTGAAGCACGAAATCATCGAGCGCTTGCAAGGCCTGGGCGCGGTTGACGGCCCAGCCGAAGCCATCCAGGCTGCCAAAATGATTGCCGAAACGGCCGGCGACGGTTTCGATCACACCCGCCGTGATGGCATCAGGGGCAAAGCGTAGCGGCGGGCGGAATTTGTGGCCCTTTGGAACCGACTTGCGGTTTTCCTGATCATAATTCCACTGGCCGCCCGCCGGTTGGTCGCCATCCATCAACAGGCCGGTCTGCCGGCGCATGATGCGGTAGAAATCCTCCATGATGAGGCGCTTGCGGCCCTTGGCCCAGCCGGCGAACTGATCGATGGGGCACAGGAAGCGGTCATCGTCGAGGATCTGCACCGGCAGGCCGGTGATTTCGCCCCATGTCTGTTGGCCATCCAGCACGCGCCATTCGCCGCCC
This sequence comes from Sandarakinorhabdus sp., assembly GCF_987265915.1. NCBI lineage: Bacteria > Pseudomonadati > Pseudomonadota > Alphaproteobacteria > Sphingomonadales > Sphingosinicellaceae > Sandarakinorhabdus > Sandarakinorhabdus sp. Next base: position 150,110 of record NZ_OZ503948.1, read on the forward strand.
GCCACGGTGATGATGCGCCTGGCGCCGTGGCGGGCGGCGGCGCGGGCGACTTCGCCGCCGAAGCTGCCAGTGCTGTCGGGATCGTCGATGGCGATGTAGTCCACGCGCCAGCCCCGCCCACGCAGTTCATCGGCGAAATGGCGCATGGCGCTGAAAAACAGGGCGATTTTCTGCGGGTGATGAGGGACGTAGCTGGCCTCGGCGGCGACTTCCATCATCAGGATGATGGCGTCTTTGGGTGCGGCGCGCAGGCTGGCGAGGCTGTGGGAGAGTTGATCGCCGAGGAGGGGGACGAGGGTGGTCATGGCGCCCGTTTCGGCGCGGTGGGTTGGGCTGGCAAGCGGCAGTGGTGTCGCGCGGCGCCCCTCTCCCGGGCCGCCTGCGGCGTCTCTCGACCTCTCCCCAAAGGGGAGAGGTGAAATGAAAAGGGCCGGGCACGATGCCCAGCCCCCTCCGTCAGCCTGCGGCTGCCACCTCCCCCAAAGGGGGAGGATTTTTCAAGCCGCCAGCGCGATGCCTTCGTAGCGCGACAGGTGGAAGTCCACGCTGCCGAACTGGTTTTCGATCAGCGTGGCGCGCTTGAAATAATGGCCGACGGCCAGTTCCTGGGTGATGCCGATGCCGCCATGCACCTGCACGGCGTTCTGGCCGACGAACTTGGCGGCCTTGCCAACCTTGGCCTTGGCCATCGAAACCGCCGCGGCGCGTTCGTCGGTGTCGAGCTTCAGCGTGGCCATCATGGTCATGGAAACGGCCTGTTCGACCTCCATGAACATATCGACCAGGCGGTGCTGGATCACCTGGAAATCGCCAATCGCCTTGCCGAACTGCTTGCGCTGCTTGGCATAATCCAGCGTGGTGGCATGCAGAACCTTCAGCACGCCGCAGGCTTCGGCGCACAGAGCGGCGGTGGCTTCGTCAACCACCTGTTCGATCAGCGGCAGCGCCTCTTCGCGCAGCACATGCTCGGCGCCGACGGCGACGTTTTCGAAATAGACTTCCGAAGCGCTGGTGCCGTGCACGGTCAGATAATCGCGGCGGGTGATGCCGGGCGCGTCGGCCGGGATCAACAGCAGGGCGATGCCGCCGGCGTCACGCTGGGCGCCGCCGGTGCGCGCGGTGACGAGCAGATGCGTGGCGTGCGCGGCGCCTTCCACCACGGCCTTGTGGCCATTCAACTGGCCGCCCTTCAGCGTGGTGGTCAGATCATGCAGATAAAAACGGCCCTGCGGTTCATAGGCGGCAAAGGCGATGCGGGTGGTGCCGCCGATGATGCCGGGGATTACCGCATCCGCCACGGCGCCGCCGACATGCTTCAACGCACCGCCGCCGATGACCACAGTGGACAGATAGGGTTCCAGCACGATGGCGCGGCCCATTTCTTCCATCACGACCATATTCTCGAGCGCGCCGCCACCGAGGCCGCCATGCGCTTCGCTGAACGGCGCGCCCAGGATGCCGAGCTCTTCGGCAAAGGCCTGCCATACGGCCGGGTTCCAGCCCTTGCCGCCGTGCACCACCTTCTGGCGGGCATCGAAATTATAGGTGTCCGCCAAGTAGCGCGACAGCGTGTCGCGCAGCATGGTCTGTTCTTCGGTGAAATTGAAATCCATGGTCCGTCCCCAAGCAAAATTCCCTCTCCCCCCAATTGTACTTTGGGCGGGAGAGGGCGAGAGACGCCGAAGGCGGCCCGGGGAGAGGGGTTCCGCACCTGCGGCAACAACCCCTCTCCACGCTCGCCTTCGGCGAGTCGCCCTCTCCCGCATGGGGAGAGGGGTTTAAGTCACAAACCCAGCACCATCTTTGCGATGATATTGCGCTGGATTTCGTTCGACCCGCCGTAAATGCTGGTCTTGCGCATGTTGAAATACACCGGGGCCACGCGCCGCGCGCTGTCCGGGCCGACGGCGAAGCTGTTGTCGCCTTCGCCCATCGAGCGGAAATAAGGCGCGCCATAGGAGCCGGCGGCTTCCAGCGCCAGTTCGGTCAGGCGCTGCTGGATTTCGGTGCCCTTGATCTTCAGCAGCGACGATTCCGGGCCGGGGCCCTTGCCGCTGCTTTCGCCCGCGAGCGTGCGCAGTTCGGTATATTCCAGCGCGGCCAGATCGACTTCCAGTTCGGCAACCTTGCGCTTGAAGAACGGGTTGGCCAGCAGCGCTTCGCCGCCGTCTTCCGTCTTGCGGGCCACATCCTTGATGCGCTCCACGCTGCGCTTCGATGCGGCGACGCCGGCGATGCCGGTGCGCTCGTGGGCCAGCAGGAACTTGGCGCAGGTCCAGCCCTTGTTTTCGTGGAACACGCGGTTTTCCACCGGCACGATCACGTCTTCCAGCCAGACTTCGTTCACTTCATGCTCGCCGCCCAGGGTGATGATCGGGCGCACGGTGATGCCGGGCGTCTTCATGTCGATCAGGAGGAAGCTGATGCCTTCCTGGATCTTGGCGGTGGTATCGGTGCGCACCAGGAAGAAGCCCCAATCGGCGTGCTGCGCCATCGTCGTCCAGGTCTTCTGGCCGTTGACGCGGTAATATTCCTTGCCGTCCTCACCGGTGAAACGCTCGGCGCGGGTGCGCAGCGAAGCGAGATCGGAACCGGCGCCCGGCTCCGAATAGCCCTGGCACCACCAATCCTCACCGGACAGGATGCGCGGCAGGAACTTGGCCTTCTGCTCGGGCGTGCCGAAGGTGTAGATCACCGGGCCAACCATCGACAGGCCGAACGGCATCAGCCGCACGGTATCGGCCGCTGCGGTCTCTTCGGACCAGATGTAGCGCTGCGTCGAGGTCCAGCCGGTGCCGCCATATTCCACCGGCCAAGCCGGGGCGATCCAGCCCTTGGCGGCCAGCACCTTGTGCCAGGCGAGGAAATCTTCCTTGGCCATTTCCTCGCCTTCATCAATCTTGTCATGCAGATATTGCGGATAGGATTCGCGGATGAAGGCGCGCACTTCTTCGCGGAAGGCGGCGTCGGCGGCGCTGAAATTCAGGTCCATGCTTAACTCCCCAGCTTACAGGTTGACGTTTACGTAAACCCGATTCGAAGCCCGCACAACCCTGCGAGTTTTGTCACAGCGTCACCTTGTGCCACCGCCTCGTGGTTCCCACATCGGTGCCATGCTGAATTTTCTCTCCCTGTTCATCGGCCTCGGCACGCTCGCCCTGGCGATATTCGCGTTCCTGCCCTTCCTGGGCTGGGCAAACTGGGCGATCATCCCGCTGGCCATGGTTGGCTTGGGGCTGGGCGCGCTGTCGGGCAGTTCGTCGGGGCGGAACCTGAACCTGGTGGTGATCGCGATCGGCGCGTTCCGGCTGTTCATGGGCGGCGGGATTTTTTGATTTATCGCCATGGCCAGGAAGATTTGACCATGAGCCTTGAAACCAAACCCTGGGACGCCGCCGAAGCGCTGAACTCACCAGCCGATATCGCCGCCTATCTCGATACCTATCTGGAAGACGGCACCCCCGAAGAACTGCTGCGCGCCACCAACACCATCGCCCGCTCCCGCGGCATGACTTTACTCGCCCGCCAAACCGGCATCAGCCACGAAGCCCTCTACCGCGCCTTCAGCGACCCCGGCAACCCGACGCTGGACACCTTGCTGCGCGTGTTGAAGGCGCTGGGCGTGCGCCTGGCGGTGGCGGCGTGATTGTTGCGATTTGAGAAGGAAGAATGGCCTCCGGCGGGCAGGGCCTGAGGCCCTGCACCCACTTTCGTTTTTCGGTAGCCTCCGCATCAAAGCCCATGTGACGTTGGCGCTGGAAAGCTTATGGCCACCTACCAGATCAGACCGTGGGATGGCAAAAGCAAGTCGGTATTAAAAGATCGCCGCTTAGCCAAACACCTTTGAGACTTGGCTCTTCCAAGCTCGATTGAACCAAGTGATATGGGATCTAACCTGTTTCCTTATCTCCGGACTGTCCATTAATTCAGAAGCTTTGTAGGCATATCGTAAGAAGTTCCGTCGCTTACCCAGGTGAGTGTAGCGACTCAGGCATTCACGCTTGAACACTTCGGACGGTGCAATCTTTTTGGCTTTGGCGACAACAATTTTTGCGTGAATCCCCGCGCGCATTTTTGTTCGATAGGCGTCCATGGAGGACGGACGAATCAACGTTTTTACCCCGTCAAAAGTAAATCCTAGATACTGAATTGGCTTTTCAGAAATTAAATTTCCGTTCTCAAAAGTAGCTATTTCAGTTTTACTAGCTGAAATAGCTAGACCATGGTCAGCAAGCATTTTTTCCACGATTGAAACTACATCGCAAAGTATTGGCCCTGGAGGCAGTACAATCGCTATATCATCTGAATATCGTCTGTAAGAGCCACCATTACACTCACAAAAGGTGGTCATTTCGCGGTCAAACGAACGCATATAGATGTTGGCGTACAAGCCGGATACTGGTGTACCTTGTGGGATGCCGAAGGATTGGTTGTGTGTCCTGACAAGTCCGTCTTTCCGACCACGCACATGTTTAGCAAAATCGATAGGCGAACAAATACGGCCTTGGCCGTTGCGCCTTTTTCCAAGCAACTTATCCAAATCAGTCGTTTCTACCCAAGAGTAACGGGTGAGATTTTTCCAAACACTGGCATGATGTCCCTCGAGCCTGACCACGCCTAACAACCCGGCGACGTGATCGCGTAGCATAGCGTGATCGAGACAATCAAAGAATCCTGAGATATCGATGGCGAACACTGTGCAATTGATCCGAGACCTGATCTCATCGAACAGCGCCTTAGCATGATGAATATTTGTTCCGCCGCCAGGTCGGTACGCCAAGACCGAACTTGAGGTAGCGTCTGAGGCCAGGGCGCGCTCATAATACCAATTAAGGTGTGCGGCGTAGGCTTGCAGGAAGGCTGCATCAGCGTGGCCAGCAAAGCGAATATCCCGCTTCTTTATTTTTATCTCTCGCAAGCCAGACGGGTTACGTACATACTTTCGTACTTCATCTGTAAAGCCGAGCAGCGGCAGAAATCGGTGAGGACTTACATCATCGCGAAATTCAATAGCTTGATTCAGTTCGAATTTTTTTAGAGGCAGGTCAAAATGTCTGTACTTCCTCTCCTTCGCCAAGAAGGGGAAAATGAAGTCGTCGGTAGAAGGATCAAACTCGTCTTCCGTTGGCAGGTAAAGCCCGGACATTGCGACTCCGTTCGTCATATGCCCGGGCTATTGAACCTTGCTCCCATCGACAGGCGCACGAGGCACCCTCCGGTACGAAAGAACCTGGCGTGGTATGTTATTACCACGATGTGTGAAGGATGCGACATGACCGAAATCACGGCGACCCGTTGCCTCTGGGCGCGGATTGCGCTTGCGGGCGTTAACACTCGTCATCCGGGTCCGATGCCCCGGGGCATTTCGAAATATAGGTAGTTGCCGAAAGGCTTCAAGGGCAAGTGAACGAATATTTTCGGCATCATTTATGCCACTACGATAAGGGGCTATTCTGCCTTCTTCACTTGCGCCAGCCGCTCCGCCTCGCGCTCGCGGTGGAACAGGTGTGTCGCCATCATCGCGCCCACGGCCGGCGCCACCAGATTGAGCACCGGCACGGCAAACAGCACGGCCGTTGCCAGCCCGATGCCCCAGCTGTCCCATTTGTGCAGACCCGGCCAGGCGCGGGATTCGCCGAGCGGCACGTGGCGCGCGGCCACCGCCTCAAGATACTCACGCCCCAGCGCCCAGCCGTTGGCGATGATGAACAGAAACAAGGGCCCGATGGCGGTGACCAGCAGCAGCAGATAGGCTGGCAGCAGCAGCAGGTTGATCAGCGCCACGCGCATGGCGGCGCGGCCGCCCATGGCCAGCTCCACGCCCAGGCCGAGCGCGTGGCCCTTGGCGTTCGGATAGTAGCGTTGCTCGACGGCGACGATGATCTCATCCTGCCACATCGCCATTACGGCGGTGGCGATGCTGGTGAAGCCGAGCCAGGTGAGCAGCATGGACAGGATGAAAGCGGCCGCCTCACCCGCGCCGGCCGCCCAGAAGCGTTGCAGCCAGCCCGGCCAGCCGGCGGTTTCGACCATGGCGACGCCGGTGAAGATGCCCCACGCCAGCAGCCCGAACAGCATGAGCGTGAGCAACAGCGCGCGCAGCAGCACGCGGCGGATGGGGGCATCCCATAATTGCGCGAAGGCGAGGATCAGGGCGGCGGGCACGGGCCGATTGCTAGGGGCTGTGCAGGGTGGGGGCAAGCGGCTATGCGACGCGCATCTGTTCCGGAGCCTTGCATGACCAATTCCGCCCGCCGTTTCGACATTCTTGCCATGGGCAATGCCATCGTGGACGTGATCAGCAGCCAGGCGCCGGCCTTCCTGATCGAGCGCGGCATTCCGCATGGTTCGATGCGCCTGATCGACGCTGATGAGGCCGAAGCGCTGTATGCTGCGATGGCACCGGGGCGGCAGATCAGTGGCGGTTCGGCGGCCAATACGGTGGCGGGTGCCGCCGGGCTGGGTGCGCGCACGGCGTTTGTCGGCCGGGTCGCGGCCGACAGCCTGGGCGAATTTTTCACCCATGATATCCGCGCCGCCGGCGTGCATTTCGCCACGCCGCCGGCCACGGGTGGTCGCCCTACCGGCCGCTGCCTGATCCTGGTGACACCGGATGGGGAGCGCACGATGAACACCTATCTCGGCGCCTGCCAGGAACTGGACGCCGCCGATCTGGATGCCGAACTGGTGGCGGCATCGGGCATTCTTTATCTGGAAGGCTATTTGTGGGATCCGGCCAGCCCGCGCGCCGCCATGCAGGCGGCGATCAAGGTCGCGCGTGAAGCCGGCAACAAGGTCGCCTTCACGCTTTCGGATGTGTTCTGCGTGAACGGCCATCGCGGCGATTTCCGCGATCTGCTGTCGGCCCATGTCGATATCATGTTCGGCAACGAGAATGAGGTGAAGGCGCTGTACGAAACCGACGATCTCGATGCCGCCATGGCCGAACTGGCGAAGCACGCCTGCATCACGGTTGTCACCCGCAGCGAAAAGGGCGCGGTGGTGGTGGGCGGCGGCCATCGGTACGAAGTGTCGGGCGAGAAGGTGGCGCAGGTGGTGGACACCACAGGCGCCGGCGATCTGTTTGCGGGCGGGTTTCTGGCCGGGCTGGTGCAGGGGCGCCCACTGCCCGATTGCGCACGGATGGGGTGCATTTCGGCCGCGGAGGTGATTTCACACTTCGGCGCGCGGCCGGATGCCGATTTGGCGGCGCTGGTGGCGGCGAAACTGGGGTGAGGTTCGGGCCAGGCGGCTAGCCCCAGCCCCTTCCGCAAGCGGGAGGGGAGAATTTGGGTCCGTTTGGACAGTGCCGCCCACCAGCGCCAAGTGGCTCCCCTCCCGCTTGCGGGAGGGGCTGGGGGTGGGTTCAGGCGTCTTTCCCACCCGGCGTCGGCGCGCCCGGCATCGGCGCCAGGCCGATCGGCGGGACATTGGCATCCAGTTCACCCACCACGGTGATCCCGCGCGCCACGTTGGAACGCGTGCGGCCATAGAGGAAATAGAACACCAGGCCGATCGCAGCCCAGCCGAAGAACACCGCCTGCGCCACCAAGCTGAGGAAGCCGAACAGCAGCAGGCAGCCGGCGGCGGCCAGCGGCGCGACGATCCACACCGCGGGCGTGCGGAACACGCGCTTGCGATCCGGATCGGTGCGGCGCAGCGTCATGATGGCGAGGCTGACGAAGAAGAAGGCGCACAATGTGCCGCCGTTCGACACGCTGGCCAATTGCCCGACCGGGAAGAAGGCCGCTGACACGGCCACGCCCAGGCCGGTGATGATCGTCACCACGTGCGGCGTGCCATATTTCGGGTGCACCTTTGACAGGCCGCCGGGCAGCAGGCCATCGCGGCTCATCACGAAGAACACGCGGGTCTGCGCGAACATCATCATCAGCACCACCGACGGCAGCGCAAAGCCCGCCGCCAGGCCGAGCACGTTGCCGACGCCGGGATGGCCGATGGCGCGCAGCACGTGCGCCAGCGCTTCGTTGGAGCAGACGACGGGCAGCGTGGCTTCGGCGAAGGTCTTGCACTGGGCCACAAGTTCCGGCGAACCGGGCTGCAGGGCTTCACCGTTCGGGCCGAACACCGGCTGCGCGCCATAGCTGCCGATCACGCCGGTGCCGACCAGCATGTAGAAGATCGTGCAGATGCCGAGCGAGGCAATCAGGCCGATCGGGATATTCTTCTGCGGGTCCTTGGTCTCCTCCGCCGCGGTGGAGACGGCATCGAACCCCACGAAGGCAAAGAAGATGATCGAGGCCGCGCTGACCGCGCCGCCGACGCCCAAGGGCAGGAACGGCGTGAACTTGTCGGCTGTTGCCGCCGGCACCGCCAGCACGACAAACGCCGCCAGCGCCACCACCTTGATCACCACCAGCACCGAATTGACCGTGGCGCTTTCCTTGGTGCCGATCACCAGCAGCCAGGTGACCGCCAGCGCGATGATCACCGCCGGCAGGTTGATGATGCCGCCGGCATAAGGCCCCGTCACCAGCGCGGCCGGCAGTTCGATGCCAAGGAAATTATCCAGCACGCCCACCATGTAGCCGGACCAGCCGACCGCCACGGCGCTGGCCGCCACGGCATATTCCAGAACCAGCGCCCAGCCGACGATCCAGGCGAGGATTTCACCGAAAGTGGCATAGCTGTAGGTATAGGCACTGCCCGAAACCGGCACCATCGCGGCGAGCTCGGCGTAGCAGAGCGCGGCCAGCCCGCAGACCAGCGCCGACAGCACGAAGCTGATCAACATGCCCGGCCCGGCCAACTGCGCGGCTTCGGCGGTCAGCACGAAGATGCCGGTGCCGATGATGCCGCCGATGCCCAGCATGGTAAGCTGGAACGCCCCCAGCGAGCGGGTGAGCGATTTCTTCGAAGCCGTCGCCAGGATCGCATCGAGCGACTTCACGCGCCATTTATTGTCCAACGAAAATCCCCTCAGCTCGGCCGCCCATCCCGGTGTCCCCACGGAATGGGCAATGTCATGCACCCGTCATGCCCAGCAAGCGCGCTGCTGGTCAAGGTGGCAGTGTTACCCGTCCGTCATGACCGTTGCTTGTGAGACATATCACAAAATTTAGTTGCAGTTTGATCAGTCACAGGCCAATCTGCGCTGGTGACCGTGCCTCCGCCCCTGTCCGCCGCCGAAGCGGCCGTGCTGGCCCGCATCGATGGCCAGCGCGGCGCGATGCTGGCCGAGATTGAGGCGTGGGCGGCCATCAACAGCGGCAGCCGCAATCTGGATGGCCTGGCGCGCATGGCCGATGTGCTGGCCGAGGCCTTCGCGCCGCTGGGCGGCGACATTGCCCGCGTGGCCGCCGCCCCGGCCAGCCGCATCGATGCCGACGGCCGTGAAGTGGCGCTGGTGCACGGCGACAATCTGCATATCGTCAAACGGCCGGAGGCCCCGCTGCGCGTGCTGATGACCGGCCATATGGACACGGTGTTCGGCGCCGATCACCCGTTCCAGGCCTGTCGCTGGCTGGATCCGGACACGCTGAACGGCCCCGGCACCGCCGACATGAAGGGCGGCATCGCCGTGCTGAAGGCGGCGCTGACGGCGTTCGAAGCCAGCCCGTTTGCCGACCGCCTGGGTTGGGAGATTGTGCTGAACAGCGACGAGGAAGTGTCCTCGCCCGGTTCGGCACCACTGCTGGATGCGGCAGCGCGGCGCTGCCACCTTGGCCTCACCTATGAACCGGCGCTGCCCGATGGCACGCTGGCCGGGGCGCGCGCCGGCTCGGGCAATTTTTCGGCCGCCATCCATGGCCGGGCGGCGCATGCGGGGCGCAACCCGCAGGATGGCCGCAACGCGATTGTGGCCGCTGCCGATCTGGCGCTGCGGCTGGCGGGCCTTGCTGGCGATGATCTGTCGGTGAACCCGGCGATGATCGAAGGCGGTGGCCCCAACAATATCGTGCCGGATACCGCCGTGCTGCGCTGGAACATGCGGCCGCGCAGCGCCCACGCTCAGCAACGCGCCGAAGCCGGCATCAACGCCGCCGTGGCCGAAGTTGCGGTGGCGCATGACGTGATGATCCATGTCCATGGCCGCTTCGCCCGCCCGCCAAAGCCGCTGGACGCCAATCAGTTGCGTCTGTTTGAACTGGTGCAGGGCTGCGGCGCAGCGCTGGGCCTGGGCATCAGCTGGCGCGATACCGGCGGTGTGTGCGACGGCAATAATCTGGCCGCCACCGGCCTGGCGGTGGTCGATACGCTGGGCCCGCGCGGCGGCGCCATCCACAGTGCGGACGAATATCTCTGTGCCGATTCGCTGGAGGAGCGCGCCCGGCTTTCGGCGCTGATCCTGATGCGCGTGGCGCAACAGGGGTGGCAGCGATGAGCCTGTGGCGGGTGCGCCCGGCGCGCGCGGACGATTTGCCGGCGATCCTGGCGCTGGCGCAATTGACCGGCGGCGGCTTCACCAATCTGCCGGCCGATGAAGCCTCGCTGGCGCGGCGGCTGGCCTGGTCCGACACCAGCTTCGCCCGCGCCGAAGCCACGCCGGAAGATGAGCTTTACCTGCTGCTGCTGGAAGAGGTGGCGACCGGCCGCATTGGTGGCACCGCGATGATCTTCAGCCGGATCGGCGCGACGTGGCCGTTCTACAGCTACAAATTGTCCACGCTTACCCAGACCAGCCGCGAACTGGGGCGCACCTTCCGCATTCCGTTCCTGTCACTGACCAGCGATTTCGACGGTGCCTCCGAAGTCGGCGGGCTGTTCCTGCACCCGGATTTGCGCACCGGCGGGCTGGGGCGGCTGCTGGCCCGCGCCCGTTACCTGTTCATTGCCCAGCACCGCGCGCGCTTTGGCGACCGTGTCATTGCGGAGCTGCGCGGTGTGATGGATGCCGATGGCCATTCGCCGTTCTGGGATGCGCTGGGGCGGCAATTCTTTGGCCTGACCTTTCCGGAAGCCGACCAGTTCAACGCGATCAATGGCAACCAGTTCATCGCCGATCTGATGCCACGCCATCCGATCTATACCGCGATGTTGCCGCAAGCCGCGCGCGACGCCATCGGCCAACCGCATGGCGGCGGCAAGGCGGCGCTGGCGATGCTGCAGACCGAAGGCTTTGTGTATGACAATTATGTCGATATCTTCGATGGCGGCCCCACGGTGGCGGCGCGCACCGACGATCTGAAGACCATCCGCACCGCCCGCGAGGCGGTGGCTGCGCTGGCCGACTCGGTCGAAGCCCCTGCCCATCTGGTGGCCAGCGGGCAGCTGCGCGATTTCCAGGCCTTCATTGCACCGGTGGATGGCGCTGGCACGCTGCCCGCCGCCATTGCCCAGCCGCTGGGCATCGCGCCCGGCACCAGGATCCGCCATGTCACCTGTTGAACTCGTCTCCACCGATCCCTGCACCGGAGAGGTGATCTGGACCGGGCCAACCGGCGGCGTGGCCGCGGCCGTAGCCAGCGCGCGCGCCGCTGCGCCGGGCTGGGCGCGCACCTCGCTGGATCAGCGCATCGCCATCGTCCGCGCTTTCAAGGCGGCGGTGGAGGCCAGCGCCGATGAATTTGCCCGCCTGATCGCGCGCGAAACCGGAAAGCCATTGTGGGAAACCCGCACCGAAGTCGCCAGCGTCGCGGCCAAGGTCGAAATCTCGATCACCGCCCAGGCCGAGCGCGCCGGGGAACGCGCCGGCGAAGCGGCCGGCGTGCGGCAGGTGCTGCGGCACAAGCCGCACGGCGTGCTGGCGGTGCTGGGGCCCTATAATTTCCCGGCGCATCTGCCCAATGGCCATATCGTGCCGGCCATGCTGGCCGGGAACACGCTGGTTTTCAAACCATCGGAACAGACGCCGGCAGTGGCGGATTTCATGGGCGCGCTGTGGGCGCAGGCCGGGCTGCCGGAGGGCGTGCTGACCATCGTGCACGGCGGCGGCGATGTCGGCCGCGATCTGGCCGGCAGTGACATCGATGGCCTGTTGTTCACGGGATCGGCGCATGTCGGCGCGGCCCTCGCCCGCCAGTTTGCCGACACGCCGCAGCGCATCCTGGCGCTGGAAATGGGCGGCAATAATCCGCTGGTGGCGTGGGATGTCGCGGATATCGACGTTGCTGCCGCGTTGGTGGTGCAATCGGCGTTTCTGTCGGCGGGGCAGCGCTGCACCAACGCGCGTCGGCTGATCGTGCGCGACGGCGATGACCGGCTGGTCGCGGCGGTGCTGGCGCTGGCTGAGCGCCTGATTGTCGGCGCGCCGTTCGATGACCCGCAACCGTTCATGGGGCCGGTGATTTCCAATGCCGCGGCCGACGGGCTGGAACGCGGCTGGGCCGGGCTGGTTGCGGCGGGGGGCCGCGTGCTGCGCCCGCTGAACCGCCCGCAGCCGGATCGGCCATTCCTGACCCCTGCGGTGATCGATGTCACCGGCGGCGCCCCGTCGGACGATGAATTGTTCGGCCCAGTCCTGCAGATCATCCGCGTCGCCGATTGGGACGCCGCCATCACCGCCGCCAACGCCACGCGCTTTGGCCTCGCCGCCGGATTGATTGGCGGCGATGCCGCGCGGTTCGACGATTTCTGGGCGCGCAGCCGCGCCGGCATCGTCAACTGGAACCGGCCGACCAACGGCGCTTCATCGGCGGCACCGTTTGGCGGAGTCGGCCACAGCGGCAACCACCGGCCAAGCGCCTATTATGCCGCCGATTATTGCGCCTTCCCGGTGGCGAGCCTGGCCAGCGACACGCCGGCCGGCGCCATCACGACCGGCCTGAAATGATCCGCGAAATCAACTTCGACGGCCTGATCGGCCCCAGCCACAATTATGCGGCGCTCAGCTTGGGCAATCTGGCCAGCGCGCGTCATGCCGGTGCCACGTCGCGCCCGCGCGCCGCGGCGTTGCAGGGCCTGGCCAAGATGCGCTTCGTGATGGGGCTGGGGCTGACCCAGGGCTTTCTGCTGCCATTGGAACGCCCGGATGCGGCCTTCCTGCGCGCCATGGGATTCGATGGCAGCGACGATCAGGTCATCGCCCGCGCTGCCGCCGCCGATCCGCGGCTGTTCGCCATCGCCTGTTCGGCCAGTTCGATGTGGACGGCCAACGCCGCCACCGTCTCGCCGGCCGCCGATACCAGCGACGGCCGCTGCCACATCAGCGCCGCCAATCTGTCGCGCATGGCGCATCGCAGCATCGAACATCCCCAAACCCACGCGCAACTGGCCATCGCCTTTGCCGATCCGGCCTTCGCTGTGCACGCTGCGCTGCCCGCCGCGTTCGGCGATGAAGGCGCGGCCAATCACATGCGCCTGTGCAGCGCTCATGATGCGCCGGGGGTGGAAGTCTTTGTTTATGGTGAGGAAGGCGGCCGTTTCCCGGCCCGCCAAAACGCCCGTGCCTCCGAAGCCATCGCCCGCCGCCACGGCGTGGCAAACGCGATCTTCGCCGCGCAAAGCCAGACCGCCATCGATGCCGGCGCCTTCCACAATGATGTGGTGGCCGTCGCCAACGGCCATGTGCTGTTCGCGCATGAACTGGCCTTTGCCGATGCAGCGGCGCTGAAGGCCGATCTGGCGGCCGTGATGCCCGACGCCGTGTTCATCGAAGTGCCGGCCAGCGCCGTCAGCCTGGCCGACGCGATCGGCTCCTATCTGTTCAATTCGCAACTGCTCACCCTACCCGATGGCAGCATGGCGCTGGTGCTGCCCAAGGAAGCGGAGGAGACGCCATCGGTGCAGGCGTATCTGGCGATGCTGACGGCCGGCAACGGCCCGATCCGCGCCGCGCATTTCGTCGATGTGCGCGAATCGATGCAGAACGGCGGCGGCCCCGCCTGCCTGCGCCTGCGCGTGGTCGCCGATCCGGCGCGGGTCGATCCGCGCTTCCTGCTCGATTCGGCGAAGGCTGACCGGCTGGAGCGGCTGGTCGAACATTGGTGGCCGGAGGCGATTGGCCCGGCCGACATGGCCAATCCCGATCTGTGGGGTCAGGTGCGTGCAGCGCGGGCGGCGCTGCTGGCGGAGGTGGGGATCGACCTCTGAATTGAGGCACCGTAACTCCCTCCCTTCAAGGGAGGGCGAGAGACGAGCCGCAGGCGAGGCCCGGGGTGGGTGTTTGCTGTGGCCACGGGCCGGAACCCCCACCCCGCTCGGCTGGCGCCGAGTCGCCCTCCCCGCAAGGGGGAGGGAGCCGAAATGCTTAAATCGCAACGCAATCGAGTTTGGGCCATAGACTCATGAAACCTGAATGGCCGGAACGAGGTGGGAAGCGGACATGGATAGGGGGTCAGTTGAGTGCCGCTACGTCCTGCCCGATTTCTCTCCATTTCAACGCCGACAGGTTTAGGCCACAAGCCGACCGTAGGGCTGCACTTGCCTGCTCCATAGACCGTAGCGCGGGCGGGAACGACGCTTGAGGTAGCTCTGCACCCATCCCGGTGAACTCGTGTGAAATGCGAACCCCTTTGCCAACAGAGCCGATGTGAAGTGTCACCCACCCAACACTATCGCCCCACTTCTGATAGGCGATTTGCGTAACGGCTGTTCCTTTGGGAAACGTGCCGCCGTCACTGATGTAATCCCAGCGCTCCACGCTGCCGAACGTCTTGCGTAAAGTTTGGTCAACGCACGCCACGTCAACCTGAGAACCGAAGTCCCTGCTCGCCCGAATGCCACGCTCCGGTTCGCATCCAGCGAGCAATGGTATGCAGAAGAAAATATACTGAGAGGCGCGCATCGTAGCCAGATATACTGCTTATTCCTAATGTCCGCTATTGGGGCGTCAGCGGTCGTTCCCATTTGATGGGTTCACGCCCTAATGCGCATCCCCCCACGATGCGCCATGGCCGATCTCGACGCCCAGCGGTACGGACAGGTCCACCAACGGGCGGTGGGCATTGGCCATCACGGCGCGGATTACCGGCTGCACCGCCTCGACATCGCCTTCCGGCACTTCGAACACCAGTTCGTCGTGCACCTGCAGTAGCATCTTCGTGTCCGACAGGCCGGCGGCGGCCAGTGCGCCCGGCATCTGCACCATGGCGCGCTTGATGATGTCGGCGGCGGTGCCCTGCACGCGGGCGTTGACGACGGCGCGTTCGGCGAACTGGCGCTCGCCCTGGTTTTTCGACAGGATCAGGGGCGCGTGGCATTTGCGGCCGAACAGGGTGGTGACGTAGCCGGCCTCTTTGGCGAAGGCGATGGTTTCGGCCATGTAGTTGCGGATGCCGGGGAAGCGGCTGAAATACAGCTCGATATAGCGCGCCGCCTCGCCGCGATCGATGCCGAGCCGGGCGGCGAGGCCGAAGGCGGAAATGCCGTAGATGATCGAGAAATTGATCGTCTTGGCGCGGGCGCGGGTATCGCGGGTGACATCGCCGAACACCTCGCGCGCGGTGAGCGCATGGACATCGCCCCCTTCCGCATAGACCGCCTTCAATTCCGGTACATCGGCGATATGGGCGACCAGGCGGAGTTCGATCTGGTTGTAATCGGCCGCCATGATGACATTGCCCGGCGCCGCGACAAAGGCATGGCGGATGCGGCGGCCGAGTTCGGTGCGGATCGGGATGTTCTGCAGATTGGGATCGTTGGAGCTCAATCGCCCGGTTGAGGTCGCCGCCAGGTGGAAATTGGTGTGCACCCTGTCGGTGGTCGGGTTGATCTGCTGCTGCAACGCATCGGTGTAGGTGGATTTCAGTTTTGAATGCTGCCGCCAGTCCAGCACTTTCTGCGCGATCGGCGCGCCCTCTTCGGCCAGGCGTTCGAGTTCGCTGGCATCGGTGGTCCAGGCGCCGGTCTTGCTGCTTTTCTTGCCGCCGCGATAGCCGAGCCGGTCGAACAGGATCTCCCCCAACTGCTTGGGGCTGCCGATGGTGAACGGCCCGCCGGCGAGGTCATGAATCTCGCCCTCCAGCCGGCTGATCTCGGCTTCATACAGGGCCGACAGCCGCACCAGTTCGGCGCGGTCCACCTTGATGCCGGCCATTTCCATGGCGGCGATCACCGGCAGCAGCGGGCGATCGACGGTCTCGTGGATGGTCGTCACCTGTTCCTTCCACAGCCGGCGGCGGAAGCACTGCCACAGCCGGAAGGTGACATCGGCATCTTCGGCGGCATAGTCGGTGGCGCGCCGCAGCTCGACTTCGGCAAAGCTCTTCAGGCCCTTGGCGACATCCTTGTAGGCGATCGGCGTGTGGCCGAGATGGCGGGACGACAGATCGTCCATGCCATGGTTCCAGCGCCCGGCATCGAGCGCGTAGCTGAGCAGCATCGTGTCGTCATAGGGCGCAAGCAACGGCACGCCGTGGCGGGCGAGCACGATCAGATCATATTTGAGATTCTGGCCGATCTTCAGCACGGCCGGGTCGGCAAAAAACGGATTCAGCCGGGCAATCACCTCAGCCAGGGCCAGTTGCGGCGGCCGCTCCGTGAACATCCCATCACCGCTGCCGTGCGCGACGGGGATGTAACAGGCCTTGCCCGGCGCGGTGCACAGGCTGATGCCGACCAGATCGCAGCGCATCTGGTCGGTGCCGGTGGTTTCGGTGTCTACCGCCACGGCGCCCAGCCGCGTGGCCTCGCCGATCCACCAATCGAGCCGCTCCAGCGTGGTGACGGTTTCATAATCGGCGTGGGTGAAGGCGACTTCATCCTCCACCACTGCGGTGGAGGGCCGGTGCGTGTTCGGCGCCGGGCCGCCGGCGCCGCTGGCGCCCAGCTTGGCGAGCATGGCGCGAAAGCCGTGTTTCTTCAGGAAGGCCGCCAAGGGTTCGTGCGGCGGTTCCTGCAGCGTGAGATCGCCCAAGGGGGCCGGCAGCGGCAGATCATCCTTCAGCCGCACCAGTTCCCGGCTCAGCCGCGCCATCTCCACCGACGCCGCCAACGTCTCCTTCAGCTTGGGCTTCTTGATGGCCTCGATATTGGCGATCACGCCTTCGACGCTGCCATAGGCGACGATCAATTCGGCGGCGGTCTTGGGACCGATGCCCTTCACGCCGGGGATATTGTCGGCGGTGTCGCCCATCAGCGCCAGCACCTCACCCACTTGCTCGGGCGGCACGCCGAACTTGTCGAGCACCTGCGCCGGGCCGATCACTTCATTCTTCATCGTATCGAGCATGGAGACGCCGGGGCCGACCAACTGCATCAGATCCTTGTCGGAACTGACGATGGTCACGTCAAAGCCCGCCGCCCGCGCCGCCACGGCATAGGATGCGATGATGTCGTCCGCCTCCACCCCGGCCTGTTCGAAGCAGGGCACCGAAAACGCCCGCACCGCATCGCGGATCAGCGGGAATTGCGGCACCAGATCTTCCGGCGCCGGCGGCCGGTTGGCCTTGTAGCCATCATACATGTCGTTGCGGAACGTGTGGCTGCCGGCATCGAGCACCACGGCGAGGTGGGTGGGGGCTTCCGCCTTGTTCAATTCGGCAATCAGTTTCCACAACATGGCGGTGAAGCCATAGACCGCGCCAACCGGCGTGCCTTGCGGGTCGGTGAGCGGCGGCAACCGGTGATAGGCGCGGAAGATGAAGCTGGAGCCATCGACCAGGTAGAGATGCTGTTGAGCGGCCATGCCCCCTTGTAGGCGCGTTGCCGGATGCGCGCAAAGCGCTGCGTTGCACCGCTCAGGCGGCTGTGGCATTCGCGGGGCCATGCAGGCATTCACCACCTTGTCCGGCCAGGCCATTCCGTTTGGCGCCGCCAACGTCGATACCGATGTGATCATTCCGGCGCGGTTTTTGAAAACCATCAGCCGCGCCGGGCTGGGCGCCGGCGCCTTCGCCACGCTGCGTGAAACGCCGGACAATGTGTTCGACACCCATGCCGGCGCGCCGATCCTGATTGCCGGGGCCAATTTCGGCTGCGGCTCCAGCCGCGAACACGCGCCGTGGGCGCTTGCCGATCTGGGCATCCGCGTGGTGATCAGCCCGGGCTTTGCCGATATCTTTGCCGGCAATGCCTTCAAGAATGGCCTGCTGCTCGTCACGCTGCCGCAAGAGGCCATCGATCGGCTGATGGCGGTGGCGGCGGATGGCGTGGCCGTAACCATTGATCTGGAAAACCAGGTGGTGACAACGCCGTTCCAGGATCGGTTCGAATTCGCCATGGACCCGTTCCGCAAGCATTGCCTGATCAATGGCCTGGACGAGATCGGGCTGACGCTGAGCATGGACGCGGCGATTGCCGCGCATGAAGCGCGGGCGGCGACAGAGCGGCCGTGGCTGGCCGGCGCCGCCGGGCACTGATCCGGCCTACGTTATTTGACGTAGATTTCGCTGCAAACCTCCGATACACTGCGACAGCCTGCCGCAGGTGGTGGGCTGTGGTCCGCCCTGCACAGGACAGGTGACGGGCCTTGGAGACACAGCATGCGCGCGTTTTTTCTGCTCGCCGTTGCCGCCACTGTCGCGACGCCGGCCTTCGCCCAGAATGACAATATGACCACGGTCACCGCCCCGCACGGCCGCAGCATCGCCGTCAGCGTCAGCGATCTCGATCTGGCCAGTGCATCGGGCCAGCGTCAGCTCGATCTGCGGCTGTGGCGTGCCGCCCGCGATGTGTGCAGCTTCACGAGCTTGCGCGATCTCAGCGAATCCCGGCTGGTCGATCGCTGCCGCGCCGACGCGCTGGCCCGCGTCAACGCCCGGCATGCCAGCAGCCTCGCCGATTGAGGCCGGGCCAGGCGGGCCGCACCTGCGCCATTTTCCCCGGCTGACAGCGTTGGCAGTGCCGTCGATTGTCGGTAAGGGCGGGTCATGACCAAGACCCTGCTCCTGCTTCCCGGTGACGGCATCGGCCCCGAAGTCTCCGCTGTCGCCCGCCGCGTGGCCGGCCGGCTGATCAGCCAGGGGCTGCCGCTGGTGGTGGAAGAAGCGCTGTTCGGCGGGATCAGCATCGACACCCACGGCGTGCCGCTGACCGACGAGACGTTGCAGCGCGCGCTGGCCGCCGATGCGGTGCTGATGGGTGCCGTGGGCGGGCCGCAATGGGCCAGCCAATCCTATGACACACGGCCGGAGGCTGGCTTGCTGGGCTTGCGGGCGGGCATGCAGGTTTATGCCAATCTGCGCCCGGCGCGCTGCTTTGCGGCGCTCGCCGATGCCTCGACCCTGAAGCGGGTCTATGTCGAAGGGCTCGACATCTTGTTCATCCGCGAACTGACCGGCGGCGTCTATTTCGGGGAGCCGCGCGGCGTGGAAACCCTGGCCGATGGCCAGCGCCGCGGCGTGAACACCCATGTCTATACCAGCAGCGAAATCCGCCGCGTCGCCCGCGTCGCCTTTGAACTGGCGCGCGGCCGCAAGGGTGAGGTCGTGTCGGCGGAAAAGGCCAATGTGATGGAGGCCGGGCTGTTGTGGCGCGAAGAGGTGCAGGCACTCCACGATGCCGAGTACCCGGATATCAAGCTGTCGCACATGCTGGCCGACAATATGGCGATGCAGCTGGTGAAGAATCCGCGCCAGTTCGATGTGATCCTCACCGACAATCTGTTCGGCGATATCCTGTCTGATGAAGCTGCCATGCTGACCGGATCGCTCGGCATGTTGCCGTCCGCCGCGATTGGTGATGCCGGGCGGCCGGGCCTGTATGAACCCATTCACGGCTCGGCGCCCGATATCGCCGGGCGCGGCATTGCCAATCCGTGCGCTGCAGTGCTCAGCTTTGCCATGGCGCTGCGCCACAGCCTGGGTGCGCCCGAACTGGCGTTGCGGGTGGAAGCGGCCGTGGAAGCGGCGCTCGACAAGGGCGCGCGCACACCCGATCTGGGCGGCACCTTGTCCACCCTGGCCATGGGTGACGCCATCCTGGCCGGCCTTTGATCCGCCGGCCCTTGATTCAGCGTATTCTTGCCCCTTTTGCCACCGGGCTGCTGTTTCTGGCGCCGGTGCTGCTCACCATCATCCTGCTCAATTGGCTGTCCGGCTATCTGATCGCCGCGTTGGGGCCGGGCACGCCGCTGGGCCAGGCGCTCGGCGCGGCCGGCATGTTCTTCACGCCGTCACCGTTCGCGGCCTTCTGGGCCGGGCTGGGGCTGGCGGCGCTGGTCGTCTGGTTGATCGGGCTGGCGGTGCAGACGCGGTTTCGCCCGCAGCTCGAAGGCGGGCTGGACGGGCTGATCTCGCGGATTCCGGGGTTGGGCACGCTGTATCGCCCGCTGGCGCAGTTCGTGCGGCTGATGGGCAACGCTCCGGGCGGCGAGATGACCGGCATGTCGGTCGTTTCGGTCAGCTTCGGGGCCAATGTCGAGATCCTCTCGCTGCTCACCTCCCCGCGCATCCATGATTTCGGCCAGGGGCCGCGCTATCTGATCCTGATCCCCACCGCGCCGGTGCCGGTGGGCGGCGGCTTGCTGTTCGTTGATGTTGCCGATGTGAAACCGGTGCCGACGATGGGCGTCGATGATCTCGCCAAGCTCTATGTCACCATGGGCACGTTGACCGGTGCGGAGGCCCTGCGATGAGCTTGACGCTGCGGATTTTCCTGGCGCTGATCGCCGGGCTGGTGGTGGGTGCGGCGCTGCCCGGTGACCTGGGCAAGCCCTTGCTGCCGGTCAGCGATGCGGTGGGCAATCTGTGGCTGCAGGCCCTGCAGATGACGATCATCCCGCTGATCGCCGGCCTGCTGTTCACCGGCATCGCGCAATCGGTGGGCCAGGCCGGCGGCGGCCGGGTGGCGGCGCGGGCGCTGCTGGCGTTTCTGGCGCTGCTGGTATTTTCGGCCGGTTGGTCGATGCTGTTCGTGCCGCTGCTGCTCGATTGGTGGCCCGCGCCGGTGCAGGCGGCGGCCGCCATCATTACCGACAGCGCCAAACTGGCCGCGGGCGCCGGTGTCGAAGGTGGCCAGGCGGCGATCAAGATCGACCTTGGCCAATGGCTGCTCAGTCTGGTGCCGGCCAATATCTTTGCGGCGCTGGCCAAGGGCGACATGCTGCCGGTGGTGACCTTCGTCGCGGTGTTCGCCTTGGCCGCTTCGCGACTGGACGATGGGCGGCGGCAGATGCTGATCAGCCTGTTCGATGCGACCAAGGAAGCCATGCTGGTGCTGGTCGGCTGGATTTTCGTGGCGGCACCGCTGGGCGTGTTTGCGCTGGCGATCAGCGTCGGCATCAAGGCCGGGCTGGGGGCGTTCGGCCTGCTTGGCCATTATATCGCCGTGCTGGTGGCCGTGCAGGTCGGCCTGATCCTGCTGATCTATCCGCTGGCGGTTGTTTTCGGCCGCGTCGGCCCGCTGGCCTTTGCCCGGGCGGTGCTGCCGGCGCAGGCGGTGGCTGTCTCGACCCAGTCCAGCATCGCCAGCCTGCCAGCGATCTATGATGGCGCCGAACGACTCGGCCTGCCGGAAGCCACCAGCCGCGTGGTGCTGCCGCTGGCGGTGAGCATCTTCCGCATCACATCCCCCTGCGCCAACATCGCCGTCGTGCTCTATTGCGGGCATCTTTATGGCATGGAGCACAGCACATTGGCCTTCGTTGGCGCGCTGCTGGCGTCGCTGGTGGCGGCGGTCTCAACCGGTGGCCTGCCCGGATCGATCACCTTCCTGGCGGCCTGTGTGCCGATCGCCAATGCCATGGGTGTGCCGATCGGGGTGTTGCCGGTGTTGCTGGCGGTGGAACTGGTGCCGGATATCTTCCGCACGCTGGGCAATGTCACCGCCGATCTGGGGGTGACGGCGATTTTGTCAAAGCGGCTGAAAATTTAGGTCAATTGATCTTAGATTGCTGCGGATCGGCTATTTGTGGTGCGCCGCACCAAACCGCCGACCAAACCAAAACCCATTGTCAGCATCATCCATTGCGAGGGTTCGGGTACGGTGCTCGATAAAAAGACGCCTGATCCTGATTGGAATGTCACACCTACAGGAAGTTGCCAGCTAAATTGCGCTGTATTCGAGAAATCCCGCGAGGCGCGCAATGCGTTAACGCTAAATGATGCCGTAACTTTATAAACTACATCGTCCCATATCGTTACACTATCCGAAAATTCATAAAATGCCGGCCCTTGCTGACATACATTCAATCTAAAAACTGGATCGGTTCCACAGTTTTTTGTCACTGAAGAACTGTCAAAGTGAGAGCCGTTAGAGCCTGGAATCAAATAGGAAGCGAACTGAAACGTCAAACTAGAGATGTAACTTGGTGACTGAAAAGAAACGTTCGTTCCATCAATTCGAAATTTAATGGGTAATTGAAATGAAGTTACCCCAACTGGTAACGAGAATTTCAAAGTATCGAGAAAGCGACCATCGGCGCTGGCTGCGGCGCTTACTTCTGCTCCTCGCGCAAATAACTTTATCGCACCCTCGGATAGTGATACTTCAGAGGTAGCGCGATTTCCCAAATATGAGAAATCTAGGGATCCGCTACGATCGGCGTCATTGCTGGAAAACTGCCCTCCAAAGGGAGAGGAGGAGGCGTAAGCACTGCCCGATACTTGGTAACAGGTTCCATTTGATCCGAAACACGCGGCTTGCAATGATGTTGGCAGCATCAGCGCCAACACTGTAGCGATTGGAGTCGTCCGTCGAGTCATAACAACCCCCCCAAGTTATCATTTCTCGATACTTCTTTCACACAATTAACTTCCGCGCAAGCTGCCAGATACGCAGTCTTTGCATGCTCAATGCGCCGAGTCGTGAAACGTGTCGGTTGCAAGATCGCGGTTTCGAACCATGGGCGAGCGTTGAGGTCCCTGCTGGAATTCGAGGTTGGAAGCAGCTAAGCGGGCGCCGAGGAGTTTCAGATATGGGTTACAAGATCGTCGTCGTAGGTGCCACCGGCAATGTCGGGCGCGAAATGCTGAACATCCTCGCCGAACGGGAATTCCCGATCGCCGAGATCGCCGCCGTCGCCAGCTCGCGATCGGTGGGCGAAAAGGTCGAGTTTGGCGAGACCGGTCGCGAGATCAAGGTGCAGAATCTCGAGCATTTCGATTTCACGGGCTGGGATATCGCCCTGTTCGCTTGCGGTTCCGGCCCGACGAAAATCCATGCGCCGCGGGCCGCCGCGGCCGGCTGTGTGGTGATCGACAACAGCAGCCTGTTCCGCATGGACCATGACGTGCCACTGATCGTGCCTGAGGTGAATCCGGAAGCCATCGACGGCTATACAAAGCGCAACATCATCGCCAACCCGAACTGCTCGACGGCGCAGATGGTGGTGGCGCTGAAGCCGTTGCACGATGCCGCGATCATCAAGCGCGTGGTGGTGAGCACCTATCAGTCGGTGTCCGGCGCCGGCAAGGAGGGCATGGACGAATTGTTCACCCAGTCGCGCGCCATCTTTGTTGGCGATGATCCGGTGCAGAACAAGTTCACCAAGCGCATTGCCTTCAACGTCATCCCGCACATCGGCGGCTTCTTGGGCCCGGACAGCGGCATGGATGGCTATACCGAGGAAGAGCGCAAGATGACGGCGGAGACCCGCAAGATTCTCGATCCCGATATCGAGGTGACGGCGACCTGCGTACGGGTGCCGGTGTTCGTCGGCCACAGCGAAGCCATCAACGTCGAATTCGAAATGCCGATCAGCGTGGCCAAGGCGCAGAGCCTGCTGCGCGAGGCCCCCGGCATCATGCTGGTCGATAAACGCGAAGACGGCGGTTACGTCACCCCGATCGAATGCGTTGGCGACTATGCCACCTTCGTCAGCCGGGTGCGCAAGGACCCGACCGTGGAGCACGGCCTGGCGCTGTGGTGCGTGTCCGACAATCTGCGCAAGGGTGCGGCGCTGAACGCCGTGCAGATCGCCGAACTGCTTGGCCGCCGGCATCTGAAAAAGGGCTGAACCCCGCCACCAAGGCGATGCATGCGCCCTGCAAGCCAACTGGCTTGCAGGGCGCAACTGCATGGATTCACGCCTGATTTGCCGGAAAGCTGAAGCCCGGCTGAACCAATCTGGGCAAGTGTATGGCAAAAACAATACACCGCCACCAAATGGCCGCCATTGGTTCAGCAGACGGCCAGCCTGTGGGGCTCATACGGTTCGGGCACCGGCTTCCCCCATCGCCGGTGCACGAACAACAAGAAGGATCAAATCCATGACCAAGTCATTTTCGCGTATCGCTTTCGCCTTGGCTGCAGCGGCCGCCGTCGCCGCCCCGGCCGCCGCGCAGGACGCTAAAAACTTCAACGGCCCCTTCATCGGTGCGCAGCTCGGCTGGCAACAGGATCGCCAGTCGCTGACCACCGGCACCGTGCCGCCCACCACCACCCGCGCCAGTGGTGACGGCTTCGCCTATGGCGGCCAGCTTGGTTATGATGTCCAGCTTGGCTCCAGCACCGTGCTCGGTGTGGAAGCCTCGATCACCGGCCGCACCGGCAGCAACCGCTTCCCGACCTTCGATCTGGAAGCCGGGCGCACCATCAATGCCACTGCCCGCGCCGGCTGGCTGATCACGCCGGAAGGCCTGCTTTATGCCCGGGGTGGCTATTCCAACGCGCGCTTCAACATCCGCAATCCGTCGGGCGCGTCCGAAACGCGTGACGGCTATCTGATCGGTGCCGGTTACGAACATATGCTGGCGAAGAATGTCTCGGCGCGGGTCGAGTACAACTATTCCGATTACGGCAACGACAATCTGCCCGGCATCGGTGGTGGCGCCCGCCTGAACTATCACCGCCACGCGGTGATGACCGGCGTGAACGTCCGCTTCTGAGTCCAGCCTTGGCGGGGGTGATGGCATGATGTTATCATCCCCGCATGGGCGAAATCATCATCCGCGACCTTGATGACCGGATCATCGAAACATTGAAGCGCCGCGCCGAAGCAGCGGGGCGTTCGATGGAGGCGGAGGCGCGGGAGGCGTTGACTCAGTTTGTTGACGATCCCACCGCCGAGCGGTTGGCATTGATCGCCCGCATGCAGGCCGCATTTGCGAGCAGTCGTGTGCCTGGCACCACCATGCCCGATAGCCTCGAACTGCTGCACGAGAGCCGCGATATCGATGCTCGTTGATGCCAGTGTCGCGATCAAACTTTTCGTCAATGAGCCGGACAGCATCAGCGCTGTAGCGACTGTCGCCGGCCAAACCCTGATCGCGCCCGATCTGATTTTTGCCGAGGATGACGTGCTGATCACCGCCGATCGACGCTTCTACGCCCTATGTGCCGCTTCACCCCATGCCGCGCGGGTGCGGTTGCTGGGCTGACGCCATCAGGCTTCGAAATGGCCTTCCGTCCGCGCGCGCAGCGTATCGAGATCGATGCCCGGGGCCAGTTCCACCAACCGGAACGGCGCGCCCTTGGCCGGGCGGGCCAGTACGCACAGGTCGGACACCACCATGTCCACCACGCCCTTGCCGGTCAGCGGCAGGGTGCAGGCGGTCTTGAATTTGGCACTGCCGTCCTTGGCGTTGTGCTCCATCAGCACGATGATCTTCTTGACGCCGGCGACCAGATCCATGGCGCCGCCCATGCCCTTCACCATCTTGCCGGGGATCATCCAGTTGGCGATGTCGCCATTTTCCGCGACTTCCATGGCGCCCAGGATCGAAAGATCGATATGGCCGCCGCGGATCATCGCGAAGCTGTCGGCGCTGCTGAAATAGCTCGACCGCCGCAGTTCGGTGATGGTCTGCTTGCCGGCGTTGATCAGATCGGCATCGACCTCGTCATCATAAGGGAACGGCCCCATGCCGAGCATGCCATTCTCGCTCTGCAGGGTGATATCGACGCCCGGCGGGATGTGATTGGCCACCAGGGTCGGCATGCCGATGCCCAGATTGACATAGAATCCGTCCTGCAATTCCCGCGCGGCACGCGCCGCCTGTTCGTCACGCGTCCACATCACACTGTCTCCCGCGCACGCACCGTGCGCTGCTCGATGCGTTTTTCATAATCACTGCCAACGATCAGCCGCTGCACATAGATGCCCGGCGTGTGGATATGATCGGGATCGAGGCTGCCGGCCTCGACCAGTAACTCCACTTCCGCCACGGTCACCTTGCCGGCGGTGGCCATCATCGGATTGAAATTGCGCGCCGTTTTCCGGTAGACGAGATTGCCATAGGGGTCGGCCTTCCACGCCTTGACGATGCTCAGGTCCGCGACCAGCCCGGTTTCGAGGATATAGGTCTCGCCACCGAATTCCTTGTGCTCCTTGCCCTCGGCGACCAGCGTGCCGACGCCGGTTTTCGTATAGAAGCCAGGGATTCCCGCTCCGCCAGCGCGGATGCGTTCGGCCAGCGTGCCTTGCGGGTTGAATTCCAGTTGCAGTTCACCGGCCAGATATTGCCGCTCGAACTCCTTGTTCTCGCCGACATAGGAGGAGATCATCTTGGCGACCTGACGGGTGGCCAGCAATTGCCCCAGCCCGAAACCATCAACGCCGGCATTGTTCGAAATGCAGGTCAGGCCTTTCACCCCCGCATCGCGCAGCGCCGCGATCAGATTTTCGGGCAGGCCGCACAGGCCGAAGCCACCCGACATGATCGACATGCCATCAAACAGCAGGCCATCCAGCGCGGCGGCGGCATCGGGGTAGAGCTTGCTGGCCATCGCCGGCTCCTTCATTTCATGTTGCAGCTGCGAGATAGCCAGATTGCCGCACCGGCGCCAGTGGGTTGATTGCCTACAATCGCAATTCACAAGGCTACAAAGGTTCCGCTTTTTCGGTTTTCTTGGCGCATTTGATGCCAAATGTTGTGGCCGCGCCCACATGCCAACATGGCATGATTTCAGCCCTGTAGGACAGCGGCCGATTTCCGCGCGCAAACCGCCGTATCGTCTGATATGGCGCGCGCATGACCGACGCCCTTGATCTCGCCATTGCCCACGGCCGCCGCTTTGTCGCCGGCCAGTCCAGCCGCAGCGTTGCCCCCACCGGTGCCCGCGCGGATATCCTCGCGCCAATGCCCACGGCCATGGCCGCCAGCGGCCTCGATCCGGCTGCCGTCATCGATCTGCTGGCGGCGGCGGCCGAACCCGGCCTGATGGGCAATCTCTCCGGGCGCTTTTTCGCGTGGGTGAAGGGCGGCGCCTTGCCCGCTGCCCATGCCGCCGATGTGCTGGCGACCTTGTGGGATCAGAATGCCGTACTGGCCTCCACCAGCCCGGCCGGCGCGGTGCTGGAGGAGGTGGCGGCCACGCTGCTGCTCGATGCGCTGCACTTGCCCGCAACCTGCGGCTACAGCTTTACCACCGGTTGCCAGATGAGCCACGCCACCGCGCTCGCCGCCGCCCGCCACCAGGTGCTGGCCAATGTTGGCTGGGATGTGGAAGTGAACGGCCTGTGCGGTGCGCCGGCGATCCGCGTGCTGGCCAATGCACACCGGCACAGCAGCGTCGATCGCGCGCTGCGGCTGCTGGGCATCGGCACTGGCGCGATCGTGCCGCTCGGCGGCGGCGGGCTGGCACGGGTCGGGGCCGATGAACTGCGTGCGGCGCTCGCGGAGGCGCCGGGCGCACCGACCATCGTCGTGCTGAATGCCGGTGATCTGAATGTCGGGGCCTGCGATGATTTCGCCACTCTGGCGCCGATCGCACAGGCGGCGGGTGCCTGGGTGCATGTTGATGGCGCGTTCGGACTGTGGCTGAATGCCTCTCCGCGCTTTGCGCCGTTCGTGGCCGGCATCGAATTATGTGACAGCTGGGCCACCGATGGCCATAAATGGCTGAACACGCCTTATGATTGCGGCATGGCGATCACCCGCCACGGCGACGCGCTGAAAGCTGCAATGCGGCAGACAGCAAGTTACCTGACGGAAGGTGGCGATACGCGTGACCCGATGGACTACACGCCGGAATGGTCGCGCCGCATGCGCGCGCTGCCGACGTTGGCGGCGCTGCTGGAACTCGGCCGTGACGGCCTGGCGGATCTGATCGAGCGCTGCTGTGATCACGCCCTGGCCATCCACGATGGCATCGCCGCGCTGGACGGGGCAACCAGCATCGCGCGGCCGACCATCAACCAGGGCATGGTGCAATTTCACGACCGCGCCGGCACCAATATCAGCGATGCGGTGATCGCTGCCATCAACGCCAGCGGCGAAGCCTTTCTGAGCGGTGTGCTGTGGCAGGGGGCACGCGCCATGCGGATCAGCGTGTGCAACTGGCAGACCAATGCCGACGATGTGCGGCGTACCGTGGCGGCGGCGCAAGCGGCGTTGGCGGGGTTGCGCTGAACGCGCCGGGCGTCACCCCTCCGTCGCCCTGCGGGCGCCACCTCCCCTGGAAGGGGAGGAGCTTGCTGATCCTCCCCTCCAAGGGGAGGTGCCGAGCGAAGCGAGGCGGAGGGGTGGCGTGCCCTACCGCCGCCGGCCGATCACGCCGCCGATCAAGCCGGTCACCGCCGATCCGGCCGTGCCGACGGCCAGCAGGCTGGCCGGCACGTCGCCCAGCGCCACCGACACGCCGATGCCGATCAGCGCGCACGCCGCGCCGGCCAGCGCACCCTGGCCGGCCGCGCTGCCCAGGCTGGCGCTGCGGCTGCGCAGCGCACCCCAGCCGGCCAGCGCCGAAATCCCCATGCCGCCGATGGCGAACAAGCCGGTGATCGCGGGGTTGAAGTGGCCGGCGAGCACCATGGCGACCTGGGCGATGGTGCCGAGCACGGTGGCGAGCAAAGTCTGGTTCATCGCAGTCCCTTCCCGAACGGCGAAAGGGTGAATGCTGCGCGCATTGTGCGGTTCAGGCAACCTTGCCCTTGAAACCATCGCGCAGTTCACGCTTCAGCACCTTGCCGATATGGCTGCGCGGCAGTTCATCCACCAGCACCACCGCGGCGAGGCGCTGGGTTTTGCCCAGCTTCGCATTGGTGGCGGCGCGCAGGGCTTCGGCATCGCCGTTCGGCGCGACCACGAAGGCCACCGGCGTTTCGCCCCAGGCGTCCGACGGCATGGCCACCACCGCAGCTTCCACCACACCCGGCAGGGTGATCAACACGGCTTCCAGATCGGATGGGTAGATGTTGAAGCCGCCGGAAATGATCATGTCCTTGGCGCGGTCCATCAGGGTGAGGAAGCCCTCCTCGTCCAGCCGGCCGATGTCGCCGGTGCGCAACCATTCCTTGCCCTCGCTGTCGATCCAATAGGCCTTGGCGGTCAGATCGGGCCGATTTCTATAGCCATTCATGGTTGCCGGCGAGCGCCCGACAATCTCGCCCGGCGTGCCCGGCGGCACGTCGTTGCCGTCTTCATCGATGATGCGCACTTCGTGGCCGGGCTGCGGCAGGCCGACCGTGTGCAATTTGTCCGGGTGTTCATGGGCGACCAGCATGAAGCCGACCCCGCCTTCGGTCATGCCGAAAAATTCGATCAGGCCGCCGGGCATGCGGCGCAGCACCTCCGCCTTCAGATCGGCGGCGAAGGGTGCGGAGGTGCAGAATTTCATCTGCATGGACGTGAGATCGGTCGCGTCGAACCCTGGATCGGCGAGCAGGCGGCGATACTGCACCGGCACCAGCATGGCGTGGGTCACGCGATGTGTTTGCGCCGCGTGCAGCCACTTCGCCGTGTCGAACTTCGGCATCAGCACCACGGTGCCGCCCCAGGCGAGGGTGGGAATGAAGCTGACGAGCGTGGTGTTGCTGTACAGCGGCGTGGAGCACAAGGTGACGCAATCCGGCCCATAACCGATGCGGCGTCCGCCGGTGATGTGCAGGGACCGCATGGTGCAGCTTTGCACGATGCCCTTGGGCGTGCCGGTGGTGCCGCTGCTGTAGATGATGTTGAAGCCGGCAAGCGGATCAAGAGGTGCCAGCGGCGGCAGGACCGCGTCGGCATCGAGCCAGGCATCGAGCGCAGCGAGATCGACCAGCGTGCGCCCGGCCAGCACGGCACCGAATTCAGCACGATTGGCGGCATCGACAAACACCAGCCGCGCGCCCGAATCGGCGACCATCGCCGCGATCTGGTCGGGCGTGGAGCTGGGCGCCAGCGGCGCGATGGTGGCGCGCAGGCGCAGCACCGCGGCCCACAGCACGGCGTAATCGACGCACGAGGCCGCGATGCTGGCAACACTGTCGCCAGCGCCGATGCCGTGCGCGGCCAGCGTGGCAGCGAGTCGTTCGGCCCGCTGCCAGTAGGCGGCCCAGGACAAGCGATCATCCCCGCAGATCACAGCGGGGTGATCAGGTGCGCTGGCAGCGTTGGCAGCCAGGGCGGCGGGAAAGTCGAAGATGCTGTCGGTCATGGCCGGCAGCTTGCCAGCCCGTCCCGGCCTGTCCACTGCTTTCTTGGGTAGATCGGCTCAGGCCGCCTGTGCCAGGGGCGCCGGCGAGCTGGCCACGGCCGGTACCGGTTGGCCCAATTGCATCAGGGCCTGCGCATGAGCGGCATAGTTGGCGCTCAAGCGCGCCAACTGGGCCGCATCACCGGTGTCACGGGCGATGGCATCGGCGAGCAGTTCGGCACCGGCAGTGAGCTGGGCGATGTTGCGCTGACGACGACGATCGAGGGCGCCGGGCACGGTCATGCTGGCAACATAGGCCACCGCGGCCACCAGGGCCCAGGTGAAGAAGATCATCAGGATGAGGACGACATTGTTGGCCAGCATGGTGGGCTCCGAAAGGCGGGCAGCGGCAGGATGGCCGGCTGCGACGCGGTCGCATTGCATATTGGTAATGGGCGTGGGGAGTGTTTTTTTCGGGGCGGGCGCATCTGCCGCACCGCAGCGTCGGCCAAGCCCCCTCGAACGCCACGAAAAAGGGCGGCGGCCCCTTGGCCACCACCCCTTTTTGTTGCGTCAGATCCGATGGATCAGAGCGGCTGCAGGTTCACCGCAGCCTGCTTGCCGCGACGGTCTTCTTCCAGTTCGAACGAGACGCGCTGGCCTTCGTTCAGATTGGCGAAGCCGGCGCGTTCCACGGCCGAGATGTGCACGAATGCATCCGGCGCACCATCGTCGCGCTGAATGAAGCCGAAGCCCTTGGTGCCGTTGAAGAACTTCACGGTGCCATCCACGCGCTCGCCATTGCCCATCGGGGCCGGGCGATCACGCGACGGCGCCGGGCGACGTTCGAAGCCACCTTCACGCGGTTCACGATCACGCGGCGGGCCACGATCCGAAACCGGCAACGGTTCGCCGTCGATCTTCAGTTCTGTGGCCGAAACGCGACCATTGCGTTCGGACAGCGTGAATTCCAGCGGCTGGCCATCGGCCAGGCCAGTCAGGCCAGCAGCTTCCACCGCCGAGATGTGCACGAACACGTCTTCGCCGCCATCTTCACGCACCACAAAGCCGAAGCCCTTTTGCGCGTTGAAGAATTTCACCGTACCGCGCCCAGTGCCGATGATGATGCCCGGCGATTGTTCCCGGCGCGGACCACCGCCACCGAAACCACCGCCGCCACCGCCACCGCCGCCGAAGCGACCGCCACCGCCGAAGCCGCCGCGATCGCCGCCACCACCGCCGAAGCCGCCACGATCACCGCCGCCGCCGCCGAAACCACCGCGGCCACCGCCGCCGCCACCGAAACGATCACCGCCGCCGAAGCCGCCGCCACCGAAGCTGCGCCCCGCGTCCTCGAAACTTTCGAAGCCGCCTTCGCGCTTGTCAAAACCACCGCGCCCCGGACCACGTCCGCGTCGATCAAAGCTCATTACCTAATTCCAAATCCGTATTATTGCCTGTTTGCTGGAGCCTGTCGGGCGATGCGGTGAAATTTCCAAAGCAGCCGGCCGATATTGCGCCAATCACGAAGCTATACCAAAATGCCGCGGCAAGCGAGTCGAATATTATCGAGGCTGTTTTGCGCCTGCCCGCGCAAGCGTCACCCCCACGCAAGCGTCACCCCCACGCAAGCGTCACCAGCGCCGCCTGGTCAGCAAGGCCGCCAATCCGCCGGCCAGCAGCGCCGCCGCCACCGCTGCCAGCCCATAGGCCAGGCTGTGTTGCTGCGCCATCACATAGACCCAGCGTTCAAACCCGGATTTGCCGATGGCAAAGCCGGTTGACGTGCTGGCCAGCACGCGGCCGCCCTCAACGAGATGGATTTCCGCGGTATAATCCCCCACGGGCACCGCCGCCGGCAGCGCGATACGCGCCGAATAGAGCACGCCGCGCGTTACCGCGACGCCGCCCGGCCGTTCGGCAAACAGGCCAGCGCGTTCACGGATCGACACCAGGCCGGCCTCGAACGCCCGCGTCGTGGCTTCATCGGCGCCGCTGGCCGGGGACAGTTGCAGGTTGCGGATGCCGATCTCGTAAATCGCGGTGATGCGATCATCGGCGAGCGCGTCGATCGGCCGGGTCGAGGCCACGGCATAGAAGCCCGGCACCGATTCGAACCGCACGCCGCGGGCATTCACCCAGATGCCGGCCACCCGCGTCTTCTGCCGCACCGTGACCGGCGCGGCCGGGCCGCGCACCACCACGGCGATATCGGGCGGCGCATCGGGCACCGCGCCGCGCGGATATTGGATCGCGCCGAACACCAGCAGCTCGGCACCGCGAAAGCTGGTGTTGATGTCGATGCGCGCCTGGCTGAGCTGTGTGATCAACCGGATCGGCGCTGCCCCAACGAGCGCCAGCCAGGCCATCACCAGCAAGGCGATGCGCGCCCTCATGCGCCGCCAAACAAGGCGAAAGGCTCGGCGGGCGTCCAGGTCAGCCCGATGAACAGCCGGACCGCCACGCCCAGCACGATCAGCGCCAGCGCCAGCCGCAGCCGATCCGGCGACAATTTCTGCGCGGCGCGCACGCCGAATTGCGCGCCGGTAACGCCGCCCACCAGCAGCAGCAGCGCCAGCACGATATCGACGGTTTGCGAGGCCGTGGCGTGCAGCAAGGTGGTGGTGGCGGTGACGAAGATGATCTGGAACAGCGACGTGCCCACCACCGCCTGCGCCCGCATGCCCAGGATATAGACCATGGCCGGCACCATGATGAAGCCGCCGCCAATGCCCATGATCACGGTGAGCATCCCCACCGCTGCCCCCAATGCCAGCGGGGCCAGCGGCGAGATGTAAAGGCCGGAGCGTGGAAAGCGCATCGGCCACGGCAGCGCCGCCACCCATGGCAAGTGCCGCAGCCGCCGGGTCGGCACCGTCCGCCCGGCGCGGCGCGCCAGCAGGGCCGCCAGCGCATCACGCAGCATCAGCCCGCCTATCACGCTGAGAAACAGCACGTAAATCAGGCT
Source organism: Sandarakinorhabdus sp. (assembly GCF_987265915.1). Classification (NCBI taxonomy): domain Bacteria; kingdom Pseudomonadati; phylum Pseudomonadota; class Alphaproteobacteria; order Sphingomonadales; family Sphingosinicellaceae; genus Sandarakinorhabdus; species Sandarakinorhabdus sp. The sequence continues at coordinate 183,138 of NZ_OZ503948.1, forward strand.
GATCACCACATCGATCTGCCCGAAATCCTGCAACAGCCGGAAGATCACCTGTCCAAAGCCGGCGCCGACCACTCCGCCCGACACCAGCACGCCGCCCATCTTCACATCGACCTGGCCGCGTTCCCAATAGGCCAGCGCGCCCGACACCGATGCGCCGGTGATCTGCGTGGCCGACGATGCCACTGCGACGGCCGGGGGGATGCCATAGAAGATCAGCAGCGGCGTGGTGAGAAAGCCGCCACCAACCCCGAACATGCCCGACAGAAAGCCGACAACGCCGCCCAGCACGAGGATGACCAGCGCGTTCACCGACATTTCGGCAATGGGCAGATAGATGTCCATGTGGCGGGCAGGTTAAGGCGGGGCGGCGGAAAAGGGAATCGGCGTTTCGGGTTGACGCGTTTTCCCACCCCCAGCCCCTCCCGCAAGCGGGAGGGGCTGGGGGTGGGCTTAACCCAGCGCAATCACCGACAATTGCCGGCCATAATCCGGCTCGCCGGCATGCGTCGTCCGGCGGAAGCTGAACCAGCGCGCGGCATCGGGATAGGTGTCCACCCCCATCGCGACCACCGTGCGCACCCCGGCAGCGGCGAGGCGCGCGGCGATGAAACCTTCCAGATCGAACTGGCAATGCCCGGGCTTGCCGGCGCGGAAGAACGCCTCATGCGCCGGATCGGCGGCGCAGAATCGCATCTGAAACGCCAGGTCCACTTCATAACTGCGCTGCGCAATCGTCGGCCCGATTGCGGCGACGATGCGATCGGCACGGGCGCCCAGCGCCACCATCGCCGCCACCGTCGCCGGGCCGATATCGGCGAGCGCGCCCTTCCAGCCGCTGTGCGCTGCGCCAATCACCCCGGCGGCGCGGTCGGCCAGCAGGATTGGTGCGCAATCGGCGGTGAGGATGCCCAGCGCCAGGCCGGGCGTGGCGGTCACCATGGCATCGGCATGCGGACGCGCATCATCGGCGAAGGGCGCCGTGACCGGGATCACGTTGGCGGAGTGCACCTGATGCAGCGTGACCAGTGAAGCGCCCGGCGCGACAGCGGCCACCGCGCGGCGGCGGTTTTCCAGCACGCACGTGCGGTCGTCACTGCTGCCCAGCCCGACATTCAGGCTGGCGAACAGGCCGCCCGACACCCCGCCGCGCCGGGTGAGGAAGCCATGACGCGTTCCCGCCAGCGCCGGCACGGTCAGAAAGTCTACAGCGTCGCCCGGCACAGGATATCCTCATCGGCCTGATCGCCGACCATGAAATGATAGGGCGCGACCTCCACAAAACCATGGCGCACATAAAAGCGCCGGGCGCGGGCGTTTTCGGTGAACACGCTCAGCCACAGTTCCGGCGCACCGCGCGCCCGCGCGCGGTCCTTGGCCCAATCGGTCAGCGCATCGGCGATCTTCAGGCCGTGCCAGGGCTTGTAGATATAGAGCTGGCGCAGCTCCATCGCGCCCGGTGCCGGATCGGGGGCGGGCAATTTCAGGCTGCTGATCTTGCAAAATCCGATCACCACGTCGCCGATGCAGGCAAAGCGCACGGCATAATCCGGGTCGGCCAGTTCGGCGGCATAGGCTGCCGGGGTGTAGCCGGCGATGAAGCGACCCAGATCATCCAGCTTGTACAGGGTGCCGAAGGTTTCGATGAAGGTGGCCGCAGCAATGCCGGCCAGTACGGCGGCATCTTCGGGCACGGCATCGCGGTAGGACAGGGCGGGTGTCGTCATTTGCCCGCCATGCCAAATCCGGCCGGCGCTGGCCAGCCCGGCGCGGTGACTGCAGCCACGCGAAAGATCGCCCCCATCTGCTGCGGCGCGGTCAGGCGGTGCAGGGCGGCGGTGATGGCAGCCGCTTTCGCCGGATCCTTGCCGGATTTCAGCGCCGCAGCGCGCGCTGCAATGCCCAGTTCCGCCAGAAACGCGCCCTGCCCCACCGGGCCATGGCTGGCGAGGCCGCGCGCCGCCGCCGCCAGCGCGCCGAAATCGACATGCGCGGTCAGATCATGCGCACCAGGGTTGGCAAACGGACTGACCGGCGCGCCACTGCGCAGCGCCTGCAACGTGTCCCCCACTTTGCCGCCATCATGGCCATAATCGATGATCAGCGCTGCGCCGCCTTGGCGCGCCAGTCGTGCCGCCAGCCCGGCCATGATCGCGGTGCCGACTTCGCTCCATTCGGCATCGGGGCCTGGCGACGCCAGCCACACAGGCGCGAAGGCGTCGCCGGCAATCCCGACATGCAGTTCATGGCCATCCTTGCGTTGGCGGATGGGCAGTGCATCGAAAAATTCGTTGGCAATGATGATCAACGGCCGGTCGCCGGGCAAACCAGCGCAATCATCGTGCCACTGCACCGGCCAGCCCACCAATCGCGCCGCCTGCGCCTCACGCAGCACGTCGCTGGTCTCCACCAGCTGCACCCGCACCGCGGCGGCAAAGCCCGGCAGCCGGCCCAGCACCCGCAGCGCATCGGCAAGCAGCGTGCCGCGCCCCGGCCCCAGCTCGACCAGATCGAAGGCCGGCGCACCGGCGCGCAGCCAGAGATCGCCGATCCAGCCGCCAATCATCTCACCGAACATCTGGCTGATTTCCGGCGCGGTGGTGAAATCGCGGCCCAGCGGATCGGCGCTGGCATAAAAGGCCCGGTTGCAGGCTGCCATCCACGCATCCAGCCGCAGCGGCCCTCCGCTGGCGATGCGGGCGCGCAGTTCGCCGGCCAGCGTCACGCCTGCACGGGCTTCCTGGCCAGCCCGACGATGATCAGCAGCAGCCCGGCGGCGATCATCGGCAGGGTGAGCGTCTGCCCCATGGTGAGGCCGCTGCCCAGGATGCCGAGCTGGCGATCCGGCTCCCGATAATATTCGACGATGAAGCGCGAGCACCCATAGCCCAACCCGAACACGCCGGACAGCACACCCGGCCGCAACCGCGCCGGCGTTGCCCAGAACAGGATGGTGAGGATGATCATCAGCACGCCGCCTTCCAGCGCAGCCTCATAAAGCTGGCTGGGGTGGCGCGGTTCCGGGCCGGCATCGGGGAAGATGATGCCCCAGTCCGTTCCGGTGGGCCGGCCCCACAATTCGCCATTGATGAAATTGGCGACGCGGCCCAGCCCCAGCCCCAGCGGCGTCACCGTGGCGACATAATCCAGCAGCCGCAGGCCACTGTATTTCGAAAACCAGCCATGCAGGAAACAGGCGGCGATCACCCCGAAGCAGCCGCCGTGAAAGCTCATACCGCCATCCCACAGGCGCAATATCTCCATCGGATCGGCCATGTATTTTTCGGGATTGTAAAAGATCACATAGCCGAGCCGGCCGCCGCCAATTACGCCGAGGGTGGCCCAGGTGATATAATCATCGAGCTGCTGCTGACCGAGCGGCGCGCCCGCCCGTTTGATCATGCGGGTGAGCAGAAACCAGGCCCCGGCAATGCCGATGATATAGGCGAGGCTGTACCAGCGCAGCGCGAATGGGCCCCAAATACTGCCGCCAACGCTGAACGCCGGGATGGTGAAGGCTTCGGGGCGGATGGGCAGGGTGGAAAAATCCACGGCGCCTGCAAGCAGATCGATCATCATATGCCCCGAATTGTCCATCGCAACTGCCAGCTTGGCGCGCGCGCCGCGGCGCACCATAAGGGCAGCCAGCATGTTTTCCAATGGGAGTGGAATGATGTCCGATCTTGAAGCGTTCCGCGCCGAAACGCGCGCCTGGCTGGCGGAGAATTGCCCGCCGGAAATGCGCCTGCCGATCCGCGGCGACGATGATGTGTGCTGGGGCGGCCGCAAGTGCGAATTTTCCAGTGATGCCCAGCGGCTGTGGCTGGAGCGCATGGGCGCCAAGGGCTGGACGGTGCCGGAATGGCCCAGCCAATATGGCGGCGGCGGGCTGAGCCGCGATGAAGCCAAGGTGCTGCGCGAGGAAATGGCCGCCATCAAGGCGCGATCGCCGCTGTCGAGCTTCGGCATCTGGATGCTGGGGCCGGCGTTGCTGAAATATGGCAATGAAGCGCAGAAACTGGAACATCTGCCCCGCATCGCGCGCGGCGAAATCCGCTGGTGTCAGGGCTATTCGGAGCCTGGCGCCGGGTCCGATCTGGCGTCTTTGCGCACCAGCGCGGAAGACAAGGGCGACCATTATCTGGTCAACGGCTCCAAGGTATGGACCAGCTATGCCGACAAGGCGGATTGGATCTTCTGCCTGGTGCGCACCGATGCCAGCGGCCCGAAACATCAGGGCATTTCGTTCCTGCTGTTCGACATGGCCTCCGAAGGCGTCAGCACCTCTCCGATCAAGCTGATCTCCGGCTATTCGCCGTTCTGCCAGACGTTTTTCGACAATGTGAAGGTGCCCAAGAAGGATCTGATGGGTGCGCCCGGCAAGGGCTGGGACATCGCCAAATATCTGCTCACCCACGAACGCGACATGATCGGCGGCAGCGATTCGACCGGCGGCGGCCAGCGCGATTCGGTGTCGAACATCGCCAAGAAGCTGATCGGGCTGGATGCGGCGATCCTGGCCGACACCGCGCTGCGCACCGACATCGCCCGCCATGAAATCAACGCCTGGGCCTTTGCCCTGACCATGGAGCGCACGCTGGCCGAAACCAAGAGCGGCCAGGGCACCGGCGCGCTCAGTTCGATGCTGAAATATTACGGCACCGAGCTGAACAAGGAGCGCATGCAGCTGCTGATGTCGATCCGCGGCAGCGACGGCTTGGCTTGGGAAGGCGAAGAGCAGGGCGAAGGCGATCTGGCGCGGTCGTGGCTGCGCAGCCGCGCGAACAGCATCGAGGGCGGCACGTCGGAAGTGCAGCTGAACATCATCGCCAAGCGCGTGCTGGAATTGCCAGGTGCCTAAGGATCGGGTGCCTCGAGCGGCACCCGAAGGCATGGTGACGGCTGTTGAAATGGCTCAATGCGCCGATATCTGTCGCAAACGATTCCGGCGCGCTTTGCGCGCTGCCCGCTTCAAATGGCATCAACACAACGCACCTTGGACAGTTCTGATCGACAGTGAGGAACACCGGCAGATGCAGCTTGTATTGAAAAGCCTCAGCAAGGACTGAAAAAATGGCTCTTGTTCTCACCGAAGACCAGCAGATGATCCGCGACAGCGCGGACGGATTTTTCCGCGATGAAGCGCCGGTCGCGCAGCACCGCCAATTGCGCGACAGCCACGACGCCGATGGCTTCTCCCGCGACCTGTGGGCGAAAATCGCCGAGATGGGCTTTGCCGGCGTGCTGGTGCCCGAAGCGCATGGCGGCGCGGATATGGGCCATGTCGCCGCCGGCATCATCCTGGAAGCCATGGGCAAGAATCTGTCCGCGGCACCGATGCTGTCCACCGCCGTGCTCGGCGCTACCGCGCTGAAACACGGCACGCCGGAACAGCAGGCGAAATATCTGCCGCTGATTGCGCAAGGCGCGCATCTGCTGGCGCTGGCCGCCGATGAAGCGGCGCGCCACAAGCCCAATCATGTCGCGACCACGGCAACGCCATCGGGCAATGGCTTCAAGCTGAACGGCGTGAAGGGCTTCGTGCTCGATGGCCATGTCGCCGACACGCTGATCGTCGCGGCGCGCACCAGCGGCGAAACGGACGATGCGGCCGGCATCACCTTGTTTCTGGTCAGCCCCAAGGCGCAAGGCGTGAACGTCGCGCGCCGGTCGATGGTGGACAGCCGCAACGCCGCGCGCGTCACGCTGGATGACGTGCAGGTGGATGGCGCCGATGTGCTCGGCACCGTAGGTGAAGGCCATGCCATATTGGAAAAGATGCTCAACGCGGGGCGCGCCTGCCTCGCCGCCGAAATGCTGGGCGTGTCGGGCACGTCGTTCACGATGACGGTGGATTATCTCAAGCAGCGTGAACAGTTCGGCCAGAAGATCGGCAGCTTCCAGGCGTTGCAGCACCGCGCCGCGCATCTGTTCTGCGAGCTGGAACTGGCGCGCTCCGCCACGCTGAAGGCGTTGCAGGCGCTGGACGAAGGCGATGCGCGTGCGCCGCTTTATGTGTCCCTGGCCAAGGCCAAGGCCGGCGAGGCGGCGATCCTGGCCACCAACGAAGGCGTGCAGATGCACGGCGGCATCGGCATGACCGACGATTTCGACATCGGATTCTTCATGAAACGCGCCCGCGCCGCGCAGGAGACATTCGGCGACGCGGCCTTCCATTCGGACCGGCTGGCCCGCACGCTGGGGTACTAATCATATTCGGAACCGAGCGGCGTACGCTTGACCGAATCCCACTTTGGGGATAGTACAAAGGTATTCCGTTACGCCCGTAGGCGGGCACTATACGAAACCCCCTCCCGGCGGCAGCGCTTGGAGGGGGTTTTATTTTGTACCGGGTCGCGCTCCTTATCGACGGCGGTCACCTTCGGGTGTTGGTGAAAAGGGCAAGAAAGCAATATAATCCAGACTACGTTGAGCAGGTTGCGCGTGCCTGTCTGGCAGCTGACGAGACTTTGTTGCGTGCTTTGTACTATGATTGTGCCCCCTTCAATGGAGAGGTGAGACTTCCAGTTTCGCAGGAAGTCAAGATCTTCGACCAAACGGACAATTGGCTGCTTCAGTTAGCACGTAAAGATATGTTTGCCGTCAGGCGCGGTGTTTTGAAGTTTCGCGGCTGGAAGCCGAGGACAGTTCCGGTGCCTCCACAGCCACCAACAGACAATGATTTCGAGCCGGTGTTTGAACAGAAGGGGGTCGATATGCGCATTGGGCTAGATGTGGCGGCATTCTCCGAAAACAAGGCCGTTGAGCGGGTTATTCTTATAAGCAATGATACTGACTGCGTGCCAGCAATGAAATATGCCCGTCGCGCCGGATTGCAGACAGTTACAATCAAATTACCTGACGCGTCCGTCGCGAGTGAGCTTCAATACCATTCCGATTTTGTGAGGTCTATCGGGTGGCCCTGAGCCTGGTCGGCAAGCTTCTTCAACCAAATAACCACCCAAATGCTTGTGCTTGCAAGCATCGCTGAGCATGGCACAAAGGCGTGGTCAGAGCCGCGGGCAGCGGCCGGAACGCCTTGGACTGATTTGGGGAGATACGCATGAAATCCGCGCTCGATACTGCGCTTGACGAAGTGGTGGCCGGCATCACAGCGCCGGGCGGCATGCTGGGGGTGGCGCAGGTGCCGGTGCGCGGCGTCACTCTGCCGATCTTCAGCGCCGCCCCCCCGACAATGCGCGAATATCTCGGCGCCTTCTTTGCCGCCCAGGGCCCCAAGGAATTTCTGGTGTTCGGCGAAGAACGGCTGACCTTTGCCGGTGTCTATGCAAAGTCGCTGAAATTTGCCGCCATGCTGCAGCATCGCCACGGCATCGCCAAGGGTGACCGGGTGGGCGTTGCCATGCGCAACTATCCCGAATGGGTGATCGCTTATCTCGCCGTCGTCCATATGGGCGCGGTGTGCATCCCGATGAACGCGTGGTGGACCGCCGAGGAAATGGGCTACGGCATCAGCGATTCGGGTGCGCGGCTGGTGATTGCGGACGAGGAACGCGCCCGCCGCCTGGCCACATTGTCATGTTCGGCGCAGGTGATCACCGTGCGCACCTCGGGCGAAGTCGCCAGCCAGTTGGGTTTCGTGCGCGCCGAGGATGAACTGGCGGCCAGCCCCGACACGATGTGGTATCTGCCGGAATTGTCGCCCGAAGATGATTGCACGATCATGTACACGTCCGGCTCCACCGGCAGCCCCAAGGGCGCGGTGTCGACGCACCGGGCGCAGGTGTCGGCCTCGATGAACTATCTGGTCACCGGCCTGGCGCTGCTGGAATTGTCGGCCAAGGCTGGTGTGGCGCCGGCCGAGCAGCAGGTGATGCTGCTGAATGTGCCGCTGTTCCACATCACCGGGCTGGTGCCGGTGCTGCTGGTGTCGATCGCCATCGGCCGCAAAATGATCATCATGCACAAATGGGATGCCGGCGAAGCGCTGCGCCTGATCGAAAAGGAACGCTGCACCTATTTCGTCGGCGTGCCCACCATGAGCCTTGAATTGATGCAGCACCCGGATCGGCACAAATATGATCTGTCCACGCTGGTCGATATCGCCAGCGGCGGCGCGCCGCGCCCGCCCGAACATGTCGAGCGGCTGGCCGGCGAATTTGCCGGCAAACACCCGGTGCAGGGCTATGGCCTGACCGAAACCAACGGCGTCGGCGCCGGCAATATCCGCGAATCCTATCGCGCCAAGCCGGCCTCCACCGGGCGCGCCGCGCCGCCGCTGGTGGAAATCCGCATTGCCGATGGCGACGGCGCGGTCGGCCCGGCGCTGCCGGCCAATGCCGTGGGCGAAGTGTGCATCCGTTCGGTGTGCAATTGCCGGGGTTACTGGAACAAGCCCGAAGCCACCGCGGCAGCCTTCGTGGGCGACGGCTGGTTCCGCAGCGGCGATCTCGGTTACCTGGATGACGAAGGCTATTTGTTCATCGTCGATCGCAAGAAGGACATCATCATCCGCGGCGGTGAGAATATCAGCTGCCAGGAAGTGGAATCGGCCATCTATGCCCACCCGGCGGTGGCCGAAGTGAGCGTGTTCGGCCTGCCCGATGAGCGGCTGGGCGAGATTGTCGGCGCGGTGGTCTATGCCAAGCCCGGCGCGCATCTCGATCCCGATGCGCTCACCGATTTCCTGAGAACCGGCCTGTCGGGCTTCAAGATTCCGGCCAAGGTGTGGATGTCGGCCGATCAATTGCCCAAGCTGGGTTCGGCCAAGATCGACAAGGTCAGTTTGCGCAAGCAATATCGCGCGGTGTGGGCCGATCGGGCGGCCTGAGTCGGCAAACGGGAGAAGACGCATGTTCACCACAATGCTGGAAGGCACACGCGACGACTGGATGCACATTGCTGCCGAACACATGAAGCATCAGCAATCGGCCGCCGCAGCGCAGATCATCGATTCGCTCAAGCGTCTGGAGGCCATCGAAGTCGGCTTCGGCGCCAACCAGCTGGTGCACAGCCTGATGACCGCCACGCTCGCCCGTCGCGATGGCGCCAGCGATGAAGAAGTGGTGGCCGCGCTGTGCCACGACCTGGGCAAATTGTTCAGCATCCCCAACCACGGCGCCATCGCCGGCGAAATGCTGAAACCCTATGTGTCGGACGACATCTACCACGCCATCGTCCACCACCAGGATTTCCAGGGCCGTTACTATTACGAGCATCTGGGCAAGGACCCGGCCGCCCGCGAGAAATATCGCGGCGAATCCTGGTTCGACATGGCCGAAAAGATCGTCGATCGCTGGGACGCGCCAGCGTTTGATCCGGGCTTCGACGTGGACAGCCTGGAAAGCTTTGAACCCGAAATCCGCCGGGTGTTCGCCGCGCCGAAGCGGGGGATTTAAGCCCCCGGCGGCGGCGGCGGATAGGCGAGGCCGGGGAAGGCGGCACCGGGCGTGCCGGCGGCAACGGCCTGATAGAGCGCGGCGCCCAACGCTGATTCGGCGAGCAGCCAGCCGGCGATCAATGTGACCGGTATGGCAAGCGTGCCCGGCAACCACGCGGGGTGCACGCTGCCCGCGCTTCGCCATTCGCGCCAGACCATCCACGCCGGGAAGAGCAGGCCGCACAGGCTGGCGACCTGGAAATTATAGCCCAGCATGAACGGCATCGGCAGCAATCGGCCAAAGGCCGGGCCCATCAGGCTAGCCAGCGCGCACAGATGCAGACGGCGGTGCCAGCCGGTGTCGCGGCGGCGGGCGATGGCGGTAAGCGCCAGCCCGGCAAAGCAGAACACGCTCAAGGTATCATCGATCAGGAAATGCTGCGGCTGGAAGACGAACGGCACCCGCCCGGTCTGCACGGCCGCCACCGTGACGGCCGGGCCGAGAAACAGCATGGCGAAAATCCACGCGACGCCCAACCAGCCCAGGCGCTTGTGCCAAGCGCTGTTGCCGCCGGCGGCCAGCCCGGCCTGCAGCAACGAAAGCACCACCCAGCCAAAGAAGATGATGCCGTGGACATGCACGATTGGCGGCGCGCCGAAGCTGGAACGGCCCATGGCGAGGGCGAAGGAAAAGCCGGCGGCAAACACCAGCGCCATCACGCCGGTGACGCGCGCCTGCCGCGCCAAATCTTTATTGGCCAATCTGCCCGCCACAGTCGCCATGGTCGATCCCCCCGGAATGCAGGCGAAGATTAACGTTGCTGCCGCGCGGCGTCCATCATTTTGCCAGCTTGGGGATCGGCCCCACATGCGCCAGCGTGGCGTCGCAACCAGGAGACGCACATGATCGGGGTTATCGCCACGTTGAAGATCAAGGACGGCACGGCAGACGCGTTCGAGGCGGCGTTCCGCACACTGCAAGCCGCAGTGCGCGCCAATGAGCCGGGCAACCATGCCTATCAGCTCACAAGATCGAAAGCCGATCCGCTGACGTACAAGGTGCTGGAGATTTACGCCGATGCCGATGCGTTGAAGGCGCACGGCGAAAGCGCGCATTTCAAGGCGGCTGGCCCGGCGCTGGCGGGTGCGCTCGCCGGGCGGCCGGATGTGGAATATCTGGACGGGGTGGTTTGAGGCGACCCCTCATTCCCCACTCCTCTCCCCTCCCCTGACGGGGAGGGGAAAGGGTCAGAGCAGGGCCTTCAGCGCATCGCCCAGATCGAGCTTTTCCCAGCTGAACCCGCCGTCGGCATCCGGGGTGCGGCCGAAATGGCCATAGGCGGCGCTGCGCTGGTAGATCGGCTTGTTGAGCTTGAGCTGGGTGCGGATGCCGCGCGGGGTGAGCGCGAAGCCGAGCCGCGTCGGATCGCCGAGCAGTGCTTCCACCGCGGCTTCGGGAACCTTGCCCGTGCCGTGCAGATCGACATGGATCGACAGCGGCTCGGCGACGCCGATGGCATAGGAAAGCTGGATCGTGCAGCGCCGGCCCAGACCGGCCCCGACAATATTCTTGGCGAGATAGCGGCAGACATAGGCGGCTGAACGATCGACCTTGGTCGGATCCTTGCCGCTGAACGCACCGCCGCCGTGCGGAGCGGCGCCGCCATAGGTATCAACGATGATCTTGCGGCCGGTCACGCCGGCATCGCCATCCGGGCCGCCAATTTCGAACTTGCCGGTGGGATTGATGTGGATGGCGGTTTCGGGCGTAATGAAGCCGTGTGGCAGCACATCGGCAAACACGCCCATCACATAATCGCGCAGCTGGGCATATTTGGCGGCATCACCGCCCTGCTTGCCGTCTTTTTCCCACGGGATGCAATAATCCGGCGCATGCTGGGTGGAAACGACAAGCGCGGCGGCGCGTACCGGCACTTCGTTTTCATAGGCCAGGGTCACCTGGCTCTTGGCGTCGGGTTCCAGAAACGGTGCAGCGCCGCTGTGGCGATCTTCGGCCATGCGGGCGAGAATGCGGTGCGAATAATAAAGGGTGGCCGGCATGTAATCCGGCGTTTCATCGGTGGCATAGCCGAACATGATGCCCTGGTCGCCGGCGCCTTCTTCCTTGTTGCCGGCGCTGTCCACGCCCTGCGCAATGTCGGACGATTGCGGATGCAGATGGTTTTCAAAGGTGAGGTTCTGCCAGTGGAACCCATCCTGTTCATACCCGATGCGCTTCACCGTTTCGCGCACGGCGCGCTGGATATCTTCTTGGGCGCCCGGTTCCCAATTGCCGGCCGTGTCGATCATGCCGCGGCCGCGCACTTCGCCGGCCAACACCACCCGCTGCGTGGTGGTGAGCGTTTCGCAGGCCACACGCGCTTCGGGATCACGCGACAGGAACAGATCGACGACGGCATCGGAAATCTGGTCCGCCACCTTGTCGGGATGGCCTTCGGACACGGATTCGGAGGTGAACAGGAAAGACGAGCGGCCCATGATCATACCCAATATTGCTGCGAGCCGCCGTCATACGCAGGCATCCGCAGCCGCGCAAGTCATATAACGGGAAGTTTATATCCCGAATTGCGGATGATCAGGCCAGGTCCAGACGCCCGGCGCTTTGCCGTTGCAGCAGCAGTGCCAGCCCCGCCAGCAGCGCCGCACCCAGCAGCGCCAGCACCGGCCCGCCACGCGTGAACGGCGGCGCCGGCAGCGGGGGCGGCAAGGTGGTGACAATGGCTTCGGCGACGCCGTTCTGCAGCTGGCTGAGCACGCGGCCATGGCCGTCGATCACCACCGTTTGACCGGTGGGGGTGGCCCTCGCGATCGGCAGACCTTCCTCGATGGCGCGCAGCCGGGCCTGCGCCACATGCTGCGGCGGACCCCAGGTACCGAACCAGGCATCATTCGACACGTTGGCGATCCAGGCCGGGCGGGTACCGGCCTGCACCACCGCCTGCGGGAAGGCGATTTCATAACAGATCACCGGCGCCACCCCCAGAAAGCCGGGCAGCAGCAGCGTGCGCGGCCCAGGGCCAGAGGCAAAATCACTGTCGCCGGGCACCAGCCGGGCTATGCCCAGCGGCTCCAGCACGTTGCGCCACGGCACATATTCGCCCATCGGCACCAGATGCGCCTTGTCATAACGGCCGCGGATGCGGCCCGCGGCATCGATCACAAACAACGTGTTGGAATAGCGGGCCCCACCATTTGCGGTGCCGCCTTCCCGTTTCACACCGGTGCCGCCGGCCAACAACAGATCACCGGGGCGCAGCACGCTCGCGATCCGGGCGCGGGTGGCCGTGTCTTGCTCGATCAGGCCGTCGATGGCCCCTTCGGCCCACAGCACCAGTGCCGGCGTGGTCGCCACAGACTGGCGCCGCGCGATCTGCGGATTGCCGCCGGGCCCAGCCACCTGGGCTTCACCCGTGTCGCGAGCGGCACCTTCCAGCAATTCGAGGCTGGAGCGGTTCTCGTTTCCGATTTCACTTGAGGGTGGCACTGTCAGGCCGGCGGCCACATCGTTCTGCATTTCGCCCGTCACCTTGCCGACACCGGGGCGCAGGGGCGTTTCCACGCCTTCGGCCTCGCCGATCTCGGTTTCGCTGATCGACGTGTCCGGCAGATCGGACCGCGCATTGGCTTCCACCCGCAGCAGCGCGGCCTGCGTCAACTCGAGATGGGTTGTGAGATGTTCCTCCACGGCGGCCGCGTCATAACGCTCACCCTGGCCGATGCCGGATTGCACCACGACCAGTGGCGAACCGAGAAAGCCGGTTTCCACGATCCCGGCGTTGCCGACCAACCCGGCGACAAAGGTCGCGCCGATCAGCCCGCCGCCGCTGACGCGGGCAATGCGGTCCGGCCCCACCACCAACCACAGCAGCCCGGCAGCCGCCAGCAAGGCGATCAGGGACAGGCCGATGGCGCCAACCGTGGCGGCAAGTTGCGCCACCCCGCCCACTGGCAGCCAGAGGGCACCGAGCGGATTCCAGGCAAAGCCGGTGAGCAGAAGCCCACGCGCCCATTCCGCCGGAATCCACAGCGCACACAGCGCCAATATCCGCGCCTGCGGCGCACGCAGAACCGCGGCCAGGCCCGCGGGTAACGCCACGAACAGCGCCAGATACATGGCCAGGCCGACGACGGCCACCCAGCCGAGCGCCGGGGGCATCTTTGCCTGGAACGTGAAGGCGGTGGCAATCCAGTTCAGGGAGACGGCAAACATGCCGGTGCCGAACAACCAGCCGATCATCCCGGCCGACCACGGCCCACGGGCGCGGGACACCAGCCACAGCAGCCCGGCCAGCGCGGCGATCGCCAGCGGCCACAGATTGAGCGGTGCAAAGCCCAGCGCAGCCAGACAACCGGCGACAAGGGCGAGCGGCAGAACAAGGCGATTTGGCATGGGCCCATGGGTTAGCCTGTGGCGCGCTCGCGCGCCAGTGGCGTTTTGGGGCTGGGGCGCAGCGACGGCCTGTGCCAAAAGGCGGTTATGGGGCGGGATCCACCAAGCGATGATCAGGCAGCGAATGTGCCTGCTTTGGTGATGGCTGGAGTCACGCTGGCGCTGGGTGGCCGCCCAGTGCTGCGCGGCATCGATCTGGCGATTCCGCCGGGCGCGCTGGTTGCACTGGTCGGTGGATCGGGGGCCGGCAAAACCAGTCTCCTGCGCCTGGTCAACCGCATGGTGCAGCCCGATACCGGCGCGATCCGCATCGATGGCGTGGATGTGGCGGGCATCGATACCGAAACCCTGCGGCGCGGCATCGGCTATGCCGTGCAAGGTGGCGGGCTGTTTCCGCACTGGACGGTGGCCGACAATATCGCTGCGGTGCCTTGGCTGATGGGCTGGGACAAGCCACGCCGGCTGGCGCGCGCCGCCGAACTGATGCAATTGGTGGAATTGCCGGCGCATCTGGCGGGGCGGTTTCCGCGCGAATTGTCGGGCGGGCAGGCCAGCCGGGTCGGGCTGGCGCGGGCGCTGGCGGTCTCCCCGCGCCTGTTGCTGCTGGATGAACCCTTCGGTGCGCTCGATCCCGAAACCCGCACCGCGCTGGCCGATCGGCTGGTGGCGCTGCACCGCGCGCAGGGGCTGACGACCATATTGGTCACCCATGATCTGGTGGATGCGCTGTTGCGGGCCGATCTGATGCTGGTGCTTGATGCCGGGCAGATCGTCGCCTGCGGGCCGCCGGCAGCGGTGGTGGCCAATCCGCACCCGGCGGTGCAGGCGCTGGTGGCCGGGCCGTTGGCGCAGGCGCAGTTACTGTCCGGGTTGGGGGCGGGGTTACAGGCATGAGCGGGCTGGCGGTGCTGCCCTCGGCGCTGGCGGCGCACCTGGCGATCAGCGCGGCGGCGCTGCTGCTGGCCCTGGTGGTGGCGGTGCCGCTGGCGCTGTTGATGCCGGCGCGACCGTGGCTGCGGCGCGGCGTGATGGGCTTTGCCAGCGTGGTGCAGACGGTGCCGGCACTGGCGCTGCTGGCGCTGTTCTTTCCGTTGCTGGTGCTGCTGCGCAATGTCACCGGTCTGCCGGTACCGTCACTGGGGTTGTTGCCGTCGTTGCTGGCGCTGGCGCTCTATGCGCTGCTGCCGTTGCTGCGCGGGCTGGCGGGCGGATTGGCCGCCGTGCCCGATGGCGTGCGCGATGCCGCCCGCGCCATCGGCATGAACGATTGGCAGCGTCTGTTCCATGTCGAGCTGTCGCTGGCGGCGCCGGTGGTGATGGGCGGTGTGCGCACCGCCGCGGTGTGGACCATCGGCGCCGCCACGCTGGCCACCATGGTCGGGCAGAAAAGTCTGGGCGATCTGATCTTTGCCGGTTTGCAGTTGCAGGATTGGCAGCAGGTGTTGCTGGGGTGCGTCGCGGCGGCCGGGGTGGCGTTGCTGGTGGATGGCGCGCTCGGCTGGTGCCAGGCCGGCATTGCGCAGCGCCGCTGGCGCCCGGCGGCGCAAGGCCTGATCCTGCTGGCGCTGATCGCTGGCGGCGTCACCGGTTGGTGGTGGCAAGCGCGCCCGGCCTCTGCGAAGCCGGCCGTGACCATCGGCACCAAGACCTTTTCCGAACAATATATATTGGCCGAACTGATCGCAGGTGATCTTGCCAGCATCGGCCAGCCGGCCAGCATCCGGTCCGGCCTGGGATCCGGCATCGCCTTCCAGAGCGTGGCGGCCGGCGGCATCGATATCGGCATCGATTACAGCGGCACCTTGTGGACCCAGGCGCTGGGCCGCACCGACACACCGCCGCGCGATGTGATGCTGCCCACCCTCGCCCGCGATCTGAAGGCGCGATACGGCGTGACGGTGGCAGCGCGGCTGGGATTTGAAAATGCCTATGCGCTGGCGATGCGCCGCAAGGATGCGACGCGGCTGGGGGTGAAGACCATCAGCGATCTGGCGCGCGTGTCCGGCAAATTGCGGCTGGCCACCGATCTGGAGTTTCAATCGCGCGCCGAGTGGGCGGCGCTGCAGCGCGCCTATGGCCTGGGCTTTGCCAGTATCCGCGCCTTTACGCCGGTGCTGATGATGGCGGCGCTGAACGATGGCTCGGCGGATATCATCACCGCCTACAGCAGCGACGGCACGCTGGCCGGCAATGATCTGGTGCTGATCATCGACGATCGCAGCGCCTTGCCGGCCTATGATGCGCTGCTGCTGGTGGCGCCTGGCCGCGACGCACTGGTGAAGCGGCTGGCGCGATATGAAGGCCGCATCCCGGTGGAAGCGATGCGCGAAGCCAATTGGCAGGCTGATCGGCCGAAAGACAAGCGCAGCCCGGCGCAGGCGGCGCAGTGGCTGAAGGCGAAGACGGGGTTGTAGGGCCGGCTTCGTCGCTGGAATCCAGTCATGCTGGCGCAGGCCAGCATCCAGCGTGCCGCCTGGGCACCCTTATGCCAACACAGAGACGCGTCCCGCACTGGATGCTGGCCTGCGCCAGCATGACTGGTTTCTTTTGAGGACGTTAGAACTGCCCCGCCGTGCGCAATTCGCCCATCACTTCGTCGGCCGCTTCGCGGAACACCGCTACCACCGTGTCGATCTCGTCGCGGGTGATGACGAACGGCGGTGAGAAGGCGACCGAATCCGACGACGGCAGCGCGCGGCCGATCACGCCGCGGGCGCGCGCCGCATTCACCACGCGCGCGGAGACCTTCAGCGCCGGATCGAATGCCAGCGGCCGGCCTTCGCCGTCACGGCCGGCAATGAACTCCACCGCGCCGATCAACGCCTGGCCGCGCACATCGCCGACCAGCGGATGGTTGCCGAACGCCGCGCGCAGCGCTTCCTGCATATAATTGCCCGTCACCGCGGCTTGCGCCACCAGATTTTCGGACACGATGATATCGAGATTGGCCATCGCCACGGCAGCGCCAACCGGGTGGCCGCTGTAGGTATAGCCATGGCCGAAGGCGCCAAAACGGCCTTCGGCGCTGCGCATCACCTGCCACACCCCATCGGAGACGATGCAGGCCGACAGCGGGAAATAGGCGGAGGTCAGGCCCTTGGCCACGGTGATCATGTCGGGTTCGATGCCAAACACTTCGCAGCCGAACATGGCCCCCAGCCGTCCAAAGCCGCAGATCACTTCATCGGCGATGAGCAATATGTCGTGCTTCTTCAGGATCGGCTGGATGGCCTGGTAATAGCCGGCGGGCGGGGCGTGCACGCCGCCGGCGCCCATCAACGGCTCCATGATCATCGCCGCGATGGTGTCGGCGCCTTCACGGGCGATGGTGGCTTCCAGATCATCGGCCAGTTTCTGCGCGAACTCTGCTTCCGACAGGCCATGGCCTTCCCAGATCCGGCGCGGCGCCATCACATGATGCACGCCGGGCAGCGGCAAGCCAAAGCCATCGTGCAGCCCGGTGAGCCCGGTCAACCCGGCGGTCATCACCGTCACGCCGTGATAGCCGCGGGTGCGCGCCAGCATCTTGCGTTTGCCGGGCTTGCCCTTGGCGGCATGATACAGCCAGGCGATCTTCACCTGGGTGTCGTTGGCATCCGATCCGCTGTTGCCATAGAACACCTTCTTCATGCCCGCCGGCGCCATCCCGACCAGCCGCGCCGACAATTGCGCCACCACATCATTCGCCATGCTGGAAAAGCCGTGGAAATACGGCAGCCGCTCGGCCTGCACCCGCATGGCTTCGGCCAGTTCCGGCCGGCCATAGCCGACATTGACGCACCACAGCCCGGCCAGCGCATCGATATACACGCGGCCGTGCACATCGGTCAGCCGCGCACCCTGCCCCGCCACCATCATCGCCGCCGGGCCATGATCTTCATGATCGGCGGCCATGGTGAACGGATGGAAGACATGGGCCTGATCCATGGCGATCAGGTCGGCAGCGCTGAGCGGGCGATTCATCTTCGGGCTTTCGGGCAAGAGAGTGCGGGAGGATAGACGCCGCTTCACGCCGGCGGAAGGGGGGCCATCCGCCAGAAATTCTTCACCTCATCGTCGCGGCCGGTCATGTCGTACCGGATCAGGCTGAACGGAATGCGGCCGATGGTCATCACCCGGTCGTGAAAGCGCTTCAGATCGAACTTTTCGCCGTCCTGGAAGCGCACGTCGGCCAGCAATTTCTGCATCTCGATCATGCCGATCGTGTAACCGATGCCATAGCCCGGCGGGCGCCGCAGATAGATTTCGGCATCGACCCGCGCGACACTTTCATCGAGCCACGGCGTATATTGCCGCCATTCGACGATCACGTCCTTCACGCCCTTGCGGTTCAGTTGCAGATCGACGTCGCCGGCCACGCGCACGGCGCGGAAAATACCGAAAATGTCGATCAGCTCGCGCACCCGCGGCCGGCCCTCCATGAAACCGAGCTTCTGGCTGGCTTCTTCCAGATAGACGCCCCAGCCTTCGGCGCGCACGCCATCGCCGATCTTGGAACGGATCGGGTGCTTGTCGCGCTTGCCCATGTTGCCGTCAAAGGCGTGGCCAGGGATGGTGGCGTGGAACAGATCGGGGCTGGCATCGCGATATTGGATTTCCTCCCAGAAATTGCGGCCACCCGGCCGCTCGATCCACGGCACGTTGACATACAGCGGCCCGATATCATCCGGGACGGTGATGATATCCTCGTCCTTCAGCCACTGGGTGATGGCGGCCTTGGTGTCGGCGCGGCGGCGCTCATACTCTTCCTTGCTGGCCGCGGGCAGCAGCGGCGGCAGCTTGCGGTTGCGATGCTCCTCCAGCGCGTGGATCGCCCACAATCGCTGCGATTCGCGCGCACCCAGCACATAAAGCTGATCGGCATTGTAGGGCAGCAGCTTGACGTTCTTCAGATACCAGTTGAAGCGCGCTTCTCCCACGCCGGCCTTGGCGGTCATTTTCGGGCGGTTGGCCTTCAGCCAGTCGCGAAAGCCCAGCGCCGCGCTGCGCGCCGCCATGATGTCGGGCAGCAGTTCGGGCTGCTTGTCCTTGGCGCGCGCGGCGATATCGTCGAACCAGCCGATCACGCCGGCCGGCGGCACCGGCCGCCACGGGTGCTGGTGCCCGACGCCATCGGCGTTTTCCAGATTGTACAGCGCCAGATCGGCATAATCGGCGGCGGCCTCGGTCAGCGTGCGCTTGCCCTGTTCGGCCAGCTGCGGGATCAGCCGCAACCGCGCCACCAGCCGGTCCTTGTCGGCGCCGCTGACCGGCAGTTCAGTCATCGGCGGATACAGCATCTGATCGACATAATGGCCGGGATCGCGCGAAAACGGCTTGGAAACCTGCAGCCAGAACATGTGCTGCGCCATCTTGGATCGCACCGCCAGCCAATCGGCCTGCTCGGCGCGGTTGAAGCTGGCGACATTCATGTCCTGCACCCGCGCCATCAGCGCATTCAGCTCGCGGCTTTGGCGCGCGATGGTCTGCGGTGTATAATCGGGCAGGCTGGCGCCTTCACGCGCGTCGCGCCAGGCGAGGAATTCGGCCCACAGCGCGTTCAGCGCCTTGTAATCACCGCGGCCCTGGGGCGGACCGGCCGGCGCGACAGTCGCCGCCTGCACCGGGGCGGCCATCATCAACGCCGCCGGGGCCCCCAACACCAGCGCCAGCGCCGATGCCATCATTGCCATTTGCCGCGTCATGCCCATCCCCTTATCCTGCCCAAAAACCATGATGCCAGCCTGCCGGGCAGCCCGGCACACGTCAATAGATTTGCGCGCTTGGCGAACCAATGTATTCTATGCGAACAACTGCGAAGCCGAACCTGGGGGTGCCTGCATGAAGTTTCTGATCGCAATCGCTGCGGCCCTGGTGGCGGCTGCGCCGGCCTGGGCCAGCAGACCGGCCGAGTTGCACGCCTTGTTCGCCGATTGGCGGCGCTTCCACAATGCCACCGTGGCGGGCGTGCCCGATTATACGCCGGCCGCCAATGCGGCGCGCGCCGCGGGCCTGGTGCAATATCAGGCACGGCTGAAGGCGATCGACACGACAGGCTGGACGGTGGCCGACAAGGTCGATCGCGAACTGGTGCAGGCCGAGCTGAACGGGCTGAAATTCTTCCTGGAAACGCTGAAGCCTTGGGCGCGCGACCCGGCCTGGTATGCCAGCGTGTGGACGGCGCAGAGCGACACGCCGGCCCATGAAGGCCCGGTGCATGTGGCCCCGATCGAATTGTGGCAATACAGCTTCCCGCTGAACAAGGCCGATGCGGCGAAGCTGGCCGGCGAACTGGCGCATATCCCGCCGCTGCTGACCCAGGCGCGCAGCAACCTGACCGGCAATGCCGCCGATATCTGGAACGCCAGCCCCATTTCGCTGGGCGAACAGGCGGATGCGCTGCGCGATCTGCAAGCCAAGGTGAAGGGCAACAAGCCGCTGGAAAAAGCCACCGCCGACGCGCTGGCCGCAACGGAAAGCTTCATCGCCTGGGTGAAGGCCGAAGCGCCGAAGAAGACCGGGCCTTCGGGCGTCGGCATCGAGGCCTACAACTGGTTCCTTAAGCATGTGCAGCTGTCGCCCTACACATGGTCCGACGAGGTGGCGATCCTGAAGCGCGAACTCGCCCGCGCCCATAGCGGCCTGCGTCTGGAGGAAAATCACCACAAGGGCCTGCCGGCGCTGACCAGCCCGGCCAGCCAGGCCGAATGGGATGCCAAGAGCCGCAAGGACATCGATCACTTCATCGAGTTCATGGACAAGACCGGCGTCGCCACCATCCGCCCCTATATGAAGCCGGAACTGGTCAAGCGCATCGGCACATGGCTGCCGGCCGAAAGCCAAAATTTCTTCGCCATCGCGCAGGGCCGTGCGCCGAACAGCCTGTTCGCGCATTTCTACCACTGGTGGGATCTGGCCGAGATGCAGGAGCGCCCGAACCCCTCGCCGATCCGGAAGGGTGCGCTGCTCTACAATATCTGGCTCAGCCGCGCCGAGGGCAATGCCACCGCGATGGAAGCGATGATGCTGGATGCCGGCCTGTTCGACAAGGAACCGCGCAGCCGCGAAGTGGTGTGGATCATGCAGGCCCAGCGCGCGGCGCGCGGGCTGGCGTCGCTGTATGCGCAGGCCAATCAGATCGATCTGAAGGCGGCGATGGCCATGCAGGTCGGCCGCACGCCCAATGGCTGGATGAGCCCCGATCTGCCGTTGCTCGGCTTTGAACAATCGCTCTATCTGCGCTTTCCCGGCTATGGCCCCAGCTACATCACCGGCAAGGCGCAGGTGGAACGGCTGTTCGCCGAACTGGCCGAACAGGAACGCGCCGGGCTACCGGGCGGCACGTTCAGCGTGAAGGGCTTCTACGATCGCTTCGGTGATTTCGGCATGATCCCGCTGACGATGATCCGCTGGCAATGGCTGGGCGCCACCGACGAGGTGACCGCGATGGGCATCACGCCGTAAGCGGCCGTTACTTCGCCCCGCGCGGGATCAGCAGCAATTCCGTCTGCCGGCCATCGATCCAGCGCCAGTCCTTGCCGTTGAAATATCCGTCCACTTCCAGCGGGAAGCGCACCTCGCTGCCGCCCCATTCCGGCACCTTGTGCAGCGCAGCCAGCTCGATCGACCAGGCGGTATCGGGATAGATGCGATATTCGCCGAGGCCGGGGATGATGTCCTGCCGTTCCCAGGCGCCGATCCACGGGCCGGCGCCGTGGCCGTGCTGGCCGATGGCGTGGGTGTAGATGATCGGGTTCAGGCCCTGTGCGATGGCCTTGGCGCGCGCGGCGGCGAGCAGTTGATTGCCGGTGAGGCCAACACGGAAGCTGCTGGTCAGCGCATCCTGCACCTTGTTGGCGGCGGCCATGCCGGCCTTCAGGCCCGCCGGTGCCTCGGTCTCGCCGGGTTTGAGCACATAGGCCAGCATCTGCGTATCGGTTTTCAGGCCCATCATGCCGGCACAGAAATCGACATGCAGCAGATCGCCGGGCATGATCACGTTGTTTTCGGGCAGGGTCTGCCGGCCCGGCGTGACGGCGGCGGCATTGGCGCGCTGAATGTTCACCGATGGCTGGCACCAGGCATCCTGGCGCAGATCGGCCAGACGCTCGCGATACCACCACACGACATCCTGCGTGGTGGTGACGCCGGGCGTGATCACCTTTTCCGACAGGCCTTCGGGGATCAGCGCATGGGCGACGCGCATGATGCCCTGATAGACGTCGAGGTCTTCGGGCGTGCGGGTTTCCAGCACGCCCAGCGCCAGCCGGTCATGGCTTTCGATGCGGCTGGCCAGCGGGCCGAGCGCGGCGACAAGTTGGCGATGTTCGCCCACGGTCATACCATCGGCGAGGCCGAAATCGCGGCTGATGTTGACGGCGATGCGCTTGGGTTTGCGCTCATTCACCAGCTGCGCGACGCGCGCCCATTGATCGGGCTGCGCTTCCGGAGTCCACGCCGACGGGAAAAGATCACCGACCGGATAGCGGGCGATGGCGAAGCGTTCGACGCTGGTGCCATTGTCGAAGAAGATCAGCACCATGCGCCGCCGCGCCGAGGCCCAGGTGGCGGGCAGCATGGCCTTGACCACCGGGTCTTCATTATATTCGCGGGCGACGAGGATCCACATGTCCACGCCGACCTCGCGCATGATGCGCGGCACCACCGTATCGAGCCGCGCCTTGACCAGCCGATCATGGGTGGCAACGCGATCGCGCAAGGGCGGCACGCCGGGGCGTTGGTAATCCTGCGCCAGCGTCGGTGCGGCAGCGGCCAGCAACAGCGCGGCAAACAGCGTCTTCATGGCTTCATCCCCTCATATTTGCGGCGTTCCAGCCAGAAATGCAGGCCCGGCGGCAGCACCCGCCAGGGTTGTTCCACGCCAAGTTCGCGCGCGCAGCGCAGCACGAAACCGGAATCGGCCAGCAGTTCACGGCCTACCGCCACCAGATCGGCCGCCCCGTCCGCGATCACGCCATTGGCCAGCGGACCGTCCATGATCAGCCCGACGGCCATGCTCGGCACGCCGCTGGCTTTCACGGCGGCGGCGAGCGGCACCATGTAACCGGGCGCCGGCGGGCTGCCGGTGACGCCCGAAGGCCCGCTGCTGCCGCCGGACGAACAATCGACCATATCGACACCCACGGTGTGCAGCCGCTGCGCCAACACTGTCGTGTCCTCGATCGTCACGCCGGTATCCACCGCCGACGTGCGCCAGAACAGCGGCATCGTTTCGGGAATGGCGGCGCGCACGGCGCGGGCCAGCATCTCGGCGAACAAGCCGCGATCCTGGCCGAATATATCATCGCGCTGGTTGCTGACCGGCGACAGGAAGCTGCCGGCGAGATAGCCATGGGCGCCGTGCAATTCGATGAAATCGAAGCCGGCCGCGACGCTGCGCCGGGCTGCGGCGACGAAGGCGGCGATCACCGCGTCGATATCGGCGGCGGTGAGCGCCTGTGGCACCTGCCAGCCGTCGCCAAAGGCGATTCCGCTGGGGGCGACGCTGGCCCACCAATCCGGATGATCAGCCGGCAGCGGCCGCGCGCCGTCAAACGGCGTGGCGGCAGCGGCCTTGCGCCCGGCATGGCCAAGCTGGATGCCGACCGGCACGCCTTGATCACGGTACAGCGCGGTCAGGGCGCCGAGGCCGGGCAGATGATCGTCGCTCCAGATGCCAAGGCAGCCCGGCGTGATGCGGCCTTCCGGCAGCACCGCCGTCGCTTCGAAGATCGCCCCGCCCAGCCCGGACAGCGACAGCCGGCCATGATGGGCGGTGTGCCAGCGCTGCGCCACGCCATCGACAGCGTGATACTGGCACATGGGGGAGAGGAGGATGCGATTGGGAAAGGTCACGCTGCGGATGGACAGCGGCATGAACAGGCCGGGCACACTCATGCCGCGGCGCGCCCGTCAATCTCGATCAGCGCGGCGTCAATCTCGTCAAACACGGCGCGGATGGCCTTCACCTTCGTGCGGCCTTCTTCGCCCAGCGCGGCGAACTTGGTCAGCGGATCGCGCACATCGCCGACCGGATAGCCCTGGGCCGCGGCCAGCGCCTTGGAATAGCATTGGTGGCCATAAGTCGGGTGGCCTTCGGCAATGACACGATCGAACTTGTGCACCAGATGCTGGATGCGCGCCGCCTCCTTGATGCGGCCTTCTTCCAGCAGATTCCACATGCGGGTCGTCTGATAGGGCAGATAATTGCCATAGGGGTTCACATAACCGACGGCGCCGAGCAGAAAGCTTTCCACCGGCTTTTCGCCGGCAAACACGTTCATGACACCGTGGGTTTCCTCGATGATCTCGAACACGCGGGCGATGTCCTGGCTGGCTTCCTTGATGTAGCGCACCTGTTCGAACGCCGCGGTCAGCCGCGCCACCAGCGCCGCCTTCATGTCGCGGTTGGAGGTGAACGGGTTGTTGTAAATCATGATCGGCAGTTGCACATCAGCGCAAATTGCCTTGTAATAGTTGAAGATTTCATCATCGGTGGGCGTGTAGTAATAAGGCGGGATGATCATCAGGCCATCGGCGCCCAGATCCTGCGCTTCGCGGCTGTAGCGCACGGCGCTGGCGGTATAGGCGTTCATGGTGCCGACCATCACCTGGTAGCGCCCCGCCGCATGCTTGACGGTCGCATCGACCAGCCGGCGGCGTTCATCGTCGGAAATGGTCAGGAATTCGCCGGTGGTGCCCAGGATGATCACGCCGGGCACGCCGCTTTCCAGCTGCCAATCCAGAAACGCATGCAGCCGGCCGAGATCGATATCGCTGCCGCTGTCGTTGAAGGGGGTGACAATCACTGAATGGCTGCCGCGAAAGGCCTTGGTCATGGAAAAATCCCTGTCTGAAGCTCGAAAACCGTCGATTTTCGCACAAATGCAAGCATAGCGAACACAACGGCGGCGGAAAAGCGCCGTGTTGGCAGCATCAATGTCGGATGATGGCGCGCATGAACGCTTGCGTGCGCGGCAGCGTCGGCGCGGTGAACATCGCTGCGGGCGGCCCGCGTTCGATCACTTGGCCGGCGTCCATCATCACCACCTGCGTGGAAATCTCGCGGACGAAGGCCATTTCGTGGCTGACGATCACCATGGTGATGCCGGTCGCCGCCAGATCACGCACCGTATCGAGCACTTCACCCACCCGTTCGGGATCGAGCGCGGAGGTGACTTCATCGAGCAGCAGGATATCGGGCTGCATGGCCAGCGCCCGCGCGATCGCCACGCGCTGTTGCTGCCCGCCCGACAATTGCGCCGGATATTTGTGCCAGTGATCAGCCAGCCCGACGCGGGCCAGCAGATCGCGCCCGCGCGCCTCCGCCTCTGCCTCTGGCACGCCCAGCGCCCGCACCGGGGCCAGTGTGACATTGGCCAGCGCGGTCATGTTCTGGAACAGGTTGTACTGCTGGAACACCATGGTCATGCGCCGGCGCAGCGCCGTGAGCGCCGGTTTGCTGGCATAATCCACCGCCGCGCCATCGAGCAGCACCTGGCCGCCGCTGGCCGGGGTGAGGCCCATCAGCACGCGCAGCAGGGTGGATTTGCCCGATCCCGATGGCCCGATCAGGCTGATGATGTCGCCGCGCGCCGCGGTGAGGCTGACACCGTTCAAGATGGGCGCGCCGCCATAGCCGGCGCACAGATCAGCGATGGTGAGCAGCGCCACGGCGGGTCTCCAGCAGAGTTTCGAGGGCCTTGGCCGCACGGCCCAGCGGCCAGCTGAGCAGCGCATAGAGGATCAGCACGGCGCCGAAGCCGAGCAGGGGCGACGTGCCCTTGTTGACGAGGATCTTGCCGGCAAAGGCCAGTTCAACGACGCCGACATGGCTGGCCAGCGCCGTATCCTTGATGAACATCACCATGAAGGCAGCGGCCGGCGGCAGGATCACGCCCCAGGCCTGCGGCAGGATCACCAGCCGCAGCGTATCCAGCCACGACAGCCCGAGCATGGCAGCCGAATCGCGCTGCGCCTGCGGCACCGATTCAAGGCCAGCGCGGACAATCTCGGACAGATAGGCCGATGCCGCCAGCGTGACGGCGATGGTGGCGACACCGATCAGCGACAGATCGGGCGCCACCGCCTGCACGCAGAACAGCACCAGCATCAGGATCACCAGGAACGGCAGCCGCCGGAAGATTTCGACATGGGCCGCCGCCAGGATGCGCGCCGGGGCCAGCCAGCCCGCGCGGCTGCCGCGCAGCACCGCCAGCGCGCCGCCCAGCGCCAGCCCGATGCTGCAACCGATCAGGGTCATCAACAACGTGCGGCCCAGCGCAGCCGCCAGGAACAGCGCCGTATCGGCGGTGAAAAAGGCATCCGCGCCAGCCATCAGCGGTGCAGTTTCAGCACATGGCGGCCGAACAGCGCCAGCGCGCCCGACGCGATCAGGGTGAGCAAGATGTAGATGAGCCCGGTGACCGCGAATGTCTCGATGGTGCGCAGATTGGCGGTGGAGATGTTGATGGCACGTCCCGTCAGCTCCTCCACCCCGAACAGCGCCGCCATCGAGCTGCCCAGCACCAGCACGATGAAGAAATTGGCGAGCGGGCGATAGACCGCCGCAACGATGGCCGGCAGCATGACAAAGCGCAGCCGATCGCGCGCCGACAGGCCGAGCACCGCAGCCGCCTCCAGCTCCGAGGCGCGCAGCGCCGCGATGCCGCCGCGCAGGATATCGGCCAGATAGGCGGCGGCGTTGAGCGTGAGCCCCAGCGTGACCGCGACAAACGCCGGCAACAGCACGCCGGCATCGGGCAGCGCATAATAGAGCAGAAAAATCTGCACCAGCGCCGGCGTGTTGGTGATGGCCGACACATAGGCGCCGGCCGCTTGGCTCGCCCAGGCCGGGCCGCTGTGCCGGGCCAGCGCCAGACCCAGGCCGAGTACGGCGCCGGCCGCAAAGGCAAAGCTGGCGATCTGCAGGCTGACCAAGGCACCGCCGGCCAGATAGGGCAGCGCCGCGATCACCGGTTGCCAATCAAAGCGATAGCCACCGTCGCCGGTGCTGGCCGCCACGGCACGTAGCTGTTCCGGCCCAGGCGGCACCGTCATCGGCGCGCCATAGGCAGCGCGCCACAGCCGATCAATGCTGCCATCGCGGTGCAGGGCGATCAGCGCGGTATCGATGGCGGACCGCAACGGCTCATTGCCCTTGGGCAGGCCGATGCCGCACCAGGCGGTGAAGATGGGTTCGGACAGCACCCGCCACGCGATATCGGGATAGAGCCGGGTGAAGCCGATGAAGAAATCGACATTTTCCACCAGCGCATCGGCGCGCCCCTGCGCAATTGCGCGGATGGTATCGGCATTGCCATCGACCAGCAGGCGTTTTGGCAGCGGCAGTTTCTCGGCCAGCACGGAGACGGACTGGTTGCCGCGCATGTTGACCAGCGTGATGTCGGGCCGGTTCAGTTGCTGCCAGCGGGTGACCGGTGTGGCCGCGGTGGTGATCACGCCCATGGCTTCGCTGTGCAGCGGCACCGAAAAATCGATCAACGCCCGGCGTTCCGGCGTGATGGTGAGCGCGCCCAGCGAGACATCGATGCGCCCCGACACCAGGAAGGGCACGCGGCTCGCCGCTTCGGTGGGCACGAGTTCGGCGCGCACGCCCAGCCGCTGCGCCAGCGCGCGTGCCACATTGACGTCAAAGCCCTGCAACTGGCCACCGGGGCCATAGCTGCTCATCGGCGGGAAATTCGGATTGACGCCCACGCGCAGCACGCCGCTGGCCTTGATCGTGGCCAGGTCGCGCGCGGCGACAGGAGCGGCGAGCAACAGCAGGAGGAGGGCGATGAGCCGGCGCAGCATCTTCAGCGCTCCAGCGCCGCGATGGCGGCGATGGGGACCGGTTTGAACGGCGGGCGCGGTGCGAAGGCTTCGGGCGGGCTGCCGGCGTCGGCCAGCAGTGCAGCCAATTGCGGCGCGCAATAACGGCCCTGGCAGCGGCCCATGCCGACGCGGGTGGCGCGCTTGATGCTGCCGATGTCGCGCGTGCCTGCCGCGATCAGCGTTTCGATGCGCGCCCGCGAAACGGATTCGCAGCGGCAGACCAGGGTTTCAGGCGTCGTCTGCGGTGCGGCCCCAGGCAGCGGCGCAAACATCTGCCACAGCCCGCGTTGAAAGCGTTGCGCGCGGGCCAGATCGCGCTGCGCCTGCACGTCCTGCCGTTCCAGAGCGGGCGGCAAGCTGCCGATCAGGTCGCGGGCGGCCGCCGCGCCGGCCAACGAGCCTTGCGCCTGCGCCGCCACCGCGCCGCCGAGGCCGCCGCCATCGCCGGCGACGAACACGCCATGCAGCGACGTGCGCCCGCTGGCGTCGCGCTGCACCGAAAGGCCATCGTGCGCCATGGCGCAGCCCAGGGCGCGCGGCAGTTCGGCTTGCGGCAGGAAACCGGCGCCGATGCACACGGCGTCGATCGCGAACCAACGCTCGCTGTCGCTGCCGGTGGCGGCCACGGCCACCGCCTCGGCACGGGTAGTGCCCGTAATGCGGGTGACGGCGTGGCCGAACAGCAAGGGCACGCCGGCGCGCGCCAGCCGCGCCAGTTGCGCTGCGCCGGTGATGGCCAGGGCGGGGTGGCTGCGCACCATCGCCGCCAGCGCGCCGATCTGGCCCAGGCCGGGCCGCGGCGCCCGTTCGACCACGGCCACCACGGTAACGCCAGCCGCCAGCAGTTCACAGGCCAGTTGCAGATTGAGCGGGCCGTTGCCGGCGACCAGCACGCGGCTGCCGGGCGCCACTGCACTGCCGCGCAGCAGCGTTTGCGCCGCACCAGTGGTCATCACGCCGGGCAATGTCCAGCCCGGCACCGGCCACGGCCGTTCCATGGCGCCGGCCGCGACCACCAGCCGGCGGGCGTGGACCTGGGTGGGGCCATCGGGCGTCGTGATCGCGACGTTCACGCCATCGCCATCCGGGGCGGCGTGCCAGGCCATGCTGCCGCGCCAGATGTCCGCGCCGCTGGCAATCGCTTGCGCGATCAGCATGCGGCCGGCGGCGAACTGCCGGTCGATGGCGGTCGCATCGACGGTCAGGCCATCGCCCGGCTGCTTGAAATATTGGCCGCCGGGCTTGGCGCGTTCATCGACCAAGATCACCGACAGGCCGGCAGCGCGCGCCGCCAGCGTGGCTGCCAATCCAGCCGGGCCGGCCCCCACCACCAGCAGATCGCAGCTGTGACGGCTGAGCGTTTGCGTCGGCTGCGGCTGGGCCACCACGCGCGCCGGCAGTGGCTCCACGTGTTGGCCGGGTGCAGCTGCGGTCATGCAGGCGCGGCGCGGCGCGCCATCCACCAACACGCTGCATTCGCCGCACACGCCCATGCCGCAATAAAGACCGCGTTTCTCGCCTTGTTCGGTTTGGCGCAGCGCTGGTTCGCCCGCCGCCAGCAGCGCCGCCGCCAGCGTTTCGCCGGGGAAGGCGCGGATACTGCGGCCGGCAAATTGCAGGCCAAAGCCAGGGCCAGCGCGCTCTACCCCAGGCAGGCTCACCCGCATCAGCGGATATAGCTCGCGCCGTTGACGTCGAGCGTCGCGCCCGAAAGCTGCGGCACCGCGCCCGACGCCAGAAACGCCACCAGCCGGCCGAGCTCATCCGGCGTCACCCATTCGCCGCTGGCCAGCGTGGCCGATACTGCGGCTTCACCGCCATTGGTGGCCGCGAATTGTTCGGAAAGCCGCGTGCGCACGACGCCCGGCGTGATGACATAAGCCAGGATTTTCTGCCGTGCATAGGCGCGGGCAATGGATTGGGTGGCGGCGCGGATCGCGGCCTTCGATGCGCCATAGGCGATGGTGGCCGGATTGGTGACGCCGCGCTGCGCCGCCCAGCTGCCGATGCTGATGATCGCGCCGGAACCTTCATCGAGATAATGTTGCACGGCGCGGCGCATCAGCCGGGCCGGCGCCTTCACATTCACGTCGAACGCCGCATCCCACACCGCGTCCCAATGATCGAGCGGCGCATCGATGCCGCCGGAAAAATCCATGATGGCCGCGTTGTTCACCAGCACGTCGATGCGCCCGCGCCAGGCCTGCGCCGCATCCCACAGCGATTCGACCGCATTCAGATCGGCAAGATCGGCCTGCACCAGCAACAGGCGCTCAGGCGGGATGGCAGCGGTGGCAGCTTCGGCGCCGGCGCGGTCGCTGCCATAGTGCGCCACCAGATGCGCGCCGGCTGCGCCCAATATCGCCGCCGTGGCCGCGCCGATGCCCTTGGACGCGCCGGTGAGCAGGATGGTCTTGCCGGTCAGATCAACTGCGGGGTGCATGGCTCAGGCCAGCACCGACAGCGGATCATGATGGGACAGGCCCAGCGCTGCCGCCACGGCCGCGTTGGTGATCTGCCCGCGATGCACGTTCAGCCCGGCGCGCAGGCCGGTGTCGGCGTGGAGCGCGCCGAGGCCCTGGCTCGCCAGCGCCAGCATATAGGGCAAGGTCGCATTGTTCAGCGCCGCGCTGCTGGTTTTCGGCACCGCGCCGGGCATGTTGGCGACGCAATAATGGATGATGCCGTCCACATCATAGGTGGGATCATCATGGGTGGTCGGCCGGCTGGTTTCGGCGCAGCCGCCCTGATCGATGGCGACATCGACAATCACCGCGCCGGGGATCATCAGCTTCAGATCAGCGCGGGTGATCAGCTTGGGCGCGCTGGCGCCGGGGATCAGCGCCGCGCCCACCACCACGTCGGCGGCAGCCAGTTCCTCCTCCAGCACGGCGCGGCTGCCAGCGCGGGTGCGCACGCGGCCACCGAAAAGATCATCGAGCCGGCGCAATTGCGGCAAGGAGCGATCGATGATCGTCACCTCCGCACCCAGCCCCACCGCCATGCGCGCGGCCTGGGTGCCGACGACGCCGCCGCCGATGATCACCACCCGCGCCGGCTTCACGCCCGGCACCCCGCCCAGCAGCAGCCCCATGCCGCCGGCATGGCGGCGCAGCGCCTGGCCCGCCGCTTCGATGGCCAACCGGCCCGCCACTTCGCTCATCGGCGCGAGCAGCGGCAGATGGCCGGCCGCATCGGTAACGGTTTCATAGGCGATGGCGGTGCAGCGCGAGGCGATCAGGCCGTGCGCCTGATCGGGATCGGGGGCGAGGTGGAGATAGGTGAACAAGATCTGCCCGTCGCGCAATTGCACCCATTCGCGCGCCTGCGGCTCCTTCACCTTCACGATCATGTCGGCGCGGGCGAAGACGCTGGCGGCGTCGGCAGCGATTTCTGCGCCGGCCGCCATATAGGCCGCATCATCGGCGCCGATGCCGGCCCCCGCCCCGGTTTCGACCAGCACGCGGTGGCCGTGCACCACACACTCGCGCACGCTGCCGGGGGTCAGCCCGACCCGATATTCGTGGCGCTTGATTTCGCGGGGGACACCGATGAGCATGATGGAAGGTCCTGACTGTGGGGCACGGTGACTATGGGCTCAGACCGGGGCGGAGCGCCAGCCATCGCGCAACTGTCGTTTCAACACCTTGCCGATCTCGCTGCGCGGCAGTTCAGACAGTTGTTCAATGCCAGCCAAGCGTTGCGTCTTGCCGAGCCGCGCATTGGCCCATTCCAGCAGCACTTGGCGGTCAATGGCTTCGCGCAGCACCACGAACGCCACCGGCGATTCGCCCCACGCCGCCGACGGCACGCCGACCACGGCGGCATCCTGCACCGCCGGATGCGCCATCAGCACCTGTTCCAGATCGATGGGATAGATGTTGAAGCCGCCGGAAATCACCACATCCTTGGCGCGGTCGAGCAGGGTCAGGAAACCGTCCGCATCGAAGCGCCCGATATCGCCGGTTCGGATGAAACGCTCGCCGGCTGGGCTGTACCACTCGGCAGCGCGGGTCGCATCCGGCAGCTTGTGATATCCGGTCATCATCGCCGGGGAGCGGCCGACGACTTCGCCGGTGGCGCCGGGCGGCAGTTCATGGCCCTCGTCATCGATGATGCGGATGTCGCTGCCCGCCGCCGGTTGGCCGACCGTCGCCAGCTTGTCCGGGTGTTCGTGGCATTGCAGGATGCAGGTGCCGCCGCCTTCGGTCATGCCATAATATTCGGTGAGGCCGCCGGGCCAGCGCGCCAGCACCTGTGCCTTCAGGGCCGCCGAAAACGGTGCCGAGGTGCAGAATTTGCGGCGCCAGCTGGACACATCGAAACGGTCGAAGTCCGGATGGTCCATGATCCGCTGATATTGCACCGGCACCAGCATGGTGTGGGTGGCGCGGGTGCGCTGACCAAGATCGAGAAATTCGGTGACGGAAAATTTCGGCAGCAACACCAAGGTGCCACCCAGGCCGAGCGTCGGGATGACGCTGACCAGGGTGGTATTGCTGTACAGCGGCGTCGCCACCAGCGTGACAGAGTCAGCGCCATAGCCCTGCGTCACCCCGCGCTGCACATGCGCCCAGCGCTGGCGGTGCGGCTGCACGATGCCTTTCGGCCGGCCGGTGGTGCCGCTGCTGTAGATCAGGTTGAACGGATCGTCAGGGCTGATCGCCACCGCTGGCGGCGCGGTGCCGGGCGGCGGCAGCCAGGCCTCCAGACGGGCAAGCGCCGCATCATCGAAGAACAGCGCCGCATCGGCATCGGCCACCATGGTGGCGATGGTGTCCGCGGTGGCGGATTGCGGCAACGGCGCCACCGCCAGGCCGGCGCGCAGCGCACCCAGCCACAGCACCAGATAATCCGGCTGCATGGTCGCGGAAATGGCGATGCAGTCACCCTTGCCCAGGCCATCGCGGGCCAGCGCGGCGGCAACGCGGTCCATGCGGGCATCGAGCGCCGCCCAGCCCAGCGCAACATCGCCGCAGAGGATTGCCGGCTTGTCACCCTGGCGGGCATAGAACCGAATCAGATCGGGCAGCGGGGTGAACTGGTCCGGCAACATCATCGCGTTTCTACACTGGCTTCCCTTGTGCGCAATATGTCATACTGTGCGATATGCGCACCGCGGCCCCGCCATCCGCCGTTCATGAGAGAGTGATGACCAGCCGCGCCCACCCGTTCATGTCCAACGACACGCCAGCCCGCAAAGCCGAATTGCTTGGGCTTCTGGGGCTGGACAGCGTCGCACCCCTGTTTGCCCAGATCCCGGCCGCGCATCGGCTGACCGCATTGCCCGATCTGCCGCCGGCGCTGACCAGCGAGGTCGAACTCGCGCGCTATCTGAAAGAAACGTTGGGGCGAAACCGCCCGGCCGCTGACAGCTTGAGCTTTCTGGGTGGCGGCATCTGGCAACATCATGTGCCGGCGGTGGTTGATGAAATCGTCGGCCGCAGTGAATTCCTGACGCCCGTCTGGGGCACACCGAGCAGCGATTTCGGCCGCAATCAGGCCTGGTTCGAATTCAGCAGCCAGTTGGGCGCGCTGTTGCAAATGGAGCTGGTCGGCCTGCCGGTCTACAGCTGGGGCGCGGCGCTGGGCCATGCGGCGCGCATGGCGCTGCGGCTGAAGCAAGGAGACTCTGGCAAGCAACGCCTGCTGGTGCCGGCCGCCATGTGCCCGCAGCGCCGCGCGGTGCTGGATGCCTATGCCGAGTCCGCCGATCCCGCCATGCACCTGGTGGTGGAGGCGGTGCCGTGTGACGCGGTCGGTCGCATCGATCTGGCGGCGCTGGCGGGCATGATCGGCGCGGATGTCGCGGCGGTCTATTACGAAAATCCGGCCTGGGCGGGCGGGCTGGAAACCAGCGCCGCCGCGCTGGCCAACCTGGCCCACGCGGCTGGCGCGCTGGTGATTGCTGGCGTCGATCCATCCTGCCTGGGCGTGATCGCGCCGCCTGGCGCCTTGGGCGCCGATATCGCGGTTGGTACCATCCAGCCGCTGGGCATCCATATGCATGCCGGCGGCGGGCTGGGCGGCTTCATCGCCAGCGCCGACGATCCGCGCATCGCAGCGGAATATCCGACCCTGCTGAACAGTCTGGCGACCACGGTGGATGGCCGCATGGGCTTTGGCCTGATGCTGTTCCACCAATCCAGCTATGGCAGCCGCGAGCTGGGCAAGGACTGGACCGGCAACAGCACCTATTTGTGGGCGATCGCGGCGGCGGCCTATATGGCGCTGCTGGGGCCGGCAGGCTTTGCCGAGCTGGGCCGCCTGATCCTCGCGCGCACTGCCCTGCTGGCCGACACGCTGGCGGCGGTGCCGGGCGTCACGGTGCCGGTGCGGCGCGGGTTGTTCAAGGAGGTGCTGGTGGATTTTTCGGCGACCCACCGCGATGTCGCCAGCATCAATGCCGCCTTGCTCGACCGGCACGGCATCTTCGGCGGCATCGCCATCGACCCGCATCGTGCGATCTTTGCCGTCACCGAATGCCATGGCGAAGCCGACATTGCCCGGCTTGGCGCGGCGCTGAAGGCAGTGCTGGCATGAGCCGATTGCGCCGCTTCCACGCCGCCCGCTGGGACGAACCGCTGATCCACCGCATCGGTGCGCCCGGCCGGCGCGGGCAGCATTTCCCGCTGGTGGATGCGGCCGATCTGGTGCCGGCGGGGTTGGCGCGCGCCACCGCCCCCGATCTGCCCGAACTCGCGGAGCCCGAGGTGCTGCACCATTATCTGCGGCTGTCCCAGGAAACCATGGGCATGCTGGGGGTCAGCCTGTTCGGCACCTGCACGATGAAATACAACCCCCGCGTGGGCGAACAGGCGGCGCGCGCGCTGGCCGGCGTGCATCCGCAGCAACCTGCGGAAACGCTGCAGGGCCTGCTGGCATGCGTGCATGGCCTTGATCTCGCCTTGCGCGCACTGTCGGGCATGGATCGCTTCACCTTTCAGGCGGCCGGCGGTGCGGATGCCGCCTGGACGCAGGCGGTGATCACAAGGGCCTGGCATGCGGCGCGTGGGGAGGGGAACAGCCGCACCCAGATCATCACCAGCCTGCAAAGCCACCCCTGCAACCCGGCCACCGCAGCGACGGCCGGGTACGAGATCATCACGCTGCCGCTGGGCGCGCAAGGCTATCCCAGTATCGATGCGCTGAAGGCCGCGCTGGGGCCAAGCACGGCGGCGTTGATGATCAACAATCCCGACGACATGGGGGTGTATAATCCCGAAATCGCCGAATGGGTGCGGCTGACAAAGGCCGCCGGCGCGCTGGCATTTTATGACCATGCCAATTTCAACGGCGTGATGACCAAGATCCGCGCGCGCGATCTCGGTTTCGATGCCTGCATGTTCATGCTGCACAAGACGTTCGGCGTGTCCAAGGGCGGCGGCGGCCCGGCGGTAGGGGCCTATGGCTGCACGGCGGAACTGGCGCCGTTCCTGCCCGGGCCGCTGGTGACCGAGGCGGCTGGCCAATTTGCGCTGGAACAGCCCGCCCACATGGCGGCGCGCGTGCGCGAATATATGGGCAATCTGCAACAGGTGGTGAAGGCCTGGGCCTGGCTCCGGGCGATGGGCGCCCAAGGCCTGGCCGATGCGGCCGACATGTCGGTGCTGCTCAACAATTACATGGAAACGCGGCTGCTGGGCTTGCGCGGGGTGACGCGATCGCATCCCGATCAGGCACTGCCGCGGCTGGAGATGACCCGCTACAGCCTGGGCACGCTGTTTGAAGAGACCGGGGTGAGCGCGGTCGATGTGCAGAACCGCATGGCCGATTTCGGCATCGATGCCTTCTGGCTGAGCCACGAACCATGGATCGTGCCGCAGCCCTTCACGCCCGAAGCCGGCGAGATGTGGTCCAAGGAGGATATCGATTACTGGATCGACGGGCTGGAGGCCGTGATCGCCGAAGCCTATGCCGATCCGGCACGCGTGCTGGCGGCGCCGCACAACCAGGTGGTGGGCAAGCTGGACGCCAGCAATCTGGATGATCCGGCGAACTGGGCTACGACCTGGGCGGCCTGGCGGCGCAAACAGGGTGACCGCCTGCCGGGCGAATGACGGCGCGCAGAGGCAACAACCGCGCGTTCCGTGAAATCAATAGGCATGCAGGGCCATTCACCGATAAGATACGTGTAACCTGTGCAAGGGGCGAAGGGCAAAATTGCAATGGCCGTGGCCGAAATCGATGATCTGACCGATCGTGACTATGTGAATTCGCTGGCCCGCGGCCTGGAAGTCATTTGCGCCTTCACCCGCACCCGCCCGCGCATGACGCTGAGCGAAGTGGCGCAGGAAACCGGGCTGACCCGCGCCACCGTGCGCCGCCTGCTGCTCACCCTGGTGCGTGAAGGCTATGCCGAAAAGGACGAGAAGATCTTCAGCCTGAAGCCCAAGGTGCTGGACCTGGGCTATTCGGCGCTGTCGTCGATGGGCATATTGGATGTGGCGCAGCCGGTGATGAACGATCTGGCCCGCACGCTGAATGAATCGGTGTTCTGCGCGGTGCTCACCGGCGCGGATGTCACCTATATCGCCCGCGCCCGGTCCGATCGCTATGTCAATGTTTCGATCGCGGTCGGCGGGCGCGCGTCGGCGCATGCCGTGTCCACCGGACGGGTATTGCTGGCGGCGGAACCCGCCGAGGCGCTGGAGCGCTATCTCGATCGGGTGACGTTGCGGGCGTTCACGCCGCACACGCTGACATCCAAGGCCAAGCTGCGCACCGAAATCGAGCGGGCAGCGCGCGAAGGCCACAGCATTGTCGATCAGGAGCTGGAAATCGGCCTGGGATCAATCTCGGTACCGATTCGCAGTGATGAAGGCCGGGTGTTGGCAGCATTGAACGTGTGTTGCCCATCATCACGCATGACGCAGGATGAGATGCGCAAACAGATCTTGCCGCAATTGCTGGCGGCATCGCAGGCGATCACCCGCGGGCTGTAAGCCCGGCCTGTTCCGCTACCCACGCCGCGACCTCGGCATGGGTGGCAAACCACACCTGACCCTGGGCGCGTTCGATCAGGGCCTCCAATATCCAGATTCGGCTGCGATAGCCGATGACGAACGGATGCATCACCAGCTGGAACAGGCCGCCATCGGCAATCGCCCCATCGAGTTCCCGGGCGAAAATCTCGAACACCTGATCCGGCGGCGTCCACGGCCGCGTGGCGGGATTGCGGTTGAACAGCAGATAGACCGCATCATCGCGCAGCCATTCCACCGGAATTTCCACGATGCCGCTGGGCCGGCCGTCGATCAGCAATTCATAGGGATCATCATCGGCCATCAGCGAGGAATCATAGGCCAGGCCCATTTCGGCGACGATTTCGATGGTGCCCGGCGACAGATCCCAGTTCGCCGATCGAAAACCCAGCGGGCCACCACCGGCCAGCGGCGCGATCACGTCGCGCGCGCGCAGCATCAGATCGCGTTCGGTGGCGGCATCGAGCAGGCTGTTGTTTTCATGTATCCAGCCGTGCAAGCCAAGTTCATGGCCGGCGCCGACAATGCGGCGGCTTTCATCTGGATCGATCAGCGCGCACATCGCCGGCATGAAGAAGCTGGCGGGCACATTGTGGCGCGCCAGCACATTCAGGATTCGCGGCACGCCCACCCGGCGGCCAAATTCGCCCCACGCCAGCCGACCGGTGGCGCTGCCGCCGCCGCCCAGTTCGAAACATTCATGATCACAATCAAAGCTGAGCGCCACTGCCGCGCGCGCGCCGCCCGGCCACTGCGCCGGCCGCAGCGAACGCCCGGCGCGCACCCGGCCGATCAGGCGGCGCACATCGGCTTCGCTCTGGTTCCAAGGCTGATCGATCATGTCGCGCTTCCCCCGCGATTGCGTCCATGCTTGATGCAACAGCATGATGATCTTGCACAGGGCCACGATGGGTAATGGCTGATGACGTAATCGTGATCGGTGGCGGGCTGGCCGGCTGCCTGACCGCGCTGCACCTGGCCCGCGCCGGGGTGAAGGTGCGGCTGATCGAAGCCGGCGTGATCGGCAGCCAGGCCAGCAGCGCCAATGCCGGCAGCCTGCACGCACAGATTCCGCACGATCCGTTCCGCACTCTGGGCACCGCATGGGCGCAGCGCTTCGCCCCGGCCGTGACCATGCTGAAAGAATCGCTGCTGCTGTGGCGCGGGCTGGAAGCGCTGGTGGGCGCGGACCTGGAGGTGCATTTCGGCGGCGGCCTGCTGGTGGCGCACAGCGAAGCCGAAATGGCCGAAATCCGCGCCAAGGTCGAAATCGAGCGGGCAGCCGGGCTGGAGATCGAATTGCTCGACCAGCCGGCTTTGCGGGCGCTGGCGCCCTATCTGGGCCTTGATGCCCATGGCGGCGCGTTCTGCGCTGGCGAGGGCAAGGCCCATCCGCTTGTGGTGACGCCGGCGATCGCGCGCGCCGCAGTGGTGGCTGGCGCGATCATCGAAGCCGGTACCGGCGCAGTGACCATCGCCCGCGATGGCGATGGCTATGCCGTGGCGGCGGGCGGGCGGCGCTGGCGGGCTGGCCGCCTGGTGCTGGCCGCCGGCAGTGCCACGGGCACGCTGGCGGCGGGCGTGGGCGCGGCGCTGCCGATCCAGGCCTTCCCCATCCAGGTGAGCGTGACCGAGCCGGCCGCGCCGCTGGTGCCGCATCTCGTTTATTGCGCCGGCGCCAAACTCACCCTGAAACAGGCGAAGAACGGCACGCTGCTGATCGGCGGCGGCTGGGATGCGCGGCTGGATGCGGACGGACGGCCGCAAGTGGACATGGCGAATCTCGGCCGCAACCTGGGCGTGGCGGCACGGGTGGTGCCGGCGCTGGCGGGGTTGCAACTGGTGCGCTGTTGGGCGGCGTTCGTGAACGGCACCGAAGATTGGCTGCCAATCATCGGCGAACTGCGTGCAGCGCCTGGCGTGTTCATCAATTATGTGCCGTGGCTGGGCTTTTCCGGCGGCCCGGCGGCGAGTCTGGCGGTGGCGGCGCTGGTGCAGGGGCAGGCGGCGGCGCCGGGGGTGGATTGGGCGGCGTTCAGACCTTCACACTGAAAGGCAAGGGCAGCAGATCCGGCGCAATCCAGCCGCGGCGGGCGGCGACGCTGAACAGCGTGTCGTGGCGCCAGAATCGCTCCGGCCAATATTTGTCGCCCAGCATGCCGCCCATCAGCCAGGCCAGCTGTGCGGCCAGATCGCCCGATGGGGCCAGCATCAGCCCGGCCCGCACTGCGGCAATGGAGGCCAGCGTGATGGAATGATGATAGCCGCCAGTATCGGTGTTCGCGACCCCGCAGGCTTCGTTGTAGCGGCGGATCAGGCCGGGCATGGCGGCTTCGGCATCCAGATCGCGGCGGGCGGAGAGCACATAGGCGGCAGCTGCCACATGCGCGGCATGGGTCCATTCCGGCTTGGGCAGGGTGGCGGCGATAAGGCCTTCGCCGATCCGGGTAATGGCAACAGGATCGTACATGTCGGATACCATGCCCTGGCCGGGTTCGACGGAGCGGGGGGGTGGTGCTGCCGGGGAGGATTGAACTCCCGACCTCAGCCTTACCAAGGATGCGCTCTACCACTGAGCTACGGCAGCACGGCCCCACGCTTGAGCCTGCCGGGCTGGCCCGTCAGGAAGCGGCCCTATGGCCAAGCCCCGCCACAGTGTCAAGCACTGGCACCATCTGCGGCGCTGACGCGGGCGCTGCGATCGGTTAAGACGCGGCCATGACAACGGAAAGCGAGAAACAGGCAAAGGCCCGCGCCGAACGGCTGGCGGCGGCGCTACGGGCGAATCTGCGGAAACGCAAAGGGCTGGGGGATGCAGGCGATCCGGCCCGCAATCAGCACCCAGCCCCTGAACAAGCTTCGGATTAGCTCTTGGCAGTCAGTGCCTTGGCTACGGCCGCCATCACTTCCGGCGAGGTCGGCGTGGTCTTGGTACCGAAGGCGGCGATCAGCTTGCCATCCTTGCCGATCAGATATTTGTGGAAATTCCACTGTGGCGTCTGCGATTCACCCAGGGTGTTGGCGGCCCACTTGTAGACCGGGATGGCCTTGGCACCCTTGACGACAGCCTTTTCGGCCATCGGGAACTTGATGCCGAACTTGCTTTCGCAGAACTGCTTCACTTCGCTGTTGCTGCCATATTCCTGATCGCCGAAATCGCCCGACGGCACGCCGATCACCGTGAAGCCCTTGGCCTTGTAGCTGTCGTGCAGCTGCTGCAGGCCTTCATACTGCGGGGTGAAGCCGCACATCGAAGCGGTGTTGACCAGCAGCACGACCTTGCCCTTGTACTGCGCCATCGGCATCGGCTTGCCATCGATGGTCTTCAGGTTGAATTCGTACAGGCTCTGTGGGCCGGGCGCAGCGGCAACCAGCGCGGTCAGGGCGGCGGCGGCGAGGGCAATCTGCTTCATCATTTCGGTTCTCCCATCCAGTAACAGACGCGCCATAGCAGATGCATGCACCGGCGCGAAGGCGTAGGGTGACGCAGGGCGTAGTGCTGGGAAAGCCCACCCCCGACCCCTCCCGCAAGCGGAAGGGGAGTCGTTCGGCGCTTGCGCAATCTGCTCCCCTCCCGCTTGCGGGAGGGGCTGGGGGTGGGACTTACTAGCGCAAGTTCAAAGCGGCGCGCAGGCCTGGGCCAGCCACGCCTGTTCAGCATCATCGGTGAGCAGCGGCCCGATCTCGGCGGCCACGCGCGCATGATAATCATTCCACCACGCCCGCTCATCGGCGCTGAGCAGGCCCACATCCACCAGCCGGCGATCGATCGGTGCCAGGGTCAACGCCTTGAAGCCCATCATCGGCCGTTCGGCGCCCGGTACGTTACGCTGCTCGACCAGCACGAGATTTTCGATGCGGATGCCGTATTCGCCCTGCTTGTAATAGCCCGGCTCGTTGGACAGGATCATCCCCGGTTGCAGCGGTTCGTCCCCGCCCGGCTGTGCCGACCAAGCTGCCGCAATGCGCTGCGGGCCTTCGTGGACCGACAAATAGCTGCCCACCCCGTGCCCGGTGCCGTGGGCATAATCCAGCCCGGCCTGCCAAAGATGCTGGCGCGCCAACGCATCCAATTGCACGCCCTTGGTGCCGGCCGGGAAGATCGCCTGCGCCAGCGCGATATGGCCCTTCAGCACGCGGGTGAAGCGATCCTGCATTTCCGGTGTCGGCGTGCCGACCACCAATGTGCGGGTCACGTCGGTGGTGCCATCGCGATACTGGCCGCCCGAATCGACGAGATAGATGCTGTTCTGGCCGATCGGAAGATTGGTGTCCGCGCTCACCCGGTAATGCGGCAGCGCCGCGTTGGGGCCGGCGGCCGAGATGGTATCGAACGACAGATCTTCCAGGCTGTTGGTTTCGGCGCGGAACTGGCGCAGGCGCTCCGCCGCGCTCAGCTCATCGAGGCCGCCCTTGGGGGCTTCGCGGTCGAACCAGGCCAGGAAGCGGCTGAGCGCTGCGCCGTCGCGAACATGCGCAGCGGTGGTGCCGGCGATTTCGACCGGGTTCTTGATGGCGCGCGGCAGCACGCTCGGATCACGCGCCTCGCTGATGCGGGCACCGCCGGCCGCCAGCGCGCCGAAGATTGCCGCCACGCAACTTTGCGGATCGGCGACCACCGCTTTGCCGGCCATGCCGCGCAACGCCGGTTCGAACTGGTCGCGGGCGTGGAGGCGCACATGGGCGCCCAGATGCGCCCGCACCGCCGCGGTGATCTTTTCCGGCGCGGTGAACAGATCGACGCTGGCATCGGCATGCACCACGGCAAAGGCCAGCGCGACGGGCGTGCGCGCCACATCCCGGCCGCGGATGTTGAGCAGCCAGGCGATCGAATCGAGCGCGGCGATCACCACGGCATCGGCGTGGCGGGCCTGTAACCACGCTGCCACGTCAGCGCGCTTGTCGGCGTGGCTGCGGCCGGCAAACGGGTCTTCGTGCACCTCGATCGGGGCCAGCGACGGCGCCGGCCGGTCGGGCCAGACCGCATCGATGGGGTTGGCGGTCACGGCAACCAGCTCGGCGCCCCTGGCGGCCAGCAGCGTCTGGGTGGCGGTCGCCCACGCCCGCGTGTGCAGCCACGCATCATAACCGATGCGCTGCCCAGCTTCGGCATGGTCGGCCAGCCACTGTGCGGCGCTGGTCGCCGGCACGTCTTGATATTCGAACAGATCGCCGGGTACCTGCTGGCGCACCTGCACGGTATAGCGGCCATCGGTGAACATCGCCGCGCGGGATTCCAGCACGGCGGCGCTGCCGGCCGAACCGCCGAAACCGGTCAGCCAGGCCAGCCGCTGCGCATATTCGCCGACATATTCGCTCATATGCTCGTCGGTCAACGGCACGACGAACCCGGCGAGGCCATCATGGGCAAGCTGGGCGCGCAGCGCGGCAAGGCGGGAGGCGGTGATGGACATGGCAGTGCAACCCTTTATCTATGCGCAGTCTGATAGGCGGGTGCCGCCTGCACCTCAAGCTCGCGCCCGCCGCACCGTCCGGAAAGCCCCATGCAGCCCCCCATCGCCGAAACCCGCCCCCATAGCTTCACGCACCATGGCATCACCGTGGACGATCCCTGGCATTGGCTGAAAGACCCGAACTATCCCAAGGTCGATGACGCCGATGTCCTGGCGTATCTTGGGGCCGAGAACGCGTATTTCGAAGCGACGCTGGCGCCGATCGCTGGCCTGAAGGACCGCATCTACGACGAACTGAAGGGCCGGGTGCAGCAAGATGATGCCTCGGTGCCGGTGCCGAATGGCGAATTCGAATATTGGTGGCAATTCCGGCCTGGTGACCAGTATCGCACCTGGCTCCGCCGCCCGAAAGCCGGCGGCGCGGACGAGCTGCTGCTGTCGGAACCGGCGCTGGCCGAGGGCCACGACTATTTCCGGTTGGGCGCGCAGAGCGTCAGCCCGGATGGCCGCAGAATCGCCTATGCCGCCGACAGTGATGGCAGCGAGCGCTTCACCATCCGCATCCGCGACATCGCCAGCGGCGCCGACATCGAAACCGTCACCAGCGTCAGCGTTGGTGCCATAACCTGGACCGCCGATTCGAGCGGCATCGTGTGGACCGAGGTCAACGACAATTGGCGGCGCATCAAGGCGCGGCTGCATGTGATCGGCCAAGGCGAGGAGGACCGCGTGCTGTATGAAGAAACCGACGACAAGGGCTTCGGGGTCAGCATCGGCAAGAGCCAGGATGGCGCGTGGATCATCATCACCACATCCGATCACGTCACCAGCGAAGTGCGCCTGGTGTCGGCCGCCGATCCGCTGGCGCCGCCGTTGCTGGTGCGCCGCCGCCAGGCCGGGGTGGCCTATGAGGTCGATGTGCGTGGGCATAGCTTGTTCATCCGCACCAACGACACCCATGTGAATTTCCGCGTCGCCACCGCCAGCATCGCCGCGCCCGGCGACTGGCAGACGCTGATCGCCGGATCGGATCAGGATTATATCACCGGCATTACGGCCTTCGCCTCGTATCTGGCGGTGCAGGGCCGCCGCGACGGGCTGGACCGCATCGTGCTGCACAGCGCGGATGGCAGCGAAACCGCCATCCCCTTTGCCGAAGCCGCCTATACCGTCTCGCTGGGCACCAACCTGGAAGCCGATGCGCCGTTGCTGCGGCTGAGCTATGCCTCGATGGTCACGCCGGCCACCGTGTATGATTATGATGTCGCCGCCGGCACGCTGATCACGCGCAAGGTGCAGGCGGTGCCGTCAGGCTATGACGCCAGCCTTTATGAAAGCCAACGCATCTGGGTGACAGCGCGCGACGGCGCAAAGGTGCCGGTGAGCATCGTCCATCGCAAGGGCTTCACGCCCGGCAAGCTGCATCTTTATGCCTATGGCGCCTATGGCATCGCCATGACGCCGGGCTTTTCCGCCAACCGGCTGTCCTTGCTCGATCGCGGAGTCGCCTTTGCCATCGCGCAGATCAGGGGCGGCGATGATCTGGGCTACGGGTGGTATCTGGATGGCAAATTGGCCAAACGCACCAACACGTTCAACGATTTCGTCGATGTCGCACGCGGGCTGAATGCGGCTGGCTGGGCTGCGCCGGGCATGATTTCGGCCAGCGGCGGTTCAGCGGGCGGCGAGTTGATGGGGGCGGTGATCAACCAGGCACCGGAATTGTTCCGGGCGGTGGTGGCGCATGTGCCGTTCGTCGATGTGCTGAACACCATGCTGGATGAAAGCCTGCCACTGACGCCCGGCGAATGGCCGGAATGGGGCAATCCGATCACCAGCCGCGACGATTTCGAGCTGATCCGCGGCTATTCGCCTTATGATCAAGTGACGGCCCAAGCCTACCCGCCGCTGATGGTCACCGCCGGGCTGAACGATCCGCGCGTCACCTATTGGGAGCCGGCGAAGTGGGTGGCGAAATTGCGCGCCACCAAGACCGACGACCATGTGCTGATCTTCAAGACCAACATGGGCGCCGGCCATGGCGGCAAATCCGGGCGCTTTGCGGCACTGGAGGAGCTGGCCGAGGAATATGCCTTCATCCTCGATCAGTTTGAGCTGAACGATGCCGCCGCCTGCTGATCGGCACGGCCACACGATCACGGTGACGGCCTGCGCCGCCGACATCGATGAGCTTGGACACGTGAACAATGCCGTCTATCTGCGCTGGATCCAGGATGTGGCGACGGCGCACTGGAACGCGGTGGCGCCGCCGGCGCATCGCGACACCTATGTCTGGGTCGTGACGCGGCACGAGATTGATTATCTGCGCCCCACATTGCTTGGGGAGACGCTCTCGCTGACCACCTGGGTCGGCGAACCCAGGGGCGCGCGCTTTGATCGTTTCGTGGAGATCAGTGGCGCGGATGGTCAGCTGCGGGTGAAGGCGCTGACCACCTGGGCCATTGTCGATCGCGCCAGCGGCCGATTG
Organism: Sandarakinorhabdus sp.; assembly: GCF_987265915.1. NCBI lineage: Bacteria > Pseudomonadati > Pseudomonadota > Alphaproteobacteria > Sphingomonadales > Sphingosinicellaceae > Sandarakinorhabdus > Sandarakinorhabdus sp. The sequence goes on from NZ_OZ503948.1 coordinate 227,587, forward strand.
GCACGTGTGCGGCCCGAAATTGCCGCGCCGTTCATCCAGCCCGGAGCAGGGTGAACAGATGCGCCGCCGCGACCAGTGCGCAAGCGACGCCGCCGAACGCCAGCCCGTTCCACGGCAGATGCGCGTGCCAGGCCAGCGGCGCGCGCCCGCGCAGCACGCCGCCGATGGCACCGATCGCCGCCATCGCCAGCCCGGCGGCGAGCATCATCCAGGTTGATTCCGCGTCCATGATCGGCGCCTTTGGCAGGCCATTCATCCGGCGGCAATGATGCGCCTTGCAGGGCATGTCCGGCCAGATTACCTGATGTTCATATCCAAGGGGAGACGAATCATGATCCGCATCATCACTGTTGCCACCGTCCTTGCCGTCGCTGCCGTTGCGGCGCCGGCCATCGCCGCCCCCTTCGATGCCGCCATCGCCGGCCCGTGGCGCAGCGCGGAGAACAAGGCCCGCGACCCATATCGCCACCCGGCACAGACCCTGGCCTTCTTCGGCGTGAAGCCCGGCCAGACGGTGGTGGAAGTGTCGCCCGGCGGCGGCTGGTACACCGAAATCCTCGCGCCGGGCCTGAAGGGCAATGGCAAATATGTCGCCGGCCTCGCCAATCCGCTGGCATCGGTGAACGCTGCCAAGGGTGTGGAAGCGTTCAAGTCCAAATATGCCGACAAGGTGATCTATGGCGATATCGCCATCGGCACCTTCGGCAAGGGCGTGGCCGACATCGTGACGCCAGGCAGCGCCGATGTCGTGCTGACCTTCCGCAATGTGCACAACTGGCACATGGGTAGCTGGGATCAGGACGCCTTCAACGCCTTCTTCAAGGCGCTGAAGCCGGGCGGCACCCTGGGCGTTGTTGAACACCGCCTGCCCGAAGCCCGCGCCGATGCCGACATGAAGAAAAGCGGTTACATGAAGGTCAGCTATGTGAAGATGCTGGCGGAAAAGGCCGGTTTCAAGCTGGCGGGTTCGTCGGAGATCAACGCCAACCCCAAGGACAGCAAGGATTATCCGGACGGCGTCTGGACCCTGCCGCCCACCTACCAGAAGGGCGATGTCGATCGCGCCAAATATGCCGCCATCGGCGAAAGCGACCGCATGACGCTGAAGTTCGTCAAGCCGTGACCCAAACCCCTCTCCCCTGCAGCCTGCCCCGGACTTGATCCGGGGGGAGAGGGATTAACGGAACCGCCGAACCCCGGTCACTTCGCTGCCCCGCGCGATCACATCACTCAGCGGTTCCGTCACCACCGCCATCCAGTGCGCATTGGCATGGCACAGCCGATCGCCATCCAGCAGCAAGCCAACGTGGCCGGGGAAATAGACCAGATCGCCGGCAGTGCGCGCGGCGAAGGCGACCTTCTCGCCCTGTTCCAATTGCAGATCGGTGTCGCGGCGCAGGCTGATGCCCTCGGCGGCCAGCACAGCCTGCACCAGGCCGGAACAATCGACGCCATCGGGCGTGCGACCGCCCCACAGATAGGGCGCGCCCATGAACAGCGCAGCGGCGACAAAGCGGTTCGCCGGCGGCCGTTCGACATGCCGGCGGTGCACGAAGCCACCGCCGTCGACGGCGAGGAAATTGCCATCGATCTGGCCGGACAGGCGCGCACCGAACGGCAGTTCCGCCAGCGCCGCTGCCTTGATGTCGCCGTGCGCAAACAGCGGCGCACGCCGGGCGGTGATGCGGTGATTGGGCAGCGCGCCCGGCAGCGCCAATGCGCCAAACGAAGCCCAGCCGATGTAACGATCATGGCCGCAGCGCCCCAGCGCAAAGCCGTCCTTCACGTCGATGATCTCGAACGTCTCGCCCAGCAGCAGTTCCGACACGGCTTCGGCCAGCGCACCCGGCCCGGCGCGCAGCATCACGCGCGGCGCGGTGCAGACCAGCGGCCGCGGCTCGATATAGCGCATCGAAGCCACATCACCGGCCAGCGCCAGTTCGACATGCTCCGGCCCGGCGAACCATTCGCGCGGCTCGAAGCGCTGCGCCGGCCCTTTCAGCACCCAGCTCATGCGAAGCGGCTCCGCAACATCGCCCAGGCGGCGCGCAGCCCCAGCGCCTCGCCGCCCTTGGGCCGGCCCGGCTTGGCCGACGGCGTCCAGGCGAAGGTATCGAGATGCAGCCACGGCACGCCGGCCGGCACGAAGCGTTCCAGAAACAGCGCGGCGGTGATCGCGCCGGCAAAGCCGCCTTCGGCACTGTTGACCATATCGGCAACGTCCGATTTCAGCATGTCGTGATAGGGCGCCCACAGCGGCAGCCGCCAGAGCGGATCGCCGACGCTGGCGCCCGCGGCCAGATATTCGCTGGCCAGTGCATCATCATTGGCGAACATCGCCGGCAATTGCGGCCCCAGCGCCACCCGCGCCGCGCCGGTCAGCGTGGCGAAATCGATGATCAACGCCGGATTCTGCTCGGCCGCCAGCGCAATGGCATCGCACAGCACCAGCCGGCCTTCGGCATCGGTGTTGGTGATCTCCACCGTCTTGCCGGCGCGCGTACCGATCACGTCGCCAGGGCGCAGCGCATTGCCGGAAATGGCGTTTTCCGCCGCCGGAATCACCAGATGCAGGCGCACGCGCAAATTGGCCTGCATCACCAGCCGCGCCAGCGCCAGCGCGTGGGCGGCGCCGCCCATGTCCTTCTTCATGTGCGCCATGCCGCTGCCCGGCTTGATGTTGAGGCCGCCCGAATCAAACGTGACGCCCTTGCCGATGATGGCGAGGCGCGGGTGCGCCGGATCGCCCCAATGCAGTTCGATCAGGCGCGGCGCAGCGGTGGCAGCGCGGCCAACGGCGTGAATGGCGGGGAAGTTTTCCGACAGCAACGCCTCGCCGGTGACCACCCGCACGTCGGCCGCAAAGGGCCGCGCCACATCGATAACCGCCTGGGCCAGATCGGCCGGCGTCAGGTCACAGGCCGGCGTGTCGATCAGGTCGCGCACCATCGCCACCGCGTCGGCCTCCATCACAGCAGCACTGATCGCGGCCAGGCTGGTGGTGGTCAGCACGCGGGGGGCCGATGGTTCGGCGCGGCGATAGCGGGTGAAGCGATGCTGCGCCAGCGCCCAGCCCAGCCCGGCCTGGCCCATCTCGCCCGCCAGCGCATAACGGCCGCCCGGCAATTTCTGCGCCGCCGCGGCCAGCGCCCAAGGGCCCAACGCCCCGTCCGGCACCCCGGCCAGCACCAGCCAATCGGCCGGGCCATCACCGGCAATCATCGCCAGCGAATCGGCCGCGCCCTTGAAACCTTGCGCCGCGACGCCGGTGCGCACGCGTTCACCCTGGCCGGCGAGCCACGCAGGCAGGCTGGTGGTGGTCAGCGGGATCAGCGGCACCGCCGGCTGGCCATCGGCGGCGACGATCAGCGCGGCAAAATCGGTCATGCCGGCACCCCGAACAAATCGGTCTCGTCGGCATCCTCGATGGTGACGGCGATGATGTCGCCGGGGGCCACGCCGCCGCAATCGCGCAGGTGGACCATGCCGTCGATTTCGGGCGCGTCATATTTGCTGCGGCCCGATGCACCGCCTTCATCATCGACTTCGTCGATCAGCACATCGAGGGTGCGGCCGATCTTCTGCGCCAGCCGGGCCTCGGAAATGGCGGCCTGCACGGCCATGAAGCGATGCCAGCGTTCTTCTTTCACATCTTCCGGCACCGCGCCGGGCAGCGCATTGGCGCGGGCGCCGTCCACCGCTTCATATTTGAAGCAGCCGGCGCGATCGATCTGCGCATGTTGCAACCAATCGAGCAGATACTGGAAATCATCCTCCGTCTCGCCGGGGAAGCCGACGATGAAGGTGGAGCGGATGGCCAGATCGGGCACCAGGCCGCGCCATTTGGCGATACGTTCCAGCACCTTGGCTTCGTTGGCCGGGCGCTTCATCGCCTTCAGCACGGCAGGCGCCGCATGCTGGAACGGAATGTCGAGATAGGGCAGCACCAGCCCGTCCGCCATCAGCGGGATCAGATCATCGACGTGCGGGTACGGGTAAACATAGTGCAGCCGCACCCACGCCCCCAGCGCGCCCAGCTCGCGCGCCAGATCGGTGATGTGCGCGCGCCGCTCCACCCCGCCCAGCGCCGAGGTCGCGTGCTTCAGATCGACGCCATAGGCCGAGGTATCCTGGCTGATCACCAGCAATTCCTTAGCCCCGCTCTTCACCAGCGCGGCGGCCTCGCGGATGATGGCCGCCGGCGGCCGGCTGACCAGTTTCCCGCGCAGATCGGGGATGATGCAGAAGGCGCATGTGTGGTTGCAGCCTTCGGAAATCTTGATGTAGCCATAATGGCGCGGCGTCAGCTTCAGGCCGGCATCGGGCACCAGATCGATATAGGCGGAGCGCACGGGCGGTGCGGCATCGTGCACGGCGCTGACCACCTGATCATATTGCTGCGGCCCGGTGACGGCGAGCACCGCCGGAAAGCGCGCGCGGATGGCGTCGGCTTCATGGCCCATGCAGCCGGTGACGATCACGCGGCCATTTTCGGCAATGGCTTCGCCAATCGCGTCCAGGCTTTCGGCCTTGGCCGAATCGAGGAAGCCGCAGGTGTTGACGATCACCACATCGGCACCGGCATAATCGCCCGACAGCGCATAGCCGTCGCTGCGCAACTGGGTGAGGATGCGTTCGGAATCGACCAGTGCCTTGGGGCAGCCCAGCGATACCATGCCGACGCGCGGCGCAAGGCGTTCGTTCATCGCGCGGCCGATGAACCGGAATCCGGCGCGATGCAAGGGGGGCGCGCCAATTGCGGCACCTCAGCGCCCACCGATCACCTTGGCCGGATCAACCGGCGCGCGGCCGCGGCGCAGTTCGAAGTGCAATTGCGGTTCCGCCACGGCGCCGGTCTGGCCAGCGCGGGCAATGACTTCGCCGGCCTTGACGCGCACGCCGCGCGCCACCAGCAGCGCTTCGTTGTGGCCATAGGCCGATACCCAGCCGCCAGCGTGCTTGACCAGCACCAACTGGCCAAACCCGGGGATGGCATCGCCGGCATAGGCGACCACGCCGTCGCCCGCGGCGCGCACCGGCTCGCCGGGGCTGGCCTTCAGATTGACGCCATCATTGAACCGCCCGCCGGCCTTGGGGCCGAAGCCGGAGATGATCCGCCCCGGCAATGGCCAGCGGAAGGCCGGGGCACCGCCGGTGACGGCAGGCAGCGGCGTGGGTTGGTCAACCGGTGTGGCGGTTGCGGTGGGCGGCGCGGGCCGCGCCGGCCTGGCGGCGGCGGGTTGACCGCCGGTCACCACATCATCGATGGTGATGGTGAAGGCGCGGGCGCGTTCTTCCAGTGTCGTGGCCGGCCTTGGCGCAGCGGCAGCGCCGGGCAGCAGCAAGCGTTGGCCAACGGCGATCACATAAGGCTCGGTCAAGCGATTGAGCGTCACCACTTCGCGCCATGGCACGCCATAGGCCCGCGCGATGGCGATGCCGGTCTCACCCGGCTTGACGATATGCACGCGGCCCTGTGGCGTCACCACGGCACCCGGCACCACCTTGCGCGCCACCCAATCCGTGCGGGAGGTGGCAGCGCGCGGTTGCGCAGCGCGGGCGGGGCGCGGGGCGGCCGCGCGCGGGGCCGGCGGCGCCGGACGCCCGATTGTGGAACGCAGCGACGGCGTCCGCCCACCCGAACAGCCCGCCAGCACCAGCAGCGCCGCCAACAGCAAGGCCGGGGCGCTGCGGGCGCGCATCAGCCTTCCGCCAGATCCGCCAAGGCCGCCTTCAACCGGGCCAGCGACTGATGATGCGTCATGTCCAGATGCAGCGGCGTGACGGAAATACAGGCTTCGTGCATCGCCTTCAGATCGGTTTCGTGGCCGGGGGCCGGCTTTTCCTTGCCGAACCCGTGCCAGTAATAGGGGAAGCCGCGCGGATCGGTGCGCTTCACCAGGTGGATATTGCCGTAATCGCGGAACCCTTGCTCGGTGACGCGCACGCCTTTCACATCGGCGGCCAGCACCGGCGGGAAGTTGATGTTGATCAGCACGCCATCCGGCCATTCGCTGCCCAGCACGCGGCGGATGATGCCGGCGCCGTGCGCGGCGGCCGTGGAAAAATCCTCCATGCCGGCGGTGTAATCCATCATCACCTGGCTCAGCGCGATCGAGCGGATGCCGGCGAGGCAGCCTTCCATCGCCGCCGAGACGGTGCCGCTATAGGTCACGTCTTCGGCGAGATTGCCGCCGCGATTGACGCCGGACAGGATCAGATCGGGTTTGTGATCGTCCAGCACCGCGCCCAGCGCCAGCATGACGCAATCGGTGGGGGTGCCGCGCACGGCAAAGCGCCGGGGGGAGATTTCGCGCAAGCGCACCGGCTGGCTCAGCGTCAGGCTGTGGCCGGCGCCAGACTGTTCCTCGGCCGGGGCGACCACCCAGACATCGTCGGAGAGTTCGGCGGCAATCGCCTCCAGCGCGACAAGGCCGGGGGCGTTGATGCCGTCATCATTGGTGACCAGGATACGCATGTTCAGGGCTCCAGCCGGGTGATGCCGGCCATGTAGGGCAGCAGCACGTCGGGAATGATGACACTGCCGTCGGCCTGTTGATAATTTTCGATCACCGCCACCAAGGTGCGGCCAACGGCGAGGCCGGAACCGTTCAGCGTGTTGACCGGGCCGCGCGAGCCTTTCTCGCCCGCCACTTTCCAGCGCGCGTCCATGCGGCGGCCCTGGAACTGGCCGCAATCGGAGACGGAGGAGATTTCGCGGTAGCTGTTCTGGCCGGGCAGCCAGACTTCCAGATCGTAGGTTTTCCGCGCCGAAAAGCCCATGTCCCCGGCGCACAGCAGCATGCGGCGATAGGGCAGGTTCAGCGCCTGCAGGATCGCTTCGGCGCTGGCCAGCATGTGCGCATGTTCAGCCTCGGCCTGATCGGGCGTGCAGATCGTCACCAGCTCGCATTTTTCGAACTGGTGCTGGCGGATCAGGCCGCGGGTGTCGCGCCCGGCGCTGCCCGCCTCGCTACGGAAACACGGCGTGAGCGCCGTCATGCGGATCGGCAGATCGGCGGCATCGACGATCTGGCCGGCGACCAGATTGGTCAGGCTCATTTCGGCGGTGGGGATCAGGTAACGGCCGTCTATGGTCTTGAAGAGATCGTCTTCAAACTTCGGCAATTGCCCGGCGCCGAACGCGGCATCACGATTGACGAGCAGGGGCGCATAGGTTTCGCTGAAACCGTGCGCGCTGGTCTGCACGTCGATCATGTACTGGCCGAGCGCGCGTTGCAGCCTGGCAAGCGGGCCTTTCAGCACGGCAAAGCGCGCGCCGGCGACGCGGGCGGCGGCCTCTGGATCATAGCCCAGCCTGGCCGCCACGATGTCATGTTCCAAGGCCAAGAAATCGAACGCGCGAGCCGTGCCCCAGCGCATGACTTCGACATTGCCATGCTCGTCCACGCCGTCGGGCACATCGGCGGCCGGCAGATTGGGCAGAGACGTCAGGCCGGCTTCGGCCGTCGCAGCGGCGGCGCGTGCTGCCTCTTCCAGCCCAGCCATCGTTTCCTTCAAGGCCGCCACTTCGGCCTTCAACACATCGGCGCGTGCGCTGTCCTTGGCGGCCATCGCGGCGCCGATGTCCTTCGATACCGCGTTGCGGCGGGCCAGCGCTTCTTGCAAGGCGGTTTCCGCCGTGCGCCACGCCGTGTCGGCCGCCAGCAAGGCGCCCGCAGCATCGGTGACCCCGCGCCGGGCCAGCGCCGCCGCAAAGCCATCCGGATCAGCCCGCAGATATTTGATGTCGTGCATGTCGCAGCCTTTGCCCTGCCCGGCGCAAGCCTGCAAGCCGGCGCTTCCTTATCCGCGCGGCTTTGCCTTATGGTGCCGGGGTGATTGTCACCTGCCCCCAATGCGCCGCCAAATATCAGCTGGCGATCGACGTGGTCATGCGCCGGCCCAAGCTGAAATGCGCCGATTGCAGCCTGCGCTGGGTACCGGCCGAAGAGATTGACGAGGATGACGCCGTCGCCGCCGTGCAGGAGGAGGTGCGCGCCGCGCGCAATCCAGCGCCGGCAGCGGCCTTGCCCGAAGCGGATGCAGAACCCGAAGCCATCGCGCCGCCGCCCGATCCGGGCCGGATTCGCTGGGGCAAATGGCTGCTGGCGATCGTGCTGGGCGCGGCCTTCACCACGGCGTCGGTCGGGCTGTGGGTGGGCCGCATCGAACCGGAAGCGCTGCCGGGCATCGGCGATCTGCTGGCGCAAGTCGCGCCGCCATCGCCGCGGCTGGATGTCGAGGTTTCCGCCCAGGTCACGCGGCTGCCCGGCGGCGGCGCCCTGTTGGAAGTGACCGGCCGCATGACCAATCCCGGCCGCGCCACCGTGGCGGTGCCGCCGCTGCAGGCCAGCCTGTTGGCCAGCGGCGTGGTGGTGCGCGACTGGACGATTCCGCCACCCGCGGCGACGATTGCCGCCGGCAAAGCTTTGGCCTTTGCCAGCACCATCACCGATGTCCCGGCCGGGCCGGTGACCGTGCAACTGCGGTTCGCGGGCAGCCGGCTATAGCAGCATGTCATCCGTCGGCAGACCGAGCAGCACCCGCCCGGCCAGTTCCAGCGTGGGCGGCGCGACCATGACATGCTGGGTGGCGACATGGGCATCGCGGAAACGGCGATTGAGGGGATGGCTGGCATAGACCGAGCTGCCGCCGGCCAGTTCATGCATCTTCGCCGCCACGCGCGCGGCGACCTGCGTGAGCCGTGTCGCCGCCAGCCGCAGCCGCGCGCGGGCCGGCAGATCGAGCGGGTCGCCAGCCAGCACCGTGGCCCAGGCGGCGGCGATCTCGGCATGGACCAGCGCCCGCGCAGCATCGAGATCGGCCTGCGCCACGGCGAAATCCGCCTGCACCACGCTGCGCTCGGCCAGGCTGCGGCTTGAGCCCTGGCCCTTCTTGGCGGTCGCCAGCGATTTCAGATCATCGAGCGCGCCCAGCGCATTGCCGCTGGCCACCGCCGCGATGCCCAGCGCCAGCAGCCCGAACGGCGCAAAGCGATAGAGCGGGCCATCGTGGCGCGGGCTGTCGGTGAAGAAGGAGGCGCTGCGCGTTTGCGGCACGCGCACGCCGCGCGCCGCCATGTCGCCCGAACCGGTGCCGCGCATGCCCAGCGCATCCCAGGTATCGAGCAGTTCCACATCCGCGCGGCGCATCACCATCATGCGATGATCAGGCGCGCCGTTCGGCAGCCGGCGCGGCTGGCCATCGTCCAGGATCAGCGCGCCGCCGAGCAACCAGCTGCAATTGGCGCTGCCCGACGCCCAGGCCCAGCGCCCGGACACGAGATAATCATCGCCGTCCACCGCGGCCTTGCCCATCGGCGCGAACACGCCGCCGGTGATCACGTCGGGATCGGCCCAGATCTCGCGGGCATGATCGTCGGGCAGCCAGGCCGACAGCAATGCCGTGGTGCCGCCGATCATCACGCACCAGCCAGTGGCAGCATCGGCGCGGCCCAGCGCTTCCAGCGTGGCAAACATCGTGGCGACATCGGTTTCGCTGCCGCCCAGCGCGCGCGGCACAGCCAAGCGGAACAGGCCGGCCCGCGCCAGTTCCGCGGCGAGATCGGCCGGCAGGCGGCGGGCCGCTTCGGTGTCGGCGGCGCGCGCGGCGATGGTGGCCAACAGCGCAGCAGGCGCCAAACTGCTCCCCTCCCGCTCGCGGGAGGGGCTGGGGGTGGGTTGTTCCGTCATGCGCACATCCATGGTCAAGATCGGTCCTGGTGGCAGGACCCACCCCCAGCCCCTCCCGCGAGCGGGAGGGGCGTTAAAGCTTCCACAAACCCGCCAGATTATTCTTCTGCATGTCGCTCGACCCGCCGACGATCGGCATGCCGAGCAGGTCGCGGACGTGGCGCTCCATGTCGAACGCATCCGAAAGCGCATAGGCGCCCATCACCTGTTGGCAGGCCAGCGCGATCTCCACGCCGACATCGGCGACGAACAATTTCGCCATGCTGGTTTCCGCGCTGCACGGCCGGCCTTCGTTCGCCAGCCAGGCGGCATGATAGAGCATGTGCCGCGCCGCCTGCAATTTGGTGCGGGCCACCACCAATTTGTGGCGCACTGCCTGATGCTGGCTGATCGCTTTGCCGAACTGCACGCGCGACTGGGCATAATCCCACGCCTCATCGAGCGCGGCCCGCGCGATGCCGAAGGCGACGGCAGTGATTTCCAATTTCTCCACATCCAGCGCGCGGCCGGCCAGCAATTTCCAGCCCTGGTTCCACATCGCCGGCCCGCCGACGATATTGGCCGCCGGCACGCGCACGCCATCGAAATAGACATCCTGGCTGGCGGTGTAGCGCAGGTTGCTGTGGTGGATATCCTGCATGCGCACGCCTGGCGCATCCGTGGGAATCAGCACGAACGACAGGTTGCGATAGCGATCTTCTTGCCCGCCGGAGCGCACCAGCGTGTAGATATAATGGCACCAGTCCGCCCCGGTGCACCAGCGCTTGGCACCGTCGATCACCACCTCGTCGCCCTCCAGCCGCGCGCGGGTGGTGACGCTGGCCAGATCGCCGCCCACGTCGGGTTCGGACAGGCCATAGGCGAAGAACAAGTCGCCGCGCGCCAGCCGGGGGAGAAATTCGGCTTTCTGTTCGGCGCTGCCGTTTTCGGACAGGTTCATGCCGCCATAAAAACTGGTGTGGATGAACGGCCCGGCCAGGCACGGACCGATCTGCGCCAGCTCCTCGATCACGGCGATGGCGGCGACGAGATCCTGGCCAGCGCCGCCATATTTCTCCGGCACGGTCAGCGCGGTCAGGCCAAGCTTGTTCAGCTCGGCATAGACATCGCGCGGCCAGCGGTGATCGCGATCCCACTGGATACGCGCCTCGCGCGGCGCGTGCGCGGCGACGAACTTGCGGATGGAATCGCGCAACTGGCCGACATGCTCCGGCTCGTCGGTGAAGGTGACGGGGGGCAGCGGGGGTGCCATGCTCATTCGCCCGTCAGTTTCGGCGCGCGGCGTTCGCGAAACGCCCGCACGGCCTCGGCACGATCGGCGGCGAGGTTGGACAAGGTCTCATAAGGGATGGAGGCATCCATCAATTGCTGCGCCAGCACGCGCAGCGGTTGATTGGCCACCACCTTCGACCAGCGCACCGCAAAGCGCGGGTTGCCCATCAATTTGCCGACCAGTTCGGCCACCTTGGCGTCAAGCTGATCACCGGGCACGCTGTAGTTGATCAGGCCCATCGCCTCGGCACGCGGCGCCTTGATCAGGTCGCCGGTCATCAGAAATTCCTTGGCGCGGGCATAGCCGATCAATTGCGGCCAGATCACCGCGCCGCCATCGCCGGCGACCAGCCCGACCTTCACATGCGGATCGCCGATCACGGCGTTTTCATCCGCCACGATGATGTCGCACAGCAAGGCGATGGTGGCCCCCAACCCGGCGGCGGCACCGTTCATGCGGCAGATCACCGGCTTTTCAATGTCGAGCAGGGACGTGACGATGCGCTTGGCATCCCAGCCGATATCGCGGAACTGCGCCGGATTGGCGATCTGTTCCTCGAACCAATCGAAATCGCCGCCAGCGCAAAAGGCCCTGCCGGCGCCGGTGAGCACGATGATGTCGCTGCCCTTATCCTGCTGCAGATCGGTGAACACCCGCGCCAGTTCGTGGTGCATCTGTTCATCGACACCGTTCACCGGATTGTTGCCGGTGATGGTGGCGGTGAGCACCCGTTCGTGGCCGAACTGGCCGCGGGTGAAGGTGAAGCGTTGATATCCATCGAGCAGCGCCATCGCCGCCTCTCCCCAAGCTGTTTGGTGCAGCGTGAAGCAGGGTAGCATCCCGGTCAACCGCCCACCCCCAGCCCCTCCCGCAAGCGGGAGGGGAGCAGATTGGTCTGGTGGCGGACAAGTGCTTCAAGTCTACACGGCTCCCCTCCCGCTTGCGGGAGGGGTTGGGGGTGGGTCTCAGTGCAGGCCCAACGCCGCCTTCACCTTGCCCCAGCCGACAAGCTTGAAATTCTGGGTCGGCACATTCTCGCCGTCCTGCGCCACCATCAGCCCGCCGGCAAAGCCGGGGCCGAAATCGCCGGTCATCACCGCAATGCCATCGGTTTCCTGGGTTCCGCCGACCACGCCATCGACAATGCGGAAACGGCCGACATAGCGGTCGTCAGACAGGCGATACACGGCATAGGCGTTGTCGCCTTGGCTTGATGCCAGCAGCCAGCCGCCGTTGCCGGCGCCGTCGGCGGCGATGGCCAAGCCTTCCACGTCGGCGACCAGCCGCTTGCCGTCCACCGCGGCCAGCTTCACCGGGCGGGTGCTGCCGCTGGCGCGCGCGTCCCAGCGCCAGATGCCGACATCTTCCTCGGCCACATACAGCCGCGCCGTGCGCGGATCGACGACACAGCCTTCGGACTGGGTGGCGAGTTTCATGGTGCGCACGATGCGCCCCGTGACGGTTGCCGTGTCCAGTTCGATCTGACGGATGGTGCCATCCTTGATGACGATGAAGGCCGTCAGCGCACCGGGTGTCGCCCACAGGCACATGCCATAGGCTTCGCCAGCGCCGGCCGGCACGCGGCCCAATGGCAGCAGCCGCGCCGTGGCGGTATCGAGCCGGAACAGCGCGATGTGGGCATTGGCTTCATCGCTGCGGTCGCTGGCCGCGACGATCACACCGGCCGGCGTTGCCACCAGATCGACGTTGTTGACCCGGCCGGCATCGCGGAAATCGCGGACCTTGCCGGTGAGATCATAGACATAAAGCCCGGCCTGCTTGTCCGTCCCCACGATCAGGCTGGCGGCGGGATTGGCAGCGTTGCGCCAGATTGCCGGATCATCGGCGGCATCATCGCTGTTGCGCACCGCCACGGTTTCGGCATCGGCGGTGGCGCTGGCGGTGGGCACGCCGGGCACCATGGCCGGCGGTGCACACGACGCCAACAGCAGGCCAAGGGCCAGACCGGACAGGATGTTTCTCATTTCACACTCACGAAAATTGGGTTGGCATAGAACCACAGATCATCCCACGGATTTTCGCCCTTGGGATCGGTGGCGGGTTCCAGATCGGCGGTGCTGGTGCCGCGCACGCGCAGGTACAGCGGCCCGGTGATGGCGGGCAGGCGGTAGGTCATGGTGATGATCTCGCCATTGCGCTGCCAATCGCTGGCGGTGAAGCGCTGCGCGACGCGGGTTTCCGGTGCGCGGTCGCTGCTGCGATTCACGGCAGGGCCAGTAACGGGGCCGGTGATCAGATCGACCCGCGCCACGCTCGGCATCTTGCCACCGGCATTGGCGGCGGCTGGATCGCGCAGGCGGATGGTCACGTCCACCGACTGGCCCTTGCGCACGTTCAGCGTGCCGCCGATGCCGGCTTTCGCGCCACCGCTGCTGGCGATGATGTCCACTTCGGAAACCAGATCGCCGGTGGTGACAAAGATCCGGCCCGACCGCAGGCCATCGACAATGTCGCCGTGCTCGGCGCGGGCCTGCACATAGGTTTTGGCATATTCGCCCGGCCAGAAATCATTGCCGCCGTCGCGCCAATTGGCATGGCTGTCCGATGTCGCGGTGATGAACCAGCGCCGGCCTTCGGCGAGCATTGAATCCCAGAAGCCGCCCAGGGTGGCGGTCATCTGATCGAAACCGCCCAGAGTCGGCGCGCGGCCATAACCGCCGCGGTCGCCGGTGGGATCGGGGCTGCCATCGGGCTTGATGGCGCCGGCCTGGTGGCCCGGCGCGCCTTCCATGCCGATGGCGACACGCGGCGCCGTGTCGTTCCAGTTGCGGAACTCCGCCGGCGTGTACAGACCCCAGGCGAAGGGCGCCTGGGCCGAGCGGCTGGGGTGGTTGGCGATCAACACCGGCGGCGCCTTCTGGTCGCGCATGAATTTCAGCGCGTCGATCATGCGGCCTTCGCTGTCCCGATTCTTGTTCGCCGGCCACGGCTCACGCTTGGAGAAGCCCGATTCGATGCTGCGCAATTGCTGTCGCTCATCGCCGGTGAACGGGATGATCAGACTGGAATGATCGCCAGCCGGCGTGTCGAATTCCATGCCATAGAAGATCAGCATTTCCGGCACGGCGGCGCGGGCCTGGTTCACTTCCGGCCAGGCCTGTTCGTAATTCAGCTTGCTGTGGTTCGGCCCGCCATGATCGGTGCTGACCATCCAGCGCAGGCCGAACTGCCGCGCCATCTGGGCATTTTTCACGATCGAATAGCGGCCGTCCTTGCCGATCAGCGGGATCGGCGCGGTCTGCGGGCTGGCGGGGTTGGCTTCGTAATCGGCGCTGTATTGCGAATGGATATGGTGATCGCCGGGCAGCCATTGCCGGCCGGGCGCGGGGATGGCGCCGGCGGTCGGCTTGTTCTGATATTGCGCTGCCAACCCGCCATGGGTCCCGTGGGCAAGGGCCGGCACCGCCAGCAGCATCGTCGTCACCAACATCGCAACGCGCATGGAAATTCTCCTAAAAAACTGGCGGCGCCCTTGGATGAAGGCGCCGCCAGCTGGTCATTCGATCAATGCAACAGATCAGAAGTTCATGCGCACGCCGCCGGTGTAGCGCCGGCCGAAGGTTTCACGTTCGATGGTGCGACGGTCGAAGCCGGTGAAGCGACGGCCGGGGCCATTGATCAGGTTCGACAGATCGACATAGACTTCAAGGTTCTTGGTGATGGCATAGCGCGCCGAGACATCAAGCTCGCCATCCTGGGCCCAATAGGCATCGCCGCCCAGATCGAAGGTCGAGAGACCATCGACCCAGCTGGAGCGATACTGATAGGACACACGCGCCGAGAAGCCGTATTTCTCGTAATAGGGCCCGACGTTGAGCACGAAGTCCGACGTGCCGGGGAAGCGCACCGTGTCGCCATCTGGCGTGGTTGCGCTGCCGCGGTTGACCGTCACGTTGGTCTGGATGCCGAAGCCGCCGAGCCAGCTGTCGTTGCTGATGAAATTGTCGAGCTGCAGTTGGGCAGCGGCTTCAAAGCCGTAGATCTTGCCCTTGCCGCCGTTCAACTCGGTGGAGAACAGATATTGCGAGCGGTCGACGCCGGCCGCGTTGAGCGTGTCCAACCCGAACTGGCGGCTGAAGCCGAACAGCACGTCGCGGACGTCCTTGTAGAAGGCGCCGACCATGAAGAAACCGCCGCGGTTGGGATAATATTCCCAATAGAGATCAACACCGCGGGTTTTTTCCGGCGTGGCATCGGGGTTGCCGCCCGAAACCGTCTGGTTGGCATCGTTGAAGGTGAAATTGGGGCGGAGCACGTCGTAATCCGGGCGCGCGGCACCGGTGTTGAACGACAGGCGCACCTTCATTTCATCAGTGGCATTCCAGTTGAAGTGCAGGCTGGGATAAACCTGCGTGAAGCTGCGATTGATGGTGGTCAGCGCAGAGTTGGTCGCAGTGATCGCGCCGGGCGTGAGGGCGCGGTACGCCGAGGCCTGGTTCTTCACACTTTCAAAGCGCGCACCATAAACGATGCTGCCCCAATCCATCTTGGTGACGCCCATGGCATAGCCGGACACCACGGCTTCACGCGTCTTGTAATAGTTGGCGAAGTCGAAGTTGTAGGGGGCATAGGATTCCACCTGCCTGACAACGCCGATGATGTTCTGCTTGCCGTGATAAGGGAAGGTGTAGCCGATCGGCAGCTTGCCGAGGTAGGTCGGGCTGGCGATGCTGACCGCTTGCGGCGTGGTCGGCACGCCAGCCAGGGTGAAGATGTTCGCGCCGTTGAAGGTGCTGCTGGGGTTGATGTCGAGCAGCCGCTGATCAACTTCCTTGACGCGATTGTCATACTGGGCGCCGAAGCTGAACTTGGTGCCGCCGAACAATTCGGTTTCACGGCTGATGTCGATACGGGCGGTGTAGGCATCGGTGGTGTCCACCGCCTTCAGGCCGCGGACACGCGACAGCGGCAGCGCGAAATCATAAATGTTCTGCACGCGGTCACCGCGCGACAGCGTGCCATCGGCGGCGCGCAGCGTGCGATACAGCTCGACCTTGGCCAACTGGCCATCGGTGAAATCATAGGCCACGGTCGGGCGCTGCGTGGCGGTGGCGCCATTGGTGCCGAAGCCGGGGCTGTCATAGTTCAGCTGCGATGGTGCCGAGCGGTCATCCTTGGACTGGGTATAGTTGCCGCGCCAGCTGACCGTCCAGCCGTCAAACTTGTGATCGCCGCCG
The DNA here is from genome assembly GCF_987265915.1 of Sandarakinorhabdus sp. Taxonomy (NCBI): domain Bacteria; kingdom Pseudomonadati; phylum Pseudomonadota; class Alphaproteobacteria; order Sphingomonadales; family Sphingosinicellaceae; genus Sandarakinorhabdus; species Sandarakinorhabdus sp. The sequence goes on from NZ_OZ503948.1 coordinate 243,753, forward strand.
ATGGTGTTGATGAACACCGATTGCTTGAACTCGCGGCTCAGCAGGTTGGCGTTGATATCGATGCCATAGACCGTGCCCTTGTACGGCGTGTTCACGCACGCGTCGCCATAGCCGGTGGTGTTGGGGGCCAGCACGTTGTTGGCGCACGCCGTGGTGAGCGCGGGAATGCGCGGTTCCTGATCGTCAAAATCGAAGATATAGTTGTTGCGCAGTTCATTGTCGGTGAAGGCCGAATAGATCGACGTCACGAACATCTTGTTGTCGCTGTCCGGCGCCCATTCCAGCTTGCCGGACACGCTGTAGTTGCGCCGGGTGAGGCGATACAGCTTGTTTTCGGTTTCCTTCGCCCACACACGGCGCATGCCGGTGGCGCCCGTATCGATCAAACTGTCGGCACTGTCTGATGCGCCAACCGGGCGATTGTCGCGCGGCACGAACACCGACGGCGTGGTCCTCGTGGCTGTCGTGAACGAACCCGGCACTTCCCAATCGGTCTCAAAATTGTCGGTGGCCATGGTGCGGTCATAATAGCTGCCCGAAACCACCGCGCCGATTTCACCGATGCTGGTGTTCCAGCGATTGGTGATGACGCCCGTGGCTTCATATTCAGCGCCCCTGCCCAGATCGACATAGCCGAGGCCGCCGCGGGTCTGGACATGCAGGCCCTTGTAATCAAAAGCCGAGCGCGTGATGATGTTGATGTTGCCGGCGATGGTTTCACCGGACATGTCCGGCGTCACCGCCTTGCGCACGATGACCTGGGTGGCGATTGCCGACGGGATCGAATCATAACGGGCATCGCGGCCTTCCGGCGAGATGACGTTGATGCCGTCGAACGACAGGGTCGTCCAGTTCAGCGGCGAACCACGCAGGTTGATGTAGCGGGCCTGGCCCTGATCACGCTGCACGGCAACACCTGGCAGGCGGCTGACGGCCTGGGCGATGTTCTGATCGGGCAGACGGCCAACAGAGTCGGCAGACAGCACGCTGACCAGCTGGTCGCTGTTCTTTTGCACCAACAAGGCGGCGCGTTCCGATTCGCGGATGGGGCGGCTGCCGGTGACGACGATTTCTTCGTCCGCAGGGGTTGCGGCGGCTGCCGTGGTGGTCTGGGCCGCGACCATGGTCGGGCTGACGGCAAGGCTGGTGAGCAGGGCAATACGGAAGGCGGTGCGGTGCGAAACAGCGCGGATCATGGGGGATGGTCCTCAAAACCCCCAGGCCCGATCGCCCGAGGAAACGCGATGGCGGGTATGCGGCTGAGGTGACGGCCATGTTGCCATCCGGTGACAAAATTGTTTCAGGGTGCCGTGCCGTGATCGCTGTGGCTTTTCCGCCACAAAGTGGCCAAAACACGCCGAATTGTGATTTTGATTGCAACTGGCGCCGACCCGGATCAGCCGCGGGCACTGTCGCCGGTCACGCCGGCCGGCGCGATCAGCACGGCTTTTTTCGGCTGGTGTGTGCAACGTGGCCCAGCCAGGGGAACCGCTCACCCGGCTTGGGGTGCACGGCGTTTGACCCTTATTGCGACAGGGTTTTGACCGCAGCCGCGGCCGCCGAAGCGCGGTTCTCGATGCCCATCTTCTCGAAAATCTGTTCCAGATGCTTGTTCACGGTGCGCGGGGATATGCCCAGAATCTCGGAAATCTCGCGATTGGCCTTGCCGCGGCTGATCCACAACAGCACTTCGGCTTCGCGCTCGGTCAAGCCGTGGCGTTGTGCCAGCAGGCGCTCTTCGGCGCCTTCCAGGGTCTCCGTCACCCGGAAATGCCGCTCTTCGCCCACGGTTGCCACCGCGGCAAACTCCACCCGGCCGCCGGAAAAATCATGCTTCACCCGGCCTTCACCATCGCTCAGCCGCGACAATTGCGCCACCAGTGCCGGGGCCAGTTGATCACCGGCGGCGGCACCAAAGCGCTGCGCCAATATGTCGGCACTGCGCGGCGTGGTCCACAGGATGCGCCCGGCACTGTCCAGCGCCACCAGCGGCCGGTTGCTGGCATCGAGCGCGCCCTGCGCGCCCGCCGCGATGCGGGCGTTGCCGAGGTGCACGCGCAGCCGCGCCAGCAATTCGGCCAGCACGATCGGCTTCTTCACATAATCCACACCGCCGGCGGCCAGGCCTTCCACCACATGTTCCGTTTCCGACAGGCCGGTCATGAAGATCACCGGCACGCGCGCCAGCGCCGGATCGGCCTTGATGCGCCGCGTGGTTTCAAAGCCATCGATGCCCGGCATCACCGCATCCATCAGCACCAGATCGGGCAGCTCGGCCCGCAGCGACTCCAGCGCCGCCGCGCCATCGCGGGCAATGCGCACGCCATAGCCTTCGCCTTCCAGCGTATCGGTGAGAAAGCGCAGCGAATCGGGCGCATCATCCACCACCAGGATGGTCGCATGGGCGGCTTCGGTCATGGTGTGTGGTCCCCCTCTGGCCCCTCGGCAGCTGCGTCAGGTTGCTGTTCGGAAAGCAGTTTTTGAAACGTCGCCAGATCATAATCATCCAGCGCGGTCGTCAAGCGCGCCACCAGCTGGGCGGCTTGCGGCACCATGTCGGCAAACTGGGCCAGGTTGGCCGACAGGCCGCGGACCCGGCCGGTGCGCGCCAACCGCGCCAGTTCGATGAGATGCACCCTGGCAGCGGCCGGCAACACCGGGCTGGCGATGGGTGCTGCTGCCGCCGCCTCGTGCCGCCACACCAGCCCCAGATGGCGGCGCAGCATGGCAAACAACTGATGCTGATCCACCGGTTTCAGCACGAAGCCGTCGTGCAATCCGTCTCCCACCGCACCGACCAGCTCACTGGCATTGCCCGAAACCATCAGGATCACCAGATCGCGGCCAAAACGTTCGCGCAGCCGCCGGGCCACATCCCAGCCGCTGAGGCCCGGCATCGACACATCGAGCAGCACCACATCCGGCTTGCCGAGCTCGGCCAGTGACAGGCCGGCCCCGCCCGATCCGGCGACAAACAGGTTGAAGCCGATGGGCCGCAGCAGTTCCTGCCACAGCGCAAGTTGGCCCGGATCATCATCGATGGCCAATATGGTGCGCGGCCGGCCTTCATAACCGATCGGCAGGCCCTGCGCTTCGGCTTCGGGCTGGGCATTGGGCTGGGGCAACAGCAGTTTCAGCACGAAGATGCTGCCGCCGCCGGGCGCAGCCTTCACCGAAATGTCGCCGCCCATCACGTGGGCGAGCATGCGCGACAGCGCCAGCCCCAGGCCGATGCCCGGCGCCACCCCGGCCGCGCGGCCGCCGCCACGATCGAACGGCTGGAAAATCCGTTCGGCATCTTCGGGCGCAATGCCGATGCCGGTATCGGCCACTTCGAATTCCGCCACCATCGATCGATAGCGGACCGACAGGGTGACCCGGCCCGCCGGCGTATATTTGATGGCGTTCGACAGCAGGTTGATCAGCACCTGGCGCAGCCGCCGTTCATCCGCCAGCACCCAGGCCGGCAGATTGGCGGCCGGGTTGTAGTTGAATTCCAGCCCCTTGTTGCCGGCTTCGATGCGGAACATCGCCGCCACCTGTTCGAGCAAGGCCCTGAGCGCCACGGTCTCCCGGTTGAGCTTGAGCACGCCCGATTCAATCCGGCTGATATCAAGCAAGCCTTCGACCAGATCGGCCAGATGTTCCGACGATCGGCGGATGATGCGGCCGGCTTCGGCCGGCGACAGCGCGGCGCCGCGCTCCAGCAACTGGGCATAGCCGTGGATCGCATTCAAGGGCGTGCGGATTTCATGGCTCAGGCCCATCAGGAACCGCGTCTTGGCCTGGTTGGCGGCTTCGGCGATGGCGCGGGCCTGTTCCAGCGCGGCCATGCGTGCGGCGAGATCAGCCTCGGACCCACGCGGCGGCCTGGACGATGCTGCGCGCATGTCGTCGCTGCTCGCCTCCGTCCTGCCAATGTCTGCCGCGGCCACGCCCGTGTCCCCTTTCACGGCTTGCAGTTGCAAATCAGGCCCACGGTGGCAAGAGAATGCGCAGCTTTTTCGGTCACATCATTGCAGGGGCAGATTTCATGCGGATTCTCTGGGTCACAACGGCGGCCATGCTGGCCCTTCCGGCAATGGCACAGCCAGCCGCTGCCCCGCCGCGCGTCGGCCTGGCCGAAGCCAACACCGCCGCCGCCATCGCCCGCATCGCGGCCTATAATCCACGGCTGAACGCGGTGATCGCCATCGAACCCACTGCAATGGCCCAGGCGCGTGCGCTGGATGTCGGCCGTGCCCCACGCGGAGCGCTGCATGGCCTGCCCATCTTGTTGAAGGACAATATCGACATGGCCGGCACCCTGCCGACCACGGCCGGCAGCCTGGCGCTGAAAGACAATGTGACGGGACGCGACGCCCCGCTGGCGGCCCGGCTGCGCGCCGCCGGCGCCGTCATGCTCGGCAAGACCAATTTGTCGGAATGGGCCAATATCCGCGCCGATGCCTCGATTTCGGGGTGGAGCGCGGTCGGCGGGCAGACGCGCAACCCGCATGCGCTGTCGCGCAACACTTGCGGATCATCGTCGGGCAGCGGTGCGGCGGTGGCGGCGCAGCTGGTCGATGCGGCCATCGGCACCGAAACCGATGGCAGCATCACCTGCCCGGCCGCGATCAATGGCATTGTCGGCCTGAAGCCCACCGTGGGCCTGGTCAGCCGCACGCACGTCGTGCCGATCAGCCACAGCCAGGATACGGCCGGGCCGATGACGCGCGATGTCTTCACCGCCGCGCGCCTGTTGACCGTGCTGGCCGGCAGCGATCCGGCCGATCCGGCCACGCGGGAGGCCGATGCGCGACGGATCGACTATGTCGCCGCGCTGCGCCCCGATGCGCTGAAGGGCGCGCGCATTGGCGTGTTGCGCTTTGCCACCGGCTGGCACGCCGGGGTGGATGCCCGTTTCGAAGCCGCGCTGGCCGTGCTGAAGGCGCAAGGCGCCGTGCTGGTGGACATCACCACCGGGCCCAACCGGCGCGAGATCGGCCCAAATGAATTTCAGGTGCTGCTGACAGAGCTGAAGGCCGATCTGAACGCCTATCTGGCCACGACCCCCGCCACGGTGAAGACGCGCACGCTGGGCGATCTGATTGCGTTCAACAAGGCCAATGCCGCTGCCGAAATGGGCCTGTTCGGGCAGGACACGTTCGAAAAGGCTGAGGCCACCAAGGGGTTGACCGATCCGGATTATCTGAAGGCGCGCGAAACCTCGCTGCGGCTGGCCGGCAAGGAGGGCATCGACAAGATGCTCGCCGACGCGAAGGTGACGGCGCTGGTGGCGCCCACCGCCGCCCCGGCTTGGTTCATCGATCCGGTCAATGCCGATCAATCGCCCGGTGGCGGCGCCGGTGGACTGGCCGCCGTCGCGGGCTATCCGCATCTTACCGTGCCGATGGGTGGGGTGCGCGAGCTGCCGGTGGGCCTGTCGTTCATCGGCCCGGCGTGGAGCGAAGCGCGGCTGCTGGCCTATGGCTATGCGTTTGAACAGGCAGCGCCGGAGATGAAGCTGGTGCCCCGGCTGGTGCAGACCGTAGAGGAACAGGCGGATGTGCAGCGGTTGTTTGCGCCAGCCAGCCATTGAGGGCGCGGCGCTGGCCAAAGCCAGCGTCAGCCAGCAGCCGCCATCGCATCCATCGCATCACGGGCCATCATCGCCAGTTCGACGCGATTGGCGACCCCCAGCCGCTCATAGATGCGGTGCAGCGTGACCTTCACATTGCCCTCCGTCATGGACAGACGCTCGCCGATGTCGCGGTTGCGCAGGCCCGACACCACCAGCCGCACGATCGATTGATCGCGCGCCGACAGAAGCGTCAGCATGTTTTCCGGTGTGGTTTGCTTGGCGGCCATGGCCTGATCGATCAGGCTGGGGTCCAGCCAGCGCTGCCCGGCCATCACCTGATCGATGCACAGCAACAGTTGCGCCAGCGGACTGGCCTTCATCACGACGCCGTTGATGCCCAGGGCCAATGCTTCGCGCAGGGACGGCGTGTCGATCGCCGCGGTCAGCAGGATCAACGGCCGCGGATCGCCGCGTTCGCGCAGCGTGCGCAGCACATCCAGCCCGGACCCGCCGGGCATCTTCAGATCGACCAGGAACAAATCGCCGCCTTCGGCCGCCAAAGCCGCCTCACCATTGTGCGCCTTGGCAGCAATCTGGTGTCCGGCCGCACGCAACACGGTTTCGACCCCGGCAAGCATGAGGGGATGGTCGTCTGCAATGATCACGCTGGCCATGAAGTCGCCTGTGCCCTTTCGATCCAGAAGAAATACCGCGTGGCAGCCCAAAGGTTCCGCTTCGCCGCCGCTTCCAGTCCAGCGGCTTGTGCCAGTGGCGTGCCAAGATTGCAATTGACATGTTCGCAAGCGGCTGAAGCGGGCGTGAACGGCGCACCGCAAGCGTCCACCCAGATACGTCCCGATCCTGTTGACAAGCCATTGGCATGGTGTCGAACTGGGCTTGCTCAGGCGGGAGGCGGGGATGAAGCTGTCGATCAAGCACAGTGTTGGCAGCAGTGGCGTGAATGACCCGCCGGATGTGAAGATCGTGCAGCAGCTGCTGAATTTCTACCTGGCCAAGATCAAGGCCCAGCCGCTGGCCGTGGATGGCGAGGTGGCCAACAAGATGGTGATCGCCATTGTGGATTTTCAGGTGAAGGCCCTGGGCTTTGCCACGGGGGATGGCCGGGTGGAGCCAGCGGGCAAGACCTTTGCGGGGCTGGTGCAATTATTTGGTGCCCAGGTGACGCCAACCCCTGCACCAACCGCGCCACCAGCCAAGCCGAACCAGACCGCCACGGCGGCAGGCAAGGCCGCAGCGGCGATGTTGCGCAAGGGTTGAGGCCAATCCGCGCTGGCATCTGGCGAAAATGGTGCACCCGACTGGATTCGAACCAGTGGCCTCTGCCTTCGGAGGGCAGCGCTCTATCCAGCTGAGCTACGGGTGCCTGCGGACGCGTGTTAGCAGCGGTTGCCGGCTGAGGCCAGCCTGATTCAGTTGGCCTTTGGCGGCGCTGCAGGCTGGCGCTCGAACCGGCCAAGGCCGCAGCGGGCGCCGTTCATTCCGCCGCCAAATTGCGCCACCACGGTGATGACATCCTGACTGCACAATTGGTTGATCGAGGTCTGGTAGGAAAATGCCCGTTCAAAGCCGAGTTGCGGGCAGCGATTGGGCAGCGTGTTGCGCCAGACGCTGCCGCCCTTCAGCACGAAATCGATAACATGATCATTGCGCACGATTGTTTCGCGCACATTGCTCAGCAGCAGGCAGGATTTGGTCTCGGCCGCGGGCGCCGGATCGGCCGCCGCTGCCGGCAACGGCAGGGCCAACAGCAGTCCGAGCGTGGCAAGAGCGTAGCGATGCATCGTGCAAGCGTCTGTTGCCGGCGCTGAACCGCAGCTTAACCGGCGTCAGCGGCCGCAGGCTTGGCGCGGAACTGGCAGAGATCGTCGACCGGGCACGCGGCACATTTCGGGCTGCGCGCCGTGCATGTATAGCGCCCGTGCAGGATCAGCCAATGGTGGGCGTGGCGGCGCCACGGCGGCCTTACCCGTTTCATGATGGCGTTTTCCACCAGCAGCGGCGTCTTGCCCGGCGCCATGCCGGTGCGGTTGGCGACCCGGAACACGTGGGTATCAACGGCGCAGGTTTCCTGGCCGAACAACACGCTCACCACCACATTGGCGGTCTTGCGGCCGACTCCGGGCAAGGTTTCCAGCGTGTCGCGATTGTCCGGCACTTCGCCGCCGAAATCATTCACCAACCGGTGCGACAGGGCGATGACATTCTTCGCCTTGGCATTGAAGAGGCCGATGGTGCGGATATGGCTTTTCAGGCCGTCCTCGCCCAGATCGATCATCTGCTGCGGTGTGTGCACCATTTCGAACAGGCGCCTGGTCGCCTTGTTCACCCCCACGTCGGTCGCTTGCGCCGAAAGCACCACGGCGACGAGCAGCTGATAACCGTTGCCATAGGCCAGTTCGGTCACCGGCTCCGGGTTGGCGGCCGACAAGCGTTCGAAGAAGGCGGCAATTTCCGCCATGGTCATCTGCCGGCGTGCAAGCTTGGTCATGCGACGATGGATGCCGGCAAAAGCCATGGCGCGTAAAGGGGCTGCGGCGTAAAGCCGGGGCGTGCTGCTCGATCTCACCCTCCGGCCCAATCGATCCCTTTCGCGCGACCATGCCCGCTGGCTGGTGCTGGCGGTGGGCGGGTTGTTCCTGATCGGCAGCATCCGCTTTCTGGTGCTGGGCCTGTGGCCGGTGATCCCGTTCATGATCGCCGATGTCGCGCTGCTCAGCTGGGCGCTGCGCAGCAATTTCCGATCGGGCGGCAATCATGAACGGCTGGTGCTGGCGCAGGATCAGCTGATCCTGACGCGGGTGTCGCCGTGGGGCGAGACCAAGGTGGTCACCTTTGAACCCTGGTACACGCAGGTGCAGATCGAGGAGACACCGCTGGGCGATGCGCTGCTGTTCCTGGCCGCGCATGGCCGGCGCGTGGTGGTGGGCGGGTTCCTGTCCGCGCCCGAGCGCCGCGAAGTCGGCGCGGTGATTCGCGAGGCGCTGGCGCGTTACCGGAATCAGAGCCCCAATACATCGGCCATGGCGTAACGGCCGGCAGGCTTGCCCGCCAGCCACTGCGCCGCCTTCAATGCGCCACGCGCAAAGATGGTGCGGTTTTCGGCACGGTGCCACAATTCGATACGCTCGCCTTCGCTGGCCAGCAGCACCATGTGATCGCCGGCGGCGCTGCCACCGCGCAAGCTGGCAAAGCCGATCTGGCCTTCGATCCGCGCGCCCCCGATGCCCCCGCTGCTGCCATCGCGCCCGCTGGCGCGGTGGCTGGCCAGATCGACGCCGCGGCCGCGCGCCGCCGCCTCGCCCAGCGCCAGTGCCGTACCCGACGGCGCATCCACCTTCATGCGGTGGTGCAGTTCGGCAATCTCGATATCCCATTCCTGCCCCAGCGCGCGCGCCGCCTGTTCGACCAGCCGGGCCAGCAGCGTCACGCCCAGGCTGGTGTTGGCGGCCTGCAGCACAGCGATGTGGCGGGCGGCGGCATCGATGGCGGCGTGGTGCACGGCTTCCAGCCCGGTGGTGCCGATCAGCAGGGCGCAGCGGCCCTCCTGCGCCGCCTCCAGCGACACGGCCAGCGCCGCCGGGGCCGAAAAATCGATCAGCACATCAACATTGTGCACGATGGCGCCGATGTTGGAACACACGGTGAGGGTTTCGGGGTGGCCCGGCCCGGCAGCGCGGCCGCAGCTGGGGTGGCCGGCGCGTTCGACGGCACCGGCCAGTGCCATGCCCGGCCAGTCGTTGAGCTGCGCGATGATCGCCTGGCCCATGCGGCCGCCGGCCCCAAGCACACCCACTTTGATTGCTTTACCGTTCATGGCGCGCATAGTGGCGGCTTGCCGGGGCGGGCGCAACCGGCTGCATGCGGGGGCTCAACCGGGTAATGGCCGGGTCCGCCGCCGGCTGAGCAAGGCTGCGACGATCACCGACACGAGTGCACCCACCGGGGCGATCTCGGTGGCGGTGATGGCCATGCGCCACAGCGGCCGGGCATAGTTGCGGGCAAATTCGGCAGCCTCTGTGCTGGCCCGCGCCATCGCCGCCGGGTCACCGGATTTCTGCGCCTCGGCCACCATCATCCCGGCATATTCGGCGCCGAAATCCATGCCGGTCACCGCCAGCGCGGCTTCCCAGGCCAGCACATAGAAGAGCGTGGCGATCAGGCTGATGCCGATGCCCATCACCAGCGCCGGCCAGAAACCGATCACGCCGCCCAACAGGCTGTCGCGATGGCGCTTGATGCCGATATAGATCATGCTGAACGCCAGCAGCATGCCGGCATAGCCGATGGCCATGCCCACGGACGGATCGGGAATCTGCTTTTGCAGGCCGACCGTGGTGCCGAACAGGATGCTGCCAATGATCAGGCCGGCCGCCAGGCCGTAACGTGCGATGGTGGTGATCATGTGATGTGTCCCCTTTTGCGATGGTTGCACCCACGACCGGCCACAGCAAGTGGGGTCTTGTCAGTCCCCCGAACGGGTGATCTGGCCGCAATCACCCACACGATTCACGAAATCAGCCCGAGTTCGCGGGCGCGCGCCAGCGCCGCCGTGCGGCTGCCGGCGTCCAGCTTGGCATAGAGCCTGGCCAGATGGGTTTTCACTGTGTTGGGCGACACGCCCAGCGCGCGGGCAATCTCCTTGTTGGCCTGGCCGGCGGCCAGCAGCCCCAGCACCTCGATCTCGCGTGGCGAGAGGCCCAGGCTGGCCGCCGCGGCCGGATTGCCGGGCGGCAGCACGGGGCGGCTCCACACGGCAAAGCCCAGCCACAGCCCCAGCCCAAGAAACAGCGCCGCCACCAGCAGCAGCGCAATGTCGGCCGCATTGGTGCGCGCCGTGCGTTGCCAATCCGCCCAGGCGAGCAGGCCGGCGCCGGCCGCCAGCGCGGCGCCCCAGCCCAGCATCTGCCAGCCAAATCGCCACTGGATGCGTGCGCGTTTCATCGGCGGCATACAGCCACAGCTTGCCGCGCTTCGCCAGCCGCTGCTGTGCCCTCACGAATCCCGGTCTTCGCCTTCTTCGCTGCCTTCGCCCTCACCCTCGGCGCTGCGGTGGCAGCGGGCGCATTTGTCGAGATTGCCCCGCACGCCTTCCTCCCGATGTTCGGCCAGCACGCGCGCCGGCTGATGTTCGTGGCAGCCATAGCAGGTGTAGCGTTGCAGATTGCCACCGACATGGCAGGTGACACAGGCAACATTGTGCGCACCATCCAGCCGAAACAGCCGGTCATGCGCGAAATTGGCGGGCCGCCAGGCGCTGGTGCTGTGGCAGCTGCCACAGCCGGTGCTGCCCATCTGGCGGTGCAGCGGCCCGGACGGCGCGCTGTGGCATGTCGCGCACTGGCCGCGAGCCTGCGGCTGCAGCAACATGTGATTGAACAGCGTCGGGCTGTGCCCGGTCAAGGCCGGCCCGGCATGATCACTGTGGCAGGCCATGCAATCCGGATTGGCCAATTGCTGGTGGAACGCGGCCTTGTTGCGGGCCAGCGCTGTGCCCTTGGTGGTGAACAGGCCGATGCGCGCCGGCGCGTGGCAGGCGATGCAGCGCGGGGCTGCCGCGCCCTGAAACGGCTGATGACAGGCAAAGCAATCCCTGGCGATGGCGGCATGGGCGGGCATCACCGCGCCGGGCGCCAGCATCGGTTGCGGGTGCGTAAATGCCAGCACGATGATGCCAATCAGCGCCGCCGCCATGACCAATATCCCCGGCCGCGGCATCACTGCCAATCCCAGAACAGCGCCGTTGACACCAGATGGGCGGTCGCCAGCACCGCAAACGCCATGGTGATCGGCACATGCACGACCCGCCATTTGCGCACCAGATCATAGGTCAGGCTGTCGCGGTACAGGCGCTCCTCGATCTGGACGGCATCCATGCCGTTGTCGGCCAGGCGGGTCCGTGCGGCCACCAGCCGCGTGCGGGCGCGGTCCAGCAGGAATTTCCCGGTCAGCCCGCTTACGATATTGATCCCCATGGCCAGCAGCGCCAACCAGGCCAGCACTGCGTTGAAATGAATGCCGGCATGCACCAGCACCAGCAGCGACCCGGCCCAGGCCATGCGTTCGTGCCGGCGCAGCAAGACCATCGGCTGGCCGCCTGTAGTGATCTTGCGCTTGCGCAGCGAATAGGCGAACGAGCCCACGATCAGGACGAGCCCGGGGATGCCCAGCCAGCGGCCGATCCACACCAGGCCGAAAAAGTGCAGCGCTGCATCGATCAGCAGGGCCAGCCCGGCAAGGACCAGCAGCGCCATGGCAAACGGCAGCACTTCCCGGCTGATCAGGCTGGCGCCGCGAGTCGGCATTTTCGTTCCCTTCTGCCCAGCATGAAAGCGTCGATGGTGCAGCGTCCGCAATAAGGGCCAACACGGGGGCGCAGCGAAGGTTGCACCAGCTGCATCTGTGGCGCTTGCCGGGTTTTGCGCTTCGCCCTTATGGTGGCCGCGATGCGTTTTCGCCTTGCCCAACCCGCCGACGCGCCCGCGATTGCCGCCTTGCACGCGGCAAGCTGGGCCGCGACCTATGCCGGGATCCTGTCTGCCGACTGGCTGGCCCATGATGTGGCAGCCAATCGCCTGCACGTGTGGACCCAGCGCTTCGCCGTGCCTGATCCGGCACTGCGCGTGCTGTTGGCGGAGGATGCGGATGGGCTGGCCGGCTTTGTCAGCCTGTTTGTCGCTGCCGATCCGCAGTGGGGCACGCATGTGGACAATCTGCATGTGCGCCCCGGCCTGAAGGGGCAGGGGTTGGGCCGGCGCCTGCTGGCCGCGGCGGCAGCGCTGACGCTGGCCGAGGCGCCGAGGTTGGGGCTGGATCTGTTCGTGTACAGTGCCAACACGGCCGCGCGCGGATTCTATGCAAGGCTGGGGGGTGAAGACGTCATGGAATGGCTTGAAACCGCCCCAGATGGCAGCCACCAGCCGGTGCGCCGCATCTGGTGGGCTGATCCGGCCACCTTGCTGGCGCCCGCCGCATGAGCGGGCCGCGCAAGATCGTCATCCTCACCGGGGCCGGCATTTCGGCTGAATCCGGCGTGCCCACCTTCCGCGCCGCCGATGGCCTGTGGGAAGGCCACCGCGTGGAAGACGTCGCCACCCCGCAGGCGTTCCGCCGCAATCCAGCGCTGGTGCAGCGTTTCTATGACGATCGCCGCGCCTTTCTGGCGCAGGTGGCGCCCAACACCGCGCATCTGGCGCTGGCGCGGCTGGATGCAGCCTGGTCGGGAGAGCTGCTGCTGGTGACGCAGAATGTCGATGATCTGCACGATCGCGCCGGATCGAAGCGGTTGCTGCACATGCATGGCGAGCTGCTCAGCGCGCTGTGCCTGGCTTGCGGCGCGGCGAATCGCTTCACGGGCCGGCTGGTCGACCATCCGCCCTGCCCGGCCTGTGGCCGCGCCGGCGGCAGCTTGCGCCCCGATATCGTGTGGTTCGGCGAAATGCCTTACCACATGGACCAGATCACCGCGGCGATTGCAGCGTGTGATCTGTTCGTGTCCATCGGCACCTCCGGCGCGGTCTATCCGGCGGCCGGCTTTGTGCAATGGGCGCGCGAGGCCGGCGCGCGCACGCTGGAGCTCAACCTGGAGCCGTCGGCCGGCACGCCGATGTTCGATGAAGCACGCCACGGCCCGGCCGGCACGCTGGTGCCGGCGTGGGTGGAGGCGATGCTGGCGGCGCGACCCTGATCTGCGGCTTCATCACGACGCGGGGGCTTTTCTTTTGTCCATCGGCACGCAATGGTCGCCGCGATGACCAGCACCCCCGCCAGCCCGTCCCGCCCAAGTCCCCGGCCGCGCTACCTGCCGGCCTTTGCCTGCCTGAATGCGGTGATCGCGCTGGCCTTTGGCACCTTCGCCGCGCACGGCATCAACGATCCCCAGGCGCGCGACTGGATCATGACCGGGGTGATGTTCCAGTTGCCGCACGTCGCTGCGGTGTTCGGCTTGCTCGGCTGGCGCAATTCGCCCCTCGTGCACAGCGGCGCCTGGGCGGTGAGCGTCGGCAGCTTCATCTTCGCCATGGATCTCAACCTGCTGGCCATGGGCGCGCCACGCTGGGTGGCGGCGCTCGCCCCGGCCGGCGGCACCGCCATGTTGTTCGGCTGGCTGTGGTTGACCGTGATCGCCTATGCCGGCGACGCGCTGAACCGGTTCGAGGATTAGTCCCGGAAGCTCGGGTCCAGCCGATCCAGCTTGCGCAGCAGCGCCGGCCAGGCCAGCATGTTGCCGACCAGCTTCAGGCCCATGCGGCCCTGATCGGCCGCCTTTTCCGGTGTGCCCTGCGGCGGGTGATTGATCAGATCCTGGCCGCCGGCCAGCGCGAGGCACTGCGCCTCGCAGGCGCGTTCCAGGAAATACATCTTGATGAAGGCCTCGGCCACCGTCTCACCCACGGTCAGCGTGCCATGGTTGCGCAGGATCATCGCCGTCTTGGTCGGGCCGAGATCGGCAACCAGCCGCTCGCGTTCATCCAGATCGGTCGCGACGCCTTCATAATGATGGTAGGTCAGTTCATCGCGGATCAGCATCGCAGTCTGGGTGAGCGGCATCAGCCCTTCGCTGTGCGCTGAAACCGCCTGGCCGTGTGGCGTGTGCAGATGGATGACGGCATGGGCATCTTCGCGCGACATGTGGATGGCGCTGTGGATGGTGAAGCCGGCGGCATTGGTGCGGTAAGGCGTCTCCATCACCGGATTGCCGTGCACATCGATCTTCACCAGGCTCGACGCGGTGATTTCCTCGAACATCAGCTCATAGGGGTTGATCAGGAAATGATGCTCCGGCCCCGGGACCCGCACCGACAGGTGGGTGAAGATCAGATCATCCCAGCCATACATGGCCACCAGCCGATAAGCGGCGGCCAGATCGACGCGCAGCGCCCACTCCTCCGCCGATACCTGATCCTGCACACTCTGCGGCTTCAATTGCGTGGCCATGATGATTCCTCTTGAAGGTTTGGCATCATCCTGCACCATTTGATCGGGCACGCAAATAGGCACCCGACCGGCACGCGTCGGAGCAGAACTTCACATTGTCCCAATCCTTCGCCCATTTCTTGCGCCAGGCAAACGGCCGGCCGCAGGCGGCGCAGTCTTTCGTGGGCAAGTCGGCCTTGCGGCGCATTTTCGGCATGGTGGCAAACGCCCTCGAAATTGTCACAATATCCGGCTTAATGGCGGCCAGCATCTAACGGGGAATCAGCCATGCGTCCTGCCATTGATCGTCGCGCCTTCCTGACGGCCACCGCCGCTGGCCTGATCCTGCCGGTCCGCCCGGCGCTGGCGCGGCTTTGGCCCGGCAGTGGCTTCACCCATGGTGTTGCATCCGGCGATCCCGCGGCCGGCGCCATCACGCTGTGGACGCGTTATGCCACCGTCACCGGCGCGGCCGCCACGCTGAAGGTGGAGGTCGCCGAAGACGCCGCGCTCACCCGCATCATCGCACGCGGCGAAGCGGTGGCCGGCGCCGAAACCTGGGGCACCGCGCAGGCGCGCATCACCGGCCTGCCCGATGGCCGCTGGCTGTGGTATCGTTTCACCGCGCCCGATGGCACGCAATCGGCGGTCGGCCGCACCCGCACCCTGCCGGCCGGCAAGCTGGACCAGATGAAGATCGCCGTGCTGTCCTGCTCCAACCGGCCGTTCGGGCATTTCAACGCCTATGCCCACGCCGCCGCCCGTGATGATATCGATCTGGTCATCCACTTGGGCGATTATATCTATGAATATCAGCCCCGCGTTTATCCTGAAGTGGTGATGCCCGGCCGCGAGATTCTGCCGGCCGATGAAATCATCATGATCGACGATTATCGCCAGCGCTATGCCAGCTATCGCGCCGATCCAGCCTTGCAGGCCATCCACGCGCGCTTCCCGATGATTGCCATCTGGGACGATCATGAATTCGCCAACGATGCCTGGAAGGGCGGCGCGCAGAACCATCAGGACAATGAAGGCGCATGGAACCTGCGCCGCGACGCCGCCGTGAAGGCGCACCGCGAATGGCTGATGTCGCCCGATCGCCCGTGGCAGCGCTATGATTTCGGCAATCTTCTGTCGGTGATCACGCTCGATACTCGCATGACCGGCCGTGACAAGCAGCTGGATCTGAGCGCGGCGTTGCGCGGCGGACCCGATGCCATCAAGGCCTTTGCCGGCGGTGAATGGCAATCGCCCGGCCGCACCTTGCTGGGCAGCGCGCAGGAAGCCTGGTTCGCGGGCGAGATCGCCGCCAGCGTCAAATCCGGGCAGCGCTGGCAATTGGTGGCGCAGCAAGTGGTGATGGGCGACATCTTCACGCCGAAGCAGGCGGTGGAATGGCTCGGCCCCGATGCCGATGCGCGTTCCCAGAATTATGTCCGCGGCGGCGTGGCGGCGGCGCAGGCCGGCATCCCCGGCGCACAAGACATGTGGAGCGGTTACCCGCAGGCCCGCCGCCGGCTGCTCAAGGCGATGGCCGACGCCGGCGCCAACCCGATTGTCATCGCCGGCGACAGCCACAACGCCTGGGCCTTCAACCACAGCCTGGAGGGCAAGCCGGTCGCTGCCGAATTCGGCGTGCAATCGGTCACCTCACCGGGGTATGAATCGGCGTTCAAGGCCGATCCGGCGCTGATCCGCACCGGCCTGCTGCAAAGCTCGCCGGGCCTGGCCTGGTGCGATACCAGCCGGCGCGGCTATCTCACCCTGACCTTCACGCCCGCTGAAACCCGCTGCGATTTCGTGTTCATGGAGACGATCCAGACCGTTTCCACCGCCACCAGCACCGGCCAGGCTGCGGTGGTGAAACACGGCAAGCGGCAGATGACGCTGGCCTGATCCTCACCTATGCTGGCCGGATGCGTATCTATCCGGCCCTTTCGGCACTGTTCCTGCCCATCCTGCTGGCCGCACCGGCGGCGGGGATTACCTGCGATGGCCTATGGCGCGATGGGCAGCGTGGCCGCGACGTGCCGGTGCGCATCACCCTGCCCGACGGCCGTGGTCGCCTGGCAGCGGTGCTCTGGTCCCCCGGCCTGGGCGGCGGGCTGGGCAATGCCAGCCGCTGGGCGCAGGCCTGGGCGGCGGCCGGCATCGCCGTGGTGCGCGTGCAGCATCCCGGCAGCGACGGCGTGGTCTATGCCGGCACTGCGACGCCAGCCGAACGCGCCGCTCGCGTGCGCGCCGGCATCGCCCCGGCACAGTTCATGGCGCGCATTGCCGATATCGGCTTTGTGGCCGACGAGCTGGCGCGACGACCGCGCGAAGGCGGTTGTGACCTGACCCGCATCGATGGGCAGCGGCTGGGCCTGGCCGGGCACAGCATGGGCGGCTGGGTGGTGCAGGCCATGGCTGGCCAGCGCGACACCAACGGGGAGACATCCGCCATCGATCGCCGCTTCCGCGCCTTCATCGCCATCAGCACCACCGGTGCAGCCGATCCTGCCACCGCTGGCCGCCATTTCGGTGCCATCGGCCGGCCGTTGCTGGTGATCACCGGCACCCGCGATGGCGTGCCGGCCGGAGCGCCGCCGGAAGTGGCTTCCCGCGAAATCGCCCAGCGCAGCGCACCGTTCATCGGCGCCCCGGCTGACAGCCGCAAGGCACTGCTGGTGCTGGCCGATGCCGACCATATGCTCTTTGCCGGCGACACCGGCCGCGCGGCGGCCGAATCCGCGATGCAAGACCGTGTTGCCGTGCTGTCCACCCTGTGGTGGCGTCGCTGGCTATGGGCCGATGAGGCGATGGAGGCGGCGCTGACCAAACCGGCGTTGGCTGCGGGGGATGTGTGGGTACGCAAGTGAAGGACATGCCGCGTGCAATCTCATGCGCCGCACCATCGGAGCGGCGTCAGCGTTTCGCGCGGACATGGGCATCAAGAAACTTCAGATAGGCATCCTGGGCCGTGATCCGATTGTCGCGATTGGTGAAGCCATGGCCCTCGTTGGGAAACACGATATATTCGACCGGCACCTTGTTGTTGCGCACGGCCGCGACAAGCTCGTCGCTTTCCACCTGGAGGACGCGGGGGTCGTTGGCACCCTGGATCACCAGCAACGGCTTGGTGATACGGGTCGCATGGAACAGCGGCGAGATCTGCCGGTGCCGCGCTTCGTCGGTCGCCGGATCGCCCATCTCGTCGAACAAGGCTGTCCGTTCGGCGCCCCACCATGCCGGGATCGATTTCAGCGTCCGCTGCCAATTGGTGACGCCAAAAATATCGACGCCCGCGGCAAAGCTGTCCGGGTGGAACGTCAACGCCGCTGCGGTCATGTAGCCGCCATAGGAACCGCCCATCACCGCCACCTGGGCGGGCGCAACCCAATCCTGCTTGCGCAGCCAATCCCCGGAGGCCACGATATCGCGCAGGTCGGCTTCGCCATGGTGCTTGTCGTCCATGTGATAAAAGGTCTTGCCATAGCCGCTTGAGCCGCGATTGTTGGCGGCAAGGACGGCATAGCCATGGTTCACCAGATGCTGGATCATGGCGCTGTAACCGCGCCGGCTCTGCCCGCCGGGGCCGCCGTGCACCAGCACGATGGCGGGCACCTTGACCGCCGCCGAAGCGCCCTTGGGCTTGTAGAGAATGCCTGGCACGGCAACGCCGCCTTCGGCCGGGACCCGCACGACGCTGGCCTCGACCAGATCGGCTTCGCGAATTGCCGGATTCAGCGCGGTCGTCAGACGCCGCGCCCGCCCGGTCATGGTGTCGGCCACGAACACATCGCGCGGCGAGGTATCGGATGCCACCGTGAACGCAACCACCCGCTCGTCAGCCGAAAAGCGGACGGATCCCAGATCGCCCGCGGGCACGCCCGACAGCTGCAAGGGCCGGCCGGTCCTGGTGTCGAGGATGGTCAGCACGGTCGAGGCGTCGGCATTCAGCGCCGACACACGATACCGTCCCGATGGCGAAAAGGCGGTGAACGCGACATCCCAGTCGCCCCGCACCAGTAACTGCCGCTGCCCGCTGGCAAGATCATGGGTATAGGCGCGCGCCCATTCCCCGCCCTCGTCGCTCATGAAGATCAACTTGCCGGAATCGGGCGTGAACTCGGCCAACTGGTAAGCGACATTGCCGGTGTGCGGCGTGATCAGGGTGGGCACGGCACCAGCGCCTAGGCCGACAACATACACATCGGAATTTGCGCTCGACAATTGCTTCACCAGCCCGAGCGTGCGCCCGTCTGCCGACACCGGCCCGAGCGTGAACCCGCCGTCGTTCCTGAACACCAGCCGCCGCTGGAGCGTGGCGGCATCATGGGCATAGACATCGAAGGCCGCCGGATCGCGTTCATTGGTGGCGACAAAGAAGGTCGAGCCATCGGCTTGCCAGCCGACAAATTCGGCCTTCAGCTTTGTGCCCGGCGTGATGTCCTGCAAGGCCCCATCAGTTCGACGGACATAAAGATGCGTCAGTTCATCGCCGCCACCGTCGCTGGAGACGAGCACCCGGCCATCCTTGGGAAAAGCGCTGACCGCATAGGTCGCGTTGGTGGTCGACACGGTGAGCGGTATCGCTGGCCCGCCGGCCATGGGAAGCAGATAGGCGTTGAAAATTCCGGTTTCATCGGACGAGATCAGGACGGCCTTCCCATCATGGCTGAAGGCATCGGCTGCAAGGCCGCCCACGGCATAGCTGCGGGTCTCATAAAATTGCGCTGCCGTGTAGCGCGCGCCCGTTGCCATTTGTGTGACGGTTTGCGCGGCGACCTTTTCCGGCGACAAGCCGGCCAGGTCACCAACCACCCCCAATGCCAGAAGCGATGTCGTGATCAGCACTCGCATGTTCGGTTTCCTCGTATGTCTCTGCTGGGATCGAATAGACGCCTGAAGATCGATACCACCAAGAAAAATCTTGCCTGAGGATCGGTGACTGGTGGCATAGCCACACCACGCCGTCGGCAGCGCCCTGAAGCCGGCCGCGGCGATGATCTGTTCGCGTTCGATCTCGACGATCTTGCCGTCGTCGGCGGTGATGGCCCACCCACCGACACCAGCCGTTCACCGATCCGCATGGACACTCCGCAACTGCGTTTGGGCCGTCACTACTGTTGAGCGCAAATGTTTAGCGGTGCGTCATGGCCGCCAATTCGTCGGCCAGAAACGCCTCGACCTCGCCCAGCGGCACGTCCTTCGCCACGAAGCTGTCGCCCAGCGCGCGCGGCAGGATGAAGGGCAGGGTGCCGCCGCTCATCTTCTTGTCTTGCCGCATGTGGTGGATCAGCTCGGCAGCACTGGCATCAAGGCCGAGCGCGGCGGGATGGATCACGAAGCCCATGGTGGCCAGATGCGCATCGACGCGCGCCGCATCGGCCGCCGCAATCAGCCCGCGCCGCGCCGCGAACCGATGCGCCAGCGCCATGCCCAGCGCCACCGCCTCGCCGTGCAGCAACCGGTCCCCAAACCCGGCCGCCGCCTCGAAGGCATGGCCGAAGGTGTGGCCCAGATTGAGCAGGGCGCGGATATCGTCTGTCTCGCGTTCGTCGGCGGCGACCACGGCGGCCTTGGCGCGGCAGCCATGGGCGATGGCATAGGTCTGTGCTGCCGTGTCCCCGGCCAGCACCGCCGCGCCATTGGTCTCGCACCAGGCGAAAAAGGCCGCATCATTGATCAGGCCATATTTCACCACCTCAGCATAGCCGGCGCGCAGGTCGCGTGAGGGGAGCGTCGCCAGCACTTCGGGATCGATCAGCACGGCCGAGGGCTGGTGAAAGGCGCCGACCAGATTCTTGCCAGCGGCGGCGTTGATCGCGGTCTTGCCGCCGACGCTGCTGTCCACCTGCGCCAGCAAGGTGGTGGGCACCTGCACGAACCGGCAGCCGCGGCGCAGGATGGCGCAGGCAAAGCCCGTCAGATCGCCGATCACGCCGCCGCCCAGCGCCACCACCGCATCGCCGCGCTCGATGCCCAGCGCCAGCAGGCGTTCGACCACCAGTTGCAGATGCGCCCAATCCTTGGTGGCTTCGCCTGGCGGCAGCACGATCGGTTCCAGCACGATATCGGGCAGGCCGGCCGCCAGCGCATCCAGATACAGGGGCGCCACGTTGGCATCGGTAACCACCGCCAGCCGGCCGCCGCGCGCAAACCGCCCCAGCACCGGCGCGGCATTGCCGAGCAAGCCGGCCTGGATGGTGATGGGATAGGCCCGCGCGCCCAGCGCGACTTCAACGATCATGACAAGTCCCCATCCACGTCTGTGGCCCCATCTGTGGCGTTTGCTGCGGCCAGCGCCGTGATGATCGCCTCCACCATGTCGTGGTGCGGCCCCGGCCGGCTGAGCACCTGGATCGGGGCCAGCGCATAAACCGGATTGCGCACGGCGGCCAGTTCGGCAAGCACCACCCCCGGATCGCGCCCGGCAAGCAGCGGCCGGCCGCCGCGCCGTCGCACCCGATCGACCAAAGTGGACACTTCGGCGTTCAGCCACACCGCCTGGGTGCGCGCCAGGATCAGCGCCCTTGTCTCTTCGTTCATGAAGGCGCCGCCGCCGGTGGCAATCACCTTGGGCACGCCATCGATCAGCCGGGCGATCACCCGGCGTTCGCCATCGCGGAAATGCGCTTCGCCGAACCGTGCGAAGATTTCCGGGATATTGAGCCCCGCTGCGGCTTCGATTTCGGTGTCGGCATCCGCAAACGGCAGGCCCAGCCGCAGCGCAAGCCGCTTGCCGATGCTGGATTTGCCGGCGCCCATCAGGCCGATCAGCGTGATCGGCCGGCGCGCCGCCACCACCAGCCGGTCTGCCGACGGGGTTGGGGCGGGGGCCGGGTCTACGCCTTCGCCAAGGATTTTCGGGTCGCCGTCCATCGTCTGCACCGCTATACACGCGGCCATGGCGACAGCAAACACGGGCGCAACCAACGCAAGGCAGGCACGATCTGCCCTGCTGCTGGTGGCCGCGCTGCTGGCCGCCCCGGCCGGCAGCCAGGCGCCGGACAAGCCGAAATCGCTGCTGCCGCCCGGCTTTGACGCGCCGGCACCGCCAGCCGCCGCAGCACCGGCGCCGCTGTTACCCGGGGTGGTGCCGCAGGCCCCAACCAGCCCCAGTTCTGCCAGCCCCAGTTCTGCCAGCCCCAATCCTGCCGGTACCGATCTGCCGCCGCTGCTGCCCGACGCGGCTGCCGATGGCACGGTGCTGCCGCCAGAGCCGGCCGATCCCTTTGCCGCGCGCGCCGCGCTGCCGCCCGGCGCGCCGATCGGCGTGTTTCCGGCCGATACGGTAGGCGGCTTTGGCGACAACAGTTTTACGGGCAGCAACGGGCAAGTTCTGGCGGTGTTGGCGGCGCGCATCACCCGGCCGGTGGCGTCGCGCTGGGCGGCGATCACGCTGCGCCGCGCGCTGCTGGCGCGCGTGCCGGGCCCGCGCGGGCTTGGCGATGGCGATTGGGTGGCAGCCCGCGCCGGGCTCCTGTTGCGACACGGCGAGGTTGATGGCGCCCGCCGGCTGATCGATGTGCTGCCCGTCGATCGCTTCACGCCGGCGACCTATGCGATGGCCGCGCAGGTCTCGCTGGCGGCGGCCGACATTGCCGGCCTGTGCCCGATCGCGGCCACGGGGCGTGCGCTGACGCCGGGGCCGTTGTGGGATCTGGCCTATGGCATGTGTTCGGCGATGGAGGGCGATGATCTCACCTCGGCCAACATCATCGATGTGCTGCGCGGGCAGCGCCGCCGCGTCGCGCCCTTCGATGTGCGTCTGGCACAGCGTGTCGCCGTGCTGGCCGGCGGCGCTGGGCGCACCGGCCGCGCCGATGGCGTGAACTGGGAAGAAGTGGAGGGGCTGACCGTCTATCGTTATGGCGTCGCCACCGCCGCCGGGGTGCCGGTGCCGGCCGATCGCCTGCCCGCGCTCGGCCCGGCCTATGCGGGCTGGGTGGTGCGCAATCCGGCGGTGAGCGGCGAAACCCGGCTGGCCTTGCTGCGCGCCGCGGCCATGCAAGGCAATTTGTCCACCGCCGAACTGGCCAGCGGCGTGGCGGCGCTGTCGCCGGCCGACGCCAATGGCGGCTTTGCGGCTGGCAGCCGTGCCGCCAATCTGCGCGATGCCTTCACCGCCGGCACGCCGGCCGCGCGCGCGGCGGCGATGGCGGCGATCCGCGCCAGCGTATCGGCCGGCGGCGATCCCTATGGCGCGCTGCTGGAAACCGCGACCGCCGCTGCTGCCGTGCGGCCGGTGGCGACACTGGCCGACGATTCGCCCGCCATCATCGCCGCGCTGCTGGCGGCCGGCAACGAACGCGCCGCATCCCGCTGGTGGCCGATCGCCCGGGCCGCCAGCGACGACGCCAGGGTGCGGGCCTGGGCCTTGCTGGCGGTGGGCAGCGACGTGACGGCATCGCTAGGTTCGTTCAAGGAATGGCGCAGCGGCACCAATGCTTCGCCGCGCAGCGCCGCTGTGCTGCTGGCCGCGCTCAGCGGGCTGGGTGCCGCACAAGGCAAGGATTGGGACGGGCTGCGCCGCGAATTGATAACCCCCACCCCCGGGCGCTGGCGCACCGCCATCGAGAATGCCGCCCGCCGCGGTGCTGCTGGCGAAGTGGCGCTGCTTGCCGCGACCGGCTTGCAGGGCGGTTGGGCCGATGTGCCGCCCGCGCATGTCGAAGCCATTGTCGCGGCGCTGGTGACAAGCGGGCGCCGCGCCGAAGCCCGGCAGTTCGCCGCCGAAGCCGTCACCCGCGCAGCCGCCGGCGTCGGGGGGAGCCTGCCGGTTTGAGCGCCAACATCGGCGATTCCCGCGCCATCGCGCTATTCCTCGATGCCATGGCCGCCGAACGCGGTGCTGCGAAAAACACGCTGCTCGCCTATGGCCGCGATCTTGCCCAGGCGAGCGACTGGTTGGGTGGCCGGCTCGCCGCCGCAGATGCTGCCGCGCTTGCCCAACTGGCGCGCCATTGGGCGCCGCTGGCCCGCGCCAGTGCGGCGCGCAAGGGCTCGGCGGTGCGGCAGTTCCTGGCGTTTCTGGCATCGGAAGGCATCCGCGGCGATGATCCGGGCCGCGATCTCGCGTTGCCCCGCGCTGCCCGGCCCCTGCCCAAGACGCTGGGGGCCGGCGATGTCGAGCGTCTGTTCGCCGCGTTGGCCGAGCAATTGGCGGCCCGGCCCGACGATCCGCGCACGCTGCGGCTGAGCGCGCTCGTTGAACTCCTCTATGGCTCCGGCCTGCGCGCCACCGAGCTGGTGGCGCTGCCGCGCAGCAGCGTGCGCGCCGGGCGCGGCCACATGGTGGTGCGGGGCAAGGGCAGCAAGGAACGGCTGGTGCCGATCAGCCGCCGCGCCGAAGCTGCCGTGCTGGCCTGGGCCGCGCATGTGCCGGCCAGCAGCCGCTTTCTTTTCCCCTCCGGCCGGCGCGGCAGTGCCGACGCGCATCTGACGCGGCTGCGGCTGTGGCAATTGATCCGCGAACTGGCCGCCGCGGCCGGCATCCCGGCGACGCGCATTTCCCCGCACGTGCTGCGCCACGCCTTTGCCACCCACCTGCTGGAAGGCGGCGCCGATCTGCGCATCGTGCAGACCTTGCTGGGCCATGCCGATATCGCCACCACGCAAATCTATACCCATGTCGCCGCCGCGGCGCTGGTCGAACTGGTCAACCGCTGCCACCCGCTGGCGGACAGCGGAGAAAGCACAACCACGCCCCAATGAAGAAATAATGAGGTTACGTTGCGCACGCCCGCCGGCTAACGACGGCGCATGAGCACCGAAACCCTCTTCCGCCCTTTCACCCTCAACGGCCTGACGCTGCCCAACCGCATCGCCATGGCCCCGATGACGCGCAGCTTCTCGCCCGGCGGCCAGCCCGGCGAGAATGTGGCGGAATATTACCGCAAGCGCGCGGCTGGCGGGGTTGGCCTGATCATCACCGAAGGCACCGCGGTTGAGCGCACCGGCGCGGCCAATGATCCCAATGTGCCGCATTTCTTCGGGTCGGCGCTGGATGGCTGGGGCGACGTGGTGAAGGCGGTGCACAGCGAAGCCGGCCATATCGCGCCGCAATTGTGGCATGTCGGCGCGCTGCCCAACCGCCGCAACCCCAAGGCTGAAACCGCCGAAAGCCCGTCGGGCGTCTATATGGCCGACAGGCAGAATGGCGTTGCCATGACCGACGCGGATGTCGCCGACGCCATCGCCGCCTTCGCCCGCGCCGCCGGAGACGCCAAACGGCTGGGATTCGATGCGGTGGAGCTGCACGGTGCCCATGGCTATCTGATCGATCAATTCTTCTGGGACGTCACCAACCAGCGCGGCGGCGCCTGGGGCGGTGCCACCCTGCCCGAACGCGCGCGCTTTGCCGCCGAAATGCTGAAAGCCGTGCGCGCCGAAGTCGGCGCGGATTTCCCGGTGATCATCCGGCTGAGCCAGTGGAAGCAGCAGGATTTCGGCTATCGGCTGGCGCCCTCGCCTGATGAGCTCCTGGCCTGGCTGGCACCGCTTGCCGATGCCGGCGCCGATGCCTTCCATTGTTCGCAGCGCCGCTTCTGGGAGCCGGAATTTCCCGAAATCGACGGCCCGGATGGCCTCAACTTCGCGGGCTGGGCCAAGAAACTCACCGGCAAGGCCACGATCAGTGTCGGCAGCGTCGGCCTCTCCGGCGAATTCATCGCCGGCATGGGCGGCGAAGCCTCGCAGCCGGCCAGCCTGGATGGCCTGATCGCCCGGATGGAACGCGACGAATTTGATCTCGTCGCCGTCGGCCGCGCGCTGATTGTCGACCCCGATTGGGTGGACAAGGTGCGCGATGGCCGCTTCGGGGAACTGACGGATTATACGGCGGCGGCGCTGGGCACGCTGGTCTGAGCGAGGTCGTTCGGGCCTGGCAGCCACCCCTCCGGCTCGCTGCGCTCGCCACCTCCCCTTGAAGGGGAGGATCAATTGGCTCCTCCCCTTTCAGGGGAGGTGGCGCCCGAAGGGCGACGGAGGGGTGACGCCCGCGCCGCCGATGCGCTACGGTCGCCCCATGAATGTCGATGAAGATAATGTCCCCATCCTCGCCGGCCGCTCGCTGCGGCCCAAGGATGCGGCCACCTTGCTGGTGATCCGCCGCGATGGCCCCGTGCCGCGCGTGCTGATGGGCCGGCGCGCGGCGGGTCATGTGTTCATGGCGCAGAAATGGGTATTCCCCGGCGGGCGGCTGCACCCATCCGATTACCGCGTCGCCGCCGCCAGCGAACTGGGTGACGACACGGCGCACCGTCTCGGCCAGACCGCACCACCCGCCCGCGCCCGCGCGCTGGCCACGGCGGCGGTGCGCGAATTGTTCGAAGAAACCGGCCTGGTGCTGGGCGCGCCCGGCCAGGCGCGCACGCGATCACCGGAATGGCGTGACTTCCTCGCCACCGGCCACCTGCCGCACCTCGCACCGCTCAGCTTCGTCGGCCGCGCCATCACCCCGCCGGTGCGTCCGCGCCGTTTCGATGCGCGCTTTTTCACGGTGGATGCGCAGCATCTGGTCAGCCTCGATCCCACGGCCGGCTGCGGCGAGCTCGATGAAATCGCCTGGTTCGATTGGCAGGCCGCGGCGCAGCTTGATCTGCCCAGCATCACCCGTGCCATCCTCGCCGATGTCGCCGCGCGCCTCGATGATCCGGCGCGCCCCATCCCCTATCACCGCTTCGATCGCGGCCAGCATCGGCTGCTGATGTTGTGATCGCAGCGATCACCCGGCTGTCGCTGACCGATTTTCGCAATCATACCGCCGCCAGCCTTGCTGCCGCGCCCGGCCTGGTGGTGATCACCGGCGAAAATGGTGCGGGCAAGACCAATATCCTCGAAGCCATCTCCCTGCTGGTGCCCGGCCGCGGCCTGCGCGGCGCTGCCCTCTCCGATGCTGCTCGGCACGGCGGCCCCGGCGGCTGGAGCGTGGCGGCGACGCTGGAAACGGCGGCTGGTCCCGGCGCCGACGCCGGCACAGACAAGGTGCAGATCGGCACCGGCACGGCCGCCGCCGCCCCCGATCGCCGGCTGGTGCGCATCAACGGCGCCAGCGCGAGCGCCGCATCCTTGAGCGAATGGCTGGCGCTGGTGTGGCTGACGCCAGCCATGGACCGGCTGTTTTCCGACAGTGCCGGCGCGCGCCGGCGGTTCCTCGATCGGCTGGTGCTGGCGCTGCACCCCGGCCACGGCGCGCGCGTCAGCCGTTACGAAGCCGCCATGCGCGAGCGCAGCCGGCTGCTGACGGCGGAGACCCCGGCCGATTCGGTCTGGCTGGCCGGGCTGGAAGCCGACATGGCCAGCCACGGCGCCGCCATCGCCGACGCGCGGGCCGATGTGGTGACCGCGCTTGCCGCCCAGGCCGCCGCCAGCGCGGATGGCCCCTTCACCCGGCCACTGATCAGCCTGTCCGGTGATGATGCGGGCGATCTCGCCGCCCGGCTGGCGAAGGGCCGCGCCCGCGACGCCGCCGCCGGCCGCGCGCTCGACGGCCCGCACCGCGCCGATCTGATCGTCAGCCACGCCGCCAAGGCGATGCCGGCGGCGCACTGTTCCACCGGCGAGCAGAAGGCGCTGTTGATCGCCATCGTGCTGGCCCATGCCGCACTGGTCAGCCAGCGCCATGGCCGCCCGCCGATCCTGCTGCTCGATGAAATTGCCGCGCATCTGGATGCAGAGCGCCGCGAGGCGCTGTTCGCCCGGCTGGCGGCCATGGGCGTGCAGGCCTGGGCCACTGGCACCGATGCGGACCTGTTTGCCAGCGCCACCCCCGCCACCCACCTGTGTCTGGCGGATGGCCAAATCTTTCCTCGCACGCGTGCGCACGAGTCTCTATAGCCATCGGGATTGACCTTCAGCGATCAGGCAAAATCTTGTCCGACAATCCCAAAGCCCACAACAGCGAAGATTATGGCGCCGACAGCATCAAAGTGCTGCGCGGGCTGGATGCGGTGCGCAAGCGCCCCGGCATGTACATCGGCGACACTGACGATGGATCGGGCCTGCACCACATGGTGTTCGAAGTGTCGGACAATGCCATTGATGAAGCGCTGGCCGGTTATTGCGACCGCATCGACATCAGTCTGAACCCCGATGGCTCGGTCAGCGTGACCGACAATGGCCGCGGCATCCCCACCGGCATCCACGCCGAAGAAGGCGTGTCGGCTGCCGAAGTCATCATGACCCAGCTGCATGCCGGCGGGAAATTCAACAACAGCGATGATAACGCCTACAAGGTGTCGGGCGGCCTGCACGGCGTGGGCGTATCGGTGGTCAATGCGCTGTCGGAATGGCTGGAGCTCACCATCTGGCGCGACGGCGAAGAACATTGGATGCGCTTTGCCCATGGCGACGCGCAAGGGCCATTGGCGGTGCGCGGACCTGCGGGCGACAAGCGCGGCACCCGCGTGACCTTCTTCCCCAGCATCGCCACCTTCCGTGCCATCGATTTCGATTTCGCCCGGCTGGAACATCGGTTCAGGGAACTGGCGTTCCTGAACAGCGGCGTGCGGCTGTTCCTCACCGACGCCCGCCACGCCGAAGGCAAGCAGGTCGAACTATATTACGAAGGCGGAATCGCGGCGTTCGTGCAATATCTCGACAAGTCCAAGACCGCGCTGATCCCTGAGCCCATCGCCATAACCGGCCAGGCCAATGACATCGGCATCGAAGTCGCGCTGGAATGGAACGACAGCTATTACGAACAGGTGCTGTGTTTCACCAACAACATCCCGCAGCGCGATGGCGGCACGCACCTGGCGGCCTTCCGCGCCGCGCTGACCCGCACGCTCAACCAGTACGCCGAGAAATCCGGCCTGCTGAAGAAAGAGAAAGTGTCACTCACCGGCGATGACATGCGCGAAGGTCTGACCGCCATCGTGTCGGTGAAATTGCCCGATCCCAAGTTCAGCAGCCAGACCAAGGACAAACTGGTTTCATCCGAAGTGCGCCAGCCGCTGGAAAGCCTGATGGCTGACCGGCTGGACGTGTGGCTGCAGGAACATCCCGCCCACGCCAAGACCATCGTCGCCAAGATCATCGACGCCGCCGCCGCCCGCGAAGCCGCGAAGAAGGCGCGCGACCTGACCCGGCGCAAGGGCGCGCTCGATATCGCCTCGCTGCCAGGCAAGCTCGCCGATTGCCAGGAACGCGACCCGGCCAAATCCGAACTGTTCCTGGTCGAAGGCGACAGCGCCGGCGGCAGCGCCAAGCAGGGCCGCAACCGCCAATATCAGGCGATCCTGCCCCTGCGCGGCAAGATCCTCAACGTGGAGCGCGCCCGGCTCGATCGCATGCTTGGGTCACGCGAGATCGGCACGCTGATCCAGGCGCTCGGCACCAGCATCGGCACCGAATTCAACCTGGAAAAACTGCGCTATCACAAGATCATCATCATGACCGACGCCGATGTGGATGGCGCCCATATCCGCACACTGCTGCTCACCTTCTTCTTCCGCCACATGCCGACGCTGATCGATGCCGGGCATCTCTTCATCGCGCAGCCACCGCTGTACAAGGTCGCGCGCGGCCGATCGGAAGTGTATCTGAAGGACAATCCGGCCCTGGAGGATTATCTGGTCGAGGCCGGCACCGGCAATCTGGCGCTGATGACCGCCGCTGGCCCGCGCGCTGGCGCCGATCTCGCCTCGCTGGTCGATCATGCCCGCCGCATGCGCGCGCTGATGGATTATGTGCCGCGCCGTTACCCAGCGCATGTCGTGGAGGCGCTGGCGCTCAATGGCGCGCTCGCCGCCGCCAGCGAGGCTGCGGCGCAGGCCACGGCCGCCTGGCTCAATGTCGCCGAAACCGAAGGCGGCAAATGGACGGCGCGCCTGTCGGTGGACGGCGGTTATCAGGTGGAGCGCGCCTGGCGCGGCGTGACCGATTATCATGTCATCGACGGCGCCTTTCTCACCGCCCCGGAAGCCCCGCGCCTGCATGCGCTGGTCACCCAGGAAGCCGCGGCCTATGCGGCGCCCGCCATGCTCGGCACCATGCGCGTCACCCGCCCGTCCGATCTGCTTGCCGGCGTGCTCGAAGCCGGGCGCAAGGGCCTGGGCGTGCAGCGCTACAAGGGCCTTGGCGAAATGAACGCCGAGCAATTGTGGGAAACCACGCTCGATCCCGCCGCTCGCACCCTGCTGCGCGTCGATGTGGATGAGGCGGCCGAAGCCGACGACATCTTCGCCAAGCTGATGGGCGATGTCGTGGAAGAGCGCCGTGCCTTCATTCAGGAAAATGCGCTGAACGTGGCCAATCTCGACGTCTGATCTGGCAGCGTCCACGAATTGCGGGCATGCTCCCTCCGACGGGCACATGATCCGCACGACGGGCCCGTCGCCAGAGGGGGAGACGCATGATGGTGCGCGCGATGATGTTGGGGGCCGTGCTGCTGGCATCGGCCGCTGCGGCGCAGGAGGCGCCCGAAATCCGCTTTGACGCAGTCGATTTCCTGAAGCCGCCGGCCGATCTGCACATGGGGGAAGTGGCGGGCGTCGCCCTGGGCAAGGCCGGGCAGGTCTATGTCTTCCAGCGCGGCAACACCCAGGGCCCGGCCTATGCCGCGGCCGCCGCCCAGCTGCTCGAATTCGATGCCAAGGGCCGGTATGTGCGCGAAATCGGGCACAATCTCTATGCCTGGTCCTATGCCCACGCCACCCGGGTCGACGCCCAGGGCAATATCTGGGCGGCCGACAAGGGATCGAACATGGTGGTGAAATTCACGCCGGCCGGGCGTGTCGCCATGGTATTCGGCCGCAAACCCGAAGCCAGCGACGAAAACGCCCGCCCGCTCGAACATCCCAAGCCGCCGCTGCCGGCCGTCGATGGTCAGTTTCGGGAAGTGACCGACATGGCGTGGGACAGCCAGGGCAACACCTATATCAGCGATGGCTACATCAATTCGCGCGTGGCCAGGGTGGCGCCGGATGGCCGCTGGCTGGGATCGTGGGGCAGCTTCGGCAGCGCGCCTGGCCAGTTCAACACGCTGCATTCGATCGCAGTCGATGCGGCCGATCAGGTCTATGTCGCCGATCGCGGCAACCGGCGTATCCAGGTGTTCGATACCAATGGCAGCTTGCTGCGGATCATCCAGATCAACGTGCCCGCGCCCGCCGACGCGCCGGCGGCGATCGGCAACCGCCCGCTTGTACCGGCCGACGGCCCGGATGCGGCCACCACCAAAACGATGATGCCCGGTGCGCCGTGGGCCTTGTGCATCACGCCGCGCGATGCGGCGGGCAAGCAGATCCTCTATGTCGCCGATGCTTGGCCAGGCCGGGTTTACAAGCTTTCGCTGGACGGCAAGGTGCTGGGCTGGCTGGGCGGCGCCGGCAAGCAGCTGAAACAGTTCGGCTGGATCCACGAGATCGCCTGTCCGGCCGAGAACGAACTTTATGTGGCTGAACTGCTCAACTGGCGGCTGCAGAAGCTGACGCTCCACCCCTGACTGCGATCAGCCGGGGCCGAGCAGGCGTTTCACCACCCCCACATCCACCGCCGGCACGCTGCGCATCCGCCCCGTCGCCTGATCGCGGCTGCTGACGGCTCCGGCCATCAACAGGCTGTTGGCAATCGCCTCCTCGGTTGCATCCGCGACGGCGACGAACAGCGGCGAGATATTGTCGTTGCCGACATCGGGCGCAGCCATGGTGGCGGCGCGGCGGGCGGGGGTACGGCGCACGCTCTCGGCGGTGGAAAAGGCGATGGCATAATCGCCGGAACCATTGGAAAAGGCCGATCCGGTGCGCGCCAGCCCCACCATGGCGCGCGCCGCCAGCCGTTCGAGGTTGCGATCCGAAAGCGGCGCATCGGTGGCGACCACGATCATGATCGAGCCATCCGCAGAAGGCGCGGGCGCAGCCGGTGGCGGCGAGATTGGCACGCCGCCCAGGATCAGCCGGCCGCCATAATTGCTCTGCACCAGCACGCCGACGACAAAACCCTGCGGCGTCACCCGCGACGATGTGCCGATGCCGCCCTTGTATCCGAACGCGATGGTGCCGCGCCCGGCGCCGACCGCGCCTTCCGCCACCGGCCCGGGCGTCGCCACGGCAATCGCCTGGCGCGCATCGGCCACGGTCACGGCGCGGGCGCGAATATCGTTCAACCCGCCATCATTGGTTTCCCCCACCACGGCGTTCACCGAACGCGCGGCTTCATTGCCCGGCTGGGCCAGCGTGTGTTCGATGATGGCGGCGGCGGCCTCCGGCACGTTCAGCGTGTTGGTCAGCAGGATCGGCGTTTCAATCTCACCCAGCTCGCGCACCTGGCTGAGGCCCATCAGCTTGCCGAAGCCATTGGCGACAAAGATCCCGGCCGGCACCTTGTCGGCAAAGATGTTGCCGCCGTGCGGCAGGATCGCGGTCACGCCGGTGCGGATATTGTCACCCCGATCGATGGTCACCTGGCCAACCAGCACGCCGGGCACATCGGTGATGGCGTTCAGCGCACCCGTTGGCAGCGGCCCCGGCGCGATGCCAATGGCGCGGGCGCGCTCGGCAGCAGCCGGCGCAGCGGACAGGACAAGCAGAGCGGTGAGAAGGATGCGCATCGCGCCATCATGACGCGCTGCCCTTAAAAATAAAGTGTCGCCCGGCAGGGAGGGAAAGACCTGCCGGGCGACACCGTCATGGTGCGTTCGAGGGGGCGGGAGAACGCACCAGAGCCGAGTAGCTTTGGGAAATTGGGGGGCGGTTTGGCCCGGCGGTGCGCCGATGGGGGCAAAAGCGCACCGCGGGCCGGATCGGCAGGCAGGGACGGCCCCTGCCACTGCCCGCCGTGTGTCACATCAGCCGATCAGCCAGCCAGCTTGCCCGAGGCGATCGCGGCCATCGTGGCATTGCGGGTCACCCGCAGGGTTTCGTTGTAGCAGCGATTGGCTTGCGCGGCGGCGATGGTGTCCTGCTCGCTGTTGCTGCACACGGTGCGGGCCGCGATGCGCAGGCGGGTTTCCAGCTTCGCTTGGCCGGCCTTCGAATCCAGGTTGATATCACCAAAGGCGACGTGGGCGATGCGCTGGCCGTCGGCGTTGACGCCGTAGCTGATCGGCGAAACCGTGGCGGCCTGGGCAGGGGCCGTGGCGGCGCCGACACACAGGCCAGCGAACAGCAGCGTGCCAGCCAGGCCGGCAAAGGTGCGGGAGACATTGTGGGTCGAAGCGAACATGATGGGGACCTTTCGAGTTTGCTCGGCTTGCCGGACCATCCGGCTGCCGATGTCCAATGCTTTGCAACGCCCGTGCCAAGTGCCAGCAAAAATCTTCGGTCCAATAAAATCAATGATTTGATCCAATAACTGTATTACTCAATAATGACACGCCTGTTCACCACTGCGAAACATTGGCGTATTTTCCTATCTTTCGGCGGAATTTCTGTTTGGCCTTCCGTGCTTGGCACGCACAGAGACTCCATGCGGCGGGTTGGCAGCAATTCCTTGCCGGTGCATAGGATAACCGTCCCCATGCTTACCCAACGATCCCGCTATGCGTTGCGCGCGCTCATCTTCATCGCCCGAACCAACGGGGTAGCGCCGGTGCCGATTTCGATGATTGCCGCCGATCAGAAGCTGCCGCGCAAATTCCTCGAAGCCATATTGCTCGAACTGAAGAATGGCGGCCTCGTCACCAGCTATCGCGGCAAGCTGGGCGGCTATCGGCTCGCCCGCCCGGCGGGGCAGATCAGCTTTGGCGAGATCATCCGCCAGATCGAAGGCCCGCTGGCGCTGGTGCCGTGCGTATCGGTTTCAGCCTATCAGCGCTGTGTCGATTGTTTCGAGGAATCGACCTGTGTGATTCGCAAGACCATGATCGAAGTGCGCGAGCAGACCGCCCGAATCCTGGATCACACCACATTGGCCGATCTGTCGATCGATCGCGTCGCGGCCTGATTCAGCCGGTGGGTGGCGTTGGGCGCCGCAGGCGCAGCCGCCGGCCATCCGGGGTGGCCAGCATCGCCTCCCCACTGGTGGTGAACACCAGGCTGGTCACATCGCCCAGCACCGCCAGGAAGCGCTGCTCCACTGCCATCACCGCCGGCGCGCAGGCCATGCGGGTGCCAGCGAACGGCCCGAGTTTCAGCATGCGGCCATCCTGCACCCACGGCCCGCTGAACCGGTTGCAGCCGCTGCTGCCCGCCACCCGGCTGCTGTTCTGATCGCCACCATCAAATCGCAGGGTGATCGCCGGGTCGGGCGCGCCGCCGCCGTTCAGATCGGCCAATTGCCATTCGCCTTCCAAGCTGCCGGCGATCACCGGCGGCTGGCCGGAAAGCGCCTGCTTCAACTGGTCACGCTGTTCCCGGCAGCCGGGCAACAGGGCCAGCACAAGCACGGCAAGGGCAACACGGCGCATGGGATCATTTCTGCAGTGTTGGCACCGCGTTGGCAAGCTGTGCAGCCAATTCCACCAGCGCCGATTGATCGACCAGAATGGCGCCATCGGCCGGCCGATCCAGATCAAGGATCAGCATCACGGTCAGCGCCATCAGCACGAACAGCACGCCCGACGCAAAGCGGTGGCGATGGCCATGCGCGGCCAGCACATACCCCAGCAGAAAGCAGGCCACGCTGGCAAAAAACACCAGCAGGATCATAACCTCGCCCGGCACGCGCGCTGCCACCGATTTTTCCCGGGTGGTGCCGGTATCAAGCACGCTGTTGACCGCGGCGACCAGATTGGCGGCGCGGGCACCGTCCAGCCCGGCTTGCGCCAGCACGGTGACGCGCCACACCTGGTCACGCAGGCGCGCGGCCTCCGCCAGTCTCGCGGTTTCGGTGGGCAGTGGGCTGGTCTGCCGCACCTGCGCATAGGCCCGCAACGCCTGTTGCAGGCGCGGGCCATGCGGCGCCGGCACCAGCCCGGCACGCAGCCAGGCGGTGCCGATGTCATTGGCTTCCTGCACCACCAGTTGCCGCCGTTCATCATAGCGGCCCAGCGCCATCGAGAAGGTGAAGCCAAGCAGCAGCGCCAGCACCAACAGTGCGGTGGACAGCACCTGGCTTTCATCTTCGGCCGATCCGCTGCCGCCAAAGCGCCGGTGCAAGCGAAAACCAAGTTCGGACGCGATGAAAAACAGCGCCACCAGCACCGCCGGCACGGCGGCCAGCGGCACGGAATCCAGCAGGCCAGCCAGATTGGAGATCAAATCCGGCCCTTCCGCAATTCGTCGCGGATTTCGGCGAGCAGCGCTTCGGTTGGCGTTGGCGGCGGCGGTTCGGCGGCGGCGGCAGGGGCCGGCGGCGGCGCCATCGCCTTGTTGGCGGCCTTCACCATCAGGAAGATCACCCAGGCGATGATCAGGAAATTCAACAGCGCGGTGAGGAACTTGCCATAGCCGAACAACGCGACCCCGGCCTTTTTCAACGCTTCATAATCGGTGGGGCTGCCGGTGTAGTCAGCCGGGATATGGCCCAGCACCAGGAACAGCCCGGTGAAATCGGTGCCGCCACTGACCAAGCCGATGATCGGCATCACCAGATCTTCGGTGAAGCTGGTGACGATGGAGCCGAACGCCGCGCCGATGATCACTGCCACCGCCAGATCGAGCACGTTGCCGCGCGCGATGAACGCCTTGAATTCCTGAAACACTGGGCCTGCCCCCTTGAATATTCCAACAGCGCACTATCTCATGTCATGCGCATGGTTCACAGTTTGACCACGTCGGCCGCTTTGCGCAAGCCGGCGACCCGCCTGGAGACGTTCGTGAGCAACCGTTATTTCCGCCGACCCGCCGCTTTGGCCGCCCTGGCCGGCACCGCCATGCTGTTGTCCGGCTGCGGCGTGAACACCATTCCCGCCAAGGAAGAGACCGTGAAGGCGCGCTGGGCCGATGTGGAAAACCAGTATCAGCGCCGCGCCGATCTGATCCCTAATCTGGTGGCCACGGTGAAGGGCTTTGCCGCCCAGGAAAAGGACGTGCTGGAAAGCGTGACCAAGGCGCGCGCCAGCGCCACCCAGGTGACGGTGGACCCGACCAAATTGTCGGACCCAAAGCAGCTGGCCGCCTTCGATCAGGCGCAAGGTGCGCTTGGCCAATCGCTCGGCCGCCTGCTGGTGACCGTGGAAAAATACCCGGAATTGAAGTCCAACGAGAATTTCCTGCAATTGCAGAGCCAGTTGGAAGGCACCGAGAACCGCATCACTGTGGCGCGCCGCGATTACAACGGCGCGGTGCAGGATTATAATACCGAAATCCGCACCTTCCCCAGCCTGATCACCGCCAAGGTCATCTATGGCGCCGAACCGATCGCGCCGTTCAAGGCCACGACCGTCAATGCCGACAAGGCACCGGAAGTGAAATTCTGAACCCAAACCTCCCGAAGGGAGATTGTTGATGGCCAACCCCGGCACGATGCGCCGGCTGTCGTTGGTGGCGCTGCTGTTGGCGGCGCTGCTGGCGGTGCTGCAGCTGGCGACGCCTGCAATGGCCGATCCGGTCTATCCCAAGCTGACCGGACGCGTGACCGATGCCGCCGGCGTGTTGCCGCCCGACGTGGCGGCAGCGCTGGAAGCGCGGCTGAAGACGCTGGAGGACACCACCGGCACGCAGCTGGTGGTGGCCACGGTCGCCGATCTCGAAGGCTATGAGATCGAGGATTATGGTGTCGGCCTGCTGCGCGCCTGGGGCATCGGCCAGAAAGGCACCAACAATGGCGCAATCCTGCTGGTGGCGCCGGCGCAACGCAAATTGCGCATCGAGGTCGGCTATGGCCTGGAAGGCACGCTGACCGATGCGGTATCCAGCCAGATCATCCGCCGCACCATCGTGCCGCGCATCAAGGCGGGCGACATGGCCGGCGGCATTGTTGCCGGCAGCGATGCGCTGATCAAGCTGCTGGAGTTGCCGCCCGATCAGCAAAAGCTCGCCGTGGCCAATGCGGCGCAGACGCAAGAGGAGAGCAAGGACCGGCCCGGCGTGGGTGCGCTGGTATGGCTGGCCATCCTGATCATCTGGATTTTCCTGGCGTCGCGTCCCGGCCGGCGTGGCCGCAGCCGTGGCCCGGTGGTGATCTGGGGCCCCGGTATCGGTGGCAGCTGGGGCGGCGGCGGTGGTGGCGGCTGGGGTGGTGGCGGCGGCTTTGGCGGCGGCGGTGGCGGCTTCGACGGTGGCGGCGGTTCCGGTGGTGGCGGCGGCGCCTCGGGAGGCTGGTGATGTTGTTCAACGATACAGATCGCGCCCGCATCGCCCGCGCCATCGCCGATGCCGAAGCCACCACGGCCGGCGAAATCGTGGTGATCGTCAACACGCGGCCGCACCGCTACACCGCGACCATGCTCGCCGCTGCCGTGCTCGCCGCCTTCGTGCTGCCGTTCGGCGCAGTGCTCGCGGATTGGGCGCCTTCGTTGCTGTTCCCGGATTGGGATGTGCTGGATGCCGCCACCCGCGAACGTCACGCCGTGGAAGGCTTTGTTGCGGTGCAGGCCGTGCTGTTCGTCGCCACGCTGGCGTTGGTGGCGGGGCTTCGGCTGGATCGCATCCTGACGCCGCGCCCGCTGCGGCGTGATCGCGTCCATCATGCTGCCATGGTGCAGTTCCGCGCCCGCGGCCTGTCGGCGACGCAGGGGCGCACCGGGCTGCTGCTCTATGTCGATGAACCCGAACATGTGGCCGAAGTGATCGCCGATGATGGCGTGTTCGCGCTGGTGGCTGCCGATGATTGGGCCGATACAATCGCCGCGCTGATCGACGGCATCAAGGCCGGCCGCGCCGCCGATGGCATGGTCGCCGCCATCACCCGCGCCGGCGCTGTCCTGTCCCGTCACCTGCCGCCACACGTCGGCGATGTGAACGAGCTGCCGGATACGTTGATCGAGCTTTAGGCCGTGAACTCACCGCTTGGCGGTGAACACCACGGCGGGCGGCAGATTGCGCGGTTCGATCCGCAGCGACAGATCGGGAAACACCCGCCGCACCTCGGCCAGCCGGGCGGGCGAGTATTGATACCCGATCAGTGCCGCGCCGGGGCCCAACAATTGCGCCGTCGCCGCCAGCACCGCCACGCGCACCGCTTGCGGCATCACACCCAAGGGCAGGCTGGAAATCGCCACGTCGCAGCCGGCCCCAACATGCAGCGCGGCATCGGCGGCCGACACCGCCAGCACAGTCAGCCGTGAATCGGGTATCGTGGTGCGCAGATAATCGGCGAAATCCGGATTGATCTCGAACGCCGTCAGCCTGGCATCGGGGCTCATGCGCGCCAGCATGGCCCGCGTCACCACACCGGTACCCGGCCCATATTCCACCGCGTTGGTCACGCGCGTCCAATCGACGCCATCGAGCAGGCAGCGCACCAGTGCCGGCGAGGCGGGGGCCACCGCGCCAACCCGGCGCGGGTTGGCCAGAAATTGCCGGGCGAACAACAGCGCCGGGCTGGCCATGGCACGCGCGATCAAGCGGCGGCCGACGCGCGCGCGGCAACGCGCTGATGCCAGGCGGGCAGCCACACCAGGCCATCGGGCAGCGGCTGCCCCACCTGCGCACCGAATTCGACGAAGCAGAACAGCAGGATGTCGGCCAGGGTGAAACGATCCCCGCACACAAACTCGCCTGCCATCAGGCCGTCGATCCAGCGCAATTTTTCCGCCGCAATCGCCTTCAGCTCCTCCGCAGCCGCTTCAGACACCAATGTCATGCGCGGTGCGAACATGCGGCGGCCCTGCGAGGCGCGAAAGCCATTGGCCATCGGCTCCACGATGTTCAGATCGATGCGGCGTACCCACATGCGGGTCTGCGCTCGTTGCAGCGCGGTTTCGCCGATCAACGCCGGTTCGGGGTGCAGATCTTCCAGATACTCGGCAATGGCGGTGATCTCGGCGATGATGCTGCCATCGTCGGTTTCCAGCGCCGGGGTGCTGCCAGTCGGGTTGCGCGCGACGAATTCCGCGGTGCGATTCTCGGCCTTCAGAATATCCACGCTGACGCGGTCCAGCGTGATGCCCTTTTCCGCCGCCACCATCCGCACCACGCGCGGATTGGGTCCCACACTGTCGAACAAGCGCATGCCTACCACTTTCGCTGGTTATCCCCTGCGACAGGCATGAGCGCCAGTTGCGCCAGCGTCAAGTCATCACGGGCCAGCCTCAAGTCGCGCTCTGCTTTGCTGCCCCCGCATCCAGCGCCGCCACAATGCGCGCTTGCTCATCCTGTCCGATCGTCCAACCGCGCGCCAGCCAGGCGGCCATGAGCGCAGTGGTGATCGGTGGCATGAGGAACAACAGCACCAGGCCATCGATGGCACTGGCGGTATTGCCGGCGCCCAACTTGGCATCGAAGCCGACCATATCGAGCACGATATAGGCCATCCCCACCGGAATCGCGTAGCCGAGCTTCTGCACCCCCACCAGCACCGCATAATAGAGCCCGGCATTGTTGCGCCCGGTCGCCAGCGTCTCGGCATCGGTGACGTCCGCCAGCATGGCGCGCACCAGAAATGCCGGAGCGACCGCCGGCAGGCCCGCCAGCAACATGCCGGCCGCCGCCGGCCAGAAATCATGCGCCGGCGCCAGCACCAGCGCAGCGTGCAGAACGGCGTAGCTGCCAATCGCCCACGCCACCGCCATATGCTTCGATGTGCGCCGCGCCACCCAGCCCCATAGCGGCGCGCCGATCAGCCCGGCAGCGAAGTAGAACAGCAGGAGCAGCCGCGCCTGAGTCACGCTGAAGCCTCGTGCGGCCTCGAAAAAGAAGATCAGCAGCGCGCCGCCAAAGCCCGGCGGCAGGCTGGCGAACAGATCGATCAGCAGCAGCCGGCGCAGCAGCGGCCGTTTCAAGGCCATGACGATATCGGCCCAGCCGTGCGGATGCTGATGCACGGATTTCTTCTCCGGCACGCCCAGCATGATCGCGGCAAAGGTTGGCACCACCAGCAACAGCAGCACCCAGCCCATGGCGTGCACCCCCAGCGCGGCGGATGGCTCCCAGCCAAAGCGCGGCGCCAGCGCATTGGCCAGCGGCGGCACCGCAAGCAGGCTGATCAACGCCAACATGTTGCCAGCCTGCCACCAACCGAAAATGCGGCTCCGTTCATGATAATCGGTTGAAAGCGCCTGCCCCCAGCTGGTGTGCGAAACCTGCGCCGCCGAAAAGCCGATATAGAGCGTCAACAGCCCAGCGAGGGCGAGCCCCGGCGAAATCCCCGGCGCGGCAAAAAACACCATCGCCAGCCCCAGCGCCATCCCCAACCCGCCGCCCAGCATCCACGGCTTGAAGCGGCCCCAGCGGGTTTCAGTGCGATCGATCCAGTGCCCGAACGCGATGTCGATCGGCAGATCGATCCAGCGCACCGCCGAAAACAGGATGCCCACCATCGCCAGATCCAGCCCCAGCGTGCCGGCATAATAAGGCGGCAGATACACCACCAATGGCAGGCCCACGCCGGTCAAGGGCAAGCAGGGCGCGGCAAAGGCCGCCAGCGTTCGGCGTTTCAACAACATCACGGTCCCTCCCCAGGGCCGCCTGCACTTTGCGGTGTGGGCGCGAGCGGTGCAAGCCTGATGGAAGTGGCGGTGACCCTTGTCTTCACACGCGCGACCCCTCCGTCGCTCAGGCCGCGCTCTTCCGTCTTGCGGCAAACACCTTCAACGCATGGTCCAGCCGCGTCAGCACCTCGCCGTGCAGCGCCGGGGTCGCCGCCGCGATGCCGTGAATGATCGGCGATGGCCGGTTGAACGCCAGTGGCGCGCCGTGGCGATCCGTGGCCAGGCCGCCGGCTTCGGACAGGATCAGCGAACTCGCCGCCACATCCCATTCGGCGATGCTGCGCCCTTCCAGCCAGGCGTCCGCCTCATCGGCCGCGATCATCGCCATGCGCAGTGCCAGGCTGTTGGGCTTGGCGACGATGCGGCCGGGCCAGGGCGAGGGCCAGTAACTGGCGGCGAGGTTGGCCGCGTCGATCGGCAGCCGGACGCCATCGAGCGTGGGCAGGCCGGAAACGCGCAGCGCGCGGCCGTTCAGCACCGCGCCGCCGCCCTGGCTGGCCGCATAAAGCCGCTTCTGTGCCGGGGCGTTCAGCACCGCGACCGTCACCGCGCCATCTTCCACCAGCGCCACCGAAACCGCCCAGCCGGTGCGGCCG
Source organism: Sandarakinorhabdus sp. (assembly GCF_987265915.1). Lineage (NCBI taxonomy): Bacteria > Pseudomonadati > Pseudomonadota > Alphaproteobacteria > Sphingomonadales > Sphingosinicellaceae > Sandarakinorhabdus > Sandarakinorhabdus sp. The sequence continues at coordinate 284,311 of NZ_OZ503948.1, forward strand.
CGCAGGAAATCGCGGGTGCCGTCGATGGGATCGACCACCCACACCCGGCGCTTGCCCAAGCGCGCGGCGCTATCGGCGCATTCTTCCGACAGCCAGCCGTCCGCCGGCCGGGCGGCAGCGATCACGCCTTTCAGAAACTGGTTCACCGCCAGATCGGCAGCGCTCACCGGGCTGCCGTCGGCCTTGTCCCAGCGTTCAGGCATTTTGGCGGGGCTCTGGCCGAAATACGCCATGGCGATATCGCCGGCGTCGGCCGCAATTTCGGCGGCGAGCGCCAGATCGGCGCTGCGCTCATCCATGATTTGCGCCGATCAACTGCCGGCCACGGTCATGCCATCCACCCGCAGCGTTGGCGCGTTGCTGGCATGGCGGAAGTGCAGATCATTGGCGGCCGCCAGATTCTGGAACATGGCGACCAGATTGCCGGCAATGGTGATTTCCGCCACAGGGCGGGTGATCTCGCCATTTTCGATCAGGAAGCCGCTCGCCCCGCGGCTGTAATCGCCGGTCAGGCCGTTGACGCCCATGCCGATCAGTTCGGTCACGTAAATGCCCTGCTTGATATCGGCGATCAGTTCGGCCGGGGTGGCGGTGCCGCCTTCCAGATGCAGGTTGCTGGTGCCGGCACCGGGCGGCCCGGACGTGCCGCGGCTGGCATGGCCGGTGGGCGCCAGGCCCAATTGTCGGGCAGAGGCCGAGTCCATCAGCCAGTTGGTGAGCACACCGCGTTCGATGATCGCCGTGCGGTGCGCCGGCAGACCCTCGCCATCAAAGGCGCGGCTGCGCAGGCCGCGCGGGCGCAGCGGATCGTCGATGAGGCTGAGGCCCACGGGCAAGATGGCCTGGCCGAGCTTGTCCTTGAGGAAACTCGTGCCGCGCGCGATGGCGCTGCCGGTGATCGCACCCACGAGATGGCCGAGCAGCGAAGCGGACACACGTGGATCGAACACCACCGGCATGGCGGCGGACGCCAGCTTGAGCGGGTTCAGCCGCGCCACGGCGCGTTCCCCGGCGCGGCGACCAATGGCTTCGGCCGATTCGACATCCGCCAGATAGCGCGCGCTGTGCCAGGCATAATCGCGCTGCATGTCCCCGCCGGTGCCGGCCAAGACGGAGGCCGACAGGCCATGGCTGGTCGAGCGCTTGCCGCCGCGAAAGCCGGTGGAGGTAGCCAGCGCCGTCACCACCAGCCCCGCCGACGCGCCGCCGCCTTCGCTGTTGGTGACGCCGGGCACGCTGCGCGCCGCATCCTCGGCTGCCAGGGCGCGTTCCTTCAGTTCGGCAGCGCTGATTTCGGCGGCATCATGGATATCGAGATCGGGCAGCGCGCCGCTGGCCAGCATCTCGGCCGGCGCCAGGCCGGCATAGGGGTCTTCCGGGGCGAGGCGGGCCATGGCGACGGCGCGCTCGGCGGCTTCGCGCAGGGCGGGAATCGTGAGATCGGAGGAGGAGACGCTGGCCGAGCGGCTGCCGACGAAGACGCGAATGCCGATCTCCTCGCCTTCAGCACGGCCGATATCCTCCAGCTTGCCGAGTCGGACCGACACGGAGGTGGCACCGTCGCCGACATAGAGGGCGTCCGCCGCATCGGCGCCAGCCCCGCGTGCGGCAGCCAAGGCGGCATCAAGGCGGATCAGGGCATCATCGGGATTGAGCATGACTAGGCCGTGAATTCATAAATGGCTGGGGTCGGGATCGTCCGGAGAGGCGATTTGGCGGTTCCGAGCACGCGAAGGCGGGCGTCCACGCCCCCGGCGAGCGGGCACGGGGCCGCCAAATCGCCTCTCCGGACGACCGCGAAGCGGCGACGGCGCTTTTGCCCACTGGCGGCGTCGCGTCGTCGGTTACGATGCGCTGCATCGCGCCCTCCTAGCTCCTTGCCAGTGAACAAAATCACCATCGTCACGACCCCAGTCATTTATGAATTCACGGCCACAGATAGGCAGTGGCCGCCGCACTGTCACGGCCTATTCACGCGCAACTTTGCCGCGTGTGTGCGAGACAGCATGGGCGCCCGCCAGCGCCGGACGAGGATGAGCGCGGGGCTGGGTCCAACCCGGTCCAGCCCCGTAGCCCTTCAGGCCAGCCCGACCGCCGCGCAGGCGGCGACCCACAGCGCACCGGCGGCCCGGTTGCTGCGGAACAGGTGCAAGGCAATATTGGCATCGGTGGCGCGCAATGTGGCCACCTGCCAGGCGAAATGCCCGGCCAGCGGCAGCAGGGCGACCACGGCAAGCCCCGCATTGGCCACCAGATACAGCGCCGCAGCCCACAGGATCAGCGCAGCGGCATAGAAGATCGCCACCCCGGTGCGCGCGCGGCTGCCCAGCGCCCGTGCCGAGCTCTTGATGCCGGCCAGCGCGTCATCCTCCAGATCCTGCAGGGCGTAGATCGTGTCATAGCCCAAGGTCCAGGCGATACCGCCGGCCCACAGCAGCAGCATCGGAAGCGATGGGTCTGCCACCGCCGTCCAGCCGACCAGCGCGCCCCAATTGAAGGTGAGGCCCAGCCACGCTTGCGGCCACCAGGTGATGCGCTTCATGAACGGATAGGCGGCGACCGGGATCAGGCTGGCCAGCGCGATGGCTTGGGCATAGGGGCGCAGTTGCAGCAGCACCACCAGGCCGATCAGCGACAGCGCCACCGCAAAGGCCATGGCCGCCTTCACACTGACCCGGCCGCTCGCCACCGGGCGGTCGCGGGTGCGCTCCACCTGGGCATCGAGATCGCGATCGACGATATCGTTCCACACACAGCCGGCGCCGCGCATCGCGATGCTGCCGATGCCAAACCAGGCAATCAAGGCGGGCTGGTGCGCGATGCCGCCCGACAGCGCCAGCCCGGCAATGCACGGCCAGAACAACAGCCAGGTGCCAGCTGGGCGATCGAGCCGCGCCAGCCGGGCATAGAGCTGCGCACGGTGCGGCAGCCGATCGATCCAGCCCTTGACGGCATCGGGCGTTGCGTTGGCAGAGGCAGGCGGCGTAACCACGGCGCCATGAACGAACATGCGCCTGCCTTGTCAACCACACCGCGCCTTTATGTGGCGGGTGCGCTGGCGGCTGGCGATGTGCTGACGCTGGAGGGGCCCCAGGCGCATTATCTGGGCAGCGTTATGCGCCGGCAGCCGGGCGATTGGGTGCGGCTGTTCAACGGCCATGATGGCGAATGGGCGGCGCAGGTCATGGCGGTGGCGAAACGATCGCTCACGCTCAGCCTCGATCACCAGAGCGTGCCTCAGGAGATCGTGCCCGATTTGTGGCTGTGCGCGGCGCCGCTTAAGAAGGGCCGCATCGACTGGCTGGCGGAAAAGGCCTGCGAGCTTGGCGTGGCGCAGCTGGTGCTGGTGACGACGCAGCGCACCGTGGTGGACAAGCCCAATCTCGATCGGCTGGCCGCGCATATGATCGAGGCGGCCGAACAATGTGGCCGCACCAGCGTGCCGGACATCAGCGCCCCGGTGCCGCTGGAGCGCCTGCTGCGCGAATGGCCAAGCGACCGCGCGCTGATCTTTGCCGACGAAACCGGCGGCATACCGCTGGCCGAGACCAAGGCGCCGGCACCTGCGGCGATCCTGATCGGCCCGGAAGGCGGCTTCACCCCATCCGAACGCGCCGCCATTCGCGCCTGCCCGCAGGGCGTGGCGGTCAGCCTGGGCCCGCGCATCTTGCGCGCCGACACCGCCGCCGTGGCCGCCATCGCGGTCTGGCAGGCGATTCAGGGCAGCTGAAGCACGATCTTGCCGACATGGGTGCCGGCCTCCATGCGCGCATGGGCGGCAGCGGCTTGCGCCAGGGGCAAGACCCTATCGGTCACGGCATGCAGGCGACCGGCTTCGAAGGCGGGCCAGATGGTGCCCTCCAGCGTTTCGGCAATCGCGGTCTTGAAGGCGATGGGCCGCGGGCGCAGCGTTGAACCGGTCAGGGTCAGGCGCTTGCGCATTACCGTGCTGAGGTTGATCTCCGCATTGATGCCGCGCTGGAAAGCGATCGAAAGGTGGCGGCCATCATCGGCCATGCAGGCCAGATTCCTCGGCACATAATCGCCGCCCACCATATCGAGCACCAGATCCACCCCGCGCCCGCCGGTAAAGGCCAGGGCTTCGGCAGCGAAATCCTGCGTGCGGTAATTGATGGCATGGGCGGCGCCGTGCGCCTGAGCGGCGGCGCATTTGTCGTCGCTGCCGCAGGTGGCAATGGCCGTCAGGCCGATTTCCTGCGCCAATTGCAGCGCGGTGATGCCGATGCCGCTGGTGCCGCCGTGAATCAGGATGGTCTCCCCTGCACGCGCGTGGCCGCGGTCCATCACGTTCGACCAGACGGTGAACCAGGTTTCCGGCAGGCCGGCGGCATCGACCATGGCCATGCCGGCCGGCACCGCCAGGCACTGCCCGGCCGGCGCGGCGCAATATTCGGCATAGCCGCCGCCCGCCACCAGCGCACACACGGCATCGCCGATGCGCCAGCGCGTCACCTCTTCACCCACCGCCACCACGGTGCCGGCGATTTCCAGCCCCAATATGCTGGGCGTGCCAGGCGGCATCGGATAGAGACCCAGCCGCTGCAGTACATCGGGGCGATTCACACCGGCTGCCGCCACCTTCACCAGCACCTCCGCCGGCCCCGGTTGCGGCACCGGGCGGGTGACAGGCACCAGCACCTCCGGCCCACCGGGCGCTGCGGGATCGATGGCGGTCATGGTTGCGGGAATGGTCATGCCGGCGAACATGGCAGGGTCAGGGCCGCGGCGGCAAGACAAGATTCAACCGCGCCTGAAGAGCGGCGTGGCCGGCCGCAGCGTCAACGGCCATTGTAGAAGATGCGCAGCGCACATATGTGGCAGGCATGACTCACGCAGATCTTGCCAACCAGCTCGGCGCCTTGGCGCTTGCCCTGTCCGACGACATGCGGGCTGCGGCCGAAGCGGCCGCCGGCGAAAGCGGGCCAGCAGCGGCGGCGCTGGTGCTGATCGGTCATGTCCCGGGCCTGGGCATTGCCGCATTGGCGCACGCGGTCGGCCTGTCGCACCCGGGCGCCGTCAGGCTGGTCGACCGATTGGCCGGTGATGGGCTGATCAGCCGGCGGCCGGACCCGCAAGACGGTCGCGCCGTTTGCCTGCACCTGACGGAAAGCGGGGCACGGCGAGCGGCCAAGGTGCAGAACGCACGGGGAGCGCCGCTCACGGCCTTGGTCGCGGCACTCACCCCGGTTGAGGCGGCAATCCTTGGCGGCGCCGTTGCGCGCTTGCTGATTGCCCGCACCGATAGCGAGGCCGCGGCCCTGCGCCTCTGTCGGCTGTGCGATCATCAATCATGCGGGCGCTGCCCTGTCGACGCTGCGCTCGCCGACTGAATATATGCATCGCGCATATTTCTCTTGCCAACTCGGGTGATTATTTATATGCATAACGCATAGATAATCGTTTGAGGAGACGCGCCATGACCATCACGCCTACCCATATCGAGACCGCCGGCCGCATCGCCATGCGCGGCGCCCTGTTGCTGTTCTTCGTCGGTTTCGGCCTGTACAAATTCACGCCCGAAGAGGCCGCCGCCATCCAGCCGTTAATGGCCAGCAGCCCGTTCTTCAGCTGGCTTTATGATCTGTTCAGCGTGCAAGGCGCGTCGAACGTGATCGGCATTTTCGAGGTCGGCGCGGCGGGCCTGTTGCTGGCGCGGCCCTGGTCGCCACGCGCTGCGCTGGTGGGCAGCGCGATGATCGCGCTGGCGCTGGTCGGCACGCTCAGCTTCCTGTTCACCACGCCGGGCGCCGACGGTGATCTGCAAGGGTTCATCATCAAGGATATCGGCCTGCTCGCGATCGCCATCTGGTCGGCGGGCGAAGCCTGGGGCGCGATGGTCGTATCGCCGCGGCTGCGCCCGGCATTCGCCTGAACCCACCGCACCGATTGTTGACAGAAGTGGCCGCCGCGCGTCAGCGTGGCGGCCATGTTTGACGAAGCCGATCTGCCGAAACGCAAAGCCGACCTGCTCGCCGATCTGGCGCGCGAAGATCTCGATCGCCTGTCGATCGCGGAGCTGGACGCCCGCATCGCAGCGCTGGAGGCCGAACTGGCGCGCAGCCGCAGCAAACGTAGCGGGGCCGCCGCGTTTCGCGCCGCCGCCGATTCGCTGTTCCGCAAATAGCGCCTAGAGGCGAACCGCCACCACCAGACTGCCATAGCGGTGGATGCCGCGCTGGCCGGCGAACTCGCGGCTGCGCCAATTGTGCAGGTAAGAAAACTGCACGCCGCGCCAGCGGGCGACCAGGCCAGCCCGGGCTTCGCCGACCAGCGCCTCGCGCACGGCGCCGCGGCCAGCAGTGAAGCTGTTGCCATCGATGAACAGATTGCGCGCCACCGCGCGGCCATTGACGCCGGCGACCAGATGCACGGTCATGCGCCGCGATTCGGGGATGCCCGGCACGCCCGATTGCACCGGATCAATGGCACCGGGCAGCAGGTCGCTGAGCCCGGCCCCGATGCGGAGCGTGGCGCCGGCCTCGGCCTGGACAAGCACATTGCCCAGCGCCCCGCCGGCATGGGGCGTCAGATCGACCTGCCGGCCACCGAATCGCCAGCCGCGTCGCCAGGCCAGATTCACCGCCGGTTCGGTCCCCAATTGGGTTTCCCACCCCTGCGGCCGGGAGAAGCCACCGATGCGGTGTACCAGCCTTTGTGTCTCGCCGGCCAGCGAGGCCGGGCCGATGATGCCGAGCGTCAGGGTCAGCTGATCGATGCGCTGCGCCCCCGTATCGGGGCGCGGCGCGAGGGCGGTGTATCCCATGCTCAGCGCCGTGATGCCGGCATAGGGCCGATCACCGGGGGCCGGCCGCGGCCGATCGATGCTGAACGGCACGAACATCAGCTGCGACAGGCCGGTTTCCGGGATCAGCGTGGCGCCCGGCGCAAACACCGGCAGGCGATCGAGGCCGATGCCGCCCCAAAACGGCCGGCTGCCTGGGCTGCCGCGCAGCGCAAAGCGCGTGCCGTGGGTGTAATAGCGATCGGTGCGTTGATAGCTGAAATTGTCATTGTCCAGTGCCATCGCCAGCACCGGTCGATCCTCGTTGGCCGCGGCCGGGGCCGCCAGCAACACGGCCAGTGCGATCATCCTGTTCATGGCAACTCCGATCCGCAGTGCAGCTTGCCATGGCGATGCCGACAGGACAATTGATGGGTACAACACCGGCGGAGGCATTATGGCCCAAGGCACCCATGATTTCATTCCCGATCCGCGCAACGAGACCATCTTGATCAACGTCAATGGCCAGTTGCTGCGCCGCGCCGAGGCGATGGTGAGCGTGTTCGATTCGGGCTTCATGCTGGGCGATGGCGTTTGGGAAGGCCTGCGCGTCCATGCCGGGCGTATCGCGTTCCTCGATCAGCATCTCGATCGGTTGTGGGAAGGCGCCAAGGCGATCTTCATGGACATCGGCATCAGCCGGGCCGATCTGGAACGGCGGCTGTACGCCACCATCGATGCCAATGGCATGACCGCCTGCCACATCCGCCTGATGGTGACGCGGGGGCTGCGATCGACTCCTTATCAGGATCCGCGCGTGGTGGTGTCGCCCGCCACCATCGTCATCATCGCCGAGCACAAGGACCCGTTGCCCAGCACCATCGAACGCGGCATCCGCCTCGCCACCGTGCATGTGCGCCGTGGAGCACCGGACGTGCAGGACCCGAAGCTGAACAGCCACAGCAAGCTCAACTGCATCACCGCCTGCATCCAGGCCACCCAGGCCGGCGCCGACGAGGCGCTGATGCTGGATCCCCATGGCTTTGTCGCCACCTGCAATTCGACGCATTTCTTCATCGTGAAGCGCAATCGGCATGGGCAGGCAGAGGTGTGGACCAGCAGCGGCGATTATTGCCTGGCCGGCATCACCCGCGGCAATGTGATCGCGCTGTGCGAGGATCATGGCATCCCGGTGTATCAACGCAATTTCTCGCTGACCGATGTCTATTCGGCCGATGAAGCGTTCGTCACCGGCACCTTTGCTGGCGTCGTGCCGGTGACCAGCATTGATGGCCGCCAACTGACGGAAGCGCGTGGGGCCATGGTGGAGCGATTGCAGGGCCTGTACCGCGCGCTGATCGAGGCGGATGTGGCTGCGCGGGGGCGGCCGTGACCCTTCCTATCGCGATGTGGTCGGGGCCGCGCAATCTTTCGACCGCGATGATGCGCAGTTTCGGCAGCCGCGCCGACACGCATGTCAGCGACGAGCCCTATTACGGTGCCTATCTGCAGCACACCGGCGATGATCACCCGATGGCGGAGGCCGTGATCGCCGACATGGATTGCGACTGGCACAGCGTGACGGCGGCGCTGTCCGGCCCCTGCGATCGGCCGGTCTGGTATCAGAAACATATGGTGCACCACATGGTCGGGGAGATCGGGTTGCGCGATCTGAAGGGCTTTACACACGCCTTCCTGATCCGTGCGCCGGAACGGGTGATCGCCTCCTATGCCGAAAAGCGCGAGGTGGTGACGGCCGAAGGCCTCGGCTTCGCCAAGCAGCGCGCCTGGTTCGAGGCAGAGGCGGACCGGCTGGGCCACGCGCCGCCCGTGGTCGATTCGGCTGACGTGCTCGCTGATCCGGCGGGCACGCTTGCCCGACTCTGCACCGCGCTGGGCATCGCATGGGACGCGGCCATGCTGCACTGGCCGGCTGGCCCACGCACGACCGATGGTGTTTGGGCGCCGCACTGGTATGGCCGGGTGCTGGCCTCCACCGGCTTTGATGGCCGCGAAGAGCCGCTGCCGGTGCTGCACGGCGAGGCGGCGCGGGTTCGCGACGCCTGCGCGCCGCATCATGAGCATCTCGCCCGCTTCAAATTGTGACAGCGGGTCAAAAGCGACAGGTTGCCCGATGCTGACGCGCGCGTAATCTTGGCCGCGAACAAATTGCGAGAGGCCGCCATGAATTTCGATTTTTCCGATGAAGCCAAGGCACTCGGCGAGCAGGCGACGAGGCTGTTTGCCGAAAAGGCCGGCACCGGCCCGGCCCGCAAGGCGATGGCGGCTGACGCGCCAGCCATGGACGCTGCGCTATGGGCCGAAATCGCCGAACTCGGCTGGACCGCCGCCCGCGTGCCGGAAGACCACGGTGGCCTGGGCCTGACCATCGAAGAGACCGCCCAATTGGCGCAGGCCGCTGGCGGCGCGCTGGCGCATGTGCCGCTGGTCTCTACCCTGCTTGCCACCGAGGCGCTGGTGCTGGCCGGTTCAGCCGAACAGCAGGCCAAGTGGCTGCCCGGCATTGCCAGCGGCGCGGTGATCGCCACCGTGGCGTGGAGCGAGCCGGGCGCGGTGAACCCGGCGACGGTGAAGACCGCGGCGAGCAGCAGCGGCCTGACCGGCGTGAAGCAGCCGGTGCCCGATCTGGCGGTGGCGCATCTGGCCATTGTGGTGGCGGCCGGAGAAGATGGCCCGTCGCTATATCTGGTCGATCTGAAGGATGCCGGCACGGCGGCGGTGGAAACGCTCGATCTGGTGCGCCGGCACGGCACGCTGACGCTGAACAACACGCCGGCCGAAGCCTTGGGCGATGCGGGCGCCTATCAGGATTGGCTCGATCGTGCCGCCGTCATCCTGGCCTATGAAGCCATCGGCACGGCGGCCGCCGCCATGGCGATGAGTGTGGATTATGCCAAGACCCGCGTCGCCTTCGGCCAGAAGATCGGCCGCTACCAGTCGGTCAAGCACAAATGTGCGGACATGTATATCAAGCTGGAACTGGCGCGTGCCCATGCCCTGCACGGCCTCGCCATGATCGGCACCAACGGCGCCGAACTGCCGCAGGCCGCCGCTGCGGCGCGCGTCGCCAGCCTGGATGCGCTGGCCTTCTGCGCGGAAGAAAATGTCCAGCTGCACGGCGGCATCGGCTTCACCTGGGAAAGCGACTGCCAGTTCTATTATCGCCGCAATCGCACCCTGGTGGCGGCGCTCGGCCCGCGCGGCTGGTGGGCCGAACGGCTGGTTCGCGCGCTGGAGCAGCGCAACCGCCCAGCGGCTTGAGGTTTGGCGTGACGTTTCGCGCGCTCGACAAGCGCGCCGGGTGATTGAAGATACCCTGCAACGGGAGAGTGACCATGGATTTCAACGACAATGCCCACGAAGCCGAATTTCGCGCCAAGGTGCGGGCATGGCTGGAAGACGCCGCCGCCGATTATCGCGATCCGCCGCCGGAAGGCATGAAGCTGCCGGAGTTCATCGCGCGATCAAAGGCGTGGCAGGCGAAGAAGCATGCCGCCGGCTATACCGGCATCACCTGGCCGACCATGTTCGGCGGCCAGGGCCTGACGCCGATGCACTCGATCATCTATGGCCAGGAAGAAAGCCGCTTCCACGTGCCGTCGGGCCTCTATTCCATCGGCCTTGGCATGTGCATCCCCACCGTGTTCACCCACGGCCAGCCCGAAGTCATCCAGCGCTATGTGCCCAAGGCGCTGCTGGGGGAGGAAGTCTGGTGCCAGCTGTTCTCCGAACCCGCCGCAGGTTCCGATCTGGCCGGCATCCGCACCAAGGCTGTGCGGGACGGCGACGAATGGGTGATCGATGGCCAGAAAGTGTGGACCAGCTTTGCCCACGCCTCCGATTTCGGCATCGTTGTCACCCGCACCGATCCGTCCCTGCCCAAGCACAAGGGCCTGACCATGTTCATCGTCGATATGAAGGCGCCGGGCGTGACGGTGAAGGGCATCAAGCAGATGTCTGGCGGCAGCGATTTCAACGAAGTCTTCTTCGACGGCGTGCGCGTGAAGGACACGCACCGGCTGGGCGCGGTGGGCGATGGCTGGAAGGTGGCGCTGACCACGCTGATGCACGAGCGCCTCGCGGTGGGCGGCAAGCCGCGTTATGCGCCGGGTTATGAAACGCTGATCAAGCTGGCCAAGGGGGTCGATGCCCCCGATGGCAATCCGGCGATTGCCGCGAGCGACGTGCGCCAGAAGATCGCCCAGACCTATATCAACGACCAGGGCATCAAGCTGACCCAGATGCGGGCGCTCTCCGCCCTGTCGAAGGGCCAGGTGCCAGGGCCGGAACAGTCGATTTCCAAGGTGGTGGTGGCCAAGACCATGCAGGATCTGGCCAGCTTTACGCTCGACATGGCCGGCGGTGATGGCTTTGTGGCCGGCGCCGATGCCGATCCGGAACTGGCCAAGTTGCAAGGCAGCTATATCGGTTCGGCCGGCCTGCGCATTGCCGGCGGGACGGACGAAATCCTGCGCAACATCATCGCCGAACGCGTGCTCGGCCTGCCGGGTGACATGCGGCCGGACAAGGACACGCCGTTCAACCAGGCGGTGCCGGCCTGAAGCGGTTGGCCCGGCGGCTCACGCTGCCGGGCAGCCCTCCGGCACCGGCGCGAGCATCAATTCGCTGCGGGCTTTCAAAAGATCGGCCTTGTAATCGGCGGTGTCGGCGATCTGCTGATACAGCGCCGTCGCCAGCAGCCGGCCGCCGGTGACGTCTGATGCCCAGTGCACCCGGCAGGCAACGCGCAGATCGCCGGTCGCCTTGCCGAATTTCAGCACTTCGGCGCTCCGTTCGCCGCGCACATCGGCCAGGATCAGCCCCCACAGCCAGCCGACCGCTGAATGGCCCGACGGATAGGCAAAACCCAGCCGCTTGCCGCCATCCACGGCAGATTCGGGATCGCAGGCCTTGCCCTTATCGGTGGTGAAGGGCCGCGGCCGTTTGTAATAATCCTTGGCCGCCGTGACAGCGCGCGACAGATCGGCGCCGGCGCGGATCAGCAGGGTCATGGTGGCGGGGGTCGTCTTGCTGTTGATGGTGGCGCCCACCGCGCAGGCCACCGCCTTCTGATATTCGGCGCTGGCTATGCCGAGCTGGCCTTGCGCCTTGCGCCAGTCGGGGCCGCCGATGCCGCGCCGGCTGTCGCGATACAGATATTGATCGGCCCTGGCTTCGCTGCTGCCGGCATCGGGCGGCGGCGGCAACAGGCGCAGCAGCGACAAGAGCGGACGATCCGCGACATAGCCGGTCAGCGGCGATGGTGTGGCCGGCTGGACCTGCATGATCGTGGCTTGCGGTGCAGGCTGGGCCATCACCGGGGTCGCGGCCAACAGCAGGACGGAAAAACAAATTCGCATGCTTGTCTCCTAGGCCCACCACCATGGCCCGCGCGCCGCGCCGGCGCAAACCGGTTCAGCAATTGGCAGGCGGCACCGCTCCGACCAGTTCGGCCTTTGCCTTGCGCAGATCGGCCTTGTAGGCCGGCGTCGCCGCGATCAGCTTGTAAAGCGTGCCAGCCAATTGCGCGCCGGCCGCAATATCGGATTGCCAGTGCACGCGGCAGGCAACCCGCAGATCACCGGTCACCTTGCCGAAAGCCAGCGCTTCGGCGCGGCGCTCTGGCACCATGTCGGCCAGGATCAGGCCCCACAACATGCCCGTGGTGGCGTGGCCGGAAGGGTAGGAATAACCCATCCTGATCCCATTGTTCCGGGCGCTTTCCGGGTCGCAGGCGCGCCCGCCATCGGTGGTGAAGGGGCGCCGGCGCTGAAAATAATCCTTGGCCCGGGCCGCGACCGGTTGCGCATCCGCCGCAGCCCGCGCCAGCACGGCGGTCACCACCGGTGGCGTGTCTGCCCCGATCGTCGCGCCGATGGCGCAGGACAATTGTTGACGAAAGCTGCCGGAATTCGTCGAAAGCTGGGCAATCGCGCGCTGCCACGCAGCATTGCCGATGCCGCTGGCCGATTGGCGATAACGCTCGCGGTCGGCCCGGTCGGCGGCGCTGCCCGGCGCCGGCGGTTCGGGCATTTGCGGCACCAGGGCCTTCGCCTGATCGGGTTGCAGATAGCCGACGACATCCTCGCGCGCGGCGGCTGGCGTGGTGCCCAGCAGGGTGGCGCCGAACAGGGCGGCGATCAGAATGCGGCGTCGCACGATGGGTTCTCCCGATGATCAATGACGGTGCATGATGCTGTATCAGCGGCTGATTTGGCCAGTGGCAATTTCCAGCGGTCGCGGTCCACCAATTGGTGCGCCCCCACCTGCGCGGCGATGCCACATACAATAATCGCGCTGGTGGCCGTTTGCCCCTTGATGTTTGCCAATGCGAGGCAGACATTCCACCAAGGCCGCGCAACAGGCCCGGCCGGCAAACGGTGCGTCTTCGTCCCACGAAGGCGGCGCCCCGGAGAATTTGATGCCTTCGTTCACGCGCGAACTCGAAAAGACCCTGCACAATGCGCTGGCCGAAGCTGCCCGCCGCACCCATGAATATGCCACGCTGGAACATCTGCTGCTGGCGCTGACCACCGACAATCACGCGGCCCAGGTGATGAAGGCCTGCAATGTCGAGCTGGAAGAATTGCAGAGCCAGTTGATTCGCTATCTCGATACCGAGCTGTCGGCCCTGAAGGCCGATTCCAGCGTCGATCCGTCGCCCACCGCCGGGTTCCAGCGCGTGGTGCAGCGCGCCATCCTGCATGTGCAATCCAGCGGCCGCGAGGAAGTGACTGGCGCCAACGTGCTGGTCGCGCTGTTTTCCGAACGCGAAAGCCATGCCGTGTTCTTCCTGCAGCAGCAGGACATGACCCGCCTGGATGCGGTGAGCTTCATCAGCCACGGCATTGCCAAATCCGGCCAATCCGAAGCCAAGCCGCCAAAGGGCTCGGCTGGCGGCAATGAACGCGAGGAGCCGGAGGAAAAGCCGGCCAAGGCCGAAAAGGCCGAGAAAAAGGGCAATGAAAGCGCCCTCAAGCAATTCACGGTCAATTTGAATGAGAAGGCCAAGCTGGGCAAGGTCGATCCGCTGATCGGCCGCGGCCCAGAGGTTGATCGCACCATCCAGATCCTGTGCCGGCGGTCCAAGAACAACCCGCTTTATGTCGGCGATCCCGGCGTCGGCAAGACGGCGATCGCCGAAGGCCTGGCGCGCAAGATCGTCGAAGGCCAGGTGCCCGACGTGCTGTTGCCCGCCGTGATCTACAGCCTCGACATGGGCGCATTGCTGGCCGGCACGCGCTATCGTGGCGATTTCGAAGAGCGGTTGAAGAATGTCGTGAACGAGCTGGAAAAGCTGCCGCACGCCGTGCTGTTCATCGATGAAATCCACACGGTGATCGGCGCAGGGGCCACCAGCGGCGGGGCCATGGATGCCTCCAACCTGCTGAAGCCCGCGCTGTCATCCGGTGCGATCCGCTGCATCGGTTCGACCACCTACAAGGAGTTCCGCAACCACTTCGAAAAGGATCGCGCCCTGCTGCGCCGCTTCCAGAAGATCGACGTGAACGAGCCGAGCGTGGAAGACGCCATCAAGATCCTGATGGGGTTGCGCGCCAGCTATGAAGAGCATCACAAGCTGAAATACACGCCGGATGCCATCAAGGCGGCGGTCGAGCTGTCGGCGCGCTACATCAACGATCGCAAGCTGCCCGACAAGGCCATCGATGTGATCGACGAGACCGGCGCGTCACAGATGCTGTTGCCCGAAAGCCGTCGCCGCAAGGTGATCGGCGTGAAGGAAGTGGAAGCGGTGATCGCCACCATGGCGCGGATTCCGCCGAAGAGCGTTTCCAGCGACGACAAGGCGCAACTGGCCACGCTGGAAGCCGATCTGAAGCGGGTGGTGTTCGGCCAGGATGCCGCCATCGACAAGCTGGCCAGCGCCATCAAGCTGGCGCGTGCCGGCCTGCGCGAAGCCAACAAGCCGATCGGCAGCTATTTGTTCAGCGGCCCGACCGGCGTCGGCAAGACCGAAGTGGCCAAGCAATTGGCGCATATCCTGGGCATTCCGCTCACCCGCTTCGACATGTCGGAATATATGGAACGCCACTCGGTCAGCCGCCTGATCGGGGCGCCGCCGGGCTATGTCGGCTTCGATCAGGGCGGCCTGCTCACCGATGCTGTCGATCAGCAGCCACATTCGGTGCTGTTGCTCGACGAGATCGAGAAGGCCCACCCGGATCTGTTCAACATCCTGCTGCAGGTGATGGACAACGGCAAATTGACCGACCACCACGGCAAGACGGTCGATTTCCGCAACATCATCCTGATCATGACCACCAACGCCGGTGCGGCCGACATGGCCCGCGAAGGCATCGGCTTTGGCTCGACCAACCGCATCGGGGAGGACGAGGAAGCGATCAAGAAGATGTTCAGCCCGGAATTCCGCAACCGGCTGGATGCCATCGTGCCGTTCGCCTATCTGCCGCCGTCGGTGGTGGCGATGGTGATCGACAAGTTCGTGCTGCAACTCGAAGTGCAGCTCGCCGATCGCGATGTGCACATCAGCCTGACCGAGGACGCCAAGGCCTGGCTGATCGAACGCGGCTATGACCGGCTCTATGGCGCTCGCCCGATGGGCCGCCTGATCCAGGAGAAGATCAAGCAGCCGCTCGCCGAAGAACTGCTGTTCGGCAAGCTGGTCGGCGGCGGCGAAGTGCGCGTGCACATGAAGGACAATGAACTGGCCTTCGAGATCGTCTCGGCCGTGAAGAAGCCCAAGGCCAAGAAGGCGCCCAAGGCCTTGCCGGCCCCGAACGAAGCCTGATCGCAAAGGTTGATCACGGGGCCTGATCACGGGGCCTGATCAGCGCGAAAACCAAAAGCGGGCGGTGCCATCCGGCGCCGCCCGCTTTTGGTGGGCGCTTCGGTATCGCACCGTCACACCGCCCATCCTTGATCAGGAATTTGCGCGCGCGCTTGCCGTTCGTTCATGCGCCGCTCAGACAATGGCCGGCATGTATCAAGCGTTGCGGTCGCATGCTTGGACGGGTGTGGCCGCAACGATCGGGGCGAATGACGATCGGGAGCGGGGCGATGGCGAGCAGGTGGACGGCGCAGCTTGGGATGGCGTTGCTGGTGGTCGCAGCAATTGTAGCAGCACAGCCCCGCCTGCATCTGGCGCTGGAAGATCAAGGTGATCCCCGGCCCCGCCAGTTCGCCCTGTCTGGCGAAATCATGGGCCAGGCGCTGGGCCTCGTAATCAGCTGGTCAAAGGGCGAGCGTCGCCAACTGCATTGAGGCCAGGCTGCAATCAGCCCGCGTCGTCTGCGCAGAGCGCTTCGGCAGCAGCCACGGACTCGGCGGCCAGCACGCGGCGGGCTACGTCAAGGCTGTGACCGGCCCGCAGCATCGCCGCCAGCGCCTTCTGGCGCAGTTTCGGATCATCACTGGCGGTGCGGGCAAAGGGGCCCAGCCGCTTGCGCCGCGCGAAATCGACCGCAATTGCCAGCGCCTGGGGCGCATCCGGCGGGGCGCCGCGATCATCCGGCGCCACCCCGGCCGCCGCCAACGCTTCGGCAACGCGCCTTGACCCCAACCCGCGCGCCGCCATGGCGCGGCCCTTCATGGCGGCGAAGGCGGCATCATCCACATAGCCCAGCGCGGCCAGCCGATCGATCAGCGCCGCGATATCCGGCGGTGCCGATCCGGCCCAGCCGCGTTCTTTCAGCTTGCGCGCCAGATAACGCGCCAGCCTGGCCCGCGTGGTGGCAAAACGCGCCGCATAGCCCAGCGCGAGGTCGTTCAGGCGGGCCTGATCGAGCGGCTGCGGCGCACGCCGAACCTGCTGACGCACCCGCGCTTTCGCCGGCTTTTGTGGCCCGCTTCTGTCACTTTCATCCTGCATGCCACGTTCCTGCCACTTTCGGGCCGGAATTTGAACGCCGCGTTGTGCAACAGCCATAGTGTAGGAATTTACCGTCCTCTGCCAGACGGGTCGCTTGGGGCAGAGTTGAAGGGAGAACATCATGGCTGAAACAGCACCGCAAGGCGCGCTGCGCTCCACCCCAACCGATGATGGCCGGCCGATGCGCAACGCCGATTTCGGTACGCTGGTGGAGGCATTGGATTATGCCGCCCAGGGGCTGAAAGGCTTTAATTTCCACGATGCCCGCGCCGATCTGGTGCGCGTTTACCCCTATTCCGAATTGGCCGCCGATGCCCGCCGCCATGCCATGCACTTCATTGCCGAGGGCGTGCAACCGGGGGACCGCATCGCCCTGATCGCCGAAACAGGTGCCGATTTCATGGCGACTTTTTTCGGCGCCGTGTGTGCCGGCGCCTTGCCAGTGCCGCTGCCGCTGCCAACCAGCTTTGGCGGACGCGAGGCTTATGTCGCCCAGATTCGCGTGCAATTGTCCAGCTGCGATCCGGTGATGGTGCTGTCGCCATCCGGCCTGTTCCCGATGGTGGCCGAAGCCGCTGCCGGCCTCTGCGCCACGCACGATTGGTCGATCTGGTTTCAGGGCGATGCCCCGGTGGTGCCGCTGCCGCAAGCCAAGCCAGGCGATATCGCCTATCTGCAATATTCGTCGGGTTCCACCCGCTTCCCGCACGGCGTTGCCGTCACCCACGAAGCCCTGCTCGCCAATCTGGCTGGCCATGGCATCATGATGAAGGTCGGCGAAGGCGATCGCGGCGTGAGCTGGCTGCCCTGGTATCACGACATGGGCCTGGTGGGCTGCGTGCTGTCGCCGCTGGCCAACCAGATGTCGGTGGATTTCCTCGCCACCGAAGATTTCGCCCGCCGGCCGCTGTCATGGCTCACACTGATCAGCCGCAACAAGGATGCAACGCTCAGCTATTCCCCCACCTTTGGCTACGACATCTGCGCCCGCCGCATTTCGCCGTCGATCCCGGTGGCTGAACGCTATGACCTGTCGCGCTGGCGGCTGGCCGGCAACGGGGCCGACATGATCCGCCCGGAAGTGATGCAGGCCTTTGTTGATGTCTTCGCGCCGGCCGGGTTCAAGGCATCGGCCTTCCTGCCCAGCTATGGCCTGGCCGAAGCCACGCTGGCGGTCACCATCATGCCGGTGGGTGAAGGCATTCAGTGCGACCTGATCGACGAGCGTACCCTGTCGGGCGCCACGGAGCCGCGCGCCGATCATCGCCTGCCCACCCGGTATCGCGCCATCGTCAATTGCGGCAAGGCCATGCCCGGCCTGACCATCGAAGTGCGCGGCGAACAGGGCCAGATTCTGCCCGAACGCAAGATCGGCCGGGTGTTCGTGCGCGGCCTGGGCGTGATGGCCGGCTATTTCCGCGATCCCGAAGCCACGGCAGCGGCGCTGTCGCCCGATGGCTGGCTGGATACCGGCGACATGGCCTATCTGAAGGACGGCTCGCTCTATATCGTCGGCCGCGCCAAGGACATGATCATCATCAACGGCAAGAATCACTGGCCGCAGGATATCGAGTGGGCGATCGAGCAATTACCCGGCTTCAAGGCCGGCGACATTGCCGCCTTTTCGATCACCACGCCGTCGGGCGAGGAAGCCCCGGCCGTGCTGGTGCAGTGCCGCACCAGCGACAATGACGAGCGCCTCAAACTGCGCGATGCGATCCGCACCAAGGTGAAGGCGATCACCGGCATGAGCTGCGTGGTCGAACTGGTGCCGCCGCGCACGCTGCCGCGCACGTCATCGGGCAAACTGTCCCGGTCAAAGGCGCGCCTGCAATATCTGTCGGGCGAAATTCAGCCCTTCGAGGTCGCGGCTTGAACCAGCCCGCCCCCCCGCGGCGCGCCGCTGGGGACCTGATCGCCATGACCGGGGCCACCGGCTTTGTCGGCAGCCGCGTGGTCGCGCTGGCTGGCCGACCAATCCGGGCGCTCACCCGGCGGCCGCGGCCGGATCAGGCCGGCATTATATGGGTGGTCGGTGATCTGGACGATAAAGATGCGCTGGCCCGTCTGTGCGAGGGCGCAGCTGCAGTCATCCACATTGCCGGGGTGGTGAACGCCGCCGATGAAGCCGGTTTCCACGCCGGCAACGTGACCGGCACCGCCAACATGCTTGCCGCCGCGGCCGCAGCCGGCGTCACCCGCTTCGTCCATGTCTCCAGCCTCGCCGCACGTGAGCCCCGCCTGTCGATGTATGGCGCGTCGAAGGCCCAGGGCGATGCCCTCGTGATGGCCAGCACCCTGGATTGGGTGATCGTGCGGCCGCCAGGCGTCTATGGCCCCGGTGATGCGGAAATGCTGGATCTGTTCAAGGTGGCGCGCCTGGGTCTCGGCCTGGCGCCCGGCCTCCGTGATGCGCGGATCAGCCTGATCCATGTCGATGATCTAGCCCGCGCCCTGCTCGCCCTCGCGACAGGTGGCCCTTCCGGCGAAATCCTGGAAATCGACGATGGTTCAGGTGGTTACACCCACGCCCAGCACGCCACTGCGATGGCCCGCGCGCTTGGCCGCCGCCGCGTCCGCATGATCCCGGTCAGCAACCGGCTGCTCGGCCTCGCTGCCAGCGTCGCCACGCTGCTGGCCGGCTGGCGCGGCACATTGCCAAAGCTCAGCCGCGATCGCGCCTTCTACCTCGCCCACCCCGATTGGGTGGCCCGCGGCGCCAACCAGCGCCTGCACAATCTGTGGCAGCCCACGATCAACCTGGACGACGGCATGGCCGACACTGTGGCCGATTACCGCGACCGCGGCTGGCTATAGCGCCAGCAGGGTCTGCACCACGAACAGGGCAAACGTCCCGATCAGACCGCCGATGAACACCCGGTAACCCCAGCCCAGAAATTTGTATTTCTTGCGCGCCAGCACCTGGCCCAGCTGATACACATCGCGCGCCATCGCCGTCCGGATTCGATCATCGGTGGCGGTGGTTTCATCCAGCCACGCCAACCATTGCGCTTCGGTCAGCTTGCTGAAGCCAGCGAAGAACAGCAGATTGGGCGGTGGCTGCGGCCCTTTGTCCGAACCGCCCAGCACAGGCACCACGGCCAGCATGCACAGCACCGCGGCCAGGCCAGACGATGCCGCGAGCAGCATGAGCGCGGGATTGGTGACGGCCTCTTTCACGACCAGCGCAAAGATCACCGAATTCACGCCGATGATGATGTTGGCCTTCTGATCGGCCATTGCCGACAAGGTGACATGATGCGCCTGCATGGTGCGGATCATGTGGATGGCGTTGGGATGCGCCTCTCCTCTCACAAGCGGCGGGGCGCCATCCTGGCTGGAATCAACGGAGACATCGGCGAAATCCGGCATGTTATTGCGATACTGCATCCATCCTGATCCGCAATTTGGCCATGATGTGGCAGCAAAGGCAAGTCATTCAGCGGGCGTGTTGGCCCGTCGCAATTCCGGGAGCCTTCATGACCGACCGCGCCAGCGTTTATGCCCGCATCATCGAACTGATCGAGCCCTTGAACGCCAAGAAGATTGCCCTCGCCGAAGCCACCAGCTTTGCCGGTGACATGGAAATGGATTCCCTGACGGTGATGGATCTGGTCGCCAGCATGGAAGACGAATGGGACATCATGATCCCGTTGAACATGCTGCCCGATCTGGAAACCATCGGGCAGGTTGCCGACGCGGTGCACGGCCTGGTGGTCAAGAAGGGTTGATCATGATCGATCTGTTGGCAAAATATGATCCGTTGATCGCCGAGCATGCCGGCCTGCTGGCCACCGGCGTGCGCGACCCGTTCGGCATCGTGATGGAACAGGTGCTGTCCCCCACCGAAGCCATCATCAAGGGCCGGCACACGATCCTGTTGGGCACCTACAATTACATGGGGATGACCTTCGATCCCGATGTGATCGCCGCAGGGCACGTGGCCTTGCGCGATTTCGGCGCCGGCACCACCGGCAGCCGCGTGCTGAACGGCACTTATCAGACCCACAAGGAATGCGAAGACGCGCTGAAGGACTTCTATGGGATGTCCCACGCCATGGTGTTCTCCACCGGCTATCAGGCCAATCTCGGCATGGTTTCGACCCTGGCCGGCAAGGGCGATTTCATCATCCTCGATGCCGACAGCCACGCCAGCATCTATGATGGCTGCAAGATGTCGAATGCCGATATCGTGCGCTTCCGCCACAATGATGCGGTCGATCTGGAAAAGCGGTTGAAACGCCTGCCCGCGGAAGCCGGCAAGCTGGTGGTGCTGGAAGGCGTCTATTCGATGCTCGGCGACATCGCGCCGCTGCAGGAGCTGGTCGCCATCGCCAAGGCCCACGGCTGCATGGTGCTGGTCGATGAAGCCCACGGTATGGGCTTTTTCGGCAAACATGGTCGCGGCGTTTATGAAGAAGCCGGCGTGGCCGACGATGTCGATTTCGTCGTTGGCACCTTCTCCAAATCCGTGGGCACCGTTGGCGGCTTTTGCGTGTCCAACCACCCCAAGTTCGAAATCCTGCGCCTGGTCTGCCGGCCCTACACGTTCACCGCGTCGCTGCCGCCGGCCGTGGTCGCCTGCGCCGCCACCTCCATCCGCAAGCTGATGACCGCGCACGACAAGCGCGCCCGGCTGTGGGACGCGACGCGACGCCTGCACGGGGGCCTGCGCGAACGCGGCTTCCGCCTGGCGACGGACACGCCCGAAAGCGCAATTGTCTCCGTGCTGATGCCCGATCAGGAAACCACGGCGCGCATGTGGTCCACGCTGATCGAACTGGGTGTCTATGTGAACATGAGCCGGCCGCCGGCGACTCCGGCCGGGGTGTTCCTGCTGCGCTGTTCGATCTGCGCCCTGCACCGCGATGATCAGATCGATACGGTGCTGGCACGCTTTGATGAAGCGGCACAGATCTGCGGCCTGCCGCTGGCCGTGCCCGCCTGATCGACAGGCCTATGTTTTCCCATGACCGGCGCGGGCGTGGCAGCTATAGGCTCTGCACCCGGTCGCCGGCTTGGCACCCGGCAAGGACATTTGCTGCGGCGTGATCAAGCGCATTGACCGATATCTGTTCGGCCTGATCCTGGTGCCGTTGATTGGCACCCTGGTCGTGGCTGCCATGCTGCTGGTGCTCGATCGCATGCTGCGGCTGTTCGATTTCGTGGTCAACGAAGGCGGACCGGTATCCGTGGTCTGGCGCATGCTGGGCAATCTTCTGCCGGAATATCTGTCGCTGGGCATTCCGATCGGCGTGATGCTGGGCATCTTGCTCGCCTTCCGGCGGCTGGCAATGTCGTCGGAACTGGATTCGCTGCTGGCGGTCGGCGTCTCTTACGGGCGGCTGTTGCGGGTGCCGTTCCTGTTTGCCCTGGTGTTTGCCGTGGTGAATTTCGGCATTGTCGGCTGGCTGCAACCGGTCACCCGCTATGCCTATGAAAATCTGCGCTTCGAATTGCGCTCCGGCGCGCTGGGCGCGTCGATCAAGGTGGGCGAATTTGCCGATCTGGGCGGCGGGATGACGCTGCGGGTGGAGGAATCCCGCCAGGGCGGCGCCGATCTGCGCGGCCTGTTCGTGCGCGCGGTGGCGCGCGACAAGGATGGCAACATCGGCCAGACCATCGCCGCAACGGCCGCCCGCGGCACGTTCCTGGCCACCGACGATCCTGAATATATATTGCTGCGGTTGCAGGATGGCACGTTGGTGCACAGCCCGGCACCCGGATCAACGCCGCGGGTGCTGGCCTTTGCCCAGCATGACCTGCCGATCCGGCTGCCGGAAATGGCGGCGTTTCGCAAACGCGGTGAAGGCAATCTGGAAGCCGTGCTGCCCGAATTGCTGCGCACCATGCTTCATGGAGAAAGCGCCGCCGAACGGCGCGGCGCCAGCGCCACCTTCC
Organism: Sandarakinorhabdus sp.; assembly: GCF_987265915.1. Taxonomy (NCBI): domain Bacteria; kingdom Pseudomonadati; phylum Pseudomonadota; class Alphaproteobacteria; order Sphingomonadales; family Sphingosinicellaceae; genus Sandarakinorhabdus; species Sandarakinorhabdus sp. The sequence continues at coordinate 306,825 of NZ_OZ503948.1, forward strand.
ATCGCCGCATCGTGCAGTGCCTGGTGATGTTCACCTTGCCCTTCCTGGCGCTGGCGATGGCTGTGCCACCCAAGCGCTCGACATCGGCGCTGGGGGTGTTCCTGTCGATCATCGCGCTGGTGACGTTTCACAAGTTCACCGAATATGGCGAACGCATGGGGCAATTGGGCCGCATCGATCCGGTGCTGGCGCAATGGGTGCCCTTCGCCCTGTTCATGGGCGGCTCGCTGTGGCTTTACCACGTGCTGGGGCGGCCGGGCGGCCAACCGATCGGCGCGCTGGATCGCTGGTTCGGCAAGATCACCGCCTTTGTTTCCGGGATGGCCGGCAAGCTGGTCAAACGGCAGCGCTGGTCCGACGACGTGCTGTCGGCCGGGTAAGGCGAACCATGACAATTTTCCCTTCGAGAACCATCGCCTGGTATACCGCGCGGATGTTTCTGGTGCGGGTGGCGGCCTTCATGATCGGCCTGACGGTGATCCTGCAGGCGCTCGATCTGTTGTCGGAAAGCGGCAAGGTGCTGGCGGCGCCCGGCAACACCGAAGCCGATCTGTGGATCTATGTCTCGATGCGCGCGCCGCAGATCATTCAGCTGTTCCTGCCATTTTCCGTGCTGCTGGCGACGCTGGTGACCCTGGCGACGCTCAATCAGAACAGCGAAGTGGTGATCTTCAAGGCTGCCGGCCTGTCGGCCCACCATATCCTGGCCCCGCTGATGCTGGCGGCGATGGGCGTGGCCATCGCCAACTTTGCCTGGAATGAACGCATCGGCACCCGGGCCAGCGCGGCGTTGAAGGCCTGGCAAGAAAATGAATATCGGAAAGTTCCAGTGGCCGCCGCCAAGCCCGGACAAAGCTGGGTGCGCGGCGGCGATGATCTGTTTCATGCCGAGCGGGTGACCGGCCGCGACAATGCCACCCGCCTGACCGGTGTCACCATCTATGACCGGCGCGACAACCGCCTGGTGCAGGTGGTGATGGCCGCCAGTGCCACGCCGATGCGCGGCGGCTGGCAGCTGGCCGATGTGCGGCTGTTCGATGTGGCCAGCGGCGGCATGGAAACCCGGCCGCGGCTGGATTTTGCCACCGACGTGGTGCCCCGGCAGTTCACGACAATCAGCATCAATCCCAATTTCATCGCCTTGTGGGATCTGTGGCCGCAAATCAGCGAACAGCGCGCCGCTGGCAAGCCGACCGACGTGCTGGAGGCGGCGGCCTGGCACAAGATCAGCGGGCCGTTGTCTGCCGTGCTGATGCCGTTGCTCGGTGCGGTGGCGGCGTTCGGGCTGGCGCGATCGGGCAAATTGTTCGTGCGCGCCGTGATCGGCATGGCGCTGGGCTTTGCCTTTTTCGTGGCCGACAACTTCATGCTGGCGATGGGCAATTTCGGCACGGTGCCGCCGGTGATGGCGGCGTGGGCGCCATTTTTGCTGTTCCTGCTGATCGGCGAAGCCGTGCTGATCCGCACCGAGGAGTGATCGCCGCCAATTTGCCGCAAATCGCGCCTAACGGATCGGCATGACCAGCCCCATCGCCATCAAGCCTGTCGAAACCAAAGCCGATCAAAAGGCATTCGTGGCGCTGCCCTGGCAGCTTTATGCCAAGGATCCGCACTGGGTGCCGCCGCTGAAATCGGAAATGCACGGGCTGATTGGCGGGCTGAAGACCAATCCGTGGTTCGAGCACGCCGAGGCTGCGTTCTGGCTGGCCTGGCAGGGCAACAAATGCGTCGGCCGCATTTCGGCGCAGGTCGATCAACTGGTGCTCAAGCACATGGGCGCTGGCACCGGCCATTGGGGCATGTTCGAATGCGTCGATGACCAGGCGGTGGCAGACGCCCTGATCGAGACCGCCGAGGCCTGGCTGCGCACCCGCGGCATGACCCGCGCCCAAGGCCCGTTCAGCCTGTCGATCTGGGATGAGCCCGGCCTGCTGGTGCAGGGCTTCGAAGCGCCGCCAACCGTGATGATGGGCCATCACCTGCCCTATTATGAGCGGCTGATCACCGCGCACGGCTATGCCGGGGTGAAGGACCTGCACTGCTGGTCCCTGCCGATCAAGCAGCCGCTGCCGGAAATCGTGCAGCGCATCGTGGCGGCGTCCGAACGCAATGCCAAGCTGGTGACGCGCCCGGTGGACAAGACCAAGTTCGACGCCGAAGCCGCGCTGATCCTCGATATCCTGAACGATGCCTGGGCGGACAATTGGGGCTTTGTGCCGCTGACGCCGCTGGAAATCGCCTATGTCGGCAAGAAGCTGAAGCCGATCATCTTCAACAATCTGGTGCGCATCGCCGAATATGAAGGCGAACCCGTCGGCTTCATGATCACCCTGCCCGATGTCAATGAGCTGACCCGCGATCTGAATGGCGAATTGTTTCCGTTCGGCTGGGCGAAACTGCTGTGGCGGCTGCGCAAACCGCAGGTCAAACGCATGCGGGTGCCGTTGATGGGGATCCGCAAATCCTTGCAGGGCCAGCGTGTGTCCAGCCTGATGGCCTTTCAGATGATCGAATATATCCGCCGCAGCTCCATCGCGGAATTCGGCGCATCGGAAGGCGAGATCGGCTGGATTCTGGATGACAACGGCCCGATGCGATCGATCGCCGATGTCATCGACAGCCACGTCACCCGCACTTACCGCGTCTTCGAACGTAGCATATAGTCCAAACTGCGATGCAAGATGCTGCGACCTGGAAGCTAGGCGAAAGGTTGACAGGTTTGTTCAACTGAGGACAGATAAGTGTGCCATGCACACTCGCTACATAATCTTTTGCGATGAATCCGAGCAAAAGGGCCGATATTTTTCAAATTTTTATGGTGGGATCTTAATCGAGGCACGCAAGCAAGCGCAAATCGAGCTAGAACTCACTGCCCTAAAGAACCGATTAAACATTTTTTCTGGAGAAATGAAATGGCAACGTATTACTGAGCCTTATGCTGATAAGTATTGCGAATTTGTTGACGGAGTTTTCGACATAGTTGACAGGGGAGATATGAAGGTAAGGATCATGTTCACTCAAAATATTCATATTCCCCGATTAAAGGAGTATCAGATTGGCAATGACTACTTTATGTTGTATTATCAATTTATAAAGCATGCGTTTGGTTTACAATGGTCAGTGCCGCTCGGGGAAACTGCTTCTGCGATGATTTTGTTAGACGATGTTCCCCACAAGTCTGAAAAACTTGATGAGTTCAAAGACTATTTATCGTCTCTATCTAAATTTCCCAAGTGGCGAAGAGCAGGCTTCAGCATCGACTATAGTGACATATCCGACGTAAACTCGAAAGAACACAATATAATTCAGGCCTTGGACGTTATACTCGGAGGAATTCAATCAAGGCTTAACGAAAAACACACTAAACCAGAAACGGGCCAAAAGCGACGTGGCAAGAGAGCGAAAGCAAAGGCGAAAGTCTACGATGTAATCAAACGGCGCATTCAAAAGATATATCCGAATTTTAATGTAGGCATTACGACTGGCACGCCTGATGGCCTGCATCAACGATTTGAACACCGGTATCGCCACTGGCTTTTTGTTCCGAACGATGCGGATATCGACAAAACAAGAGCGAAACCTAAAAAGTAGTGACCCCGCCAAATTCTACAATGGGCCTCACGCAGAGCGCGAGGTTTCGAACTCGGCAGGGTCATCTTCTTTTACAGCATCAATTCTCACTTGACAACACCCGATTCCGTAATTCTGGAGGCTTGAGAGCGGATTCGTTAGCGATGACTCTCGGCATTTATTCTCGAATTTTCAATTCCTTACTTGGCCGGCTTGTCGGGCAGCAGCTTGATCCCGCGATAGGTTGGCGGGGTGTTGCCGCGCTGCACCAGCATCAGCACCGTATCCTTGCCGGCCTTGCGCTCGGCATCCACCGCGGCGGCGGCTTCAGCCGGGTTGGCCACCGGCTTCTGGCCGATCTTCACGATGATGTCGCCGCGTTGCAGGCCCTTGGCGGACGCATCCGATGCGGGGCTGATGCCGGCAACCACCACGCCCTGCACCTTGTCGTCGATGCGCAATTGCTGCCGCAGCGCTGGGGTGAGCGGTTGCAGCGTGATGCCCAGGCTGGCGCGCGCCGATTCGATGCCGGGCGCCTTGTCGTCGGCGGCCGGGGTCTCGTCTTCGTCAGCCGGCAAACCGGCCCGCGCCTGGACGATGTTTTCCGCTGGGCGCTGCGCGATGGTTGCCATCACCTTCACCCGCTTGCCGTCGCGGATCAATTCGATCGGCACAGTGGTGTTGATCGGCGTGGTCGCCACCAGATACGACAGGCTGTTGTCATAATTGACCTGACGCCCGGCCACCGAAAGAATCACGTCGCCCTGGCGAATGCCGGCGCGGGCGGCCGGGCCATTCGGCTCGACATTGGCAACGATCTCGCCGGTATCCTTGGGCAAGCCCAGGCCATCGGCGATATCGGAGGTCAACCGCTGGATGGCCACGCCCATATAGCCACGCTTGACCGCGCCGTTGGCCTTCAGCTGATCGATCACCGGCTTGGCCAGTTCGGCCGGAATGGCAAAGCCAAGGCCGACGTTGCCGCCGGTCGGCGAGAAGATCGCGGTGTTGATGCCGATGACATTACCAGCCAGATCGAACAGCGGCCCGCCGCTGTTACCCTGGTTGATCGACGCATCGGTCTGGATATAGCGATCATATTGGCCGGAGCCGATATCGCGATGCAGCGCCGAAACGATACCGGCGGTGACCGTGCCGCCAAGGCCGAACGGATTGCCGATGGCGATTGCCCAATCGCCGACCCGGATCTGCTCACTGTTGCCGAACTGCACGAAGGGCAGGCCGGTGGCCTCGATCTTCAGCAGCGCGAGATCGGTGAGCGTGTCACGGCCGACAACGCGCGCCTTGTACTCCCGCCGGTCCGACAAGGTCACCGTGATCGATTCGACCGGCTTGTCACGACCCTCGCCGGCCGAAATCACATGGTTGTTGGTGACCACATAGCCATCGGCACCGACGATGAAGCCCGAACCCAGGCTGGTCGCTTCGCGGGTGACCGGCTCACCGCCATCCTGCTGTTCCTGGAAACGCCGGAAAAACTCCTCCAGCGGATTGCCGCCGGGCTGGCCGGGCATCCGGCGCGTGCGGCCGACTTCAACCTTCTGGGTGGTGGAAACGTTGACCACGGCCGGGGCCAGCCGTGCGGTCAGATCGGCAAAGCTGCGCGGCGCGCCGCCGGGCGGCTGGATGGCGACGGCGGGTGCGACGGCATTCTGCGCCTGCGGCGCGGCCGGCGCCTGCGCGACAGCGATGGCGGTCAGGCCGGTGGCCAGCACGGCGAGCGGAACCAGGTGACGGAAGCGCTTTGACGACATGTGTCTCTTTCTGATGATCATGCGACGGACGGAGGAGGAGCTATGCGAACCGCACGACTAACCGTGCATGAACGAAGCTCACCGGTTGGTGCGGCGCCCTTCGAATTCGCGCAGGAATTCATTGTTCGGGCCCAGGATGACCGTGCCGGTGCCATCATCGAAGGTGGTGCGATAGGCCTGCATGGCGCGGTAGAACGCATAGAATTCCGGATCCTTGCCAAAGCTTTCGGCATAGATCTGCGCTGATTGCGCATCGGCCTGGGCGGTCACCAACTGCGCCTGCTTGTTGCCCTGGGCGCGAATGGTCGCGGCTTCCTGCTGGCGTGCCGATGCCATGCGGGCATAGGCGGCTTCCAGCGGCGGCCCCGATGGCAGATCGGCGCGCTTGATGCGCACATCGATGATTTCCGCGCCATATTGCTTGGCCTGGCGATTCACCGTCAGCTGGATTTCGTCCATCAACTGGCCACGTTCCGGGCTGAGCAGGGCCGCGAAGGGCTGCTTGCCAAGTTCGTTACGCAGCTTGGAGGCCAGAATGCGTTTCAGGGCATCGGCGGCATTTTGTTCGCTGCCCACGGTTTGCACCATGCGCAGCGGATCGACGATGCGGAACCGGGCAAAGGCATCCACCACCAGCCGCAACTGATCGGTGGACAGCACAGTTTGGGCATCCATGTCGAGATCGAGGATGCGCTTGTCGATGAACTTCACATCCTCGATGAACGGCACCTTCATCGTCAGGCCGGCACCGGTTTGCCCAAGACCTGCCTTTGGATCATAGGCATTGACGATCCGCTCCGGCTTGCCCAGCCGCAGCACGACCGCCTGCTTGGTTTCGGGCACGGTATAAAGGCTGCTCATGGCGAGCACGACCAGGGCAAAGCCAAAGGCCGCCAGCAGAGCAGGATTGCGCATCAAAATCGCCATCGTTCAGTCCTCAACGCTGGGGGGCGGTTTCGGCGGCCGGCGCGGCCGCGCGGCGACGCACTTCAGGCAGCGGCAGATACGGCGTGACCCCGGGGGCATCGATCACCGTCTTGTCCACCTTGGCCAGCACTTTTTCCATGGTTTCCAGATACATGCGCTTGCGCGTCACTTCGGGCGCCAGGCGATATTGCGCATAGACCGCATCAAAGGCCGCGGCATCACCTTGTGCCCTTGCCACCAGCGCCTGGGCATAGGTGCGCGCCCGGTTCAGATATTGCTGGGCATCCTGCTGCGCCGCCGACACATCCTTGAAGGCACTGTCGATGGCAACGGGCGGATCGGCCTGCTTGATATCGACACCGCGCACTTCAACGCCCGACCGATAGCTGTCGAGCAGTTCCTGCATGCGTTCGCGCACCTGTTCGGCGATCTGGGCCCGCTGTGGACCCAGCGCATCATTCAGCGTGGCGCTCGACACTTCGGCGCGCATGGCGCTTTCCGCCACTTCGCGCACGGTCTTTTCCGGGTCCGCCAGTTCATACAGATAGGATTCGGGCGCCTTGATCTTCCAGCGCACCGTATAGGCCAGATTGATGATGTTCTGATCGCCGGTGAGCATCAGATTTTCACTGGCGCCTTCGCTCGATGAAATATCGATGATGTTGATCTGTTCAACCTTGCGCAGTTCCACGGCATCAATCGGCCACGGCAGTTTCAGATGCACGCCGGGGCCGGTGGTTTCCTGATAGGCGCCGAAGCGCTGCACAACCGCGCGTTCCTGTGCATCGACCCGGTAAAAGCTGGTGAGCAGCAACCAGGCCGCGACGATGGCGCCGCCAGCCCAGACCACCCAGCGGCCATCGCCGATATCCATGCCGCCACCGCCGCCACCTGGGCCGCCGCCGAACTGGCTGCGCAGACGTTCCTGGCTGCGGCGGATCAGATCATCGAAATCGCCACCACGATTGGGGCTCTTGTTGCCCATCGGCCGCCGCACCGGGCCTTCGCCCCATGGATTGGCCGGCCGATTCTGCGGCCCCCGTTCCGGCCCGCGCTCTGGCGGCCGTTCGGGCGGCGTTTCGTTGCCTCCATTGCCCCAAGGGCCGTTGCCCCCCGGACTGGTGCCGTTCTCGTCGGAGTTGTTCTGCCAGGGCATTGGAGTGCTGTTCCAGACCTTATCACGCATCAAGAAACCACTATATACGAAGCTCGAACCGCGATTGCGAGGGCATGCGGCACCGCAGCAGCGTTTGTTGGCCATTGCGCTTGTCGCAACAAGCGCAATTTGGGGAAAGCAGCTGGAAATGTCGTTGAAAGACAAGGTGGCAATGGCCTTGGCCACCGTGGCGGACCCTGCCGGCGGTGACGTGATCGCATCGGGCCGCGCCGCCGGCATCGTCGTGAAGGATGACGGGCAGGCCGGGCTGGTGCTGGCCATCGATGGCCTGGACCGTACCGCCGCCGAGCGGTTGCAGGCGGCTGTCGAAGTCGCCGTGAAGCGGGTGCCGGGCATCACCGCGGCGCGCATCATCCTGACCGCCGATCGCACGTCGGCCCCCGCCAGTGCCGCACGCCCGGCCGAATCGACCGTGCCGGGCATTCGCAAATTGGTGGCAGTGGCCAGCGGCAAGGGCGGCGTCGGCAAATCGACCGTGGCCGCCAATCTGGCCTTTGCGCTGGCGCGGGCCGGCCAGGCCGTCGGCCTGCTGGATGCCGATATCCATGGGCCATCGGTGCCCACCCTGCTGGGGATCACCGGGCGGGCGCGGGTCGAAAATGATCGGCTGCAACCCGAAACAAGGTTCGGCATCAAGGCGCTTTCGATGGGCATGATGACCGATCCGAACAAGGCCATCGTCTGGCGCGGGCCGATGGCGTCGTCGGCGTTGGTGCAGATGGTCGAACAATGCGATTGGGGCGCGCTGGATGTGCTGGTGATCGATCTGCCGCCCGGCACCGGCGATGTGCAGTTGACGCTGGCGCAAAAGCTCAAGCCCGACGGCGCGGTGATCGTGTCCACACCGCAGGATCTGGCGCTGATCGATGCGCGCCGCGCGGTGGCCATGTTCAACGATGTCGGCGTCCGTGTGCTCGGCGTCGTCGAAAACATGGCCGGTTATTGCTGCCCGGCGTGCGGCCATGTTTCCGACCCGTTCGGCCATGGCGGCGCCGAAGCCGAAGCCGCCACCATGGGCGTGCCCTTCCTGGGCCGCATCCCATTGCAGATGGTGGTGCGCGCCGCCGCAGATGCCGGCCAGCCGGTGAGCGGCGACAGCGCGGCGATTTTCGACGAGATTGCCGCCGGCGTCATCGCCACCACCGGATTGTAAGCGATGCTGACCCAGGACGCCGATATTGCGCAGCTGCTGCGCGAAACCCGCCGCATCGCGCTGGTCGGCGCCAGCGAACGCCCCGAACGCGCCGCACATGAGGTGATGGCAGTGCTGCTGGCGCACGGCTATCATGTCATTCCGGTCAACCCGCTGCTGGCCGGGCAGACCATCCTGGGGCAAGCGGTGGTGGCCCGCCTGTCCGACATCGCCGGGCCCATTGATCTGGTCGATGTGTTCCGCCGCAGCGAATTTGTCGCCGAAGTGGTGGATGAGGCGATTGCCGCCGGGGCCAGGGCCGTGTGGACGCAATTGGGCGTAATCGACACGGAAGCAGCAGCGCGCGCCGAGGCGGCCGGGCTGCAGGTGGTGATGGACCGCTGCCCCAAGATCGAGCTCAGGCGGCTGGGCCTGCCACCCATCAACTGACCTTCACCTCTCCCCACGGGGGAGAGGTCGAGAGACGCCGCAGGCGGCCCGGGAGAGGGGCGGTGCGCCGAAACCCGAAGATAAAGACCCCTCTCCCGCCCCCGGATCGCGTCCGGGGCAGGCTGCGCGTGCCGCGCGAGTCGACCTCTCCCCAAGGGGAGAGGTGAACTTGTCGGCTGGTGTCGGCTAAGGTGCGCACCATAAAGGGGAATGCCATGCGCCACGCCATCACCGCCGCCTTGCTGCTCACCGCCGCGCCGGCCGCGGCCGAAACCATCGCCATTCGCGCCGCGCGCGTGATCGTCGATGCCGCCAAACCAGCGCTGGGCGCCTCCACCATCATCGTCACCGATGGCCGCATCACCGCGATCAACCCGGCCAGCGCCGCCATTCCGGCCGGCGCACGCGTCATCGATCAATCGACCCGCACGCTCAGCCCCGGCCTGATCGACGCGCATGTCCACCTGACCGGCGATCCCGGCACGCCCTTCTGGCGCGAAGCCATCGACAGCGCCGAATTGTCCGTCGCCTATGGCCTGAAGAATGCCCGCATCACGGCCAAGGCCGGCTTCACCACCGTGCGCGATCTCGGCAGCGCGAAACTGGCCGGCTTTGCCGTGCGCGATGCCATCAATGCCGGCCTGTTCCCCGGCCCGCGCATCCTGGCCGCCGGCCCGGCGTTGGCGATCGTCGGCGGCCACGGCGACGTGTCGGGCTTTTCACCTGACGTGAACGACGCGCTCGATCAAGGCAACACCTGCACCGGCGCGGTCGAATGCACGGCGCGGGTGCGCGAGGCCAGCCAGCGCGGCGCCGATGTCATCAAGTTCACCGCCACCGGCGGCGTGCTCAGCCAGCAGGGCCGCGGGCTCGACCAGCATTTCACCGATGATGAAATGCGCGCCATCGTGACGACCGCGCACAGCCTGGGCCTGAAAGTTGCCGCCCACGCCCATGGCCCGCGCGGCATCGAAGCGGCGGCGCGCGCCGGCGTCGATTCGATCGAACATGGCAGCTTCATCGACGACGCTGGCGCGAGGGCGCTGGCGGCCACCAAAGGCTGGCTCGTCCCCACCCTGCTGCCCTTCCGCGCCACCGCCGAACGGCTGGGCACCGGCACCTACACACCAGTCGTCGAAGCCAAGGTGCGCGCCATCCTGGAACGGCGCGGCAAACAGATCATCGCCGCCCGCGCCGCCGGCGCCCGCATCGCCTTCGGCACCGATGCCGGCGTGTTCGATCATGGCCGCAACGGCCAGGAAGCCAGCGACATGGTGGAATTTGGCGGGATGACCCCCCGCGAAGTGCTGATCAGCGCCACCACCGGCGCCGCCGACCTGCTCGGCCTGACCAGCGAGATCGGCACGTTGGAGGCCGGCAAATCCGCCGATATCATCGCCACCGATGGCGACCCTGCGGTGGACGCGAAGCAACTGGCGCAGGTTCGCTGGGTGATGGCGCGGGGGAAGGTGATCGACTGAGCGCGTTTCAGAAGGAAAGGGGCCTCCGGCGGGCAGGGCCGCAGACCCAGCACCGGTTCGTTGTCAAGCGCGCGGCTTGCAAGCGTGTCCACTGGCGCCCCAATGTCAGACATTCACGCACGGTTGGAGGCTTCCTGGAAACAGCAATTTGCTCATCTGCGACTTGTGAAAGTGCAACGGCAGACTTTGTGACACTGTTTCGATTCACACGCGTTCTCTGCACGTCGGCTTTCGCCAGGAGCCGAAGTTGGCTGGTGGGTTCAAGCTATGTTTCACCATCAATCGGATAAGGTTCTTAAATAGTTGAACGACATTATGTTGCATTTCGATCCGGTTTGCGTTATCCTCACTGTTACAGTATTGAATATAAAAATTATTTCTGTAAGATTGGGCGTTCGATTGGGGAGATATAAATAATGAAATATGTTTTTTACATTGCTGGAATTATTGTGTCGCTCTGGGCGGGCGTTTCCCCTGCAGCCGCTGTCATCAAGACGGCAACCTATTCCGGTAGGCTGCAATCGGGGAACGATCTCACCGGTGTTTTCGGGGCAGCCAACACCAATCTTGCCGGCGCGCGTTACATCGCCACATTTACTTACGACCGGAATTTGGGAGGCGACCAAGCAAGCGACCCGGGCGTGAGCGATTCAAGTTCAGGCGGCAGCTATTATGGCTCAGCGTCGCCAATCGTCACCGCATCGATCACGATCAACAGCATCACCAAGACGATCTCGGGGGGGTTCGATGATTTCGTATTTGTCAATGTTTACCCCATAGTCGGGCATAGGGCGCAACAGGTGGAACTTGGTGCATTGGTTTTGATCAACAATTTTGTGACGGCAAACTACATTACTCTGACAGGAGGTTCCTCGCTCGATCAGGACGTTGCGCCAACTGCCGCAATCGTCGGCAGCGGGAGCTTCCGCATTTTGACACGGGATAACCTGTCTGGCAGCGATCCGGTTTCTGCGGCCGGCATTTTCGCCAGCGAAGCCATCTATTCCGTTGGCGACGGTGGCGTTTCAGCGGTACCAGAGTCGGCCAGTTGGGCGATGCTTATCGCCGGTTTCGGCCTGACCGGCGCAGCGTTACGCCGCCGCCGGGTTCCACTCGCCGCCTGATCAATTCAACCAATGGGTGTATTGAAGTGAGAGGGCCCCAAGCTGCTCTTTCATGGTCGGGAGTCGCGCGCTTCAACGATAGGCGGCGACGCGTGTCAGCTGCCTCGTTGGCAGCGATGAAAGGCGGCTTCTGACACAAGCAGACGTTCCCACGCCCCGTAACGAACGACCGTCTCTGGGTCGGTTCCAGCCATTCGCTCGTCAATCTGCGGCGGGCCACGTTGCCGTGACCGCCAAGGAAAAGCCGCCAGTCTGCAAGCCACTCCGTCCCTGAACTCCAGCCGTATAGGGCAAGCGACAGGTACGGGCCGCATTGCGGCCCTGTCCTACGCGCGCAAAGCCTGTCATCCTGTTGCTGATCGTTGCCGTTGCCCAACGCCACTGCCATGATCAATTGTTGAAAACAGAGGAAAAACAAGGCTGAAGCCTGCACGATCCGTCAAAACCGACAAAACTGCTGCCGAACAAATTGCCATGGGATGCCACACATACGGGCCATCCACGCGACAATCTGCTGTTTCTCCGGTCAGGAAAAGCCACACCGCAAGGGCCGCCTGAAAACGAATCGGGTGCAGGGTCTGCGACCCTGCCCGCCGGAGGCTCGTCTGCTGGCTTCAAACCAAGATTGACTGCGGCGCTCAGCGTCTTATGTGCACAACACGCCCCCAAATCCTCGTGGAGTGACCCCATGCGCGTTTCCGCCCTGCTGATTGCGGCCAGCCTGTTTGTCATCACGCCAGCACTGGCCCAAAATCCTGCTGCTGCCCCAGCCGCTGCCGCTACAGCCGAAACGCCCTCAGCCCGGCTGGCCGCGCTGTTCGCGCAAAGCGATACCGACAGTCTGAAGCGCAATCCGTTGAACGCGCTGTTTCGCGGGGACACGTCGCGTGCCGATCAACTGGGCGAGCTGATCACCGATGCCGCCTGGATGGCGGAGAAGCGCGCTGCCGAAGCCGAGCTGAAGGCGCTGGCCGGCATTGATCGCGCTGCGCTGACGCCGGACGAGCAGGTGAGTTACGACACGTTCAAGTGGCAGCGCGAGACCGATCTGGCCGGCTATGCCCCGCCGCTGCTGGCCGCCACGCTGCCGCGCCCGATCGATCATTTTTTCGGCTTCCACAATTTCCTGGCCGAACTGCAATCGGGGGAAAGCGTCGCGCCGTTCAAGACGGTGAAGGATTATGAGGATGCGTTGAAGCGCAGCGACCAGTTTGCGTTGCTGATCGATCTGGCCATCCTGCGCTTCCGCCAGGGCATGGTCAGCGGCGTGGTGCAGCCCAAGCTGGTGGTGCGCAATGTCGTCGATCAGCTGAACAATCTCACTGCCGGCGGCCTTGAGGCTTCGATCATGATGAAGCCGGTGCAGAAATTCCCCGAAGGCATCAGCGCTGCCGATCAGGCCCGGTTCAAGGCGGCCTATGCCAAGATGATCGGTGAACGGGTAAACCGGGCGCTGCTGCGGCTGCGTGATTTCCTGAACAATGAATATCTGCCGGTGGCGCGCGACAGTGTCGGCCTGGCCGACATGCCGGGCGGACCGGCGCTGTACCGCTATCTGGTGGCCAGCACGACCACCACCGATCTGACCCCGGACGCGATCCACAACATCGGCCTGAGCGAAGTGGCCCGCATCCTGAAGGGCATGGACGAGGTGCAGGCCAAGGTTGGCTTCAAGGGCGACCGCAAGGCGTTCTTCGATTATCTGCGCAGCGATCCGCGCTTCAAGTTCGCTTCGGCGCAGGCGATGGGCGATGCCTTCCGCACCGCCGGCACCCGTATCGACAGCCGAGTGGGCAATTTGTTCGCCACCCTGCCCAAGGGCGGCCTGGACATCCGCCCGGTGCCAGCGCATCGCGAGAAGACCGATGCCGCCGGCAGCTATCAGGGTGGCACCCCCGATGGCAGCCGGCCCGGCGTCTTCTATTACAACGCCTATGATCTGCCGTCGCGCAGCACCACGGGTGTGGAAACGCTGTTCCTGCACGAAGCGGTGCCGGGCCATCATTTCCAGATCAGCCTGGCGCAGGAGAATGAGAAACTGCCGGCGTTCCAGCGCTTTGGCGGCAACACCGCCTATGTCGAAGGCTGGGCGCTCTATGCCGAAAGCCTCGGGCCGGAGCTCGGCATGTTCACCGATCCTTACCAGTTGATGGGCCGGTACAATGACGAGATGCTGCGCGCCATGCGGTTGGTGGTCGACACCGGCCTGCATGCCAAGGGCTGGGGTCGTGACCAGTCCATCGAATATATGCTGGCCAACAGCAGCATGAGCCGCACCGACGCCACCGCCGAAGTGGAGCGTTACATCGCCATCCCCAGCCAGGCACTGGCCTACAAGATCGGCCAGCTCACCATCAGCCGGCTGCGCGCCAAGGCCGAAAAAGCGCTGGGGCCGAAGTTCAACATCAAGGGCTTCCACGCCCAGGTGCTGATGACCGGCGCCCTGCCGCTGGCGGTGCTGGAGGCCAAGATCGATCGCTGGATCGCGGGCGGGGGCTTGTAAACCCCACCCCCAACCCCTCCCGCAAGCGGGAGGGGTTGGGGGTGGGCTTAAGCCTTCACCAGCCCCTTTTCGATCAAGCTGTTGGCGCAATCGAGTATGGTGGTGGCTTCGTCGCGGGTTTTCCAGCCCAGCCGCTGCAGGGCATGGGCGGCGCTGGCTTCGCGGCGGCGGCCGAGTTCGGGCACCACCATCTTCACGGTGGCATCGAAATTGGCGAGCAGTTTCAGTAGCCAATTGGGCAGACCGCGGCTCGGCACCCGGCGCGCTTGGTTGCCGAGCCCGGCCTGCAATACCTCGGCAACTTCGCGCATCCAGAGGAAACGCCCCTGCGCGATGAAGCGTTCGCCATCGAGGCCCGGCTCGGTCATGGCACGGACGTGCAGATCGGCGACATCGCGCACATCGACCACGCCAAAGCCCAGCCGCGGCAGGCCGGGCAGCGCGCCATCCAGCAATTTCTTCACCACTTCCAGGCTGGTGGAGAAATCCGCGCCCAGCACCGGCCCGAGCACGGCGGCGGGGTTGATCGAGACATATTCCATGCCCGCACCATTGGCGGCCATCCAGTCGCGCGCCGCGCGCTCGGCCAGTGTCTTGGATTTGATATAGGCATAGGCATCGAGGCTGTTCACGTTGGACCAATCAGCTTCGGTGAACGGCGCGCGGTCTTGCGGGTGACCATAGGCGATGGCGGCCATGCTGCTGGTCATCACCACCCGCTTCACGCCGGCGGCATGGGCAAAGCGCAGCGCACGCAGTGCACCTTCGCGCGCCGGCACGATCAAATCATTCGGGTCCTTCGGCTCGCCAGCCGGGATCGGGGAGGCAATATGCTGGACATAGTCACAACCGGCCATGGCTTCGGCCCAGCCGGCATCGCTCATCAGGTCGCAGGCCACCAGCTCCAGATCGGGCAGGCCGAGCGTGGCGCGCACCTCTGGGGCTCGGGCCAGATTGCGGATGGTGCCGCGAACCTGCCAACCATCGCGCACCAGCGCCTTGATGATGAACCCGGCGATATAGCCCGATGCGCCGGTGACCAGCACCTTGCCCTGCGTCTGTGACATTGCCACGCTCTCCGCTTGTCGATTCCCGATTGATCGTTATACAAGCTGACAAATGTCGTCTGTTTTGTCAAACCCTCCCGTTGAAGATCGCCGCGCCCGGGCGGTGACGGCGGCTATCGGCGCCTTTTCGCGCCACGGTTACCGGCGATGCGCCATGGCCGACATCGCGGCGGCCGCCGGCATGTCGCGCCCGGCGCTCTATCTGCTCTTTCCCGGCAAGGAAGCGGTGTTCCGTGCCGTGGCCGAAGCGCTGCTGGCCGATGCCGCCATCGCCGCCGAACAGGCATGGCCCGAAGACGCGGATCCAGCGGAAGGCCTGTTCGGCGCCATCGTGGCGAAAGATCTGCCGATCCACCGCCTGTGCCATGCCAGCGACCATGCCGATGAGATATTGGCCGTCGCCGCCAGCCTGACCGCCGATCTGCACCAGGCCAGCGCCGCCCGATTCGAAGCGTTGCTGGCCAAACGGCTGGCCGCGGCCGGGCGGGCGGATGCAGCCGGCCTGGCCCGCATGCTGGTGGCGGCCGCCACCGGGCTGAAGCATGCCGGCCTGCCCGAACCGGAGTATCTTGCCGATGTGTGGCGGTTGGCCGGGCTGATTGGCAAAAAGTAACGGGTTGGCAGCGGCGCGCCGGCAGCCCATTAGCGGGCGGTGCAGACGCGTAATCCCTTTGCCGGCCTTGGCGCCACTTCGCTGCCGCGCCGCGAATTCGCGGTGGTGTTTGCCGCGCTGTTGACCGTGGCGGCCGGCAACACCGCACTGCAGACGGTGCTGCCGGCCATCGCCCGCGTCATCCACTTGCCCGACATGCTGGTGGCGGTGATCTTTTCCTTTTCGGCGCTGCTGTGGACGTTCAGCGCCCCCTATTGGGCCCGGCAGAGCGACATCCGTGGCCGCCGCCGGCTGATGCTGGTCGGCTCGCTGGGGTTCATGGTGTCGATGGCCGGGTGCGGCATCGCCATCTATGCCGGATTGAACGGCTGGCTGGCGCCCATCGCCACCTTTGCGCTGTTTGCCACATTGCGCAGCCTGTTCGGCATTTTCGGTTCGGCGGCCAACCCGGCGGCGCAGGCCTATGTCGCCGGCCGTACGGATGAACAGGATCGCACCGCAGCCCTGTCCAGTCTGTCATCGGCCTTCGGCCTGGGCACCATCATCGGGCCAGCCGTGGCACCGCTTTTCATCCTAGCACCGCTCGGGCTTTCCGGGCCGATGTTCGCCTTTGCCTTCATTGCCCTGATCGTGATGGTGGCCGTGGCGCGTGTGTTGCCCGATGATGATCCCACCCACGCGCCGGGCCAGGCGCAGAAGGGCAGCGGCGCACCATCATCAGAGCCCAATCTGGCCGGGGCCATAACCGGGGCCAGCGTCCGCGCGGCCGCCGCCGGCCGGCCCCGGCGGTTGAGCGTGAAAGACAGCCGCATTCTGCCCTTCATGGTCTTCGGTTTCGTTTCGGGTTCCATCCAGGCCGCCACCGGCCAAGCCCTGGGCTTTCTGGTGATCGACACGCTGGGCGGCGATGCCCTGGCTTCGCAGCATTCGATCGCGCTGATCTTCATGGCCGGGGCTTTTTCAACCCTGCTGGCGCAATGGGCGCTGATCCCGCAATTGCGGCTCACCCCGCCGGCGCTGATGCGCTGGGGCACCGTGATTGCGGCGGTCGGCACGGCTGGCATCGCGCTGTCGAGCAGCCTTTACGCACTGGTGCTGGCCTTTGCCTTGATGAGCATGGGTTATGGCCTGGCGCGGCCCGGCTTCACCGCAGGCGCCAGCATCGCCGTGTCCCGCGCCGAACAGGGCGGGGTGGCCGGCGCGGTCACCTCGGTGAATGGCAGCTGCTTCATTTTGGCGCCGGCGGTGGGCATCAGCCTTTATCAGTTCGGCCACACCATCCCCTACTGGCTGGGCGCGGCGGCGCTGGTCGGCCTGGCGGTCTATGCCTTCACGCAGCCAGCGCTGGGCCGGGAGCCCAGCGATCATAGCGAAGAATAAGCCGGATCAACGCGGCTGGCTGAGCGCGATGCGATTGCCTTCGCTGTCTTCGAATTCGGCCACCCAGCCGTTCGCGCCGATATCCTTCTTTGCATACAGGCTGCGGCCGCCGGCGGCCAGCGCGCGGGCAATCACTGCATCGATATCGGGCACACGGAAATAGAGGATCGGTCCGGCCTTGCCCGGCACATAGACATCGCCCTTCACCAGTGCACCGCTTGGGCCATCGTCGTCGGCGAAGATTGCCATGTCATAGCCGTCCACTGTTTCGACGGTCATGGTGATCCCGAACACCGCTTCGTAAAATCGGCGGGCGCGGGCCAGATCGGTGACGGGGATTTCGAACCAGCTGATCATCGGACGGATGGCGGTTGGCGATGCATCGGGACGAGGCTGCGTGGCGGCCGGGGACGCTGCGATCAGCGCCCCGGCCAGCAAGAGCCAGCGGTTCACGCGCCGGCGGGTGCTTCACCCAGGCCGGTGCCGCGGCGGCCGGCCTTGGGAATGGCGGAGGCGCCCGAAGCGGGACGTGCCACCGGAGTGGTGGTGGCGGAACCGCGATCGATCGAGCCGCCGTCCATCACCTTCTTTATTTCGTCGCCCGTCAGGGTTTCATATTCCAGCAGGGCGCCGGCAATGGCGTGCAGCTGATCGATATGTTCGGTCAGCAACTGCTTGGCGCGATCATAGCCCTTGGTGACGATGGAGCGCACTTCCTCATCGATCAGCTGCGCGGTCTGTTCCGAGATATTCTGGGTCTTGCTGACGCTGTGGCCCAGGAAGACCTCTTCCTGATTCTCGGTGTATTTCAGCGGGCCCAGCCTGTCGGACATGCCCCACTGTGTCGCCATCGAGCGCGCCAGATCGGTGGCATAGCTGATGTCGGATGATGCACCCGAACTGACCTTGTCGTAACCGAAGATGACTTCCTCGGCGACACGACCACCCATCGACACCGCCAGATTGGCGTACATCTTGTCACGGTG
Organism: Sandarakinorhabdus sp.; assembly: GCF_987265915.1. Lineage (NCBI taxonomy): Bacteria > Pseudomonadati > Pseudomonadota > Alphaproteobacteria > Sphingomonadales > Sphingosinicellaceae > Sandarakinorhabdus > Sandarakinorhabdus sp. The sequence continues at coordinate 325,010 of NZ_OZ503948.1, forward strand.
ATAACTGTATTGGTCGCGTTCCGGCAGACGCATCACCATGCCCAGCGCGCGACCGCGCGGGATGATCGTCGCCTTGTGGATCGGATCAGATGCTTCCTCGTGCAGCGAAACGAGCGCGTGGCCGGCTTCGTGATAGGCGGTCATCTTCTTTTCGTCTTCGGTCATCGCCAGCGTCTTGCGCTCAACGCCCATCAACACCTTGTCCTTGGCGTCTTCGAATTCGCGCATGGACACCAGGCGCTTGCCGCGGCGTGCCGCCAGCAACGCCGCTTCGTTGACCAGGTTGGCGAGATCGGCGCCGGCGAAGCCCGGCGTGCCGCGCGCAATGGTGCGGGCGTTCACATCCGGCGACAGCGGCACCTTCTTCATGTGCACGGCCAGAATCTTTTCGCGACCGTCGATATCGGGACGGCCCACCACCACCTGGCGATCAAAGCGGCCGGGACGCAGCAGAGCGGGATCGAGCACGTCGGGGCGGTTGGTCGCGGCGATGATGATGATGCCTTCATTGGCATCGAAGCCGTCCATTTCGACCAGCAGCTGGTTCAATGTCTGTTCGCGTTCGTCGTTGCCGCCACCCAGGCCAGCCCCACGGCTGCGACCAACCGCGTCGATTTCATCGATGAAGATGATGCACGGTGCCGATTTCTTGCCCTGTTCGAACATGTCGCGCACGCGGCTGGCACCGACACCGACGAACATTTCGACGAAATCGGAACCGGAGATCGAGAAGAACGGCACATTGGCTTCGCCAGCGATGGCGCGGGCCAGCAACGTCTTGCCGGTGCCGGGCGGGCCGACCAGCAGCGCGCCCTTGGGGATCTTGCCGCCCAGGCGGCTGAAGCGGCTGGGGTCTTTCAGGAAATCGACGATCTCCTGCAATTCCTCGCGGGCTTCATCGATGCCGGCGACATCGTCAAAGGTCACGCGGCCTTCCTTTTGCACCAACAGCTTGGCGCGGCTTTTGCCAAAACCCATGGCACCGCGGCCAGCGCCGTTCTGCATCTGGCGCATCACGAAAATCCAGATGCCGATCATCAGGATGAAGGGCAGCATGTTGAAGAACAGCTGCACCAACACCGAACGGCTTTCTTCCGGGCGGGCATCAAAGCGCACACCTTTGGTGCGCAGCCGTTCGATCAGCTGGGTGTCGCCGGGATTGAAGGTGCGGAATTCCTCGTCGTTGCTGGTGCGGCCGATGATTTCATCGCCGCGGATTTCCACCGATTTCACCGCGCCATCATCGACCCGAGCGAGGAAATCCGAATAGGCAACCGCGTCACCGCTGCGGGAGCTGCTCGGCCCCTGCATCAGGTTCACCACCACGGCCAGGCCGAGCAGGATGACGACCCACAGGCCCAGATTCTTCATCCACGGTCTGGGGGGGCGCTTGTTGGGACCTTCGGACATCAACGCTTCATCCTGCACACACAACCGCACGCACCTGATTGCAGGCACGGCTTCCACCCTACAAGATAAGCCGGTTTGCCGGGGTTGCAATCAGCCTGTGCCATTCTGCCTCTATCCTGGGCCGAATCACCCACTTTGGTAACCATTTTTCATGCGCCACAGGCACCTGGCACGAGATTGTGGCGCTTTGCGGGCTCCAACCGCCACACCGGCCCAGGCCGTGCCGCCACGCCGGCGAGCGTGCCGGCCTTGCCACCGCTGAGTCGCGCCGCCAGCCGCGCCACATCACGCCCGCGCGCGGGGCCGGTGCCGAGTTCGGCCACAGCACGCGCCAGCACGCGCTGCACCAGCGCCGCCGGCAGGCCGCGCATGTCGAGCAGCCGTGCCGCGCCATCCGTGCTGACCCGCCCTTGCCAGGCCAGATCGGCCGCCCAATCGAGCGCTGCCGCCTCGTCGGCGAGATGCGCTGCTGCCTGCGCCAGCGCCGGCACATCGAGGCCGCTGCCCACTAGCGCCGCCCGCATCCGGCTGCGATCATGGCGCGGATCGTGGTTGGAGGGATCATCCACCGCCTGCCAGCCGGCCCTGGCGGCAATGGTAACCAGCTCGGCCTTGCGCAGCCCAAGCAGCGGCCGGACCAGCCAGACGCCGGGCGCCAGGTGCCGCGCGGCGCGGATGCCGGCCAGGCCGTCGCTGCCACTGGCCCGGTTCAGCCGCATCAACAGGGTTTCGGCCTGATCATCGGCGTGGTGCGCCGTCAGCAGCAGGCCATGGCCGTGCGTCGCACACCAATCGCCGAGCAAGGCATAGCGGGCGGCACGCGCCTGCGCCTGGACATTGCGGGCAAAGGCAGCGCCATCGCGCCGCAACGTCACATGCGCGATGCCGCGACCCAAGCATTGCGCCGCCACCCCGGCCGCCTCGGCTGCCGAATCGCTGCGCAGACCGTGATCGACGGTGATCGCCGTCACCTGCCCGGCAAAGCCTGCGTGGGCCAGGTGCAGCAGGGCCAGACTGTCCGGCCCGCCCGATACCGCCACTGCGATGCGATCGTCAGGCGCAACCGGCCGCCCCAAGGCCGCGCAAATCAGTTCGGGCAATTCCGGCAGGTTCGGCGGATCAGGCCGCACATTTGGCCCGAATGCGTTGGCGGCCCGCATCGGCCTTCTGCGTGTCGGTCAGCTTGGCGCCATAGGCGGTGTTCAATTCGCCGAGCACCTCGCAGGCCTTGTCCGGCTTGGCCATGGCATTCAATGATCCCGCCAGCCCAATCAGCGCATCGGGCGCGGCGGTGGCGCGCGGGGTTGTCTGGTACACTTCCAGGAAGGCCTGCGCCGCCTGCGCATGTTGGTTGCGGGCGGCATGGCTGCGGCCGATCCAGTATCGGGCCTGCGCCACCCGCGTCGATTTCGGCCAATCCGCAACGAATTTGCCCATCAGGCTTTCCACCGCCGGCCAATCGCGGGCCGTCACCTTGGGATAGGCCAGCGCCCACGCCGACTCTGCCGTGGCAGGTGCGGCTGCCGCTGGCTTGGCGGCCGGGGGCGGCACGACAGAAGCCGGCGAGGCTGCAGCCACCAGCATCGTCGGTGCATCCGTCGTCGCCGCGCCGCCGGGGCTTTCCGCTGGTGTCTCCAATTTGTTCAAGCGGAACTCGACATCGCCCTTCAGCCGGCGCTGCCCATCTTCCAGCTGGCGCAATTTATACTCGATCGCCTCGATCTGGCCGGTCAGCCCCCGCACGCTGGATTCCAGCGCATCGACCCGCGCGGACAGATCGGCAATCGGGGTGGTCGCTGGCGGCGCGGTGGGGGCCGGTTCCGGCGCGGCGGCAGGGGGCGGAATTTCAGGTTCGAAAAACCGCGCATCTCCGCCGGGAAACACCTTGCGCTGCACGGCGCGCATTTCCGATTCGAGCTTGCCGACCCGGCGATCGAGCTTGCCGACATCCACTGCCTGCGCCGCGACTGGCACGGCCATGACCGCCGCAAGCACGCCACAGACAAAGGCAACATCCGCCAAGCGCACCACGTCAATCTCCGTTCATGTTGCTCGATTGCTGGCGCTGTGCGCCGCTCTGGCTTGCCGGCGGCTGAACAGGCCGCCGCGTGGCCAGACCAGTCGGCGGCCGCGTCGCGACAGGATCAACCGGTGCAATGACAGGCGGGGGGGCAAAGCGTGCGGCCAGCGCCGGCGCGGTCAACACCACGCCATCGATGGTCGATACCGGCCCGCCCAGCGCGGGCAGCGCCACGCCGGCCACTTGCACCTGCACCACCCCGGCGCGACCGGCGCGCAGGGTGAGCGGCGGCCCATCAGCCGGCACCGCAAAGCGTTGCCCGGCGGCCAGCACGCCCATGAAGGCGCGGCGCCCGGTGGCGCGATCATAGATTTTCACCCAGACGTCTTCCTGCGCCACCAACACCACCGGGCCGCTGACCGGAATGGCGGGAGAACCCGCAACGGCGGCTGGCGGCACGGGCAGGTTGCCAGGCGGCGGGTTGACGGGCAGCGGCGCGGTCAGGGCCGGATCAACCGGCACGGCCTCTGCCTGGGGCGCAGGCGCAGCGGGCACCGGATCGGCGGCGATATCGGCCACAGTGGGTTCGGCGGTTACAGCGGATTCCGGCGCAGCGGTTTCAACCGGCGCCGGATCGAACACGCCGGCACCATAAAGCCCCAGCGCCCCGATCAGCACCACCAGCACGACGACGCTGCCCCAGGCCAGCCCGCGCGACGGCAGCCGGGCTTCGGCCAGCGGCTCCAGGGTCAGCGGTGTCGGCACATGCGGAATGATGCTGGTTTCGGCGCGGAACTGCGCGGCGACGGCTTCGGGATTCAGCCCCAAGCTGCGCGCATAGCTTTTGACGAAGCCCAAGGCATAGGGCAGCGCCGGCAAGCTGCGGTGATCATCGGCTTCAATCGCCATCAGGTGGCGCAGCGGCACCCGGGTTTCGCGGCTGAATTCGGCAAGTTCGCGCCCGGTGGCGCTGCGCGTTTCCGCGAGCAGCGCGCCCACGCTGAGCCGCGCGGCTGGGGTAAAATAGGGGGCGGCATCCGGCAGCGCTGCTGCCGACAGGTCGTCGCTGTCTACCGGCATGTTGCTTGTCCCATCCGTGTCCGACATCCGGGCGACCCTCCCGCTTGTTCGCGCGACTTGGCCCAGCAAACCATGATGAGTCAATCGTTGCTGGCGTCGCGGTGACCATCGATCACCGATGGACGCCGCATTGCAGCAAGAAGGCGCAACCGGCGTGGTACGTTGCCGGCTTGCCGAATTGCCCCCCTTGGCCTATGGCGCGCCTGTCTGGCCGGCGCGTTTTCGGCCCGTCCCTCCCTGTCCTTGCCCTTCGGAACCCCCGCATGTCCATCCGCAACATCGCGATCATCGCGCACGTCGATCATGGCAAGACCACATTGGTCGATCAGCTTTTCCGCCAATCCGGAACCTTCCGCGACAACCAGCGGGTGGCCGAACGCGCGATGGATTCGAATGATCTGGAAAAGGAACGCGGGATCACCATCCTGGCGAAATGCACCAGCATCGAGTGGGCCAGCCCGTCCGGCGAGAATTTCCACATCAACATCGTCGACACCCCCGGCCACGCCGATTTCGGCGGCGAAGTGGAGCGCATCCTTTCGATGGTCGATGGCGTCATCCTGCTGGTCGATGCCGCCGAAGGGCCGATGCCGCAGACCAAGTTCGTCTGCGGCAAGGCGCTGGCGCTGGGCCTGAAGCCGATCGTGGTGGTCAACAAGATCGACCGCCCCGATGCGCGCGCCGACGAAGTCTTGAACGAAGTGTTCGATTTGTTCGTCACGCTGGAAGCCAATGACGAGCAGCTGGATTTCCCGACCCTTTATGCCTCGGGCCGGAACGGCTATGCCGGTCTGGATGAAAATGTGCGGTCCGGCGATCTGAAGCCGCTGTTCCAGACGATCGTCGATCATGTGCCGCCGCCGGCCGGCGATCCGGTTGCCGAATTCAAGATGCTGGTGTCGTTGCTCGATCGCGACTCGTTCGTGGGCCGCATCCTCACCGGCCGGGTGATTTCCGGCACGTTGAAGGTCAACACGGCGATCCATGCGCTCAACCCGGATGGCACCATTGCCGAAACCGGCCGCGCCTCGAAGATCTTTGCCTTCCAGGGCCTGGAACGCGTGCCGGTGGAAGAAGCCAAGGCTGGCGACATCATCGCCCTGGCCGGCCTGACCAAGGCCACCGTGGCCGACACCATCGCCGATGTGAGCGTGTCGGAACCGCTGCACGCGCAGCCGATCGATCCGCCGACCCTGTCGATGACGTTCAGCGTGAATGATTCGCCTTATGCCGGCCGCGATGGCAGCAAGGTGACCAGCCGCATGATCGCCGATCGGTTGAACCGCGAAGCCGAAGGCAATGTCGCCATCAAGATCACCGAAAGCGCCTCCAAGGACGCCTTTGAAGTCGCCGGGCGCGGTGAATTGCAGCTGGGCGTGCTGATCGAAACCATGCGCCGCGAAGGCTTTGAACTGTCCATCGCGCGGCCACGGGTGATTTTCGGCACCGATGAGAATGGCAAGCGCACCGAGCCGTATGAAACCGTGGTCATCGACGTGGACGAACAATATTCGGGCACGGTCGTCGAGAAGATGGCCGGCCGCAAGGCCGAGATGACCGACATGCGCCCATCGGGCGGCGGCAAGACCCGCCTGACCTTCTCGGCGCCGTCGCGCGGCCTGATCGGCTATCACGGCGAATTCCTGTCCGACACGCGCGGCACAGGCATCATGAACCGGCTGTTCGAAAAATATGGGCCGCACAAGGGCCCCATTTCGGGCCGCGCCAACGGCGTGCTGATCTCCACCGAATCCGGCGATGCCGTCGCCTATGCGCTCGGTTATCTGCAGCCGCGCGGCACGTTGATGATCGCGCCGGGCGAATCCGTCTATCAGGGCATGGTGATCGGAGAAAATGCCCGCGATGATGATCTGGAAGTCAACCCGCTGAAATCCAAGGCACTGACCAACTTCCGCGCCAGCGGCAAGGACGATGCCATCGTGCTCAGCCCGCCCAAGAAGCTGACGCTGGAACAGGCCATCGCCTATATCGACGAGGACGAGCTGGTCGAAGTCACGCCCAATTTCATCCGCCTGCGCAAGATCCACCTCGACCCCAACGAACGCAAGCGTGCGAGCCGCGCCCGCCAGGCGGGCTGAGGCTGGCCGGCGCCGCCACTGCGACAATGGGGCGGTTGCCGCGCCGGCCAGCCAGCTTTAGGCCGCGCTTCCCTTGCCGGTAACGGTGGGTGAACTGAGAAGAAGGCCGCAGCGGGCAGGGCTGGCGCGTCAAGCGGGAGTTTTTTTGTGTCCGATTCCATCCACGATGACGAGGCCCCGCTCGATGCGCCGGCGCCAGCCAGCTTTGTCACCATCCCGGCGGCCGAGGCCGAAGCGGCCATCCGCACGCTGATCCGCTGGACCGGCGATGATCCCGACCGTGAAGGCCTGCTCGATACGCCGGCACGGGTGACGCGGGCCTGGCGCGAATATACCAAGGGCTATGCCGAAGATCCCGGCGTGCACCTGTCGCGCACCTTTGCCGAAGTTGGCGGTTATGACGAGATCGTCATCCTGCGCGACATTCCGTTCCAGTCGCATTGCGAACATCACATGGCGCCGATCATCGGCAAGGCGCACATCGCCTATCTGCCGCGCAGCCGCGTGGTAGGCATTTCCAAGCTGGCGCGCGTACTGCACGGCTATGCAAGGCGGTTGCAGGTGCAGGAGCGGCTGACGGCCGAAGTCGCCGATTGCATCCAGCAGCATCTCGATCCAATGGGTGTGGCCGTGGTGATCGAAGCGACCCACGCCTGCATGTCGGCGCGCGGCGTGATGACTCCGGGCGTGGTGATGACCACCAGCCGCATGATGGGCGTGTTCCGCGAGGATGCCAGCAGCCGTTCGGAAGTGCTGCGCCTGATGGGCAAGGGCTGAAGCGGCAGGCGGCGGCGCGTAGTTTCCGCCGCTTGCCCTGATACTGGCCCGGGCGCATCCTGCCGGCATGAATCACAGCCTTGCCTTTTTGCTGCTCGCCGTGGCCAGTGCCGCCGCAGCTCAGACCTCGCCCAATCCGCCGTCCAACACGCGCACCGGCGCCGAAGCCGTGGTCGCGCCCGACAAGGGCGACAAGGATGACCAGCTGGGCCGCGCCGCCAGCCGCCCGCTGCGTGATCTCAACATCATGAAACCCAAGCTGGCTGCCGAGCTGGAAGCCATCATGGCCGCACCTTATGATGTTTCCGGCCTGAAGACATGTCGCGGGCTGAACGGCGAGGTCAATCGCATGACGGCGCTCGTCGGCTCCGACGTTGACGATCGCGGCCTGAACGCCCGCAAGGACCGCGACCCGGTGGAGTTTCTGCTCGACAGCGCCGAAGGCATCACCGGCAGCCTGGTGCCGGGCCAGGGCATCATCCGCGAGATCACCGGCGCCAACAAGGCGGCGCGCAAGGTTGCCGCCGCCCGACTGGCCGGCCAACTGCGGCGCAGTTACATCAAGGGGATGATGAAAGCCCGCGGCTGCCGGCTGAGCGGGCCGCCCGCGCCGTCCACTGCAAACGCGCGCTGACGATCAGGCCCGCTGCGCGCGAGTCTGACGGCGCGCCGCCGCACCGACCAGGCCGAAGCCTGCGGTCAGCATCGCCCAACTGGCGGGTTCGGGCACGGCATTGATCGCCTGCGCATAATTGGTGCCGCCGCTACCCATCGCGGTGAAATTGCTCACCAGCGCGCCATTCTGATCGAGCACCTGGTTGATGCCGCCCCAGGTGATGGTGTGCGAATAATCGCAGCCGGCACTCGAGGTGTCACCCAACTTGTAGGTGCGAGCATTGGCCCCGCAAATCTGGGTGATCGTCACGGTCTGCCCAGTCAGATCTGCAAACGGAATGATAAAGCTAAACGCGCCCGTCAACGGGCCGACATAAGGCGGGCCGAACCGGCCCCGCGTCAGTGTGGCCGTGCCGCCGACATACCCGTTGTAATTGGATTGGTTGACCCTGAATTCGAACACCGGATCAGCAAGGCCGGCAACCTCCACCCGAGTTATCGAATTGCTGAAGGCGACGACGGCGCCGCCGCCGGCCGCCGCTGAGGACAACGCGCCATCGATCAGGATGGTGGCCATGAAACTGCCCGATTGCAGCCCCGGTGCGTCGATGGTGATCACATCGGTGAAGCTGGCCGTCACGCCGACACCGTTGATTATCTGGGTGGAATTGAGATTGTTGTTCACCGGACCTGTCGTGGCCGCCTTCACCTTCAAAACGCCCGGTCCCGCTACGGCGAGATAGCTACTGGCACCAGTTGATCCCGCAAAAGATTGCAGCCCGGCTGTCGTCGAAGTGAAAATGGTCGAATCCGCGCTGTTTTGCGTAACGCCGATATCGATTGTCGTACTGAGCACGGGCACTGCCGCCGCCGACGTTGCCGCCACTGCCAGCACCGCTGCAGCGGCCATGGTTCCCAAGCGCATCCGGATATCCCCCGTATCAACAGGCCGCATATCCCACCGGCGAGCCTGATTGTTAACCAAAGTGGCGCAATCGGCGTGGCGAAGTCAATGGGATTTCGCCACCCGATTTGCGGCAATCGGGCTCCGCCTGTATGGCGTTGCCGCCACATTCACCACAAAGGCGCAAAACCATGTCTGCGGGGACCGCCCCCGAATCACCTTCGGCATCACCTGCTGATGCCGGCAATGGCCCTGGCACGCTGCTGAGGCTGGCGGCGCCGGTGGTCGCGTCGCGCCTGGGCATCATGGCGATGGGGCTGGTCGATACGCTGGTGGTCGGCCGCTACAGCTCGGCAGAGCTGGGCTATCACACCATGGCCTGGGCGGTGACGGGCGTGGTGCTAACCACGGCTTTGGGCCTGATGTCGGGGGTGCAGGTGATGACCAGCCAGGCCATCGGCGAAGGCCGCGAGGCCGATACCGGTGCGATTCTGCGGCGCGGGCTGGTCTATGCCGGCTGGATCGCGCTGGCGGCGGCGCTGTTCCTGGCCCTCTCCGGCGGGCCGATGCTGCATGGCTTCGGGTTGGCGGCGGGGCTGGCGGATGGCGCCACCCCGGTGCTGCAGGTGCAGGCGATATCCTTGATCCCCATCATCATTGCCGATGCCGGCCTGTTCTGGCTGGAAGCGCATGGCCGCGCCGTGCCAGGCATGCTGGCGATGTGGGCAGCAAACATCGTCAATCTGGTGGTCAATCTGTGGTTGGTGCCGGGCGGCAATCTGCTCGGCGTGCATGGTGCGGTGGCCAGCGGCTGGGCAACCTTCGCCAGCCGAGTATTTCTGCTGATCGTGCTGGCGTGGATCATCCTGGGCTGGCGGCGGGCGCGCGAATTGGGCGTGCTGTCGCCAGCGCCGCGCGACGCAAAGGCCGCGCGCGACATGCGGCGGGTCGGCTATGGCGCGGCCGGCAGCTATTTCATCGAAAGCTTGGCGTTTTCGGCGATGGCAGTGTTCGCCGGCTGGATCAGCGTGACCGCGGTGGCGGTGTGGGGGGTGGTGATCAATGTGGCCGCCATCGTGTTCATGGTGCCGCTGGGCTTGAGCGTGGCGACCAGCGTGCTGGTCGGCCGTGCCTATGGCGCACGCGATTCGGCCGGGATGCTGCGCAGCGCCGGGCAGGGATTTGGCTTCACCATGGCCGTGTTGCTTGCGGTGTCGGTGGGGGTGTGGCTGTTCCCGCAGGCCATTGCCGCGGCCTATTCACAGGATGCCGTGGTCATCGCCGGCATCGCCAGCGCCATGATCCTGTCCAGCCTGTTCTTCGTGGCCGATGGCTTGCAGGTCGTGGCGGCGCAATCGCTGCGCGCCCGATCGGACATCGTGGCGCCCACCGCGACGCATCTTGTGTCGTATGTGGTGGTGATGATGCCGTTGGCCTGGTGGCTGGGCGTGCATCAAGGCGGCGGCGTTGATGGGCTGATCTGGGCGATTATCCTGGCCAGCACCATGTCGGCCGTGTTGTTGTGGGGTCGCTTTGCCTGGCTGGCGCGGCGGCCGCTCAAGGGGCATGAGGCGGCGGCGGCGGTCGGTTGATGCCGGCTTGCCCAAGCGCGGGCTTTCCTGTTCAAGGTCAGCGATGAACGCGATCGCCACCTCCCTGCTGTTGTTTGGTGCCACTGGCGATCTTTCGCGGCGGATGTTGATCCCGTCGTTGTTCGGGCTGGCGGCCGATGGCCTGCTGCATCCTGATCTGCGCATCATCGGCACGGCACGATCGGCGCTGGATGTGGCGGAATTCCGCAGCCTGGCCGCCGCAGCGCTGGAGCAGGGCATCGAAGCCGATCGCCGCCCCGCCGCCGCCGTCGCCGCCTTCCTCGATCGGCTGAGGTATGTTTCGCTCGACGCGAACCAGCCAGAAGGCTTTTCGGCGCTGGCCGCCGAGGTTGGCGATCCGGCGCGGCTGGCCATCTTCCTGTCCACCGCACCCAGCCTGTTCGGCCCGACCATCGCCGGCCTGGCGGGGGCCGGGCTGGCCGCGGAAGGTGCCCGTCTCGCGCTGGAAAAGCCGCTGGGACATGATCTGGCCAGCAGCTGCGCCATCAACGACGCCGTGGCCAGCGCCTATCCCGAAAGCCGGATTTTCCGCATCGATCATTATCTCGGCAAGGAAACCGTCCAGAATCTGCTGGCGCTGCGCTTTGGCAACATCTTGTTCGAGCCGTTGTGGAATGCGGCCGGCATTTCATCGGTGCAGATCAGCGTGGGCGAAACGGTCGGGCTGGAAAAGCGCGGCGATTATTATGACGGCATGGGCGCGCTGCGCGACATGCTGCAAAACCACATGCTGCAACTGCTGGCGCTGGTGGCGATGGAGCCGCCGGCACGGTTGAACCCCACCGATGTGCGCGATGAAAAGGTGAAGGTGCTGCGATCGTTGCGGCCGATCCTTGCGGCCGATGTCGAAAGCCACAGCGTGCGCGGGCAATATGCGGCCGGGGACATCAATGGCCAGCCGGTGCCCGGCTATCTGGATGAGCTCGGCCGCGCGTCCAACACCGAGACGTTCGTGGCCCTGAAAGCCCATGTCGACAACTGGCGCTGGAAAGGCGTGCCCTTCTATCTGCGTACCGGCAAGCGCATGCCGGAACGGGTGAGCGAGATCATCGTGCAGTTCCGCGCTGTGCCACATTCGATCTTCGGCAGCGCGGGGTTGCAGCCCAACAAGCTGATCATCTCGATCCAGCCCGATGAGAATGTCGGCCTGATGATGATGGCCAAGCTGCCGGGGCTGGACCGCGACGGGCTGAAGCTGCGCGAGGTGCCGCTCAACATCGGCCTGCCGGGCGCCTTTGCCGATGTGCGCCGCCGCATCGCCTATGAACGGCTGCTGCTCGATCTGGTCGAAGGCCGGCAGACCCTGTTCGTGCGCCGCGATGAGGTGGAGGCGCAGTGGCAATGGATCGATGCCATCCGCGCCGGTTGGGCCAGCACGGGCATGGCGGCGAAGCCCTATGCCGCCGGCACCTGGGGACCATCGGCTGCGATCGCGCTGACCGAACGCGATGGCGTCAGCTGGCATGACTGAGCTGGTCGCTGCCGACATCGGCGGCACGCATGCGCGCTTTGCCCTGGCGCGCATCGATGCCGGGCAAATCGCACTGGATGAACCGGTGGTGCTGCGCTGCGCAGATCATGCCAGCCTGGCCGAGGCCTGGGCCAAGTTCGGCAGCTTGATAGGCCGGCCATTGCCGCGAGCCGCCGCCATCGCCGTGGCCTGCCCGGTGGCAGGCGACACGCTGAAGCTCACCAACAATCCCTGGGTGATCCGTCCGGCAGCGGTCGCGGCCGATCTCGGGCTCGATTCGCATATCCTAATCAATGATTTCGAGGCGGTGGCGCATGCCGTGGGTGCGTGCGGGCCGGACCAGTTCCAGCATGTGTGCGGGCCGGATGTGCCGTTGCCCGGCAGCGGCGTGATTTCGGTGATCGGGCCCGGCACCGGGCTGGGCGTGGCCATGCTGCTGCCGGGCAACGGCACGGTGCTGGCAACCGAAGCCAGTCATGGTGATTTTGCCCCGGTCGATGCCATTGATGATGTGATATTGGCGCATCTGCGCCGCCGCTTCGGGCGGGTTTCCACCGAACGCGTCGTTTCGGGGCCGGGCCTTGCGGCGATCCATGCGGCGATGACGGCGGGCGCGGCCCCGCCAGACGACACGGCGCTGTGGCAGCAGGCGCTGGGCGGCACGGATGCGCAGGCCGTGGCGGCGCTGGCGCGCTTCTGCATGGCGCTCGGCAGCTTTGCCGGTGATATGGCGTTGGCGCATGGGGCCGGCGGCGTAGTGATCGCCGGCGGGCTGGGCGCACGGCTGGCGGGCGTGCTGCCGCAATCGGCCTTTGCCGAACGCTTCGTGGCAAAGGGCCGCTTCGAAGCGTTGCTGCGCGGGCTGCCGGTGAAATTGATCAATCACCCACAGCCGGGCCTGCTGGGCGCCGCCACCGCCTTTGCCCGCCACAGGAGTTCGTGATGACCGATATCGATGCGCTGTTGGCGATTGCGCCGGTGATCCCGGTGCTGGTCGTCGATGATCCGGCCCACGCCCGGCCGCTGGCGCAGGCCTTGGTTGCCGGCGGGCTACCCGTGCTGGAAGTGACCTTGCGCACGCCGGCGGCGCTGGCGGTGATGGCCGAAATGGCCAAGGTGCCCGGCGCCATTGTCGGGGCCGGCAGCGTGCTCAGCCCGGACGATCTGGCCGCCGCAACGTCGGCCGGCGCGCGCTTCATCGTCTCGCCGGGGCTGACGCCAAAGCTGGGCGAAGCGGCCCTGGCCGCCGGCCTGCCGTTCCTGCCCGGCGTGGCAACCGCCGGCGAAGTGCTGGGCGCCATCGAAATGGGGTTTTCCCGGCTGAAATTCTTCCCCGCAACAGCGGCTGGCGGCCTGCCGACCCTGCGGGCGTTGGCCGCGCCATTCGGGAAGGTAAGATTTTGCCCCACCGGCGGCATCACCGCCGCCACTGCGCCCGATTGGCTGGCCGAACCGATGGTGGCCTGCGTGGGCGGCAGCTGGATCGCCGCCCGCGGTGAGACGGATTGGGTGGCAATCGAAGCCCGCGCGCGCGTCGCCGCCGGGCTCAGATCTGAGGCCGGGGCCTGAACAGCCAGACGCCGCCGATCAGCAACCCGACGATCAGCAGCGGCACCAGCCCCCACCCGCTTGGCATCAGCAGCAACCGCGTGCTGGCAGCAAAGCAGCCGAGCAGGAGGAATTCGCCCAAGGCGGTGAGCAGCGAGGATTTATAGCGCTGGCGAAAGGCGCTGCGCTTGGCGAGCGCGCGCGTCCATAACTGCATCATGGCTGCAGCCAGCCCGGCCAGCGCCGCCATTGGCAGCATCAGCCAGGCCGCATGGGCGTCGCGAGTTGCCACCACCACCGCCAGCGCCAGCACCAGCAGCATCGGCGGCGACAGCGCGGCGGCCAGCTTGGCGCGCAGCACCTGGCCGGCCGGCACCGGCGCTGCGGCGATCAGATCGGGGGCGTCTTCGGCCGAAATCACCAGCCAGGCGAGCGAGGAGGCCAGCGCCCCGCCCAGAAACACCCCGGCCGTGGCCATGCGCACCGGCGTGATCTGGCCATCGGTGAAGATCAGCGCCAGCACCGGCACCATGAACACCAGTTGCTGGCCGATTTGCGAGATGAGTTCGGGATCGCGGCCCAGCAGCTTCATTTCCTTGCCGAACATCACGCTGAACGGGCTGCCGCCAAAATAGGCCGCACGGGTGGGCTTCTCCACCGGCGGGCCAGCCGGCGCCGCCTCGATGCGTGTGGCGGCAAAGCGCGCCGATACAAGCGCGGCCACGGCTGCCAGCGCCAGCACGGCCAGCAGTGGACCCGGATCACCCAGCAACGCCCGCGCTGGCCAATCCAGCGGGGCCGGCGGCACGGCATCGAGCGCGCGCATCTGCGCCTCGAACCAGGCCGGCGCAAAATTCGGCGTCTGCCCCAGCGCGAACACGCCGCCGGCCAGCAATACGCCGGCCAGTTGCGTCGCCGTCTTGGCGCGCGCCGGGCCGAGCAGGCGTTCGAGCGCCGTTGCCAGCACCAACGCGATGGCAGTGGCGATCACCGCGACGCTTGCGACCACAATCGGCCCGGCCAGCCACCCACCATGGCCGAACAACGCCGAGAGAACGAAGAACGGCAGGGTGAGCAGCAGGAACGGCAGCGCCACCACCGCCTGCACACCCGAAATGCGCGCCGCAATCACGCGGGAAGCCGGGATCGGCGCGGTCAGCAACAGTTCCAACTCGCCGCGATCAAGGCCCAGCCGCAGCACGTGCGCAAAGGCCGAGCTGATCATCACAAGCAACAGCCCGGCGAGCGCGGCAGACACCTGGCCCAATGCCGCCGGCGGGATCATCGGCGCGGCGCGCACATGCCAGGCCGCCAGCGCGCCGCCGACCACCGGCAACAGCGCCAGCACGCCGATGGCGATGAAGCGCCCCATGCGGCCTTCGCGGCCGCGCGCCTTGATGCGGATGTCGTTCCAGATCAGCCAAGCCAGACTCCCTTGGGCCAGGCTTGCTGGCACCAGCATCGCGGTCATGCAGCGGCCAGTTCAAGGAACACGTCTTCCAGCGTGGTGCCGGCGGCGCGGCCCACGGCCAACTCGGCCATCGAGCCTTCCGCCACCAGCCGCCCGCTGCGGATGATGCCGATCCGCTGCGCCATGCGCTCGGCGACTTCGAGGATGTGCGTCGTCATGATCACCGTGGCGCCGGCGGCAACGCGCGCCAGCAGCAGATCCTTCACCAGCCGCGCCGCTGCCGCATCCAGCCCGGTGAGCGGTTCATCGAGGATCAGCAGCCGCGGTTCGTGGATCAGCGCGCCGGCCAGCGCCAACTTCTGCTTCATGCCGCGCGAAAAGCCCTCGCAGCGGATGTCGCGCTTGTCCCACAGCCCGAGTTGCTGGAGCAAGGCGGCGGCGCGCGGCTGGGCATGGGCCGGCGGCACCCGCCACAGGCCGGCGATGAAGGCGAGATATTCCGCCGGGGTCAGCTTGTCATAGAGCAAGGGCTCATCGGGCAGCCAGGCGGTGATCTGCTTGGCCGCAATCGGGTCGGCCAGCGCATCGATGCCGAACAGGCTGATCGCCCCGGCGTCCGGCCGGGCCATGCCGGTGACCATGCGCAGCGTCGTCGTCTTGCCGGCGCCATTGTGGCCCAGCAGCGCATAGATCTGCCCGGCCGGCACCGTCAGATCGAGGCCATCGACGGCCGTTTGGCCACCAAAGGCCTTTATCAGGCCACGAATCTGCAGGGCGGGAACGGGGGCATGCATGGGATCACGTTAACAAAGCCGATGGGACATGGCCATGAATGGGCGTTGACGACATACCGTCCAAGCACAGGCGGGCGCTTTTGAGGGCTTGAGCCGCGACGATTTCGCGCAGACACTGGCCGTTCATTTCAGGCAAGGATTACGTCCCATGCGCATCGCTCTGTGTCTTGTCGCTTTGCTGGCCTCTGCTGCTGGTGCCAAGACCATCCATGTCGGGCCGGGCGGCCAGCCCCATGAAAAATTGCAGACCGCGTTGATCGAGGCACAACCGGGCGACACGGTGCATATCGCCGCCGGCCGCTATGCCCTGGCCGATGGCCTGTCGCTTGATGTCGATGGCGTGACGGTGAAGGGCGACGGGCCGGGCGCGACCATATTGGATTTCACCATGCAGAAGGGCGAAGGCGAAGGCCTGCTGATCACGTCGGACAATGTGGTGGTGCGCGATCTGGGCATTGAAAATGCCGCCGGCAACGGCATCAAATCCAAGGGATCGGATGGCATCGCGCTGGTGGGATTGCGGGTGGAATGGACCGGCGGGCCCAAATCCACCAACGGCGCCTATGGCCTTTATCCGGTCAGTTCGAAGAATGTGCTGATCGATCGCAGCGTGGTGAAGGGCGCATCGGACGCCGGCATCTATGTCGGTCAATCCGTCAACATCATCGTGCGCAACAGCCGCGCCGAACAGAATGTCGCCGGCATCGAGATCGAGAACAGTTATGACGCCGATGTGGTGGACAATGTCGCCACCAACAATGCCGGCGGCATATTGGTGTTCGATCTGCCCGATCTGCCGCAACAGGGCGGCCGCAACGTGCGGCTGGTGAACAACCAGGTGCTGGCCAACAACCATGTGAACTTCGCCGCACCGGGCAATATCGTCGCTGGCGTGCCATCGGGCACCGGCATCATGGTGATGGCCAACGACAATGTGGAAGTGACGGGCAACGACATCACCGGCAATCACGGCAATGGCGTGATGATCGTCGCCTATACCCAGGCCTTTACCGACAAGGCCTACAACCCGTTGCCGCGCAATGTGCGGGTGGTGAACAACAAGTTCAGTGGCAACGGCACCGCCCCGGCTTTCAAGGGCGGCAAGGAAATCGCCGCGGCGCTGGGCGGCACGGTGCCGCCGGTAATGTGGGATGGCGTCTCCCGCTATGCCGTGCCGGGCGGTGGCGGCGAGCGCACGGCGAGTGGCGGCATCAGCAGCGATGCGCCGGGCATCACGCTGGGTCTGGGCCTGCAGGGCACGCCGGCCACACAGGCCCGGCCGGCGCCACTGCCGAACGTGATCGCGATCAGCACCCGCGCGGCCATCACCCTGCCGGCCGCACTGGAAGCGCGCAGCCGATGAGGCGGGCGGTCGCGGCGCTTTTGCTGCTGGGCGCAGCACCGGCACCGGTCGTGAAAGTCGATCTGTTGCTGGGCAGCGATGCACCCCGGCTGGCCGATTATGGCCTGTTCGATGCCAGTGGCCTGCCCGCGCCGGGGGTGCAGGCCTATACGCTCAACACGCCGCTGTTTTCCGATGGCGCGGAGAAGTTCCGTTACGTCTGGCTGCCGCCAGGAACGAAGGCGGACTATCGCCCACGTGGCGCGCTGGCGTTTCCGGTGGGCACGGTGCTGATCAAGCGCTTTGCCTTTGCCGCCGATGCGCGCCAGCCGGCCCGGAATCTGACCAATGTGGAAACCCGCCTGCTGATCCACCGCCCGGCCGGGTGGACGGCGCTGTCCTATGTGCAGGAAGGCGGCGACGCCGTGCTGAAGCGCGCCGGCAAGCGCATAGCGGTCAACATCATCAACGCCGCCGGGCAAGCGCAGACCATCGATTATGCGGTGCCCAACCAGAACCAATGCAAACAATGCCACCAGGCCGGCGAGGCCGTCAAGCCGATCGGGCCGACCGCCGGCAATCTGAACGGCAGCCTGCACGGGGATGGCCCGAACCAGCTGATGGCCTGGGCGGCGACGGGCCGGCTGGCCGGATTGCCTGCAACCGGCATACCGCGCCTGGCGCGCTGGGATGATACGGCCGAGCCCCTGGCGGCGCGGGCGCGTGCCTATCTCGCGGTCAATTGCGGCCATTGCCACGACCGCGCCGGCTTTGCCTCCAACAGCGGGCTGTATCTCAATCCCGATGAGCAGACCCCGGCGCATCTGGGCATCTGGAAACGCCCGGTGGCCGCCGGGCGCGGATCGGGCGGGCGGGAATTTTCGATCGTGCCTGGCCAGCCCGATCAGTCGATTCTGCTGCACCGCATGACATCATCGGAACCCGGCGTGATGATGCCGCAATTCGGCCGAACCGTGGCGCATGCGCAAGGCATCGCGCTGATCCGCCAATGGATTGCCGCTATGCCCGATCCAGCTGGCGCAGCGCCGGCAACAGCGGCAGCACCGTAATCCCGGCCAGCATCAGCACCAGCGACACCCCCAGCCCGGCCCCCACCGCCGCGCCGGCGCCCAGCACCGCTGCCACCTGGAACAGGCTGTTGATGATATTGTTGGCCGCGATGCTGCTCGCCCGGCTGCCGGCAGCGCCCGCGGTTTGCAACACGGCATAGAGCGGCACCGAAAACACCCCGCCAGCCACCGCCATCACCACCAGAACGGCGAGCACCCGCCAACTGGCCGCCAGGGCGAAGAACGCCGCCATGCCCTTGGGCGCCGCCCCGACGCCGGCCACCGCGAACCACAGATCGATACCGGCCAGCGCCATTACCAGCCCGGCCGGCGCGCACAGGCGCGTCGAAATCCGCCCCTTCAGCCAGCGCCCGACCAGCACCGACCCGGCGGCAATGCCAACCGAAAAGGCACCGAGGAACAATGTCGCCACCGCCTCATCGCCGCCCATGCTGTTGCGAGCCAGCGGCACGAACTGGCTGGTGTAGATCGCGCCCAGCGCCCAGAACCAACTGATCGCCAGCGTCGCCCGCCACAGCGCGCGATTTGCAAAGGCCCCGGCCAGCGCGGCGCGCCCACTGGAGATGGGGTTCCAGTTGATTGTCCCTTCGTCCTGTTGATCCCCTTCCGGCGGTGCCGGCGGAATGGCACGCGCTGCCAGCCAGCCGATCACCGCCAGCGCACAGGCCACCGGCCCCACCGCGGCAGTGGCCAGCAGGCCACCGGCCACCTGACCAAGCAGGATTGCCACGAAGGTCGCCGCTTCCACCAGGCCGGTGCCGGCCACCAGTTCCTGCGGCTTCAGATGCTGTGGCAGGATGGCATATTTCACCGGACCGAACAGCGTCGAATGGCAGCCCATCAGAAACACCACGGCCAGCGCCAGTTCCAGCGAGCCCAGCGCCAGCGCCACCCAGCCCAGCGCCATGAAAAAGATTTCCAGCAATTTCACCAACCGGGCGACATCGCCCTTGTCGCGACGATCGGCCACCGAACCGGCAATGCCGGAAAACAGGAAAAACGGCAGGATGAACAGCCCGGCCGCTACCGAGGCCAGCATGGCGGCACGGGCCGGATCGGCTGCCGCCACATCGAAGGCGATGATGAACACCACCGCCGTGCGGAACAGATTGTCGTTGAAGGCGCCCAGAAACTGAACGGCAAACAGGGGGCCAAAGCGCCGCGTGGCCAGAAGTTGAAACATCCGCCAATGGCAATGGCAGCAAGCGACACGGCCGTCCAGACTCGCATGGGGCCGCTCAATGACGTAGAACGAGCCTGAGAGGGAGAGCCGCCGTGGCACGCCAGCGACGCACTGATGATTGGGGTTTCCCGCGCTGGCGGGATTATGGCAGCGAGCGCGCCGCTGCCAATGTGCGCCTGTGCGACCGCGACGGCTGCAGCAATGTCGGCGACCGCCCCGCCCCCAAGGCCCCCAACAGCCCGGAACGCTGGTGGTTCTGCCAGGACCATGCGGCCGAGTATAATGCCGGCTGGGATTATTTCCGCGGCCTGACCGCCGAGGAAGCTGAAGCCCGCGCCAAATCCGAATCCGGCCAGCGCCGCTACACCCGTGCCAATCATTGGGAATGGGGCGTTGAGGGCGACGGTAGCCGCAGCCGCGCCGAACTGGATGCGCTGAAGCTGCTGGGGCTGGATGCCGATGCCGACATGCCGGCCATCAAGGCCGCCTGGCGTGCTGCCGCCAAGGCCAGCCATCCCGATGTCGCCGGCCCCGGCGCAGAGGCCGCCGAGCGGTTTCGGGCGGTGCAGGCGGCTTGGGCTGTGCTCGAAGCGGCCGACGTCGTGCGCACCGCTGCCCGAAAGTCCGAACAGTCGTAGGCATGCAATCGCAGCATAAGTGTAAAGTGTTATTTACACTCTCACGGTATAATACTCTGCAAGCCTTTGTTTTCTATAATCGGCATATTTCTTGCAGGTTTGCCGATCGTTAGAGCATTGCTTGCAAGGAATCGTCCATGACGTTGCGGTCCGCCATCGCCCTCCCGGTTGCCATTGCTGCTGCGATCATCGCCGCCCCGGCGGCTGCCGTGACGTTTGACGCGTTCACCTACTTCGACGGCACGCAAGATTGGGGCAATTTCTCTTATGGTTATGGGGACACCAGCGGTAATTTTGCCCGGTTCAATTCCAATAGCAGCTGTTTCATTTCCGGCTCGATCTGCCTGCGGTTGAACGCCGGAACTGTTCCGGGCGTCACCAAGTCAACCGTGACATCGTTCCAATATGGTACTGTCAACGTACCCGACGATCGCCTGCTGCTGCACCCTGGTGTGACCGGCAATGAATCAGTGTATGTGGTCTTTACAGCACCGTTCACTGGTACCTATTCGGCCATCGCCAGCTTCAATGTGCAAGATACCACGCCATCAGGTGTGGGCGTGTCCTTTTTCATCAACGGCGGCACGCCCCAGGTCAACAGCTTGGGCACGTTGAGCAGCGGCAATTTGACCATCAACTTTGCAGACGGCGGAACGCTCAATGCTGGTGAGCAAGTTGGCTTCATTTTTGATAATGACGGCCTCGTCAACAATGACTCGGTCGGCTTGAATTTCACCATCTCTGGCACCCCCAGCACCATCCCCGAACCAGCCGGCTGGGCGCTGCTCATCACCGGCTTCGGGCTGATCGGTGCGGCCCAGCGTCGCCGCCGCGCCGCCATCGCCGCCTGATCCTGTCCCCGATCACAGAAGGGCGCGCTCCCGCCGTGGAGCGCGCCCTTTTCTTTTGTGGCCATGCTTTCAGGCGTGCGCACCCCCTGCTAAATCATCACCATGCAAGGCCCCGTTCGTATCGCACCGTCCATCCTCTCCGCCGATTTCGCCCGGCTGGGTGAGGAGGTGCGCGCCATCAGCGCCGCCGGAGCAGACTGGATCCATGTCGATGTGATGGACGGGCATTTCGTGCCCAATCTGACCATCGGCCCGATGGTGGTGAAGGCGCTGCGTCCACATTCCAGCCTGCCGTTCGATGTGCATCTGATGATCAGCCCGGCTGATCCCTATCTCGAAGCCTTTGCCGACGCCGGGGCCGACATCCTGACCGTGCACCCCGAAGCCGGGCCGCACCTCCACCGCACCGTCCAGCGCATCAAATCGCTCGGCAAGCAGGCCGGCGTCTCTCTGAATCCCGCCAGCCCGGTCAGCCTGATCGAGGATGTGCTGGGCGATATCGATCTGATCCTGGTGATGAGCGTCAACCCAGGTTTCGGCGGCCAGGGCTTCATCACCAGCCAGCTGAAAAAGATCGAACGCCTGCGCCGCATGATCGACGACAGCGGCCGCACCATAAATCTGGAGGTCGATGGCGGGGTGGACGCGGGCAACGCCGCCACCGTGATCGCCGCCGGGGCTGATGTGCTGGTGGCCGGCACCGCCAGCTTCAAGGGCGGCGCCGCCCATTATGCCGCCAACATTGCTGCACTGAAGGGCAGCGGTATCTGATGGCCAAGCCGCCGGCGCTACCAGAGGACGAAGACGCCAGCTTGCGCCGCACCGGGGGGGACCGCGGCCTGTCTTTGACCGAACGTGTGTCGGCCGGATTGCGCAGCCGGCTTTATGCGACACCGCTGCACAGTTTGCGGCTGCGCGGGCGCTTCCCCTTGAAATTGCTCGGCGTAGCGACCGATCCCATACCGGGCGATCCGCACATCGGGGAGCGTATATTGGCCGGGCGGCTGATCCATGCCGGCCACACCGCCATGATCCGCGACCTCCGCTTTGGTGCGGCCGACGCACCGGCCGCGTGGCAGGACTGGGCACATGGCTGGCAATGGCTGCGCGACCTGGCGATCCAGCCGGACAAGAGGGCCGCCGCCCAGGCCGCCGAAGCGCTGGCGCAACGCTGGCTGGATGAATTTGCCGAATATGACGCGGCGGCCTGGCGCGCCGATCTGGCCGGCATGCGTCTGCTGATGGCGCTGGGCCATGCGCCACTGATCCTGTCATCATCGAACCAGATTTACCGATCGGCGCTGCTGTCGGCGATTGCCACCTGGGCGCGGCATCTCGATCGCGCCGCGCGCCGCCTGCCGGAAGGGCTGGGCCGCGTGACTGCGCTGTGCGGGCTCTATGCAGCCGGCACCTTGATCCCCGGCGGGCAGGTGCGCGCCGAACTGGCGCTGGCCGGCCTGGAAACGCTGTTGCCAGCGCTGGTGTTGCCCGATGGCGGCATCGCCAGCCGCACACCGGTGGATGCGCTGGCGCTGGCCGATCTGCTGCTGTTCGCCGCCGCAGCGCCCGAAGCGGTGGGCAACCGCGCACCGCCGATCTTTGCCGATACGCTGGCGCGGCTGGTGCCGGCGTTGCGCGGCCTGATGCTGGGCGATGGCCAGGTCGGGGCTTGGCATGGCGGCGCGGTGATCAATGCCGATGCGCTGGATCGGGTGGCGCGCCGTGCCGCCACCGGCACCGAGCTGCGGCGCGGCGGGCGCTGGAGCGGCTTTCACCGGCTGTCGGCCGGGCGATCGGTGGTGGTGGTCGATGCCGGGCCGCCGCCATCGGCGCGCCTGTCAAACCATGGCCATGCCGGCACGTTGGCGTTTGAAATGAGCGACGGCGCCGAACGGCTGATCACCAATTGCGGCGGCGCCATCGGCTTGGGGCGCAGCAGCGCCGCGCCCCTGGCCCCGGCGCTGGTTGCCGGCCTGTGCACCACGGCGGCGCACAGCACGCTGGTGATCGCTGACACCAACAGCACGCGCATCCGTGCCGATGGCACGTTGGGCGCCGGGGTGGAGGAGGTGACGCTGGCGCTGCGCACGGCGGAGGGCGGCCAGTATCTCGATGCCAGCCATGATGGTTATGCCCGGCGCTATGGCGTGATCGTGCGGCGGCGCTTGTTGCTCACCGTGGATGGCACCGAACTGGCTGGCGAGGATCTGATCGAAGTCGGCCCATCGCGCCGGCTGCGGCGGCCCAACGACCGCGACTTCGATCTGCGTTTCCATCTGGGGCCAGGCGTGTCGGCCACGCCCACCGCAGATGGGCTGGGTGCGCTGCTGAAAACCCCGGCCGGGCGCATCTGGGCGTTCAAGGTGCGGCGCGAGGACGGCGCGGCGGGCCTCGCCATCGAGCCTTCGATCTGGGTGGACGGCGATGGCACCGTGCACCGCACCCAGCAACTGGTGGTGTCGGGCCGTACCGAAAAACTGGCGGCCGATCTGCATTGGGGTTTCAAGCGCGCCGGGAAATAGCTGACAAGGGTGGCCCAAATCGTCTAGGCGCTCCCCCCATGACCGATCTTGTCCCCATCCGCCGCGCCCTGCTTTCCGTATCCGACAAGACCGGGCTGGAGCCATTGGCTGCCGCGCTGGTGGCGCGCGGGGTTGAGCTGGTTTCGACCGGCGGCACCGCGGCGGCGTTGCGCGCGCTGGGGCATCATGTGCTCGATGTGGCGGAGCTGACCGGCAGCCCGGAAATGATGGACGGCCGCGTGAAAACGCTGCACCCGCGCGTGCACGGCGGCCTGCTGGCGCTGCGCGATGATCCGGCGCATGTCGCGGCGATGCAGGCGCACGGCATCGGCGCCATCGATCTGGCGGTGATCAATCTCTATCCCTTCGCTGCCACGGTGGCCAAGGGCGCACCCCGGGCGGACATCATCGAGAATATCGACATCGGCGGGCCGGCGATGGTGCGATCATCGGCGAAGAACCACGAATATGTCGCGATCCTGACCAGCCCCGATCAATATGACGACCTGATCGCCGCGCTGGACGCGCATGACGGCGCCACTCCGCTGGCGTTGCGCCGGAAATTGGCGGCCGCCGCCTTCGCGCACACCGCGGCCTATGATGCGGCAGTCGCCAGCTGGTTTGCCTTTGCCGACCAGGGCGAGCAATTCCCCGCCGTGCTGCCCATCGCGCTGACCCGCAAGGAGACGCTGCGTTATGGCGAAAACCCGCACCAGCAGGCCGCGCTTTATCTGCCGCAAACCGGCGCACGCGGGTTGGCCGCCGCCACGCAGCTGCAAGGCAAGGAACTGAGCTACAACAATCTGAACGATGCCGATGGCGCGCTCGATCTGATTGCCGAATGGCGTGGCAGCGGCCCGGCCTGCGCGATCATCAAGCACGCCAACCCCTGCGGCGTCGCCACCGGCGCCACCCTGGCCGAAGCCTATGGCAAGGCGTTTGATTGCGATCCGGTCTCGGCGTTCGGCGGGATCATCGCGGTCAACCAGCCGCTCGATGGCCCGACGGCGGAGGCGATCACCCAGATCTTCACCGAAGTGGTGATCGCGCCGGGCGCCGACGACGCCGCGCGGGCGGTGTTTGCCACAAAGAAGAATCTGCGCCTGCTGATCGCCGATCTGCCCGATCCGCGCCGGCCCGGCCTGATGTTGCGGCCCATTTCAGGCGGCATGCTGGTGCAGAGCCGCGACAATGGCGCGGTGGAGCGCGATGCCGTGCAGGTGGTGACCCGCCGCGCGCCGACCGAAGCCGAATGGGCCGATCTGCTGTTCGCCTGGACCGTGGCGCGCCATGTGAAATCCAACGCCATCGTCTATGCCAATGGTGGCGCGACGGCAGGCATCGGCGCTGGGCAGATGAGCCGGCTCGATTCGACCCGCATCGCCGCGCGCAAGGCCATCGATGCCGCCGAAACCGCCGGCTGGCCGCAGCCCCGCACCATCGGTTCGTGCGTGGCATCCGACGCCTTCTTCCCCTTCGCCGATGGCCTGATCGCCGCGGCGGATGCGGGCGCCACCGCCATCATCCAGCCGGGCGGATCGATCCGCGACAAGGATGTGATTGCCGCCGCCGACGAACGTGGGCTGGCGATGCTGTTCACCGGCATGCGCCACTTCCGGCATTGAGGACTCGCTTCCACTTGAGGATGCGAGCCAACGATTGACGTGCCCTCCCGCTTGCGGGAGGGGCCGGGGGTGGGCGTCCAGCCTAAGCTGTCGGCACAAGGGAGAAACCAAATGCGCGACCGCATCATCACTGCACTTGAAACCGCGCTCGCCGCCGGGAACATCCCCGGCGCGGTGGCCATGGTCGGCAATCGCGCCGGCACCATGGCCGAGGCCGCAGTCGGGCTGAAATCCCCCGGCGGCGCCGCGATGCCGATCGATGCCCAGTTCCAGATTGCCTCGATGACCAAGGCGATCACGTCGGTTGCCGCAATGCAGCTGGTCGAACGCGGCAAGCTGGCGCTGGATGCCCCGCTGGGGGCGTTGCTGCCCGATCTGGCACAAGCCCAGGTGCTGACCGGCTTTGGCGATGATGGCACCCCGCAATATCGGGTGCCCAAGCAGGCCGTCACGCTGCGCCACCTGCTCACCCACACCTCCGGCCTGGGTTATGAGTTCATGGCCGCCGAACTCGTCCGCTATCGCGCCGCGGTGCCGGCCGTGCCGTTCAGCCGCGCGGCGCTGGTCACGCCGTTGCTGGCCGATCCCGGCGAGGCCTGGCTCTATGGCGCCAGCACCGATTGGGTGGGGCTGGCGGTGGAGGCGGCATCGGGGCAATCACTGGCGTCGTGGTTCCAGGATCATGTCACCGGCCCGCTGGGCATGGCCGAAACCGGCTTCTTCGCGCCGCAAACCGTCGGCGAACGGCTGGTACCGCTGCAGGTCCGCAGCCCCGACGGCGCCCTGATGCCGCTGCCGATCAGCTTCAATGGCGGCGGCGAGTATGATTCCGGCGGTGGCGGCCTCACCAGTACGGCACAGGATTATATGCGCTTTGTGCGGATGCTGCTGAATGGCGGCAGCCTCGATGGCGAACAGATTCTGCTCCCCGAAACCGTCGCGGAAATGACCCGCAACCAGATCGGCGATCTTCGTGCCGGTGTGCTGGAAACGACCGTTCCCGGCATGTCGAGCACCATGGAATGGTTCCCCGAAATGACCGCCAAATGGGGCCTGGGCTTCCTGATCAACCCGGAAACCACCAGCGACGGCCGCACCGCCGGTTCCTGCGCCTGGGCCGGCATCGCCAACAGCTATTACTGGTTCGATCCGGTGCGCGACATTGCCGGCGTGCTGATGATGCAGTTCATGCCCTTTGGCGATCCCGCCGCGCTGGCCGCGCTGTCGGCGTTCGAGCGGGCGGTGTACGCGGACTAAATCAGCAGCACGATCGGCACCAAGGCGCCCGCCGCCAGCATGATCAGCGAAATCCGGCGCGTCGATTTGGTGCCGATCGCAATGGCCGCGCCCAGCAAGGTCGAAAGCGCCAGCGCCAGCCCCAGCGCCGCGGTGAAGATCTTCATCGGCAGGGCCTTGGCCGCCTTCGCCTTGCGCTCTGCCAGCTTGGCCGGGTCCACCGGCGGCTTCGGCTTGGCGGCTTCCGGCTTTTTCTCCGCCTCTGCTTCCGGCAGGCGTTGATCGATGTGGACACTGCCCATCGCCGCCATCCACGCCGGCGGCTCGGCGCCGTCCCAGCCGCTGGCCTGTTGCAGGCGGAAGGCCTGCAACCCGCCGGAGATGGCGAAGAACAGGATCGCGGGGGCAAAAAACACCGCAATATAAAGGTGAACCTGGCGGATGGTGCGCAGTGTCTTGGGTGTCATGGTCTCTCCAATCGCAGCCGGATCGATGCTGCATGCGCCGCCAGCCCTTCCACATCGGCAATCGCCGCGCCGGCCGGGCCGATCGCTGCCAGGCCGCGCGGGCCGCAATCCAGGAAGGTCGTGCGCTTCATGAAATCCGCCACGCTGAGGCCCGAAGCAAAGCGCGCGCGGCGCCCGGTGGGCAGCACATGGTTCGGCCCGGCGAGATAATCGCCCGCCGCCTCCGGCGTATGCCGCCCCAGGAACACCGATCCGGCGTGCCGCATCCGCGCAAACAGCCACTCAGGATCATCCACCATCAATTCCGCATGCTCCGGCGCCAGCGCATCCAACATCGGCAGCGCATCGGCCAATGCATCCACTACGATGATCGCGCCATAATCCCCCCACGACGCGCCCGCCACCGCCGCGGTGGGCAGGGTTTCCAGCTGCCGCGCCACCGCTGCTTCTACCGCATCGGCTTCGGTTGCGCTGGTGGTGATCAGGATCGATTGCGCCACCGGATCATGTTCGGCCTGTGCCAGCAGATCGGCGGCAATCCATTCGGGGTTGGATTTGCCGTCGGAGACGATCACCACTTCCGATGGCCCGGCCACCATGTCGATGCCGACAACGCCATAAAGCTGGCGCTTGGCCTCTGCCACAAAGGCATTGCCCGGCCCGGTGATCACATCAACCCGCGGGATATGCGCAGTGCCATGGGCCAGCGCCGCAATGGCCTGCGCGCCGCCGATGCGGAACACCCGCGACACGCCGGCCACCCGCGCCGCGGCCAGCACCAGCGGGTTGATCACGCCATCGGGATTTTCTGCGCTGCGCGGCGTCGGCGTCACCATCACCAGATCGCGCACGCCGGCCACCACGGCCGGAATGGCGTTCATCAACACGGACGACGGATAGGCGGCGCGCCCGCCCGGCACATAGAGGCCGGCGGCATCCACCGGCGTCCAGCGCACGCCCGTCCGCACTCCGGCGGCATCCACGGCATCATTGCCAACCGGTTTCTGGCGCTCATGGAAATCGCGGATGCGCGTCGCCGCCAGATCGAGCGCCGTGCGCAAATCCGGGGCCAGCCCGGCAAGCGCCGCATCAAGATCGCCCGCACCAAATTCCCAGCCGGCGGCATCCAGATCGACGCGGTCGAACTTCGCGGTCAGTTCCGCCACCGCCGTATCACCGCGCGCGCGCACATCGGCGATGATGCCGGCGACCACCGCGGAGACATCGGCGGCATCGTCACGCTTGGCATCGACCAGCGCGGCAAACGCCGCGGCAAAACCGGGCGCGCCCGCCTCAAGCCGCTGCGGCATCGCCAGTCCTTGGGGTTGTCTCGGTCAGCGCGCGCATGGCATCGATTATGGGGACAATGCGCGGATCGGTCTTGAAGGCGGCGCGGTTGGCGATCAGCCGGCTGGTGACGGCGGCGATCACTTCCACTTCCTTCAGGCCGTTTTCCGCCAGCGTCTTGCCGGTGGAGACCAGATCGACGATGCGGCTCGACAGGCCGACCAGCGGCGCCAGCTCCATCGCGCCGTTCAGCTTGATCACTTCGGCCTGGATGCCGCGCGCTGCGAAATGCCGCCGCGTGAGACCGGGATATTTGGTTGCCACCCGCACATGGGACAGGCGCGACAGATCGGGATCGAGATCGGCCGGCTGCGCCACCGAAAGCCGGCAATGGCCGATGCCCAGATCGACCGGGGCGTAAATTTCCGAAAAATCAAACTCCATCAGCACATCATTGCCGGCGATGCCCAATTGCGCCGCGCCGAACGCCACGAAGGTCGCCACATCGAAACTGCGCACCCGGATCACCTGCACATCACCGCGGGAGGTGGCAAAGGTCAGCTTGCGGCTGTTGTCATCATGAAAATCGGCTTCCGGCACGATGCCGATGCGGGCGAGCAGCGGCAGCGCCTCCTTGAGGATACGGCCCTTGGGAAGAGCGAAAGTGAGCGGCGCTGTCATGATGCGGCGCGGTTTAGCGCGGGCGCCGGCAAAACGCCACAGCGCGGGCGCCGCATGCCGGCCGCCAAGGTGAATCCATCGGTGAGAAAGAGCATCCGGATCGCGGCAACCGCTGTCCGGTTTTGACGGTTTGGACGAATCCGGTGGGTTTCAGCGTTGAAATCGTTGGGTGAAAGCGAAAAAGCCGGCGTCAAAACCACCAGACAGCGCCATCATGCCAGCATCGCTGCATGTAGGACAGGCCGAGCGCCGCCTGTCAGGGTGCCGGATCGGGCGGGTTGTGCTTCTCCAGGAACGCCACCTGCGCTTCCAGCATGGCGATGCGGGTGGCGGGGCGGGACAGCCAATGGTCTTCGCTCGCCAGTTCCAGCCACTCCACCGGCTTGCCGGCTTTCTTCATCGCGTCGAGCATCAGCTTGCTCTGCGCGATCGGCACGACCGTGTCGTCCTTGCCATGGATCAATTGCAGCGGCACCGTCACCCGGTCTGCAAGGCGAGCGGGGGAAAAAGCGTCGATGCTGGTGTCGTTGGCGTCCTTGGCGCCCATGAAGCGTTCCACATAACGCATCAGCGCATTGCGGCTGCCGCCGGATCTGCGTGCTTCATAGGCCAGCAAGCCGCGCAGATCGGACACCCCGGCCACGGCAGAAGCACAGCGATAGACGCCGGGATCGAGCGTGACACCGGCCATCGCCGCATAACCGCCATAGGACGCACCGGCGATGCACACACGTTTGGGATCGGCAATGCCCTTGGCCACCAGATCGCGCACGCCATCCGACAGATCGGTCTGCATCTTGCGGCCCCACTGGCCATAACCCACAGTGCGGTGCGCATCGCCAAAGCCGGTCGAGCCGCGGAACTGCGGTTGCAGCACGGCATAGCCCCGGCTCGCCAGCGCCTGCGCCCACCAGTTGAAGCCAGGATCATCGCGTGATTCAGGACCGCCATGGGGCAGCACGACCAGCGGCAGATTCTTCGCAGTCCTGCCGCGCGGCAGGGTGAGGTAGGCCGGAATTTCCAGCCCATCGGCGGCCTTGTAGCGGTGCGTGGTCACCGGGCCGAGAAGTTCCGGGCCGATGCCGGCATAGCGATCGGCCATATATTCCACTGCACCCTTGTTGCGATCCACGCGGAACAACGACACGCCGTTGGTCGGGCCGGTGACTTCGACAATGATCGTCTTGCGGTCATCGCTCCAGCTTTCCAGCTGCACCTGCTCGCCGGGAAAGGCCTTCACGATGCCGCGCCACAACGCCTGATCGGCGGGCGCAAAGAACGTGTAATCGGTGCGATCCAGTTTCACATCGATGCTTCCGATCGCCGTTTTGGTGCGGCGGTCGATCAGCACCTTATCGCCATCATAGGCACTGGTCGGGCCGGAGATGGTGCCATCGGCGACCTTCACTTCATAATCCTGCCATTCGCCGCTCTTGCGGCTGGTCAGCACCATGGTGCCCGCATCCCGGCCGAAGCTGGTGATGCCGGGTTGATCGAGCAGCGCCGTTTCGCTGTAGATCTTGCGGAAACCGTCCTTGCCGTTCAGCAGCAGGCGCCATTCGCCAGAACGGTCACCATAATCGCCCCGCGCCACCGCCTTGCCATCGGGGCCAATGACGAAACCGCGCGTTTCGGGCGTGCCGGATTCGATGATCGTGCCGCCCACCCGGCCCAGCCTGACTTCGGCCAGGGCCAACACACCGGTGGTGGACGGAAAATGCACGATCGGCACCACCAGCATGGGTTGGCCATCGCGAATGACCGGCCGCGGCGCCCCCGCTGCAACATTCATGGCTTTGGGGATGTCGCCCAAAAGCGGTCGCCAATTCTTGCCTTTGGCCAGATCGAGCGCGAGCAGCATTAACCATTCGCGCTTTGGCCCCTGCAGCCCGATCACATCGGTCGTGGTGGAAATGGTGGTGACCACATGATCATTGCCCACCCAAGTGACATCGCGAACCTTGGCCTTTTCCGCCGGCGTGACCGACAGCAGCTTGTTATCCGCAAGGCTGCGCACCTGGACCTGGGCGGATTTATCGTCCCCCATCACCGCGGCCCATTTGGTGCCATCGGGCGACAATTCGATGGTACCGAAGGTGGGCAACTGGCCAAAAAGGCTGATCGGCGGCGGCGCCGCCAATGCGCTGGATGCCAGCAGCGCGATCGACACTGCGCACAGAATCACATTTGGCAACGTGGCCATGGTTTGCCTCCCGGAATGTGACCCTGAGGCCCCAATCAAGCCGGGGTGGCGGCCCCTGTCAACCGCGCAGCAGGCGGATGATGCCGGAAAAATCGTCGCTGCCGAACCCGTTGTTGACGAGCAGTTGGTAGAGGCTTTCCGCCTGCCCGCCCATCGGCGTGGACGCACCGGCGGTAGCGGCGGCCTGCGCCGCCAGCTTCAGATCCTTCAGCATCAAGGCCGCAGCAAAGCCGCCGGCATAGTCGCGGTTGGCAGGGGACGTGGGCACCGGGCCGGGCACCGGGCAGTAACTGGTCATGGACCAGCTTTGCCCGCTGGCCTTGCTGCTGATGTCGAAGAAGGTTTGTGCTTCCAGGCCCAATTTCTCCGCAAGCACAAAGGCTTCGGCGGTGGCGATCATGGTGGCGCCCAGGATCATGTTGTTGCAGATCTTCGCCGCCTGCCCCATGCCCGCCCCGCCGGCGTGGATCACCGCCTTGCCCATTTTTTCCAGGACTGGCCGCGCCGCCGCGAACGCCGCTTGTGGCCCGCCGACCATGAAGGTGAGCGTGCCGGCATCGGCCGCCGCAGTGCCGCCCGAAACCGGCGCATCGACCATGGCGAGCCCGCGGGCTGCCGCTGCCTCGCCCAGCGAGCGCGCCGTTTCCACATCGATGGTGGAACAATCGATCAGCACCGCATCGGCACGCGCGGCGGCGAACAGCGTGGTTTCATAGGCGGCGCGAACATGCGTGCCGGCGGGCAGCATGGTGACGATCACATCGGCCCCCTCCGCCGCGGCGGCGGCGCTGACGGCGGCGCTGGCCCCGCCCGTCGTCACCCGCGCCAGCGCATCGGCGGACAGATCAAAGGCGCGCACATCATGCCCGGCCTTGACCAGATTGAGCGCCATGCCGCCGCCCATGTTGCCGACGCCGATGAATGCGATGCTGCTCATTGCGTTGTCCTTCTTTCGTCGCCCCGGGCTTGAGCCGGGGCCCCGCTCTCTTGGCGTCATGTGAAAACAAGCGGGGCCCCGGATCAAGTCCGGGGCGACGAGGTATCAGGTGCCCGTGAAATTCCCCGGCCGCTTCTCCACGAACGCCGCCATGCCTTCCTTCTGATCGGCGCTGCCGAACAGGCTGTGGAACAGCCGGCGTTCGAAGCGCACGCCTTCCTTCAGGCTCATCTCGAACGCCGCGTCGATTTCTTCCTTCACGGCGATGCTGGCGAGCGGCGCCATGGCGGCGATGGTGGCGGCAAGCTTCAGTGCTTCATCGAGCAGGGTTTCGGTGGGCACGACGCGCGCCACCAGGCCGGCGCGTTCGGCCTCGGCCGCGTCCATCATGCGGCCAGTCAGGCACATTTCCATGGCCTTGGCCTTGCCGATGGCGCGCACCAACCGCTGCGATCCGCCCATGCCGGGGGTGACGCCCAGCTTGATTTCCGGCTGGCCGAATTTGGCGTTTTCGCCCGCAATGATGATATCGGCCATCATCGCCAGTTCGCAGCCGCCGCCAAGCGCAAAGCCGGAGACCGCCGCGATCCACGGCTTGCGGGTGGCGGTGACATGATCATAGCCGGCAAAGAAATTGCCGCCGTACATTTGCGCGAAGCTCTGCCCGCTCATTTCCTTGATGTCGGCGCCGGCGGCAAAGGCCTTCTCGCTGCCGGTGATCACCAGGCAGCGCTGCGATGCATCGGCATCATAGGCCGCAAACGCCGCGATCAGATCGGCCAGCACCTGGCTGTTCAGCGCGTTCAGCGCCTGTGGGCGGTTGAGGCGGACGAGGGTGACCGCGCCATTCTGTTCGATCAGGAGAGTTTCAAAGCTCATTTGTCGTCCTTCGCCGCCGCGTAATCGGCCGCTCCCAGAAAATGGATGGAGACATAGGGTTCGTCCCCCACCACCCAGCTGTCATGGCCGGGGGGCACATAGAAAATGTCCCCGGCGCGCATTTCGATGATGGGGCCATCATCCATGGCGGCGGTGGCGCAGCCGGAAATCACCATGCCGACATGTTCGACATGGCAGGAGGTGGCCCCCATCGCGGCGCCGACATCAGCGGTCCACCGCCAGCCGGGCTGATAGGTGGCGCGGCCGATGGTCATGCCGCCCAGCCGGACGATTTCGAAGCGGCCCTTGGCGAATTCACGCACTTCATCGGGCGATTCGAAGCGCTTGAGAATGACATCCATATCCATCGCTTCACCCCATCGTTGGAATGACGAACGCGCTGCCGGCATCGCCCACCCCGCCATCCGGCCAGCGCCCCGTCACCGTCTTGCGCTTGGTCCAGAATTGCACGCCTTCCATGCCGTGTTGGCCGATGTCGCCAAAGGCGCTGCGCTTCCAGCCGCCGAAGCTGTGATAGGCGACCGGCACCGGGATCGGCACGTTCACGCCGACCATGCCGACATTCACCCGCGCCGCAAATTCGCGCGCGGCGTGGCCGTTGCGGGTGAAGATGGCGACGCCGTTGCCATATTGATGCTGGCTGGGCAGCGCGAGCGCCGCTTCGAAATCGGCGGCGCGCACGATCTGCAGGACGGGCCCGAAGATTTCCTCGCGATAGCTTTGCATCGCGGGCGTGACATGATCGAACAGCGTCGGCCCGACGAAGAAGCCGCCTTCATGGCCCTGCAAGGTGAAGCCGCGGCCATCGACCACCAGCTCGGCGCCTTCATCGACGCCCATCTGGATATAATTTTCGATTCTGGCCTTGTGCGCAGCGGTCACCACCGGGCCATAATCGGCCTCCGGATCGGTGCTGGTGCCGATGCGCAATTTGGCGATCGCCGGCAGCAACTTGGCGCGCAGCGCGTCTGCCGTATCCTCGCCCACCGGCACCACCACCGGCAGCGCCATGCAGCGTTCGCCGGCGCTGCCGAACGCTGCGCCGGCCAGATCGCGCACAACCTGATCGAGATCGGCATCGGGCATCACCACCGCGTGATTCTTGGCGCCGCCCATCGCCTGCACCCGCTTGCCGCGCGCGCAGCCCTGAGCATGGATATATTCCGCCACATCCGATGAGCCGACGAAGCTGATCGCGGCGATATCCGGGTGGGCGATGATGGCGTCCACCATTTCCTTGTCGCCATTCACCACGCTGAAAATGCCCTCCGGAAGCCCGGCGCGGCGGAACAGATCGCCGAGCATGTGCGGCAGCGTGGGATCGCGTTCCGACGGCTTCAGGATGAAGGCATTGCCGGTGACGATGGCGACGCCGGCCATCCACATCGGGATCATCGCCGGGAAATTGAATGGGGTGATGCCCGCCCCGATGCCCACCGGTTGGCGAAAGGCCATGATGTCGATGCCGGGGCCGGCGCCGTGGCTGTATTCGCCCTTCATCACGTGCGGGATGCCGCAGCAGAATTCGATCACCTCCAGCCCGCGCTGGATATCGCCCTTCGAATCGGCGAGCACCTTGCCATGTTCGCTGCTCAGCACACGGGCCAGCTCGTCGATCTCCGCCTCCACCAGGGCCTTGAACGCAAACATCACGCGGGCGCGGCGCTGCGGGTTGGTGGCAGCCCAGGCGGGTTGCGCGGCGCGCGCCGCGGCGACGGCCTGTTCGAGCAGGTCGGCGCCGGCCAGCCGCACCTGCGCCTGCACATTGCCGTTGTTGGGATCATACACCGGGCTGGTGCGGCTGCCGTGGCTGACCGTGCGGCCGGCGATATGGTGATCGATGATGCGCATGGCCGTGCTTTACGCCGCAGCGCGCACGCCCGCCACCCACAGATGCATCAGTGCCAAAGCCTTAATGCAAGCAACCGTCCGGCACCGCCTGGCGGCAATGTTCGGCGCCGGTTTCCACCTGCAACGTCGCATGGCCGATATCGAAGCGGTGGTGCAGCGCATGGGCAATATTGGCCAAGGCCTCGTCGCCGGGATGGCCGCCCGGCATCACCAGATGCGCGGTCAGCACGGCGCCTGTGGTGCCCTGCGGCCAGATATGCAGATCATGCACCGCCGCCACACCGTTCAGCCCGCGCAGCCAATCCTGCACCGCCTGCGGATTGATGCCCGGCGGCACGGCATCCAGCGCCAGCGCCAGCGATTCCTTCAACAGGCCCCAGGTGCCGCGCAGGATCACCGCTGCCACCGCCAGCCCGAGCAGCGGATCGACAAAGCGCCACCCCGTCTCGCGGATCACCAAGCCCCCAATCACCACGGCCGCCGACACGCCGGCATCGGCAAGCATATGCAGATAAGCGCCGCGGATGTTCACATCGCCCTTCCGGCCCCGCATGAACAGCAAGGCCGTGCCGCTGTTCACCAGGATGCCGATGCCGGCGACGATCATCACCACATCGCCCGACACCGGCAGCGGATCGATCAGGCGATGGATGGATTCAAACGCGATGCCGCCACACGCCGCCACCAGGATCAACGCATTGGCCAGCGCCGCCAGGATGGGCGAGCGCGTCAGGCCCCAGGTGAAGCGCGGGCTGGGCGCCCGCCGCGCCAGCGCCAGCCCGCCCCAGGCGATCAGCAGCCCGGCGACATCGGAGAGATTGTGGCCGGCGTCTGCCAGCAACGCCATGGATTCATACCAAAGTCCGGCGGTGGCCTCGATGGCGACATAGGCCAGGTTGAGCGCCACGCCGATGGCAAAGGCGCGACCGAAATCCGCCGGCGCGTGGGCATGGCCATGCCCGTGGTGGTCATGGCCGCCCAGCGGGTGGCTGTGGGCGTGGCTGTGCATGGGGGTGGTTGTAGGGGTGGGGTGGGGGCGAGTCGAGGGGGGGATCCGCTGATCCTCCCCCGCAAGGGGAGGTGGCGAGCGCAGCGAGACGGAGGGGTGGCGCGTTTGCCACTGCGGCTGCGCTTTGGGGCAACGGCCGGCGGCAGAGCCGCCGAGTCCGTTTGGATTTTTGAAGGGAGAAAGAACGTAAGTGCGTGGCGGAGCCACGCCGTCAGACGAGTCAAAAAAGGCGGCCTGTTGGGGCCGCCCTTTTTTGCTCGCTGTCCGGTCTTGGCCGAGTCTGAAACCAACGCTCCGCGTTGCTTTCGAGCCGGCCTGCGACTGGAGCGGGCGAAGGGATTCGAACCCTCGACTTCAACCTTGGCAAGGTTGCGCTCTACCCCTGAGCTACGCCCGCTCATCCGTCGATGAGAGCGGCGCGTCTAGCGCGGGCGGGTTAGGGGTGCAAGACTCTTTTTTCCAAGCCGCATAACGATGCCTGTGCGCAACCGCCGTCTTGGCAAACCCCCTCCTCGCGCCCCATATGGCGGGAACGCGCAATTACCGGAGCAGCAGTCTTGGCCAGCATTCCCAACCCGGTCGCCGAAAAGGCCAGCATCGAGGCGTTCCGCCGCGATGTCATCGATGCGTCGAGAACCGCGCTGGTGCTGGTGGATTTCTGGGCGGAATGGTGCGGGCCGTGCAAGACGCTGGGGCCGGCGCTGGAGCGGCTGGTTGCGGCGCGGGCGCCCAAGGTCAAGCTGGTCAAGATCGATGTCGACAAGAATCAGGCGCTGGCCGCGCAGTTCCGCATCCAATCCATCCCCACCGTCTATGCCTTTCTGGAAGGCCGCCCGGTCGATGGTTTCCAGGGCGCGCTGCCCGAACGGGAACTGGCGCAGTTCATCGATCGCCTGCTCGCCGGCGTGCCGGCCGATGCCGAGGAAACCGCACTGGAAGAACAGATTGCCCAGCTGGTCGCCGCCGCCGAAGAGGCGACCGCCGCCGGCGCCCACGACGATGCCGCCGCCATGCTGGCCGCACTGGTGCAGGAATTGCCGGATCGCCACGATCTGATCGGCCGTTATGCGCTGGCGCTGCTGGCCGGCAGCAAGGTGGAGGCTGCGGCCGCGGCACTGGCCGTGGTGCCGGCTGACGTGAAGGATGAAATCGTGGCACGCGCCCGCGCCGCGCTGGCGCTGGCCGCCGCTGCACCGGAATCGGACGAACTGGCCGATCTGGTGGCACAGGTGGACAGCGACCCCGGCAATCACGCGGCGCGATTCGATCTGGCCAGTGCGCTGGCCGCGCGCGGTGATCGCGATGCCGCCGCGACGCATCTGCTGTCCATCATCAAGGCCGATCGCGGCTGGAACGACGGCGCCGCGCGCACCAAGTTGCTGACCATGTTCGAAGCCGCTGGCCTCGCCGATCCGTGGAGCATCAAGACCCGCGCCGCCTTGCGCTCGATCTGGTTCGCATGAGCGCCAGCGAGGCCCTTGATCCGCTGCCGGCCGCCGTGCCGGTCTTCCCCCTCACCGGCGCCGTGCTGTTCCCGCGCGGCGTGCTGCCGCTCAACATCTTCGAGCCGCGCTATCTGGCGATGGTGCGCGATGCCATGGCCGCCAACGGCGCTGCCAACCGGGTGATCGGCATCATCCAGCCGCGCGAATCCGACAATAATCCGCCGCCGCTTTATCAGGTCGGCTGCCTGGGGCGGATCAGCGATTATCGCGAGACCGACGATGGCCGCATCCTGATTGCGCTGGTCGGCACCAGCCGCTTCCGGGTGGGGGCGGAGCTGGAGCGTGACACGCTCTATCGCCAGGTGATGACCGATTATCACAGCTTTGCCGAAGATCGCGACGAAGCCGAGTCGCTGGATGCGGCGACACGATCAGCGGTGGAGGACGCGCTGCGCCCCTATCTCGACGCGCGCGGGCTGGCGGCGGATTGGGACGCGGTGCAATCGGCGGATGATGAAGCGTTGATCACGACCTTGGCCAGCGTGCTGCCGTTCGAGCCGGCGGAGAAACAGGCGCTGCTGGAAACCATCACCCTGCCCGAACGCGCGCAGACGTTGGCGGCGCTGATGAGCTTTGCCAGCGGTCCCAGCCCGGGTTTTGGCGCCGGCCCCGGCCGCCTGCAATAACATGTCCGGCGCTGCGCTCGATCCCCGCCTGCTGGGCATATTGGTCTGCCCGCTCACCCGCCAGCCGCTGCGGTATGACCGCGACGCGCAGGAATTGATCAACGATACGGCCGGGTTGGCCTATCCGATCCGCGACGGCGTGCCGATCCTGCTGGTGGATGAAGCGCGGGAGTTTTTGCCGAATACGGGGTGACGTGCTCTCATCCGAACACCAACCCCTTGAAGTCGCCGCGCGTCCGCCACCCGTCCATATACCGGAAAAACGCATTCGGCCCCGCCGGATAGCCCACGGCATATTTGGCGCGCGGGTCCATGGGCTGGCCTTCATTGTTGTAATAGCCCGGCGTGCAATCCGGGTTGTTGATCATCATGCCGGGGCCGGAGAGCAGCAAATTGACCCAATCTTCCTGGGCCTTGGGCTCGGGCTCCACGGTCTTCAGGCCGGCATCGGTGATGTGGCGGACGATGGCGGCGATGGAGGTGCCGGTTTCCATCCAGTTGTGCGGCACGTTGATGATGAAATTGGCAGCCTGCGCGAACTGCACCAGAAACAGATTGGGGAAGCCGGTGCTGTTCAGCCCGTGCAACGTGCGCATGCCGTCGCTCCAGGCTTCGGACAATTTCTGGCCGTCGCGACCGACGGGATCAAAGCCGGCGCGTTCCTCGGTAGGGGTGCCGACTTCGAAACCGGTGCTGTGGATGATGCAATCGACCGCGTAATGCCGCCCGTTCACCCACAGACCGGATTCGTCGATGCGTTCGACGCCCTGGCCATCGGTATCGACCAAGGTGACGCCGGGCCGGTTGAACGCTTGCAGATAGGCATCGTGGAAGCACGGCCGCTTGCACAATTGCCGATACCAGGCCTGCAATTTCTCGGCGGTGGCGCGATCTTCGACTACACTGACGGCGCGTTCGCGGATTTCGGTCATCTTCTCGTGATCGGCCATTTCCCAGGCGGCGGCCATCTTGTCGGGCGTCCAGTCGCTGGGCGGCAGCGCCATGATGCGCGACCGGATGCGCTTTGACAGGTCGGTCCAGCCATCGCGCACCCAATCTTCGCTGGCGCCGCCCATGCCGACATTGCCGGCGAAATTTTCCAGCCAGCGCGTCTGCCAGCCCGGCGTCGCGATGGATTTGAACCAGTCAGGATCAATGGGTTCGTTGGCGCGCACATCCACCGATGAGGGCGTGCGCTGCACCACGAACAGCGCCTGCGCATCGCGCGCCAGATGCGGCACGCACTGCACGGCGGTGGCGCCCGTGCCGATAATGGCGACGCGCTTGTTCGCGAGTTTGTCCATTGGTGCACCCTCGGCCGAACCGCCGGTGTAGCCATAATCCCAGCGGCTGGTATGGAATTGATGGCCCTTGAACGTCTCGATGCCTGCAATGCCGGGCAGCTTCGGCACGTTCAGTGGCCCGGTGCCGATGCCGACGAAATCGGCGGTGAAGCGATCGCCGCGTGTCGTTTCGATCACCCAGACGAGCGCGTCCTCATCCCAGACACAGCTGGTCACTTCGGTGTGGAACAGCGCCTTGTCATACAGGTTGAAGGTGCGGGCGATGGCCTTGGCCTGGCCCTGGATTTCGGGGGCATGGGCGTATTTTTCGGTCGGGATATGCCCGGTTTCCTCGAGCAGCGGCATGTAGATAATCGATGCAGTATCGCACTGCGCGCCGGGATAGCGGTTCCAGTACCAGGTGCCGCCGACATCGCCGCCAGCCTCGATGATGCGGAAATCCGTGATGCCCGCCTGCGCCAGCCGCGCCCCGGTGCACAGCCCGGCAAAACCGCCGCCGACCATGGCAAAGCGGACATGATCGGTTACCGGCGCGCGCTCGACCCGCGGCGTGTAGGGATCGGTGCGCAGCTGCGGGAAATGCGTGGCCAGCCGCACATATTGGGCATTGCCCTCGGGCCGCAGGCGCTTGTCGCGTTCGGCACGATATTTTTCGAGGAGAGCGTCACGATCGATCATGATGGCGACAATGGCGGGCGAGGGCGCGAGCGGCAACGCTGGATATTGTCAGGCGGTTACAGATGCCGCGATGGGTCCATGCGCTGGTGCAGCACACGCACAATTCGCACAATGTCGCCATCGATCCAGTAGAAAATCACGTGGCTGCCACACCCTTTGCGGCGCAATCCCCGCCGGCCAAAGCCGGGTCCAACGTTCGGGAAATCAAGCAACAAATGCATGGCGGCCAACAATTCATCCGCATAGCGAACGGCTTGAGCCTCGCCATGCACTTGACGTCCATAATCCTCAATTGCCTCAAGATCAGCAACTGCCCGGCGGGCGAAGTTAAGTCGCGTTGGCATATCGGGACCGCAGATGGGCGCGAAGCTCGTCCACGGTCATTTCCACAAACCCGCTGGCGAAACCTTCCTCGATGGCCTCATCAAACGCCTTCTGCTTGGCGGCCTGTTCAGCTTCACGGGCAACAAGATCAGCCACCAGGGCTTCGCGCGTTTCGGCATGACCAGCTGCCACCAGCGCATCCAGGCCAGCGATGGTCGCTTCGGGCAGTTCGATGGTTTTCAGCACGGTCGCCATGGCCGGTTTATGCCACAGGCTTGCGCATCAAACCAGTTCGCCCTTCAGCAGCGCCGGCAGCTTGCCGGTTTCGCCGCGGGCCTGGTTCATGAAGAAGCGCTTCAGCGGTGGCAGGCGTTCCACCGCCGACAGGCCGATGCGCCGTACCCGGCTGGGCACCGCGCCGGGCAGCGCAAACAGCCGGTTCAGCCCGTCGGTGACGGCGCAGACCAGGCTGTTGTCGAACCGCCGCCACGCCGACACCTGCGCCAGCACATCCGGGCTGCCGAGATCGAGGCCGCTGCGCGCCGCGTTGGTGAGCACTTCGGCCGCCGCCGCCACATCGCGGAAGCCCATGTTGAGGCCCTGGCCGGCGATCGGGTGGATGCCGTGCGCGCTGTCGCCGAGCAGCAGCAGGCGATTGTCAGTGTAGCGCGCGGCGTGGTGATAGCCGAGCGGCCACACCGCCTGCGGGGCGATCACCTCGATGTCGCCCAGCGTGCCATCGCAGCGCGCGGCGATTTCGGCGGCGAGTTGCTTTGGCCCCAGTTTCTTCGCAGCGGCCATGTGCCTGGCGTCCACCGTCCACACGATGGCGGTGCGCGGCCGGCCATCTTCGCTATCGACCATCGGCAGCAGGGCCAGCGGGCCTTGCGGGTAGAACAGCTCGCAGGCGACATTGCCGTGCGGCACGCTGTGGGTGACCATGCTGATCAACGCCGCGTGCGGATAATGGAATTGCGCAATCGGAATGCCGGCGGCTTCGCGCGTGGCCGAACGCCGGCCGTCACAGGCCACCACCAGCGCGGCGCGATACACCCGGCCATCGCTGAGCGTGAGCGTTGCAGCATGATCGTCGCGCACCAGACTGGCCACCGTCACCGGCGCCAGCAGGGTCACTTCGGAACAGGTTCGCACCGCATTCAGCAGCCCGCTGCGCAGATGGCGGTTTTCCACCATCGTGCCGAGCGGATCATTGGCTTCGCCGGCATCGAAATGCAGAAATTGCGGGTGCGCCGCATCGGTGACGCGGATTTCGCGGATCGCGCAGCCATGGGTATCGAGAATTTCGCCCAGCCCCAGCGCGCGCAGCATCCGGCCCGAAGCGCTGGCCACGGCACTGGCGCGCCCATCGAAGGCCGCAGTGGTGGTGGTATCGAGATCAGCCGAATCCACCACGATGCTGGTCACCTCGTGACGCGCCAGCGCCAGCGCCAGAGTCGATCCAACAAGCCCGCCACCAATGATGATGACATCTGCGTCCATGGTCTGCATGACTTGGGTCTAACCCAGACAGGCGATTCCCCCAAGCGAGACATGATGTCATAAGGGGCCAGCGCTTGACCGGCCGGACGGGCTGATTCATGCTCCGCAGTGACCAAAGGGTGAACGCTCGCCGAGCTTTCACAGCAATGAAGGCTGAACCGCGATGGCCACACGGGCACATACTGCCACAGCATCGACCATGTCGGGCTGGCTGCTGCGCGTCCGGGTGGGCACCGTGCTGCTGCTCCGGCAGCTGGGGCGTATCCTGGCCGGGCTGGCGCTGGGCGCTGTGGGTGCGGCGCTGGCGGCGGCCTTGCTGACTTATTCGCCGCGCGATCCGTCGTTCAACACCGCCACCGCGCTGCTGCCCGGCAATGCCCTGGGCGTGCCCGGTGCGCATGTCGCCGATCTGCTGCTGCATCTGCTCGGCTGGCCGGTGCTGTTGCTGGTGCCGGCGCTGTTGCTGGCCGGGTGGCGGGTCGCCTTCAATCTGCCGCTGCCGGCGTTGCGCATGGCGGGCGCCACGCTGGCCGGCGTGGCGGCGCTGTCGGGTGCGGCCGGCGGCTTTGATCTGCCCGATCTGGGCGCTCCGGCCGGCGCCGGCGGCTTGCTGGGCCTGGCACTGATGGCCTTGGCCAGCACGGTGGAGGCCATTCCCGAACTCGCCGACGTGCCGGCCGGTGCCGTGCTGGCAATCCTGCTGGCGCCGGCCGGCCTGGTATTGATCGCGATCGGCACCGCGATCGGCCGCGACAGCGTTTCAGCGGCCGTCGCCAGCATCCGGGCGCTGCGGCAACCGGCCGAAGCCGAATCGCCGACCTTGCCGATTCCGGCCGCGCCGCGCCGGGCGCGCCCGGCCGAAACCAGTCTGCCGTTGCCGCTGGACGCCGAATCCGGCCCGGTGGTGGTGGAGCGCGGTGCTGCCCCCAGTGCCGGCCGCCGCGTCCGCCGCGACACCCAGGCCTCGCTCGATCTGGGCGATGCCGCCGTGCTGCCCGGCCTCGATCTGCTGAGCCCGCCGCCCACGGCCCCCCGGGCGCGCATCGATGCCGCCGCGCTGGAACAAAATGCCCGGCTGCTGGAAGGCGTGCTGGAGGATTTCGGGGTGCGCGGCCGCATCGGTGAGGTCCGACCCGGCCCGGTGGTGACCATGTACGAACTGGAACCGGCGCCGGGCATCAAGGCCAGCCGGGTGATCGGGCTGGCCGATGATATCGCCCGATCGATGTCGGCGCTGTCGGCGCGCGTCGCCGTGGTGCCGGGCCGCAATGTGATCGGCATCGAACTGCCCAACCAGACGCGCGAGATCGTTTCGCTTTCGGAACTGTTGGGCAGTGCCGCCTTTGATGGCCGCGGCATGGGCCTGCCGTTGGTGCTGGGCAAGGATATTGCCGGCGATCCAGTGGTCGCCGATCTGGCGCCGATGCCGCATCTGTTGATCGCCGGCACCACCGGTTCGGGCAAATCGGTGGGCCTGAACGCGATGATCCTGTCGTTGCTGTTCCGCATGACCCCTGCGCAGTGCCGGTTGATCATGATCGATCCCAAGATGCTGGAACTCAAGATGTACGACGGCATTCCGCATCTGTTGGCACCGGTGGTGACCGAGCCCGGCAAGGCGGTGCGCGCGCTGAAATGGGCGGTCGAGCAGATGGAGGACCGCTATCGCAAGATGAGCGAGCTGAATGTGCGCAGCCTGGCCAGTTTCAACCAGAAGGTGAAGGAAGCCCGCACCGCCGGCAAACCGTTCGTCCGCCGTGTCCAGACCGGGTGGGACCCGGAAACCGAATTGCCGATCATCGAGGAAGAAGTGCTGGAATTCGAGACCATGCCGCTGGTGGTGGTCGTGGTGGACGAACTGGCCGATCTGATGATCACCGCCGGCAAGGAGGTGGAAGTGCTGATCCAGCGGCTGGCACAAAAGGCGCGCGCGGCCGGCATCCACCTGATCGTCGCCACGCAGCGGCCGTCGGTGGATGTGATCACCGGCGTCATCAAGGCCAATCTGCCGACCCGCATCAGTTTCCAGGTCACCAGCAAGATCGATTCGCGCACCATTTTGGGCGAACCGGGCGCCGAGCAGCTGCTGGGCAAGGGCGACATGCTGTGGATGCAGGGCGGCCGGCTGGTGCGCGTGCATGGGCCGTTCGTGTCGGATGAGGAAGTGGAAGCCGTCGCCGATTTCTGGCGCGCCCAGGGCGAGCCGGACTATGTCGAATCGGTGACCGAAGAACCGGCCGACATGGATGGCCAGCTCGATCTGTCCGGCGCAGGGCTGAGCGGCGGCGGCCGCGGCGACGAGGAAGCCGATGTCTATGCCAAGGCCGTCGATGTGGTCGCCAAGGCGCAGAAAGCCAGCACCAGCTTCATCCAGCGCCACTTGCGCATCGGGTACAACAATGCCGCCCGCCTGATCGAGCGCATGGAGCAGGACGGCTTTGTCAGCCGGCCGGACCATGTCGGCCGCCGCGAGGTGCTGGTGGATGAATATGGCAACCGGCGGTGAGCCTTGTCGTCAGCCCCTGACGAACAACCCCACCGTCAGCGCCACGCCGATGACGATCACCGCCAGCTTCAGCGTCTTTTCCGGCACCACTGCCAGCAGGCGCGCGCCGGCATAGCCGCCGGCCATCGCACCGATGCCCACCACCAGCGCATGGGCCCAGGCGACATTGCCGGTCAACGCGAACAGGATCGCCGCCGTGGTGTTGGACAAGGACACCAGCACATTCTTGGTGCCGCCAGCGTTGCGCACGGCCAGGCCGGCGATGGTGAGGCTGGCCAGGGTCAGGATGCCGGCACCGCCGCCGAAAAAGCCGCTGTACACCGCGATGGTGGATTGGCTGAGCACGGTCACCCAGGCCGGCGGCGGCGGGCGATCCGCCGCCTTCTTCGGCCCGAAGCTGCCCCAAGCGAATACGGCCGTGGCCAGCAGCACGAGCCACGGCACCAGGGCCGCAAAGACGCGGGTGGGCGTGGCGTTGAGCAACAGTGCGCCGGCCACGCCGCCGGCCAGCGCGATGATGGCCAGCGCGCGGAACGACAGCCGCTCCGCCCCGGCCACCAGCGTGCGGCCTGCCAGGCCTGTGGTGATCTGCCCCGGAAACAGCGCCATGGTGGAGGTGATATTGGCCAGTTTCGGATCCAGCCCGGCAGCAATCAGCGCCGGCAGGGTGATGAAGCTGCCGCCGCCGGCCAGCGCGTTCTGCGCGCCGGCCCATAGACCGGCCAGCAGCAGCAAGCCGATCATGGCGGGTTCGGGAAGCGCGTCGAGCATGGGCCCCCTTCGCCCGCGCACCGCGGCTTGGCAAGCCTGCGCCCGGCTGGCTTCGTGGTGCGTATCTGCCGGTGCTTTGTCTTGGCGAGGGCAAGATTTCAGGCTAGCGTCACGTTGCATGCAATTGTTGGGCCAATTGCAAAGGGATTGATTCGCAGATGGTTCAGACCGAAGTGAGGGAACGCGGCACCCAGGCCGGGCA
Organism: Sandarakinorhabdus sp.; assembly: GCF_987265915.1. Taxonomy (NCBI): domain Bacteria; kingdom Pseudomonadati; phylum Pseudomonadota; class Alphaproteobacteria; order Sphingomonadales; family Sphingosinicellaceae; genus Sandarakinorhabdus; species Sandarakinorhabdus sp. The sequence goes on from NZ_OZ503948.1 coordinate 369,991, forward strand.
AAGCGGCGAAGTGGTGCGCGGCCTGTCGGTGGACGGCATCGGCAAGCGTTATGACAATCGCGTCGTGCTGCGCGATGTGTCCTTGTCGGTGCGGCGCGGCGAGGTGGTCGGCCTGCTCGGCCCCAATGGCGCCGGCAAGACCACTTGTTTCTATTCGATCATGGGCCTGGCCATGCCCGATTCCGGGCGCATCCTGCTCGATGGCCACGACATCACCGGCCTGCCGATGTATCGCCGCGCCGCGCTCGGCCTCGGCTATCTGCCGCAGGAAACTTCGATCTTTCGCGGCATGACCGTTGAACAGAATATCATGGCAGTGCTGGAAGTGTCGGAGCCCGATGCCAGGGCGCGCGCGGCCCGATTGGAACAATTGCTGGACGAATTCAACATCACCCGGCTGCGCAGTGCCCCGGCGATGGCGCTTTCGGGTGGAGAGCGGCGCCGGGTGGAGATCGCGCGTGCGCTGGCCGCCAACCCGTCGATCATGCTGCTCGATGAGCCATTTGCCGGCATCGATCCCATCTCCATCGCCGATATCCGCGCGCTGGTGGTGCAATTGCGCGCCCGCGACATCGGCGTGCTGATCACCGATCACAATGTGCGCGAAACGCTGGAAATCGTGAACCGCGCCTGCATCATCTATGATGGCCGCGTCTTGTTCGAAGGCACGCCCGAAGCGCTGGTGGCCGATGAAACCGTGCGCCGTGTCTATCTGGGTGAGGATTTCACCCTGTGACGGCCGTTGCCGCCTGACATGGGGCTGGGGCCACGCCTTGAGCTGAGGCAGTCGCAACAACTGGTGATGACACCCCAGTTGCAGCTGGCGATCAAGTTGCTGACGCTGACCAATGTCGAGCTGGAAGGCTGGATCGGCGAGGAAATGGAGCGCAACCCGCTGCTGGCCAGCGGCGATGCGGCCGAACCCGGCGAGTCTGGCCCCAGCGGAGTCGATGCCAGCCCGGAACCGCTGCCGGTATCGGAGCATAGCAGCAACACCGGCCTGGAAAGCCTGCTGCAGAATGGCGCCGCCGGCGGCGATGCGCCGCTGGAGGCCGATTACAGCAGCGAACGGTTCCACCATGATTGCGCATCCGATCAGCCCGCCGATTGGGGCGAACGGGCCAACCAGGGCGCCGGCGGCGACGAAGACGGCTTCGATTTCGATCAGGTTGCCGGCAGTGAGGCGACACTGGCCGAAGTGCTGGAGCGCCAGGCCGTGGGCCAGTTCAACGGCATCGATCTCGCCATCGCGCGCTTCGTCATCGATGGGCTCGATGAATGCGGCTATCTGGGTGAAACCGTGGACGATATTGCCGAAAGGCTTGGCACCAGCCCGGCCCATGTCGAGCAGGTGCTGGCCCGCGTGCAGATGTTCGATCCGGTCGGCGTGGCGGCGCGCACGCTTTCGGAATGCTTGATCGCGCAGGCCCGCGCCGTCGATCGCTGCGACCCGGCGATGCTCCAGCTGCTGCGCAATCTCGATCTGGTGGCGCGCGGCGACATGGCCGGCCTGGTGCGCAAATGCGGAGTGGATCGCGAGGATATCGTCGAGATGATCCGCGAGCTGAAAGGCTATGATCCCAAGCCAGGCCTGCGTTATGGCGGCGAGGCGGCGACGGCGGTGGTGCCCGATGTGTTCGTGATGCGCGGCGCCGATGGCGGCTGGCAGGTGACGCTCAACCAGGCGACACTGCCGCGGCTGATCATCGATCGCCAATATCAATCCGAACTGGCCGCCGGCGCCGATCGCGCCACGAACAGCTTCGTGAACGAATGCGTGGCCAGCGCCAATTGGCTGTTGAAGGCGCTGGATCAGCGCGCCCGCACCATCGTGCGGGTCGCCGCCGAGATCGTCCGTCTGCAACAGGGGTTTTTCGAACAAGGCGTCAGCCAATTGAAGCCGCTGACCCTGCGCCAGGTCGCCGATCTGATCGAAATGCACGAATCGACCGTCAGCCGGGTGACCAGCCACAAATATCTGCTGTGCGAACGCGGCCTGTTCGAGCTGAAGTATTTCTTCACCTCCGGCGTCGGCTCCGGCGATGGCGAAACCGCCTCGGCCCTGGCCGTGAAGGACCGCATCGCCCGGCTGATCGCGGCCGAAGGCGAGGACGTGCTGTCGGACGACAAGTTGGTCGAGGTGTTGCAGGGCGAAGGCTTTGACATCGCCCGGCGCACCGTGGCCAAATATCGCGAGGCGCTGGGGCTGGGATCATCGGTGCAGCGCCGGCGGGCGCGGGCGTTGACGGCGGCGTAAGGCCCGCCCCTATTCCCTCAGGCTATACCCCCCGCTTCACCCATTGTTCAACTGTGCTAGGCAAGGTCGTAACGATGCGCGCAGCCCTTGCCTTGATCGCCATGCTGGTTCTGGCGTTGCCGCGCCCTGTGGCGGCGCAATCGATCCTGCGCGATGCCGAGACCGAGGCGTTTTTCCGCGATATCAGCAAGGATCTGGTGCTCGCGGCCGGGCTGGAGCCGCGCAATGTGCAGTTCGTGCTGGTGGGCGATTCCAGCATCAACGCATTCGTGACCGGCGGGCAGAATGTGTTCATCCATTCCGGCCTGATCATCGCGGCCGACAATGTGAACGAATTGCAGGGCGTGATCGCCCACGAACTTGGCCATATCGCCGCCGGGCACAATGTGCGTTTTGGCGAAGGCGCCGGCCCGGCCAGCAAAATCTCCCTGCTGTCGCTGGTCGGCGCGGCACTGGCGGTGGCAGCCGGGGCCGGTGAGGCTGGCATGGCCATATTGGGCCTGGGCACGGCCGCGGCGCAGGGGCGCTTTCTGGCTTTCACCCGCGATCAGGAAAGCCGCACCGATCAGGCCGGCGCGGTGTTCCTGTCGAAAGCCGGGATTTCCGGCCGCGGTTCGATCGCGTTTTTCCGCAAGTTGCAGGGCATGGAATATCGCCTCGCCATCCCGCAAGACAATGAATATGCCCGCACCCACCCGCTTTCGAGCACGCGCGTCAACAATCTGTTGGCGGTGTATGAACGCGACAAGGCGTGGAACACACCGCCAGACAAGGCATTGCAGGCGCGGTTCGAACGCATCAAGGGCAAGCTGGTCGGCTTTGTCGATGAACCGCGGCTGGTGATGCAGCGCTATCCCGAAGGCACCAACACGCCGGCTGCGCTCTATGCCCGCGCCTATGCCTGGCACCGATCGGGCCACCCCGATCTGGCCATGGCCGAAGCGGCGAAGCTGGTGGCCAGCGGGCCGAATGACCCGTATTTCCTGGAACTCGAAGGCCAGATCCTGCTGGAATCGGGCAAGGTCGATGACAGCCTGCCGGTGCTGCGCCGGGCGGTGGCACAGGCGCCGGGCGAACCGATGATCCTGACGTTGCTCGGCCATGCGCTGGTGACCAGCGAAGACCCGAAACTGCAGGCCGAAGCCGAGCCGCTGTTGCGCAAGGCGGTCAGCCTGGATCGGGAAAACCCCTTCACCTGGTATCAGCTGGGCGTGATCTATGACCGACGCGGCGACAAGCCGCGCGCCGCGCTGGCGGCGGCGGAGCGGTTCAGCCTGGAAGGCAATGCCATGGGCGCGATGATGAACGCGCGGATGGCGCGGGCAGGCTTGCCGGCCGGCACGCCCGACTTCATACGGGCAGACGACATCACATTGGTCGCCGGCGATGCGCTGGAGCTGCAGAAACGCAAGAAGAGGTGAGCATGATGGGTTTCTGGAATCGCCGGCTGAGCATGGCAGCCGGCGTGGCGCTGGCACTGGCCGGCACTGCGCTCGGCGCTGGCGCGGCGCTGGCTGCGGGCCAGGGCGCGCCGGCCACCAATCGCGCCGAAATCGAAGCCATTGTGCGCGACTATATCCTCAATCACCCCGAAATCATTCCTGAAGCCGTGGCGCGGCTGGAACAGGCGGAGGCGCGCAAGGCGCTGGCCGCAAATCGCAGCGCCATCGAAACGCCGTTTGCCGGCGCCATCGCCGGCAATCCCAAGGGCGATGTGAAGCTGGTGGTGTTCTTCGATTATGCCTGCCCCTATTGCCGCCAGGGCCATGCCGATGTGCAGCGGCTGGTGCGCGAAGACCCGAAGCTGATGGTGATCTACCGCGATTTCCCGGTGCTCGGCCCGGCCAGTACCGAAGCGGCGCTGGCCAGCCTGTCGGCGGCGCAGCAGGGCAAATATGGCGGGTTCCACAATGCGATGTTCGAAAGCCCCGGCCGTCCCAACCAGGCGCGCACGCTGGGCATCGTCAAGGGTGTCGGCATGGATCAAGCCCGCGCCACCGCGGCGTTGAATGACGCCGAACTGAAGGCGCAGGTGAACCGCAATCTCGAACTCGGCCGCAATCTGGGGCTGACAGGCACACCAAGCTACATCATCGGCAACCGCATCCTTTCGGGCGCGGTCGGCTTCGATCGGTTGAAAGAGGCCGTTGCTGCGGCCCGTATGGAAAAAGGCCGCTGAGCTTGGGCCATTATCGCGGCTTTGACGGCGCCGAACTGGCGCTGACCGACATCGGCGAAGGCCGGGCCATCATCCTGCTGCACGGGCTGTTTTCATCGGCCGAGATGAACTGGCAGCGTTATGGCGCCGCCGCCGAGATTGCCGGTGCCGGTTATCGGGTGATCATGCCGGATTTCCGCGCCCATGGCCGCAGCGCCGCACCGCATGATGCCGCCGCCTACCCGCCCGATGTGCTGGCGATGGATATCGAGGCGCTGATCACCCAATTGGGGCTGACCGATTTCGATATCGCCGGCTATTCAATGGGCGCGCGCACGCTGGTGCGGCTGCTGGCGCGCGGCCTGCAACCGGGCAAGGCGATCATTTCCGGCATGGGGCTGGAAGGCCTGGTCGGCGGCACGGCGCGGGCCGATTTCTTCAAGACAGTCGTGCGCCAACCCGATGGCTGGCCCAGTGGCAGCCCGGAAGCCTTTGCCGCGGCCTTCATGAAGCAGAACAAGGTGGATGGCACCGCCGTCGGCCTGTTGCTCGACACATTCGTATCAACGCCGCTCGACGTGTTGCGCGGGCTCGACACGCGCGCGCTCGTGTTGTGCGGGCGGGACGATCGCGACAACGGTTCGGCCCCGGCGCTGGCCCTGGAATTGCCAAACGCGGCGCTCGTCGAAATCCCCGGCAATCACATGAGCGCGGTGACCAAGCCGGATTTCGGTGCCGCCATCGCCGCCTGGCTGGGGCATCACCCGGCCTGATCGCCATGGGCCTGATCGCTGCGCCCCACCCAATGCAGCGCCGCGCCGTGGCGGGCCAGCCAGCGCCGCGCCTCGGCCGCGCGCGGATCGAGCTGGCGGTTGAGGGCGTGGAAGGCCGGTGAGTGATTCTGGTGGACCAGGTGCGCGGCCTCGTGCGCCGCCAATGATCGCCGCACCCAGGCTGGGGCCATGATCAACCGCCAGCTATAGGCGATGCGGGCGCCTTCCGGGCGCAGCGCGCCGGCACAACTGCCCCAGCGGCTGGTGGTGTCGCCCACGCTGACCCGCGCGACCTTGCGCGCCAGTTGGGCTGCGAAACCCTGGGTCATCGCGTCGAGATCGGCCAGCGCCCGCGCTTTCAGCCAGCGTTCGATGCGGCCGGACAGCAGCGGCAGCGGCCCGCCCAGTTGCAGCCTGCCATTGGCCAACAGGGGCATGCGTTTATGGCCTTCCTGCCAATCGATCAGCACCGGTTCGCCGTCGATGGGGATGATGAAGCCGGGGGCAAAGGGGATCGGCCGCGGCCAGCGCGCCACTTGCGCTTCGAGCCAGGCGCTGTGCGATTTCAGCAGCGCGGCGCCAATATCTTCGCCGCCGCGCGTCGGCAGGCTGATTTCGATGCGCCCGGCGACGGCACTGGCCCGCAGCCGCACCGCGCGCTGGCTGGCGCGGCGGGTGAGCACCACCGGCACACAGCGCCCGGCAATGGTCAGCTCGGTTGGCAATACAGCCCGACGCCAGCGCAGCATCGGTCAAGCCTACAACGGCTTCTCGAGGATATAATCTTCAAGATCGCCGACATGATCCTCGCTGATCACCCGGCCCGCCACGGATTCGCGGGCGCGATGGATGGATTCGCGATCGCCGGTGATCAGGTGGTGCCACGGTGCCAGCCCCTGACCGCGGTGCACGCGCAGGTAGGAACAGGTTTCCGGCAGCCAATCCAGCTCATCGAGGCGGGCGGGGGTGAGCCGCACACAATCCGGCACCAGCGCCTTGCGATTGCGATAATCGCGGCACTGGGCGGTTTTCATATCGAGCAAGGTGCAGCAAACATTGGTGGGAAACACCTCGCCGGTGTCTTCATCCTCAAGCTTGTGCACGCAACATTTGCCGCAGCCGTCGCACAGGCTTTCCCATTGCGCGCGGCTCATGCGCGCGAGCGGCGTGGTTTCCCAGAAGGGCTTGTCTGATGGCCTATCGGACATAGGCGGCCAGCATCTGCGTGACCTGTTCAGCGGTCAAGCCCTGGTGCGACAGGAAGGCGATCGGCCGGCCATCCGGGCCGAACAAATAGACCATGGCGCTGTGATCCATCAGGTAATTTTCGGCATCGCCCGTGTCGATGCGCTTGGCATAGACGCCATAGGCCTTGGTGACGGCCGCGATCTGCGCGGTCGTACCGGTCAGGCCGACCAGCCGGGGATGGAAGGCAGCCACGAAGGGTTTGAGCACGGCCGCTGTATCGCGCTGCGGATCGATGGTGATGAAGATCGGCGCCACGCTGGCGGCGCGCGCCGCGTCCTGCGCTTCGAACGCTGCCAAGCCGCGGCCGAGCAGTGCCAGATCGGTGGGGCAGATATCCGGGCAGAAACCATAGCCGAAATAGATCAGGCGATATCGACCGGCGAAATCCGTGTCGCGCACGGTGCGGCCGTTCTGATCAACCAGAACAAACGGCCCGCCCAGGCTGGCGCCAGCCAGATTGCCGGCCGGCATCGGCGGGCTGGAAAACCGCATCCAGCCCAGCACGCCGGCGATCAGCACCGCAATGCCCAGCACCAGCCACAGTTGCAAATTCTTGCCCCTGTTCATCGCCGGTTCGAGAGGTTATGCCCAGTCATGCTGGCAAGGCCTTAAGCATGTGGGGATGACTTGTCGATGATCAGACATTTGGTGGCGGCTCTGCTCGCGCTGGCGCTGGCTGGCCCAGCCGCTGCGCAGTTTTCGGACAGCTATAACTTCCTCAAGGCCGTGCGTGACCGCGACGTCAACAAGGCAATCGAGATGGCCGACAAGCCCGGCACAACCGTGGTCAACACCCGCGACACCGATACCGGCGAAGCCGCGGTGCACATCGTGACCCGGCGCGGCGATCTGGGCTGGCTGGGGCTGCTGTATCAGAAGGGCGCCAATCTGAACGTGAAGGATCGCGACGGCAACACGCCACTGATCCTGGCCGCCATCACGCGCTGGAGCGAGGGCGCAACGACGCTGATCCGCCTGAAGGCCCAGGTGAATACGCAAAACCGGCTGGGCGAAACCGCATTGCTGAAGGTGGTGCAGGCGCGCGATATGGGCTTGGCCAAGGCGTTGATCGAGGCCGGTGCCAACCCCGATATTGCCGACAACAGCGGGATCTCGCCGCGCATCGCCGCCGACAATGACGCCCGCGCCGGCGCCATCGCCAAATTGTTCAAGGACATCCCGGCCAAGCCCAGCGGCCGCGTGCAGGGGCCGTCGCTGTAATCAAACGCTTACGGCGGGCGCGATTGTCGCATACAATCTGCCGCATGGGCGCAGCGGTCATGGGGGTCTAGGCGGTGGCGATGGAACGTCCGTCCATTGCAGCAGCCGCCTTTGATCGGCCCGGGGTGCGCGTGCGCACCCTTGCGGCGATCCGCTGGATTGCGATTCTGGGCCAGTTCGCCACGTTGCTGGTGGTGGGCTTGGGCTTTGGCTACCCTTTGCCGTGGGGATCGCTGCTGGCGGCGGTGGCGGCATCGGTCATCCTGAATTTCGGCCTGTCCACATTGTATGAACGCAATGACCGGATGACAGGGCGCGAACTGGCGCTGCATCTGGCCTTCGATCTGATCCAGGCTGGCGTGCTGCTGTTCCTCACCGGCGGTCTGGCCAATCCGTTCGCGCTGCTGCTGATCGTGCCGGTCACCATCGCGGCGACCTTGTTGACCGCCAAGGACATGGCACCGCTGGTGGCGCTGGCCTTTGGCGTGCTGGCGGTGCTGTGGTTCGGGGCGCAACCCTTGCCGTGGCTTGGGCCACCGCCGGAATTTCCGCTGATCTACCGCTTTGGCGACGTGATCGCCTATGCGCTCGCCATCGGCTTTCTCACCGTCTATCTGTGGATGGTCTCGGCCGAAAGCCGCGATCGCGCCCGCGCGCTGGTTGCCACCGAAGCAGCGTTGACTCGCGAAGCCCGCATGAACGCGCTGGGCAGCCTGGCGGCGGCAGCAGCCCATGAACTGGGTGGGCCACTGGGTTCGATCTCGCTGATCGCCCACAGTCTGGAAGAGCAATTGGGCGATGATCCGGATTTCGGCGAGGATATCCGCCTGCTGGCCGCCGAAGCCGCGCGCAGCCGCCGCATCATGAAGGGCATCGCCACCCGCGCCGAAGCCGAAGATCCGTTCGCCACCCTGACCCTCGATCTGTTGCTGCATGAAGTGGCGCAGAGCGTGAAGCCCAGCCGTGTGCCGGTGCATGTGGTGGCGCCGCAACCGCAGCCGCTGGTGCAACGATCGCCGGAATTGCTCCACGCCTTCAACAATCTCGTGTCCAACGCTGCCCGCCATGCCGGTACCGAAGTGCGCATCGAAACCATCGTCACCCCATCCGAAATCCGGGTGGCCGTACTGGATGACGGTTTCGGTTTCCCCCCCGATCTGCTGCCGCGGCTGGGCGAGCCCATCCTGGGCCCGACGCGGTCCAAATCCAATTCCACCGGCCTTGGCGTGTTCATTGCCACCACGCTGATCGAACGGACAGGTGGCCGGCTGTCCTTCTCCAACCGACCCGAAGGCGGCGCGCGCGTTGACGTGCGCTGGCCACGCGAAGAGTTTGAGGTTAATGAATCCCTTGTGGCACAACAGGAGCCCATCTGATGGCGAGCACGCCCGAACCCGAAACCCGTCCGCTGCTGCTGGTTGACGATGATGCCCCGTTCCGCCAGCGCCTCGGCGTGTTGCTGGCCCGCAAGGGCTTTGCCGTCACGGCCGTGGGCAGCCTGTCTGAAGCGCGCATCGAAGCCGCCCGCCTGAAGCCCGGCCATGCCGTGGTCGATATGCGGCTGGAGGATGGCAACGGCCTTGATCTGGTTACCGAAATGCGGGCGACCAACCCGGATGTGCGCATCGTCATGCTCACCGGCTATGGCAATCTCGCCACCGCGGTGGCCGCGGTGAAGGCTGGCGCCATCGATTATCTCGCCAAGCCGGCTGACCCGGAAGACATCGTGCGCGCGCTTTCCGCCGATGGCAGCGCCCGCCCGGAAGCCCCGCCGGAGCCGATGTCGGCCGATCGCGTGCGCTGGGAACATATCCAGCGTGTCTATGAACTGTGCGAGCGCAATGTTTCCGAAACCGCGCGCCGGTTGAAAATGCACCGCCGCACCTTGCAGCGCATCCTGGCCAAACGCTCACCCAAGTAGCCTCTTGCTTTCCGGCCCCAAGCTGGTTGGATGCAGGCATGTTGAACCGTCGCACCGCGCTGGGCCTGCTGGCCGCTGTTCCTGTCATACCGGCGTTGGCCGCCGCTGACACGCCGTCATCGCGCTTTGCCGCGCTGATCGCGCGGGCGGCGGCCGACGATGCGGCGCTGGCCCCCACGGGCCCGCCGGGGCAGCGCCGGGCAGCCGGGCAGGCGGTGTTCATCGATCCGCTGACGGACAGCTGGGCCAGCGCAACGCTGGCCAACAAGCGCAGCGCCGCGGCGGCGCTGGCCGGCATCGATCGCGGCGCCCTCACCCCGGCCGAGCGCATTGCCTATGACGTGTTCGGGCGCAGCCTGAACCAGACGATCAGCTTCCACACGTCCGGCCTGTTCGCGATCCAGCGGCAACTGGCGCTGAACCCCAGTTTCGGCCTGCACATCGAATTGCCGGATTATGTCTCCGGCGCCGGTGCCCTGTTTGAAACCGCGGCGGATTATCAGGCCGGGCTGGATCGGCTGCGACTGTTCGCCGGCCATATGGACATGGCGCTGGTGCGCCTGCGCGAAGGCCTGGCCAGCGGCCACATCCAGCCGCGGGTGCTGGTGGAAAATGTCATCCGCCAGATCGAGGCGCAGCTGGCGCAGAGCCCCGACGACACCAGCTTCATGGCGGCGATCAAGCGCCTGCCGGCGGCGCTGGCGGCCGACCGGGAACGCTGGACGGCCGCCTATCGCGCCATGGTCACGGAGACTGTGCTGCCAGCCTATGCGCGCTGGCTGGAGTTTCTGCGCGGCACCTATTTGCCGCGCACGCCGGCTGTGCCGGGGCGATCGGGCATCCCCGATGGCCTGCGGCTCTATACCTTCGAACTGGAGCGCCACACCACGCTGCCGATGGCGGCGGCCGATATCCATGCGCTGGGCCTGCGCGAAGTGGCGCGCATCCGCGCCGAATTCGAAAGCGTGCGCGGCCAACTGGGCTTTGCCGGCGATCTCAAGGCCTTATTCGAATATGTCCGCACCGATCCGCGTTTTTACTGCAAAACCCAGGAAGAGTTGCTGGGACGGTTCGCCGAGATAGAGCAGCGCATCTGGCTGGGCATCCCGCGGCTGTTCCATTCCCGCCCCAAGGCGCCGTTCAAGGTGGCACCGTTGCCCGGCCTCGGCGGACAGCGCGGCACCGGATATTATCGGGCCGGGCCGCCCGACGGCGTGTCGCCGGGTATCCTTTATTTCAACATGTCGATGCTCGATACGCGCCCGATCCCCACGCTGGAAACGCTGACCCTGCACGAAGGCATCCCCGGCCATCATTTCCAATCGACGCTGGTGAATGAAGACAAGACACTGCCTGCCTTCCTGAAGCGTGGCGGCAGCACCGCCTACACCGAAGGCTGGGGGCTCTATGCCGAATCGCTGGGGCGCGAACTGGGGATGTTCACCGATGCTTGGGCTTGGTTCGGCCATCTCGACATGGAAATGCTGCGCGCCGTGCGGCTGGTGGTGGACACTGGCCTGCACGCGCTGGACTGGAGCCGTGACCGAGCCATCGCCTATATGCTGGACAACACATCGATGGCGCCGCGCGATGTCGCGGTGGAGATTGATCGCTACATCGCCCAGCCCGGCCAGGCCTGCGCCTACAAGATCGGCGAGCTGACCTTTGCGCGCCTGCGCCGCGAGGCGACCGCCACGCTGGGGCCGAAATTCGACGTGCGCGATTTCCATGATGTCTGCCTCAACACCGGCGCGCTGCCGCTGGCCGTGCTGGAAGCCAAGGTGAAGGACTGGGTTGCCGCGGGCGGCGGGCGTCAATCGTAACCGAGCAAGGCGCTTTCCGGATCAACGAGGCCCAGCCAGCGATTGGCGGCGCGGCGGGCAAGCGCCACGGTGATGGCCCGGCGCCGCGCGGCATTGAGCGGGCGACACGGCGCCGCGCGCAACTGCTCCGCATCATAACGGTCCGCCACGATCAGCCCGGTCACGTCGGGCCTGAACGCCGGTGTGTGCAGATCATCCAGCGGCAGCCCGGCTGGCACCGCCCAGAAAAACCGGTCACAATGATCGAGATAGTCCGGCCATTTGCGGTCACCGCGCAGATCGGCGAGGCTGACCTTGATTTCGACGATGCTCAACTGCCCGGCCGCATCAATGCCCAGGATATCGGCGCGGCGGCCACCGGCCAGCGGCACTTCGGCAAGCGGGCTGATGCCGGCGCGCAGCAGCCAGCGGCAGGTACCGCGCAGCACGTCGATTGCCGTGAGATCATGCCCCATGGCGGGGGTGTGCCAGAACGTAGCGGGAACGGCAAGCTCAGCGATAGAAGACGTGATTGCCGATCTTCGCGACGCGCTTCAGGCGCCAGCCGGGGCTGAGCCGGGCGGAATGAAAGCTGTGCGCGCCTTCCGCCACGTCGTGCCACAGGCCGGCGACGGCGATGCGCGCGACGGCCAGGGCGGTGGTGAAGGTCGCGGTGCTGCGCTTGACCTGCGCGGCGTTGAAATTGAACTGGCGCGGCGCCTTGATCACGCCGCAGATATTCTTGCCCCATCGCCCGGCACGGGCGCGGTTCACCACGGCCTGTGCGACGGCGAGCTGGCCTTCGAGGGTTTCGCCGCGGCTTTCGAACCACACGGCGGTGGCCAGGCAATCCAGTTCGGTCGGTTCAGCCGCAGCCAGCTGCCGATCGGCAGCGGCCATCTGCACCAACGCCGGCAAGCCGGTTGCAGAGCCCCCGGTATCGGCAGACACCACCACGCCGACATCATCAGCCGGCAGGATCGGCAAATTGGTATCGGCCAGCGCCGGGCCGGCAAGGGCCATCATCATCAGCGCCGCGCAGCGTGCACCGCGCCGGGCCAGAATTTGAAGGGCAGTTGCAACCATGGCCACATTCGAAGCGTAGCCTTGGACGCTGATCAAGCGCCGACGAGCATTTCGGCGACGAACTGCCCTGCCTGCGGGATATCCAGTTCGATCACCCACAGATCCGGGTCACGTCCCCGCGCCCGCTCGATCCACGGCGCCACGGCGTCGCCGCTCGCCAGTTCGGCAAATTCATAGGCGCCGGTGCCACCGAGCACAGCGGCGAGCAGAGATTCCCGGCCGCCGTCGCGGGTGACCACGGCGATGGCGCCCGCTACATCATCGCCATGCGCCAGCACTGTGGCAAAGCCGCCGGCCGTACTTACCCGGCGGCGCAGCGCATCGATCTTGAAGCGGCTGGCCAGCCGCGGCAGCGTGTCCACCGGCTCAGGCGACCGTTACAGCATCGAGCGACACCGCCGCGAGCATGTCCGCCACCGAGCGCGCGCAGCGCAGCGCCGGCAGGGTTTCGGGATTGCGCAGCGTGCGGCCGATCCGCGCCAGCGCCTTCAGATGATCGACGTCGGCCTCGGCTGGCGACAGCAGCAGCACCAGCACATCGACAGGTTCGCCATCGACGGCCTGCCAATCGATGGCCGCCGGCAGCCGCGCCAGCAGCACGATGCAGCGCGGCAAACCGGGCAGCCGCGCGTGCGGGATGGCGACACCGCCGCCAGCGCCGGTGCTGGCCGCGGCTTCCCGGGCCACCAACATGGCCTGGAGGGCCAGTATGGGCGCGTCGATATGGCCGGCTGCGCCCCGCGCCAACGCCAGCAGCGCGGCGTCACGCGAGGCGGCCGGCAGCGCCGGAAACACCCCGCCTGCCACCACCAGCCCGGCAAAGCCGGCACCCAGACCGCTGTATGGCATGTGGATAGCGTTCAACCGCCGGCCACGGCACGTCGCGGCGGCGCCGCCACGGTCATGGTGCGGGGTTCCACCCAGCCGATGGTGCCATCTTCACGGCGATAGACCATGTTGTGGGCGCCGGTGGCGCTGTTGACGAACAGCAAGGCGGTGGTGTTGCGCAGATCGAGCATCATCACCGCATCGCCCACCGAAGCCGTCGGGATATCGACGCGCGTTTCGGCGATGATCAATGGTGCGTCGCCGGCCGGTTCGGCATCATCGTCCGATCCGGCAAAAATCTTGTATTCGGCGTTGTCGAGCGGCGGCAGTTCGGCAAGCGGCGGCACATCGCGGGCGGCGGCGGGCGAATGGCGATCCTTCAGCCGGCGCATGTAGCGCCGCAGCTGCTTGTCGATGCGTTCGGCGGCGGCATCAAAGGCCGGATGCGCGCCATTGGCCTGAGCCGTGCCCTTCAGGATCAGATCGGCCATCACATGCATGACGATATCGCAGGAAAAATGCCCGTGGGGCGCCGGGCCGAGCGTCACATGGGCGGACAGCGCGCGCGGAAAATATTTCTCCGCCATCGCGGTCAGGCGTTCGCGCACATGTTCGGCAAAGGCCGCCCCGGTATCAACCTGGTGGCCTGAAATACGAATATCCATCGATGTTTTCTCCTCGCGTGCTGGTGACAGGCCCTGGATAGGGTCACGACAGCCAGAGCGGGTCTTTCAGGCCGGTCAGGAATTCGGCGTGACGGGCCAGCTCCTCTGGGCTGGCATCATGGGCACGCGCGGCCAGACTCACCCGCTCGTACACAGTGTCGTCGCCGCTTGCGTCGCTGGCAAGGTCGAATCCGATCTGCCGGCCTCCGGTCAACTCGATATAGACACGCGCCAGCAGTTCCGCGTCGATCAACGCGCCATGCTTGGTGCGGCCTGAAAGATCAATGCCATACCGGTTGCACAGCGCATCAAGCGTGTGCTTGGCGCCGGGATTGGCCTTGCGGCTGATTTCCAGCGTGTCGATGGCGCGCGCCATCGGGATGATCGGCATGCCCGCACGCTTCAATTCCCAGTTGAGGAACTCCATGTCGAACGCGGCATTGTGCGCAACCAGCGGCGCATCGCCGATGAAGGCGAGGAAATCATCCACCACCTGCTCGAAAATGGGCTGTCCGGTCAGGAAGTCCGACGACAGGCCGTGCACCCGCTCGGCATCCTTGGGCATGGCGCGCTGCGGATCGAGATAGGTGTGGAAGCTGCGCCCGGTCAGCGAGCGGTTGACCATCTCCAGCGCGCCGATCTCGACAATACGGTGGCCATCACCGGGCATGATGCCGGTGGTTTCAGTGTCCCAGACGATCTCGCGCATGCCCCCCTATGCCCCTACAGATGGGTGCGGGGCAAGCCTTACAAACCGGTCACCAGGCGTTTCACCGCAGCCCAGGTTTCACGCCGGCCGCGCCCGGTTTCGATCACCACATCGGCAAGGGCGCGCTTTTCGCGGTCCGGCATCTGGCCTTTCAATATGCCGGCGAATTTCTGCGCCGTCATGCCCGGCCGCGCCAGCACGCGCGCGCGCTGAACCCGGTAAGGGGCAGAGACCACCACGGTCAGATGGCAACGCTGCCAGCCGCCTTTTTCGAACAGCAAGGGCACATCGAGCACGATGGCGGGCTTCAGCCGATGGGCGCCCAGAAATTCGCTTTGCGCTTCGGCAACCAGCGGGTGGAGGATCTGTTCGAGCCGGCGCAGCTGCGCGTGATCGCCGAACACGGCCGCGCCAAGCTTTTCGCGGTGCAGGCCGCCGGTGTGGGTGGTGCCGGGAAACGCCGCCTCGATCGCCGCCAGCGCGCGACCGCCGGGGCCCTGCACGCGGCGCACTTCGGCATCGGCATCGAACACCGGCACACCCAACTTGCGGAACATGGCCGCCACGGTGGATTTGCCCATGCCGATGGAGCCGGTGAGGCCGATGATGGTGGTGCGGCTCATCGCGTCAACTTGTCCTGTGCCATGCCAGCTCCGGCAGCCAGATCCACGGCAGCAACGCCAGCGCCAGGTTGGGCAGCCACCATTGCAGATCAAAATCGCCGCGCAACACCCAGAATGCAATGGCCATCAGGCCGGCACAACAAGTGAGGGTGAGGCTGATGATGGCCAGGCCCTGCCAGGGCTGCCCCCGGCGCGACCGTGCCAGCGCCGTCAGCCCGATCGCCGAGAAGCCCAGATCGAGCGGCAGGAACGACCAGTTCCACGCCACCATCACCGGATCATGATAATCCTTGTAGAGGAGCGCCGGCGACAAGGACATCACGCCTGCGGCGGCTAGCGCGGTCACCGCCCAATACAGCAGCATCAGGCCATCGGTGATGGCCAGCATGCGCTGCAGGCCAGACGGCATCATCGTGTCAGCAAGGCCCGCAGTTCATCATCATGGGCACGCGGCGCCGGCGCGCCGAAGAACAGCTCGAAGGCCTCGGCAGCCTGGCCGATCAACATGGCGAGACCATCGATGGTTGCCAGCCCGCGCGCCCGCGCGGCCTTGAGCAATCCCGTTTCCAGCGGCGCATAGACGGCATCGAACACGGTGGCATCGTCCGGCAAAGGCGTCAGATCGAGATCGAGCGGTGGCTGGCCGACCATCCCAAGCTGCGTTGCATTGAACAGAAGGCCAATGCCGGCTGGCAGCGGTCCGCCCCAGGCGATCACCCCACCGGGCAGGCCGCTGGCGCTGTGAATCGCCTGGGCTTCCCCCTGGTTGCGCGCCAGCAGCCACAAACGCGCCGCGCCGGCCTGGCGGGCTGCGGCCACGCCGGCCCGCGCCGCGCCACCGCTGCCCACCACCAGCACCGTGCGCGCCGCCATAGCTGCGGCCGCCGGCACGCTTATGCCAGCAACATCGGTGTTGTGGCCATGCAGCTGCCCATCTGCATCGACCAATATCGTGTTGATCGCGCCGACCGCCGTGGCGCCGGCCGACACCGAAGCCAGATGCGGGATCGCCAGCAATTTGTGCGGCACCGTCACATTCACGCCGCGCAGGCCCATGGCGGGCATTGCCGCCAGAAATTGCCCGAGGCGATCGGGCGCCACCGGAAAGCGGCTGTAATCGCCATCCAGCCCGAGCTTGCCCAGCCAGAAGCGGTGGATCAGCGGAGATTTGCTGTGGGCGATCGGCCAGCCAATCACACCAGCAACGGCTGGCAGGATCATGACGACAACAGACCCCGGATGCGCAGATAATCCAGCACCGCCAGCAACGGCAGCCCGCGAATGCTGTACTGGTCACCATCGACGCGGGTGAACAGCTGCGCGCCCAGGCCTTCGATGCGATAACAGCCGGCACAGCCAAGCACGGCATCGCCTTCGGTATCGAGATAATCGGCGATGAACCTGTCCGACAATGCCCGCATGGTGAGCTTGGCCGAACCGGTGCTGCGCCACACCGGCTGTCCGCCTTCGCAGATCACCGCCGCCGAAATCAGCTGGTGGCTGGTGCCCGACAGCGCGCGCAACTGCGCTTCGGCGCGGGCGCGGGTTTCCGGCTTGTTGAGCAATGTGCCATCCTGTGCAACGCCCACACTGTCCGCGCCCAGCACCAAGGCACCCGGATGTTGGCGGCTGATCTTCAGCGCTTTCACTTCAGCCAGGGCATCAGCGATGCGCAGCGGCGTGGCGCCTTCGGCGTGCAGGCCAGCGGTGATGCCCTCCTCATCGACATGCGCCGGCAATGCCTCGTGCGGCACCCCGGCCGCCGCCAACATGGCGCGCCGCGCCGCCGATTGGCTGGCGAGCACAAGCATCAGGGATCGCCCGCAGCAATGGCTGCGCGCTCGGCCCGCGCCTGGTGCAGATTGATGATCGCCGCAGCCGTCTCCTCGATGCTGCGCCGGGTCACGTCGATCACCGGCACGTCATGATCGGCAAACAAGCGGCGGGCAAAGGCCACTTCAGCCTCGATGCGATCGGCGTTGACATAATCGGTGTCAGGGGTCTGCCCCAGGCTGAGCAGACGATTGCGGCGAATGGATTGCAGCCGGTCGGGCGCGGTCGTCAGCCCGACCAGCAACGGGCCATTGATCGACCAGACATGGGGCGGCGGCGGCGATTGCGGTACAAGCGGGATATTCGCGGTCTTGTAACCGCGGTTGGCGAGATAGATGGATGTTGGCGTTTTCGAGGTGCGCGACACGCCGAGCAGCAAGATGTCGGCCTCTTCCAGCGCCTCACGGCCGGTCATCGCCCCATCATCATGCACCATCGTGTAGTTGATCGCATCAACGCGGCGGAAATAGGCCTGATCCATCACATGCTGACGCCCCGGTCGCCGTGTGGCCGCCTGGCCGAGCAGTTCCGACATTGCCGAAATCGTCGGATCGAGCGGCGACACCATCGGCAGGCCAAGCGTGGCGCAGCGGCTTTCCAGCCGATCGCGCACCCCGCCATCGACCAGCGTATAGATGACCAGGCCGGGCTTCTTGGCAATCTCCTCGATCACCCGATCGAGATGGCCTTCGCTGCGCACCATCGGCCAGAAATGCTTCACCGCCTGCGCGCCTTCGAAGCGGGCAAGGCTGGCCTTGGCCACCGATTCGAGCGTTTCACCGGTCGAATCGCTGATCAGGTGCAGATGCAGCAGCTCTGGCGCGGCGCTGGCCGGGCTCATGCCGCCACCAACGGCACGCGTTGCAGCGAGGAGGGGAAATATTTCAGTCTGATGACTCTGTGGAAAACCATGGGTGGACAGCGTTAATGCCTCTGTGGTGGCGGGGGCAAGCCGCAATTCCGCCAGACGGCGCACGCGGGCTTCGCGTGATCATCCGCCTGGGCACATATGCACAGCCATGCCTGTGGAAAACGGGGATGATTGCTGCGACTCGCCTGATTCCGACGAGTCACAGCCCTTGCTGCCTGTGGACAGGCCGGCGCATGGCATTTTATCCCCATGTTGCGAGCCCCCAACTACTTACCACATCAGACTCAGATTCATTGAATGGTTGAGAGGCGTGTCTGCTCTTGACCGGTTTCGCCGCTCCGCCGAAAGGAACCGCATGTCCACTGCGCTCCCCACCGATCCACCGCTGCTTGCCGTTCTGAAAGGCGAACGCCGCGATCCGCCGCCGGTGTGGCTGATGCGCCAGGCCGGGCGCTATCTGCCCGAATATCGCGCCCTGCGCGCCGAAAAGGGCGGCTTTCTCGAGCTCGTCTATGACAGTGATGCCGCTGCCGAGATCACCATCCAGCCGCTGAAGCGCTTCGGCATGGACGGGGCCATATTGTTTTCCGACATCTTGATCGTGCCGCACGCCATGGGCCAGGGCCTGACCTTTGGTCCCGGCGAAGGCCCGCAGCTCACCCCGCCGCTGCATGATGGTGATTTTTCCGCGCTGCAGCCCAACCCACTGCACTTCGCCAAAATCTATGAAACCGTCGCCAAGGTGCGCAAGGCCATCGATCCATCGGTGACCATGCTGGGCTTTGCCGGCAGCCCATGGACGGTGGCGACCTATATGGTGGCTGGCCATGGCAGCAAGGATCAGGCCGAAACCCGCCGGCTCGCCTATGCCGATCCGGCGCGCTTCCAGGCGCTGATCGACCGGATCGTGGCGGTGACAGTGGATTATCTATCCGGCCAGATCGAGGCGGGCGCGCAGGCCGTGCAATTGTTCGACAGCTGGGCTGGCACCTTGTCACCGGCGCAGTTCGAGCGCTGGGTGATCGCGCCCAATGCCGATATCGTTGGCCGGCTGATGGTGCGCCACCCCGATGTGCCGATCATCGGCTTTCCCAAGGGTGCCGGGGCCAAATTGGCCGCCTATGCCGCCGAAACCGGAGTCGATGCCGTCGGCCTTGATGAAACCGTCGATCCGGCCTGGGCCGATGCGATGCTGCCGCCGGGCATGCCGGTGCAGGGCAATCTCGATCCGCTGGCGCTGATCACCGGTGGCAGGGCGCTGGAAGACGCCGTCACCCGCATCCGTCACGCGCTGAGCGGCCGGCCGCATATCTTCAACCTGGGCCACGGCATCTTGCAGGACACGCCGATCGCGCATGTCGAGCATCTGTTCAGCCTGCTCAAGAAGTCGCTCTGAACCATGATGGAGTGGGGGGTCGGCTGGCTGGAAGACGCCTATCCATGGGTGAAGGCGCTGCACGTTGCCTTCGTCATCTTCTGGATGGCCGGATTGTTCATGGTGCCGCGCTTCCTGGTTTATTGGCATCCCGTCGCGCCGGGGGCACCCGAATCCCTGCTGTGGGATGAGCGTTGCCGTCGCTTGCGCCGTATCATCCTGACGCCCGCGATGATGGTCAGCTGGGTCGCCGGCCTGTCGCTGGGCTTTCACCTCGGCTGGCCGCTGTGGCTGCTGGCCAAGCTGGTGTTTGTCGTCGGATTGACCGGCTTTCACGAATGGACGCTGGGCATGGCCAAGCGCTTTGCCGCTGGCGAACGCCCGGTCAGCGAGAAGGCGCTGCGCCTGGCCAATGAAATCCCGTCGCTGGTGACGCTGGCCGTTGTGGTGCTGGTGATCGTCAAGCCGTTCTGAGCCCGATGGCAGCGCTGCCTGTCGAAGCGGTGCTGCCCGATGTGCTGGCCGCGCTTGCCGACAATGCCCCGGTCGCGTTGATCGCGCCGCCGGGGGCCGGCAAGACCACGGCGGTGCCGCCGGCGCTGCTGCATGAAGATTGGGCCAGGGGCCGCCGCATCATCCTGCTGCAACCGCGGCGGCTGGCGGCACGCGCCGCGGCCGAGCGGATGGCCGATCTGCTGGGCGAACCGGTCGGCCAGACCATCGGCTATCGCACCCGGCTGGATTCGCGCACATCGGCCGCCACCCGCATCGAAGTGGTGACCGAAGGCATCTACACGCGGCTGCTGGTGGCCGATCCGGAACTGGCCGGCGTGGCGGCGGTGATCTTCGATGAAGTGCATGAACGCAGCCTCGACAGCGATTTCGCACTGGCGCTGACATTGGAAGCCCGCGACGCCCTGCGCCCCGATTTGCGGCTGCTGCTGATGTCGGCGACGCTGGATGGCAGCGGCTTTGCCAGCATCATTCCCGAGCTCCACGTCATCGAATCGCTGGGCCGCATGTTTCCGGTTGAGCTGCGCCATATCGGCCGGCGTAGCGAGGAACGGCTGGAGGATGCCATGGCCAGCGCCATCCGTGGCGCATTGGCCAGCGAGGCCGGATCGATCTTGGCCTTCCTGCCCGGCGTTGCCGAGATCGAGCGCACCGCCGAGCGTCTCGAAGCGCGTCTGCCGGGCGATGTCGATCTGTTCCGGCTCCATGGCGCCCGCGAGGCGGCCGACCAGCGCGCCGCCATTGCGCCCGCGCCGCCGGGCCGGCGCAAGCTGGTGTTGACGACAAGCATTGCGGAGACCAGCATCACCATCGATGGCGTGCGCGTCGTGGTCGATTCCGGCCTGTCGCGGCGGCCCCAACTCGATCGCAGTGTCGGCCTGTCGCGGCTGATGACGGTGCGTGCATCGCAGGCCTCGGCCAGTCAGCGGGCCGGGCGGGCCGGGCGCACGGCGCCGGGCGTGGCCATCAGACTGTGGGAGGCGGCCGAAACCGCCGGGCGCGCGGCCTTTGATCCGCCCGAAATTCTGGAGGCCGATCTCGCCGGGCTGGTGCTCGAATGCGCAGGCTGGGGCGTGAGCGATCCCGCCAGCCTGAACTGGCGTGATCCGCCGCCGGTTGCCGCCGTAGCCGATGCACGCCGGCGTTTGGTCGGGCTGGGTGCGCTGGATGGCGATGGTCGAGTGACCGCGCATGGCGAGGCGATGGCCGCGCTGCCACTGGCGCCGGAACTGGCGCACATGCTGATCATGGCAGCGCGCGGCGGCCATGGCCTGTTGGCAGCGCGCATCGCCGTGCTGATCGGCGAGCGTGGGCTCGGTGGGCGCAGCGACGATATCGAACAGCGGCTGGCCGCCTGGGCCCGCGAACGCGGCCCGCGGGCTGATGCAGCGCGCCGGTTGGCGCAGCGCTGGGCGCAGGCGGTGGGCGCGCGCGAAACCGGCGTGAAAATCGAAGCGGCAGGCGACGTGCTGGCGCTGGCCTGGCCGGACCGGGTGGCGCGGCGGCGCGGCGGCGGCTTCCTGATGGCCAATGGCCGCGCCGTGACGGTGCCGGGCGAATCGCCGCTGGCGCGGCTCGAATGGCTGGTGGTGGCCGATGCCAGCGGCAGTGCAGCCGGTGCCCGGCTGTTGCTCGGCGCGCCGTTGAATGGCGATGTCGAAGCCACGTTGGCCAGCCGCATCGAAACCCGCGTCCTCTTTGCTTATGATCCGGCGACCACGGGCGTGACGGCCGAAACTCAGCGCCGGCTGGGCGCGATCACGCTCGCCCGGCAGCCCATGGAGCGCCCTGACCCGGCGCGGGTACGCGCCGCGCTGCTGGCGGCGGTGGCCCAGCAAGGCCTGGCGCTGCTGCCGTGGGGCGACGCCGCGACAGCTGTGCGCGCACGGCTGGCCTTTGCCGCCGCGCAGGGTCTGGCGCTGCCGGCCAGCGAGGATGCGGCACTGCTGGCCAGCCTTGATGACTGGTTGGCGCCGCTGCTCGGTCGCCGCCTGTCCGACATCGGTGATGCCGCGCTGGCCGACGCGCTGCTGAACCGGCTCGATTGGCCGCAGCGGCAGCGGCTCGACCAGTTTGCCCCCGTCCGCCTCGACACCCCGGCGGGCAGCAGCCACGCGATCGATTATGCGGCGGACGGTGGCCCGGCGGTCGATGTGCGCTGCCAGGCGCTGTTCGGTCTGGCGCGCCATCCCATGGTTGGCGACGGCCGCGTGCCGCTGACCTTGCGCCTCACCTCGCCGGCCGGCCGGCCGATCCAGGTGACCAAGGATCTGCCCGGCTTCTGGGCGGGCAGCTGGGCTGATGTGCGCAAGGAACTGAAGGGCCGTTATTCCAAACATCCCTGGCCCGAAAATCCACTGGAGGCCCCGCCCACCTTGCGGGCAAAACGGCCGGGGCAAGCCGGTTGAAGGAAGATATGATGAACCATGCGATGTTGGCGCGGGCGGTGTTCGAAGCCCTGGCGCAGACCGACGACGGGCGCGTGCGCGCGCTCTGTTCACCCGCGATGCAGCTGCGCCAGAATGGCGGCAAGCCCATGTCTCTGGAAACCCTGCTGCGCTTCAATCGGCGCGTGCATGGGGTGGTCAGCGGCTTTCGCTATGAGGATATTGTCTGCGCGGAGACAGCCAGCGGCTTTGTGGAGGAGCATGCGGTGCGCGGCACGCTGGCCGATGGTCGTAGAATCGATTTCGTGGCCTGCATTGTGGCCGATGTTTGCGACGGCGTGGTGACCAACATCCGGGAGTATGTGGACACGGCAGCGGCCGCCCCGATGCTCGCGGCTTTGGCGGCCAGCAAGGGTTGAACGGGCGCCCAACACCCGCGATGGGTCGGTGGGCGGCATCGCGCCAACACGCGCGATGGGTTGGCGGGCGGCATCGCGCCAACACGCGCGATGGGTTGGCGGGCGGCATCGCGCCAACAAGAAACGTGCACCCGACTGGATTCGAACCAGTGGCCTACGGTTTAGGAAACCGCCGCTCTATCCTGCTGAGCTACGGGTGCGCGCCATATTCAAGGCCATGGTGCGCCGGCGGATTCAAGCAGAAATTTGCCGGCGGCAGCGAGGATCAGGCGTCAGAACGGGCGCGCGGCCGGAACGGCAGGGGCAGCAACGGCACGCCATCTTCGCGCAGCGCCTTCACTTCATCGGCGGATGCTTCGCCATGCACACTGCGCACTTCGCCGCTTTCGTGGATGGCGCGGGCTTCGGCAGCGAAGCGGTCGCCGACATAGTCGCTCTGCGCCTCGAACGCCCGCTGCATCATCAGCAGACGGGCCATCGGATCGTCGTTGGCCAGGCTCTGGCGCAGCGGGGACTGGTTGGATTTGGCGGGCACCGCCGGCGCCATCACCGCCTTGCCGACATTCTGCGATCCGCACAGCGGGCATTCCAACAGCCCACGCGCCTGTTGATCGTCGAAATCGGCGCTGCTGCCGAACCAGGCTTCGAAGCGGTGGGCACTGTCGCAGGCCAGATCATAAACCATCATGGCGCTGTCACCCGAAATTCGCGCGCATGATCGAGTGCCGGCACCTTGCCGCGCGCGGCGGCGACCTCGCCCAGATCGATGTCGCACACCGCAACGCCAGGCGCTTCACCCATATCAAGCCGCACCTCGCCCCAAGGTGACACCACCAGGCTATGGCCATAGGTAGCGCGGCCGTCGGCGTGCTCGCCGGTCTGCGCCGCCGCGATGACCCAGCAGCCGGTTTCAATGGCGCGGGCGCGCAGCAACACATGCCAGTGCGCCGCGCCGGTGGGGCGGGTAAACGCCGCCGGTACCGCGATCATCGCCGCGCCCGCCTTGGCCAGCGCGCGGTGCAAGGCCGGGAAGCGCACATCATAGCAGATGGTCAGGCCGAGTGGCCCCCATGGGGTCGCGGCGACGACGGCCGCTTCGCCGGCCTGATAGGCCGCGGACTCACGCCAGCTTTCGCTCCCCAGCGCGACATCGAAGAGATGGATCTTCGCATAGCGCGCCTGCACCGTACCGGTCGGATCGATCAGGAAACCGAGATTGACGAATTTGTCAGAGGTTTCACTGCGCAGCGCCAGGCTGCCCAGCTGCACCCACACGCCGTGACGCGCGGCGGCGGCGCGCACAGCAGTCAGTACGACATCATCCGTTTCGGCGCGGACATTGCCGGCGGCGCGCGCCCGGTCACGATCGAGCAGGCCGCTCATTTCGGGCGTGAAGATGATCTGAGCACCCTGCCCGACCGCTTCGGCGATGCGCAGGACAAGGCCTTCGGCTTCAACTATGGGATCGATGCCGGTGCTGGTCTGGATCAGGCCGATGCGCAGATTCATGCGGCAAGCATCGGATCGAGCCGGCCGGCTCGATCCAGGGCCATCAGATCATCGCAGCCGCCAACATGCGTACCATCGATGAAGATTTGCGGCACAGTCTGCCGGCCGCCCGAGCGATCAAGCATCTCGCCGCGCCGCGGTCCGCCAGCGCTGATGTCGATCTCTTCGAAGGCAGCGCCCTTGGTTTCGAGCAATTTCTTGGCCCGCGTGCAGAAGGGGCACAGGAATTTCGTGTAGATTTCAATCTTGGCCATGGCCTGTTCCAATCTTCAAGGGCGAGGCGATACACCCACGCCGGCCAATGTCAAACATCGGCAGTCTGTCGCTATTCCGCCCTGAACGCGGCAAAGTCGGCTGCACTGTTGGCCAAAGCGCGGGTGTAGGTCAACACGGTCACATGTCGCGCCCCGGCGCGGCGCAGTTGGCGCGCGCAGGCCGATACGGTCGCGCCGGTGGTCATCACATCGTCCACCAACACCACGGCGCGGCCCTGCACGGCCGCTTTTTGCGCCACCTTGAACGCACCGGTCACGTTGCTGGCGCGCTGCTTGCGGGTCAGCCCCTTGGTGCTGACTGTCGGCTTCACGCGGATCAGCGCATCGACCGCCAGCGCCCGGCCGGACTGGCGCGCGACATGGCGGGCAATTTCCGCCGCCTGGTTGAAACCGCGTTGCCACAGCCGCCAGCGATGTGACGGCACCGGCACGATCACCGCATCATCGGGCAGCGCGCCGGCCACGCGCAGCATCGCCCGCGCCATCAGCCGCGCCAGCACCAGCCGCCGGCCGTGTTTGAGCGCCAGCACCACCTGCCGCGCCGGCCCGCCATAGGCCAGCGGCGCCCGCGCGGTGGCAAACGGCGGCGGATCGGCCAGGCACGCACCGCATTGCGCCGCGGCGTCCCCCTCATGCGGCAATGGCACGCCGCAGCAGGCGCATTGCGGCGGCCCCAGAAATTGCAGCGCGGCAAAGCAGGCAGCGCAAAAGCGATCGTCGCCATCGACAATCTGCCCGCAACCCGGACAGCGCGGCGGCAGCACGGCATCAACGACCATGCGCAGCGGCAGGGTAAGCATATGCGCGGCGCTGGCCATGGGTCGCAGCTTGCGCGGGCCGCCGCCGGCCGTAAAGGGGTGGCCATGCAGGATCTGCCCTTCGATGCCATGTTGCGCCGCCGCCGGCATCGTCGCGCGGCGCCGGGCTTTGCCGCTGCCGGCTTTCTGCACGATCGCATGGCCGAAGAGCTGCGCGAGCGCGCGGCAATGATCGCGCGGCCCTTTGCCGATGTACTCGATCTGGGCGGTCCGCGCCCCGTGTGGCCGGCGGGAGATGGCGTGATCCGCGCGGCGCTGGCCGCCGGGCCGGGCGAACCGGTCGGCAAATTGGTGGTCGCCGATGAGGATCATCTGCCCTTTGCCGATGCCAGTTTCGATCTGGTGATTGCCGCCGGCAGCCTGACCACGGTGAATGATCTGCCCGGCGCGCTGGTGGGCGTGCGCCGCGTGCTGCGCCCCGATGGCCTGTTCATGGCCAGCTTTATCGGCGGCATGAGCCTGGTTGAACTGCGCACCTGCCTGCTGGAAGCCGAAGCCGAGATCAGCGGCGGCGCCGGCCGCCACACCGCGCCGATGGTGGAGGCCTCCCAGGCGGCTGGTCTGTTGGCTCGCGCCGGCTTTTCGATGCCGGTCGCCGATGTCGATCGGGTGACGCTGCGCTATGCCAGCCTGTTCGGGCTGTTCGATGATCTGGCAGCGATGGGCGCGCGTTCGGTGCTGGTCGATCGCCGGCCGCTGCGCCGCGATGTGCTGATGGCGGCGGCGGCGCGCTTTGCCGCCATGGCCGATCCCGATGGCAAGACACCGGTGACTATCGAGATGCTGCATGTCGCGGGCTGGGCGCCAGTTCTGAAGAACTGAGTGTGAATTTTGCGTTCCCTGCCGATTCCCCCTAAGATCGTGGCATGCAGACTGCCGCAACCTATCTGGTAGTGATCGAGGACAGCCCTGAAAGCGGCGTCGCCATGCGCTTTGCGGTGCAGCGCGCGGCGCATGTCGATGCTGCGGTGGCGCTGGTGAGTGTGGTGGCCCCTACCGAATTCCTGCATTTCGGCAGTCTGCAAAGCGCGATGGCCGCCGAAGCCCGCGCCGATGCGGAAAAATTGCTCGATCAGCTGGCGACCGAAGCCGAAGCATTGGCCGGCGTTCGCCCCGCCACGCGGGTGCTGGATGGCGAGCCAGCCAAGGCGATATTGGCGCATGTGAAGAATAATCCCGGCATACGCGCGCTCGTGCTGGGCACGGCGACGCGCGGCAGCCCGAGCGCGCTGGTGAGTTTTTTCGCCGGTGAAACCGCCGGCAGCCTGCCCTGCATCCTGATGCTGGTGCCCGGCGGGCTGGAACCGGAGCGGATCGCCGATCTGGCTTGATAGTGGATGACTTCGGTCTTATTTCGATTGTAGCACCGACGGCCGTGCGCCATAGCCGGCTGGATCAATATTGAAGGGACAAGCCATGTTCATCGAAACCGAACAGACCCCAAATCCACTGACCCTGATGTTCCGCCCTGGTCGCAAGGTCACCGGCGGCGATGGTGTCGATGTGGCGACGCCCGAAGCGGCTGGCGCCTCGCCGTTGGCGGCGGCGTTGTTTGCGTTGGGTGATATCGACCGGGTGTTTTTCGGCCATGATTTCGTGTCGGTGACGCGCAATCCGGCCGGGGCCGAATGGGTTGGGTTGAAACCGCAGATCCTGGGTGTGCTCGTCGATCATTTCAGCAGTGGCGCGCCGCTGTTTACCGGCACGGTGGCGCAGGCGACCTTCGACGATGACCCGGCCGATGCCGAGATCGTCATGCAGATCCGCGAACTGATTGAAACCCGCGTGCGCCCGCAAGTGGCGGACGATGGCGGTGACATCGTCTATCGCGGCTTCAAGCAGGGCACGGTGTTCCTCGAAATGCAGGGCGCCTGTTCGGGCTGCCCATCCAGCACGATGACCTTGAAAATGGGCATTGAATCGCTGCTGAAATATTATGTGCCCGAAGTCACCGACGTGAGGGCGATCTGATGGCGGGCAGCCCGCTGGATGCCGCCGCGCTGGCACAGCTCTTCACCGATGCGCGCACCCATTATGGCTGGGAGGACACGCCGATATCCGAAGCCGATCTGCGGCAACTTTATGATCTGTTCAAGATGGGCCCGACATCGGCCAACAGCAGCCCGGCGCGGTTCATCTTCTGCCATTCCCGCGAAGCGCGCGAGCGGCTGGCCGCGTGCGTGAGCGCGGCCAACCAGCCCAAGGTGAAGGCCGCGCCGGTGACGGTGATCATCGGCTTTGATCCCGAATTTTATGATCGACTGCCCGAACTTTTCCCGCATGTCGATGCGCGGCCCTGGTTCAACTGGAGTGCGGATTTCGCCCGCGAAACCGCCTTCCGCAATTCGTCGCTGCAAGCCGCCTGGCTGATCATGGCGGCGCGGGCGCTGGGCTGGGATGCCGGGCCGATGTCGGGCTTTGCCAAGCCGGCGGTGGATGCCGAATTCTGGGCCGGGACGAAGATCGAAACCAACTTCATCTGTTCGTTGGGCAAGGGCACGGGTGAAGGCCTGTTTCCGCGGCTGCCGCGCCTCGCATTTGAGGATGCCGCCCGCATCCTGTAACGGGCCGGCGTGACCATTTCTCCCCCCCTGATCCTGGCGATGTCCACGTCGTCACCGGCCCTTTCGATCGCGCTGGTGGCCGGGCCGGACGTGCTGGTGTGCCGGCATGAATTGATTGGCCGCGGGCACGCCGAAGCGCTGGTGCCCGGCATTGCCGCGCTGTTGGATGGCCAGCCGCGCCCGCAGGCCATCATGGTCGATATCGGGCCGGGCAGCTATACCGGCATCCGCATCGGCATTGCCGCTGCCCGCGCGCTCGGGCTGGCCTGGGGCGTGCCGGTGCACGGCGTGTCGGCGCTGGCGCTGGTGTCGGCGCGCGCCTTTGCCGACGATCCCGCATTGGCGGAAATATTGGCCGTGATCGATGCCGGCCGCGGCCAGCCGGTGGGCGCGAGAGTGTCGCGCGAAGGCGCGGTGCCGACAGCGCGTGTGGTGACCGGTTTGCCAGCGGGCGTGGCGCTGGCCGGGGCGGGGGTGCAGCTGGTGGCGCCGGAGGCGCCGACGCTTCATGCCAGCCATCCCGATGCCCGCTTTGCCGGGCGGATTGCAGCGGCGGCGCTGCGGCTGCCGACCGCGCTTTACCTCGACGATTGAGCCGCTTATGGCGAGCGCCGTGGAACAGCCTGGCCTTGGCTCCCCCGCGTTGGTGATCGTGCCAGCCGACGAACGCCATCTCGATGCGATGATGGCGGTGATGCATGCCGCCTTTGATCCGCGTTATGGCGAAGCCTGGTCGGCGGCGCAGTTGCTGGCGACACTGGCGATGCCGGGTTGCTGGGCGCGGCTGGCGTTGCTTGGCGGGCAAGTTGTGGGCTTTTCATTATGCCGGGCCGTGATTGATGAAGTTGAGCTGTTGTTGATTGCCGTGGCTCCGCAATTGCGCCGGCAGGGCGCTGGCAGCCGGTTGCTGGTCCGGGCGCAGGAAGATTCACTGGCGCGTGGCGGCAGCATGTTGTTTCTTGAGGTACGCGAAGACAACGATGCGGCGCGTTGTCTTTATGAATTGACAGGCTTTGCTGTGATCGGGCGCCGAGCCGACTATTATGCTGGCAAAGATGGGAGCCGCCGTGCCGCAATTACCATGCGTTTTGGACTTGATGCCTTGGTCATGTGACAGTTTTTTGTTGCAAAAGGTCGGACTGCGGCTCAGGACAGGCGCGCGGAAGTAGGGATCCGCGTGTTTTGGGTCAAGGAACAGAAAATGACAGATAATACACATTCACATACCGAATTGCTGGCGTTGACCGCCGATATCGTTGCGTCGCATTTTGCGAACAACACGGTGCAACCGGCCGATGTGCCCGGCGTGATTGAAGCCGTTTATGCCACGCTGTCGCGGCTTGGCAGCCCGGTGGCGCCGCCGCCGCCGAAGCAGGAACCGGCTGTTGCCATTCGTTCATCGATCAAGCCCGATTTCATCGTGTGCCTGGAAGATGGCAAGAAGCTGAAGATGCTGAAGCGCCACCTGATGACGCGGTACGGCATGACGCCGGATGATTACCGCACCAAGTGGGGCCTGCCCGGCGATTACCCGATGGTTGCGCCGAACTATGCTGAACAGCGCCGCACGCTCGCCAAGTCGATTGGCCTGGGCACCAAGCGCACCGCCAAGCCGCGCGGCCGCCCGCGCAAGAACCCGGTCGCTTGAACCCGTAACGCTGGCCATTCGTCCGCTTGCTACCGTCCGTCTTGCCCCCTAAATGGGGGCAGGGCTGGCGGGAGCGCGGGGAACCGGGAGAGCGGAGATGGGCGAGCAGATCGACATCGAGGCCTTGTGCCTGAAAAAGGGCCTGCGCATCACCGAGCAGCGTCGGGTCATTGCACGTGTGCTCAGTGACGTGACGGACCATCCGGATGTGGAGGCGCTGCATCGCCGCGTTGCGCAGGTTGATCCGCGCATTTCGATCGCCACGGTGTATCGCACCGTCAAATTGTTCGAAGAAGCCGGCATATTGGAACGCCACGAATTCCAGGGCGGCCGATCGCGTTATGAAACCGTGGCCGATGGCCATCACGACCATCTGATCGATATCGATACCGGCGATGTGATCGAATTCCACGATCCCGAAATCGAAGAGCTGCAGCGCCGCATCGCCGACCGTCTGGGTTATCGCCTGGTCGACCATCGCATGGAGCTTTATGGCACGGCGATCAAACCGGCCTGAATCTCCCCTTGCGCAGCGGCGGGCGCCCAGCACCCGGCGCCTGGGCACCATGCGCACCGCTTTGGGCACCGCGGCCACCGTGGTCGCCACCGTTCCGACTGAGCTGCTGCTGCGCGCCATCACCTTGCGCAATCGCCCCTTTCTGCCGATCTGGTTCCATCGCGGCCTGTCGCGGGCGATGAATGTCGCCATCCGCACCCACGGCCGGCCGGCGGCGCGCAGCCGGGTTCTATATGTGGTCAATCATCTTTCCTGGGCGGATATCCCGGTGCTGGGCGCGCGCCTGCGCGGCAGTTTCGTCGCCAAATCCGAAGTCGCCGATTGGGGCCCGGTCGGCTGGCTCGCCAGCTTTGCCCACACTGTCTATGTCGCGCGGGATCGCCGCCACAGCGCCGGCGCCCAGAAGAACGAGATTGCCGATCGCCTGCGCGCCGGGGGCAACATCATCCTGTTTCCCGAAGGCACCAACAGTGACGGCACCGGCGTGTTGCCGTTCAAATCGTCGCTGTTTGCCGTAGTCGCCGATGTGCCGGGCGTGATCATACAGCCGGTGACTCTCGCCTATACCCGCATCAACGGCCTGCCGGTCGTCCGCGCCGATCTGCCGGATCTGGCCTGGGTGGGGGATACGGCGCTGGGGCCGCACGCGCTGGGCTTCATCGGCCTGGGCCGGGTGACCGCCGAAATCATCTTCCACCCCCCGCTTGACCCGGCCGCGTGGCCCGATCGCAAGGCGCTGGCCCGCCACTGCCATGATGTGATCGCCGATGGCTACCGCCGCCTGATGCGCGGCCAAGCGCCCAATGACGTCACGGCCTGATGACCACGCCCCACAAAGAAGCTATGGCTAAGGCTGCAACTCTGGAGATCGCAGCACCCGTGTCGTCCGCCCCGCCCAAGCCCGTGCAGTCGCGATTCCACGTCAAATCCTTCGGCTGTCAGATGAATGTCTATGACAGCGAGCGGATGGGCGATGTGTTGACCGCGCAAGGCATGGCCGCAACGGACACGCCCGACGATGCCGATGTGGTGGTGCTCAACACCTGCCATATCCGCGAACGCGCGTCGGAAAAGCTCTATTCCGATATCGGCCGCCTGCGCCAGCCGCGCCGCGATGGCAGCCGGCCGACCATCGTGGCCGCCGGCTGTGTCGCCCAGGCCGAAGGCGCCGAAATTGCCGCGCGCGCCCCCGCCGTGGATGTGATCGTCGGTCCGTTGGCCTATCATCGCCTGCCGCAGCTGTTGCAACAGGCGCGGGGTGGCCGGGTGATGGATATCGACATGCCGGCGGTGCCCAAATTCGATGCCTTGCCGGCGCGGCGCGTGGTTCAGGCCAGCGCCTTTCTCACCGTGCAGGAAGGCTGCGACAAATTCTGCACCTTCTGCGTGGTGCCCTACACACGTGGCCCGGAAACCAGCCGCCCGGCGGCCGATCTGATCGCCGAGGCCGAGGCGCTGGTGGCGCGCGGCGTCCGTGAGATCACCCTGCTCGGCCAGAATGTAAATGCTTATGCGGGCGGCTTGTCGCTGTCCGGCCTGATTCGCGAATTGGCGCAGATCGATGGTCTGGTGCGCATCCGGTACACCACCAGCCACCCGCGCGACATGGAAGGCGCTGGCGGTGTCGATCTGATCAACGCCCATGTCGAGGTAGCCAAGCTGATGCCCTATCTGCATCTGCCGGTGCAATCGGGTTCCAGCCGTATCCTGAAGGCCATGAACCGCGCCCACACCCGCGATTCCTATCTTGCGACGCTGGCGCGACTGCGCGCGGCCCGACCCGATATCGCGCTGTCCGGTGATTTCATCGTCGGCTTCCCGGGCGAGACCGAGGCGGATTTCGAACAGACGCTGTCGATCGTGCACGAAGTGCAATATGCCGCCGCCTACAGTTTCAAATACAGCGTGCGCCCCGGCACGCCGGCGGCCACCATGGCCGATCAGGTGCCTGAAGCCGTGAAGGATGAACGGCTGGCCCGCTTGCAAGCCGCCATCACCGCATGCAGCCTGGCGTTCAATCACAGCACGATCGGCCGGCGCTGCACGGTGCTGCTGGAACGGCCCGGCCGCAAGCCGGGGCAGTTGATCGGCAAGACCCCGTGGCTGCAATCCGCGGTGGTGTCCTTGCCCGGCGCCGTGATTGGTGATCTTGTGGAAGTGGAGATCGTGTCGGCCATGCCAAACAGCGTCGAAGCCGTGCCCTGCGCAACAACCCAAAGCCCCGCCTGATGGGCCGCAAACCGCACCGCGGCGGCAACCCGCCCGGCCCCACCGATCGCGTCAAGCTGGAGATCCAGTTTGACAAGGTGCAGTTGCTGGGTGCGCTGTTCGGCCAATATGATCAGCATCTGATCGCGCTGGAAGGCCAATTGGGCGTCTATATCAGCGCGCGCGGCAACCGCGTTGTGGTGGAGGGCCAGGCCGATGCCGCGGCGCGCACACGCGATGTGCTGACCAGCCTCTATGCCCGGGTGCTGAAGGGCGACGATATCGATACCGGCGACGTGATCGGCGCCGTGGCGCTGGCCGCCGAGCCGATGCTGGAAGGGCTGGTGCATGCCGACGCCGGCCCGGCGCCCACCGCCGCCATCCGCACCCGCCGCAAGACCATCGTGGCGCGTTCGCCCACCCAGGTCCGCTATATCGAGGCGTTGAGCGCCGCCGATGTGATTTTCGCGCTGGGCCCGGCTGGCACCGGCAAGACCTATCTGGCGGTGGCGCAGGCCGTCAGCCAGCTGATTTCCGGATCGGTGGACCGGCTGATCCTGTCCCGCCCGGCCGTGGAAGCCGGCGAGCGGCTCGGGTTTCTGCCGGGCGACATGAAGGAAAAGGTCGATCCCTATCTGCGGCCGCTGTACGATGCGCTCTACGACATGCTGCCCGCCGAGCAGGTCGAACGCCGGCTGGCATCGGGCGAGATCGAAATCGCCCCGCTGGCCTTCATGCGCGGCCGCACCCTGGCCAACGCCTTCATCATCCTCGATGAAGCGCAGAACACCACGCCGCTGCAGATGAAGATGTTCCTCACTCGTTTCGGTGAGCGGAGCCGCATGGTCATCTGTGGCGATCCCAACCAGGTCGATCTGCCGGTGGCGGGCTCGTCGGGCCTGATCGATGCGGTCCGGCGGCTCGACGGCGTCGAAGGCATCGCCACCCTGCGCTTTTCGGCGAAGGAAATCGTGCGCCATCCCATCGTCGGCCGCATTGTCGAGGCCTATGAAGGCCCGGCTCAGGATGGCTGATGCTTACCGTTGAAACCGATATCGTCGCCGCCGGCTGGCCGGAGGGGACGGACTGGGACGCGGTGGCGCGTGCCGCCGTCGCCGCCGCCGTTGCCGAAACCCCGCACGCCGATCTGGATGCGGCGCCGATGTCGGTTGAAGTCGCCGTGCGCCTCACCAACGATGCCGAGGTCCACGAACTCAATCGCCAATATCGCGGCAAGGACAAGCCGACCAACATCCTCTCCTTCCCGATGCTCAGCGCCGACATGCTGGTGCAGCTGGCCAACAGCGACGATGGCGAAGTGCTGCTCGGCGATCTGGTGCTGGCCGCCGAGACCGTGCTGGTCGAGGCCGCCGCCAAGGGCTGGACGCCCGGCCAATATGTCGCGCATCTGGTTGTGCACGGCACGCTCCACCTGCTAGGTTATGATCACGAGGACGACGAGGCCGCCGCCGAGCATATGGAAGCGCTGGAACGCGCCGCCTGCGCCCGGTTGCACCTGCCAGACCCTTATGAAGGATAGAGCCTGACCATGCCTGAGGGCGACAGTAGCGGCGACAGCCATAGTCGATCGCGGGGCAAGACGTGGTGGCACCAGCTGCGCCACCTGTTCAACCCCGCCCAGGAAACCACGCTGCGCGAAAGCCTGGAAGAGGCCATCGACGAAGCCGAAGACGCCGAACCGTCCGGCGCACCCGGTTCCGATCTCGGCCCGGTGGAACGCGCCATGTTGCGCAACATGCTGCACCTGGGCGAAGAATGCGCCGGCGATATCGGCGTGCCCCGCGCCGACATGATCACCTTCGATGCCGATCAGGGCTTTGCCGCCCTGGTCGCCAAATTCCGCGATGCCGGTCACAGCCGCATGCCCGTCTGGCGCGGGGAACGCGACAACATCATCGGCATGATCCACATCAAGGATGTCTACACCCGCATCGCCGATACCTTCTCAGACCAGGTCAGCTCCGCCCCGCTGATGGACCTCGCCATCGAGCCGCTGCTGCGCGAAGTGCTGTTCGTGCCAGCCTCCATGGCCATCGTCGATCTGCTGGCCCGCATGCGCGCCGGCCGCACCCACATGGCCATCATCATCGATGAATATGGCGGCGTCGATGGCCTCGTCACCATCGAAGACCTCGTCGAGGAAATCGTCGGCGACATCGAAGACGAACACGACGAAGCCGCCGCCGCGCTGATCCAGGAAGTCGGCGACGGCCTCTGGGAAGCCGACGCCCGCCTCTCCATCAGCGACCTCGAAGAAACCCTCGGCGTCAAACTCGCCGACGACGCCGTCGGCCTCGATGTCGATACCCTCGGCGGCCTCGTCTTCATGCTCGCCGGCCGCGTCCCCGCCCCCGGCGAACACGTCGACCACCCCGCCGGCTGGCGCATCGACGTCATCGACGGCGACCCCCGCATGGTCAAACGCCTGCGAATACAGACGACAGCTGCCTGATCACCAGCGACATTGCAAATTTCCGCCGCCGCCACTTTTGCCACTCTTGACGAACCGTCCGGGAATCTGCGCTGAAATCGCCCGATTTTGCCAGTCGTGGACTTTACATTTTCGCCCCATTCATGCGCAGAGCACGCACTGCCCCATCGCGAAGCCTGAGATCATAGCCAATCCGGCCAGTGTAGGACAGCGCGGCTTGCAGGCCGGTTGGTCACATCGTCCGACGCAATCCCATCGTGATATGAAGCGCACGGTGGCGGTCCAACCGTTCGCGCAAAGGCACGGTGAGGAAGGGCAATTTGAGTCGTTTTGTCTGCCGCAGTGCGTGCTCCGCGCAATTGTCGATCCGCGCCGCGAACATCGCGGCGCCGTCATCGTCAAACGCAACGAGCCCCTTGTCGAATGCTGCATCCCATAAGGCCGAAAGCAGCAGCCCGTTGTCCACAGAATGGCGCTCCTCGGCGCTTTGACAGCGGTTCCATGGCACCACATGCGACGCCCGCAGCAGTTCACGATCATAGATATCGGTCATTGGACACTTGGCGTTCCAACGCGTTTCCAGCTTGCGGCGAAAGCTGCTTTGACCAATGCGGCAGGCCTGCAAGCGCCACACTTCTGTTGCTACAGCCGTTTCGATATCGACATCAGCAAGCCCATCTGACAGACGATAGCGTCCGCCACCGTCAAAAATCAGTACGCTTTCGTCACGAAGTTCTTGCAGGATACGACTGAGCGTCTGCGTCGGTGTCGTTCCTTCACTCTTTACCGCTTTTATGATGGTATCGAGTTCACGATCAATCAGCTGCTGGCGGGTAAACGCCGCATTATTGGACGATTGGCGTTGAACGGCTTCCCATACGGCGTCCCGCCAAGTCTTTCGCATTTCAATCTCGCTCGGACCGAAGGCCGCAGCCTGACATATTTCTGCTTTTGATCAAGACTGCAACAGGTCGTGCCAACGCTGCCCGCCACCGACGAAAGCTGGACTCTGGATCAAGGCCGTGACGTGCTGCTTTTTCCCAAACCTCAACCGCGTGAACCGAACAGCGCGCTGCCCACGCGCACCACCGTGGACCCCAGAAGGGCGGCTGTCTGGTAGTCGCTGGACATGCCCATGGAGAGGCCGGGGAGGTTCAGGCGGCGGGCGTGTTCGGCCAGCAGGGCGAAGTAGGGGGCGGGTTCTTGGGTAGCGGGGGGGACGCACATCAGGCCGGCGATATCGAGGTTGGCTTCGTGGGCCTGGGTGAGCAGGGCGGGGAGATCGGGGATTGCGCAGCCGCCTTTTTGGGCTTCGTCGCCGATGTTGACTTGCAGGTAGCAGGCGGGGCGTTTGCCCGCGGTGGTTTGGGCCTTGGCCAGGGCGGTGACCAGGCTGGGGCGATCGACGCTGTGGATCACGTCGAACAGCGCGACGGCCTCAAGCGCCTTGTTGGATTGCAGTTGGCCGACGAGGTGCAGGACCAGGCCGGGCGTTGTGGCCATCAGGTCCGGCCATTTCGCTTGCGCTTCCTGCACGCGGTTTTCGCCGAAGTGGCGTTGGCCGGCGGCGATGAGCGGTGCGATGTCTTCAGCGGCGAAGGTTTTGGAGACGGCGACCAGCAGCGGCCGATCTTTGCGCCCGGCATCGCGGCAGGCCCGGTCGAGCCCGGCCTTTATGCCGGCCAGTCGTTCGAATGCGTCCGTCACGAACTCAGAAAGCGATGCTGGTGCCGAGATAGACGGCCTGGTCGTCGCGGTTCGGCAGCACCAGGCTCGGCGGTTCGGGCGCGATGCGATAGCGCAGGCCGCCGGTGACCGACAGGCGCGGCGCGACGCGATAGGCGCCGCCCAGTTCGAGCGAATAGCGGCGGGTGAGCGGCGCGAAGGCCAGCGGCTGGCTTTGTTCGGCGGTGCCTTCCAGGCGGGTGCGCCAGTTGCGGCCACCATAAGACAGGCCGAGATTGACGGCGTCGGTCATCCGGCCGGCCAGCGGTGAAGCCAGCACCGGTTCGGCATGGCTGTAGCCGGTATCGAGCGCAAAGCCCTTCCAGCCCAGCGAGAGATTGAGGCCATAGCCGGCCGGCACCACCAGCAATTCGGTGGGCGCGGTCGCCTTGGAACGATCGGTCGCTGCGGCGGTGACGCGGGTGGCGAGGCCGAGCGACAGGGCGCGCAGGCTTTCGGCCTGGCCCGACGGCGTGAAGCGGAAGCCGCTGGACAGCGATTGCGGCTGTGACGGCGCACCGGGCGCGGTGAAAGCAAAGCGGCCGAACTCGGCGAGCTTTGGCGCAAACGGCGTGATCGGCGTATCGATGGCGAGACGCTGTTTCGGCGCGCGCACCGGCTTTGCGGCCTGCGCCGACACGGCAAGGCCGGCGCACAGGCTTGCCGCCACCAGCACCGTAGCGGCGCGGCGGGCGAAGGCGCGCACAGGCGCGGCCGAATCAGCCCCGGTCTTCATAACGTGCAGCCTAGCAACCCGCATGGTTCAAGCCCATATAAGTTCGAACGTATCCCTGACATGAACGGCCGTATGCTCTCGCTTTTGCGCGGTTTGTGGCGGGAAGCCCACAGTTGCCCCCGCGCGCCGGCACGCGCCGGCACGCGCCGGGCTTGGCGACGGGGGTGCAACATGCCAATAAGCAGCGCGAGCCGGCCCGCCGGGGCCGCATCCGATGAAGGGCCTGCCATGCGGCGTATCGTTACCCTGGTTTTCCTGTCTTCGCTGGCGCTGATGGCGCCGGCGTGCGGCCGCAAGAAGCCGAAACTGGCCGCCGAAGCGCCGCCGCGTGTCACCACGCTGGGCATCAACGCCTATTTGTGGCGTTCGGCGCTGGATACCATCGGTTTCATGCCGCTGGCACAGGTCGATTCCAATGGCGGCGTCATCCTCACCGATTGGTATGTCTCCCCGCAAAGCGCCAATGAACGGGTGAAGGTGACGATCACCGTGCTGGACACCGAATTGCGCTCTGATGCGATCAAGGTGAATGTGCAGCGCCAGACGCTGGGCGCCACCGGCTGGGCCGATGCCGGCGTGCGCGCCGGCACCGTGCAGCGGCTGGAAGAAACGATCCTGGCCAAGGCCCGCGATCTGCGGCGCAATGCCATGGCGCCCGACCGTTGATGCGCTGACCGCCCAAGATGCCGCGTTTTGATCATCAGGCCGCAGAGGCGCGCTGGCAGGCGATATGGGACGCGCGCGAAAGCTTTGTCGCGCGCGATGACAGTCCGAAGCCCAAGTCCTATGTACTTGAAATGTTTCCCTATCCATCGGGGCGCATCCACATCGGCCATGTGCGCAACTATACGATGGGCGATGTTGTGGCGCGCACGCGCCGCGCCCAGGGCTTTGAAGTGCTGCATCCGATGGGCTGGGATGCGTTCGGCATGCCGGCCGAAAATGCCGCCATGGAACGCGGCGTGGACCCCGGCAGCTGGACGCGCGCCAATATCGCGGCGATGCGCGCCCAGCTGAAGCGGCTGGGCTTTGCACTGGATTGGAGCCGCGAACTCGCCACCTGCGAGCCGGATTATTACGGCCACGAACAGGCGCTGTTCCTGGATATGCTCGCTGCCGGGCTGGTCTATCGCCGCGAATCGGCGGTGAACTGGGATCCGGTCGATATGACCGTGCTGGCCAACGAACAGGTGATCGACGGCCGCGGCTGGCGATCGGGGGCGCTGGTCGAGCGGCGCAAGCTGAATCAGTGGTTCCTGAAGATCACCGATTTTGCCGATGATCTGCTGGAAGGGTTGCAGGGGCTGGATCAGTGGCCGGACAAGGTCCGCCTGATGCAGGAGAACTGGATCGGGCGTTCAACCGGGCTGCGGTTCACCTTCCAGGTGGACGGCGGCGGCCGTTTTGACGTGTTCACCACCCGGCCCGATACGCTGTTCGGCGCGAGCTTTGCCGCCATCGCCGCCGATCACCCGTTGGCGCAGCGTTGTGCCGCAGACAACCCGGCGCTGGCGGATTTCATCCTGCAATGTCAGGCCGGTGGCACCGCGGCGGCCGATATCGAGACTCAGGAGAAACTGGGGTTTGATACCGGCCTTTCGGTGCTTCACCCGCTCGATCCTGCCATCCGCTTGCCGGTGTTCGTCGCCAATTTCGTGTTGATGGATTATGGCACCGGCGCGCTGTTCGGCTGTCCCGGCCATGACCAGCGCGACCTCGATTTCGCGCGCAAATATCAGTTGCCGGTACTACGCGTCGTCGCGGCCGAAGGCGATGAAGCGGCACCGATCCATGATGAGGCCTATACCGGGCCGGGCCGCATGGTGAACTCGCGCTTTCTGGATGGCATGACTGCCGATGAGGCGCGCGCCGCCGTGATCGTGCGGGCCGAAGCCGAAGGCTGGGGCGAAGCGGTCACCCAATATCGCCTGCGCGATTGGGGTGTGTCGCGCCAGCGTTACTGGGGCACGCCGATCCCCATCATCCATTGCGATGCCTGCGGCGTGGTGCCGGTGCCCAAGGCCGATCTGCCGGTGACCCTGCCCGAAGACGTCAGCTTCGATCAGCCTGGCAACCCGCTGGAGCGCCACCCGACCTGGGGGCAGGTGGACTGCCCGCAATGCGGTGCCGCGGCGCGGCGCGAGACCGACACGCTCGACACCTTCACCAATTCATCGTGGTATTTCATCCGCTTCGCCAGCGCGCCCGTCGATCGGCCGTTCGATCCGGCGGTGGCGGCGCAGTGGCTGCCGGTTGGCCAGTATATCGGCGGGGTGGAGCATGCCATCCTGCACCTGCTCTATGCGCGGTTCTGGACACGCGCCTTGCAGCGCATCGGCGCGATCGATGTGGCGGAGCCGTTTGCCGGCCTGTTCACGCAAGGCATGGTGACCCACGAAACCTACAGCCGGCCGCAAGGCGAGGGCTTGCCGCCGCTGTGGTTCGCACCCGAAGACATCGAGCGCCGCAGCGATGGAGCCTGGCTGAAGGCCGATGGCGAGGCCGTAGAGATCGGCCGGGTCATCAAGATGTCGAAATCGAAGAAGAATGTCATCGATCCCGATGCCATTCTCGGCCGGTATGGCGCCGATGCTGTGCGCTGGTTCATGCTGTCCGATTCGCCGCCGGAGCGTGATCTGGCCTGGTCGGAAAGCGGCATCGATGGCGCCTGGCGCTTTGTGCAGCGGGTGTGGCGACTGGCCGAAGACCATGTGACGCCGGTGGAGGGCGCCGCTGATCCCAAGATCGACCGCCAGGTGCACCGCGCGATTGCGGCGGTGACCGGTGATATCGACAAGTTGCAGTTCAACAAGGCGGTGGCGCGTCTGTATGAGCTGGTCGGGGCACTGGAGCGCGCCACGCCTGGCCCCAGTCGCTTCGCCGGGGTTATCACGCTGATTCAATTGGTTGCGCCAATGTCCCCGCATCTGGCCGAAGAGGCATGGGCGCTGCTGGGGCAGGATGGGCTGGTGTGCGATGCGGCCTGGCCGGTGGCCGATCCGGCGCTGCTGATCGACGACGAGGTCACCATTGCGGTGCAGCTGAATGGCAAGCTCAAGGGCAGCTTCACCGCCGCCAAAGGCGCCGACAAGGCCGCACTGGAGGCCGAAGCGCTGGCGCTGCCCACGGTGCAGCGCAGCCTGGATGGCGCGGCTCCGCGCAAGATCATCGTGGTGCCCGATCGCCTGGTGAACATCGTTGCATAGGGCCGTTCTGCTGCTGGCTGTGCTGGCCCTGCCCGGCTGCGCCCTGCAACCGGTCTATTCCGGTGGCGGCACATCGGCTCCGGCCAGCTTGATGGCGGATATCAGCATCGCGCCGATCCCGGAACGCGCCGGCTTTCTGGTGCGACAGGCGCTGGAGGAACAATTCGGCCGCGCCGCCG
This sequence comes from Sandarakinorhabdus sp., assembly GCF_987265915.1. NCBI lineage: Bacteria > Pseudomonadati > Pseudomonadota > Alphaproteobacteria > Sphingomonadales > Sphingosinicellaceae > Sandarakinorhabdus > Sandarakinorhabdus sp. The sequence goes on from NZ_OZ503948.1 coordinate 410,517, forward strand.
CCGATCCGCGCTATCGCCTGGAAATCCTGTTGGATGATCAGATCACGGCGTTCGGTTTGCGCGGTGATTCATCGGCCGCGCGCGAACGGCGCACGTTGCGCGCCCGTTTCCGGTTGGTGGAGGCTGACACTGGTCAGGTCGTGCTGGATGACAGCGTGGCGGCCGATGCCGGCATCGATCGTGTCAGTTCCAACTATGCCGTGGTCGCGGCGGAAAATGCTGCGCTGGACCGGCTGTCGATCGATCTGGCCCGGCAGATCAGCGCCCGGCTGGCGCGCCATGCCCGCGCCACCGCCAGGTAAGCGGCGGCGATGAAGGCCGATGTCGGCCGCATTGCCAGCATCGCGCGGGCCTGGCCGGCCGATCTGCGCCTGGTGCTGCTGTTCGGGCCGGATGAATCGGCGTCGCGTGATCTGGCCGGGCAGTTGCTGGCCGGCCTGGCTGCTGAAACCTTGACCGAAATCGACGGCGCCAGCCTGAAGCATGATCCGCAAGCGCTGATGGCCGCCGCGACCAGCCTGTCGATGTTTGGCGGGCGTGAGGTGGTGCGCGTCGATGGCCTGGACGAGGCCGGGCTGCCCGCGGTGGAGGCGCTGCTGGCGGCGCCGGCCGGGCACCCGGTGGTGGCGCTGGCCGGCGATCTGAAGGCCGCCAACAAGCTGCGCCAATTTGCGGAAAAGCAGGCGGCAATTGCGTCCAGCGCGCAATATGAGGCGACCTTGCGCGATGCGCCGCGGTTGCTTGCCGACATGGCGACGCCGTTGGGGTTGCGACTGGAACGAGGCGTGGCGGAGACCTTGTTCGCGTCGGCAGGTGGCGACCGCCAGGTGATGCGCCGGGAACTGGAGAAATACGCGCTGTACAAGGACTCGGCAGCGGACAAGCCGCAGCGGCTGGAAGCCGAGGATCTGGCGGCGCTGGGCATCACCAGCGGCGATGCCGAGCTGTTCGCGCCGATCGCGGCGATCACCACCGGTGATGTCGCGACCGCCACCGATCTGCTCGCCCGGCTGCCTGATGGCACCGCCATCCCCCTGCTGCGCGGGTTGGAACGGCGCTTGGTGCAATTGATCGCGCTGCGGGTGGAGGTGGATGCCGGCCGCAGCCCGGATGCGGTGGTCGAGGGCGCCAGGGCGATTTTCTTCAAAGAAAAACCCATCATTTCCAAGGCGTTGGGCCTGTGGACCCAGGATCGTCTGCAACGCGCCATGGCCGACGTGCTGGCCGCAGAGCGCAGCGTGAAGACCAGCGGCGGCTTGGCCGATCTGGGGGTGCATGCCACATTGCTGGCCATCACGCGCCGGGCCGCGGCGGCGGCAAGACGGCGCTGATCAGCTGGCCCCGAGCCTGGCGCAAAGCATGTCGAGCTGATCGAGATCGGCAAAGCGGATGGTGAGGCTGCCACTGCTGGCGCCGGCGGCGACCTGCAAGGCCACCGGCATGCCAAGCGCCTCGGCCAATTGGCTTTCCAGTGCTTCACTGTTCGGATCACTGGCGGGGGCAAACGCAGCTGGGCGCGCCGGCGCGCCGGGCTTGGCGCGGCCGCCGGCCAGTTGCTGTTCAAGGGCGCGCACCGAAAGGCCCTGGCGGACAACCCGCTCGGCCAGCGCCTGCGCATTGGCGGCGCCGACCAGCGCCCGAGCGTGACCCATCGACAGCGCGCCGGTTTCAACCATGGCCTGCACCGCAGCCGGCAGATCGAGCAACCGCAGCAGATTGGCGATGTGGCTGCGCGATTTGCCAACGATATCGGCCAGCACCATCTGGGTATGGCCATGTTCGGCGATCAGCCGTTGATAGCCGCGGGCTTCCTCGATGGCGTTGAGGTCGGCGCGCTGGATATTTTCGATCAGGGCAATTTCAGACACTTGTCGGTCATCGAGCGGACGGACCACCACCGGAACTTCGTGCAAGCCTGCCGCTTGCGCCGCGCGCCAGCGCCGTTCACCGGCGATGATCTGATGCCGGCTCCCGTTCGGACCAAGGTACGGACGTACCAGGATCGGTTGCAAAATGCCGTGCGCACGCACCGAGGCCACCAGTTCGGCCATGGCCTGCTCGTCGAAATGGCGGCGGGGCTGATCCGGGTTGGCTTCAATGTCGGCGATTGCCAGGCGCACCACACTCGGCGAATCGACCGGGGGCGGCGCGGCGATATCGTCCAGCAGGGCCGACAGCCCGCGACCGAGGCCAGATTTCTTTTTGATTTCAGCCATTTGGACTCTCTTCATCCGGCCAGCGCCAGGCCTGTATCGATGCGGCCAAGCAGTTCGCGGGCGAGGGCGACATAGGCTTCGGAGCCGACGCAGCGGCTGTCATAAATCAAGGCCGGCAAGCCGTGGCTGGGCGCTTCCGACAGGCGGACGTTGCGCGGCACCATGGTCTTGAGCACTTTGGCGCCCATCACCGCGCGCACATCGTCACAAACCTGATCAGACAGCCGGTTGCGGCGATCGACCATGGTGAGGACGATGCCCAGTAATTCCAGCCGGCGGTTGAGGCCAGCCTTCACCCGATCGATGGTGCCGAGCAATTGCGACAGGCCCTCCAGGGCAAAAAACTCGCTTTGCAGCGGCACCAGCACCGAATCGGCCGCCACCAGCGCGTTGACGGTGAGCAGGCCGAGCGACGGCGGGCAATCGATCAGCACGAAATCATGGGGGGGCAGGGTGGCGAGCGCGTCGGCCAGGCGATGGGTGCGGCGGTCGGTGCTGACCAGCTCCACCTCTGCGCCGGACAGGGCCGAGGTGGCCGGTATCAGCGACAGGCCGGGGACGGCGGTGGGCTTGACCGTTTCGGCGGCCGTGGCTTCCCCAATCAGCAATTGATACAGCGACGGTTCGCGATCCCGACGGCCAACGCCGAGCCCGGTGGAGGCATTGCCCTGCGGGTCGCTATCGATCACCAGCACGCTCTTGCCGATGGCGGCCAGCGCGGTCGCCAGATTGACGGCGGTTGTCGTCTTGCCGACGCCGCCTTTCTGATTGGCAATGGCAATGATCATCGGCGTTTTACCCCCACATGGCCTGACGCTGCTGACCTGACATTGCTGGCGACGACGATGCGGGCGGCAGAATCAGTGCGGCTGGGAATCAGCTGATGATCAAAGTGATAGCGCTTGGCGGCGGTGGCAAGCTCTTCCTGCACGCGCGCGCCTTTTGGCAGGATCCAGCGTGTGCCGGGGCCGGCGAAGCGCGCGCCCCAATCGAACAATGTGTCGAGCGCGGCGGCGGCGCGGGCGGTGATCACGTCGAAACGCGTGGCCTTCGTGCCTTCAATGCGCGCGTTGGTGACAAGAACCTGGCTTTCCGTGCCGGTTTCGCCTGCGACTGTGGACAAGAATGTGCATTTCTTGGTGATGGATTCGACCAACATGAAATTGGATGTTGGATCAAGGATGGCCAGAACCAGGCCGGGGAAGCCGCCGCCGGCGCCGATATCGAGCCAGCGTTGCCCGGTGCCGGCAATGGGCAGCAATTGCGCCGAGTCGCGGAAGTGCCGATCCCAGATGTGCGGCAGCGTGGACGGGCCAACCAGGTTCATGCGCTGCTGCCATTCGGCGAGCAGTTCGGCATAGCGATCGAGCCGCGCCATTGTTTCACGTGAAACATCAAACTCGGCCGCAAAGGCCTCCCGTTCCGGATTGTTCACGTCAGGCAGCGCGGCGCGAGGCAAGTGGCAGCAGGGCGACAAGCGCGGCGGGCGTGATGCCGGGCACGCGGCTGGCGGCGCCGATGGTAAGCGGGCGGGCGCGAGTGAGCCGCTCGACCATCTCGTGCGACAGGCCAGCGACGGCGGCGTAATCCAGTGACGCCGGCAGCGCCAGGCCTTCATCGCGGCGCAGCGCAGCCACGTCGGCATCCTGCCGGGCGACATAGGCGGCATAGTTGGCATCTACGGCCAGGCTGGCGAGCAGGTCGTCGGGCACCGCTGCCAGTTGCGGCCAGACGCAGCGGGCGGCTTCATGGGTAACGGCCGGGAAGCGCAGCCAATCGAACAGGCTGCGCAGCTGGCCATCCTGGCGCACATCGATGCCGTGGCTGGCCAGTTGGTGGGGCGTTGCCGACAGCGAATCGAGCAGTGCGCGCGCGGTTTGGCGCGCGGTGGCCCGGATTGCGAAGCGTTCCGCCTGATCGTCCGGAATCAGGCCAAGGGTTTGGCCCAACGGCGTCAGCCGCTGATCGGCATTGTCGGCCCGCAGCCGCAGGCGATATTCAGCGCGGCTGGTGAACATGCGATAGGGTTCGGCGACCCCGTGCGTCGTCAGATCGTCGATCATCACCCCGATATAGGCCTGGGTGCGATCGATCTGCAGTTCGGGCAGGCCGAGCGCCTGTGCCGCTGCATTGGCGCCGGCGACCAGGCCCTGCGCGGCGGCTTCTTCATACCCGGTGGTGCCGTTGATCTGGCCGGCGAGGAACAGGCCGGGGATATCCTTGCACGCCAGCCCCGGCGTCAACGCGCGCGGATCGACATGATCATATTCGATGGCATAGCCCGGCCGCAGGATGCGGACCCGCTCCAGTCCGGTGATGGTGGCGATGAAGGCTTGCTGGACATTGAGCGGCAGCGAGGTCGAAAGGCCATTGGGATAGATGTTGATGTCATCATAGCCTTCCGGCTCCAGGAAGATCTGGTGGCCGTCGCGGTCGCCGAAGCGCACCACCTTGTCTTCGATTGAGGGGCAATAGCGCGGGCCGACCGAATCGATATGGCCGCCATAGAGCGCCGATTCCCCCAGGTGATCGCGGATGATCTGATGGGTGCGCGCGTTGGTGCGGGTGATGGCGCAGGGCAGCGGCGGGCGCGCATTGGGCGTACCGGTCTGGCTGAAGCGCGGGTGATCGGTATCACCATGCTGCCATTCCAGCACGGCCCAATCGATGCTGCGGCCATCCAGGCGCGCTGGCGTACCGGTCTTCAGCCGGCTGACCGGCAGGCCCATGGCGCGCAGCGCGGCGCCGAGATCGGAGGCGCCAGGATGTTCTGGCGCACCGACGCGGCCGCCAGCCTCGCGCTGGCTGCCGATGTGCATCATGCCGCCGAGGAAGGTGCCGGTTGTGAGGACGACTGTTGGCGCGCTCAGGCGGCCTTGCGCGGTCCCGACGCCCGTGATGCAGCCATTCTCGATGATCAGCGATTGCACGGCAGTTGCGACAACGCTTAGCTGAGGGTGTTCGGCCAGCACCTGCGCCATGGCGCCGCGATAAAGTTTGCGGTCAACTTGGGCCCGTGGGCCGTGCACAGCGGGGCCCTTGGAGCGGTTGAGCAGCCGTGATTGCAGGCGCGCGGCATCTGTCACCCGGCCCATGATGCCACCCAGCGCGTCAATCTCGGTGACAAGATGACCCTTGCCGATGCCACCGACAGCGGGATTGCAACTGAGCATGCCCGGATCGTCGCTGCGCAGCGTCACCAACGCCACGCGCGCGCCGCGCCGCGCTGCAGCGGTCGCAGCCTCACAGCCGGCATGGCCAGCGCCGACGATGATGACGTCAAAGATCATGCGGAGGCTTTAGCGTGTCGGGGGCGATTGTTCCACGTGAAACATCAGACTACTTGCCGATGCAGAAGCGGCTGAAGATGCGATCCAGCACCTCGTCCACGGCGACCCGCCCGGCGATGCGGCCGAAGGCGTGGGCTGCGACGCGCAAGGCTTCGGCGCGCAGGACGGGCTCGGCGGCGTCAGCGGCATCGCGCAGCGCGGCTTCGGCATCGGCGAAGGCGGCGCGGTGGCGGGCGTGGGAGAGCAGGGCCGGCTCGCCGGGGCGAGTGGCGCCATGGGCCCAGTCGGTCAGCCATTTGCGCAGTTCGGGCAGGCCTGCGCTGGTGGCGGCGGAAACGGCCAGCGCTTCGGCGGGCACGGCGGCGGGCAGGCCGAGGTCCGCCTTGTTGAGCAGCAGCAGGCGTGTGGCGGGCGCTTCGGGCCACACGGGCGCATCGGCGCTGGCGACGGCGATCACCAGATCAGCGTCGGCGGCGCGGCGGCGGGCGCGGGCGATGCCTTCGGCCTCCACCGGGTCATCGGTGTCGCGCAAGCCGGCGGTGTCGATCAGTACCGCGGCGACGCCGCCAAGATCGATCGGCACCTCGATGGCATCGCGGGTGGTGCCGGCAATCGCGGTGACGATCGACACGTCACGCATCGCCAACTTATTGACCAGGCTAGATTTTCCGACATTCGGGGCGCCTGTGACCGCGATGGTCAGGCCATCGCGGATGCGGGCGGCGCGGGTGGAATCGGCGATCAGCCGCGCCAGATCAGCGGCCATCGCCAGCAGCTGCTGGCGGGCAGCTTCATCGAGGCGCTCGGCGACATCAGCCTCCTCCTCGGCGAAATCCAGCCCGGCTTCGGCCTGGGCCAGCACATCCAGGCAGCGTCCGCGCCAATCCTCTGCCAATCGCCCCAGCGCGCCGCCGGCCAGTGCCAGCGCCTGATCGCGCTGGCTGGCGGTTTCGGCGGCGACCAGATCGGCAAGGCCCTCGACCTGCGCCAGATCCATGCGGCCATTGGCAAAGGCGCGGCGCGTATATTCGCCGGGCTCTGCCAGCCGCACGCCCGGCATGGCGGTAACCGCCGCCAGCACGCCGCTGATCACCGCCGCGCCGCCGTGCAGGTGGAGTTCGGCCAGATCCTCGCCGCTGGCGCTGTTCGGGCCGGGGAAGATCACCACCAGCGCCGAATCGAGCAGCACCTGGGTCGCCGGATCGGTCAGCCGGCACAGGCTCATCCGCCGCGGCGCCGGCAGCCGGCCGGCAAGTGTGTGGACCACGGCAAAGGCCGCGGGGCCGGAGATGCGGATGACCGCCAGCGCGGCCGGCGGCCGGCCGCTGGCCAGCGCCGCGATCGTGTCGGTCATGGCGAAGCTTCAGCCCTTGGGCGGCTTGTTGTTCATGGTGGCGGCGGTCAGGCCAGACATGAACAATTTCTGCCATTGTTCATAGCCGCCGGCGATGCCGGGCGCCCAGGCGCGCATCATCTTCTCCCAATCAGCCGGCGTGATACCGTCGGTCATCGTGGCCTTCATGCGATCGAGATAGACATCGTGCAGCGGCTGCAGATCAGGCAGGCCGAAAAAAGCGCGGGCCTCTTGCGGGGTGCATTCGATGTCGAAGCTGATCTTCATGCGCGCTTTGCCTCTTGCCGGGAAACCGTTAGTGTAGCGGCTTGGCAGCGCTATCGGCAAGGCGTTGCGCGGATTTGCAGGTGTGGAACAAAAACAAATACTTACCGCGCAGCATCGGTGCAGCATGAAGGGGTGAAATGATGAAGGCGATCCGGATCGAAGCGACAGGCGGCCCCGAGGTGATGCAGTGGCAGGATATCAGCCTGACCGAACCCGGCCCGGGGGAGGTGCGCATCCGCCACACGGCGATCGGGCTTAACTTCATCGATACCTATCATCGTTCCGGCCTCTATCCGCTCAGTTTTCCGTCAGGCCTGGGGCTGGAGGCGGCCGGCGTGATCGAAGCAGCCGGGGAGGGCGTGACGCTGCCGGTGGGCGCGCGCGTCGGCTATTGCTGGGGGCCGATCGGGGCCTATGCCACGCACCGCAACATCGCGGCCGCCATGCTGGTGCCGCTGCCCGATGGGGTGAGCGACGAGGTGGCCGCGGCCGGCTTGCTGAAGGGCTGCACCACCGAATTTTTGGTGGAGCGGTGCGCGCGCGTACAGGCCGGCGATTGGGCGCTGGTGCCGGCGGCGGCTGGCGGCGTGGGCCTGTTGCTGGTGCAATGGCTGAAATCGCTGGGCGCGACCGTGATTGCCGTGGCGGGCAGCGCGGAGAAACTGGCGCTGGCGGCGGCCAATGGCGCCGATCATGGCGTGCTGGACAGCGAGGATGTGGCCGTGACTGTGCGCAGCCTGACCAAGGGGCGCGGTGTGGATGTGGTGTTCGACGGTGTTGGCAAGGCGAGCTGGGAATCCAGCCTCGACAGTTTGAAGCGGCGCGGGTTGATGATCAGCTTCGGCAATGCTTCGGGGCCGGTGTCGGGCGTCGATCTGGGCATATTGGCGCGCAAGGGATCCTTGTTTGCGACGCGGCCAACCCTGTTCGATTATTATGCCACGCCGGATGATCGCGCGACCTATGCCGGCCGGGTGCTGGCGATGATGGCGTCGGGCGCGCTGAAACTGGCGGTGAATCAACGCTATGCACTGGCCGATGTGGCGACGGCGCACACCGATCTGGCGGCGCGGCGCACAACCGGATCGACGGTGCTGCTGCCTTGAGGGGGCGCAGCCTCGCCGGCTGGGCGCTGGCGGCGGCGGGCGCCACAGCGCTGGCGGTTGCCGCGGCGCCCTATGGCTTTGCCGAAGCCTTCATGGCCGCCGGCCAGCTGGGGGTGGAGGTCATGCCGGCACCGGCCAACCCGGCGCAGTTTGCCGCAAGGCCGGGCAAGGCGGCCGGCCGGATCGTCGGTGGGCATTGGCTGGTCGAGGAGATTGCGCCGGGCAGCTTTGCCATTGGCGAGCCAGCCGACGCGCCGGACAATTACGAATATCTGCTGATCGGCACCCGCCGGGCGCTGCTGATCGACGCCGGCGCCACCACGCGCCATGATCTCGGCCGGGTGGTTGCCGGCCTCACGTCGCTGCCCGTCACGGTCATCCCCAGCCATCTCCATTATGATCACACCAATGGCCTGGCGCATTTTCGCGACATCGCGCTGATCGATCTGCCGGAAACCCGCGCTCGCGCGGATGGCGATCGGGTGCGGCTGGGCCGGTATCAATATGAAGGCTGGTCGCCGCCCGCATTTGCGGTGACGCAGTGGATCAAGCCGGGTGAAACCATCGATCTGGGCGGGCGATCGGTCAAGGTCCTGCTGACGCCAGGCCATACCACCAGCTCGGTCTCCGTGTGGGATCCTGTGGGCAAACGCCTGTACACCGGCGATTTTCTCTATCCGACAACGCTTTATGCCTTCGCGCCGGATTCGAGCCTGTCCACCTATGTTGCTACCATCGACCGGTTGCTGGCCATGTTGCCCAGCGACACCCGCCTCTATGGTGCCCATTGCTGCCGTAATGATGCGCCGCCGCAGGCGCCGTGGCTGTCCGTGCGGGATCTTGCCGATACAAAGGCTGCGATCTTGCGCATTCAGGCCGGCACGCAGCACAGTCGCGGGGTGCTGATCCGGCGTTTCCCGGTGAACAGCCGGATGACGATGCTTACGCTCTATCCGATTGCCAACAGATGAGATCGCAGCGTCAGCTCGCGACCAGCGGCAGGACGACCGGCGCGACCTCGTTGAAGCCTTCCCAGATCATCTTGCCGGCGACATAAACGATCACCGCCAGCCCGACATAGGCGATCCAGCGATAGCGCTCGATATATTGCGCGATGAAATTGGCGGCGACGCCCATCAGCGCCACCGACAAGATCAGGCCGGCGATCAGGATATCGGGGTGTTCGCGCGCGGCGCCGGCCACGGCGAGCACATTGTCCAGGCTCATCGAGACGTCGGCGATGGCCACCGACCAAGCGGCGGCGGCGAAGCTCTTGGCCGGGGCCGGTGCGTTGGCGGCGGTAAAATCATCCTTGTTGCCCGGCATGTCGATCATCGCGGTGCGCGGGTTCAGCTCGCGCCACATGCGCCAGGCCACCCACAACAGCAGCAAGCCACCAGCGAGGATCAGGCCGACGATCTGCAACAATTGCGTGACGAGCAGCGCAAACACGATGCGCAGCACCAGCGCGGCGATGATGCCGATCAGGATCACCTTCTTGCGCTGCGCCGCGGGCAGGCCGGCCGCGAGCGCACCGACCACGATGGCATTGTCGCCGGCGAGCACCAGATCGATCAGCACGACCTGGCCGAACGCCGCCAAGGCTTCGGGCGTGAGAAGATGAGCGAAATCCATGGCCAGCATGTAGGGCCTCAGCGCCCCGGATGCCAGCCCCACATCAGGGATTGGCCAGGGCGATCACCAGATCGGAAAGATAATCGCGGCCCTTCATCACGCTGGTTACGCGGATACGTTCGTTGAGGCCGTGAACGCCGTTGCCATCGGGATCGATGAACATGCCAGGCGCGCCATAGACCGGCACGCCTACGGGCGTGATGAAAATGGCATCGGTGGCGCCGGTGGACATCATCGCCAGCAGCGGCACGCCGGGGAAATGTTTCGCGGCCAGGCTTTGCATCGGGCCGATGATGGCCGGGTTCATCGGCGTGGGCTTGGCGACCGGGCGGATCGGCAGTTTCAGGCTGATACTCACCTTGGGATTGCCGATGATGGCGGCCAGATCGGCTTTCAGCGCATTGGGATCGGTGCCGGGGAACATGCGGCAGTTCACATTGGCGCGCGCGCGCTGCGCCAGGGCGTTTTCGGCATGGCCGGCCTCGATCAGGGTGGCGACGCAGGTGGTGCGCAGCACGCTGTGGTTGGTCGGGTCCTGCGAAACGATGGCGTTGGCTTCGGCATCATTGGGGTTGGCCAGCAGGCGGGTGATCGCCGGGCCGACCGGATCGGGCAGCGCGCGGGCGAGCGCCGTAAAGTAGGCGCGGGTGGTATCGGTATATTGCACCGGAAATTCATGGGTGTTCACCGCCACGATGGCACGGGCCAGATCGGTGATGGCGTTGTCCGGCCGCGGCACGCTGCTGTGGCCGCCCGGATTGGTCGCCTCGATCCAGAAATTCTGCACGGTCTTTTCGCCGACCTGCACGTCCAGGCGCTGCGGCTTGCCATCGGCGCCATAACGGCCGCCGCCGCCTTCGTTCAGGGCAAAGGCCGCGCTGATCAGATCGGGACGGTTCTTTGCCAGCCAATCGGCGCCGTTGAAGGCATAGGTGGTTTCCTCGCCGCAGGTCAGCGCCAGTTTGATCGTGCGTTTCTGCGGCTTGCCGGCGGCCTTCAGGCGGATCAGCAGATCGGCCCACACGGCGGCCTGCGCCTTGTCGTCCAGCGTGCCGCGGCCATAGAAATAGCCACTTTCCTCAATCAGTTTGAAGGGGCTGCGTGTCCAATCCTCCGGCTTTGCCGCCACCACATCCAGATGGCCGAGCAGCAGCATCGGCTGCGCCTTTTTGTCGGTGCCGTTCAGATGGACGACAATACCGCCTTCCTTGGGAAATTCCGGCACCGAAAACTGGGTGATCTCGGCATCGCTGAAACCGGCCGCGCGGAAGCGCACGGCGAGTTTGTCGGCGGCGGCGGTGCAGCTGCCGGTGGTCAGGCTGGTGTCGGTTTCCACCATCTCCTTGTAGAGCGCGCGGAAGGCGGCTTCGCCCGGCTGCGGGGTGACGGGTTGGGCGACAGCGGGATTAGCGGCGGGCAGGGCCGCCAACAGCGCCGCAGCAAACAGGGTCTTGCGCACGGGGACTATCCTTACTTGCTGGCGTAGGTGACGATCAGGTCGAACAGATAATCGCGCTCATCAAGCACGCCCTTCACCGAAATCCGTTCGTTGAGGCCGTGGACGCCATTGCCATCGGGCATGCCAAAGCGGCCGGGCATGCCATAGGTGGCGATGCCGGCGGCGTTCAGATAGCGGCCATCGGTGGCGCCGGTGCTCATGGTCGGGATGATGGCGATGCCGGGGAAATGCTTGGTCGCCAGCGCGACGGCGGGGCCATAGACCTGGGCGCTGAGCGGCGGCGGCGGCGCGGCCTGCGGCGGATTTTCAGAGGCGCGCGGTGTGACGGTGATGGTGGGATCGCCCAGCCGTTCGGCGATTTGCCCGCGCACCTTCTCGACGCTTTCGCCGGGGAACATGCGGCAGTTCACATTGGCCTGCGCGCGTTGCGGCAGCGCGTTGCGAGCATGGCCGGCATCCAGCATGGTCGCGACGCAGCTGGTGCGCAGCGTGGAGTGCCAGCCCGGATCGCGCGAGACGATGGCATCGGCGGCGGCATCGCCCGGATTGGCCAGCAGGGCGCGGATGGCGGCGGCATTTTCCGCCGTGGTCAACCCGGCCATGGCGTTGAAATAGGCGCGGGTGGTGTCCGACAGGATGACCGGGAAATCATTTTTCGACAGGCGCACCAGCCCCGCGGCGAGTTCATAAATCGCATTGTCCGGGCGCGGCCGGCTGCTGTGGCCGCCGGGGTTGCGGGTTTCCAGCACGAAATCCTGATAGACTTTCTCGCCGGCCTGGAAGGCCAGGCTCATCGGCTTGCCGGTCTCGTCGGCCTTGCCGCCGCCGCCTTCGTTCAGGGCGAATTCCGCCTCGATCCAGTCGCGGTGATTTTCCACCAGCCATTGCGCGCCATTGAACGGCCCGCCTTCCTCGCCGCAGGTCAGCGCCAGTTTCAGCGTGCGTTTTTGCGGTTTACCGGCCATTTTCAGGCGGATCATCGCATCGGTGAAGATGGTGGCATGCGCCTTGTCATCCGAAACGCCGCGGCCATAGAAAAAGCCGCCCTCCTCGATGAAGGCAAACGGGTCGCGCTCCCAATCGGCGCGCTTGGCCTCCACCACGTCGAGGTGGGAGAGCAGCAGGATCGCCTTTGCCTTCGGGTCCTTGCCCGGCAGCGTGGCGACCAGGCCGCCATCCTGCGGGCGATCGGTGGGGCCGTTGAACAATTTGATATCGGCATCGGCGTACCCAGCCGCCTTCAACCGCACCGCGATCTTCTGCGCCAATGCCGTGCAGCTGCCGGCGGAGACCGTGGTGTTGGTCTCCACCAGCTCCTTGTAGAGCGCGCGAAAGGCGGGCTCCCCAGGGCGCGCGATTGGCGCTTGGGCTGCGGCTGGAACGGCGTTCGAAAACATGGCGCTGGCGGCCAGCAGGCCGGCGATGATGTGACGCATGATGATCCCCTTTTCCCGCGCATCAAAGCGGGCGGCGTGCGCGATGGCAAGGGGCAAAGGGGAAAGGGGGGTAAGGCGAGGCGCCTCAGCGTGGCCGGCGCAGCCCGGCCGACCACGCATAGCCGGCGCGGGTGGAGTGCCAGTGGCTGGTCAGGCCGTGGGCGGCGGCCAAATCAGCCACGACATCGCCGAGGTCGGCGCGGGGGGTGACGTCGAACTTGGCCAGCCAGGCGAACAGGGCTTTGCGGAAGGCGGCGGGCAGGCGTTCCTGTTGGCCGAAATCGACGAGATCGAGGCGGCCGCCGGGGGCCAGCGCAGCGGCAGCCTGCGCCAGCGCGGCGCGCCAGTCTGGGATCATGGAGAGCGTGTAGGACAGGAAGACGCGGTCGAAACCGGTGCCGCCGGACAGGGCCGCGCCATCGAAGGCGGTGGCGTCGCCTTGCAGCAAGGTGATGCGGTCCGCCAGGCGCGCGCGGCGGACGTTGGCGCGGGCGGTGGCCAGCATTTCCAATGAGATATCGATGCCGGTGAAGTGCGCGTCCGGGAAGCGGCGGGCGGCGGCGATCAGGTTGCGCCCGGTGCCGCAGCCGACTTCGAGCACGCGGGCTTCCGGCCCGGCATCAAGCCTGGCGATCAGATCATCGCGGCCGAGCAGATAATATTTGCGGGTGAGATCGTAAAAATGCCGCTGATTGCGATAGATGCGGTCCATCGCCGCGCCGTGGGTGACGGCATCGGCGGCGCTCATGCGGCGGCGAGCGTGTAGAGATGGACCCCGCCATAGATGGACGAGCGATCGGCGCGGGTGAAGCGCAGCGACTCCTCCGCCGCATAGTGCCAGCGCGCCAGCAGCGCGTCGGGCAGGCGGCCGGGCAGCAGGCTAGGTTCGGCGGCGGTGCGGAACAGCACGCGGGCACCTAGGCGGGCGGTGCGGGTGATCTCGCTCCACAGCTCGGTCAATTGCGCGTCGGTCATCCAGTCCTGCGCGTCGAGCAGCACATAGCGGTCGCAGCTGGCCGCCGGCTGGGTCGCCAAGAAATCGACATAGTTGATGTGGCGATAATCGACGCGATCCGTGCGCGCGGCGACGGCGGCGTAATGCGCGGCCTGTAGATAGGGCGGCAGCGGCGCATCGCGGTGCTTGCCATAACCGCGGCCGAAGGCCTGCCAGGCGAAATAATTGTCGGACACGGCGAAATCGCACGACAATTTTTCCAGCCGGGCGCGCAGCACGCTGGCCATGTCGGGCGCTTCGCCGAGCAGCGCCTGATACTGCGCCGGCGGGATGCCCAGCCCGAACAAAGAGGCCGGATTGCTGGTCAGCCAGCGCACGAATTTCTTGTCGAACAACGGCGCGAACTCGGTTTCGAAGATTTCGCGCTGCTCTTCCAGCGTCTTGGCGGCCAGCATCCGCCGCGTGTCGATCCCATAGGCGCGCGCCAGCCACTGCCCGGTGATGATGAAGCTGCCCAACAGGCCGCGCCGGTAGAAATTCCGGGCAAAGCCGTTGATGCGCTTGCGACCCAGCGGATCGCGGCCTTCCCAATAATCGCGGCTGACGGCATCGAGATGCGGCGCGACATGGGCCTTGTAGGCGGCGATATTGGCCGGGCTGTCGGCCTCGGCGAAAAAGCGGTGGAATGTGGCCTGGTCGGGCAGATGCTGCGCGGCGGCCAGCTTCAGCTTGCCGAGCGCGACATGCGCGGTGTTGAGATCGACTGCCGTGATCCGCGCCGGATCGGCGGTGAGATAAGAGAGCACGTTGCAGCCGCCGCTGGCGATGGTGACGAGGTGCATCCCCGGCCCCAATTGCAGCGCCTCCAGATCGACGACCGGATCTTCCCAGATCTGCGCATAAACGAGGCCGCGGAAGGCAAAGGTGAAGGCGCGCTCCAGCACACCCTGCTTGCTGAACTCCTCATGGCGATGCACGGCTTCGCGCACAGCCATGTGACGGGCTTTGGCAAGCGCAACTTCCATATCAGCACACCCCCAGCGGTTTCGACGCCTCTAGGCCGGTGGGGTGACAGCGGTGTGACACTCAAGAAAGCGCAGCATTTCTGACATGGTATGGATGGGTGCGCGCCGGGCGCCTCACCAAATGCGCTTCACCGCAAAGCCGTCGAAGCGCGTTTCATTGGACACCAGCATCATGTCCTCCGCCAGCGTCTGGGCGATCAACAGGCGATCGAACGGGTCCTTGTGGGGAATGTTCATTTCACCGGCGAGGCGGGCATGGTGGACGCTGATCGGCAGTTCGATGAAACCCTGATCGGCGATGATGGCCTCGAAATCCTGCGCGAGCAGGGCGGCTTCCGGCAGTTTCCCGATCCGGAACTTGGTGGCAACCTCCATGGCGGACGCGGCGCTGACGGCGACATCATTGGCTTCGTCGGCGATGGCTTCGCGTGCGCGACGGCTGAGCGCCTCATCGCCAAGCAGCCACCAGATCAGCGCGTGGGTGTCGAGCAG
Organism: Sandarakinorhabdus sp.; assembly: GCF_987265915.1. Lineage (NCBI taxonomy): Bacteria > Pseudomonadati > Pseudomonadota > Alphaproteobacteria > Sphingomonadales > Sphingosinicellaceae > Sandarakinorhabdus > Sandarakinorhabdus sp. The sequence continues at coordinate 425,752 of NZ_OZ503948.1, forward strand.
CAGCTTCAACCGAGCGCCCAGCCATCCAGTTCATCGGCGGGCAGGGGTTCGTCGAAGCGCGCATCGACGGCAATCTTGCCCTTCAACGCGCCAAACTGCCGGCGACCGCGCGGGTTGATGGGCACCAGACGCACCGCCGGCACATTGCCGCGGGCAATCACCACCTCGCCGCCGGCGAGCGCGTCGGCGATCAGGCGGGACAGATTGGTTTTTGCATCATGCACCGAGAACTGGGCCATCGTCGCCTCCTTGGCTAACTATGTAGCTAAGGCGGTCCCCGGCTGCAAGGAGAAGGCGGCCTCCGGCGGGCAGGGCCACGCCCCTGCCCGCCGGAGGCCCTCCTTCCTGAATCTCAATCCCGCAACAACTCGTTGATCCCCGTCTTCGACCGCGTCTGCGCGTCCACTGTCTTCACGATCACCGCGCAATAGAGGTTCGGCCCCGGCGCGCCGTCGGGCAGCGGTTTGCCGGGCAGGGTGCCGGAGACGACGACCGCGTAGGGCGGGACCTTGCCGATGTGGATTTCGCCGGTGGCGCGGTCGACGATCTTGGTGGAGGCACCCAGATAGACGCCCATCGACAGCACGGCGCCTTCGCCGACGATGACGCCTTCGGCGACTTCGGCGCGGGCGCCGATGAAGGCGCCGTCGCCGATGATGACGGGGTTCGCCTGCAAGGGTTCCAGCACGCCACCGATGCCGGCGCCGCCGGAGATGTGGACATTCTCGCCGATCTGCGCGCACGAACCGACGGTGGCCCAGGTGTCGACCATGGTGCCCTTGCCGACGCGCGCGCCGATGTTGACGAAGCTGGGCATCAGCACGGTGCCCGGCGCGATATAGGCGCCGCGCCGCACGATGGCACCGGGCACGGCGCGGAAGCCGGCTTCCCGGAAGCGGTTGTCGCCCCAGGTGTCGAATTTCAGCGGCACCTTGTCATAGAAACTGGCATCGCCCAGGCCGGGCATCACCTGGTTGTCGTTCAGGCGGAAGCTGAGCAGCACGGCCTTTTTCAGCCATTGGTGGGTGATCCAGCCGCCGTTCCCGTCCGGCTCCGCCACCCGCAGTTCGCCACTGTCCAGCAGGGCGAGCGCGCGATCGACGGCGAGGCGCAATTCGCCGCCGGTTTTCGAGGTCACGTCGGCGCGGTTTTCCCAGCCGGCCTCGATTGCGTCGGTCATGGTCATGCTGTCCCCTCCAGTTGCGCCAGGACACTGGCCAGAAAAGCGGCCAGGTCGGCGATGGTGTAATCGATATGGTCGCGGCCTTCGGTTGGACCTTGTTCGGACCCGTTGTTGATCCACACGGTGGTCATGCCGATCGCCTTGGCCGGCGCCAGGTTGCGCGCCATATCCTCCACGAACAGCGATGTGGTGGGATCAATGCCGTGCGCGGCGCAAAGGTTGGCATAGGCCGGCGGCTGCGGTTTGGGCACATAATCCAGCGCGTGGATATCGTGGAGCGCATCGAAGGTGTCGGACAGGCCGAGCCGCGCCAGCACACGCTCCGCATAAGGCGCATCGGCGTTGGTGAAGATGAACTTGCGCCCCGGCAGCTGGGCGATCAGCGCGCCCAGTTCGGGATGCGGATCGAGAACGTCGATATCGACATCATGCACCTCGCCCAGGAACTGGTGCGGATCGACATCGTGCAGCGCCATCAGGCCGGGCAGGGTCATGCCGTGGCTGTGGAACAGGCTTTTCTGAATGCGGTGGGCTTCGGCCGGATCAACATTCAGCAGCCGCTGGATATAGGCGCCCATGCGGGCATCGATCTGCGGAAACAGCGCCGAACCCGCCGGATACAGCGTGTTGTCGAGATCGAAGATCCAGGTGTCGATGTGGGAAAGCGGCGCCATTGTGCTGCGCATAGGCGCATCGTGCGGGCCAGCCAAGAGGCCCCGTTGGGGGCAGCGCGGGCGGTGGAAGGCAAGGTCGGGTTCGCCAGGCCACCGCCCGCGCTGGCCTGAGGAGGATCAGGCAAGGGCGGCCTATGCGCTGCGGCGCTTCATGTTGCACTGCGGCGTACGCACCGCGCTTCAGTGTGTCGCGGGCAGATACCAAAGTTCGCCCGCGTGCATCTGGCAGGTGACGGCGCGCGCCGCACTGATATCATCTGCGCATGACCACGCACCCGCGCTATCCGCTCAGTTTCTCGCCGCTCGATCTGGGCTTCACCCGGCTGAAGAATCGCATCCTGATGGGATCGATGCACACCGGGCTGGAGGATATCGAAGGCGGCTTTGAACGCATGGCGGCCTATTTTTCGGCGCGGGCGCGCGGCGGGGTGGGGATGATCATCACCGGCGGGATTGCCCCCAACCACGAAGGTGGTGGCGGCGCCAAATTGTCCACGCCCGAAGAGGCGCAGCAGCACCGCATCGTGACTGACGCCGTGCACAGCGCCGATGCCGATGTGAAGATCGTGCTGCAGATCCTGCATGCCGGGCCGCTGGCCGGCACCCCGGCCTGTGTGGCGCCATCGGCGGTGCGCAGCCGCATTGGCCGCTTTGTGCCGAACGAGCTGGATGCGGCCGGCATCGAGAAGCAATTGGCCGATTTTGCCAACTGCACCGCGCTGGCCAAGGCGGCCGGCTATGACGGGGTGGAGATCATCGGCTCCGCCGGCTATCTGCTCTCCACCTTCCTGGTCGAGAAGACCAACACGCGCGACGACGAATGGGGCGGCAGTTTCGAAAATCGCATGCGCTTCCCGGTTGAGGTGATCCGCCAGGCGCGGGCGGCGGTGGGCGATGACTTCATCCTGATCTTCCGCATTCCGGCGATGGACATGCTGGACGGCGGCATGTCGGGCGAGGAGGTGATCCAGTTGGCGCAAGCCGTCGAAGCCGCCGGCGCCACCATCATCAGCACGCATTTCACCTGGCACGAAGCCCAGGTGCCGACCATCGCCACCATGGTGCCGCGCGCTGCCTTTGCGGAAGTCACCGGGCGCATCCGCAAACATGTGTCCGTGCCGATGATCACATCAAACCGCATCAACATGCCCGATGTGGTGGAGCAGGTGCTGGCCGCTGGCCATGCCGATCTCGTGTCCATGGCGCGGCCGATGCTGGCCGATGCCGATCTGGTCAACAAGGCGTTTGAAGGCCGCGAGGACGAGATCAACACCTGCATCGCCTGCAATCAGGCCTGCTTGGATCACACGTTCACCGGCCGGTTGACCAGTTGCCTGGTCAACCCGCGCGCCTGCCATGAAACGCTGATCGTGGCGCAACCAGCGGCCGCCCCGCGCAATCTGGCTGTGGTGGGCGCCGGCCCGGCCGGCCTCGCCTTTGCCACCGAAGCGGCGCAGCGCGGCCATCGTGTTACCCTTTATGATGCCGCGGCCGAGATTGGCGGGCAATTCAACCTGGCCAAGCTTGTGCCGGGCAAGGAGGAATTTTCCGAAACCTTGCGCTATTTCCGACGGATGATCGACAAGCACGGCATCAAGCTGCGCCTGAACACCCGCGTCGATGCCGATGCGCTGGCGTCGGCCGGGCATGACGAAGTGATCGTCGCCACCGGAATCCGCCCGCGCGTGCCCGATCTGCCCGGCATCGATCATCCCAAGGCCGTCAGCTATATCGATGTCATCCAGGGCCGGCGCGCCGTTGGCCGGCGCGTGGCGATCATGGGCGCCGGCGGCATCGGATTCGATGTCGCCACGCTGATCACCCATGCCGGGCTGTCGGCGGCGATGGATATCCCCACCTTCTGCCGCGAATGGGGGGTGGATTTCGCCGGCCATCCGCGCGGGGGGGTGACCGGGGTGGAATTGCAGATCGAACGTGCCGACCGCGAGGTGGTGATCTTGCAACGCCGCGATGGCGCACCGGGCAAGACGCTGGGCCGCACCACCGGCTGGACCCACCGCCTCAGCCTGCAACGGCGTGGCGTCAAGCTGCTGGGCGGCGTGGATTATCTCAGGATCGACGACGAGGGCCTGCACACGCTGGTCGGCGGTGAGCCGCGGCTGTTTGCCGTCGATACGGTGATCATCTGCGCCGGCCAGGAACCGGAACGCAGCCTGTATGATGCGCTGGTGGCACGCGGCATCTCCGCGCAGCTGGTGGGCGGCGCGCAGGAAGCCGGCGAGCTGGATGCCAAGCGCGCCATTGCCGAAGCGACGGCGCTGGCGTTGGCGGCGTAAAACCCCCTCTCCCCTAAAGGGAGAGGGAAGCAATCAGGCAAACCGCTGCTGCAGCGCCACCATGGCGAGCGCGGCCTTGGCGGCTTCACCGCCCTTGTCCTTGCGGGCCTTGTCGGCGCGCGCCAGCGCCTGGGCTTCGTTTTCGACCGTCAGGATGCCGTTGCCGATGGCCAGGCCATCCAGCGTCAGCGCCATGATGGCGCGCGCCGATTCGCCGGCGACAATCTCGAAATGATAGGTCTCGCCGCGGATCACGCAGCCGCTGGCGACATAGCCGTCATATTTGCCGGATGCGTCGGCAAAGGCGATGGCGGCCGGGATTTCCAGTGCACCGGGCACGGTGATCACCTCGTGCGTGGCGCCGGCCGCAGCGAGCGCGGCTGTGATGCCATCCAGCATCATGTCGGCGATATGGTCATAGAATCGGGCTTCGACGATCAGGATATGCATGGTTCAAGTCTCCGGCAGGCCGTGGGCAGCGAGGTTGCCGCCCTGATAGCAGGGATTGTTCGTCACGTCCGCGCCCAGCCAGGCGGGCAGTGGCAGGGCGGCGAGGGTTTCGGCATCGGGCGCTTCGCGTTCCGCCAGCACCAGGCCGGCGAGCGCGCCGTCGAACAGGTCGATGCTGAAGCCATCCGCCTTGTGGCGGCGCTTCTGGATGCAGTGGGCCGGCAGCGCCGCGACCACGGCATGTTCAGCGGCATCCAGATAGGCGGTCACGATCGGGCGGACCGTGGGATCATCCACCGCATATTTGCGGGTGAGCTTGTAAGTGGCTGCTTCGGTCTCGCTGTCCATGATCTGGCGCAGGCGCAGGCGCGTGCCGATGATGTAGCGATCCGATATGCAACTGTGCGCGGCGGACAGCGGCGGCAGGCGCTCCACCAGCCAGCGCCGTTCCCGTTCGATCAGCGCATATTTCGGCAGCCCGGCCATGGCTGACGTCAGGCGCGGGGCGGAATGGCGCGTTCGCCGACCACCTGCAGGCCATAGCCTTCGATGCCGACGATGTTGCGGTGCTGGTTGGTGAGCAGGATCATGTCGGTGACGCCCAGATCCACCAATATCTGCGCGCCGATGCCGTAATCGCGCAGGGTGATCGATTCGCCCTGGTCCTTGGCGCGCATCTGTTCGGAAATGGCGGTGGGGCTGCCGTCGCGGATGATGACGACGATTCCGGCACCTTCGCGGCCGATTTCATCCATGGCGCGATTCAATTGCCCAGCACGCTCGCCTTTTTCGGCAAACATGTCGGTGAACATCGATTGGGTGTGCACGCGCACCAGCGTGGGCTTGCCGGGTTCGACGCGGCCTTTCTGCAGCACCATATGCTCGGAATATTCGGCGGTGTTGGCATAGGTTTTCGCAATCCAGTCGCCGCCATGCCAGCTTTCCAGCCTGGTTTCGGCGACGCATTTCACCAGCCGGTCATGGGCATGGCGGTAGGCGATCAGATCGCGGATGGTGCCGATCTTCAGGCCATGGCGGCGGGCGAACGGGATCAGATCGGGCAGGCGCGCCATGCTGCCATCGTCGTTCATGATCTCGCAGATCACGCCGCTGGGGTTCAGCCCGGCCAGGCGCGAAATGTCCACGCTGGCCTCGGTATGGCCGGCGCGCACCAGCACGCCGCCATCGCGCGCCACCAGCGGAAACACATGGCCCGGCGTCACGATGTGATCGGCGCCCTTGCCGGCATCGATGGCCACGGCGATGGTGCGGGCGCGATCGGCGGCGGAAATGCCAGTGGTCACGCCTTCCTTCGCCTCGATGGAAACGGTGAAGGCGGTGCTGTGGCGGGTGCCATTGTGCTGCGCCATCAGCGGCAGGCCCAGCGCCTTCACCCGTTCCGATGCCAGGGCCAGGCAGATCAGGCCGCGGCCGAACTTGGCCATGAAATTGATCGCATCCGGCGTCGCCATCTGGCCGGGGATGATCAGATCGCCTTCATTCTCGCGGTCTTCATCATCGACCAATATATACATGCGGCCGTTGCGGGCTTCGTTGATGATGTCGGATATGGGGGCCAGCACTGGGCCGGCTTCCCGTTCGGCCAGCCAGGACTCGAGCTTGCGCAGCGTATCGGTGGTCGGGTTCCAGTCGGCCTCGTCCAGCGCGCGCAGGCTGTTGGCGTGCAGGCCGGCGGCGCGCGCCATGCCGGCCTTGGATTCCTCGCCGGTTGCCACCAGGTCCCGCAGCCGGGCAATCAGGGACTCGCTCATCATCACGCCTCACATCGGAATGTGATGGAGGGTGTGCGCCTATCACATTGCAGTGTCAAGCCCGCAGCTGGTTCATCCGGAACAGGTAGCGCGCGAGCACGTCGATCTCGATATTCACCTCGTCATGCACCGCAGCGGTGCCGAAGGTCGTCCAGTCGGCGGTGTGCGGGATGAGGTTGATAGTGAACCAGTGGCCGAGATCATCATCGACGACCTCGTTCACGGTGAGCGAGACGCCGTTCAGGCAGATGCTGCCCTTGGGCGCAATGTACGGCGCGACGCTGGCCGGCATCTGGAAGGTGAAGCGTTTGGAATCGCCTTCGGCCACGATGTCGGTGATGCGGCCGACGGCGTCCACGTGCCCGGTGACGATATGGCCGCCCAGCTCGTCGCCCACCTTCAGCGCGCGTTCCAGATTGAGCCTGCTGCCTTCCTGCCACATGCCCTTGGCGGTGCAGCGTTGGGTTTCGGCGGAGACGTCGAAGCTGATGCTGTTCGCGGTCTTGCTCACCACGGTCAGGCAGACGCCGCTGTTGGCCACGGACGCGCCGATGGCGATGCCGCTGGTATCGTATCCGGTGCTGACAGTGACCCGCAGGTCGCCGCGTTCCTCCACCGCCGTGATGGTGCCGATGTCGGTGATGATGCCGGTAAACATGCGAAAGCCCTAACGGATGCGGGTGAAGCGTTCAATGTGGTCTGGCCCAAGCTGGATCACCGGGGCTGCGGCCCAGCGGCCGTGCGCATCGGCCAGATCGCCAAGACCGATGTCGCCCAGCGTGCGGCCATTGCCGATGATGATCGGCGCGCGGTGCAACATAAGCGTATCGACCAGATCGGCAGCGAACAGGCTGGCCGCCAGCCCCATGCCGCCTTCCACCAGCAGATGCAGCGCCGGATCGCCGGCCAGCGCCGCGAGATCGGCAAAATGGGTCACATGCGCCGGCAGTCCATCACCGCGACCCACCACGCCAATGCGGGGGGCGCGCGCTTGCAGGCCGGGCAGGCGCACATCGAGCGTGGGCGCATCTGCGTCCCAGGTGCCGCGCCCGACCACGATCAGATCGCTGCGCGCGCGCAAAAGATGCGCGGCGGCCCGGGCGCGCGGGCCGGTGATCCAGCGGCTGCGGCCATCGTGCCGGGCGATGGCGCCATCCAGGCTGACGGCAAGCTTCAATGTGATGTGCGGGCGGCCCAGCGCCAGCCGGGTGAGAAAGCCCGCCAGCCCGGCCTGCGCCTCGGCGGTGCGCACGCCGCTGGTTACCGAGATGCCGGCGGCGCGCAGGCGTTCGATGCCTTGGCCATTGGTGCGCGGATCAGGATCGGGCGCGGCGACCACGATGCGCGCGATGCCGGCGGCGACAAGCAAATCGGCACAGGCCTCCCCGCGCGGGCTTTGATGCGCGCAGGGTTCCAGCGTGACATAGGCCGTGCTGCCGCGCGCTGCCGCCCCGGCCTGGTCAAGCGCGACGGCCTCGGCGTGCGGCCGGCCGCCCTTCTGGGTGTGGCCGCGGCCGATCACGCGCCCATCACGCACGATCGCGCAACCGACCGACGGGTTGGGCGTGCTCAATCCGACGCCGCGGCTGGCCAGCGCCAACGCCGCGCCCATCCAGCGCCAGTCGTCTTGCGCTGCGCTCACTCGATGGGTGGTTCGGACGCTTGCGGCACCCGCACGATGGCCTGGGTCGCTGGCTGCGCCGCCACGTAGGGGATGTCCTTGGCGGCACCGCCACCTTTGACATAGGCATCATATTGCGCCTGCGCATCGATCTTCGCCTGGCCCTGCAACGTGGCGATGAAGCTGCGGGCTTCGGCCAACTTGGCTTCGCGCGCCGCCTTGGTGGCCTTGGTGTCGGCAATGGCCTGCTCGCGCGTGCGATCTCCCTTCCAGCTTTGCGCATAGATAATGATCGGGTCGGGCTTGGAATATCCCCAGCGCGATTCGATCAGGAACAAGGTCATGATCGCTGCAGTGGCCAGCACGGCGCCTCCGCCGATCCAGTATCGGGTGCGGCGCGCTTGCGCATCGGGCGGATCGAGAAAAGCCATGGGATGACCATAATGGCGCAGCGCCGGCTTTGCCAGAGGTGCGGCGTTCAGCCCGCCAATCGCGCCAGCGCCGCGTCGCGGCCAATCAGCGGCAGCAGCGCCGCCATTTCCGGGCCGTGCGGCTGGCCGGTGAAAGCAAGGCGCAGCGGCAGGAACAGGGCCTTGCCCTTGCGGCCGGTGCTGGCCTTCAGCACGTCGATCAGGCGCGCCCAGATGTCATCGCTCCACGCCAGTCCGGTCAGCGTCGCGTGCGCCGCAGCGATATAATCCGCCTCCTCGATCACCGGGGTGATCGGCCCGGTGATCACCTGTTGCCACAAGGCGGCTTCCTCGAGCCGCAAGAGGTTGCCGCGCACCGCCAGCCAGCCGGCTTCGGTCATGCCGGCGGGCAGGCGCGGTGCGACCAGCGCAAAGTCCATCAATTGCAGGCAGCGCGGCGACAGCGCAGCCAGATCGGCCGGATCAAAGCGCGCCGGGGCGCGGCCGAAGTGGCTGAGCGCGAAGCCGGGGAGCAGATCGGCCAATTGCGCCACCGGCTCGATCGGTTGCGAGGTGCCGAGGCGCGACAGCAACGCCGCGATGGCGACGGCCTCGATGCCCTGTTCGCGCCATTGGTCCACGCCTTCGGACCCGAGTCGCTTGGACAGCGCGGCATCCTTGCCGGTGAACAGCGCCATATGCGCCAGCCGCGGCGGCCCAGAGCCTTCGGTTCCACCCAGCGCGGCAAACATCTGCAACTGCACGGCCGAGTTGGTGACATGATCCTCACCGCGGGCGATGTCGGTGATGCCCAGATCGATATCGTCGACCACTGATGGCAGCATGTACAGCCATGTGCCATCGGCGCGGCGCACGACGGGATCGGACAGGCTGGCGGCATCGAAATGGCAGGCCCCGCGCACGCCATCATCCCAGTTGATCGGGCTTTCATCCAGCTTGAAGCGCCAATGGGGCTGGCGGCCCTGCGCCGCCAGATCGTCATGGTCGGCATCGCTGAGCGCCAGCGCGGCGCGGTCATAGATCGGCGGCAGGCCGCGCGACAGCGCAACGCGGCGCTTCAGTTCCAGCTCTTCGGGCGTTTCATAACAGCGATAGGCGCGGCCGGCGCTGGCCAGCCGTTCCAGTGCGGCATCATAAAGCGCGAAACGGTCGGACTGCTTGACTTCGATGTCGGGCACGAGGCCGAGCCAGGCGAGATCGGCGCGGATTGAGGCGGCGGATTCCTCGGTGGAGCGCGCGACATCGGTGTCGTCGAGGCGCAGCACGAAGCGGCCATCATGTTCGGCTCGCGCAAGCAGCCAGTTGACCAGCGCGGTGCGGATGTTGCCGGCATGAAGGCGGCCGGTGGGCGATGGGGCGAAGCGGGTGATGATCATCGTGACCGGACATAGAAGGTTGGCGGGGAAAAATCACGAACACAAAAATCATGGGCCGATTGCCGCCAGACAGGCGCGGCCGGTGATGGCATGGCTGCGTCATGATCCAGCACATTCTCATCGCCGCCGCCGCCGCCACCTTCGTCGCCATCACGCCCGCCACCATCCCTTGGGGGGCCACCGCGCCCGACGGCACGCGCTTTGCGCTGCTGGAAGGCCAGCGCGAGGTGGCGGGGCTGCAATTTTCCTATGCCTTCGCCTTGCCTGGCGGCGTGTGGGACAAACCGCACAGCCACAGCACCACCGCGCGCATCTTCGTGTTGAAGGGCGCGCTCAAACTTGGCTGGGGGGCGACGATGGACAAGGCGAAGGCGCAGCGTTTCCCGGCCGGCAGCTTTGTCGTGGTGCCAGCCGGCGCGGTGCATTTCGATGGCGCCGATGAAGAAGCGATCATCCTGGGCGTCGCCAGCGGCGTGTGGGCAACACGCTATGTCGATGGCGGCGCGGGATCGGCGGGGACACCGCCGCAATGAGCCGGCTTATTTGATCGGCACGTGCCTGGCGACCAGCCGTTCCTTCACCTGCGCGCCATAGATCACGCCGTTGCGATCGACGGTGATGCCTTCGGCGTTGCTGGTGGCGCCCTTGTCGGGTTCGGGTTCGGGATCGGGGATGAAGGCGATCACCTTGCCGTCCTTCACGCTGCCGATGCGGATGCCGCGCTGCCAGCCGGGGTTGTAACCATAGCCGACCGGCCGCCGGCTTTCGCTGTCGGCGCTGTAGAGCATGTCGTTCTTGTCGATGAACAGGCCCGACGGGCGGCCGAACTGTGTCCAGCTGTTCAGCAATTTGCCGGCCTGGGTGTAAACTTGCACGCGGTTGTTCCAGCGATCGCCGACATAGAGCAGGCCCTTTGAGTCCATGGCGAGCGCATGGGGCACTTCCAGATCGCCCTGGGCCTTGCCGGGTTGGCCCCATTGCATCAGGAATTTGCCGCTGGCGTTGTATTTCAGGATGCGGGCGACGCCGCGGTCGGCCTCGTGGCCATCGCTGACGAAGATGTCACCGTTCTTCGCGACCAGCACTGCGTTGGGTTCGGTGAATTCATCGGTGCCCTTGCCCTGGACACCGGGTTTGCCGAGCGTCAGCAGCAACTTGCCGTCAGGCGAGAATTTCATCACTGTGGCGCCCTTGCCAGGCACGGCGCGGGCGTCGGTCAGCCAGATATTGTCCTTGGCATCGATGGTGAACCCATGCGGAAACACGGTGAGGCCGCCGCCGAACGCCTTGAGAAACACGCCCTGCGCGTCGAATTCCATGATCGGATCGATATTGCTGGTGGCGCAGCTGTTGGCACCGCAGCGTTCGGCGATCCAGATATGGCCCTTGCTGTCCACACCCACGGCGCTGGTCGATCCCATGACGCGGCCGGGCGGCAGCTTGAAGAAATTCAGGTCCGTTCGGTAGGTATTGGGCTGCTTGTTGGTCTCGGCTGTCAGCGGCGCCGGTTTGGGCAGCGTGTCCACCGTCCATACCGGGCGCGGCGGCCCTGGTGGGCTGGTCGCGGCGGGCACCGCTTGTTGTGCGATGGCAGCAGTGCCGGCCAGCAACGTGGCGGCAACGAACAGGCTCTTCATCGATCCCCCTTTTGGCCCGCGGCAGTTCAGCTGCCGCTGTTGGCCGGTTTCTCTGCAGTGATGCCGATGGTGGCCAGTACTTCCGAACGGCGATCGAGGGGCTGGCCGCCGGCCGGGAAGCCGTTGTTTTTCAGCAGGAAGGCCAGCACATCGGCATATTCTTCGCGCGTCAGCGATTGCGGATCATTCTGCGGCATGGTGGTGCGCACGCGATCGAACAAATCGCCCACGGTCATCGTGTCCCAATGGCTGACGAATTCGCCGCCGATCAACGGCGGCGCTTCGCCGGTGCCATTCATGGCCGCGCCGTGGCAGGCGCCGCAACGCTGCGCGTAAACCGCAGCGCCGCGGGTCGCCTGTTCCGCTGTGAACACGCCCTGCCACACCGATTTCCCTGCCTCCTGGGCCAGGGCGGCACCCGCCAGCGCCACCGCGGCAACGACGGGCAGGATGATGGGCAGGCTACGCATGAACAATGTCCTCTGGTCGCTTCGCTGTTATCGCTTGTTGGGCAGCGCATAGGCGATGAATTCGCCCGATGCATTGCCGCCGCTGGTCGGCACGATGATATACTGCTTTCCGCCGATCATATAGGTCATCGGCGAACCCGATTGGGTGGACGGCATATAGACCGCGCCGACTTCCGCGCCGGTCTGCTTGTCATAGGCGCGCAGCATGGCGCCGCGCGGCCGGTCCGGCGTGGTGGTAAACTGGTTTTCGCCGGCAATCACCACCGATTTCGTCACCAGAGTGCCGATCTGATAGGTGGATTGGCCGGTGCGCGGGATGCCGCCCAGTGCCTTGATGGCCGGATGGTTGCGCACGAAATCCGGGGTTTCGCCGTGGGCGACCTGCCACTTGATCGTGCCGCTGTTTACATCGATCGCGCTGATCGTGCCATAGGGCGGCTTGACCAGCGGCAGGCCATCGACGGCGAGGCGCGGCGGGCCGCCAGCACCACCACCACCACCCGCAGCCGGCGCCGGGGCCGGGCTGTCGGCACCGGCACCTTCGCCAGGGCCCTTGATCATCACCACCGGCTGCCCGGCGACGCCGACGACCAGCGGAATGTCCGACAGGCCGGCGGGCGGCGGCAACAGGCCGGTGGAGGAGATGCAGGCGCCGCAAGCATAGACATAGGCGATGCCGGATTCCGGATCGAAGCTGCCGCCGGGCCAGTTGGTGCCGCCCTGCGCCCAGTTGTTGATCACGCCGAACTTCTCCGGCGTGGAAACGATCGGCGGGGTATAGACCGGGCCCAGCACATATTTGCCGGTCAACGCCACGGCCTTCGCCTTCAGATCTGGCGTGAAATCGATCAGATCCTTGTCCTCGACGCCGTTGCGGGCATAGACCGGCGGCTTCGACGGGATCGGCTGGGTCGGGCTATACCATTCGCCGGGCACATTGCCCTTGGCAACCTTGGTTTCCTTGATCGGCCACACCGGCTGGCCGGTGGCACGATCGAAGACATAGAAGAAGCCCTGTTTCGACGGCAGGCCCACCACCTTGCGCGGCTTGCCATCGACGGTCACATCCATCAGCAGCGGTGCCGAGCTGTTGTCCAGATCCCAGATTTCGTGATGGATCAGCTGGAAATGCCAGCGGCGCTCCCCGGTTTTCAGATCGACCGCCACCAGGCTGTTGCCGAACAGATTGGGGCCCGGGCGCTTGCCGCCGAAGAAATCCGACGTGGGCGATTCGACGGCGAGATAGGCGAGGCCCAGATCCTCATCTACCGACACCTGCGTCCACACGCCGGTGTTGCCGTTGATCTCGGCCGAATTGTTCAACCAGGTCTCATAGCCGAATTCGCCTTTCTTCGGCACGGTATGGAACGTCCAGATCCGCTTGCCGGTGCGCACGTCGAACGCACGCGCATAGCCCTTGGTGTTGTTGCTGGTCTTTGGCGTGAAGCCTTCGCGGAAGGCGGCGCCGATGATGATGGTGTTGCCCGAAACCGCCGGCGCCGAGTGCACGCCGACTTCACCGGTATCGAGATCGCCGAGATCCTGATCGAAATCGGTCTTCAGATCGACGACACCATTGGTGCCAAATTCCGGATCGGGGCGGCCGGTATCGGCATCCAGGCTGACCAGGCGATAACCGATGGTGACATAAAGGATGCGGCGCTTGGTGCCGTCGGTCCAATAGGACAGGCCGCGCCCTGACAGGGCACGCGGGGATTCGGCCGAACGCTTGCCTTCATGCAGCGCATACTGCCAGAGCAGTTCACCGGTGGCGCCGTTCAGCGCCACCACGGCGCGGCGGGTGCCGCCGGTGGTATAGATCACGCCGTCCACCGCCAGCGGGGTCGATTCCAGCTTATATTCCGGTCGCGAGCCCAGAATGTCGGTCTTGAAGCGCCAAGCGATTTCCAGGTCCTTGAAATTGCTGGCGTTGATCTGGTCGAGCGGCGAATAGCGGCTGCCCTTCAGATCGGCGTTGTAGGTGGTCCAATTGGCAACACCGGCCTGGGTGCGGGCGGCGATGGTGCCTTCCTTGGCCGGGGTTTGCGCCAGCGCGCCGGGCGCGGCGTTCAGCAGCAGTGCGGCGGCGATGGACAGCGGCAGGATACGGGTGATCTTCATCGGTCAGGTCTTTCGGTTGAGAACGGGCAAGGGGCGGGCGCGGCTCAGGCCAGCGCCGCCGCCTTTTCCACGCCGATCTTCAGGCTGGCCTTCTGCGCGTCGGTCAGCTGCGGATAGGGGGTGCGCGCGTACATCATCGGGCCGCCCATGCGCAGCGACAGCACATATTTCATGGACGCATAGGTGTTGGCGCCCATGTTGTGATCGCGGATCACCGTCTGCGCGGCGCGCAGCTTCTCCAGTTCGGCCTTCCAGTCACCCTTGGCGCGATAGGCCTTGAAGATGTTGGCGCACTTGTCGCTGAACTGGTTGCCGTCGGCCAGGATGGCGCCCATGCCGGCCGAAACCGCCGGGATCAGGTTGTTCGACGTGCCGCAACGCATGTTGAGTTCCGGGAAGCCGGCCAGGAACTGCGCAAAGCCCTCGGCGCTGCCCGATGAATCCTTGATACCGGCCAGATGCGGATATTTCATCAGATTCTTCAACAGATCGAGGGTGATGTTCACCTCCGAGGTGCCGGGGATGTGATAGAGATTGATCGGGATCGACACCGCTTCGAACAGGCGGGTGTAATAATCGGTCAGACCTTCGATCGGCGGCTGGTTGAAATAGAAGGGCGGTATGACCAGCAGGCCATCGGCGCCGACACTCTGCGCATGCTTGGCCAGATCGATGGTCTCGACGATGTTGGACGTGCCGGGGCCGACCATGATGTTCATGTTGCCCTTGTGCTTCATCGCCGTCTCGGTGATCAGCTTGCGCTCGGCCACCGAGAAGCTGGGGAATTCGCCGGAGGTGCCGAGCACCACGACGCCATCGGCGCCGCATTTCTGGTGCCATTCCATCACCGCCTTCATGGCGCCGGCATCGAACATGCCCTTGGCATCGCACGGCGTGACCGTGGCCACCCAGTAAGCGACCTTTTCCTTGGAGCCGAGACGGCGCGCGCCCCCCATCTGAGCGGCGGCCGGTGCAGCGGCCAGAGCGAGTGCGGTGGCAGCAGCAGCGCCAGCCATGGTTTCGCGACGGTTCAATTCCATGATCGTTCCTCCCCAAGAACGGCCGCCGTCTGTGCGGATATCGGCCGGTTGATTGCCATCATTGCGCCGGGCAAGCCATGCGGCAAGATGCTTGTGCCGCCGCCGGCCTGCCCAGCGTTCGTTTCATCAGAAATTCACACGCACACCGGCGCGATAGGCCCGGCCGATCGCATCATAGATGATGCCGTTGATCGGCGTGAAATAATAGCTCGTCTGCCCCTGGGTGGGGCCCGCAGCGACGTTGGGCGGCGCCTTGTTCAGCAGATTGTCGATCGTGGCGAAGAACTGGATGTTGTCGGTGAACTTCCAGCTGCCGCGCAGATCGACATAGGCGATGGCCGGCACCTTGTTGTCGTCCACATCCTTCGGCCCCCAGGCGCTGTTCAGCTTGGCGGCGCCGATGAAGCGGGTCTGTGCCGTCAGGCTCAGCGCATCCTTGTTCCAGGTGGTCGATGCGGTGAAGCGGGCGCGCGGGAAGCCGCTGCCGCCCAGATTGTCCGGCCCGATGGCGCCGGCCAGCCTGAAGGTGTTGCCCAGCTGCTGCTGTTCCAGCTTGAGAATGTAGCTGCCGAGCACGCGGAAATTGAGGTTGCCGCCCAGCGCCGGCACCGTCCAGTCGAGCTGATAATCGATGCCCGAGGTGGTCAGCTTGGCGATGTTGTTGGGGAAGGTGTTGATCTGGCTGAGCAACGGCTGGCCATTGCCACCTGCCGCACCGGCGAACACCAGCTGGCTGCAGAAGGCGGTTTCACCGGCGTTGCAGCGGGTCAGCACGTCATTGGCGCCCACCGCCACGATCGCATCCGACAGGGCGATGCGATAATAATCGATCGACAGGCTGAAGCGGTCGATGAACGAGGGTTGCAGCACCATCCCGGCGGAGAAGGTGCGGGCCTTTTCCGGGCGCAGCGCCGCATTGCCGCTGGCGAAGGTGAAGATCGACACGTTGACGTTGTTGCGCGGATCGACCGCCGACGACAGGGTGGACAGGCCGGTGGAGAACAGCTCGTTCAGGTTGGGGGCGCGGATATCGCGGGACAGGGTGGCGCGCACGCGCAGCCCATCAACAATATCCGAAAGCACACCCGCCTTCCAGGTGACGACGCTGCCGCTGGTCGAATAATCGGTGTAGCGCAGCGCGCCCGACACGTTCAGCGACTGGACGCCATTGTCCTTCAACAGCGGCACATCGACTTCGACAAAACCTTCCTTCACATTGTAACCGCCGGCAAAGCTGGGGAAGTTGGCCACCGAATAGATGCGGGCCTGGGCGCCGGGATCGTTGGTGATGGTGCCGCCTTCGGTGCGATATTCACCGCCGAACGCCACGGCGATCTCGCCAGCCGACAGGCCCGGCAGGGTGCCCTGCATGGTGAAGGCGGTGACCGTCTGGCGCAGTTTCTGGCGCTGGAAATTCTGGCCCGGCGCGACGTTGACATAGCGGATGGCCGCCTGGCTGGCGACGCCGGTGCCCAGGATGTTCAAAGGCGCGCAGGCCGGATCATCATTGGTGGTGATGGCATCGGCGTTGACCCGGCAGACGATCGCGCCGCCATTCGGCAACTGCACGGCATCGATGGCGCGGTTGAAATTGGCGATGATGGCGTTCGATTCGGTCTTCTGGAATACCGTCACGTCGCCGCGCTGGTAATAGGCGTTGTAGCTCCAGCCGCCGCCGATATCGCCTTCGGCGGTGAACACCCCGCGCATCAGCGAACGATCGGTGGTCGCCACCGGGATGCCGAGCGCATTAGCGGCGAAATTGTCATAGCTGAGCGTGTCGGCGGTGATGTTGTTCTGGTTGGTGGTGCCGACCTGGATGGCAGTCAGCCCCGCCGCGGTCATCTGGGCACGCACCGCCGCCGGCACGAACGGGTTGTCGATGCGGATGAACGGCGCCTGCGCGCCGATACGGATGAACGGCACCGAATTGTTGCGGCTGAAGGTGGCGCCATAATTGGCCTGCACCGACAGTTTCAGCCAATCGGCCACATCATAGCTGACCAGCCCGAACACCGATCCGGTGCGGTACTGGATGGCGAGGTTGTTGAGCGCGCCTTGCAGGGTTTCGGCGTTGGACGCGACCTGACCGGAGAAATTCGTGCCGCCAAAGGGCGACAATGTGCTGTTGGCGCCGAACTGCTGGTTCTGCAGCACGCTGGTCGTGGTCGATTGTCCCGCCGGGCAGGCGCCGGCTGCGGTGAGCGTCGCGCGGCAGCCGGCCACGATGAGCCCGCCGGTGGTGGCGCCGGCCAGGTTGACATTGTCGGCATGGATAAGGCGCGGTTCGCTGTTGGTGGTGGTGAAGGCCGGGTTGTTGACCAGCTGGCGATATTTGTTCCAGCCGCGTTCGTTGGCGAAGATGTTGCTGGGGGCGTTGAAGAAGTTGCCGGCCACGATCACCCGGCCGCGATCATCATCGAACCCGGTGCCGAACGCGGCTTGGGCGCGATAGTTGAAGCGATCGAAGGCATAGCTGTCGCCGGCCTCGATGCTGGCCTTCAGGCCATCGAATTTCGTGTTAAGCACCAGGTTGACCACGCCCGATACGGCGTCAGACCCCCAGGCGGCCGAAGCGCCCGCGGTCACCACGTCGATGCGCTGCACCAGCGCGGTGGGCATGGTGCCGATATCGACCTGGCCGGTGACGTTGGACTGTACGACGCGCTGGCCATTGAACAGCACCAGCGTGCGGGTGACGCCCAGGTTGCGCAGGTTGACGGTATCAAGCCCGGTGATGCCGGCCACGATATTGCCGGCGCCCGACGTGTTGTTCGGTGACGCCGACGATCCGACCGCCGGCAGTTCGCGGATGGCATCGCCGATGGTCGGCTTCGCGTCGCGCAGGATCAATTCCTCGCTGACCACGGTGACCGGCGTCGGCGCGGTGTAGCCCGATGCGGTGATGCGCGATCCGGTAACCACGATGGTTTCGTTGGCCGTGTCTTCCGGAGCCGCAGCGGCGGCCGGCGCTGCCGGTGCGGCGGCTTGCTGCGCGGCGGCCATGGCCGGCCAGGCCAGAGCGGTGATGAGTGCCAGACGTGAAACGGCAATTGCGGCCATGATCCCTTACCCCCAAGGTGCGACCACATGTGATGGGGCAGATTGATCCCACCAACGGGCCGAATGCTGTTGAAAACCAACACCCGTGGCGGCCTGCTGGCGTGCCGTCTCACAGACTCGCAAGTCCTATCATCTGTGCGGCATGGCCACAAGTGTTCGCTGACCGAACCGTCAAATGCAATTGACGGTTGCGTTCAAGGGCTTGCGGCGGGGCCTGGACAGGTCAGCAGCAACTGGCCGGTTTCGCGCCGCCAGCGCAGGCTGGCGCAGCGGCCCAGCACGTCATCGCCCAGCTTCAGCACCGGCCAGCCGCGCTGGCGCCCGCGCCGGCCGATCACGGTGAGCCCGGTGCGATCGTTGCCGGCATCGGGCGGCAGATCGGCCGCACCCGCCCAATCGAACAGCCGCACGTCCACGCTGGTCACCGCCAGGCCGGCAATCATCACCGGCGTATCGAGCAGCAGCCGGCGCACTGGCCGAGCGACGCCAAATCCGATCACCACCCGCCGCACCGGGCCATCCAGATGCCCGCCGCCGGCCTGCGCCAGCCGGCTGGCCGCCGCCACGCTGGCCACGCTGGCCACACCGGCGGGGCGCAGATTGTGCAGCTCCACCTCGATACGTCCGGCGCCAGCGGGCAGCGGCCAATCAAAGCCCAGCGCGCCGCTGTTGCCGCCGATGCGCGCCGGCATGGTCACCATGTGATCCTGCGGGCCAGCTGCGCGCCGGCTGATCCGCACGTCGCCATAGGGCAGCAGCGGCAGGCCAATCACGCCGTCGCTGCCCGGTGCCTGGCCATCGGGCGCCGCCGCCGGCGCCAGCACGCGTGCCGGCAGGGCCTGCCCGGCAATCACCAGTGTCTCGCGGCTGAACGGCACCGCCAGCGGCACCTGGCCCACCGATACCTGGAACAGCCCGCGCCGCACCGGCTTGCCATCGGGTCGCGCCTCCCCCGCCAGCCCGAGCCGGCGATGGGCTTGCGCGCCGAGCAGCACCACCGGGTCTGCACCGAAATCCACCGTCAGCAGCACATCCTGCCCGGCGATTTGCGCGGCGATCACCGGGCGATCGGCCGGCAGATCAAGGGCGGGCAGCGGCGGGGGCAGCGAGGGCAGCAAAGGCGGCCCCTTCGCCATCGCCGGCACCGCAACAAGCCAAAGCAGGCTAAGCCGTGCGAAACGCATTGCTGATCGGGTAGCGCCGGTCACGGCCGAAGTTTCGGCCACCGATCTTGACGCCCGGCGGGGCCTGGCGGCGCTTGTATTCGGCAATGTAGAGCAGGCGCTCGATGCGGGCGACGGTGGCGGCATCCAGCCCCTGTGCCACCAGATCGGCCGCCGCTTGTTCCTGTTCCACCAGCCCGTGCAAGATCGCATCGAGCAGCGGATAGGGCGGCAGGCTGTCCTCGTCCTTCTGGTCGGGGCGCAATTCGGCCGAAGGCGGCTTGCTGATCACCCGCGCCGGCATCACCGCACCAGCGGGGCCGATGCCGAGGCGCGGCGCGTTGGCATTGCGCCATTCCGACACGCGAAACACGGTCATCTTGTACAGATCCTTCAGCACCGAATAGCCGCCGGCCATGTCGCCATAGATGGTGGCATAACCAACGCTCATCTCACTCTTGTTGCCGGTGGTCAGCAGCATGTGGCCAAATTTGTTCGACAGCGCCATCAGCGTGACGGCGCGGATGCGTGACTGGATATTCTCCTCGGTCAGATCGGGCGTGCGGCCAGCGAACAGCGGGGCCAACATGGCATCATAAGCCAGCATCGCCGGTTCGATGCGCACCGTATCGAGCCGGCAGCCCAGCAGGCGCGCACATTCGGCGGCGTCGTCCAGGCTCTCCTGGCTGGTGTAGGGGCTGGGCAGCATCACGCACCACACCCGGTCGGCCCCCAGCGCATCGACGGCGACCGCGGCCGACAGCGCCGAGTCAATGCCACCCGACAGCCCGAGCACCACGCCGGGGAAGCGATTGCGGTTCACATAATCGCGCAGGCCGACCAGCATGGCGTGGTAGATGTCCGCCGGGTCTTCGTCAGGCGGGCTGAGCAGGCCGGGTTCGCACGCCCAGCCGGCGGAACCGCGCTGCCAGTTGGTGACGCGGATGGTTTCGTCCCAATCGGGCAGCCTGTGGGCGTAGCTGCGATCGGCATTCAGCACGAACGACGCGCCATCGAACACCAGTTCATCCTGCCCGCCAACGCGGTTGAGATAGGCCATAGGCAGGCCGGTTTCCGTGACCCGCGCCACGCTCACCGACAGGCGCTGGTCGCCCTTGCCGACTTCATAGGGGCTGCCATTGGGCACGATCAGCAGCTCGGCGCCGGTTTCAACAAGGCATTCGCACACATCGGGCAGCCAGATATCTTCGCAGATCGGCACGCCGATCCGCACCCCGCGCACCACCAGCGGGCCGGGCAGCGGGCCACTGTCGAACAGGCGCTTTTCATCGAACGTGCCATAATTGGGCAGCTCATGCTTGCGGGTGATGCCGGCGATGCGCCCGCCATCGAGCAGCAGCATGGCGTTGAACAAATTGCCGTTCTCGGCCCAAGGCGCGCCCACCAGCAGCGCGGGGCCGCCGTCTGCAGTGGCGGCCGCCAGCCGCTCCACCTGCACGCGCGCTGCCGCGACCAACGCCGGTTTCAGCACCAGATCTTCGGGCGGATAGCCGACGATGCTGAGTTCCGGCGTTACCAGCAGATCGGCGCCAACCGCCTGCGCGCGCGTCTGCAATATGGCATCGGCATTGCCGGCCACATCGCCAACACTGGCATTCAACTGGGCAAGGGCGATGGTCAGCCGGTCGGTCATTGCAACAGCGTTACAAGGCTTTGTCGTGTCAGGCCAGCCGGGTGCGACCCGTCAGCGCCATGGCGGTTTCCAGCTCGGCGCGGATCAGCGCCAACATGTGCGCCACCCCGGCCTGGCCGCGCGCGCCCAGCGCCCACACCCACGGCCGGCCGATCAGTACGGCGCTGGCGCCCAGGCTGACATAGCGCAGCACATCCAGGCCCGACCGCACGCCGCCATCGGCCAGCACCGGCACGCAGCCGCCCAGCCGATCCAATATCGCCGGCAGCGCCTTCACGGCCGACATCGCGCCGTCCAGTTGCCGGCCGCCATGGTTGGACACGACAATGGCATCGGCGCCGTGCTGCACCGCCAGCGCGGCATCGTCGGGGTGGAGAATGCCCTTCACGATCAACGGCCCCGGCCACAGCGACCGCACCCAGGCCAGCCGTTCCCAATCGGCGCTGGCATCGAAATTGCGCGCCAGCCAGCCGAGATAGTCGCTGAGCGGCGCCTTTGCCCCCACCAGCTGCGCAAGATTGCCCATCGCCACCGGCCCGCCCAACAGGCCGACATCCACCGCCCAACGCGGCCGCGCCGCCACCTGCGCAGCGCGGTGCAGCCAGCCGGCAACGCCCGGCGCGCCCGACAGGCTGGAGCGCACATCGCGATAACGCGCGCCCGGCATCGGCAGATCGACGGTGAGCACCAGCGCCTGGCATTGCTGCGCCTGCGCCGCCGCAATCATCGCTTCGTTTGCGCCGCGATCCCTCACCAGATACAGCTGATACCAGGGCGGTGCGCCGGCGCCCTGTGTCACCTCGGCAAGGCTGCACACCGACACGGTGGACAGCGCCATCGCCACCCCCGCATCGCGCGCCGCCCGCATTGCCTGCACTTCGCCGCGTCGCGCATGCAGCCCGGCCAGGCCCACCGGCGCCAGCACCACCGGCATCGCCAGCCGCTGGCCGAGCAAGGTCACCGCCGTTTCGATGCGCGACACATCCACCAGCACCCGCTGATCCAGCTGCACCGCTGCCAGATCAGCAATGTTCGCCGCCAGCGTGGTTTCGGCATAGCTGCCGCCATCGGTGTAATCGAACAAAAATCGCGGTACGCGGTCCCGGCTGATCGCGCGGTAATCGTGGATGCTGGCGGGGGTCACTGCGCCGCCTTGGCCCCCGAATTGGCTGCCGCCTTGGCCGCCGCCACCTGGGCCTCCACGCTGCGCAGGATCGCCGGCACATCATGGACGATGCCGTCGCGGATGGTCCAGCGGATGCCACCTTTCACCACCGTGGTCTGCGTGGCCTCATCCAGCCGGGCAAAGCCGGTGCCGTACAGCGTTTTCAGATTGTTCAGCGGGTTTTCCGGCACCACGATCAGATCGGCGCGCATGCCCACCCGCACCAGACCGAAGTCCGGCTCGCGGCCCTTGGGCTCTTCCAGGGTGCGGGCGCCGTTGATGGTGGCGGCCTGGATCACCTCCAGCGGCGCAAAGCCAGCCTCGCGCAGCAGTTCCAGTTCGAGGATATAGCCAAAGCCCCAAGTCTGCCAGATGAAGCCGGGATCGGAACCGGTGGTGACGCGCCCGCCGATATTCTTGTAATCATTCACCAAACGCATGTAGCGGGTGTAGAATTGCCGCCATTCATATTCGCGCTCAGTCGTCCATTCGAAGAAATAGCTGCCATGGTTGTCGCGGTTGGATTCGAAGAATTTCGTCAGGCTGGGCAGCGTGTAGCGGTCATGCCATTCGGCGCGTTGGGCGCGCATCAGATCGCGGCTGGCGCTGTAGATGTTGAAGGTGGGATCAAACACCACGCCGCTGGCCTTTTGCGCCTGCAGATAGGCCTGCCATTCCGGCCCGCCCGGTTCATGAATCTGGTTCCAGATCTCGGCGATGCCGCCAAAGCGCATCTGTTCATCGTTGAAATTATAATTGGCTGGCGTGTCCTGCACGCGGCGGCCATCGAGCAAGCTTTCGAAATGGCCATAGAAATGCGTGATGGTGCCCAGGCCCGCCGCAGCCGCATCGCGGGCGTTGAATTCGGCAATGTTGGGCTGCGACAGGTGCGCAACGGTGCCGAGGCCCAGCTTTTTCGCCTCGTCAATCGCTGCGCGATCGATCGCCGGCGTTTCATCGTCGCGGTTGAAGAATTTGATGCCATCGATGCCCACGCTTGCCGCCCAGCGCACCCATTCGCGCGCTTTCTCCGGCGTCAGCACCCGCCCGCCCTTCCAGCCGGCCGACGCGCCGGAACCCAGCGTCTGATACACATACATCCGCGGCGCCATGATCTCGCCAGCGGCGGCGCGCTTCTGATCGGCGAGCGCGCGGGCGGTGTCGCGGCCAAAGAAGGACACGCCGCGCACCGTGGTGACACCATGCGCCAGCCACAGTTTCCAGGCGTAATCCGGCGTGTCCATCTTGTTGGGATCGCCCTGGTGGCCGTGCATGTCGACAAAGCCCGGCAGCACATACATGCCGGTGGCGTCGATTTCCCGGGTCGGATTGGCCGGCGGGCGATTGGCACGCATCGGCAGGCCCGGCGTGCCGGCGCTGCGGATATCGGTGATGCGGCCTTGCGTGATGATGATGTCGGCGGGGCCCTGCGGCGGCCCGCCGTTGCCGGTGATGATGGTGGCGCCGCGGATCACCAGCGTTTCATACGGCCCGGCGGCCAGCGCCGGGTCGCGCGGCGCGGAGGGCTTCATCTGCGCGGTGGCAGCAGTGGCGGCCAAGGCAACGGCAAGTGCAAGCAATGTCTTCATGGCAACCCCCTGATGCTGCGCAGCATAGACGCGGCTTTTTCGCGCCGCTAGGCTGTCAATCATGCAATGGATCGCGCTTCTGATTGGTTATGTCCTGGGCTCGATCCCGTTCGGCCTGCTGCTCACGCGGATGATCGGCATCGATATACGCCAGGTGGGCAGCGGCAATATCGGCACCACCAATGTGCTGCGCACCGGCAACAAGGGGCTGGCGGCGGCGACGTTGCTGCTCGACGCCGGCAAGGGCGCGGCCGCCGTGCTGATCGGGCGGGAACTGGGCGGGGAAATGGCGGCGATCATGGCCGGCACGGCGGCGTTCATCGGCCATTGCTTCCCGGTGTGGTTGAAATTCCGTGGCGGCAAGGGCGTGGCGACGATTCTGGGCATCACCTTGGCGGCGGCGCCCCTGGCCGGGGTGATTGCCCTGGCGACGTGGCTGGGCGGAGCGCTCATCACCCGCTATTCCAGTGTGGGCGGCATGCTGGCGGCGCTCGCCTGCCCGCTGGCCGCCTGGGCGGTGCGCGACAATATCGGCTGGGCCATCCATCTGGCGCCGCTGGCGGCGCTGCTGATCTTCCTGCACCGCGACAATCTCAAGCGGCTGGCCGCCGGCACCGAATCGAAAATCGGGCAAAAGGCCAAATGAGCCTGCCGGCGGACGCTGTTTCGCGGCTGCGGCTGATCCGCACCGACAGCATTGGCCCGGTCACTTATCGGCAACTGGTGGCGCGGTTCGGCAGCGCAGAGGCGGCGCTGCACGCGCTCCCCGATCTGGCGCGGCGCGGCAACCGGCACTTGAGCATCTGCGCAATCGACGTGGCCGAAGCCGAACTGGCCACCGCCGCCCGGCTGGGCGCGACCCTGCTGTTCATCGGCACGCCCGACTATCCGCCGCTGCTCGCCCGCACCGAAACCGCGCCGCCGGTGCTGTTTGCGCATGGGGATACCGCGCTGCTCGATCGGCCGGCAGTGGCCATCGTCGGCGCGCGCAACGCCAGTGCGGCCGGCGTGCGCTTTGCCCGGCAACTGGCCATCGATCTGGGCGAAGCGGATTTCGTCGTGGTCTCCGGCCTGGCGCGCGGCATCGACGCGGCGGCACATGTCGCGGCGCTGGATCGTGGCACCATTGCCGTGGTCGCCGGCGGCATCGATGTGCCCTACCCGCCCGATCACGCCGATCTGATGGCGAAAATCGCCGAACGCGGCCTGGTGGTGGCCGAACAGCCGCCGGGCATCGAACCCCAAGCCCGCCACTTCCCCCGCCGCAACCGCATCATCGCCGGCCTGGCGGCCGGCACCATCGTGGTGGAGGGCGCCCCCAAATCCGGCAGCCTGATCACCGCCCGCATCGCCGCCGAACTGGGCCGCGAAGTCATGGCCGTCCCCGGCTCCCCCCTCGATCCGCGCGCTCAAGGCTGCAACCTGCTCATTCGCGAAGGCGCCACCCTGATCCAGGGCGCGGCCGACGTGCTGGAGGCGCTGCACACCCTGTCGGGCCAACCCGCGCTGCCGCTGCACGTATCGGAGTCCATGCCCGCGCCAGCCCTCGTGGCCGAACCCGACGCGCGGCGCGCCGTGGTCGCCCTGCTGTCGCCCACCCCGGTGCAGATCGACGAACTCGTCCGCCAATCCGGCCTGCCCGCCGCCCAAGTGGCAACGGTGCTGCTCGATCTGGAACTGGAAGGCGCGCTGGCGCGGCACGCCGGCGGGCGGGTGGCGTTGGGGTGAGACTGTGATAAGCTGTCGAAATCACCAACCATTGCATACTTGGCAATAGTGATGGCAGCACCTGCGGTATGGATCGGAATATCTGGAGTTCGTTGATAGGCGAGATGCGCCGGTGGTTCGAAAGAAAGCTAGGCAAACGGGCTTTCAGCGTTAAATGGTAGCAACATGACAAGGGTTGCAGTCAGGCCAGAGTTGTTGCGCTGGGCCCGCGAGCGAGCGGGTATCTATGACGTAGATGACCTTGCTGACACCTTGCCGAGGCTAGCCGACTGGGAAGCCGGAACGGTTCAACCGACCATTCGTCAGTTGGAGGCGTTCGCGAGGCGGGTCCATGTTCCGTTCGGCTACTTGTTTCTGCTGGAGCCGCCCGACGAGCCTCTCCCTATTCCTGACTTCCGCACACTGGACGGGCGAGGAGTGAGTCGCGCGAGCCCGGAAATGCTAGATATGATTTATGCTTGCCAGGAGCGCCAGGCTTGGTTCCGAGATTATGCTATCGCTACTCGGCTACCAGAATTGGAATTTGTGGCTAGTTCAGACCTCCGCCAGTCACCAGCGACGGTTGCCGCTGAGATGTCGGAACGCCTTGATTTCAGTATTTCTGCACGCGCTACATGCAGCACTTGGGAAGAAGCACTTCGACACTTCGCTAGACAAGCTGAATCTTCAGGCATACTAGTGATGATTAGTGGCATCGTACTTTCCAATACACATCGACCGCTAGATCCTCGCGAGTTTCGGGGCTTTGCATTGGTTGACTCGCGAGCGCCATTAGTATTCATTAACGGCGCTGATAGTAAATCAGCGCAGATGTTTACCCTCGCGCACGAGTTGGCTCACATATGGCTAGGAACTTCGGCTCTATCTGACTTGAGCGCGATTCCCGTAAATGGCCATCGCCGCGAGGAAGTCTGGTGCAATGCTGTTGCGGCAGAATTACTCGTGCCACTTGATGCAGTTCGCGCCAGCGTGCGAACGAACGAAACACTTGACCAATCTGTCGAGCGTTTGAGGCGACAGTTCAAGGTTAGTGCGCTTGTGGTTCTGCGACGCTTGCTTGACGCCGGCGTGATCAGTCGTGACGTCTTTGATCGGGCTTGGACGGCGGAGCGAGAGCGATTGGACCAGTTTGAAGCTAGAAGGGATTCGAAGGGGGGTGATTTTTACCGAACCACCCTATCACGAGTTGGAAAGCGGTTTGCTCGGGCAGTTGTGGAGAGTACGCTTGAAGGCCAGACGTTGTATCGTGATGCGTTTCGCATGCTTGGCGTAAGCAAGACTGAAACCTTTAACACAATTGGCGAACAAGCAGGAGCCGTAATTTAATGCGCTACCTCCTTGACACTAATGTCTTCATTCAAGCACGTAATCTCCATTACGGATTCGACTTTTGTCCGGCTTTCTGGGCATGGCTCGCTGTGCAAAATGCGGCTGGAGTGGTTGGAAGCATAGACCGTGTTGCTGGAGAACTTATTGACGATGACCTTTCGGCTTGGGCAACTGCCCAAGGTCAGCAGTTTTTCGTCGCCGCAGACGATCAGGTGGTGCCAGCGCTTGGTCAGGTTAGTGCATGGGCCACCGGTCAGACATACGAACGTGCTGCCATAGCGACCTTCTTGCAAGTCGCTGACTATTGGTTGGTGGCCCACGCTTTGGCCAAGCAGTGTGTTGTAGTTACACATGAGGTACCTGCCGAAACTATACGTAAGATAAAAATTCCAAATGCCTGTCTTGGTCTCAATATCACGTGTATTAATCCGTACGAAATGTTGCGCCGCGAACGAGCACGATTCATTCTTCATGGAGAGACATAGTAAATTCTGGTTTTGATGAACCCGAGGAATTTTACAGGTTTCAGGCTTTCAATTGAAGAAAATAGAATTTTCTGATTGTAATTCCTCTGCGACCCCGCCCTCATGAGGCCCCTCGCCCTGTTACCTCACCTTAGCGCAAAGACTGACGGCCAACATGCAGCGCCAATCCCCACATCAAACCCGCACCGCCGCCACATGCACCAGATGCCGCGGCTCCGTCGCCGTCCCGCGCGGGCGATAGCGGTCGATCACGACGCGCAGGTCTGTGATCAGCGCCAAAGCGTCGGTGCGGGAGAGGCCGGTGTCGAGCCAGAGTTCGAGGCTGGGGCTGGGCGCGGCTTCGGTGCGGAGCAACTGCATGCGCGGCTGCTGGCCGTCGTGGCTGAACAATATGCCGTGCAGGCTGCGCGCCAGTTGATCGTCCAGCGCGGTGCGCAGCAGTATGTTCAGGCCGGCGCCGGGCAGTTCGGTGAGATGCTCGGCCGGCACGAAGAAGCGGTGGGCGGCGGCGCGGTAGTGCTTGATCACGCGGCCGGCGCGGCGGTCTTCGCGCTCGATGCTGATCAGGCCCAGCGCGCGCAATTTGCCGACATGGTAATGCGCCAGGCTGAGCGGCATTTGCAGCGTGCGCGCCAGCGCCGACAGCGGCAGGGCGGCGG
The DNA here is from genome assembly GCF_987265915.1 of Sandarakinorhabdus sp. Classification (NCBI taxonomy): domain Bacteria; kingdom Pseudomonadati; phylum Pseudomonadota; class Alphaproteobacteria; order Sphingomonadales; family Sphingosinicellaceae; genus Sandarakinorhabdus; species Sandarakinorhabdus sp. The sequence continues at coordinate 453,659 of NZ_OZ503948.1, forward strand.
GGATCAGCGCCTCGACAATGCGGCGGCTGCGCGCGGCGGCGAACACGGCGGCGGCGGCCGGGGTGGTGATGGTCATCTCGTCCTGCATCATCGCGCCCCTATCGCCAATTCCTGTTCAACTAGAGCGGTCGCTATTGAAGTAGAAGGGCGATCATGGTCGCGCGAGGTTCAAGAGGAGAATGATGATGGGGAATATCCTGTCCGCTGCGGCGGGCCTGATCATGGCGAGCGCCGCGGCGGCGCAAGGCCCCGCTGCAACCGATGCGGCGGCTTTGCGCGCCTGCGCGGCACAGCTGGCCAGGGCGGGCGATTTTTCCGGGGTGATCGCGATCGCTCGGCCGGGCGGCGGCTTCACCCACAGCGCCGGCGTGATGGCCGGGCCGGGCAGCGCGCCGATTACCGCCGATGCGCGCTTCAACCTGGGATCGGCCACCAAGATGTTCACCGCCGTCGCGGTGGCGCAGCTGGTGGAGGCCGGCAAGATCGGCTTTGACGATCCCATCGGCCGCCACCTGCCCGGCCTGACCCCGGAAGCCGCCGCGATCACCGTGCGCCAGTTGCTCACCCACAGCAGCGGGCTGCCGGATTTCTACGCGCCCGAAAATCTGCCGGCGATGCAACGGGCGCAACGGCTGGCCGATCTGCTGCCGTTGGTGGCCGGCGCGCGGCCGGGCTTCGCGCCGGGATCGCGCTTTGACTATTCCAATACCGGATTCCTGCTGCTCGGCCTGATGATCGAGCGGGTGTCGGGCCAGGATTACGGCCTCTATCTCGCCGATCATGTGTTTGCGCCGGCCGGCATGACCGCATCGGGCCTGACGCCGCCGCCGCAGCGTGCGGTGGGCATGACGACCATGCCGGAGATGCCGGTAGGGATGATGGGGCCGCCCCCCGGGCCGCCTTCAGGCCCGATGATAGGGCCGCCGCCCGGAGCGCAGATGGGCCCACCCCCCGGCGGCATGATGATGCCGCCCCCCGGCCCGCTGCGCCCCGCGCCAGAGGCGGCGTTGATGGGTACGTCGGCGGGCGGCAGTTTCAGCACGGCGGCCGACATGCAGCGCTTCTTCGCCGCCTTCCAGGCCGCCAAGCTGACCAGTGCGGCCATGCGCGATCAGTTGCTGACGCGGCAGATCGACATCCCGGGGCCGCCCGGCCGGCCGCCGCTTGGCCACGCGCTGGGGCTTGGCATCGGTGACTATCGCGGCCACCGCTGGTTTGGCCACAATGGCGGCACGCCGGGCGTGAATGTCGAAACCATGGCCTTCCCGGATGATCAGACCAGCGTGGTGGTGCTGGCCAATCGCGATCCGCCCAGCGCCATGGCGCTGCTGCGCGCGTTGCTGCCCGTGGTGATCGGCGGCGCGCCTTGCCCGGCGCCGCCGGCCTGACGCTACGCCGCCCGCCTGAGCCTGCGGCGGCTGGCCGCTTGACGAGAGCTGCAACCCGCCGCCACCCTCGCGCGTACACGTGAGGACCATATGCAACTTGTCATCGTCGAATCGCCCGCCAAGGCGAAGACCATCAACAAATATCTGGGCAGCGACTATGAGGTGCTGGCCAGTTTCGGGCATGTGCGCGATCTGCCGCCGCGCGATGGATCGGTGAATCCGGAAGCGGATTTCGCCATGGCCTGGGAAGTTTCGGCCGATCGCACCAAGCAACTCTCAGCGATTCGCGAGGCGGCCAAGCGCGCCGACAGCGTGATCCTGGCCACCGATCCGGATCGCGAGGGCGAGGCGATCAGCTGGCACCTGCTGGAATGGCTGAAGGACAAGCGCGCGATCCCCAAGGGCGGCGCGCGGCGGGTGACGTTCAACGAGATCACCAAGACAGCGGTGACGCGCGCCATGCAGGCGCCGCGTGATCTCGATCAGCCGTTGATCGATGCCTATCTCGCGCGCCGTGCGCTGGATTATCTGGTCGGCTTCACGCTCTCCCCGGTGTTGTGGCGCAAGCTGCCCGGCGCGAAGAGTGCGGGCCGCGTGCAATCGGTGGCGCTGCGGCTGGTGGTGGAGCGCGAACGCGAGATCGAAGCGCATGTGGCGCGCGAATATTGGCGCGTGTCGGCGGAGATGATCGCCCCCAATGGCGCGACCTTCATGGCGCGCCTGGCGGTGCTGAATGGCAAGAAATTGGGCCAGTTCGATCTGGACAATGCTGCAGCCTATGCTGCGCGGGAAGCCATTCAAAAGAATGGATTCACGGTGCGAACGGTGGAGACCAAACCGGTCAGCCGCAACCCGGCACCGCCGTTCACCACATCGACCCTGCAACAGGAAGCGTCACGCCGGCTGGGTTTCAACGCCAGCCACACGATGCGGGTGGCGCAGGGCCTGTATGAAGATGGCCGCATCACCTACATGCGCACCGATGGCGTGCAGATTGCCGGCGAAGCCATGGCCGCGGTGCGCGATCTGATCGCGCAGGATTATGGCAGCAAGCCCGACGTGCTGCCCGAAAAACCGCGATTCTATGCCACCAAGGCGAAGAACGCCCAGGAAGCCCACGAAGCCATCCGCCCCACCGATTTCTCGCGCCGGCCCGGCCGGGCCGACAGCGATGCCGAGAAGCTCTACGCGCTGATTTGGAACCGCACCGTCGCCAGCCAGATGGCCAGCGCGCGGCTGGAGCGCACCACGATCGAGCTTTATGACGATGATGGCCGCCACGGCCTGCGCGCCACCGGCCAGGTGGTGATCACGCCGGGATTCCTCGTGCTGTACAGCGAAGCCCACGACGAGAAGCCGGCCGACGACGAGGACGACGAAGCCCGGCTGCCGCGCTTGGCCGGCGGCGATCGCTGTGCATCGAAGGATGTGCAGGCCACCCAGCATTTCACCGAACCACCCCCGCGCTTCAGCGAAGCCACGCTGGTCAAGCGCATGGAGGAATTGGGTATCGGCCGGCCCTCGACCTATGCCTCGATCCTGACGACGCTGCGCGATCGTGCCTATGTGCGGGTGGAAAAGAACCGTTTCCATGCCGAGGAAAAGGGCCGGCTGGTCACGGCGTTTCTGGAGCGTTTCTTCGCGCGATACGTGGAATATGATTTCACCGCGGGGCTGGAGACGCAGCTTGATGATGTGTCGGCCGGGGACGCGTCGTATCTCGAATTGCTGCGTGCGTTCTGGGCGGATTTCCAGCCGAAAACCGCCGAGATCATGGAGCAGCGCCCGTCGGATGTGACCGCCGCGCTGGATGACTATCTGGCGCCGTTCCTGTTCCCGGACAAGGAAGACGGCAGCGATCCGCGCCTGTGCCCGCGCTGTGCGGCGGGGCGGCTGAGCCTGAAGACCGGGCGGTTCGGGGCGTTTGTCGCCTGTTCCAACTATCCCGAATGCAAATATACGCGGCCGTTCGCCAGTGAAGGCGGCGCCAATGAAGGCCCGATCGAACTGGGTGCCGATCCGGTGTCGGGCGAATTGATCACGCTGCGCTCTGGCCGCTTCGGTCGCTTCGTGCAGATGGGTGAAGGCGAGAAGCCGCCGCGCGCGTCGATCCCCAAGGATGTGAGCATCAGCGGCCCGGAGGATCTGGATTGGGCGGTGAAACTGCTCAGCCTGCCGCGCACCATCGGCCTGCACCCGGAAACCGGTGAGCCGATCACCGCCAGCATCGGCCGTTATGGCCCCTATCTGGCGCATGCCGGCAAATATGGCCGGCTGAGCAATACGGCGGAGGTGTTCGAAACCGGCATGAACGCCGCCGTGGTGAAATTGGCGGAAGCCGCCGCGGCCAAGGCGGCGGGCGGCCGGCCGCAACGCGGGACGGCGACGGCCCTGGCCGAACTGGGCGCGCATCCCGAAAGCGGCGTGGCGGTGCGGGTGCTGTCGGGCCGTTACGGCCCCTATATCAGCGACGGCACCACCAACGCCAACGTGCCCAAGGGCACCGAACCGACCGCGGTGACACTGGACGAGGCGGTGGCCCTGCTGGCGGCGCGCGCCGCGGCGGCACCGGCCAAGAAGGGCAAGAAGCCGGCGGCGAAGAAGGCTGCGGCCAAAAAACCGGCTGCGAAGAAAGCGGCCGCGAAGAAGCCGGCAACGAAGAAGGCCAAAGCCGAACCGGCCTAGACTCGATTGCGTTCAAGTTGAAACGACAAAGCTCCCTCCCTTCAAGGGAGGGCGACAGACGAGCCGCAGGCGAGGCACGTGGGCGTTGTCTGTGGCCACAGGCAGGATCACCCACCCCGCTCGGCTGGCGCCGAGTCGCCCTCCCTTGAAGGGAGGGAGCCAGAACGCTTCAACCAAACTGCAATCGAGTCTAGGGCAAGGCAGCCAGGATAAAACGGCTCTGGTGGTCAGCTTCGGGGTGGGTCGCAGACTGGCGGCTTTTGCCTGCCGGAAACGCCAGCGCGGCCCTCTGCAGATTGATCATCGTAAGGCTGGAAGCGACCCATTTCCGGCCTTTCGCGCAATCATCATCAAATGACCGGTTGCAGCCAAAGCCGACGTTTGGCCGAAGGCCAACCGTCATTTATCGAGGGATTTGGAGTCGATGGGCATGACAGGTGCCAAATCTGAAAGGCGGGCCGCCTGTGTTTTGGCGTCGCCGACAATGATGAGGCGCAAGGCGCGCGGGTTGAAGTATCGGGCAGCCAGCGATCGGACCTGTGGCAGTGACAGGGCATCGAGCGCCCGGGCATCGGCGGCGATGAAATCGGGGGCGCGGCCGTCATCGCCGATATCGGCGAGGATGTTCAGCTTGGCGCTGATGGTTTCAAAAGCGCGGGCGCGGGCGCGGGCGAGGCTGTCGCGGGTGAGGGCAAGATCTTCGGCGGTGTAGGTCGCGCCGAACTGGCCGATGATCTCGCGGGCCAGGGTGGCGGCTTCGAGTGTGACGTTGCTGCGCACCGGGCTGGAGACGGTGAAATGGCCCCGGCTGCGGCCGCAGGTGAAGTTGCTGCGGATGCCATAGGTATAGCCCTTGCCCTCGCGCAGTTGCTGGGTGAGGCGCGAGGCGAAGCCGCCGCCGCCGAGAATGAAATTGGTGGCAGTGGCTGGGTAATAATCGGCATCTGTGCAGGCCGGGCCGTCGCCTGCGAACAGCAGCAGAGACTGCTTGGCATCGGGAATGTCGTAGAACAGCAGCTCGGGCGCGGACGGCGGCGTGGCGGCCGGCATGGCGGGCACGGACACGGCCGGCGTGACCCAGCGGGCGGCAAGGCCGGCGAGCGCCGCGGTGACCTCGGCGGGCTTGGCCGGGCCGACAAGACGCAGGCGGGCATTTTTCGGTGACAGGTTGCGGGCATGGAAGGCCTGAAGATCGGCCATGGTGAGCGCAGTGACCGAGGCTTGCGTGCCGAGCGGATCGGAAGCGAGCACCGAACCGGGATATTCCAATGTGTCGGCGATGCGCGCGGCGATGCGGGCGGGATTGGCTCTGTTGGCCTGAATCTCGCCGATGGTCGCGGCCTTGGCCAGCGCCAGTTCAGCGGTGTCCCAGCGCGGGGAGAGGATCAGTTCTTCGACGAGCGCCAACGTGGGCGCGAGATTGCGGGCGAGCGTGTTGCCAGAGAGGATCAGCCGGTCATCGCTGGCGCTGACGCTGAGATCGGCGCCAAGGTCCTTCAGCGCGTTGTCGAACTGGGTGGCAGTGAGGCGGGTGGTGCCGCGCGTAAGCATGCGGGCGAGCAGGCTGGCAGCGCCGGGCTTGGCGGGATCATCGAACAGCCGGCCACCATCGAAGGCCAGTTCAAAATCGGCCACGGGCAGTTCGGAGGAGGCGATGCCGGAAATGGCGAGGCCGTTCGAAAGGCTAGCGGTCCAGATTGGCGGCGCAGTGACGGTGGGGGCGGCGCCGAAGGGCGGTTCCTGCCGGCGGTCGATCCTGGACGGAGTGGGCGTGTAGCGAGCGGTTTCGGCGCGCGGATCGATCGGCTTTTCGGCGTTCTGGACAATGGCTTCTTCGGACACGCGGGCGGCGGTGGAATTGGCGAGGGCGAGCGCGTCCTGACCGCGCGGCACGATTGAGATTTCGAGGCGCGGCTTCTGTTTCAGATAGGTGCGCCAGACGCGGGCGATATCGGCTGGGGTGACAGCGGCCAGCCGCTCGGCATAGAGATTGATGGCATTGCTGTTGCCTGTGGTGGCTTCGGCGCGGGCGATGGCCTGGGCCTTCACATCGATATTTTCGAGGCTGTCATAGAGGCGGGTTTCCAGTGCCAGGCGGGCGCGATTGAGCGCGGCGGGATCGATGCCGCCCGCATCGAAATCGCCAAGACCCCGATCGATGGCGGCGGCCACCCGATCGAGCGCGACGCCATCAAAGGCCATGGTCTGGAACAGGCCGATGCCGGCGAGTTCCAGATCATTGTGTAACGCGGCGATGCGGTCGGTGAGTTTTTCGACCTCGACAAGGCGTCTGGTGAGCGGCGCCTCCTTGCCGTTGGTAAGCATGGTGAGCAGCAGTTCGAGCGCGACGGCATCGGCGGTGCCTGCGGGCGCGCCGGGGAAGGCGAGGGTGAGTAGGGGGCGCTTGGCGAAGCGGTCTTCGTGGACGAGGCGCTTGGTGGCGGTGAGCACGGCCGGGCGTGGAGCGGCGGGGGCGGCGCGCTGGCCGCTGCCCTTCAGCTCCCCGAAATAGCGATCGACAAACGCGCGGGCTTGCGCGGGATCGAAATCGCCGGCGATGGTGATGGTGGTGTTCTGCGGCGTGTACCAGTTGCGATAAAAGGACTTCACATCATCCAGCCGCGCGGCATCCAGATCGGCCATCGAGCCGATGACCGGCCAGCTGTAAGGGTGATCGGCGGGAAAGAGATTTTCGAACAAGATGACCCGGCCGAAGCCATAGGGGCGATTGTCGACGGACTGGCGCTTTTCGTTTTTGACGACCTGCTTTTCCTTGGCGAGGACGGCTTCGGTGACGGTGTTGATGAACCAGCCGAGCTTGTCCGCTTCGGCCCAGAGCATTTTTTCCAGTGCGTTTGATGGTACTTCCTGGGCATAGACGGTGGCATCGAAATCGGTGTTGCCATTGGCGCCGGAGCCGCCGACGCGGGCGCTCAGCCGATCAAGCCCGCCGGTGCCGAGATTTTCGGAATCGAGGAAGAAGAGATGTTCGAACATGTGGGCGAAGCCGGTGCGGCCGGGGGTTTCGCGGGCGGAGCCGACATGGGCGGTGAGCGCGACGGCGACCACGGGATCGGATGTGTCGCGGTGGAAGATGACCTTGAGGCCATTGGGGAGCTGATAATCTGTGACAGGGAGCAATGGCTCGGCGGCAGCAAGGCTGCTGGTGGCGAGGAGGGCGACAGCGGCGAGGCGGATCAACATTCGCAGACACTCGAAAGGACAATGAACCAGACCCTAAGGCCTTTTCGAGATCGGGCAATCCCCGCTTGCCGCAAAGGCGATGAGGCCGATAGCGGCACGGCGCTATTTCGAGACCCGCCTGACCACAATCGGCACAACCCGGGACATTCGGCAAGAACGCGATGATTCACCCGCAAACGTCGGTTCATGCCGGAACCCGCCGTCCAGCGGCCCTGCCATGAATGGCCATGCTGTCCCAGTATCAGCCATTGCGCTGCGACCGGTTGAACATGCACGAACGGCTGTTTCCTGGACGCATTTGATCGCACGTGACGGTGTGACTTTGGGGCGTAAGCGGACACACTTCCTTTGAGTGCGCCCGAAAACGAAAGTGGGTGCAGGGCCTCAGGCCCTGCCCGCTGGAGGCAAAGCTTTCTTATTACAGAATATATTTCGAGAGATCGGTGTTGCCGGCGATGGCGCCCAGTTCCGCCGTCACCATGGCTTCGTCCACCGTCACCGTCTCACCGCTCCGTTCGTCCGCATCAAAGCTGATCTGCTCCAGCAGTTTTTCCAGCACGGTGTGCAGGCGGCGGGCGCCAATATTTTCCACCGTTTCGTTCACCTGGGCGGCGATGCGGGCGATGGCGTTGATGCCGTCTTCCGACACGGTCAGCGTCACCCCTTCGGTGGCGAGCAGCGCCGCATATTGGCGGATCAGGCTGGCTTCGGTGTCGGAGAGGATGCGGCGGAAATCGGCTTCGGTCAGGCCTTTCAGCTCGACGCGGATCGGCAGGCGGCCTTGGAGTTCGGGCAGCAGATCGGATGGCTTGGCGACGTGGAAGGCGCCGGATGCGATGAACAGCACATGGTCGGTTTTCACCGGGCCATATTTGGTGGAGACGGTGGTGCCTTCGATCAGGGGGAGCAGATCGCGCTGCACGCCTTCGCGGGACACGCTGCCGCCGCGCACGTCTGATACGGCGATCTTGTCGATCTCATCCAGGAACACGATGCCATTGGCCTCGGCATTGCGCACGGCCTCGCGGGTGATTTCATCGTCGTCCAGGCGCTTGTCCGACTCCTCGGCCAGCAGCGCGTCCCAGGCGGCTTCCACCTTCATCTTGCGGCGTTTGGTGCGGCCGCCCATGGCCTTGGCCATCATGTCGGACAGGTTGATCATGCCGACCTGGCCGGGCTGCATGCCGGGCAGATCGAAATTCGGCGCGCTTTCCTGCACCTCGATCTCGACCTCGCGGCCTTTCAGATCGCCGGCTTCGAAGCGCTGGCGAAAGGCGATGCGGGTGGCTTCGCTGGCATCCTTGCCGACCAGCGCATCGAGCAGGCGGGCCATGGCGGCCTCTTCGGCCTTGTCCTTCACGCCGGCGCGGCGGGTTTCGCGCACCAGCCGGATCGATTCCTCGACGAGATCGCGGATGATCGAATCGACATCGCGGCCGACATAGCCGACCTCGGTGAATTTGGTGGCTTCGATCTTGATGAACGGCGCGCCGGCCAGCCTGGCGAGGCGGCGGCTGATCTCGGTCTTGCCGCAGCCGGTGGGGCCGATCATCAGGATATTCTTGGGCACCACTTCGTCGCGCAGATCGTCGGGCAATTGCTGCCGGCGCCAGCGGTTGCGCAGGGCAACGGCGACGGCGCGCTTGGCATCATCCTGGCCGACGATGTGGCGATCGAGCGCCGAGACGATGGCGCGGGGGGTCAGGGCGTCGCTCACGCTTCGGCACCGTTGGCAATGATTTCCAAGGTCAGTTCCTCGTTGGTATAGACACATAGATCGGCGGCAATCTTCATGGCGCGCCGGGCGATGGCTTCGGCGCCGTGATCGCTGTCCGCCAGCGCGCGCGCGGCGGCGAGCGCGAAATTGCCGCCCGACCCGATGGCGGCAATGCCGCCCACCGGCTCCAGCACATCGCCGTTGCCGGTGATCACCAGCGTGACGTGCACATCGGCGACGATCATCATCGCCTCCAGCCGGCGCAGGTAACGATCGCTGCGCCAATCCTTGGCCAGCTCGACCGCGGCGCGCAGCAACTGGCCGGGGTGGCGCTCGAGCTTGGACTCCAGCCGCTCGAACAGGGTGAAGGCATCGGCAGTGGCGCCGGCGAAACCGCCGATCACGTCGCCCTTCGGCCCCAGCCGCCGCACCTTGCGGGCATTGGGCTTCATCACCGTCTGGCCCATGGTCACCTGGCCATCGCCGGCGACGACCACCTGGCCGTTCTTGCGCACCGAAACGATGGTGGTGCCGTGGAATTGAGGGAGCTCGCTCATCTGGTCGTCCGATCCTGCTGATGCGCCTATGTAGGGCGCGTGTCGGGCGATGAAAGGGGCCGCTTGTTTGTCGCAGGCTGGCGCAGATCGCCATGGGGCTGGTAGAAACCCCCATGGCAGCGCCCGGCACCCTCATCACCCATGATCTCAGCCGTGCGCTGCCCGCACCGCCCGGTGGGCCGGGGCTGGCGCTGTGGCACCTGGTGGGCCGCTTCGCGCTGTGGCTGGGCGGCTGGAAAGTCGCCGGCAGCTGGCCGGCCGATGCGCGCATGGTGGTGACGGCAGCGCCGCACACCTCGAACTGGGATGGCATCTGGATGCTGGCAGCGGCCGGTGCCTGGCGCGTGCGGTTGCGCTACATGGGCAAGAAAAGCCTGACGCAGGGCCCGTTCGGCTGGCTGGTGCGCTGGACGGGGTGCATCCCCATCGATCGCAGCCAATCCAACGATGTGGTCGCCGCGATGAAGCAGGCCTTTGACGTGGACAGCCTGTTCCTGGTGGTGCCACCCGAAGGCACGCGCAGCGCCGTGGAGAAGTGGAAATCGGGTTTCTACCATATCGCGGTGGGCGCGAACGTGCCGATCAGTTTTGCGGTGATGGATTATGCCACAAAAACCGTGCGCATGCCGGCGACGCTGTGGCCGAGCGGCGATTATGCCGCCGATCTGGCGATCATCCAGAGCTTCTATGCCGACGCACAGGGCAAGAACGCCTCCGAGTTCGTGATGACCGGCAAGTAGCGCATCCCTTGCCGGAACGGCGGCAATCCTCTACCCGCCGCGGCATGGAACAGCGCATTGCCAGCATCCATCGGGCCACCAAGGAAACCGATGTCGCCGTCACCGTCAATCTGGACGGCAGCGGCCACTATGACGTGTCCACCGGAATCGGCTTTCTCGATCACATGCTGGAGCAGCTCTCGCGCCACAGCCTGATCGATCTGACCGTGAAGACCACCGGCGATCTGCACATTGATGGCCACCACACCACCGAAGACACCGGCATCGCGCTGGGCGAAGCGGTCGCCAAGGCGCTGGGCGATCGGCGCGGCATCACGCGTTATGGCGACGCGCTGATCCCGATGGACGAAACGCTCACCCGCGTGGCGCTGGATATCTCGGGCCGGCCCTATCTGGTGTGGCGCACGTCGTTCAGCCAGCCGAAGCTGGGCACGCTGGATACCGAGATGTTCAAGGAGTTCTTCGCGGCGTTCGCGGGCAGCGCCGGCATCACGCTGCACATCGAAACGCTCTATGGCGTGAACAATCACCATATCGGCGAAAGCTGCTTCAAGGGTGTCGCGCGGGCCTTGCGGGCCGCCGTCGCCATTGATCCGCGGAAAAGCGATGCCATCCCCAGCACCAAAGGCACGCTTGGCGGTGCCTGATCGGGTTGCAGTGGTCGATTACGGCGCTGGCAATCTGCGGTCGGCGGCGCGCGCGCTGGAGCGTGCCGGGGCGCAGGTTGTCGTCACCGATGATCCGGCGGTGATTGCCGGTGCTGCGCGCATCGTGCTGCCCGGTGTCGGCGCCTTTGCGCAGTGCATCAACCAGCTGCGCGAACGCACCGGTATCGAGGCGGCGCTGAACGAAGCGGTGAATCAGCGCGGCGTGCCGTTTCTGGGCATTTGTGTCGGCATGCAATTGCTGGCCAGCGAAGGCCATGAACATGGCGTGCACGCCGGGCTGGGCTGGCTGCCCGGCATCGTCAGCCGGCTGCAACCTGCGGACCCGGCGCTGAAAATCCCGCACATGGGCTGGAACCGCGTCACGCCTGTGCATGGCGCGCCAGTGCCGGCCGGCGACGCCTATTTCGTGCACAGTTTCGCCTTCGCGCCATTTTATGCCGAAGATACGCAGGCGGTCAGCGATCACGGCGGCGAATTTGCCGCCATCGTGAAGCGCGGCCATATCACCGGCGTGCAATTCCACCCGGAAAAGTCCCAAGCCTATGGCCTGGCCTTCCTGCAGAGCTGGCTCAACTCATGATCGTCTTTCCCGCCATCGATCTGAAGGGCGGTCAATGCGTGCGCCTGGCGGAAGGCGACATGAACCGCGCCACGGTTTACGCCGATGATCCCGCTGCGCAGGCGGCGCTGTTCCGCGCGGCCGGCGCTACGCATCTGCATGTCGTTGATCTCGATGGCGCGTTCGCGGGCGACAGCCGCAATGCGGACGGAGTGAAGGCGGCGCTGGCTGGGTTCGGGACGGGCAAGGTGCAGGTCGGCGGCGGCATCCGCAGCGCCGCCCATGTAGAATCCTGGCTCGCCGCCGGCGTCTGGCGCGTGGTGATGGGCACCGCCGCGCTCGACAATCCCGATCTCGTGCGCGGGCTCGCCGCCGATCATCCGGGGTGCATCGTCGTGGCGGTGGACGCGAAGGACGGCATGGTCGCCACGCGCGGCTGGGCCGATGTTTCGACGCTGCCGGTCACCGATCTGGCGCGGCGGTTTGAAGATGCCGGGGTGGCGGCCGTGCTGTTCACCGATGTCGGGCGCGACGGCATGCTGAAGGGTGTGAACATCGACGCCACCGTGGCGCTGGCGGCGGCCACGTTGCTGCCGGTGATTGCGTCGGGCGGGGTGGCCAGCATCGCCGATATCCATGCGCTGGTGGGCCAGGCCGGCATCGAAGGCGTCATCACCGGGCGCGCGCTCTATGATGGCCGGCTCGATCTGGCCGAGGCCATCAGGGTGGCGGCATGACGCTGGCGGTGCGCATCATCCCCTGCCTCGATGTCGCCGGTGGCCGCGTGGTCAAGGGCGTGAATTTCGTCGAACTGCGTGATGCCGGCGATCCGGTGCAGGCCGCCGCCGCCTATGATGCGGCCGGCGCGGACGAACTCTGTTTTCTGGATATCACCGCCAGTCACGAAAATCGCGGCACGCTGATCGCCATGGTCGAGCGCACCGCCGACGTCTGCTTCATGCCATTGACCGTCGGCGGCGGCGTGCGGAGCGTGGACGATGCCCGCGCGCTGCTGCTGGCCGGCGCCGACAAGGTGGCGGTGAACAGCGCGGCGGTGGCGCGGCCCGCGCTGATCGGCGAACTTGCGATGCGCTTTGGCGAACAATGCGTGGTGGTGGCGGTGGACGCCAAGCAGGTGAGCCCCGGCAGATGGGAAATCTTCACCCACGGCGGCCGCACCCCCACCGGCATCGATGCCGTGGCCTATGCCATCGAGGCCGCGCACCTCGGCGCCGGCGAAATATTGCTCACCTCGATGGACCGCGACGGCACCAAGGCTGGATACGACCTGGCGCTCACCCGCGCCATTGCCGATGCCGTGCCGGTGCCGGTGGTGGCGTCGGGCGGGGTCGGCGGTGTCGCCGATCTTGTCAGCGGCGTGACCGAAGGCCATGCTTCGGCCGTGCTGGCCGCCTCCATCTTCCATTTCGGCGAAGTCACCATCGCCCAGGCCCGCGCCGCCATGGCCGCCGCCGGCCTGCCCGTGCGCGCCCCGTTCGCGGGCGCGGCGTGATGGAGCGGTTCGACCAGTTGCTGGCCACCATCATCGAACGGCGCTCAGCCGATCCGGCCACCTCCTATGTCGCCAAGCTGACCGCCAAGGGCCGTGCGAAAATGGCGCAGAAACTGGGTGAGGAAGCGGTGGAAACGGTGATCGCCGCCGTTTCCGATGATCGCGCCGGGCTGGTGTCGGAAGGCGCGGACCTGATGTTCCATCTCGCCGTGCTGCTCGCCGACATGGGCCTGAGCTTTGATGATATCCGCGCCGAACTGGCCCGGCGCGAAGGCGTTTCGGGGATCGACGAGAAGGCAGGCCGGAAGGGGTAAGAAGTGGCCTCCGGCGGCAAGGGTCGCAGACCCTGCACCCGGTTGTTTTTGGGCAGTGCTTTATGGCCGGATTGGGGTGGTTAGCTGCCGAAGACCTCGGTCAGTCTACAATCTTCTTGTATTGGGCATGGCTCTCTACCCATCGGCCTTGGCGGCGATCCTGCCAGCGTTTCGGTTCCGGCACAAAATCACACAGTTCGACGTGGACTACCCCGGTAAAAGCCCAAGTGGCACCAACGTATCGCTGTTCGAGGACAACTGTGAGACCGCAAACACCGTCCATAGTTAGGGGTTCGTCGAGCGCGATAACCGCTGCAGCGGAGTCGGTCTGTCCGGGAATGAAGGAGGCCACTCGGCCGACCACTGAAGAGCGGTTACCGAGCCAAGAGGGCTCGAAATCATAGCCACCGCAAATTTCGACGCGGTCTCCCGCCAGCAAAACGACGCTCATCATGTCGCCATGATAGCGCGGTCAAAGAACGACAGCTACTGGGGCGCTAGCGGACTAATCGCCAACCATCACGCCCAAAAACACACGGGTCCAGGGTCTGCGACCCTGGCCGCCGGAGGCTCTCTTCTCTTCCCAACACCCCTCAAACAATCCGCGAAAACGCCTTCAACCGCCGCGCCGTCGCCTGCGCCGCCCGCGCGTCGCCGCGCGCCAGCACCGCGGCCAGTTCCAGCCCCTGCCGCTTCAGCATCGCTTCAAAACCATCCGTCGCCGGCAGGGCCTCCAACCCCTTCAGCATGCCGGCGGCGCGCGCGGCATTGCCGGCGTCCAGATCCAGCAGCGTGATCGCGAAGAACACGCGGGTGGAGGGCAGGCCCGGCGACAGGCGAAGCGCCTGTGCGTAACAGCGCTCCATTTCGGATTTCTTCGCGCCCAGTGCGGTGCCGGCCAGGAAACTGCCCACGGTGGCCACTGCGCCGCCGTGCCAGCCGCCCAGCGCGCCCCAGGCCAGGCTGTTGTCCGGGTGGGCGGCGAGGATGGTTTCAAAGCGGCGGCGCACATCCTTGGCCAGGCTGATCCCGCGGGTCAGCTGCGCGCGATAGGCGATGGCGACGGCCTTTTGCAGCTGCGCCTGCACATTGCCCGGCTCACGCGCCAGCGCCTTTTCGAAATCGGCTTCGGCGGCCGCCACTTGCGCCAGCGCGCGCGCCTTGTCGTCGGTCTGGTACCCGGCGATGGACAGTTGCGCGCGCCCGGCCAGGATCAGGCCGGCCGCATCATTTTCGGCCCGCCCCTCGCGCACCGCGGCCGCCCAATCGCCGGCGCGAAACGCATCGATGGCCGCGGCATTGGCCGGCACGGCGATGATCAGCAACAGGGCGGACAGGGCGGTTTTCATGGCGTGAGCTTTCATCAGGATGGTTGCACTGCTTGTCCCGCAGTTTCGATGAACGGGCAATGAGGGTTGCCCGGTGCACAACGCCGCGTCATCATGCGCCCAAGCAGCGGATGGAGACAGACATGGGTGAATTCTCGGGCAAATCGGTGATGGTGCTGGGCGGCAGCCGCGGCATCGGCGCCGCGATCGTGCGCCATTTCGCGGCCGCGGGCGCCAGCGTGACCTTCAGCTATTCCGGATCGGCCGATGCCGCCGCCGCCATCGCCGCCGAAACCGGCGCAACCATGGTGCAGGCGGACAGCGCCAACCGCGATGAACTGGTGGCCGCCATCGCCGCAGCCGGCGCGCTCGACATCATGGTGATCAACGCCGGCGTCGCCATCATGGGCGATCCGCTCAAGCTCGATCCGGATGCGGTGGACCGGCTGATCGATATCAACGTGCGCGCACCCTATTTCGCCGGCGTGGAGGCCGGGCGGCAGATGCACGACAATGGCCGCATCATCATCCTCGGATCAGTGAACGGCGATCGCGTGCCCTCGGGCGGCTTCACCGCATACGCCATGTCCAAATCCGCCGTTCAGGGCATCGGCCGCGGCCTCGCCCGCGATTTCGGCCCGCGCGGCATCACCGTCAACGTCGTGCAACCCGGCCCGGTGAACACCGACATGAACCCGGCCCAAGGGCCGATGGCGCCGATGATGCACGGATCGATGGCCATCAAACGCCACGCCCATGTCGATGAAGTGGCGGCGCTGGTGATGTACCTGGCCAGCCCGGCGGCGGCGATGATCACCGGAACAACGCAGACGATCGATGGCGGGTTGGGGATTTAGGGCGGGTTGATTCTATAGCCGGGCTTCTGCGCGGGCTCTCTAAGCTGTGACTGGGCAAAGCACGCCCGCGTCCTCCAGCATGTCGCGTCCGATTGTGCGGAGAACCGCCTCATATCCTGTTCCAGTCAGCGCCAGCGTTTCCTGTCCGGGCGTAGGGTTGAACAGAGTTGCCATACCACTTGAAAGGATGTCTCGCCCCACGCCATTCTCTACTGACATGGCAACGCCGGCGACAGTCATCAGGCGGGGTATCACCGCACCAGGTTCGATTAGGATGCGATTGGCTATCGCGGAAGCGGCCAAGGCAGCTGCCTGCCGGTCAGACACGGCAAAGCTAGGACGATTTGCATAAAGCCGCTCGGGTATGAACCGTCCACCCAGCGGTTTGATCGGCACAGAACGAACTTTGCAAAGCTTTTGAAACCAACTGTTGGCAAGCCGACGATCTTCATCGTCAGCCTCACCCCAAAGTGACTGTCGACGCCGCTCTCGCGACTCTTCGGATGGATTTGATGCGCCTTCGCCCCCATCGGTCTGATTGGTGAGGGGGCCCCTCTTCTGATCATGGCGCCCAAACAGGCCGATGAGATAGCGTTCCCGAGCATGGGCTTCAGCCTCGGTCTCGAAGCTGCTTTCAATGCAGTATTGGACAGTCGCGCCACTCCGTTTCATTGCGCGAATGACGTTGAGCTTGTGAGTAAGGCGTTCAGTGTTTCGCGCTTCCGCTTCATGTGAAAGGCAGCGTGTTCCCACGCCCTTCCCCACATAAAAGGGGGATCCGTCCGACCGACACAGAACATAGACGTAATGCGGTTTGTTGAGGGCGAGTGCAGCTCGAACGCCCGCAACGTCAACGAGCCGGTTTTGAACCAAGGGACCCCAAGGCGCCATGACAATGTAGCACTTCAGCCCTTCAGCGCATCGGCAATCAGCGCCCGGCTCTGCGCCAATCCATAAAGCGCGATGAAGCTGCCCATGCGGGGGCCGTTGGGGGTGCCGATCAGGATTTCGTAGAGCGATTTGAACCAGTCGCGCAGATTCTCGTAACCGGCGGCTTTGCCGGCTTCGTAGACGACCGTCTGATAGGCTTCGGCTTCGGCACCTTCGCCAACCGCAGCCAACCGCGCGGACAGATCGGCCAATGCTGCCGCTTCGGCCGGGGTGGGTGCGCGGCGGTGGAGGGTGGGGACGACGAAATCGCGCGCGTAGGCGGCGGCGTGGTGGACCAGGCGGTCCAATTGCGGGTGCGTGGCGGGTGATGTGCCGGGGGCGTAGCGCTGCACGAAGCCCCACAGGCGCGCGGCGTCATCTGTCGCCGCGACAGAGGCGAGGTTCAGCAGCAGCGAGAAGCTGACCGGCAGATCGGCGCTGGGCGGCTTGCCTTCATGGATATGGTGCACCGGGTTGCCGAGCTGCTGTTCCAGCGGTTGCTCCGGATAACGGCCGAGGAAATCGGCATAATCCTCGATCGCGCGCGGGATCACGTCGTAATGCAGGCGCTTGGCCTTGCGCGGGCTCTGGAACATGTAGAGCGCCAGGCTCGTCGGCGGGCCGTAATCCAGCCATTGTTCGATGGTCAGGCCATTGCCCTTGGACTTGGAAATCTTGGCGCCTTCACCGTCCAGGAACAGTTCGTAATTGAACCCGGCCGGCGGCACGGCGCCCAGCGCGCGGACGATCTTGCCCGACAGCATGACCGAATCGATCAGATCCTTGCCGGCCATTTCATAATCGACGCCCAGCGCCAGCCAGCGCATCGCCCAATCGACCTTCCATTGCAGCTTGCAGGCGCCGCCGGTGACGGGAACGGTGACGCTGTCGTTGGTGCCGGGGCGGATATAGGTGACGGTGCCGGCATCGACATCGCGCGCCACGATCGGCACCTGCAACACATGGCCGGAGACGGGATCGATCGGCAGGAACGGCGAATAGGTTGCGCGGCGGTCTGGGCCGAGTGTCGGCAGGATGATCGCCATCACATCATCATAATGCGCCAAAATCCGCAGCAAGGTCGCATCGAACATGCCGCTGGCGTAGCAATCGGTGGAGCTCAGGAATTCATAATCGAAGCCGAAGCCATCGAGGAACGCGCGCAGCCGGGCATTGTTGTGCGCGCCGAAACTGCTGTGCGTGCCGAACGGATCGGGCACCTTGGTCAGCGGCTTGTTCAGCGCGGCGCGCAGCATCTCCGGGTTGGGGATGCCGTCCGGCACCTTGCGCAGGCCATCCATGTCGTCGGAAAAGGCGATCAGGCGGGTGGGCACGCCGGGCGCCATCGCCTCGAAGGCGCGGCGCACCATGGTGGTGCGCACCACTTCGCCGAAAGTGCCGATGTGCGGCAGGCCCGATGGGCCGTATCCGGTTTCGAAGATCACCGCCCGGCCAGCGGGCACGCCATCGGGATAGCGCGCAAGCAGCTTGCGGGCTTCTTCATACGGCCAGGCCTTGTTTGCCAGCGCGGCGGCCTGCATGGTTTGGGCGGATATGGTCATGGCTCTGTCTTGCTTGTTGTCTGACGCCCATCTGGCGGGAGCGGCCCATGGTTGCAACTGAATTGGCCATTCCGGCGCTTGTCGCCAGCCATGCCGGGGTGTGGATCGCCGATACGCAAGGCCGCGTGCGCGGGGTGGGCCGCGGCGAAGCCATTGCCCGCGCTGGGGACAGCCCGCACCTGCTGCTGAACGCACCGGTGACGGCCAGCCGGCTGGGGCTGGGCGAGATTTCCGGCCTCGACCTGCTGGAATTGTTCGCCTTTCTGTGCCCGGCGCGGTTTTGCGTGCCCACGCCGCGCGGGCTGGCGGCCGCATTGGGCCTGCCCGAACCGGCTGGCGATGCCGACGCGGCCTTCCTGCAACGCGCGGCCGGCGCACTGCTGGCGCTGCCGGCGCGCAAGGACTGGCCTGAACGCCACGGCGCCTGGACCATCCTGCAAAGCCTGGCGCGGCAACGCTGGGCCTGGGCGCCGCATTTGCTGCGCCTGATTCCAAAGCCGGAAAAGCCGGAACGCCATGTGTTCCAATCGCTGCCGCAGTGGGAGGAGGCCGCGCCGCGCCCGGCGCCACGCGTGGTGACGCTGCCGGCCGGCGAGGTCGCCGCGCGGCTGGCGCGGCTGGTGGGTATCGGCGCCGAACAGCGCGATGGGCAGCGCGCCTATGCCGCCGCGGTAAGCGAAGCCTTCGCGCCCCGCCAGCGCGGCGATGGCCCGCAGATGGTGCTGGCGGAGGCCGGGACGGGCATAGGCAAGACACTAGGATACCTGGCCCCGGCCAGCCTGTGGGCGGACATAGCCGGCGGTGCCGTGTGGGTGGCGACCTTCACCAAGGCGCTGCAACGCCAGCTGGACGGTGAAACTGCGCGGGTGTGGCCCGATGCGGCCGAGCGGCGCGCCAAGGTGGTGGTGCGCAAGGGCCGCGAAAATTATCTGTGCTTGCTCAACCTTGAAGATGCCGTGCAGGGCGGCTTTGGCGGGCGGGCGGCAGTGTTTGCGCGGTTGGCGGAGCGCTGGGCCGAATATAGCCGCGATGGGGACATGGTGGGCGGCGATCTGCCTGGCTGGCTGCCGGCGCTGTTCGGCCGCATGAGCTTTGCCGGGCTGACCGATCGGCGCGGCGAGTGCATCTATGCCGCCTGCCCGCATTACCGCAGCTGCTTCATCGAGCGCGCGACGCGGGCATCGGCGCAGGCTGATCTGGTGATCGCCAATCATTCGCTGGTGATGATCAACGCGGCGCGCGGCCGGGCGGAAGGCAGCGGGCTGAACCGCATTATCTTTGATGAAGGCCATCATCTGTTTGACGCGGCCGATGCGACCTTTGCCGTGGCGTTGACGGGCCGCGAGGCGGTGGAGCTGAAGAACTGGCTGCTGGGGCCGGAGCGCGCGGCCGGGCGCGGCCGGAGACGGGGATTATCGGCGCGGCTCGCCGACGCGATCAGCTATGACGATGAAGCGGCGCGCGCCGTTGAGCGCATCACTGAAGCCGCGCGCGCCCTGCCCAGCGAGGCGTGGTTGCAGCGCGTGGCCGCCGATGCCGGCGATGGCGCGCTGGAGGCGCTTTTCGCCGCCGTGCGCGCGCAGGTGCTGGCGCGTGCCCCGCCCGAAGATGCCGAGGGTGGCTATGGCCTGGAAACCCAGGTGGCCGAGGTGCTGCCGCGGCTGGTGGAGGCGGCGGCCGAGGCTCGCGCCGCGCTGGGCCGCATGGCCGGGCCGATGGCGCAGCTGGAGGCGCGGCTGGCGCTGTTGCTGGATGATCCGCCCGATTGGCTGGATGGCCAGGGCCGGGCGCGGGTGGACGGCGCCCGCGCTGGCCTGGTGCTGCGCGGCGAACTGCTCGGTGCGTGGCAGCAGTTGCTCGGGCGCCTGGGTGGTCCGGCGGATGCGGATTTCATCGATTGGCTG
The DNA here is from genome assembly GCF_987265915.1 of Sandarakinorhabdus sp. Taxonomy (NCBI): domain Bacteria; kingdom Pseudomonadati; phylum Pseudomonadota; class Alphaproteobacteria; order Sphingomonadales; family Sphingosinicellaceae; genus Sandarakinorhabdus; species Sandarakinorhabdus sp. Next base: position 473,585 of record NZ_OZ503948.1, read on the forward strand.
GAACTGGCGCGGGTGGATGGCCGGCTGCTGGATGTGGGGGTGCAGCGGCGCTGGCTCGATCCGATGCGGCCGTTCGCAGCCGCCGTGCTGGGGCAGGCGCATGGCGTTGTGGTGACGTCGGCCACACTGCGCGCGCGGCCCGATGCCTTGGCGGATGATTGGCGCGATGCCGATGCCCGCACCGGCGCGGCGCATCTGCCGGTGCCGGCACGGCATTTCGCCGCCACCAGCCCGTTTGATTATGCCGCGCAAGCCCGCGTGCTGATCGTGACGGACGTGAAACCGCGCGATATCGCGGCGCTGGCCCATGCCTATCGCGCGCTGATCGAGGCGGCGGGCGGCGGCACGTTGGGGCTGTTCACGGCCATCGCCCGGCTGCGTGGCGTTCATGCGCGGCTCGCCGATCCGTTGGCGCGCGCCGGCCTGCCGCTGTATGCCCAGCATGTCGATCCGATCGATACCGGCACGCTGGTGGATATCTTCCGTGCCGAACCGGGGGCGTCGCTGCTCGGCACCGATGCGCTGCGCGATGGGGTGGATGTGCCGGGCGAATCGCTGCGGCAAGTGATCATGGAAGGCGTGCCGTGGCCGCGCCGCACCGTGCTGCATGCGGCGCGGCGGTTGGCCGGCGGCGGCAATGTTTTCGATGATCGGGTGACGATGGACCGGCTGGCGCAGGCCTTTGGCCGGCTGATCCGCCGCGCCGATGATCGCGGCCATTTCGTGCTGCTGGGGCCGGCAGTGCCGTCGCGATTGCTTGGCGCGTTTCCGGCCGGCGTGCCGATCGATCGGGTGACGCTGGATCAGGCGGTGGCTTTGGTGAAGGCCGGCATCGGCGGCAGCATTCAGGACTCTGGCCAATTCGGGGCCGATATGCCAAGCCATGATCGGTCAACGTCACCGGGTGCCCCTTGAAAACGCTCACGCTGCTGCGCCATGCCAAATCGGGTTATGACGATCCGTTGCTGCGCGATTTCGATCGGCCGCTCAATGATCGCGGCCGGCGTGCGGCGATGAAGGTCGGGCAATGGCTGAACGCGGCGATCAAACGCGGCGAGATGCCCGACTATCGCCTGGTATTTGCGTCGCCGGCCGTGCGGGTGCGCCAGACCATCGAGGGGCTGGAAGCCGGCATGAGCCGCCCACTGGCGCCAGTCTATGAACAGCGCATCTATCTGTCGTCGTCGGCGACGCTGATCGAATTGTGTGCCGGTTTTTCCGATGAATTTGCCGATGCCATGCTGGTCGGCCACAATCCGGGGCTGGAGGATCTGCTGCTCGAACTCGTGCCACCGGGCGGGGACTTGCGCGCCGAAGCCGAGCTGAAATACCCCACCGCCACGCTGGCCCGGCTTGATATCGCCATCGATCGTTGGGCGCAGATTGATGGCGGCCGGGCGGAACTGACGCGCTTCGTGCGGCCACGCGATCTTGATCCGAGTTTGGGGCCGGATGATTAAAGGCTGAGCACGCGCCCCAATCGCCCGCGCGCCGCCCACATCACGGCGGCGCCGGCCAGCGGGAAGCAGGCGTGCATCACCCAGAAGCCCGGCGCATCCATGGTCTCGTAAAACCGCCCCAGCCAGCCGGACAGGGTGCTGCCCAGGAACACCGCGAATTGCACCGCGCCCAGCATCACCCCGGTTACTGCCACCGGCGCGCTGCGCGAAAACAGCGCATTCATGGTCGGCACCAGATAAAGCCAGCCGGTGTTGAGCGTCAGGTGGAACACCACCACCCACAGGAACGGCGTTTTGGCTGATCCGCTGCCAGCCGCGAGCCACAGGAAGGCGACGCCCATCAGCGCCATGCCGATGCCGATCTTGCCGAGTTCCTTCGGCTCGCGTCCGCGCGCCGCCTGCCGGCGCCACAGGGCGAGCACCGGCGGCACCGCCAGGATCGGCGCCAGGCTGTCGATCGCCTGCAGCCAGGTGACCGGCACTTCGAGGCCGAGCACCATGCGGTCAAGATGGTCGCGGCCCCACAGCGCATAGACATTCCACACCTGGGACTGGGCCAGCCAGAACAGGCTGGTCAGCAGCATCACCGCGATCAGCGCTGCGATGGTCTTGCCGTCACCGGGCTGCAACCGTGCGGCGCGGCGGGTGGCGGGCGGGGTGTCGCCGGGCATCAGGCCGTTGCCAATCAACAGCGTGATCGCCGCCAGCGCCATGCAGGTGCAGGCCGCGGCGAACCCCCATTGCCAGTTCACCACCTCCCCCAGCGCGCCGATCAGCAGCGGACCAAGGAACGCGCCAGTGTTGAGCCCGGCGGCGAGAATGGCAAAGGCGGCGTCGCGGCGGCCATCGTCGCGGGCATAGAGATGCCCGGTCTGCGCATTCAGGTTGCAGCGCAGCGCGCCGGCGCCAAAAGCGCTGACCAGCAGGCCGGGCAAGAACAGCGATGGCGTGATCACCATCGCCATGCCGACGCTGGCCAGGATCGCACCCAGGATGCAGGTAAGGCGCGGCCCCCACAGCCGATCGCCCAGCCAGCCGCCGAGCAGCGGGGTGAGGAAGAACAGCCCGAGATAAAGCCCCATCGTCTGGGTGGCGAGCGCCTGGTTGCTCATCGGCCCGAACAGGCTTTCCACCAGGGCGCGCCACATATCGAAGCCGCCGACGCTGGCCACTTCGGCCGGCGTGAACAGGAAATTCGCCATGTAGAGGATCAGCAGCGATTGCACGCCATAGACGCCGGCAGCCTGCAAGCCTTCGGCCACCGTGACGATGGCAAGGCCGGCCGGGTGGCCGGCGAAATCTGGTTTGTGCCCCATGCGGCCACCGTGGCTTGCGGGCGGGAATTGGGCAAGCGGGTGGTTGACCCACGTCATTTCGCTGATGTCATGCTGGCGCAGGCCAGCATCCACTGTGCCGCCGGTGCGAGGCGTGGCGAAGGGTGCGCCGGCCGCACGATGGATGCTGGCCTGCGCCAGCATGACTGGGTGTTTCCAGGTAGGGCAGTCCACAGCGCCCGTGCGCGTTTGCGTTCAATCGTCGCGGCGGCGTTCGCGTTCGGCCTTGCGGCGTGCCTTCTCGGCCTGCTTCGCCTCGCGCTTCTGCGCGTCTTCCTGTTTGCGCATGGCGCGGCCGCGCTTGATGTCGGCCTCCTCCTGGCTTTCGGTGGCGGTGTCATAGACCGCTTCGCCCAGCTTCACCGGCGCGGTGATGATGGTTTTGGCTACGCTGAGGCAGCCGCCGAGCAACAAGGCCAAGGGAACCAGCAGGAGAACGGGGCGCATGTGGCTCTTATGCCATTGCGCCGGGCGCCAGCGCCAGCAGTTTCGGAATGGCGGCCTTGAACGGGAAAAAGCCCTTGGTGGCGCGTGGCCAGGCGACCTCATCCCAGGCCCGGCGCAGGCGCACCAGCGCCACGCCATCGGCGGCCAGCGCCGGGGCCAGCACATCCAGCCGATCCTTCACCGGGCCGACCGGCGCATCGGCGGTGATGATCTGGCGCAACTGGTGACGTGCCGCCCAGTCGCGCATGGCCTCCACGCCGAAGGTGGCATCGACACGTTCGGGTTCCAGGCCGAACCGGTGCGCGGCACGGCCAAGGCCATCGCCGAGCATGGCCATTGCCACGCGCTGCTTCAACGGCGCGGGCGTGCCGCCGATATCGGGCGTGGCGGCCAGCGCCGCCAGATTCAGCGCAAAATTGGGCAGCGCCAGCTGTTCGATGCTGCAATCTTCGGTGGTGATGAACAGGCCGGTGCGCAGCATCGGATCGGGCCGCATGGCCGGCGCGGGCGGGATCGGCGGCGGGATCGTGTCAGCTGGCCATGGCGGGGCTTCGCGGGCCAGTGGTGCCTCCACCTGGAAACGCCCGCCCGAAAGATCACGGATCAGATCGGCGCGCGCCAGATAGGTCTTGCCCGGTGTCTGCAGCCCCACCACCCAGCGCCAGCCCAGCGTGTTGCTGGCCGGGCAGGCATCGAGCAGATGCTGATAGAAGAACGCCGCGCCCAGTTGCCACGGCAGCCGCAGCGTGAAGCACCAGATGCTGGCAAAGCTCATCCGCACATGATTGTGCAGCCAGCCGGTTTCGATCAGTTCGTGCACCCAGGCATCGAAACAATCGATGCCAGTGGTGCCGGCCATGGCAGATTGGTAGCGGCGCTGCCATTTGCCATCCTCGGCCAGCATCGCCTGCATGCGCACCACATCGGCCTGCCAGCGCGTCCAGATGTCGGGGCGCTGTTGCAGCCAGCCGACCCAATAGCTGCGCCAGCAGATTTCCTGGACGAATTTTTCCGCGCCGCTGAAACCGTGCGCGGCGATGGCGGCGGCGGCGACTTCGGCCTCGCTAACCAGCCGGCGGCGGACGGCGGGGGAGAGCAGGGAGGTGGTGGCCGCACCATCCGGCCCGCCATCATGGTTGCGCCGCGCGGCATAGGCGCGGCCCGCCAGCGGCACGAATTGAGCAACGCGGGACAGGGCAGCGGCGCGGGTGAGGGGGAAACGCATGGCCGCAGGGATAGCGGTTTTGTGGTGGTCGGGAGCGCGCAGTGATGTCGCGGGGTGCGGCTCTATGCCCGCTCAATCTTCCCCGAACTTGTCCTGCACCAGGCCGACGAGCTTCGACAGCGCGGCTTCGGCTTCGCGCCCGGTCGCGCTGATCTCGATGTCGTCGCCCAGCGCGGCGGCGAGCATCATCAGGCCCATGATCGACGTGCCGGTGACTGATGCGCCATCGTGCGACACCGTCACCTCCGCATCGAAGCTGGAGGCCAATGTCACGAACTTGGCGCTGGCCCGCGCATGCAGCCCGCGGCGGTTGCTGATCGTGACCCGAATCGGGCCGGCGGCTTCGCTCAAGCGGCCTCACCCAGCATGCGGCTGGCCACGGCGATATATTTGCGCCCGGCATCCTGCGCCGCCTGCACAGCGGCCGCCACCGTGCCGGTCTTGCGCACGCTGGCCAGCTTGATCAGCATCGGCAGATTGACGCCAGCAATCACCTCCACCTGCGGGCCGAGCAATGAAATCGCCAGATTGGATGGGGTGCCGCCGAACATGTCGGTGAGAATGATGACGCCCTGGCCGCTGTTGCAGGCGGTGACCGCCTCGGCGATGTCGCTGCGGCGCACTTCCATATCGTCATCGGCCGCGATGCAGATCGCCGCCACGCAGGATTGCGCGCCAACGACATGCTCCATGGCGGCCCGAAACTCGGCCGCCAACCCCCCGTGGGTTACCAGAACCAATCCGATCATTGGTCGCTGCCCTCACGCCCTTCGCCTGAGTCTGTCAATGGGGCGCCTGCCATAACGGCGGCATCGCCCGCCAATTTTGCGATATCCCGATGCACCAGCGCCACGGGTTGCCCGGCCGCCACCAGCCGCGCCGCCAGATCGCGCGCGGTGGCAACACTGCGATGGCGCCCGCCGGTGCAGCCGATGGCAATGGTCAGATAGGCCTTGCCTTCGCGGGCATAGCCGGGAAGCAGGGTGCGGACGAGATCGTCGAACTTGGCGAGCGTGGCGGCATAAAGCGGATCGGCCGCCACAAACGCCGCCACCCGGTCATCTTCCCCTGTCAGAGGCCGCAGCGCGACATTCCAGTGCGGATTGGCCAGGAAGCGCACATCCAGCACCAGATCGGCATCGCGCGGCAGGCCGGCAGCAAAACCGAAGCTGAGGATGGTGACGGTCAGCCCCGGCGACAGGCCACCGAACCGTTCCGCCACGCGGGCGCGCAGATCGGTGACCGACAATTCGGTGGTATCGATGACCAGATCGGCCCAGCGCCGCAACGGCATCAGCAGGTCGCGCTCCGCGATGATGCCATCGATGGCCGGGCGATCGAGGCTGAGCGGGTGGCGGCGGCGGGTTTCGGAAAAGCGCCGGATCAACACCTCGTCGGCGCAATCCAGAAAGATCAACCGCACATCGCGCCCGGCATCGCGCAGCGCTGCCACGCGCGCGGAAAGCGCGGTGGGATCAAAAGCGCGAGTGCGGGTGTCGATGCCCAGCGCCAGCGGGCGCCCCTGTGTGCCGGCGATCAACGCATCGAGCAGCGACAGCGGCAGATTGTCCACCACTTCATGCTCGGCATCTTCCAGCGCGCGCAGCACGGTGGATTTGCCGGCACCCGAAAGCCCGGAAATGATCAGGATCGGCTGGCTCACGCGGCCGCTTGTGCCGGGAAGGCCGTGGCTTGCCAAGGCCCGCGCCGCGCGCTCCGGCGCCGAATCGCCGAACGGATCAAAGGGCAACATCGGGATGCGTCCGCCGGCCAGCGGCAGCTGTTCGATCTCGGGCAGGCGGTCGGGGTGGCGGCCGAGATCCAGCGCCAGTGCGATTCGGGCCGGTGCCGTGGGTTCGGGAACGATGCCCAGCCCGCGCACTTCCAGCAGGCCCGCCAGCCGCGGCGGCGCGCTGGCCACCGGCCCCTGTTCGCCAGCGGTCACCACCACCCGATCATCGGCCACCAGCTGCCAGCCACACGCCACCAGACGCAGCGCCAGATCGGATTTGCCGGCCCCCGATGGCCCCAACAGCAGCACCGCGCGGCCATCCAGCGCCACGGCCGTGGCGTGAAGCGTCTCCGGTGCCATCTCAGGCCGCCGGCAGCAGCACGCGGAACCGGCCGCCGCCACCGGGGGCATCCTCCACCACGATCTGGCCGCCGTGCGCGTTGACGATGGCCGCGGCGATCGACAGGCCCAGCCCGGAATGGCGGCCGAAATCCTCTGCCGGCGGCCGTTCGGAATAGAATCGGCGGAAGATGTCGCTGCGGTTGGCGGGTGGTACGCCGGGCCCCTGATCGGTGACGACCAGTTCGACCTGCTCACCGACCCGATCGACGGCAAGCGTCACCGTGCCCCCGTCGGGCGAGAAGCTCAGCGCATTGTCGATCAGGTTGCGCAGCACTTGTGCCAGCCGGCTGGCATCGCCCTCGATCATCACCGGTGCTGGCAGGCCGGCGCGCTGCACCGCCAGCCCCCGCACCTGTGCAGCGATGCCATAGGCGCTGACCAGGCCATCGGCGAGCGCACCGGCATCGACCGGCTGGAATCCGGTGCGCGACAATTCCGCGTCCAGCCGGCTGGCATCGGCGATATCGGTGATCAGCCGATCAATGCGGCCGACATCATCGCGGATCACATCCAGCAACTGATTGCGCAGCGCCGGCTGCTCGACCTGGCCGAGCACATCGACGGCCGAGCGCAGCGACGCGAGCGGATTCTTCAGTTCATGGGCGACATCGGCGGCAAAGGCTTCGGTGGCATCGATCTGCCGCCGCAGCGCGATCGACATGTCGGACACGGCGCGGGCCAGCGCGCCGATCTCGTCGCGGCGTTCGGGCAGGCGCGGCACCACCACTTCGCGGCGCCGGCCCAACCGCACCCGGTGGGCGGCAATGGCCAGCAAGCGCAGCGGGCGCACGATCGTGCGTGTCAGATACAGGGACAGCCCCAGGGTGAGGCCAGACACGCTGAGCAGCAGCCAGAAGGAGGTCAGGCGTTCGGCCCGCAGGATGCGCGACACGTCTTCGGCATTGTCCATCAAATGCACCACACCAAGGCTCGGCACGCGCACGGCGGCACCCACGATGATGCTGCCGTCGTTGGCGCGGCGCAGTTGGGTGGCGGGCTGGCCGGTCTGGCGGGCAATCTGCACTTCGCGCCACTGGCCGGCCCGATCCGGCAGTGATTCGGCATAGCGTGGCAGGGTGCGGGCGCTGAGCAATTGTTCCAGCACGCGGTCGATGAATTTGGCCGACGCGCGCCGCCAGGAAAAGGTTTCGGGATCTTCGATGGCAAAGCTGCGGGTGGTGGCATTGCGCCAATTGTCGGTCAGCAAGGCCCCGTCGTTGCCATAAAGCCGCACGCGCGTGCCCCGGGCAAAGTTCAGCCGTTCCAGCCCGGCAGGCAGATCGCCCGCGAGACTGGCAATCGCCAGGGCTTCATTCGAAACGGCGTTGGTGCGCTCGTCCAGCAGGCGCGCGCGCACCGTATCGAGGTAGAGCAGCATGATCGCCAGCACGATCACTGCCAGCAGGTTCACCGCAAAGATCCGGGCGCGCAGCGAACCAAAGCCGAGGCCCCGGCGCCATTCCTGCACCGCCTCCTCGGCCTTCACATGCTATTCCTCGTTGAACCGGTAACCGACGCCATACAATGTCTCGATGGCCTTGAACTGGTGATCGACGGCGCGGAATTTCTTTCGCAACCGCTTGATATGGCTGTCGATGGTGCGATCATCGACATAGACGTCGTGGGCGTAGGCGGCGTCCATCAACTGGTCGCGCGACTTCACGAATCCGGGCCGCTGCGCCAGGGTTTCCAGGATCATGAATTCGGTGACGGTCAGGGCCACATCGCCGCGGCGGCCTTCACCGGCATCCCAATAGACGCGGTGGCGCGCCGGATCCATGTTCAGCCGGCCGCGCACGATGGGATCGACCACGACCTCGTCGGCGGCATCGGGCGCAGCGCGGCGATTGGCGGTGCGGCGCAGCACGGCGCGGATGCGCTCGATCAACAGGCGCTGGCTGAACGGTTTGCCGATATAATCGTCGGCGCCCATGGCCAGGCCGAGCGCTTCATCGATTTCGGTGTCCTTGCTGGTCAGGAAGATCACCGGCACCTGGCTTTTCTCGCGCAGGCGGCGCAGCAGTTCCATGCCGTCCATGCGCGGCATCTTGATATCCAGCACCACCAGATCGGGCAGATTTTCCAGCAGAGCCTTCAAGGCAGTATCGCCGTCCGAATAGAGCCGCACCGCAAAGCCTTCGGCCTGCAACGCGATCGATACCGACGTCAGGATGTTCCGATCATCGTCGACCAGGGCGATTGTGGCGACTAGCGGGGCGGTCTGGTCCATCACCGCCTATGTGAAGCGACAGCGCGTCTTTCGCAAGTCCGGCGCGTAGATTGCACAAGCAACGACTCGGCGCGGTCAAGTAAGGGTTGACCTTGCTATTGCGTTTTTGACGGATGTTGATGCGTCGGCTATGCGGGCCGCCATCGAAGGTCGGCTCGGCTCTGGGGGCGGGTTTGGCCCCGGAATTCAGGAGTAGAAACGTGCCATCCACTGTTGTTCCCGCCTTTGGTCTCGCAGCGCAGGGCTATGCCACCGCCGCGCAACTGCATTGGAACCTGGCCACCGGTCCGCTGGTGGAACTGGCCGTGCAGCGCGGTGAAGGCCTGCTGTCGGAACATGGCGCGCTGGTGGTGAAAACCGGCAAGCACACCGGTCGCAGCGCCAACGACAAGTTCATCGTGCGCGATGCCGACACCGATGGCACCATCTGGTGGGACAAGAACAAGAGCATCACGCCGGAGCAGTTCGCCGCCGTGAAGGCCGATTTCCAGGCCGCGCTGGCGCAAAAGGCCGATCTGTTCGTGCAGGATCTGTTCGGCGGCAGCCAACCCGAACACCGGGTGAAGGTGCGGGTGATCACCGAACATGCCTGGCACAGCCTGTTCATCCGCACGCTGCTGGTTCGCCCTGGCGCCGATCAGCTGGCGGATTTCGTGCCGGAATACACGATCATCGATCTGCCGTCGTTCCGTGCCGATCCGGCCCGTCATGGCTGCCGCAGCGAAACCATCGTGGCGGTCGATTTCACCAACAAGACCGTGCTGATCGGCGGCACTGCCTATGCCGGTGAAATGAAGAAATCGGTGTTCTCAATCCTGAACTATCTGCTGCCGGAACGCGGCGTGATGCCGATGCACTGTTCGGCCAACATCGGCCCGGATGGCGACACGGCGATCTTCTTCGGCCTGTCGGGCACCGGCAAGACCACGCTGTCTGCCGATGCCAGCCGCACACTGATCGGCGATGATGAACATGGCTGGTCCGACACGGCGGTCTTCAATTTCGAAGGCGGCTGCTATGCCAAGGTAATCCGGCTGTCGGCAGAAGCCGAGCCGGAGATTTATGCCACCACGCGCCGCTTTGGCACGGTGCTGGAAAATGTCGTGATCGATCCCGATACGCGGGTGATCGATCTGGACGACAACAGCCTGGCCGAAAACAGCCGCGGTTCCTATCCGATCGAATTCATTCCCAATGCGTCCGCCGACAACATGGGCCCGGTGCCGCGCAACATCATTATGCTCACCGCCGATGCGTTCGGCATCCTGCCGCCCATTTCCAAGCTGACGCCGGATCAGGCGATGTATCACTTCCTGTCGGGCTATACGGCGCGTGTCGCCGGCACCGAAATCGGCGTGACCGAGCCCGATGCCACCTTCTCCACCTGTTTCGGTGCGCCGTTCATGCCGCGCCACCCGTCGGTCTATGGCAATCTGTTGAAGCAGCGCATTGCCAAGGGTGGTGTCGATGTGTGGCTGGTCAACACCGGCTGGACCGGCGGCAGCGCCAGCAGCAGTGCAGGAATGGGCGGCGGCAGCCGCATGCCGATCAAGGTGACACGGGCGCTGCTGAATGCCGCGCTGGATGGCAGCCTGAAGACGGCGAATTTCCGCACCGATGCCAATTTCGGCTTTGCGGTGCCGGTTTCGGTGCCGGGCGTGGACAGCGTGATCCTCAACCCGCGCGACACCTGGGCTGACCAGGCCGCCTATGACGCGCAGGCCCGGAAGTTGGTGGGCATGTTCATCGCCAATTTTGCGGCATTCGAAGCGCATGTCGATCAAGGCGTGCGCGAAGCGGCTCCCAACGCCGCCTGAGTGCCCGGCGCCGCCGCCGCTGTGGCCGATCGGCCACATCGGCGGCACAATGTGCGCGGCCTAACGCGAATACGCGGTTTGCCCTGTTGTCACGACATCATTGCGGCGCAACAAAAGTGCCGCAATTCACGTGATAGGGGCAAAATCGTGCTGATGAAGAAGATGCTGCTGCTGGCCGGCTCGGTGCTGGCTGGTTCGATTGCCACGGCTGCACTGGCGCAAGACCAGACCACAGCGGCAGCGGAAACCGCGGCCGAAGAACTGGTGGTTACCGGTTCGCGCCTGAAGGCCAGCCCGAACGAGACCTCTTCGCTGCCGATCACGTCGGTTGATTCGGCGCAGTTGCAGGCCCTGGGCAATAATGATCCCACCGCCACGCTGCGCCAGATCCCCGCACTGCTGGCATCGGGCACGGTCGCCGATTCGATCGAGCGCGGCGCTGGCGGCCGCGGCCAGGCGACGCTGAGCCTGCGCCAGTTGGGTGCCAACCGCACGCTGGTGCTGGTCGATGGCTATCGCCACGTATCGGGCGTGGCCGGCAGCCAGACGGTGGACGTGGCGTCGATTCCGCGCGCCCTGATCGATCGGGTGGACGTGCTGACCGGCGGTGCTTCGGCCGTCTATGGCGCAGACGCGGTCACCGGCGTGGTCAACTATGTCCTGAAAAAGAATTTCCAGGGCCTCAGCCTCGATGCCCAGTTCGGTCTTTCGGATGAAGGCGACGGCAAGACCTATCGTATCGACGGCACCTGGGGCAAGAATTTCGCCGATGGCCGTGGTAACATCACCTTCTCCGCTGGCTATGCCAAGGAAGAGGAAATCCTGTTCAGCGACCGTGACGCCACACGTGACAACGGCCGCGGCAACAATTCGACCACCTATCAGAACCCGGCGCGCCGCTTCCAGAAGGGTGACATCGTGGCTTCCACGATGCCGAATTTCGCCAACTATTACCGTGTTGGCGGCCCCGGCCCGCGCACCAGTCGCATCAGCTTCGGCAACGCCATTCCGACGACGGCGCAATTCGCCACGCTGTTCCCGGGTGTGACGCCCACGGCGGCCGAATCGGCGCTGATGGCCCGCGCCGCCGGTGCATCGAGCTTCGTGATCGCCGCGCAGCCGACCTTCGGCATTTCGTCGAATGCGGGCCTGATCTTCCGCGCGGATTTTGCCCGCTTCACCACCGATCTCAACAACAACGGCGTTGCCGACTGCAATGAATCCTACACCGGCTGGACCGGCTTTGGTGGCGGCGGCTGCTATGTCTCGACACCCGATGGCGGCGTGCGGATCTTCCAGGATGGCATCATTTCGACCAGCCAGAACCAGTTCGGCGGCGATGGCGCGCCGGAACGGGTGAACGCAGCCTCGCTGATCCCGGGGTCGCAGCGCGCCTACGCCAATCTGCGCTTCAACTATGAATTCTCGCCGGCAGCCGAAGTGTTCATCGATGCCAAATATGCGCGCAACACCTCGATCAACCGCAGCTCGTACAACTCATTCTATGATTCGCTGCTGATCTTTCCGGACAATCCCTTCACGCCGGCGGCCTTGCAGGCGCAATCCAACCTGGCGGGCGGCCTGCGCGTGTCGCGCGACATGACCGATCTGGGGCCGGGCATCACCTCAACGCTGCGGCAAACCTATCGCCTCGTCGGCGGCCTGCGCGGCGAGCTGACCCCGCATCTCAGCTATGAGTTCGTCGGCAATTATGGCCGCACCGACAATGCCGTCACCTTCTCCAACAGCGTGCTGTATGACCGCTTGTTCGCCGCGCTCGATGTGGTGCGCGGGCCCAACAACCAGCCGGTGTGCCGTGTATCCACCGGCAACACGACGCCCTATCCCGGTTCGGAATCCTTCCCGGTCATCGCGCCCGGCTTCTTCACCTTCCGCCCCGGCGATGGCACCTGCGTACCGGCCAACATCCTGGCCGGCGCCAATTCAATCAGCCAGGCAGCGGTGAACTGGATCACCACGCCGACGACCAACCGGTCGCAGCTGGAGCAGACGGTGTTCACCCTGCTGTTCACCGGCGATACCGGCGGCTTCTTCAACCTGCCGGGCGGCGCCGTGCAGTTCGCGGCCGGCGGCGAATATCGCAAGGAAAAGTCCACCTCGCTGTTCGATCCGCTGGTGCTTGGCACCATTCCGCAAACCGGCCCGGCCAATCTGGTCGGTCGCTTCATCGGCGATGTCTCCACCAACCAGTCGCTGATCTTCGATCCGACCAACCGCACGCGCAATGCCGGCGGCTCCTTCGACGTCAAGGAAGTGTTCGGCGAAATCAAGCTGCCGATCCTGAAGGACGAAGCCTTCGCGCAGGAGTTGACCGTCGCGGCGGCCGGTCGTTATGCCGATTATTCCACGGTGGGCGGCGCCTTCACCTGGAATGTCAGCGGCACCTGGGCGCCGGTGAAGGATCTGAAGTTCCGCGGCACCTATGCGCGGGCCATCCGCGCGCCGAACATTGCCGAATTGTTCGATCCGGCGCAGGGCACCACCTTCCGCCCGTCTGACCCGTGCGATGTCGTCAACCAGAATGCCACGCCGATCCGCAAGGCGAATTGCATTGCGGCGGCGACGGCGCTCGGCATCGCCAACCCGACGACGTTCATCAACGGCTACAGCGATCCGCTCACCGGCCGTTTCGGTGGCACCAGCGGCGGCAATCCCGATCTGCAGGAAGAAACCGCCACCACCTTCACCATCGGTTCGGTGTTCCAGCCGACCTTCCTGCGGGGCTTCACGGCGAGCGTCGATTATTATTCGATCAAGATCGCCAATGCGATCCAGACGATCCCGGCGCAAACCATCGTCAACACCTGCTATGATACCAGCTTCCCCAACCAGTTCTGCTCGCTGTTCCAGCGTGTTGCCCCGACCACACCTGGGGCGACAGCCATCACGCAGCCGGCGCTGTTCGGGTTCCGCAATCTGGATGTGCGTTCGCTGAACTTTGCCCGCATCGAAACCTCGGGCATCGATTTCTCGGTGAACTATCGTTTCAAGCTGTGGGAAAAGAACAACTTCACCATCGGCGTGAACGGCAACTGGACGGAGAAGGTGAACCGCTTCTTCGATCCGCGCGATCCGACGCTGGGCAACCCGGCGCTGCGTGAACTTTCGGTGCCGGAATGGTCGGGCGTGGGCAACATCACCTACAACCGCGGCAAGGTGACCGTGGGCTACAACGTCCAGTATATCCAATCGACGGCGGCTGCGTCGGCGATCGAAATCGAACGTGCCGCCGCCGAATTCGGCCCGGCCGGCTTCGCCCCGGATTACTGGATCCACAGCGCCAGCTTCAACGTGGACGTGATCGGCGATCGCTTCAGCGTCTATGGTGGCGTCAACAACCTCACCAACGCGCTGCCCTATATCTCGTCGTCGGCCTATCCGGTGTCGGGCATCGGCCGCTATTACTTCATGGGCATCCGCGCCAAGATCTGAGGCGTATAGCCAGAAACGCGAAAGGGCGGCCCGAAAGGGCCGCCCTTTTTCGTTTGCGGGGCGGGTTCGTGCCTGGCAGCCTGGGCCGATGAAACGCGCCTGGGCCGATGCGCCTGCCGAAATCTTTGCCGCCTTGCACCCGGATCGGCTCTTGGGTGAACTGGCGACGCGAACACAGTTTGCAGCTGAACTGGCGCAGATCGAAGCGTGGAAGTTCACGATCCGCCATTTGCAGTCGCTGGCCGATGAGCTGCCCGGTAGCCATATCTTCATGGAATTTGCCATCCCGCGCATGGGCCGGCGCGCTGATGCGGTGATCATCGCCGGTCCGCTGATCCTTGTACTGGAATACAAGGTGGGGGAACGCGGCTTTGCCCGGCACGCCATCGAACAGGCACATGGCTATGCGCTTGATCTCAAGAATTTCCATGTCACCAGCCATGACAAGCCGATCGTGCCGATCCTGATCAGCAGCGAAGCGCCGCCACAGCAGATTGGCCTGGGATTCTGGGCTCCCGACCGGGTGCATGAACCCCTGCTGTTGGCGCCGGATGATGTTCTGTTGAGCGTCCGGCGTTTGTTGGCGACTGGCGATGGCCCACATGTTGATGCATTGGCATGGGCCGATGGCGCCTATCGCCCCACACCCAACATCATCGAAGCTGCCGAGGCCCTGTATGCTGGCCATGACGTGACCGAAATTTCGCGGTCTGAAGCCGGGGCCGAGAATCTGTCGCGCACGGCGGTCGCGATAGCGCGCGTGGTGGATCATGCACGCTCAGGCCTCCATAAGGCCATCTGCTTCGTGACCGGGGTCCCGGGCGCCGGCAAGACACTGGCTGGTCTCAATCTTGCCTGCCAGCGCGACCCTGACCATCCAGATGAACACGCCGTGTTCCTGTCCGGCAACGGCCCGCTGGTAGAAGTTCTGCAAGAGGCCCTGCGCCGCGACAGCAAGCGAAACCATGCGGTGCCCAATCTGCCGGAAGCCCGAATTGTTCAGGCGCGTGAGCCCGATACCTTCATCCAGAATGTCCATCATTTCCGCGATGAATATCTGGCGCCGGACCAGCTGCCACCGGAGCATGTCGTGATCTTCGACGAAGCGCAGCGCGCATGGGATCGCGCCATGACCAGCGACTTCATGCGCCGCAAGAAAGGACAACCGGGCTTTGACCAATCCGAGCCTGCCTTCCTGCTTTCGGTCATGGACCGGCGGCCAGATTGGTGTGTCGTGGTCTGCCTGATCGGCGAAGGGCAGGAGATCAACCGTGGCGAAGCCGGCGTTGGCGAATGGCTACGCGCCCTGCAGGCCGATCTTCGGCACTGGCAGACTTTCCTGCCACCGCACCTGCTTGCCAACGATGGCTCCATCGATGGCGCGATGCAATGGCACCTGACCCAGCGCGGCGCGGTGGTGGATGCGGGCCTCCATCTCGCAGTCTCCGTGCGCTCGTTCCGGACGGATCGTGTTTCGTCCTATGTCGCGGCGCTGCTGGCCGAGGATGCGCCCGCGGCAACCGCGCTGCGGCCCGATCCGGTCCAGTTCCCGATCTGGCAAACCCGTGATCTCGCCACCGCGCGCCGCTGGCTGCGCGCGCAACGCCGTGCCGGGGAACGTGCCGGCCTGCTCGCCAGTTCCAACGCCTTGCGGCTGAAGCCCGAAGGCCTGCACGTGAAGGCGCCAATCGATGTCTGCCACTGGTTCCTCAACGGCAACGATGATGTCCGCGCCTCCAATGCGCTGGAGGATGCGGCCACCGAATTTGCGGTTCAGGGGCTGGAACTGGATTGGACCGGGGTGGCCTGGGATCTGAACTATCGCCGTACAGCACAAGGCTGGCAGGCCCGCCAGTTCAAAGGCACCAAATGGCAGCAGATCAGCACGCGTGACAGCGGCTTCGGCCGCGCCGATTACGTAAAAAACGCCTATCGCGTGCTGCTCACTCGGGCGCGGCAAGGCATGGTGATCTTTGTGCCCAAGGGCGATCCTGCTGACGCCACCAGGCCGCCGGCCGATTATGACGCCATTGCCGATTGGTTGGCGGCCTGCGGCATTGCGCAGCTGCCATGAAACGCGATCAGATCGCCGGCCGGTGAATCCCGCATTCGGTCTTGTCGAGGCCGGGCCAGCGGCCGGCGCGGGGGTCTTGGCCGGGGAGGACTTTGGCGGTGCAGGGGACGCAGCCGACGGACGGGTAGCCTTGCGATTCGAGCGGGTGGAGCGGCAGGTTGCGGGCGGCAAAGGCCGCGTCCACGGCTTCGCGGGACCAATCGGCGAAGGGATTGATCTTCAGCCGGCCTTCGTCGATCTCGAAGCGCGGCAGCGCGGCGCGGGAGCGGCCCTGATAGGCCTTGCGGCCGGAAATCCAGGCCCCGAACGGCGCCAGCGCGCGGCGCAGCGGTTCCACCTTGCGCAAATCGCAGCAGCCATCGGCATCATAGCGCCAGCGCGTGCTGGTCGCGTCCTTTTGCGCCAGCAGGCGCGGATCGGGGCGATAGACGCGCAGATCGGTGAAACCCAGCTGTTCGGCCAGCGTGTCGCGATAGGCCAGCGTCTCGCCGAAAATCTTCTGCGTATTGATGAAGATGGCCGGCACATCCTTGCTGGCCGAGGCGACCAGATCGAGCAGCACCGCCGATTCGCTGCCGAAGGAGGAGACCACCGCAACGCGCCCGCTGAGCTCGCCCAAGATCAGGTCGGCCAGCATGTCCTGCGCCGGCACGGCGGCATAGTGCGCCGTCAGCCGTTCGACATCGGCCGCCGTGAACAGCGGCGCGGTGTCGATGCTGTCCACCACGCGCTGCAGGGCGGCCTCAGGCACCGCGCAGCGCCCAGACCGGCTGACGGCCATCGGCGGCCTTCATATAAACATGGGCGAAGCGCTGCAGCGTGCGGGCCACCACGGCGGGATCGAACGCCAGATCGGACCGCACGGCATCGAACCCGGCGCGGACCAGAAAGCCGAGCTGATCGATCTTGAGATCACCAACGGCGCGGATTTCGCCCTTGAAGCCGGCTTCACGCAGGATGCGGGCGCTGCTGAAGCCGCGGCCATCGCGGAATTTGGGAAACACGATGTCGATGCGGTGCAGCGTGGCCAGGTGCGGGATCAGCGCGCGGGCATCGTCGGCGGGGGCCAATTGCACCGCCGTATCACCCTGTTGGTGATCGGCCAGCGCGACCGCCGCAGAGCTATGCTCCGCATCATCACGCAGGCGCAGCAGATTGGAATCAGCCATATACGGCCTCCTTGAACGGGGCGGCGCCAACGCGGCGGTAGGTGTCGAGCAGGCGTTCGGCCGGGTCGCTGCGCAGCGCCTTGTAGCAATCGACGACCTTTTCGACGGCGACGACAATGCCGTCTTCATCGAAACCGGGGCCGAGGATCTTGGCCAGGCTGGCATCTTCGGCACCGGAACCGCCAAGCAGCAGCTGGTAATTCTCGTCGCCCTTGCGATCGACGCCCAATATGCCGATGTGGCCGGCATGGTGGTGCCCACAGGCGTTGATGCAACCGGAAATCTTGATCTTCAGCTCACCAAGATCGGCTTCCTGAGGCGCCAGCTTCACGGCCAGCTTCTGCGCGATCGGGATGGAGCGGGCATTGGCCAGCGTGCAATAATCGAGGCCGGGGCAGGCAATGATGTCGGACGCGCGATCGAGATTGGCGCTGGCAAGGCCAGCCCCCACCAGCGCCTGCCACAGCACGAACAGATCGGCGCGCCGCACATGCGGCAGCACCAGATTCTGCGCATGGGTGACGCGGATTTCATCGCCTGCCAGTCGCTCGGCGAGATCGGCGATCAGGTCCATCTGATCGGCGGAGGCATCACCGGGGATTTCGCCGGGCGCCTTCAGGCTGATGGTGACGATGGCATGGCCGGGCACCTTGTGCGGGTGCGTGTTCACCGCCACCCAATTGGCGAAATCGGCGTTCGACAGATCAATCTCGGTCGGCGCGTCGGCATCGAGCGCGGGCGGGGCGAATTGTGCCACGATGCGCGCCAGTTCGGCGGCCGGCGCATCAAGGCCGAGCGGCTTCATCTGCGCCCATTCGGCCTCAACCTGCGCGGTGAATTCCGCCGGACCCAAATCGTTCACCAAAATCTTGATGCGCGCCTTGTAGATATTGTCGCGCCGGCCGTGGCGATTATAGACCCGCAAAATCGCTTCCATGTAGCTGAGATAGTCAGCCATCGGCAGAAATTCGCGGATGACATGCGCCAGCAACGGCGTGCGGCCCATGCCGCCACCCACCAGCACCTTCATCCCGATCTCGCCCGTTTCATTGCGCACCAGTTGCAGGCCGATGTCGTGCAGCTGGATGGCGGCACGATCAATGCTGGAACCGGTGACGGCGATCTTGAACTTGCGCGGCAGGAAGGAAAATTCCGGGTGCAGCGTGGACCATTGCCGCAACAACTCGGCATAGGGGCGCGGATCGGCGATTTCATCGGCGGCGGCGCCGGCGAATTGATCGGAACTGATGTTGCGGATGCAATTGCCGCTGGTCTGGAAGGCATGCATTTCCACGCTGGCGAGATCGGCGAGCAGATCGGGCGTCTCTTCCAGCTTCATCCAGTTGTATTGCAGATTCTGGCGCGTGGTGAAGTGGGCATAGCCACGATCATAGCGCCGGGCGATATGGGCCAGCATGCGCAATTGCCGCGAACTCAGCGTGCCATAGGGGATGGCGACGCGCAGCATATAGGCGTGCAGCTGCAGATAGAGGCCGTTCATCAGCCGCAGCGGCTTGAAGGCGTCCTCGCTGATTTCATTGTTCAGCCGGCGCTGCACCTGATCGCGAAATTCCTCGACGCGGGCATCGACAATGGCCTGATCATATTCGTCGTATTTGTACATCAGATCGCGTCCACAGGCAGGGAGGGCAGGGCAAAATCAGGGCGTACACTGGGGCCGACAGCGCGCACGCGTTCGCGCGTGGAACGCGGGCGCCAGCCGCCATCGGTGGCATCCACATCGACCAGCACCACGTCGTTGATGCGCTCTTCGGCGATCAGGCGCGCGACCAGCGCATCGGCTTCGTCGCCCACCGCCACAGCGTCGTTCAGGTGCAGGCTCCAGTCATTGCCAGTCCACCACAGCACATCGCCGGTTTCCAGCCGGTTGCCGGTCAATATACGGGGCATGGGATTTCCTTTGCAAGAGCAAGTGCTTTGGCCGGCAATGTGGCGACATCACCAACGATGATCAGTGCCGGCGATTCGATGGCTTCGCGCGCCACCAGATCGCCGAGATCGGCCAGCAGCGACGTCACCATGCGCTCCCCGGCCTGGGTGGCGCGCTCGATCACCGCGACCGGCGTTTCGGGGGCGAGGCCGTCGGCCATCAACTTGTCGGCAATGGCGGCGGCGCCGGCCAGGCCCATGTAGATCACCAGCGTGCGGCCCTTGCCGGCGAGGCCGGCCCAGTCCTGATCGGCCAGGCCGCGGCATTCGCCGGCGACGAAACTGACGATCGAGGCATGATCGCGGTGGGTGAGCGGCAGCAGCAGCGACGCCGCCGCGCCATTGGCGGCGGAAATGCCGGGAATGGCTTCCACCGGCACGCCGGCGGCCTGACAGGCCACCACTTCCTCACCGCCGCGGCCGAAGATGAAGGGATCGCCGCCTTTCAGCCGCACCACGATGTTGCCGGCCAGGGCTTCGGCGACCAGCAGCGCGCCGATCTGGTCTTGCGGCAGCGTGTGGCGCGCCCGGCGCTTGGCGACGCCGATGCGGCGGGCGGCGGGCGGGATCAGCGCCATGATATCGGGGCCGACCAGCCCGTCGTGCACCACGACATCGGCTGAAGCCAGCGCCCGCACGGCCCGCATGGTCAACAGATCAGCGGCACCGGGGCCGGCACCGACCAGAATCACGCGGCCGTTCAGGTTGGGATCATCCATGTCCCCCCTTGCCGCACCCGGCGGCAGGGGGGGAGCAAGGCTTTCTTTGGCCGGCGTTAGCGCAAGTTGGGCATGGCCCTGGCGAGCGCGATCATTCGGTTCCGAACGTGCGCTGCCACCAGCCCTTGCGCGGTGCCGGCGCCGGTTGGGCTGGTTCTTCGGCCACAGGCGCAGGCTCCGGCACGGGTGCAGCTTCGGTTGTGACCGGCTCGGCGATGGCGGCAGCCGGCGCTTCGGCTGGCGCGTCTGCTGCCGGTGCATCGGCCTTCTTGCGGCGGCTGCGCTTCGGAGCGGCAACGGCTTCCGGTTCCGGCGCGGCGGCGATCACCGGCAGTTCCGGTGCGGGCGCTTCAACAATCGCTTCAACAGCCGCTTCCGGGGCCGCATCAGCCTTCTTGCGGCGCGATCGGGCCGGCTTGGATGCCGGTGTGTCGATCACGGCCTCTGGCGCTGCTGGAACCGGCTTGGCGATTTCCACGGCGACGTCTGCGCTTTCGGCGGCGGGCTTGCGGCGGCTGCGCTTCGGCTTGGCCGGCACTTCGGCCAAAGCTTCGGGCGCGGTTTCGGCAACCGGTTCCGCCACGGGCGCGGTGTCGCTGGCGTCTTCGCCAGCGCCATCCCCAGCTGCATCCGCCGTGCGCTCGGCGGTGCCGCGGCGGCCGCGACGGCCACGGCGGCGGCGCTTGCGGCGCGAACCGTTGGCGTCACCATTGTCGCCCTGGTCATCACCGTCGGCATCGCTGCCGTCGTCGGCTTCACCCGAATCATCGCCCGCTTCATTCGCGTCCGCAGAATCGGCATTGGCGGGGGTGGCGTTGGCGGTTTCGTTGTTGTCTTCGCCGTCCTCGCGGCGGCCGCGGCCACGCCGGCGGCGGCCGCGCCGGCCACGCCGATCATCGCTCTTGCCATCTTCGCGGCCGCCTTCGTCGCGGCCTTCTTCCCCATCACGGTCGCCATCGCGGTCATCATCACCGTCGGCGTCGCTGTCTTCCGGTTCCGGTTCGTCATCCACTTTCTGGATGGCCGGCAGCGGCGCCATGTCGACGCGCTTCGATGGCGGCGGGCCGCCGGCATCGATCTCGAAATTCGGTCCGATCAGGCCATCGTCCGGGCGGGTCAGGATGGCGACGCCATACAGCTCTTCCAGCTCGGCCAGCTCGATGCGCTTGCGATTGAGCAGATAGACCGCAACCTCCTCGCCGGCGCGCAGCGACAATTCGCTGTGGCGACCACGCAAGGCCTCGGCTTCCAGCGCGCGCAGGGCGGCCAGGGCAGCCGACGCCACCGAACGCACCATGCCGGTGCCTTCGCACATCGGGCAGATATGGGTGGAGGCTTCGAGGATGCCGGTGCGCAGGCGCTGCCGGCTCATTTCCATCAGGCCAAAGCTGGAGATGCGGCCGATCTGCACGCGGGCGCGATCATTCTTCAGCGCCTCCTTCATGGCCTTTTCGACCTTGCGGACGTTGGAGCCATTTTCCATGTCGATGAAATCGATCACCACCAGACCGGCCATGTCACGCAGGCGCAGCTGCCGGCCGATTTCGTCGGCGGCTTCCAGATTGGTCTTGGTGGCGGTTTCCTCGATGCCATATTCGCGGGTCGAACGGCCGGAGTTGATGTCGATCGACACCAGGGCTTCGGTCGGGTTGATGACGAGATAGCCGCCGGATTTCAGCTGCACGACCGGCTGGTACATGCTCTCCAGCTGGCCTTCGACCCCGAAGCGTTGGAACAAGGGCACCGTGCCTTGATATTCCACCACCTTGGCGGCGTGGCTTGGCATCAGCATCGACATGAACCGGTGCGCAGCATCGAAACCGGCGCGGCCTTCCACCAGCACCTGTTCGATATCGCGGGTATAGATGTCGCGGATGGCGCGCTTGATCAGGCCACTGTCTTCATGGATCAGCGCCGGAGCCTGGCTGGCCAGGGTCTTTTCGCGGATTTCATCCCACAGCCGGGTCAGATAATCGAAATCGCGGCGGATGTCGGCCGCACCGCGCTTGAGGCCGGCGGTGCGCACGATGGCGCCCATGCCCGATGGCAGGTGCAGATCAGCCATGATCTGCTTCAGGCGCTTGCGATCCTGCGGATTGGAAATCTTGCGCGAAATGCCGCCGCCGTGCGCGGTGTTGGGCATCAGCACGCAATAACGGCCGGCGAGCGACAAATAGGTGGTCAGCGCCGCGCCCTTCGATCCGCGCTCTTCCTTCACCACTTGGATCAGCATCACCTGGCGGCGCCGGATGACCTCCTGGATCTTGTAACGGCGGCGCAGCGCCATGCGCTTGCGGCGCAGCGATTCGGTGGGCTCGTCATGCTGCCCGCCGGTTTCCAGCACATCGTCGTTTTCATCGCCGTCGTCGTCATGGCCATGATCGTCGGCGGCCAGCTCGGCTTCTTCGCGCAGCAAGGCTTCGCGATCTTCCTTGGGGATCTGGTAATAATCCGGGTGGATTTCGGAAAACGCCAGAAAGCCATGGCGATTGCCGCCATATTCGACGAACGCGGCTTGCAGCGAAGGTTCGACCCGGGTGACCTTGGCGAGGTAGATGTTGCCCTTCAGCTGACGTTTGTCGGCTGATTCGAAATCAAATTCCTCGATGCGTTGGCCATTGACCACGGCCACCCGTGTTTCTTCCGGGTGGCGGGCGTCGATCAGCATGCGATATGACATGAATATGCTCCGTAGCGCGCAGCCATGCGCCCGAGCCCGGCAAACGGGCGGCGTCAGAACAGCGCGAAATGAAAAAGCCGGCATCGGGCCGGCGAGAGGCAAAAACAGCGGCAAACGGGCGCGATGCCGCCAAAACACCGTCAGCCGTGCAACGCGCGGTGCGCGATGCGTCAGCCTGGGGGTGTGTAGCGTTCATTCGTATCCCTGCAACTGGGTGCCGGGCCGACGAGCGGCTCCAGCCTGTTTTCGGTCCGGTTCCGCCAAACACCAGGCCATATGGCTGGCAGGACGGAAGCAAGCAAAAAACGGCAACGCACAGCGCGTTGTGATCTTTCTGCTAGCAGGCACTTGGCGGTGCGGCAAGTGTCCGCCATTGACGAGGCATATTGGCGGGGATTTGGGAGGCGATGTCATGGGATCGGGCAAGTGGTGGACAGCAGCGGCGGTGGCGCTGGTGACGGCGCAGGGGACGGCCATGGCACAGCAATCGGCATCGCTCACGCTTGAGCGTGTGTTTGCCTCACCGGCGCTGACCGGCGCGCGGCCGCGCGTGCTGAAATTGTCGCCGGATGGCCGGTTGGCGACCTTGTTGCAGAACCGCCCCAATGATCGCGCGCGCTTCGATCTGTGGGCGGTGGATACCGCCACCGGCGCGCGGCGCATGCTGGTGGATTCGACCCGGCTGGCCGGCGGGCCCTTGTCGGAAGCCGAGCGCATGAACCGCGAACGCCAGCGCATCGCCGATGTGCAGGGCATCGCCGATTATGCCTGGGCGCCGGACAGCAAGCGCCTGCTCGTTCCCGTGGATGGCGATCTGTGGGTCGCGGGCCTGGATGGCCAGGTGCAGCGCCTGACGCAGACGCCGGACACCGAAACCGACGCCAAATTGTCGCCCAAGGGCACATATGCCAGCTTCGTGCGCGATGGCCGGTTGTTTGTCGCCGATCTGGCCACCGCGCAGGCGCACGAAGTGGCCGGTGAGAACAAGGCCAACGTGCGCTGGGGCGTGGCCGAATTCATCGCGCAGGAAGAATTGGGCCGCTTCGATGGCCATTGGTGGTCGCCCACCGATGCCCGCATTGCGGTCGCCCGCGTCGATGAAACGCCGGTCAACCAGGTCACGCGGGCCGCAATCGGCGCCGATGGCACGCGGCTGTTCACCCAGGCCTATCCCGCCGCCGGCACCGCCAACGCCGATGTGTCGCTGTGGGTCATCAGCCCCGATGGCAGCGGCAAGGTGCGGGTCAATCTTGGGCCGGACAAGGATATCTATCTGGCGCGCGTCGCCTGGGCGCTCGATGGCAAGACGCTTTATGTGCAGCGGCTGCCGCGCGACCAGAAACGGCTGGACATCTTGGCGGTCGATCCGGCCACCGGAGCGGCGAAGATCATCCACAGCGAGACCAGCGCGACCTGGATCAACCTGCACGACACATTCCGCCCGCTGAAGGATGGCAGCATATTGTGGGCCAGCGAACGCGACGGCTATCGTCACCTCTATCGGCTGGCCGATGGCCAGGCGCAGCAACTGACCAGCGGGCGCTGGGTGGTCGATGATCTGGTCGGTGTCGACGAGAAGCGTGGCCGGCTATGGTTCACCGGCTTTGCCGATTCCACCTTGGAAAGCCATGTCTATGCCCTCGATTGGCAGAAACCGGCGGCCAGGCCTGTGCGGCTGACGGCACCGGGCGGCTGGCACGAGGCCGTGATGGATGCCGCCGGGCAGCGGCTGATCATCACCTCCACCACCCCGCGCCAGCCGGCGCAGGTGTGGCTGGCCGATGGCGCCGGCAAGCGCCTGGCCTGGCTGATCGAGAACAAGCTGGATGCCAGCCATCCCTATGCGCCCTATCTCGCCGCGCATATCGCGCCGGAATTTGGCACACTCACCGCTACCGACGGCCAGGCCATGGACTGGCGGCTGCTGAAGCCCAAGGGGTCTGGCCCGTTCCCGGTGCTGATGCAGGTCTATGGCGGGCCGCACGCGCAGAATGTGATGAAGCGCTTCCCGGCGCCGATCGAACAATATCTGGTGCAACACGGCTGGGCGGTGTTCCAGCTCGACAATCGCGGCAGCAACAACCGCGGCAAGGCGTTCGAAGACCCGATCAATCGCGCCATGGGCAGCGTCGAGGTGGCCGACCAGTTGCAGGCTTTGGCCTGGGTCAAGCAGCAGGCGTGGGCCAAGGCCGACAAGGTGGCGGTGAACGGCTGGTCCTATGGCGGTTACATGGTGCTGAAACTGCTGGAGGCCGCGCCGGGCGCGTTTGCCGCCGGGATCGCCGGCGCGCCGGTGACGCGCTGGGAATTGTACGACACCGCCTATACCGAGCGTTACCTGGGCAATCCGGCGAAAGACCCGGTGCCATATCAGACGTCGGGTGCGCTGCGGGATGCAACGAAGATCGCCGATCCGCTGCTGCTGATCCACGGCATGGCCGATGACAATGTGGTGTTCGAAAATTCCACCGCGCTGATGTCGGCGTTGCAGCGGGCCAACAAACCGTTCGATCTGATGGTCTATCCTGGCGCCACCCATGCGACGCCAGGGCTGGAATTGCACACGTGGATCACGCGGTTGAAGTTCCTCGGGCGCACGGTGTCGCCGACGGGGTATTGAGGGGGCGGGGGCGGCTTCGGGCGCGGCCGGCGGCAAAGCCGCCGAGTCCGCTCGTTCCGTGCCAAAAAAGAAAAGCAAGGAAGAGCGTGGCGGAGCCACGCCGTCGGACGAGTCAAAAAGGGCGGCCTGTTAGGGCCGCCCTTTTCGCTCGCCGTCCGATCTTGCGCCTGTCGGCGCGCAGCAGTTCCCGCTGCGCGCTCGCGGCGCTGCGATCAGCGGCTGTAGAATTCGACGACCAGGTTCGGTTCCATCTTCACCGGGTACGGCACTTCATCCAGCGTGGGCACGCGCACATAGGTGGCCTTCGGGCCTTCCACGGACACATATTCCGGCACGTCGCGCTCGGACAGGCCTTGCGCTTCCAGCACCAGCGCCATTTCGCGGGCCTTGGTGCCCAGCTCGATCACGTCACCCGGCTTCAGGCGGGCCGAACCGATGTTGCAGCGGCGGCCGTTGACCAGGATATGGCCATGGTTGACGATCTGGCGGGCGGCAAACACCGTCGGCGCCCACTTGGCGCGGTACACCGCGATGTCGAGGCGCTGTTCGAGCAGGCCGATCAGATTCTGCGAGGTATCGCCCTTCATGCGCACCGCTTCGGCATAGACCTTGCGGAACTGCTTTTCGGTGACGTCGCCGTAATAGCCCTTCAGCTTCTGCTTGGCGCGCAGCTGCAGGCCGAAATCGCTGACCTTGCCCTTGCGGCGCTGGCCGTGCTGGCCGGGGCCATATTCACGCTTGTTCACCGGGCTCTTGGGACGACCCCAGATATTTTCGCCCATGCGGCGATCGAGCTTGTATTTCGCGTTGGAACGCTTTGACATGTTGAGTCCTTGGCTTTGCGACGACGTTGTTCCCGGTCCCGCCGCGCCAGCCCACAATATATATTGCCACTGGCGTGGGCCACCACTTCACCGGGGTGTGGGGCCAAACGCGAAGCGCGCGGCTTAGGGGGGTGGATGGCCAGAGTCAAGGTTGCGACGATGGCGGCCGGCCAATTTCCTTGACTTTGCGGGCACAACTGGTCACCAGCACCGCTTCATTCGATTTTGATTCCGGAGCCAATCCCCATGGCACGTGTGACTGTAGAAGATTGCGTCGACAAGGTGCCGAACCGGTTCGATCTGGTGCTGTTGGCCGCGCATCGTGCCCGCAATATCTCGTCGGGTTCGGAACTGACCATCGATCGCGACCGCGACAAGAACCCGGTGGTGGCGCTGCGCGAGATCGCCGAACAGACCATCCGTCCGGCCGACCTGCGCGAATCGATGACTTTGGGCATGCAGAAGGTCCAGGCCGAGGATGATGATACGCCCGATGTGATCGGTTCGCTGTCAGCATCGGCGGAAGCGTTGCGGATCACGGCGGCGCAGCCCCCGCGGAACCAGAACATGGGTGGGGATTACGAGTAAGGCGGCACGAAATAGCGTAGCTATTTCGAGACTCGGCGAATTCCGGCCGGCGACCAAAAAAGGCGGCTCTCCAGCCGCCTTTTTCGTGAGTCGTCCGACGGCGTGGCTCCGCCACGCTCTTTCTTTCTTCCTTCCTTCACCAAACCCAGCGGACTCGGCGGCTCCGCCGCCGGCCGCGCCCACCAGCGCCCACTCCGCGACCCCCATCACCCTTGCGCCCCCCGCCAATCCCCTTCACGATGATGGGCTATGTTGCGCCAGTATGAATTGGTCGAGCGGGTCAAGGCCTATGCCCCGGAAGCAGATGAGGATCTGCTGAACCGCGCCTATGTGTTTTCGGTGAAGGCGCATGGCAGCCAGCTGCGCGCCAGCGGCGACCCTTATTTCAGCCATCCGGTGCAGGTCGCCGGTATCCTCACCGATCTGAAGCTGGACGACAAGACCATCGCCTGCGCCATCCTGCACGACACCATCGAGGATACGGTGGCGACGCACGAGGAGATCGAGCGGCTGTTCGGGCCGGAGGTTGCCCGGCTGGTCGATGGCGTCACCAAATTGTCGAAGATCGAAACGCAGACGGAAAGCGAGCGCCAGGCGGAAAATCTGCGCAAATTCCTGCTGGCCATGTCGAACGACATCCGTGTGCTGCTGGTCAAGCTGGCGGATCGGCTGCACAACATGCGCACGCTGCATCACATCAAGAAGGAAGAAAAGCGCCGCCGCATCGCGCGCGAGACCATGGATATCTATGCGCCGCTGGCCGAACGCATCGGCATGTACGGATTCATGGAGGAGATGCAGGAACTCGCCTTCCGCCAGCTTGAACCCGAAGCCCATGCCACCATCAGCCAGCGCATGGATCGCTTACGCGAAACGACCGGCGCCAATGTGCACCGCATCAGCGGATCGGTGGAAGCCGTGCTGCGCAGCAAAGGGGTGGCGGCCAGCGTGACCGGGCGGGAAAAGCGGCCTTATTCGATCTGGCGCAAGATGCAGGCGCGCCAGATGAGTTTCGAACAATTGTCGGACGTGATGGCGTTCCGGGTGATCGTCGATGATGTCACCGATTGTTATCGCGCGCTTGGCATCGTGCACGGGCGCTGGCCGATGGTGCCGGGGCGTTTCAAGGATTTCATCTCCACGCCCAAATCCAATGGCTATCGATCGCTGCACAGCTCGGTATTGCTCGGCAGCGAAGCGGCGCGCATCGAAGTGCAGATTCGCACCGCGCTGATGCATGAAGAGGCCGAATATGGCCTGGCCGCTCACTGGGCCTACAAGCAGGGCAGTGACGGCGCTTCGGCGCGCGAGGCCTATCCGTGGATCGATGATCTGCTCGATGTGCTGCAGGATGCCGCCAACCCCGAAGAGCTGCTGGAAAACGCCCGGCTTGCGATGTTCCAGGATCAGGTGTTCGTGTTCACGCCCAAGGGCGAACTCTACCAGTTGCCAGGCGATGCCACGCCGGTCGATTTCGCCTATGCGGTGCACAGCGATCTGGGTGACACCTGCGTGGGCGCCAAGGTGAACGGCCGCGTCGTGCCGCTGCGCACCCGACTGGTGAACGGCGATCAGGTCGAGATCATGAAAGGCAAGGTGCGGGCCCCCGATCCGGCCTGGGAAGGCTTTGTCGCCAGCGCCAAGGCGCGCGCCGCCATCCGCCGCCATGTGCGGTTAAAACGTCGCGAGGAATTGCAGGCCATGGGCAACAAATTGCTCGATGCGGTGGCCGGGCGGCTGCGCGTGGCGCTTGGCGACGACATCATGGGGCCGGCGCTGGGCCGGCTGAAGCTGCATGATCGCAGTTCGCTGGAACTGGCCATGGCCGAAAACCGCCTGACCGACGATCAGGTGGCCGAAGCGCTGGTGCCCGGCGCGGCCGACCGCCCGACGCGGCCGCGCAGCAGCAAGGCCAAGGCGGCAGCCGCCATCTCCATCGAGGGCCTGACCCCCGGCGTCGGCTTCCTGCTTTGCGACCATTGCCGGCCGGTGCCCGGCGATCGCATCGTCGGCAACCGCGCCCCCGATGGCCCGATCAGCGTGCATGTGATCGACTGTGATCTGCTCAGCGACGAAGCCGGTGAATGGCTGGATGTGCGCTGGGGCGCCGAAACCGCCGGCGCCGCGGCACGGATTGCCGTGGTGGTGCACAATCAACCCGGCGCGCTGGCCAGCCTGGCTGCCAGCATTGCCGCGCACAATGCCAATATCGTCGGCCTCGCGCTGAAGCACCGTGACCGGGAATTCCACACCGACATCCTTGATATCGAGGTGGAAAGCGCGGCGCATCTCGCCACGTTGATGGCGGCGCTGCGCCAGGTGAAGGCAGTGGTGTCGGCGGATCGGGTGCGCCAGTAAAGCTGCTTGGCAAACCGGGTTGGGCCTGCCAATCGCCCAGCCATGGGCCAGAAAGGGGTGCGCACGATGACCGATGATGAGGTGCTGGCGGAATTTCGGGCGGCCGATGCGCTGCTGGAAGGCCATTTCATTCTCTCGTCCGGCCTGCGCAGTTCGCGTTACCTGCAATGCGCGCGGGTGTTGATGGATCCGGCCCGCGCCGAGCGGCTGGCGCTGGCGCTG
This sequence comes from Sandarakinorhabdus sp., assembly GCF_987265915.1. Taxonomy (NCBI): domain Bacteria; kingdom Pseudomonadati; phylum Pseudomonadota; class Alphaproteobacteria; order Sphingomonadales; family Sphingosinicellaceae; genus Sandarakinorhabdus; species Sandarakinorhabdus sp. The sequence goes on from NZ_OZ503948.1 coordinate 502,889, forward strand.
GCCGCGAAAATCCCGGCGGCGGTGAAAGCGCGCGTGTCGGTGGTGATTGCGCCGGCCATGGGCGGGTTGATCTGCGGTTATGAACTGGCGCGCCAGCTTGGCGTGCAATCGATGTTTGTCGAACGGCCCACCGGCACCTTTGAACTGCGCCGCGGTTTCCGGCTGGAACCGGGGCAGGCCGTGCTGCTGATGGAAGATGTCGTCACCACCGGGCTTTCCAGTCGCGAGGCGATTGCGGCGGTGCAGGCTGCCGGCGGGCAGGTGATCCATGCGGCTTCGCTCGTTGATCGCTCCGGCGGGACGGCTGATCTGGGCGTGCCGTTCACGCCATTGGTCCGACTGGACGTGCCCAGTTACCAGCCCGATGCGCTGCCGCCCGAACTGGCAGCGATCCCGGCGATCAAGCCAGGCAGCCGGGCCGCATGAGGCGGGGGGCATGAAGCGGTTGCGCCTGCTCGCTGTTGCGGCCCTGGCCATGGCGGTGCCGGCTGCCGCTGCGCCGCCGGCGCAATTGGCGGCGATGTGGCAGGCAACGTCTGCCGCGGCGCGGGCGGGCGGCCTGAACGGCCATCTGATCGTTGCCGACGCCGCGTCAAGCCATGGCGAGGATATCGGCAAGCCTGGCACCCCGTTCTGGCGCTGGGCATCGGTCAGCAAGCAGATCGTCGCCGCGCTGGTCATGCAGGAAGTTGATCGCGGCACACTTGCGCTCGACACGCCGATCAAGGCCTATGCCCCGACGCTCAAGGTGGCCAATGCCGATCGGGTGACACTGCGGCAGTTGTTGCAGCATACCAGCGGGCTGCCCAACGTGGAGGACGGGCCGCTGAACGCCGCCGGCACCATGCTGCTGCTGTTCGATCGCAGCACGCCGCGCAACGCTGGGCCCATCAACGCCATTTGCACCGGCGCCGCCAAGGCCGAACCGGGCGCCCGCTTCGAATATAACGACTGCGACACCGAAATTGTCGGCGCCGTGCTGGAAGCCGTCACCGGCAAGCCCCTGGCGCAATTGCTGAACAGCCGCATGTTCGCGCCGCTGCGCATGACCGGCGCACGACTGCTGCAGCCCGGCGAAGCGGCCGGGCGCACCGGTTATTTCGCGGATGGCAGCGGCGATGACTTCATCGATGTCGGTCGCTTCGGAGCCGCCGGGGCCATTGCCGGGCCGCCGGCCGCGCTGGTGCGCTTCGATCAGGCACTGATGACTGGCCGGGTGATGAGCGCCGCTGCCCGCGCCGAATATTGGAAGGGCGAACCGAAGCTGGGTTATGCGGCTCTGGGCCAGTGGGTCTATACGGTGCCGCTGGCCGGTTGCGCAAAGCCGGTGGAGCTGGTCGAGCGGCGCGGCAGCATCGGCGGCGTCGAAATCCGCAACGTCATCGCGCCGGCGCTGGGCCGCATCGTCATCGCCTTCGCCGATCGCCCGGCCGATTTTGGCGAACCTTGGCAGGGCAAGGGCCTGACCCACGACCTGTTGTCCGCTGCCTTCTGCCCATCAGCAAAGTCTTGAGCAAAACATGACCAATCACTTGCGCCTGGGCGTGAACATCGATCACGTGGCCACCATCCGCAACGCGCGCGGCGGGTTGCATCCTGATCCGCTGCGCGCCGCCGAAATGGCCGCGGCGGCCGGCGCCGATGGGATCACCATTCACCTGCGCGAAGATCGCCGCCATATCACCGATGCCGATCTCGATCGGCTGAGCATCGGGGTGGCGCTGCCGATCAACCTGGAAATGGCTGCCACCGATGAAATGCTGGGCATCGCGCTGCGCCACCGGCCGCACGCCGCCTGCATCGTGCCGGAACGCCGCGCCGAACGCACCACCGAAGGCGGGCTGGATGCCGCCGGGCAGCATAACAGCCTGCAACCCATCGTGGCGCGGCTGCGCGATGCCGGCATGCGCGTCAGCCTGTTCATTGCCCCCGACGAACGCCAGCTGGAAGCCGCGGCGCGCCTGGGCGCGCCGGTGGTGGAACTGCACACCGGGCCTTATGCCCATGCCGATGGGGAGGCCGCCATCGCCGAACTGGCGCGGCTGGAACGCGCCGTGGCGATCGGCGTAGCGATGGGGCTGGAGATTCACGCCGGCCATGGCCTGACCTATGACAATGTCAGCCCGGTGGCGGCGTTGCCGCAGCTGGCGGAACTGAACATCGGGCATTTCCTGATCGGCGAAGCGGTGTTCGTCGGCCTGGGCCCCGCCATCAGCCGCATGCGCGCCTTGATGGACGCCGCAAGGACGCCGGAATGATGGCGGTGCCGCAGGGCCTGACGGTGCTGGGGCTTGGGTCCGATCTGGCCAACATCGATCGCATCGCCGCCAGCATCGAACGCTTTGGCGACCGCTTCATCAATCGCATCTTCACCGATCTGGAACAGGCCAAGGCCAACCGCCGCCAGCTCACCCGCGTGGCCACCTATGCCAAGCGCTTTGCCGCCAAGGAGGCGTGTTCGAAGGCGCTGGGCACCGGCTTTCGCAATGGCGTGTTCTGGCGCGACATGGGCGTGGTCAATCTGCCGAGCGGCCAGCCGACGCTGATCCTCACCGGCGGCGCTGCGGCAAGGCTGGCGCAAATCACGCCCACGGGGCATAAGGCCGCGATTCATCTCACGATGACCGACGACCATCCGTGGGCGCAGGCCATCGTTCTGATCACGGCGGCACCGGAATGAACACAAAATTGGCAAAGTGGGCAGCAGAAGCCTGGCAATTGTTCCTGCTGGCACTGGCGGTGCTCGCGGTACACACGGCGGTCGCCAAGCCCTTCTATATCCCGTCCGGTTCGATGTTGCCGACGTTGTTGGTGGGTGACCGGCTGATCGTGTCCAAATTTCCCTATGGCTATTCCTATCTGTCACCATCCTTGAATGTGCTGCCGCGCATGCCGGGGCGGCTGTTCGGCAGCCTGCCGGAACGCGGTGATATCGTGGTGCTGAAATCGCCGATCGCCCAGGATGACTGGATCAAGCGGGTGATAGGCCTGCCCGGCGATATCGTGCAGATGAAGGATGGCCAGTTGTGGCTGAACGGCCAACCGGTGCCCAAGGTGCAGGTGGCCGATACGGTGATGCAGGTGACGCCCAACAGCGATTGCAACAGCATGGTCGATGCGCAGTATCGGGTGATTACGCCCGACGGCACGGCCGAATGCCATCTGCCGACCTATCGTGAGACCCTGCCTGGCGGCCGATCCTATCTGGTGCACGACATGGCCGCGCTCCCGCAGGACAATACCGAAGCGGTGATCGTGCCCGAAGGCCGCGTGTTCCTGATGGGTGACAATCGCGACAACAGCGAAGACAGCCGGTTTCCCGCCGAAACCGGCGGCCTGGGCCTGTTGCCGGTAGAAAATATCGTCGGCCGTGCCGAATTCACCACTTTCAGCCTGGATGGATCGACCAGCTTCAATCCCGTCACCTGGGTGACGGCGCTGCGCAATCGCTGGTTCTTGTCGCTTCGCGACTGAGGCGCTGGTCCCGGTCGTTACGGGGCTAAGCTGCCGGCTTCACCGCCAGCAATTCGATATCGAATTCCAGCACCGCGCCCGGTGGAATCACGCCGCCGGCGCCTTGCGCGCCATAGGCGAGCTGCGGCGGCACCACGAAATGATATTTTGAACCGGTCGGCATCAATTGCACGCCTTCGGTCCAGCCGGGGATCACCTGATCGAGCGGGAAGGCCGCCGGCTGGCCGCGCTGATAGCTGCTGTCGAACACCGTGCCGTCGATCAGCTTGCCTTCATAATGCACAAGCACCGTGTCTTTCGCGGCCGGGCGCGGGCCCTTGCCTTCGCGCACGATATTATATTGCAGGCCGGAACTTGTGGTGATCACGCCGGGCTTCCCCTTGTTTTCGGCCAGAAAATTCATGTCGGTCTGGCGCACCGATTCCACCTGGCCCTGGGTGCCGGTGTAGACCAGCACGCCCACCACCGCGATCACGACCGCGCCGGCGGCCAGCCACTTGCCGATCCCGATGCCGCCCGCGCTGCCTGCTGTCTGACCTGACATGATGTGCCTCTATTGTGTGGCCGAAGGGCCTGATCGGCGGGAACCATGGGACGCGCGCCGTGCAGGGTCAACCCTGCGCTGGCCGCGCGGCCCCTGAACGAAGAAGGCCGGGCGGGGTGATCCCTGCCCGGCCCTGATCTTCTGAACGCCAGCGCTTATTTGACGCCGTCGCGCTCCATGCGCTTGCGCTCCATCTTGCGGGCGCGGCGCACGGCGGCAGCCTTTTCACGGGCGCGCTTTTCCGACGGCTTCTCGTAGTGACGACGGAGCTTCATCTCGCGGTAGACGCCTTCACGCTGCAGCTTCTTCTTGAGGGCGCGCAGCGCCTGATCGACATTGTTGTCGCGAACCACGATTTGCATGCAGCCGTTCTCTCCATTCACGTCACCGGAGCTGGCACAGCGCCGATGCTTGTCAAAGAATCACCATTTCCGGACCAAGCCTGGCCGGAGCGAGCGCGGCGCATAGCAGAGGGGACACAGGGAAACAAGCGTTGCCGGGCAATCGCCCGCGCCGCGACGTCTTTGGCGCTGGAGGCGGCGCGGCGGGCGCGGTAAGATACTGTCATGATCTATGATGACACACCGCTGGCCGAGCTTGCGCCGCAGTTGATTGCAGCCATGCTGCCGCATGTCGCCTTTGACGGCTGGAGCGACACGGCGCTGGCCGCCGCCGCGCGCGACATCGGCCTGGACGCGGATCTGGCGGCGCTGGCCTTGCCGGATGCCGCCGCCATGCTGACCGCGTGGGGCACATTGGCCAACGCGCGCATGGCCGAGGCGATGGCGGGCAGCCACAACATGAAGGTTCGGGACCGCATCCGCATGGCGCTGATCACGCGGTTGGAACAGGGCGATCGCGAAGTGACGCGCCGGGCGCTGGCTTTGCTGGCACAGCCGCAACACGCGGCATTGTCGGCCAGGCTTTTGTGGCAGGCAGCCGATGCGATGTGGCGCGCGGCCGGCGATACCGCCACCGATTATAATCATTATACCAAGCGCACGATCCTGGCTGCGATCTACTCGGCCACGCTGCTGCACTGGACTCAGGATGACACGCAAGATTTCGTCGACACGCGCGCTTTCATCGAACGGCGCATCGATGGCGTGATGCGCTTTGAAAAGACCAAGGCCAAGCTGATCGGCCTGGGCGCCAAGCTGCCCGATCCGGCGCGCTTCCTCGGTCGGTTGCGCTATCCGGCGGTGTGAACTAACCGCTGGCGTTGCGGCGCAAAGCTGATAATGGTTCGCAACAACCGCCAGCGGACCCCAGCTTGATTCCATCCCATCGCCTTATCGACAGCCTGATTCCCGGCGAAGTCGCGCTGATCGCGGCGATCGATCGCGGCGGCCTCGCGCCCGAAACCGCGCAGCGCCTGTGCGAGTTGGGCTTCGATGAAGGCGTCGATGTCGAAATCCTGCACCGCGCGCCTTTCGGCGGCGATCCTCTCGCTGTGCGGGTCGGCAATATGGTGGTGGCGCTGCGCCGCGACATGGCGCGGCTGATCGAAGTTACTCCATGAACGCGCATGCGGGCGTGCAGCCACGCGATCTCGCGGTGGCCCTGGTCGGCAATCCCAATGCCGGCAAGACCAGCCTGTTCAACGCGTTGACCGGCAGCCGGCAGAAGGTGGGCAATTATCCGGGCGTAACGGTGGAGCGCAAGGCCGGGCGGCTGGCGCTGCCCGATGGCCGCGTGGCGGAACTGATCGATCTGCCCGGCACCTACAGCCTCGATCCCAAATCGCCTGATGAAGCGGTGACACGCGATGCCATTTTCGGGCGCATCGCGGGGGAACGGCCGCTGGATGCCATCATCGCGGTGATCGACGCCACCAATTTGCGCAACCATTTGCGCTTCGTGCTGGAATTGCGCGCGCTTGGCCTGCCGCTGGTGGTGGCGCTGAACATGGTCGATCTGGCCGCCCGCGATGGCATCGTGATCGATGCGGCGCGGCTGGCCGATCTGCTGGGGGTGCCGGTGGTGCCGACCGTGGCCGTGCGCAAGCGCGGGCTCGACGCGCTGGGCGCGGCGCTGAACGAACAGATTGGCACCGGCCGGGCGGCAGCACCGGAAATGCAACCACGCGACTTGCGCGCCCTGCAAGGCGAAGCCCGCCGCATGGCCGCCGCGGTGCAGACCGCGACCGGCGCGGCGCGGCGCTGGTCGCAGCGGATCGACAATGTCGTGCTGCACCCGGTGGCTGGGCCATTGCTGCTCGCCGCCATCCTGTTCTTCATGTTCCAGGCGGTGTTCAGCTGGGCCGAAGCGCCGATGGGCTGGATCGAAGCCGGCGTGGCCGCCCTGCAAGGCGAACTGGCCGCCGCTTTGCCCGCCGGCTGGCTGTTGTCGCTGCTCAATGATGGCGTGCTGGCCGGGGTGGGGGCGGTGGTGGTGTTCCTGCCGCAGATCCTGATCCTGTTCGCCTTCATCATCACGCTGGAACAATCCGGTTACATGACGCGCGCGGCCTTCCTGATGGATCGGTTGATGGCGCGCGTCGGCCTGAATGGCCGGGCGTTCATTCCGCTGTTGTCCAGCTTTGCCTGCGCCATCCCCGGCATCATGGCGACGCGCAGCATCGATTCGCCGCGGGACCGGCTGACCACCATATTGATCGCGCCGCTGATGACCTGTTCGGCACGCCTGCCGGTCTATGCCGTGGTGATCGGCGCCTTCATTCCGGCACGCGATGTCGGGCCATTCGGGCTGCAGGGCCTGGTGCTGTTCGTGCTCTATATGGCCGGCATCCTTGGCGCGCTGGTGGCGGCCTTCGCGCTTAGGCGCACGGTCACCAAGGGCGCTGCGCCGCCGTTCCTGATGGAAATGCCGAAATATCAATGGCCGGCGCCGCGCGATATCGGCATCGGGCTGTACGGCCGCGCAACGGCTTTCTTGCAACGCGCCGGCACCATCATCATGGCCAGCACCATCGTGCTGTGGGCCATGGCGAGCTGGCCGCAGCCGCCGGTGGGCGCGGTGAAGCCCGGCATCGAATACAGCCTGGCCGGCAAGCTCGGCACCGCGCTGGAGCCGATCTTTGCCCCCATTGGTTTCAACAAGGAAATCGCCATCGCGCTGGTGCCCGGCATGGCGGCGCGCGAAGTGGCGGTGTCGGCGCTCGGCACCGTCTATGCCCTGCAGGATGTCGACGAGGAAAACACCGGCAGCCTGATCGATCAATTGCGCGCCGCCTGGCCGCTGCCCACGGCGCTGGCCTTTCTCGCGTGGTTCGTGTTTGCGCCGCAATGTCTGTCAACCCTGGCGGTCACCCGCCGCGAAACCGCCAGTTGGCGCTGGCCGATCCTCATGTTCACCTATTTGTTCGTCGCGGCTTATGTGGCGGCCGGCATCACCTTTCACGTGGCGACAGCACTGGGGCTTTGAGCAGGACACGCAGCACCAGCCCTGCGGCCAGCACGCCAAAACTGATCAGGGAACCCTGCACGCCAACATAACGCACCGAACTTTGCAGCACGAACAGGCAGCCGGCGCTGAACAACAGCGGCACCAGCGGATAGAGCGGCACGCGGAACGGGCGCGGCTGATCGGGCAGCCGGCGGCGCAGGATGATCAACGCCGGGCCGGTCAACGACAGGAATAGCCAGAACACCGGCGACAGGAAATCCACCATCTGGGCAAAGCCGGTGGACAGCGACCCCCACGCGACGAGACATAACGACAGCGCACATTGCGCCCAGATCGCCACGCGTGGCACGCCAGCGGCTTCGTCCCACGCCGCCAGCCGCGCCAGCGCCGGCTCATCGCCGGCCACGGCATAGAGCGTGCGCCCGCCCACGATGACGAGCGCGTTGACGATGGCCAGCGCCGCCAGCGTGACGAAGATCACCATCACCGCCTGGCCTTGCCAGCCGAAGGCACGGGCCATCAACGCCGCCGCTGGCGCATTGCTGGCCGCCAGCCCGGCGCCGCCCAGCCCAGACAAATAGGCCCAATTAGCGAGGCAATAGAGCATGGTGACCAGCGCCATGCCGCCGACCATCGCCCGCGTCATGTCGCGCGGGGTGCGCACTTCGGCGGACAAGGTGGCGGCATCGTTGAAGCCGCCAAAGGCCAGCATGACGAACACCATGGCCTGGCCGAAGGCGGCGGCGCCAAATGGCTGCGGCGCAGGCGTAGGCAACAGCGGCGGCGTGCCGGCGGCGATCAGACTGGCGGCGGCAACGCCCAACACCAGCAACGCGATCACATCGCCGGTGACCAGCACGACCTGGCCGCCGGTGGAGCGCTTCACCCCGGCCAGGTTGAGCGCGGTCAACGTGACGATGGCCAGCGCCGCCACCCCGCCGCGCGCCGCGGCCGACAAGGGCACCAGCTCCGCGATATAATCGGCCGCCACAAACGCCAGCAGTGCCGCCGACGCCGAGAAAATCACCGCAAAGCGCGACCAGGCAAACAGAAACGCCACCAACCGGCCATAGGCCAGCCGCAGGAACCGATAATCGCCGCCGGTGTGGGGAAAGGCCGTCGCCAGTTCGGCATAGACCAGGGCGCCGGCCAGCGCGAACACCCCGCCCAGCCCCCACGCGGCCAGCACCAGTGCATCATTCTGGAGGGTTGCCGCCACCAGGCTGGCCGACCGGAAAATCCCCGCGCCCACCACCATGCCGACCACCACCGATGCGGCCGCGAACGGGCCGAGGATGCGGCGGGGGGCGGGAGTGGTCATACCGGTCAAGGTGGCGGAGTGCGACGCGGGCGGCAAGCCCCCCTCCCCCTTGCGGGAGAGGGCGAGAGACGCCGCAGGCGGCCCGGGGTAAGGGGGTGCTCGTGTGACCGCTGCCCGCAACCCCTCACCCCGCTCGGCTGCGCCGAGTCGCCCTCTCCCGCAAGGGGAGAGGGGATCACGCCCGCCGTCCGGCGAAGAAGTCCTTCAGCAAGCCCGCACACTCCGCCTCGGCCACGCCGGCAACCACTTCGGGCCGGTGATGCGCCTGGGCATGGCTGAACACGCGCGCGCCGTGCGCCACGCCGCCGGATTTGGGATCGGATGCGCCATAGACCACGCGGCTCAGCCGGGCCGCGGCGATGGCCGCCGCGCACATGGCGCAGGGTTCCAGCGTCACCGTGATCGTGCAGCCGATCAGCCGTTCCGATGCCACCAGCGCACACGCCTCCCGGATCGCCAGCATTTCGGCGTGGGCAGTCGGATCGTTCAGTTCGCGCGTGCGATTGCCGGCGCTGGCGATGATCCTGCCGGCGGCATCGCTGATCACCGCGCCCACCGGCACTTCATCGCGCGCCGCCGCGGCGCGGGCTTCGTCGAGCGCGGCTGCCATCGCTTTGGAGGGGGGAAAGGCCATGCACAGCCTCTAGCCGCAAGCCGCCGTGCGGCCTAGTCTGGGGGCATGAGCAACACGATCCACCCGGTCACGCCCGAGGCGCTGGCGATCACCCGCACGACCGCCGAACAATATCAGGCCATGTACGCCCAGAGCCTCGATGATCCCGATGGCTTCTGGCGCACACAGATTGCCCGGCTGGATTGGCACCGCGCCCCCACCATCATGGGCAATTGGCGTTGGGACCCGGTGGCGATCAAATGGTTCGAAGATGGCATATTGAACGCCAGCTGGAATTGCCTCGATCGCTGGGCCGATTCCGATCCCGAACGCATCGCCATCATATGGGAGGCCGATGATCCGGGCACCGCCACCCGCCGCATCAGCTATGGCGAACTGCGTGAAGAGGTGGCGCGCATGGCCAATGCGCTGGTGGCGCTGGGCGTGGAGAAGGGCGACCGGGTCACCATCTACATGCCGATGATCCCCGAAGCCACGATGGCGATGCTGGCCTGCGCCCGTATCGGCGCGGTGCATTCGGTGGTGTTCGGTGGTTTTTCCGCCGAGGCACTCGCCGGGCGGCTGGAAGATGCGCAAAGCCGCTTCGTCATCACCGCCGATGAAGGCCGGCGCGGCGGCAAGGCCATTCCGCTGAAAGCCATTGTCGATGCCGCCTGCGAGAAGGCGGAAAGCGCCGGCACCCCGGTGGAAGCCGTGCTGGTGGTCCGCCACACCGGCGGCAAGGTGACCACCCACAAGGAGCGCGACCATTGGTGGCACCAGCTGCGCTTGCAATCGCCCATCAGCTGCACGCCCGAGCCGATGGCTGCCGAAGACCCGCTGTTCATCCTCTATACGTCAGGCTCCACCGGTAAGCCCAAGGGCGTGCTGCACACCACCGCCGGCTATCTGCTGTGGGTGAACCTCACCTTCGAAACCGTGTTCGATTATCGGCCGGGCGAGATTTTCTGGTGCACGGCCGATGTCGGCTGGATCACCGGCCACAGCTATATCGTCTATGGCCCGCTGTCGGCCGGCGCGACCGTGCTGATGTTCGAAGGCGTGCCGAGCTGGCCGGCGAACGACCGTTTCTGGCAAGTGATCGCCAGGCACAAGGTCAACATCTTCTACACCGCGCCGACCGCGTTGCGGGCCATCATGCGCGACGGCGACGAACCGGTGGAACGCCATGACCTGTCCAGCCTGCGCCTGCTCGGCACAGTGGGCGAACCGATCAATCCGGAGGCGTGGAACTGGTATCACCGCGTCGTCGGCAAGGGCCGGCTGCCGATCGTCGATACCTGGTGGCAGACCGAAACCGGCGGCGTGCTGATCACGCCCTTGCCGGGCGCCACGGCGCTGAAGCCCGGCAGCGCCTGCCATCCGATGTTCGGGATCGAACCGGCGCTGGTGGAGGCCGATGGCACGGTGATTCCGTGGACGCCGGGGAACGATATCAGCGGCAATCTGATCCTGCGGCGCAGCTGGCCCGGCCAGGCGCGCAGCATCTTTGGTGATCATGATCGGTTCGCGCAGACCTATTTCACCACCTATCGCGGCCAATATTTCACTGGCGATGGCGCGCGCCGCGATGCCGATGGCTATTGGTGGATCACCGGGCGGGTGGACGATGTGATCAACGTTTCCGGCCACCGCATGGGCACTGCCGAGGTCGAATCGGCGCTGGTCGCCCATGCCGATGTCGCCGAAGCCGCGGTGGTCGGTTATCCGCACGATGTGAAGGGCCAGGGCATCTATGCCTATGTGACTTTGAACGCCGGCATCGCCGTCGCGCCGGCGCTGGTCGATGCGCTGAAGGCGACGGTGCGCGCCGAAATTGGCGGCATCGCCGTGCCCGACCATATCCACCTGACTCCGGCCCTGCCGAAAACCCGCAGTGGCAAGATCATGCGCCGCATCCTGCGCAAGATCGCCGAAAATGATTTTGGCGCTTTGGGCGATACCTCGACGCTGGCCGATCCATCGGTTGTGGATGCGCTGATCGAGGGGCGGCTGAATCGTTAGGCGCAGTTGGTTCTTATTGAACCGCTAAGGCTGAGCGGGCTCCTCATGGCTCCGTGACAATCGAGCCTAAAGTGCCCCCCAGCCGGCGAGCAGCGCGGCAGCACCCTGCGCGGTCCGCGCTTCGGCGTCGGTGAGATAGGCATCCACCGCCAGCGTGCCGATGCCGTGGACGAGGGCCCACATGATGGCGCCGGCCTCCCTGGCCGTCACGCCGTGCAGGCGGCCGGCATCGGCCAGTTGCTGCAACATCGCGGCCAGCGTGGCGCCGGGCCTGGCCGCTGCTGCGGCCAGCTCCGGATAGGCCGACCGGTCGGCGAGTTCCGGGCTTTTCATCACCCGGTAAAGTTCCGGATGCTCGGTGACGAAGCGGACATAGGCGATGGCGCCGGCGACGATGCGCTGGGCCGGATCATCGGCTGCCGTCGCCAGCGCTGCAATCTTGTCGGTGTAAAGCTGATGGAACCCCCTTGCTGCCACCGCCGCCACCAGCGCCGTGCGATCCTTGAAGTGGTGATAGGGTGCCATGGCCGATACGCCGGTGGCGCGCGCCACGGCGCGCAGCGTCAGGGCGGCAGCGCCATCCTGTTCGACGATGGCGCGCGCGGCGGCGACGAGCGCCGGCTTCAGGTCGCCATCGAAATGCCAGGCTGATTCGGGCTTCACCCGCCACCCCTAGCTTGACCGACAGCAGTGCGCAATTTATACAGCGTAAACTTTACGATGTAAGGATACACCATGCAGATCGTCATGACCGGTGCCAGTCGCGGAATTGGTGCCGAAGCGCTGCGCCATCTGGCGGCGATTCCCGCTGCAGATATAATCGTCGGCCTGCGCGGATCGGCCCCGGCCGGGACCCGCGGTCTACCGCTTGATCTGGCCAGCCTCGAAAATGCCAGCAAATTTGCCGACGCGGTGATTGCTCTGCTGGCCGGCAACCAGATCGATACGCTGGTGCTCAACGCCGGTGGCCAGCGCCCCAACGTCGCCGAACGCTCGGCCGATGGCCATGAACTGACCTTCGCGGCCAATCATCTCGCCCACTATCTGCTGCTGCGCCTGCTGTGGCCGCATCTTGGCCAGGGCGCGCGCGTCGTGATCACCAGCAGCGGCACGCATGATCCAGCCGAGCGCACCGGTGTGCCGCCGCCGCGCCACGCCAACGCCCAGCTGCTGGCGGATCCGTCCTGCGATCCTGCGCTGGACAGCAATCCGATCACGGCGGGCATGCGCGCCTATTCCGCATCGAAACTGTGCAACCTGTTGACCGCCCGCGCCGCAGCCCAGCTGCCCGATGCAGTGGCGCGCGAGATCAGCGTGGTGGCCTATGACCCCGGCCTCACGCCCGGCACCGGGCTGGCGCGTGACCAGATGTGGATCGTGCGCACGTTGATCTGGCCGCTGCTGCCGATGCTGCTGCCGTTCGGCAAGACGATGAACAGCCTGGCCGATGCCGGTCGCCACCTCGCCCTGCTCGCCAGCGATGTGCGGCCACCGCCGGGGCGCGTTTACGCCTCGCTGCGCAAGGGCCTGATCACATGGCCTGAACCGTCTCTTCTGGCGCGCGACGATCAGGCGTGTGCCGCCTTATGGCGGGACAGTGAGGCGTTATGCGGTCTGCCCGCCATGTGAGCTGACTATTGCGACAAGCTCGCAATTTCCGCTTGCCATTCTGCGAATGCGTCGCAATAAGACGCAACTGATAATCATTCGCAGGAATCAATGATGCGTTGCCTACTGTTGCTGTCCACGGCCGTGCTGGTCGCCGTTCCCGCTGCGGCGCAGGACCTGCTGGCCGATGAGGCCGCCACCATCGTGGTGACTGGCCAACGCGAGGCCGGCTACAAGGCCGGCAGCATCAATACCGCCACCCGCACCGAAACCCCGCTGCTCGATGTGCCACAGGCGATCACCGTGCTGACCCGGCAGCGGTTGGACGATCAGGCGATCCTGTCGGTGCAGGAAGCGCTGCGCTTTGTGCCCGGTGCGGTCGGCGCCCAGGGCGAAGGCAATCGCGATCAGATCGTGCTGCGCGGCAACAACAGCACCGCCGATTTCTTCGTCGATGGCGTGCGTGATGATGTCCAATATTTCCGCGATTTCTACAATCTTGATCGGCTGGAGATCCTGAAAGGCTCCAACGCGATGATCTTTGGTCGTGGCGGCGGTGGCGGCGTCATCAACCGGGTGACCAAGACGCCCGATCTCACCGGCAGCCGAATCGGCGCTGATGCAGCGGCAGACAGCTGGGGCAGCTGGCGCATGGCCACGGACCTGAACCAGCCACTTGGCAGCGGAGTGGCCGCACGCCTGAACGGATTTTATGAGGACGCCAGCAATCGCCGCGATTTCTATGGTCTGTCGCGCTGGGCTGTGAACCCGACGGTCGGGTTTGATCTGGGCGGCCATGGCAATCTGGTGCTGGGCTATGAACATGCCGAGGACGACCGGGTCGCCGATCGCGGCATCCCTTCGCAGGCTGGCCGCCCGGCGCCGGTGTCGCGCAATCTGTTCGTTGGCGATCCCGCGCTGAACCGCAGCCGAGTCAACGTCGATGCCCTGTCGCTGGCGGCGGATTATCGATTGGCCGACAATCTGTCGCTGCGCCACCGCACGCGCTGGGCCGATTACGACAAGGAATATGTCAACGTCTTTGCCGTCACGGCGCTCGGCGCGGACAGCCGTATCGGTTTGGAAGCGTATCGCGACCCGACCCGTCGTCACAATCTGTTCAGCCAGACCGATGTGACCTGGGCCACCGATATTGCGGGCACAAGCCACCAGATCCTCGCCGGGTTCGAACTGGGCCGGCAGGTGTCCCGCAACCAGCGGATCAATGGCTTTTTCGATGGGGTCGCGCCTGGCACCACGCGGGCGTTCGTGCCGCTCGCCGATGCCTCGCGTCCGCCGCTGGCGACGTTCCGCGCCGGCCCCGGCAACCGGTCAATCCGCGCGCAGGCCGAGGTTGCCGCAGTGTTCGTGCAAGATCAGATCAAGTTTGGCGACGCCGTCGAGCTGATTGCCGGGCTGCGCCATGACCGTTTCGAACTCACCATCGACAATCGGCTGAATGGGCAGCGCTTTGCTCGCGTCGATCATCTATGGTCGCCGCGCGCTGGGCTGGTGGTGAAACCGATGGCTAGCGCGTCCCTCTATGCCAGCGTCAGCCGCAGCTACCTGCCGCAATCGGGCGACCAGTTCACCAGCCTCGATGCCAGCTTGGCCGCGCTCGAACCCGAAGGCTTTCTGAACCGCGAAATCGGCGCCAAGTGGGACATCACGCCCAAGTTGAACATCAACGCCGCCTTCTATGTGCTCGATCGCACCAACACCCGCGCACCCGGCGCCGTGGCCGGAACCGTCGAGTTGACTGGTCGCCAGCGCAGCCGCGGCCTTGAACTGGGGCTTGATGGCGAGATCCGGCCATGGTGGCAGGTGCAAGCCGGCCTGGCGGTGCAAAGCGCCCGCATCACCAGCACCACCAGCGCGGCCCCGGCCGGCCGCCACGTGGCGTTGGTTCCGGAATTTCAGGCCAGCCTGTGGCAGCGCTTCCAGCTTGCCGAGCCGGTGGCGCTGGGTGTCGGCATCCTGCACCAGAGCAGCAGCTTCACCGGCATCAGCAATGCCGTGCGCCTGCCGGCCTATACGCGGGTGGATGGGGCGCTGTTCCTGCGGCTGGCCAAGGGCGTGAATGCGCAGTTAAACATCGAAAATCTGCTCAACACCGGCTATTTCCCGACCGCCCACACCGACAACAATATCAGCACAGGCACGCCGCGCACGGCCCGCGTGACGATCAGGACGGCGTTCTGAACCGCTGCCACAGGCCAACCGGCTCGGCGCGATAGGTCGCTTCGCCAAAGATCGCATAGCCGCAGCGGCGCGCAACGGCGATGCTGGCGGCATTGGCCGGGTTGATCATGGCGACGGTGCGTTCAAAGCGCGGATCGGCGCCGCTGGCGGCCTGGGCATCGGCCCAGTCCAGGATGCAGGCCACGGCTTCGCTGCCCAGGCCCTGGCCTTGTGCTTCGGGGTGGAAGCTCCACCCGGCTTCCGGGCAGCCGAACGCCGGCACGCCGGTGCGCTCGCCGTGCAGAAAACCGACATCCCCCATGTGGATATCATCGCCGCGCAGCGTGGCCGTCCACATGCCATAGCCCATCAGCTCCCAATGGCCGACATAGCGCAGCAGCCGGCTCCAGCTGTCTTCACGGTTGAACGGCTTGCCGCCGAAATGCGTGACCACCGACGGCTGCGCCCACATCGCCGCCAGTCGATCGAAATCCGAAAGGCGCGGCCGCCGCAGCACCAGCCGCTCGGATTGCAGGACGAATTGGTCTTCCATGCTGCGTTTCATAACCACAGCCAGCGCCAAGTTCCAGTAACGGCTTTGTGACAAATATTTGCCGTCTGCGTTCGGCATGATAGCCATGGCAGGATGACCGACCTTGACCGTTTGATCGCCTGGCTGCCCACGGTGGGGCTGGCCCCGGTGCCTGGCGCGCAGCTGTCGGCCTTGGGCGGCGGCATCGCCAATCGCAATGAACTGATCATGCTCACCACCGGCCCGGCGGTGCTGCGGCGGCCGCCACCGGGTGTGCTGGCGGCCGGCGCCAGCGACATGGCGCGCGAAGCCCGCGTGCTGACCGCGCTGGCGCCGCAGTTCGCACTGGCGCCGCGCCTGATCGCCTTTTGCGACAACGAAGCTGTGTTGGGCACCAAATTCCAGCTGCTGGAATGGCGTGAAGGCATTGCCATCGGCGGCGTACTGCCCGTCGGTATCGCCGATGGCCTGCCGCTGGTCGAAACCACGCTCGGCGCCATGGCGGCGCTGCACGCGCTCGATCCGGCCGCCGTTGGCCTCGGCGATCTCGGCAAGCCGGAAGGGTTTTACGCCCGCCAGCTGAAGGGCTGGACAACGCGGGCTGCAGCCGTTTGGCCAGACGGTCTCCCGGCGACGGCGGACGCGCTGATCACCGCCCTCAACGCCGCGCCGCCGCCCGATTCGGGCATCGCCGTGCTGCTGCACATGGACCTGAAGCCCGACAATCTGCTCGTCGATCAGACCACGCTGGCGCTACGCGCGATGATCGATTGGGACATGGCGACCCGCGGCCCGCGCAGCTTCGATCTGGCTGTCTTGCTGTCATACTGGATCGAGCCGGGCGATCCCGATGCTGTCAAATCGCTGCTGGCGGTGCCATCGCTCACCCCCGGCTGGCCGGGGCGCGCGGCGGTGGCGGCGCGTTATCAAGCCGTCAGCGGGCACGACGTTGGCGATCTTGTCTGGCCGCTGGCGCTGGCGCGGCTGCGCTTGGCCGTGGCCTGGATGCAATTATACCGAAAATGGCAGCGCGGCGAGATGCACGGAAGCCGCTATCAGGGCTTTGAACCGCTGGTGCTGGCGATCCTTGCCCATGCCGCAGACCAGTTCAGGAAAGGCGCGCTGTGACCGATTTCACCTTGCCCGAAGAGACCAAGGCGCTGGCCCGCCGTGTCCGCCAGTTCGTCATTGACCGGATCATTCCGTTCGAACGCGATCCGCGCCTGACGCAGCATGGCCCGAATGATGATCTGCGCGGCGAACTGGTGGCGCTGGCCCGCGCCGAAGGCCTGTTGACCCCGCAAGCGTCCACGGAATTGGGCGGCATGGGATTCGACCATGCCACCCAGGCCGCGGTGTTCGAAGCGGCCGGCTGGTCGACGCTGGGGCCGGTGGCGATGAACTGCGCCGCACCGGACGAAGGCAATATGTATCTGCTGTCGCGCATCGCCCGCCCCGATCAGGTGAAGCAGTTCCTGGCCCCGATGGTCGCCGGGCACCGGCGCAGCGTGTTCGCCATGACCGAGCCCGATGGCGCCGGCAGCGATCCCGGCCAGTTGAAAACCAAGGCGGTGTTCAACGGCAATGATTACGAGATTTCCGGGCTGAAGTGGCTGATCACTGGGGCCAATGGCGCGAAAACCTGGATCATTATGGCCAATGTCGAGCCGAATCCGCACGGCCCCCACGGGCCGACCCTGTTCCTGTGCGAAGGCGACACGCCGGGCATCCGGATCGAGCGCGTGATGGATTCGATGGATCGCAACTATGTCGAGGGCCATTGCGTCGTGCGTTTTGACAGCGTGCGACTGGGGCCATCACACCTGCTGGGGGAGATTGGTTCGGCATTCCGTTATGCCCAGATGCGCCTTGCCCCGGCGCGGCTGACGCACTGCATGCGCTGGCTCGGTGCCGCCGCGCGCTGCCAGCATATCGCACTGGAACATGCGCGGGTGCGCACCGCCTTTGGCAAGCCGCTGATCCAGCACCAGGGCGTCAACTTCATGCTGGCCGACAATGAAATCGCCTTGCACCAGGCCCGGCTTGCCATCCGTCATGTCGCCTGGCTGCTCGACAACGGCGTGCGCGCGCGCCACGAAAGCAGCATCGTCAAGGCCAGCGTGTCGGAGGAGTTGTTCAAGGTCGCCGATCGCTGCGTGCAGATCCTGGGCGGGATCGGGGTGACGTCGGAAACCGTCGTCGAAATGATCTTCCGCGATATGCGGCCGTTCCGACTGTATGATGGCCCCACCGAAGTCCACAAATTCGCCATCGCCACCCAGTTGGAGCGGACGGGCACGGCATTTGCCGATCCGGTGGGGTGGTAACAATTCCCCTCTCCCCTTGCGGGAGAGGGCGACTCGGCGCAGCCGAGCGGGGTGAGGGTTCGTTAAAACACCAGCCCCGTCGTCGCCGCCAGATCGGCCAGCGCCTGCGCTTCACCGGTCACCTTGATCGCCGTCATCCCCAACGCGGCGGCCGGTTTGCAGTTGATGCCGAGATCATCGAGATAGACGCAGTCCGCTGGCGCCACGCCCAGCGCCTCGCACATCATCAGATAGATGCGCGGGTCTGGCTTGCGCACGCCGGCCTTGCTGCTTTCGATCACATGATCGAACAGCGCCAGGATATCGGCGACGCTGCTGCCCCAGCCGATATCATCGTCACTGGCGACATTGTTGGTGATGCACCCCACCTTGAACTGCGCCTTGCAGGCCTTCAACGCCGCGACCATGCCGGGCCGCACACCACCTGCGAGCAGCGGCAGCACATCGCGGCCCGGCACATCGTGGCCCAACGCCAGCGCCTCGGCGCGGAACATCGCATCAAATGCGGCGCCGGCAATCTCGCTGCGCTCCAGCAGCGCCCAGGCGTTGCTGTCCGGGTTGGTGGCGTTGACGGTGCGGATGAAATTGGCTGGCAGCCCGTGCGCCGCTTCATAGCGGGCAAAGGCCTCGAACGGCGACGAGGTGATGACGCCGCCGAAATCGAAAATCACCGCTTTTGGCATCGCCCTGTTCCCCCATGATCTCGGCCGCAGATTTGTCCGCCGTGCTGGCGTGGGATAGCATCAAACGCCGGCAGAAAAAGGATCATCGCGTGCGGCTTGGCCTGATCGTCAATCCCTGGGCCGGAATTGGTGGCCCGCTTGCGCTGAAGGGCAGCGACGGCGCCGTTGCGGGCCGCGCGCGGGCGCAGGGGGCGGCGGCGCTCGCCGGTCAGCGGGCGATTCGCGCCCTCACCGGCATTGGCAGTGCCCAGATGCTCACCGCCAGCGACGCGATGGGGGAAGCGGCGGCGCTGGCCGCCGGGCACCAGCCCATCGTGGTGCATCAGGCGCCGGCGGATACAACGGCCTCCGATACGGTTGCCGCGGCGCGGGCGCTGTGTGCCGCCGGGATCGATCTGCTGGTCTTTGCCGGCGGCGACGGCACGGCGCGGGACCTGCTCGGCGCAACCGGCAGCGTGCCAGTGCTGGGCATCCCGGCCGGCGTGAAGATGCACAGCGCGGTGTTTGCCACCAGCCCGGCGGCGGCGGCGGCGCTGCTGCGCGACCATGTGGCGGGCCGGGCGCTGCTGCCCCAGCCCGCAGAGATCATCGATCGCGACGCGGATGGCGTGGCCCAATTGTTTGGTCTGTTGCCGGCGCCGCAAGGCCCACGCCGGCAGGCTGCCAAGGCCGCGGGGCCCGGAATCGCTGGCGGCATCGCCAACACCGATCTGTCCGCCGCCTGTGCCGCACTGGCCCGTGAACTGGCGGCGTGTCCGCTGGCGATCATCGGCACCGGCGGCACCATGCTGGCGGTGAAGCAGGCGCTGGCCGGCGATGGCACATTGCTGGGGGTCGATGTGTTTGCCGGTGAACAGTTGCTCGCGCGCGATGCCGATGAAGCCCGGCTGTGGCAGTTGCTGGCGGGCGCGCCGGCTGGCGTTCGCCTCGTGCTGGGTGTGATCGGTGGCCAGGGCTTTCTGCTTGGGCGCGGCAATCAGCAGCTTTCGGCGCGCATTATCCGGGCGGTTGGTCCGCAGCGGCTGACGGTGCTGGCCAGTGCCGACAAATTGGCCACCCTTCCCGATGGGCAGTTGCTGGTGGATTCAGGCGATGAGGCGCTCGATCAGGCGCTGGCCGGCCATATCGCCGTGCGCACCGGGCCGCGCCGCCAGATGATGATGGCGGTGGCGCCGGCCTGAACGACGGCGTTCAGACCGAAAAGCTGGAACCACAGCCGCAACCGGAAGCGGCATTGGGGTTGCGCACTTCAAAGGCGGCCGCACCAATTTTCTCGACATAATCGACCTCGGCGCCGGCCAGAAAGGGCAGGCTGTCCGGATCGATCAACATCGTCACGCCGTGCGCCTGCACGGCGATGTCATCGGCCGCAGGGGCGGCTTCCAAGCCGAAGCGATATTGGAACCCGGCGCAGCCGCCGCCATCAACGGCCAGTCGCAACATCAGGCCGGGCTTGCCCTGACGGGCGGCGATGGCCGACACGCGGCCGGCGGCGGCGGGGCTGAGGCGGGGAAGCTCTTCCATGGCTGCAATGTAGGGCGTCACACCGCCAGGTGCAACCGCAGCGTCAGCGGCCAGTGCGAACGGTCCAAGTCTTGCCAGCGGCCATCACCATATCGTCGCTGGCCAGCGGCGCAAAGGGTTCATCGCTGGCAAGGTTCAGCGGCGCCACCACGGCCTTGCGCGGCTTGGCCGGTGCATCGACGCCATAGCTGGCCAGATCAAGGAACGGCTGCGGATCGAGCGGACGACCATCGAGCCGTACTTCGAAATGCAGGTGGGTGCCGGTGGAACGCCCGGTGGAGCCCATGCCGCCAATCACCTGGCCCTGGCGGATGGTGTCGCCGGCCTTCACATGAAAGCGCGACATGTGGCCATAACGTGTTTCCACGCCATTGCCGTGATCGACCACCACGACCTTGCCATAGCCGGCCCACCAGCCAGCCCTGACCACCACACCATCGGCGGCGGCATGGATGGCTTCGCCGGTCTTGCCGGTCAGATCGAGTCCGGCATGAAAAGCGCCGCCACCATGAATCGGATCGGTGCGATAGCCGAAATCCGAAGATTCGCTCAGGCGATTGACCGGCAGGAAGGCCGGGATGCTGGCGAATGTGGCGGCAAGCGCCGCCTGCCGCACCGAATCGGCCTGCAAGCTGCGCACCTGCGGATCATTGGCCGCGATGAACGGGCCACCCTGCGCCAGATTGGTGCGGGCCCCCAGAAAACGCTCGGGATCAAGGCCGAGCCGGCGCAGCACGGCTTCGGCGCGGGCCTGGCCAGCCGGCGCTGCCCCGATCAACGCGGCAACCGGTTGGCCGGCGCGCGGCAGCAGGCGGGCCAGCACGGCGGCATCAGTATGTTCATTGGCCAGCGCAGCCAGAAATTCGCGGCGCGCCTGGGCGATGCTGGTCGCCGGATGGCTGGCGCTGTCGTCGGCGGTCATCGCCATCACGGCGCTGACGGCGGAAACCGGTGCGAAGCCTGTGCCCTGATCGGTCGATGCCGTCTCGTTGGCCGATGCCGGCGCGGCCAGGGCAACCAGCCCTGCGCCAAGCAGCATGATCGTGCCGATCCGAAATTGCATGACCCGGTGCAACCTTTCTTCAGCCGGGGCATTTCACACACATCTCGGTTGTCCACCGGCATGTCATGCCAGTGCCATCACACGCGCTGCGCTGAAGTCCCCTATGTCACCGGTGAACCCGGATAACGACGCTGATGAAGCAGGCACGGTGCTGGCAAACAACCGGTCATTTGCCCCCTAGCGGCCAAGCGTTGGTCGCAGGCGATGAAGTGTGACAAAATCGTGCCGCCAGCGTGCATCTGCAGGGCAAATCCCACCGTACAAGCCGAATGTGATTTGAAATCGCGGGCGGGATGGCCGTCCCGCCGCGACGACCTGCGTAGATTTCACCATATCGTTCGAATCACCGTCGGGTGATTCGCGGGCCGGCGCTCGTCCGGCCCGGGCCTCAGGCCAGGGCGCGGGCCGCTGCCAGCACGGCTTCGGCATGGCCGGGTACCTTCACCTTCGGCCACACCCCGGCCACGGTCCCGTCACGGCCGATCAGGAAGGTCGCCCGCTCGATCCCCATATATTTCTTGCCGTACATGGATTTTTCCACCCACACGCCAAAGGCTTCGGTCACGCTGCCATCGTCGCTGCCCAGGGCCACAGTCAGGCCCTGCTTGGTGCGGAACTTGGCATGGCTGGCCACCGAATCGCGCGACACGCCGACAATCGCCGTGTCGGCCGCGTCGAAATCCGCCTTCAGCGCCGAAAACGCCTTGCCTTCGGTGGTGCAGCCGGGCGTGTCATCCTTCGGGTAGAAATACAGCACCAGCTTGCGCCCGGCGAAATCGGACAGCGCGATCGGTCCGGCATCGCCGTCCATGCGGAAATCGGGGGCGGTGTCGCCTGGCTGCGGCATGCTCATGGTTCAAGTCCCTTGCTTGAGGATGATGTCCGCCCATGCCATGCGCACCACGCCCTTGGCGATGGCCAGTTGCTGCTGAACTTCGGCGAAATTTGCCGCACCCAGCGCACCCGCCAGCAAGCTGCCGATCGGCGCCGGCAGGGTGGCCGGGATACGCGCGCCGGGGAACAACAGGCGCAGCCACATCAGCGATCGGCTAAGCAGGTCGTGGGCTTCGGCCAGTTCGGCGGGCAACAACCCGGCCGCCACCAGTTGATCGATCGCTGGCCGCAATTCCGGCGAAAGGCCCTGGCCGGTGGCAAGCTGCCGGAAATGCACGATGAATTCCAGATCGACCAGGCCGCCCGGCGCCAGCTTGACGTCGAACCGGCCCTGCGGTGGTTTGGCCGCCGCAACATCGGCGCGCATGGCCAGCACGGATTTGCGCAGCCCTTCGATGTCGCGCGGCATCCGCAGCACGCCGGCCATTACATCATCAACAGCGCTTCCCGGCCCGGCCACCACCCGCGCCCGGCACAGCGCCATATGCTCCCAGCGTTCGGCCTCCTCCAGCTGGTAGCGGGCAAAGCTGCTGATCGACAGCGCCAGATTGCCCTTTGCCCCCCACGGCCGCAGCCGCGTGTCGATCTCGTACATGGCGCCGGCCGCGGTCGGCACCGAAAGCGCGGTGACCAGCCGGGACGCCAGGCGATTGAAATATTGGCTGGCGGGCAGGGGCTTGCTGCCATCGGAAACCACCGTGTGATCCCCGGTGAACAGGAACACCAGATCGAGATCGGACGCGTGGGTCATCGCCCGCCCGCCGTGCCGGCCCAGCGCCAGCACGACCAGCTCGCCGCCGGGAACCGCGCCGTGCAGCCGCGCATAATCGGCGGCCACCACCGGCAACAGCACGCAAATTGCGGCATCGGCAATATCGGCGAGGTTGCGCCCGATGGTCGTCGCGTCGGTATGGCCCTCGATCAATTGCGCGCCCAGTTGAAAGCGCAATTCGGCCGTCCAGCGCCGCACCCGGTCCAGCACCTCTTCCACACCGGCTGCGCCGGCGCAGTATTGCGCCAGGCTGGCGGTCAACCGATCGGCATCGGGCAGCGGTGCAAAGGCATCGGGCGACAGCATGATATCGAACAGCGCCGGTTGCCGGGCCAGCGCCTCGGCCAGCACCGGGGTGACGCCGATCAGATTGCCGAGCAGGGTGACCAGGCGCGGATTGGCCCTGAGCAGCGCCAGAAACTGCACGCCGGCCGGCAGTGCTGCCAGAAACGCGTCCAGCCGGCCCGCGGCCGTGGCCGGATCAGCCGCGGTGGCCAGGCCGTCGATCAAGCCCGGCAACACGGCTTCGAAATCGGCGCGGGCGGCCTCGGCACGCAAGGATCGGTATTTGCCTTGCCGCCAACTGGCGATCAGCGGCGCCAACAGTTTGGCGAGCGGGCGGTGATGCGCCTTCAGCCAGGGGGCGGGATCGGCCGGCACCACCGTCCCTTCCGGCAGGGCCGCCTGCACCAGCCGGTCATAGGCCGCCGCTACCGGAGCGGTGATGCGCGCCAGCGCGGCTTCCAGCGCCGCGCCGTCCTTCAATCCGCTCAACCGCGCCACGGCAGCCCTGTCGGCTGCCAGCCGCGGCACGGCATGTGTCTGTTCATCGCGGCGCATCTGCAAGCGATGCTCCAGCGTGCGCAGCGCGCGGTACGCGGCCGACAGCGCCTGCACATCGCCCGCCGGCACATGCCCCGCCGCCCCCAGCGCCGCCAGCCCGTCCAGCGTCGCCGGACAGCGCAATTCCGGCGCGCGCCCGCCCCAGATCAGCTGATGGATCTGCGCAAAGAACTCCACTTCGCGGATACCGCCGCGGCCGCGTTTCAGATCAAAGCCCGGGCCGATGCCTTGGCCGTCCTCGAAATGGTCGCGGATGCGCAAGCTGACCGACTGGATATCGCGCACCGCCGTATAATCCAGGCTGCGTCGCCAGACGAACGGCCGGATGCGGTTCAGGAAGGCGGCGCCCATCGCGACATCGCCGCCGGCAGCGCGGGCGCGGATGAAGGCCACCCGCTCCCAGGTCAGCGCTTCGGATTGATAATATTGCTCGGCTGCACTCAGGCTGATCGACATGGGCGTGATTTCCGATGCCGGCCGCAGCCGCAGATCGATGCGCGCGACATAACCATCCGGCGTCAGGTCAGCCAGGATCGCCACGGCGCGCCGCGTGATGCGCACGGCGGCCTCGCCCGGCTCCTCCCCCGCCCGGCACGGGACAGCCGAGGGATCATGCAGAAAGATCAGATCGGCATCGGACGAATAATTCAGCTCATGGCTGCCGAGCTTGCCCAGCGCCAGCGCCACCAGCCCGCGCGCCTGCCTGCCCGGGGGGGCGCCGCGTTCGGCCAGGGCGGCGGTGATAGCGGCATGAATTGCGGCATCGGCAAAGTCCGACAGGGCGGCCGTCACCCGCTCCAGCGGCCACAGCCCGGCCAGATCGGCCATTGCCGTGATCAGCGCCACGTCGCGCCGCGCGGTGCGCAGCCGCGGCATGATCGGCTGCGTATCGTCGCGCGCCAGTGCCATGGCATTGGCCAGCGCCGCATCCGGGCCAGCAGTGGCCAGCGTTGCCATGGTGTCCCGCCGGCCACGGATCAGGCCCTTCAGAAACGGCGCATTGAACCAAGCGGCCACGGCGGCGTTCAGCATCTGGCGGGACAGGCCATCGGGCAACACGCCCGCCAGATCGGGCGGCGGCTCGGCTTCGGGCAGGATGAACGCCATGCCCGGGTGATGCCAGCCCGTGCGGTCGCCAGCAAGCCGGCAGGCGGTCAGTTGTTCGACGCGACACGAAGGAGAGTATCCATGAAGACCACGACAATCGGCCTGCTGGCGGCGCTGGTGCTGTTGACCGCATGCAACACGGTGGAAGGCGCCGGCCGCGATCTCGAAAGCGCGGGCGGTTCGATCAAGAAGACCGCGAATGACAACAAGGATGACGCTGGCCGGGATGCCGCCGGGCGCCTTTAAGGGCTGGCCGTTGCATCCACGCGGGCGCGCCGCCGTTCGGTGATCCAGATGCCGATGATCGAGATTTCATACAGCAGGATCAACGGGATGGCGAGCGCGACCTGCGACCACAGGTCGGGCGGCGTGAGCACGGCGGCGACCACGAACGCCGCCACCACCGAATAGCGGCGGCCGCCCTGCAATTGCTGGCGGGTGATGATGCCGGAGCGTTCGAGCAGCATCAGCAGCACCGGCAGCAGGAACGCCACGCCAAAGGCCAGGATCATGCTCATCACCAGATCGAGATATTCGCCCATGGCCGGCAGCGCTTCGCGCTCGACTCCGCCAGCGCCGCCGATCTGCTGAAAGCTCAGGAAAAACCGGAACGCCGTCGGCATGACGACATAATAGGCCAGCGCCGCGCCGCAGGTGAACAGGATCGGCGTCGCCAGCAGGAACGGCAGCAGCGCCTTCTGCTCGCGGCGGTACAGGCCCGGCGCCACAAAGCGCCACAGCTCGTTGGCGATCAGCGGGAAGGCGAGGCAGAAACCGGCAAAGGCCGCGACGCGGATTTCGGTGAAGAAGGCCTCATACAGCTTGGTGTAGATCAATTTGGCGCTGGTGCCCGACGCGGTCACCAGCGGCTGCACCAGAAAATCGAACACGCGCCCCGCCTGGCTGAACGCCAGACCGAAGGCGATGGCGAAATAGACGACGCAGCGCAGCAACCGCCCGCGCAGCTCGATCAGATGATCCATCAACGGCGCCTTGCTGGCGTCGATATCCGAACGGTCGATCTCTTCGCTCATGCCGCGTCACTCTGTGGCGCGGGTTCAGCCTCGGTTGGGGCTTCGGCTGCCGGCTTGGCGCGCGGTTTGCGCTGGCGCTTGGGTTTGGCCGGCGGTTCCGCCGCGACGTCCAACTCCGGCGCGGGCAACCACGGCGTTTCGGTGGTCGGCCACGGATCATAGGATGTTTCGGCAGGCTCGGATGGCGCAGGCTCAGGCAGATGGGGCCCGGCCAGGTTGGGCAGGCTGTTTTCCGGCAGCTGCGATGCCTTCATGATCGCATCATTCTGCGCCGCCCACAGTTTCTGCATCTCTTCCAGTTCGGATTCGCGCATCATCGCATCGAAACCGGTGCGCAGGTGGCGGCTCATGGCGCGAGCCTTGCCCACCCATTGCCCCACCCAGCGCATGACGCGCGGCAGATCCTTGGGTCCGATGACCACCAGGGCCACCAGCGCGATGACCAGAAGTTCGGACGACTCAATACCAAACATGGGGCGGTGCCGGATTCACTTGAACGAGGAAGGCATGGGGGGCCTGCCCCCGCAATCGCTCAGCGGCGGGTTTCTTCGCCCATCGGTGCCGGCTGCGGCTGGCCGCCATTCGTCACCTGCGGCGGTGCGGCCGCGGGTGGCGTCGGCGCATCATTGTCGCTCAGCCCCTTCTTGAAGCTGTTGATGCCCTTGGCGAAATCACCCATCAGATCGGAAATGCGGCCGCGACCGAACAGCAGCACGACGACCAGAATGACCACCAGCCAGTGAGTGAGGCTGAACGAACCCATGTGATGTGTTCCTTAGGCAGTTTTGAACGCGATAGTGGCCTTCTTACGCCCATGGCCAGCGATGCGCCAGCCTTTGCAATTACAGCCGGATCAGCCGCCGGCCAAAGCTGGCGCCGCTGAACAGGCCGCAGAAGGCGCCCGGAAGGCTGGCCAGGCCGTCAAAGATTTCCTCGCGATAGGCGACCTTGCCATCGCGGATCAACGCCGCCAGTTCGGCTTGCGCGGCGGGGAACTGCGGCAGATCGTCGAACACCACCATGCCTTCCATGCGCAGGCGCTTGCCGATGAATTCGCGGGTGTGGTGGATGCCGGGGGCGTCTTCGGGCGTCAGATTGTAATCCGCGACCTGGCCGGACACGACGATGCGGCCCTTCATGCGCATCACCGGCAGGGCGCGATCGATGCTGGCGTTGCCGACATTGTCGAACAGCACATCCCAGCCATCGGCGCTGGCCTCGGCAAAGCGTGCTTCGAAATCATCTGCCTTGTAATCCAGCGCGTCATCGAAGCCGCACGCCTCGGTCAGCCAGCGGCATTTCTCTGCGCCGCCGGCAATGCCCACGACGCGCCCCGCGCCCCACAGCTTTGCCAACTGCCCCGCCGTCGCCCCCACCGGCCCGGCGGCGGAGGTGACCAGCACGCGTTCGCCGGCCTGCAAATTCGCCACGCGCTTCAGGCCGAACCACGCTGTCATCCCCGGCACGCCCAAAATGCCGTTCCACAGACTGAGCGGCACGCCCAGATCAGGCACTTTCGACAGATAACCGCGCCCGCTCGACACCATATGCGTCGCCCAGCCCGTGCCCATCACCAGATCGCCGGCCGCGAACTTCGGGTGGCGGCTCTCCACCACCTCCCCCACCGCAAAGCCATCGACCATGGCCCCGGCCTTCAACGGCGGCGCGTAGGAGGCACCCGGCGACAGCCGCGAGCGTGTGCCCGGATCGCAGCTGATGAAGCGATTGGCGATCAGCAACTGGCCCTCCTCCAGCGCCGGGATCGGCAGCGTTTCCAGCCGGAAATCCTCTGGCGTCGGCGCACCCACGATATGCCGCGCCAGCACGATGCGTTCCATTTGCGTAGCCGTCATGCCAAAGTCTCCCCATTCAACCGGAGGCCATCATGGACCAACGCATCAGCATCGTCACCCTCGGCACTGACAATCTGCCCCGCGCCGTCGCCTTTTGGGAAGCCATGGGCTGGCCACGAAAGATGCGAAAGTGGGAGGCCATCGCCATGTTCCAGTGCGGCGGCATGACCTTCGCCCTCTACCCGTTCGACAAACTGGCCGAAGATTGCGGGATGCAGGATCGCGAAGTTTTAGAAGATGGCGCCGTCCGGCGCCGGGGCTTCGGCGGCTTCACCCTCGCCCACAATGTCAGCAGCAAGGCCGAAGTCGACGAACTCCTCGCCCGCGCCGTCGCCAACGGCGGACGCTTACAAAAACCCGCGCACGATGCCTTCTGGGGCGGCTACTCAGGCTATTTCTGCGATCCCGATGGCCACCCGTGGGAAGTCGCCTACAACCCGTTCATGCTGCCGGGGCCGGATGGGACGGTAACGTTGGGGGATTAAACCAACTGCTCGCCCAACAATTCCAGCGCCGCCACCGCAAACGCCACCATATTCGCCTGCCGGTCGCTCGATCCCGTCGCGATGGTGCGCGCCACGTGCACTGGGCCGCTCACCGCCACCACGTCATGCCCGGCGGCGTGGCCATAGGGGTTGCCATTCGGCCCAGCCGCGCCGGTCTCGCCGATGCCCCAGGTGGCGCTGTGTTGCGCGCGGATGGTTTCGGCCATCAGCAGCGCGAACGGTTCGGTGGCGGACATGAAGCCGCGCACGTCTTCGCGTTTCAGGCCGAGCAGCCGGTGCCGGGCGCGCGGCGTGTAGACGACCGCGCCGGCGATGTAGAAGGCCGACGCCCCCGGCACAGCCAGCAGCGCCGCCGAGATCAGCCCGCCCGCCGCCGATTCGGCCACGGCCACGGTCTCGCCGCGCGCTTTCAATTGCGCGCCAACAAGAGCGGCGGTTTCGAAGAGGGTTTCCATGGTCATGGGCGCAGCTTCGGTGGTTGCAGCCATGAAGGCAAGACCCGGATCAAGGCAGCCGATGCAACAGACGAGCGAGCAAATCCATGCGTTCATGCAGGATCGCCAGAATCAGCGTGGGGCCGGCGTCCATTGGCAAGGCGAAGATCAGATGGTGGCGGCAGCGGGCAATGCGCACAGCGGGATGCAGGCGGGGCATTGCGCGGTGGCGATGCGGATGGTCGGCAAGCGCCTGCATTGCTGTCTTGAGATCGGCAGCGAAGCGGCGGGCTTGGGTGTCGCCCCATTCATTTTGCGTGAAGCGGAGAATTTCATCGAGGTCCGCCGCCGCTCCCGTCGTAAGCTGCCAGGCGGTCACGCGCGATCAAGCGCTTGGGCAACGATCTCGTCAAATGTGGCGGTGGAAATCGCGCCATCCATGGCGGCCTCAATACGCTGATCGATCAGGGCTTTCAGTTCGGCCAAGGCCGGCGCGTCGCCTTCTGCATCGGGGAACAGCCGCTCCAGTGCAAATTGGCGGATGCTCTTGCCTTCCAGCGCGGCGAGCGCCTTCAGGCTGTTGTGCTGCTGGTCGCTGAGATCGATGCTGAGGCGGCTCATGGGAGCAATCTGCCATGATAGCCGCACTTGTGCAAATGTGGGTTTGTGCAGGCCATCAATGAAAATCCCGGCTGCGTGGGATCACGCGCACGTCGCGGGGGTGACGGCCCCGGCTCGCGGCTTTCGGCGGCGGCGGTTTGCGACCCTGCGGCCCGTGCACCAGATCCTCGCTCGCCCGCGCCAGGGCGGGCGTGGCGTCGTGGGCGTCCGACAGGCGGTCCAGCACCCCGCTCATGTCGGTGATGCGGGTGGCCATCAGGTGCATCACGCCTTCGGGGCTGCGCTGCACCTCGCCGTCCACCTGCATCAGGCGGCTGGCCATGATGGCGCGGCGATAGCGTTCGAACAGCCGCGCCCACACCACCACGTTCACCACGCCGCTTTCATCCTCCAGCGTGATGAAGATGGCATTGCCGCCGCCCGGCCGCTGCCGCACCAGCACCACGCCTGCCGCGCTGACGCGTCGGCCATTGCGCGCCGCGTTGAACTGCGCGGCGCTGAGCACGCCCGGAAACCACGGCCGCAGCAGCGCCATCGGGTGGGCGCGCAGGGACAGGCGCAGCACCTGGTAATCGGCGGCAACCTCCTCGCCGGGCGCCATCAGCGGCAGATCGGCGGATTCCTCCACGCCCAGATCGCTGGCGTCGGCGGCGGCAAACAACGGCAGGCTGTCCGTGGGGGTGCGCAGCGCCTGCCAGCCGGCATCACGGCGGCTGAGGCCCAGGCTGGCGCAGGCATCGGCATCGGCGAGCAGTTTCAGTGCGCGGGCCGGCAGGCCGGCGCGGGCGAGATGTTCGAGGGAGCGGATGGGGCGGGCGGCGGCGATGGCCTGCGCCCATTCTTCGCGGAAACCGGTGATCTGGCGCAGGCCGAGGCGCAGGGACAGCGGGGTGTCGTGCCTGCCTTCCCCACCCCTAACCCCTCCCGCAAGCGGTAGGGGAACAGTGTGTGCGAGCGCCAACCGGCGCCCCTCCCGCTTGCGGGAGGGGCTGGGGGTGGGATTACCCGCCATCTCCAAACTGCAATCCCACCCGCTGAAATTCACATCCACGCCGCTCACCGCCACGCCATGTTCCGCCGCATCACGAACGATCTGCGCCGGCGCGTAAAACCCCATCGGCTGCGCGTTCAGCAGTGCCGCCGCAAACACCGCCGGGTATCGGCATTTGAGGTAGGCCGACACCCACACCAGCCGGGCAAAGGCAATCGCGTGGCTTTCGGGAAAGCCGTAACTGCCAAAGCCCTTGATCTGGTTGAAACAACGCCGGGCAAACTCCGCTTCATAGCCGCGCGCCACCATGCCATCGATCAGCTTGGTTTCGAAATACTCCATGCCGCCATTGCTGCGGAAGGTCGCCATGGCGCGGCGCAGGCGGTTGGCTTCGGCCGGCGTGAAGCTGGCGGCGGTGATCGCCAGCTTCATCGCCTGTTCCTGGAACAGCGGCACCCCCAGCGTCTTGCCGAGCACCTGTTTCAATTCATCGGGATCATGTGGGGGGCCGGGGCTCGGAAAATGCACCGCCTCCCGCCCCTGCCGGCGCCGCAGATAGGGGTGGACCATGTCGCCCTGGATCGGGCCGGGCCGCACGATGGCGACCTGGATGACCAGATCATAGAATTCGGCCGGCTTCAGGCGCGGCAGCATGTTCATCTGCGCGCGGCTTTCGACCTGGAACACCCCGATGCTATCGCCCTTCTGCAGCATCTGGTAAACGTCCGGCGCATCGCCCGGCACATTGTCGAGCGTATAGCTGGGACCGATGTGGGTCTCGATCATCTCGAAGGCGCGGCGGATACAGCTGAGCATACCGAGCGCCAGCACATCGACCTTCATCAGGCCCAAAGCATCGATATCGTCCTTGTCCCATTCGATGAAGGTGCGGTCCGCCATGGCGGCATTGTGGATCGGCACCAGCTCATCCAGCCGGCCTTCGGTCAGCACGAAGCCGCCGACATGCTGCGAAAGATGGCGGGGCATGCCCAATATCTGCGTCACCAGCCCCGCCAGCCGGGCAAGTTCCGGGCTGTCGGGATCGAGGCCGCTTTCGGCAAAGCGCTCGCGCTCCATCTGGCTGGAATAGCTGCCCCACACGGTGCTGGAGAGCCGGTTGGTCAGATCCTCGCTCATGCCCAGCACCTTGCCGACCTCGCGCACTGCGCTCCTGGGCCGGTAATGGATCACGGTGGCGGCGATGCCGGCGCGTTCCCGGCCATAGCGTTCGTAAATCCACTGCATCACCTCCTCGCGGCGCTCATGCTCGAAATCGACGTCGATATCGGGCGGTTCCTTGCGTTCTTCGGAAATGAAGCGGGAAAACAGCAGATTGTGCACGGATGGATCGACCGCGGTGATGCCCAGCACGAAGCACACCGCGCTGTTCGCCGCGCTGCCGCGGCCCTGGCACAAGATGCCCCGGCCTTGCGCAAACGCGACGATATCGTGGACGGTCAGGAAATAGGGGGCATAGCCGGCCTTGGCGATGATGCGGAATTCCTCGGCGAGCAGACCGAGCAGCTTCGGCGGGATGCCATCGGGCCAGCGCTCCCGCGCCTTTTGCAGGGTCAGCGTTTCCAGCCAGCCTTGCGGGGAATAACCGGGTGGCACCGGCTCATTGGGATATTCATAGCGCAGCTGATCGAGGTTGAAATCGATGCGCGAGAGCAGCCGCGCCGGTTCGGCCAGCGCATCCGGGCGGTCGCGGAACAGGCGCGCCATGTCGGCCGCGGATTTCAGATGCGCCTCCGCATTGGCGCGCAGCTGCGTGCCGGCGTTTTTCAACGTGCAGCCCAGTTTGATGCAGCGGATCACATCGTGCAGCGGCCGCTGCGCCGGTGTCGCATAAAGCGGCGCATTCAGCGCCAGCAGCGGCAGGCCCTGGGCGTCGGCGACCCCGGCCAGCGCCGCCAGCCGGCGCCGATCATCACCCCGGCCCCACATCACCGCCCCCTGCCACAGCCGGCCGGGGCAGGCGCGTGCCAGCTCGGCCAGGCGCGGCTGCTGGCCGGGTTCGGGGGGCATGGTGATCAGCAGCAAGCCATCGGCATGATCGATCAGATCGGCGAGATGCAGGATACACATCCCCTTTTCGGCGCGACGGTTGCCGGTGGTGAGCAGCCGCGTCAGCCGGCCCCAGCCCTGCCGGTGCGCCGGATAGGCGATCACATCGGGCGTGCCGTCGGCAAACACCAGCCGCGCGCCCACGGCGAGCTTGAAGGGGGGCAGTTCGCTGCCGGCTTCGCGCGCGGCCTCTGCAGACTCGCGCACTGCCACTTGCGCGCGCACCACGCCGGCGACCGTGTTGGTATCGGCAATGCCGATGCCGGCATGGCCCAGCGCCAGCGCCGCCGCCACCATCTCGGCCGGGCTGGAGGCGCCGTCCAGGAACGAATAATGGGTTGCGGCTGCCAGCTCGGCAAAGCCGGAAACTGGCGGCATCATCAGGCAAACAGCCCGTGCAGATACCAGCGCGGGGTGGTCGTTTCGCGATCATAAAGGCCGTGGCGGAACAGCCAGAAGCGCCGGCCGGTACTATCCTCCACCCGCCAGTAATCGCGGGTCAGCCCGGCGCCGTCCTTGCGCTGCCACCATTCGGCGGTGATGCGTTCCGGGCCTTCCTGCGCCGTCACATCATGCACGCGCCCGCGCCAGCGAAACCGGCGCGGCGGGCCATCGGGCACTTCGGCGAGCACTTCGATGGGTTGCGGCGGATCGAACAGCCGGATGGGGCGCGTGGGCGGCTCACCGGGAACGGGAGACGGCCAGGCCGCCGCCGGGCAATCGGCCAGTGTGCCCAGAAAACTCGCCTGTTCGGGGATATGCGTGTCGGCCGCCACTGGCCGGCGCAAGCGCCCGCGCCCCAGCCGCGCCGTCAGCCGATCGACCAGTTCGTTCAACTGGGTTTCGGCCAGCGCGCCGCCATCCAGGCCCAATTGCGATTCATCGAGCCGCGCCGTGACCGGCACGGCAAGGCGCAGCAGATCATAGCCGAAACCGGGATCGAGCGGATCGTTGAGCGCCGCAATCCGCTCATCGAACAGGCGCAGCAGGAGCCGCGCATCGCGCTGCGGTTCGGCGGTGTCCACCGCGAGGCGCGCGACATGGCCGTCGCTGCGGTACAGCGCCAGCGCGAAACGCCGGCCGCCCACGCCCAGTGCGCCCATTTGCGCCGCGCAGCGCCGCAGCAAGCGTTCCAGCGCCACGCGCACGGCATCCTGTTGCACGATGGGGCTGGCAAAACGCTGTTCGGCGATCACCGCGGCTGGCGGCAGCACGGGATCGAGCGGCTGCGGCGCCGCCTCGGTCAGCGCATCGAGCGCGGCCAGCAGCGCCTCGCCAAAGCGTGAGGCGACCGCGGCGCGCGACAGGCGGGCCACATCGCCGACGCTGCGCAAGCCGGCGCGGCGCAGGCCGATCTGCACCTGTTCCAGATCGGACAGCGCCGCCAGCGGCAGTTCGCTCACCCGTTCCGCCCCGAACCGCGCCAGCGCCAGCGCCGCAGCGGGGGTGGCGGCCAGCGCCGGTTGCGCGCTGAAGCCCAGCCGGTGCAGGCGGGTGACCACGTCCGACACCAGGCTGGCCTCCCCGCCGAACAACTGCGCGCAGCCGCTGATATCGATGACCAGGCCATGGGGTGGCCGCGCCGCGACCATGGGGGACCAGCGGGTGGCGCCTTGCGCCAGCCAATCGAGGCAGGCGGTATCGCCGGCCGGATCGTGCGGCGCCACGCGCAAGGACGGCAGGCGCGCGCGGGCATCGGCCAGCGCCAGGCCGGGCAGTATGCCTTCGGCCAACGCGGCGGCGTTCACCGCCTGAATCACCTGCCGGCCGCGATCATTGGCGATCAGCGCCAGCGGCTGCTCAGGCGGCGCTGCGCCGGTTCTTGCCAGCCGCTCGGCCGGCAGCCACGGCAGCGCCAGCGCCAGGATGCGCCGAGTGTTTGGCAAAAGCCGCGCCGATGGGGGTGGCGGCGGCAATGCGGCTTTCGGCCGGGATGAAGCTGCAACGGTCACGATCCCACTCCAGTGCAAGGCTGATATCGGCCGGGCCGCCGCGCTGGCGCGTCAGGGTGATGGCCAGCCGCGGCGGCCCCGGCGCGCCCGCCGCCAGCCGCCGTGCCGGTGCCGGTTCGGCCTGCCAGCGGGTGCTGGCGGCGCTCGGGCGCGGTGCGCCACTGCGCAGCAACAGGGTGAACACGCCCGATGCGGCGGCAGCCAGTTGCAACCGGCGCGTCACGGTCAGATCGATGGCCTTGGCCTCGCCATGGGATTCGATCACCACACAGGCCAGCGCCGCACAGCGCTGCGCCTCGCCAGTGGCACGCAGCATCCGCACCACGCCACCGGCCGCCACCAGCCACAACCGCCCCGGATCGCCGCCCAGCTCCGCCAGTCCGGCACCGTGCAAACGCCCATTGTCCTCCCAGCCATCGGCCACCCACAGGATCGGCCCGGGGCGTGGGTTCGCCAGCGCCAGCATCAACGCAAAGGCCGTCGCCCCCGGCCCGTAAATCTCGTGACACGCGGCCAGCATCAGCCCGCCGTTCAACGCGGCATCCACCCGCCCGGAATCGAGCTGCAACCGTGCCGCCACAGGCGGAGCGGCAACAGGCCCAGGCGGCACCAGGCGGGCGACAGGGGGGACAACAGGGGGCAGGGGGGCGACTCACTTTGGCTACGTGTTCCACTTTTGTTCACGTTGCCGCCTGTCGTCGAGAAGAGTCAAGCCGGCTTGTCTGTCGCGGTCATTTCTGCTGGGCGCGGCGGATGGCCGCCAAGGCAGGCGCAGAGATTCGGAGCCGAGCGCCAGCAAAGTCGCTGATCGCACAATATATCTTTTTTACATTTGTCTAAAAAATATGGAACTTACCAGTGGCCAGAAACATTGTGCTCTCATCCGGAACGCCAATTATCGTGCGTTTCGGGTACGTTAGTAGTTGCTTAGGTTTTAACGGAGTAGAGCGTAATGGGCAAATTTCATCTGGCGGCAGTCGTGGCCTTCGCGACGTTGGTGAGCGCCCCGTCGAGCGCGATCACGACCTTCGCAACCTTTGCACCGCTGACCAATTCGCCCAACATCGAGTTTACAGCAGGTCCAAGCGGCGCCGGGACGGTGGCCAGCATTCCGGGCTCCCCGGTCACCTTCCGCTTTCTCGACCCGGCCGGGTCGAGCTCGGTTTTCGATGTCACGGCCAATTTCAACTTCCTCGCTGCGACCGCCGGCGGTCTTGCTGCCGGTGGTCTCGGAATCGCGCCTGCCACGGCGGGCAGCTTTACCTTCACCTCGCTTGGTGCCGTGACCTACAAGGGGCGCACCGGCACCAACCTGTTGACCGCAGCCTTCACCGGCGGCGTGTTTTCCGGGCTGGCCGGTGGATCGGTTGCATCGTTCCTCAATTCCCAGCCGCCGGGCAACGTGACGTTCACCTCCGATTTCTTCAACTTCGCGCAGACGACGGCGCGGGACATCGCGATTGCCATCAACGCGATCAACCCGTCGCTTGCCGTATCACAGGGCGGCCTGGCCTCCTTTGCCGGCACGGCAAGCGGCAACTTCGGTGCCGATCTGTCGGACGGCTCAGGATCGACCGTTCCGGAACCGGCCTCATGGGCCATGATGGTGATGGGCTTCGGGTTGATCGGCGCAATGCGTCGCCGGCAATCGCGGACCCGTGTGATCACAGCGTGAGAAAACGACGGGGCCAGGCCATCCGGCCCCGTCGCCTTGCTGTGTTGGGCGGTCAGGCGATTGCGAACGCCCTGGCACGCCGGTGTGAAGCCTGGCGGCGCGCGCTGGTCCCCACTGCGGCAAACCCGGCAAGCATCAGCAACCAGCTTTCCGGTTCCGGAACCGCTTGCAGACCATCCTCATGGTCATGGTCATCGAGAATGCCAAACCCCTGGCTGATGCGGAATTGCGGCTTTGTTTGCGAAAGCTGCCGCGCATCGAGCGTTGCATAAATGCCGTCGAGCGCAGCGAAATCGGACGCGGCGGGCGCGATGTTCGCCAACAGGCCATTGCCCAGGTTGATGGTGCCGGTCGGATCATTGGTATAATCCATGCACGTGCCCTTGTTCAGATTGGTCCGGATCTCGTCATTGTGCGCGAGACCAAGGGTGTGGCCGATCTCCTGACAGGCGGTCATGCTCCGCCACGCCGGCGTATCATATTTGGCATTCGCGAAATAATAGTCGTTGAGTTTGACCGTAGCCTGGCTGATGAAGCCGCCGCCAAGCCAGACCGTTGCATAGCCCAGCCAACCGTTTGCCCCATAGTTGCCGCTGCAGATCTGAATCGAACCGTAAACGGCACCGCACGTCGGCGCGAGCGAAGACCCGATCGTCGGGACAATGTCGATGTTGTTGGCGGCCGACCATTGCGCGGCAGCGGCGGTGACATAGGGCTGCCAAACCGAACTGACATTCAAGCCCAACGCAATCGACAACGGGCCGGTCCGCGCCCAGCGATATCCGTTCCACGATTGGGTTTGCAGGGCTGCCGCGGGAACACTCAAGACAAGGAGTGCAGCGACAGTTAATGACTTCGGTGCATGGCGCGATAGAAATAAAGTTACGGCCTCAGCCGATGAAATGATTCCCATGATCCTGCCGATACGCTGCAAGACGTGGAGGCCCCGCGCCCACCACTCTACCCCGAGGGGTGTCCTGATTCGCTTATATCGGTCGAAATGCGAACATATAGGTAAATTCTACTATGAATGCGACGAACCGTGGAACCTTATTGCCGTATTAATACTTGAATTAATTCAATTTCATGCTTACTTTGGTTCAAATAATGTAACATCGGCAGGCGCCGATAGCCTGATCTGGCGTAGATCTCACAGAGTATTGGCGGCTTGCGGTCTCGCCGAAGCGTCTCCCACAGGATTCAGTCCGCGTGATCGTGTCTGGCTACAGCGGTCGTTCTTCACGGTCGCCCTGAAGGACCACAATGTACCGGCTTGTGGCATACAAACAGACAAGTTGCCCAACTTTAGCCACGCGCCGCCGCTTCACGCACAAGGATGATGCGATCCTGCCCGAAATACATGTCGGTGCCGCCCACATAAAATGTCGGGCTGCCGAAGCCGCCGCGGGCGATGAGTTCGTCGGTGTTGGCGCGCAGGCGGGCTTTCAGTTCGGGCGAATCGGCCTGTTCCAGCGCGTCCGGCCCCAGCCCGCCGGCGGCTGCGGCTTCGGCCAATACATCGGGCTGCGAGATGTCGCGATCCTCGCTCCAGTAAAGCTGGAAGATGCGGCGGGCGACGGCTTCGCAGGCATTTGCATCGCTGGCGACCAGGCACAGGCGCATGGCGCGGGCGCTGTTCACCGGGAAGATGCTGGGCGTCCATTTGATGGCGAGGCCGGAACGCTTGATCCAATCGTGCAGATCCTTGGTGAAATAGCGCGCCTTGGGCACCACCGGCTTGGAGCGCATTTCATAGACGCTGGGGTTCACCGTGTTGAACACGCCGCCAACCAGAAACGGCCGGAAACACACGCCAAATCCGTCTTCGCGCGCCGCCGCGCACAGCGCTTCGAAACCCAGATAGGTCCAGGGCGACGAACAATCGAAGAAGAATTCCACCTGTGCCGTCATGACCCTCTCCCCAAAGCCGTTTATCGGGTTACTGTGGACGCATGACCCATATCTTCAAACCAGCCATTTTGCTGGCACCGCTGGCGTTCATGTTGCCCCTTGCTGCGGCGCTTGCAGCCCCCACCGCCCCGCCGGCGACCAGCGTTGCAGCCCCACTGGCGCGCGAAGACCGGCTGGCGCAGGCCGCCGGCCTGATCGACGCAAACAAGACCACAGAAGCCTTGAGCCTGCTCGATGGCCTGCTGACCGAAGCCGATCTGCCGGCCGATCGCGGCCAGATCGAAGGGCTGCGCAGCTTTGCGCTGGCGCGCCAGGGCAAGGTGGCCGAGGCGCGCAAATCCATCGAGTTCGCGGTGGATGCGGCGCTCAACCCGACCCTGCTGCTGTTGCGGCAATTGTTCGTGCTGCGCGCCATCAGCGGCGATGCGCCGGCTGCGGGCCAGGCGCTGCAACTGATTGCGGTGTCCAATCCGAAATGGCTGGCAGAACTGCCGTCGGAACTCATCGCGCAGGTGCTGGTGGCCATCACCAACGCCGATCAGAAATTCGATCTGTCGTTCACGCTGGTCAGCGCCGATTATGTGCCGCGCGATGAAACGGTGGCGGCGGGCGATGGCCTGAAGCTGCTGGTGATTACCGGCCTCGCCACTCGCGATCGGCTGGACGAGGCGCTGCCGATCATCGAGAAATTGATCAACCCGGTCAGCCTGGTGCGGCTGGCCATTGACCGGCGCTATCAATCGCTGTGGCCGGCGCTGGAAAAGCGGCTGGGGCCGGGCGCTGATCTGGCCGATGCCGCCTATCTGAAGGCCAGCAAGGCGGCGCTCGATGCGGCGCCGGATGATGTCATCGCCCGGCTCGGCCATGCCCAGGCGCTCAACATCGCCTCGCAGGAAAAAGACGCGCTGGCGCTGGCCGATACGGCACAGACGGCCGAGGCCATGGCGAAATTGCCCGACAATGGCCTGTGGCTGGTCAATCTGTCGGCACAATTGCTCGCCGATCTCGGCCAGGTCGATGCCGGGCTGGCGCGCTTTGCGGCGGCAGCGACGCTGGATGCCAAGGCGCGGCCGAGCCTGACCGGGCTGCTGATCAACCATGCCCTGCTGGCCGATCAGGTCGGGCGCAGCGATGCGGCGCTGGCCGCTGCCGACGTTGCCGAACGCAAGATGGGCGAGGACATGAATGATTTCGGCAAGCTCTATCTGGCCGGGGTGCGCGCCTGTGCCCGGCACCGGCAGGGCAATGCCGCGGCGGCCAGCGCGGCCCTGGCGCCGTTGCTGGCAGCGCCCGAACGCAATGACGATGCCTATTTCCAGGCGATGCTGTGCTTGGGGCGTGCAGATGATGCGGCGCGCGCCATCATCAAGCGCCTCGATGATCCGGCGCGGCGCAGCGAGGCCTTGTTCGAATTGCAGCCGTTCCTGATCCTCGATCATGCCGCCTTGCCGGGCCGCCGCAGCCGCGCCGATCTGCGCGCGCTGAAGGCGCGGCCGGACGTGAAGGCGGCGTTTGCGAAATGGGGCCG
The DNA here is from genome assembly GCF_987265915.1 of Sandarakinorhabdus sp. Classification (NCBI taxonomy): domain Bacteria; kingdom Pseudomonadati; phylum Pseudomonadota; class Alphaproteobacteria; order Sphingomonadales; family Sphingosinicellaceae; genus Sandarakinorhabdus; species Sandarakinorhabdus sp. The sequence continues at coordinate 542,341 of NZ_OZ503948.1, forward strand.
CGATCTGCCGGCGGCGGTGGCCCCTCCGCGTTGAATCAGCGCCGGAAGCGGTCGCGCAGCTCGAACTTCAGCACTTTGCCGGCCGGGTTGCGCGGTAGCGCCGGCACGATTTCCAGCCGGCTCGGCAATTTGTAGCGGGCCAGCCGCTCCGTTGCCCAGGCGCGCAGGCTTTCGATATCCAGCGCCTCGCCCGGCTTCAGGGCGGCAACCGCGGTCACGCTTTCCCCCCATTTTTCATTGGGTTCACCAAAGATCGCCACTTCGGCGATGGCGGGGTGATCATAGATCACGGCTTCCACCTCGGCCGGATAGATATTCTCGCCGCCGCTGATGATCATGTCTTTCAGCCGGTCACAGATATAGAGGAAGCCATCGGCATCCAGATAGCCGATGTCGCCGGAATGGAACCAGCCTTCGGCATCGATGGCCGCCGCCGTGGCATCGGGCTTGTTCCAGTACCCACGCATGATGTTGGGCCCGCGCATGATCACTTCGCCGCGCTCGCCCGGCCCCAGCGGCGTGCGGCCATCTTCGGCGACGATGCGCAGATCGACAAAGAACATCGGTTTGCCTGCCGAGCCCAGCTTGGCGAGCGCGAAATCGGGGCCGAGATAGGTGCCCGAGGGCGCGGTTTCGGTGAGGCCATAGCCCTGGTTCATCGGAATGCCGCGGGCGTTGTAGAGCCGCAGCAATGGCTCTGGCACCGGCGCGCCGCCGCACATGATGACACGCAGACTGGACAGATCGGCCGCTTCGAAATCGGCTTGTTGGGCGATGAACAGCAGCATCGCCGGCACCGCGAAGGTGGTGGTGACGCGGTAATGTCGCACATCCGCGATGAAGCGCGCCGGATCGAAGGCGCGGTGCAGCACGACATGGCCGCCCTTCTGCCAGCAGCTCAAAGGCGTGACGTTGAGGCCGCCGATATGGAACAGCGGCGCCATCACCAGGCTGACGTCCTTTTCGGAGACATCGGCCCCCAGCGCGCCGTTGACATTGGCCCACCAGAAATTGCCGTGGGTCAGCATGGCGCCCTTGGGCCGGCCGGTGGTGCCCGATGTGTACATGATCACCGCGACATCATCGTCGGCGGTTTCCACGCCTTCGGCCAGCGGCGCTGCATCGCCGACGAATTCGGCGACAGGCTGCCAGGCCGGGGCCGCGCCATCGGCCGACAGGAAGCGCCGGCAGCACAGCCGGTCACGCACGCTGTCGATCACCGGCCGGTGCGGGCCATCCACCACCAGCGTGTGCACGCCGGCATCGTTGATGATATAATCCAGTTCCGGCCCCGTCAGCCGGAAGTTCAGTGGCACGAAGATCGCGCCCAGCCGCGCGGCGGCAAACAGCAGATCAAAATAGAGCGGATTGTTCAGCCCCAGATAGCCAACCCGGTCGCCCCTGCAGATGCCGCCGGCTTTCAGCGCGGTCGCCAACCGGTTGATGGCATCGCCCATTTCGGCATAGCTGCGGGTTGCGCCTTCAAAGCTCAGCGCCGGCCGGTCCGGCGTTTGCAGCACTCGCCGGCTGAACCAGCTGTTCAACCCGATATCGGCCTTGATCATCATTACTCCCCGAACACCCGCGCAAAGATCGTATCGACCTGGGCGAAATGATAACCAAGATCGAACAGGCCTTCCAGTTGGGCATCGGACAGGTGGGCGCTCACATCGGCATCGGCCTTCAGCAGATCGAGCAGCGACAGGGCGCCATCGGCTTCCCACACTTTCATGGCGTTGCGCTGGACCAGGCGATAGGCGTCGTCGCGGGTCACGCCGGCCTGGGTGAGCGCCAGCAGGATGCGCTGCGAATGGATCAGGCCGCCCATGCGGTTCAAATTCTTCGCCATCCGCTCCGGATAGATCAGCAATTTGTCCACTACCTGGGTTAGACGGGCCAGCGCGAAATCCAGCGTGATGGTGGCATCCGGGCCGATCATGCGCTCCACCGAGGAATGCGAAATGTCGCGTTCGTGCCACAGCGCGACATTCTCCAGCGCCGGGGTCACGGCAGAGCGCACCAGCCGGGCGAGACCGGTGAGATTCTCGGTCAGCACCGGGTTGCGCTTGTGCGGCATCGCGCTCGAACCCTTCTGGCCGGGGCTGAAATATTCTTCGGCCTCCAGCACTTCGGTGCGTTGCAGGTGGCGGATCTCGGTGGCCAGCCGCTCGATGCTGCTGGCGATGACGCCCAACGTCGCGAAGAACATGGCGTGGCGATCGCGCGGGATGACCTGGGTGGAGACCGGCTCGACCGTCAGGCCCATCTGCGCGGCGACATGGGCTTCGACGCGCGGATCGATGTTGGCAAAGGTGCCGACCGCGCCCGAAATCGCGCAGGTGGCGATATCGGCACGCGCCGCCACCAGCCGGACGCGGTTGCGGGCAAATTCGGCATGGGCCTGCGCCAGCTTCACGCCAAAGGTCGTCGGCTCGGCGTGGATGCCGTGGCTGCGGCCCATGGTGGGGGTGAATTTATGCTCCAGTGCCCGGCGCTTGATGGCGTCCAGCAATGCATCAATGTCGGCCAGCAGGATATCGGCGGCGCGGGCCAGTTGCACGGCCAGGCAGGTGTCCAGCACGTCGCTGCTGGTCATGCCCTGGTGCATGAAGCGGGCTTGCGGGCCAACCTGCTGCGCCACCCAATCGAGGAAGGCGATCACGTCATGCTTGGTCACCGCCTCGATGGCGTCGATGGCGGCCACGTCGATGGCGGGACCCGTCGCCCACCAGTCCCACAGCGCCTGGGCCGCGGCTTGCGGCACGACGCCGAGATCGGCCAGCTTTTGCGTGGCGTGTGCCTCGATCTCGAACCAGATGCGGAACCGGCTTGCAGCGTCCCACAGGGCGACCATTTCGGGGCGGGAATAACGCGGGATCATGGAGGGCCTTTCGTTTGGCCGCGCGCCTAGCATGCGTGGCAGGACTTGCCTATCTGTCGGGGGTGAACCAGGCCACTGCCTCCCGCGTCCGCGTCATCCCCTTTCAGCATGGGCTGGGCGCGCTCGACTATGCCGTGCCGGCCGGCATGGTGCTCGGCCCCGGTGATGCGGTGGAGGTGCCGCTGGGGCCGCGGCGCATTCTGGGCGTGGTGTGGGACATGGATGCGATGGCCGCGCCCGAAGTGTCGGCCGCCAGGCTGCGCCCGGTGGCGGAAAGGCTCGATCTGCCGCCGCTGGCTGCGCCGCTGCGCCGCCTGATCGACTGGACGGCGGATTATTATGTCGCCAGCCCGCTGGCGGTGGTGCGCATGGCCTGGCCTTCGGTGGCGTTTCTGAACCCGCGCGAATTTACCGAATATCGGCTGGGTGGGCCGCTGCCGAAGCGGCTGACGCCGGAACGCAGCCAGGCAATCGAACGTCTGGAGGGCCGGCAGGGCAGCGCCCGCGATCTGGCGCGGATGGCCGGCGTGTCCGATGCGGTGATTCGCGGCCTGATTACTGCCGGTACGCTGGTGGCGCAGCGCGTGGCCGGCGATGTCAGCCCGCCGCTGCCCGATCCGGATCATGCCGTACCGGCGCTGTCCGCCGATCAGCGCGCCGTGGCCGACACGCTGGTGGCGGCCGTGCAGGCCCGCCAGTTCGCGCCCTTCCTTCTGGAAGGCGTCACCGGTTCGGGCAAGACCGAGGTCTATTTCGAAGCCGTGGCAGCGGCGATCCGGGGCGGCGGCCAGGTGCTGGTGCTGGTGCCGGAAATCGCGCTGACCGCGCCGTGGCTGACGCGCTTTGCCGCCCGCTTCGGCTGCCAGCCGCTGGCCTGGCACTCAGACCTGAAAACCAGCGAGCGCCGCGCCGCCTGGGCCGCAATCGCCGATGGCCGGGCGCGGGTGGTGGTCGGCGCGCGCTCGGCGCTGTTCCTGCCCTATGCGAACCTGCGCTGCATCATCGTCGATGAAGCCCATGAAGCCAGCTTCAAGCAGGAGGAGGGCGTGCATTATCACGCCCGAGACGTGGCGGTGATGCGCGGCAAATTGGAGAGCCTGCCGGTGGTGCTGGCCACCGCCACGCCGGCCATCGAAACCCAGGTGCTGGCCAGCCGCGGCACCTACACGCATCTGCTGCTGCCCAGCCGCTTTGGCGGCGCGGAGCTGCCGGATGTGCAACTGGTGGACATGACCCGCCATCCGCCGACGCGCGGCAGCTGGCTCTCGCCTGTGCTGGTCGCCGCAATCAGCGCGACCTTGCAGCGCGGCGAACAATCCCTGCTGTTCCTCAACCGGCGTGGTTATGCGCCGCTCACCCTGTGCCGCAGTTGCGGCCACCGCATCCAGTGCCCGAACTGCACGGCCTGGATGGTGGAACATCGCCTGTCGCGCCGGCTGGCCTGCCACCATTGCGGCCATGTTGCGCCGGTGCCCGAACGCTGCCCGGAATGTGGGGAAACGGACCATCTGGTCGCCTGCGGCCCCGGCGTGGAACGCATCGCCGAGGAAGTGCGCCGCACCTGGCCCGATGCGCGCACGGCGGTGGTGACCAGCGACACCATCACCAGCCCGGCGCGCGCCACCGCGCTGGTGGCGGCCGTCGAACGCCAAGAAATCGACATCATCATCGGCACCCAGATGGTGACCAAGGGCTATCATTTCCCCGATCTGACCCTGGTGGGCGTGGTCGATGCCGATCTCGGCTTGCAGGGCGGTGATCTGCGCGCCGGGGAACGCAGTTGGCAGCAGATCGTGCAGGCATCGGGGCGGGCCGGGCGCGGGGCCAAGCCCGGCCGCGTGCTGATCCAGACGCACCAGCCGCAGGCGGCGCTGATGCAGGCGCTGGGCAAGGGCGATGCGCAGGCGTTTTTTGCCGCCGAAATCGCTGCCCGCCGTGATCTCGGCCAGCCCCCGTTCGGGCGGCTGGCGGCGCTGATCATCAGTTCCGAAGACGCTTCAGCGGCAAAATCGGCCGCCGATGCGCTGGGTGCCGCCGCGCCGGTGCGCGACGGCCTGCTGGTGCTCGGCCCGGCGCCCGCCAGCATGGCCATGCTGCGCGGCCGGCACCGGCATCGCATATTGGTGCAGGCACGCCGCGAACTGCCGCTGCCGGCGATCTTGCGCGATTGGCTGACGCGGGTGCCGCTGCCCGGCAATGTGCGGGTGGTGGTGGATGTCGATCCTTACAGCTTCGTCTGAAGCCACCCCGCCGTGCGCACGGCCGGCAGGAACGTCTCGCTGATCGCCTGCTCGCTGCCATCGGACAGCCGCAATTTCCAGCGTCGGCCGTCGCGCACGGCCCCCACCACATGCCGGCGCGCCACCCAGGCGCTGCGGTGCACTTGCAGGCCACCGTGCCCGGCAAGTTCCGGCAACGCATCGCCCATGCGGAACAGCACCAGCGGGCGGCGACCGTCGGCCAGCACCAGGCGCAGATAATGATCCTCCGCCGTCACCATCCGCACGCCGGCCAGATCGGGCAGGCCGGCGCGTTGGGCGAGCAGGGAGGGCGGCAGTTCCGGCTGGCGATCGACAGGCAGCATCGCAGCGGGCACCGCCGCCACGCGCGGGCCGCGAATCGCCGCGACCAGCCCCGAAACCGATCCGGCAACCAGCAGCGCCATCAGGTAGAGGCCGAACCAGGATTGCACCAGCGGCCGTCCGATGGCGCGGAACATCAGATCAATTTCCAACGGCATCGTCGCATTCAGCAGCAGGGCGCCGATCACTGCCGCCAGCACGGCGGTGCGCCGATTGGTGGTGCGCGGCCCCACCCAGCCGTACCACAACCACCATTTCACGCTGTTCCAGCCGATCAGCACCAACCAGAACACCAGCCGGCTGGGCAGCGGCAGCCCATCGGTGTGGAACGGCCCGGTGAACACGCACACCACCACGGCAAACAGGGTTCCTGCCACCAGCGGGCGCAGCGGCGGCGCGCTGCCTTGCGAAATATTGAGTGTCGATTCCACGAAGCGTGAATCCGGTTCCAGCGGGATTGGCGAAGCGATTGGCATGATAGGCGAAACCGCGATTGCAGCAAGCGGCGGCAGGTGGCCACACCACGGCATCAACCCCGAACGGAGATGCTGTGATGCTTGCCAACCTGTCCCCCTTGCTGCTGGCCCATCTGGTGGCCGCCTGCCTGGCCATGCCGCTGGGCCTGTATCAGATGGTCGCCCGGCAAGGCACGCCGGGCCATGCGCTGGCCGGGCGGCTGTATGTGCCGGCGATGCTGGTGTGCAATCTGGGCGCGCTGGCCAGCTTCCGGCCGGACACGAAATTCCTGCCCTTTCACATCCTGGCGTTTGTCAGCCTCTATTCGCTCACCACCGGCATGCTCGCCCTGCGGCGTTGGCTGCGGGATCGCAAGCCGGCGGACATGAAGGCGCACAAGGTGCAGATGGCCTACAGCTGGCTGGGCCTGATGATGGCCGGCGGCAGCCAGGTGCTGACCAATCCGCGCTTCGGCATCATCGAAGGCTTCGAACCGGTGCAGTTCTGGGCGATGGTGATTGGCCTCAATGTCGTGATGTATGCGGTGGGCAGTTGGTGGCTGTTCGGCAAGCTGCTCCGCCGGCAGTTGGCTTGATCAGGCGGCCGCGTCGGCCTCAAGCTGCTTGAGGCCGCGCGCGAACAGCAGCCGATCGGCGCCGCGAAAGCCGATGCGCCAGATCGTCAGGCCAAAGCTGCCGAGGATGGCGAAGAAGCCGATGGTGAGCTGAATGGGTTCTGGCGTGCGCAGCACCAGCAGACCAATGCACACCGCAGGCAGCGCCGCGGCCAGCAGCGACCAGCGCCAGCCGGCGACCTTATGGCCCAACGTCGCCGCCAGCAGCCGCGATTTGCCCACCGATTGCAGCAAGGCAGCGATCGCCAGCGCCATCGCTGCCCCCACGGCGCCGCCAAGGGGCCCCTCCAGTTGCACCAGCCACAAGGTCAGGCCCGCCTGCACCACCAGGCCGATCACCGACCACATCAGATTGCGGCCGCGCGCCACATAGATCAGCGCGCCTTCGGCCACCGCTGCCTGCGCCGCGAACAGCTCGACCGCCAGCAGCACGGTCAGCACCAGAAAGCCGCTGGCAAAGGCCGGGCCGAACAGGCCCATGCCGGCCTTGCCGATCATGCCCAGCGACAGCACCGCCGCCAGTTGCACCGATGCCACCCAGAAACTGATCTGCCGCACATGCGCCGCCACCTTGGCCAGATTGCCCGCGGCCAGATTGCGGGTGAGCACCGGGCCGAGGATCGGATCGAAACTGGATTTCAGCCGCTGCGGCAGCGAGGCGATCTGCTGCGCCACATAATAGATGCCGACAAGTTCGGCCGAGGCAAAGCGGCCAAGGATGAAAATGTCGAGCCGGCGCGCGCCCCATTCGGCCAGATCAGCGCCGGCCAGGGGCCCATTGCTGCGCACCAGCCGCCACAACCGCGCTGGATCGATCCGCCAACCGACCGGCCAACCGAAGCGGCGCACCGCCGGCGCCAAGGCGGCGAAAAACGCCGCCAGCATCGACAGCAGATAGGCGATCAGCATGCCGTCGCCCTTCCAGGCGGTGAAGGCCAGCGCCAGCGCCGCGATCGAAAGGATCCAGGGCTCGATGATCGAACGGGCACGCACGGTGGCGCCGACATCGTGGTGAAAGGCGAGGCCCGCAAGCGCCACATCGGCGAGGGCAATGAACGGGATGACCGCGGCAAACCAGCGATCCAGCGGATGCAGGCTGGTGGCCGGGAACATCAGTTGGGGCAGGGCGACCAGCACCGCCGCACCCAGAATCGACGCCAGCAAGGCCACCAGCAGCGCATCGGCCATGGCACCGGCCTGATCGTCGGGGCGGCGCGCCAGATCTTCGGCCAGGCCGCGCTTCAGTCCCAGGGTCGCCAGCATCGCCACCAGCTCGACCGCCATGGTGGCATAGGCAAAGCGACCCAGCGCTTCGGCGCCATAGAGCCGGCCGGCGATGAACAGGAACGGAAAGCGCGCCGCCAGCCGCAGCACATAGCCGAAGAAGCTGGTGCGTCCGCCCTTTGCCAGGGCGGCGGTTTCGGCAGCCGTTTCCGGATTGTCCCGGTTGGAGGCCGGCGTGTCAGCCAACATGCACCCGGCGATAGCGGCCGTGCAGATACAGCAACGGTTCGCGGTCGGTGTCGAGCGCCAGCCTTGTCACCCGGCCGACGATGATGCGATGATCGCCGCCATCATGATCGGCGTGCAGTTCGCAGGCAAAGGCCGCCTTGGCAGTGGCCAGCACCGGCACGCCATCCCAATCCAGCCAGTCATGTGCGCCGAATCGATCAAGATCGCGCTGCGTGAAGCGGTTGGCTACCGTCTGGCCATCCAGATCGAGAATATTGATGGCAAACCGCCCCGATTCGCGCAGCACCGGTAGCGCCGACGCGCCATTGGCCGGGCAAAACAGCAGCAACGGCGGATCGAGGCTGACCGAGGTGAAGCTGTTGGCGGTGAGGCCGACGCGCTCCCTGCTGGGGGATTGGCTGGTCACCACGGTAACGCCGGTGGCGAAACAGCCGAAGGCATCGCGCAGCAGCCGGGCATCGAATGCCGATTCGGCCAGCGCAGGGGGCATCTGGGAGGGGATGGCGGTCATGCCCGTCCCCTATCGCGAATCCGCGCCTCGTCAATGTTGCGGATGGCCACGGCAGGCTTATCATCGGATGCTGTGTCATATGCACCCTGGAGACCATCATGCTGCCGCTTGCCCTTTTGCTGTCCATGGCCGTTTCGGCCGCAGCGCCGACCACATTGCCGATCGATGCCACGACCCTGGCAGCCTTGCCAAAGGCCACGGCCCGGCTGACGGCGCATGGCAAGACCCAAAGCTGTGAAGGTGTATGGCTGGCCGATCTGGCCGCCGCGGCCGGCCTGCCCAGCGGCGACGCCATCCGTGGCCCGGCGTTGCAGACGTTGATCGTTGCCGAAGCGGCCGATGGTTACCGCGTGCCGTTCAGCCTGGGCGAAATCGATCCCAAGTTGGGCAACGCCCAAGTGCTGGTCACCGGGCTTTGCGACGGACAGCCACTGTCGGCCGAAGATGGCCCGCTGCGCCTGGTGATACCGGGGGAAGCCCGCGCCGCACGTTCAGTACGACAGCTGCGAACGCTGCGTGTGGTCACCCTGCCCTGAACGATCATTGTGAGACCGGTCAGCCGGCTTGAAAGACAAGCTTATACCGGGGCTGGTTTTTTGACATCATTACTGTCGTCACTTTCGCTTTGCATGGCGCTAATGCCCTGTTACACGCCTGTTAACGAAAGAAAGATGGCAAAAAGCTTCCATGCGGATCGCTGTTCTGCATCATGATCCTGCTGCCGCCGGCGCCTTATCCGTGGTGTTGGCGCAATTCGGATATCGGCCTGTTGCCTTCACCGCCGGGGAGGCCCTGGCCGAGGCGCTTGCCCATGAGCAATTTGACCTGTTGGTGATGCGCTGGGATGGGCCGGATCTGTGCGGCGTGGCGTTGATGCACCGGTTGCGCAGTCGCCAGGCCCACCCGCCGGCCATCGTGCTGATGATGACCGCCGATGCACCGGGCTGCATCGGCGAAGGCGCCGACGCACTGCTGCACGATCCCGGCACCGACGCCGATATCGAGCAGGCCATCGCTGTGGCCCTTGCTGGCCGCGGCGCCCAGGGTGCCCTGCGCGAACAGTTCGGCAAATTGCTGTTCGATCGCACGGCCAGCCAGGTGCTGGTGCGCGGCCACCCGGTGCTGCTCACCGCCAAGGAATTTTCGCTGGCCCTGCTGTTCATGCGCAACGCCGGCCAGGCGCTGTCACGCGATCAGATCATGACCAGTGTGTGGGGGCGCGGCGATCAACCGGGCAGCCGCACCCTGGATGCCCATGTCGCTCAGGTGCGCAAACGGCTGGCACTGCGCCCCGATCAGGGCTGGCGCCTGAGCAGCGTCTATGGTTTCGGCTATCGACTGGACAAATTGGACGGCTGACCGCCGCTTCCGGATCAGAATGTCTGGGATTTGAGCCAGGCGCGCACCGCCGGGCCGACATCGTCACGTTCCAGGGCCAGCGCGATATTGGCCATCACATGCCCGGCCTTGTCGCCGCAATCAAAGCGCGTTCCGGTGAAGGTGAGGGCATGGAAGGGTTGCACGCCGATCATTTCCGCCATCGCATCGGTCAGCTGGATCTCGCCGCCCGCCCCGCGCTTGCCATGCGCCAGCACATCCATCACTTCGGGCTGCAATATGTAGCGGCCGATGGCGGCCAGCCGTGACGGTGCCGTGCCCTGCGCCGGTTTTTCCACCAGCGCCTTCACCTCGGTGATCAGGCCGTCCACCGCGCCGGGCGACACGATGCCATATCGGTGGGTCTGGTCTTCCGGCACTTCCAGCACCGAAATGATGTTGCCGCCCAACCTGTCGTAGGCCGCGCACATCTCCTTCAGCGCCGGGTTGGCCGGGTTCCACAACAGTTCATCGGGCAACAGCACGGCGAAGGCTTCACGGCCCACAACATGGCGGGCGCACCACACGGCATGGCCCAGCCCGGCCGGTTCCTGCTGCCGCACATACAGGATGCGGCCGGGTTCGAGCTGCGTGCCTGCCAGTGTCACCAGCTCGGCCGTCTTGCCCTTGCGTTCCAGCGAGTCGACCAGTTCGCGGGCGATATCGAAATAATTCTCCAGCGCATCCTTGCCGCGCGCCGTCACGAACACCAGCCGTTCGATACCGGCGGCCAAGGCTTCGTCCACGGCATATTGCAGCAGCGGCTTGTCGACCACCGGCAGCATTTCCTTGGGCACCGCCTTGGTGGCCGGCAGAAACCGCGTGCCTTGCCCGCCTACCGGAAACACGGCGGTTTTCACTGATCGCATGGCCTTTGGTCCCCTTCTCTTCGGCCGGCACCATTGCGATGGCACGCGGCTGGTCAAGCGAAACTTCGGTTGAATCTTGGGCATATTTGCCAAAATCACCCGATGACCGCCCGGTTTCGCGCCGCTGTTAAGCGCGCGTCAATCTTTCACCCCTCCACCGCGCGAGGCGCTCAGGTCAGCACGGAAACCGCAGCAACCGATCGCCTTCCACCACCAGCGCCTGCATCGGCCTGACCAGCGCCGTGCGGATCGCCGGATCGGCCACGTCCAGCCCACCGGTAAACGCCCCGAAGGCCGGCAGGATCAGCTTGGTCGCCCCTTGCGCGATGCAGCGCCGGGCAATGTGGCGGCCGCGGTGGCGGATCACCAGCTTGGGGTGGAAATGCCCGGAAAGCTCCGGCGTCACATCGCCGGGATCGGCTTCGTGGCGCAATGCCAGCGGGCCGATCTGCGCGGTTGCCATCACTTGCCCGCCAAGGCACGCGGCGGCGGCTTCGTCATGATTGCCGGTGATCCACCACCAATCGAGATTGTGCGTCATCAGGCCCAGCGCGTGGCGCGCTTCGGGCAGCAAACGGTCGGGGCCGCCCTGGTCGTGGAAACTGTCGCCCAGGCACACCACGCGCCTTGCTGCCGTCTGTTCCACCGCGGTGATCAGCGCCGCCAGGGTTTCGGCGGTGGCATGCGGCGGCAACAGCCAGCCGCGCGCGGCGAAATGGCTGGCCTTTTCCAGATGCAGATCGGCCACGAACAGGGTGGCCTGCGCCGGCCACCACAGCGCGCCACTCGGCAGGGCCATGAACGATTCGCCGGCGAAATCGAAATGCCGGGTCATCCGCCAACCAGCCGACGCACGGCGGGGCGCAGCAGCAGCGCCGCCACCGCGCCGCCGGCGCCGACACCGGCCAGCAGCCACCAGAAGGCGGCCGGGTCGGCCGGGTTCTGAAAGCGTCCCAGCCAGCCCGATGCGATATTGGCCGCACCAAAGGCGGCGATGTTCAGGCTCATCAACGTGCTCGACAGGCGCGGCGGCGCATGGACCGAAACGAAGCTGTTGGCCGGCGGATCGAGCCAGCCATAGGACAGATCGAGCAGCGCAAAGAAGACCAGCACCGACAGGATCGGCACCATGGCACCGGCTGCGGCCGTGGTGATCAGCGCCAGCAACGACCATGACAGCGCGACAATCACCCCGGCCACCGCCAGCTTGATCATCGCATCGGGTTCGCGGCCGCCAAGCCGCCGCCACAGGGTGAGCGCCCCGAAGATGCCGACGATGGTCATCAGGCCATCATAGGTCAGCAGCCACGTGACCGGCACTTCGAAGCCGCCGACATCGCGGTCCATCGCCTCCTGCGCCCAGACCAGCAGCAGATTATAGGCCTGCATCGCGCCGGCATAGGTGATGATGAACGGCAACAGCATCAGCACGATGGCGGCAATGGCGGCGCTGTCGCTGATCGTGCGGGTGGCGGGTGCAGGGGTGTCCGCAGCTTGCCCGCCGATGCGATCGGCCGGCAGATCGCGCGTGCCGGCCACATAGATGCCCAGCCCGACCAGCATGCCGGCACCGGCCGCGGCAAAGCCCCAATGCCAGCCGACCAGCTCGCCCAGCGTGCCGCACACCAAGGGTGCCAGGATCGATCCGACATTCAGGGCCATCAGGTGGATGGCATAGGCGCGAGTGCGGCGATCATCGCCGCTGCCATAGAGCATGCCGACCTGCGCATAGAGATTGCCTTTCAGGCAGCCGCCACCCAGCAGCAACAGCAGCAGCGCCGGCAGGAACAAGGCCTCCACCGCCATGGCGAAATGCCCGGCCGCCATCAGCACCAGCCCGGCCAGCACCAGCCGGCGCTGCCCGTAAAGCCCATCGGCCAACCAGCCCAGCGCCATCGGCGCGATGTTGAACAGGCCGATGTAGAGTCCAAACAATTGCGCGGCGAAGGCGGTGGTGCTGAGCGGCCCGGTCAGATATTCCACGCCGGCGCGCAAGCCATCCAGCCCGAACACGGTGGCCGCGACATCGGGTTTGAGCAGGTGGCTGACCAGATAGAGCGGCAGCAGCGCCTGCATGCCATAGAAGGAAAAGCGCTCCGAAGCCTGGGTGAAGGCCAGGATCCCCAGGCCGCGCGGGTGGCCGAAGAAGGCGGTGTTGGTGCTCATCGCAATTCGGCCTAATCGACCCGCATCGCTTCGGCAATCAGCGCTTCGGCCTCCAGCAACAGGGCCGAATCGGCGCTGTCGCCCACGCGTTCGCGGCCGATGGTGAGCAGCGATGGCACCGCCAGCGGCGACACGCGATCGAGCCGCACATGGGTCAACTGCGCATGCGCGCGTTCCAGCAGCGCCGCCAATCGATCGATGTCGGTCAACTTGCCGCGCGCGTCGGTCCAGGCCGCGGCAAGCAGCAGATGATCGGGCTCGTGTCGGCGCAGCACGTCATAGATCAGATCGGACGACACGCTCATCGCCTTGCCGGTCTTGACCACGCCGGGCTGGGTGCGCTCGATCAGGCCGCCGATGATCGCCACTTCGCGGAACGCCCGGCGCAGGAAGGGGGACGCCGCCAGCCAGGCCGCCAACTCATCCTCCAGCACGGTGGGATCAAACAGCGGGCGCGGATCATCGACCGGATCGAGGCTCCAGCAGGCCATGGCATAATCGCTGGCGACAAAGCCCAAGGGCTTCAACCCGGCGCGCTCCATGCGTTGGGTGATCAACATGCCCAGGGTCTGGTGGGCGGGGTGGCCGGCAAAGCCATAAGCGATCAGATACCAGCGGCCATCGCGCTCGAACGTCTCCACCAGCACATCGTCCAGCCCCGGCAGCCGCGACACGCGCGCCTGGATATCCAGCCATTCGCGCACATCGCCCGGCATTTCCGGCCAGCGCGCCGGCGTGTTCATCAGGCCGCGCACCCGCATCGCCAGCCGCGTCGTCATCGGCATGCGGCCCCCGGCATAGACTGGCACCTTGGGATTGCCGCGCCCCAGCCGCACATGCACATCGGCGCCATCAAAGCCGGTCACCTCCAGCACCTGGCCGGCGAACATGAAACTGTCGCCCACCAGCAATTGCCCGGCAAAATATTCCTCGACCTGGCCCAGGCGGCGGCCACCGCGCCCCGGCTTTCCCGTCCCGAACACGATGTTCATGGCGACGGCCTCAACGATGGTGCCGCTGTTCATCCGCCATTGCCGGCCCAGCGCCGCCGATCGCAGCCGCAACCGGCCGTCGGGCATGGCGATCAGCCGCTGGTAACGTTCATAGGCCTTCAGCGCATAGCCGCCGGTGGCGGCATAGTTCAGCACGGCATCGAAGCTTTCGCGGGTCAGGCCGGCATAGGGCGCGGCGCTCTTCACTTCATTATAGAGGTCGTCCGGGTGGAATGGCCCGGCAGCGGCACAGCCGATGACATGCTGGGCCAGCACATCAAGCGCACCGGGGCGAAAGCCGTCGGGATCGAGTTCGCCCACTGACACAGCATCGCGCGCCGCAAAGGCCTCCAGATATTCAAAGCGATTGCCCGGCACGATCAGGCAATGGCTGGCTTCGTCCATGCGGTGATTGGCCCGCCCGGTGCGCTGCAGCAGCCGCGATGCGCCCTTGGGCGCGCCCATCTGGATGACCAGATCGACATCGCCCCAATCGAGGCCGAGATCGAGGCTGGCGGTGGCGACAATCGCCCGCAACCGGCCAGCGGCCATCGCCGCCTCCACCTTGCGCCGGGCTTCGGGGGCCAGGCTGCCATGGTGGATGCCGATCGGCAGGGCAGAATCATTTTCCGCCCACAGATCGCGGAACACCAGTTCGGCCACGGCGCGGGTGTTGACGAATACGATGGCCAACCGCGCCGTTTCGATGCGCTTCATGACAGCGCGCGCCGCCCAGCGGCCATTGTGGCCGCCCCACGGGATGCGGTCGTCGATGACCAGGATATCGATATCGGGCGCGGCGCCGCCTTGGGCGCGCACGATATCCACCTGATCCGCGTCGGCATCCGGCGCCAGCCAGCCGGCCCAGCTTTCGGGATCGGCAATGGTGGCGGACAGGCCGACGCGCTGCATGGTGGGGGCGAGGCGAGCCAAGCGGGCAAGGCACAGGCTGAGCTGATCGCCGCGCTTGGTGGTGCCGAAGGCGTGGATTTCATCGATGATCACGCGCTTGACGCCGGCCATCATGGCAGCGGCTTCGGGGGCGGAGAGCAGGATGGCGAGGCTTTCCGGCGTGGTGAGCAAGATCTGCGGCGGCCGCACTTTCTGGCGGGCCTTGCGGTCCGATGGCGTGTCGCCGGTGCGGGTTTCGACCGTGATCTGAAGGCCCATTTCGGCGATCGGAGTGATCAGATTGCGCTGCACATCGACCGCCAGCGCCTTCAGCGGCGAGATATAGAGCGTGTGCAGGCCTTCATGGCTGCCGGTGGCAAGATCGGACAGGGTCGGCAGGAACCCGGCCAGCGTTTTGCCCGCACCTGTGGGTGCTGTCAGCAGCGCATGGCGGCCCCGGTGTGCGGCATCGATCATCGCCAGCTGATGGTCACGCACCTGCCAGCCGCGCTGCGCGAACCAGGTGGCAATGATGTGGGGCAGGGTCACGCTGCCAACCTATAGCCAAGGTGGGTGCCGCGGCCAGTCTGGCGAAGGCGGTGATATCGTGATATCAACATGCGCATGGCGCAGATTCTTGTTCGCAACCTCGATGATCATGTGAAGGCCGGGCTGGTCCGCCGGGCAGCGCGGCATGGCCGCAGCCTTGAGGCAGAGGCGCGGGCAATATTGGCGGAGGCCGTCGAGCCGCCGGAAACGGGCTTGGCCACCTATATGCAAACATTGTTCGCCGATTGCGGATTGGAAGAACCGATCGAGGAATGGAAGGGCCAGACCATCCGGCCCGTCGACTTTGATTGAGCCGATTTCGGTGTCGCGCTGGCTGATCGATACCAACATCATTTCCGAATTGATGCGGGTGCCATGCAACCCGAATGTGGCGCGCTGGATTGACGCGCAGCGCAGTGACAATCTGTTGGGCAACGCGGTGACGGTCATGGAAATTCGCCAGGGACTTGCAACCTTGCCCTTCGGCCAACGGCGAGTCGGGCTGGAATTGCGCTTTGCCGCCTTGTTGGCCGAGCGTTTTGCCGGCCGGATCCTGCCATTTGACCAGGCTGCGGCCGAGCGCGCCGGCTTGCTGGCCGCAGAGCGGCGCACCATCGGCCGACCCGTCGATATCCGCGACACCATGATCGCCGGCATCGCGCTCGCCAACCGCGTTGGCATCGTCACCCGCAATATCGGCGATTTCCAGGGACTCGACGTGCCGTTGGTGAACCCGTTCGATGCCCAGCCCTGATTGGATCATCCCGCAGCCGCAGGGTCTGTATCTGCCCGGCATCGACACCTGGATCGATCCGTCACGCAGCGTGGAGCGCGCCATCATCACCCATGGCCATGCCGATCATGCCCGCGCCGGGCATGGCAAGGTGCTGGCCACCGCTGAAACACTCGGCATCATGCACCACCGCTTCGGGCCGCAGCCGGGCGGGCAGGCGCTGGCCTATGGCGAGCGGCTGGCGCTGGGCGATGGCATATCGCTGATGCTGTTGCCGGCCGGCCATGTGCTGGGATCGGCGCAGGTGGTGCTGGAAAAGGCCGGCACCCGCATCATCGTGTCGGGCGATTACAAGCGCCGGCCCGATCCGACCTGTGCGCCGTTCGAGGCCCTGCCATGCGACATTTTCATCACCGAAGCCACCTTCGGCCTGCCTGTGTTCCGCCACCCCGATACGGGGCAGGAAATCCGCAAACTGCTGGCCGCGCTCAATGCCAATCCGGATCGCTGCGTCGCGGTGGGCGCCTATGCGCTCGGCAAGGCGCAGCGGGTGATCGCCGAGCTGCGCCGGGCCGGGCATGACGCGCCCATCTATCTGCACGGCGCGATGGTGGCGCTGTGCGAACTTTATCAGGCGCACGGCATCGAACTGGGCGATCTTCGCCCCGTCGGCCTGCTGAAGGGCGATGCGCTGAAAGGCCATATCATCATCGCGCCGCCATCGGCGTTGCGTGATGTGTGGAGCCGGCGCTTGCCCGATCCGATCACCGCCATGGCATCGGGCTGGATGCGCGTGCGCCAGCGCGCCGTGCAGAGCGGCATCGAACTGCCGCTGGTGATTTCCGATCACGCCGATTGGGACGAACTGACCGCCACCATCACCGAACTGAACCCCGCCGAAGTGTGGGTAACGCACGGCCGCGAGGAGGCGCTGGTGCATTGGTGCGCGCTCAATCAGCGCCGCGCGCGGGCGCTCGCCCTGGTCGGGCGTGAAGAGGAAGATGGGGATTGAACGGGGGCGTGCCCCCTGCCATGCGCGTCCCATGTTTTCGCTCGTCCGCCCCCTGCTGTTCGCGCTCGACCCGGAGGTCGCGCACAATCTGACCATGGCGGCGCTGAAAACCGGGCTGGTTCCGGCCGCGCCGGCCGATGATCCGATCCTGGCCACGGAATTTGCAGGGCTGCGCCTGCCCAATCCCATCGGCCTCGCCGCCGGCTTCGACAAGGATGCCGAAGTGCCGGACGCGATGCTGAAATTGGGCTTCGGCTTTGTCGAATGCGGCAGCGTCTGCCCGCGCCCGCAGCCGGGCAATCCCAAGCCGCGGCTGTTCCGGCTGGTCGAGGATGCAGCCGTCATCAACCGCTTCGGCTTCAATTCCAGGGGCGTCGAATTCGCCCACGCCCGCCTTGCTGCCCGCCGCGGCAAACCGGGAATCGTCGGCATCAACCTGGGCGCCAACAAGGACAGTGCAGACCGCGCCGATGATTATGCCGTGGGCCTGCGCGCGCTGGCGCCGCTGGCGTCCTATGTCACGGTCAACATCTCCTCGCCCAACACGCCGGGTTTGCGCAGCCTGCAGGACGGCGCGGCGCTGGCCGATCTGATCGCGCGGGTGATGGCGGCGCGCGGCGCGCTGGAGGTGCCCGTCTTCGTCAAGGTCGCCCCCGATCAGGGCGAAGATGATTGGGCCGTCATTACCCGCGCCTGCATCGATGGCGGCATCGACGGGCTGATCGTTTCCAACACCACCTTGGCGCGGCCCGCGCTGGCCAGTGCCCACGCCGGGGAGATGGGCGGCCTGTCCGGCGCGCCGCTGAAACCGCTGGCGCTGGCCGCGCTCAAGCGTTTCCGCGCCGAGGCCGGCGGGCAATTGCCGTTGATCGCGGTGGGTGGCATCGCCAGCGGGCAGGACGCCTATGATCGCATCCGCGCCGGGGCGGGTGCGGTGCAGCTTTATTCGGCGCTGGTCTATCACGGGCCGGGGTTGGTGACGCGCATCAAGGCGGAACTCGCCGCCCTGCTGCGCCGTGATGGCTTCGCCAGCGTGGGCGAAGCGGTGGGATGATCGCGCCGCTGGCCGCAGACGCCATTCCGGCGGCGGTGGCGCTGTGGCACGCTGCCAGCCTGACCAGGCCGTGGAATGATCCGGTGGCCGATGCAATGCGCGCGCTGGCCGGGCCATCCTCCACCATCCTCGCCGCACACGACGGCGAACGGCTGGTGGGCACCGTGATGGTCGGCCATGATGGTCATCGCGGCTGGGTCTATTATCTGGCCGTCGCCGATGATTGTCGCCGCGCGGGCCACGGCCGCGCCTTGATGGCCGCCGCCATGGACTGGCTGCGCGTCGCTGATGTGCCGCGGCTCAATCTGATGGTGCGCGCGGGCAATGATGCGGTGCTTGGCTTCTACCGGGCGCTGGGCTTTCGCGTGTCTGACGTGCACGTGCTGCAACATGATCTGTGACAGGCCCTGCGGTTTAGGCACTTTTCTTGGGCTTAAATCGGCTTAAGGTGCGGCCATCATGATCCGCTTCACGCTCCTCGCCGCTTCCCTGCTCGCCACTGCTGCCGCGGCCCAGCCCATCCCGAAAGACGCTGACAGCGGGCCAGTGCAAGCCGCCAGCACCGCCGGGGCCGGTCCGTTCAAGGCCGTAGTGTCGGCCGCCAATCCGATGGCGTCCGAAGCCGGCCTGTCCATCCTGAAACAGGGCGGCAGCGCGGCCGATGCCGCCATCGCCACCATGCTGGCGCTCACCGTGGTGGAACCGCAATCGAGCGGCATCGGCGGCGGCGGCTTCATCGTCTATCAGCCGGCCAAGGGCGCGCTCGGCACCATCGATGGCCGCGAAACCGCGCCGGGCGTCGCCAGCCCGAAACAGTTCCTGGATGATGCCGGCAAGCCGATGCCGTTCATGAAGGCCGCCACCGGTGGCCGCAGTGTCGGCGTGCCGGGCAATGTCGCGCTCGCCGCCGAGGCGCACAAGCGCTGGGGCAAGCTGCCGTGGGCCAAATTGTTCGAACCCGCCATCCGTCTGGCCGAAGGCTTTGCCATTTCGCCGACCCTGGCGCGCTTCATCGCCTTCGGGCAGGACAGTCTGAAGCAGGCCGGCCCGGAAGGCCGCGCGCTTTATTATGACCAGGCTGGCGCGCCGCTGCAGGCCGGCACCATCTTCCGCAATGACAAGCTCGCCGCCACGCTGCGCACGATTGCCGTGCAGGGGCCAGATGCCTTCTACAAAGGCGCAATCGCGCAAGGCATCGTGCAGACGGTGACGACGGCCGAAGCCAATCCCACCGCGATGACGCTGGCCGATGTCGCCGCCTATCAGGCCAAGGTGCGCGAGCCGGTGTGCGGCAGCTATCGCCAATACAAGGTGTGCGGCATGGGCCCGCCCTCGTCCGGTGGGACCGGCGTGCTGGCCATGCTGAAGCAACTCGAGCGGTTCGACATGGCCGGGCTGGGCAAGGACAATCCGGTTTCGTGGCATCTGTTCGCCGAAAGCCAGCGGCTGGCCTATGCCGATCGCGAAAAATGGATCGGCGATCCGGGCTTTGTCGCGGTGCCGACCAAGGGCCTCGCCGATCCGGCCTATCTTATCACGCGGTCCGGTCTGATCAGCGCCGGGGCGCGCATGGCCAAGGTGGTCGCCGGCATGCCAGCCGGGGCGCCGGTGGCGCGGGTGACGGCGGCGGACAATGAAGTGGCTGGCACCACCAACTTCGCCGTGGCCGATGCCGCCGGCAACATCACCACCTGGACCTCGACGGTGGAAAAGACCTTCGGTTCGGGCCTGGTGTCGAACGGCTTCGTGCTTAACAATGAATTGACCGATTTCAATTTCGCGCCGGAAGATCAGGGCAAGCTCACCGCCAATCATGTCCAGCCGGGCAAGCGGCCGCGCTCCGCCATGTCGCCCACCATCGTCTATGATGCCAAGGGGCAGCCGATCCTGGCCATTGGTGCCGCCGGCGGGGTGACCATCATTGCCCAGGTGACCAAGGCGATCATCGGCGTGCTCGATTGGGGGCTGCCGGTGGAACAGGCGATTGCGCTGCCGCAATTGATCGCGATCGGCGATCGCCTTTCGGTGGAAAAGGGCACCTATCTTGAAACGATGATTCCGGCCCTGACCGCCATGGGCCATCAACCGGTGGCGACGGCGCTGCCGCTGAAATTGAATGGCGTGCAGCGCGTGGCGGGTGGCTGGCGCGGCGGCGCCGATGCGCGCGGCGAAGGCCGGCCGGCCGGATACTGAACCAACAAGATGGCGGCGAACGAAGCCGCTGCGGGGAGAGGGTGATGTTGCCGAAATTGCCGCCAATGCGGCCTGCCGCCATTGCGGCCCGCATCGATCAGACGCCAAATCTGGTGACGATGTTCCTGGATCGCGCCGATGAACAACCGTCGCTGCCGTTCCTGACGGCGCGGATCGGCGGCCAGTGGCGCGCGATGAGCTGGGCCGAGGCGCGTGACGCGGTGGCCAGCCTGTCGGCAGCGCTGATCGCGAACGGCATCAAGCGCGGCGACCGCGTGTGCATCGTTTCGGAAAATCGCCCGGAATGGTGCCTGGCTGATCTGGCCATCATGGCCGCCGGCGCCATCAGCGTGCCGGCCTACACCACCAACACCGAAGCGGACCATACCCATATCCTGACCAACAGCGGCGCGCGCGCTGTGGTGGTATCGGGGCCGAAACTGGCGAAAAATCTGCTGCCGGCGATGCTGGCCACCGAATCCTGCCGCATCGTCGTCACCATCGATCCCGTGCAGGATGTGCAGGGCCTCGCCATCCACGAATGGGGCAAATTGATCGCCAGCCGCGGCGCCATGCTGGATGAGGATCGCGCCGCCGTCCGCGCGCGCGCCACCATGAACCGCGATGATCTGGCCTGCCTGATCTATACCAGCGGCACCGGCGGCGCCCCGCGCGGCGTGCGCCAGCATCATGGCGCGATCATGCGCAACATTTCCGGCGCCATCACCGTGATCGAGCAGGATTTTCCCGATCCGCCGCCCGAGGCCAAGGGCGAGATCTTCCTGTCCTTCCTGCCACTCAGCCACGCCTATGAGCATACCGCCGGGCAGTATATGCCGATGGGGATGGGCGGGCAGATCGTCTATGCCGAAGGGCTCGAAAAGCTGGCGAGCAACATCGAGGAGGCCAAGCCGACCTTCATGGTGGTGGTGCCGCGCCTGTTCGAAGTGCTGCGCATGCGCATCGCCAAGCAGATCGAGAAGCAGGGCGGGCTGGCGATCACGCTGCTCAACCAGGCGCTGGCCATCGCGCGCAAGGAAGCCAAGGGCGAGACGCTCAACCTGGCGGAAAAGCTGATCGATCAGGCACTGGAACGCACGATCCGCAAATCCATCCGCGCCAAATTTGGCGGGCGCCTGCGCGGCATGGTCGCCGGCGGCGCGCCCTTGAATCCGGAAGTCGGCATCTTCTTCACCGCCATCGGCATCCCCATCCTGCAAGGTTATGGCCAGACCGAAGCCGGCCCGGTGATCAGCTGCAACCGGCCGCGCGCCCGGCTGAAGATGCACACCGTCGGCCCGCCCCTCACCGGCGTCGAGATCAAGATCGCGCCCGATGGCGAGATATTGGTGCGCGGCGAGCTGGTGATGGACGGTTACTGGATGAACGACGCCGAAAGCCACAAGGCCCTGAAAGACGGCTGGCTCTACACGGGCGACATCGGCCACATCGACAAGGATGGCCATCTGGTGATCACCGATCGCAAGAAGGACATCATCATCAACGACAAGGGCGACAATGTCGCGCCCCAGCGCGTCGAAGGCATGCTCACCCTGCAGGACGAAATCGCCCAGGCGATGGTCTATGGCGACAAGCGGCCCTATCTCGTCGGCGTGGTCGTCCCCGAAGCCGAATGGGCGCTGGGCTTCGCCCGCGACAAGGGCCTGCCGGCCGATCTGCACAAATTGCGCGACGAACCCGAATATGTGCGGGCGATCCAGGCCGCGGTGGACCGGGTCAACCAGCGGCTGAGCGTCATCGAAAAGGTGCGCCGGGTGATCATCGCCGATGAACCGTTCAGCACCGACAACCAGCAATTGACGCCCTCGCTGAAAATCCGGCGCCATGTGCTGCGGCAAGTGTATGGCGAGCGGCTGGATCGGCTGTACAAGGATTAAGGCAAAATATTAGCCTCCGGCGGGCAGGGGTGACCCCTGCACCCGATTGTTTTCGGGCGGTGCTTTGCGACAGTTTGGACGCGCTGCCGCAATTGCCGCCATTCGCAAATGCCAAACGAGCATGGCTGCTTCCGACCCAGAACAAGTCGTTGACCAACCGGGCGGCAAATGACCGCTGCCGCCGGAACCGGTCGCCGGCGACCGTGGAATCACCTACCAGCAACGCGCTCAATTTCTAACAGAAGATGACGTCGCAAATAGGCGCGGTTGCTGCAGCTTGGATGAAATCAAGATATTTTGCCTCGACTTATCTATGTCACCGAAATCGCCAAGCCATTCCGGACATTGCCTTTGCCAATGAATGAGGTGATATTGAACGCGGTACGAACTTGGAAGTATGGCTGGAGGGAAAGATGGCATTTGTTGAACCGATCACGATCAAGGACGCCATCGACAACATTCACCGCAAAAATTACCTGCTTCCCGCAATCCAGCGCGAATTCGTCTGGAGCGTCGATCAGATTGAGACGCTCTTTGACTCACTTATGCGGGACTATCCAATTAATTCATTTCTATTCTGGGAAGTCGAACGCAACAATGTCGACAAATACCAGTTTTATGAATTCGTCCGTGACTACCACGAGCGCGACAGCTACCATAACCCAAAAGCCAACCTGAGCGGCGAATCCGGGATTATCGCTATTCTTGATGGCCAACAGCGCCTGACTTCGCTTTATATCGGGCTCAAAGGTTCATATGCCTATAAAATGCCACGCAAGCGCTGGGATAATGATGCTGCTTTTCCCAAGCGGTATCTCTATTTGAACCTCTTCCACGCTCCCACGGAAGACAGTGACATCGAGTATCAATTTAGCTTCCTGACAAAAAAGGAAGCTGAGGTTCGTGACGCTGAAAATTTCTGGTTTAAGGTTGGCGACATTCTCGACATAATTGAACCAGTCGATGTCAATGATTATCTGCTGAATAATGGTGTTTCGCAGTTTGGAAACGACAAGTTTCGGCTGGCTAATAAAGCTCTATTCAAGCTGCATGACGTCATACGAAAGAGCAGATCGATCAATTTTTTCCTCGAGCGTGGCGAGGACCTCGACAAGGTTCTCAATATCTTCATCCGCGTAAACAGCGGCGGCACTCAACTCAATTATTCTGATCTTCTGCTGTCAATCGCCACGGCTCAATGGAAAGAAAAAGATGCACGCGAGGAGATCACGGAATTTGTTGACGAAGTGAATGCGATCGGCGACGGCTTCAACATTAACAAGGACTTCGTCCTGAAATGCTGCCTTGTCCTCGGCGGATTTCGGGAAATCGCTTTCAAAGTAGACAATTTCAACAAAGCAAACATGCTCAATATCGAGCGCCAATGGGATGACATCGCCAAAGCGATCAGCGCCGCTGTTATCCTGCTCGCCAATCTCGGTTATCACCGCGATACGCTGACATCCAACAACGCCCTGATCCCAATCGCCCTGTATCTGAAGAAGATTGGCGTCCCCAATAATTTTGCCATCGCATCAAAATACGAGGCTGACCGCAAGGCCATTTTCAAATGGCTGGTGATCGTCCTCCTCAAGCGCACATTCAGTGGTCAACCCGATAACGTGCTTCGTCCTATCCGCGATGTCATCAACAACGCCGAACCAGGTTTTCCGTTCGAAGAGATCGCAAGCAAGTTGAAGGGTGGGACAAAATCCTTGTCATTCGACGATGACGAGATCGTGAGTCTGCTACACTACAGCTACGGCGAAGCATACACCTACTCTGTCCTAGCATTCCTTTACCCGATGCTGGATTTTCGCAATAAATTCCATCAAGATCACATTTTCCCAAAAAAGTTATTTACGAAATCGCGTCTGTCGAAGGCGGGAATTGACGATAAAGACGTTGAATTTTTCATGGAAAAATTCAACAGTCTCGCCAATTTACAACTGCTCGAAGGAGTTCCGAATCAGGAGAAATCAGGCAAAGATTTTGATGCGTGGCTGAATCAGAAATTTCCCTCCAAGGCGGATCGTAAGGACTATATGGCCAAGCACTATATTCCTGACGTCGATATTTCTTTTGCCAACTTCCGGGAGTTTGTCGAGAAACGGGAAAGGATGCTAGTGAAGGCGTTAAAAGGATTGCTGGCGTGACGAAGGAAGACAATTTTTCCCAAACGTCCGGTTTCGCCAAAACCCGCCGTTCGGCGTAGACATCGCGAACGGCAGCAACGTCCCAAAATCGGTCATTCGCTACTGTTTGCAGAGCCAACGATTGAATGGCTGCTTCGGGGCAAGGCAATGCACACGCTGAACTACCGGCTGGCAGGCGCAAAGCGGACGATCGGCAACCGCCCTCCCCGCCAGCGCACGCAAAAACAACCG
Organism: Sandarakinorhabdus sp.; assembly: GCF_987265915.1. NCBI lineage: Bacteria > Pseudomonadati > Pseudomonadota > Alphaproteobacteria > Sphingomonadales > Sphingosinicellaceae > Sandarakinorhabdus > Sandarakinorhabdus sp. The sequence continues at coordinate 566,999 of NZ_OZ503948.1, forward strand.
GGTGCAGGGGTCACCCCTGCCCGCCGGAGGCACCTTTTTTCTACTGCGGCGGCGGCAGGGCCGGCACTTGCGGCGGATCCGGCGGCACATCGGCTTCGTTGCTGTCGGGCGGCGGCGGCTCGGTCGGCGTGCCATCGAGGTTCAGAGTCATGCCTTCCATATCCAGCGCCAGCGCGTCCATGTCGACCTCGACCGGCGCCAATTCGGCCTCGCGCTCCAGCCGGCCTTCCGATTGCAGGGCGGCGGTCATGAAGCCCTTCCACAGCCGCGCTGGCAGGCCGCCGCCGACCAGGCTGGCCGCCATCGGTGAATTGTCGTCATTGCCCACCCAGATGCCGACCACCAGATCGCCGGCAAAGCCGATGAACAAGGCGTCGCGGTGGTTCTGCGTGGTGCCGGTCTTGCCCCAGGTCGGCATCGACAGCCGCGCGGCGTTGCCGGTGCCGTTGCGCACGGCGGATTGCAGCAATTGCATCATGTCTTCGCGCACCGGCCAGCTGGCTGCGGTGGCTTCGGTCGGCGCGACCTTTTCGGGCCAGGGATCGGCGCGCCACAGGCCGGTGGCGCGCACCGGATATTTGCCGCTGGCCACCGCGGCAAAGGCGCGGGTCATGTCGATCAGCGGGATCGGCGTGGTGCCCAGCGCCATCGCCGGATAGATGCTCACGCCGCCGTCGATGCCGAGCTTCTTCACCTGCTTCGCCACTGCCGGGATGCCGACCTGCTGCGCCAGCTTGACCGCCGCGATGTTGGAGCTGGCGGCAAAAGCGGTGGCGATGCTGATCGGGCCGCGGAAGCGCAGATCGTCATTCTTCGGCGCATAGCATTCGCCTGGTAGCTGGCCCGGCCCGCAGATTTCGATGGGCTCATCAACGATCGTGTCACCGGGCTTCACCCCGGCCTCCAGCGCGGCAAGATAAACGAACAATTTGAACGAGCTGCCCGGCTGGCGCTGGGCCTGGGTGGCGCGGTTGAAGCTGCTGGCCTTGTAATCCGTGCCGCCGACCATCGCCACCACCCGGCCATCCAGCCGCATGGCCACCAATGCTGCCTGCGTGACATTCAGGCCGCGGGCGCGTGCCAGGCCATCCTTGATCATGTCTTCGGCGATGCGCTGCAACTTGGGATCGAGCGTGGTTTTCACCACCGTCTCGCCATAGGCGGCATCATTGGCCTCCCGCGCTTCGGCGAGCACCCAATCGGCGAAATAGCTGCCGGTGGGCAGTGGCTTGCGACCCGGACGATAATCGGCGGCACGCGCGGCCTTGGCCTGAGCGGCCGTGATGGCGCCGGTTTCCACCATCGCCGCCAGCACTTGCACGGCGCGCGCCCGCGCCCGTTCCAGATGCCGCGAAGGGGCGAGCCGCGACGGCGCCTGCACCAGCCCGGCCAGCATGGCGGCTTCGCCGAGCGTCAATTGCTCAGGCGCCCTGTCGAAATAGGTGCGCGCCGCAGCGCGAATGCCATAGGCGCCATCGCCGAAATACACCGAGCTGAGATAATTCTGCAGGATCTCGTCCTTGCTCAGCCGCGCCTCCAGATAGAGCGCGATGATGATCTCCTGCAGCTTGCGCTTGACGCTGCGTTCGGCGGACAGAAAACTGGTTTTGGCCAATTGCTGGGTGAGCGTCGATCCGCCCTGGCGCACGCCGCCGGCCTGGGCATTGGTGACGAAGGCCCGCAGGATGCCGACCGGATCAACGCCGAAGTGCTCGTTGAAGCGGCGATCCTCGATGGCGATCAGCGCGGCGGGCACATAGGCCGGCAGGCGCGCGATCAACACCGGTTCTTCCTTGTAATCGCCGCGCCGGGCAATGGGCTTGCCGGTCATGTCGGTGATCACCAGGCTGGGCTGCTTCAGCGGCTCCAGCGCCCGGCCGAGCGGCGCGGTCGCCACCAGCCAGGCCAGCAGTGCTGCGAACAGCGCGACAACCGCCGCGACGAACCACCAGCGATACGGCCGCACCAGCCCCCAGAACGTCCCGATGCTGGTGGGCAGGCTGGCCATCACGCACGTTCCCGTGTGGCGGAAAAGCGGATCGCCGGATAACGGCCTTGCACGAAATTCAGATCCCAATTGTCGCGCGCCATGAACACCGGCGCGCCATCGCGATCTTCGGCCATGGCGCTGCGATGCTCCTCCATGAAGCTTTTCACATCGGCCGGGGCGCCGCCGATCCAGCGCGCCGTATCATACGGGCTGGCTTCAAAACTGGCGGCGACGCGATATTCGGCCTCCAGCCGGCTGATCAGCACTTCCAGCTGCAACTGGCCCACCACGCCGACAATCCACTGGCTGCCGATCGCCGGCTTGAACAATTGCGTCACGCCCTCTTCGGCCATGTCGGTGAGCGCGGTTTTCAACTGCTTGGATTTGGTGGGATCATCCAGCCGCACGCGGCGCAGGATTTCCGGCGCGAAATTCGGAATGCCGGTGAAGGTCACATCGTCGCGCTCCACCAGGCTGTCACCCACCCGCAGCACGCCGTGGTTGGGGATGCCGATGATGTCGCCCGGCCAGGCTTCGTCGGCAATTTCACGATCCTGCGCGAAGAAGAAGATCGGCGAGTTGATGGCGATCATCTTGCCGGTGGCCATTTGCTTCAGCTTCATGCCGCGCCGGAACCGCCCGCTGGCCAGCCGCAGGAAGGCGATGCGATCGCGGTGCTGCGGGTTCATGTTGGCCTGCACCTTGAACACGAAACCAGAAACCTGCGCGCCCATCGGATCGACCGCAGCGGGCAGCGCCGGTTGCGGGCGGGGGCTGGGTGCCAGATTGGCCAGCGCCTCGATCAAATCGACAACACCGAAATCCTTCAGTGCCGATCCGAAGATCACCGGGGTCAGTGCGCCGGCGCGATATTGTTCGATATCCAGCGAGGCATAGCCGCCTTCGGCCAGTTCCGCCTGTTCGCGCAAGCGCCCGGCCATCGGCCCGGCCAGCGCATCGATGCGCGGATCATCGAGGCCCGTCACCTGGACGACATCGCCGGCCAGCCGGCTGTCGTTGCCATCGGGCCGGTGAAAGCGATGGGTTTTCAGATCATAAAGCCCGGTGAATTCACCGCCCATGCCGGCCGGCCAGTTCAACGGCGCAACCTCCAGCGCCAGCATGTCGGCGATTTCATCGAGCAGGTCGAACGGGTCGCGGCCTTCGCGATCGACCTTGTTGATGAAGGTGATGATCGGCACGTCGCGCAGGCGGCAGACTTCGAACAACTTGCGCGTCTGCGCTTCGATGCCCTTGGCCGCATCGATCACCATCACGGCGGAATCGACCGCGGTCAGCGTGCGATACGTGTCTTCGGAAAAATCCTCGTGGCCCGGCGTGTCGAGCAGGTTGAAGGTGATGCCGCCGCGTTCGAAGGTCATCACGCTGGAGGTGACCGAAATGCCGCGCGCCTGCTCGATCTTCATCCAATCCGATCGCGCCCGGCGGTTCTGCCCGCGCGCGCGCACTTCGCCGGCGGCGTGGATGGCGCCGCCGAACAGCAGCAATTTTTCGGTCAATGTCGTTTTGCCGGCATCAGGATGCGAAATGATGGCAAAGGTGCGCCGCCGCGCGACCGGACCGAGCAAAGGGGAAAGGGGCGCGTTCATCTGGGGAGCGGCATCCAACAACAGGCGCGGCGCATGGCAGATGTACGCACAAAGGGCAATGGGGCCGCCAAGTTGCGCGGACGCGTGCGTGGTTTCACCGTGCATTTGCTGCGACAGGGCGCAGCACCGGCAATCGCCCCCTATGCAGTGGCGCGACATTCAGGTTACAGTTCGAACTGGGGATATAGAGGGAGCAAAACGCTTGTCGATCAAGGCTCTGGCGCAATGTCTTGCGATACTGCTGGCGTTGCTGGCGCCATCTGCTTTTGCCGCAAGCCTTTATACTGCGCCGCGTTATGCCGCGATCCTGATCGATAACGCCACGGGCGAAGTCCTCTATGCTCGCCGCGCCGATGAAACCCGCTATCCGGCCTCGATCACCAAGGTGATGACGCTGTATGTGGCGTTCGAGGAAATCGCTGCCGGCCGGCTGCGGCTGGATGATGATATCCGCATTTCGCGCCAGGCCTGGATCCAGGCGCCGTCCAAACTCGGCCTGCGCGTTGGCGCCACGATCAGCATGCGCGATGCCATCGGCGTGATCGCCACCAAAAGCGCCAATGATATCGCGGTCGCCGTTGCTGAACATATCAGCGGCAGCGAAAGTGCATTCGCCGTGCGGATGACGGCGACCGCCCGCCGGCTGGGCATGATGGGCACGACCTTCTACAATGCGTCGGGCCTGCCGCATCCGGATCACACCACCACGGCGCGCGATATCGCAATATTGTCCCGTGCCATGCTGCGCGATTTCCCCGATTATTATCCGGCGTTCAGCCAGGCCCATTATCAATATCGCGGCCAGGCGGTGGCCAATCACAACCATCTGCTGCGCACCATGCCCGGCGTCGATGGCATCAAGACCGGCTTCACCAATGCGGCGGGCTTCACGCTGGCGGCGTCCGCCGTGCGCGATGGCCGCCGGCTGGTCGCCGTCGTGCTCGGCGGGCCGAGCCGGCTGGGCCGGGATAACAATGTCGAAGATCTGCTCAGCATCGGCTTCGATGTGCTGGCCGCGCGGCAACAGGGCCAGAGCTTCACCGTTGCCAGCCGCTTTGCCGAGCCTGACGATCTGCCCGATGCCGTGATGGAAAGCCTGGCCGGTGACGTCGCCGCAATCGACGGCGAAGTGCAGCAACCGGTGCGCGCCGTGCAACTGGTGGACGTCGCCAGCGCCATCACCACGCTCGGCGAAGCCGGCCTTTCCGCGCCGCGCCTGGCTGGCGGCGGTGGTGGCCTGCCGCGCCGCTGATAATACGCGCTTGATCACCCGCATCCCCTCCGGCGCGCCGTGGGAGGCCAAGGTCGGCTATTGCCGCGCCGTTGTGGCCGCGCCGTTCGTGTTCGTATCCGGCACGGTGGGCCGCAATCCCGACACCGGCGACCTGCCGGCGGATGTGGAAGGCCAATGCGCCAACGCGCTCGCCATCATCGGCCGCGCCCTGGCGCAAGCCGGCAGCGACTTCGCCCACGTCGTGCGCGTGACCTATTACCTCCCCAATCGCACCGATTTCGAACCCTGCTGGCCGCAACTGCGCGCCGTGTTCGGCGCCAACCCGCCGGCCAGCACAGTGATCTTCGCCGACCTGATCGACCCGGCGATGAAGATCGAGATCGAGGTGACGGCGATGCTGCCGGGCTGATCATGCTGCGTGCTTGTACGCGTACTTGCACAAATGCTATGGTCCACCGAAAGGATGTTCGATGACATCGCCGGCGCGCCGCAGCCAACCCCCGATCACCATCCGCTCGGCCCGCGCGACCGCGTTGTTGCGCCGCCTCGCCACCGGCGGCCGCAGCCAGGCCCAGATCATCGAGGAAGCGCTCGAGCGCCTCGCTGCGCAGCGCCAGACCCTGGCCGAAGCGCTGGCCCCGGCCACTTGCCAAGACTTCGATTGGGAGCCGCCGCGCGCCACCATCACCGCCCGCGTGCCCGATCTTGATGCCTGATGTATCTGCTCGATACCAATATCCTGTCGGAAAGCCGCAAGCTCGGCACGCCCCGCATTGATCCAAACGTGGCCCGCTGGCTGGCGACGGTCGATGCCGAAAGCAGCTTTGTCTGTGCGATGACCATTTTCGAACTGGAACGCGGCGTGCAGCAAATGGAGCGCTGCGACGCGAGGGCTGGCGCCGTGCTGCGGGCCTGGCTGAATGATAGGGTCATGCCAACCTATGAAGCCCGCACCCTGCCGCTCTCGCGCGCCGTGGCCCTGATCTGCGCCGGCCTCCACATCCCCGATCCCAAATCCGAACGTGACGCCTGGATCGCAGCGACGGCGATTCATGCAGGCCTGATCCTCGTCACCCGCAATGTCGATGATTTCGCCGCCATGGGCGTAAAATTGATCAACCCGTTTGCCGGGTAGCGCAATCCGCCGGCAAACATGTGGTGCTGGTCGATTTGATCGCTCCAGCCATGAAGATCGAGATCGGAACGGCGATGCTGGCGGGCTGAAGAACAGGAGGCCTCCGGCGGGCAGGGGCGAGACCCCTGCACCCATTTATTTTCGGACGCACTGGATTGAAGCGAGTCCGCTTGCGTCCAGAATCCGTCATTGGTTCTTTCGTCTGATTCGCGCCCCCATCTCGGTCGTTCCATAGGCCGCGAGACCGTCCCGAAACCTGCCTTTCACCGAATAGCGGCACCTGCCGGCCTGAAGCCCGGGTCGGGGACTTACCCGCGGGTCCTGCTTGGGCCACCGAACGTCGGCTCAAAGCACGAGACGTCATTTGAGCGTGTGTTCGAGCAAAACAATTGAATGGCTGGAATTGCGCCGATAGCGGACTGGTCGCTCCGATTCGGTTCGATATAGAAAACGCTCACTGCCGCGAAAAGTGATCAGCGGGACACTGACCTTTCTTTGTACGCTTGCCGAGGCTATCAACGAGCGGCGAGGTATCAAAAATGCACATGAAGTCTGATCGGCGGGAACTGGACAAAATCTTTAAGCGGCGCGATCGTTATGAGATCCCTGACTGGCAGCGCGAGAAAGTCTGGGACGAACCGCGCAAACAACTGCTTATAGATTCCATCCTCAGGGGTTGGAAGCTGCCCAAGTTCTACTTCGTGGTGTCAAAGACAGAGCCGCCGACATATGAGGTCGTGGACGGGCAACAGCGTCTCGCAACCATCTTTGAGTTTCTCTCGGGTGAGCTGTCGTTGACCGATAATATGGCGGCCGAGTTCGGATCGCATACCTATAAGGGTTTGCCAGATAAATTATCCGACCGTGTAGATGATTTCAAAATAGATTTTGATATTATTGAAGACGCTTCCGATGAAGAACTGATGGATTTCTTTCAGAGACTCCAGTCGGGATTGGAGCTAAATTCGAGCGAGAAGCTCAATGCTATCCCGAGCAAGTTAAAAACATTCTGCAGAAACATGTCCAAGCATGATTTCTTCAAAAAGAAGGTGGTATTTGATAACAAACGATATGCCCATTTTGACGTAGTCGCTAAGGTAGCCACGCTTGAGGTCGAAGGATTTGGCGCAGGGTTGCGCTACGATGACGTTCGGCAGGTGTTTGAGGCGCAAAAAAACTTTTCTGAAAAATCGCAAGTCGCGGTGCGTATTAAAGCAGCACTAGACTTTTTGGCAGCGTCTATACCTGACAAATGCGTGGCATTCCGAAGTCGATCACTGACACAATCATTTATATCGCTGATGTGTCATTTGCAAGAGAACGGTGCGCTCAAGGGTAAAGAGGTTACTATTGCTGCCTTCGCGAAGGAGTTTGTTCATGAGCTCGGCGTTCAAGTCGAGAAAGGTCAGTCGGCAACCGACTCTGATTTCATTGCCTTCCAAAAGAGCATCAATGCGAACGTGAAGTCGGGCCCGGTGGTGCGCGACCAAGTGTTGCTCCGAAAGCTGTTCCAGTTTGATCCCTCATTTCTGACCAGTGCCGACGCAAGCGCGATCGCCGCAGCAGATTTTTCTGGTGAGATTGCGAACGTCGCGAAAAAGGTCAGGTCCCTCGTCCTAGACATCAACAACGCCTACGCCGCGACGAACGGCAGCGATTTGTTCAAAGCCACGAGCAAGACTGCCGAAGCTCAGGTTGCAATTGGTGAGCAAATCAACTCGTTTGCCCAGTATAAGTTATTCGTTGAGAACCTGTACTTTCTCTTCTGGGAAGGCCCTGGGTCGAAGCTCAGTGACAAGCCGCAATCCTTTAAAGACGCAAATACGTTACGGACCGAATTGCAGCACGATGTTGATCATGGAAAGTCGAGCGCCGTTGCCAAGAAAAAGACCGCGCATGGTGACATCTTTAAAAAATATTCGGGCGTAACATCGCCCGCAGTTGCTGCCCCTTCTCAGTTCCCTCTTTTGCAGTTGGGATTACTCAAGGCGCTCCAGAATGACCTCGCTGATCTACTCGCCAGCCCCGGAGAGTAGTTACCGCCAGTCATCGTGAATTGATCAATGAGCGAGAGGGCGGCTTCCGGCAAGACCGGATTTTTATCGGAACGGACCTGAACGACCGGTTCTCGGTCGTCAACGGCCGTGTCAACAACGGGAGAGACAGCGTCAGCTATACCCACTTGCCGGTCCTAAAGCGGTCAGTCGGCATACGGCCCAAAAGCGGCCATCTGTCGGCCGTACGGGAACGACCGCTCGCTACCCCAAACCCGACCTTTAGCCGTGTACGGCAAGCGGCAGGCAGAGGCCGCATTGCTGTCCTGTCCTACACGGGTAAAGCCTGTCATCTTGTGGTTGAGCATTGCTGCTGTGAGGCGTTGAAAACCGCAGAAAACACAAAACAGAGGAAAAACAACGCTGAATCTCGTCGGATTCGTCACAACTGGCAAAACTGCCGCTGAAAAAATTGCCCAAGGATGGCGCAAATGCCGGCCATCCACGAAATATGCTGCTCTTTCTCAGATCAGGACACGGCGCACCGCAAGGGCGGCGCGAAAACAAACGGGTGCAGGGCTCAGCCCTGCCCGCCGGAGGCTATTCTTTCATTATAATCTCTCACGGCTTCACGAACCGATAGTAAAACCGGTTGGTCTTGCCCCGCACCGACGGGTCGAACACCAGTTTCGCCGGATCGTCGCCGGCCACTTCCAGGATCGGCACGCTGCCGGCGAAGCGGAAGCCGGCGCGGGCCAGGTCGGCTTTGACGATCTCGGCGTCGATGCGGTGGGTCTTGTCGGCCTGGGCGCGGCTGTCCATGCCGGGCACGCCGTAATGATCGATGATGATCACCACGCCGCCGGGCTTCAGCGCGGCAAACAGCCGGGCGTTGTAGGCATCGACCTCGGTGCGCGGATATTTGAACTTTTCGCTCTGCCAATAAAGATCATGGTAGGTCAGGTGGAAGAAGGCGGCGTCCAGCCCGTCCGGCATCTTGGCTTCGCCGGGTGCGCCGACGATCAGTTCGGCATTGGGCTGGCGTTTCTGCAGGGCGGCCCAGGCGGCGGCGGTTTTGGGATCGTCCATGTAGCTGACCGGTTCGACCGCAAATACCCGGCCCTTGGGCCCGACATGGCGGGCGAGCAATTCGGTGTAATAGCCTTGGCCGGCCATCACATCCATGACGCGGGCGCCGGGGCGGATCAGGCTTTGCGCCAACACCGCCGCCGGCATACGCCCGGCATCCAGCGCCACCATCTCGGCCGGTCGGCCCGGCGCGCCAACGATATCGGCCGCTTTGGCCGGAGGCGCCGCCGCCATCAGCAACAGGGCCATCCCGGCCAGACCAACGATGCGCATGTTCATCCTCCCCGTGATTTGCGCTATCCTATCGCAAGCTGAGGCGGCGTGCCATGCTTGACCGGGCCGGGCAGCACCGTCACTGTCGATTGCGATGACGCCGGACAGCCTGTTCCAGATCGCCAGCACCGTGGTTTTGCCCGGCTGGTTGGCGCTGGCCTTCGCGCCGCTGGCCCGGGCGCGGCTCGTGTTGATTGCGCGGATCATCGCGGTGTTGCTGTCCGGCCTCTATGTGTCGCTGCTGGTGGCGGGCCTCGCCGGTGAAGGGCCGCCAGCGGGTGCCAGCTTCGATACGCTGGAGGGTGTGCGCCTGCTGCTGTCGTCGCCGGCGGCGCTGCTGGCCGGCTGGGTGCATTATCTGGTGTTCGATCTGTGGGTGGGCAGTTGGGAGGCGGAGGACAACAGCCTGCCGCACTGGCTGCTGCTGCCCTGCCTGGCGCTGACGTTTGTCGCCGGGCCGACCGGGCTGCTGCTCTATCACCTGCTGAAGGCCGCGCGAAAGGCGCGTGCATGAGCGAAGCCCGCACCGTGGCCAGCCCGTGCACCAACGTCTGCCGCATCGATCGGCGCAGCGGCTGGTGCGAAGGCTGCCGGCGCAGCATCGACGAAATCACCCGCTGGTCGGTGGCCAGCGACGATGAACGCCGCGCCATCCTCGCCGCGCTGGCGGGGCGCAGCATCCCGAAACGGAGCCTGTGGCGATGATGATTCCCCTTTCCGTTCTCGATCAGACGCCGATTGCGCAAGGCATGACCCCGGCGCAGGCGCTGGCGAACAGCATCGATCTGGCCCGCCACTGCGAGGCGCGGGGCTATCAGCGCCACTGGCTGGCCGAGCACCACGCCAGCCACGCATTGGCCGGCAGCGCGCCGGAAATATTGATCGGCGCGGTCGCAGCTGCCACCAGCCGCATCCGTGTCGGCTCCGGCGGGGTGATGCTGCCGCATTATTCGCCGTTGAAAGTCGCCGAACAGTTCAGCCTGCTTGCCGGGCTCTATCCTGGCCGCATCGATCTGGGCCTGGGTCGCGCGCCGGGCAGTGACCAGCGCACCTCTGTCGCGTTGCAGCAGGATCGGCGCCAATATGCGCCGAACAACTTCCCGGCGCAGCTGGCCGAGCTGATCGGCTATCTGGAGGGCAGCCTGCCGGACGATCACCCGTTCGCGGCCTATGCGGCCACCCTGCCGGGCCAGCCCCATGCGCCGGAGCCTTGGGTGCTCGGCTCCTCGCCGGACAGTGTGGCCTTTGCCGCCGACATGGGCCTGCCCTATTGCATCGCCGATTTCATCGCGCCGCGGCAGGGCGCGCTGGCAGCGCAATATCGCGCGCGGTTTGTGGCGCGTCATCCAGCTGATGCGCCGCGCGTGATGGTGGCGGTGTGGACCGTATGCGCCGAAACCGATGCCGCCGCCCAGCGCCTGGCCGCACCGGCGCGGATGATGTTTGCGCACATGATGATGGGCAAATCCATCGCGGTGCCGGATCCGGATGTGGCCACGGCGTGGCTGGCCGATCGGCCCGAAGTGGCGCGCGGCTTCGCCAGCCGCCGGGTGGTGGCTGGCAGCCCCGCCACGGTGCGCGCCGGATTGCTGGATGTGATCAGCGAGTATGCAGCCGACGAACTGATGCTGGTCAATATCCTGCACGGCCATGATGATCGCAAGGCCAGCTACACGCTGGCCAGCGAAGCCATGGCCATGGTTGAGGCCTGATCGCCAATTGGCACTTGGCGTGCCTGATCTGTTCCGGGTTAAAGGTGGCCGATCGCCTTCCCGGTCAAACACCGTCTTGCGATGACAACACCTGCCCACTAAGCCGATTCCGGATCATGCCTTTGGCCTGACAGCGAAGCCGCGTAGTGGGGAAACCGCGTTTTGGATAATCTGGATATGGTGCCGGCAACAACCGACAACAGCGGGTCAGCCATGGCTTGGCTGGGCGACCCCGAAAATTGGGCCGGCCGTCTGGCGGGACGACGCATCCTGATCATCGTGGAGAATCTGCCGGTGCCATTTGACCGGCGGGTGTGGATGGAAGCCCGCACCTTGAAGGCTGCTGGCGCCGAGGTTTCCGTGATCTGCCCGATCGGCAAGGGCCATGATGCACGTGAAGAGATGCTGGATGGTATCCACATCTATCGCCACAGCCTACCGATCGAGGCCAAGGGCGCGCTGGGCTATCTGCTGGAATATGGATCGGCGCTGTTCCACGAATCACGGCTGGCGTGGAAGATCTTCTTTCGTCAGGGGTTTGACGTCATCCATGGGTGCAACCCGCCGGATCTGATCTTTCTGGTGGCGCTGCAGTTCCGCCTGCTTGGCCGCCGTTTCCTGTTCGATCACCACGATATCAATCCCGAATTGTACGAAGCCAAGTTCGGCAAGCGCGGTCCCTTCTGGTGGCTGATGTGCTTGTTCGAACGGCTGACCTTTGCCGCTGCGACGGTGTCGATTGCCACCAACGAAAGCTATCGCGCGATTGCGCTGCGTCGTGGTCGCATGCAGGCCGATGATGTGTTCGTTGTGCGATCAGGCCCGGATCTGTCACGCGTGAAGCCGGTGCCGCCGAACGATCGCTGGCGCAATGGCCGCCGCTATCTGGTTGGCTATGTCGGCGTGATGGGCGAACAGGAAGGCATCGACCTGTTGCTGGAAGCCGTGGCGCAGCTGATCAAGGTGGAGGGCCGCCAGGATATCCAATTCGTGCTGGTGGGTGGCGGCCCCGCGCTCGATGCGTTGCGGGCGCAGGCCAGCGCCATGCAGCTGGATCAGCATGTCACCTTTACCGGCCGCGCCCCTGATGCCGATCTTTTCGAGATCATGTCAACCGCCGATCTGTGCGTGAACCCCGACCGGGTGAATGCGATGAATGATCAATCGACCATGAACAAAATCTTGGAATATATGGCCTTTTCAAAGCCGATTGTGCAATTTGACGTGACCGAGGGCCGGTTTTCGGCCGGCGAGGCGTCGCTCTATGCCAAAGCCAACGACCCTGTCGATCTCGCGCGCTGCATGTCCGAACTGCTCGCCGATCCCGACGCCCGGGCGCGGATGGGCGACATCGGGCATGATCGTGTGACGCGGCTGTTTGCCTGGCCGCATCAGGTTGGCGCGCTGGTCGCCGCCTATGAGCGGTTGTTTGCCCGGATGGGCTGACACACCGCCCGGATGCGCGCGGATCAGGCGATGCTGTGGGTGGCGACGACGCGAAAGCCCGAAAGATCCAGCGCATCGGCCGTCGCATTGGAGGCGACCGCCACGTCCCACGGGCCCGCTTCGGCCTCCGCCTTGCCCACCAGCAGGTTGTCGATGCTGGGTAGGTGGGCATAGGCATAGCCCAGATTCTGGCCGCGCAGCTTGTCAGGCACCAGGCCGGGATCATACACCCGCACATGATAGCCGGCCTCGATCAGCTTGCGCGCCAGATCGACATTCGGGCTTTCGCGCAGATCATCGGTGCTCGCCTTGAAGGCCAAACCGGCAATCAGCACGCGCGCGCCCGGCTCCAGACCGCGGGTCACTTGCGCAAACTGGTGATTCTTGTGCGCCTCATTGGAGCGCAACAGGCTGCCCACCACATCGATATGGGCGCCAATGTCATTGGCCATGTGCTGCAGGGCCCGCACATCCTTGGGCAGGCACGATCCGCCAAAGGCACCGCCTGGCCGCGTGTAATAGGCCGAGATGTTAAGCTTGGTATCGGACACGAAGATTTCGTGGACGCGGCGGGCGGAAATCCCCATCCGTTCGCACACGCGGCCGATCTCATTGGCAAATGCGACCTTGGTCGCGTGCCAGCTGTTGTCCACGAACTTGGTGATTTCGGCTTCTTCCCAGCCGGTGACGAACAGCGGCGCCGAAATGCCCTCGTTCATGGCCGCCATGACGGCGCTGGGCTCGCCATCATGGGTGCCGACCACAATCTTGGGCGGATGGAAGAAATCATGGACCGCCTGCGCCTCACGCAGGAATTCCGGATTGTACAACAATTCAACGCGCTGCGCCCAATCATCGCCAAGCTGGGCAGCAAACAGCGGCGTGATCAGCCGGCGCATCGTGCCGGGCTTCATGGTGGACCGATAGGCGACGCCGATCCGCGCCGTGCCGGGCTGCGCCGCCACCGCCGCTGCGATCTGCCGCGACACATCGATGATGTAGCGCATGTCATGCCCGCCATCGGGGCCGGACGGCGTTCCGACGCACACAATCGCCAGCTCGGCCGCTTCCAGTGCGTCCGCCACGCTGTTGGTGGCGGCCAGCCGGCCGGCGGCGCGCTGTTGTGTGAGCATATCGGCGAGGCCAGGCTCTTCGAACGGCGGGCGGCCAGCGTTGATGTCGGCGATCTTGGCCGGGCTGACATCAACCCCGATCACCTGATGGCCCTGGGAGGCAAGGCAGCATGCTGCCGTGAAGCCGACATAGCCCAATCCGAAAATGGCAATCTTCATGGCGCACCAGCCCCCGCAACCGTATCTGAAAACCGCAAGCGAGCGGCCGCCGGCGTTCTGCCCGAACCGGTGTCGCGGTTCAACCCCGCAACGGCTGCATGCGTTGATTGACCCGGCCAGCATTCGCCACGCACCCCGATCCGGCCTTCACGGCGCGCATCCGCGCCGTTATCGGGGCGGCATGATCCCCATTACCCCCGGCGACTCGCCAGGCCATTATCGCCTTACCGTCACCAAGCCTTTGTGCGTCGGCCCGCCCGACACGATGTTCATGTTTGGCGGCATGGGCCTGGCCAGCGCGCTGGCCGCGGTGGAAGCGCACGCCGGCCGCCCGACGGTGTGGGCGGCGGCGCAATATCTGTCCTACGCCCGACCCGGCACCGATCTTGATCTGGAGGTGATCGTGCCGGTGGCTGGCAAGCAGACCAGCCAGGCTCGCGTCATCACGCGGGCGGGCAACCAGGAAATCATCACCGTCAATGCCGCGCTGGGCAGCCGGCCAGACCATCCGCATCAGCAATGGGCGGAAATGCCGGACGTGCCGCCACCGCAGGATTGCCCGCACATGGTGATCCGCTGGAACCGTGATCCCGATGATCTCAACAGTCATTTCGATCGGCGCGTCGCCCATGGCAGCTTTGGCGCCGAGCGCGGCAGCGCGCCGCCATCGCCCGATGGCATCGGCCGATTGTGGGTGCGTCCCAGCGATCCGGGCACGCCCATCGATCGGCTGGCGTTGGCGGTGATGGCGGATTTCCTGCCGTCGGGCGTCGGCAATGCGCTTGGCGCGCACGCCGGCGGCAACAGCCTCGATAACACCATACGCTTCATGAATGTCGTGCCGACCGATTGGGTGCTGGCCGACATGCGCATCCACGCCGTGCATGCCGGCTTTGCCCATGGCCGCGTGCATCTGTTTGCCCAGGATGGCACGCTGATGGCCACGGCCAGCCAGAGCATGATTGTCCGTATTCACAGTTGAGCAGGCGCCAGCGCGGGCGTAGCCTTGCGCCATGACACCGCATCTCATCGCCTTGCTGCTCGCATCCGCCGCTGCCGCACCGCCAACCGCCAACCCGCCGGCGAGTCCGCAGGTTCGGGCGGATAATGAAGCGCTGGCGGCCACGTTGGATTGGTCGGACGCGCAGGATTTCGATTTCGCCAGCCGCGGCTATCTTGGCACCATCGCTGACGGCAAGATCAGGGACGCCGCCGGCAACGTGCTGCGCGATCTCGCCGATGAAGCGCAGTTCAGCGGCGCGGCGCCGGCCACGGTCAACCCCAGCCTTTGGCGCAACGCGGTGCTTGGCGCGAAGCACGGCCTGTTCCAGGTGGCCGATGGCATCTGGCAGGTGCGCGGCCTTGATCTGGCCAACATGACCGTGATCCGCGGCACGACCGGCTGGATCATTGTCGATCCGCTCACCGGTGCTGAATCAGCGCGTGCCGCGATGGCGCTGGTGACGGAAAAATTAGGCCCGCGGCCGGTGGTGGCGGTGATCTACACGCACAGCCATGTCGATCATTTCGGCGGCGTGCTCGGCGTGACCACCGCGGCCGACGTGGCCACCGGCAAGACGGCGATCATCGCGCCCGATGGCTTTCTGGAACATGCGGTGTCGGAAAATGTCATCGCCGGCCCAGCCATGCTGCGCCGCGCGACCTATATGTTCGGCACCACCTTGCCGCGCGGGGCGACGGGGCATGTCTCGTCCGGGTTGGCGGCGATGGGCACGCCCGGCACCTATGGCCTGATTCCGCCAACCGACAGCATCACGGCGGGCAATGACCGGCGGGTGATCGACGGGGTGGAGTTTCAGTTCCAGTTGACGCCGAACACCGAAGCGCCGGCCGAAATGAACTTCTATCTGCCGGCGTGGCACGCGCTGTGCCTGGCCGAAAACGCCAATGCGTCGCTGCACAATCTGCTCACCCCGCGCGGTGCGCTGGTGCGCGATGCCAAGGGCTGGGCCGATTATCTGGTGACGGCGCGGCGGCGCTGGGGGGCTGATGCCGATGTGCTGTTCACCAGCCATTTCTGGCCGCGCTGGGGCAAGCCGGAGATCAACGATTATCTGCTGCGCCACGCGCAAGCCTATGCCTTCGTGCACAACGAAAGCGTTCGCTTGATGAATCAGGGCCTGAATGCGGTGGAGATCGGCGAGGCGATCCAGTTGCCGGCACCGCTGGCCAAGGCGTGGTTCAACCGGCCCAATTATGGCAATCTGAAATTCAACGCCCGCGCCGTCTATCAACGCTATCTGGGCGCATTCGATGGCGACCCGGCCAATCTCGATCCGCTGCCGCGTGCCGAATTGGCGCGGCGGTTGGTGGCGCAGATGGGCGGGCCGGCCAAGGTGTTGGCCGCCGGCAAGGCCGCAGCCGCCAAGGGCGATGACCGCTGGGCGGCGACCTTGCTGTCGCATCTGGTGCGCGCCGCGCCGGACACGCCGGCCGCGAAATCGTCCTTGGCCGGTGTGTATCGGCAACTGGCCTGGCGCGCCGAAGCCGCGCCGTGGCGGGACTTTTACCTGACCGGCGCGCAGGAACTGGAACAGGGCATCAAGCCCAGCCCGGTCGCCAATGCGGCGGGCATTGCCGCCAATCTGTCGGTGGCGATGCTGCTCGATTCGATGAGCGTGCGGGTGGTGCCGGAACGGGCCATCGCGCCGATGACCATCGCCTTCGAGATACCGGACACCAAGGAACGCCATCTGGTGACGGTGGGCAATGGCGTGATGCTGCACGAATTGGGCGCGACCGATGCGGCGCAGGCGACGCTGGTGGTGCCGCGCCGCGCGCTGATCGGCCTGATCGGCGGCGCGGTGAAGGCGCCTGAACTGATGGCGGCGGGGCAGTTGCAGGTGCGCGGCGACCTGGCGGTGCTGCAACGCTTCATGGGGCTGTTCCAGCCGCCCAAGGGCGATTTCCCGCTGGTGGCGCCGTAAGGCCCAGGCATGACCGTGGCCATGTTGCAGGATGGCCGCCTTCGCCATAATCTGCCCGCATGACGCAGGCAGAGTTGTTCAATCTGGTGCAGCAGGTACATGACCAGTACGGGGCCTATTTTGCCCAGGTCATCACCATCAATTTCGCCATGATCGTGGCGATCTTCTACTTCCTTCACCGTGTACAGATCGGGTTCCGGCTGGCGGCCTATGGCTTCTACCTGATTGGCATGCTCACCCTGTCCGGGCTGATGCTGCACGCTGCCAATGTGAAGGCGCTGGCACTGGCCGCCATGACGGCGATCCCGGCTGCGCAGCGGTCCCCGGTGGTGGCCGGCTATCTCCAGTTGCAGGATGGCTGGCTCTTTGTGGCGACGCGGCTGTTACAGAACGTCTCGTTGTGGGCGCTGGTGCTGGTCGTCACCTACATGCTGTTCCGCTGGCGCCACCCCGACAATGCCGGGCAACCGCCAGGCTCATCGCAGCGGTGACCAGGCACTCATGTCCACCCGGTCGGTCACGCGATAGGGCTGGCCATTTTCCCCGACGAAGAAGCGCTCCGCTTCCTTGCGGTTGAACGGGCGCGATCCCAGGCGGCCGAGGATGGCGATCTGGCCGCCGGTTTCATCGACAGCGCGGTCACGGTCCAGCCCCTTGGACACGGCCAGCGCCGGGCGGCCGGTACGGGCAAAGGCAATCAGTTCCGGTTTGGGCCGCGGCGAGAAGCCATAGAAAGCCGGCTGGCTGTCCGGGCTGGTCAGTTGCAGCACCTTCACGCCATTCCGGCCATCGGCCACATAGGCGAACAGCGTGGCATTGGTGCTGGCCACCACCACATCCTCGGCATCATTCAGCGTGCCGTCGGCGGTGAAGCGCTGATAGAGCTGCGGCGTCAGCGGCTTCTTCACATCGATGATGATCAAGCCGTCGCCCTTGGCCGCGACATAGGCATAGGTGCGCGCCAGATAGAATTTGCGCGCGTCGGCAATGGCGAAGGTCGCGTCCGGGCGGTGCACGGGTTTGGCCAGATCGGCGATGTCGAACAGTTCCAGGCCCTTGGCGGTGGTCACCCACAGATAACGGAACTGCACCGCACTGGCGCGGGCGTCGGTGAGCGGCAGCACCGATGCCAGCTTGGGCGCCTTGGGATTGTCCAGATCGATCACCACCAGGCTGCGCGGCGTGGTGACATAGGCCATATGGCCGGCCAGCGTGATGTGGCGGGCGCCGGTCAGCACGCCGTCCGGATTCCACGCGGTCTTGCCGCCGTCGAGCACCGTGCGCTTCAGGAAATTGTTGCGCGGCTCGCCATCGGCCAGCGTGTCCACATCCACCAGCACCAGGCCCTCGACGCTGTCGGTCACCACCGCATAGCGGTAGATCTCGTGCATCTTCTGCTCCTGGTTGTAGCCGGCGAGCGGATCGGCCAGCGGCTCGCCTCTGGCGCGGGCGTTCTGTTCGCCAACGATCTTGTCGTTGCGCGCCACGGAGATGGACTGTGTGGTGGCGATGGCCATGCAGGTGGCATTGCTGGTTTTCACCTGGGCATCATGGCCCAGCGCCGAGAAGGGCGATTTGACGATGCGTTCGGAAACACCCTTGTTCGACAGATTGGCAATGTCATAGGCGACAAAACCGCCGCGGCCTTCGGCAACATAGAGATATTCGCCGCGGTTCTGGATGCAGCGCACTTCGCCGGACGTGGCTTGCGTGATGTTGCGGATGTCTTCGGTCGGGTGGGTCTCGCCGGAAAAGCGCTTGTCGAAGATCTTGCCGCGGGTCCAGTTGATCAACTCGCGCTTGTTGCGTTCGACATGCAGCTTCCAGAAATCGGGATAGGCATAACGGTGCAGGTAGGAACCGAACACCGCCTGGGGCTCGCCGAATTCGGTGACGCGGACGGCTTCGACACCGCGATCCAGCCCGAAAAAGGCGTGCATGCCGACGAAATTGACGAAATTGGTACCTTGCAGCGTCAACTGGGCAAGGATGGCATTGTTGTCATCAGCCTCGCTGACATGGCAATCGGTGCAGGTCTTGGTTTCCTGGGTGCGCACCGTGTGCGGGAAATGCGGCGCGAACGCTTGGGACGAAAATCCCGACGCAGCGATCGGCGTCTGCTGTACATAGAGGCGTTCGCGGTTGATGTTGGTGGAGGTGAGGATCAGCGCCGAGGATGAGCGGATCGGCGCAATGATGCTGCCCTTGCTGGTCTGGTGGCGGCCCAGCTGGAACATCTCGTCGCGCGCCACCTGCGGGTTGTAGGTGGCGTAGTTGCGGGTCTCCTGTTCCTCATATTTGTTGGTCTTGGATTTCCAGTTGGCTTCGATCGGCAGGTGGCAGCCGCCGCAGCTGGTGGTCCAGCTGGTGTGGCAGCTGAAACAGGCCATGTTGTCATCCTTGTGGGCGCGTTCCCCCACGCCGGGGCCGAAATTCATCTTGCCGCCCGTACTGGCCAGCGTACCGACCAGCTTGGCGCGCGCCGCCTTGGCGTTGAACTCCGGATGGTCGCGATTGACGCTGTCCTTCACCAGCTTCACCCGCCAGACGAGACTGGGGTCGCTGGCCGAACGCTGCAACAGCACGCGGCGGCCGGCGCTGTCCTGGCTCCATTCAAACCGCAGCCGGCCATCGGGATTGCGGATGAACGACAGATCGGTGCCGGCCGGCGGCGCGGCCAGGTTGGAGGTGCGCAGCGTCGGATAGCGATCGGCAGTGCCGTGGCAATCCTTGCAGCCGATCTCGACACTGTTGGCGACTTCGCCGTGGATGAAGCCATTGCCGTGGCTGTCCTGCGCGAAATGGCAATCGGCGCACTGCATGCCGACTTCGGTGTGGATGTCCATCATGTGCACGGCCTTGCCGGGTTGGCCGGGGCCGGGCACGGCCGCGGGCTTCACGAACTGAGGGGTGCCGGCCTTGCGGAATTTTTCGGGATCATCGGGGCTGATGATGTGCGCGGTGTCGGTGCCCCAGGTCGCCATGTTGCCGCCGGCATCGAGCAGATTGCCTTCGCGGTCGCGCTTGTAGACGGCGCGGAAATTCCAGCCGTGGCCGTGATAATCGGCCATCTGCGTGTCCTTCATCAGGCCGTTGCGATCGTTGACGGTGCGCAGGAAATCCACGTCGCTCCAGCTGCCGCGCGCTGCGGCGCCTTCCGGGTTGCGATCATTGGTTTCGCGCACTTCGGCGGCGGTTGGATAACGCTGGCGCTTGAACAGCCGCTGATATTCGTCTTCTCTCATGCCCGGCGGCTTGGGATAGGGATTTTCGGCGCCCGGCCACATGCGCGGCGCATCGCTTTCATAATCCCACATCGTGTAGCCATAGTAGGTGTTCACGAACATGTTGGGCTGGTGCATGTGGCAATTCATGCACAGGGACGACGGCATGGCCCGCGTGAAGCTGTGCTTGAGCGGGTGGCCGCTTTCGGTCTTGCTGATCGTCGGGTCGGCGCTCTGGCTCTGCCCGTCGCGCCCCGCCGCGGCATAGACGCTGCTGTGCCTGATCTCGCGATCATTGGCATAGACGACATGGCAGGAACCGCAGCCAGAGGTGCGATAATCGCCGGGCTGATCATTGGTGCCCATGAACCAGGTGAAGGGATCATTCAGGCGCGTCTTGTGGATGTTGATCACCGGCACGGCGATGCGCAGCCCGGTGCCGGGGCCGCGGTTGGATTGGCGGATGTCGGGCCGGCCGGGCTCTTCCAGACGCTGGATGGCGCCCAGGCTGTTGGGCAGGCCGATTTCGGGGAAATTCGGGTTGATGTTGCGCCCGCCGCGTTCGAACACGCGGAAAATGTCGCCGGGCGGGGTCACCTGCCAGGCCGGCAGCGGTGCCAGGAACGGCAGGCTGCCGCGCGCTTTTTCGGCAGCAGTGAGGCTGCCGATGGCGGTGCCGCCATTGCCGGGGGCCCACACCAGCGCCGGCAGGCTTTCATCATGATGGCCGCCAGCGGCGGCGCCATGCCCACCGGCGGCGGCTTCATGGCCGGCTTCGGGGGCATGGCCGGTATCATGCCCACCAGCATCATGTTTCGTGCCGACGTCGCCGTGGCCCGATGCATCGCCGTTCCACGCGCCGAGCAGCGCGCTGGCCTGGCCGGGGCGCACATACGCCTCGCCCAGCACATAGTTTTTGTAGGGCAGGATGCCATTGTTGTACGAGGCGCCGCCGAACAGCATGGCGCCGGTGGCCATCAGGCTGCGCTCGGCGCGTTCGATGATCTCGATATGGCAGGCGCCGCAGGCATCGCGGGCGGCGCGATAATCGGACGGGTTCACAAAGCGGACGAACTCCGGCGTTTCGCGATTGAGCAATGTGTAACTGCGCTTCGGGTTTGCCGAGGACGGGAAATGCCAGGCTTCGGGGAAGCGCGGCAGCACATGGGCTTCGTCGCGCAGCTTGATGTAATTGCGGTCGGTTGCGGCCAGCGTGGCGGACGCGACCACCTTCGGGTCACCACCATGGCAATCGGTGCAGCCCAGCACGACGGATTTCGGCGCGTGCATCGTCGCTTCGTCGCTGGCGGTATGGCAGCTGATGCAACCGGCCGATTTCGCATCCGCATCGGCCTGCACCTGCCATTTCGGCGCGGGCGCGGCACGCACGCGGGCGTAGTCGCGCTCCACCGGCAGTTCGCCTTCGGATGCGATGGCAACCCCGACCAGCGGGATCAGCAACAAAAGGGCCAGGCGCTTCCACATCATCAATAAGCCAGCACAGCGTTGAACAGCACCGAATAATAATGGCCGGTGCGGGCAGAGTTGGTGAACAGATCGCGGAAACCCGCGCCGGGCTTCAGCGTAGCGCCGGACAGGCGAAACACCAGATTCTGATTGAAATGCGGGCGATAGGTGGCCGCCGCCGACACATCCCAGCCGATATCCTTGGGGATGGAGCCTTCGACCCGCAGCGCCTGCAAGGTGGCGGTGGTGGCAAACCACAGATGGTTCACATTGCCGGACACGCGCAGTTCAGGCAGCACATCAAAATCCGCGCCCGCCCCCAGCAACATGGTGCCGGGATTGGTGAAATTGGCCTGGCCCTGTTCCTTTGACGATCGCAAATCGTTCAAAATGCCGTTGCGGCTGTTCACCGAAATCACCCGGCCGCCGCCAGCAAACGGAATGGTCTGCCGCACCCAGTAACTCGTGTCGGCGCCGGCGAACTGCGGATTTTCAAAGATCGCCGCATAGCCGCTGTCGATATCGTCATGCGGGTTGGAATCGCCCGACGCATAGAGCGCCGAGCCGCGAAACCGCACCCAGCCGCGATCATAGCTGGGCTCGAACGCCACGAACCAGCTGTTGATCTTGGCGCGCCGGTCGGTGAAGATATTGTTGCGGTTGCTGCCTGTCGCATGCGTGGCGCTGAAGGTCAGGTTCAGCCGGCCGATATGGCCATCGGCATTGTAGCCCAGATACACGACATCATAGGCGCGGCCCCTGAGCGTGCCGACCAGCGCTGGCCGCACGGGAAAGCCGTTGGTGTCCACCTGCACATCATCCCGCTCGCGGTTGATGTTCCACGTCACGCTGACTTGGCTGGTCAGGCCCGGCAGCGGCAGATCCTGGCGATACAGATTGGCGACCAGCACATAATCCTCGCGCGGGCGGCGCAGGATGGCGTTCAGGCCGCTGTTGCTGTCCTTCTCCAGCCGCAGGAACGCGGCAAGGTTGTATTGAAACCGGTTGTTGTCGCGATTGCCGAACAGCCGGATGCCGAGCTGATTGTCCTGAAACAGGAAGCCGCGGAAATCGCTTGAGAAGGGTTGGATGCCGAAGCGGATCGAATCGAAATCATAACGATCCGACGTGTTGCGCAGGTGATAATCGAAGAAGAGTTCCTGCACCCCGACAAACGCATCCGACCGCAAGCTGCGCCGCGACGGCAACACCGACAGCACCCGGCGTTCCGGCACATCGACATGGTTGAAATTGAAGGCGATGGCGGCGCGCAGCTCATATTCGGGCGGCTTGAAATTGGTGCTGCCCTTGATCAGCGCGGCGCCCAGGATGAAGGTCTGCGCGAACACTTCGCTATATTGCCGGCCGAACACGTCGTTGTTGCCCGGCCGCTGCGTGGTCTGCACGCCCACCGGGATCGGGAAGCTGCGCGGTTCGGCCAGCGTGTCGGAGATTGCCGCAAGCTGCACGAACAGATCGTGGGTGCCGCAGATCGGCCGGTCGCCCTTCAACGTGTTCTGATTATACGGGTCTTTCCAGTTCGACTTGACCAACCCCAGCGTTTCGATCAGTCGCCAGCGATCGGGCACCGGCAGGTGATCGGACGGGAAATCGCCCTGTTTCGGCCAGGCCACCGCGCCATCATTGGCCTGGACGATCGGGTCCCATGTCTGCGCGCCGCCGGGGCCGGGTACGCGCCGGCCGGGCAGGGCTTCGGCGTCGGGATCGACCGGCATCGATTCCGCCTCGGCCGGCAGGCGATCCTTGGGCGGGGCGATCTTGGCATAGCAATCAAACCATTTGCCGAACATCTTGGCCTGCACCGGCGCGGCGCTCGCCAGCAGCGCCAGCAGCAGGAGGCGGCGGCCCGCCATCTCAGCGCGCCTGGCAGACATTGTTTTCGGCGGTATCGACAAAGGGCGCGAACGGGCAGCCGACAAAGCGCAGACGCGCCCGCACACCGCCAGCCAGGGGTACCTCCACCTGATCGGATCGGATCGAGGCCGGCGGCAGGCCGATGGCACCCGACAGCCGCAGCCCGGCATTGGACGCGCCGAGGAAGCTGATCATGTCATCCTGATCGATGCCGTCGCCCGATACGCCGATGGCACCGACCAGCACATTGCCGCGATAGATCGGCACGGCGCCGGGGAAGATCTGGATGCCGTTGGCCAGCCGATTCTGCCCGCCCGGCGTGTTCGGCAGGAAGGTACATTGTCGCGGATCGCCGCCGCCCAGCACCTGCACCAGATTCTGGATGATCAGCGCCGATTGCAGCCCGGTCGAAAACGGCGACCAGCCCTTGATGTCCCGCGACAGCGCGCCGGGCGGCCGGCCGGCTTCGCCATCAGGGAAATAGGGGCGGGCAATATTGCCGATGGCACGGTTGCTCACCCCCACCGCCCCGGTGAGGAAGCCATTGTTGCCAAAGAAGCTATTCGTGCGCGCCACGAAATCGCGGACATTGGCATCGGCTGCCCCGGCCGCCGTGGTCACCGCGCCCAGATCGGCGGCAGCGCGGGGATTCGAGAAAAACGCCGCCGTGCGGGCCTTCTGCAAGCTGACATCGATGCCGAACACCGGCGCGTCGGGGGAGCGCACCAGGCCCAGCACGGCACCGCGTGTGTCCACCACGCTGATCGACACCTGCGCGCGGCTGTCCAGCGGCTGGCGGATCTGGGCGCGGGCGCGGGACATGATCGCGAACGCCTCTTCCAGCACGGCGCGGGCTTCGGCCGCGGTGATCGGCTGCGCGACATCGCCGGCATCGGTGGCGGCGCGCACCGGATAGCGGTTGGTGCCGGCGCCGTCCGACAGAAGATAGGCATCGGGATGGTTGAACTCGGCCAATGTGGCCGGGCGCACGCCGCTGGCCTCGCTGCCATAGGCAGTGCCGGCGATAATGCTGGCCGCGTTGAATCCGCCCACCGCCACCAGCGCGCCGGTCAAGCCGGAAAACGCCGGAGGGCTGGCCGGATTGCTCTTGAATCCGCTGGCAATGGCATCGCTGTAGCGCAGCAGCGTGCCATCGACCGAAATCCGCTCGGCGCGGATGGCTTCGGGCGCGGCATGGCCCGCCGTGGCGGCCAGGGCGATATGTTCCTCATCGTCGCTATCGACATCGACGACCTCGGCATCAAAGCCATAATCGCCATCGGCCATGATGCCGACCCCGCCCACCGCCACGCCATTCTTGTATAGCGGGAAGCCGCCCGGATCGGCAGCCAGCCCGAGCGGTGAGCGCTTGGGGCCGATGAACGGGCTGCCCACGCCAAAGCGCGCCACCAGATCGGAACAGGGCAGTTGCGAAAACTGCACGCCATAAAGTGGCCCGGATTCAAGCCCGACGGTGCGCGCCGAGGGTGGAAAATGCGGCTGCACGATCATCGATGCGGTGCGCGTCGAAAAGGCATTGCCGCCCGACGACAGATAGGCGCCGGTGATCGCCTTGGCGATGGCGGCAAGCTCAGCGGGCACCGTCACGCCTTGTGCATCGATATTGGCACCAGTGGCGTTGGCGCGGGTGGTCGCCGTCGCGCGGGCGCCGGCCATGCGATACACCGCCAGCACATTGCCGACCCGATCCACCACCGCGATCACCGCAGGCAAGCCGCGGGCGCTGGCTTCGGCTGCGGCGCGGGCGATGATCGATTGCACGTCGGTCACGGTCAACGCTTCGGCGGCAGGCCGGGTGAACACGCTGGCTGGCACCGAGGGCGCCGTCGGGGTGGGCGTCACACCGCCAACACCGCCGCCCGCCACCGGGCTGGGCGGCGCGCTGCTGCCACCGCAACCGGCCAGCAGCAGCGCCAGCGCCGCCACGCCGCCGGCGATCCGCGCGCGCGCCATCATTGCCCAGCCGCCGTCATTGCCCAATCGCTCTCATTGCAACGCCTGAACCCGGTTGGCCACCTGGGCCAGCGTGGCGCGGAAGGCCACGGCATCCCAGCGATTCGCGTCGCGCGCCAGGGCATAGGCCCGGTCCAGATCGGGCCGCAGCGCCAGTGCCGCCGCGCGATCGACCTGCCCGGCGGCCACCAGCGCGCCAAGCAGCGTGTCGGCGGCCATCACTGCCTGCACGCCGCCCTGATAATCGGTATAGGCCGGCGCATTGCCGACCAGCACGGCCTTGATCAGCGCAAAGCTTTGCGCTCGATCAAAGCTGGCCGTGGCCATCCGCCGGGCCAAAGCCACCGCCGTGGTTTTCAGGGTCGCCGCCGCCTTCATGGCCGCAGTACGATCCCCGGCCATGGCGGAATGGAAGGCGCGCGATTGCGCATCGAAACTGCGCGCCAGATCGGGGGCCGCCACCCGCGCCGCGGCCATCAGCATGATCATCTGTTCATCGTTCCACACCGGCTGACCCGGCGGAATCGGCCGCCAACCGTTGGTGCGCGCCTGGAGGGTTGCCGCCGGATCGTCGCTGAAGCTGCGATGGCAGCTGCGGCAATCATAGAAATAATAATCCGCCCCCGCCATGCCGGCCGGCACCATCGGCAGCAGCGCCAGTGCGCGCTCCACCGCCAGCGCTTGGCCCACCGCCCAGGTCTTCACGCCGCCAGCGACACCCTTGCGGGTGCGATAATCTTCATCCTCATCATGGTGGCGTTGCAGGCTGGTGAACAGATCGAGTTCAAAGGCGATGCGCGGGTGGCCGGCGGCCATGATGCGGTGAAACACGAACTGGCCCGGCTTGTCGGAACCGAAATGGCAATCGAGGCAGACGCGGGCGCGCACCCGCGGATCGTTCATCGCCCACATGCCCTTGGCCACATTGTCGGCGTGGCTTGCCTTCACGCTGGCATGGCTGGCCAGCCAGCTCGTCGATCCGCCATGGCAGGCCTCACAGCCCACACCATCGGATTGCTGCCATTTGGGCCCGCGCACCGGCGCCGGATCGCCGTGGCAATTGATGCATTCCGGGCTGGTCGTCACATTGGCGATGCCCAACCGCCGGCCGATGGCCTGGGCGCGCGGCTGTTCCAGCACCCGCCAGGCGCGGCTGTGCACGCCGGTCAGGCTGGCCGGGTCGCTCCAGCTCATCACTTCATTCTGGCGCACCCGCGGCCCGGTGGCTTCCTGCCGGCCATGGCAGGTGGAGCCGGCGCAGCTGGCGACGCCCTGGTGCGGGGCACGGTCATGCCCGGCGGCCAGCGCGGGCCGGCCGACGGTGAAGCTCAGAAGGATCAGCAAGGCAACGGCGCGCAGCATCCGCTGAAACTGCGTGCCAGATGCCCCCTGGCCAACGCCTGTTCGATGCCATTGCACGCCTAGTCCCCCCGGTGCTGCATAGCCTAGCAAAGCCGGCGATGGTTGCAAGCATCTGAACAACCATAGCGTGCCGCAATTTGCGACGGCCCGACTTCAAGCAACCTTGAATGTCAAAGCCCATTGCAGACACCGTCTGCCTGTGATTAGTTCCCGATCGAAATTGGGAGGGAGCGTGGAAATCACGTGCCCATCGAGGCGGCCCCTCCGATTCGAACGCACTGGGGAGTGATGCCGTGGACCTGCATGCCAATCTTGCCGCCGTTTCCATCCGTTGCATGGGCGATGTTCGCCATGCCGCTGAGGCCCTGCGCGATATCGCGCTTGGTTGCAGCGGCCTGCACATCGTGATGACCGATAATATCGCCTCCAAGGCGCCGATGGAGGATGCCGAGGGCAATGTGCTGGCGGCCGATGTCTATGGCTGGACAGCCGAGAACGAGCATTGGTGGAAAGACAGCAAGTTGGCGCTGTCGTCGCCGCTGCCGCGGGCCTGCCGTTATGAATCCGAAGTGTTCTGGGCCAACGCCGAGGGGTTCCGCACGCGCCAGCCCAACCCTTATCTCGATGAAATGAGCCTGGAGAATTTCGAGAAGCGCGCGCTGACCAAGGCGGCCATCGTCGTGCCGGTGCATCTGCCATTCGGCCAGATCGGTGCAGTGTGTTTCTTGTCGCGCGATCCGCTCCGGGCCGATCTTTCGGCGGAATATGACGCCTTTGCCGATGAATTCGCGCTGCTGTCGCACCGATTCGTCGCTGGTTATGTCAAGGCGCATCGTACCCGTCGCTGGCTGCCGTGCGATTGCCAGCTCACCAAGCGCGAGGTCGAATGCCTGCGTTGGGCCAGCATCGGCAAGACCGACAAGGAAATCAGCCTGATCCTGTCGCGCAGCCATGCCACCGTGCGCTTCCACATCCAGAATGCCGGCGAGAAATTGAACGCCGTCAACCGCAGCCAGACGATCTTCAAGGCCGCGCAACTGGGCTATCTGGGCGCGGCAGCCTGATTTTCATTCATGGCGGGTGAAGCCGTGGCCCGATAAGGCTGCGCCATGAAGATATTTGCCCTGATCACCGCCGCCCTGCTGGCCACCCCCGCTCCCGCCACCAGCCTGGCCGAAATCGCAGCCTCGCTGAAAGGCACCACCAGCCTGGCCGCCGATTTCACTCAGGCCGGCGCCGATGGCCGCGTGCTTGCCGGCAAATTGTGGCTGGCGCGCCCCGGCAAGGTGCGGTTCCAGTATGATACGGCCAGGATGCTGCTGGTTGCAGATGGCCGCACCCTGTCGTTCGTCGATTACGAGGTGAAACAGGTCAGCCAATGGCCGGTGCGCCGCACGCCGTTGCAGATCCTGCTCGCCGCCGAACCGGATCTGGCACCGATCGCCCGCATCACCACCGACAATGCCGATCTGGTTGAGGTGGCAGCGCGCGATCCGAAACGGCCGGAATTCGGCACTTTGTCGATTCGTTTCACGCGCGCAGCGGGCGCACCGGGCGGCCTGGCCTTGGCTGGCTGGACGGCGCTGGATGCGCAAGGCGGCCGCAGCGAAGTGCGGCTGGCCAATGTCCGCTACAACGCCAGCCTGAACGGGGTGTCGTTCGGTTTTGCCGATCCCCGCCGCGATGCGGTGCGCTGAACCTCACACCAAAATGAACCATGAAGGCCCGTCCCGTTCATGGTTCGGCAAGGTCGAATCAGCCATAAGCGTTTCAGCAGACGACACGTCGCCTTTCGGGTTTGCCCCCCTGTTGACCGGAAGGGACACGTAACTCAGTCGTTCTGCTTGCGTGACGAGCGCAGACAGGAACCCCTGGTGCCACACCCCCGGCATCAGGGGTTTTTGTTGGCAGGTGACGAACCGCGCGGCATCGCCTAAACGCTGGCCATGGCCCTTCGCATCGCCACCTGGAACATCAACAGCGTTCGCGCCCGCATCGACATTGTCGAACAATTCCTGCGCGACCACGCACCCGATATCCTGTGCCTCCAGGAAACCAAGGTCGCCAACGATGTGTTCCCCCACAAATTGTTCGAAGCCATGGGCTATGATCACCGTTTCCTGAACGGGCAGCGCATGCATCACGGCGTCGCCACCCTCAGCCGCGTGCCGCTCGACGGCGCCTGGCGCTATGACTGGCAGGACAATGGCGAAGCGCGCCACATCGGAGTGCGTCTGCCAGGCGGGCTGCTGGTGGAAAATGTCTATGTGCCGGCCGGCGGCGATGTCGCCGATCGCACGGTCAACCCGAAATTCGGCCAGAAACTCGATTTTCTGGATCGCATGACGCGCTGGTCGCAAACCCTGGCCGAACCCACCGTCATCGTCGGCGATTTCAACATCGCGCCCTTGGAATGCGATGTGTGGAACCACAAGGCGCTGCTCGATGTTGTCTCGCACACCCCCATCGAGGTCGCGGCGCTCGCCGCGTTCCAGCAAAGCCACGATTGGGTGGATGTCGCTCGCCGTTTCGTCCCCGAACCGGAGAAATTCTTCACCTGGTGGAGCTATCGCAACAATGATTGGCGCGCCTCTGATCGCGGCCGGCGGCTCGATCATGTCTGGTGCTCGCCGGTGCTGGCGCCGGCGGTGACGGGCTTCGAAGCGGTGCGCGATGCCCGCGACTGGGGCAAGCCGTCCGACCATATCCCGCAGATCGTCACGCTCGATCTGTGAGCATCGCGCCGGCCTATCTTGCCGAAGCCGCCAGCGATGCCCTGCGCCGCGGGCGGATCGTTGGTGTGGGATCATTGGCCATCCTTTCTGCCGAACTGGCGGATGCCGATTCGCTGGCGGCGCTGGAAACCGCATCGCGCGCCGGCCTGGTCATCACCGCGCGCCGCGCCGCCGTGCTCAACTTGGCCAACCAGATTGCTGCTGCTGCCGCCGATCCCGAACCGGTGTGGGTGGACCGGCCCGATTGGCTCGATCTGCCCGGCAGCCGCGCCGTCGCCGATCCGGTGCTCGATCTCGCCACCCCGTTCAAAGGCCCGTTCCGCACCCGCGCACTGGCCGCCGACACCGAATCGGCGCGCGCCGCCATCGCGCTGGCCAAACATGCCGGCCTGATTCCCGCCGTCTATGCGGCCCCGCTGGCCGGCGTTGATGTCGCCCTCACTTGCCCGGCCGATGCCGTGCTCGCCCTGCCACCGGCGATGGCCCGCGTCCGCCTCTCCAGCCGCGCGCGCCTGCCGCTGGCGGCGGCGGAAGACACCGAAGTCGTCGCCTTCCGCCCGGCCGATGGCGGCCCGGAGCATCTGGCACTGGTGATCGGCAGCCCCGCCACCGATCGGCCGGTTCTGGCCCGGCTGCACTCGGCGTGCCTGACCGGCGATGTGCTGGGCAGCCTGAAATGCGATTGCGGGCCTCAGCTCCACGCTGCCATCGCTGCCATCGCCGGCAATCCGTACGGCGGCATCCTCCTCTATCTGCAACAGGAAGGCCGCGGCATCGGCCTGCTCAACAAATTGCGCGCCTATGCCCTGCAGGATCAGGGTTGGGACACGGTGGACGCCAACACCCGCCTCGGCTTCGAACCCGACGAGCGCGATTTCAGCCTCGCCGCCGCCATGCTGCGGGCGCTGAATGTCGGCAGCGTCACCCTGCTCACCAACAACCCGCTCAAAGTCGCCGGCCTCGCCGTCCACGGCCTGGCGGTCGATCGCGTCCCCCACGATCTCCCCCCCAACCCCCACAACGCCGCCTACCTCGCCACCAAACGCGACCGCCAAGGCCATCTGCTCTAACCTTCACCTCTCCCCTTGGGGGAGAGGTCGAGAGACGCGCAGAGCGCGGCCCGGGAGAGGGGTAGCCAGCGCGGAAACACGAGAACCCCATGACCATCTTCCACGCCAACCCCGCCGCCGGCACCATCACCGCGCTGGGCCAAACCCACCCCGCCAGCTTCGGCAAAGGCGGTTGGGTAGCCGCCGCCGACAAACGCGAAGGCGACGGCAAAACCCCGCTCGGCCTCTGGCCCATCCGCGCCGCACTCCTGCGCCCCGACCGCCTGCCCACCCCGCGCACCGCGCTGCCCTGGCGCTGGCTGCGGCCGTCGGATGGCTGGAGCGACGACCCCAACGACCCCGCCTACAACCGCCCCGTCTTCATGCCCCACACCTTCAGCGCCGAAACCCTCTGGCGCGACGACCACGCCTACGACCTCATCCTCATCCTCGCCCACAACGACGCGCCCCCCACCCCCGGCCTCGGCAGCGCCATCTTCTGGCACGTCCGCCAACCCGACGGCCGCCCCACCGAAGGCTGCGTCGCCCAGGACCGCGAAACGCTCTTCCACTGGCTGGAAGCGATGGCGCCGGGGGATTATCTTTCGATCAGGTTAGAATAGAAAAGTTGCCTCCGGCGGGCAGGGACTCATCCCTGCACCCATCAGTTTTCAGGCGCGCTTGCCGCCGATATTCACTCGTCACGGACTTGATCCGGGGCTTGGCTGCCTCCGCGCGCGCCGGGTGAGCACAGGCGTCTGACCCCAAATTCCCAAGAATGTTATTTACAAAGTTACAAAGGTTCCGCTTTTTCAGCTTTTCCGGCACATGATGTGCCAATATCTGTCGGTGGTTTTCGCCACCCCATGCGCCGTTGCAGTTTTGACGCATTGGACGAATCCGGCGGTATTCAGCCTTGTTTTCATTGATCAACTCAATTCCGCCGCACAAAATCAACCGACATCGCCATGATGACAGGCTTTGCCCGTGTAGGACAGCTATGGTGCCAACACCTCGGGGTTGATGTTTATAACAAAACGCTATAAACACGTGTATGGTCAAGCCCATCGCGTATAGCCGGGACGCCCTGAAAAGCCTGTCGAGGATGGACCAGGCCACGGCCACGCGGATTGTCACCAAGATCGAACAATTGGCGACAGCGCCGGAAGCGTTGGCCAACAACATCAAGCGGTTGGCCGGCGGCGATGATTTGATGCGGCTGCGCGTGGGTGATTGGCGGGTGGTGTATCGCGATTGCCAGGTGCTGGCCATCATCCGCATCGCCAGCCGCGGCAGCGTTTATGAATGAGGACGGACGATGAACCACCAACCCCAGCGTTTTCAGGCCCCTGATGGCACCGAAATGGTGGTGCTGACCGCGGCCGACTATGAGCGGCTCGCCTTGCTGGCCGAAGATGCCGAGGACATCATCGCCGGCCGCGCCGGCCTGGCGAGCATCGCGCAGGACGGCGCGGTGCCGGGTGAGGTCGTGGCGCTGATGATCAGGCAAGGCCTCTCCCCACTGGCCGCCTGGCGCCGCCACCGCGGGCTGACCCAAACCGAACTGGCCCGCCGCGCCGGCCTCTCCCAGGTCTGGGTCAACCGGATCGAAGCCGGCAAGGGCCACGGCACGCCCGCCACACGATCAAGGCTCGCTGCCGCGCTGGATGCGCCGCGCTGGGCGCTGGAGGATGCTGCCGAAGCCGAAGCGCCGGCCAAGCCGCGCCCCGCTTTGAACAAGCAGATGTTCAAGACCGAAATCGAACGGCAACTGGCCCATGCCCGGCAGACGGGCAAAACCTCACTGACCCTGTCCGCCGGCGACGTGCATCGCGCCGTCGGCGCCTATCCCGGCCCCGGCCATGCCATGCCAACCTGTTGTGCGGCGCTGCGGGAAGTCGCGGACGCGTTGCACGCCGAGCTGGCGCACAGCCCGCCGAAGGGCAACGGCGCATCGCTGGCGTTTCGTTTCGCTATCTGCTGACCGACATGTTGGGCGCGTGGGAGCCTATGCTGTCGCTGAAAATCCACGCCTCGCGTTAGGCGTCCATCCTCATCGTCCTCGGCAGGTCGCGGGCACCGTGCAGCACGCGCACGATACGCACCTCTTCCGGACTTTCGCGGAAGAACAGCAGGTAGCGGCCGTGCTTGGCGGCGCGCAAGCCGGGGCTCACATCATCGCGGGCCGGAAAGCTTGCGGGCCGTTCGGCGGCCTGATGTGCCTTGGCTTCAAGTTCAGCAACGAAGCTGATCGCGCGGTCGGGATTGTCTTCGGCGATGTAGCGCGCGATGGCGACGAGGTCGGCGCGCGCGGCCGGCGAAAAGACGAGCCGCTTCACCCGCGGGCGCGGCGATCGGCGATGATCTGGCGAAGCTCCGCAAACACCTCGGCGGCGGGGATGCCAGTGCCGCTATCGTCGCCTTCGCTGATGGCCTGCCGCAAGGCCGCCAGGTCGCGCTGGTCCGCATCGCGGCTGCGCATCCAATCGCGCAGCGCCTCGCGCACAACTTCGCTGGTGGACGCATATTCGCCGCCCGCCACAGATTGTCGCAGGGTGGCCGCCATTTCGGCGGGCATGGTCACGGTCATGCGTTCGATGGTGGACATGGTTCGGCTCCAGAAACACGCATTTCTATCATACTTATGAAGCAAATGGCGAGCCCTGCGCTGTCGGCTTCCAATCTTTCGATCGCTAATAGAAAAATACACCTATGAACCGAAGGTTTGACCGCTGTTTGTTCTTGTGTTAGCACTCTATCTCCATGAGTGCCAGCCCTGCCCCCGTTTGGTTGGCCAGCTTTAGGAGCGCACGATGACTGGTGGTGGACACAACGAAGCGAAGTTCAGAGGTGCAATCTTAAGTTTGAGCAACTCCAGCGACTGGGATGAAGCGAAGGCTGAATGGCGCCTATTCTTTGTTTATAATGATCATAATGAGCGCGCATGCGAGTGCGAACATTCCCCGATCAATCAAATTTGTGTTATTAAGAATATCAAGAATGGGAGAACGACGGAAGTTGGAAATGTATGCGTGAAACGTTTTCTGCGCTTGTTTTCTAATCGGGTGTTTGGCGCAATTAAACGGGTCAAAACTGACATTGATCGATCTCTAAATCCAGCTGCGCTTGAAATGTTTCGTGAGAGAGGTGTGATATCGATTTCGGAAGAGATGGATTATCTCGATTACTGGCGTAAGCGGACAACTCTGACAGATGAGCAATCGCGTCAGAAAAATGACATTAATAGACGTATCTTATTATATTGCGAGACAGAAACAAGAAGTATGATCGAACTCGCAGCTCAGTACGGTATCAAACCTAGACGAACTTAGCAGAGAATACTGCAATGGAGTTGCGCTCGCTTCGTCATCAAACCCGTTGTGGAGCATGTGCAGAAGGTGTTGAGGCGTAGGCCTACCACCTTTCCGATGAGGTGAGTTTGAGGAGCGCTCGCAGGACGTATTGCAAAGCTGTTGAAGTAATAATCCTCGATTAGGAGCTCCATTGGGCCCCTTGCAGCGTAAGTCGAATTTTTCTTGCAAGGGGAGAAGTGGGGGAAGAGAGCTGCACCAAACTAGAGTGGGTGCAGGGCCTCAGGCCCTGCCCGCCGGAGGCCACTTTTAATTTATCTTACGACCAATGTTAACCAGCTTCGAAAAGCTCAGCCGGAACGAGTTTTTCTGATGTCATCTTGATGCAAGCGACACTACTTCACAGCCTCATCATACCAAGCCGCCACATCATCGCGCAGCTTCGCCAGTTCCGACTCCGACAGATAGATCATGTGGCCGGACTGGTAGTAGGTGAACTT
Source organism: Sandarakinorhabdus sp. (assembly GCF_987265915.1). Lineage (NCBI taxonomy): Bacteria > Pseudomonadati > Pseudomonadota > Alphaproteobacteria > Sphingomonadales > Sphingosinicellaceae > Sandarakinorhabdus > Sandarakinorhabdus sp. The sequence continues at coordinate 601,219 of NZ_OZ503948.1, forward strand.
GATATTCTTCCTAATCTCCAAAGGCAGGGCCATGTGGCTGGCGTCGAATTCGGCGCCGAAGAAGGGGGTGGCCATGTCGTAGTAGCCGTTGAGGAAGAGGACTTTCAGCTTCGGGTTGGCGCGCATGGTGTGGGCGAGATCGACGGCGGTGTTGGGGGTGGTTTGGGCGCCGCCGCGTGGGGGGCGGTGGGTCCAGTCCCAGTTCCAGCCGGGTTCGCGGGCGGTGAGGCGGTAGGGGAGGTCGGTTTTGATGCCCAGCGTTTTTACCGCATAATCCTGGAAGGCGCTGAAATAGGCGCCGGTGATGGCGGTGCTGGCGGGGTCTTCGTCGGGGCTGTCGGCGTTCAGATCGGTGGGTGGCAGCGTGTAGCGGGTGTCGAGCCGGCCGATGGAGACCCCGCGGGGGCGCAGCAGTTCGGTCTGGAAATGCGCCAGGTCCACGCGCAGGTTGGCCCGTTTGAGGAAATCGATGGGCAGGCCGGTGTAGGCGTGCATTTTCGCGGCGATGGCGTCGGTTTCGGCGTCGGAAAGGTTGCTGCCCTTCATCAGGGCGGCGGCGTAGGGGCCGAGCGTCCAGGCGCGGACGTCGTTCACGAAGGCGTCGATATTGGCGGGTTTCGCGCCGGGCAGGGTGCCGTGATACCAGGCGGTGGCGGCATAGCCGGGGAAGAGGGTGAGGTAATTCTGGTCGTATCCGGCCTGGCGCACGCCATAGTTCATGATGGTGGAGAGCAAGGCGACGCCGTTCAGCGACAGGCCACGTTCTTCGAGCATCCGCGCCAGCACGCCGGAGCGCAGCGTGCCGTAGCTTTCGCCGAACAGGAATTTCGGCGCTTTCCAGCGGTTGTTCTTGTTCACATAGCGGATGATGGCCCGCGCGAAGGCATCGCCATCCTGATCGACGCCGTTGAAATCGCGGAAGCTCTTGTCACCCAGCGGCCGTGACCAGCCGGCGCCGGGGGCATCGATGAAGACGATGTCGGTCTTGTCGAGCAGGGTCCACGGGTTGGGGCCGACGGCATAATCCTGCGGCGGCACATAGGCGGGCTTGTCGGTTTTCACGCGGACGGGGCCGAAGCTGCCCATGTGCAGCCAGATCGTCGCCGAGCCGGGGCCGCCGTTGTAGAAGAAGGTGACGGGCCGGCCCGGTTCGCCGGTTGTGTAGGCGGTGTAGAAGATACTGCCGGTGGGCCGGGCATTGTCGTCGCGGATGGTGAGCGTACCGGCGGTGGCGGTGTAGGCGATCGCCTTGCCCTTCACGGTGACGCTGCCTTTGGAGACGGCGGCTTGTTCCTCGACCGGCGCGCGGGCGGTGGCGGCGTCGGCTTCGGCAATCATGGCGTCGCGGGGGGATTTGGCGGCGGTTTGGGCCAGCGCCGGATGGGCGGTGGCCAACAACAGTCCGGCGAGCAGCAGGTTCTTCATGTGTGGCGTCCCCATTTCATGCGCAATTGCTGTTCAGATGGCATGGCCGGCGCGTGCAATCAACGCCGCCCCCGCCGCACGCCCGGCGGCACGCGGGATTGGCCGGGGCGGGGGGTGAAGCCGCCGCGCGGGCGGGTGCGGTCCCTGCGCGGGCCGGCGCTGCTGCCGGCTTCGGGCAGTTCGTAGCGCAGTGCGCCGGTGATCGGGCTGGCTTCCACCAGGCGCAGTTCCAGCCGCTGGCCGACGGCATAGCGCGTGCCGGATTCAACGCCTTCCAGCACGCGGGCGTCTTCATCGAACACGAAGCGTTCGGCGCCGAGGGTGGAGACCGGCACCAGCCCGTCCCCGCCGAGGCCCTCGACCGTGGCGAAGAAGCCGAACTTGGCGACGCCGGTGATGCGGGTTTTCAGCACATCGCCGACCATGGTGGAGAGGTAGGAGGCGACATAGCGATCGATGGTGTCGCGTTCGGCCTCCATGGCACGGCGCTCGGTCATGCTGATGTGATCGGCGGTCTTGCTGAGGGTCTTGTCTTCTTCGGCGTGCAAGCCGCCATCGCCCAGCCGGTAGGCGGCGGCGAGGCTGCGGTGCACGACCAGATCGGCATAGCGGCGGATCGGCGAGGTGAAGTGGGCATAGCTGCCCAGCGCCAGGCCGAAGTGGCCGACATTGTCCGGCGTGTAATAGGCTTGCGTCTGCGTGCGCAGCACCTGTTGGGAGACTTCCTCGTAATGCTCGCCGTCCTTGGCGCGGGCGAGGATGCGGTTGAAGATGGCGGGGCGGGCGACCTGGCCCATGGCGAGATTCTGGCCCAGCGTTTCGAGATAATCCTTGAGCGTGATCAGCTTCTCGCGGCTGGGGGCTTCGTGGCAGCGGAAGATGCAGGCGGCCTTCTTCTTCTCCAGCGCGCGCGCGGCGGCGACATTGGCGGCGATCATGTAATCCTCGATCACCTGGTGGGCGGCGAGATGTTCGCGCACCGGGATGCCGGCGATGCGGCCCTGTTCGTCGAGCACCACGCGCTTTTCGGGCAATTCCAGCGCCAGCGGTTCGCGGTGGTCGCGCGCGTGTTTCAGCGCGGCCCAGCAATCCCACAGCGGTTGCAGCACGGGCAGATAGTCGCCCGCGCCGGCGTCCATGGTGGCCTGCGCCTCTTCATAGGCGATGTTGGCGACGCAGCGGATGACGGCGCGGGTGAAGCGCCAGCTCAGCAATTTGCCGTCGCTATCGATGTGCAGGTGGCAGGCCATCACCGCGCGGTCTTCATTGGCCACCAGGCTGCAGGCGTGGGCGGAGAGGACTTCCGGCAGCATCGGCACCACGCGATCGGGGAAATAGACACTGTTGCCGCGGCTGCGCGCCGAACGGTCGAGCGAGGAGCCGGGGCGGACGTAGAAGGACACATCGGCAATGGCGACGATGGCGCGAAACTGGGCTTTGTTTTCGGGATCGGGCGCGGCCCACACGGCATCATCATGGTCGCGCGCGTCGGAGGGGTCGATGGTCAGGAACGGCAGCGCGCGCAGATCTTCGCGCGGCCCCAGTGGCTGCTCGGCGATACGGTCGGCTTCCGCCAGCGTCGATTCATCAAAACGGTGCGGAATACCCTTGGCGTGGATGGCGATCAGGCTGAAGGCACGCGGCAGGAAGGGGTCGCCCAACACTTCGACAACGCGCCCCGTCACGCGCGGTGGGCGGCCGCTGGGCTCGGCCAGCACCAGATCGCCGGGTTGCGCCTCGCCGGGGTCGCTGATGGCGAGGTCGCTCCGCGCCTTCTTGTCCACCGGCACCAGCCGCCAGCCCAAAGGCTCGCGGCGCAGGATGCCGAGGATATACTCCTCGGATTTGGCCAGCGCCTTCATCGGGAAGGCCAGCATACCGCCACCCTGTTCCTCGATGCGGGCCAGGAAACGATCGCCGAGGCCAAAGGCACCCCGCTTGCGGCCCTCGATCACGCGCAGGCGGGGCGGCGGGCCGGGATGTTCCCAGCGGTCGGGCACGGCAATGGCCTGGCCATCGGCGATGTCGGCGACGCGCAGCACCGTCACCTTGGGCAGGCCGCCACCTTTATGCAGATTTCGCCCCGGTCCGGTTTCCAGCTCGCCGGCCTCCATCATCTCTTTCAGCAGGGATTTCAGCGCGATCTTGTCTTGCGCGTGCAGGCCGAACGCCTTGGCGATCTCGCGCTTGCCGACGCTGGTTTTCTGGGTGGCGATGAAATCGAGGATGGCTTGCCGGTCGGGCAGGCCAGGGGCGGGGCGGCGCGGCGGGCGGGACATCGGGGCACCATGGGCGCAAGGGGGCGCAGGGGCAAGCCCACCGCCAGCCCCTCCCGCAAGCGGGAGGGGAGCAGATTGTGCGGCTGGAACGGGCGTCCCGCCAGGCCCGAACGTCTCCCCTCCCGCTTGCGGGAGGGGCTGGGGGTGGGAGAATAGGCCCCATTGTGCCACCCGCCCGTCAGGCCCATATGCACCGGCATGCAATCCATGGCCGCTCCGCCAAACCCCCAAAAAGGCGATGCCGATTTCCGGACGTTGCGGCGCTTCCTGCCTTATTTGTGGCCGGTAGGGCGCAGCGACCTGAAACTGCGCGTGGTTGCGGCGATGCTGCTGGTGCTGTTGGGCAAGGGCATCACGCTGGCGATGCCCTACACGCTGAAGCTGGCGCTGGATGCCATGGCGGCAAAGGCCCCTGATGGCGTGATGGTTGCCGCCGCGCTGGTCGCTTCCTATGCGCTGGCGCGCTTTTCCGGCGTGCTGTTCGACAATCTGCGCAATGCCGTGTTCGAACGCGTCGGCCAGGAAGCGGCGCGGCACCTGTCCTTGGATGTGTTCACCCACATCCATCAACTGTCGCTGCGCTTTCATCTCGAACGCCGCACCGGCGCGCTGACCCGGCTGATCGAACGCGGCACCAAGAGCATCGATACCATGCTCTATTTCCTGCTGTTCAACATCTTCCCCACCGTGATCGAGCTGACCGCGGTGTGCCTGCTGTTCTGGCGCGGCTTTGGCGTCGAACTGGTGGTGGCGACGCTGGTGATGGTGGTGGTCTATATCGTCTATACCCAGCGCATCACCGATTGGCGCGCCGCGCTGCGCCGCGAAATGGTGGAAAGCGACCAGCGCGCGACGGCGCGGGCGGTGGACAGTTTGCTGAATTATGAAACGGTCAAATATTTCAACGCCGAAGCCCATGAGAATGACAATTATGGCAAGGCGATCAAGCGTTACACCGATGCCGCCACCAAATCCGAAGTATCGCTGGCCTGGCTGAACGTCGGCCAGAGCCTGATCACCAACATCCTGATGGGCAGCGCGCTGGCCTATGTGGTGTGGGGCTGGAACCAGGGCCGTTTCACCGTGGGCGACATCGCCTTCGTCAACGGCCTGCTGCTGCAACTGTTCCGGCCGCTCGACATGCTCGGCATGGTCTATCGCGAAATCCGCCAGGGCCTGATCGACATGGATGCGATGTTCCGCCTGACCGATACGGCGCCGGAAATCGCCGATGCGCAAGATGCCGCGCCGCTGGTGGTGCAGGGCGGGCATATAAGCTTTGATGCGGTCAATTTCGGCTATGATCCGCGCCGGCAGATCTTGCACGAAGTGTCGTTCGATGTGCCGCCGGGCGCCAAGCTGGCGGTGGTCGGCCATTCGGGCGCCGGCAAATCGACGCTCAGCCGCATCCTCTATCGCTTCTACGATATCCAGGGCGGGCGGGTGAGCATCGACGGGCAGGATATCGCGCGCGTCACCCAAACGTCGTTGCGCCGCGCCATCGGCATTGTGCCCCAGGATACGGTGCTGTTCAACGACAGCATCCGCTACAACATTGCCTATGGCCGGCCCGATGCGAGCGAGGCCGAGATCATCGCGGCGGCCCGCGGTGCGGCCATCCACGATTTCATCCTGGGCTTGCCCGATGGCTATCAAACGCAGGTGGGGGAGCGCGGCCTGAAACTGTCCGGCGGCGAAAAGCAGCGTGTCGCCATCGCCCGCACCATCCTGAAGAATCCGGCCATATTGATCCTCGATGAGGCGACCAGCGCGCTCGACAGTGCCACCGAAGCCAGCATTCAGGAGGCGCTGGGCGGCGTCAGCCAGGGCCGCACCACCATCGTCATCGCGCACCGCCTGTCCACCATCACCGATGCCGATGAAATCTTGGTGCTGGATCGCGGCCGCATCATCGAACGCGGCCGCCATGAAACGTTGCTGGCGCGCGGCGGCGCCTATGCCGAAATGTGGGCGCTGCAACAGGCCGAAGCCGCAGCCGAGGTCCTGGCGGCCGAATAGGCCGCAAGCGCCGTTCCGGCACGAAAAAGGGGCCGACGTTGCCGCCGGCCCCCGTTCTTGATCCTGTCGGGATGCCGATTACGGCATCACCACCGTATCGATGACGTGAATGACGCCGTTGCTGGTGGCGATGTCGGTGGCCCGGATGTGGCTCATGCCGCCCTTGGCATCGGTCAACATGACGGTGCTGCCCATCAGCGTTGCGGTCAGCTTGCCGCCCTGAACGGTGGTGACCACGGCCTTGCCGCCGCCAGCCTTGATCGCGGCGACCACATCGGCGGCCATCAGCTTGCCCGCAACAACATGGTAGGTGAGCACAGCGGTGAGCGTGCCCTTGTTTTCCGGCTTCAGCAGAGTCGGCATGGTACCGGCCGGCAGCTTGGCGAAGGCGGCGTTTGTGGGGGCGAACACGGTAAACGGACCCTTGCTCTTCAGCGTGTCAACCAGGCCGGCGGCCTGCACAGCGGCAACCAGCGTGCCGAAATCGGCATTGCCGGCGGCGGTATCAACGATGTCCTTGGCGGGTTGGGCATAGGCAGCCGGCGCGGCAACCAAGCCAGCAGCGGCAACAGCGAACAGCGCGGCGCGCAGCGAAATGCGAGAAAACATGGGGGGCTCCATCAATAACAGGCCGCGCTGAGCATCAGCGAGCCGCTGCATCTACGCGCGGGCGGCGCCATAGGCGGCATCAACGAATGTCGCAGCGTCAAAGCGCGCCATGACCGGCGGTGCCGCGCTCAGGCGGCAGACAGTGCGCCGGTGGCGATGATCGGACCGGTCGGTGCCCCGGTGCGCGACCCGCCGACCGGTTCGATGGAGATCGCCAGGATCGAACCGGGCTTCAACCCGGCCAGCCGTTCGCGCGGGATGCTATGGCTGCTGCCGGCCGAGATATCGATCACGCCCAGCGATTTGGGTGCGGCCTGGCCTTCGATCACCCACAGTTCGGGTACCTTGCCGGCCTGATCGGCGCCGCCCTGCGCCACGGGGGCAAAGCGTACGGCCCCATTGGCGGGATCATAGGCCGCCGCCAGCAGCGGCCGGCCATCGGCATCGGCCAGCGTTGCCACCAGTTCGGGGCCGGCGTTGACGGCTGCGGGCGCGACCACGGCCGCGGGCGGCATGGCCAGCAAGGCGACCGTGATCGCTGCCAATACCGGGCCACCAATGCCCACGGCGCGCCACAGCGCCAGATTGTGCCACCAGCCGGCGCGGCGCGCGGCCGGCGCCGCTGCGGACATTGAGGATTGTCGCGCTGGATGCACATCGGCCGCGACCGCCTGCCACAGCGATGCCGGCGGTGTCACTGGCGCGGTGGCTTCATCAAGCGGACCGAGCAGCGCCTGCCAGCGCGCCACGGCTTCGCGGAACGCGGCATCGCTGGCCAGCCGCACTTCGGCGGCCTTGCGCTCGGCACGGCCCATGGCGCCCAGCGCATAGTCCATGGCCAGGGCTTCGGCTTCGGTCAAACCGGCAAGGCCATTGTCGCGGCCGCCACTGGGCGGGGTCGTGCTCATGCCTCGCTGCCTTCCAGATGACCGCGCATGCGAATCAAGCCGCGGCGGACCCAGCTTTTCAAGGTGCCCACTGGCACTGCCTCGCGAACGGCAAGTTCTTCGTAGGTTACGCCTTCGAAATAGCAGGCGCGAATTGCAGCGGCATGGCGCGGTTCCAGCGCAGAAAGCGCCTCGTGCAGACGCCTGGCATCCTGGCTGGACATCAGCGCCGCATCGGGGGCAGGGCCGTCGTCGGCAAGATCATGAGCGGCTTCGACAGGAACATGGGCGCGGGCCGGACGGGCGCGCAGCCGATCGATGGCGCGGTTGCGCGCAATCGTTGCCACCCAGGTGATCGGGCTGGCCCGGGCCGGGTCGAACGTGGCCGCCTTGCGCCACACAGACACATAAACCTCCTGCAACACATCTTCGGCTTCTTGCCGCTCGATCAATATACGCAGGGTGATGCCGAATAGTTTTGCACTGGTGCGATCATAAAATTGCTGGAAGGCGTGGGCGTCGCCGTCGGCCACGCGCAACAGCAGCGCGGCAAGCTCGGCGGCGCCGGCGCTCTGGGCATAGGGGGCTGTCATGGTGCGGCAGTTCCGCCGACCGGGCCGCCGATCGGGCCATCCGCGCTGCCGGTCACGAACTGGCGCACATGGGCGTTGTCGCACCCATCGAGTGCGGCCAGCGGCCCCTGCCAGATGATCCGTCCCCCGTGCAACATTGCGACCCTGTCTGCGATAACCCTAACGCTTGCCATATCATGCGTAATCGTGAGCGCGGTTATTTTCAAATCCTGAACAAGGGTGCGGATCAGATTGTTGATTTTTGCCGCGTTGATCGGATCGAGGCCGGTGGTGGGCTCATCGAAGAAGAGGATCGGCGGGCGCGCGGCAATGGCGCGGGCCAGCGCCACGCGCTTCAGCATGCCGCCCGACAGCTCCGACGGCTTGAGATCGGCGACTTCGGCGCCCAGGCCGACACGTGCCAGATTGTCGATGGCCACGGCGCGGCGGCTGGCCGCGCTGCCGCCCAGGGCAAAGCTGACATTGCGCCAGACGCTGAGCGAATCGAACAGCGCGCCACCCTGGAACAACATGCCAATGCGGGTGCGGTGGGCGGCCAGCGCCGCGCCGCGCAGCCCAGCGACCGCCTGGCCTTCGACGCGAATCGATCCGGCATCGATGGGGATCAGGCCCAGGATGGATTTCAACAGCACCGATTTGCCGGTGCCTGATCCGCCGATGATCACCAGGCTGGTGCCGGGCGCGACCGCAAGATCGACCCCGGCCAGCACCTGGCGGCTGCCGAAGCGCTTGGCGACGCCGGAAAGTTCGATTGTGGGCGTCATGATCCGAACACGATCACGGTGATGATCAGATTGGACAGCAGGATCAGGATGAAGCTGGACACCACGGCATTGGTGGTCGCCCGCCCGACGCCAGCTGCGCCGCCGCCGCTGTGATAGCCGTGATAACAGCCCATCAGCGCGATGAAGAATCCGAACACTGCCGCCTTGACCAGGCTGGAGACGACATCATCGATCTGCAGATAGCGCGCGGTGGTGGCGAGATATTGCGCGCTGTTGAAGCCCAGCCGCTGCGTCGCCAGCAGCCAGCCACCCATCACGCCCAGCGCGTTGGAGACCAGCACCAGCGCCGGCATCACCAGCACGGCGGCAGCCAACCGCGGCGCCACCAGCCAGCGGAACGGATCGGTGCGCAGCGTGACCAGCGCGTCGATCTGTTCGGTGACGCGCATCGTGCCCAGTTCGGCGGCCATGGCCGACGCCACTCGCCCGGCGACCATCAGCCCGCCCAGCACCGGCCCCAGCTCGCGCACCACGCCGATCACCGTCACCGCCGGCACGGTTGCAGCGGCGTTGAAGCGGCTGCCGCCGATGAAGATCTGCTGCGCCAGCGCGGAGCCGGTGAAGATCGCCGTCAACCCCACCACCGGCAGCGACAGCCAGCCGATGATCAGCATCTGCTGCGCCAGTTGCCCCGGATACCAGGGCGGCCGCAGCAGCGCCGCCAATGCAGCGGCGGCAAAGCGCGCCAATCGGCCGATGGCGGCAAGGGCCGCGAGCACCGGCGCGCCGATGGCGGCGAACAGGCCGATCATGCCCACAGCCGATCAAAGCGCTGGCCCAGGGCCACCAGCAATTCATAACTGGTGCGCCCGGCCAATGCGGCTACGGTTTCCGGATCGAACGGAATATCGAGCCAGTCGCCTTCGGCCAGGCCGGCGGCGTCGGTGACGTCAAAGCTGCACAAATCCATGGAGACCCGCCCTGCCACCGGGCAGCGCACATCGCCGGCCAGTGCCCAGCCGGTACCGGACAGCCCGCGCGCGTAGCCATCGGCATAGCCCAGCGCCACGGTGGCAATCCGGCTGGGCCGTGTCGCCGTGAAGGCGGCGGCATAGCCCACGCTGCCGCCGGCCGGCACGCCCTGCAGTTGCAGGATGCGCGCGGCCATGGTGGCAACCGGGCGCGACGGCCGGCCACCGGGCAGCACGCCGCCGCCGAACAGGCCGATGCCGGGCCGCACCCGATCGAAATGATAATCCCGCCCCAGCGCCACCCCGGCCGAATTGGCCAGCGCGCGGGCGCCAGCCGGTACCTGCGCCGCAACGGCCGCAAAGGCGCTGCGCTGCGCTGCGTTCATCGGATGCGCGCGCTCATCGGCGCAGGCGAGATGGCTGTGCAGCACCGCAATCTCGATGCCGGCCAGCGCGGCGGCGGCCTCGGAAGGCGCCAGGCCGAGCCGGTGCATGCCGGTATCGATCATGGCTTCGGCCGGCCGCCCGGTCTGCCGCCACAGGGCCGCCTGCGCGGGGGTCATCAGCACGGGGCGGGCCGGCAGTAACAGCGCTGCCGGCAATTCGGCCGCAGTCACGCCATGCAGCACCGACAGCGTCACGCCAGCGGGCAGCGGCAACAGCGGCGGCACCTCATGCCAGTGCGCGACATAGAAGGTCCGGCAGCCGGCGGCAGCGAGCCGCAGCATCACATCGCGGGCGCCCAAGCCATAAGCATCGGCCTTGATCGCAGCGCCGCAATCGGCCGGGCCGACCGCAGCGGCAAAATCCTGCCAATTGGCCACCAGCGCAGCGCCGGACAGCTGCAATCGGGCCATGGGGGGCGGGCGAAGGTCCACGCCTGCGAATAGCCAGCTTGTTCATGGCCACGCAAGCGTTTGCGCGCTATTCTGATGGCATGAACAAGACCGCTTTCCTTGCCGCGCTCGGCGCTGGCACCCTGATCGCCCTGTCGATTGCCGCTGTTCCAGCAGGCGCGCAGGCGCAACCGCGCCCCGATACCGAATTCTGCGCCAAGATGCGCGCCCAGGATCCGGGCGGCATCTGCACGCCCAAGGGTGAATATGTGACGCCGGAGAAGGTCTATCTGCCCGATGGCACGATCCGGAACCGCTCGACGGGCAACTGAACTCAGTCGAACAGCGACGAGACCGAGCTTTCCTCGGCCGTGCGCCGCATGGCTTCGGCGAGCAGCGGCGCGATGGTGATCAGCCGCACCCGGTTGGAGGCGCGCACCGCCGGCGTGGGGGCGATCGAATCGGTCACCACCAGTTCCGACAGCGCCGACGCATCGACCCGCGCCACTGCGCCGCCCGACAACACGCCGTGGCTGACATAGGCGGTGACGCCGGCCGCCCCGGCCTGGATCAGCGCGGCGGCCGCGTTGCACAGCGTGCCGGCCGAATCGACGATATCATCGACCAATATGCAGCGCCGGCCGCGCACATCGCCGATGATATTCATCACCTCTGATTCGCCCGGCCGCTCGCGGCGCTTGTCCACGATGGCCAGCGGCGCATTGCCCAACCGCTTGGCCAGAGCGCGCGCCCGCACCACGCCGCCCACGTCGGGCGAGACGACCATCAGATCGGCCAGCGGCATGCGCGACAATATATCGGCGGCCATCACCGGCGCGCCGAACAGATTGTCGGTGGGGATATCGAAAAAGCCCTGGATCTGCCCGGCATGCAGATCGAGGCTGAGCACGCGATCGGCGCCGGCCATGGTGATCAGATTGGCCACCAGCTTGGCCGAAATCGGTGTGCGCGATCCGGATTTGCGATCCTGCCGGGCATAGCCGAAATAGGGGATCACCGCCGTGATGCGCCGGGCCGACGCGCGTTTCAGCGCATCGATGCAGATCAGCAATTCCATCAGATTGTCGTTGGCCGGCGCCGCGGTGGGCTGCACCACGAACACATCTTCGCCGCGCACATTCTCATGGATTTCGACGAAGATTTCCTCGTCGGCAAAGCGGCGCACCGATGCGTGCGTCAGCGGGATTTCCAGATAGGCGGCGATGGCCTTGGCCAGTTCCGGGTTGCCGTTGCCAGCCAGGATTTTCATGTCGCACGCCCCTCGCTGTCGCCCAGTCACCGCCGCATGGCCGCCGCCGCATAGCCGCCCTGTCACACAGGTGCAACCTTGTGCATGCCGTCAACTTGCCAGCGTTTGCACCAGTGCCGCGACCAACGGCACATCGGCGGGCGGCATCGGCAAGTTCGCCATCGCTGCGGGCCGTTCCCAGCGCAGCGCCTGGCCGTCGCGCCCCACCGGCTCGCCCGCCCAGGCCCGGCACCAATAGAGCAGCATCACCAGATGGAAATCCGCATAATTATGGCTGACGAAGGTGAACGGTTCCAGCGGCCCGGCGATGATGCCAAGCTCTTCCTCAAGTTCGCGCGCCAGCGCCGCTTCGGGAGTCTCGCCGGGCTCCAGCTTGCCGCCGGGAAATTCCCACAGCCCGGCCATGGACTTGCCCTCCGGGCGCTGCGCCAGCAACACGCAGCCAGCATTAGGGCCATCGCCGGCGACCAGGGCGGCCGCCACCACATGCACCAGCCGCATCAACGCCACACAACCAGCTTGACCCGATCGCCAGCCTGCAGCTTCGCGTTGCTGGCCAACTGGTTAAGCGTCAGGAACCGCGCCAACCGATCATCGTCATAGGCCATGCGGGCGGCGAGGCCCTGCACCGTATCGCCCGCCGCCACCCGCACCACCTGGATGCGGCGGGTGCGAATCGCGGCGATTTCCTGGGCGCTCAGCTTGCGGACGCCGGCGGCGACCGGCGCGATGGCCGCTGCCTGGCCCTGCGGCGCAATGGCGATCAGCGTGAAGGCCAGTTGCGGCGTCCAGCGATAGACGGTGAGCGTCGCATCCACCGGGCCCTGGTTGGTGTTGGCGCGGATGCTGCTGGTCACGGCGTCCAGCCCGTTGATCCTTGTGGTCTGCATTGCCGGCGCGCGCACGCCCAGTTGCTGCCAGCGCGCCGCGGCGACCGCATTGAGATCGCCGGTGCGGGCATCGGCGGCGCGCAGTTCGAAATTGGCGCCATTCGGCCCCCGCCCGGTCAGGGCCTCCGCACCATTGTTCAGCACAAAGCCCGCCGGCGCAGCCAGTGCCAATTGCAGCCCGCCATGGCGGAAACTGCCGCCCTGCACGACGCCTTCGGCCGGATCATCATCATAGGCCAGGCCATCGATGGCATTCAGAAACGCATCGCGGTTGCTGGCCCGCGCCCCCGCCTTGGGCAGCAGCGCCTGGGCCTCGCCGCGAATGCGCGCCACCCGTTCATCATTGGCCGGGTGGGTGGAAAGCCATTTCGACGGTTCGGCGCCGCCCTGGCCCTTCAGTCGTGCCTCCAACGCGGTTTGTGCGCCCAGCGCCGCCAGGCTGTCCACACTGCCGAGCGGATCATAGCCAGCCCTGGTGAGATAGCGCACGCCCAGGCTGTCGGCCTCGCGTTCCTGATCGCGGCTGTAGCCCAGCGTGGTCAGCCCGGCGACGAGGTTTGCGCCGCGCCCGATCAGATCCGATCCGGTGATGGCCCCGGCCAATCCGGCCAAAATCCCCGACAGCGCCGATCGCGTCTGCCGTTTCTGGCCATGGCGGGCGGACACATGCGCCACTTCATGCCCCATGACGAAGGCCAGTTCGGCTTCGTCATTCATCAGCGCCAGCAACTGGCGGGTGATATAGACATAGCCGCCGGGGATGGCGAAGGCGTTGTTCACATTGCTGTTGAGCAAGGTGACGTTGTAATCCTGCGCCCGCGCGCCGCCGCCCGATTGCACGGCGATCTTCTGCCCGACACCGCGTACATAAGCCGCCACCGGGCCGCTCATCGCGCCGCCGAACTGCTGCAAGATCTGCGGATGGGCCTGGGCGCCTTCGCGGCGTTCGCTTTCGGTCAGGCCGGGCGGGGCCTGCGCCAGCGCCGGGGCGGCAGCGCCCAGCAGCAGGGCAGCACAGAGCAGGTGGCGGATGCGGTTCATGGGGCCGTGTTACCCCAAAGCCGGGTCACCGCGCCAGCAACCGATCAGAGCTGGCGGCCCATGCCCAAATACTTGGCCCGGCGCTGCGCCACCAGTTCGGCCGGGCGCTGCGCCAGCAAGGGCTGCAATTCGGCGGCGATCGCCATGGTCAGCGAGGCAATGGCCGCGGCCGGATCGCGGTGCGCCCCGCCCAGCGGTTCGGCGACGATGCTGTCCACCACGCCCAGGCCCTTGCACTCGGCGGCGCTCACCCGCATCGCTTCGGCGGTATCGGCAGCGCGGTTGGCTTCTTTTTCGGCATTGCGGAACAGGATCGAGGCGCAGGCTTCGGGTGAAATCACCGCATAGACCGCATGTTCCATCATGATCACCCGGTCGGCCGCAGCGATGCCGATGGCGCCGCCCGACATGCCTTCGCCAGTAATCGCTGCGATGATCGGCACGGGTGCCGCCAGAAACGCGGATGTGGCGCGGGCAATGGCTTCGGCCTGGCCGCGCGCTTCGCCATCGACGCCCGGATAAGCGCCGGCGCTGTCCACGATGGTCACCACCGGCACATTGAAGCGCCCGGCGAGTTCGACCAGACGCGCCGCCTTGCGATAGCCTTCGGGCCGGCCCATGCCGAAATTGTGCCGCACGCGCGCAGCGGTATCGCGGCCCTTTTCGTGGCCGATCACCATCACCGGCACATTCTGGCCGCGCAGCCGCCCGATGCCGCCGATGATCGCCGAATCCTCACCAAAGGCGCGATCGCCGGCCAGCGGCAGGAAATCTTCGACCAGCGCCTTCACCATGTCGGAAAAATGCGGGCGCAGCGGATGGCGGGCCACCAGCGTTTTCTGCCAGGGCGTCAGGCGGGCATAGGTTTCGGCCAGCAACCGCCGCGCCGCGCCATCGGCATGGCGCGCGCCGGCTTCATCGCCGCCGGCGCGATAATCGGCGGCGCGCTGTGCGATCTGGGCGATCGGCTTTTCGAAGTCGAGATAGGTGCTCACCGGTCAAAGGCCTAGGCGAAATGCCGCGCTGCGGTCAATGCCTGCCGTGCCGCAGGCCTGTCAGGCGCGCTGCCAGCGGAAATACCACACTTCGTGGCCCAGCCGGCGTGCCTTGGCTTCATAGCGGGTTTGCGGCCAATCATCGGGCCGCACCTGGAAATCCGCCGGCCCGTCGATCAGCCAGTGAAAATCGCGGCGCTTGGCCATCTGCATCAGCGCCCATTGGCAATAGATCGGATGATCCGTGCCAAAACGATACTCGCCGCCGGGCTTGAGCACGCGGGCGATAAGGTCGATCGGGCCGGGGTTCATGAAGCGGCGCTTGGCGTGGCGGGCCTTGGGCCACGGATCGGGATGCAGCAGAAACACACGATCCACGCTGGCCGGCGCCAGCCGTTCCAGCACATCCAAGGCATCGCCGTGATGGATGCGCACATTGGCCAGGCCGTCATCGCGCACCGCCATCAAGGCGCCGACCACGCCATCGACGAAGGGTTCGGCACCGATCAGGCCGACGTGCGGGTGGGCGGCGGCTTGCGCTGCCATATGTTCGCCCTTGCCGAAACCGATTTCCAGCCACAGCGGGCGATCATCACCAAACAGGCCGGTCGCGGTCAGCGGGCCAGTGCCGGGCACGGCGATGTGCGGCAACAGATCGGCAAACAACGCCGCCTGGCCGGCCCGCAGCGCATGGCCCTGCCGCCGGCCAT
The DNA here is from genome assembly GCF_987265915.1 of Sandarakinorhabdus sp. Classification (NCBI taxonomy): domain Bacteria; kingdom Pseudomonadati; phylum Pseudomonadota; class Alphaproteobacteria; order Sphingomonadales; family Sphingosinicellaceae; genus Sandarakinorhabdus; species Sandarakinorhabdus sp. The sequence goes on from NZ_OZ503948.1 coordinate 616,469, forward strand.
AAAGGCGGCGCAGCGTGGTGGGATCGGACACCGGATTTGCGGTATCGGGGGCGGCATCTTGTGGGGGCGAATTGGCCATGCCGCGCCATGCCCGATTGCCGGCGCGGCGAAAAGGCCGCCGAACGATGAGCGCGCCAAAACGCCGTTGGCGCGCGCGCTGCTTGCGCTTTGCCACAAATCTGCCGAAAGACTGGTTTCGCCGGAACAAAACCGGTGGTTACAGATTGGGTCAGAATGTTGTCGGGCGTGAAATCGCTGGTGATGGGTGGCCGCGAAGTGTGGCCGCTGGTGGAAGGCGGCAAGGGCGTTTCCGCCACCAACCACGCCTCGTCGGGCGCCTGGGCGCTGGCCGGCGGCGTCGGCACGGTCAGTGCGGTCAACGCCGACAGCTATGATGACGATGGCAACATCGTGCCGCAAATCTATCGCGCCGCCACGCGCCGCGACCGCCACGAGGAACTGGTGCACTATGGCATCGCGGGCGGCATCGCGCAGGTGCAGCGCGCCTATGAAATCGCTTCATCCGAACTGCAACGCGGCATCGGTGCCATCAACATCAACGTGTTGTGGGAAATGGGCGGGGCACAGCGCATCCTGCATGGCGTGCTGGAAGGCACGAAGGGCCTGGTCAACGGGGTCACCTGCGGGGCGGGCATGCCCTACAAGCTTTCCGAAATCGCCGCCCAATATGGCGTGCATTACTACCCCATTATCTCATCCGCCCGCGCCTTCCGGGCGCTGTGGAAACGCGCCTATTCCAAGGCGGCCGAATGGCTTGGCGCGGTGGTCTATGAAGATCCGTGGCTGGCGGGCGGCCACAACGGGCTTTCAAACGCCGAAGACCCGCGCGCACCCCAGGATCCGTATCCGCGCGTCGCCGAACTGCGCGCCACTATGCGCGAGCTTGGCGTCTCCGAATCGGTGCCGATCGTCATGGCCGGCGGCGTCTGGCGGCTCGATGAGTGGGCCAACTGGTTCGACAATCCCGAACTGGGCCAGGTGGTGTTCCAGTTCGGCACGCGGCCTTTGCTCACCCAGGAAAGCCCGATCCCGCAGGCGTGGAAGGAACGCCTGCTGCACCTGAACGAAGGCGATATCCTGCTGCACAAATTCTCGCCGACCGGGTTCTATTCGTCGGCCATCCGCAACCCCTACCTGCGTGCGCTGGAAGCGCGCAGTGAACGGCAAATCGCCTTTTCCACCACGGCGACCGGCGATCACCAGTTTGCGCTGGATGTCGGCGTGGGCAGCAAACGCTTTTTCGTCACCGGCGGCGATCTGCTGCACGCGCGCGAATGGCACGGCGCGGGCTTTACCGAAGCGCTGAAAACGCCGGACAACACGCTGGTGTTCGTAACCCCGGCCGAACGCGCCACCATCCGCAAGGATCAGGCGGACTGCATGGGCTGCCTGTCGCACTGCGGCTTTTCGGCCTGGAAAGATACCGACACCAACAGCACCGGGCGGCTGGCTGATCCGCGCAGCTTCTGCATCCAGAAGACCCTGCAGGATATCGCCCACGGCGGCGACCCGGAACAGAATCTCGCGTTTGCCGGGCACAGCGCCTACCGCTTTTCCAGCGATCCTTGGTATTCGAACGGCTTCATCCCGACAGTGAAGCAACTGGTGGAACGGCTGCGCACGGGCGAGTGAATCTGTTCCTCCCCTGCAAGGGGATGTGGCGCCCGCAGGGTGACGGAGGGGTGACGCCCGTGCCCGCAGACGGCGCCCATGCTTCGCAGCGCGCCACCCCTCCGCCTCGCTTCGCTCTGCACCTCCCCTGGAAGGGGAGGATCAAGGGAGCCGCAGCGCCGTCAGGATCGCCCCGCCGCCGGGGCGCTGCACCAGCACGGCTTCGGCCAAGCCCGGCACCGCCGCCGGGCGCGCCCAATGCGCGGCACTGCCCGACCACGCGCCAAGCTTGACCAGATCGTGCACGACATTGCGGTGCGGCAGGGTGCGGCCGGCATTTTCGCCGGCGCGGACCGGCACCTGGACGATCTTTGGATCATAGCGCACCAGCCACACGTCCGCCTTGCCGGCGCCGGCACCCAGTTCGATGCGGCCGGCCTTTTCGGTCAGGGTCGGCATGGCTTCGGTGCGCACGCCGGCCGTTACCGCGCCGCGCAGTTCGGCGGCGCGGATGCCGGTCACGTCCACGCGGCCGTTGATCACGGTTTGCGGGGTCCAGACATTGTCGTGGCGCAGGCCATCGCGGTAGGCATATTGGCGCTGGGTGAATTCCGGCTTGGCATAGACATCCTTCCAGCCGAGCCGGTCCCAGTAGGTGACGTTGAAGCTGAGCACCAACAGATCGGGCCGATCGGCCAGCGCCATCACATTTTCATTGGCGGGCGGGCAGGATGAGCAGCCCTGGCTCTGGAACAATTCGATCACATTGGGGTGCGCGGCATCTGCCGCCAGCGCGGGCGTGGCGAAGATGGACAGGGCGGCGAACAGGACGGTGAGGCGGCGCATCGGAGGGCTTTCTTCAACAGGGGCCTCTCCTGTTCGCCCGAAACGCCGCAATCGATACAGGCGATCAGATATCGACGCAGATCTTGCCGAAATGCCGGGCCGATTCCTGGTGGCGGAAGGCGGCGCCGAGTTCGGCGAGCGGGAACTGCGAATCGATCACCGGGCGGATGCCGTTCTGGTTGATGGCGCGGATCATGTCCTGCTGTTGCCGGCGGGTGCCGACGGTGATGCCGATCAGGCGGATCTGCTTGGCCATCAATTGCACGGTGGGCACCGGCCCGGCAAAGCCGGCCAGCACGCCGATCAGGCTGATGTGGCCGCCGATGCGGCTGGCGATGATCGATTCGGGCAGGGTGCCGGCGCCGCCGATCTCGACGACATGATCGACACCGCTTCCGTGGGTGATGCGCATCGCTTCGGCGCCCCAGCCGGGGGTCGTCTTGTAATTGATGACATGGTCCGCGCCCATGGCTTGCAGCCGGGCCAGTTTCTCGTCGCTGCTGCTGGTGGCGATCACCGTCGCGCCCATGGCTTTCGCGAATTGCAGCGCAAAGATGGAGACGCCGCCGGTGCCCTGCACCAGCACGACATCGCCGGCCTTGATCTGGCCTTCGGTCACCAGCGCCCGCCACGCGGTGAGGCCGGCGCAGGTGAGGGTGGCGGCTTCGGCGTGGCTGTATCCGAACGGCGCGTGGGTGAAATTCGTCGCCGGGCCGACCACTTCCTCGGCGGCATAGCCATCGGCGCCGTCACCCGGCACCGCCGCGAAGCCGCCCATCGACGGCAGGCCATCGAGCCAGTTGGGGAAGAAGGTGGAGACCACCATGTCACCGGGGCGGAATTCGGTGACGCCTTCGCCCACGGCCAGCACATCGCCGGCGCCGTCGCTCATCGGAATGCGGCCATCGGGGGTGGGGATGCCGCCGACGACGACGATATAGTCGTGGTAATTCAGGCTGCTGGCGCGGATGCGCACCTTGATCTGGCCGGGGCCGGGATCGCCGGGGCTGGCCATGTCCTCATGGCGCAGATTGTCGATGCCGGCGGGGTGGCGAAGGCGGATGGCTTTCATGGGGGCGGCTCCTTGGTTGGGAGCAGCGTAGACTGGCAAGCGCCAAACGCTCCCCTCCCGCTTGCGGGAGGGGCTGGGGGTGGGAACGGCCAAATGAGCGCTTGTCGCGCACGGCCGGCGGCAAAGCCGCCGAGTCCGTTTGAGCGTTTTCAAGGAAAAGCAAGAAAGAGCGTGGCGGAGCCACGCCGTCGAAGCTGTTCGACTGGCCTGAGGGCCAGCCGCCAGCCCGGCCGGCATGCGGCGAGTCCGCCGCTATCGCTGCGCGATAGACGTCGGCCGCCTTATGCCCACCCCTCAAGCACAATATCCGGCGGGCGATGCCCATCCACCCACACCCGGATATTCGTGATCACCTTCTCACCCATGGCCTGGCGGCCTTCGAACGTCGCGCTGCCCATGTGCGGCAGCACCACGACGCCGGGCAGTTCCAGCAGGCGCGGATCGACGGCCGGTTCATGTTCGAACACATCCAGCCCGGCGCCGGCGATCTGGCCGCGCTCCAGCGCTTCGCACAGGGCATTTTCATCGATGATCTCGCCGCGCGCCGCGTTGATCAGGTAGGCGCTTTTCTGCATCAGCGCGAAGCGGCGCGCGTCGATCAGGTGGTGGGTGTCGGGCGTGTGCGGGCAGTTGATGGTGATGATGTCCACACGGGCCAGCATCGCATCCAGATCGGCCCACCAGGTCGCTTCCATCTCGGCCTCGGCACTGGCCGGCAGGCGGGTGCGGTTGTGATAATGCACGGTCAGGCCAAAGGCCCGCGCCCGGCGTGCCACCGCGCTGCCGATGCGGCCCATGCCGACGATACCCAGCCGTTTGCCGGTGATGCGGTGGCCCAGCATGCCGGTGGGCGACCAGCCCCCCCATTCGCCGACGCGCACCAGTTTCTCGCCTTCGCCCAACCGGCGCGGGACGGAGAGGATCAGCGCCATCACCATGTCGGCGGTGTCGTCGGTCAGCACGCCGGGCGTGTTGGTCACGATCACCTTGGCGCCGCGCGCGGCGTGCAGATCGAGATGATCGACGCCCACGCCGAAATTGGCGCACAGCTTCAGCTTGCCGCCTTCGCGGCCGGCTTCGAACACCGCGGCATCCAGATGATCGGTCACTGTGGGCACCAGCACATCGCAGCGCCGCGCGGCATCGGCCAGTTGATCCTGGCTGAACGGCGTGTCGGTCAGGTTCAGCTCCACATCGAACAATTCGGCCATGCGGGTTTCCACGGCCTGCGGCAGACGGCGGGTGACGATGACCTTGGGGCGCGGCGTGTTCGGCATGAAGGGAACCCGAATTCAGGAGCGTTGGCGATATGCCAAGGCTTGCGCGCGGGCGGCCTAACGGTCAAGAGAAAGCCATGCTGCGCCTGTTGCCTGTGGCCGCCTTGCTGGCCTTTTTTGCCGTGCCCGCCGTGGCCACGGATTTTGCCGACGGCACCACCGATCTGCCGAAGCCGCGCTTTGTTTCGATCAAGCGCGGCAAGGCCATGATGCGCAGCGGCCCCGGCGACCGTTTCCCGATCAAATGGGAATATCGCCGCCCCGGCCTGCCCATGGAAATCCTGAAGGAATATGAAATCTGGCGCCAGGTGCGCGACCCCGATGGTGAAATCGGCTGGATGCAAAAGGCGCTGCTGACCGGGCAGCGCACCGGCATCATCAAGGATCAGGTGCGCCTGATGTATGTCGCCCCCGATGTGAACAGCCGTATCGCCTGGCGCATCGCGCCGGGCGCGGTGGTGACGATCACCCTGTGCGAAGACATGTGGTGCCGGGTGAGCAAGGATGGCAAATCCGGCTATATCCTGCGCGGCGAGATGTGGGGCACCTATGCCCGCGAGAAGATCGAGGGTTAAGCCTGGGCCTTGCCCGGCGGCAGATGGCCGGCGGCGTGCAGCAACTGCGTCAGCTCCTGCACGGCCCTGGTCAGCATCACCACTTCCTGTTCGCGCAGCGCGTCGATCTTTTCGTGGAGCAGTTCGATCTCCAGCTCCGCCTTCACGTTGATCTCATAATCACTGGCGGCGTCGCGGCGGTCGATATCCTGCTGCCGGTTCTGGCTCATCATGATGATCGGCGCGGCATAGGCGGCCTGGAACGACAGGACGAGATTGAGCAGGATGAACGGATAGGGATCCCAATGGCCCAGCCAGGCCGCGACATTCAGGGTCACCCAGATCGCCAGCACCACCGACTGGATGACGATGAACCGCCACGATCCCATGACGATCGCCACCTGGTCCGCCACCCGCTGGCCCAGCGTGAGCGGGGCGGCGGTTGCCTGCGGCTGCTTGCGGTCTTCGGCGCGGCGCTCCCGCAGTTGGCGCAGCCGGTCGGTGTCGATGGGGGCAGGCTTTGGCATGGGCGATCATCCGGTGGCGGCGCGGCCATCGTGGTCCACATGCGCGGCGCTGGCAATCGCAGTCAGACCTCGCTGCGCAGCCGCCCGCCGCCACGCACGAAGCCCACCAGCAGCAACCCCACCGCCAGCAGGCCGATCACGGGGATGAACCCCGCTGCCTGGCTGCCTCCGGCGCGTGTCGCATATTCCACCAGCAGCGGCCCCAGCCACATGGTCGCCGAACCCGACAGCGCATACAGGCCGAAAAACGCTCCCAGCCGTTCCGGCGGCACCAGCCGGGTCATCAAGGTGCGCGACGAGGCATAGGCGGCGGTCACCGTGATGGCGAGGCCGCAGCCCAGGCCCAGGAACACCAGTTCCGGCAGCGTGGCAAAGATCGGCGCATCCCACAGGCGGATCGGTTCCACCGTCTGATACAGGATGCGCGCGCGGCCGCTGCCCAGCAACGCTGCCTCCATGATGATCAGCACCGTCAGTTCGGCCATCAAGGCCGGGCGTGGACCCAGCCACGTATCCAGCCGGCCGGCCAGCAGCCCGCCGGCCACCGCCGCCGTGCTGAGCGTGACGGCATAGCCCAGCATTTCCAGCGTGCCCCATTGCATCACGCCCGCCGCAAACACGCCGCCAAACAACAGGATCGCCGTCAACCCATCGGTGAACAGCATCCGCGCCAGCAGATAGAGCAGGGGATTGGCATTGCCGCGCACCTCGCGGAACAGGCGCAGCAGATCGCCGGCGCCGCCCACCAGCGCCGCACCGATTGTGGCCTGGGTGCGCGGCCGATCCGGCGACCACAGCAACAGCGGCACGATCCCCACCGCCATCAGCACCGCCGCAATCGGTCCGGTCAAGCGCGAGGGTTCGCCCAGCGCCGGATCAAGCCCGAACAAGGGTTGCGCCGGCAGGAACGCCCAATCGACCGTGCCGGGCAAGGCAAAGCCGAACAGCAGCGCCACCAGCATCACCACGCCGGTGGCATTGCCCATCGCCAAACCGAGCCCGCTGGCCCGCGCTGCGCCGGAGATCCCGGCCGCCGGCACCAGCAGCGCATTGTGCAGGGTTTCATGCGCCGCCAGCAGCCAGGTCATGCTGGTGCCGACGAACATCACCCAGGCCACACCCAGGCCATCGAGGCCGCTGTCTTTCGGCACCACGAACCACAGGCTGGCGGCCAGGCAGGTCATCACGGCTGCCACCAGCGCCAGGAATGGCTTGCGTGGCCCCAGCCGATCGACCGCCGCGCCCAGCACCGGCATCGTCGCCATCACCGCCCAGCCGCCCCATTTGCCGATCTGCGCGATCAACGCCTGCCCGGCCACCGGATCGCCGACCACATTGGCCACAAACCACGGCGCAAAAATATAGATGGACACCAGGATGATATAGGGATCGCGCCCGGCCTGGGCGATCACCCAGCCGGCAGAAGCCCGGGGCGGCGGTGGGGCGGCTTGGCTCAAGGATTGGCGCCGGGTGCTGGCGGGGCGGCCGGTTCAACCAGCGGGGCCGGTACAGTTTCGGCCGCCGCACCTTCCAGTTCGGCCAACGCGGCTTCGGCGGCGCGCAGCCGATCGGTGTCGGCCAACCAGGTGCGCACCAGCGGTTCGGCGCGGGCGGCGGGGCTGGCCCGCAGCCGCGCGGCCGCGCCAGCCAGATCACCGCGCGCCATCGCGGCGCGGGCCTGCGCCACCGGGCTGCCGGTGCTCGCACCGGAAAATGCCGCCTGCGTCCGTTCCATCAGGGCCTGCCACCAATTGGGCCGCGCATCGCTGCGCGCCTGATCGGCCAGCCCGGCCAGATCGCGGGCCAGCCGCGCCTGTGTGACCGGCTGCGCCGACACCGCGGCCAGCGCGGCCACCGCATCGGCATGACGCGGTTCGAACAACCGGCGCGTGGCGGGCAGCAACGCATCGAGCGGCCGGCCGGCCGCCACCGCCCGGCGCAACAACAGCACGGTCAACATGGCTTCGGCGCGATCGGCGCTGGCCTTGACGGCGGTGATCAGATTGGCGTCGCGCGCCTCCTCCACCGCCAGCCGGGCGGCCAGTTGGCTGACCTGCGCGGTCAGCGCGTCGATGCGCTGCGCGTCCCGCTCGATCTGATCGGTGCTGCTATCGACGCGGGCTTCGGTGGCGGCCAGGCGTTCGGCGGCGACCACAGGCGCGCCAGTGGCCGCGGTTTGCGTCCGGGCTTCCAGCGTCTTCAGCCGCGCGGCAAGGGCCGCCGTGGCGGGATCGGCGATTGCTGCCGGCGCCGGTACGAACGGCAGCCGGCCGCGCACCGCCTCTTCGAACCAGGGATTGGCGATGATGCCGGCGGCAAAGGCGAACAGCGCGGCGGCCAGCGCCCAGGGCAATGCGCTGCGCTGTGACGGGCGGGCGCTGGTGACGGGCTGCGACATCAACCGGGCGCGCAGCCGCTCGGTCGCGGCCAGGCTGGCCTCGTTGATGTCACCCCGGTCGAACGGCTCGTTCATGCCACCACCCTAGCCGGCTTTGGGCAGCGTCGCCAGCAGGGCGGAATCGTCAGGGTGGGCGGCAATATGGGTGGCACGCCAGCCCGGGCCGGCGGCGGCCAGGGTTGCGGCGCTGATGGCATGCACGGCGATGTCCGTGCGCTGGCCGCCCAGTCGATCCCATTGCGCGGCAAAATGCCGGGCGGTGCGCGGCGAATGCAGCAGCACGGCCGTCGCACCCGGCAGCAGCGGCAGCGGTTGCAGTACGGCGCGGTAGACGATTATCTCGTCAAGGGTGAGGCCGGGCGGCAGCTGCGTTTCGGTGCGGTCTTCGCCGGCCAGGTGCAGCAGATGGCGGTGCGGGCCGGCGATAGTAGCATCGATCAGCGCCTGCACCGTGCCCGGCCCGGCCTGCACATCCACCCAGCCGGCAGCACGCGCGGCATCGGCGGTCGCAGTGCCGACACACAGGGCGGGCAGATGCTGCAACGGTTGCGCCTGCCGGCCGGCCAGCCGCACCGCTGCGGCGCTGGTCAGGACGACGGCATCGGGCAGAGTGGCGGGCAGCGTCCAGGCCGCCGCTTGCGTGGCCAGCAGCGGGTGGATCAGTGGCACATGGCCAAGCGCCGCCACGCGCGCCGCTGTCGCCGCCGCGCCAGGCTGGGGGCGGACGACAAGCACGCGCATCAGGCGCCGGGCGGGTGGAACAGTCCGCGCAAGGCCGGGCCGGCGCGGCCCAGCAATTCGGCGGCCAGCGCCGCAGCGTGCGCGTGGGCTTCGTCCGGTCGGGCGCTGAAGCCACCGTCCTGCACCTCGCTGCCGTCTTCGGCCAGGACCTGCGCGCGGAAGCGGATGCTGTCACCGCTGAACTGCGCCAGCGCCGCCACCGGGGAATGGCAGGTGCCGCCGAGCGCCGCCAGAAAGGCGCGTTCCAGCGCCACGCAGGTGAAGGTCTCCGGGTGGTTGATCGGCGCCAGGATCGCCAGGGTTTCGGCATCACCTTCGCGCGCCGTGATGCCCACCGCGCCCTGGGCGCTGGCCGGCAGCATCGCATCGAGTTCGATCAGGCTGCCGACCGGCTGGCCGAGTCGATCCAGCCCGGCGGCGGCCAGCAAGGTCGCATCGATGGCGCCGGATTCCACCTTGGCCAGCCGCGTGGCGACATTGCCGCGCAGGATTTCGGTGGTGATATCCGGGCGCTGCGCTTTCAGCTGCGCGGCGCGACGCGGGGAGGAGGTGCCAACCCGCGCGCCCGGCGGCAGCGCCGCGATGCTGTCTGCGCCGATCAGCCGTTCACGCACATCGGCGCGTGGCAGCATGGCGGCGAGCGCAATGCCGTCGCGCAACTGGGTTTCGACATCCTTCATCGAATGCACGCCGATATCGATGCGGCCATCGATCAACGCGGCGTCCAGTTCCTTGGTCCACAGCGCCTTGCCGCCGATTTCGGCCAGCGCGCGATCCTGCACCTTGTCCCCGGTGGTCTGGATGACGACGATCTCCACGTCGCCGTCGGCCCAGCCATGCGCGGTTTTCAGCGCTGCGGCAGTCATGTGCGCCTGTGCCAGCGCGAGCGGCGAACCGCGGGTTCCGATCTTGAAGCTCATGCGATGCTGATGGCGCGGGCATTGCCGATTGGCAAGACCGGCCCTACGTCAGAGCCATGTCTGCACTGCTTGTTCTCGGGATTGAATCCAGTTGCGATGAAACCGCCGTTGCCCTGGTGCGCGGTGATCGGACGATATTGGCACAGCGCATCGCCAGCCAGGATGAAGCGCACCGGCCGTTCGGTGGCGTGGTGCCGGAACTCGCCGCGCGCGCCCATGCCGATCGGCTGGCGCCGATGATCGAAGCGGTGCTGGCCGAAGCCGGCATTGCGTTGAACGACGTGGACGCCATCGCCGGCACCGCCGGGCCGGGGCTGATCGGCGGGGTGATGATCGGGTTGGTCACCGCCAAGGCGCTGGCCTGGGCCGCCGACAAGCCGTTGATCGCGGTCAATCATCTGGAAGGCCATGCGCTCAGCCCTCGCCTCGCCGATGCGTCACTGGGCTTTCCCTATCTGTTGCTGCTGGTGTCGGGCGGGCATTGCCAGTTGCTGGGGGTGGAAGGCGTCGGCCGCTATCGCCGGCTGGCCACCACCATCGACGATGCGGTGGGGGAGGCCTTCGACAAATCGGCCAAGGTCTTGGGCCTGGGCTTCCCCGGCGGGCCGGCGCTGGAGCGGGCAGCGCGCGACGGCAACCCGGCGCGCTTTGCCCTGCCGCGGCCATTGGTGGGCAGCGATGATCCGCATTTTTCCTTCGCCGGCCTGAAATCGGCGGTGCTGCGCGCCCGCGCCGGCATTGCCGAACCATCCGCGCAGGATATCGCCGATCTGGCCGCGAGTTTTCAGCAGGCGGCCACGGATTGCCTGGTCGATCGCACGGCGCGGGCGATCTTGGCGTTCCCGCAGGCGACAGCGCTGGTGGTGGCCGGTGGCGTGGCGGCCAACCAGACTATTCGCGGCGCGCTGTCCACATTGGCCGACGCGCACGGCCTGCCGTTTGTGGCGCCGCCGCTGTGGCTGTGCACCGACAATGCGGCGATGATCGCCTGGGCCGGGCAGGAACGGCTGGCACGGGGTGACATTGATGATCTCCACGCCCCAGCCCGTCCGCGCTGGCCGCTCGATCCCACGGCCGAAGCGGCGCGCGGTGCCGGGGTGAAGGCGTGACGACGTTTGGCGTCATCGGGGCCGGCGCCTGGGGGACGGCCTTGGCCAGCACCTTGGCCGGCAATGGCCCGGTGACATTGTGGGCCCGCGAAGCCGACGTGGTCGAGGCGATCAACGCGGCTCGCGAAAACAGCCTGTTCCTGCCCGGCATCGCGCTGCCGGCCGGCATCACCGCCACCGGCACGCTCGCCGATCTGGGGACGTGTGACGTGGTGCTGATCGTCGTGCCGGCGCAGCATCTGCGGGCTGTATTGGCCAGCGCCGCCATCCCGCCCGCCACGCCGCTGGTGCTGTGCGCGAAGGGGCTGGAAGCCGGCAGCCACAAATTGATGGTGGAGGTGGCGCGGGATCTGGTGCCGAACCCGCTCGCCGTGCTGTCGGGCCCCAGCTTTGCGGCCGAAGTGGCGATGGGCAAGCCCTGCGCCATCACGCTCGCCTGCGCCGATGCTGCCATCGGCGCGGCAGTGGTGGCAGCGATGGCGCGGCCGCAGTTCCGGCTTTACCAGTCCGACGATGTGGTTGGCGCGGAGATCGGCGGCGCGGTGAAGAATGTGCTCGCCATCGCCTGCGGGGTGGTGGAGGGCGCTGGCCTTGGTCTCAATGCCCGCGCCGCCATGATCGCGCGCGGCTTTGCCGAAATGACGCGCTTCGGCGTGGCGCGCGGCGCGCGTGCTGAAACCCTGGCCGGCCTGTCGGGGCTGGGCGATCTGGTGCTCACCTGTTCATCAGAAAACAGCCGCAATTTCCGGCTCGGCGTCGGCCTGGGCCAGGGCCGCCCACTCGCCGATCTGCTCGCCGGGCCGGCCGTGGCCGAAGGCGCAGCGACCGCCCCGGTACTGGTGGAGGCCGCCCGTGCCGCCGGCGTCGAGATGCCGATCTCCGCCGCCGTCGCGGCGCTCCTCACTGGCGCCCCGGTGCGCGACACGATCAGCGCCTTGCTGGCACGGCCGTTGAAGGCGGAGTGAGTTTTACAGCGGCCCGGCCAGCAGGCGGCCGGCGTGAAAGACGCCGAGGATCAAGACGATTTCGGTTTCCACCCGATAGGCGATGGTCGCCCGCCCTTCAAAGCTGATGGTGCGAACGCCCGGCCCCAGATCATCGCGCGGCGTGCCGCGCAGCGGGAAATCCGCCAAGCTGGCACAGGACGATTCGATGCGATCAAGATAGGCCAAAGCCACATCCGCACCGGCGTTGGCGGCGACCCAGGTGCCGATACGCTCCAGATCGGCCAGCGCCTGCCGACTGAGATCGACTTGCATCAGGCCGTGCGGGCAAGCCGCGCACGCAGCTGGGCGAAGCCATCGGCCAGCGGCACATGATCGCCCGCCCCGGCATTCACTTCGGATATGCGGGCGCGGATCAGATCATCCAGCGCAGCTTCCTCGCGATCCAGCGCCCGCAGGCCAGCGCGCACCACTTCGCTCATCGAGGCGTAGCGACCGGATTCAACCCGCGCCATGGCCGGTTCGGCCAGTTCACCCAGCGTGACGGTGACAGGTTTGGAAGCGCGAAGAGCCATGGCGATAGACTATGACAATGTCACATGGCCGACAAGTTCGACGGCCTAGAAATCGACCGCGATGCCGCCCTTTTCCCAGTCGCCGTAACGCACCGGATCTGGGCCGCCGCGCCCCCCCACTTCCTTGTCAGTTGGTGGAGGGGGCGGGGCGGCTGGCTTCTGGTCGGGCTGATCGGTGGGTTGCTTGTCCATGGCGAGAGGTTGCCATTTCGGCTGCGCTGCTGGCAATGGGGTGAAGCGAAGCAGGGGGGCGAAAATGTTCGACAACAAGGTGATCGCCATCACCGGCGCCGGCAGCGGCATCGGGCGGGCATTGGCGCTCAATCTGGCAGAGCGTGGCGCGGTGCTGGCGCTGTCGGACAAGGACGCCGATGGCCTGGCGGAGACGAAACGCCTGCTCGGCAACCGCCCGGCCAGCATCACCACACTGGATGTGACCGACACCGCCGCGCTGAATGGCTGGATTGCGGCGGCGGTCAGCGATTTCGGCAAGCTTGATGGCATCATCAACAACGCCGGGATGACCGTGGTCGCCCCGTTCGCCGATTGCCCGGCCGAGGATTTTGATAAGGTGATGGCGGTGAATTTCACCGGCGTCGTCGCCGGCTGCCGTGCCGCGCTGCCGCATGTGCGTGCGCAGGCGGCCAAGGACGGCGTCGGCTGGATCGTCAACATCTCGTCGGTGTTCGGCATGATGGGCTACCCCACGCAAAGCGCCTATAACGCCAGCAAATTCGCCGTGCGCGGCCTGACCGAAGCCATGGCGCTCGAACTCGCCATCACCGATCCGAACGTGGCGGTGATCCGCGTCCATCCCGGCGGCATCAAGACGAATGTCGCCAAGTCAGCCAAGCGCATCGCGCTGTTTGCCGGCCAGGACCCCAATGCGGATTTTGCGGCGGACTTCGAAAAGGCCGCGCGCACGACGCCGGAACAGGCAGCGCAAGCCATCGTCGATGGCATGGCGCGCCGCCGCGCCCGCGTGCTGATTGGCCCGGATGCGCGGATCATCGATTGGCTGGTGCGCCTGTTCCCGGTTTCGCACGCGCGGATCCTCGGCAATATGTTCGGCGGTCGCCGGCGCTGACCGGTGCGCCGGGCTGGGCAATGGCCCGCACTTCGGGCAAGGGGCGGGCGATGAACAGTCGCAATCCCCCACCCGTCGTCCCCGTCAACGGCCGTATCGATTCCGGCGTGCCGGCCCGCCGTGCCGCGCTGCGGATGTGCCAGGCCGTGCTGGATCGCGGCCAAAGCTTTGATGCCGCCGCCAACATGGCCGACGATCTGCCCTTGCCGCAGGATCGCGCGCTGGCGCGCACGCTGGCGCTCACCGTGCTGCGCTGGCTGCCCGATCTCGATGCCCTGATCGACAGCGCCACGCCGCGGCCCCTGCCGCCCGATGCCCGTGCCCGCCATGCGCTGCGGGTCGCGCTGGCCGGCTGGCTGAAGCTGAACACCCCGCCGCACGCGGTGGTCGCCACCGCGCTGCCGTTGGTGGAAGGCGGCCCGCGCCGGCTGGTGCATGGTGTGCTGGGCAGCCTGATCCGCCGCCCGGCCACGCTGCCCGATCGGCCACAACTGCCGGCGCCGTTTGATATACGCTGGGCGCATGATTGGGGGGCGGATATGGCCGATGCGGCGGCGGCCGCCATGGCAGACGAGCCGGCCACCGATCTCACCCTGAAAGACGCCGGCCAGACCGCGCATTGGGCCGAAGCGCTGGGCGGCATCAGCCTTGCGTCAGGCCATGTCCGCACGCCTCTGAAGGGCAGCGTCACTGGCTGGCCGGGCTTTGCCGAGGGCGCCTGGTGGGTGCAGGATTTCGCCGCCAGCCTGCCGGCGCGGCTGTTGCCGGCGCAGGCCGGGGATCGCGTGCTCGATTTGTGCGCCGCGCCCGGCGGCAAGACGCTGCAACTGGCGGCGCGTGGCTGTGCGGTCACCGCACTCGACATGGCGGAGCAGCGGCTGGAGCGGGTGCGCGAGAATCTGACGCGCACCGGCCTGGATGCCACGCTGGTCGTCGCCGATGCCCTGCGCTGGCAGCCGGAGGCGCTGTTCGATCATATATTGATCGACGCGCCCTGTTCGGCCACCGGCATTTTCCGGCGCCACCCCGATGTGCTGCACCTGAAGGGGGATGCAGACATGGCGCCGATCACCCTGTTGCAGGCCGCGATGCTGCGCCGGGCGGTGCAATGGCTGAAGCCCGGCGGCCGGCTGGTCTATGCGACGTGCAGCCTTGATCCCCGCGAAGGCGAACGCATTGCAGAGCGGGTGGTCGCCGGTGCCCCGCGTGACCTGATCACGGCGGACGAGCTGCCGGCGGGGTTGATTCCCACCGCAGATGGCTGGGTGCGCACCCTGCCCGGACAGGTCACGGGCGGGCTTGATGGCTTCTTCATCGCGCGTTTCCGGCGCTTGCAAGATTAATAAATGGAAAGGGCGCCGCCGTTGCCCGGCGGCGCCCTTTCACAAACGTCCCGAAGTCGGGGCTTACTTCAAATATTGCGCGATGTATTTGTTCATCTCGAACATCGTGCACTCGTCCTTGCCAAAGATTGCCTTCAGCTTGGCGTCGGCCACAATGACGCGCTTGTCGGTCGGTTTTTGCAGGTCGTGTTTGCGGATATAATCCCACATCTTTGCGACAACCTGGCCACGCGGCAAGGGTTCGCTGCCGACAACTGCGGCCAACGGGCCTTGCGGCGTCAATGGCTTCATCAGCGCGTCGATCTTCTTGCCCGCGGGCTTGGCTTCTTTCGCCATGTTTATCCCCTTCACCGTTGCTGGCCGATGCTGCGGCCATAATATCAGTTGACCCTGATTCTGCTTCCTAAGCGGTCTTCACCCTGTTGGTGCAAGCCCAAAAATCGCGCCGGACGCAGGGGGTGCTGCCAATACGCAACTTGCGTGACATAGTTGCAACCAATTCGAACTTTAAAATCGCCGAAGGAACCGAACCTGCCACCAGCGCGGCGGATTGAGCGTCGCCAGCCCAGCCACCGCACCATCAACCAGCGTGCGATCCAGGCAGTTGCGGCATTCCAGGCTGACCAGCCAGCCGCCGTCGGGAATCTCCAGCTGGAGCGCGCCGGCCACCTGCCAGCCGGCCGGTGCGATGCCGCCGGGTGCGCCCGGCACGCTGCCGGCGGCCACCGCCATGGCGCTGCGATAATCCAGGGTCAGCCGCGGCACCAGATTGGCCCCGGTGCCCACCAGCACCTGCGTCCAGGCGGCCGACAGGCTGGCGGTCACATCTGGTGCGAACAGCGGCCGTGACGGCGCCCCGCCCGACACGGCGCCCGGCGCCGTGCCGCGCCAACGCGCGCGCTGTACGGTCAGCATGCCTGACAGGTCGAGCCGATCCAGCGGCCGCGCCTGCGCGATCACGTCGATGCCGGCGTTGGTCAGGTCTTGCCGCAGTCCAGCGGCGACGGCCATGGCCAGCGGATCGATGCCGAGCAGCGGTGACGCCAGCGCCCTGGTGCGCGCCGCAAAGCCACTGGCGGTCAATATCAGCCGGTCAGCCTTGGTGATCTTGATGCCGGCTTCGTGGTGCCAGCCGGTTTCGGCCGGCAGGGCGGTCAGCTCGGCTGTGCTGCGCGCCAGCAAATTCCAGCCGGGCAGCCGTGCCGTTCGGGCCGAGCGCGCAAAGAACAGCGCGTCCCCCTGTTGCCAGCCCAGCGCCAATTCCGGCGTCCAGAAGCGTTGCTGCTGCCGATCGGCACCGGCCAAGCGCAGGCAGGGCGCGCAGCCGGGGCGGCGATCCTGCACGGTCAGGTCCAGCCGCTGATCGGTAAACCGCACGCCGGCATCCAGCGTCAGCCGACCGACCAAGGGGATGTGCGCGGCGGCCGCGCCGTAACGCACATCGCGGCGCTGGCCGATGGCGCGATCGGCCAGCACCACGCCGGCATCGGTATCGGCCTGATCGCGCGCCAGATCCTCGCTGCGCAGCCCGCCAGCCAACGAAAGCGTGAGCCCACCCAGTTCAAACCCGGCCGACAGATCGACCTGCCGGCCGCTGGCAGTGCCGCGCGCGATCAGGCCATAGCCGCCGCTGGCGAGCCCGGCAGCTTGCGTGATGGTGCCCGCGCGGCGGCCATCGCGCAGATCGAGGCCGAGGTGGTCGGCTTGCCGGGTCAGGCC
Organism: Sandarakinorhabdus sp.; assembly: GCF_987265915.1. NCBI lineage: Bacteria > Pseudomonadati > Pseudomonadota > Alphaproteobacteria > Sphingomonadales > Sphingosinicellaceae > Sandarakinorhabdus > Sandarakinorhabdus sp. Next base: position 633,213 of record NZ_OZ503948.1, read on the forward strand.
GGCGGTCAACCGCACGGAAGCATGCGGCGGCGTCCATGCGACTTCGGCGGCCACCAGCGTCAGATCGGCGCGTTGGTCCAGCGGCTGGCCGGCGAGATCGGCGCTGATCGGCCCCCAGCCGGGGTTGCCGGGTGAGAGGCTGTTGACGCTGCGCCGGCCCGTGCTGGCAAAACGCCCACCACAGCGCGTCGATGCGTTCGGGTCACAGGCGAAGGAGGGCAGATTGCCGGCTTCGCTGCGCTGATACAGGCCATCAAGGCGCACCGCCAGATCGGGAGCGGGATCGAGATCGAGCGCGGCCCAGAGGCCGCCGCGCTTGCCGCGGTTCAGCTGTTCGCCGGTGGACGTGTTCTGCAACCAGCCCAGATCATGGTGGAGGACGCCGCCGATGCCCAGTCGTGCGCCGGGTGCCAGCGGCACATCGATGCGGCCCAGTGCCCGCCGGCTGCCAAAGGCGCCCGCGGCCACTTCGCCAGCCCCCGCCAGCCGGTCCGCCGGCCGCCGCAGCGTCAGCGCCGCCACCCCCGCCGCACCCGCCGGGCCGGCATCAAGGCCGGATGGCGGCGCCACCAGAAGCCCTTCAAGATCGGGAAGCGCCAGGTTGATCGGCACGGTGCCGGGCAGCAAGATGCCGCTGACTGACACGCCCGGCCGGGCGCGGCCATGTTGCACCGCCAGCAACACGGTGCCGTTGCCGGGGGCCGCGCTTGCGATCAGGCCGGGGGCGCGGCGCAGCGCATCGCCAAGCGTTTCCAGGCCCTGGTTGTCGCGGGTCTGTCCGTCGGCCGCCCACAGGCTGGACAGCGTGTCGGGCAGGGCCGAGGTCTTATGGGTTGATTCAGGTGCAACCGTTTGCGCCATCGCCGCGCTGGCGCCCGCAAACAGGGCGATCGGGCCGATCAGGCCCAACATCCATCCGGACATCACCGGCCGGCGCGATCAGCGCGGACCGTCACGGCCGGTTGGCTGGCCACCCAGCGGGCCGCCGGCGGCACCAACAGCGCCGATGTTGCCGAACAATTCTTCGAAGAAGCCTTCGTTGCGGCCCAGCGTGGGCGTGGTGTCGTTCACCGGGTTGATGTTGGCGATTTTCTCCATGCCACGCCGTTCCACCTTGGACACATTGCCGTCGGCATCGAAATTGATGATCAAAATCTGCTGTTCCAGCGTCTTGGGCGCGATGAAGGCATATTGGCCGGTCAGGCGGCTGACATAATACCAGCTGCCCGAATCGAACTGCGCGGCGAAGGTCGGCCGGCCCAGCGTGCGGGATACGGATTCGCGATTGTCCACCCCCGGCAGGATCGAGGTGAACAAGGTTTCATCGATCAGATAGCCTTGCGATGCCTTGATGCGCGAACAGCCGCTGGTGGCCAGCGCCGCGGCGATCAACAGGACAGAGGGGATCAGCGTCTTCATTCATGGCTCCACACCGATGGCCGGCCGTGCCCCCACTGCGACAAACCCGTGCCCCACGCCCAATATGCCAGCCGGGGCGATTATGCTAGGCGATTTGGCCATGTCGCTTTTTGCCAGCCTGAAACGTCTTGTCACCGGTTCCGAAGAGCCGGTGGACAAACTTTATGATGCGGTCGTGCGCGCGGCGCGGCGGCCCGGCTGGTATGTCGAGGGCGCCGTGCCCGATACGCTCGACGGGCGCTTCGATGCGCTGGTGCTGGTGCTGTCCCTGCTGATGCTGCGGCTGGAACAGGAAACCGGCGACAATCCCCGCCATCCGGCGGCGCGGCTGTCGGCCGATCTCGCCGATCGCTTCATCACCGATATGGAAGGCAATCTGCGCCAGGATGGCATCGGCGACCAGGCCGTGCCCAAGCATATGGGCCGCATGATGGCGGCACTGGGCGGGCGGCTGGGCGCTTACCGCAGCGCCGGCCCGGATGCCGGCGCCATGGCCGACGCGTTGCAGCGTAATCTGTATCGCGGCGCCGATGTGCCTGCGCCGGCGCTGGCCTGGACCCAGGCCGAAGCCCGCCGCATCGCGGCGCGCCTGGCCCAAAGCGACTTTGGCCGGCTCAGCGCCGGCACTCTTGACCTGGACGACTGAGCGACACGATGACCGATACGCCCGAATTCAGCCACGCCCTGAAGCTGACCGACATTGGCGCGGCGACCAAGCGCCTGATGCTGGAAGCCGACGCGCCGCAGCGGGCGGCGCTGGCGGCGCGCTTTGGCCTTATCGAGCTTGAGGTGCTGAATGCCGCGCTGGAAGTGAAGCGCGATGCTGCCGGCATCGGCGTGACGGGCCAGGTGCATGGCCAAGGCAGCCAGCCCTGCGTCGCCAGCGGCGAACCCGTGCCGTTCCTGATCACCGAACGCATCAATCTGCGGCTGGTGTTCGAGGTGCCGGGCGGCGGCGAGATCGAGCTGGCCTCCGCCGATCTGGATGTCGAACCGCTGATCGGCGATATTGTCGATGTGGGCGAAATCGCGGCGCAAGCCTTCGCGCTCGGCCTTGATCCCTATCCGCGCAGCGCCGTGCAGGTGCCCGGCCTGATCAGCGAAGCCGAAGCGGTGGCGGCGCGCAGCCCGTTTGCGGTGCTGAAAAAGGGCTGAGGCCGGCGATCAGAACGGCACGTCGTCGTCCAGATCATCGTCGAACGCGCCCGGCCGCTTGCCGCCGCCAGCGGAGCCGCCGCCGAAGCCGCCGCCCGATGGGGCGCCGCCGCCATAGCCACCACCGCCGCCGTAATCATCGCTGCCGCGGCCGCCGCCGCCGCCCATGCCGCCACCACCACCGCCGCCGTCACGACCGCCGATCAGCGACAGCTCGCCCTTGAACGGGCCGATGACGATTTCGGTGGTGTAACGATCAGCGCCGTTCTGGTCCTGCCATTTGCGGGTGCTGATGCTGCCTTCGATATAGACCTCGCTGCCCTTGCGTAGATATTGCTGGGCGACCTTGCCGATATTTTCGTTGCGAATGACGATATTGTGCCATTCGGTTTTTTCCTTGCGCTCGCCGCTGGCCTTGTCGCGCCAGGTTTCGGATGTGGCCATGGTGAATTGCGTCACCGATCCGCCGTTGGCGAAGCTTTTGGTTTCCGGGTCCTTGCCCAGCCGTCCCACCAGAATCACCTTGTTCACGCCGGCCATTATTGTCTCCCTGTGTTGGCCAAAGCCTAGCGCCGCCGCAGCCATGGCGCAATCTGGTGGCAGCCTGCCCCCTTGCATCTCCTGTGGATTTCGCGGCAAATCCCGGGTGTGGCTTTGCTGGGAGTCCGCATGTCAGACACGATCGAAGCTGCCGGGGCGCTGGCCACCGCAGGCCTCGCCGCGCAGGCGCTGGATCACAAGTCAGGCCATGGCGGCGGGCACGCCAGCAGCTGCGCCAATTGCGGCACCGCGCTGGCCGGCGCCTTCTGCGCCCAATGCGGACAGCGCGCGCATCTGCATCGCAGCATTGGCGACGTGTTTCACGAATTCCTGCACGGCATCACGCATTTCGACGGCAAGGCGTGGAAAACCCTGCCCATGCTGCTGTTCCGCCCCGGCAAGCTGATCCGCAGCTATATCGAAGGGCAGCGCGCCCGCTATGTCGCGCCGGTGCCACTGTTCCTGATGGTCATCTTCCTGATGTTCTTCGTGCTGTCGTTCGTCAGCATCAAGGACAATGTCAGCGAGGTCAAAGTGGACCCCGGCAATGTCGCCAAGGGGCAGGCCGAAGTGACGAAATCCCTGGCCGATATCGATCGGGAACTGGCCGCCGCCCGCGCCGCGGGGAATGTGGACAAGGTGAAGGAGTTGGAAACCGCCCGCGCCATCGTCGGCACCGTTGGCCAGGGCGCGATCAGCCTGGCCGAAGCCGGCAACAAGATCAGCATCACCGACAAGTTCGCGGACGAGATCGAGGAAATGGCCAGATCCGGCAAACTCAAGATCAAAACCGGAATCCCCGCGCTCGATGTCAAGGGCAACAAGGCGCTGAAGAATCCGCGGCTGGTACTCTACAAACTTCAAGCCAAGGCTTACAAGCTCAGCTTCCTGCTGGTGCCGATGTCGCTGCCATGGATTTGGCTGGTGTTTTTGTGGCGGCGCGGGATCGGCATGTATGATCATGCGATCTTCACGCTTTATTCGATCAGCTTCATGAGCCTGATGTTCATTGTTGGCAGCCTGGCGCTCACCGCCGACATCGTGGCGCCCGCCTTTTGGGTGTCGTTTCTGCTGGCGCCGGGCGCACATCTGTTTGTTGCGCTGCGCGGCAGCTATAATCTCGGCGTGTTCAGTGCCGGCTGGCGCACGGTCTATCTGACGATCGCGGCGATTTCCACGCTCACTATCTACTTGATCATGCTTATCATATTGGGTGTGTTCGACTGATCATTCGCCGGCGGGCGGCGGCAGCAATCCGCTTGTCAGTTCGGCCGACATCGGCAGCATGGGTACATGGGCAATGGGCTCCAGTTCGGCCAGACCATCCAGCCCGGTGGCGGCCCCCATGTCCTTGAAGCGGCGGGCCCGGGTCATCAACCGGCCATCGGCTTGGGTGACGAGCTTGTTCCAATTGCCCACCGCGCCTTCCAGCGACTTTTGCACGGCGGCGAAATTGCCGCCCATGATGCGCAGCGAATCATACAGGTCGCGGCCCAGCTTGGCGATTTCGGCGGCCTCCTTGGCCAACCGCGCCTGATCGCGCAACGCGCCAACGGTGCGCGCCACCGCCACCAGATTGACCGGGCCGGCCAACACCACCTGCCGTTTGAAGAAATCGTTCATCAGCCCGCGATCCTGTTCCAGCGCGGCACCAAGGAAATTCTCGCCCGGCACGAACAGCACAACAAATTCGACCGCGCCGCCCACTGCTTTGGCATAATCCTTTTTCGCCAACCCCTCCGCGTGGGTGCGCACCGCCCGCGCGTGGGCCGCCAGAAAGGTCTGCCGCGCGGCGAGATCATCGCATTCGGCGGCGCTGACATAGGCGTCGATGGAGCATTTCACATCGATCACCAGCACGCGTCCGCCGGGCAGGTTGATCTTGAAATCCGGCCGCTGTTTGCCGTCTTCGCCGTCCACCGACCACTGGGTTTCGAAATCAATGCCTTCCACCAGGCCGGCGGCTTCCAGCACATTTCTGCACTGTTCCTCGCCCCAGCGCCCGGCCACCTTGCCGGAGGAGCGCAGCGCGGTTTCCAGCTTGGCCGCGGCGCCGCTCACCCGTTCCTGGCCCTGCACGACATGGGCGATTTGTGCCTTCAGGCTGCCATAGGCTTCGGTGCGCGCCGCCTCCACCTCGCCCAGCCGGGTTTCATATTTGACCAATGTGTCCTTCACCGGCGCGATCAACTCGGCAAGCTGGTTGCGATTGGCTTCAAGACCGGCGCCGGCGGCCTCGCGCTGGCGCAGCATCAATTGTTCGGCACTGTCGGTCAATTTGGCCTGCGCGGCCTCCAGCGCCTTGCCGGCCAGCGTCGCAAATGTGTCCTGCAGGCGGGCCAGTTCGGCGGCATGGGCGCGGTCGCGCTCGGCCTGGCTGGCCTTCAGCCCGGCCAGTTCATTGGACAAGGCTTCGCGGGCCTGTTCGGCCCCGTCCAGTGCGGCGATGCGCTTTTGCTGCATGTCGATTTCGACCGCGGCAGTTGCGACCTTCTGGCGCTGCTCGGCGGCATCGCTGCGCAGCGCTGCCAGCGGCCGCTGGCCCAGCCACCAGCCGACAAGCAGCCCCGCCAGCAGCGCGGCAGCAGCAATCAGCAGTTCGGTCATGGCGCACCTGCGGGTTGTGGAGAACGATTGCGGAACATAGCCGCCACCACCGGCAAGCTCAAGCGTGGGCTCTGGCGCGGGCCGGCAAGCGTGCGATCACCAGCGCCACCACCACCAGCGCGGCTCCTGCGATCTCCCACGGCCCGGGCACTTCGCCAAAGCGGATTGCCCCCACCGCGGCGCTGATCGCCGGCTGCACCAGCAGCGACAGGCCGATCACCAGCGGCGACAGATGCCGCACCGCATAGACGATCAGGCCCTGGCCGATCACCTGGCTGCCGATCGCCAGCCCCAGCACCGGGGTCCAATCCTGCGGCCAGAAGGCGCTGACGCTGCCTCCTGCCGGCGGTGAATCGAAGAACATGGCCAACGGCGCGAGGCAGAGCGCGCCGGCAAAGGTCGCCAGCGCCAGCGCCGGCAGCGCCGCCACCGCGCCGCGTACCTTTTCGATGGCCACCAGATAGATGGTGTAGAACAACGCAGCCGCCAGGCACAGAAGATCGCCGGCCAGATGCTGCGGCGACAATTCGGCACTGCGCCCCAGCAGCAGCGCCATGCCGGCCGCGGCCACAACCAGCGCCAGAGCTTGCGGCCGGCCCAGCCGTTGCCGCAACACCACCAGGCCATAAAGTGGCAGCAGAAAGGTCGCGGCATTGGCCAGCAGGGTCGAATTGGCCAGCGTGGTGCGCATGATGCCGAGGTGCCACACCGCCAGATCGCCGGCGAAAGCAAGCCCGGCCAGGCCTGCCAGCCACAGATTGCGCGCGCCTGGCAATCGGATGCTGCCCGCACCGCCGACGATCCGCGCCAGCAACAACAGCAAGGGCGCCGCCAGCGCCATCCGCCAGAAGGCCGAGGCCATTGGCCCGACATCGGCCAGCCGCACCAGCAGCGGCCCGAACGCCAGGCACGCCGATCCGGTGATCATCGCCGGGAATGCCCAGCGAGCAGCAGCGACAGAAGGGGCAGGCGGGTTCACGCGGGCTCGCTTAGGCGCTTTGCCGGCGCCCGCAAAGGCTTGTGGGTAGGCGCGCACGCCATTGTCCAAAATATACAACACCGCAGCACCAATTGTGCTTAACTGATCCTGCGACCTGTGGGGGACCATTTTGGCGGCCTTTCGGGCCCTCAGCCCGGATGGCTATCGGCCTGCAGGGGCGTGAATCATTGACAGTTTCGGGCGTGGGCCGCATAAGACGACCAGATTTGTCCACTTTGCTTGAGGCGGCCAGAAGCCCGTGATCCGACTCACCAATCTTGCCGATTATGCCGTCGTCGTGATGGCGGCGGCGGCGCGTGAGCCGGAGATGAAGTTTTCGGCCGCGCGCGTGGCGGAATTGACCGGGATTCCGGCGCCGACCGTGGCGAAATTGATGGGCACGTTGGCGCGCGGCGGCTTGTTGAGCGCGTCGCGCGGCGTGGCCGGCGGCTTCATGCTGGCGCGGGCGCCCGAAGCCATCAGTATTGCCGAAATCGTCGAAGCGGTCGACGGCCCGATCGCCCTGACCAGTTGCGCCGGCAATGATGTGCATGATTGCGCCATGGAAGGCCATTGCGCCATCCGGGGCCATTGGCCGCCAATCAATCGGGCGGTGCGCGGTGCGCTTGCCGCTGTGACACTGGCGCAACTGGTGCAGCCCCCCTTGTCGGACGCACCGGTGCCCGCCGCCTCGCTGGCCGCCTTGGCCGACTGACCATCAAGAGTGTTCTGATCATGTCTGAAGATGCCACGGCCGACAGCTTCACCGCTGTCATCGATGAACCCGCTCCGGTGCAGGATGCCCCTGTTCAGGATGCTGCCGCGCGTGCGGCGGTCGAGGATCTTGCGGCTTACAAATGGGGCTTCACATCGGATGTCGAATCCGAAATGGCGCCCAAGGGCCTGAATGAAGATACGGTGCGCTATATTTCCGCCAAGAAGGGCGAGCCTGAATGGCTGCTCGATTGGCGGCTGAAGGCGTTTGCGCGCTGGCAGAGGATGGAAAGCCCGGATTGGGCCAAGCTGAACATCGCGCCGATCGATTATCAGGACGCTTATTATTATGCCGCGCCCAAGGCCAAGCCGACCCTGGCCTCCCTCGATGAACTCGATCCCGAAATCCGCCGGGCGTATGAAAAGCTCGGCATTCCGATCGAGGAACAGAAGATGCTGGCCGGCGTCGAAGGCGCGCGCCGCATCGCGGTCGATGCGGTGTTCGACAGCGTGTCGGTGGCCACCACCTTCCGCGCCGAATTGCTGAAGGCCGGCGTCATCTTCCTGTCGATTTCGGAGGCGGTGAAGGCGTATCCCGATCTGGTGAAGAAATGGCTGGGCAGCGTGGTGCCGGTGCAGGACAATTATTTTGCCTGCCTGAACAGCGCGGTCTTTTCCGACGGCACCTTCGTTTACATCCCCGAAGGCGTGCGCTGCCCGATGGAGCTTTCCACCTATTTCCGCATCAACGCCGCCAACACCGGCCAGTTCGAACGGACGCTGATCATCGCCGACAAGGGCGCATACGTCTCCTATCTGGAAGGCTGCACCGCGCCGATGCGCGATGAAAATCAGCTGCACGCCGCTGTCGTGGAACTGGTGGCGCTGGATGATGCCGAGATCAAGTACAGCACGGTGCAGAACTGGTATCCGGGCGATGCCGACGGCAAGGGCGGCATCTACAATTTCGTCACCAAGCGCGCCAACTGCCTGGGGAAGAACAGCAAGGTCAGCTGGACGCAGGTCGAAACCGGCAGCGCCATCACCTGGAAATATCCGTCGTGCGTGCTGTCGGGTGAAAACAGCGTCGGCGAATTCTATTCGGTGGCGGTCACCAACAATTGCCAGCAGGCCGACACCGGCACCAAGATGATCCATCTCGGCAAGGGCTCGCGCTCCACCATCGTGTCGAAGGGCATCACCGCCGGGCGCAGCAACGGCACCTATCGCGGCCTGGTGCGCATCGCCGCCACGGCGGAAAACGCGCGCAACCATACGCAGTGCGATTCGCTGCTGCTCGGCAGCAACTGCGGCGCCCATACCGTGCCCTATATCGAAGTGCGCAACCCGTCCGCGACGCTGGAGCATGAAGCGACGACGTCGAAGATCAGCGACGATCAGCTGTTCTACGCCCAGTCGCGCGGGCTCGATACCGAGGCGGCGGTCGGCCTGATCGTCAACGGTTTCTGCCGCGAGGTGCTGCAGCAATTGCCGATGGAATTCGCCGTCGAGGCGCAGAAACTGCTGGGCCTCAGCCTGGAAGGCAGTGTCGGATGAGGCTGGCGCTGGCCTGCATTCCGTTGCTGCTCGCCGCCTGCGATGCCGCGCCGCCGCGCGTCGATCCCAAGGGGCAGCAGCTGCGCACCGAGCTTGACCGGATGACGCAGGATTACACCGCCTGCGTCGACAAGCAGGTGGCCGCTGCCGATGTCAGCCAGGACCCGGCGGGCAGCATCGCCATTGCGGCGGTGAAGGCCTGCCGGCCGCTGCGCAATGCGCTCACCCTGAAAGTGGCGTCCTTTGATCGCCTCGGCCACCCGCAGCACAGCGCCAACCAGGCCGAAATCGTCGCCGAAGCCAGCGTCGGCGTGATCGAGAAAGATTTGCGTGAACAGGCGGTGGTCACCATCGTCAAGCGCCAGAATGTGGATCGTTGAACATGCTCGTTATCGACAATCTCAGCGCCGAAATCGACGGCAAGCAAATTCTGAAGGGCCTCAGCCTGACGGTCGAGGCCGGCAGCGTGCACGCCATCATGGGGCCGAATGGCGCCGGCAAATCCACCCTGTCCTATGTGCTGGCCGGGCGCGACGGCTATGAAGTGACCGGCGGCAGCGTGACCTTCCGCGGGCAGGATCTGCTCAGCCTTGCCCCGCACGAGCGTGCGACGGCCGGCATGTTCCTGGGCCTGCAATATCCGGTGGAAATCCCCGGCGTGTCCAACCTGCTGTTCCTGCGCACCGCCCTGAATGCCCAGCGCACTTTGCGCGGCGAAGCGGAAGCGTCGGGCGCCGAGTTCATGAAGCTGGCCAAGGCCGCCGCCGAACAGCTCGGCCTGCCCTTCGACATGATGAAGCGCGCCGTGAACCAGGGCTTTTCCGGCGGCGAGAAGAAGCGCAACGAAATGGTGCAGATGCATATCCTGCAGCCATGGTTCGCCGTGCTGGATGAAACCGATTCGGGCCTCGATATCGATGCGCTGCGCGTGGTCGCCGATGGCATCAACGCCATGCGCGGGCCGGATCGCGCCGCGCTGCTGATCACCCATTATCAGCGCCTGCTCGATTATGTCGTGCCCGATCATATCCATGTGCTGATGGATGGCCGCATCGTGCATTCGGGCGGCCCGGAACTGGCGCACAAGCTGGAGGCGGAAGGCTATTCCGCGATCGCGGCATGAGCGCGCTTCCCACCCGCAAGGATGAGGCCTGGCGCTACAGCGATCTGGCTGCTGTTGCCCGCCATTGGCCGGTGGCCGTGGAGGCGATCGACGTCCCGGCTGGCGCGGCCCACAGCGACATCATCCGCGCCAGCGAAGAGGGCATTCGCCACCTCGCCATCACCATCGGCGCGGGCGGGGCCTGCCGCCTGACCATCCTCGATTCGGGCCGCAGCTATGGCCGCATTGCGCTGGACGTGACGTTGCATGACGGCGCGGATTTCCAGCTGGGCGCGGTGCTGATCGGCCAGGGCGAACAGAAGATCGAACTGGTCACCACGGTCCGCCACATCGGCGTGGCCGCCACCAGCCGCCAGATCGTGCGCGCGGTGGCCGGCGGCACGGCGACGACCTCCTATCTCGGCCAGGTCGCCGTGGCGCGCACGGGCCAGAAAACCGATGCCAGCCAGTCGTTCAAGGCGCTGCTGCAGGGTCGCGGCGCCACGGCCAATGCCAAGCCGGAGCTGGAAATCTTCGCCGACGATGTGAAATGCGCCCATGGTGCCACGGTGGGTGAGATCGACGCGCAGGCGCTGTTCTACCTGACCAGCCGCGGCGTGCCGCCGGCGCAGGCGCGCGCCCTGCTGACGCGCGCCTTCCTGTCGGATGCGCTGGAGGGCCTGGACGAGGCGACGACCGAGGCGCTCGACGCCGAAATCACCGCGCTGTTGGCATGACGATTCTCACCGCCTCTCCCCTGCTCGATCTGAAGGGTGACTTCCCCGGGATGGCCGGCGATTGGGCCTATCTCGATACGGCGGCCACCGCGCAGAAGCCGCAAGCCGTCATCGATGCCATCGCGCGTTGCTATGGCCCGGATTATGCCACCGTGCACCGCGGCGTGTATGAACGCTCCGCCACCATGACGCTGCGCTTTGAAGAGGCGCGCGCGCGCGTAGCCCGCTTCATCGGCGCGGCCAGCAACGAGATCGTGTTCGTGCGCGGCGCCACCGAAGGCATCAATCTGGTGGCGCAAAGCTGGGGCCAGCGTTTGAAGGCCGGCGACCGCATCCTGATTTCCGCGCTGGAACATCACAGCAATATCGTGCCGTGGCAGATGCTGTGTGAACGCAGTGGTGCCGTGCTCGATGTGGCGCCGCTCACCGATGATGGCTGCATCGATGAGGATGCGCTGATTGCGATGATCCGCCCGGAGACAAAGCTGGTCGCCATCGCCCATGTGTCCAACGTGCTCGGCGGTGTCGCCGATGTGCGCCGCATTGCCGATGCCGCCCATGCGGCTGGCGCGCTGCTGATGGTCGATGGCTGCCAGGCCGCGCCGCGGCTAGCGCTTGATGTGGCCGCGTTGGATTGCGATTTCTATGTGCTGTCCGGCCACAAGCTTTATGGCCCGACCGGCATCGGCGTGTTGTGGGCGCGCGCCGAAATTCTGGAATCGATGCCGCCGTGGCAAGGCGGCGGCGCGATGATCGAAACCGTCTCGTTCGAAAAGACCACCTACGCGCCGCCGCCCGGCCGCTTCGAAGCCGGCACCCCGCATATCGAAGGCGTGATCGGCCTGGCCGCGGCCATCGAATATGTGGAAGGCATCGGGATTGACCGCATCCACGCCCACGAAGCCGCGCTGGTCAAGCAAGCCCGCACCGCGTTGTCGGCCCTGAACTCCATCCATCTGCTCGGCCCGGACGACAGCGCCGGCATCCTCAGCTTCACGATGGCGGGGGTGCATCCGCACGACATCGGCACCATATTGGATGAAGCCGGCGTCGCCATCCGCGCTGGCCATCATTGTGCGCAGCCGTTGATGGCTGTGCTTGGCGTGCCTGCCACTGCCCGCGCCAGTTTCGGCCTGTACAACAGCGCCGAAGATGTCGAACGACTGGTTGCCGGCCTCACCCGCGTCACCCGCATCTTTGGGATCCCAACATGACCGAACGCAGCTTTGCCGTGGAAGAAGTGACCGAGGCCGCCCCGGTGCCCAAGGCGCCGCCGCTGCGGGCCGTTGCCGAGGCGGCCGCGCGCCAGCCCGATTATCTCGATGGCTTCCTCAATCCGCAGTCCGAACCGGCCGAAGCCCCGGCCGATGACATCGTCGCCGAAGTCGTCGCTGCGCTGCGCCAGATTCACGATCCCGAAATCCCGGTGAACATCTATGATCTCGGCCTGATCTATGGCGTGGAGGTGGACAATGGCCACGCCGTGGTGACGATGACGCTGACGACGCCGAGCTGCCCGGTCGCTGAATCGATGCCTGGCGAAGTCGAAATCCGCGTCTGTGCCGTGCCCGGCATCCAGAGCTGTGACGTCAATCTGGTGTGGGACCCGGCGTGGGACCCCGGCAAGATGACTGACGAAGCCAAGCTTGAGATGGGAATGCTGTGATGGAAACGACCACGACGACGTTGCGCCGCCCACGCCCCGCCCCGGTGATCGTCACGACAAGCGCATCGGATCGCATCGCCGCCATTCTGGCCGGCGCACCTGCCGATGCCATCGGTGTGCGCCTCTCCACACCGCGCCGCGGCTGTTCGGGTCTGGCCTATGATCTGGCCTATATCACCGCCGCCAAACCCGGCGACGAGCGCATCGACACGCCGGGCGGCACCTTGTTCATCGATGGCGCCAGCCTGATGTATCTGATCGGCAGCATCATGGATTGGCGCGAGGATGATTTCTCCGCCGGCTTCGTGTTCAACAACCCCAACGCCAAGGGGGCGTGTGGCTGCGGCGAGAGTTTCACGGTCTGAGCAACACTTATCTCCCCTGCCCCGGATCAGGTCCGGGGCAGGCTACTTGCGGGAGGGGCCGGGGGTGGGCATGCTGCCGACCATGCGCACCATCCTCCCGCTCCTCGCCCTTCTTGCTACGCCGGCCCTCGCCAAGCCTGATGCCGATACCCGCGCCTGGCTCGCCCGCACCGCCGAACTGAGCAGCGATGCGATGGAAGGCCGCGATGCCGGCAGCCCCGGCCATGCGCGCGCCATCGATCTGGTCGAAACCTGGTTCAAGGCTGCCCGGCTGCAACCCGCGGGCGAGAATGGCAGTTTCCGCCAGACGGTGCCGCTGCACGAAGTGCGCGTCACCAGCGCCGACATGCGCGTCGTCGCCCCGGATGGCAGCGCCGCCCCGCTTCGCTTCCTGCACGATGTCACGCCGCGCCCGGCCACCGATCTGCCGGCGACGCTGTCCGGCGCGATGCGCTTTGCCGGCTATTGCAGCAAATCCGAAGCCGGCCCGGAACTGAAGGGCAAGATCGCCATTTGTTACGGCAGCCGCCGCAGCGGGCGCGCGCCACCGGCGGAGCGGCTGGCGGCCGTCACCGCAGCCGGCGCCATCGCGCTGCTCACCATCGATGATGGGGCCTTCACCATCGAACCGCCGCGCTGGCCCGATGCCTATGCCCGCAACGTGGCGCATGAGGGCACGGCGCTGCCGACCGGCCTGCCGCAGTTCCGGGTCAATGGCGCGGCGTTGGCCACGCTGATCGCCGGGTCGCAGCGGCTGGCGGCGGCCATTCTCACCGATGCCGGTTTGCACCGCGATCTGGAAAGCTTCGATCTGCCTGGCCGCTTTGAAGCGAAGCTGACGACCGCGCAGCGCAGCTTCACCAGCCAGCAGTTGATCGGCCTGCTGCCCGGCACCGATCCGGCGAAGGCGCAGGAAGTATTGCTGCTCGGCGCCCACATCGATGGCTATGGCTTTGGCGAGCCGGTCAATGGCGATGGGCTCTATAACGGCACCCTCGATGATGCCGGCTATGTGGCGCTGCTCAGCCAGTTGGCGATGCGCCGCAAGGGCAAGGGCTTCGCGCGGCCCGTGCTGTTCGCGGCATGGACAGCGGAGGAAAAGGGCCTCCTGGGCGCGCGCTGGTGGCTGAAGCAGCCGACCGTGCCGAAGGAACAGCTGGCGGGCGTGATCAACCTCGATCAATTGCGCCCGCTGTTTCCGCTGAAGGCGCTCACCCTGCACGGGCTGGGGCAGAATACGCTGGCCGATACCGCCAAGGCCGTGGCGGAAGGCTTGAAGATCGAAATCCGCCCCGACCGCGAGCCCGAACGCAACCTCATCCGCCGCGTCGATAGCTGGCCGTTCATGGAAGCCGGCATTCCGGCCGTGAACTTCATCTTCGCCTACAACCCGCGCACCCAGGAAGAGCGCATCTACCGCGACTGGTACAACCGCCGCTACCACCGCCCGCAGGACGACATCAGCACGCCGATGGATCTGGATGCGGCGCAGGATTTCAACCGGTTTTATTATACGCTGGTGGAAACGGCGGCGAATGCGGCGGCACGGCCGGTGATCAGGTGAACGCTTACGACTTGATCGACAGCACCAGGGTCATCGGCTGCGCGGGCGTGTCGGCAAAGCCGAAGCGCTCATAAAACAGCCGCGCATCTTCAGAGATCGCGTGCACGAGGACGCCGCGGATGCCCAGTACGTCGGCCGCTTGCTTCACCCGCAACACGGCATCCTTGAGCATGGCAGCGCCGAGGCCCTTGCCAGCCCAGGCCTGATCGACGGCAAGCCGCCCCAGCACCGCCATCGGGATCGGATCCGGCATGTTGCTGCGCAGGCGGCCTGGCGCGTCGGCAACGGCCAGCGCGCCAGAGGCCAGCGCATAGTAGCCAGCAACCTTGTGGGCGGTATCCGCAACGACATAGGTGCGCGACGCGCCAGAGGCCTGGTTGGCCAGCGCACGGCGGATCAGCCAATCATCCAGGCCCGGCACGCCGCAGCAGAACGCGCGCACATCATGGTGCGCCGCCAGCAGCGCCGGCGCGTGGAGCGTCATTCGCTCCAGGGCGCCGGCCGGTTCATCAGCCGGGCAAAGCCATCGCCCGACGGTGGCGCATCGAGCAATTGCACAAAACGGTCGAAACTTTCGGCATCGACCCGCACCAGGCATTGATCGAGCAACGCCTCTTCCGCCGCACGCCGGGCCGCATCGATCATGAAATCGGACCGGCTCTTGCCGTGGCTGCGAGCGGCGCGGTCGATCAGCGCCCGAACGTCATCGCGTACGCGCAGGTTGACGGCTTTGGTTTCAGGCTTGGGCGGGATAGGGACGGCTGCGTTGCGCACGGCGAAACTCCTGTGACGCATGTATAACAGGCGCGATATACAATGTGTATCAGTTTATGGCAGCATGCCCGTCTGGCGCAGCGCTTCGCCGGTTGCCAGCGCCGCCGACAGTGCGAGGTTCATCGATCGCACGCCGCCGCGCATCGGCAGGCGGACGCGAGCGTCGCAGGCGGCGGCGATTTCGGTAGGGACGCCGGCGCTTTCCTTGCCGAACAGCAGGACATCATCGGGCAGATATTGGAAATCATAGGCCGATTGGCTGGCCTTGGTGGTGAGCAGGATCAGGCGGCTGCTGCCGACACTGGCGCGGAAGGCGGCGAAATCCCGGTGCCGGGTGATGCTGACATGATCGATATAATCCATCGCGGCGCGGCGGACGCGGGCGTCATCCCACACGAAGCCCAGCGGCTCGATCAGATCGACCGGCGTGCCCAGGCAGGCGCCCAGCCGCAGCACCGCGCCGACATTGCCGGCGATTTCCGGTTCATACAGGGCGATGCGCACTATTCGCCCGGCCGGTAAGTCCGCTCCGTATGGCCCTGCAACTGCGCGTCGGTGAAATAGACGGTGCGGAAATCGTGGCTGCGATAGCGTTCGGCCTGGTCGCGGAAATGGGGGGACGCGGGGTTGGCATTGATCCCGCCGGCGTGCACGGCGCGGGCCTCCGGCCCGTCCTTGCCGAAACGCACCACCGCGACGAAGCTGTTGCCATAATCGCCATACCAGCGCTTGGTGCCGTCGCGCTGGCGGGCGCCGAAGCTGGCCAGGCTGCCCCAGTTGCCGCTGGCAAAGCCGATCGGCGTGCTCGGCAATTTGTCGTCATAGGATTGGCTGATGTTACCGGTCAGGCGCTGGAAGCGGTTGATGTTGCCCCACGCCACATCCCAGCCGCCGAAATCGCCGGCCAGCTTGGTGATGGCGGTGTCCAGCGCGGCAAGGCGCTCGGCATCCGGCACTTTCGCGCTGGCGAGATAGGGCACGATGGCTTCTTCATCCAGGCGCGCAACCGGGCCGAAGCGCTTGATCATCTCGTCGCCCCAGAAATTGGCAATGCTGGTGGCCACCGAGGCTTCGCCAGTGCGATAATCCCAGGCCTTCAACGCCGCGACTGGCGCGGCCAGCCGGGCCTTCTGCGGCCCGTCCGCCAGCGCGTCCCACGCCTTGATCAGGCCGGGGACGGTGTCGGCAAAGCCCTGCAGATAGGGATCATAGGCGGTGGTGAGCAGGCCGGGCAGATCGAACTTCTTGTCCCCGCTCAGCAGGCGCAGCGCATTGGGCCCGCGCGGGTTTTCGCCGGCGCTGTCCATATATTTCGGGAAGGCGGCCTGCTTCGGGCTGTCCGGGCCAGCGGCGGTCCACGGCCAGTTGTTGACGTTGAAGGCGAAGCCGCTGCCGGGGTTTGCCACGTTGGGCAATTGATCCAGGCTGTGCTCGCCCTGCCAATCGGTGGCCGGGTCACTGCCATCGACGGGCTTCTTCCAGTCAAACTTGGGGTCGCGGATCGGCACGAACTGCGGGTGGAGATAGGCGATTTCGCCCTTGGAACTGGCAAACAGCGTGGCGTTGGACGAATTGGCGCGGCGCGACGCGACCTTCAGATAGCTCGCCAGATCGGTCGCCTTGGTGCGCAGGAAGCTTTGTTCCAGCGCCGCAACCGGCCGGTGCATCAGCGCGATGGCGATCCATTTGCCGTTCTCGCTGCGGATCACCGGGCCGTGGTGGGACCGCCAGGTGGTGAAGCTGCGCACCTGCATACTGCCGTCGGCGGCCTTGAAGGGCACGCGGATGATCTTTTCGCGCAAGGGCAACCAGGTCGTGCCGTGCAAATAATGATACTTGCCAGCCTTCTTCTCCACGGTCAGCGCATATTCGTCGATATTGTCCACGCCCGACGAGGTGTGCATCCAGCCGATGTTGCGGTTGAAACCCTGATAGACGAAAAACTGCCCCCAGGTGCTGGCGCCATAGGCATCGAGGCCCTGGCCGCTTTCGACCTTGGCTTCGGATCGGAAGTAAAAGCTGGTGTGCGGATTGATCAGCAGCAGCGCATCACCGCTGACGCTGCGGCTGGGCGCCAGCGCCATGCCGTTGGAGCCGGCGGGCTCTTCGATTTCGCTGCCCAACTCCACGGCCGACATCGCCACCTTCTGGCCGGTGTAGAAGCTTTCCAGCCGGCCGAGATTGATGCTTTCAATGTCGCCGCCGATGCTGCCTTCGCTGAACGACAGCGCCATCCACGGTTCGAAACGGGTGATGACGCGCGGTTTCACTTGGCTGTGGGTGGCGAGATAATGGTTCAGCGCATCGGCCCAGGCGACGCACAGCGATTTCAACCAGCCCGGCGCGGCCTTGTATTGCGCCTGCAATTCGGCGGGATCGATGAAGAGTTTCATGCGCAGATCACGCCAGATGGCGGATTCGCCTTCGGTTTCGGCCAAACGCCCTTGCGCGTTGATGAAATTGGTTTCGACGCGATTGAAATCATCCTCGGCCTGGGCGTGGATCATGCCGAACACCGCGTCGGCATCGGTTTTGCCCTTGATGTGCGGGATGCCGAAATCATCGCGGGTGATGGTCACCGCGGCGCTGGATTTCGCCCAGCGATCGGTTTCGGGTGATGCCAAGGCCGGGACGGCGAAGATGGTGGTGAGGAGCAGGGTGCGCAGGATCATGGCGCGACGTTAGGCCGTGGACTCATAATTGGCTAGGGTCGGGATCGTCCGGAGAGGTGATTTGGCGGTTCCGGGCACGCGAAGGCGGGCGTCCACGCCCCCGGCGAGCGGGCACGGGGCCGCCAAATCACCTCTCCGGGCGACCGCGAAGCGGCGACGGCGCTTTTGCCCACTGGCCGCGTCGCGTCGTCGGTTGCGATGCGCTGCATCGCGCCCTCCTAGCTCCTTGCCAGTGAACAAAATCACCATCGTCACGACCCTAGCCAATTATGAGTTCACGGCCTCGCCAGCCCATCCGCCTTCGGCAAGAGCGCAAGGCCGCCCGCGCTCACCAGGGCCGCGCCCGCCAGATACCAGCCGACCGCGCCGATGCCGTAATTGCTGGCCAGCGCCTGCCCGATGACCGGGGTGAGGCCGCCGCCGATGATTCCGCCCATGTTGAAGGCGACGCTGGCCCCGGTGTAGCGCACCCGCGCCGGGAACAGGCCGGGCAGGAAAGCCCCCAGCGGCCCATAGACAAAGCCCATGACGAACAGGCCGAGCGCCAGGAACGCGAACACGCCCACGGAACCTGCCTGCATCAACGGGCCCATGGCCGCACCAACGCCGATGCTGGCGATGCTGCCCCACATCAGCACCGCCCGCGCGCTAGTGCGATCGGACAGCCAGCCCGCCACCAGGATGCCGGCCGCCAGAAACAATATGGCGCCCAGTTGCAGTTGCAGGAATTCACCGCGGCTGTAACCCAATGCGGTGGTGCCATAGCCGAGCGCAAAGGCGGTGCAGATGTAGAAGATCGCAAAGCAGGTGACGGCCGCCGCGATGCCGCACAAGGTGGCGCGGCCGTGGTGGCGGATCAATTCGGCCAGCGGCACCGAAGGCGGTTTTTCATGCTTGGCCATTGCGGCGAAGGCAGGGGTTTCCAATATGTTCAGCCGCACCCACAGGCCGATGCCGACCAGCAGGATCGATCCGGCAAACGGCAGCCGCCAGCCCCAGTCGCGAAAACTGCCATCGTCCAGCCACAGGCCGAGCGCGAGAAACAGGCCATTGGCAGCGATGAAGCCCACCGGCGCGCCCAATTGCGGGAACATGCCATAACGCCCGCGCCAGCCGGGTGGGGCATTTTCCACCGCCAGCAGCGCCGCGCCGCCCCATTCGCCGCCCAGCCCGAACCCTTGCCCAAAGCGCAGCAGGCACAGCAGCACCGGCGCCGCCACCCCGATGGCGGCATAGCCGGGCAGGAAGGTGATGGCGAAGGTGGAACCACCCATCAGCACCAGCGAGGCGACCAGCGTGGATTTCCGGCCCAGCCGATCGCCATAATGGCCGAACACCAGCGCGCCGATCGGCCGGGCGACAAAGGCCACGGCAAAGCTGGCGAAGCTGAGCAGCAATTGCAGATCCGGGTTGTCGGACGGGAAGAACAACGGCCCGAACACCAGCGCGGCGGCGGTGGCGTAGATGTAGAAATCATAGAATTCGACCGCGGTGCCGACCAGGCTGGCGGCAAGGATGCGGGATTGCGAGGCGGCTTTCATACTGCTCCCCTCCCTCTCAAGGAGGGGCCGGGGGCGGGTGCGAGCGCAGCGAGCGCTTCACAAGGAAATGCGTCCTGGCGGGGAGAACCCTCCCCCAACCCCTCCCTGGAAGGGAGGGGAGAAGAGGGGGTCACAACCACGGCGCTTTCGCATCCAGCGCCAGCATGGCTTCGGGCTGGTTGCGCTGCGAAACGATGGCCCATTGATCGCCGTTCACCATTACTTCGGGCACCAGCGGGCGCGAGTTGTAGGTGCTGGCCATGGTCGCGCCATAGGCGCCGGCGGTCATGAAGGCGACGAGATCGCCCGACCCGACATCCTCCATCTCGCGATCGGTGGCGAAGGTGTCGCCGGTCTCGCAGATCGGGCCGACCACCGTGGCGACCGTGCGCGCCGCCTTGGGCCGCACCGCCAAGATATCGTGCCAGGCGTTGTAGAGCGACGGCCGCAGCAGATCGTTCATCGCAGCATCGACCACGATGAAATGCCGCGACGCGCCTTCCTTGGTCAGGATCACTTCGCTCACCAGCACGCCGGCATTGCCGACGATCATGCGTCCGGGTTCGAACATCAGCCGCCACGGCCAGCCGGCGGTGGCGCG
Source organism: Sandarakinorhabdus sp. (assembly GCF_987265915.1). Taxonomy (NCBI): domain Bacteria; kingdom Pseudomonadati; phylum Pseudomonadota; class Alphaproteobacteria; order Sphingomonadales; family Sphingosinicellaceae; genus Sandarakinorhabdus; species Sandarakinorhabdus sp. The sequence continues at coordinate 653,206 of NZ_OZ503948.1, forward strand.
GGCCACCATCGCGGCATAATCGGCCGGGCTGGGCGGCGGCGGAAGGTCGCGGTTGTAGGGCACACCGAGCCCGCCGCCGACATCGATGCGCTTGATGCTGTGGCCGGCCGCTTCCAGCGCGCGCGCCAGTTCCCCCAGCTTGCGGATCGTGTCTTCCACCGGGCCAAGATCGGTCAACTGGCTGCCGATATGGGCGGCGAGGCCCACGGCGCGCAGATTGGGATGGGCGGCGGCCTGGGCGAAGGCGGCCGGCACACGTTCCCACGGAATGCCGAACTTGGCATCGGCACCGCCGGTGGAGATCTTGGCATTGGTCTTTGGATCGACCGCCGGGTTGATGCGGATGGCGATTTCCACGGTGGCGTTCTGCTTGGCCGCGACCGCAGCGAGCATGTCGATCTCGGCTTCGGATTCGACATTGAACTGCAGGATGCCGGCCGCGATGCCGGCGGTGAGTTCGGCGCGGGTCTTGCCGACGCCGGAAAACACGATGCGGCTGGCGGGAATGCCGGCGGCCAGCGCGCGCGCCAGTTCGCCGCCCGACACGACATCGGCGCCGGCGCCCAGCCGCGCCACCGTGGCCAGCACCGCCAGATTGGGATTGGATTTCACTGCAAAGGCCACCAGCGGATCGCCATTGCCCAGGCCGGCCACGGCATCGCGGAACACGGTGTAATGCCGTTCGATGGTGGCGCTGCTGTAGCAATAAAACGGCGTGCCGACCTCGGCAGCCAGCGTTTCAAGGCTGACATCTTCGGCGTGCATCACGCCATCACGAAACTGGAAATGGTCCATCTTTGGTCTTCAATCTTCGCGGGAGTCTTCGCGGGGGGGCGGCAGGTTGAACGGATCATTGCCGCGTTCGGGCAGGGCGCCCTGATTGTCATCCACCCGCTGCGGCACGGCCTGCGGATCGATCTTCAGCATTTCCTGCGGCGTGGCGGCGCGCACCTGGGTGGCGGCGCGCTGCGGGGCGGGTCGGCCGGCGCGCGGTTCCAGCGCGCCCTGCTTGCCGCAAGCGGTGAGCAGCAGCAGCGCAGCAAAGGCAGCGCTGCGCCTCACAGGCGCTGCCGCGCTGCCTGAATTGCCGCGCGCACATTGGCCGGTGCGGTGCCGCCAAAGCTCGTGCGGCTGGCAACGCTGGCTTCGACGCTCAGCACGTCGCGCACGGCGCGGGTGATGCGGGCATCGATGGCGCTCAGCTCGGCATCGGTCAGGCCATTCAGATCGCTGCCCTTGGCTTCGGCGGCCTTCACGCATTTGCCGGTGATCTCGTGCGCTTCGCGGAACGGCACATTCGCCACCCGTACCAGCCAGTCGGCCAGATCGGTGGCGGTGGAAAAGCCGCTGTTTGCCGCCGCGCGCATCTTGGCCTTGTTGAAGGTCAGCGTCTGCACCATGCCGGTCATGCTGGCGAGGCACAGGCCCAGATCGTCATGGGCGGCAAACACCGTCACCTTGTCGTCCTGCATGTCCTTGGAATAGGCCAAGGGCAGGCCCTTCATCACCACCGACAGGCGGGTGAAGGCGGCGAGGAACGCGCCGGATTTGGCGCGCACCAGCTCGGCGGCATCGGGGTTGCGCTTTTGCGGCATGATGCTGCTGCCGGTGGACCAGGCATCGGGCAGCGTCACGAACCCATAGGGCTGGCTGGCCCAGATGATGATTTCCTCGGCCAGGCGCGACAGGTGCAGGCCCGTCATGTGGGTTGCGGCCAGATACTCCAGCGCGAAATCCCGGTCCGACACGCTGTCCAGGCTGTTGCGCGTCGGGCCGCTGAAGCCCAGCGCCTTCGCCGTCATCTGGCGGTCGATCGGGAAGCTGGTGCCGGCCAGCGCGGCAGCGCCCAGCGGGCTTTCGTTCATGCGCGCCATGGCATCGGCAAAGCGGCTGCGATCGCGGCCGAGCATTTCGACATAGGCCAGCAGGTGATGGCCCAGCGTCACCGGCTGCGCCACCTGCAAGTGGGTGAAGCCGGGCATGATCGTATCGGCATGTTCCTCGGCGCGGGCGAGCAGCGCGGTGATCAGGCTTTTCAGCGCGGCATCGGCTTCGGCGCAGGCGGCCTTCACCCACAGCCGGAAATCCACCGCCACCTGATCGTTGCGGCTGCGCGCCGTGTGCAGGCGGCCGGCGGCAGGGCCGATAATCTCGCGCAATCGCGTTTCGACATGCAGATGGATGTCTTCCAGCGCCAGATTCTCGACCAGCTTGCCGGCTTCATATTCGGCGGCGATCTGGACGAGGCCCTTGTCGATGGCGGCAACATCGGCGGCCGACACGATGCCCTGCTTGCCCAGCATGGCGACATGCGCGCGGCTGCCGGCGATGTCCTGCCGCCACAGGCGTTTGTCCACGCCAATCGACGCGTTGATTTCCTGCATGATCGCCGACGGGCCGGCGCCGAAGCGGCCGCCCCACAGGCTGTTCGCTGCCCCTTCGCCGCCTGCCTGTGCGGCCAGATTGTCGCCATTGCTCATGGTCGCCGCCGATAGGCCATTGCCGCCAGCCCCGCAACCGGCGGCGACGGCGCCGCCGAGCGCTGCCAGTTTCAACGTGTCGCGGCGCGAGATCGTCATGGCATGTCCCCCCCCTTGCTGCTGGTGCCGCTGCCAGTGCCACAGCCGCTTGCCGCCTGCCACTGCGCTGTTTATCGGAACATGGGTAATCTGAAGGAACCGACGATGCGCAAGATGATGCTGATGGCTGCGATGTTGACGCTGGCGGGCTGTGACAAGGCCGAAGCCCCCAAGGCCGAAGCACCTGCCGCGACAGCGCCAGCCAAGCCCGCTGCGCCGGCCGCCATCAACACCATCGATCGCAGCCACGCCGGCGAACCCGGCCCTGCGGCGGTTTCGTGGGAAATGAAGGGCGGCGCCAAGCAATCGCTCGCCGATCACAAGGGCATGAAGATGCTGGTCAATCTGTGGGCGACCTGGTGCGCGCCGTGCATCGCCGAAATGCCCGCGCTCGACAAATTGGCCGGCGAAGTGCCGGTGATGGTGCTGCCGATCAGCCAAGACATGGAAGGCTGGCAGGCGGTCGACAAATTCTGGGGCAAGAAGTTCAAGAATATCGACAGCGGGCTCGATCAGCCGGGCAGCTTTGCCGAAGCGGTGAAGGCGCGCGGGCTGCCGGTGACGATCCTTTATGATGAACAGGGCAAGGAGATCTGGCGCGTGGCGGGCACGCTGGATTGGGAGTCGGCTGAGGTGCGCAAGGCGATTGTGGGGTAAGGCCGCCTCACCAGGCGAAACGCGGCTTCCCTGCCACATTTTCATACACGGTCCGGCCGCCCACGATTGTGGCCAGCACCGCAATATCGGCAATGCGGCCGGGCGCCACGCGCGCCGGATCATCGGCCAGCATTACGAAATCCGCGCGCTTGCCGGGTGTGATCGATCCGCGCTCAGCCTCTTCGAATTGCAGATAGGCGCTGCCCATGGTGAAAGCGTAAAGCGCTTCGTCCGGGGTCAACCGCTGGTCCGGCCCATAGACCTTGCCGTTGCTCGCCGCCTGTCTGGTGACCAGGCTCTGGATGCGCTCCAGCACCTTGGGCGGGCTTACCGGGTGGTCCGATGTGCCGCCGATGCAGACGCCAGCGTCGATGGCGTGGCGGTTGGGCTCGATCCAGTCAAAACGCTGGGCCCCGAACGCCTCCAGCTTGGCGCCGTGGTTGAGGATATAGGAGTGCGGCGCCAGGCACACATCCAGCGCCTTGGCGCGGGCGATGATGCCGGCGTTGGTGATGCTGGCGTGTTCGATACGCATCCGGGTATCGCGGCGCGGCGCCTCGGCCGCCACCGTGCCGAATGCCTCCAGCACCCGGTCGATCTCGCGGTCGCCATTGGCGTGCACCGCCACTTGCAGACCGGACGCCTGGGCCTTGCGCACCAGGGCCAACAATTCGGCCGGCTGCAACCGGGGCTCCAGCCCGAAATAATGCGGATCGGTGGCATAGGGCTCATACAACAGCGCGGTCTGGCCACTCAGCGAATTGCCGGCAAAAAGCTTCACAGCCCGCATGGTCAGGCCCGGCACCCGCCATTCCGGCAGGCCGCGGTTGGCCACCAGCCAGTCCATATGGTCAACCGACAGCATGGCGTAGATGCTGATCGGCAGGCCATTGCTCAGCATCTGGCGATAGAGCGCGGCCTTCTGCGGTGAGATGCCGGCGTCGCCGATGCCGGTCAGCCCATAGGACAGGAAGTTGCGGAACTCCTGCACATAGCCGGCTTGGGTAATGGCTTCGGGGATGGCGCGGGGGGACGGCCCGGTGCCCTTTACGCCGGAAAACAGGCGCTGCGCCGTTTCCAGCACGCGGCCGGTGAACGCACCCTTTGCGTCGCGTTCCAGCTGGCCGCCCGCCGGATCGCCTGTGGCCGGGGTGAAGCCGGCTTCGGCAAAGGCGGCGCTGTTGGCCACCATGCGATGGCCGCCGGCATGCACGATGATCACCGGATGATCGGCCACCACTGCATCCAGCTCGGCGCGCGTCGGATGGCCACCGATCAGATCGTCGCCATAGCCCCGGCCAAGGATCAGGCTGCCGGCGGGCAGTCGCGCCGCCTTGGCCTTCAGCTTGGCATTGAATTGCGCCCGGCTGCGCACCCCGCCCTCGGCCGACACATCGAGCGTGCCATAGGGTGACATCTCGTCGATCGCCGGGCGCGGGTGCATGTGGGTATCGATGAAGCCGGGCAGCAGCGTGTGGCCCTCGGCATCGATGCGGCGGGTTGTCGGGCCCTGCCACTGCGCCATGTCGGCGGTGGTGCCAACGGCAACGATGCGGCCGTCGCGCACCGCCACCGCCTGTGCCGTCGGTCGCGCGGCATCCATGGTCTTGATGTGGGCATTGGCGATGATCAGATCGGCTGGAACCGCGGCAGGCTGAGCCGCCGCTGGTGCCGCCAACAGGAACGCCACCAAGCTGATCATCAACCTTATCATCGCCCGCCCCCAAGCCGTTCTTGAGGAGGAGTAGCAGTGCCGTCAGACGTTTTTGTGACGGTCTCTTTTGCGCGCGGCCGGCGGCGGAGCCGCCGAGTCCGCTGAACGGGGTGAAGGAAGAAGCAAGGAAGAGCGTGGCGGAGCCACGCCGTCAGACGAATCAAAAAGGGCGGCTGGAGAGCCGCCCTTTTCGTTCGCTGGCCGACCGGTCGGCGAGTCGGAAAATAGCTTCCGCTATTTTCGCGCCGCCTCCCTCAATGGTTCATCGCGTCAAAGAAGTCCTTGTTGTTCACCGAATCCTTCATCTTATCCAAAAGGAACTCGATCGCATCCGTCGAGCCCATCTGCATCAGAATCCGGCGCAGCACCCACATCTTGGCCAGCGTCGCCTTGTCCACCAGCAATTCTTCCTTGCGGGTGCCGCTCTTGCCGATGTCGATGGCCGGGAACACGCGCTTGTCGGCGATCTTGCGGTCGAGTACGATTTCGCTGTTGCCGGTGCCCTTGAATTCTTCGAAAATCACTTCATCCATGCGGCTGCCGGTGTCGATCAGCGCGGTGGAGATGATGGTGAGGCTGCCGCCTTCCTCGATGTTGCGCGCCGCACCGAAGAAGCGCTTCGGGCGCTGCAGGGCGTTGGCATCGACCCCGCCGGTCAGCACCTTGCCGGAGCTTGGCACCACCGTGTTGTAGGCGCGGCCCAGGCGGGTGATATTGTCCAGCAGGATCACCACGTCGCGCTTGTGCTCCACCAGGCGCTTGGCCTTTTCGATCACCATTTCGGCGATCTGCACGTGGCGGGTCGCCGGTTCGTCGAAGGTGGAGGAGATGACCTCGCCCTTCACCGTGCGCTGCATGTCGGTGACTTCTTCCGGGCGCTCGTCGATCAGCAGCACGATCAGGAACACTTCGGGATGGTTCGCCGAGATGCTGCGGGCGATATTCTGCATCATCATCGTCTTGCCGACGCGCGGCGGCGCGACGATCAGGCAGCGCTGGCCCTTGCCCAGCGGCGAGACGATATCGATCACCCGGCCGGTCTTGTCCTTCACCGTGGGATCGGAAATGTCGAGATTGAGCTTTTCGTTGGGGTATAGCGGGGTGAGATTGTCGAAATTCACCCGGTGGCGCACGGCTTCGGGATCATCGAAATTGATGTTGGTCACCCGGGTCAGCGCGAAATAGCGCTCGCCATTCTGCGGGCCCTTGATCTCGCCTTCCACCGTGTCCCCGGTGCGCAGGCCGAAGCGGCGCAGGATCTGCGGGTTGACATAGATATCGTCCGGGCCGGCGAGATAATTGGACTGCGCCGAGCGCAGGAAGCCAAAGCCATCGGGCATCACTTCGATGGTGCCGCTGCCCATCACTTCGGTGCCGGCTTCGGCCGCAGCCTTCAGGATGCCGAAAATAATATCCTGCTTGCGCATGGTGGAGGCGTTTTCGACGCCCATTTCTTCCGCCATGGCAACGAGTTCGGCCGGCGGGGTTTTCTTGAGTTCTTGCAGGTGCATATACGCACTTCCCTTGGCACGGGCGCTTGGGCTCCGGCAGTGGTGATCAGGGTGGAAGGCCGTTGTCGCACACCAGGACGGGCGCGAGCCTTGCCATTGCCGTAGAGCGCGGCTGGCGCATCGTCAAGCAGGTGCGCGCCTCAACGCTTCTTCACAAACTCCGCGCGCAGCACCAGGCCCTTGATGCCATCATATTTGCAGTCGATTTCCTGCGGGTCGCCGGTCAGCCGGATGGATTTGATCAAGGTGCCGCGGCGCAGGGTCTGGCCGGCGCCCTTCACGTCGAGATCCTTGATCAACGTCACCTGATCGCCGTCGGCCAAAAGATTGCCGACGGCATCGCGTACTTCAACCACGTCCGTCGCTGCGGCCGCGGTGTTGACCGCGCTGGCCGGCAGCCATTCGCCGCTGGCTTCGTCATAGACATAATCTTCGTCGCTGGTGGGCATCAGGCGATCCTTGGCGGCGGCCGGCTGGCGGTGTTAGCAAGGGCGCGCAACAATCCGGAGCCATGTGATGCCAGTGGAAGCCTTGGGTGCCTATGACAAGGACAATATCTTTGCCCGCATCCTGCGCGGCGAAATCCCGTGCAAACGCGTCCATGAAACGCCCCACGCGCTGGCGTTTCACGATATCAACCCGCAGGCGCCGGTGCATGTGCTGGTGATCCCCAAGGGGCCGTGGCGCAGCTGGGCGGATTTTTCGGCAGGCGCCAGCGAGGCCGAGATTGTCGGCTTTGTGCGCGCGGTGGGGGAGGTGGCACGGCTGCTGGGGCTGGAGGCGCCGGGCTATCGCCTGCTGGCCAATGCCGGGCTGGATGCACACCAGGAGGTGCCGCATCTGCATGTGCATCTGTTCGGCGGGAAGCCGCTGGGGCCGATGCTGGTGCGGTAAGCACTTCCCTCTCCCCCCAAGGGCTTTTGGGCGGGAGAGGGCGACTCGCCGAAGGCGAGCGGGGTGAGGGGGTGCGCGGGTGGCCACTTGTGCAACCCCTCACCCCGGGCCGCCTCCGGCGTCTCTCGCCCTCTCCCTCAAGGGGAGAGGGAATGGCGGTGCGCCTCACCCATGCGGCGGATCGCGGCGACCTTGGCGTGCAGGGGCGCCCAGTCGTCATGCTCGGCAATCGCCGCCCAGATGGTTTCAACCTCATCGACCAACATGGTGCATGGCGCATCATCGGCCCAATAAGCGTGGGTGGGCGCTGCGGTGGCAAAGTCGGGCAGCAAGCGGATCACGTCGGCAAAGGCGTCGTGGCTGTAATGATGTTCGGCAGCAGATGCGCCACGCCGCGCGCCGCCGCGCCAGTCGAAGAAGAAGCGGTCCGGGTCCATCTGGGTTGCCACCAGCGCGGTCTGGATGGCATCGACCAGCGCCTCATCCCGCTCCGCCCCCAGCCGCCGCACGCCCAGCCGGCCGAGCACCGCATCGCAGAGCGCCGCGCGGTAGCGTTGCGGATAGGTTTCCAGCGGGCCCTTCAATTCATCGATTTCGGCGATCAGGCGCAGCGCGTTGGCCAATTGATAGACATTCCACTGCAGCGCTTCGGCCTGACGACCAAAGGCATAGAGGCCCGAATGATCGAAATAGGCCGCGGTGAACCCGGCATCCCAGGCCGGGGCGAAGCGCCAGGGGCCATAATCGAAGCTTTCGCCGGTGATGTTGATATTATCGGTGTTGAGCACGCCGTGGACGAAGCCGGCCGCCATGTATTGCGATGCCAACCGCGCGGCGCCCTGCACGGCATGATCGATCAGCGCCGCCACCGGAGTCGGGCCGCTGGCCCGCGGGGCCAGGTTGGTCAGGCAATAATCCACCAACGCGTGCAATCCATCGCGGTTCTTGTGGAAGGCCTGGCGCTGGAAACTGCCATAGCGGACATGGCTGTGGTTCAGGCGCACCAACACCGCCGCGCGCGTCGGCGAGGGTTCATCGTTGCGGATCAATTTTTCGCCGGTTTCGATCACGCTGAACGTGCGGCTGGTGTTCACACCCAGCGCTTCGAGCATTTCGGTGGCGAGGATTTCGCGCACCGCGCCCTTCAGCGTCAGGCGGCCATCGCCGGCGCGGCTGTATGGCGTGGTGCCGCTGCCCTTGGTGCCCAGGTCCATCAACCGGCCCTGATCGTCGCGCAGTTGCGCAAACAGGAAACCGCGGCCGTCGCCAAGATCGGGATTGTAGGTGCGGAACTGGTGGCCGTGATAACGCAGCGCCAGCGGCTGCGGCAGGTTGCCAGGCAATACGGCGAAACGGCCGAAATGCGCCAGCCACTGCGCGTCGGTCAGGCCATCGAGGCCGACACTGGCCGCGGCGCGATCATTGCGGAACCGCAGGATTGTTTGCGGGAAGGCCGCCGCCTCGACCGGATCGAAGAAATCGGCCCCAAGCGACAAGATGGCGGTTTCAGGCTGAACGTCGGTCATGCCCGCAGCTTATGGGCACAGCGGCGCGGTCAATCCACCACGTAATTGCAGGCCGCGCGCACAAATCGTACCGTCTCACGCTGGACGCGATCGGCTTCCTCGGGCGTGGGCGCGCACAGCCACAGATCGATGGCATCGCCAACGACGTGGTGGGTGAAGCTGGCGGCAAGATCGATTTCCACACCGCTGATGCCGCGCTTGGCCATGGCGGCCTGCATCTGGCGGTTGATCCATTCCACCGTCGCGGTCTTGGCGGCGTGATAGAAGGGCTCGGCATCGGGATTGCTGGCCATTGCTGCTTTGGGGCCGCATTCGGCGCAATCGCTGTCCATGCCTTCCCACATCAGATTGTCGCGGCAGAATTGCAGTACGCGCGGGATGATGATGCCGGGTTCCAGATCTTCCAGGGCATAGCCGGCTTCCATTGCGGCGATCATCATGTCGCCGTGGCGGCGGCCAAGCTCTTCGAGCAAAGCTTTCTTCGAACCGAAGTGATAGAAGATCGAGCCTTCCGACACATCGGCCTCGCGGGCGATGTCGGCGGTGCCGGTGGCGGCAAAGCCCTGGCGCGAAAACAGCATATGGGCCGCGGCCAGCACGCGCGCCTTGGTTTCGCCGGGATCATAGCGGCGCGCGCGCATGTCGGGCGCGCGTGATGCGGCGGCCGCCGCGTTGCGGCCAGACGTGCGGCCACCGGTGCGGCCTTCAACAGACGGACGTGAATCGAATGCGCGCGTTGCCACGGTCTTTGTTCTTCCTTACCCCCACGGTAATGGCTTCCTATAGCGCGGCAGTTGAGTCAGAGTCAAAACCATGGCGTCCGCTGCTGCCTCGTCTCGATTGATGCCCGCCGCCGGCTGGCAGCCCGGCCATGTCTGGTCGCCAGACAATGTGCGGCTGTGCTGGCATGATCATCTGGCACTAACCGTGCCGGAACAGCGCCCTGCCTTGCTGTGCCTGCCGGGGCTGACCCGCAATGCCAGCGATTTTGGCCATCTTGCCGAGACGCTGGGGGCCGATTGGCGCATCATCGCGGTCGATCTGCGCGGGCGCGGCGAATCGGGCTGGGCACGTGATTCGCTGTCCTATGTCTCGCTCACCTATTTGCGGGATCTGTCGCAATTGCTCGAAGCCGCCGGGGTAAAGCGCTTCGTGGCCTTGGGCTCGTCGCTGGGCGGCCTGCTGGCGCTGCGGCTGACCACGGCACACCGTTCGGCGATGGCCGGCGTGATCCTGAACGACATCGGCCCCACCATCGAGGCCGAGGGGCTGGCGCGGCTGCGCGCCAATGTCGGGCGTGGCGGCAACTGGCCAACCTGGGTGCACGCGGCGCGCGAGCTGGCGGATCGCAACGCCGCCATCTACCCGGATTGGGGGCTGCATGATTGGCTGGCCTTTGCCAAGCGGCTGTGCCGGATCAGCCCGCAGGGGCGCATCATCCTCGATCATGATCCGCGCATCGCCGAACCGTTCCGGCTGCCGCACGGTGATGCCGGCGCCGATGATTGGGCGGCGTTTGACAGCCTGGCCGGGCTGCCGGTGCTGTCGATCCGCGCCGAACGATCCGATGTGCTGTCGGCGGCCACGCAAGACCAGATGGCGCGGCGGCTGCCGGGCCTGCGCTGTGTGACGGTGCCGGGCGTCGGCCATCCGCCGACGCTGGCCGAACCGGTGGTGGCGGCCGCGCTGAGCGAATTTCTGGCCGAGATCGCAAGCACCAATCAGGGGAGATCATCATGATTCGCAAAGTCTGGAAACTTGCACGCCGTCCGGTCGGGGATATCGCCGACAGCGATCTGGAACTGGTCAGCGAAACCCTGCCCGATCTGGCCGACGGGCAGATCTTGCTGGCGGTGATCTACATCAGCCTCGATCCCACCAACCGCATCTGGATGAGCGACATGGAGCAATACATGCCCCCCGTCGCCATCGGGGCGCCGATGCGCGCTGGCGTGTGCGGGCGGGTGATCGCCAGCCGCAAACCGGGCATCGCCGTGGGCCAGATCATGGCGGGCCTGGGCGAATGGGCCGATCACATACTGTCGGATGGCAGCTTCCTGTCGCCGCTGCCCGAACTGCCCGGCGTGCCGCTCGCCGCCACCTATGGCACGCTGGCGCTGGTCGGGCCGACCGCCTATTTCGGCCTGCTCGATATCGGCCAGCCCAAGCCCGGCGAGACGCTGGTGGTGTCGGCGGCAGCCGGCGGGGTCGGGCAGATCGTCGGCCAGATCGGCAAGATCAAGGGCTGCAAGGTGATCGGCATCGCCGGCGGCCAGGCCAAATGCGATTATGTGGTGAACGAACTCGGCTTCGATGCGGCCATCGATTACAAGGCCGAGGACGTCGGCGCGGCGCTCGACCGGCTGGCACCGGGCGGCATCGACATCAATTTCGAACAGGTCGGCGGCCCGATCATGGTCGAGGTTTTGAAGCGCATGAAATTGTTCGGCCGCGTGCCGCTGTGCGGGATGATCTCCACCTACAATGATGTGAACCCCACCGAAGAGCCCGGTTTCTGGACGATGATCCTGATGCGCCGGCTGGCCATCCGCGGCTTCATCGTCACCGATTTCGCGCCGCGCTTCGGCGAAAGCGGCGCGGCGCTGGCGGGGTGGATGCTGGGCGGACAGCTCAAGACACTGCAGGATATAAGGCCGGGCCTGGAAAACGCCGTTGCGACGGTGCGCGAGCTTTATACCGGCGGCAATTTCGGCAAACTGCTGATCGAGGTGAGCGCGCCTTAGGTCATGGTCTTATGATGCCGAACGGCTGCATTCGCACCAACGTCAGGCTTTCACGCCCAATTGGACGCTTATTGGAAGCAGCTGGTCGTTTCTCTTCAACCGGCCGCTGTGCAACCGAAAATTGGTTCGATGCGGACATTTGCGACGTTATCGCCAGATGACGGCTTTCGGACGAAGCTTACAATCACGCGGGTGCCGATGCTTCATCGTCGAATGGCTAGAATGGTCAACGCTCAGATATCGGTTGATCACATAAAAATGCAAACGAACTATTGTCGACTTCGAGGGTCGATCTCAAGGATGCCACTCAATCGAATGCATCAATCGCATCAAGGAGGTCGACGACGCCCACGTAGGGGTTAATATGGTGCGGCTGGTCACGTCCAGCCTGCGCATTCTGTAGACCCCTAGCATTCAATCGCTGCGCCCGGGCGCGCGCATTTGGTAAACGTGTTTCAAGCAAGTCAAAGATCGAGCGCTCGGATTTTTTATAGTCGCAACCGCATTGCGCTTGCATCTCTGCCCGAAGCCTGCTGGTGCCTATTAGGTCGTCATAACTCACGAACGGAGCGTCAGTATCGACGAGATGAATAAGAATCCAATATTCGAAGCAGACATTGCAGAGGGCGATGTTTACGCCTGCCTTTTCGGCCTTGGCGCGAGCCTTGGCGTGAAGGACGTCAGGGTATTTACTTGCAGACTCCCGGTCATAAACGACCCAGAATTCATCCTCTGGCAGTGAGGCCAGAGAGTTCTTAAAGTTAATCGCTTCCTCCACTAGTTGAAGCGCGGTGTTCTTGCGGGTTTTCTCCACCTCGACCACAGACTTGCGTGCATGACTATCCAGCGTAGCGATATAGCCTTTCAGATAATTGGGCTCAGTACGCTCACCTTCACAAAAAATACGTAGTGTCTTGAGTGGTTTGAGCCGCGCGGGTTTGAGTTTTTTAGGCATCGAATGTCACGTGCGCATAGCGTCGAGAGTTTCGATCAGTACCTTCTTAACCTTATTATACGAAACGCGGGGTAATGCGCCGAGCCGTCCATCGCGGTAAAAAATCTCGAACGGACTATCCTGACGGACATACTTCTTGTCATATTCGCTGAGGCTCTTAAGTGTGGATATCCCGTCGTCCTTGCTTACAAACCAGATCTGGTCGCGTCGCATATTGGCTGCATCTAGAATATTGGTATCATGAGTCGAGAAGAAAAGCTGCGCGCCTTTGATGTTCACTTCCTGGTCGTGAAACAGCTGTAGAACGAGATTGACGAGGTCAGTGTGGAGGTGCGCATCAATCTCGTCGAACGCGAGCACGGACCCATCCTCGAGTGCCCTTAAAATCACGGGAAGAAGGTCGAACAGACGATTAGTGCCATGAGACATATCATCAGCCTCGAAAGACACAGGATCGCCGGAGCCTGACTTCATCCAGAATTTGGCAACCATACGGTTCTGAGCAAGAATTGCTTCTTTCAAGCTCTCTGGAATATTTTCAGGAAGACGAATATCATCTGCAGATTCGTTTTCTTCAACTGTAACCTTGCTTACTCCAGTATCTGCAAGGCAGAGCAGTTCGCTTACTGCATGCATCATCTTAGGATCATTCAACGCTAGGCGAGATAGCGATATCATGCCATTCCCAGCGGAGATGTATTGGAGGTTTTCGAAATATCTATAAATTTCTCGCATGAATTCAGGTGACGAGGCGTCATTCCCAGCGCGCGACAAATACGCGGCATTTTCGAAGAAAGGAAACTTGCGAGTCCCCCCTTTGAACGTCCCGCCGAACTTGATAGTTTCCCACGTGTCGTCCGCAAGCCGCTCGAAGAGGGTAGCGCGCGACCGGCGAGCAAATGAAATCAGGCGCTCTTCGATAATCCGATGTCCAACGAATGCGACTTCGTAGCGATACCGAGCGCCGGTCGGGACGACGAATTCGATTTCGAACGTGACCGGGCGCTCGATTTGCGTGCGAGACAGTCGAAAGGGCTCGTAAGGCAGGATCGGCTGTGACTCCTTGCGACCGGCCGAAGACACGATTAACCACCGGATAGCTGCTAAGGCACGAAGCACGTTGGTCTTGCCCGAGGCATTGGCGCCAAAGATGCCCGCCGAGCGCAGCACGGCGTAGCGCTCGTCCTCAATTAGCGAAAAATTTGAGGAATGGCGCGCTCGCGATCCCTCTGCGACCATGCTCAGCGTTTGCTCGTCTCGGAACGAACGAAAGTTGCCAATGGTAAGATCAACTATCATGCTCATTTCCGATATTCATCGAGTCTCTGCGAAAATCGCGCAGAATACCCGCCAAAACACTATGCAGTTCGTGGGGCCGCTTGTCCAGCTTTGATTGAGCGGCCGATTTCGGCACCTAAGCCAGTCTAGCTGCCATATCCATGGGCAGCTCCCAGGAATGCCAACGGCCGAAATTGGCGGAAGCCGCCTTTGAGCGATAGTTTGACGAACGACTGAAACTGGGTCGGTTAAAGCCGTTCGCTTGCCAATCTGCGGCGGGCGGCGCTGTCGTTTCAGTCACGCAAAAGCTGCCAGCCTGCAATCCACCCCATTGCAGACGTCCCCGTTTGTCAGTTTGCGACCTACGCCACGTTCCAACCGGAAAACGGCAGCATCGGTGCCAGCTGCGCGAGAGCCGCATCGTCGCTGCGCAACCGCGCCCGAAACGCATCCTCCACGATGCACGCCTGCTGTTCCAGGCCATAGCGGGTGAAGGGCTTTCCCGGCACTATGGCATAGCGATAGCGCGCGAACGGTGGCCGGCGCAGGGCCAGATGGCCGCCAACCTGCGCCTGCCAGACATGCACCAGCTCGTGGATGAAATGCGCCTGAAACCCCGGCGAGGTGGCGGCATAATCGGCGCACCAGTTCGGGCCGTTCGGATGGCACCAGATATGGCCATCGGGCGCCATCGTCACCCACCACGGGTGCAGCGCCCACCATTTGGTGCGGCGCACGGTCACCCGCGCCGTATCCAGCGCGGTGCCGAACACACTCGCCGCAAGTGCCATTTCACCGGCCGTCAGGGGGCGCACCTGCGGCACAGAGTCATCATGATTGGCCATCATCACTTCCGTTAATCGCATGGGCGCTGTCTTGCAGCCCCGGATTCGCTCCCTATATCGCGGAAGTGAGATGAACAGGCTGGGGCACCGGCCACAAGATCAACCAGGGACGATCCTGCCGCGCTGCCCTTGTGGGGCGTATGGGGACGGGCCCGCAACATGAAGGAAGTGCCGATCATGGCAAAGGTAATCGGGATCGATCTGGGCACCACCAACAGCTGTGTGGCCGTGATGGAAGGCTCTGCACCGCGAGTCATCGAAAATGCCGAAGGCGCGCGCACCACGCCGAGCCAGGTCGCCTTCACCAAGGATGGTGAGCGCCTCGTCGGCCAGCCGGCCAAGCGCCAGGCGGTGACCAACCCGTCCAACACCGTGTTTGCCGTGAAGCGCCTGATCGGCCGCCGCTTTGATGATCCGCTCACTGCCAAGGATGCCGGCCTGGTGCCCTACGAGATCGCCCGCGGCATCAATGGCGATGCCTGGGTGCGTGCCGGCGGCGAGGATTACAGCCCGTCGCAGATTTCCGCCTTCATCCTGCAAAAGATGAAGGAAACCGCCGAGGCCTATCTCGGCGAAACCGTGACGCAGGCGGTGATCACCGTCCCGGCCTATTTCAACGACGCCCAGCGCCAGGCCACCAAGGATGCCGGCAAGATCGCCGGCCTCGAAGTGTTGCGCATCATCAACGAGCCGACGGCGGCAGCGCTGGCCTATGGCCTCGACAAGAAGAATGATGCCCGCACCGTCGCCGTGTACGATCTGGGCGGCGGCACCTTCGATATCTCCATCCTCGAACTGGGCGATGGCGTGTTCGAAGTGAAGAGCACCTCGGGCGACACCTTCCTGGGCGGGGAGGATTTCGATGCCAAGCTGGTGGAATTCCTGTCGGCCGATTTCAAGAAGGCCGAAGGCATCGACCTGACCAAGGACAAATTGGCCCTGCAGCGCCTGAAGGAAGCCGCGGAAAAGGCCAAGATCGAGCTGTCGTCTTCGGCGGCCACCGAAGTGAACCTGCCGTTCATCACCGCCGATCAGAACGGCCCGAAGCATCTGGTGAAATCGATCACCCGCACCGATCTGGAAAAGCTGGTGCTCGATCTGATCGAGCGCACCCGCAAGCCGTGCCTGGACGCCATCAAGGAAGCCGGCGTGAAGCCGGGCGATCTGGATGAAGTGATCCTGGTCGGCGGCATGACCCGCATGCCGCGCGTGCGGGCCTTCGTGAAGGAACTCTTTGGCAAGGAGCCGAACACCAGCGTCAACCCCGATGAAGTGGTCGCCATGGGCGCTGCCATCCAGGCCGGCGTGCTGCAGGGCGACGTGAAAGACGTGCTGCTGCTCGATGTCACCCCGCTGAGCCTTGGCATCGAGACGCTGGGCGGCGTGTTCACCCGCATGATCGATCGCAACACCACCATCCCGACCAAGAAGAGCCAAGTGTACTCCACCGCCGACGACAACCAGTCGGCGGTGACCATCCGCGTGTTCCAGGGCGAACGCGAAATGGCGGCGGACAACAAGATGCTGGGCCAGTTCGATCTGGTCGGCATTCCGCCGGCGCCGCGCGGCGTGCCGCAGATCGAAGTCACCTTCGACATCGATGCCAACGGCCTCGTCTCGGTCAACGCCAAGGACAAGGGCACCGGCAAGGAACAGCAGATCCGCATCCAGCCGTCGGGCGGGCTTTCGACCGCCGATATCGACAAGATGGTGCGCGATGCCGAGGCCTTTGCCGAGGAAGACAAGAAGCGCCGCGCCGCCGCCGAAGCCCGCAACCAGGCCGACAGCCTGGTGCACAGCACAGAACGCCAGCTGGCGGAACATGGCGACAAGCTGGCCGGCGATGTGAAGACCAGCATCGAATCCGCCATTGCCGACGTGAAATCGGTGATGGATTCGGGCGATGCCGACACGATCAACGCCAAGGTGCAGGCGCTGGGCCAGGTCGCCATGAAGCTGGGCGAAGCCATCTATCAGGCCGAACAGGCCGCCGAGGCGCAGACCGCACCGGATGCCGCCAAGGCCGATGATGTGGTCGATGCCGAGTTCACGGATGTGGACGAAGGCAAGAAGTAAGTTCCAGCGGCCCTCCCGCAGGCGGGAGGGCCGTGCTGCGCGATTCGAGCCAGCCGTGCGAATGCAGAACAGTCTCCCCTCCCGCTTGCGGGAGGGGTCGGGGGTGGGATCGGGAATCGGGACGGGAAGTTGGTGCCGGGCGGCACGAGCCCACCCCCAGCCCCTCCCGCAAGCGGGAGGGGAGCCGTAAATGGCAACCGAAATCGATTTTTACGAACTGCTCGAAGTGGAGCGCGGTGCCGATGAGGCGGCGCTGAAATCCGCTTACCGCCGGCTCGCCATGAAATATCACCCGGATCGCAATCCCGGCGATGCGGTGGCCGAGCAGCGGTTCAAGGCGATCAGCGAAGCCTATGACGTGCTGAAGGACCCGCAGAAGCGGGCGGCCTATGACCGCTTCGGCCATGCTGCGTTCCGCCAGGGCGGCGGTGGCGGCGGCGGCGGCGCGCAGGATTTCGGCGGCTTTGCCGATATTTTCGAAAGCGTGTTCGGCGAATTCATGGGTGGCGGCCAGCGCGGTGGCCGGCGCGGCGGGCCGGCGCGCGGGTCTGACCTGCGCTATGATCTGGAAATGACGCTGGAAGAGGCGTTCAACGGCCGCCAGGCGACGCTGACCATCGATGTCGCCGCCACGTGCGAGCCGTGCGGCGGCCAGGGCGCCAAGCCCGGCACCACGGCGCGCACCTGCACCACCTGCGGCGGCAACGGCCGGGTCGGCATGCGCCAGGGGCTGTTCATGGTGGAACGCACCTGCCCCGCCTGCCATGGCCAGGGCCAGATCATCGCCGATCCCTGCACCAGCTGCGGCGGCGCCGGCCGGGTGGAAAAGCAGAAAACGCTGAATGTGAATGTGCCCAAGGGCGTCGATGATGGCACCCGCATCCGTGTGGCGAACGAAGGCGAAGCCGGCACGCGCGGCGGCCCGGCGGGCGATCTGTATATCTTCGTGCATCTGAAGGCGCACGATATCTTCAAGCGCGATGGCACCACCCTGTTCGCGATTGCGCCGCTGTCGATCACCACGGCAGCGCTGGGCGGCGATATCGATGTGCCGGCGCTGGATCGCGAAAAGACCGTGATCAAGGTGCCGGCCGGCACCCAGACCGGCAAGCAGTTCCGCGTGCGCGGCAAGGGCATGCCGGCGCTCAACAGCGGCGGTTTCGGCGATCTGGTCATCCAGGTCGAGGTGGAAACCCCGGTGAAGCTGACCAAGCGCCAGCGCGAATTGCTGGAGGAATTCCAGACGATCGAAACCAGCGAAGGCGGGCGCAACACGCCGAAAGCGCAAGGCTTTTTCGACAAGTTGAAGGACGCCTGGAACGAATTGACGGAGTGATCGGTCATCAGGAGACCGATTTCTCCACAAGGAACCAGTCATGCTGGCGCAGGCCAGCATCCATTGCGCCGCCAGAGCCAATCGTCGCCACAGCCGTGCCCGTCACCACGATGGATGCTGGCTTCCGCCAGCATGACTTGGTGTTTTTTGGGAGCTGATCCTCTCGCGCCTGTTCCCTAACTGCGCTAACCCGCTCGCATGGACCCCGCCCGCCTTCACAACCGCCGCATCCTCGTCACTGGCGCGGCGCGCGGGCTGGGCCTGGCCATTGCGCAGCGCTGCGTGGCGGAAGGCGCACATGTCATGCTTGCCGATGTGCTGCCCGAAGGCGAAGCGCGGGCGGCCGAACTGGGCGCGGCGTTCGTGCATTGCGATGTGACCAGCCGGGATGCCATCGCCGCCGCCATCACGACCACGGTCGCGCGCTTTGGCGGCCTCGATGGCCTGGTCAACAATGCCGGCATCGCGCCGAAGGGCGATATCCTCAGCGAAACGCCGGAACAGTTCGATCGGGTGATCGCCACCAACCTGACCGCCGCCTTCCACGCCACGCAACTGGCGGTGCCGCACATGATCGCGGCCGGCGGCGGCGTGATCGTCAACATGTCGTCCGTCAACGCGCTGCTCACTATCCCGGCGCTGCTGGCCTATAATGTCGCCAAGGGCGGGCTGAACCAGCTCACCCGCAATACAGCCGTCGCGCTGGCGCCGCACAACATCCGCGTGGTCGGTATCGGGCCGGGCACGATCCTGACCGAACTGGCGAAAAACGCCGTGATGGCCGATGCTGCGGCGCGTGACCAGATCCTGTCGCGCACGCCGCTGGGCCGCGCCGGGGAACCGGACGAGATCGGCGCCATTGCCGCTTTCCTGCTGAGCGACGAGGCCAGTTACATTACCGGCGAGACGCTCTATGCCGACGGCGGCCGGCTTGCCCTCAATTATACCGTGCCTGTTGGAGAGAATCCGTGATTGATGCCGAATGGTGGGACTATGACGACGCCGAGGAGATGGCCGAGGCGGTTGCGGGCGACATTGCCTATATCATCGGCCAGGCGCTGGAAGCCCGTGGCCGCGCCATCGTCGCCTTTCCCGGCGGCAGCACGCCGATGTTGGCACTGAAGAAACTCGCCGCCATGCCGATCGAATGGGCGGATGTGACGATCATCCCGACTGATGACCGGCTGGTGCCCGTCACCGATCCGCTGTCCAACGCCGGCATGCTGGCGAAGATCTTCCTGCCGAAAAAGGCGCGCGTCGTGCCGCTGACGGCGGGCGAGAAGGATCCGGTGATGGCCGGGCGCGCCGCGGATGAACGGCTGGCTGATCTGGAATTCCCGCTCGATGTCGCCTGGCTGGGCGTGGGCGAAGATGGCCACACCGCCTCGATCTTTCCCGGCCCGGATTTCGATGCCGCTATTGCCGGCCCCAAGGCGCGCCGCGCCATCGGCGTGCGCCCCGATCCGCTGCCCGCCGAAGCCCCGGTGGCGCGCGTCACCCTGACCGGGCCGACGCTGGCGACGGCGCGCGTCGTCACGCTGGTGCTCAGCGGCAAGGCCAAGCGCAAGACGGTGGAGCAGGCGATCAAGCAGGGTGCCTCCAGCAAATTGCCGATCGGGCGCCTGCTCGCTGAACTGGATATGGACATCGATATCCACTGGTGCCCCTGAACCATGGTTCGACTGCTACCGTTGCTGGCGCTGCTGTTGCTGGGTGCAGCGCCACCGGCGGCGATCCCCCTGCCGGTGGATGCACCGATCCCGGTGACCATCAATGGGCAGCCGGTCGCCCTGTCGATCGCCACCGGCGGG
Source organism: Sandarakinorhabdus sp. (assembly GCF_987265915.1). Taxonomy (NCBI): domain Bacteria; kingdom Pseudomonadati; phylum Pseudomonadota; class Alphaproteobacteria; order Sphingomonadales; family Sphingosinicellaceae; genus Sandarakinorhabdus; species Sandarakinorhabdus sp. Next base: position 673,132 of record NZ_OZ503948.1, read on the forward strand.
GTCGATCGCATCACGCTCAACGCTGGCATGGTGGCGCGGCTCGGCATCAAGCCGGGCGGGCTGTTCGGCAAGGCCGACGTGAAGATCGGTCGCAGCAAACTGCTCAGCGGACGCAACGCCGTCGGCCAGATCGAATTGGACGGCCAACGGTTCAAGCAGCGCATGTTCTGGTTTGCAGGCGCTGCGCCGCTGCCGCAACAAGGCAGCATTGGGCCAATGGCGCTGCCGCATGGTGTGGTGACCGTGCAATTGCAGCCCGGCACACGCCCGACCTTTGCCTTGCCGCTCTATGGCGACAACAGCAGCGGCAGCTATGGCGCGGTGCGCGGGCAGGGCTATGGCTTTGGCCTGTCGGTGGATGTGCAGGGGCGCATGCGACTGCCGCTGGCGTCGGCCGCGGTCGGTGCCGATCTGACGGCGGCCTTGGGCGGCCGGCTGGTCGGCGAGCCTTGGGAGGAAGAGATCTTGTTCGGCGTCCGCCGGCCGGTGCGGCGGCTGGTGCTCGATGCGCCGCTGGTCATCGGGCCGTTCCGGTTCAGCGAGATTTCCGTGCGTGTGACGGACCGGCGCGACGGCACCGCGCAACTGGCGGATGGCCAGCAAGCGATCACCGATGCCGATGATGATCCGGCCGAGATCGTGGTGCGCGCCGGCAGCGGCAAGCAGCGCCAGGCGATCTATGTGCTCACCCTGTCGCGCACCCAGCTGGAGGCGCAAAGCTGCACCAGCGTCACCTATGACAAGGTTCGCGGCGAAATGCGGCTGGCCTGCTGAGGTCTTTTTTCTGTCATGCGGGGCGCGTAGGCGTAAGGCATGATGCGTTCGATCCTCCTGCCGATGGTGATGCTGCTGATGGCTGCTGCTCCGCCTCCCAAAGCTGTAGCCGTGCCGCCGCCAGGGCCGCCGATCATCATCGCGCATCGCGGCGCCAGTGCGGAGCGGCCCGAACACACGCTGGCCGCCTATGAACGCGCCATCGAACAGGGCGCGGATTATATCGAACCCGATCTGGTGCCGACCAAGGATCACCAGCTCGTCGCCCGCCACGAGAACGAGATCGGCAGCACCACCGATGTCGCCAGCCGGCCAGAATTTGCCGCCCGCAAGGCGACCAAGACCATCGATGGCGAAACCATCACCGGCTGGTTCACCGAAGATTTCACGCTGGCCGAATTGAAGACGCTGCGCGCCAGGGAGCGCCTGCCGCAGTTGCGCCCCGCCAACACGGCCTATGATGGCCAATATGAAATCCCGACGCTGGGCGAAATCATCGCGCTGGCCAAGGCGGCCACCGCGCGCACCGGGCGCACGATCGGCATCTATCCCGAAACCAAGCATTCCAGCTATTTCCGCACGCTGGGCTTGCCCATCGAGCCGGTGCTGCTGAAGCAGTTGGCAGCAGCGGGCTGGACCACGGCCGCCGCGCCAGTGTTCATCCAGAGCTTTGAAATCGATAATCTCAAGGCGCTGAAGGCCCAGACCGGCGTCCGCCTGATCCAGCTGATGGCACCGTCCGGCACATCGGCCGATGGCCATGATTATGCGGCGCTGGCGACGCCGGCGGGCCTGGCCGGCGTGGCGAGCTATGCGTTCGGCATCGGCCCGGAAAAGACGATGATCATCCCGCGCGATGCTGCCGGCAAACTGGCCGCGCCGACCAATCTCGTGGCCGATGCCCATGCCGCCGGCTTGCAGGTCCACCCGTGGACGTTCCGGCCGGAAAATTTCTTCGTGCCAGCCGATCTGAAGGCCGGCAGTGACCCGAAGGGCCGCGGCGATGTCGAGGCGGAAATCCGGGTGTTTCTGGCCACCGGCATCGATGGCCTGTTCAGCAATTCGACCGCAGCGGCGGTCAGGGCGCTGGCTCCAGCGGCTCAGCCATCTGGGGCCAATCCAGCACGAAATTGATGTGCGCTGCGGCGATGGGTTTGTCGCGGCTGGCTTGCCACACCTGCGCCTGCACATTCACCACGCGGCGGCCCAGCTTGGTGATGCTGGCGGTGGCGCGGCTTTCCAGCATCGCCCCTTCGCGCATGTAATCCACCGTCACCGTCACCGGGCGCACGCGCGGCAGCGCTTCACCGTCGGGCTGGGCGGCGATCACGGTCAGCAGCCCGACCAGTTCGAGCAGGCCGGCAATCGCCCCGCCGTGCAGCCGGCCCGGCGAGCCGATCAGCGTCTCGTCGAACGGCATGATCAGGTGCAATTCTTCGCCAACGCGCTCGAATGACAGATCGAGCAGCGCGGCATAGGGCAGCATGTCGAGCCGGCCGGCGGGGCCCTTCAGGGCAGCAGCAAGGATCGGGCTGGTCATCCCTGCCACCCTGGTGCCAGTTTCGATGCGGCAAACATGAAGGTGCCCGCGACATGCGCGATCGGATCGGCCGGATCGCCATCATGGGCCAGCCCGCGCACGAAGGCGATCTGGCGCGTCATCCGATAACATTCGCCGCGCGCCGTCACCGTGGCTTCATGCTTCGGGCTGCGCACATAATCGGTGCGCAGATCGAGCGTGGCGTGCGGTTCGAACGCGCCGCGCGCCAGCATCGATGCCATGCCGACCGCCGTGTCCATCAACGTGAAGATCGGGCCGGATGCCCAGATGCCATGATCGGGATCGACCAGCAGCTGCGGCGCGAACGGCATTTGCAGTTCCACCCAGCGGTCGCCGGCGGTCACGAAGCGCAGCCCCAGCCGCTTGTTGTGCGGCACCCGGCCGACAAAGGGCCCCATGAACTGACCAACCTGATCGGCGAAGCTGGTCATGCGCACTGCTTAGCCAGCGCGTCGATGCGGCCGATCATCGATGCCAGGCCCTGCGTGCGGTTCGACGAAAGATGCTTGGCGAGGCCCAGGCCATCGAGCCGCGCCAGAATCGCGGCGGCGTCAATCTCGGCCGGGCGGCGGCCATCGGCCAGCATCAGCACCAGCGCCACCAGGCCCTTGACGATGGCGGCGTCGCTGTCGGCGGCGAAGCGCAGCACATCGCCATTGTGGCTGGGGTGCAGCCACACCTGGCTGGCACAGCCGCGCACCTTGGTGGCGTCGGTTTTCAGGGCCGGGTCCATCGCCGGCAGGGCTTGGCCCAGGGCGATGATCAGCCGGTAACGGTCGTCCCAATCGTCGAAGGCTTCGAACTCAGCCTCGATATCGGCAAAGGTGGTGATGGCCATGGCCGCGGTTCTTGCGGCGCAAGGCCGTGCTGGTCAACCCCAGGGCCTGACCGGTTCAGAGATCGACACCTGCCGCGATGGCTTCGAGCTTGCGGATGCGCTCCTTCAGATCGGCCAGATCGATGCGCTGGCTGATCGCCGGCAGATCCTCGCTGGTATTGCGCGGCCGGGCATCGATTTCGCGGGTTTTCAGCTTCAGCCAGCCGGCCCAGCTCCAGGCGGCGAGGCTGCCCAGCATGGCAATGCCGATCAGGGCAGCGCCAGACAGGATCAGCAGATATTCAGCGGAAGGCACTGGCGGGGGCATGTCCGTCTCCTTTCCTGGCGGTTGGGCTCATTTGTCCTTGAGGGAGTCGATTTCGTCGGCGAGGCGCTTGGCCGGATCGGTGGCCAGCCGCTCCAGCACGCGGATGCGATCGTTCAGCCGGGCCACTTCCGATTGCAGGCGCAGATTCTCGCCATTGTCGGGCGCGGGCTGCTGGCCATTTTTCAGCATATGGCGAGTGCGGTTGCCCATGCGGCCGGACAACACTCGGCCAATGGTGACGATCAGCACGATCATCACCACCATCTCAAACGGGTTCATTGCGATATCCTTTGCTGGCCTGTCGGGCCGGTGGGATCAGTTCAATTTCCGGTCACGCAGTTCTTCGATTTCGGCGGCGAGCATGGTCGGCTTGTCGGTGGCGATGCGTTCCAGCACCGCCATGCGATCCTTGATGCTGCCCAGTTCGGCCCGCAGCTGGGCGTTTTCCTGGCTGATCAGCCGGATGCGTTCCATCGCTTCGCCACCGCCGTTGGGATAAAGCGGCTTGCCCCAGCTGTTTTCCAGCGGATAGCCGTTCTTGATCTTCATCCAGGTGGTGACCACCCAGCCGACGACGCCGGCCACGCCGACCGTGGCGATCAGGGGGCCAATCTGCTCGGCGATGATCGCCAGATTTTCAGGATTCACGGCCATCGGACGTCCGCCTTTCAGTTCAATTGCTTGGGCGTATCGCGCAGGGCTTCTATCTGCACGGCCAGGCCTTCGTTGCGATCAGTGACGATGCGGTTGAGCACGGCGACGCGTTCTTCCAGCGTGGCGACACGGCTGGCATATTGCGCCGCCTGTTCGGCGGTGGCCGACGCGGTGAGCTGCAACTGCTTTTCCTTCAGATCGGCCCAGCGCCGGAACCCGGTGAGCAGGATGCCGAAGATCGGGATGGACACGCCCAGGATCGGGATCAGGGCAAAAATGGCATTCTCGCTCATGGTGCGGTCCCTCAACGCAGATTTTCGATTTCGGCGGTCAGCCGGGCCGGGGCATCGGTGGCGATGCGTTCCAGCACCGACAACCGTTCTTCCAGCCGGCCGATCTTGCCGCGCAGCAGATCATTTTCCTGGGCCAGCAACTGGTTCTGGCGGGCCAGTTCCGGATCTGGCCCAGTGCCATGCTTGTGGGTCTTGCCGCCCCATTCATCCTCCAGCGGATAGCCGTGGCGGGCGCGAATGAGGGTGGTGACGATCCAGGCAACGAAGCTCATCGCAACGATGGCCAGGATAAAGGTCGGGCCTCCGGTCTCCATGGTGAATCTCCCCCGATTCGCGCCGTTCAGCGCAGCTTTTCGATTTCGTCGGCCAGCTGACGACTGTCGCTGGTCACATAATATTCCAGATCGCGCAGGCGGCGATCGGCGTCGCGGAACTGGGAATTCACATCGCGCAGGGTGCGCTTGGGCGCCACCCGCACGTCGCGCCAGAATTCCACGCGCTCGGGGCTCTGGTCATACAGCGTGTTCGGCTTGGCATTGGCGATCCAGCCGATGGCCAGATAGGCCAGGATGGTCGAACCGCCGCCCATGATGGCGCCCAGCGCAAAGCCGATGCGGACGATGGTGACATCCCAGCCGAAATAATCGGCGATGCCGGCGCAAACGCCCATGATCTTGCCGTTGCGCTTGTCGAGGTAGAATTTGGTGCGGCTGGCAGACATGATGGTCTTCCCTGTTGGCCAAGGCGCAGACGAGCGCGGCCCCGGCGGCCTGTGGATCAGCGGATCGAATTGGCGACCAGCCCGATGACGAGATAGATCAGGACCGGCGAGCCGAAACCGAACACGGCGGCCGCCACGAAGGCGATGCGGACGATGGTGACATCCCAGCCGAAATAGTCGGCGATGCCGGCGCACACGCCCATGATCTTGCCGGCGGGCTTGTTCAGAAGAAACTGGCGGCTCATGTTTGGCCTCCTTTTGGCCCCAAGGGCTATGGATGTCGGATCAGCGCAGCTGCCGGCGTTGTTCGGAAAGATCGGTCACCCGATTGTCTTTCCAGTTGGGGTTCTCCGCCGCGACGATGCGCTCCACGCTTTCGATGCGCTGATCGAGGCGGCGGGCAAGATCGTGCAATTCATCGAGCAGGGCTTCATCCTGGCTGGAAATGCCGGTCTGGCTTTTCCACTTGGTCAGATAATGCAGGATGATGGCAGGCAGACCGATGAACAGCATGCCAACGATGGCGACGGGGACGATGATCTCTTCCATGGCGATCAACCTTCCGACTTGCCGAGGCGCGCCTTCATGGCGGCCAGTTCGGCGTCAACTTCATCGTTGGTCTGCAACGATGCGAACTCGTCGGCCAGGCTGCGCACGTCGGCCGGACCGCCCAGGGCCAGCGCATCGGCGCGGCCTTCGGCCATGTCGGCACGGCGTTCGAGCACTTCGAAGCGGCTGAAGGCCTCTTCGACGCGCGGCCCCCGGATCATCTCGCGCAGCTTGGAGCGCTGGGTGGCGCTTTCGATGCGGTTGAACAGCGCGTTCTGGCGCGACCGGGCTTCGCGCAGCTTGCTTTCCAGCTTGGCGATGTCGGCCTCGTTCAGGGCCAACGTTTCATTGAGCAGATCGACCTCGGCCTGGGTGGTATCGATGAAGGCCTTGGCCTTGTTCTTCTCCGTCAGCGCGGCCTTGGCGAGATCTTCGCGGTTCTTGGACAGCGCCAGTTCGGCCTTGTCCTGCCAGTCCTGCACGGCCTGGTTCGCCTTGATCATCGCGCGCTTCATTTCCTTCTGATCGGCGATGGTGCGGGCGGCCGCGGCGCGAACTTCCACCAGGGTTTCCTCCATCTCCATGATGATCATGCGGATCATCTTGGCCGGGTCTTCAGCCCGGTCGAGCAGGTCGGTCACATTGGCTGCGATGATATCGCGGGTTCGCGAAAAAATGCCCATGGGTCTGATCTCCAGAAATTCGAACTTGGCAGCCTGTAGGTAGGAAGCGTTTGCAGTGATCGGGGCCGGTTCCGTAGCGAGCGGGCGGTGCACCGGAACCAAGTCCCCGACCATCGCCGCGTTCGTCACGCAACGATATCGCTGTTTGCAGCCGCCGTCACCATCGCCGGGCCAGTGGCGGCGCCGATGAAGGTGAAGCCGATCAGCACGGTGGCCAGCACCGCGACGAAGTTGCGGCCGATGTTCTGGAAGTTGATGGTCATTTCTTGTCTCCTTGGCTTGGTTGTCGCAGCGGGTGCCGCTCATGCCAGGTGTATTGCAGGGGTCGTGCCAAGTGGATTTGCGCTGCCAAGTGCCTGATAAATATGGCACTGGCCTCCGGCGCGGCAAATAGTTTCGCGCAATTATTGCCAAGAGTTGGGAAAATATGCCAACTTTGCGGCATGGCTGCTCCGGCACAGATGATCGGCACCTCGTTCAGCTTCCTCGATGCCGTCGAGAAGGCGTCGGCGGCGGCTGCGCTCAACCGCCCGGTGCTGGTGATCGGGGAGCGCGGCACCGGCAAGGAGCTGATCGCCGATCGCCTGCACCGCCTGTCCCCGCGCTGGTCGCAGACGCTGGTGTCGTTGAACTGCGCGGCATTGCCGGAAAATCTGATCGATGCCGAATTGTTCGGTTATGAAGCCGGCGCCTTCACCGGCGCGCAGCGCGCGCGCGCCGGGCGATTCGAGGATGCCGATGGCGGCACCCTGTTCCTGGACGAGATCGGCACGCTGTCCAGCCAGGCGCAGGAGCGGCTGCTGCGTGTGGTCGAATATGGTGAGCTGTCGCGGCTGGGGTCGAACAAGCTGATCAATGTCGATGTGCGGCTGGTCGGCGCCACCAATGAGGATTTGCCGGCAATGGTCGAGCAGGGGCGGTTCCGCGCCGATCTGCTCGACCGCTTGAGCTTTGAAGTGATCACCTTGCCGCCCTTGCGCGAGCGCGCCGAGGATATCGACATATTGGCCATGCATTTTGCGCGCCGCATGGCCGCCGAACTGGGCTGGCCGCGCTTTCCGGGCTTTTCCCCGCGCGTGCAGGAACAATTGATCAGCTGGCACTGGCCGGGCAATGTCCGTGAGCTGAAAAATGTCGTGGAGCGCGCGCTGTACCGCTGGGGCGATGCCGATCGGCCGATCGGGCAACTGGTGATCGATCCGTTCGAATCGCCGTGGCGACCCAAGCCGATGAAGACGTCACAGCGGGCGGCTGCAGCGGTCGCAAGCGCCGAACCGGCCGCCGAAGCCCCAGCCGCACCGACAACGCAGCTGGACAGCATCACCGATCTGCGCGGCGCGGTGGCGGCCTATGAAAAGCAGATATTGGAAGGCGCGCTGGAAAAGCACCGCCACAACCAGCGCCGCACCGCCGCCGGCCTGGGCCTGACCTATGACCAGCTGCGCCACTGCCTGAAACGGCACGACCTGCTGGGGGAGTGAGCCCGGTCAGTCCAGCTTCATCCCGTGTTTCACCAGCAGCGGCGTCTGCGCCATGGTGAAGGCGAAGATGACGATGGTGACGCCCCATACCTTGAAGCTGAGCCAGTCATCATAGCTGAGCATGCGTCGCGCGGTTTCGTTGGCGGCGAGCAGCGCGAGGAACAGCAGCGCCCAGTTGCGGGTGAGCAGCCGCCAGCCCAGATCGGTCAGGCCGGGCACGGCATCACCCATCACCAGTTGCAGGGTCGGCCGGCCGGTGGCCAGCCCGCCGAGCAGCAACGCCGCGAACACGCCATAGATGATGCTGGGTTTGAGCTGGATGAACGCCTTGTCCTGCAACCAGATGGTCAGGCCGCCGAACAGCACGACCACCACCGTGGTGAAGATCATCGCGGCCGGCAGGTGGCGGGTCTTGGCATAATGCCACAGTGCCGCAACCACCGACGCCACGACAAACACGCCAGTGCCGATCACCGCACTGGCCACGTCGGTATCGGCCAGGCCGGGCAGGTCGCCGCGCTCGAACAGCGCCTTGCCGGCCTTGCTGCCGGCGAAAAACAGCAGCAGCGGGCCGAAATTGACGGCGATGCTGCTGGTGGTGGACAGTTTCGGGCGCGGAGCGGTCATGGCGCCGCCTTTAACCGGATTTGCCGCCTGCGTCACGCCTGCGCAGGCTACGGGGGTGACGAAGCCGGAGCGAGCCATTAAGCGAAGCACGTGGTCGAAGCGCTTGTTCTTGACAATCTGGCCTGCCGGCGCGGGCAGCGGCTGCTGTTCGAAGGCCTCAGCGCGCGGGTTGAGCGCGGCGGGGCGCTGCTGCTCACCGGGCGCAATGGCGCTGGCAAATCCTCGCTGTTGCGGCTGCTCGCCGGCCTGTTGCGGCCGGAAGCTGGCGATGTGCGCGGCGGCGGCCGGCGGGCCTATCTGGGGCATGACGTGGCGTTGAAGCCGCGGCAGAGCCTGGGCAGCGAGCTGGCCTATTGGGCACGGCTTGATGATGGTCTGGCGCGGTTGCCGGCGGCGATGGATGCGATGAATGTGGCGGCGCTGGTGGACGTGCCCTGCCGGCATCTTTCGAGCGGCCAGCGGCGGCGGGCCGGGCTGGCGCGGGTGCTGGCCGCCGGCGCCGATTGCTGGCTGCTTGATGAGCCGACCGCCGGCCTCGATACGGCTTCGGCGCAATTGCTTGCCGATGCGATGGCGGCGCACCGGGCGGCGGGCGGCCTGGTGGTGGCGGCGGTGCATGGCGACATTGGGCTTGCCGATGCCGCCGAAGTGCGGATCGGCTGATGTTCCTGGTTCTGGTCCGCCGCGATCTGCTGCTGATCGCCCGCTCGCCGGCTTTGTGGCTGCCGGTGATGTTCTTCGTGCTCGCTGCCGCGCTGTTTCCGTTCGCGGTGGGGCCGGATGCGCGGCTGCTGGCGCGGATTGCGCCGGGGATCATCTGGGTGTCGGCGCTGCTGGCGGCGCTGCTGCCGGTGGAGACGTTGCTGGCGCCCGACGTGGAAGATGGCAGCATCGATCAACTGATCGCACGCGGCATCGCGCTGGAACTGGTGTGCGCGGCGCGCATCATGGCGCACTGGCTGGGCTTTGCGCTACCGTTGCTGGCGGCGTTGCCGGTGGCTGGCGTGCTGTTGGGCATGAACAGTGAAGATGGGCTGCGCATCGGCCTGGCGCTGCTGCTCGGTACGCCGGCACTGGCCAGCCTGGGCGTCGTGGCCGCCGCGCTCACGGCCGGCCTGCGCGGTGGCGGCGCGCTGGCCGGGTTGATCGTGTTGCCGCTGGCGCTGCCGGTGCTGATCTTCGGGGTGGGATCGGATGTGGCGGGCGCGTTCCGCCTGCTCGGTGCGGCCAGCCTGGTGGCGCTGGCGGTGGGGCCATTTGCAGCGGCGGCGGCGCTGAAGCCGGATTGAACCATCGTGCCTGTCGGCGGTTGAGGGTCTGGTATCCGACATTGCCGAAGGGAATTTTCGATGCGTGCCCTGCCAGTTGCCGCCCTGCTCGCCGCCGTGATGACCGCTGCTTGCGGTGGCGCGGACAAATCCGCCGAAACGCCCGCCACCACGGTGACCGAGGCCGTTGTGAGCGAAGCGCCGCCCGAACCCATTCCCGCTGACGTCACGCCGGCCGCTTCACCTGCCGCGATAAGCTACGCCTCGCTCACCGGTGATGCCGCCAAGGGGGAGGCGGTGTTCGGCCAATGCAAGACCTGCCATGTCGCCGAGCAAGGCAAGAACCGCATCGGCCCATCGCTGTGGGCCGTTGTCGGCCGCACATCGGGCCGGATTGCCGGCTTCAATTACAGCAAGGCCAACAAGGACAGCGGCGTCACCTGGACCGAGGATGTGCTCTACAAATATCTGGAAGCGCCGCAGAAATTCCTGCCCGGTACCAAGATGGCCTTTGGTGGCCTGAAAAAGCCGCAGGACCGGGCGGATGTGATCGCCTATCTGAAGACCAGAGCGTAACCGGCCCCCACGCTCTGCCAGCCGGCTTCGAAGGCAGCGCGCGGCCTATCGATGTCGTGAATGGGCAGATGATGCCAAATCATGCCGCGCTGGCAGACGGCCTCGCCCAGATCGGCGACGCCAAGGCGTTCGCGTTCGCGCGGCCGAACCAGCGTGAGCACGGCCACAGCGCCCCAGGCAGCAATATGGTCAAGAACGGTCGCGAGGTCTCGGCTGGCAGCGCCGGGCATATTGGCGCCGGGGCAGGCGCTGATGCCGATTCGCCCGCCGCCCACCACGGCTGGCAGCGGCGCGATCACCAACGGGCAGGCATCCGCCGGGAACAAAAGGCCAGATCAGCCGGCGAAATCAGATGCGTAGCAATCCTGATCGATTGCATTCACAGGACATTGAACACCACCAGACAGCCAAGCACGACGGCCACCAGCCCCGCCACAACGGCAATTTGCTTCGGCATTGTCTGTCTCCAAAGGGTTGGTCAAAACGGCCCGTTCAACTCCACGATCGCCCGGTTCAGGATCGCCGCAAAGCTGACCCAGGCGAGATAGGGCAGCAGCAATACGGCGGCCGGGCGGGAAATGCGCCAAAGGACGACGATCAGCGCGGCGATGCTGCTCCACAGGATGCCGACTTCCAGCGCGGCATAATCCGGCCGGTGCAGGCGGAAGAACAGAAAGCTCCACAACAGGTTGAGAAAGCCGTTCAGGGCGAACAGCCCGATGATGGCTTCAAACGCGGTGGTGCTGCGCGCGGCCAGCCAGGCCGTGGTGCCGGAAAAGGTGCACAGCATGAAGATGATGGTCCAGGCCGGGCCGAACAGCCAGGTGGGCGGCGCCCATTCCGGCTGTGCCAGCGCCTGATACCAGGGGCCGATATCGGTAATGGTGGCCCCCACCGCAGCGGTGAAGCTGGCCGCCACCGCCGCGACCGCGCCGGGCAGCACCCAGCGCGCCGCAGCATGTTCGGACAATCGGGCCATCTTGTCTCAGCCCTCCCTCACGCGGCGGCGCCTGATATGCTCAGGCCTGGGCGCCGCGTTTGCCGGCGGTATTGCCTTCCTTGACGCCGCCGCCCGACAAGATGCCGGTGATCAGCTGCACGCTGTCCTTCAGGAAGATCTTCACATGGGCCAGCGGCTTCTTGCGCGCCAGTTCCTTGTTCATATAAGCTTCCCAGGTCAGCTGCTGGATATCCTTGTCCATGCACAACTTGACGAATTTCTCGCGCATCGTGTCGCTGCGATACCACCACCATTGCATGATGCCGAGCACGCGGAACACCGTGCCGTGTGCCTTCAGGAAGCGCTTGCGGGCCAGCGCCAGCTTGGCAGGATCACCGGACTTCACGGCTTCGGCAGCAGCAGCAGCGGCTTCGCGCCCGGCGGTCATCGCATAGAAAATGCCTTCGCCGCTGGCCGGGGCGACGCAACCAGCAGCGTCGCCGGCCACCACCACGTCCTTGCCATTGTCCCACTTCTTGCGCGGACGCAGCGGGATGGGTGCGCCTTCGACGCGCACGGTCTTGCAGGTGTCTTCGCCCATGCCCAGCTCTTCGCGCAGCTTGGTCACCGCCTTGCGCAGTTCAAAGCCCTGCACGGCGCTGCCGGTGCCGATGCTGGTCTTGTCACCATGCGGGAACACCCAGGCATAGAAATCCGGGCTGTGCTTGCCCTGGTAGAACACATCGCAGCGATCGCCTTCGAAACCGCGGAAGCCCGGCGGCGGGCTTTCGACGACTTCGTGATAGGCGGCGACGAACGGCAATTTCTCTTCCGGCAGCGCGGCGCGGGCGACCGCCGAATTGCAGCCATCGCAGCCGATCAGCATCTTGGTGCGCACCTTGATGGGATCGGAGCCGCGCGGCGCACCCTTGGGCCGGTAGGCGACGATGGCGGTGCCGTCACTGTCCCGCTCCAGCGCTTCGAAGCTGCCGTCGCGGCGATCGGCGCCGTTCTTCGCGGCGCGTGTCCGAAGCCATTCATCGAACACATCGCGATCGACCATGCCGACCCAGCCGCCTTCGCCCACCGGCATGTCCACCTTGCGATCCTGCGGGCTGATCATGCGGGCACTGTTGGCGGTGGTGCACAGCAGATCGAGCGGCACGTCAAAGTCCTTCAGCAGGCGCGGCGGCACCGCGCCGCCGCACGGCTTGATGCGGCCCATGCGATCGAGCAGCATCACCTTGAAGCCCTTCAGCGCCAGATCATTGGCCGCAGTGGCACCCGAAGGCCCGCCGCCAACCACCACCATGTCGAATTGTTCGGTCATGCCAATGCCTCCCGCTGTGCCGGGCGCGCCGCTGCGCCCATGCTGTCGTTCAATCGCAATGCGATCATCGCTGCCCCCAGAAACAGCACGGCTTCGGCGGCAAATACAAGCTCAAATGCAACGGCCGTTTCGCTGACAATGGCGCGCAAGCCATCGACCGCAATGGCGCCGGCAAATCCGCCCAGCCCGAATGCCGAAGCCTGCGCCGCGCCCCACAGGCCCATGCGAATGCCTTCATGGCCAGGCCCGCCGCGCCCGGCGAGTTCCAGCATCGAACCGATGGCGGCGACGGCAAACATGCCGTTGGCAAAGCCCAGCGCCGCCACGTTGATGGCGAGCGGCCAGCCCGGACCGGCCCGCGCCGCCAGCGCCAGCAACGCCAGCGCCGCGGCCGACGCGATACAGCCCAGCACGATCCAGCGCTTCAGTTTCAGGCCGGCCTTGCCACCAAAGGCATGGCCGCCCACGCCGACCAGGATCATGCCGGCCAGCACGCCCTGGTGCTGCACGCCCGACAGGCTGGTCGATTGGCCTGGCGTCAGGCCGAACACCAGCCCCGCGAAGGGTTCGAGGATCAGATCCTGCATCGAATAGGCGAGCATCGAGAAAAACACGAAAATGCTGAACAGGCGGGTCAGTGGATCGTGCCAGATGCCGCGCAGCGCCTCGCCAAACGGGGCGGCTTCGCGCTTGGCTTCGACCTGCGGTGCGCCTTCAACACCCCACACCGCGATGCAGGTGAGGGTGAAGGCCACGCCGACCACGCCGGCTGCGACATTGAACAGCCGGGCGGGCGAATAAGGATCGAGCAGCGAGCCCGCCACGCCGGCGGATATCACAATGCCGACAATCATCATGATCCAGGTCAGGCTGGCCGCCGCCGGGCGCCGCGCCTCAGCGGTGCGGCTGGCGAGCAGCGCCAGCAGCGAGGTGCCGGCCGCGCCGACGCCGATGCCGATCATCGCATAGGCCAGCACCAGCGCAGCCAGCACTGGCCAGAACGCCCCGTCGAGCAAAGTGGTGGCAAAGGTCGCCAACAGGCCGCCGCTGCCCAGCATGGCCATGCCGCCGATGATCCACGGCGTGCGCCGCCAGCCGGCGTCTGAGCCATGGCCCCATTTCGGGCGGGAGAGTTGCACGCCGTAATGAAAGGCCACCAGCCCGGCCGGCAGCGCGGCGGCGGCGCCATATTCCACCACCATGATACGGTTGAGTAGCGACGAGGCCAGCATGACAATTGCGCCAAGCGCGCTTTGCACCAGCCCCAACCGCGCAATGCCGGCCCAGCCGAGATTCGGCGGCGCGCTCATACGATCACCGCTCATACGATCACCGACAGCCCGAAGGCCGATGTGAGCATGCCGAGCACATAAAGCGTGGTGCCGGTGGCGTTGTAGAAGGGGGCATTGGCGGCCGGTGCGGCCAGCACGCGCTGCATCAGCACCACCTGCATCGTCAGGCTGAACGCCACCATCGCCGATGGCCAGTGCAGCCCCCAGCGCGCCAGCAGGATGATCACCACCACCTGCGGCAGCGCCATCGTCCAGCAGGCGATTTCGGCGGCGTTGCGCTCACCGATCTGCACGGGCAGCGAATTGACGCCGGATTGGGCATCACCCTTCACCGCCTTGAAATCATTCAGCACCATGATGCCGTGCGCGCCCAGCGCATACATGCACAATATCCAGATGATACGGGCATCGGGCACGCCGCCGGCCATCACGGCCGCGCCAGTGAACCAGGTGACGCCTTCATAGGCCGCAGCGCAGACCAGCGGCCCCAGCCAGCCTTCGGCCTTGAAGCGCAGCGGCGGCGCCGAATAGCTCCACGACATGATCAGGCCGACCACCGTGGCCCAGCCCACCACCGGCCCCAGCAGGAATCCGACGACCAGCGAAAGCAACGTGCCGGCAATGGCGATGCCCAGGCCCCAGCGGCCGGGGATGCGCCCCGACGGGATCGGCCGCTGCGGTTCGTTGATCGCATCGACATGCCGATCAAACCAGTCGTTGATCGCCTGGCTGTTGCCGCACACCAAGGGGCCGGCCAGCATCATGCCGGCGACCAGCAGCACCCAGCGATCGCTCAGCGGCACGCCCGACGACACCACGCCGCACATGAACGCCCACATCGGCGGGAACCAGGTGACCGGCTTCAGCAGTTCCAGCACGTCCCGCGGACGCGGGACGCTTCGCGGCTCTGCGGCCAAAGGCAGGGGAACATGTTCCATGCCCGCAAACTAGTCGGCAGACAGGAAAGGCGTCAACGCTGCTTGACACATTTGGCCGCCGCCAAATGCCACTGCGACCGCGATTATTCGATTTCGGCGCTGCCTTCGCCCAGATTGCCGAGGCCGTGGCGGTGCAATTTCGAATAGAGGCTCTGCCGCGACAGGCCGAGGATTTCGGCCGCCGAGGCGCGGTTGTCTTCGGAATAGGTCAAGGCCGCTTCGATGCACAGCCGTTCGATGAGATCGGTCGATTCGCGGACGATCTCCTTCAACGGCACGCGGCCGACCAGTTCGGTCAATTGCGCCATCGACAGCGCGGTCTGGCCCGGCACCGCCGCCGGCCGCGGCGCCAGTCGGATGGCAAAGCCATGGTGGCGGGCACCGGCATGGCCCGACGACACGGCGGACACTTCCACGGCTTCGCCATCGCTGGCGGCCGGATCGGCATGGCCGGGACGCACCAGCGTGGTGAAGCCACGCACCAGGCCATGTTCGCGCAAGGCGGCGAGCAGCACGCCCAGATCAAGCCCCGGCCGCCCGACGAAGCGCCCAATCGGCTGCCCGACCAGATCATGGTGCCGCGCCATCCCGACCAGATCGAGAAAGGCGCCATTGCCGGCGACGATATCAAAGCGGTCGTTGGTCAACACGAAGGCGTCGGGCAGGCGTTCGAGGCCATCGGCCAGATATTCGTCGGCGCTGTGCAAGGCCGCTGCCAGCGGGCTCAACCGCAACAGCAGCCGTGCATCCCGATCCTGGCGGAACAGCGTGGCATTGAGCGACCAGGCCGCGCCATCGGCCAGCCGCAGCCGCACCGGGTGCGGCTGATCGGTGGCAGTGAGGGCGCCGAGTGCGGCCAGCGTGCTGTCGTGATCATTGGGATGCACCAGCGCGGCAAAGCCATGGCCGATCAGCGCACTGGCCGACAGGCCGGTGGCACGGCGCGCGGCGGCGTTCGCTTCCAGCACGCGGCGGTTGGTGGCGTCAATGACGAAGATCGGCTCGGCAGCGGTGTCGAACAACAGGCGCTGGCGCGTTTCGAGCTGGCGCAGGCGCATCGCATCGCGCTCGTTCAGCTGCTGGGCGCGGGCCAGTTGCTGTTCCAGCGTGGCAGCGGCGCGGCGGTCGCGGGCGATGGCCAGCCGGCGGCCATCGGGCAGCGGCAGCGTCATCCATTTCAGCGGCAGTTCGGCCGCATCGCCGCCCTGGGTGCCGTTGCCGTGGTTGACATCGTGCCAGGCCGGAATCGCCGCATCGGCCAGCAGCGCGGTGATCTGATCCTGGCTGCCCGCCAGCGCGGTTTCAGCCCAATATTGCCCGGTCCAGTCCGCGACATCGTCCTGGCCGATATCGCCGCTGCCGACATGCACTTCCTCGATGCGGCCGCCCGGTTCGATCAGCAGCAGCAGATCGGCCGCGGCCAGCAGCGCCGCCAGCGCATTGTCGGGGCGGCTGGCAACCATCGTGGCCAGGCAGCCGGTATCGCCATCCAGCAAATTGTTGATTCTGGTCAGATTCAAGGCATCCATCGCCGCCTCACCCCGGCCCTTTTCATTCCAATCCCTATTGCCGTTCCGGATTGGCCAGCGTTGTGGCCGATCCGAACGTGCCTGCCGGTGTGCCTGTGCGTCTGCCACGGCAGGGCCGGGCAAGACGCTGCACTCGCGACATGCTGCCACAGGCTATGTCAGGCCGCGGCGCGAGGCAACCGGCTGTTTCGCGCCGGTTTCGGCAATTTCGGGGGCTGACAAGACGCCATTACCGTGGTGTAATGTGTTTTCGGATCGAGCCCTTGTGTCAGACCGGGTTGACAGCGCCGGTTGACATGCCGGCGTGACACCAGGGCCGCAATCGCGGTTGACAGGCAAAGGCCCGGTGATAGGGTTTTGTGCTTGGGGCTTGAGGGGTTGAAGGCTTGTCATCGGCATCGTCATCGTTGGGGTCGGCATCGGCAGCACGTCCGTTGTACACGCCCGAAGAACGGGTGCGGCGTGACAGCAGCAAATGGACTCTGGTGCAGGGCCTGCTGGCGCCGGTGCAATTCCTGATTTTCGGGGTCAGCCTCTATCTGGTGCTGGATTATCTGAACACCGGTCGCAATTATGAATGGGCGGTGTGGTCGGTCGTCATCAAGACGATGGCGCTTTATACGATCATGATCACCGGTGCGATCTGGGAAAAGGTCGTCTTTGGCCAATATCTGTTCCACGAAAGCTTCTTCTGGGAAGACGTGTTCTCGATGCTCGTCATCGTGCTGCATTCGCTCTATCTGTTCGGCCTGTTCACTGGCATCGCCGATGATGGCGTGTTGTTTGCAACCGCGCTCGCCGGCTATCTGGCCTATGTAATCAATGCGGCGCAGTTCATCTGGAAATTGCGGCAGGCCAGGCTGTCGGCCCCGGCGGCCAGCCAGTCCGATACCGCCGTTCTGGCGGCAGACTCGTCGTTCACGATTGCGCAGGCCGCATGAGCGTAGCGGGGCCTGTTCCGGGCTGTGATGCCCCGCCGGTGGGGGTGGATGGCATCCTGCGCGAACGCGGCCAGCGTGAGGTGTTCTGCGGGCTGACCGGCATCATCTGGCTGCACCGCAAGATTCAGGATGCGTTTTTCCTGGTGGTCGGCAGTCGCACCTGTGCCCACCTGCTGCAATCGGCGGCTGGCGTGATGGTTTTTGCTGAACCGCGCTTCGGCACTGCCATCATCGAAGAGAAAGACCTTGCCGGCCTCGCCGATGCCAATGAGGAACTGGACCGGGTCGTCACCCGCCTGTTGGCGCGGCGGCCGGATATCCGCATGCTGTTCCTCGTCGGCTCCTGCCCGTCGGAAGTCATCAAGCTCGATCTGTCCCGCGCGGCGCAGCGGCTGAACACGCGGTTCATGCCGCAGGTGCATGTGCTGAATTACAGCGGCAGCGGCATCGAAACCACCTTCACGCAAGGCGAAGATGCCTGCCTGGCGGCGCTGGTGCCCGATCTGCCCTTCACCGATGACAGCCAACTGATGATCGTCGGCAGCCTGCCCGATATCGTCGAGGATCAGCTGACGCGGCTGCTCGTCGATCTGGGCATTCCCAAGGTCGTGTCGTTGCCGGCGCGGCGCGCCGGGTCGATGCCGGCGGTGGGGCCGAACACACGCTATCTGCTGGCGCAGCCGTTCCTCGCCGATACCGGCGTCGCGCTCGACAAACGCGGCGGCGTGCATCTGCCGGCGCTGTTCCCGTTCGGCGCCGAAGGCACCACGGCTTGGCTGCATGCCGCGGCGCAGGCCTTTGCCGTGCCGGACGCGCGCTTTCAGCAGGTGATCGCCGGTCCGCGTGAACGCGCCCGCAAGGGGCTGGCGCTGTACCGGGAACGGCTGGCCGGCCGCCGCATCTTCTTCATGCCCGACAGCCAGCTGGAGGTGCCGCTGGCGCGCTTCCTGGCCGGCGAGCTTGGCATGGAACTGGTCGAGGTCGGCACGCCCTATCTGCACAAGGGCCATCTGATCGACGAGCTGGCGGCGCTGCCGCCCGGCACGCGCATTTCCGAAGGCCAGGATGTCGAAAAGCAGCTCGATCGCGTGCGCGCCAGCCGGCCCGATCTCACCGTCTGCGGGCTGGGTCTCGCCAACCCGCTGGAGCGCGAGGGCCTGACGACGAAATGGGCCATCGAACTCGTGTTCTCGCCCATCCATGGCTATGATCAGGCCGGCGATCTGGCCGAATTGTTCGCCCGCCCGCTCCACCGCCGCGATCTGTTGCGAGTCTAGGCCATGCAGCTGACCGTCTGGACCTATGAAGGCCCGCCGCATGTCGGGGCGATGCGGGTGGCCACCGGCATGAAACAGTTGCATTATGTGCTGCACGCGCCGCAGGGCGACACTTATGCCGATCTGCTGTTCACCATGATCGAGCGGCGCGACCATCGCCCGCCAGTGACTTACACGACCTTCCAGGCCCGCGATCTGGGCAGCGACACCGCCGAATTGTTCAAATCGGCCGCGCGCGAGGCCTATGACCGGTTCAAGCCGCAAGCGATGATCGTGGGCGCCAGTTGCACGGCCGAACTGATCCAGGATGATCCGGCCGGGCTGGCCGCCACCATGGGCCTCGATTGCCCGATCATTCCGCTGGAACTGCCCAGCTACAGCCGCAAGGAAAATTGGGGCGCGTCCGAAACCTTCTACCAGATCGTGCGCGGCCTGGCCGACAAGACGCTGAAGCCGCCGGCCGCAGTTGGCCCGGACGGTGCACGCCGGCCGCTGGCCAACATCCTGGGTCCGACGGCACTGGGCTTCCGCCATCGCGATGATGTGGCCGAAATAACCCGGCTGCTCGGCGACCTCGGCATCGATGTGCGGCTGGTGGCGCCGCTGGGGGCAACGCCGGCCGATATCGTCCGCATCGGTGAGGCGGATTTCAACATCTGCCTCTATCCCGAAATAGCCGCGCAGGCGTGCAGCTGGCTGGAGCGCACCTTCCGGCAGAAAACCGTGCGCACCGTGCCGATCGGCCTCAATGCGACGCGCGAATTCGTGGCCGAAGTCTGTGCGGCCGCCGGTATCGCGGTGCCGGCCGATCTTGATCAGGGCCGGCTCGGTTGGTGGTCACGATCGATCGATTCGACCTATCTCACCGGCAAGCGCGTCTTCATCTTCGGCGACGGCACCCATGCCGTCGCAGCGGCGCGCGTGGCATCGGAGGAACTGGGCTTCAAGGTCGTCGGCCTGGGTTGTTACAACCGCGAATTCGCCCGGGAAGTGCGGACCGCGGCCGAGAAATATGGGGTCGAACCGCTAATCACCGATGATTATCTGCTGGTCGAAGATGCCATTGCGGCGGCCTCGCCGGAACTGGTGCTCGGCACGCAGATGGAGCGGCATATTGCCAAGCGGCTGCGGCTGCCCTGCGCGGTGATTTCGGCGCCGGTGCATGTGCAGGATTTCCCGGCCCGCCACAGCCCGCAAATGGGTTTCGAAGGCGCCAATGTGCTGTTCGACACCTGGGTGCACCCGCTGGTGATGGGGCTGGAAGAGCATCTGCTCACCATGTTCCGCGACGATTTCGAATTTTCGGATGCTGCCGGCGCCAGCCATCTGGGCCATGCCCCACATCCCCCCTCCCCTTCAGGGGAAGGGCCGGGAGTGGGGAACGCCCTGCAAGCAGCCGTCGCCGAAGCGCCCACCGCAGAAGCCTCCACCGAACCCGCCCCCGCCGAACCCGGCGGCTGGACCAATGAAGCCCTTGCCGAACTCGGCAAGATCCCGTTTTTCGTGCGTGGCAAGGCCCGCCGCAACACCGAACGCTATGCCGCCGAGCATGGCGTGACGACGATCACCCGCGATACGCTGTACGAGGCAAAATCCCATTATGCGCGCTGACACCCCGCCATCGAAGCAGGACCGGCCCGATCATTGCCATGTCGTGATCGTCACGCTGGATAATCACCTGTCGGGCGCGATCGATCGGGCGCGGCTGCGCTTCCAGAAATCCGGCCTGCCGGTGTCGATCGGGTTCCACGCGGCGGCGGATTGGGACAAGCCGGGCATGCTGGATGCGACGCGCGCCGACATTGCCCGTGCCGATATCGTTGTCGTCACCATGTTGTTCCTCGATGAACAGATCCGCATGATCAAGGATGCGCTGACCGCACGCCGCGAGGATTGCGACGCGATGGTCTGCCTGATGAGCCAATCTGACGTCGTGAAGATGACGCGGATGGGCGATTATCGCATGGATGCGCCGCCCAAGGGCCCGCTGGGCTGGCTGAAGAAATTGCGCGGCACGTCCAAGGATGGCGCACCCAACAGCGGCGCGGCGCAGTTGGCGGTGCTTCGCCGTCTGCCCAAGCTGCTGAAGTTCGTGCCCGGCACCGCGCAGGATGTGCGCGCCTATTTCCTCACCCTGCAATATTGGCTGGCCGGCAGCGACGACAACGCCTTCCAGATGATTTCGGCGCTGGTTGATCGTTATGCCGCCGGCCCACGCAAGGGCCTGCGCGGCAAGGCCAAGGTGGAAGCGCCGCAGGAATATCCGGAAGTCGGCGTCTATCACCCTGATCTTGCCAAGCGCATGTCGGAGAATCTGGCAGACCTGCCGCACCGCAAGGATGCCGTCGGCACCGTCGGTGTGCTGATGCTGCGGTCCTATGTGCTCGGCAAGGATGCCAATCATTATGATGGCGTGATCCGCGCGCTCGAAGCCCGTGGCCTGAATGTCATCCCGGCCTTTGCTGGCGGGCTCGACCAGCGCCCGGCCATCGAAACGCTGATGATGAAGGATGGCCAGGCCACCGTTGACGCGGTGATCAACCTGACCGGCTTCAGCCTGGTCGGCGGCCCGGCCTACAGCGATGCCAAATCGGCTGAAGCGATCCTGACCAAGCTGGACCGGCCCTATATCTCGGCCCACCCGGTCGAATTCCAGACGCTGCAGCAATGGGGCGCCAACCGCCAGGGCCTGTTGCCGCTGGAAGCCACCATCATGATCGCCATTCCGGAATTGGATGGCGGCACCCAGCCGATGGTGTTCGGTGGCCGCAGCGATGCGGGTGGTGAAGCCTGCACCGGCTGTTCGCGGGCCTGCACCTGGCCGGCCTCCGATGGCGTGCGCGCCATGCAATCCTGCCCGGAACGCGCCGAGGCGCTGGCCGACAAGATGGTCAAGCTGGTGCAATTGCGCCGCGCCGCCAACAAGGATCGCAAGCTGGCGGTGGTGCTGTTCAACTTTCCGCCCAATGGCGGCGCGGCGGGCACCGCACAGTTCCTCGCGGTGTTCGATTCGCTGCACCGCACGCTGATCCGGCTGAAAGCCGAAGGCTATGATGTGGAGGTGCCGGCCACGTCCGACGACGTGCGCCGCCGGGTGATCAATGGCAATGCGATGCAATATGGCCAGGAAGCCAATGTGCATGCCTTCGTGCCGGCCGAAACCATCGTGGCGACCGAGCCTTATCTGGCCGAGATCGAAAAGGAATGGGGCCCGGCGCCGGGCAAGTTCCAATCCGATGGCCGCAACGTGCTGATCACCGGCGCGCAGTTCGGCAACATGTTCGTCGGCATCCAGCCGGCCAACGGCTATGAATCCGATCCGATGCGCCTGTTGTTTGATGGCCGTTTTGCGCCGACGCACGCGTTCATGGCGTTCTACCGCTGGATTCGCAATGACTTCGGCGCGCATGCGGTGATCCATTGGGGCACGCACGGCAGCCTGGAATTCATGCCCGGCAAGCAGACCGGGATGACGATGAGCTGCTGGCCGGAACGCATCATCCAGGATCTGCCGAACATCTATCTTTATGCCGCCAACAACCCATCCGAAGGTGTGCTGGCCAAGCGCCGGTCGGGCGCGACATTGGTATCTTATCTCACCCCGGCCTTGACCAATTCCGGCCTGTACAAGGGGCTTTCGGACATCAAGGCCAGTGTCGATCGCTGGCGCTCGACCGAGCCGGGCAGCCCCGAACTGCCGGGCCTTGAGGAAATCATCGCCGAACAAGCTGCCGCGATGGACCTTGATGGCAGCGACGTGTCGAAGCTGGCCGCCAGGCTCTATGAGATCGAGCAGGAACTGATTCCGCAGGGCCTGCACGTGTTCGGCGACGCCGAGAGCGAAGACGCCCGCATCGACATGCTTCTGGCCAGCGCTCAGGCCCGCGGTGAAATCATCGACCGCGATACGGTGGAAAAGCTGATTCACGGCCGCATCGTGCCCAACACGCCGGTGTTGCGCGAACTGGTCAATCTGAACACGGCGCTGTCGGTCAATCACGAGATGAACGGGCTGATCCGCGCGCTGGATGGCCGTTATGTGCCGCCGGTGGCCGGCGGTGATATCCTGCGCGATCCGGAAATCCTGCCGACCGGGCGCAACATCCATGGCTTCGATCCGTTCCGGCTGCCGTCGGCCTATGCCTGCAAGGATGGCACGGCGCAGGCGCAGCGCATCCTGGACCGCGCGCTGGAAGATGCCGGCAAGCTGCCGGAAACCGTCGCCGTCGTGCTGTGGGGCACAGACAATCTGAAGAGCGAAGGCGCGCAGGTGGCGCAGGTGATGGCGCTGATGGGCGCCAAGCCGCGGTTTGACAGCTACAACCGGCTGGCGGGGGCGGAGCTGATTCCGCTTGAACAACTCGGGCGCCCGCGCATCGATGTGCTGGTGACGATGTCGGGTGTGTTCCGCGATCTGCTGCCGTTGCAGACCAAGATGCTGGCCGAAGCGGCGCTGCTCGCCTCCGAAGCCGACGAGCCGGGCCACCTGAACTTCATCCGCAAGCACAGCCTCGCCTATCTCGAAGAGCATGGCTGCGACATGGCGACGGCCAGCTTGCGCGTCTATTCCAACGCCGAAGGCGCCTATGGCGCCAACGTCAACCTGCTGATCGATTCGGCCGGCTGGACCGATCCCAATGAACTCGCCGACGTCTATGAAAAGCAGAAGGGTTATGCTTACGGCGTCGATGGCAAGCCCAAGCGCCAGCCCGGCCTGCTGGCCAGCGCGCTGAAGACGGTGGATTGCGCCTATCAGAATCTGGAAAGCGTCGAACTCGGCATCACCACCATCGATCAATATGTCGATACGCTGGGCGGCATCAGCCGCGCGGTGACGCGCGCCAAGGGCGGCGAATCGGCGCCGGTTTACATTGGCGACCAGACGCAAGGCAGCGGCAAGGTGCGCAGCTTGCAGGAACAGGTGGCGCTGGAAACCCGCACCCGCACGCTCAATCCGGTGTGGATCGAAGCGCAGCTGAAATATGGCTATGAAGGCGTGCGCCAGGTCGAAGCGGCGGTCACCACCACCATGGGCTGGTCGGCCACCACCGGCCAGGTCGATCCCTGGGTATACAGCCGCATCAGCGAGACCTATGTTCTCGACGACGAGATGCGCGCCCGCATTGCCGAAATGAATCCGCGCGCTGCCGCCAAGATTGCCAACCGGCTGATCGAAGCGGCGGACCGCAAATACTGGCAACCCGATGCGGAAACGCTGGCCGCGCTCTATGCCGCCACCGACGCCATCGAAGACCAGCTTGAAGGTGTGGCACCTGCCGGTTCCCTGGCCGCGTGAGAAGGATGAAGACATGACGCTGATCATCGACAAGACGCGCAAACTGGGACCTGGTGACGGGGAGGGCAGCGTGCAGGTCGCGCTCGATCCGAGCCAGAAGATCGAGGGCGCCAAGGTGTTCGCCGTCTATGGCAAGGGCGGCATCGGCAAATCGACGACCTCGTCCAACCTGTCGGCGGCCTTCTCGCTGCTGGGGCAGCGCGTGCTGCAGATCGGCTGCGACCCCAAGCACGACAGCACCTTCACGTTGACCAAGAAACTGATGCCCACCGTGATCGACGTGCTGGAACAGCATGATTTCCACCACGAGGAATTGCGGCCCGAAGATTATATGTTCGAAGGCTATAACGGCGTGATGTGCGTCGAAGCCGGCGGCCCGCCGGCTGGCACCGGTTGCGGCGGCTATGTCGTTGGCCAGACGGTGAAACTGCTGAAGCAACATCACCTGCTGGAAGACACCGACGTGGTGATCTTCGACGTGCTGGGCGATGTCGTGTGCGGCGGCTTTGCCGCGCCGCTGCAACATGCCGAGCGCGCCATCGTGGTGACCGCCAATGATTTCGATTCGATCTTCGCGATGAACCGCATCATGGCCGCCATCGCCGCCAAGTCGAAGAATTACGAAGTGCGGCTGGCCGGCTGCATCGCCAATCGCTCGGCCAATACCGACGAGATCGACCGCTTCTGCGGCGCCACCGGCATCAACCGCCTGGCGCATCTGCCCGATCTGGATGCCATCCGCCGGTCGCGCCTGAAGAAATGCACGATTTTCGAAATGGACGAGACGCCGGAAATCCTGGCGGCGCAGAATGAATACAAGCGTCTGGCGGCCTTGCTGTGGGCCGGGGTGGAACCCAATTTGGCCAAGCCGATGAAGGACCGCGAGATTTTCGATTTCCTCGGTTTCGAGTGACAGGCCAGCAGCCATGAACGCCCATCTGCCCAAGCAGGCTGCGGGCTGGGAAGCCAAGCGCGCCCGGCTGGAGCAGTATTTCGATCGCACGGCGCTTGATGCCTGGGCGGCGATGACCAGCGATGCGCCGGTTTCGAAGATTCGCGCCACGGTGCGGGCTGGCCGCGAACAGATGCGCAATACCTTGCTGGATTGGCTGCCGCAGGATCTGTACGGGCGGCGCATCCTCGATGCCGGCTGCGGTACCGGCATGCTGGCGATCGAAGCGGCGCGGCGCGGGGCAGAGGTGGTCGGCATCGATGTGTCGCCGCAACTGATCGAGATCGGCAAGGAGCGGCTGCCGGCGGATGTGGCCGGCAAGATCAGCCTGCACGCCGGCGACATGCTCGATGCCAGCTTTGGTGAATTCGATCATATCGTCTCGATGGACGTGCTGATCCATTATGAAAGCGACCAGATCGCGGCGGCGACGGCGCGATTGGCGGAACGGGCGCGGCATTCGCTGCTGTTCACCTTTGCACCGGGCACGCCCCTGCTGCGCACCGCGCGCGCCGTCGGGCAGTTTTTCCCCAAATCCGATCGCTCGCCCAGCATCATTCCGGTGGCGCATGATCTGCTGAAATCCCGGCTGTCACGCAGCGTGCCGCAGGCGCGCCTTGGCCGGGACCAGCGCGTCAGCCGCGGGTTTTACACCAGCCATGCCCAGGAAGTGCTGCTGGGATGACGTGGCCGCGCCCCTGGTCACGGGCTGCGGCCGACGCGAACGCCGCGGCTTATCCGCAACGCGCCGGCAATATTCGCGCCAACATGCTGCGGGACGTTGCCATATCGTCATGTTCTGCACTACCCATGGTGGCGCCTGACGTGTTAGGTCTTGCGCAACGTGATGGCGCGGGCCGGGAATCGCCTGATATCGCACTGGCGCGGTGGGATAGGGGCTTGGGGTTTCGCGCTGCATCTGCCCGGTTGGCGCCAATCGGGCTGGTTTTTTCTGAGGGGAGACGCCTCGCATGACGAATGTGCATCTGGTGGGTGGCCTGGATATCGCCGAACTCACGTTTTTCGCTTTCTTCCTCTTTTTCCTGGGCCTCGTCTGGTATCTGCGCGGGGAAGATCGCCGCGAAGGCTATCCGGTGGAAGACGATCTGACCGGCGCCGAGCATGGCGGCACCGAGCCTTTGTTCTTCAAGCCGCCGAAAACCTTCAAGCTGCCGCATGGCCTGGGCGAAATCACCACGCCGACCGCCAATGATCGTGACGCGCTGCCGACCAACGTGCTGCCGCGCGCCTGGCCGGGTGAGCCGCTGGACGTGGTGGGCGACAAGCTGACCTCCGGCCTGGGCCCCGCGTCGATTTCCCAACGCGCCGATCGCCCCGATGTGGACATGCACGGTGATCCGCGCATCGTGCCGACCCGCCTGATCAGCCACCCGGTTTCGGTGCACGCCAATGATGTCGATCCGCGCGGCCTGCCGGTGTTCGGTCTGGACGGCGGCAAGGCTGGCACGGTCAAGGAACTGTGGATGGACCGGGCCGAATCCTGCCTGCGCTATCTGGAGGTTGATCTGGAAGGTGGCGCTGGCGCCATCCTGCTGCCGATCACCATGGCCGAAGTGTCGCGCCGCGGCGTGATCAGCGATGCCATCACCGGCGCGCAGTTTGCCAGCGTGCCGCGCACCAAGTCCGCCGATCAGGTGACCTTGCTGGAAGAAGAAAAGATCACCGCCTATTTCGGTGCCGGCTATTTGTGGGCCACGCCGGAACGGGCAGAACCGCTGATCTGATCCGAACCCGGGCCCGAAAGGGTCCGGATCGGCTTTGGAACGGAATGGACGGAGCGCCGCGTGTCGATGGAGTATGAAGACGAGCCGATCCCGGGTCTGCCCGGACGGTTGCCGCCAGGTGAGCATATCATCTGGCAAGGCACGCCGGATTGGCTCGGCGTGGCGCGCGGCGTGTTTCACGCGCGTCTCGTGGCGATCTGGTTCGTCGTTGTGGCCGGTTTCGCCTTTGTGGCCGGCGGCACCGGTTTGACAGGCGCTCTGGTTACCATGGCGGTCGCTGCGCTCGGCCTCGCCGTGCTGGCGGTGTTGGCGCGGGCGCAGGCCAAATCGACGATCTACACCCTCACCAACAAACGTGTGGTGCTGCGCTTTGGCGTGGCGTTGCCGAAGTGCGTGAATGTGCCGCTGGCGCTCATCGGCCGCGCCGACGTGAAGCCGGCCGGCAACGGCATCGTCGATGTGTCGCTCACGCCGTTGGTGCGCTTCCCCTTGGCCTATCTGCAGATGTGGCCACATGTGCGGCCGTGGAAATTCGGTTCGCCGCAGCCGATGCTGCGATCGGTGCCGCAGGCGTTCCTGCCGCTGCTGTCGGATGCGCTGGCCAAGGCAGATCCTGCCAAGGCCAGTGTGGCAGGGTCTGATCGGGGCGACGTCGCCGCCATGGTCGGGGCGGCGGCATGACCGATTTCACCAATGAACGCTTTCCGACCTCGGCGCTCTATGCCGCAGGTGCGTTGATCGCGATTGCAATCGTCACCGTAGGCAGCATCCGGGTCGGCCTGTTGCCGGCGCCGGAAACTGCGCCCGAATCGCGCGTGCGCCGGCACGTGGCCATCGCGACGACGCGGGATTTCCGGTTTGAAGATCGTGCCGATGGCGCGCTGCTGGTCACCGACGTGATCGCCAACAAATTGGTGTTCATCTTTCAGCCCGGCACCAACACCGGCTTCATCCGCGGCGTGATGCGCGGGATGATGCGTGAACGGCGCCTGCACGAGGTACCACGCACCGGGGCGGTGACCGTGACGCAATGGGAAGACGGCGCGCTGACCCTGGAAGACAAGACGACCGGCCGCATCCTGGAACTGGGCAGCTTTGGCCAGACCAATCGTGCTGCCTTCGCACAGTTGCTGGTGCCCTATCAGAAGGGTGGCAGCGGCGTACCTGCCGAACCGATCATTCCGGTGATGCCTCAGGCTTCGTCCACGCCGTTCCTGAGCGGGCCGGGCTGATGGGCCTGTTCAGCCGCGACCGGTTCGAAACGCAGTGCACGATCGAAATCGAGCACACGTTCGAAAACCTGCACGCCCATGTCGAGCTGGATGATGATTACCAGCTTGGCCCCGGCGATCAGGTGAAGGTGCATGGCGCTGCGGTGCGGCTGCCGTTCGGCGAACGCCTCACGCTGCGCCGGCCGGCGACGGTGTGGAAGGCCACGCCGTGGGAACGGGCCTGGACGCGGCTGCGTGCCCAGCTCGAATTGACCGATTTGTACGAGATCACCTTCAGTTCGGAGAAGCCGTGATGAACGCCGTTACGCCGATCAAGGCCGATGGAACCGTGGAACTCACCAAGGATGCTGCGATGGCCATCGCCACGCAGGATACGGTGCTTTCCCCCCGATTCTACACCACCGATTATGAAGCGATGGACCGGATCGACGTGTCCGGCGTGCGCGCCGAATGGGACAGTCTGATCGCCGAAATGCAGGCCGATCCCAACAAGAAGCATTTCAAGCGGACGCCGGAATTCGACGGTGTGATCGCTGCGATGGACCCGACGCTGAAGCCGGAATTCGTCGATTTCCTGGTGTCGTCGATGACGTCCGAATTTTCGGGCTGCATTCTTTATGCCGAAATCACCAAGCGCGTGAAGAACCCAGATTCCAAGGCGCTGTTCAAGTTGATGGCGCGCGATGAAAGCCGCCACGCGGGCTTCATCAACGACAGCCTGAAAGATGCCGGCATCGGCATCGACCTCAGCTTCCTGACCAAGACCAAGAAATACACCTTCTTCCGGCCGAAGTTCATCTTTTACGCAACCTATTTGTCGGAAAAGATTGGCTACGCCCGTTATATCACCATCCACCGCCACCTCGAAAAGCACCCGGAAAAGCGTTTCCATCCGATTTTCAAGTGGTTCCAGGAATGGTGCAACGATGAATATCGCCATGGTGAAGCCTTCGCGCTGCTGATGCGGTCCGATCCGAAACTCACGTCCGGCCTCAATGTGCTGTGGATCCGGTTCTTCCTGAACGCGGTCTATGCCACCATGTATGTGCGCGATCACAAGCGCCCGGTATTGTACAATGCCTTTGGCATCAACCCGACCGATTTCGGGTTTCGGGTGTTCCGCATCACCACCGATATTACCCGCCAGGTGTTCCCGATCGGGTTGCAGACTGATGCGTCGTCGTATCGCGCCTTGCTCGAAACCATGCGCGAAACCAGCGACGCCATCGATGCGGCGGTGGCGCAGGGCGGCATTGTCGGCAAGCTGAAGCGCGTTGGTCTGTCTCTGAAGGCGGCCTTCACCTTCGTTCGCCTCTACACGCATCCAGTGGACAAATTGGCGGTGACGCCAAATGTCCGCATGGCCCCGGTCTGGTAAGCCGCGCCGGTATTGTCGTGACCGAATTCGCGCTGCCTTTGCTGTTTGCCACCGTGCTGTGGTTTGTCGCCACCGGCTTCGTGCTGTGGCTCGACAAATTGCCGAGCCACACCTGGCCGGTGAGCATCACGCTCGCGACCGTTGCATCGGGCTTTGCCATGGCCGGCATCATTGCGACTGCCGAGGAAACCAGCCCCTGGGCGGCCTATGTGGCCTTTGCCTGTGCGCTGGTGCTGTGGGGCTGGCACGAACTGTCGTTCCTGATGGGCTTTGTTACCGGCCCGAATCGCACGCCGTGCCCGCCGGACGCCCGCGGCTGGCGCCGGTTCCGGCTGGCCGCTGCCACGTTGATCTATCACGAAGTGGCGATGTTCGTCTGCGTGCTGGCGATGGCGGCCTTCACTTGGGGCAAGGCAAACCAGACAGCGACGCTGACCTTCATGCTGCTTTTTGTCATGCGGCTATCCGCCAAATTCAATATCTTCGCCGGTGTGCCACATCTGTCCACCGAAATGATGCCTGATCATATGCGTTACCTAGCCAGCTATTTCCGGATCGGTCCGCCGCGCTGGTTCTTCCTGGGATCGGTGACGGCGATTGCTGGCCTGGCAGCGTGGCTGGCCGATCTGGCGCTCCACAGCCAGGGCGGGATCGCCACGGGTTATGCGCTGGCATTTGCCCTCGTTGCGCTGGCATTCATCGAACACGGGTTCCTGGTGGTGCCCTGGCAGGATACCGCCATTTTCCGCTGGGCCATGCCGCAAACGGCGCGCAACATGACCGCGCAGACACAGGGTGAAACCCCTGCTTTGACGCCTCAAACTGACACAAAACCGCTTGCGGTGCGACAAAACGCCGTGCAATGAACGGCACCGGGAGAATAAGAATGGATTATGAATCGCACTTCCGGGATGCGCTGGACGGCCTGAAGGAACGCGGCAATTACCGGGTGTTCGCCGAACTTCAGCGCCGGCGGGGTGATTATCCGCATGCAACGCGTTACCTGGAAGATGGTTCTACCCAGGACGTCACGGTGTGGTGCTCCAATGACTATCTCGGCATGGGCCAGCACCCGGATGTGCTGAACGCGATGCACGAGGAACTGGACCAGTCCGGCGCCGGTGCTGGCGGCACCCGCAATATTTCGGGTACCATGCATGTGCACTGCCTGCTGGAAGATGAGCTGGCCGATCTGCACGGCAAGGAAGCCGCGCTGTTGTTCAATTCGGGTTACATGTCGAATTGGGCAGCGCTGTCGACACTGGCCAGCAAGATTCCGGGCTGCGTGGTATTTTCCGACGCACTCAACCATGCCTCGATGATCGAGGGCATCCGTCACAGCCGCGCCAAGTTCCATGTGTTCAAGCACAATGACGTCGAGGATCTTGACCGGCTGCTGGCGCAATATGGCCCCGAAGTGCCCAAGCTGGTGGCGTTTGAAAGTGTCTATTCGATGGATGGCGACATCGCCCCCATCAAGGAAATCTGCGACGTGGCCGACAAGCATGGCGCGATGACCTATATCGATGAAGTGCACGCCGTTGGCATGTATGGCCCGCGCGGCGGCGGCGTTGCCGAGCGTGAAGGCTTGATGGACCGGTTGACGGTGATCGAAGGCACGCTGGCCAAGGCCTATGGCGTGGTAGGCGGCTATATCGCCGGTTCCAAGGCGCTGTGCGATTATGTCCGCAGCTTTGCCAGTGGCTTCATCTTCTCCACCGCGCTGCCGCCAGCCATTGCTGCCGGCGCGCTGGCATCGGTCAAGCATCTGAAAGAAAGCCCGTTCGAGCGCAAGCGCCAGCAGGAACGCGTCGCCAAGGTGCGCGCCGCGCTGCGCCAGACCGGCATTCCGCAGCTGGAAAACCCCAGCCACATCATCCCGGTGATGGTGGGCGATGCCAAGAAGGCCAAGATGATCAGCGACTGGCTGATGGAGCATCACGGCATCTATGTGCAGCCGATCAACTATCCGACCGTCCCTGTCGGCACCGAGCGCCTGCGCATCACGCCCGGCCCGGTGCACAGCGATGATGATATCGATCGCCTGGTGAAGGCGCTTTCTGATATCTGGGGCCAGTGCGCCCTGCACCGGGTTGAAGCGGCGGCTTGAACCGCCAGGCATCAATGAATCGAAAAGGCCCGACAGGAAACTGCCGGGCCTTTTGTTAAGCCGCCAATGGCGGCTGATGGCTCAGGTCGGTTTCTTGAGGACGCCATGTTTACGCTGGGAATAATCCACCTTGGCCATTGACGCCCTCCTGCAGCCGCTGGTGTTGTTCTTCCTGCTCGGTGCGCTTGCGGCCTTTGCGCGCTCCGATCTGGTCATTCCCGAGGCCGTGGCGAAGGGTATTTCGCTGTATCTGATGATGTCGATCGGCCTGCGCGGCGGCGGCGAGGTGGCGGAAACCGGTTTCACCCACGATATGCTGCTCGCCGGCGGCGCTGGCCTCGCGCTATCGGTCCTGTTGCCGCTGCCGGCCTTCTGGCTGTTGCGTACTGCCGGCCGCCTGAACCGCACCAATGCGGCCGCGGTGGCGGCGCATTATGGCTCGGTCAGCGTCGTGACCTTTGCCACCGGCAGCGAGATCCTGCGCCAGGCCGGCATGGCCCCGGCCGGCTATATGGTTGGCGTGCTGGCGCTGATGGAAACGCCGGCCATCATTACCGGGTTGCTGTTGGCGCGCGCTGGCGGCTCGGACAGTCTGGCCCCGCGCGGCGGCCTGCTGCACGAAACCTTCCTCAATGGGTCGGTGCTGCTGCTGCTCGGCAGCTTCCTGATCGGCATGATCGATGGCAAGGCCGGTCTGGTGACCATCGCGCCAGTCTTCGATCAGCTGTTCCGTGGCATGTTGTGCATCTTCCTGCTCGATATGGGCCTGATCGCCGCCCGGCGCCTGATGGATCGGCGGGCGCTCACGTTGCGCACGGTGGCGCTGGCGCTGGCCTTGCCGCTCATCAACGGATCCATTGGCGTGGTGCTGGGCATGGAACTCGGCCTGGATGCCGGATCGTCGGCGGCGCTGGGCATCCTGGCCGGCAGCGCCAGCTATATCGCGGTGCCGGCGGTGATGCGCCTCGCCTTGCCGGCGGCTGATCCCGGCCTTTATCTCGGCATGAGCCTGGCCGTGACCTTTCCGTTCAACCTGACCCTTGGGATCGCCTATTATGCATGGCTTGCCGCCCATCTTTGGCCACTGATTCGCCCATGACCAGCACCATCCATCGCCGCCGCATCGAAATATTGGCGGACGAACCGCTGATCGCCGGGATCGTTCGGCTGGCGAACAATGCCGGCATCACCCACTATACGCTGATGCCGACCATGGGCGGCGCTGGCGCCCATGGCCGCTGGCGCGATGACCAATTATCGGGGGCGACGGCCAAGGTGATGCTGGTGGCCATCACCAGCACCGAACATGCGGCGGCTTTTGTCGATCTGCTCGCCCCCTTGCTGGAAAGCCATCATCTCATGTTGCTGCTGTCCGATGTCGAAGTGGTGCGCGGCATCAAGTTCGACTGATCCAGTGCATCGGCTGGCCGCCCTGCGGCGTTTTGTGTCGGCGCTTGCTGGTGGGCCGCGCGCCGCTTAAGACCTCGGCCATGCGAATGACCTTCCCGTTCACGGCCATCGTTGGCCAGGCTGAAATGAAACAGGCGCTGCTGCTGGCGGCCGTGGAGCCGCGCCTGGGCGGCGTGATGGTGTTCGGCGATCGCGGCACTGGCAAATCGACGGCTGTGCGTGCGCTGGCCGGGCTGTTGCCGCCGATGAAAGTGGTGCCAGGCTGTCGCTATGGCTGCGCGCCCGATGATCGCAGCCCCTGCATCGAAGGCTGCCGCGAACGCGCCGGGAAGCGCACCGAAGAAGCCCAGGTGCCGTTCGTCGATCTGCCGCTGGGTGCCACCGAAGATCGCGTGGTCGGCAGCCTCGATCTGGAACGCGCGCTGGCCACCGGGGAGAAGCGCTTCGAACCCGGCCTGCTCGCCAAGGCCAATCGCGGGTTCCTGTATATCGATGAAATCAACCTGCTGGAGGATCATCTCGTCGATCTGCTGCTCGACGTCGCCGTGTCGGGCACCAATGTCGTCGAACGCGAAGGCCTGTCGATTCGCCATCCGGCGCGCTTCATCCTGGTCGGCAGCGGCAACCCCGAAGAAGGCGAATTGCGCCCGCAATTGCTCGACCGCTTCGGCCTCAGCGTCGATGTGCGCACGCCGACCGACATGGGTGACCGCATCGAGATCGTGAAGCGCTGCGACCGCTTCGATCGTGACCCGGCCGGTTTCGTGGCGGATTTCAAGGACAGCGAGCAGGAAACGCTCGATGCCATCGCCCGGGCGCGCAAATATTTGCCCAAGGTGCAGGTGGCCGACGAGATGCTCGGGCTGGGCGCGCGCCTGTGCTCGGCGGTGGGCGCCGATGGCCTGCGCGGCGAGCTGACCCTGCTGCGCGCGGCGCGGGCGCAGGCGGCGCTGGCCCACAAGAAAGAGGTGAAGGCGCACCATGTCGCCGAAGTGGCGGTGATGGCGCTGCGCCATCGGCTGCGCCGCAACGTGCTCGATGAAACCGGTTCGACGGCGCGCATCACCCGCGCGCTGGCGGAGCTGATCCCGGCATGACCTCGCCGGATGGTGAGAATGATGACGGCAATGAACGCTGGGCGCTGGCGCTCAGCGCCATCGATATCCTCGCCGCGGCCGGCAACCGGGTGGGCGGCATCCTGCTGCGCGCCCGGCCCGGCCCGGTGCGCGATGCTTGGGGCGCGGCGCTGGCGCTGGTGCTGCCCAGCCGGCGCCTGCCGGGCAGTGCCGATGCCGACGCGCTCGACGGCGGCCTTGACCTGACGGCGACGCTGGCCAGCGGCAAGCCCGTCCACCGCATCGGTTTGCTGCGTGAAGCACGCGGGGCTTCGCTGCTGGTGCCGATGGCCGAGCGGCTGAATGCAGCGCTGGCGGCGCGGCTGGCCACCGCCATGGACGAGGATGCACCGCCGCTGATCCTGTTCGACGAAGGCGATCCCGATGATCCGGAGCGGGAGCGCATCCTGCCGTCGCTGGCGGAACGGCTGGCGATCCACATCGATCTGAACGCCGTGCGGTTGCCGATGGCGGCGCTGCTGGCCGGCGAAGCGCCGCCGCCGCTTGCGATGCTCGCCGAACCCGGCGCTGTCGCCAAGGATCCTGAAACTGCGCTCAGCGTGGCGGCAGCGGCGCTGGGCATCGCGTCGATTCGGGCCCCGATCCTGGCGCTGCGGGTGGCGCGCGCCCATGCCCGGGCGGACGGCCGCAGCGATGCCATCGATCAATTGCGGGAGGCTGACATGGCCGCCGCCGCCGCGCTGGTGCTGGGCCCGCGCGCCACGCGCATGCCGCCGCCGCCGCCCGAGGAAGAGCAGCCGCCGCCCCCCGAAGAACCACCGCGCGAAGAACCGCCACCCGATCAGGAGCCGCCGCCGCCGCCGCCATCGGACGACACGCCAGGCGATGATCAGGAACAGCCGGAGCCGCCGCCGATCGATCCCACCGACATGGTGCTCGATGCGGCGCAGACCACGCTGCCGCCCGGCCTGCTCGATGCGCTCGCCGCCGGCACCATATCCAAGGCGCCGAAGAGCAGCGGCGCGTCGGGCGCCAAACAAAAAAGCATCACCAGCGGCCGGCCCGCCGGGGTGCGGCCGGGCATGCCGGGGCGCGGGGCGCGGTTGGCGCTGATCGAAACCATCAAGTCGGCCGCGCCCTGGCAGAAGGTGCGCCCGGCGCGCGCCGATGGCCGGCTGGCGATCCGCACCGATGATCTGCGCATCCGCCGCTATATCGCCCAGACGCAATCGACGACGATCTTTGCCGTGGATGCCAGCGGATCGGCGGCCTTTGCCCGACTGGCCGAGGCCAAGGGTGCGATCGAACTGCTGCTGGCCGAAGCCTATGTGAAGCGCGCCGAAGTGGCGCTGGTGGCGTTTCGCGGGACCGATGCGGCGCTGGCGCTGCCGCCCACCCGCAGCCTGCCGCGCGCCCGCAAGGAATTGGCCGGGCTGGCCGGCGGCGGCGGCACGCCGATTGCCGCCGGCCTCGATCTGGCGCGCAAGGTTGCCGAGGCCGAACGCGGCCGCGGGCGATCGGCGCTGGTGGTGGTGCTCACCGATGGCCGCGCCAATGTCGGTGGCGACGGCCAGACCAGCCCGCAAGAGGCGGCGCTGGCCGCGGCGCGGGCCTATCGGGTGGCGGGCATCGCGGCCGTGTTCATCGATTGTGCGCCGCGCCCGCGCCCGCAGGGGGCCGAACTGGCCGCCGCGATGGGCGCGCGGTTGGTGACATTGCCGCGAGTCGATGCCAAATCGGTGGTGGCCGCCGTCAAAGCCGCAAGCGTGGGAACTTCTTGATGCGTTGGGATGTCGATGGCCGCCATGTGCCGCACCGCGAATGGAGCCGATTCGTCACCGCTGGCGGGCTGAAATGGCACGTGCAGATCACCGGCCCCGAAGACGCGCCGGTGTTGCTGCTGATCCACGGTACGGGCGCGACCACGCACAGCTTTGCCGATCTGGCGCCGCTGCTGGCGCAGCATTTCCGTGTGGTGATCCCCGATCTGCCCGGCCATGGCTTCACGGCGAAGATGAACGCGCCCGGCCCCGACCCGGTCGCCAAGGCGCTGGCGGCGTTGCTGGGCGAACTTGGGTTACAGCCTGCCATCGTGCTCGGCCACAGCGTGGGGGCGGCCATCGCCTTCGTGCTGGCGGCGCGCGGCCTGGTGCAGCCGCAGGCCATCGTGGCGCTGGGCGGCGCGCTTCTTCCGTTCGATGGCGTCGGCAAGGCCTATCCGGGCATTGCCAAGGCGCTGTTCGTCAACCCGTTCATGCCGGCGATCTTCTCCTTCACCACCCGGCTGCAATCCATGCCCGATCTGATGGCGCGCTGGACCGGATCGAAATCCAGCCGCGAACAGATCGCGCATTATGAACGGCTATTCCGCAGCTCGGCCCACACCGGCGGCGCGCTGGCGCTGATGGCGCACTGGGATCTCGACATCATCGAGCGCAGCATCGCCCACATGAAATGTCCGGTGCTGCTGCTGCACGGCATGAACGACAAGACGGTGCCGCCTGACACCTCGCGCAAGGTGGCCCAGCGGCTGACCGCGCACGGCACACGCGCCGAGCATCACGCCATGCCCGGCCTCGGCCACCTCGCGCACGAGGAAGCGCCGGAGCGCCATGCCGAGCTGATCACCGCATTTGCCCGTGATATGGGCGTGCTGCCGGCCTGAGCCTGGCTCAGGGCGTCGGCACTTTCAGGCTGATCAACACCAGTCGGCCCTCAACGCTGGGAATCCAGTGCGGCACGCCAGCCGGCACGGCCATGATATCGCCGGTGGCCACGCGCTGGCTGGTGCCGCCGGCAATGCCGGTGCCGCTCTGGTTGGCGGCATCCACATCGCGCGTGCCCTCCAGCGTGCCGCCAGTGACGAACTGGCCGGCGCCAGCGACGACCTGGAAAATCTCGATCTGCGTCTTGTGCAGCGAGGCGGGCGCGCCGGCCTGGCGATATTCCAGCATCGCCCGCCACGGGCCGACGCCCATCACCGGCAGCGCCACCAGCGGCTGGCCCGGCTTGATCTCGCGCGCGGCCCGCTCGCTCAGGGCGGCGATCTCGGCCGCGCTGGCAGTAGTGGCGCGGGCAGTAGTGGCGGCCGGTTGGGCGCTCAGCGGGGTTGCCAAAACTGGGGCGATCAAGGCGGCGGCCAGTGCGGCCAGCAGACGGGTGGTCATCCTCATTCTCCTCGGCAAGAGCATCAGCGCCCGCGGAATATGGGCGTGCGCTTTTCCACAAAGGCCTTTGCGGCGTCCTTGTGATCGTCGGTCAGGCCGCAATGGACATGGTGGGTCGCCTCCAGATCAAGGCAATCATCCATGTCCCCACCGGAAAAGGCGCGGTTGAGATTCTCCTTCATATAGGCCAGCGCGACGCGCGGCCCGGCGGCCAGCCGTACGGCCAGCGCCTGCGCCTCGGCGGCCAGCGCGTCCCCCGGCACGACGCGGCTGGTCAGGCCCAGCCGCAACGCTTCGGCGGCATCCACCCGGTCGGACAGGAAATACATCTCGCGCGCCTTCGCGGCCCCGACCAGCTTGGTGAGGAAATAGGTGCCGCCATAATCGCCGGAAAAGCCGACCCTGGCGAAGGCGGTGGTCATGAACGCCGTATCGGCCATCACGCGCAGATCGCAGGCGAGCGCGATGGACAGGCCGGCCCCGGCCGCCGCACCGGGGATGGCGGCGATGGTCGGCTTTGGCATGCTGTGCAGCTTGCCTGCCACGGCGCGCTGGTTGCGGCGCTGGCGAGCAATGGCCTGATCGATGGGCTCGGCCTCGCCGGCCGCATTGCGCGCGGCCATGCCCTTCACATCGCCGCCGGCGCAAAAGGCGCCGCCGGCCCCGGTGATGAGAATCGCGCCGATGGCGGGATCGGCCTCGGCCTCGGCCAGCAGCCGCGCCAGCGTATCCAGCATGGCGCGTGACAGCGCGTTGCGCGCCGCCGGGCGGTTGAGCGTCAGGGTCAGCACGCCATCGGCCACGCTGGCCAGCAGATCATCGGTGTCGCTGTGCAAATCGGTCATGCTGTTTTCTCCGGCAAAAGATCAAGGCCGCTCAATTGCACCGGCGCGCCCAAGCCGGCGATGCGGATCGCGCTCAGCCCTTCGCCGCGACCATCGGTGACAACGGTGAAATCGATGCTGCCATGGTTCAACTGCAGCCGCCACCGGTCTTCCAGCTTCTGCCAGGGCCGTACAAGCAGCGTGCTCCAGCGCATGGCAATCATTTCGGGATTGTCGCAGGCGATCACCGCGCCGGTGATCACCATGTCGGGGTTCATGTGGCGCTGCCAATCCGGCCCGGCCCAGGCATAGCTGCCCAACATGGCCTGATCCGGGCCATGTTGATCGATGGACAGCAGGCAACCGCCAGTGTCGCGCGGATGCAGATGCACGGCCTTGGCCGACGCACCGTGGATCGTCATGTCCAGATCCTCGACAATGCGGATGTTCAACATCGCCAGCCGCAGCCGCACCGGCGCAAGATCGGTGCAATCGATGATCAGCATGTAACCCGAAGGCCCGCCGCGGCGTTCGAGATAGCGGCCCACCGTGGTTCCCGGCCGGATCGGCGCCAGTGCCTCAAGAAAGGTGCCGCCCAACGCCCACAGCGCATTTTCCAGGCCATAGCTCGCCACGCCGGGATCGCGGAAACACACATCGCCCAGCGTTTCGCAGCCGGCCTCGACCACCGGCGCCAGATCGGGCGCGACCATCGCAATCTGTCGCAAACGCAGCACGCCATTCTCCCCAGAAGCGGTCGTTGCCGCCATCGTCTGTCATGTCCCCCATGGTCAGACGTCCCCACCGCCATGCACCATGGCGCAAGATCACCCCCCTGTCAGCACTGGCAGAATGATTGACCCCAGCCGCCGGCGCTGTCACGCTGACCACAGCAGATCAGGGGGAAAAAGCAATGAACAGGCACCGTTGGCTGGGGACCGGCATGATGGCGCTGGCGGCCGGGGCCGTTCAGGCCGCCCCGCCGCAACGCCTGTTGCAATCCCCGACGATCAGCCAGAGCCATATCGCCTTCGTGTCAGGCGGCGACATCTGGGTGGCGCCGCGTGCCGGCGGGAAGGCCCTGCGCCTCACCACCGGCACCGGCATCGAACAGGCGCCGAGCTTCTCGCCCGATGGCCAGACCATCGCCTTCACCGGCGAATATGATGGCAATATCGATGTGTTCACCGTGCCGCTCGCCGGCGGCGTGCCGAAACGCCTGACCTTCCACCCGGCGGCCGATGTGGCGGTCGGCTGGTCACCCGATGGCGCGCGGGTGCTGTTCCGCTCCAACCGCGATGCGGCCAGCCGCTACACACGATTGTGGGATGTCGCGGCCGGCGGCGGCGCTGCAACCGTGCTGCCCTTGCCGATGGCAGCGGCTGGCAGCCTCTCCGCCGATGGCAAGGCGATCGCCTACATCCCGCAGGAAAAGGGCTTCACCTTCAATTTTACCCGCTACACCGCCTGGGGCAATTATCGCGGCGGGCTTTCGGGGCAAGTGTGGATCACCACGCTGGATGGCCTGAAGACGCAGAAAGTGCCGCAGGATGGCGGCGCGGATTTCGCAGCCGTCTGGCTGGGCGGGCAAGTGTATTTCCTGTCGGGCCGCAAGGGGCCGGTTTCGGTGTATCGCTTCGATCCCACCACCGGGCAGACCGCGTTGGTCTGGCAGAACCGCGGGCCCGATATCCGCAGCCTGGCCACCGATGGCCGCGTGCTGGTTTTCGACCGTTTGGGCACCATCCACACGCTGGTGCCGGGCGAGGAGCCCAAGCCGATCAGCATCGATCTGGATGGTGACATGCCCGATGTGCGCCCGCGCATCGCCAATGTCGGCGCGGAAGTGGCGAATGTCAGCCTGTCGCCTACCGGGCTTCGGGCGGCCGTGGAAGCGCATGGCGAGATCCTCACCCTGCCGGTGAAGGAAGGCATCATCCGCACCATCACCGCCACGCCCGGCGCCATGGAGCGCGAGCCGGCGTGGAGCCCGGATGGTCAGTCCATCGCCTATGTCTCCGACGCGGACGGGCTTTATGCCCTGCATGTCGCGCCGCAGACTGGCGCGGGCAAGGGGTTGCGAAAATATCCGCTGGCCGCCGAACCGGCCTATTATTCCAAGCCGCTATGGTCGCCCGATGGCAAGCGCATCGCGCTGCGGGACAACCGCCTGAACACCTGGATTCTCGATCTGGCCAGCGGCAAGCTGGTGGCGGCTGGCCCGCCCGATGTGTTCGGTGGCTTTGCGCAGCCGGCGCGCGGGCTGGCATGGTCACCCGATTCGCAGTGGCTGGTTTATGCCCGCGTGGCGGACAATCATTTCCCGGTGCTGATGCTGCACAATGTCGCCACCGGCCAGGCGACGCAGATCACCGACAGCATGGCGATGGCCAGCGCCCCGGCTTTCGATCGTGATGGCAAATATCTCTATTTCCTGGCCAGCAACAATGCCGGCGGCACGGTCAACGGCCTCGACATGTCGAGCAATGCCTACAGCCCCACCAGCAGCGTCTATGCGCTGGCACTGGCAGCGGGCACCGCATCGCCGCTGGCGCCGGAGCTGGGCGACGAGAAGGCTGCCGCTGCGCCTGCTGCCGAAACCAAACCACCCGCCAAACCTGCACCCAAGCCCGCCGCGCCCGTTACCCCGCCGGTGAAGATCGATCTGGCCGGGCTGTCGCTCGATCAGATCGCCCGGCGCATGGTGGCGCTGCCGCTGCCCGCCGCCGATTATCGCAATCTGGTGGCCGGCAAGGGCGGCGTGCTGTGGCTGCTGCGCGCCAATGAAGCGCTGGATATCGATGCCGATGAACTGCCCGGCGCGTCGCTGCTGCGCTGGACGCTGGAGGGCAAGAAGACCGAGACCTTGCTGGGCAATGCAGCCGAATTCAGCCTGTCCGCCGATGGCAGCAAATTGCTGGTGCGCACCCCCGCGGCGCCGGGCGGGCAGGGAAGCTGGCTGGTCGCCGATGCCACCAAGCCGTTCAAGCCGAGCGACCCGGATGTGAAGCTGAAGCTCGACAGCTTGAACGTGCGTGTCGATCCGGCGGCGGAGTGGGCGCAGATGTACCGGGAAATCTGGCGCATCCAGCGCGCTTATTTCTATGATCCGAATTTCCATGGGTACGACACGGTGGCGGCGGAGAAGGCGCTGGCGGCCTGGTTGCCGGGTATCCAGTCGCGCGCTGATCTGAATTATCTGTTCAACGAAGCGCTCACCGGCTTTTCCATCGGCCATTTGCGCGGCGGCGGCGGCAGCATCCCGGTGGCGAAGCGCATGGGCGGCGGGCTGCTCGGCGCCGATTATGAAGTGAAGAACGGCCGCTGGTGCCTGGCGCGCATCCATACCGGCGGCACCTGGAGCCCCGACATCAAGGCCCCGCTGGCGCAGCCCGGCCTGGATGTGGCGGTGGGCGATTGCATCACCGCCATCAATGGTGCCGACGTGCGCGGTGACGAGGATATCCAGCGCCATCTGGAAGGCACCGCCGGCCAGGCCATCACGCTTACCCTGGCGCGCGGCACGGCGCAGCGCGATGTGACCGTGGTGCCGATCGGCAGCGAATATGCGTTGCGCAACCTGACCTGGATCGAGGACAATCGCCGCCGCGTTGACCGGCTGTCGGGCGGCAAATTGGGCTATGTCTACCTGCCCAACACCGGCGGCGGCGGCTACACCAGCTTCAACCGCACTTATTTCGCGCAGAACGACCGGCAGGGCATGGTGATCGACGATCGCTTCAACGGCGGCGGCCAGGCGGCGGATTACATGATCGAGGTGATGAACCGCCGACTGATCAGCTGGTGGCAACCGCGCTATGGCCGCATCGATCGCACCCCGGCAGCCAGCGTGCTCGGCCCCAAGGTGATGCTGATCAACGAAGCGTCGGCCAGTGGCGGCGACATGCTGCCGTGGATGTTCCGCAGCTTCAATCTCGGCCCGCTGGTGGGCAAGCGCACCTGGGGCGGCCTCGTCGGCATCGCCGGCATCCCGCCGTTGATGGACGGCGGCGACGTCACCTCGCCATCGGTCGGCTTCTTCTCCCCGCAGGGCGAATGGGCGGTCGAAAATATCGGCGTGCCCCCGGACGTGGAGGTCGATCAGGACCCGGCCGCGGTGCAGGCCGGCGGTGATCCGCAACTGGAAAAGGCGGTCCAGATTGCGCTTGACGCCCTAGCCAAGAATCCGCCGCCAAGCCCGAAGCGCCCACCCTTCCCGCTCTATGGCGCCGACGGGCCGATCAGGCGGTGATGTGATGGATATTCCGGCAGAATATTTCGGACTGATCGAAGGCGGCATCAGCCTGTTTGCGGTGCTGGCCTTTGCCGGATGGCAGTTGTGGACGTTGCGGGAGAAACCGGAGGACAAGCGCGACAAGAAGGACGGGGAGGACGGCTGAGCTGCCTTGCCACTGTGCCGGGCTTTGCCACTTTTGACGAATCGGGCGGGATTCAGCGTTGTTTCTGCTGGAACAAATGGTTTTTGCCCATGCT
Organism: Sandarakinorhabdus sp.; assembly: GCF_987265915.1. Lineage (NCBI taxonomy): Bacteria > Pseudomonadati > Pseudomonadota > Alphaproteobacteria > Sphingomonadales > Sphingosinicellaceae > Sandarakinorhabdus > Sandarakinorhabdus sp. The sequence goes on from NZ_OZ503948.1 coordinate 715,395, forward strand.
GGTTCTGGTGCTGGCGGTGGAAAGAGCGGTGCCAGCATAACCATATTCGGCCCGTGTAGGACAGGCCGCAGCGCTCAATCCAGCGCCCACATTTCCCGCCAGTTGGGCGCCAGCAGTTCGACGGGCTGGTTGAATCGGTCGATCTCGGCCTTGAATTCCAGCAGCAGTTTATCGCCTTCGCCGTTCTTCAGCCATTCGGCCCAGAACGGAAAGCCCGCGGTGTTCTTGCGCAGCTGGCGCGGCGTCCATGGCATGGTCTCGGCGGCGCGGGCTTCGGCCAGCGTGGCGTGGCACAGGGCGCGGATGGTTTCGGCGGTGTGCACGATGGGCTTGGAAACCGGCATCGGTTCCCGGAACAACTCGCCCTTCTGGGGCACGTGCCCGAACAAATCATCCATGCCAGCGTTGAATCACATCGCCGGGCCGGCTTCAAGCCGGGCCAAGCAACTTCTCCACAAGTTTCTCGATCTCGATGCCGATCCCATCGGCAATCAACGCCCGCCGCACGCGCTGCCGGGCGGCGACAAAACGCTCGGTCTCAGGGATTTCGACACGGCCGGCGACCTCTTCCGCGTCCGCCCCGGCCTTCCCCAGCGCCTGATGCAGCGGATTAGCCGCATCGAACATCGGGATCGGCAGATTGAAAATGACCTTGTCAAAATCGCGTGCACCAAACTGGCCACGTGATTGGTAACGTTCTGCGCGGGAACGGGCAGTCTCACTGTTAAAAATTGCTGCAAGGAATGTTGCTTCCCCGTCCGACAATGCCGCACCCCAATAAAGCTTGTGGTCAATGATCGCTTTGGTATCTCGCAGAACGAAGGCCGTCGGCTGCGACCCGGCCTTCGAATATACAACACGCAAAGGAGCAATCGGAAACTGGGCAGATAATTTTCCGAAGAAATCAAATTGTTCGATGAGATTCATGGTTGTTGACGCCGATTTGTTCGTATCCCAAACCCCCTCTGCCTTTGCCAACCAAACCGCCAGCTTCGTGAAGCCGCGTTCCTTTCCGCCAGCCATTGCCGCTGTGAGCGGGGTTCCGTCACTGGCAATTGGAATTACTCCTTCAAACACTTGTGCCAGCCGATAGGGCAGAATGCTTTCTCCAAGCAAAACAGGTCGAAGAAACTCCGCTTCCACTTGATTCTCGATACCGTTGAGACCCTTCCACGGCATTTTCTCAAGCGAGCTGCGCCGGCTCATTACCATGGGGCGCTGGGGTCAGCTCCCAATCGCCCCATCGCTTTGCGTTCAACAAGACTCAACATGCGGGGTACCAGAATCGCCCCCTGTTTGAATCGCTCACGATACAGCGAGCCGCCGCTGAACGTGCCCTCCTGCGGTGCAGCGACATCCTCCTGTACCGTCAACTGCTTGTCAGCCACGTCTTCTGGCGCATCGCGCAAGGGTAGCCAGCCGGAGTAGGCCCGCACCTTGTCGGGCATTTTCGTGGACAAGGCGCGCTTCCGGCCGAACACCACGCAGGATGGTACTGGAAACAGCGGCGTCACGCTGTCGTCCATCGTCCAGGCTGCATCCCAGGCGATGCAATAACTGGTGAAGCGGCCGGTGCGGAATTTGGCAAACTGCCCGCGCGTCAGGGCGGCGAGTGGCAGCACAAAGGCGATGCGTCCCGATGGCCGCAAATAGAGGTGCGATGCGCGCACCGTGAACAAGCCGCACAGATCATTCTGGGTGGCAAACTTGCCGCCGACATAGACGCCCTCAGCCTCTGCCAGTCCCTTGAACCGCTTCTGCAAATCCGCCGACATGTGGCGATAGGCCACCCACGGCGGATTGCCGACCAGCACATTGGCCCAGCCGCCGCCGCTGGCCAGCGCCAGCGGGCGGGAGAGGTTGCGGGCGACATAGCTCCAGATCGTGTCGCGGCCTTCCAGCCGCAATTTGTGAAAAGTTTCGTAGGTTGCACCCAGATCGCCGATGGCGGTGCGTTCTTCGGCGCTGATGTCGCGCTTGTAATGCTGTTCGGTGCGGCGGGTGATATCGGCTTCCACGGCTTCACGCGCGCGATCGGCCAATGATCCGCTGCGCATGGCATCAATGGCCTTGTCGAACAGGGCGGGATCGCGGCAGAAGGTTTCGGGGAAGCTCAACTGTTCGCGGCTGCCGCTGCCCGCGGGCGGCGGCGGCACCTGAATGACGAGTTCAGTGCCGCCGATCACCTGGCTGACCGACAGCAGCATGGCATCGCCGAGATACACCGGCACCGAAAGGCTGCCGCTGCGCATCCCCAGCGCCGGGGCCAGCGCCAGCAGATAGGTGACACGCGCGATGATGACGGCGACGGGGTGGATATCGGTGCCGGCGACCAGCGCGCAGGCTTCGGCGGCACGGGTGGCCCTGTCCATGCCGGCCTCTTCGGCTTCGGCCAGCACGCGACGCACGGCATGGAACAGGAAGGTGCCGGAGCCACAGGCCGGATCGAGCACTTTCTGTTCCAAGGGCCGCTCAACAGCCTGGCGCACGATCTTGGCGGCCAGCCAATCTGGCGTGTAATATTCGCCCAGGCCGTGGCGCTCATCACGGTCGATCAGCGATTCATACAGGATTTTCAGCACGTCGCTTTCCACCTCACGCAGGCGGAAGCGGCGGACATGCGCCATGATCCGGCGTACCAGCGCTTCGCCGGCGGGCGTGGCGACCATCCAGTCAAAGAAGTCGCTTTCCACCGCGCCGTTGATGCCGGCGGCGGTGAAGGCTTCGCCGGACAGCATCCGGCGTGGATCATCCTCGTTCAAATCCATCACCGCCAATGCGATGCATTTGGCAACAACGACCAGATAGCTGTGCTGGAACCACAGCGCATCGCCTTCGACCTCGCGGCCATAGACCAGCTTGAGCAGGTTGGCCCACAATTGGCGCTTCAGTGCTTCGGCCGGACGGTCCTGCACGCTGGCCCACACTTCGCGCAGCCCGCGATTGACAATGCGGTAGGCGACCGAATCCTGGCCAAGTTCGGCCCTGACGGTCAGCGGATCGGGCGGCAACGATGCCTTGAGTGCAACAGCGCCATCAAGCCAAGCGAGAAAGGCATCCGGTTTTTCCGGATCGAGAACCGTATCCTTGATGCGCACCAGTGCGCCATCGACCAGCTCGAACACGGCCCATTTCAGACCATCAGAGGCAATGCCGGTGAAGCGCTCGCGCTCTTCGCGCTCCCGGTCGGCCAGATAGTCCGGCATGCGGCGCTCAACATCGGCCCACTCGCGGTCAAGGTCACTTTTGGCTTCAAAAACGGTCCGGCCGATCAGCGCGTCCAGACGGCCACGGACTTCGGGAACGCGCCGCTCAAATTCGAGGGCGCCCAGTTCAGCACCAAATTCCCGGACCAGCAGGTCACGGAAACCGGCCTTGACTTCATCATGACCCGGCCTGGTTGCCAGATGGTGCAGAAGTTCAAGCGTGCTGTGCGCGGTGGACATGATCCTACTGGTATGACGCCGCCGCCAGACAAGGCAAGGCGGCTGGGGTCCATCTCACATTGTGCTTCACACCTTGCGTCAGACTTTTCTGGGCATCCGCCATGGCAGCATCCACTGCACCGCGCCCGTCGCGAACCGGTTCATGTTCAGCGACTCATGCACCGCCACCACATCCTCGCCCCACAGCCGCGTGGCCAGCGCCGTGCGGCTGTAGAAGGGCGTGTCTTCCCAGGTGGCGCGGACGCGGGCCGTGTAGCCGGCGTCGGCGCGGGTGAAGCGGTCGAGGCGCCAGGCGGTTTTGGGGAGGACGACGCGGGCGGGCATTTCCATGACTTCGGCCTGGCCGTTCGGGCCGATCTTCAGGGCCATGCCGAAATCGGTGCCGTCGCGCAGCTGGCCTTCGTACATCACCGCGGTGGAGCCGTCGGCGAGATGGGCTCTGCTCCACTGCCAGTCGGCAAAGCCGTCTTCCAGCGGTTCCGAGCCATGGTTGGCATCGAGATAGCCGGTGCCGGCCCAGCTGATTTTCGGGTTGGAGCAGGTCAGCTCCACCCGCGCGCAGGGGCCGAGCGGTTCCCAGATGTGGCGGCCGGATGGATCGAGGCGGAAGCGGCGCTGGCCGAACACCGTGGGGGTCACCCGCACCTGGCCGCGCACCGGCAGCGGCAGCACGGCGCTTTCTTCCTCGATGTCGATCACCAATGTCTGCCCGTCCCAGCGCACCTGGCTGGGGCCGATGCGCAGGGTGGTGCGATCGCGCCACAACGCGCCGGTGCCGCGCTCCGTCATCGCCCAGCGGCGGACACCCCGGCCATAGAGCGCGACGTTCAACGACACATGGTCTTCCGGTGCGCCGCGCCCGGCGGCCTTGTAATAGGGGGAGAAGACCGAGCCGATGAAGGCGATGATGGTCAGGCCATAGTGTCCGCAGTCGCTTTCGGCGTCGACATACCACCAGCGGTAGCCGCCGGGTGGAACGTCCTGGTCAAACCGCGGGCCTTGAGGATCGCTGCGCTCGCCAAGCGGCCGGACAAGGCCGCCATCGGCACGCCCGCTCCGGGATGCGCCGAGCCACTCGCCACCCAGAGCCCGGGCAGCTTCGTCTTGCTGCCAGGCCGGCGGAAGCTGGCCTGCCACCCGTGCGAGGCCCGACCATAAAGGGCCCCACCGCTCGAAGGGAAAAGTGCCTCGAACATCGCCGGGCCGACCGGCACCATCGCGGTCGGCTTCAACGTCAGCCCGCACCGGGCCAGCACGGCCAGGGTCGATCTCTGACATTGGGCCATCTCCTCATCGCTTGGTGGCTGCCCATCGCCAGTCGCGGGCGCATTGACGATCAACTGGAAGCGTTCCGGGCCCCCCGAAGGCACACGGATACCGCGATCCTGCGCACAAACATAGATGCTGGGTTCGGCCGGCAGGCGATGTTCGCCGAATATTTGCCGGAATTCGGCGGCATAGTCGGTGGAGAAGAAGACATTGTGGCGATCGAGATCGAATCCGCTGGCTTGCGCCGTCATCATGGTGACCAGGCCGGACAGCGATCGGTCCTGCGGTTTGACGCCAGTGACGGCGCGCGACGCCGCCGGGCCGAAGCGGCCATCGGCCAGCGCCGAAATGTCGCCGTTGGACAGGACATCGCCGCCGATGATCTCCTCGCCGCTGGCCAGTTTCACGCCGGCGGCGCGGCCATTGCGCACCATGATTTCCGACACATGCGCGTTGTAGACGAAGCGCGCGCCCAGCCGCTGCGCCAGCGCCGCGAGTTGGCGCGCCACCTCGTGCATGCCGCCATCGACCAGCCAGACGCCGCGCGCCTCCAGATGCGCGATCAGCATCAGGGTGGCGCTGGCCTGGAACGGATCGGCGCCGGTGTAGGTGGCATAGCGGCCATACAGCTGCAGCAGGCGCGGATCGCGGAAATAGCCGCCCAGCGCCTTCCACAAAGTCTGGAACGGGTTGATGGCGAACATTTCGTGCAGGTGGAACGGCGCGTATTTCAGCGTCAGGCCCAGCGGGTTCATCGCCGGGCTTTCCATGAAGCGGGTTTCCAGCGCGTTCCAGATGCGCGCCGCTTCGCGCTGGAACCGTTCCCAACCTTGCGCCTCCTGCGGCCCGGCAAAGGCGGCGACGGCATCGCGGCTGCGGGCGTGATCGGCCCATAGATCGAGGCGGCTGCCATCCTGCCAGGCATGGCGGGCGAGCGATTCGGATTTCACCAGGGTGAGATGATCATCCAGATGCGCGCCGGCATCGGCAAAGATGCGTTCAAACACCGGGCGGTGGGTGAAGACGGTGGGGCCGGCATCCACCGCGATACCGCCAACATCGACGGTGCGCAGCTTGCCGCCCGGCGCGCCCATGCGCTCCACCACGGTGACGGGAAGCCCACGCGCCGCCAGCAGCACGGCCGCGCTCAGCCCGCCCATGCCCGCACCGATGATGACAACGCCGTCAGGGCCTGCCAAGACGCTCTCCGTTCAAACCTGACTGACTGATGGATGATTGACCCGTTGCGCCATAGCTGTCCAGATCATTTGACAACAGGGGTTGCCTGAATGGTGGACGCAAATGCCTCTGCCGGCTGGAAACTGCGCTGGTTGAATGGGCGCAACCGCATGCTGGCGAACCCGGCATTCCAGCGTTTCGCCATGCGCGTGCCCATCTTCCGCCGCGTCGCGCGCTTCCATGCCAACGCGATGTTCGCCGTGATCACCGGCTTCGTGCAGACCAAGGCGCTGACGGCCACGGTGGATGCCGGGGTGATCCGCACCCTGGCGCAAGGGCCGGCCAGCACGGCCGATCTGGCGCAGGTGGCCGGCCTGCCGCTGGAGGCCATGCAGCGCCTGCTGGGGGCCGCCAAGGCGGTTGATCTGGTGGAGCTGGCGGCGCCCGATCTGTGGGTGCTGGGGCAGCGCGGCGCGGCGCTGTCGTCCAATCAGGGCGCGCTGGCGATGATCGAGCATCACAAGATTTTCTATGACGATCTCGCCGATCCGCTGGCGATGCTCGGCCGCGGTCGCGGGCAGGGCAAGCTCGCCGCCTTCTGGACCTATGCGCCTGCGGCCGGGCAGGGGCTGCCGGCAGCGGCCGATGCGGCAAGCTGGCAAGGCGATGGCGGCGGCGAAGTGGCGCCCTATTCGGCGTTGATGGCGGCCAGCCAGCCGATGGTCGCCGAACAGGTGCTGGATGCCTATCGATTCGGGTCGCACCAGTGCCTGATGGATGTCGGGGGCGGCCATGGCGGGTTCCTGGCCGAAGTGGCGGCGCGCCACCCGCGGCTGGCGATGAAATTGTTCGATCTGCCAGCGGTGGTCGATGGCGCCGGGCCGAAGCTGGCGGCGCGCGGGCTTTCCCATGTTGCGCTGCATGGCGGCAGTTTCCGCGATGATCCGCTGCCGCGCGGCGCCGATCTGATCAGCCTGGTGCGCATCTGCCACGATCATGACGATGCCGTGGTGCGGGCGCTGCTGGCCAAGGCGCATGCTGCGCTGCCGCCCGGGGGCCGCCTGCTGATTGCCGAACCGATGGCCGGCACGGCGGGCGCCGAAGTGATGGGCGATGCCTATTTCGGCCTGTATCTATGGGCGATGGGATCGGGCCGGCCGCGCACTGCGGCGGATTATCTGGCGCTGCTGGCCGATGCCGGCTTTGGCAAGGCCCGTGAAGTGTCCACGGCGCTGCCGATGGTGACGCGGCTGATCGTGGCCGAACGCTGACGGGGAAGGGCCATTTGCAGCGGATTGCTGAATCGCCAAATCCGTCAAGCCCTAAAGTGGACCGTCCTTGTCCAATTTTTTGCTTTGCGAAGCGTCAAGCGCGCTTTACAGCCGGCCGGGGCTTTGGATAGATTGCCGCAGGTTAGAGGGGCCTGGCCGGCTGCACAGCAGCTGGTCGACGCCCGTTCAGGGGTGATTGCATGGACACATTGGCCGTTGTTGTGGAGGAGCCTGAGCGCGTCGCCCTGCGTCGTCTCACGCTGGTTCCGCCCGACGCCGACGACGTGGTGGTGGAGGTGGATTATTCCGGCATCTCCATGGGCACGGAAAAATTGATGTACAACGGCACGATGCCGGCGTTTCCGGGCATGGGCTATCCGCTGGTACCGGGCTATGAAGCGGTGGGCACCATTGTCGATGCCGGCGCCAATCAGCAGGACCGCATCGGCCAGACGGTGTTCGTGCCCGGCTCCTCGAAATTCGAAGGCGCGCGCGGCTTGTTCGGCGGCCAGGCCCGCCGGGTGATCACCGGCGCGGCGCGGGTGATCCCGATGCCCGACGGCATGGGTGAACAGGCCGTGCTGATGAGCCTGGCGGCGACCGCGCAGCATGCGGTGGCAGGCGGCGCGATGCCCGATCTGATCATCGGCCACGGCGTGCTCGGCCGATTGCTGGCACGGCTGGCGCTGGCCGCCGGCGTGGAGCCGGTGGTGTGGGAAATCAACGACGCCCGCATGTCGGGCGGTGAAGGCTATCGGGTGATCAAGCCCGAAAGCGACGAGCGGCGCGATTACCGCTCGATCTACGACGCCAGCGGTGACCATCGCATTCTCGACCAGGCCGTCATGCACATGACGCGCGGCGGCGAGATCGTGCTGGCCGGCTTTTACAGCGAGCCGCTGTCGTTCAACTTCGCGCCGGCCTTCCGGCGTGAAGCGCGTATCCGCATCGCCACAGAGTTCCAGCCTGACGACCTGGCGACATGTTTCGCCATGGTGGGCAGCGGTGGGCTGTCACTCGAGGGCCTTGTGACGCACCGGGTTCCGGCATCCGCGGCCCCCACCGAATATGGCCGCGCCTTTTCGGACCCGACCTGTCTCAAGATGGTCTTCGACTGGAGAAATATCGCATGAGCATCAACGCACTTCTCGATCAGGTCGCCGCGCTTCGTGATGAGGCTGACCTGGAACCGGATCCCGTTCACACCGGTGAAGTCACCAAGGAAACCCAGATCATCGCCATTTATGGCAAGGGCGGTTCGGGCAAGAGCTTCGCGCTCGCCAACCTGTCCTACATGATGGCGCAGCAGGGCAAGCGCGTGCTGCTGATCGGTTGCGATCCCAAGAGCGACACCACCAGCCTGTTGTTTGGCGGCAAGGCGACGCCGACGATCATCGAAACCTCCAGCCGCAAGAAGCTGGCCGGCGAAGAATTGTCGATCGAGGATGTGTGCTTCCAGCGCGACGGCGTGTTCGCCATGGAACTGGGCGGCCCGGAAGTCGGCCGTGGCTGCGGCGGTCGCGGCATCATCCATGGCTTTGAAACCCTGGAAAAATTGGGCTTCCATGATTGGGGCTTCGATTATGTGCTGCTTGATTTCCTCGGCGACGTGGTCTGCGGCGGCTTTGGCCTGCCGATCGCCCGCGACATGTGCCAGAAGGTGATCGTGGTCGCGTCGAACGATCTGCAATCGCTGTATGTCGCCAACAATGTCTGCAAGGCGGTGGAATATTTCCGCAAGATGGGCGGCAATGTCGGCGTCGCCGGCATCCTGATCAACAAGGATGATGGTTCGGGCGAAGCCCAGGCCTTTGCCAATGCGGTGGGCATCCCGGTGCTGGTCAGCATCCCGGCCCACGATGACATCCGCAAGAAATCCGCCAATTATCAGATCATCGGCACCAGCGAGAGCCAGTGGGGCCCGCTGTTCGCCGAACTGGCCGAAGCGGTTGAAACCGCGCCGCCGGTGCGGCCGACCCCGCTCGATCAGGATGGCCTGCTGGGCCTGTTCAAGCCGGAAGATACCGGCGGCAATGTCGTGCTGAAGCCGGCCACCCAGGCCGATCTGCGCGGCGGCACCTATGAAACCAGGCCGACCCTGGAAGTGGTGTACGACAATGTCTGAGGAGCTTGCCCCCACCATCGAAGCGCTGCCGGTCGCCGAAGGCGCCGGCTGCCACGCCGGTGCCGATACGATGCGCGATGCGGCATCCAAGGCCGGCAAATCCGAAGTGCTCGATCGTTATGCCGCCGATTATCCCAAGGGGCCGCACGACCAGCCGCAATCCATGTGCCCGGCCTTCGGCTCGCTGCGCGTCGGCTTGCGCATGCGCCGCACCGCCACCATCCTGTCGGGTTCGGCCTGCTGCGTTTATGGCCTCACCTTCACGTCGCATTTCTATGGGGCGCGGCGCACGGTTGGCTATGTGCCGTTCAGTTCGGAAACGCTGGTCACCGGCAAATTGTTCGAGGATATCCGCGAAGCCGTGCACGACATGGCCGATCCGGCGCTCTACGACACGATCGTGGTGACCAATTTGTGCGTGCCGACCGCAAGCGGCGTGCCGCTGCAACTGCTGCCCGATCAGATCAACGGCGTGCGCATCATCGGTATCGATGTGCCGGGGTTCGGCGTGCCGACCCATGCCGAAGCCAAGGACGTGCTGGCCGGCGCGATGCTTCACTATGCCCGCAATGAAATCATGGCTGGCCCGGTCGCGGCGCCGGCCGTGATGCCGGACAAGCCGACGGTGACCCTGCTCGGCGAAATGTTCCCGGCCGACCCGGTGGGCATTTCGATGCTGCTGGAACCGATGGGCCTGACGACGGGGCCGGTGGTGCCGACGCGCGAATGGCGGGAACTGTATGCGGCGCTGGCGTCGCCGGTGGTTGCGGCGATTCACCCGTTCTACACCGCGGCCGTGCGGGAATTCGAAGCCGCTGGTCGCAGCATCGTCGGCTCTGCCCCCGTTGGCCGTGACGGCACCGCCGCCTGGCTCGCCGCCATAGGCGACGCCTTCGGCCTGCCGGCCGACAAGGTTGCCGCCGCGCAGAACAAGTGGCTGCCGGCGATTGCCGGCGCGCTGGCCGCCAAGCCGATCAAGGGCCGCATCACCGTTTCGGGCTATGAAGGCTCGGAATTGCTGGTCGCCCGCCTGCTGATCGAATCGGGCGCGGATGTGCCGTACGTGGGCACCGCCTGCCCGCGCACCAAATGGTCCGATCCTGATCGCGAGTGGCTGGAAGCCAAGGGGGTGCGAATCCAGTATCGCGCCAGCCTGGAGCAGGACATTGCCGCGGTGGAGGAATATGGCCCCGATCTCGCCATCGGCACGACTCCGGTGGTGCAGCATGCCAAGAGCAAGGCGACGCCCGGCCTGTATTTCACCAATCTGATCTCGGCTCGCCCGCTGATGGGCCCCGCCGGCGCCGGCAGCCTGGCGCAAGTGATCAATGCCGCGCTCGGCAACAAGGGCCGCTTCGACATGATGAAGGGCTTTTTCGCCGGCGTTGGCGAAGGCCATGCCGCCGGCATCTGGGAAGATGTTCCGGTTGACCGGCCGGAGTTCAAGAAGAAGTTTGCAGGCAAGATGATCGCCGCCGCCAAGGCGAGCGAAGCGATCGGGAACTGACATGCTGGTTTTGGACCATGATCGGGCCGGCGGCTATTGGGGCGCCGTGTACAGCTTCACTTCGGTGAAGGGCTTGCAGGTGGTGATCGATGGCCCGGTGGGGTGTGAAAACCTGCCGGTCACCTCGGTGCTGCACTATACCGACGGCCTGCCGCCGCATGAGCTGCCCATTGTCGTCACCGGCCTTGCCGAGGAGGAACTGGGCAAGACCGGCACCGAAGGCGCCATGAAACGCGCGTGGAAGACGCTCGATCCGTCGCTGCCGTCGGTGGTTGTCACCGGCTCCATCGCCGAAATGATCGGCGGCGGCGTGACGCCGGAAGGCACCAGCATCGTGCGCTTCCTGCCGCGCACCATCGATGAGGATCAGTGGCAATCGGCCGACCGGGCGCTGACCTGGTTGTGGAAGGAATTCGGGCCGAAGAAGATGCCGGCGCCCAAGGTGCGCAAAGAGGGCGAGAAGCCGCTCGTCAACATCATCGGGCCGCAATATGGCACGTTCAACATGCCATCCGATCTGGCGGAAATCCGCCGGCTGATCGAAGGCGTCGGTTGCGAAGTCAACATGGTGTTCCCGCTCGGCACCCATCTGGCCGACATTCGCCGCCTCGCCGATGCCTCGGTGAATGTGTGCATGTACCGCGAATGGGGCCGCAACCTGTGCGAGACGCTGGAACGCCCCTATCTGCAGGCGCCGATCGGGCTGGCCAGCACCACGGCCTTCCTGCGCAAGCTGGGTGAATTGACCGGGATCGATCCGGAACCGTTCATCGAGAAGGAAAAGCACACCACGATCAAGCCGCTGTGGGATCTGTGGCGCAGCGTGACGCAGGATTTCTTCGCCACTGCCAGCTTTGGCATCGTGGCCACCGAAACCTATGCGCGCGGCATGAAGGTGTTCCTGGAAGAGGACATGGGCATGCCCTGCGTGTTCAGTTTCCAGCGCAATGCCGGCGTGAAGCCCGACAACCAGGCGGTGCGTGAAGCCATCCGCACCACCAGCCCGCTGATCGTGTTCGGCAGCTACAACGAGCGCATGTACATGGCCGAGGCCAACAGCCGCTCGATCTACATCAACGCCAGCTTCCCCGGCGCCGCCATCCGGCGCCACACCGGCACGCCCTACATGGGCTATGCCGGCTGCACCTGGCTGATGCAGGAAGTGTGCAACGCCCTGTTCGATGCGCTGTTCTTCATCTTGCCGCTGTCCACCATGATGGACAAGGCCGATGCCACGCCGGCGCGGCTGCTGGAGGCGGTGCTGTGGGAGGATGACGCAAGGTCCGAGCTGGATCGCATGGTGGACAAGGAACCGGTGCTGGTGCGAATCTCCGCGGCGAAGCGTTTGCGCGACGCGGCAGAGCGTGCAACCCGCGACGCAGGTGAGAAAATCGTCACAATCGACCGGCTACATGCTGCCGCGCGACTTTATGAAGCACAAGCGGCGTGATTGGCACGTTCTCCCCCTTTTCAAACGATTACAAACTTGCCATGGTTGGCACAGACGGAATTGGCCTTGCGGGGGCAACCCCAATCGGTCTCAAGAACTTTGCGGTGGAATCATCCTACGCCGCAAAGCCGCCGGTCGGGCGGGGCTATGACGGCTTCGTGCGGCGGAACCATTCGGAGGTAAAGGCATGAGTGACAACAAGATTGGTCCGGGTACCTACCTGACCGACGCCGAAGCGAAGGAGTTCCATCGTGGCTTCGTCGTGTCGATGGCGTTTTTCGTGATTGTGGCGGTGATCGCCCACTGGTTGGTTTGGGTGTGGCGTCCGTGGTTCGGATCCAAGCGTCCGTATGCGGCCGTGGAAATCCACCAGATCCAGCAGGCGGACGCTTCGCGCACCGCTGCGCCGCTGGCTTAAGGAGCGACGAAAATGTGGAAGATCTGGCAAACATTCAATCCGCAGCGCATCCTGACCGCCTTGGCCGTGTTCCTGTTCACGCTGGCAGTCCTGATCCACTTCATCCTGCTCAGCACCGAACGCTACAACTGGCTCGACGGTGCCGAACCGGCCGCCGCTCCCACGGCCGCCATCGAAGCCAACCTGGCCGCCTGACGCAAGTCAGGCAGCCCGACCGGCTGATTCTGCTGACGTGATGGGCGGGTTCGTGAATACGCCCGCCCATCCGTCTTCAGAAAAACAGCCGATCACAGGTTTGCCGGCGTGAGTTGCGGGGTCGAGGAGGAGATGCGCCATGGCAGTGCTGAGTTTTGAACGAAAATATCGAGTGCGAGGCGGCACGCTCATCGGCGGCGACCTCTTCGATTTCTGGGTTGGTCCTTTTTATGTCGGATTCTTCGGGGTCACGACCACTTTCTTTGCTGCCCTCGGCACCGCGCTCATCCTGTATGGCGCCGCCATCGGGCCGACGTGGAACCCGTGGCTGATCAATATCGCGCCGCCGGACATCAGCTATGGCCTGGCGATGGCGCCCCTGAAAGAAGGTGGGTTGTGGCAGATCATCACGATTTGCGCGATCGGTGCCTTTGGCAGCTGGGCGCTGCGTGAAGTCGAAATCTGCCGGAAACTCGGCATCGGCTATCACGTGCCCGCAGCCTTCGGCATGGCGATCTTTGCCTATGTCACGCTGGTGGTGTTCCGTCCGATGCTGATGGGCGCCTGGGGTTATGGCTTCCCCTACGGGATTTTCCCGCACCTCGATTGGGTGTCGAACACCGGCTATCAATATCTGCATTTCCACTACAATCCGGCCCACATGCTGGCGGTGAGCTTCTTCTTCACCACCACGCTGGCGCTTGGTCTGCACGGCGCACTGGTGCTTTCGGCGGTCAATCCGGCCAAGGGCGAAGCCGTGAAATCGCCGGAGTATGAAGACACGTTCTTCCGCGACCTGATCGGGTACTCGGTGGGAACGCTCGGCATTCACCGTGTGGGCTTGTTGCTGGCGATGAACGCCGGCTTCTGGAGCGCGGTGTGCATCATCATCTCAGGACCCTTCTGGTCACGTGGCTGGCCCGAATGGTGGACCTGGTGGCTCAACCTGCCGATCTGGCGTTGAGGACGGACACGCACCATGGCTTATCAAAATCTCTTCACGCAGGTTCAGCTCCGCGGTGAGCTGGAACCCGGCGTGCCGCTGGGTCCCAACAACGATGCGCGCATCGGTCCGTTCGGCACCTCCTGGCTGATGGGCAAGCTGGGCGGCGCCCAGCTCGGTCCGGTCTACCTTGGCTCCCTCGGTGTTGCGTCGCTGATTGCGGGCTTCATCGCCATCGAGATCATCGGCCTCAACATGGCTGCCTCGGTGAACTGGGATCCGATCCAGTTCGTGCGCCAGTTCTTCTGGCTCGCGCTCGAACCGCCGCCGGCCAAATATGGCTTCACTGCCAACGTGCCGCTCAACGATGGCGGCTGGTGGATTGCCGCCGGCTTCTTCCTCACCGCCTCCATCCTGCTGTGGTGGGCCCGCACCTATGTGCGTGCCAAGGAACTCGGCATGGGCACGCACGTCGCCTGGGCCTTTGGTTCCGCCATCTGGCTGTATCTCGTGCTCGGCTTCATCCGGCCGATGATGATGGGCAGCTGGGCGGAAGCCGTGCCGTTCGGCATCTTCCCGCACCTCGATTGGACCGCGGCCTTCTCGATCCGTTATGGCAATCTCTTCTACAATCCGTTCCACGCACTCAGCATCGTCTTCCTTTATGGTTCGACCCTGTTGTTCGCCATGCACGGCGCCACCATCCTTGCGGTCGGCCGTTATGGCGGTGAACGCGAAATCGAACAGATCACCGATCGCGGCACCGCATCGGAACGTGCCGCCTTGTTCTGGCGCTGGACGATGGGTTGGAACGCCACGATGGAATCGATCCACCGTTGGGCGTGGTGGTTCGCCGTGTTGACCACCCTGACGGGCGGCATCGGCATCCTCCTGACCGGCACCGTCGTCGATAACTGGTATCTCTGGGCCGTGCAGCATGGCTTCGCGCTGGAATACCCCGCAACCGGTGTCATCGATCCCTCCACGCTTCCGGGAGCACCGCAATGAACGCGCTGAACAAGCTTGTGGCCATCGCGCTGCCGGCACTTCTGCTGGCGGGCTGCGAACTGGGGATGAAGGAACAGGAGCAGGTCGGCCCGCGCGGTACGGCTCTGGTGCTGATCAGTGATCCGGACAGCAAGGCCAAGGTCGGTGAAGTTCCGGCACCACCCTATGAACTCACCCCAGACATGCTGACCGGGCAAAAATCCCGTGAGGCCTACGAGAATGTCCAGGTGCTGGGCGATGTCTCGGTGGACGAGTTCAACTACACCATGCAGGCGATGACCAACTGGGTCGCGCCGGATGGCAGTGGGATCAAGGATGCTGGCTGCAATTATTGCCACAATCCTGAAAACATGGCGTCCGACGAGAAGTACACCAAGGTGGTCGCCCGCAAGATGCTGCTGATGACCCGCAAGGTGAATGCCGAATGGGTGCCGCACTTCTCCGGCCAGCAGAATGCCGGCGTGACGTGCTGGACGTGCCACCGCGGCCAGCCGGTCCCGGCCTACAATTGGTCCACGGCCGTTCCCGATCCGGGCACGATCGCGGGTAACAAGCGCGGCGGCAACACGCCGGCCAAGACGGTCGCTTATGCCAGCCTCGCCTATGATCCGTTCACGGATTATCTGGCTGGCAAGGAAAGCATCCGCGTCGGCGGCAAGGCCTTCCCGACCGCCGGCAGCAATGGCACCATCCAGCACACCGAGAAAACCTATGGCCTGATGATGCACATCAGCCAGGGCCTGGGCGTCAACTGCAGCTACTGCCACAACTCGAACAACTTCGCGAAGTGGGAAGACAGCCGTCCGCAGCGTGTGACCGCCTGGTATGGCATCCGCATGGTGCGGGATATCAACAACAACTATATCAGTGCGTTGGGCGATGTCTGGCCGGCGAATGGCAAGGGTGTCTATGGCAATCGCCGTGGTCCGCATGGCGATCCGCTGAAGGTCAACTGCGCCACCTGCCACCAAGGGGTGAACAAGCCGCTGGGCGGGTACAAGATGCTCAAGGACTATCCGGCGCTGAAGGGCAGCTATGACGCGGCCCCGGCACCGGCACCGGTGGTGGCAGCAGCACCTGCTGCCGCTCCCGCACCGGCCGCAACCGCGGCTGTTGAGCAAAAGCCCGCAGCCTGAACACCATCAAATGACGGAGAGGCCCGGCATCCCCCGGATGCCGGGCCTTTCTTATGGTTCCGTCAGAGCCAGCAGAATACCGAACCCTAGGCCAATCTTGCCTGAAACAGGTCTTGAGCATAGATTGCTCCCTGAAAGGTAAGGGATATGGACAAGCGTCGCCTGCCAAACCTGCTTCCCCTCATCATCCTCCCATCCGCTCTGGCGCCCATGCTGGGCATGGCTGCGGCGAGGGCGAATGTCATTGGCCCCAACCCGCAAACCTTCTTTGGACTGGGTGTTCTGACCGGGATCATCGTCTCGTTCCTTGTCTGGGAAATTGCGCGCCATTGGTTCGCAGGACCAGGCAGCGCCAATTGACCCGACAAGCCGCAAGGCAACACCGTCGCACCCAATAATCCCAGCTTCACGATGCCCGCGTGCGTGGTAGCGTCCAGGCAACAGTCCCTGGGGAGGGACATCGCTTGGGAGAGGGCAGGGCCATGGCAGAACGACTGGATGTGCTGATCGTCGGTGCGGGCTTTTCCGGCATGTACATGCTGATGAAGTGCCGCGAACAGGGCTTGAAGGTGCAAGTGATCGAAGCGGGCAGCGGTGTCGGCGGCACCTGGTATTGGAATCGCTATCCCGGCGCACGCGTCGATATCCAGAGCCTGGAATACAGCTTCGGCTTTGACGAAGCGCTGGAACGTGATTGGCGCTGGACCGAACGCTATGCGCCGCAGCCGGAACTGCTGGCCTATGCCAACCATGTCGCGACACGTTTCGATCTCAGCCGCGATATCCGCTTCAACACCCGCGTCACCGCCGCCCATTGGGATGCCGCTGCCGATGGCTGGACGGTGACACTGGATACCGGCGAAACCTTCGCCGCACGCTTCGTCGTGATGGCCACCGGGTGCCTTTCCGTGCCCACCGATGTCACCTTCCCCGGCATCGAGGATTATCAGGGCGCAATTTACCGTACCTCCCGCTGGCCGCACGACGGTGTGGATTTCACCGGCCAGCGCGTCGGCATCATCGGCACCGGATCGTCGGCAATCCAGTCGATCCCGATCATCGCCGCGCAGGCCGCGCAGCTCACCGTGTTCCAGCGCACGCCGAATTACAGCATGCCGG
Organism: Sandarakinorhabdus sp.; assembly: GCF_987265915.1. Taxonomy (NCBI): domain Bacteria; kingdom Pseudomonadati; phylum Pseudomonadota; class Alphaproteobacteria; order Sphingomonadales; family Sphingosinicellaceae; genus Sandarakinorhabdus; species Sandarakinorhabdus sp. The sequence goes on from NZ_OZ503948.1 coordinate 732,461, forward strand.
CGCACAACGGCCCGATTCCGGACGCGGATTTTCAGGAATGGCTGGCCGATCCCCGCGCCTATCGCGCCCGTTCCCGCGCCACGGTGGGTGGCTTCTGGAATGAAGCGCGTGAAGACGCCATCGCCACGCAAACCGCGCCGGACGAGATCGCGACGGAATTGGAACGGCGCTGGGCCTGGGGCGGTTTCCGGATTCTCAGCGGCTTTGCCGACCAGGCCATCGATCCGGCGGCCAACCAGATCATCGCCGATTTCGTGGCCGCCAAGATCCGCGAACAGGTGAAAGACCCCAAGGTCGCCGCGCTGCTCACGCCCAAGGATCACCCGTTCGGCACCAAGCGCCCCTGCGTCGATACCGGCTATTACGACACCTACAATCGCGACAATGTGGAACTGATCGATCTGCGCGCCGATCCGCTGGAAACATTCACCGCCACCGGCATCAAGACCGCACATACCAGCTTCAATTTCGACGCGGTGGTGCTGGCCACCGGCTTCGACGCGATGACCGGCGCCATCGAACGCATCGACATTCGGGGCGTAGGCGACGAAACCATCCAGGATCATTGGGCGGCGGGGCCGGAAACCTATCTCGGCCTGATGGTCGCCGGCTTCCCCAATCTGTTCCTGATCACCGGTCCGGGCAGCCCATCGGTGCTCACCAACATGATCCACAGCATCGAACAGCATGTGGAATATGTGGCGGACATCATCGCATCGCTGAACGCGGCCCAGGCTGGCCGCATCGAAGCCAGCAGGCAAGCCGAGAAACTATGGACCGACCATTGCGACCAGACCGCGGCGATGACGCTGCTGCCACAGGCCAACAGCTGGTACATGGGCGCCAACGTGCCCGGCAAACCCCGCCGCTTCATGGCCTATGCCGGCGGCCTGCACACCTATACCGACACGTGCAACGCGGTGAAGGCCAAGGGCTGGGAAGGCTTCGTGATCGCGCGGGGTGATCAGGTGCTGAGCGAGAGCCGCGATTTCACCAGCTACCCGCCGCCGCCCGAGAATATGGCGCCGCATCTGATGGAACTGGCGATGGGCCGCGTGGCCAAGTGGCTGGAGGCGCACGGCCAGCCAGCCTGACGCCTGCGGTCAGCCGCGCGCCGTGCCGGCGCTGGCCCACAACCGCGCCACCACGCCGGCCAGGCTGGGGTGGTTGCCGCCATGGAAGGCGTTGTTCGCGGGCAATTCCGCCAGCAGCCGGCGATGCGCTTCGCCCAGCGCATGATAGGGCAGGCCGGGCAGCAGATGGTGCAGCGCGTGATAACGCAGGCCCACCGGCGCCCACAGCGCCGGCAGCAGCGCCGGCGGCGGCACGTTCACACTGTCGAGATATTGCGCGGTGATGCTCATTTCCGCGCCATCATTCTCCCACAGATGCGCGGCGAGCGTGCGCACCTGGTTGATCACCATGCTGGCCGACAGCACGCCCAGCCAGATCAGGAAGGCACGCAGCGGGATGGTCCCGGTGGCAACCAGAGCCAGCACGGCGATGACGAACAGCGACGTTGCCGCCTCCATCACATTCCAACGCGTCATCGCCGGGCCGGCCGGCGGCTCGCGGCGGAAATCCGGATTGATCGACAGCGCCGACAGCCGTTCCCGCACGAAATCGCGCACCGGCGGCAGCAGCGACAGCGGCGCCAATATGGCCCAGCGGATGATCAGCCCGATCGGCCCCAGCGCGGAGACTGCCACGAACAGCGGCAGGCTGAGCTTGGGCTTCAACGCCAGCGCCATGTACTCCGGGTCGCGCACCGTGCCGTAACGGTTCCTGGCGTGATGCAGCGTATGCACGCCCTCATACATGAAACTCGGGATCATCAACGGGATGCCGGCCACCAGGTTCCAGCCCAGGCGATAGAACGGCACGCTGTCCGGCTTCATATGGGTGATTTCGTGAATGAAGCTGCCCAGCCGGTACAGGCTGAGCACGGCCGCAACCGCAATCACCGCCTGCGCCGCCACTGGCAAACCCGGCAACAGGATCAGCGCCGCCAGCGCGCCCCAGCCGACCATCGCCGACGCCAGCGTGTCCAGCCAATAGATCGCCGGCCGATACGCGCCCAGCTCGCGGCCCAAGGTGGCGGCCAGCTTGATCAGCGCCATGTCCTCGCCGGCCATGGGGCGGGCGGTGCTGGCTTTGATCACAGGCACTTCGGCGTTCATACCACCTATATGGCCGCAAATTGCGTCCGGTTAAGGGCAGAAACCCGGCAAGGTCGCAGCCGATGATGTCGCAGGCGGGCCGCAGTGACGGTCAGATCGTCCGGCTCACCACTTCCTTCATGATTTCGCTGGTGCCGCCATAGATGCGCGCCACGCGGGCGTCGCGCCACAGGCGGGCGATGGGGTATTCGTTCATGTAACCGGCGCCGCCGTGCAGTTGCAGCGCCTCGTCGCACACGCGGCCTTGCAATTCGGTGTGCCACAATTTGGCGGCGCTGGCTTCGGCTGCGGTCAATTTGCCCTCGATCAGTTTTTGCAGACCCCAATCGATATGCGCCCAGCCGACCTGCAATTCGGTCTTCAAGCCCGCCAGCACGAACTTGGTGTTCTGGAAATCCCACACCGTCTTGCCGAACGCCTTGCGATCCTTGACGAACTTCACGGCTTCATCAAAGGCGCGCTGCGCGCCGGCCTGGGCGGAGATGGCGATGGAGAGGCGCTCCTGCGGCAACTGGCTCATCAGATAGATGAAGCCCTTGTTCTCCTCGCCAAGGCAATTGGTCATCGGCACGCGCACGTCGTTGAAGAACAATTCGGAGGTGTCGGCGCTGTTCTGGCCGATCTTGTCGAGGTTGCGGCCGCGGGCGAAGCCTTCGCGGTCGGCTTCGACCAGGATCAACGAGGTGCCCTTGGCGCCCTTGTCCGGATCGGTCTTGGCGACAACGATGATCAGATCGGCATTCTGGCCGTTGGTGATGTAGGTTTTCGAACCGTTGATGACATAGTGGTTGCCATCCTTGCGGGCGGTGGTCTTCACGCCTTGCAGGTCGCTGCCGGCACCGGGTTCGGTCATGGCGATGGCGGTGATGATCTCGCCCGAAATCATCTTGGGCAGATATTTCTGCTTCTGCTCTTCCGATCCATAGGCGATCAGGTAATCGGCGATGATGTCCGATTGCAGGGTGATGCCGGCGGAAGACCCGGCATAGGAGAGTTCCTCATCGACGATCGCGTTGTAGCGGAAATCCAGGCCCAGCCCGCCATATTCTTCCGGCACGCCGGGGCACAACAGACCGGCATCACCGCAGGCGCGCCAGAAATTGCGATCGACCAGGCCCTCTTCCTCGTAACGGTCGAGATTGGGGATCAGCTCCTTTTCGAAGACCTTGCGCACCGTATCGCGGAACGCGGTTTCATCGGGGCCATAAACGCGGCGGTCGGCGGCTTCGAGCATGGGAAACTCCGTGGCTGGGCTGATGCCATTGCTATCGCCCATCGCTTGCCGCTGCGTCACCTGTTTGGCAAGACAGGGTCCGGCAAACGCGGAGCATCGATCATGCGGCATGATGGCAGGGCGCTCGCGGCGCAGTTCCTGTGGTGCCAGGCGCTGTTTCCGGCGTCGGTGCTGCTGCACGAACTTGGCCATGTGTTGGTGGGCCTGGCCGGCGGCTTCCCGATGAAGTTGCATTTCTCCAGCGCCAGCGGCTTGCCCGAAGCGCCGCCGTGGGGCGGGGCGCCGCTGCTGGTCGGGCTGGCATCGCTGGCCGGCCCGGCGGTGACGCTGCTGCTGGTGGCGATCGGCCTGCGGTATCGCGGCCATGCCTGGGGGGCGCCGTTGGTAATGGCGGCGATCCTGCGCTTTGCCGGCAACATCATCTATATGCTGCAACAGGGCTTTGTGCTGGCGGGCATTGCCGAACCTTCCAATCCGAATTTCGATGAAATCGTCGGCGCCGCTGCCTTGGGGCTGCCGCCGCAAGGGATGGCGGCGGTGGGCGCCATCCTGTTTGTGGCGGCGCTGGTCTGGCTGTGGCGCCAGGCGGGCGTGCGCGGATTTTTCATGTTGGTGGGGGGCAACGGCGCCGCCATGGCGCTGTGGTTCGGGGCGCTGGGGCCGATGCTGCTGCCCTGATCAAATTGCCCTCCGATCAAATTACCCCTTGTCAGGTGCCGGCTTCTGGCGTGGATTGGTGCCATGCGCACCCTCATTCTCACCCTCGCCATCCTTTCCGCCCTTCCCGCCCACGCGCTGGAAGATCCGTATCTGAAACGCGCCGAGGCGGTGCTGAAGCGCCAGCCGATCATCGATGGCCATAATGACTGGCCGGGCGCGCTGCGCGGCAGTTTCGGCGAAAGCTGGTGGCAGAAGGATCTGAAGGAAGACAGCCGCACCTACAAGCGCCCGCTGGACACCGACATCACGCGCCTGCACCAGGGCCGCGTCGGCGGGCAATTCTGGAGCGTCTATGTGCCGGCCACCGTCACCGGGCCGGCGGCGGTGAAGGCCACCATCGAACAGATCGATATCGTCCGCGGCTTCGTGGCGAAATATCCAGCCGATTTCGAGCTGGCGAGCACCGCCGCCGACATCCGCCGCATCCAGAAAACCGGCAAGGTCGCCAGCCTGATGGGCGTGGAAGGCGGCAGCCAGATCGACAATTCGATGCCGGTGCTGCGCATGTATCACACGCTGGGTGTGCGCTACATGACGCTGACCCACACGAAGCACAACGACTGGGCCGACAGCGCCAACGAGATCGCGCGGGCCGCACCGCTCAGCGACTATGGCAAGGCGATCGTGCACGAAATGAACCGCATCGGCATGCTGGTGGACTTGAGCCATGTGTCGCCCGGCACGATGAAGGCGGTGCTGTCGGTGACACGCGCGCCGGTGATGTTCTCGCATTCCTCGGCGCGGGGGGTGAATGATCATGTGCGCAATGTGCCCGACGATGTGCTGGCCCTGGTGAAGGCCAACGGCGGCATCGTGATGGTCAATTATGCGCCGGGCTTCATCAATGGCGCGCGGCAGGCGTGGGAGGCCGCGCGGGCCGGCGAGCGGACGCGGTTGGCGGCGCTGTATCTGGCGCAGCCGGAGCGGGTGGCCGAAGGCTTCGCGGCCTGGTTGAAGGCCAATCCGCTGCCGCCCGTCGGCATCAAGGATGCGGCCGACCATGTCGATCACCTGGTCAAGCTGGCCGGGATTGATGCGGTGGGCATCGGCGGCGATTTCGACGGGCTGGAAAATCTGCCGACCGGCCTGGAAGGCGTGGAAACCTACCCGGCCTTGATCGCCGAACTGCTGCGCCGCGGGTATAGCGAAGCCGATTGCGAAAAGATCGCCGGCGGCAACCTGCTGCGCGTGCTGGAAGCGGCGGAGAAGGTGGCGGCCGGCATGGCGGGCGAACTGCCGCCGGATGTGAAGCCGTAAGGCCACGATCAAGACGGCAATCCGCCCGGGCCGGTAGATTGCCCGGCTCTGTCAATCAATGCCGCAGCGTGCGTTCCCCTGGCTTGGCTGAGGGCAGGACAATCACGCAATCCTGTGGCGCGCCGCCGCAGCAGGAGGATCAACATCCCCCCTTGCCAAACGTCATTACTTGCAATTAATCAATTTGGTATCCTTGATTTGAGGGGCACATGACTTTGAAATTCGCTGTTTCGGCAATGTTTTCTGCGCTGCTGGGCTCTGCCGCCCAGGCGGCGGTGCTGTTTGACAATGGGCCAATTGTGAACGGCTCCGGAAAATCCATCTTGACCCCGCCTGCCCAGAACTTTGCCTTTGCAGCGAATGCCGTAGGTAGCTTGGCAGACAATTTCACCGTTTCGGGCGCCAGTTGGAATGTTGAGTCCATCGATTTCTATGCCTATCAAACCAACGTCAATGCGTTCACCTTCACGGCCGCATCTTGGAGCGTCGTTGCCGGAAATGATGTCAACACCGGCACTGTTGTTGCTTCCGGCTTAACATCGGTCACCAATGGCGGGCTTGTCGGCTATCGCGTTGCCAGCGATAGCCCGAATCTCACCACCCGCACCATCTACCGCATCAATGCAGACATGGCCGATTTCACGCTGGTGGCAGGCAATTATTTCCTGACGTGGAGGCTGCGCGGGTCAACTGCGTTCAGCCCGATTGTGCCGCCGGTTTTGGGATCGCTGGGCAGCGGCAATGGGCTGGCAAGGCCGGTCAGTGGCAGTTTCACAACAGCCAAAGACGCTGGGAGCCAACAGACTGTAGAATTCCCGTTCACCATCAATGGCAGCATCGCCACCGCTGCGGTGCCGGAACCGGCGACGTGGGCAATGCTGCTGACTGGCTTTGGCGCGGTGGCGGGCAGCCTGCGTGCGCGCCGCCGCCTGGCCCGCGCTGGCTGAGGTCTGCTGCCGGGCTGCGGCCCGGCAGCAGGGTCTGGGCAGCAGGGTCTGGGCAACAGGGTCTGGGCAACAGGGTCTGGGCAACAGGGTCTGGGGGAAGGCTCTGGGCGCTGTCAAAAGCCACGCGCTGCAATGCAAACAACCGCCGTCGGTTTCCCGGCGGCGGTCTTGCGTGTCGCGCGTGAACAGTGCTGCTGCCACGGCACGTCTTGCGTCCGGCGGGCGCGGCAGTTTCGCGCGAACTGCCGTGCCGCCTTCGCTGGGCCGTCGCTGTCCGCCACGCCGGCCCACCTTGCGGTGGCGGCGGTGCGGCCGTTCCGGCCCCGGCTTCCGTGCCCGTCCTCTGGTTCCGTCTGCCCTGCGTGCGCGGGGCGGCGGCCGCCGTTGGCTGGCCTTTCCACCGTTTTGGGCTGGTGCCCGGCCCGCTTTGGCTTTCCGCCGGGTTGCCCCTTTGGTGCGCTCGCGCTGCTGGCGTGCCCGCCCGGCCCTTCGCCTGTTCAATCCTTGCGTTTTAAGCCTGGATTGGCCAGGGGATTGGCCATAACCGCCTCATTTCCTTTGGCATTTCTGCCGCCGTCAATTCCCGGCTACGGATGAATGGTCTCACCAACCCCTGAGTCGTCAAAATGAAATATTTGGCCTCAGCCCTGTGGATAACGGGGATAACGGGGATAACTCAAGCCCCCCCTCAAGCCGCCGTCCATCCCCCATCCATGCTGATGTTGGCGCCGGTGATCTGGGCGGCGGCATCGCTGCACAGGAACAGTGCCGCGGCGGCGACCTGTTCCACGGTGACAAACTGCTTGGTTGGCTGTGCCGCCAGCAGCACATCGTTGATCACCTGATCGCGCGTCAGCCCGCGCGCGGCCATCGTGTCGGGGATCTGCTTTTCGACCAGCGGCGTCCACACATAGCCGGGCGAGATGCAATTGGCGGTGACGCCATGCGGCGCCAGCTCCAGTGCGATCGATTTGGTGAAGCCGGCCAGGCCATGCTTGGCGGCGACATAGGCCGACTTGAACGGCGAGGCGACGAGGCTGTGGGCAGACGCGGTGTTGATGATCCGCCCCCAGCCGCTGGCCTTCATGCCCGGCACCGCCAGCCGGCTGGTGTGAAAGGCGCTCGACAGGTTGATGGCAAGGATCGCGTCCCATTTCTCGGGCGGGAAATCCTCCACGGGGCTGACAAACTGGATGCCGGCGTTGTTGACCAATATGTCGATGCCGCCCAGCGCTGCCTGCGCCGCTGCCATCATGTCGGCGATCTCGGCGGGCTTCGACATGTCCGCGCCGTGATAATGGGCATCGCCGGCCGCCGCGCGCGCCGCCGCAATCTGCGCCGCATCGCCGAAGCCATTGATCATCACCCGCACACCCGCGGCGCTGAGCGCGGTGGCGATGGCGAGGCCGATACCGCTGGTCGCGCCGGTGACCAGCGCGCGCTTGCCATTCAACTCGTTCATCAGATCCGCTCCACTGCAATGGCCGTGGCTTCGCCGCCACCGATACAAAGGGCTGCCACCCCGCGCGTGCCGCCGGTGCGTTCCAGCGCGGCCAGCAGCGTGGCAATGATGCGCGCGCCCGACGCGCCGATCGGGTGGCCGAGCGCGCAGGCGCCGCCATGAATGTTCAATTTCTCGTGGGGGATGTTCAGATCCTGCATGGCGATCATCGCCACCGCGGCAAAGGCCTCGTTCACTTCGAACAGATCAACATCGGCGATGCTCCAGCCGGCCTTGGCCAGCAGCTTGCGGATTGCCGGCACCGGCGCGGTGGTGAATTTGCCCGGCTCATGGGCATGGGCGGCATGGGCGACGATGCGCGCCTGCACGGCAAGGCCCTGCGCCGCCGCCACACTGGCCCGCGTGATCACCAGCGCGGCGGCACCGTCGCTGATCGAGGAGGCATTGGCCGCGGTGATCGTGCCATCCTTGGCAAAGGCGGGTTTCAGGGTGGGGATCTTGTCCGGCCGGGCCTTGCCGGGTTGTTCGTCGGTGTCGATGATGCCGGCCTTGGTGGTCACCGCCACGATCTCGCCGGCAAACGCCCCGCTGGCGATGGCGGCCTGCGCCCGCGCGAGGCTGGCCAGCGCGAAATCATCCTGTGCGCCCCGCGTGAACTGATATTCGCGTGCCGATTCTTCCGCAAAACTGCCCATCAACCGGCCGGGATCATAGGCATCCTCCAGCCCATCGAGATACATTGAGTCCTTGATGGCATCATGGCCGATGCGCGCGCCGCCGCGATGCTTGGTCAACAGATAGGGCGCGTTGGTCATGCTCTCCATGCCGCCCGCCACGATGATGTCGGCACTGCCGGCGGCAATCGCATCATGCGCCATGATCGCCGCTTGCATGCCGCTGCCGCACATCTTGTTGACCGTGGTCGCCTCGATGCCGAGCGGCAGACCTGCCCCCAACGCCGCCTGCCGCGCCGGCGCCTGGCCCAGGCCGGCGGGGAGAACACAGCCCATGATGATTTGCGCGATGCTGTCCGGATTTGCCCCCGACCGTTCCACCGCTGCCCGCACCGCCGCCGCGCCCAGTTCGGTGGCCTTCATGCCGGACAGTGCACCCTGAAACCCGCCCATCGGCGTGCGGGCATAAGCGGAAATGACGATGTGATCAGCGGTCATGGTGACGACTCCGGCTGTTATGCTGCACTGCACATAGGCGTCGGCGGCAGGCGCGGGAAGCGCAAAACAGCGGCCAACCGCCGCACAATGGGCTTGAGGCCCCGCGCGGTGTCGCGTTAAGCCACGAGCCTTGCAGACGGAGCCTGACATGATCGAGCGGCGCGAATTTCTGGCCGGTGCAGCGATGCTCGCCGTGAACGGTACGCGGCCTGCATTGGCCGCAGGCGCGCCCGACGCCGCGCTCGCCGCCATGCTGCAACGTCATGCCGAAGCCTATCTCGCCCGCATGCCGGAAGAGGCAAGCGGCGGCCGGCGCGCGGCCAGCGCCTCGCCGGCGTTGCGGTCAAGACTTGATGATCGCTCCCTTGCGGCCCGCGCCGGCGACCGTGCCGGGGTCAAACTGGCGCTTCTGCAATTGGTGGGCATCGATCGCGCGGCGCTCTCGCCCAAGGCCGCGCTCGATTTTGACACGGCCCGCTTCGTCTATACCGCGCTCGATGATCTGCTCGGCCGCTATGGCTTCGTCGATCTCAACCTGCGGCCCAGCCCCTATGTCGTGCAGCAGATGGGCGGTGCCTGGTACTGGTTGCCGGGCGCGCTTGGCGAACGGCAAGCGTTGGCGACGCCGGCCGATGTCGACGTCTGGCTGGCGCGGCTGGAGAATTTTGCCACGGCGCTGGATCAGGAAACCGACTGGATCCGCCACGATGCCGCGGCCGGCGTGTCGCCGCCGGGGTTCGTCATCGATCGCACCGTGCCGCAGCTGAAGGCGCTGCGCGACGAAGCGCCGGCGCAAAGCAGATTGATCGCGCCGATGCTGGCGCGGATCGCCGCCCAGGGCTTCCCCGATGCATCGGCGCGCGCCGGGGCCATGCTGCGCACCCGCATCGTGCCGGCGCTCGACCGGCAGATCGCCGCGCTGGATGGGCTGCGGCCGCGCGCGTCCGACATTGGCGGCGTCTGGCGGCTGCCGGATGGCGAGTCCTATTATGCCTCGGCCCTGCGGGCCAACACCACCACCGATGTGGCGCCCGGCGATCTGCATCGTGAAGGGCTGGCGCAATGCCGGGCGCTCGCTGCCGAGATCGACCGTCTGCTCGTCTCGCAGGGCCTGAGCAAGGGCAGCGTCGGGCAGCGCCTTGCAGCGCTCGATGCCGATCCGCGCCTGCTGGCTTCGGGCGATCAGGGCCGGGCCAGGCTGCTGGCGATGGCCGAGCGCCAGATCGCCGCCACCACCGCCAAGCTCGGCAAGGGCTTCCACACGGTCGATATCCACCCGGTCGAGGTCCGTCGCATGGAGCCCGGCGTGGAGCCGGGATCGCCCGGCGCGATGTATTACGGCCTTGGCGGCAACGGCAAAGGCCTGATCGCCATCAACCTGTTGCACCCGGAAGAAAATGGCGCGTGGCGCATGCCGACCCTGATCCACCACGAAGGCGTGCCGGGGCATCATTACCAGGCCAGCGTCATGCGCCGCACGCCGGCGCTGCCGCTGTTCCGGCAACTCGTGCGCTTCTCGTCCTACAGCGAGGGTTGGGCGCTCTATGCCGAGCAGGTGGCCGACGAGCTCGGCGTTTACGAGGACAATCCCTTCGGCCGCATCGGCTCGCTGCAATCGCAATTGTTCCGCGCCGCCCGCATCGTCGTCGATACCGGCCTGCACCACGAACGCTGGACGCCGCAGCAGGCCGCCAGCTGGATGGTTGAAAACGCCGGCGAACCGCCCCTGTCCACCGACCGCGAGATCGCGCGCTATTGCGTGATCCCTGGCCAGGCCTGCGCCTTCAAGGTCGGCGCCAACCGCATCATGGCCGCCCGCGAAGCCGCCCGGGCAAGAATGGGCGCCCGCTTTGACGTGCGCGACTTTCACGATCTGGTGCTGAAGGCCGGCCCGGTGCCGATGGGTGTGCTCGAAACGATGGTGGCCGCCTGGGCGTCGGCCTAGTTGTGTTTTCGCGGCCTGCTGGCATGCTGCCCAGGGATAGTTGATGGGGTACAACAACATGTCGCTGCTGCCGGTGATCCGCGCCTTTTGTATCGCCTTGATGCTCGGCCTGTCCGCCGCGCCGGCCAGCGCGGCACCGGGGCAGGATGCGTATCAATCCCTGCGCTGGCGGCTGGTCGGCCCGTTTCGCGCCGGGCGCACGGTGGGCGCCGTCGGCATCCCAAGCCAGCCCAATATCTTCTTCATCGGCGTCAACAATGGCGGCGTGTGGAAAACTGATGACGCAGGCCGCACCTGGCGGCCGATCTTCGATGCGGAATCCACCGGATCGGTGGGGGACATTGCCGTGTCGCCTTCGCATCCCGACGTGATCTATGTCGGCAGCGGCGAAGGGCTGCACCGCCCCGATCTCAGCACCGGCGACGGCATCTTCAAATCCGTCGATGGCGGCAAGCACTGGACGCACATCGGCCTGAAAGACATCAGCCAGGTCGGCCGCATCATCGTGCACCCCACCGATCCGAACATCGTCTTTGTCGCCGGCATGGGCCGCCCTTATGGCCCCAACAGCGAGCGCGGCGTTTTCCGCAGCCGCGACGGCGGCAAGACGTGGGAAAAGACGCTTTACATCAACGCCAACACCGGTGCGAACCGCATCGAATTTGATCCCAACAACCCCAACATCCTCTACGCCAATTTGTGGGAACATCGCGAAGGCCCTTGGGAAAATGCGCGTTTTTCAGGGGCCAACAGCGGGATGTACAAATCCACCGACGGCGGCACCACGTGGCGCAAGCTGACCGCCGGGCTGCCGGGCGCCGCGCAGGGGCTGGGCCTGGCCGGCGTCGGCGTCGCGCCCAGCAACAGCCGCCGCGTCTATGCCGTGATCAACGCCGTGCAGGGCGGCGGCATCTACCGCTCCGACGATGGCGGGGAGCGCTGGGCGCTGGTCAGCACCGACAAGCGCATCTGGGGCCCGGACGGTGGCTATGCCGAGATCATCGTCCACCCAGAAAACGAAAATCGCGTCTTCCTCGCCAACACCGCCAGCTATCGATCGGACGATGGCGGCAAGACCTGGGTGTCGCACAAGGGCGCGCCCGGCGGTGATGATTATCAGCGCATGTGGATCAACCCGAAACAGCCGGACATCATGATCTACACCGCCGACCAGGGCGCCACCATCACGGTGAACGGCGGCCGCACGTGGAGCAGCTGGTACAACCAGCCCACCGCGCAGCTCTATCATGTCTCCACCGATCGGCAGTTTCCCTACTGGATCTATGGCGGGCAGCAGGAAAGCGGCGCCATTGGCATCGCCAGCCGCGGCAACGGCGGCCAGATCAGCTTCCGCGATTGGGTGGGCGTGGGGGCCGACGAATATGCCTATGTCGTCGCCGATCCGCTCAATCCCGATCTCATCTATGGCGGCCGCGTCGTGCGCTTCGACAAGCGCACCGGGCAGACCCGCAACATCGCGCCCGAAGCGCTGCGCTCCGGCAATTACCGCATCAAACGCTCCATGCCGCTGATGTTCCACCCCGCCGATCCCAAGGCTTTGCTCTATGCCACCAACAGGCTGTGGAAAACGGTGGACGGCGGCGAGAGCTGGTCGATCATCAGCCCCGATCTGTCGCGTGAACGGCCGGACGTGCCCGCAAGCATCGGCGATTTCCGCACCCCCCAATTGGCGAAGATGGACCGGCTGGGGGTGATCTATGCCCTGGCGCCATCGCCGCGCGATGTGAAGCTGATCTGGGCCGGCACCGATGACGGCCTGATCCACATCACCCGCGATGGCGGCGGCACCTGGACCAATGTCACCCCGCCGCCGCTGCGCGCGTGGGACAAGGTCTCGGCGCTTGATGCCGGCCATTTCGATGCCGGTACCGCCTATGCCGCCATCAACGCCATCAGGCTGGATGACCAGCGCCCGCACATCTGGCGCACCCATGATTTCGGCCGCAGTTGGACCCGCATCACCGCCGGCCTGCCCGACGATGGCCCGGTGAACGTGGTGCGCGAAGACCCGAAACAGCCCGGTCTGCTCTTCGCCGGCACCGAACGCGCCGTGCATTTCTCCATCGACGATGGCGCGACCTGGCAGCCGCTGCGCCTCAACATGCCGGCCACCTCGATCCGCGATCTCGTCGTGCATGATGATGATCTGGTCATCGGCACGCACGGCCGCTCGATCTGGATCATGGACAATATCGCCATGCTGCGCGAACTGGCCGCCGCGAACGGCGTGCATCTGTTCAAGCCGGCGCTGGCGACGCGGGTGCGCGCCAACATGTTCGGCGATACCCCGCTGCCCCCCGAAGAGCCGACCGGCCAGAACCCGCCCGATGGCGCCACGCTGGATTATCTGCTGCCCAACACTGCCGCCAGCGTCACGCTCGAAATCCTCGACAGCCAGGGCGCCCTGGTGCGCCGCTACGCCAGCAGCGACGCGCCCGAGCAGCTCGATCCGACAACGCTGCCGCACCCCACCTACTGGATCGCACCGCCGCAGCGCCTGGCCACCACGCCCGGCCACCACCGCTTCGTCTGGGATCTGCGCCACGAACCGCCCACGGGCATCAGGCGCAGTTACGACATCGCCGCCACCTACAAGAACACAAGCAGCGATCCCGACGGGCCGTTCGTTCTGCCCGGCACCTACCGCGTGCGCCTCACCGCCGACGGCACGGTGCGCGAGTCAGACCTCGACGTCCGCCTCGATCCCCGCGTGCAGGTGGCGCCCGAAGACCTCGCCCTGCAATCCCGCCACAGCCTGCAACTGCTGCGCGCCACCCAAACCGCCCAGGCCCTGCGCAACCAGATCGACGCCCGCCTCCCCACCGCCACCCCCACCAAACGCGCCGCCCTCCTGCGCCTGCGCGGCGACGGCGACGCCCCCAACCCCGACATCAAATACGGCAGCATCACCGCCCTGCCGGCTGATCAGGAAAGCATCGTCAGCCTTCAGGAAAAGCTCGTCTTCATGCTGAAACTGCTCCAACAAGCCGACGCCCGGCCGACCACGCAGGCGGTCGCTGCTATCACCGTGCTGCTGGCCCGCCTGGACGAGTTGAAGGCGCGTTACGCGGCGATCGGCGCCTGAAAATCACCTCTCCCCTTGCGGGAGAGGTCGAGAGACGGCGCAGCCGGCCCGGGAGAGGGGTTGCAATCGCCGAAGCCAAAGCAAGAGAAGCCTCCGGCGGCAAGGGTCGCAGACCCTTGACCCATGAGTTTTCACGCAGCCCTTCCCTCTCCCCTCCCTTTGAAGGGAGGGGCCGGGGGTGGGTGCGCGCCACCAGCGCTATCGATTCGAAATCCCGTTCGCCTTAGGCCGTGTTGACAAAAGGGATTCCCAAGGGACTCGGTTTCTGATTCAAGGCTGCTTTTTGGGGAGCAGCTGTGGTTCGCGGGGATCTGACGGACGAGGAATGGGCAGTGGTTGGGGCGCTGCTGCCGCCTGAGCGCGGTCGTTGGGCACGGCCTGCCGGGGATAACCGGCGCTTTTTGAACGGGATGCTGCACGTGCTGCGGGTCGGCTGCCCCTGGCGGGACATGCATGAGCGTTACGGCAAGTGGAACTCGGTTTATGTTCGGTTCCGGCGCTGGGCCGAACAGGGCGTGTGGGATGCTTTGCTGCAAACGCTGGTCGACCTCGGGCTCACCGACGACTGGCAGCACATGATCGACAGCACCACAGTTCGCGGCCACGTCTCGGCAGCGGGCGGAAAAGGGGGGCCTGTGCGAACGCTTTTGGTCGATCACGCGGCGGCTTTACGAGCAAAGTCCACGCCCGGTCAGACAATCAAGGACGCCCTCTCGGCTTCATCCTGACCGGCGGCGAAGCGTCGGACTATGCCGCGGCCGACGCGCTGATGACGATCCCCGTGGCGAAGCCGAAGGCGCTCCTGGCCGACAAGGGCTACGATGGCGACGCCTTCCGGCAGAACCTCCTGATGCACGGCATTTTGCCCGTCATCCCGCCGCGTTCCAACCGCAAGGCGCCCGAACATCCCGACTATCGTCGCTACCGGGATCGCAATCGCATCGAGCGAATGTTCGGCAAGCTGAAACAACAGCGCCGCATCGCCACCAGATATGACAAGACCGCACTCTCGTTCGCCAGCTTCCTCAACCTCGCCGCCGCAAGGCTATGGCTGAAGTCTTTTGTCAACGCGGCCTAGACCTTCCCTCCGCATATCGGCCCTGACTTGATACGGGGTCTGGCTTTATCGACAACTATCAGAGCGCCGAGCAGCTCGGTGGAATGAAAGCGGTTTCTCCCATGAGGTCAATTACAGTCTATTGAGCGATTTCGCCAATCGTTACTGATTTCGAGATATTAGGGCGTTTGAGCTTTCAGTGATAGAGAACGGCTCTCCATAGAACCAGACCAAACTATTCGGTTCCGACCGGAACCACGCGAAAGTTCCCCAAGCAAGCTCGGGCAGGCATTTCTTGAAAGCACTGTCAGCCCGATCCTCAAACGCAGTTCCGAAAAGGCACTGATCCACCGGAAAACCTGACTGTATAACGTACTGGAGCAGTGAATTACGTCTGGCCTGATTCATCGGGCCATCACTGGCTACAACTTCTACAAAAACTAGATGCGTATCTTCACCGGTATCTCCAACATTAGCTAGGATGATATCCGGCAAAACCTTGCTCTGGTCGATGTTCAGGCCAAGCGCTTTTGTAGTTTTCTCATCTTGGTAACGAACCTTGGCTCCGCTCTCTGAAAGCCAAAGCAGAACTGGAGTGGTCAAAAAGCTAGGCGCAAAGTTTTCCACCACCGCCTTCGAGATCATGGAGGACGTTCCGGGCGACAGCTTGGCCACGGTGCCATCCGGGCAGTTCACGACCACTTTATCATCAGACTTCATTTTGCCTGCGGCCAGCAACGCCATTCGGGCACGAGCTGCTGCGGTGAGGTGCTTTTTCTGCCAAGCGGTGATTGCCACCTCAAGCGCCAACTCATTTAGGTCAGGGTCGAAGATGGCGGCGAAGTCATCCTTCAGGTAGTAAATTGGCACACTTGATGTAACCGCAATCCCTGGCAACTTACCAGCAGCACCAACGTCGACGAGCCCAAAACGGATTGTATCATCACGAATAGATTCGCGTGTATTGTCAGCGTACCATCGTAAACCTTCAGGACGAAAGCGAGGCTTACTTGCTTTGGCCAGCCATAGCCCGCGATCTTGATCGGTATCCTTCTTTGCTTGTTCCTCAGTGAAAAAATAGACATGACTTGGCCGAAGGAAACGGCCGGCTCCTTCGACCATGCCACCGTAAAGAAACACAAAAACAACCTTAGCCGCCATTTCCCGGACGAGCTTGCTTCTCATCTCCAAGCCGTTTGGAAACAGTAGCTCAAGGCGTGTATGAATTTCCGAAATGCTCGGTAATTTGGGAAAATTCATGCAGCAACATTCCTACATGCTGCCGATAACCCCAGTTCAGCCTCTACGACCGCATCTATTTCAGCAAGGGTAGGAAGTTCTGGGACACGGTGGCCAATAGCTTCGATGATGTTCATCGATGGCAGCGGCAAGGAGCGCAGTTCACCCGCATTGATCTGAGTGCTCCCAGCAATGGCCCGAAGGTATCGATCCACCATGCTGCTTGCCAGGAGTGCTGACAGTCCGCGCACCTCGGAATGGGACATGTAACCGCCAGGTCGATGGATGTAGTTCAAATGATTCTCAAGGCCGATGGCGCTGCCGGGAAGCGTGCCGAAATAGGGTGCACATATAACGCGGCGTTCATCCTCCTTCGGGGAAAACCTCCGCATGATCACCATGGGCGTGTTAGCTACCAACATCCACGCATTGGTGGCGGTGCCCCGAACATGTTCCTGCTTTTTGAAGATCGGCCAATTGATTGCCTGCTGACTAACGTGCTGCATCCAAAGCAGTGGAACAGCATTAGAGCTAGCCTGAGCGCTGATGTACTCTTTGCACCGGAACGCAATTACTGGGCCAGTGCTGACCTTCAGCCCGTATGTCGAAAGGGTCGAAGACCATCCATCGAGGAGGCTTGCGCCCTCCGATGGAAATGTCACGGTTGCGTGTTCATCGTCGGTTACAATCTGCTCTGCTGGCACAGCCTGCACCAACGCTTGATCCAGGTCAGACATGCCTTGGCTTCGCGTGAACAAAACATTCAACCCGCTTTGTCGTGTGGCTCGGCCGGTAGCCCACGCGATCACGGTCTCCTGCAAAACAGCGTCTTGTTCAAAGCTGTCCCGTCAACTCTCGAACGCATGAAGGCTGTCCATTGTCAGATGGCGGACCAAAGTATGACGAACAGCTCTGAAATACTGGCCGTTCATCCAGCTACGGGGCGCGATGAAGCACCACCGGCCATTAGAGGGCGTCAGCCGCGCGGTTGCGGCCATGAATAAACCATAAACATTGGGCTGGCCGTAGACGGCATAGCTATGGCGTTGCGCCCGTTCGTCAGTTGACTTGTTGAGCTTGAAGAACGGTGGATTTGCAATAGTGAGCAAGCCATCTACAGGCTCGCCACGTATCGCAAAATCGGAAAGCAAAAAGTCCTCATGGCGGATGGAGCACTTGAACCGAACCCCTGCTTCCGTGCAAACTGTGTTGATTCTCTGGCAAAGATCCTCCAAAGTCTGAATCAGTCGTTGGTCCTGTTCATATAGCAGAACATCAATAACTGCTGGCGGGTCGGGTTTCTCCAGCAACGCTTCGATAGCTGCAGCAATCAGGACACCGCCACCTGCGCTTGGTTCCAAAATGCGAACCTGCTGATGATCGACGGGATGCACCAAGCGTTGGGCCATGAAACGAGCGATCTTGGGCGGTGTCATGAACTGGCCAGCCGCCTTTTGCTCATCGCGCGTGATTCCTGCAACGAAGGTACGGCCTGCCTCATGTGCAAACTCAACAAGCGAGCGCGAATTGTTCGAGATGACCATCTACCCTCTCTAACCGACCGCAACTTTTTGGCAAATGGCAGAGCCACGAACCTCCATTCAGATTCAGCAGGAAGTATGCATAATTGTGCGGAAAAATCTGGGTGCGCGCTTTGGTAGTTCCGCCCGAAAACTGACGGGTCAAGGGTCTGCGACCCTTGCCGCCGGAGGCCTTGCTTCCTTTGTTCCCGGTCTGTCCTACAACCCCGCCCATGGGTTATACCAACCCCATGAGCAGCAACACGCCCCCCGCCCTTCGTCCGCAGCACAACGGCTGGTCGCCCGAGCGGCAGCAGCGGTTTCTGGATCATCTGGCGCTCAACGGCAATGTTTCGGCGGCGGCGCGGGCGGCGGGGATGACGAAGCAGTCGGCTTATTGGTTGCGGGCGCAGGCGCACAGCCAGGATTTCGCGCGGCGCTGGGATGCGGCGTTGGCTGATACGGGGCGCTGGATCGAGGATATGGCGCTGGATCGGTTGCGCGATGGGGAGGCGGAGGTGATCGAGCGCGAGGGCGTGGTGGTGGCGGTGCGGCGGCGGCCGGCCGATGTGCGGCTGTTGTTGTTCCACCTCAAGCGGCTGGAGCGCGAAAAACAGAAAGCGCAGGATAAACAACGCCGAATGCGGCCTGATTCGGCAAGTGTGGCAAAAGTGCGGGCGGAATTGCAGGCGCTTGCCGCGATGCCGCATGATCCGGAAGACGATATGATTGCGCCGGACTGGCCGCTGGCGCCGTTCACCGCTTTGGCCGGATGACGTCGCGGATGTCGGTGATCGGCGCTGTTCCAGGCAAGAAAGCCAAGCCCCGCATCAAGTGCAGCCCGCCCCGGACCTGATCCGGGGGGGTGACGGCCCGGGGTGACGTGCCCTTTTACTTCAGATCAAGCCGCTCGCGACGCCGTCAATCCGCTGCCGGTGTGGATCACGCTCTCCACGCCGTCCACGATGCGGAACACCGTGCCTTGCGGGGCGCGTGGGGCGACGGGGACGCCGTGCCAGGGGTCGCCGCCGGTGAGGAGGCCGCGCAGGACGCCGGCGGTGATGCCGTGGCTGATGGCCAGCACTGGCCGGTCGTGAGAGAGGCTGGCGATCCAGTCGTTCAGGCGGTCGGCGATGGCGGGGAACCATTCGCCATTGGGGGGCGGTTCGCAGAACAGGCCGCGTTCCGTGTCCACGATGGGGCGGCCGAGTTCGGCGATGATGTCGTGGTACCAGCGGCCTTCCCAATCGCCGACGTCGATTTCGAGCAGGCGATCGTCCTTTTGCCAGCGGAAGAAATCGAGGCCGAGATGCTCGCCGATGATGGCGGCGGTTTGCTGGGTGCGGCCTGATGGGGAGACGTAGAGCGCGAGATCGGGGGCGTGGCCGAGGGCGCTGCGCAGCGCTTCGCCCATGGCTTCGGCCTGGGCGATGCCGGCGCGGGTGAGCGGGGTGTGCGCCATGTGGCCCTGCATGCGGCCGGCGGCGTTGAACACGGTTTCGGCGTGGCGGGCGAGAATCAGATCCATGGCTGCACCATAGGCCGAGAATGTCGCACATCGCCACTACCGCGCCGCGTCTGAATGGCTATAGTGGCCATGAATTATCCAATTTTGCAGGGATCAGGATGAAGGCCACTGTCGAACGGGCAACGCTGCTGAAGTGTCTGGGCCATATCCAGTCGGTGGTGGAACGCCGCAACACCATTCCCATCCTGTCCAACGTGCTGATCGAGGCGCGCAGCGATGGCTTGCGGTTGATGGCCACCGATCTTGATCTGCAGGTGGTGGAAACCATCCCGGCGGCGATCGATGTGAACGGCGCCACCACGGTTTCGGCGCACACATTGTTCGATATCGCCCGCAAGCTGCCGGAAGGCGCGCAGGTCGAACTGGCGGTGTCGGGCGAGCGCATGAGCGTGGTGTCGGCGCGCAGCCGCTTCAGCCTTTCGACGTTGAAGCGCGACGATTTCCCGGTGATCGCCGAAACCGATCTGCCGGTGCGCTTCACGCTGAGCGCCGCCGATCTGAAGGAATTGATCGACGCGACGCGCTTTGCGATCTCGACCGAGGAAACGCGTTATTATCTGAACGGCATTTACCTGCATGCCACGGCGGGCCCGTCGCCGCGGCTGCGCGGTGTGGCCACCGATGGCCACCGGCTGGCCCGGATCGAGCTTGATCTGCCGGCTGGCGCCGCCGACATGCCGGGCGTGATCGTGCCGCGCAAATGCGTGAACGAAGTGCGCAAGTTGCTCGATGAACTGGCCGGCGATGCGCCGGTGGAGATCAGCCTGTCGCCAGCCAAGATCCGCTTCAAATTCTCGGCGGATTCGACGCTGACCAGCAAGCTGATCGACGGCACCTTCCCGGATTACAGCCGGGTGATCCCGACCGCGAACGACAAGTTGCTGAAGATCGACGCGCGCAGCCTGGCCGAAGGCGTGGACCGCGTGGCGGCGATTGCCACCACCGAAAAGACCCGCGCGGTGAAACTGTCGCTGGGGCCGGACAAGGTGACATTGTCGGTGACCAGCCCGGAAAATGGTACGGCTTCGGAAGAAGTGTCGGCGGATTATGGCGCCGATGCGCTGGAGGTCGGCTTCAACTATCGCTATTTGCTCGACATCTTGGCGCAGGTGGGCAGCGATCAGGTCGATATGCACCTGGCCGATGCCTCGGCGCCGACGCTGATCCGCGAGAATGACGAGTCGCGGGCGCTGTATGTGCTGATGCCGATGAGGGTGTGAGCGCGGCTGCTCGGCGCCTCAATGCGCGCCCGTGCGCTCCGCCAGGATATGCTGCACGGTCGGCTGCATGCGGGCGTTGTAGCGGGCGAGCACCGGGTGATCGCCGCCGCTGCCGAACTGGGTGATCAGGTCACGCCCGGTCCAGTAATGCAGGGCAAAGCCGGGGGCTTCGGCGACGATCATGTCGCGGCCATCCGGATTTTCCGGGTCGATCTCGCGGAAATCGATGGCGACTTGCGGCCCGCTCGATGGGCAGACGGCGAGCGTGGTGCCGTGCCAGTTGGTGACCATGGCGCGGTGCAGATGGCCGGTGACCATGCGGATGATATGGGGGTGGCGCTCCACCACGGCGGCCAGCCGCCCGACCCAGGGCGCATCAATATCCTCGGTCATCCAGCCATTGCCGGTTTCGATCGGCGGGTGGTGCAGCACCAGCACGGTCGGCCGCGTGTCTTGCGCCAATTCCGCATCCAGCCAGGCGGCCTGATCGGCCGTAAAGGCACCGCCGTGATGGCCTTCCGACAGCGTGTCCAGCACGACAAAGCGCAAGGCACCATGGACGAGCGTATATTGGACATGCCCGGTCGCCGTGATCGGCACGTCGGGAAATACACGGCAGAAATTGCTGCGAACATCGTGATTGCCGAGCGCCAGCAGCACCGGAAAGGGCAGGCGATCGATCACGGTTTTCAGCGTCTGGTAAGACGCATCCGTGCCATTTTCGGTCAGATCGCCGGTCGCCAGCAGCAGATCAGGTTGCGGGGTGAGCGCAAGCAGCGAATCGATCACCTCGTCAAAGCGTTTGCGGTTCAGCTCCGCCGGGTCGTCCGGCTGGAAGCCAAGGTGTATATCAGTCACCTGGGCAATCAACATTGCATGGCCCCCGCGCGCTGCGCCCGAATGGCAACAGCTTGATCGCCGACAGATACGCAGACTTTAGCGAATGTGACGCAATCTTCATGAATGCGCAAGCCCGCCGCCTGTATCAGGCCCACCTGCACTAGGAACGGGCCCTTGGGCTGCGCACGGCCGCAACGCGCGCCGCGGTGCCACCATGCCCCGCCGGCAACGGGGTGCTGCCGCCATTGCCTTCGTGGAAGCCATGGCAGGTGTCGCAACTGGCGCCGGCCTTGCCTGCGGCGGGGAGCAGGCTTTTCGGCGGCGCGCCATGGCATTCACGGCAGTTGGCCACGCCGGGGATCAGCACATCGGTCGATGTCTTGGATTTCAGCACACCGGTGTGGCAGGCGATGCAGGCCGCCTGGCCGGTCTTTCCGTCATAGCTTTTGTGCTGGCCGTGCGGGAACTGGCCCTTTGGCAGATAATGATCGTTGATCGATACGGGCGCGATGGCGAAGCGCTTGGTGATATCGGCGGCGCCGGTATCGGCGACCGCATGGCAATCGGTGCAGATGCCTTTTCCGGGCGTGTCGCCACCGGTAAATACCGCCTCGACGGCGGAGGCCGCCCTCGTGCGGGCATCGCCGATGCCGCCCAGTCGCAATTGCGTAGCCTCCAGCTCGGCCATGCGGCCGGGCAGGCGACGTTCAAAGGCGATGCGCTGCACGCCGGCCCGCGGCGCGACGGCCTGCGACAGATAGAAATCGCGGATGATGCCGGCGACCTGCGCCGGCTTGCCATGTGGCAGCGTGCGCAGCGTGTCCCCATCGCGGGCAAAGGCCAGATCATGGCAGGCGCCGCAGTTGGCCTCCATCTCGATCGGCTTGAAGCGCAGCTGATCGCTGTCCGGCTTGTGGCAATAATTGCAGGGCAGGGCGCCATCGGCGCTGGTGGGCAGGCCCTGTTTCAGCGCCATGTTGGCCACGGCATTGCGCGTCGATTGGTGAAGATCGTGCGGGTAGATCAGGCCGGATTGCTCGCGCGCACCGCTGAGCGCGATGCGGGTGAACTGCGGCGTGCCCGGCGCCGGTGCTGAGACCAGCGTCGCGCGGAAATCCGGATGCTTCGGCCAATCCTGTACATCGGCCACCTGCGTGTCGCCCAGCCGGCTCTTCATGCCATCGTGGCAATCGGTGCAGAAACTGGCCGCCACCGTCATCACCGTGGCTTCGCCTTCATGTTCCTTGTGGCAACTGGTGCACCGGCCCTGCGGCAGGTTGAAGGCCCGGTGCGCGGCCCCCACGATGCCGCCTTCCGGCATCTGGCTGCCCGCCAACCGCGCGGGCTTCGCATGTTCGGGCAGGGCGGCCGGTGTGTGGCAGGCCTGGCAACTGCTGTCGGTCACCGACACGAAGGCCTTGTTGTGGCAGGCACCGCAATTGTTGGCCAGGCTGGCATGGGCGTTGGACAAGGTGCCGGTGGACCAGAGTTCGTCAGGCGCGGGGCCGCCAGCCGGCACGGCGCGCGGCTGTGCCACCTGCAGGCCAAAGGCCGGCGCCGCCGGGCCCAGCTGCGCCGCCTCGGCCAGCATGTCGCGGGGCAGGGCGGCCTGGCCTTCGCCCAGGAAATGCAGCAGCGGGAGCACCAGCATGATGGCCAGCACCGCCAGCGCCCCCACCCAGGCCAGCCGGCGCCGGGTGGGCATGGCGCCCTGCAGCGAGAAGATCGAAACTTCCTGCGCCGCGTCTGCCGTATCCATCGGCGGCACCACGCGCTCGGCCGTGATGGCCACGGCACCGCCGTCGCCTGTCGACAGCGACAGGCGGAACGGGCCGATATCGATCACCGGCGCATCGGCGATCGCCACATCGGCACGGGTGACGAACTTGCCCGCCACTTCGACCGGGACCCCGCCGGTGGTTTCCACACTCACCCGGCCGGGCGCGATTTCCACCAGCCGGGCGTGGCGCAGCATCACCGCCAGATCGGCCAGCTGGATATCGCAATCAGTGCCGCGCCCGACGCTGATTTCGGCGGCAGACAAGGTGCGTGTGCGGATGATGTCGCCGCCATCGGCGCGCTTGGCGACCTGGCGGATGATGAAGCTCATGACCGGCCCCCCATGCATTGCCAACCAAGCATCGCCATCACCAATACAGGAACACGGACAGGATGTGCGCCAGCAGCGCCGCCAGCAACGCAAGGGTTACTGGCACGTGGATATAGAGCCAGAATTCCAGCCGGGCTTTCAGGCGGATATGGCGGCGCGCCTGGCTCAGGGCGGCCTCCTTGCGCTCGAGCAGGAACTGGATCTGCTGCACGGCTTCATCGACGCGGCCGGCCCGCCTGTCGGCCGTCACGCGTGCCGAAACGGC
Source organism: Sandarakinorhabdus sp. (assembly GCF_987265915.1). NCBI lineage: Bacteria > Pseudomonadati > Pseudomonadota > Alphaproteobacteria > Sphingomonadales > Sphingosinicellaceae > Sandarakinorhabdus > Sandarakinorhabdus sp. Next base: position 756,263 of record NZ_OZ503948.1, read on the forward strand.
AGCGAGCGCCCGTGCATTGCCGTCGTCGGCATAACTGCCGAACAGGCGCTGGGACAATGACCCGGCGATCCGGCACTGTTCCAGGCTCATCCGCACCAGCGCGGCATCGTCCGGCCCCAGCGGCTGCGCGGCGGAATCGAGCTGGCGATCGAGCGTGCGGATCGCTTCCAGCATCTGCAGCTGGGTAAACTCGCCGCGATTGGCCGACAGTTTTTCGGGCAGTGTGGCATAAAGGCTGATGCCCCACAGGCCAGACAGGATGACGATCATCATCAAAACCCAGGCCAGCGTATGGACATTCAAGCCGAGTTGGAAACCGGTGTGCAGCGTGCCGATGACGATCAGTGACAGGCCGAGATAGACATGGGCGCTGGTCCAGCCCTTCAGGCTGAACGGCTTGGATCCGATCACCCGCTTGCGCACGCCGAGCAGGCTGAGCCAGATGATCATGCCGGCGCCGATGGTTCCCAGCGTGTAGCCCAGCCAGGTGCCGCCATTGTGGCGCGGGATCGGATCGGTGAGCAGATAGGCGGCAAGGGCGACCAGCGACACTGTTGCGGCGATTTTCGCCCAGCGCGCGCGGCGGTGGGTGAGAAAACTTTCATGCACGGCGTCGCGCGGTGCGCGCTTCACCGCCTTGCCGGTCATGGCCTTGCGGGTGCCTTGGCTTGAGGCAGCGGCTTTTGTGGCAGCGGCGTTGCTGGCCATCAGTTGCCGTCCCGCGCCATCAGCGCCACGCTGAGGAATTGTTCGGGCGATACGCGGATGGCGGCGCCAGTGGGGCAGGCGCGCACGCAGGCCGGGCCGCCATCCTGGCCCGAACACATGTCACATTTGACCGCCTTCTTGGCCTTTTCGGCATAGGCCGGATCGGCCTTTTTCGACCATTTGTAGCTTGGCTCACCGGGGCCCGGGCCGCTGCCGAACAGGAACCAGCTGAGCAGCCAGGGTTTCTTTGGCGGCTCCTTTTCCATGCGGATCACGCCATAGGGGCAGTTGCGCTGGCAATTGCCGCAGCCGATGCAGGTGTCGTCGATATAGACTTCGCCGGTGGGGCCGCGGTGAATGGCGTTGGGCGGGCAATCGGCCATGCAGTGCGGGCGCTCGCAGTGGCGGCAGCTGGTCGGCACGTGAAGATGCGCAAAAGTACGGCCGGCTTCGCGGTCCAGCCGCGACAGGCCATCATGGGTATCAGCGCAGGCCTTTTCGCAATTGTCGCAACCGACGCACAGCTTTTCATCGATCAGCAGCACGTCGGTGGCTTCGCCAACGCCCTGATCCACCAGGAAATTGGCGACTCCTGTGAAGGTCTCGACGATGCCGGAGAAACTGTCCTTCTTGGATTCGATGAAGTTGTTCACGGCGACCCGGCTGGCCATCTCGCCGCGGACCTTGTCGAGCAATTGCGGTTTGGCGGCGAGCAGGGCGCGGAAGGGCTCGCCGGACAGGCGGATGACATCGCTTTTCACCGCGGCACGGACGGTGATGCCGCGCGGGCCGCCCTCGATGACTTCCGTTTCGCCAACGAACGACCCGGCCGGTACATAGGCAAGGAACACAGGTTTGCCGCCCAGCGTTTTTTCCACCACCATCGAACCTGATCGGATCAGGAAGATTGCGTCGTCGATTTCGCCTTCCTTGATGATCTCCTGGCCGGGGCGCAGGCTTTCGACCTTCGATGCGGCGATCACATCGACCAGATCACTGGCAACCAGCCCGGATTTGAAGATCTGCAGCAGGCTGCGTTCGGTGGTGACGCGGGTGATCTCGCGCGCGGCCGATGGCACCTGGCTCATCAGCTTCAGCGCGGCATTGCGGCTGATTTCCACCAAGACGCAATCGCTGCCGGCCCGGATGGTGGCCCCGCGCTGCCGCCCGGAGATCAGGCCGATTTCGCCAAAGATCGTGCCGGCGCCCACCGGCACGGTGATCGACGGGTCTGTGGGGTTGACCTCCACCAGCACATGGCCCTCGGCGATGCCGAACAGCGATGATCCCGGCGCGTTGCGTTCGAACACCACATCGCCGGCGCGGTACGCCTGCACACGCGAATCGAGCATGAACTCGCGCATCTGCAGGCTGCTCATGCCGTTCAGGATCGACACGCTGGTCCGCAGATGTTCCAGCCACTCGGCAACGCTGCGCTTGCCGGGCAAGCCGGCCAGCTTGGCTTCAAGGATGGGCTCATCGGCGGGCTTCAGATCGAGATTGCCGTTGATGAACTCGACGACATCATGGCCCTGGTTCATGCAGTGCTTGATCAGCGGATAGCCGGCGAGCGCGCCGACCACATGGATGCCCGGCGCCGTCGATTCGAAGGTGGCCGACAGTTTTGGAAAGGCCAGCCGGTCATTCGAGGCAAATTCCACCCCGCAACTTTCCACAAAGCCGCGCGGCGGCGCCGATCCCATCCGGGCAATCATCCGATCACAGCGGACCCGCACCTCGCCGTCGCGGGTGTCGAGCGTCACCCAGTCCGGCTCGATCAGCTTGGTGGTGGTTTCGGTCATGACGCTCATGCGCCCCGAATCGCGCGCCCCCATCAAGGCCTTGACGTTGGCATCCTTGGCATTGGCGAAATCGGCCGAGCGGTTGACCAGCGTCACCGTGTTGTTCTGTGCCGGATCCGCGGCCAGACCGAGCGCGTTTTCGATGCCGGCATCGCCGCCGCCGATCACGAAGATATGTTCATCGGTATAGGCAGTCGGATCATCGAGCTGATATTGCACATGGGACAGGTTGCCCCCGGCGCAAGCCATCAGATTGGGGTTGCCCTGGGTCCCGATTGCCAGAATCACCGTGTCGGCCAGAACCTCCTCACCATTGGTAAGCGTCAGCCGATAGGGCGGGGCGAGGCGCTGGATTTCCTTGGTCTCGCTGGTGCCGTCGCGCTTGCGGTTGACGATCTTCATGATCGAACCGGGAATCGGATCACCGGTGCCGACAATGGACTTCACCTCGGCATGATATTTCACGTTCACGGCAGCCGCTGCGGTCTGGTCATTCCAGGTGCCGAGCACCACTTCACGCTTGCCGGCATCGAAATCGAGCGGGGAACGCAGGACCAGTTGCGACGGCGTTGCCATCACATGCTTGCCCTTCTGATATTTATAGATCGTATCGGAAAGATGGTCGGTCTTTTCGAGCAGGACATGGCTGAGACCCAGCCGTGCTGCATGCGCCGCGGCCGACAGGCCGGCCGGGCCGGAGCCCACGATGGCGATGCGATACGTCGTCACAATGGCTTTGCCCCCCGGTTCAAGCCCTGTCTTCCTACGCTTGTTCGGGATAAATCCTAGCATCTTGATACGCATCGGCTAGAGCAAGAATCGTCAGGCATGCAATTAATGCACGATCCTGTTTTGCCGCCCCATCGGAGACGCAGCGCCCATGCTTGCCGAAATCGGCCATTTCGCCCTGATCCTCGCCCTGTTGGTGGCCGCGGCGCAAGCGACCTTGCCGCTGCTGGGGGCCATACGCGGTGACGCGGCGTTGATGGCGTTCGGGCGGTCTGCGGCCGGGTTGCAGGCCCTTCTGATCGCGCTGAGCTTTGCCTGCCTGATGACCCTGTTCGGCCAGGCCGATTTTTCGGTGGCGCTGGTCGCCAACCACAGCGCGCTGTCGCAGCCGTTGCCCTATCGTCTGGCTGCCACCTGGGGCAACCACGAAGGATCGATGCTGCTCTGGGTGCTGGTGCTGTCCATCTATGGTGCCGGCATTGCCCGTTTTGGTGACAATCTGCGGGCCACTTTGCAGGCGCGGGTGCTTGCCGTGCAGGCGATGATTTCGGTGGCATTCCTGGCGTTTGCGCTGTTCACCTCCAACCCCTTTGCGCGGCTCAGCCCGGCGCCGTTCGATGGCGCGGAACTCAACCCGCTGTTGCAGGATCCTGGCCTCGTCTTCCACCCGCCGCTGCTTTATCTGGGTTATGTCGGCTTCTCGGTCACCTTCAGCTTTGCCGTGGCGGCGCTGATGGAAGGCCGCGCCGATCCGGCGTGGGCGCGCTGGATGCGGCCCTGGGTGCTGGCGGCGTGGGTGCCGCTCACCTGCGGGATCGCACTCGGCAGTTTCTGGGCCTATTATGAACTGGGCTGGGGCGGCTGGTGGTTCTGGGATCCGGTGGAAAACGCCAGCTTCATGCCGTGGCTGATCGGCACGGCGCTGCTCCATTCGGCGATCGTCACCGAAAAGCGCGGGAGCCTGGCCGGCTGGACCATCCTGCTCGCCATCCTGGCCTTCTCGTTGTCGCTGGTCGGCACCTTCCTGGTACGCTCCGGCATTCTCACGTCGGTGCATGCCTTTGCCGTCGATCCAAAGCGCGGCGTGTTCATCCTCGCGATGATCATCGGCGCCACCGGCACGGCGCTGGCGATGTTTGCCGTGCGCGCGCCGATGCTGCGGTCGGGCGCGCTGTTCGGCAGCGTCAGCCGCGAAGCTGGCCTCACCCTCAACAATCTGTTGCTGATGGCGCTGACGGCCGTGGTGTTCCTCGGCACCTTCTATCCGGTGATCATGGAGGCCATCGCGCCCACCAACAAGATCTCGGTCGGCCCGCCCTATTACAACCTGGTGTTCGCGCCGCTGGCCATTCCGCTGCTGATGCTGGTCACGGTCGGGCCGGTGCTGGCGTGGAAGCGTGATGAACTGGGCCGCGTGGGGCGCAAGCTGTTGGTGCCGGCGGCGGCCGTGCTGGCGCTGCTGGCGGGCCTGACCCTGTGGCTGGGGACGGCGCAGGCGGCATCGGCGCTTGGTCTGGCGCTGGGCGCGTGGCTCATTTTGGGCGCGGTGCTGGTGCTGGTGCGGCGCTGGCGGGGCGCAGGCGGCTTCTCATGGCGGCTGGTGCGCACCACGCCGGCGGCGACCATCGGCCTGGTGCTGGCCCATGCTGGCCTGGGCGTGACCACGGCCGGCATTTCATCGATGGGGGCGTTCTCGGCCGAGAAGATCCTGGTGATGCGCCCCGGCGAGACGGCCAGCGCCGGGCCACTGAGGGTGACGATGGTGGATGCCCAGGAAGTGGATGGCGCCAATTATCGCGCGCTGCGGGCCCAGTTCACCGTGGCGCAGAATGGCAGCGCCACCACCCTGTTCTCCGAACGCCGGATGTACACCGTCTCCGGCAACCAGACCACCGAAGCCGGCATCAACGCTTCGATCGCCGGCAACCAGTATATTGCTATCGGCGATGTGCAGTCCGATGCGCGCGGGCAGGGATTGGTGGTGCGCATCTACTGGCATCCGCTGGTCGGCTGGATCTGGTTTGGCGGGCTGCTGATGGCGATGGGCGGCGCTTCATCGCTGGCGGATCGCCGCTTCCGCATCGGGGTGCCACAGGTGCGGGCCGCTCTTGCGCCCGGCCTGGTTCCGGCGGAATAGGCTGGTCCCATGCAACGCCTGATCTTCATCCTGCCGATCATCGCCTTTGCCGGTCTGGCGGCGTTTCTGGGCTTTGGCCTGACGCAAGACCCCAAGGCCCTGCCCAGCCAGTTGATCGACCGGCCGCTGCCGGAATTCGCGCTGCCTGGCATTGCCGCCGAGGCAAATGGCGGACCGGGTTTTGCCAGCGCCAGCTTCAAGGGCGAGCCGCGGCTGCTCAACATCTGGGCCAGCTGGTGCGCCGCCTGCCCGCAGGAACATCCGGTGCTGGAACGTATTTCAGCCGAAGGCTATAAGGTGTACGGCATCGCCTGGAAAGACAAGCCGGAAGACAGCCGAAGCTGGCTGGCGCGTTATGGCAATCCCTATACCCGTGTCGCCGCTGACGAAGTGGGCCGCACCGCCATCGATCTGGGCGTTACCGGCGTGCCGGAAACCTTCATCGTGGATAAAAAGGGCCGCGTGCGCTTCAAGCAGATCGGCCCGATCAGCCCGGAGGTGTGGGAAGGCCAGATCAAGCCGTTGATGCAGCAATTGCGGGCCGAGGCATGAAGCGCTTGATCATTGCCCTGGCCCTGCTGCTTGCAGCGCCGGCCGCGGCCGTCCTCCCTGATGAAATGCTGCCCGATCCGGCGCAGGAACAGCGGGCGCGGGCGTTATCCAAGGATTTGCGCTGCGTCGTCTGCCAGAATCAGTCGATCGACGACAGTGATGCGCCATTGGCCCGCGATCTGCGCCTGCTGGTGCGCGAACAGATTGCGGCGGGCAAGAGCGACGCGGCGGTGCGCGACTATCTTGTTGAACGTTATGGCAATTTCGTCCTGCTGAACCCGCCGGTGGAAGGCGACACGCTGCTGCTGTGGGCGGGGCCATTCGCCGTGCTGCTGTTGGGCGGCGCCGGCCTGATCCTGTGGCAGCGGCGCCGCCCAGCTGCTGCCGCCGACACAGCTTTGACCGCAGCCGAACAGGCCGAGCTTGACCGGTTGTCCGACCCATCTGACTGAGACCCTCATGACACTCTGGATCATCCTCACCGTGCTGGCGGCGCTGTCTGCCGCCTGGCTCACCATTCCGCTGGTGCGTCGCCACGAAGCGCGGGTGGATGCCCGCGCCGCCACCATCGCCGTGCTGAAGGATCAGCTGGCCGATGTGGACGTGCAACTGGCGTCCGGCAGCATCCAGCCCGCCGAAGCCGAGGGCCTGCGTAACGAAGTCCGCCGGCGATTGCTGGCGGCCGGCCATATCCCGACCGAGCTGGATCGCACGCTGGGGCAGAAGAGCCTGTCTGTCGTCGCACTGGGCCTGGCCGGGATGGTCGCGGTGGCCGCCGCCGCTCTCTATGCCAGTATGGGCCAGCCGGAACTGGCCAGTGGCGCCGCACCGGCTCCGGCTGCAACTGCTGCGGCGGCCGGGCCGGCCGCTGCGCCGCAAGGTGCGCCGTCGGCTGAAGTGGCGCAGCTGATCACCGGCCTTGAAGCCAAGATGCAATCGACGCCGGATGATCCCGAAGGCTGGCGCATGCTGGGCTGGAGCTATTTCCAGACCGGGCGCTACGCCGATGCCGCCAAGGCCTATGCCCGCGCCATCGCGCTGAAACCCGATGGCGTTGGCTATCAATCTGCCTATGGCGAAGCGCTGGTGCAGGATGCCGGCGGCCAGGTGACGCCCGCTGCCGCTGCCGCCTTTGAAAAGGCCGCGCAGCAAGACGGCGCCGATGCCCGCGCCCGCTATTTCCTTGGCGTGCGCAAGGCTGAACAAGGCGATCGCCAGGGCGCGATCAATGATTGGCTGACGCTGCTTGCCGATTCGCCCGCCGACGCGCCGTGGCTGCCGCAATTGCGCGCCGTGATCCAGCAGACCGCACAGGCCGCCGGCATCGACATCGCTGCGCGCCTTGCCGCCACCAAGCCGGCCGGCAAGGCCGCCGTGCCCGGCGTGCCGGATTCAACCGTTGCTGCGGCTGCCGCCAGTGCCGCGCCTCCAGCCGGCGTGATGCCCAGCCCCAGCCGCGAACAGGTGCAGGCCGTGCAGCAGATGGCCCCGGCCGATCAGCAGGCGATGATCCGCGGCATGGTCGAACGGCTCGCCGACCGGTTGAAGACCAACCCAAAGGACGAAGCCGGCTGGCTACGCCTGATGCGCGCCCGCCAGGTGCTCGGCGATGTCGCAGCGGCCCGCACAGCGCGGGATCAGGCGCTGGCGTCGTTCAATGGCGATACGGCGGTGCAGGGGCGGATCAGGGCGGCGGCGGCGGAGATGGGGCTGTAGGTTCGTCGCCGATCACCGGGACGCGATCCAAACCGAAGGTTCAGCTCAAGCCATTTCTTCGGCGACATTTCCCGTTGCAGGCCGTCGTGTGACATTCTCGAACACCGCATGATATCGTGGATGTTCGGTTCCCATCCATCGGTCCCACCAGGTAAAATACAGCCCGAAATTATAGCGGCCTTCGGTGTGGTGGAGATCGTGGTGGGTTGTTGTTGTCAGCCAACCGGTCAGCGGCGATCGGGTGAAGCCAGGCCACGCCAGTTCATACCCGGAATGGCCGATCGCATTGCGGATGATCTGATGGCCCAGGAAGATGAAGATCGCCAGGCCATAAAGCGGTGTCACCGCCGACAGCACGATCAGCATGAACGGGATGTAGATTGATTCAGCGACTGCCTCGATCGGCGCAAAGCTGTAGGCGGCCCAACTGGTCGGCGTGCGGCTGAGATGATGGGTGGCGTGGGCGCGGCGGAACAACGCTTTGTGGTGCAGCGTGCGGTGCATCCAGTAAAACCAGGCATCGTGCAGGATCACCATCGCCGCCACTTGCGCCATCAGCACGCCGACGTGCGGAACGCTGCGCTGGATGTGGAGGACACCCGCCTTGAACAGCGCGAACGTGGTGAGACTGACGATCGCAAAGATGCCGATGGTCTGGACCGACTGCAAAAATTCGCGCCGACGATCGGCAAAGCTGGCGGCACGGCGTTGAATGCGCCGGGCAGCAATCCAGCGCTGCGCCAGCCAGCAGAACAGCGCCACGCCGGCTGCGCCAACAAGATAGCGCACAAATTCTATGGCAAAGCCCCGCGCGAGCCGTTCCCCGATCAACAGAAGGAATTCGATCAAACTGGCTTCTCCGCCGCGAATCCATCGGCATCTGCCGGAGCGCAGTGCCTTTATGACGGCACCCGATCAGGCCGTCCAGTTCGTGGCAACGGCAATGGGTTCGCCAACGACGCCGGCCAAGCCCGTGCAATCGCCTGAAAGTGGACGAACTGCCGACTTATGTTCTTAATTTGCAAATGATAAGCCGATCAAACAGCGATTCGGTCCGGGGGAAGTGGCATGAAGTGGCATCTTGTTGTGGCGGCAACGGCCGTGTTTCTCGGCCAAGCTGCGCCCGTCGCTGCCGCCACGCTGACCACCTTGTTCACCTTCAACGGGACCAATGGCGCCTATCCCCAGGCCAATTTGATCATCGGCGCCGGCGGCACGCTTTATGGCACGGCGTTCAGGGGCGGCGCCAATAACGCGGGGACCGTGTTCAGCCTGACACCTGGCGGCACGTTCAACACGCTGGCAACCTTGGGCGCCGATACCACTGGCGGCTTTCCACATGGCGGGCTGCTCGCTGATGCGTCCGGCACGCTTTATGGCACCACCAGCATCGGTGGCGGGGTGTTCAAGCTGACCTCTGGCGGCGGCTTTACGACGTTGGCACAGTTATATCCCAGTTTCCCCCAAGGCAGCTTGATCGCCGACGCGTCGGGCACGCTTTATGGCACGACATCGGAAGGCGGCTCAGCAAGCAAGGGCACGGTGTTCAGCCTGACCACCGGCGGCACCTTCACAACGCTGGCCACCTTCACCGGCCCCAATGGCAGCACGCCTTTTGGGGGGCTCATCGCTGATGCATCGGGCACCTTCTATGGCACGACTCGGGGTGGCGGACCGGGGCAGTATGGCACCGTGTTCAAGCTGACCAGCGGCGGCGTCCTTACGACCCTGGCAGCCTTCAACGGCACCAACGGTTCCAGCCCCTACAGCACCCTGGTCGCCGGGCCTTCGGGCACGCTTTATGGCACAACATACACTGGGGGCGCCAATGGCGGCGGCACAGTGTTCAGCGTGACCCCCGGTGGGACATTGAAAACCCTGGCAAATCTCGGTGGCGCCAATGGTTACCCCTATGGCGGTGTCATCATCGATGCGTCGGGCACATTGTTCGGCACGACAAGTGCTTACAATGGCAGCACGGCGTTTCGGCTGACCAAAGACGGCACCTTTACGACGCTGGTAAATTTTGGCGGCGACGATAACCCGCTTGGCAGCCTGGTCGCCGATGGACAGGGCCGGCTTTATGGCACGACCCGAACGGGCGGAAGCTTTCTCTATGGCACCGTGTTTCGCATCGACGGGGCTGGCTTTAACGTGAACGGGGCGGTGCCGGAACCGGCAAGCTGGGCCATGTTGATGGCTGGCTTTGCCGCCATTGGTGGCACGCTGCGCCGCCAGCGCCGGGCGGCAGCGTCCGCTTGATCGCCAGCGTTGCGGCGGCCCTAACCGCCCAACAATCCCGTCAGCAACGGATTGGGAAACCGCCGGCGTTGCGTGATGGCATAGAAATCCTCGGCAAGGTCGGGGATTGTGTAAAGATCGACGAGTGTGCCGGCGGCGAGTTCGTCCTTCACCACGATCGGCGGCACCAGCGTGAGCGCTTCGGAAGAACGGGCGAGCAGGCGCAGCATGGCCATATCGTCCACCTCGGCGAGGATGATCGGTTGAATGCCGGCCGCATCGAGCAATTGGTCGAAACCGGTGCGGATATCGAGGCCCCTGGCCGGCAACAGCACGGGCAGCTTGGCGAGATCGTGCGGGAAGTGCAGAGGGCGGTGCAGGAGGCCGGGCGGGCCGACCAGGCCCACCGGCTGCTGGGCAATGCGGCGGCTGATGATGTCGGGCGCAACGGCGCCCCGCGGCGGCTGGTTGGCGAGCACGACATCCAGTTCATGCGCTTCCAGTTGCGCCATCAGATCGCGCAAGGTGCCCGATGCCATCACCAGCTCGACATCGCGACGGCCGATCAGCGGCGCGATGAATTCGGCCTGGAAATTGCGCGACAGCGTCGGCAGCGCCCCGATGCGCAGCACCTGCTGATCGAGCCGCACCCGCCCGGCCAGCGTCGAGACCAGCGCATCGCCGGCGGCAAACACCGTGTCGGCATAATCCAGCGCGATCTTGCCGGCCTCGGTCAGCGCCAGGCGGCGGTGGCTGCGTTCGAACAGCGCGTGCCCCAGCGCCTCCTCCAGGCTTTTCAGCTGCACCGACAACGCTGATTGCGACAGGTGCAGTTGCCCGGCGGCGCGCGTCAGGCTGCCGGCGTGCGCCACGGCGTGGAAATAGCGCAAGTGATTGTAGTTCAAGGCTGCCATCGCAAATACATTCATCAAACCGAACGACAATCTATATTATATATATTTTACGCAGTAATTTCCACCCCCTACATGGCTGGTCGTTCCCCTTTCGCGATGGAGCGATGACATGATGACCACTTCCCTCTTGTGGCTGGCGCTGGCTGGGCCGGCCGCGCTGCTGGCACTGGCCGGGTTTGGCGGCAGCGACGCGCGGCCATTGGCCGGCCGCGCCCGCCTGGCCGTAATTGCCAGCCTGGCCACGGCGGTGCTGCTGGCTGTAGTGGCGGTTGCTGCCGGCCCGCTGGTCACCCCGGCACTGCCAGGGGTGGGCACGGGTGTCGGCATATTGTTCGATGGCCTGACGGCGGTGATGTTCCTGCTGGTCAGTTTCGTCGGGCTGATCGTCGTGCATTATTCGCGCAATTACATGGCCGGCGATCCGGGGCACGCGCGCTTCACCCGGCTGCTGTCGTTAACTCTGGCCAGCGTGCTGCTGCTCATCCTGTCGGGGAATCTGCTGATGTTCCTGGCGGCCTGGGTGGCGACGTCGCTGGGCCTCAATCAGTTGCTGCTGTTTTACGGCGATCGCCCGGCGGCCATTCTCGCGGCGCGCAAGAAATTCATCGCCAGCCGGCTGAGCGACGTCTGCCTGGCCGTGGCCATCGGCCTGGTCTGGCAGGCTGCCGGCACGCTCGATATCGCCAGCCTTCATGTCTTTCTGAAGGGCATTGCGGCCACCGGCGCAACCCCGCTGCCGCTGACCGTCGCTGCTGTGCTGATTGCGGTCGCGGCGCTGCTCAAATCGGCGCAATTCCCGCTGCACGGCTGGATCACCGAAGTGATGGAAACCCCGACGCCGGTGTCCGCGCTGCTGCATGCCGGCATCATAAACGCTGGCGGTTTCCTGCTGCTGCGCTTTGCGCCCTTGCTGCAACTGGCGACGCCGTCGCTTGACCTGCTGATCATCCTCGGTGGCTTCACCGCACTGTTCGCCAGCGTGGTGATGCTCACCCAGAATGCCATCAAGGTCGCGCTGGCCTGGTCGACCATTGCGCAGATGGGCTTCATGCTGCTGCAATGCGGGCTGGGCGCCTGGCCGGCCGCGCTGCTGCATATCGTGGCGCACTCGCTTTACAAGGCGCATGCCTTCCTGTCGTCGGGCAGCGTCATCGATATCGCCCGCGCATCGTGGTCGCCCAGCCCGGGTGGTGCCGCGCACCCGGCCCGTGTCGGCATTGCGCTGGCGGGTGTGCTGGCCGGGGTCGCCATCATCGGCACCTTGTCCGGCTTCCAGCTTGCCACCCAGCCCGGCATCTTCGCGCTGGGGGCGATCATGGTCATGGGCCTCACCCACCTGATCACCCAATCGATCGACATAAGGCCGACCAGCTTTGTCATCGCCCGCACCGTCGCCATGGCGCTGCTGGTGGCAGGCAGCTATTTTGCCCTGCAGGCCGGCATGGCGTGGCTGATGGCCGGCACCTTGCCCGCCACGGGCCATCGCAGCGGCCCGGTTGCGCTGGCCGCGATCATCCTGGTGGTGGCGGGCTTTGCCGCCCTCACCGTTGGCCAGGCCAGCTTCATCGCGGCCAAGCCCGGTTCGGGCAACCCGGCGCCGGAATGGGTTCGCGCCTTCTATGTGCATGCCCGCAACGGGCTTTACGTCAACAGCGTCGCCAACCGGCTGGTGCTGAAATTCTGGCCCACCGGCCTGCCGACCGCACGCTGAACTTAGGCCCCACCCTGAACGAAGGATGCCACGATGAGCACCGAAACCGCCACCATCTCCACGCCCGCCCCCACACAGACGCCGGTTCCCGATGCGCTGGAGACCGCGATTGCCATTGCCTGCCAGCGCATTGCACCGCTGTGGCCGCTCAAGCATTTCGTTGCGGTCAATCCCTTCCTCGGTTTCATCGGCCAGGGCTTTGGTGAAACGGCTGCCACGCTGCGCCGGGTGGCCAAGGTCGATATGCTGATGCCGCGGCAATTCTATCGCGATGCGATGGCCAGCGGCATCATCACCGATCTGCATATCGCCGAAGCGCTGGCGCGCGCGCCCGGCAATGCCCAGGTGCCCGCCGATGTGGGCCTCGCCAAGGCAAGCCTGGCCCGTGAACCGGGTGAACGGGTGCGCGGGCCGGCCGTGGTTGCCACCATTGCCGAAGTGCTCGACACGCTTGCGGCCGGCGACCGCCAGGCCAGCCGCACAGCCTTCATGGTCGATGAAATCTCGCGCTGGTGCGCGGCCTATTTCGATGAAGGCCAGGCCAGTTGGCAGATGCCGCAGCGCGGGGCATCAGACGGCAACTCGCCCTGGGCCGCGTGGCGGGATACCATGCGCCATGATCGCAATGCCGAAGCCATGGGCATCAAGGGCTTTCGCCGCATCATTGCCAGCCTGCCCGATGATCCGATGGCGGCGATCGCCCTGATCGTGGGCGCCATCGGCATCCCGGAACGGGCGCTTGCCGATTATCTGCACCGGGCGCTGTTCGATATCGGCGGCTGGGCGGCCTATGTCCGCTATCTGGTGTGGGACAATGGCCTGTACGGCCGGCCGGACAATCGACTGGTCGAACTGCTCGCCATCCGCATGGCCTGGGGCTATGCGCTGTTCCAGCAACGCACCGATGCCGAATTCCAGGCCGCATGGGCTGCTGAAATGCGCCAGGCCGCCGCTTTGCCCGACGATGCCGGCCATCATGCCGATCCGGATCTGGCGCTGATCCTGGTGTTTCAGGACGCCTATGAAATCGCCTGGCAACAGCAGTTGCTCGGCAAGCTGGCGCGCAACGATGCGGTGCCGCAGGCGTTCCAGTTGCCAAGCCGCGATGGCCGCAAGCCGCTGCAAGCCGCCTTCTGCATCGATGTGCGGTCCGAAGTCTATCGTCGTGCGCTGGAGCAGGTGGTGCCGGGCGGCGAAACCGTCGGCTTCGCCGGCTTCTTCGGCTATTCGATCGAATATATTCCGATCGGCCGCGAAACCGGTGGTGCGCATTGTCCGGTGTTGCTCACGCCGTGCTTCACGGTTTGTGAAATGGTCAACAACGCCTCGATGGCGGAAGAAACCGAAGTGCTCGGCTTGCGCCTGTTGCGCCGGCGTGCCGCCAAGGCCTGGAAAAGCTTCAAACAGTCCGCTGTCTCCAGCTTCACCTATGTCGAGGCGGTGGGGCTGGCATTTGCGCCCAAGCTGGTCGGCGACGCGCTGGGCTTCACCCGCACCGTGTCCGATCCCAACAGTGACGGGCTTGATCATGGCATGATCGGGCGCCTGGGCCCGCGGCTGGAGCCGCGGCAGGTGGGTGGGCGCATGACCGGCCTCGATGCCGGGCAGCGCCTCGCCCAGGGCGAAGCCGTGCTGCGCGCCATGAGCATGACCAGCGATTTCGGCCGCATCGTGTTGCTGGCTGGCCATGGCAGCACCACGGCCAACAATCCCCACGCCTCGGGCCTCGATTGCGGTGCCTGCGGCGGCCACACCGGTGAAGCCAACGCCCGCATTGCCGCCGACATCCTCAACGATCCGGACGTGCGGGCTGGGCTGGCCCACAAGGGCATCGAAATCCCGGCCGACACCTGGTTCCTCAGCGCCCTGCACGATACCACCACCGATGACGTGATGGTGTACGACAAGGATCGTGTGCCCGCCGAACTGCGGCCCTATGTGGCCGAGGTGGAAGCCTGGCTGGCCCGCGCCTCCACGCTGGCGCGGGCGGAACGGTCGCGCTTCCTGGATCTGGACATGCCGCAGCGTGATATCGACGCCCAGGTGATCGAACGCAGCCGCGACTGGGCGCAGGTTCGCCCTGAATGGGGCCTGGCCGGCAATGGTGCGTTCATCGCCGCACCGCGCAAGCGCACCTTGGGCATCGATCTGGGCGGCCGCAGCTTCTTGCACGATTATGATTGGCAGCAGGACAAGGGCTTCGGCATCCTGTCGCTGATCATGACGGCGCCGATGGTCGTGGCCAGCTGGATCAACCTGCAATATTATGGATCGGTGGTGAACAATCAGGTGTGGGGCGCCGGCAACAAGGTGCTGCACAATGTGGTCGGCACGTTGGGCGTGCTGGAAGGCAATGGCGGTGATCTGAAAACCGGCCTGGCCTGGCAATCGGTCCATGATGGCCAGCGCTTCCTGCACGAACCCTTGCGCCTGAATGTGTTCATCGAAGCACCGCTGGCGGCGATGACCGATGTGATCATGGCCAACCAAATGGTCCGCGATCTGGTGGACAATCAATGGCTCCATCTGTGGGCGATCGACGAGAATGGTCGCGTTTCGCACCGCTACAGCCGCGATGGCGAATGGGCAGCGCTTTGATCGCCTGAGGGCGGGCGCGGCTTGGCAAGCGCTGCCGGCTGCCGCATGATGGAGGAATGCGTGTTCCCCCCGCCCCACCCGCTGACGACGCGGGCCAATGGTTCCGCCGTACCCTGGCGGTGATGGCCGGTATCGCCCTGGCGCTGGCGGCGTGGCAGTTGCAGCAACTGGTGTTGATCTTGTTTGCCGCCGCGCTGATCGGCTTGATGCTGAATGATTTCACCGTGCTGCTGCAACGCGGGCTGCGGCTGCCGTTCGCGCTGGCGCTGGCGGCGGCGATCCTGATCCCGCTGATCCTGTTGCTGGTGGTGTTCGGCCTGTTCGGCAGCATGATGGTGGAACAGTTCATCATCCTGGCCGAACGCTTTCCGCCCGCGTTGAAGAATGTGCAGGATTGGGCGCGCGCCACCCCGATCGGCCGCGAAGCCCTGTCCCAGATTGGCGGCCTGACGCCCAGCATGGCGCAGGTGGCCGGCATATTGCAGAGCGCGCTGGCCAATGTCGGATCGGCCGTCACCGGCCTCGCCGTGGTGCTGGTGGCCGGGCTGTATCTGGCCGCGCAGCCGCGGCTTTATGTCGATGGCCTGATTGCTCTGTTGCCGCTGGCGGCCCAACCGCCTGCGAACGAGATCCTGGGCGTGGTGCGCGATGCGATCTCTGCCTGGCTCAAGGGCCAGGCGATCGGCATGGCCTTTGTGGCGGTGGGCACCTCGCTGGGGCTGTGGTTGGTCGGTCTGCCATCGCCGCTGGCCATCGGCCTGGTCGCCGGCCTGTGCGAATTCGTGCCCTATCTGGGCGTGGTGCTGGTGTCGGTGCCGGCGGTGATTCTCGGCTTTGGCCAGGGCGTGGAAACCGGCGTCTTCACCATCATCGCACTGGTGGTGGTGCAACAGTTGCAGGGCAATGTGGTGACGCCGCTGGCCCAGAGCAGATTTGGTGATCTGCCGCCGGTGCTGACGATCTTCAGCCTGATTGCCGCCGGCACCTTGCTCGGCCCGCTGGGCCTGGTGCTGGCCGTGCCGTTCACGGTGGTCGGCATGGCGCTGTTGCGATACCGGCTGATGCAGCTGGGGCGCAAATCGCCGTTGACGGGCGATTGATCGCAGGCAGCCGAGCCAAGCGCTTGCACCACCGCCCGGTGCGTGTATCAGCCCGGCAGACCGCATGGCCGAAAATCCCGCCTTCCTGTTGATCGATCGCACCGCTGCCCTGTTCTGCGGGGTGGCGGCTGGCATTGCCATCGGGCTGGCCTTCGCGCCGCAATTGAACGAATTCCTGTCCGACGCGCCGCCTGCCTTGCCAGCATCGGTCACGGCTGCCGGCGCTGCGCCCTTGGTCGGCGGCTTGCCCGGCGATGTCGCCGCTGCCGCAAATGTGCCGGCGGGTTTGGCACGCGCCGTGGCGCAAGGCCGGCCTTTCCGCATCGGCGTGTTCGGTGACAGTTTCGGCGATGGCCTGTGGGCGGCGCTGTACAATCAGCTGCCGCGCCGCGAAGCCTTTCATGTGCTGCAATATTCGCAGCAAGGCACTGGCTTCACGCGTTATCGCCAGACCAATCTGGAAGAGGCGCTGGCCGGCCAGCTGCGCGAAGGCCCGGTGGATCTGGCGGTGATCAGTTTCGGCGCCAATGATGTGCAGGGCATTTTTGTCGATGGCCGGGTGGCGCCGTTGCTGTCGCCGGCATGGCAGGCAGAGATTGCGGCACGCATCACCCGCTATGTCGGGATGCTGCGCGCCCAGGGGGCCGATGTGGTGTGGATCGGCCTGCCGCTGATGCGCGATCCGGCTTTTGACCGCCAGGTTCAGGGCCTCAACGCCTTTCATGCCGGCGTGATGGCGCGGCTGAAGGTGCCGTTCATTGATACCAGAAATGCGGCCGTCGGCCCCGACGGCGGCTATGCTTCGCATCTGCCGGACAAGATCACCGGCGCGCCGTGGCTGGTGCGGGCCGGCGACGGCATCCACATGAGCATGAAGGGCTATCGCCTGCTCACCGATGCGCTGGCCGTGCGGCTGCGCGCCTGGGGGCAGGCGGCGCGTGGCGGCAAAGTGGTGCCGCCCGAAATGGTGCCGCCGCCGGTGCAGCTGCCGCTGCCGCCCGCCGTGCCGGCCAAGGCCGATCCCGCGCTGGCCGAACCCGTGGTGGCGGCCGATCCGGCCCCGGCCCAATCCGCGCCGCCCGTCGATCTGCTGCCGGAAACGCCGCCCGCCACCGATCCTGCCGTGCCGCAAGCCCTGCCACCGCAAGCCGTGCCACCGCAAACTGTGCCGCCGCAAACCGTTCCGCCGCAGGGCTGATGTTGGTGCCGCTCGCCCTTGCCGCCGCGCCTTGCCTGGCCAGCCTGTGCGCCGGCGATTTGCTGGCCGGCGTGCCGCTCAGCCTGGCGGCGATGCCGGCGGACCGCCCGGTGCATATCGTGCAGATCGGCGATTCCCACACCGCCGGCGACAGCATCACCGGCGCGCTGCGCGAGGCCTTGCAGGCGCGGCTGGGCAATGGCGGGCGCGGGTTGATGCCCGTAGGCCGCCCGCATCCCGGGGTGCGCACGCGCGGGGTTACGGCCAGCATGTCAGGCAATTGGCAGTCGCGCGGGCTGTTTGGCAGCGGCGCGGCCGACACCTGGCCGCCTCGCGGCATCACCGGCTATACGCTCACCAGCCGCTCCATCGGGGCTTCGTTGGCGTTGACCGCCGATGCCGGCCAGCAGTTCAGCGCCTTTGGCGTGTGCGTCGCCGCCAGCGCCGCAGGGCCGCAATTGGCGATCACGGTGGGAGACCGCACCGAGACCGTGGATTTCACCAGCGAAAGCGACACCCCCCGCTGCCAGCGCTTTCTCGCCGATCCTCAGGCCAGCACCGCCCGGCTGGAATTGCTGGCGGGGGAAGCGATCATCACCGGCTGGTGGCTCGAACGCCCGCGCGGGCTGATCCTTTCCAATCTTGGCGTGCCGGGATCGCAGCTGCAATTTCTCGGCCGCGCCGATACCGCCACCATGGCGGCGCAGTTCCAGGCGCTGCCGCCCGATCTGGTGATCCTGGCCTTCGGCACCAATGAAGGCTTTGCGCCCACGGCGGATGCAGCGCGGCTGGAAAGCAACCTGCGCGAACAAGTTGCGCGGCTGCGCGCCCTTGTAGGCCCGGTGCCGATCCTGTTGCTCGGCCCGCCCGATGCGGCCAGCCGCAGCACGGCGTTGATGGGCAATGCACCAGGCCGGGTGGCCGATTGCAACCGCGCCATCCAGTCCAGCCCGGAACGACTGCCGGTGACGGGGTTCGACATTCCGATCCAGGATACAGACGGCGGCGTGCTGGCTCCCGATCCGGTGGCGCTTGCAGGCCCCAATCTGCGCGCGGTGCGGCGCGGGCTGCCGCTGTTCACGCCGCCGGGCCTCGATGTCGTCGCCGCCGTGCAGCGCCGGGTCGCGGCTGATCTGGGCCTGGCATTCTGGGATTGGCGGGTGCGGCAGGGCGGGGCCTGTGCGGCGGTGCGCTGGACGCAACAGCGCCTGATGGGCCCGGATTTCATCCATTATTCGCCGGCCGGCGGCGCCGAAGTGGCGCGCATGCTGCTCGATGATCTCGATGCGGCCCAGGCCGTCGGAAAGGCAAACACTGGGGCAACGCCCGGGACGCGCCGCTGATGCTGTTCCCGACGCTGGATTTCGCGATCTTCTTCCTGCCCGTGCTGGTGCTGGTGTGGACGGTGGGGCAGGCCAGCAATGAATGGCGCAAGATCATCCTGCTGCTGGCCAGCTGGGTGTTCTACGGCGTGTGGGATTGGCGCTTCGTTGCGCTGCTGATCGCGTCGGCGGTGATCAACTGGGGGATTGCGGCGCGCATTCACGCCCGGCTGGAACAGGGTGAACCGGCACAGCCCTGGCTGGCGATCGGCGTTGCCGCCAATCTCGCCATCCTGGGCACGTTCAAATATTACGGCTTCTTCCTCACCGAACTGGCCGGCGTGCTGGCGCGGACCGGCTTCAGCCGCGATCTGCCTGTGATCGAGGTGATCCTGCCGGTGGGCATCAGCTTCTTCACCTTCCAGGGCATGAGCTATCTGATCGACATCGCGCGCCGCCAGACCAAGCCGGCCAGCTTTCTTGATATCACGCTCTTGATGAGCTTTTTCCCCCACCTTGTGGCCGGGCCGATCGTGCGCGCCAGCCATCTGGTGCCACAGTTCCAGGCCGCGCCGCGCCTGACCCGCGGCATGGTGGCAACCGCGCTGATCCTGATCACCTGGGGGCTGTTCAAGAAGACCGTGGTGGCCAGCGAATTGGCCGTGGTGCTGGTGGACAAGGCGTTTTTCGATCCCACACGGCAGACCGGGCTTGATCTGCTGGCGGGCGCCTATGGCTATGCCGTGCAGATCTATTGCGATTTTTCGGCCTATTCCGACATGGCGATCGGGCTGGCGGCGCTGCTCGGCTATCGGTTTCCGCGCAATTTCGATCAGCCCTATCGGGCGACGTCACTGCAGGATTTCTGGCGGCGTTGGCACATCTCGCTGTCCAGCTGGCTGCGCGATTATCTCTATATCAGCGTAGGGGGCAGCCGCGGCAGCCTGTTGTTCATCTGCCGCAACCTGATGATCACCATGTTGCTCGGCGGCCTGTGGCACGGCGCGAAATGGACCTTCCTGATCTGGGGGGCGCTGCACGGCGGCGTGCTGGCCTTGGAGCGCATTTGGCGCGAATGGCGCCCGGCCGGCTGGCCGACGCTGCCGGCGCCGCTGGCCGTGCTGCTGATCTTCCACGTGGTGGTGGCCGGCTGGATCTTCTTCCGGGCCGAAACGCTGGCCGGCGCGCTGGGCTATTTCGAACAATTGTGGGCGTTCCGGCCCGGCGTGGCGCTGGCCAGCCCGTTGCTGATCGGCCTGATCGGGCTGGGGCTCGCCATGAATTTCACCCCGCCGACGCTGCTGCCGGTGCTGGCGCGGCGCGTGGCGGCATGGCCGGCGCCGGTGTTGGGCCTGGTGGTGGGCCTCGCCATCCTGTTGATCGACGCCATGCGCTTTGAAGGCGTCGCGGCCTTCATCTATTACCAGTTCTGAAAGGGCGCGCGCGTGGCCGACCAGTTTGATTCGCCGGTGGATGTGGCAGCGGACGCGCAGGGCGTGTCTGGCCTGGCCTATATGGTGATGGCGGTGGGCTCGGCGCTGTTCACCGTGGCCATGCTCAACGCCCATGCGCTGGCGGCTTGGGCGGATGGGCTCGAACCGGGCGCGCGCACGGCCCGCATCGTTACGATCGCCCATGGTCTGGCCGATCGCACGGCAGCCGTTGGCCTCGATGGCCCGCGCGCCGCGCTCAAATCAAGCTGGGATGACGCAAAGGCCCGACGCTGGCGCGGGCAGATCGCGGAAGATTCCGACGCCGCCGATCAGCGGTAGAAATCATGATCTTCCAGGCGCGCCAGCTTGGTGCGGCCGCGGAAGAACCGATCGGGCTTGGCCCAGTTGGCGTGGAAATACAGCGCGCCCTTGGAATAATCGCGCGTGCTGCCCGAAAGCACCGTCCGCGCCACGTCAACGGCCTCGGCCCAGGCGGCCGTCTTGCGGTTGGGGTGGTAGCGGCTCAGCCGAAAAAACTGGCCGGGCTGGTTGGCGACATCGCACACATCGTCGCCGAACCCGCGGCGGACGCGGTTGACCATGACATGGGCGACCGCGATCTGGCCTTCGCGCGGCTGGTTGCCGGCTTCGTGATGCACCACCTTGGCGATGCAGTTGATCTGGCGTGTATCCAGCTTCGCGGCTGGTTCCGGCACATCGACCGGGGACGCCGGCGCTGCTGCGGGGGCGATAACCGCTTCCGGCTGCGGGCTGGGCTGGGCGGCAACATGGCCAAGCGCCAGCCCTGACGTCATCACAATGGCCGCACTGGCAGCCAGCATTTGCAAACGGGGTGTAAAGGTCACATCTCGAACCGAGACTGCGCCCCTGCGGCAATTGGCAGCCAAAAACACGAGCCACCAACGCGACAGGCACGACGTGCAGATCAGGCCAAAACCGGGCCATTCACCTGCCGTTCAAAACAGAGAGCCGCTGTAACGAGACCGTCACGACTTCGTCAAGCCGATGGCGACGAAGCGGCAGTAACTGTCGGCCAGTCGAGCGCGATCAGCCGTCCAGCAGCGCCTTCAGCCGATCGTTCACAATGCCCGGCGCGGCCTTGCCGGCCATGGCGCGCATCACCTGGCCGACGAAGAATCCGAACAATTTGTCCTTGCCGCTGCGATATTCAGCCAATTTTTCCGGGTTGGCATCGAACACGGACCTGATGGCGGCATCGATGGCGCCGGTGTCGGAGACCTGCTTCAACCCGCGCGTCTCAACGATATGGCCGGCACTGTCGCCGGTTTCGAGCATGGCTTCGAATACCTGCTTGACCAGCGGGCCCGACAGCGTGCCGTCGGCGGCCAGGGCCAGCAATTCGGCCAGGCCTTCGGGCGACGCCGGGCTGTCGCCGATATCCTTGCCCAGCTTCTTCAGCGCCGCGAACAGATCGCCGGAAACGAAATTGGCAACGCGCCCGGCCACGTCGGCGAGGGGCTTGTTCAGCCGGCCGGCGGTGGCGGCCAGCGCGGTTTCGAACCAGGCCGCGGTTTCCTGCTCGGCGGTGAGCACGCCGGCCAGATAAGGCGAAAGGCCCAGTTCCGCCTGATAGCGGGCGCGTTTCGCCACCGGCAGTTCCGGCAGGCTCGCGCGGCATTGCGCGACGAACGCGTCGTCGATCACCAACGGCAGCAGATCGGGATCGGGGAAATAACGATAATCATGCGCGTCTTCCTTGCCGCGCATCGATCGCGTGGTGCCGGTGCCCGGATCGAACAGCCTTGTTTCCTGCACGATGCTGCCGCCCGATTCGATCACATCGACCTGCCGGCGCGCTTCATGCTCCACTGCTGCCATGATGAAGCGCACGCTGTTCACATTCTTGGTTTCGGTGCGCGTGCCGAACGGCGCGCCGGCCTTGCGCACCGATACGTTCACGTCGGCGCGCATCGAGCCTTCGTCCATATTGCCATCGCAACTGCCGACATAGCGCAGCAGTTGGCGCAGCGCCGCCACATAGGCGCCGGCTTCGGCCGGCGAGCGGATGTCGGGCTTGGAGACAATCTCCATCAGCGCGCAGCCGCAACGGTTGAGATCGACGTAGCTCATCGTCGGGTGCAGATCATGCACCGATTTGCCGGCATCCTGCTCCAGATGGATGCGCTCGATGCCGATGCGTTTGGTGGTGCCATCATCAAGCGTGATGTCGAGATGCCCTTCGCCGACAATCGGGTGATAAAGCTGGCTGATCTGGTAGCCCTGCGGCAGATCGGGGTAGAAATAATTCTTGCGATCGAACCGCGACCAATTGTTGATCTGCGCATCGATGGCCAGCCCGGTGCGCACGGCCTGGCGCACGCATTCGCCGTTGATCACCGGCAGCATGCCCGGCATCGCGGCATCCACCAGGCTGACCTGCGCATTGGGCTCGGCGCCGAAGGTCGTGGCTGCGCCGGAAAACAGCTTGGAATTGGCTGTCACCTGCGCATGCACTTCCAGCCCGACGACGATCTCCCAATCGCCGGTGGCACCTTTAACGCAAAAGCTGCTGAAGCTGCCGTCGTCTATATAGTTCATACCCGGCTTTTGGCTTTACGGCAGTCACTTGGCAAGTCGCTTCAATCGGCAGCGGTGTGCGGGCTCAACTGGCGACCCGCTTTGTGGCCGGCCGCACATAGCGCTTCAACGACAACGCCGGCTTTTCGACAAAATGCCATGAAAGCATTGCGATGGCCAACGTTATCGGAACGGTCAAAGCGAAATTGATATACCATTCGCGGCTCCAAATGAGTTGCGCGACCAGCGTCTGCTGCACAGGATATGAATAAAGATAGAGGCCATAGCTGTAGTCGCCGCTTTGCAGCCATCTAACGCGCGGGAAATCCTGCATGCCAAGCCATAAAGTAAGATAAATCATCGGGAATTGAATGAAAAATGTCATGTTCTGAAAATAATGCAGAACATATATTAACACAATCGACAGAATCAAATAGGTTCTGTTGATGACAATGCTGTCACGCCAGTGAAAGGCCACAACACCTGTAACGAAAAAATATGCCAATGTTTCTCCGTGATAAATACCTTTCGGTTCAAACATTCCGTTTTGTAGGTTTATCACGAACAGAACGACTGTGCCAATTGCCCATACAATAGTGATGTATTTGCGAGAGTAAACAATTGTACTGACCATCAAGGCAGCCATCACAGCGTAGCTGAAAAGTTCTGGATGGAGCGTCCACAAATTTTGATTGACGATGCCAGGGCGCGGATTGTCCAAAAAAACACCAGGAAGACTGTAGTGCACCCAGCCAACAATATTACCGAAATAAACGAAAAATGTCGCGTCTGAAAAATAGTCGCGCATGGTATAGGTTGTCATCAGCGCGCCCAGTACCAGAGCCGATAGCGTCACCTCAGTAACAAGTGCCGGCATGATGCGCAGCACCCGAAAAGAGAGAAATGTTGTCAAATCGCGCGTGCGTAGCGCGCTGCCGGTTACAAGAAATCCAGACAGCCCGAAAAACATGGGTAATACGGCAGCCAAGAACGGCGCTATCAGCAGCTCGGCCTGCGATCGCGTTACATACCCATAAGACGTGTGGATGCTGTGCAGAAGTATCACCGTCAGCGACAGACCGATTCGAACCCAATCGAATCCAGGACCAGAACCACGGTGGCGATCCATCACGGCCAAGACGGTTTCGCCTGCCAACCATTTTTCGCGATGAGTGAGCATTTGGGCCCCCGGGCTGTCCCGCACGAGTCTGAGAGATTTGCTGGCTTAAGGGGCACGAATCGAAAAGGAAAGAACGGAAATTGCACGGGTCCCGATTGTCACTGGCGGTACCCGCGGTATCGGGTCGGCTACAGGCATGGAATTACAGCATGCTGGTTATACCGGTGCGGCAACCCATCCAGGCCGGGCCGCTCCAGGCCGCGCTTCGGGCAATGACGGGCATGGAATTTATGAGTTCACGGCCTAGTTCCTGGTTTGGCCGTGAAGCCGGCGGCGCGTTCGATGGCGAGGCCGGCATCGAGCACGCCGGCCTCATCCAGCGGCCGGCCGATGATCTGCAAGCCCAGCGGCAGGCCAGAGGCCGACAGCCCGGCCGGCACGCTCATCGCTGGCAGGCCGGCGAGGCTGGCGGGCACGGTGAACACGTCGTTGAGATACATCGCGAGTGGATCGGCCTTCGCTCCGAAAGCAAAGGCCGGGCTGGGCGCGGTGGGGGTGAGCAGCACGTCGCAGCGTTCAAAGGCCGCTTCGAAATCCCGCGCGATCAGCGCCCGCACCTTCTGCGCCTGGGTGTAATAGGCATCATAGAAACCGGCCGACAGCACATAGGTGCCGATCATGATGCGGCGCTGCACTTCTTTGCCGAAACCGGCGGCGCGGGTGGCGGCATACATGTCCTGCACATTGCCGCCGGGCGGCAGCACGCGGCTCCCATAGCGCACGCCATCATAGCGGGCGAGGTTGGACGAGGCTTCGGCCGGCGCCACAATATAGTAAGTGGGCAGGGCATATTTCGTGTGTGGCAGCGACACCGAGACGATCTCGGCGCCCGCTTGCTTAAGCCAGGCGATGCCGGCATCCCACAATGCGGCGATTTCCGGGTCCATGCCGTCCAGCCGGTACTCGGCCGGAATGCCGACGCGCTTGCCGGCCATGCTGCCGGTGAGGCCCGCGGCAAAATCCGGCACGGCGACATCGAGGCTGGTCGAATCGAGCGGATCGAAACCGCACATCGAGGTAAGCAGATGCGCGCAATCGGCGACGTTGCGCGCCATCGGCCCGGCCTGATCGAGGCTGGAGGCGAAGGCGATCGTGCCCCAGCGGCTGGCGCGGCCATAGGTCGGCTTGATGCCGGCGATGCCAACGAAAGCGGCGGGCTGGCGGATCGAACCGCCGGTATCGGTGCCGGTTGCGCCGGCGCACAGCCGCGCCGCCACCGCTGCCGCCGAGCCGCCCGACGAACCACCGGGCACCAGATCGGCATCGCTGCCGCCAGAGTTCCCTTTTGCCTTCCACGGGCTGATCACCCGGCCGAAGGCACTGGTTTCGTTGGAGGATCCCATGGCAAACTCGTCCATGTTGAGCTTGCCAAGGAACACCGCGCCATCGCGCAGCAGATTGGCCGACACGCGGGATTCGTAACGTGGCACGAAGCCCTTCAGGATCTTCGATCCCGCCGTGGTCTGCACGCCATCGGTGCAAAACAGATCCTTGATGCCGAGCGGAATGCCGGCCAGCGGGCCGGAGCGCGTGCCATCATCCACTGCACGCGCCTGCGCCAGCGCCAGCTCCGGCGTTTCGGTGATGAAGGCGTTCAGGTGCCGATTGGCGGCCATCGCATCCAGATGCGCCTGTGCCAGCTCCACGGCGCTGAACGATCTTGCGTCCAGCCCAGCCTTCATCTCGGTCAGGGAAAGGTCCGTCAGCGCGCTCATTCGATCACCTTCGGCACGGCGAAGAAGCCGCTGGTGGCATCCGGCGCATTTGCCAGAACCTTGTCCTGGATATCGCCGTCGCTCACCACATCGGCGCGCCAGCGCAGCGTGCCGGGCATGACGCTGGCCATCGGCGCGACGCCGGTGGTGTCCACCTCGCCCAGTTGCTCGATCCAGCCCAAAATGCCGTTCAGCTCACCGGTCAGGCCCGGCACATCGTCTTCGGCAACGGCAATGCGCGCCAGGCGCGCAATTTTCCGCACGGTTTCATCGGTCACAGACATGGCCTGCCGCTAGCAGGCGCGGCGCGCGCCAACAAGGGGGCGAAGCGCCCCGCCCTGGCCCGGATTCAGGTCAAAGCGGCGCGGGCCAGCCCCGCAACATGCGCCAGCATCGCCGGTGATGCCCCGCCGTCGCGCGCCTGGGCGATTGGCGCGGCGATGCGCGCCACCTTGGCCGCACCCTGCGCCAGCCAGTCGCTGGTGGCCGCCACGGGATCACTGCCGGCCGGCACGATGCGGGCCAGCAGATCGAGCCGCAGCTGTTCGAAATCGCGCACCAGTGTGGCAGTGAGCAGCCGTTCCCACGGATCGGTCGGCGCCAGCGCTGCCGCTACACCGCGCGCCCAATCCAGCCCGGTGGCTTCGCCCAGCATCGTATAGGCCTGCGCCGTGGCGGCCACATCCAGATAATGGGTGGCGGCCAGCAACGCCGTGCCGATGGCACCATCCAGAGCCGTGATGCGCACCACGGCGGCCGCCAGATCGGCCGGTGCCCCGGCCGCAGCCAGCCGCACCGTGATCCGATCGAGCTGCCCGCGCACTTCCAGCCGCAGCAGTTGGTCCAACGCGCTGCCCAGGGCGGCAACGCCCGGCGCCAGATCGGTCACCAGCAGCGCCGCGCTGCGGTTGCCGCCCAGCCGCAGCAGATCGGCCATTTGCGCGCGCAGTGCCGCTTGCGCCTCGCGATGCAGCGTGGTGGCAGCAGCGGCGGATATGTCGGCGGCATCGATCGCCGCCCACAAACTGCCCATGCCAAACAGCTCGCGCGCGGCCACGAAGGCGCGCGCCACATCGGCCAGGCTGGCGCCCAATTCTTCGGCCAGTTCAAACGGCGCAGCCAGGCCGGCGCGATTGATCAGTTCATTGGCCAATTTGGTCGCCACCAGCTCGCGGCGCAGCCGGTGGTGCAGAATCGCATCGCGGTGCGCCCGCATCGCCGCCGGGAAGGCCGCGATCAGATCGGCCTCCAGCAGCGGATCGTCCACCACAGCGCTTGCCACCAGCGCTTCATAGGTGGCCATCTTGGCATAGGCCATCACCACTGCCAGTTCAGGGCGGGTCAGCGCTTCGCCGGCCGCGCCCCGTGTCGCCAGCACATCGTCACCGGCCAGGCCTTCGACGCTGCGATCCAGCCCGGCTTCGCGTTCCAGCATCTGGATCAGCCGGCGCATGGCTGGCATGGCGGCGCTGCCGGCGGCCTGCGCCAGGCTGAGCGCCCGCGTTTGCAAAATATTGTCCTGCAGCACCAGCGCCGCGACATCGTCCGTCATCGCCTTCAGCAACTGGTCACGATTCGCCTGGGTCAGGCGGCCGGCCGCGACTTCGCCATTCAGGGCGATCTTGATGTTGACCTCGTGGTCCGAACAATCGACTCCGGCGCTGTTGTCGATGAAATCGGTGTTGATGCTGCCGCCATGACGGGCGAATTCGATGCGCGCGGCCTGTGTCAGGCCCAGATTGGCGCCTTCGCCGATCACCCGCGCGCCCAGCTGGCGCGCATCGATGCGCAAGGCATCATTGGCGCGGTCGCCGGCATCGGCATGGCTTTCGGTGCTGGCCTTCACATAAGTGCCGATGCCGCCGAACCACAGCAGATCGACCTTCATTTTCAAAATGGCGCTGATCAGGTCGGCCGGGCTGAGCGAGGCGGCTTCCACCCCCAGCATGTCTCGCATTTGCGGCGACAGCGGGATGGCCTTCAGGCTGCGCGGGAACACGCCGCCGCCTGCTGAAATCAGCGCCTTGTCATAATCGTCCCAGCTCGATCGCGGCAGCGCGAACATGCGCTGGCGCTCGGCAAAGGCGGCCGCAATGTCTGGCGCGGGATCGATGAAAATGTGGCGATGATCAAAGGCCGCGACCAGCGCGACGGCCGGGCTGAGCAGCAAGCCGTTGCCGAACACATCGCCCGACATGTCGCCCACGCCGGCCACCCGCACCGTCTCGGTCTGCACATCGATGCCCAGCTCGCGGAAGTGCCGCTGCACCGAAATCCACGCGCCCTTGGCGGTGATCGCCATCGCCTTGTGGTCATAGCCATTGCCGCCGCCACTGGCGAAGGCATCGCCCAGCCAGAAGCCGTGTGCCTGGGCAATGGCATTGGCCGTATCGGAGAAGGTTGCGGTGCCCTTGTCGGCTGCCACCACCAGATAGGGATCGGGCGCATCGTGGCACACGACGGCTGCGGGCGGCAGCACCGTGCCGTCCACCGCCAGATTGTCGGTGATCGACAGCAGGGCGCGGATGAACACGCGATAGGCTTCGGTGCCTTCGGCCAGCCAGGCATCGCGATTCGATGCCGGCGGCAACAGCTTGGGATAGAATCCGCCCTTGGCCCCTGTGGGCACGATCACCGTGTTCTTCACCTTCTGCGCCTTCACCAGGCCCAGCACTTCGGTTCGGAAATCATCGCGTCGATCCGACCAGCGCAGCCCGCCGCGCGCGATCGGCCCACCGCGCAGATGGATGCCCTCCACCCGCGGCGAGAACACCCAGATTTCACGATAGGGCACCGGCGCCGGCAGGCCGGGCATGGCCGCCGAATCGATCTTGAAGGCCATGGCTTCGGGGCCGCCGGGCACGAAGAAATTGGTGCGCAGCGTCGCCAGCATGGCGGCACGGTACAGGCGGATGATGCGATCATCATCGATGCTCGCCACATCGGCAAGGTCGGCATCGATGCGCGCCAACACGTCCGCCTGCGCCGCGGCGCGATTGGTCACGTCGAGCCCGAAGCGCGCCGTGAACAACGCCACCAGATCGCGGGTAATCGCCGGATAGCGGCGCAAGGCATCCACCACCGTCATCACGCCATAGGTGACGCCGGTCTGCCGCAGATAGCGGAACCAGGCGCGCAGCAGGGAGGCATCGCGCGCTTCCAGCCCGCAAGCGAAGATCAGCGTGTTGAAACCGTCATTCTCGCGTGTACCAGTCAACACATCGGCCAGCGCCGGCGCCACCCGGGCCTGCAAGCCGGCGGGATCGGCCAGCAGCGCCGCGTCGGGCACTTCGGCCAGGAAATCATGCACCCAGCCCAATTGCCCGCCGGCCAGATCGAACGGATATTCCTCGATCACTTTCAGGCCGAAATTCTCCAGCACCGGTACCGCTTCGGACAGCGGAATGATGCGGCCCAACCGATAGATTTTCAGCCGCACCTGGATTGACGCGGCGTCAGTGGTGGTCACCGGCGTGATGCGCACCGCGCGGGCGCGATCATCGGCCAGATCGGCCAGCGCCAGGATATCGGCAGCGGCTTCGGCCGGCTGATGCTGGGCGCGGTAACTGGTGGAAAAGGCGCGGCCGTGGCTGATGGTCAGGCGCGCGGCGCGCTGTACATCCACGCGTGTCGCCAGCGCGGCCTCCAGATCTTCCTCCCAGCCACGCACCAGTTGGCGCAGGCGCCGGTCGAGCCCGGCAGCCACCTCGGGCGTGAAACCGCTGGTGTCGGCCACATCCACCACGAAATGCACGCGGGCCAGGCCCTCCTCGCGCAGCTCGACCTCGTAACGGGCAATGCGGCCGTGCAGCTCCTGCGCCAGCATCTGGCCCGCCGCCTCGCGCAGACGCACCGAATAGCCATCGCGCGGCACATAGACCAGCACGGACACAAAGCGCCCGAACGGATCGGCGCGGGCGAACAATTTGGGCCGCGGCCGATCGAGCAGGCTGAGCAGGCCCAGCGCCATCGCCTGCAATTGTTCAGGGCTGGCCTCGAACATCTCCATGCGCGGGAAGCTTTCCAGCACATGCACCAGCGCCTTGGCGGTATGGCCGGTTTCGCCGAAGCCCAGTGCATCGATGATCTCGCCCACCTTGCGGCGCAGCAATGGCACCTGGCGCGGCGATGTGCCCAGCGCCGCCGATGTATAAAGGCCCAGGAAGCGGGTTTCCGATACCACCCGGCCCTGCCGATCAAACCCCTTCACCGCGATCAGATCGCCGTTGACCCGGCGATGCACGCTTACCACCGCGCCGGCGCGGGTGATCAACAGCGGTTCCGGGCTGGCCAGCATGGCCCGCAACGCGCGCGGCGTGTCATCCTCGCCGCGCACGCCCGACCACAAGGGGTAATCCGGATCGGCAAGCAGCCCCAGGCCGACATCGCTGATCGGCTGCATCGCCGGATCATCCAGATCGCCATTCAGCACGTAGCGGCGCGCGCCCAGCAGCGTGAAATTGTCTGCCGCCAGCCATTCCAGAAACGCCATGGCCTCGGCGGTGCGGTGCGGCGCCAGTGGCGGCGGATTGTCCGACAAGGTGCGGATGCAGCTTTTCAACAGCGCCAGCATCGCCGGCCAATCGGCGACGGCCATGCGCACATCGGCCAGCACCTGGCCCAGTCTGTCGATCAACGCGGCGCGCGCGTCGCCTTCCACCCGCTCGATCTCCATGTAGATCATCGATTCGCGGGCCGTGCCCGGCGCCGGCGCGGAACCGGCCGGCACCACCGCTGCCAGCAAGCGACCGTCATCATCACGGCGCACATCGACAATGGGGTGCAAAAGGCGGTGAATGTCGATGCCGGCGGCGGTGACGGCAGCCGCGGTCGAATCGACCAGGAAGGGCCGATCCTCGCCAATGATCGCCAACCGCAGCCGGCGGCCGCTCGCATCATCGGGCGGATCGAGATGGATCACCGCCACATCAGGCAGCCGCTGCGCGGCGGCCTGGCCCATGAACGCCGCCACACCGGCGCGGCCGGCGCCATCCAGATCCTCGATCTCACCGGGCAACGCCTGCGCGAAGAAACATTCTGCCAAAGCCGCCAACGCCGCTGCCGGGGCCACGCCAGCTACGGCTGCACCGTCAAAACTATCAGACACAAGGTCGCTCCCGCGATGTTTGTCGTGCGGCTTATGCGCCTTGCCGGCCGGAATGAAAAGTGTGCCGTTGATATCATTTCCACAGATGCGTGATTTTGATCACATCTGGCGCAGGGTCCCGGCGCGCGAACGGCTCACCAGCCAGCGGCAGGTGCCCAATGTCGGCAAAGGCGCCGGCCAGTTCGGCACGCAAGCGCTTGGCCGCACTTTTTGACAATATCTCGCGCCAGCTCAGCACGATCTGTACCATGGCGGCCGGATCGCCCGCCGCCGGCAGCGGCAACGCCAACCCGCGCACCAGCAATTGCGCGCCCATCGGATCGTTCACGCTGGCCTCGAACGGGATCGGCATCGGCTGCAACGCCACCAGCTCGCACGCCGCCACCAGTTCCTCGCCGAGCCCAGGATCGCGCAGCAGCGGCAGGCCGGCCATCAGGCCAAATCGGGCCGATACCGGGGCGCCGACGCTGTCGATGATGGCCCGCCCGGCCGGATCGCGGACCACCAGGCTGTGATCGAAGAATGCCTGCAAGGCCGTGGCGATGTCATGCTCGGCGGCGCTCTGCCAGGCCGCGAGCGCCCGATTGGTCAACCGGCGCTCCACCACCACGCTGCGCGGCACCTGATCCACGCGCAGCGGCCCGGTGCGGGGGCGGCCATTTGCCTCCAGCGGCGGCGGCGCGGTGCGGGTGCCAGGCAGGGATTGGCTCATGCCCCTGATAACGACGCCTGGGGCCGAACATTGCGCCCCCTCTTGCCAGCACCCCCGCCCCCTGATAATCGCGGCCTCCTTCCCCGGAGCCGCTTTAGCTCAGCCGGTAGAGCACATCATTCGTAATGATGGGGTCAGGTGTTCGAGTCACCTAAGCGGCACCATTTCTCCGTTCGCTAACGTCCGCGAAACGTTGAAAAATCCAGCAAAATCGAGTACATATGGGGCTGGCCTAGCCGCTAGTGTCCGCCGCCGTACGCCCGCAATCGGGTGATTCTGGGGGCCATATTGGGGGCCACGGCGAAACGGCAAAAAGGCGTGGCCCCCAAATGACGTTTTCTAGCTCACAAATCCGCAACTTAAGGCCTAAAACCGCGCCTTATAAGCAGACAATCGAGAAGGGGTTGTTCCTTCTCGTGCAGCCGTCCGGCGCCATGCTCTGGCGCATGAAATATCGCGTCGATGGCTCGGATGCCGCCGGAGCGCCCAAAAAACTGGAGAAAAAGATATCGTTGGGCACCTATCCCGAGGTCAGCCTGAAGGAGGCGCGCAACCGGCGCGACGAGGTCCGCCGTTTGCTCGAAAAGGGGATCGATCCCGCCGAGCAGAAAAGGCGAGACGTTCAGGCTGCCAAGATTCGAGCCAGCAACACGTTCACCGCGGTTGCCCTAGCCTACATCACCAAAAACGAACGTGATGGCCTTGCCGCTAACACGATCACCAAGCGACGCTGGTTTGTGAGATTGCTCCAGAAGGCGTTGGGCAATCGACCGATCACTGAAATCCAGCCATTCGATATCCTGGAAGCGGTTCGACCGTTCGAAGCAGCCAAGAATGACGAGAAGGCCCATCGCACGCTGCAGTTTGTCGGCAGCGTTTATCGCTATGCGATCGCCAATCAACTGGCTGTTTCCGATCCAACGCGTGACCTGCGCGGCGCCTTGGCGAAGCGCAAGCCGAAGCACCATGCTGCCATCCTCGAGCCCAAGCTGGTCGGCGACCTGTTGCGCGCCGTCGATGGCTACGAAGGCCAGGGGATCCCCGTCACGCGCATTGCCCTCCAGCTGTCACCGCATGTGTTTGTGCGGCCGGGCGAGCTACGCAGCGCCGAGTGGACGGAAATCGATCTGGACGCTGCAGTGTGGCGCATTCCCGCTGCTAGGATGAAGGGTAGGCAGGAACATGTCGTGCCGCTGTCGCGACAGGTCATCGCGCTATTCAGGACAGCGCATGTCATGACCGGCAGCGGACGCTATATCTTCCCCTCGATCCGGACGCATTTGAAGCCGATGTCCGAGAATACCGTCAACGCGGCGCTTCGACGGCTTGGCTATTCCAACGATGAAATGACAGCGCATGGATTCCGGGCGATGGCCAGCACCCTGCTGAACGAATCGGGCAAATGGTCATCCGATGCGATCGAGCGGGCGCTTGCGCACCGGGATAAGGACGCAGTGCGCGCTGCCTACCACCGGGGCACGCACTGGGCAGAGCGGGTCGAGATGGCGCAATGGTGGAGCGATTATCTCGACATGCTCCGGGACGGGGCGACCATTATTCCATTTACGACGATCAAGGGCCGATAGGCTGGGGCGCTTGACTAGGCCGACCGATCAAGAAGGGCGTGGCAGAAATCGCGGCATCACGCATCGAGCCGACGTCCACCCGAAGACGGCGGCGTCTTTCGGCGCAACTCATCGAGGAAGCGGCGCAAGCTATCGACCGGTACCAAGGTTGCCGTACCGACCTTTATGGCCTCGATCTGGCCATCCTTGATCAGCTCGTACATCTTGGTTCTGCCGATCCCGGTCATCTGAACAGCGACGGATATCTTCACCGTGATCGTGTCGAACGGCAGTTTCAGTTGCCGATCATTGGCCGGCGATACGGCGGGCTTGGCCGGTTGAATGTAAGGCATATCTCCACACTCCGCTCAAAAGCAGGCCTGTGGACCAGCGATATAATGCCAAATCAGCAGAGCCTCGGCAACAGCGCTCCGTTCACATGCCACGATCAATTGTATCGACAGTGACGCTTGGAGCGCCACTTCAGCAGCGCGGACGCCAGCGGACGAACTTCCGACAACCGCCTTTCACGCAATGCCGGCGGCCAATCACCAGAATCTTAAAAAAGAAGGAAACGCCCGCGCCTTGCGACCGGCTAAATTTGCAGCGAGTTCAATTGTTTATCGCGAGGCAACTTGCAGCGAGGCAGCGAGGCGCCGATAAGGCATAGCTTTGTGACGAGGTGCCTTGCCGCAAAGGCATTGAAACAGCGAGAAAAAGCGCGAGTCACAGGCCTGCAGTTCACTGCGTAAGGTGTGGCAAACTCTCACGCTTGAAATCCTCCTGGAGCCGGGGGCGGAAATCGTCTCACGCCGTTGCGATATTCCCGGCCTTTTAGCAACATCGGGCACCCGGACGCTGACTAGCAACGCGCTCGGGTACCAGTCATTCGACACCGCCAAACCGCTTAACGAAACTCGTCACGCGTATGCGTCGGCCTCAGATTGGGCGCACTTCAATCCATTAATCGATAACCAACGCCCGGTTCATTTCGGATTAGAGTCGGAGAGGACGGGTTGGGTTCAAGTTTGCGGCGCAGGCTGCGCACCGTTACGCGCAGATATTCGACGTCGTCGACATGTGCTTCACCCCAGACCGAAATGAGAAGCTGGTTGTGGGTTATCACTCTACCGGGGTGGCGGGCGAGCTCGGCGAGCAAGGCGAGTTCCTTGCGGGTGAGCGGCACCAGCGCGCCATCGCGTCGCACTTCGCGGCGCAGCATGTCGATGCTGATGCCGCCAACGATCAGCGGCCCCGTTGTTGCGCCGCTGCGATGGCGCAGGGCGGTGCGCACGCGGGCAAGCAGCTCGTCAGTGTCGAATGGTTTGACGACATAATCATCAGCGCCAAGATCGAGCGCTGCGACCTTTTCCGACGTCGCATCGCGCGCGGTCAGGACGATGACGGCGCGGTCGAGGGCTTTGAGCAGAGGGACCAGTTCAAGTCCGTCACGATCCGGCAGGCCGAGATCGAGCAGCACAAGCTCGCAGCCGGCGCGATGCGCCTGCGCTAGGCCATCGGTGGCATTGGCGGCATCATCGATAGTGTGACCAGCGCGTTCCAGTGCGCCGCGCACCAGGCGCCGGATGGCGGGTTCGTCGTCGATGATCAATATCGGCGCTGTCATGCAGCGACCGTGCCGCGGCGGATCGCGGCTTCGGGCCAGGTGATGGTAAAGCGCGCGCCCGGCCCGTCGCTCCGGTTCGTTGCCATGGCCGATAGTCCCATCGCGCTGGCAAATCCCTTGACGATGGCGAGCCCCAACCCGGTCCCGCCGCTGCGGTCATCGCCCTCGACGCGAGCAAAGCGATCGAAAAGCGTTGCTTCCTGCCCAGCCGGCAACCCCGGCCCGGTATCGAGCACCGACAGCGTCAGGCCAGTGGCGGTGCGGCGCCCCTCAATGGTGATGGCGCTGCCTTCGGGGGCGAATTTTGCGGCATTGCCAATAAGGTTGATGAGGATGTGATGCAGCAGGCGCGGGTCGGCCTCGACCAGTGGCAGCGACGGCGGCACATCGAGCACCAGCCGGTGGTGGAGCAGTTCCGATTTGAGATCATGGACGGCACCGCCAATGGCATCGACAAGGTCGGTTGCTTCGGCCTTGACCAGCACCGCACCGCTGTCGAGCCGGGTCATTTCAACAAGATCGTCGAACACCCGGCGCAGGCGACGCGCTTCGGCCTTCAGGGTTGCCGCGATCGGTGACGGACTGTCGGCGGCGAGTGCTTCGGCGGCGGCGACGACCGAGGTGAGCGGCGTTTTCAAGTCATGGCCGATCGACGACAATAACGTGACGCGCAACTCGTCGCGCTGTTTCAGGCTGTCGAGTTCGCGGGCATCGGCTTCGAGCCGGATGCGTTCCTGCGCCAGCGCTGCCTGGCCGACGAGGGTGGTGAACAACAACCGGCGATCGCCCGGAATCGGTTCGCGGTGATCGCGCGCCACGCCCAATATGGCCAGCACGCCAAGCGCCGTCGCCAGCGGGTGGAACTGCCACTCGCTCGATGTCAGGGTCGATGTGTCGGTGCCGGCCGGCTCGCCCCGATCAAACGCCCATTGCGCTGCGGCAAGGTCGATCGGCCCCAAGATCGGATCGGCCGGGCTTGCGGCGATCGGCTGCAACTGGCCATCGTGGTTGGCCAGCAGCACCGTCTGCACGCCCAGCATGCGGCCGATCTCGTCGCAAACCGCCTGGGCGGTGCCGGCTTCATCCGATGTGGCGGCAAGCCGCTGGCCAAAGGCGGCGATCGCGGCGTTTTCCTGGGCGGCACGGGCGCCGATATTGGCCTCACGCTTCAGCCGGCCGGCGAGCTGCGAGGCAATGATCGCCACCCCGGTCAGCACCAGAAGCGTCACGAAATTCTGCGGATCGGCGATGGTGAAGGTATAGATCGGCGGCAGGAAGAAGAAGTTATAGGCGAGCGCCGCAGCGACGCTGGCGACCAGCGAGGGGCGCAGGCCGAGCAGTGTCGCAGCGGCGATGACCGGCACCAGATAGATAAGGTCGACACTGTTGACGCCGATGACCGGCACCAGCAGCAGCGCCACCGCCGTCGTCAGCGCCACCATGGCGATGGCAAGGCCGGTCGTCGCCCAGGGCCAGGCGGATGCGGCGCCAAGCGTTTCCGCCGATCCTTCGGCCATTGCCGGCACGACATGGACGGTGATGCCATCAAGATCGCGCACCAGCGCGCCGACGACCGAGCGATGGCGCAGTTCGAACCACCACGACCGGCTGGTCTTGCCGATGACCAGCATCGTCGCCCGAGCCTCGCGCAGATAGCCGATCAGCCCGGACGTGACATCGGCGGCCGGCACTGTGGCGATGCTGGCGCCCAGCGTTGCCGCCAGCTTCAACGCCGCGGCAACACGGTCGCGCGCCGCGTCGGGCAGGGCGACGCTGCGCGGCGTTTCGACTACCAGCGCTGTCCACGGCGCATCAAGCGCGTCAGCAAGGCGCTTCGCAGTGCGCACCAGCGTTTCGGCGCCCGGTTGATCGCCGATGGCGACGACGATGCGCTCACCCGCCGCCCATTGGCCGCCAGCGCCGGTGCTGCGAATATGGTCGAGCATTTGCCGGTCGACTGTCTGAGCAGCACGGCGCAGCGCCATTTCGCGCAGCGCCGACAGGTTCGATTTGGAAAAGAAATGCCCCAGCGCACGGCTGGCTTCTTCGGGGATATAGATTTTCCCGGCCTTCAACCGCTCGATCAGTTCGTCGGGCGGCAGGTCGACCAGCTCGATCTCGGCATCGTCGAAAACCGCATCGGGGACGGTTTCGCGCACCCGCACCTGGGTGAAGCTGGCGACGACGTCGTTGAGGCTTTCGACATGCTGAACATTAACGGTCGTCAGCACGTCGATGCCGGCGTCGCGCAGCTCCTCGATATCCTGCCAGCGCTTGGGGTGGCGACTGCCCGGCGCGTTCGAATGCGCCAGCTCATCGACCAGCGCGACATCGGGGGCGCGGGCCAGCAGCGCGTCGATATCGAGTTCGGTCAGCGTGTGCGGGCCATGGGCGATGCTGCGCCGGGGCAGCACCTCGAACGGCGCCACCAGCGCTTCGGTATCGGCGCGTCCATGGGTTTCGACGATGCCGACAACAACATCGCGGCCGGCCTTGGCGAGCTCGGCGCCTTCGAGCAGCATCTCGAAGGTCTTGCCGACGCCGGGCGAAGCGCCGAGCAGAATCTTCAGCCGGCCACGGCTTTCGCGGCGGGCGGCGCGCAGCAACGCATCGGGAGAGGGCCGGTCGTCGGTCACACCGGCGGTTTAGCAGCTTTTGTAGCCGAAATCCGGTCAAGTTCGCGGTTGAGCGCCAGCACATTGACGCGCGGTTCGCCAAGGACGCCGAGCAACGGGCCTTCGGTCTGTTCCGCGACAAGCGCCGCGATTTCGCTGGCGGCAAGGCCCCGGGTATTGGCAACGCGCGCCACCTGTGCGCGCGCAGCATCGGGGCTGATGTCGGGATCAAGGCCCGAGCCCGACGTGGTAACGAGATCGCCGGGAACGGCGCCCGAGACGCCTTCGCCGCGCAGGCCGGCAACCGATGCAGCAATGCGTGTCGCAAGGTCGTGCGACCCCGGCGCAAGGTTGGAGCCCGAGGACGCACTAGCGTCATGGCCCTTGCCGGCCGCCGACGGGCGCGGGTGGAAATAGCCGGCCCCCGTGAAATCCTGCCCGATCAGCGACGAACCGACGGTCTTGCCATCGGCGATGACGAGACTGCCCCCCGCCTCGGCCGGCAGCGCCAGCCCGGCAATACCGGTGATGGCGACCGGATAGGCGATGCCGAGCAGGAGCGTGAAGCCGATTAGGAGGACGAGCGCAGGCCGCAGCGCGGCGCGGAGTTCGGTGAACAAGGCTTTTTTGTCCTTACGCCAGACCAAGGCCGGTGACGGCCATGTCGATGATCTTGATGCCGATGAACGGCGCAATCAGCCCGCCGACACCATAGACGGCAAGATTGCGTGCCAGCAGGTCGCCAGCCGGCGCCGGGCGGTATTTCACACCCTTCAGTGCCAGGGGCACCAGCGCCGGGATGATCAGCGCATTGAAGATGATCGCCGACAGGATGGCGCTTTCCGGCGATCCGAGCCGCATGACATTGAGCGCGCCGAGCCCCGGGTAAAGCACCACGAAGATTGCCGGCAGGATGGCGAAATATTTGGCGACATCATTGGAGATGGAGAAGGTCGTCAGCGCGCCGCGCGTCATCAACAGCTGTTTGCCGAGGCCGACAATCTCGATCAGCTTGGTCGGGTCGCTGTCGAGATCGACCATGTTGCCGGCCTCGCGCGCCGCCTGGGTGCCGGTGTTCATGGCAACGCCGACATCGGATTGCGCCAGCGCCGGCGCGTCATTGGTGCCGTCGCCGCACATGGCGACAAGCTTACCGCCGGCCTGTTCGGTGCGGATCAGCGCCAACTTGTCCTCGGGCGTTGCCTCGGCAAGGAAGTCATCGACGCCGCTTTCGGCGGCAATGCTGGCGGCGGTCAACGGGTTGTCGCCGGTGATCATCACGGTGCGGATGCCCATTCGGCGCAATTCGCCGAAGCGCTCGCGGATGCCGGCCTTGACGATGTCCTTCAGTGGCACCACCCCAAGCAGGCGGGCACCATCGGCGACGGCCAGCGGCGTGCCACCGGCGCGGGCGATATCGTCGGAAATCCGGGTCAGCGCTGCCGCTGCCGCCGGGTCGACTCGTGAGCCGAGGCGTTTCAAAACCGCATCGACGGCGCCCTTGACCAGTTCGCGGTCACCGATGGTAACACCCGACACGCGCGTCTGGGCGGTAAACGCAATCGGCACGGCGTTCGACGGGAGTGGGTCGCCAGTGCCAGCGAGCGCAACGATCGAGCGACCTTCAGGGGTTTCATCGGCAAGGCTGGCGAGGCGAGCGGCCGCCATGAGTTCGGCCTCGGCCACTCCCGGAATCGGCATGAACGCCGTCGCCTGGCGGTCACCAAGCGTGATGGTGCCGGTCTTGTCGAGCAGCAGCGTGTCGATATCGCCCGCCGCCTCAACCGCCCGGCCCGATTTTGCCAGCACGTTGAACCGCACCAGCCGGTCCATGCCTGCGATGCCGATAGCGGACAGCAGCGCCGAGATTGTCGTCGGGATAAGCGTGACGAACAGCGCCACCAGCACCGGTACGGCGATGACGCCGCCGGCATAGGCGGCAAAGCTGGGCAGCGTCGCCACCGCGATCAGGAAGATCAGCGTCAACCCGGCGAGCAGGATCGTCAGCGCGATCTCGTTCGGGGTCTTTTGCCGCGACGCGCCTTCGACCAGCGCGATCATCCGGTCGAGAAAGCCTTCGCCCGCCGCCGCCGTCACCCGCACGGTGATCTGGTCCGAAATCACCCGTGTTCCGGCCGTTACCGCCGACCGGTCGCCGCCGGCTTCGCGGATGACCGGCGCGCTTTCGCCGGTAATGGCCGCCTCGTTGACACTGGCGACGCCGGCGACGACCTCGCCATCGGCGGGGATCAGGTCGCCGGTTTCGACCAGCACGAGATCATCGACCTGCAACTGGCTGGCGGGCACGATACGCCATGCCTTGGCGAGCGCGCCCTCAGCCCCTGCGAGGCGCTTGGCCGACAATTCTGCCTTGGTGGCGCGCAGCGATGCCGCCTGCGCCTTGCCGCGTCCTTCGGCCAGGCCTTCGGCGAAATTGCCGAACAGCACCGTCAGCCATAGCCAGAACACCAGCTGGCCTTCAAAACCGGGCTGGCCAGTGCCGGTGACGAGGCCTCTGATCCACAGAACCGTCGACAACAAGGCCACGATGGCGACGACGAACATC
Source organism: Sandarakinorhabdus sp. (assembly GCF_987265915.1). NCBI lineage: Bacteria > Pseudomonadati > Pseudomonadota > Alphaproteobacteria > Sphingomonadales > Sphingosinicellaceae > Sandarakinorhabdus > Sandarakinorhabdus sp. Next base: position 796,070 of record NZ_OZ503948.1, read on the forward strand.
ACCGGGTTCCTGACCAGCACGCGTGGGTCAAGCTTGACGAAACTGTCCCTGACGGCGGCCGACATCAGCGGGCCGGTAAACAGCGAAGCGGGGGCGTTTGACATGTGCAGATAACCCTAAAGCGTCTTGCCGGCGGCGACCTGGAACTGGTCGGCGATCGGCCCCAGCGCCAGGCTGGGCAGGAAGGTCAGGCCGCCGACGATGACGATGACGGCGATGAGCAGGCCGATCCACAGCGGCCCTGTGGTCGGGAAGGATCCCGGCCCGGCAGGGACATGGCGTTTGGCCGCCAGCCCGCCAGCGATGGCGAGCACCGGCAGCAGCACGCCGAAGCGGCCAACGAACATGGCGAGCGCCAGCAGGCTGTTGTAAAATGGCGTGTTGCCCGACAACCCGCCAAAGGCGCTGCCGTTGTTCGCCGCCGCGCTGCTGAAGGCATAAAGGATTTCCGAAAAGCCGTGCGGGCCTTTCGCCAACGGTCCGGCCAGGCCCGCCGGCACCACGCTGGCAATGGCGGCAAGGCCGAGGATCGCCAGCGGCGGGATGACGATGGCGATGACGCTGAGCTTCATTTCACGCGCCTCGATCTTCTTGCCGACATATTCGGGGGTGCGGCCGACCATCAGGCCGGCGATGAAGACGGCAAGGATGGCGTAGACAAGCATGGCATAAAGCCCCGAGCCGACGCCGCCGATGATGAGCTCGCCCAATTGCATGTTGAACATCGTCACCAGGCCAGCGAGCGGCATCAAGCTGTCATGCATGGCGATCACCGCGCCGGTGGAAGTCGCTGTCGTGACTGTTGCGTAAAGCGCGCTCGCGGCAATGCCGAAGCGGACTTCCTTGCCCTCCAAATTGGCACCGGAAACGCCCAGCGCCTGGTGGATCGGGTTGCCTGCCGCCTCGGCCCAATAGGCCGTACCGGCGCCGATGATCAGCATGATGACCATCGCGGCGAGCAGCGCCCAGCCCTGGCGCGTCGACCCGACCGCCTTGCCGAACAGCCAGGTCAACCCCGCGCCGATCGAAATGATCGAGAGGAGTTGTGCCAGATTGGCCAGCGCCGTCGGGTTTTCGAACGGATGCGCCGAGTTGGCGTTGAAAAAGCCGCCGCCATTAGTGCCGAGCTGCTTGATCGCCAGCTGCGACGCCACCGGGCCAAGCGCGATGACCTGTTGCTTGCCCTCCAACGTCGTCGCCGCAGCGCTGGCGGCAAAGGTCTGCGGCACGCCTTGCGTGACGTAGAACAATGCCAGGATGATACTGAGAGGCAGCAGCAAATACAGGGTGACCCGCGTCACATCGGCCCAGAAATTGCCGATGCCAGCCACTTCGCGCCGGGCAAACCCGCGGATAAAGGCAAAGGCCACCGCAATGCCGGTCGCTGCCGACAGGAAATTCTGCACTGTCAGCCCGGCCATCTGCGAGAAATGCGACAGCGTCGTCTCGCCGCCATAATTCTGCCAGTTGGTGTTAGTGACAAAGCTAACCGCGGTATTGAGCGCCAGCAGCGTTTCAACGCCGGAAAAACCCTGGGGATTGAACGGCAACACGCCCTGCAGTTTCAAAATCGCGAACAACAGGATGATGCCGCCGATATTGAGCGCCATGACGGCCGCGGCATAGGCCAGCCAGCCCTGCTCATTGCGCGGATCGATCCCGGCGACGCGATAGAACCCGCGCTCGACGGGGCCGATTACCACTGCCATGGGCATGCGTTCGCCCAGATACAGGCGATACAGAAATTCGCCCATCGGCCGCGCCAGCGCGACCAGCAGCAGGATGAACGCGAGGATCAGGCCCCAACCAGCGGTTGTCATGGCGATGACCCCCTAAAACCGCTCAGGCCGCGCCAGCACGGCGAGCAGATAAATAAGGACAACCATCGAAACGATGGCTCCCAGCGCTGTCTCGAAACCCATGGCAAGCGGTCCTGTGGCGGGTGTTATAGACCGTGCTTTGACCACCGATCGGCATCATGGCGCTGCGGGCAAATCACCTCGGTGCCGTAAAATTCGCGTTAAATCGGGTTGTCTGAGAGGCGGCAAAGCTATCGCTGACAGCAATCCCGAAAACGCCAATTTACAGGGCGTGAGCCGGGCGAGGATGTTTCATGGGCCAAAGCTCCGGCCGGACGCGTGCGGCAACCAGACGCCGAGGACCGCTATCCGACCAAGGCTGCCGACGTCTTTCGGTCCGCGCTTGGCCCATTAGCGAAATCGCTCGAGCACACGCGCGAATGTCTTTTCTGCGAATCGCCGACGTTGATCGATCATTTCGCATTTGGATGAACTTGAAGGGTTCTCGGTAACTGCGGTGTCGGGTACCCCGATCATTCCAAAAACCGAGTAACCGCGTACTGGCTGGAGTAAATTTGCACATCGGTAGAACGAGGATTCCGAGTGGGAGCAATTGCCACACACGATGCAGTGAACTGCAAGTGCGTGACTCGCCATTTGTGTCGTAAGATCAATGTCTTTGCCGCGAGGCGCCTCACTTTAGAGCTGTGACTCGCCGACGCCTCGTTGCCGCACCGCAAGTTGTCTCGCCACAACCTATTGAATTGGTTGTGAATTCGGCGTCGGCGCTGTTGGCCTGACAGTGCCTATCGTGACGTGGGCGGAAACAGTATAGCGGGCCTGACTTCAGGGGGGAGACGCATCATGCTGCGCGCGATCGGGCTTTGCGCGGCGCTGCTAGCCACGGCCACCGCGGCGCAGGAGGTTCCGGAAATTCGCTTCGACGCCGTCGATTTCCTCAAACCCCCGGCCGACATGCACCTGGGCGAAGTGGCCGGCGTTGCGGTCGGCAAGGCGGGCCAGGTCTACGTCTTCCAGCGCGGCAATACAGAGGGTCCGGCCTATGCCGCGGCCGCCGCCCAGCTGCTCGAGTTCGATTCCAAAGGCCAGTTCGTCCGCGAGATCGGGCATCACCTTTACGCAGCTTTCGAATAGCAGGCATGTCGGGCGGCAACAATGCATTGAAAGCAGGTTGTGCAGGGCGCTGTGTGGTCCCCTCCCAATTCGTAAAGTCTTGCACCGTGCAAGACTCGTTCGCTGTCCGTTCCAGCGCCGGTTTTCGCCTGTGAGCCGGGGAGGCGAGCGCACGCTTCGCTTGCTGCTTGCGCCCGTCGCGGAACTGCTGGCCGATGCGTCGGTCACAGAGCTGGTCATCAACCGCCCCTGCGAGGTCGGGGTAGAACGCAGCGGCACCTGGTCGTGGCAATCGGTCCCGGAGCTGACCTTTGAGCGCCTCGATGGCATTGCGACATTGGCCGCGTCGCTCTCGTCGCAAGACGTCGGCCCGGAGCGCCCGCTGTGCGCCACGGTGCTGCCGGACGGCCAGCGCCTGCAAATTTGCCGACCGCCGGCCGTGCCCTCGGGCACGATCAGCCTGACAATCCGCCGCCCTTCGGGGTTCGCACCCACGGTCGCGAGCCTTGCCGCCGGCGGGCTGTTTGCCTCCACACGCGCCGCCGACCGCCCTGCGGCGCCACATGATGATGAGCTCGAAGTCTTGCACCGTGCAAGACATTGGGAGGCGTTCCTGGCGCTGGCCGTCGCCGCAAAGAAGACCATCGTCATCACCGGCGACACCGGCTCGGGCAAGACGACGGTGGCCAAGGCACTGATCGCCGCCATCCCGCTGGAAGAGCGCTTGGTGACAATCGAAGACACGGCCGAGTTCGTCTGCCCGCATCGCAACCGTGTGTCACTGTTCTACTCCAAGGGCCATCAGGGCCTCGCCCGCGTGCATTCGGAGGATCTGATCGAAGCCGCGCTGCGCATGCGCCCGGACCGGGTGCTGATGCAGGAGCTGCGCGACGGCGCGGCGTTCACCTTCATCCGCTCGATCGCCGCCGGGCATCCCGGCTCGATCACGACCTGCCACGCCAACAGTGCGGCCGGCGCCTTCGACGCGCTGCGCCTGATGGTGAAACAGCACGATGCCGGCAAGCACCTCGCCGACGCCGATGTGCGCCAGCTGCTGCACGCGCTGGTCGATGTGGTCGTCCACTGCCGCAAGGACTGTGGCCGCTACGGGGTGGAGGAAGTGCTGTTCAAGGGCACGACCGGAAACGGCTCCATCCTCCCTCATGCCCTCGAAGCGGCGGAGTAGAGCATGGGCAGCTTCGCCGAGTGGCCACCCGCTGCCAAAGCTTTGGGGCTGCTGTTCGGGATGCTGCTGCTCGCTTGCGTCTGGTCATTGCTTGCGTCGACGGTGTTCCTGGTCGGCACCAGCATGCTGGGCAACCGGGAGACGATACCGTTCCTCGAATGGTGGTCCTACTTCCGCTGGTACGGGTTCACGAACCCGCGGGTTGGCACCTGGCTGAAGATCGCCGCCGGCGTTGCCACCGCCATCCCGGCGCTGCTGATCCTGGCGCGGGTGGCACGCGGCGGGCTGTCGGCCTCGGGCAACAAGAGCCTCCACGGCAGTACGCGCTGGGCCTCGCGTTCCGAAATGAAACACGCCGGCTTCTATGCGAAGTTCGCCGGTCTCTACGTCGGCAAGGACGCTCGCGGCAAACATCTGCGGTTCGGCGGCCCGGAGCATGTCGCCTGCTATGCCCCCACGCGATCAGGCAAGGGCGTCGGCCTCGTCATCCCCAACTGCCTGCTCTACGACGCTAGCCTCGTCTGCCTCGACGTGAAGAAAGAGAACTGGGCTGCCACCGCCGGCATCCGCGAGGCCGCCGGGCAGAAGGTGTTCCTGTTCGACCCGCTCGCCCCCGATGGCCGCACCGCCCGCTACAACCCGTTCACCTATGTCCGGCGCGGCACCATCGATGCGTTCGAGGACATCCAGCGCATTGCCCAGATGGTGTTCCCGCATGTCAGCGGCGACCAGGCGTTCTGGCAGGACTCGGCACGCTCGGCGTTCGTCGGCGCCGCCGGCTATCTCGCCGAATCCCCCGAACTGCCGCTGACGTTCGGCGAGGTACTACGCCAGCTGTCGGGCAACGATGCGGCGACGCTGATGCTCCAGCGCATCGAGGCCCGGCGGCTTGCCGGCGATCCCTACACCGAAGCGACCGTGAAGGCGCTGGAGGACTATCTCAAGGGCTCGGCCGACCTAGTCAACTCGATCCGAAAGACGGTCACCTCCAAGCTGTCGCTGTGGTTCAACCCGCGCATCGATGCCGCGACCGCGGCATCCGATTTCGACATGCGGGAGCTGCGGTGCAGCCTGCACGCGGTCTATGTCGGGGTGACGCCGGACAACATCGCCCGGCTGCGGCCGCTGCTGGCGCTGTTCTTCCAGCAGCTGGTCGACCTGCAGGTGCGCACCCTGCCGCAACACGATCCCAACGCCCGGCACCAGGTGCTGCTGCTGCTCGATGAGTTTCCGCTGCTGGGGCCGATGCCGGTGCTGGCGGAAGCGTTCGCGTTCGTCGCCGGATTCGGCATTCGCATGATGCTGATCATGCAGTCGAAGGCGCAGCTCAGAGACCGCGACCTCTATGGGCCGGACAAGGCCGAAGCCATCCTCGACAACTGCGGGCTCGAAGTGGTGTTCGGCACCAAGGACCTGAAACTGACCGAAGAGCTGTCGGCACGGATCGGCTATGACACGGTGAAAGCGGCAAGCCGCTCCGGCCCGCGGTTCTGGCGGTTGTTCCGCAGGGACAAGCTCAGCCTGACGGAGAGCGACCAGCGCCGGGCGCTGCTGCTGCCGCAGGAGATCGCGCGGCTGAAGCCGGAAGAAGCTATCCTCATCAAGCCGGGGATGTTTCCGATACGGGCGAAGCGCATTCGCCATTATGCCGATCCGCTGTTCAAGCGGCTGCTGCGCGCGCCGCCCGTTGTGCCGCCGATCGACATCGATGTGCGGCTCGATCGCGGGCCGGTGGCGCGGGCAGTGCCCGCCAGCGCCGGCGCCGATGCCGGCGCGATGGCTGACGAGGGTACGGGTCAGGGCGCGGGTTCCGGGCAAGCGGAAGGGCAAATGTCTTGCACCGTGCAAGACTCTGCCGCGGAAACCGCCTCCTCCCGCCGGCCCAAAGCCGCTAGGCCGAACCCGCAAAAGTCTTGCACGGTGCAAGACTCCGGCACCGGCGCCCGTGTCACTGGAACGCCCGCTCCAACGCCGGCTTACGTGGCTGCCGTACCTCAATCTGCCCCGTCACACGACCTCAAGCCCCACCAGTCCGACAGCCTGCTCAGTTCGGTGATGGGCGCCGATATCGACCTCAGCGACTACGGCCTGTCCGACGCAAAGCTTGTCGTTGCCCAGATGATCGACCGCGTGCCGACCGCTGCGCCGTCCAGAGGCCGCAGGACGGCCGCAGAGTAGCGATGATGGCCCTCCGCTCCCTCATGCCCCTCACACAGCCCCACAGGAGGCCCTGATGGCGATTGCAAACTTTATCCCCCGCCGTGCCAGCAACAGCATCGAAGCGATGCCGGAGCCGCAGCCACAGCCATCGCAAAGCGCACCGTCCGCCGATCGCGCGGCAGCGCCGGCGGCTGCCAGCTCAGCCCAAAGCCCAACCCCGCCCGCTGCGTCCGACGCCCCGGCCCGCAAGCCGATCCCGGCGAAGAGCGAGCCGGCGACGATCGCCGCTAATTACTATGTCGAGGAAGCCGCCGATCGCCGGACCTACTACCAGGACTATCAGCGCAAGGCAGTGGCGTTCACCGCCACCGAAACCCGCGTGACCTCGGCGCGCGAGGACCTCCGCACCGTGCGGGACATGGTGGAAGTGGCCCAGGCACGAGGCTGGCGCTCGGTGCAGCTGCGCGGGACAGAGACGTTCCGGCGTGAGGCCTGGATCGAAGCTGCCGCCGCCGGGCTCGATGCCGCCGGCTACAAGGCCAGCGACCCCGATCGGCAGGAAGCGGACCGGCGCAAGGCCGAGCGGGAACAGTCGCGGCCGGCGAACGCCATCGCGCCGAAGATGCCGAACTCATCGGAGCGGTCGACGCCAGCAGCGCCGGCAGCGGCGGTTGCGGCAATCGCCGCCAGCGGCCCGGTCGCGGCCGTGGCCGCCGCCGGCCGGAATGGCAGCGTGCGAGACGCGCCGAACAGGCCAGCGGCAACCGATGGGCCCTCCCCATCTGTCGCAATAGCGACATCGGCTCCCGCTACGCCTGCAACGCCGGCAGAGCAACGCAAGGCGCTGCGCACCGCAGAGGCTGAGCTGTCGTCGGACGGCAAGCTGATCCTCGCTGCGCTGTCCGAGAAAATCGATCGCCAGATGAACCGCTACAACAGCGATGCCAAAGCCGAGCTGAAGCTGTTCGTGGCCACCGAACTGCAAGCCAAGGAGCGTGCCCAAGGCCCGGTGCAGCTGTCGGCCGAGCAACGCCGCATGGCGACCGCGCCGGAACAGGGTCGGGCAGCCGGGAAAGACAACGTCGAGGCGCTGCGGGACGGGCGCGATCCCGGTCGATCCACCGCCTCTGCACCCCCTCCCAATTTGTCTCGCGAGCCCGAGCAGCCCCGCCTGACGCGCTCGCGCTGATCGAGGCTGCCGGAGCATGGCCACACACGAGAACGACGTCTGGCGGCTGCCTGAGAGCGTCCGTGGCGACGATCTGCGCGCCGGGGGTGGTGCGGGTCCCTCGAAGCGCGCGCCGCTGTCCCAGGCCGCCAAGGATCGCCTGCGAAGGATTGTGTCCCGTGCGCCCGAAGCCATGGTCAAGGTCACCGGCCGCGCCCGCGGCGGTGCTTTCGGCCTGAAGGCCCATCTCGACTACATCACCCGCAACGCCAAACTCGCAGCTGAAACCCAGAACGGCACCCGCATCGACAACCGCCATGCGCTCAGAGCCCTCACCGATGACTGGCTCCTCGCCAATGCTGTCGAAGCACGGGGACGCCCGCTGCCCGATGCGGCGCAGTCGGTCTCGGTCATCCTGTCGATGCCGCCGGGGTCGCCGGCCGACCGCGTGGAATCCGCCGCCCGCACCTGGGCAAGGGACACGTTCGGCACCCGCCATGACTGGCTGATGGTCCGCCACGACGACACCGATCACCCGCATGTCCATGTCAGCATAAGGGCGGTCGGACCCGATGGACTGAGGCTCGCCCCGAACCGCACCGATCTGCAGAACTGGCGGGAGACGTTCGCCAAGGAACTGCGAAGGCTGGGCATCGAAGCCGAGGCCACCCCGCGCCAGGCGCGCGGCGCGGTCAGGAAGGCCACCAAAGCGCCGATCGAGCAGATGGAGCGCAAGGGTGTCGAACCCAAGGTGCGGAAGGCCGAGCGGCAGGCGGCCGAGCGCGACGCCAAGGCGCCGCCGGCGGAACGCCCGGAGTGGAACCTCACGATCAGCGCCAGACAGGCGAAGATCCGTGACGCCTATCTCGCCCATGCGGTCGAGCTCGCCACCGGTGATCCCGACGATCGCCGGCTTGCCCGCGACGTGGAGCGGTTTGTGGCGGAAATGCCGGTGGCGCTCACCCGGCGGCAGGCGCTGGCGGTGGAGTTGCGGCGCGTGCTGGAGCGGGAGAATGGGGCCGGAGGGGCGAAGGTGGACGGGCCGGCGAAGGAGGAGGAAGTCTTGCACGGTGCAAGACTTTCCGACCCGGAGCAGCCCAAGCTAGACCTGCCGCCGAATGAGCCGAAGCAGCGGCGGTGATCCTTCCCGCCTGCCCGATCAGCTGAAGAGATCGCCGACAGCTCGCCGCTGCCGTAGTGTTTTGTGCCGGCGGCGGCGATGCTCGGGTCGATCGTGCGCCAGATGACAGCGCCCGCACAGAGCCGCCAAGTTGCGCGATGTGTTGTTGGTGGGGTCGTGGTCCAGATGCGCGGTGGCCAAGATCACGCGGCGCAGCCGGAACGGCGGCGAAGACGGAAAGCCGGCGAACGTTGGTGCCGCCGATGCGAACACGTCGATGGTAGGCAGCCGCGCCTTTCGGCCGCGCTCGTCGCGCCAGCAAAGGAGGGTCTCGTCCCACCACTGGCCTTGGGGAAGTTGGGCCACCCTAGCCGCGTGCGGCCTCCCGCATTGCTCGCACCTGCCGCCCGCGCGCCGGAAACGAACGGATTGGGAGAGCTGCCGCCAGTCGAATGGATAGAGCTGTCGTTGGTCGGGTCTGATGGGCATCGGAGAACAATATATGAACGATGACCTAGTGTGAATCCGTATACCCGTTTCAAGTGAGCATAAATGGCGGATGCGCTAGCTGCCGTTCCGATGCGCAGCGGATATGACTACTTTACAAGTTACATCGAGGGCTTCAACTAGAGTTTGATGCCCTCGCATCAGCAATGTGAGCGGCGGCCAATCTAATCGGAGACAAAGCATTGACTGACACGCAGTATGAATTTCACGTACGAAACGCGCTGGCTGAACATGCAACTTCTTTAAATGAACTTGAGAGTTTGCTGGCCGCGGCAGTACGCGCGCCAGGATCGCGCGCGCCTATGCAGCTCAAAGAATTGATGAAGCATGTGTCGACCGGCCTTCAAGAAGCCAATGACGTCGTTGAGCACCATGCAGATGGAACTATTCCAGTTTCGAATGACTTGCTTCTCGTTTCGACAACAGTGATTCGAGCTGCCAAGGATGTGATAAATGCAGTTATTCTTTTAGAAGCGATACGTCCGTTACGATCTTAACTAACTGGCGGAAATTATTCTGCGAACGCAAATCCGCCAACCGCGTTTCCGGTGGCTACTGTGCGCCTAAAAGATCGCTTATATATTCAGAACCAGGATGAACACCGCTCACAAGTAGATGCTCACGCGCTCTTGTGCAGGCCACATATAACAGCCGGCGCTCAGTCTCGTAAATGTCATCAAGCTCGGCCTCGTCCGCCGCGTCGGCTGCACGCTCGTCTAGTGGTAGCACGCCTTCATCACAAGCCATCACAACAACGGCCCTAAACTCCAGCCCCTTCGCTTGATCCATCGGTGAAACCGTAATGGCGCCCGCATCAATCCCTTCGAGGGCTGCTCGTGCTCGTGCCATCAAAGGCGGATGGCGGACGAAAACCCCAATCTCGGCAGCCGCGATACCTTGCTCGAGCCAACTGCTGATGGCGCTGCGCACTGCCTGGCCCTCCTCAGCCTCCGAGGCGGCGATGAACACCTCAGGTGCAGGGCCGTCGAAAACAGAAACGATTCCGCGCCTTTCGTCCTCGATACCGTCAATATCTCGTAGGACCGTGGGCAGCAGCTGGTCTGCGGCCCGACGAATTTGCTGGGACGTGCGGTAGCAGACCTTGAGGGTATGAGACCTTCCCCGGACATCAACCCCGAGGCTTGCCCAAGAGAAGGGGTGTTGGAAGATACGCTGGCCGATGTCCCCTGCCAGGAACAATGCGTCGGCCGCTGCCGGCGCGATTGACGCAAAGAAGCGCAGCTCAGCGGGGGCGAGGTCCTGAGCTTCGTCAAGGATCACGTGCTCGAATGGCTTGCTAGGCCGGCTTCCGAGATTAGAGGCCAGCTCGGTAAAGACGTTGGCCCAAGTCGTATACCGTTCGGCGCCTAGTGCTCGCTTCACAGCGTCAAACACAGGCCAAAGCTGCTCGCGCTGCTTCGGGCCCAATCGGCTTTTGCGCCCCATACGCGGCACAGTCGCATAGGATTCAAAGCTGCCGAGACCCCAAGCATCGATGACATTTGTCCATTCGGACAGCAGGAATCGCTCAGAGAATCCTCGCAACTTTGCAGCCTCTGCGGCGCCCCGCAGCCGCTCACGCAGGACCGCATCTGTCGCAATGCGCGGTCGAACTCCGTGTTCGAGCTGGAACATCTGATCCGCGATGCCGCGGAACGAGGTCACGGTGATCCTCGGCACAATCCCGCCCGTCTCGGGCGCCAGGACAAGAAGCTTCTTCGCCATCGCCTCCGCGAGCGGCTGCGAAAAACTGGCCAAAAGGATGCGTGCTTCAGGCTCTTCCCGAGCAAGCCGTACGGCCCGGTGGATGGCCACAATTGTCTTGCCAGTACCGGCGGAGCCCGCCACGCGGGCCGGACCATTGAACCGGCGGCCAACAAGGTCGCGTTGCGAGGGATGGAGGAAGACACCCCACTTCTCCCAAGGGTAGGCGAGGGCCTGCTCCAACTCCTCCTGGTCCGCAATTGGTCGAATGCGGCGCAGAGCGTCCGGGTGCGAGAAAGGGTCCTCCGGCGCGGATGTCGGGGCTGGCTTGGGCAACTGGCCGGTTGTAGCGAATTCCAAGAGCGCTTCGGCGGCTTCGGCCGGCAGATGCTCTGCCAATGCAAAGAAGCCGGTCTCATCGGCCGCTCGTACGTCCTGCAACCAATCGACGGGCACGCCGATCGACAGGAGCATTTCGACGGTGAGGGATTGGAATAGGGGTGCCGCCTGGGTGGGTGTGTGCGGCAACACCAGGTCAAGCTGGGGCGGTGGCGCGATCTCCTCGACCCGCTCCCGAACCTCGACGATCTGAATTGCACCGGTTTTGGGATGCGCCTCGATGCGCCGTCGTTCGGCCCAGGCATAGGCTTTGTCATGGTGGTCGACATACGCCACCAGCAAGCTGCTGGCGGTCTTGTGCACGATCAGGCGAATGTCCGCGTTGACCCGCACCGACCAGAAGTTCGGGTCCTTGGATCGATCAATGCGATGAAACTGAAGGCCGGGAGCCGATGGATCGATTTGGAGGTCGACGATCGTCGATTTGGTTGCGCGGGCTTCTTGCGAGTTCAGCCGGGACAAGGCGGACGTGAAGGTCTCAGCCAACAGGAATGCGAGGGCCATCTTCAAGACGCCTTTGCGAAGGTGAAGGGCGTCCAGAACTTGCCGGGCTTCTGCCACAGCGCCTTGGATGCTCGATAAATAGTTGCAAGGCAGTCGTTTTTTAAGTCGTCATCGTTGTAGGGGATGATGGCATGGGCCTGCGCCCGGGAGATCGCGACGTTGATAAGCCGACGTCCGTCCTCACCCCCCAGAAACTGCGACGACGCATCGACGGGATCAAAGATCACGATCCGGCACTCGGAGCCCTGTGCTCGATGCACAGTGCTAACTCTGACATCCCGGTGTGCTGACCGGATCACCTCTCGAATGAAGGCGCGCTGCGCACGAAACGGCGTCAGAACCAAGATACTGTCTGGCTCGGTGTACGAGCCTTTCAACTGATCAAGAATGCTTCGCACAAGGATGCCGGATTCAAAGCGGATGAACCCACCATATTTGGGTGACCATTGGGCACCCTCCTTCACCTGATCGAAACAGACCCTGGGCACCTCGCGACCATCGACGAAGAATGGGCTTCGCTCGCGCTTCCACTCCGCGTCCTGACGCGCCTTTGCGCAGACATGCAGGTCGCCATCATAGAAGGCCGTGGCGACGGCATGGCAAATCGATTGCGCCATGCGTGACTGTTCGTTCAGCTTGACTGTGGGGACGTGGGCAAATGTCTCGAACGCAGTTTGCTCGAGACCCCGGCGGGTGGTCGCGGTCTTCGACTGCACGATCGGGGCGAGCTGATGCGGGTCGCCTGCGAACAGCGTCTGCGAGCCAAAGGTGGTTGCCATCAGGGCGGCCGGCTTCACCACCTGGCTCGCCTCATCACAGATGACGAAAGGCCAAGGGCCGGCCGCCATGACGGCAGGCTGCCACTTGAAGGCAGATGCAACCGTCATTGCGACCACGCGAGAGCTGCCAGCCACAGATTCTACATCGGACTTCAGCGCAGCGCGCGCAGCGCCGATGCGATCCATCCAGCGCACATAGTCGGCGATGCGCGTCTTCGGCGGCTCCTCCATTTCAAGGATAAGCAGCTTCTTCGAAGCCTCGGCGATGCCGGGTGCCAGCAGATGCTCGCGGCCGACATATTTGTTGCCGTCGAAGTGTGCGCCCAGCCTTTTCATGGAATGGCGCAAGTCCGTCCGTCCCAGACGCTCCAGCCAGTCATCGATCACCAGCAAAGCGTTATCGACCGCGACGTTCGTTGGTCCCAGGATCAGGATGCGGGCCTTCGAAAATCGCCGGAGCATATATGCTGATGTGGCACCTACCGTGAAGGATTTGCCTGTTCCCGGCGGCCCGATCACGAGCGAGACGCGGTGGTGGGCAGCTTGAACGGCGAGTTTCTGCCGCGCTCGGAGCACGTCGAATTCTGCCGGCAAGTCACGGACCTCTTGAAGAGGCGTCGTGTCGTGTGACTGCTCCAAGCGCTGCTTAGCCTTGGCTGCCAGTGGGCTGTCCCAAAGCTCGATCAGCGGGCTCAAAAAATCGCTGAGGAATACCCAAAGCATATTGCTACGGTCGGGCGCCGTGCCGCGAAACGGCTCGATGACGAGCTGATCCTGTTCGGCATAAACAAACTTGATGACCCCGCCGTACTCCAGCTCGGCGCCCCATTTGACCCGAGCGCCTTCAAGCGCTTCGTCCACCGCGCTCGAACGACCGACTTTCGACGGCCGCACAGATACGACCGCGAAGCCGTCTTCCATGGCCGCCCCGATGACCGTGAAGCAGATTCCCTTCTGCGTCAGGTCGCGCTCCTCCCGGAGCGCCGCCAATATGTTCGCGCGGTTGATGGCCAAGCCTACACCCCGAACACCTTCATCACCTCGTCGCCGAAGTGGTTGATGACCTTCACCGCGATCCTGCCGCTCGTGGGGCGGTCGAACGGGCGAGACGTGTCGGAATAAAGGGTCGCCCAAGCGTCCTCATCGATCTCGGCCTGGAGGGCGGTCTTCAGGGCCTTGTAGGGGTCGCCCTCGCCTAGGAAGTAGGCGTGGCGGACGAAGAAGCTTTCCTCGTTGTAGTCGGTGTCGATAAACCAGGCGGCGATGCCCTTGGTGTCGTTCGATCGGATGTCGCCGGTGTTGGGGTCGAACACGTCGACGCCGTTCACCTTCACCCGCAACTGGGCGCCTTCATGAAGAATGGTCACGTCGGGCTCACCGAAGACAACAAACATGTTGCCGCGGCCGGTGTTCTTCAGCTCGTCGGACATGTGCATGTCGGGGTTGATGCGGGCTTTAAGGATGTTCAGGCTGCCCAGCTGGGCCAGCTCGGAGCTGTGAGCATCGAAGTTAAAGGCGCAGGCGATCAGCACATCGAAACGGGCATCGACGGCCTCGCGGGCGGCGGCCACAAGGTCCTGTCGCCCGACAGTGCCGTATTCCGGACCGATCAGGATGGCCGCACGGCGCTCGGGCCCATCCTCGCCCTCGCGGAATGTGCCGGTGGCGCCGATGAACGTGCCGGGCCAGGCATTTAGTGACTCAAAGGTGATGCGATCGCCTTTGGCTTGCTGCTTCACCCCTTCGGCTCGAAGATAGTCGATGACGACCGCTGCGAAGTCTGTAGTTGCCGCATCGGTGGGCGTCGCCGACTCCAGCAGAGTGTCATCAATGTCGCCGGGAACGACGCGGTGCGGCGACAGGCTTTCGACCGTGAACGGCCCCGCGACACGGACTCGACTGTTGTCGGTGTAGGGCTTGTCATAGAGATATTCGACATCGGCGCGCGCCGCGATGCTAGCATCGATCTCCTTCTGGCGCGCGATGCGCGCCTGCCACCAAGATTTGTGAACGCCCGCGACATTCGACGACCAGCGCGGACTTGCCTCGCGAGGAATCTGCCATTCCTCCCATTGTTCACCCGTGATTTCGTTCAACTCTCGACGCAGCGGCTCAAGCCGGGTCTGCCAGCGGTCCCAGATGCCATCTATAGCGGTGTTGTTGGCGATCGATTTCAAGGTGATGTGCGGCACCCGCTCATACACAAAGCCTTGGCGAATATCGTCGTGGATGGGGGTTTCGGGTGGCACGCTCTGGGTAAGCGCGGCCTCCTTCGCCCGCCCGGCGCGGCTGTCAGCAAGCAGATACCAAGGGTATCGCGCTGCCATCAGCCTCGTGCGAGCGAGCGCCAGTGCGACGCGGCTAGTGTCAATGGTGATCCAGCGTCGGCCCCATTGCTCGGCAACGAATGCGGTGGTGCCCGACCCGCAGGTTGGATCGAGCACGAGATCGCCGGGATCAGTGGCCATGAGGATGCAGCGTTCGACCGCTCGAGGCATCGTTTGAACGACGTAGACTTTGGGATCGGCGAAGCCGCTTGTCACGGTATCGTTCCAAGCGGCATCGAGTGGCATTGCAGCAAAATCATCAAACCGTCGGACGTAACTCAGCGTGTTTCCCAAGCCTGCTAACCGGCTAGGCCGTGGACTCATAATGGCGCAGGCGTAGCCTGATGCAGGCCAGCTTGGTCATTGCGAGGAAGGATGAGCCGAGCTTGTCATAGCGGGTGGCGATGCGGCGGTAGTATTTGAGTTTGTTGAAGAACCGCTCGATGAGGTTGCGCTGGCGGTAGAGCCAGGGCGAGAAGCAGACGGGATCGCGCCGGTTGCGCTTGGGTGGGATGTTGGCCCAGCCACCGCCACCAGCCACCATGGCGCGCAGCCAGTCGGCATCATAGGCCCGGTCTGCAAGCACCATCTGGCCGTGGCGGATATCGGCGAGCAGTTCAGCAGCCGCCTTGATATCGTGGGTCTGGCCGGGCGTGATGACGATCTTCACCGGCAGGCCATCGGCATCGGTCAGAGCATGGATTTTCGTAGTAAGACCGCCCCGGCTTCGTCCAAGACATCGATCTGGGTGGCTTTTTTTAAAGTGGCAGCGGCATGATGCACACGCACGCTGGTGCCGTCGATCATGCGCACGTCGCCACCGTAAGCATCTGTAATTGCATCCATGATCCGGTCCCATACGCCGGCCTTCGTCCAGCGCCGGAACCGATTGTAGCACGTGGTGTAGGGGCCATAGCGTTCCGGCAGATCACGCCAGGGCGAACCCGAACGCAGCACCCAAAAGATGCCATTCAACACCCGCCGGTCGTCCACCCGCACCACACCGCGCGGCTTGTTCGGCAGCAGCGGCGCAATCACACGCCATTCAAACTCCGTCAGATCGTAGCGGCTCACCATAGGCTCCCTTCCGGAAACCTTGAATCAGAACCTCGCCGCCTTGGGAATCCCATTTATGGGTACACGGCCTAGCCTTCGCCAAGCGCGCCATGCCAGTGATGTTTGTTTTCCAGCCACCTTTCCTGGGCGTCGCAAACTCCTTGCCGGCCAATTTGAATGGGAAAAGTGTGGTGGTGCTTGCTGACTGCGATGTCATGTCACCATAGCGAAAAGCAATACCCCCCTTTGCGGGGTCGATCCGAAGTCCAGCGTCGTCCATGAAATAGCGATACTGGCCCCCACCTAAGCCATCCAGATTCTTCGTTTGGAGAATGCGACGATACTTCAATGCCGTTTTATTCTTGCAGCACCATACAATGTAATCATAAGGATCATCTAAGAAAGATCCACCTAATGAGGATGTCTTCCTGTACTTTATAAGGCTCACGAAGTTGTCTTGACCAAATACCTCGTCCATCAGTGCTCTAACACGATGAACGTTTTCGTCACCGATTTGTACAAATATGGACCCACTTTCTGTTAGCAAATCACGCATCGCAGTCATTCGATCGCGAAGATAGGTCAGGTAGCTGTGGATTTGATCCTTCCAGGTGTCCCGAAAAGCCTTCACCTGTTCGGGCTCGCGGCTGATGTCCGCCTGTTTTCCGTCCTTCACGTCACGGCTCTGCGTGCTTACCTGCCAGTTCGAGTTGAACTTGATGCCGTAGGGTGGGTCGAAATAGATGCATTGCACCTTGCCGCGTAGGCTTTCGCGCTCGGACAGGCTGGCCATTACCTGAAGGCTGTCGCCAAGGATCATGCGGTTGGACCAATGCTGGTCGTGCTGGTAAAACTCAGCCCGCTGATCGGGCTCGATGCCGTTGAAGTCGGCGAACAGGTCGGGCGCGTCGCTGGCGGCTGCCTTGGCCGCCGTCGACCGCCGCTTCAGGTCGTCGATGATCGCCTTGGGGTGAATCTTCTCCTGAATGTAGAGCGGCGGCACGTTGACGACGAGGTCAGACCAGTCCTGTCGATCCTTGCCGCGCCAAACCAACTGCGTGTCGGACAGGGTGAGCGTGCCGGTCTCGGCCAGCTCGGCCATCTGCGCCGGCGTGATGGTGATGCGAGCACCGTTCCAGATCAGCTCAGGCTTGTCCGGCTCGCTTGCAGTGCGGGTTTCACCCTCTGCCAGCGGCCGGGCGCGGGGATAGTGCTTCGGCGGGCGCGGCGCGGAATCTTCGTCGCGCCGGAAGAAACTTTCCATCTCGGCCGTCGGAATGTTGCGCCGCGTCGCCCCATCATGCGTGAGCGTGCCGATCTGTTTTGGCGGGGCGGGTTGGCGTGCCATCAATCTTCCTCGTTTCGGTCAATTCCGCGGCGGGGCGCGGGAAGTCGGGCAGCAGGGGCATGATCTGCCTGCTCGAACTGGTTCAGCATCTGGATCAGCGGGACCGGCGCCATGTCGCGGTGCATAGCGATCAGCTTCTGGACAAGGCCGATGCGCTTTTCGAGGTTGTCGAGCTTGCGCCCTTCCACCTCGGCTGCGACCTTCTCCGCCTCCTGCAGGATCAACCGGGTCTCGGCTTCGAGTTTCAGGTTTTCGAGCCCCTTGCCCTTCAGCTGCTCGCGCAAATGTTCCAGGGCGCGCGAGGTCATATCCTTGGCGGTGTCGCCAACCGTATCGCCGGTCCGCACATCGATGACGGTGTCGAGCAAGGCATTAAGGGCGGCCATGAGACGCTTGCCCAAGGCGCGGCTCTGCTCGATCGCTTCGGGCTCTGCATGGTAGCGGGACGGATTTTCGACCGCGACCGCACGGGCGCCGGCGGCGATCTGCTTGTGAACCATCAGGAAGGTGTCGATGATGAGGTCAGCCGCGCGGATGGCCTCGGGCGTGTTGATGAAGGTGGTAACACGGGTGACGCCGCGCTCGGTGAAGGCCCATGGCAGGTGGCGGCGGCCCCCGCGACCGGCCTTTGAAATCACCGCTTGTGATGTCAAAGCGGCGTACTCGTCGGCCGTCAGCTGGAACAGATGCCGTTCGTCGACCAGCGCCTGGTTGCGCTTCACCGCCTGGTTCAGCACCCGGGTTTCAAGACCGAGTGCTGCGGCCAGGTCTGCGTCCAGCATGACCGGCACGCCGCGAACGCGGTAGATTGCCGGGCTGAGGCTCGTCGCAGGAAGATCGTCGCTCATCACGCTGCCTTTGAGGTCACAAACTGTGACCTCAATTGCACGACCAACGCCGCAAAATCTTCCTCCATCACCGCCCAATCGGTGAACTCGGCATAGCCCCAGCGGCCGAACCCTCCCAATGCGTTGACGCCGGGAACCCACAGGTCGCGCGCGGTCTGTGCCTTGGCCTTGTCGGCCTCGTCGCGGAGGCCTTTGACCTCAAGGATCAGGTTGAGCGGCTCGTCGGCACCAATGTCCAGACGAACGAGGAAGTCGGGCACGTAGCGCCGCATTTGCCCTGCATCGAGATAGGGGATTTCGAAACCGAGCGCCTGGTTCTTGGCATAGGCGAGGACATGAGGGTGGGCTTCAAGTACCTGCGCCAGTTGCGCCTCCCAGCTGCTGTCCTCGACCACATGGCTGATGTGGCTACGCGGAGGCTGGCTGCCGGTCTTCCAGCAGGACTTCGAGGTGATGAAGTTGACGTGGCGAGTCGATCCGCGCGGGTTGTAAGGGTCGAGCACAGCGAGCATTCGGCCGTCGCTGCCACGCGTGCAGGCGATGTCAATTTTCTCGGCCGCCCTGGCGAGCTGGTCCTGATAGAGGATGGCACCAATGGGCACGCCCTTGGTCACCAGATAGCCTTCGTCGATCCAGCGGCGGGCAAGGCGCTGAATCTGCGGGAACAGGTGCTGTTTCGGAAAGCCCTCGTTGTCACGGAAATGGCTGTAAAGCAGGTGCTTGGCGAGATTGTAGCTGATCTCTGACGGGCGGAGGCGTTCCAGCACCTGGGGGGTGATGGTGACGCCGGCACCGACAATCCCCTCCATGACAACCGATGTCGGTCCGATGTCCGCGGGCGTGATGATGAGCCGGCTATCCTCGTCGAACTTGGCTTCGAGCTTTTCGGACGGGAGCTCGCGCCGGTAGCCGCTGACACGCGGGAAGACGATTTCGAGATCGCTGCGCTCGTGGATGGAATACACCCGTGTCATAGCCTTGGGAACGGTGGGCTTCGCGACCTGCGGGGCGGCGGCGAAGTCGAACGGGATGCCCATGATGTCAGCGTACTCGACATCGAACAGGCCCTGGTCGTTCAGCTCATAAGATTGCCGGCGCAAGCCTCGGCCGACGACCTGCTCGCAAAGAAGCTGGGTGCCGAAGGCGCGCACCCCCAGAATGTGGGTGACGGTGTTGGTGTCCCACCCTTCTGTCAGCATCGACACCGAAACCACGCAGCGGATTTGTTCGCCCAAACGCCCTGGCCGGCCAACGGTGTTCATCACCTCGCGTAGCAGCTCGCCGTCGCTGGCATCGCCATTGGCACTGCCGGCGCCGTCACGGGCTGCTAGCTCGCGCCGGAACTGGTCGATCTCAGCGCCAGCGGCAGCCCGGAAGCCGGCATCGAGCGCGTCGCCAGATTCGATCTGCCGGGAGTCAATCAGCAGCGTGCGCGGGCGCGGCAGACGCCCACCGAACTCGTCATAGTTGCGGAACAGCTCCAGGTGGCCGGCGTGAAAGGCGGCACGCTCATCGGCCGCAGCGTCGCCTCGCTCGAAGCCGGCAATCCACTCGAAGACCAGCTTCGAGATGGCCGTGTTCTGACAGACAACGATGAACACCGGCGGCACGCCGATCCCGGCCTGCTTCCAGCGCTCGAACTCGCCCTCGTAATGGCTGTAGAGGGCATTGAGCGCCGTTTGGAGCATCGGCGGCAGGTCGAATGGGCTGAGCTTGTTTGCCCCGGCCGCGGTCTTCGGCAGCGATTTGCCGATGGTCTTCCACAGGTCGCGATAGACGACCACGTCGGTGCCAACGAGGTTGTCGGTCACCGGCACACGAGGGAGCTTGACGATGCCGCATTCGATCGCGTCCATCAGGCTGAAGTCGGACACGACCCATGGGAACAGGTAACCTTCGGGGTAGCCTGAGCCGCGAAGAAAGAACGGGGTCGCCGACAGGTCGTAAGTCGCGCGAACGCCCTTCGAGAGGGCGCGGTCCAGCGCTTCGATGCCGTTGACCCAGAGCCGGGCGGCTTCCTCGTTGGCAGCTGCTTCCTTCTTGTCTTCGCCAGTGAGCACCTCCTCGGTGTCGCCGCCGACCTTGTGCCGATAGCAGTGGTGCGCCTCATCGTTGAGCACGTTGACGCGGTCGAACGTCATCAGCTTGCCGCACGCCCGCTCAAGCATCTGTGCATCGGATTCCAGGGTTTTGACTGGCTCCGGCGCATTCCCCTGTAGGAAGCTACGAGCCACCTTGGAGAGAGCAAGCGTCTCCCGGTGCTGAAAGCTGTGATAGTTGGTGATGACGATCTCGGCGCGTCGGATCTCGGGCAGCATCTCCGGCGGCACCAGCTCGCGGGTCTCGTAATAGTTGTCTGGTTCGCTGGGGCGCAGGACCCGCAGCCGATCACGAATGGTGATGCCGGGCGTGATGATGAGGAATGCGCGCGAAAAATCCTTGGATTCCTTGCGAGCCGCGTTCACGGCCTGCCAGGCGATGAGCATGGCCATGACGGTCGTCTTGCCGCTGCCCGTGGCCATCTTCATTGCCAGACGGAAAAGCGCCGGGTTGGCCTCCTTGTTCGCTGTCGCCAGTTGATCGAGCAGCCCGCGGGTTGCAGCCCGGCGTGGGGCCACCTCTGTGAGCCAGATGATCGTTTCGACTGCCTCAAGCTGACAGAAAAATGGTGCCGCCCCTGCCCACTGCTCCTTGGGCCGGCGCCAATGCTCAAGAAGACGCTGGGTGACGCTAGTGACGCCCCAATCGGCAGGGTTCGGCAGGCCGCGCCAGCCCTCCAGGTAGCCCCTGATCTCGTTGATAAGCGCGTTCTCGGAATAAGTTTCCAGGTCGAGCGATGACTGGGCGGCCGATGCCTTCTTGCGTGATGCCGGCACCGGCACGATGAATCGAGATGCTCGTCGCCCCAGCTTTGGCTCGCCATCCAGGGGCTGACCACGATCGTCCAACGGGTGGTAGCGGGTAGGCGCCTTGTAGGGCGAGTTCAGAATGGGATGTTCGTAGAAACTCGACACTGCTTAAGCCCCCGCCGCACGCTTCCTTTTTCGGGTTCGCCAACGGCCTGTCAAGGAAATGAACGGATTAGCCTGCAAAGAACTTCTGCGGTCCCAGAAATCTCCTGCAAGAGACCGTGTGGGATTCCCCTCTGCCGTGTGGAACAATGCGCCCCCTCTTTAATAATACCGGCTAAGACGCTATTCATGCAGCATACCGGAGCCTGAAAAACGGCTATCCTGAATTGGGCGTCTCTGATAGACGCCTTCTCGGCTTTGCGCGCTCGCTAAGACCGGGTGATTGCTGCAAGTTGGCAGCGGACTCTATTGAACGAGGCGCAAAGCTCAGCACTGGCAGCGGCCGCATTACTAAGCCCGCTTGCGATGTGAGTGACGCGACCAAACTGCGAAAATACGGGTAAGCAGCTAGTTTGCCTACCCGCTCGACGAATAGCTCGCAGGCCTTTTGATCACATTCTCCTTCAATTTTGTAGCTGACGAGGTATGTTGCGCTAGTCGAGAGCACTCGCTTACGTGCTTGGCGGCAGAGCACCTCGAAACCGAAAACCCCGTAAAGCGATCCCGACTCCGGCTCCAAAAAGCTTTCAAGCACGGCTGCTGTGACATTGTTTTGCCAAGCGTCCGGGTCCAATCCAAGGGCTTCGGGTTTCATCTCAAACTTACTAGCAGTGAGGCGAATACTGCGCAGATGAGCACGTGCAACGATGCTGTTATAAACCTGCGGGTCAATCTTAGGTGAATCTTCAACCAAGGTTCTTGTCCTTACCGGGCCGCAACGAGACGATGAGGTTTCAACGCCTCAGCCTTCTCCGCGCGAGCCCATCCGCCAATAAACGCAGGTTCAAGTGCGACGACCACAGCCGAAGTGCGCTCAACAGAAGAATTAGCTGCAACTTCTATGTCTTCGAGCAACCCTCTGACCGTCCAATGATTTGACAAGTCATCAGTCTGTCCTTTAGCAGCGGCAATGCTGCGGTCATATTCTTCATGTGTCGTTATGTACGCTGTTTCACCCAAGTGAAAAAATATCTTCGCGATCGTTCTTAGAGTTAAGTTTTTCGCTTGGTCACCGAACATTTGGCTGATACGGGCTTCTGTGACGTTCAAGCGTCGCGACAAATCCCTAGCGCGCAGCCCCTTTTGATTGAGCAGTTTTTGTATTTCGCACTGTACAGCTAGAATAAACTCTGCTTCCGCTGCTTCCACAGCAAAAACCTCTTCTCCGCACTGTTCCATACTCACCCCAATAGTTTTTTTCATTGTTCGTTTCCCTTCTGTCTTGAAGCATCTTCTAGCGGCAAACGTCCCTGCCTCGGCGCTTCAGCCTCACTAACCTGGGACACACCGGTAGCGATGCGGACCTCCGTCACAAAAAATGTTTGCAGGTTCTCATCAGTGCCGCGACGGCCGATGACTTGTATGCCGCTTGCGATGAACTCTTCGAGCCTGGCATGGGGATCGCTCTGAACACGGCGGAAAACCTGCTCGGGCAAATTTTCGCATCCGGCGCAGAAGCGCTTGAACGCCGCCACGATTCGCAGGCGAGCGGGTACCGGCACCTGCGAACAGAAAAGTTGCCAGTCCGAGGGACGCATCGCGACACGTCGGCGCGTCCCTTCAATGCGCACCTCCGCATGCTCGGCAATCCGACGAGTTGATCCCAATTCTGCACCTCGGTGCTTAACCTATTCATTAAGTTCGGATTCGTCCAGCGCAATTCTTCTGGCTAAGCCAGAGCTTGTTTCCAACGCGAACTTAACCTATAGATAAAGCTTCGGTGATCTCCAACAGGGTGGCGGTCAGGTTCTGAATTGAGACGCGGAGGCTCCAAGTGGCTGCATCTATTACCTTCTTCCCGGTGTGCAACGGGGACATGACGCTCGTTACGTTCGATAATGGCCAAACGCTGCTGATCGACATGCATGTCCGAAAAGCCGCCGACGACATCGATGACGAGACGCCCGACGTGATGGCTCAGCTGAAGGCTTTGCTAGGACGCGACGAAAAAGGTCGTTTGTTTGTGGATGGTTTCTTGCTCAGCCATCCCGACAAGGATCACGTCAGCGGCCTGGCTCGTCACTTCCACCTTGGGCCGCCGGCAGATTGGGTGAAGAAGGATGACAAGATACTGATCCGCGAGATGTGGTCGTCGCCGATCATTTTCCGCCGTGCGTCCAAGAACCACATTCTGTGCGACGACGCCAAAGCCTGGGCGACTGAGGCGCGTCGGCGGGTTGCACTTTATCGTGACACCGGGGCTATCGGCGTTGAGGGCGATCGTATTCAGATTATGGGGGAAGACATCGACGGTAAGACCGATGACATTCTTGGCATCGTGGTCAAAACGGACGGTCTGGTCACTAGCCTCAATCGCACCTCGGCGGGGGCATTTGAGGCGCGGCTGCTAGCACCTTTACCCCAAGGCGATGATGAAGAGCTGGATAATTTGCTGGCGAAGAACCGTTCTTCCGTCATTCTCCGGTTCTCCATCCGCGGCGCAGGGTATCTGGACAAGTGTCGGTTTCTGACAGGCGGTGACGCCGAGGTCGCCATTTGGGAACGGCTTTGGGAAAAGCACGGCCTCTATAATGCTGACTGGCTGTCGTATGACATTCTTCAGGCTCCCCATCACTGCTCGTGGCACAGCCTTAGCTACGACAGCTATTCCCTCTACGGTGAGGAGGCTGAGGTCTGTCAGGATGCTCGCCATGCGTTGGCCCAGGTCCGCAGGGGGGCAATCATCGTCGCGAGCTGTGAACACATCGACCCGGAAGATGCTGATCCGCCCAGCGACCGGGCAAAGCGCGAGTACGTCTCGATCGTCGATGGGAAAGAGAGCCGCTTCGTTTGCGTGACCGACATTTGGGACGCTGAGAAACAGCCGCTCAAGTATGAGATCAGTGGCGCAGGAATCGTGAAGGTTGTGAAAAGCGCTGTGAAGGCAGCAGCGTCGATCTTGGGCATCGGCGCGACCGCAGCCCACGCGCGGCCCCACGGCTGAGCATGGAGAGTTCAGACTCGGCGAACGCCGCCCATCTGCTCAGGGTCGCTAGGCGGCACCCTGAGTGCCTGAGCGGGGCGATCGTCAGTGATACTGAAGTGCAGATTGACCTGAAGGTGGAGATGCCACTCCATCTTCAGGATGACGGCGTTAGCGACACGGGCGTACGTGCGATCGAGACAGTGACCTTTTATTTGCCGAATGGGTACCCGTGGCGATCGCCGGTGGTCTCGTTTCGCTCAGATTTTCCGCGAAGCTTTCCGCACCTCATGCCCGGCAGCCTCGATTCCGCCCCGCGACCTTGCTTGATCGATGGTGATCAAGACGAGTTTTTTCTCCAGTTTGGGTTGGTTGACTACGGCATATTTCATCTGTGCGAACAGGTCGCCGTGTGGCTCCGAAAAGCTGCGCAAGGTGTCCTGATCGACCCGTTGCAGGGGTGGGAACCCATGATGCGGCGCGGTTTAGTTAACATCCTCGCGTTTGATGCGTCTGAGGCCCGCAGCTTAGTTAATGCCAGCGGTGGCTACGTCGTGTGGCGGGCGACGTTTGCCCGTCGAGGTGATTTCAGCACCGTGCTGAACCAAGGTGCCTCGAATTGGATCGAAAGTGATGCAGCCCGGACGCCGCTTAACCGAGCCGATGACACGCTATTCACTGCATCGAAGATCTCCGCAGGAGTCGGTCGAGGCAATAGCATTGTGGGTTTAGTGTGGCCCGACAAAATGCCCTCCGGCGCCGCGGTTGTCGCCGACCGATATTGGCCTGAAGACGTCCTGACACTGCACGATCTTACGGAGCGAGCCAAAGCGTTTGGGTGCGAGCGTGGTCTGAACCTACTTCTGGATAACCTGAAGCGGTGCTTCCAAGGTAGATATTTGAATGCCGTGATACCGGTCGGCATCGTGCTTTGTGTCAGGCGTCCATTTGCCCTGATCGGAGAAGAGTCCGCCATTGAGCTGCTGCCCTACGTTGTGGAGCTTCGCCCTGTCCCAGGCTGGACGTCACTGATGGCACAGGGCGAACATGAGCCGGTTGCCCCCGCGATGCACTACCAATCGCTCAAGCCAGCGTTGCTGCGGACCCTATCCGGTTCGCCCGAACGCCCGCCCATCGCATTGCTTGGCTGTGGCAGCGTAGGGTCAAAGATAGCTATGCACGCGGCACGATCTGGTCAGGCCATTACTGCAGTGAGCGACATAGCGCACATACGTCCCCACAACATGGCACGTCATGCGCTCAGTGCCGGATATATAGGAAGCTTCAAAGCAGAGGCACTCGCAGCTGAAATTGGCCTATTAGGCAGTAAGCCAAAGGTATATCACGGAGACCTAGCCGCAGGGCTTCGCGACGATGCATCAAGGCCGACTATAGTTCCACCAGACGCGAAAATGGTGATTAATGCGACTGCTTCCCTGTCTGTTCGTGAGGCACTCGTGGACACAGCGAAGTTGCCGAAGCGAGTTCGCCAATTCGAAGCCGCTCTGTTCGGCCGCGGACGTGTAGGATACTTACTGGCCAACGGCGTGGGCAATAATCCTAACCATTGCGATCTGATGGCCGAGCTCTATGCCACCCTCGATGACAAAGAGATGTCTCAGCTGCTGTTTGATCCAGCCAATGGCCTAGCCCAAGTACAGATTGGTCAAGGCTGTGGAACCCTGACGATGCCGGTTGACGACGCACGTCTATCGATGATGTCGGCCGCGCTTGCTGGCGAGATAGGTCGGATTACGGACTCTCCGGCTGACAAGGGTATCATCGTGCTTGGCACAGTCAGTCATGACTCGCCTGCAACGCGATGGCAGCACCGACTAATACCCGCATTTGAAACGATACCAATCCAAGGCAGCGATGGTTGGCAGCTGCGCCTCTCTCAGCGGGTCGCGGAGATCATCAAAGCAGAAGCGCGTCATTTCAGCCAGGTCGAGACGGGCGGGGTATTGATCGGTCTTAGCAGCGCGCGGCTCAAGACGGTTACCGTCGTCGATCTTCTGTCAGCGCCGTTGGACAGCAAGCGATCCGCTTCTCTGTTTGTCCTTGGTACTCAAGGCCTGCATCGCAGCATTGAAGCCCGGCATAATGCAAGCGGCAAAACACTTTTTGATGTGGGGACTTGGCACAGCCATCTCGTCGACGTGGGCCCCTCCAAAACAGATTGGAATACCGCGGCCGAACTTGCAGCCGAGCGGACACCCCCTTCGGTCCTTTTGATCGTCACCCCGCGCCGCTTTTATGCCCTTATCGGCAGCGAGGCGGAAAATGGTTAACAGGAGTGCCGATGTTACATGCTGAAATGGTAGTTCGGGTTTGGGACGTGCAGCACGGCGCGCGCGTCATGCTGCACCACACTTACAACGGCCAAGCCGGTCGCGTGGCAATGTTCGACTCCGGATGTACTGATGATTGGCGGCCCAGCACGTTCATCGTGCACGACACCGGGCGCTCAGTGCTGGACTACCGTCGGATGATCAGGGAAGGCGGCGTAATTGTGCGCACCACGCTGAAGCGGCGCCACGTGCTGACCACAAGGCGTGATGGATCTATCACGTTCACAGTGGGCGGAAACGGCAGTTACTACGTCGACACCGAGTATGCGCGATGAGCAGCAAGTCACTCAAGTCCGGGTACCAGAAGTGGTTGTGGATGCTCGCTACGGCTGACCTGATCGTAGTCGCACTCTTTCTGTTTCCAGGTGTGAATGTCGGTGGCGACCTCTCGAAGCTGGCAAACTGGCGGCT
The DNA here is from genome assembly GCF_987265915.1 of Sandarakinorhabdus sp. NCBI lineage: Bacteria > Pseudomonadati > Pseudomonadota > Alphaproteobacteria > Sphingomonadales > Sphingosinicellaceae > Sandarakinorhabdus > Sandarakinorhabdus sp. The sequence goes on from NZ_OZ503948.1 coordinate 822,865, forward strand.
GCTGACCACAGTGCTCGTGCCTGTCGCTGTGCTCCTCCTCGTCAATGTGCTGCCCCACAAGGCCAAGTGCATGCTTGTGTACTGGAAGCCGTATGGCTGGATGCCTGGCTCGGAGGTGTTCACCAAATTTGCTCCCGACGACGTGCGGGTGGACATGAAGTCTCTGGCCAAGAATGTCGGGCCGTTCCCTGACGGCCCCCGCGAGCAGAATGCCCGCTGGTACCAGTTGTACAAGCTGGTTGAAAACCAGACCGAAGTCGTCGAGGCGCACCGGAATTTTCTAATGTACCGGGACATGGCGGTGTTGAGCTTGGCGTTTGCGGCGCTAGCGCCCGCGACCTTGTACGTCGCTGGGGCATCGCGGGGCGCGCTGTGGCTGGCGGCAGCCGTGCTATTGGCTCAATTCGTCCTCACGGCCCTTAGCGCTCGCTGGAGCGGCGTGCGCTTCGTCTGCAACGTCGTGGCGCTGCACTCGACCAAGAAGATTACGGGTGCAGGTCCTGTTCGCCAGCCTAGAGTGAGGTCCTTGTGAGTGCAGCGCGATCGTTGCGCGATAAACAATGCTTCGCCGACAAGAAGCGAACGGTGCGCTAAGCAGTCGGATCGGGTGAACGATAGCCGATCGAACAGCGGTCACCCTGCTCAGGCATCGGCCAAGCGCCCGAAAAGCATCATCTACCTTGGTGAAGCGGCCAAGGTCAGAATCTCACATAGCTGGTACTGAGATGTTTGCAGTGAAGGGGGTCTGTGCGTTACACTCTGGGTATGACTGAAATCGCCATCGGTTACGCCCGCTGCTCAACCGACAAGCAGGACCTGACCGTCCAGCGCGAGGCGCTGCTCAAGCTCGGTGTCGCGGCCGACCGGATTTATACCGACCACGGATTGACCGGCACCAACCGCGCCCGCCCAGGCCTCGACCAGGCGCTCGCCGCGGTTCGCGCCGGCGACACGCTGGTGGTGCCGAAGCTCGACCGCCTCGCGCGTTCGGTGCCGGATGCACGCGCCATCGCCGACGAGTTGATGAAGCGCGGCGTCAAGCTGCAGCTCGGCTCGACCATTCACGATCCAACCGACCCGATGGGCAAGATGTTCTTCAACATCCTCGCTACCTTTGCCGAGTTCGAGAGCGACCTTATCCGGCTCCGTACTCGTGAGGGGATGGCAGTCGCGCGGGCCAAAGGAAAGCTGAAGGGCAAGAAGCCCAAGCTGTCACCGATGCAGAGCAAGGAGCTGCGCCGCATGTACGACACCGGCGACTATTCGATCAGCGATCTGGGCGACCTGTTCCAGGTGTCCCGGCCGACGATTTACCGGACTTTGGCGCGGCAGCCCACGACGGCGTAATCTCGGCGAAGGCTTGCACGGTGCAAGCCTTTGACCTCCTGGACGATCGCAAGACAGCCACCCGGCTGTCATGACTTATCGCAGCCCGTCGCCGCAACCAAATCGGCCATTGACCGTCGACGCCGATAGCATAGCCTTTGGTCGGCGGGGGTCGTGAAAGGGTGGGAATGTTCTACGCGCGCTCAGCTCAGACCATGTTCGTCAACATGCTCGGCACCCTCGATCACATCGTTGACATCGCCCAGAACGCCGGGATGGCGGACGATGTGCTCGCCCTAAAACTCACGGACGACATGTTTCCGCTCGAACTGCAGTTTCGGGTTGCGCTCAATCAGGTGTTGCTGGCCCTCAACCAGGTCGGTGGGGGAAATGTGCCTCTCGAAGAAGCTCCGTACCGGTCGCTGCTGGAGGTACGCGAACGGATAGTGGTGGTTCGCGAGCTGATCGATCGCTCCGATCCGAGCAAGTGGGCCGAGGCCGCTGCGACCGTCGATCTGACCCTGCCGAATGGTGTCCGCTTTCTGATGTCGGCCGAGGACGACATACGGGACTGGATCTTGCCGAACTTCTACTTCCACGTGACCTTGGCTTACGCCTTGTTGCGCAACGCGGGATTGCCCATCGGCAAGATGGATTTCCTGCCGCACATGAAGCGTCACATGGCCGATGCCGGTGCTTCCGCGGCGTCCTCATGAATTTACGGCCCGAAGACAGCGCCGGTGTCGGCCGAGCCCCAAGTAGGAGTTGCACCATGACTGATCAGGCTCGTCCAACCGTCATCCCGCGTCTCGTAACGCAAGATGTAGGCGGCTTGGTGAGCTTTCTGAAGGCCGTGTTTGGCGCAACCGGCGAGGTTTTGCCGGGCCGCCCTGCGGAGCTCGCCATAGGCAATTCGCTGTTAATGATCAGCGACGGAGGCGGCCTGCGGGACGCAATGCCCGGTATGTTCTATGTGTATGTGGCAGACGCTGACGCAGGCTATGCTGCAGCGCTGGCTGGCGGCGCGAGCAGCGTTGAGCCTCCAAGTGCAATGCCATGGGGTGACCGCCGCGCTATTGTCACCGATCGTTGGGGAAACGTCTGGCAGATTGCAAACAGCAGCGGAGGAGGCAGCGATTCATGAATTCCGCCGTGGTTCAGCGTCCGTAAGGGGAGGTCGAGCTGTGCTAGGGCCATGAGCCAGCTCCTTGCGACGTCCTCAGTAATCGAACCGCATACCGCGGCATGAAGCTGGCCGCAGGTCATAGTCTGCAAACACGACCGGGGGCTTGTCTTTGGGCTGCTCCGTTATGGTCCAACGCCAGCCACTGCCGGAGCGGATGAAGCGATTTAGATATGTCGCGTCCGAGAAGCGGTAGCGTTGCACGAACCCGCCCTCTTCCAGCTCGCCAAGACCCAGTGATGGTTCGTACAGGCCACCGAACGTATCCAGAAACACTGACCCGATGGCCCGGGCCCGCTCGCCGGCGCTATAGGTGATTGCCGCCTCATACGGGTCCGATCCGGTCGCGCGCAGGTGCAGGGTGAAATAGCGCCGGCCTAGATGCCACTCGCCCCGCGCAATCGATGGCGACTCTTTGCCTTGCACCTGTCCACTTACTTGCCAGCAGCCTTGCAAACCGCCCACGACCTCTAGGCCTGGCGGTACGGTGTAGGCCGGCGCCGCCAGCATGAGCATCAACATCAGCATCGTTGTCTCCTATTCCGCCACCACCTGCGAAAGTCTTGCACGGTGCAAGACCTAAGCGATGTCTCTTGCTGAAGCTGGGTGCTTCGCGAGCGGCAGCGACGGTCCGTGCGCACATCTGATCCTTTGAAAGGCCAAAAGATCGAACGTTGGGATTTTGTATAGTGGCCCCAAGCTGACCCCAATGAGTGGCGGCTATGCGGATGCCATGAATGATCGGTTGCTCCGTGCCTGCTTTATCGTTGCGACCCTTATCCTTGCGGGCTGCGGTGCCGAAAAACCTGTGCCGCCAAAGCCGCCGTCAAAGGCCGAAGCAGTCGTTCACGAAACAGATCTCCTGCGGCTGACACTGACACCTGAGGCGCAACAGCGGCTCGGCATCCGCACGGTCACCGTGGTCGACGGCACATCGGCGCGAATCCGCGACGTGGGCGGGGAACTCGTCGTGCCGGGTCTTGGACCGGCGGGCGTACCAACCGGTTCCACCAGCAACATCGCCCAGATCGCTGCCGCGCAGGCTGCAGCCGATGGCGAAGTCGCCCGAACCAAGGCGCAATTGCGGCTTACAACCATCGCTCGCGACCGGGCGGCCGCACTGGTGCGCGAGGAAGCGGGCAGCGTTCGGGCGCGCGATGAAGCCGAGGCGGCACTCGCTGCGGCGCGCGCCGCAGCAGATGTCGCGCGTGAGCAGCGTCGTCAGTTGGGGCCTGCGGTGGCAACCATGGCCGGCCAACCTCTCCTTTGGGTGCGCGTGCCGGTCTTTGGATCAGACGTGCAGGCCATCGACCGTGCTCGATTTGCGATGATCCGGCCCTTGGGCGATCCGGCGGCCCCTCCGCAATCGGCGCGACCGGTATCGGCGCCGCCTTCGGCCAACGCCGTCGCGGGTACCGTCGATCTCTTCTACGCGCTCGACAATCGCGCCCGCACCTGGCGTGTCGGCCAGCGGGTGGGTGTTACGCTGTCCATGGGCGGCGCGATGCAAGGCCTGGCGGTTCCAACCGCGGCGATCGTTCGCGACATCAACGGTGGTGAATGGGTTTACCGGAAGACCGGACCCGACACCTATCTGCGCCAGCGGATCGAGGTCGCGAGCGTAAGCGGCGATACCGCCTTGCTCGCGCGCGGCCTGGAACGCGGCGCCGAGATCGTCACCGACGGCGCTGCCGAACTGTTCGGCACCGAGTTCGGGACGCCGCACTGATGCTCGCTTGGCTGGTGCGGACGGCGCTGACCCAGCGCGTCCTGGTGCTTGCGATGGCGGCGTTACTGGTCATGCTCGGCCTGCGCGCGTCGAGCAACGTGCCGCTCGACGTGTTTCCAGAGTTCGCGCCGCCGATCGTCGAGGTGCAGACTGAGGCCCCCGGCTTGTCGACCGAGGAGGTCGAAAGCCTGATCACCGTGCCGATCGAGGTTGCGGTGGGCGGCGTGCCTGATCTGACGACGGTGCGCTCCAAATCGGTGCTCGGGCTTTCCTCGGTCACCATCCTGTTCAAGCGCGGCACCGATGTCATCCGGGCGCGGCAGTTGGTGCAGGAGCGGGTGACGCAGGTGCAGGCGCGGCTGCCGACGGCGGCACGCGCGCCGGTCATGCTGCCACCGCTGTCCTCGACAAGCCGGGCGATGAAGATCGGTGTGTCGTCGCAGAAGCTCGACCAGATGCAGCTGTCCGAGCTGGCGCGCTGGACGATCAGGCCGCGCCTGATGTCGGTGCCCGGCGTCGCCAATGTGGCGATCTGGGGGCTGCGCGACCGGCAGTTGCAGGTGCTCGTCGACCCCGACCGGCTTCGCGCCGCCGGCGTGACGCTCGCCGAAGTGCGGGCCGCCGTTGGTGATGCCGTGCTCGTCGGCGGAGGTGGCTTTGTCGACACGCCCAACCAGCGTTTCGCCGTGCGGCAGGACAGCGCCATCCAGTCCGCGGCCGACCTGTCGCAAGCTATCGTCAAGCAGAGCGGCGAGGCGCCCGTTCGCATTGCCGACGTGGCGCGCGTCGTCGATGGCTTTGCCGCCCCGATCGGCAATGCCATCATCGACGATGGTCCGGGCCTGATGTTGATCGTCGAGAAGCAGCCGACCGGCAACACGCTGCAACTCACCCGTGATGTCGAAAAGGCCATCGCCGAACTGAAGCCTGGCCTCAAGGATGTGAAGGTCGACACGACGATCTTCCGCCCCGCGACCTTCATCGAACGCTCGATCGATAATCTTTCGCAGGCCCTGATGATCGGCTGCCTGCTGGTGGCCGTGGTGCTGTTCGTCTTTACCCGCGACTGGCGGCAGGCGGTGATCAGCCTCACCGCCATCCCGCTGTCGCTGCTCGGCGCCGGGCTGGTGCTGCTGTGGAGCGGCATGACCATCAACACGATGGTCATTGCCGGGCTGGTCATCGCACTCGGCGAAGTCGTCGACGACGCCATCATCGATGTCGAGAATATCGCCCGCCGGTTGCGGCTCAACCGCGAGGCCGGAAGTCCGCTGTCGGCATTCGATGTCGTGCTCGCGGCATCGCTCGAAGTCCGCACCGCGGTGGTCTTTGCCTCGATGATCGTCATGCTGGTGTTCCTGCCGATCTTCTTTCTCGGCGGCGTCGCCGGCACCTTCTTTCAGCCGCTTGCCATCGCCTATGTGCTGGCGATTGCGGCCTCGCTGCTGGTGGCGCTGGTGGTCACCCCGGCGCTGTGCCTGATGATGCTGCCGAACGCGCCGCTGAAGGCGGAGGGCGATACCAGGCTCGTCGCCGGACTGAAGCGCCGCTACGCCAGCGTGCTGCCCAAGTTGGTGGCGCGGCCAAGCCTCGCCATGACGATTATCGCCTGCGGGCCGCTGATCGCCGGCGTCGGCTACGCCTCGTTCAAGGACCAGTTCTTGCCCGATTTCCGCGAGACGGATTTCCTTATGCACTTCGTCGAGAAGCCCGGCACGTCGATCGAGGCGATGGACCGCATCACCATCCGGGCGTCGAAAGAGTTGCGCGCCATCCCCGGTGTGCGCAACTTCGGCGCGCACATCGGCCGCGCCGAGGCGGCCGACGAGGTTGTCGGCCCGAACTTCACCGAGCTCTGGATCAGTCTCGACGAAAATGTAGACTATGATGCCAGCGTCGCCCGCATCAAGGCGGTAATCGATGGCTATCCGGGTCTCTATCGTGACGTGCTGACCTATCTGCGCGAACGCATCAAGGAGGTGCTGACCGGCGCCGGGGCTACGATTGTAGTGCGCATCTTCGGGCCCGACCAGGTGGAGTTGCGCGCGGCCGCAGAACGGGTGCGCGCCAAGGTTGCCGGTATCCCCGGCGTCGCCGACCTCAAGGTCGAACAGCAGGTGCTGGTGCCGCAGATCGAGATCCACCCGCGCGCCGCCGATCTGGCCACCTTCGGGCTGACAGCGGGCGAGGTGCGGCGACAGGCCCAGACGCTGGTGGCCGGGCAGAAGCTCGGCGAAATCTACCGCGACCAGAAATCCTTCGACGTGGCGCTCTGGGGCGAGCCGGCAGTGCGCGGCGACGTGCAGGCTTTGCGCGACCTGATGATCCTGTCGCCCGCCGGTGCGCCGGTTCGCCTGCGCGATGTCGCCGATGTACGGATCGTGCCGGCCCCCAACGAGGTGAAGCGCGAGAACGGCCAGCGCCGCATCGATGTGACGCTGAATGTCGCCGGTGCCGATCTCGGAGGGGTGGCGCGCGCTGTCGAGGCGGCGGTCGCCGATGTGCCCTTCGCCGCCGGCTATTACCCCAAGGTGCTCGGCGAATATGCAGCACTCAAGGAATCGCGCCAGCAACTCTGGACCACCGGCCTGCTGTGCCTGATCGGCATCCTGCTGCTGGTGTGGACGGTGTTCCGTTCGATGGCCATCACAGCGCTAGTTGGTGTCAGCCTGCCCTTCGCGCTGGTCGGCGGTGTCGTCGCCGTAGCACTGACCGGCGGCGTGCTGTCATTGGGGTCGCTCGTCGGCTTCGTCACCGTCATCGGCATTTCGGCGCGCAACGGCATCATGCTCCTGTCGCACTATGACCATCTGCGCCGGGTCGAGGGTGAGACGTTCGGTGACGCGCTCGTGCTGCGCGGTGCCACCGAACGCCTGGTCCCGATCCTAATGACGGCATTGTGCGCCGGGCTTGCCCTGTTGCCGCTGGTCATTGCCGGAAACGCGCCGGGCCATGAGATCGAACATCCGATGGCGATCGTCATCCTTGGCGGCCTGGTGTCATCAACTCTGCTCAACCTGTTGTTGATGCCGGCACTGTACCGGCGTTTCGGCGGCCCGGCCGAAGCGGCGCAGGCATCGCCTATCGCGGTGCCGACATGAAACGCGCCGTCCCCCTCGTTGCGCTTATGCTGTCAGCCTGCATGACCCCGCCGGCACCGCCGCCGACCTTGGCACCGGCAACAGCGACGGGCGCTTTCGTCGGCATCCCGTCGGCATCGATCGCGCCGGTGCCTGACGATTGGTGGCGGCTTTATGACGATCCAGTGCTCGACAAACTCGTCGTTGCCAGCCTCGCCGCCAACGCCGATCTGCGCGTCGCCTATGCCAATCTCGATGGCGCGCGCGCCGCGCTGGCCCAGGCACGGGCCGCCCGCCTACCGCAGACCAGCATCGAGTCGAGCCTTGGCGTCGACAACCCTGCCAGCCAGCCCAGCGCATCTTCGCTTGTGCCAACCACTGACTATGACATCGCGCTGGCAGCAAGTTGGGATGCCGACCTCTTTGGCCGGCTCCGTTCGGCGGCCCTCGCCGCCAGCGCCGATGCCGATGCCCAGAAGGCTGCGCTCGACGGAATGAAGGTCGCTGTCGTCGCCGACACCGTACAGGCCTATGTCGATCTGTGCGGCGCCGGTCAGGCGCAGCCGGTGGCGGCAGAGCAGGTTCGGCTGCTCGAACGCTCCGCCGCGCTGGTCAACGAACAGTTCCGGGCCGGTGAGGTCTCGCCGCTGGAAGTGTCGCAGGCAGCGACGCTCGTCGAAACGGCACGCGCCGCGCTGCCGCCGTTGGACGCCGCAGCCGCAAATGCCCGCTATCGCCTGGCAACCCTGCAAGGCCGTCCGCCTGCCGAAGCGCAAACCATGGCGCTTGCCTGCGAGAAACTGCCAAGGCTGCGCACCGCGACGCCGGTGGGCGATGGACAAGCCCTGCTGTTGCGCCGCCCCGACATCCGTGAGGCCGAGCGTCGCCTCGCGGTGGCCAGCGCACGGATCGGGGTTGCCCGCGCCGATCTCTATCCTCGCGTCAACCTGGGCGGTGCCATAGGCTTGCTGTCGGGTGGCTTCGTCGCCACCGCCTCGCCACTGATCAGCTGGAGCTTTCCCAATCAGGCCCCGGCGCGCGCCCGTCTTGCGCAAGCCCGCGCCACCGAACAGGCCGCCCTTGCCGGGTGGGACGTAGTCGTGCTCCGGGCCTTGCGCGAAGTCGAAACAGCGCTTGCCGCCTATGATGCCGAAAAGCGCCGAAACGACAGTCTGGGTGCGGCGCGCGAACAAGCCGAGCTGACGGCGCGGCGGGCCGCCGCCCGCGTCAGACTGGGGGACGCTGCCTATCTGCTTCAGGTCGACGCTGAACGCTCTCGCGCCCAAGCCGCACTGAACCAGGTCCAGTCCGACCTTGCCGTCGCTCAGGCTGAAGTGACGTTGTTCCGCGCGCTGGGCGGTGGCTGGCGAAGCGACGCCGCGCCGTTAGAATGACGCCATGCGCATTTTGATCATCGAGGACGATCCCGAAACGCTGAATTTCATAGCGCGTGGTCTGTCCGAGCTGGGCCATCAGACCGTCACCAGCAGCGATGGCCGCGACGGGCTTTTTCAAGCGACCGAAGGCGGCTTCGATGCGCTGATCGTCGACCGGATGCTGCCAGGTCTCGACGGCCTGGCGCTGGTCCGGGCCCTGCGCGCCGCCGGCGACACGACACCGGCCCTTATGCTCACCGCCATCGGCGGCATCGCCGATCGGGTCGAAGGCCTTGAAGGCGGTGCTGATGATTATCTCGTGAAGCCGTTCGCCTTTTCCGAACTGGCGGCGCGTGTGCAAGTGCTGGGGCGCAGGCAGCCGGCACCGGCCGAGCCTTCACGCATGGCTGCCGGCGACATCGTCATCGATCTGCACCGCCGCAGCGTCACCCGCGCAGGCCAGCGGATAGTGCTGCAACCCCGCGAGTTCGCCTTGCTCGCCGAGCTGGTCCGGAACGCCGGCCGAGTGATGACCCGGACGATGCTGCTCGAACGAGTCTGGGATTTCGATTTCGACCCCCGGACCAACATCGTCGAGACCCATCTCAGCCGGCTGCGCTCCAAGCTCAACGCCGGCTTCGAAACCGATGCCATCGAGACGGTCAGGGGCGCGGGCTATATGATCCGCAGCAGCTAATGCGCGAGTTTTCGCTCAAACGCTGGTCGCGCACGACGTTCGGGCTGGTCACCATTGTCGGCATCGTCTTCGCCCTGACCACGCTGGCCATCGGCATCATTGCCTTCGAAGCAACCCACGAAGCCCTCGAACAGCAGCTCGACCACCGCATTGCCACCGAAACCGCTTCGCTCATCGACGAAGGTGACGATGGACCGGACGGCGTGGCCGCCGCCATCCGCCGCCGGGAGGTCGCCCGCAGCACGGCCAGCCTCGACTTTCGCCTCGTTGACTCTGCCGGTCGTTTGGTCGCCGGCAGTCTCGACGCCGTCGTGCCGGACAAACCCGGCTATATCGAGCTGCTGCCCTACACGCGGGACGGCGAGCAGCGCATCGCCCAGTCGCTGACCACAGTGCTGCCGAGTGGCCACCGTCTCCTCGTTGCCGCCGACCGAGCCGTCATCGACGAGATGGACGCATCCCTGCTCAAGCTGTTCATCGGTGCGTTCGGCATCATGCTGGCGCTTGGTGTCGGCGCTGCCTGGGTGGTCGGCATCGTCACCAGGAACCGCCTGTCCCGCATCGACACCACAGCGAAGGCCATTATTGACGGGGATCTCAGCCGCCGCATGCCGGTCACCGGTGCCGGCGACGAGTTCGATCGTGTCGCTGAAACGCTCAACCAGATGCTCGACCGGATTGCCGTGCTGATGGACAACCTGCGGCAAGTCTCCAGCGATGTCGCCCATGACCTGCGCACGCCGCTAACACGCCTGCACAACCGGCTCGATGAAGCGTTGGCGACTGATGATCGCGATGCACAGCGTCAGGCCATCGAAGCCGCCACGGCCCAGTCCCGCGAACTTCTCGACATCTTCGCAGCCTTGCTCCGCATCGCCGAGGTCGAAGGCATGGGCGTCAAGGCGCAGTTTCGGGAGATGCCACTGAGCGAGGTTATCGAAAGCATTGTCGAAACCTACCGGCCAGATTTCGAAATCAGTGGCCACATTCTAGAGAAGGCCATTGAGCCCAACCTGAAGCTGGCTGGTGACCGCAGGCTGATCCAGCAAATGCTCAGCAACCTCCTGGACAATGCATTGACGCATACGCCCGCCGGTACAACGATCTCGGTGTCAGTGAAGCGCATCAACGATCAAACCCGCATTGTCGTTGCCGACGATGGCCCCGGGGTCACGCCCGAAGAGACTGCAAACCTGTTCCAAAGATTTACCCGCGGCCAGCACAGCCGCACCGACAATGGGCATGGACTCGGCCTTGCGTTGGTAGCGGCGATTGCGACCGCACATGGCGGTAAGGCGAGCTTGGCATCGAACCCAGGGTTCGAGATCACGATAGACTTATAGATGGCGAGCCAGATGTCCGCAAAGGGACGGCTTATAGATCTTTTGTTGTGCTTAAGCTGAAGCGTAGAGCTTTCCCGCCCATCTCACGCGTGGCGATCAGTCCGTCCTCATTCACGAAGAATGCCCAACTCGAATGCGGTTTGGGCGGCGGGACAAGCGCCGCCGGGTCCAGAACCGCGACGTTGATGCCTCCGCGGCGCCGCGCCGACGGCGCCCGAATTGCGGCTACCCCTATTGTAAGCGCGCTTGCCGCAAGATGCTGAGTGGCCGAATAGTCCGTCGGATGCGTCCATCGATCGACGTCAGCCCCAAGCGGTCCAGTGGTGAGATCAAGCGCTGCTTCGGTACTAACCATCACCGAAAACGCCGACATCTGCGTCGGTGTGCCTGGTCGCTGGAATCCCGGCGAGCGTGAGAACGCGACGAGCCGCCAATGGGCTGTTTCGGCAACTGCCGTTTCAACATCTTCGGCGGCGTAGAAAATGCCCGGCAGCACGTCAGCCGCACGAAATCGGGACGGGCGACCAAGCCCGTAGCGAAATGGCGAGGCGAGCAACCAAGGCAAGCGCTGCGCCGCCTCCGGCAGTTGCGGTTTCACATCATCGGCGAGCGCTTCGAGCAGGGCCTGGTCGGCAGCAGTGCCGGCAAGCCGATTGGTCGAGATGAGATGCTGGCCTTCGACGATGCGGATGACCCGGCCGTGATACGGCCCGACCTCAGACGCGAGCGCGGAGGGCGTCGACATAATCGCTGGTGCGCAACAATCCCCGTACGGTTGGCAAAAGGTCGATCGGTCGTGCCTCAAGGTCGAGGTTTGGCGTTTCTAACCACGACCGCGCCGATGCGTCGTCCTGACCGAGCCAGCTATCGAGCGAGCGGAACAGGCGCAACAGATGCTGGCCGAGCTCGAACGGCTTGCTACCGGGCTCAAGCTGGTAATGGCCGGCACGGAGGCGCGACACGGTTGGCGCGGACAGGCCCAGGATCACGCCAAGCTTGGCATTCGACAGTTGCCAGAAGCCCGCAATTCGGCCGACCGCGTCGCTGAGGGCGCGTGCGGCATCGGGGCTGCGAATGTCGGCTTCTATCTGGGTAGCCATGTGGTTCTCCCTTGAACGATATATAGGCGGTGCCGTTCTTGAGAACAACAGGTCTAATTCCCCGTTCGCTGGAAATCGATACTCCGTCACGAATTGGCAGGCTTTCCCGAACCTGCGAAGAGATCGAACAATCGCGCTCTGATTGGTTTATTGTAAGCACGTGGGATCGCGTCGTTGGCGTGCCCCTGCCGTCCGCCGGTGTTCGCGCAGCGCAAACCTCGGTGCGGATAACTTCCCAATACTGCCCGTCGACGGACTTAAAAACGGCGGCCCGAGCGCTAGAGAAATTTCTTTGGGGGCCTTTTTGGGGGCCTGTCGTTTTGCAGTCGAAATTTAGTCGTTTAAAATTATATGGTTAGAGGCGCAATTCGATGCCCCTAAGCGGCACCATTTTCATTGGCTGAGCCAAAATTGGCGCCTCGCTCGCCAACGTCTTTCGCCGCCTGGGCAGAAGCCGTCTCCCCCTGCCGGATGCCTCGACTTTCAGGCCGCGCCACGTTGGAGAGCCTTCGGCCTCTTGCCGAATACGCTTCATCTCTTCATCATCGCCCACCATTGACCGCTCGGGTGCATAAGGGTCAGGCCATTCTCGGCTTCATCAGTCGCATCCTGGATCTTGCCTCCCTGCAGAAGTGCGCCGATTAGGTACAGCCTGCGCGGGCGATGGAAGCTGATCGAAAACGGCCCTATACCCACAGCTTCAACCGCACCCAGCGCAATGGTGCACGAAGTGCCTGCCACGCTATCGGCGACCAGCTGCTGCGAATCGATGCGGTGCCGGCCATGCCGGGACGCAAGCCCATCCCATCATCGGCATCGATCGCAGCTATGGTTCGAAAGACGTTTCGCCCGTCGATAACCTCCGCCAGAGGGTAAATGCGCATAACGGTGCCGTTGATCCGCGCCAACGGGCGGGCTGCCAGCGCCATCGAAACGCGCTGGCCGATCGCCACCCGGTCGATCTCGCTATCGGCAACGAGCATATCGGCGCGGTTGCCCTTGGCGGCGGCAATGGTGAACAGCAGTTCGCCGCGATTGACACCGGCACCGATGCGCCGCCGCAGGTCTTCGCCGCCAACAATGCCGGCAATCGGCGCCAGAACCTCCGTTTCGGCCAGCCGCCCATCGAGCAGCGCCACCTGTGCTGCCAGTTGCGCAACGCGAAACTGCGCGATGCGCTCGGCATCGACATCGCCGTCGGCGCGTGCCCGTGCGGCCTCACCGGCGGCGGCTTGCAGCCCCGATTGCGCATCCTCACGCTCGTGCGCGATGGCCTGTGAATCCAGCCGCAGCAGAAGTTGGCCCGCCGCCACAGTGTCGCCGGGTTCCACCTTCACCGCTTCGATGCGGGCCGTGGCGGGTGCGGTCACGGCGCGGCGCAACAACGGTTCGATGGTCAACGGGGCTGAAACGCTATCGGGCACGGGCAGCAGCACGATCACCGCAACCAGCCCTGCCAACAATCGCCGTGCCACGCGGGGGCGATCGGCCGCGATGACCCGTGCAGGCCATGGCAAGCGCATGACCGCAGTCTCAAAACGCTCTTCCAGCCGGGGCCGCTGAAATCGTGCGGTGACCACCGGGGCCAACGTGCTGATGTATCGCACAACGCCCGCGCCATCGCCGGGTGGCCAAACCAGCGCCACCACGCCGTCACCAGCTTCGGACAATATGGCGATTCCCCGCACGGCTGCACCTTCGGCGAGCCGATCAAGCCCGGTAAAGCCGCCATTGCCGGCATCAACAATCAGGTTGCCGGTGTCGGCAACTTCGCCGGCGGCCAGCTCAAGCCGTCGCCTGGCTTCATCAGCGAGCGTTGGGGCACTGCTATCTGCAACCTGCACAACGCGGCGGCGGCGCAGCAGCACCAGCGCCAGGCGCGGCGCGCCGGCTTGCGCCGCGATGGCGGCCGCAAGGCCGGTCAGCGCCACCGGCGACCAACGGGCAGCGGCAAAGCCCGCAAGTGTTGCGGCAAAGGCCGGATCGTCGCCCGCCGCATGGGCGCGGCCCACGGCGGCGGCGAGTTCAAGCCGTTCCCGCGCCAACGCCTGCGACAATGGCGTGGCCTGCGGCAGTCGGTGGATGACGATGCGCGCGCGGCCAGCGTCGCTGCCGATCAATGCCGCAGCGCCATTGCCCTCCACTGCCACGCCATCGACGGCAGCAGCCAGCGCCAGTCGTGTTTCGATGGCGCCAAGATTGGCCGGATCGACCACAACCCCGCCGGCAACCGAAACCAGCGCGTGGGCATCGCTGTTGAGAAGCTGCGCCTGAAACGCCACCATGCGCAGGCCGGCCTCGGCATCACGGCCGGCAAGCGTGTCCAATGCCTGGCGCAGGGCGTTGTGGGGCATTATTTCGCCAACGGCGTCAGGCGGATGCTGGCTTGCAGGCCCGAGGGCAAGGTTTCGGCGACATTGTCGAGCCGAAACACGCAGCGCACCAAACCGGCATCAATGGCGGGGTCGATATAGGCCAATATCGCGCGGCGTTCGCCGCCAAACGGCGCAGCGAAGACCACGGAATAGGCGGCTCCCACCTTCAGCCGCGCATAATGCACGACTGGCACAAACGCCTCACCGCGCAATTGTGCCAGATCAACGATGGTCGCCACCGGATCGGCCTTGCGCACCGTCATGCCCGTGCGCGCGCCCATCCGCGTGACCCGGCCATCAAAGGGCGCCGTGATGACATAATTTTCGAGCATGACGCGCTCCAGCTGCAAGCGCTGCGCTTCAACGGCGCGGCGGTCGCGCGCCATCCGCGCCTCCATACCGGCTTGGTCTGCGGCGGCCTGCGCCTGTCGCACCTCCCAACTGGTGGCGGCGCCGGATACCGCGGCCTTGCTGGTGCCGCCAAGCCGTGCCTGGGCCTCGCGGCTGCGCACCTCTGCGACGCTGAGCTCGGCGGTCGAAGCTGCGCCCTGTGCCGCCAACGCCACCCGCGCCCGCTGTTCACGATCATCAAGCTTGACCAGTACCGTGCCTCTTCGCACCCGCGCCCCTTCGCTGGCGCCTACTGCAACCACCTTGCCATCCACGCCAGGGCGCAACGTCACGGCCCGATCGGCCGAAAACACCGCGGCCACTGCTGGTGAAGCGACAGGGGCAGGCCTGCGCGGCGCCTGCGCAATGGCAGACGCCGCCGCAACACCGGCACAGAACAGGGCAAAACGAGCGGAACGCATCAACATCACCGCGTTCATAGGCCATTGAAGCCGGCGGGGACCACAGGTGATTCCACAAGCCGCGCCGCGGCGACCGCCGCCTGCCACAGCGCTGGGCGCGGCGGTGCCCCCAGCCGCAGTTCGACCCTTTGGCCGTGGCGCAGTGCCGGCGCGCCGCTGTCTGGCGCCAACCAGACGCTGACCAGCGGGGTTTCGGCACGGCGGCCACTGGAATCGGCCGGGTCGACCGCGATGTTGCCGCCGCCTGGGCGGCCCAATGCCGTGGCGGGCAGCGTGTCGCGCGCCTCGCGGTCGATGCGGGTGATCCGTGCCGCAAACCGGCGGTCGGCCCGCCCGGTGATGCGCGCCATGGCGTCCCCGCCACCGGCACGCAACAGCTCGGCATCGGCTTCGGATACCAGCGCATGCAATCGCATCGCGCCGCGGCCGATGGCGACGGCCAGTGGCCGCGTTCGATCGGGTGTCACCCAGGCGCCAACATAGTCTCCGGCATCGAGCGGGTCCCATCCTGGCGCTGCGTCAACCGTCAGGCGGGCGATTTCGGCGTCAAGCCCGGCAAGCGTTTGCGCGGCGCCTTCCGCAGCTTCGGCGGCGGCTTGGACGCTTCCGGCTCCGGGGCTGTCGGCCGCGCGGCGCCAGCGTTCGAGCGCTTCGGATTGGCGGCCGGCGATCCGGGCACGCTCGCTCACAAGATCAGGCGAATCGAGTTGCAACACCGGTGTCGCACCATCAGTTTGCGCTGCCACGGCAACAATCCGGACATCGCGGGGCGGAAACACAAAACGCGCGCCGGTCGCCTCGACGATGCCATCGGCGGCAATGCCGGCCGGCAGCGGCACCAGCGTCAGGAACATCAGGCTGCCAAGACCGATGGACAGCAGCCGGCGCCTTGCGAGCGCCGGGTCGGTCGCCTCTGCGACCAGCCAGCGCGCCGTAACCAAGGCAGGGCGGACCAAAAGCAACGACACCGCGATGCCAATCATCAAAAGCGCCGCCACCGGTGAAAGGCGCTGCGCCACCCAGATCATCCCGGCGAACACCAGCAGCCGATAACCGAACATGCCAAACCAATACACCAGCATGGCAGGTTCGAGCGGCGGCAGATCGGCAGCCGTGCGAATGCGAAACAGCCGCGCCGCCGCCGCCATCGCAGCGCGTTGCGCGCCTTGCGCCAGGTTGGGACGTTCGAGCAGATCACCAACGATATAATAGCCATCCATGCGGCCCAGCGGGTTGAGGTTGAAAACCAGCGTTGTCACCCCTGCCACTGTCGCCACCTGCAGGCAGGCTGTACGCAACAACGGGTCGTCGCTCACCGACCAGATCAGCAGGGCAATGATTGCTGCCCAGCTTTCAACATACATGCCGGCGGCACCCACCGCGGCGCGGCGCCATTTGCTCGATAGCCCCCAGGCAGCGCTGGCGTTGGTAAACGGGAATGGGGCGAACAACATCATCGCCACCCCGGCCCGAACCGAATTGAGCGGCAGGCCTTCTGCCGCTGCCATGCGCCGCAGTGCCAGCGCATGGCCAAGCTCGTGGACCAGCTTGAGCATGAAAAACACCAGGAACAGCACCAGCGCTTCAATGGGGCTGAACTGCCGTGCCCAGCCGAACAGCTCGCCTTCCGACAACCCCGCCGACAGGGCCAGCAGTGCGACAACACCCAGAACCACCCAGAGCCCAACACCAATGGGGCGGAACAGCCAGCCGAACAGGCGGTCGATGGCGGGAAGCATGGGTGCCAGCTCGATCAGTTCACGCCGCATGAACAAGTATCGCCCTTCCACCGGACCTTTGGGGAGCGGCACGGTCTCGGCTGCAACGGGCAGGCCGACCGGGCGGATCAGGCCGGCGCCGAGCAGACGACGCAGGATGGCGTCAATGGCGGCCGCATCAAGGCCCAGCCCGACCGCAGCCTCGGCCGGGCTGCGCCCGCCGTCCAGCCGCGCCAGCAACCGATACGCCGACGCCGATAGCGCCATGTGCCGCGCCGTGGTCACATCGGAGACAACATAGCGTGGCGCATTGCTGAACACCGTGCGAACAACGGCCAGATTGTTGATGCGGGCAAAATGGATTGTCATCGCACCGCAGGTTATGCCTTCAATAGCCTGGGCAAGGCAATCGCGTCCAAACATGGTGCCAATTGCTTCGCTGTTGCGGCATCAGCTTCGTCAAAGGCCTCGGCGTCGTCATGGAGGACGGGTCCGTCAGCGACTTGCAGGCGGGTGCAGCGGCGAAGCGGGCCACCGGCGGCTTCGAATCACGAACCCAAAACGGCCCCGTAAGCGCTTGCGCGTCGCACTTGCAGGGTGTTACGTATTTCCTGCGAGTTTATGTGCATCCTGCAAGCGGTGCCAACGACAATTGAAGTGTTAGGGACGTTTATGCCAAACCATCGGGTGATCGCTAAACTGCCATTACTGCTTGCATTGACAGTCGCCATGCCGGCGTTGGCACAGTCCGTCATGGCGCCAGGCCCAACGGCGCCGGCGGTCACGTCTGCCAACCAGCCAATGGGCGCAGTGTTGCGCCAGGGCGCAATTGGGGACCGGCTGAGGCTTTCCGATGCCGATCCTGTGGCGCGCGCGTTCGAAGCCTTTGTTGCCGATGCCGTTGCGCATCGCGGCACCGTCGCCACGCCGGTCGCGCTGGCGGCGACCTCTGCCGGTGATATCGCCTGGTGGGCTACCGATGCAAGCGCGCCGGGCGCGGACGGACGTGCGCTGGGTCTGCGCGACCTGATCGACCGGGCGACGCGATCATCGTTCCAGCTGGGCGTCTTTGGCGCGTTGCCTGCGATCCGCGACACCGGCATCGATGAAGCGCGCGGGCGTTTTACCGCCGAAGCCTATGCCGAAGCGCGGCGCAGCGACCGCGAGGATCGCACCACGGCGCTGTCGCAGACGGCGGGCGACCTGCGGTTGAAGGAAATCGACAACAGCCTGGAAGCCGGGGTGCGCACGCGGTTGCGCAGCGGCGCCCAGGTTTCGCTGTCGCAACGCTTTTCCAACCTTGATACCAACAATATCATTTACCGACCGATGAACCAGTCGCGCGCCCGCACCACGGTCAGTATCATCCAGCCGCTGCTTCGCGAAGCCGGTGGAGATTATAATCGCGCCATCGAACGCATCGCCGGGCTGGAGGCCGATTCGGCACGGCTCGAGTTTCGCCGCCAGGCCGAGAGCCATTTGCTCCAGGTCGTGCGCAGTTATTGGACCCTGTATCTCGCCCGTGCCAATTACGCCCAGGAGAAGCGCGCGGCGACGAACGTCGATGATTTTGCGGCGCGGCTCGACAAGCGTGCGGGGCTTGATGCGGCGCCGCTGCAGTTGAGCCGGGCGCGAGCGGTCGCCGCCGAGCGTTCGGCCGGGCTGGTGCGCGCCGCCAACGCCGTGCGCAATGCCGAGGCGCGGCTGCAATCGCTGATCAACGATCCCGAACTCGGGGCCGCGGGCGCGCGGGCGATCGTGCCCGCCGATCGGCCGCGCCCCGCCCTGATGCCGGTCGACGCGCGGGCACTTGTTGCGACGGCGATGGCCGAACGTCCCGAAGTGCGCACAGCCTTCCTGAGCTATCGCTCCGCGCTGCTGCGCGAGGGCATGGCGCAGAATGAACGGATGCCGCAGCTCGATCTGGTGCTCGAAGGCTCGACCAACGGTGGCCAGTTTAATGGCAATATCTTCCCGTCGTTCGGCGACGCGTGGCGTGAACGGCCAAGCTATACCATCGGCGCGCGCTTTGCGGTGCCGCTCGGCAAGGATGAACGCCGTGCCCGTTATGACCGGCGGCGGATCGAAACCATGCAGGCGGCGCTGCAGACCCGTTCGACGATCGATACCGTCATCCTGGAACTGGAAGTGTCGGCCAACGAGTTCGTCACCGCCAACAACGAATTGGTGCGGCGCGGCGAAGCGCTGCGGTTGGCGGCGGCCGACAAGGGGACGATCACCGAGCGCTGGCAGGCCGGCCTTGGCGGCGGCAGCGCGTCGGATGGCGTGCTCTATCTTGATCAATTGCTCGGCGCGCAGGACCGGGTGACCGCCGCCGAACTGGATTATGCCGAGGCCGAAGCGACAGCGATGGTGGCAGCGGCGAACCTGTCACGGGCACGCGGGACACTGCTGGCCGATCTCGGCTATGCCATCGAGCGGGCCGATGGCGGCGGCACCTTGCTGCCGACCTATCGCCTGGTGGCGGCTGTCACCCCGGCGGCGAAATGACCGCCGACGCCGCGATCGGCAAGAAACTGTCGCGCTGGCTCGGCGCCGCCAACCGACGCACCCTCGGCGGCCGGGTCGCACCGGGCAGCGATGCGGTGCTGTTGCTCGAAGACCGGATTATGCTTGATGCCGAAGCCTCCGTGGCGATCACCGCGCCGGCAAGCGTCGCGCTGGGCAGCAGTTTTGGCATCACCTTGACCTTCGACAATGCCGCCGATGGCGACCCCGGCAGCAGCGTCGGTTACTTGCCCTATATTGATCTCGTGCTGCCGACGACCGGCAAGGATGGCGCGGGCACCGAGATCGATGATGGCATCAGCTTCGGCTCGGCCACGTTCCTTGGCGCCGCGGTCAAATCGACCGTTATCACCTTTGATGCGCTGGGCAATGCCACCCACCCGTTCGCGCTCGATGCCAGCGGCAATCCGCGCATCGTCACCGGGACGCCGGGGGATTCGCTCGTCGTCCTTGCCTTGCCTTTCGGCTCGTTCACCGCCGACCAGACGCCGGCTGACATCAAGGTGACGCTCAACCTTTCGCCGCTTGCCGATTTCGATCCGGCACATGTCAGCGATGCGTTGCAGATCAGCGCGCGCGGCGGCTTTGCGCTGGGGCGTGACCCGCTCGCCAACCCCGCTGTCGATCCGCCGGTGCTGCAATCGGTGCCGACGCTCGCCACCATCTCGCCGAGCCTGTTGACGCTGTCGAAAATCGCCAACACCCCCGAAGGCGAGACCGCGACCGGGCCGAATTTTCCGCGCACCTACACGATCAATCTCGATGTGGCGACGGGCCAGACGATCACCGCGGCCCATATCCGCGACCTGCTGCCCGCCAATATCGTCTATCTGGGGTCGAGCGTTTCGATCGGCAGCGGCAGCCTGGTCACCCAGCCGGGGGTGGGGGCGATCGTCAACCCCGCCAGCAATCTGCTCGATTATGATTTCGGCACGATCACCGGGGTCGCCGGAGTCGATGCCCGTATCACGGTGGGTTTTTATGTCGCCGATGTGGCGGGCACCGGCGGCGCGGTGATCGATCCTGTCAGCGGCAGCCCGACCACGACGCTCAACGATGTTCAGGCGACAGGCAATTTCGTGCCGCTCGATCCGCGCGACGCCATTGCGGCGTTCGTCGATGATCGAACCCCCAGCGACAATATCATCACCAATCGCAGCATCGCCATCCAGAAGGCTTCGGTGCTGGCGGTGGACAATAATGTCCCCGGCCTGTCCCCGGGCGATTTTGTCACCTACACGTTGAATGTCCAGCTTTCGGATTATTTCACCGCGGGTGACATTGTCCTCACCGATCTGCTTGGCGATGGCCAGCGGCTCGATACCAGTTTCACCCCGGTGTTCACCATCGTCGAACGCGGCGTTTCAACCGGACAGCTCAGCTTTGCCGGCACGGTCGCTGTGGGCGGCGAACTGACAGGCGGCAATTTCACCAGTGTTTTCAACCCGGTTTCGGGCACCACTGCATTGACCATCGCGATATCGAACGAGGTGGATGCACGCAACCTGTTTCCCGATGGCGATGGCATTCTGGCGGGCGGTCGCACCCAGCCCGGCGATACGGCGCTGTTGACGGGCGCAACGACGCTCAGTGTCAGCTTTCGAGCCAGAGTCGAGAATAATTTCGTGGCGCCCCAGGTGCTTGGGCAAGTGGTGAACCAGGGGGATCAGATTGCGGACAATGCCACCGTCAACGCCACGGTGCGCAACAATACGAGCCTGGCTGCGACCGGAAATATCAGCGATGTCAGTGCCTTGGCGTTATCGATCGAAGGCGGATCGGTGCAATCGAAAGAGGTGATCGCGATCAATGGCGTCGCGCCGGTACTGGTGGGCGGCGCGCCGCAATTGACCCAGGGCGACACGATCACCTTTCGCCTGATCTATACGCTGCCAACCTCGGCGGTCGAGAATTTCAGACTGACCGACTTTCTGCCGCTGCCGGTGCTGCCAGCGACACAACTGGTCCAAAGTGGCGGTGCTATCGGCACGATACCGTTGGTCAACCAATGGAATTATGGCAGTGGCGATACATTCCACTTGCTGCCCGGCGCGCCGACCCCGGTCGTCTCGGCGCCGAATATTGCCGGCAACAGCTTTACCTTCAACTATGGCAGTTATGCCGCGCAGAACGCGGGCGGAGCCCCGCAGGCGAGCGTTGTCGAACTGCTGTTCACCGTCCGCGTCGCTGATGCGCCCTTTGGTGACGGCCTGCTGTTGACCAACCAGGTCACAGCCAGCGAATCCAATGCGCAGGCCGTGACCGTCACGACCAACGCCATCACCCAGTTCAACCTCACCCAGCCGACGCTGACCATCACCAAGGGCGTCGTTGATCAAGCCGGCGGCAACCAGGTCTTTTATACAGGCCAGCGCAACCCAACGACGGCGAGCTTTGCCGGCGCTGTCGGCAACACCGGTACGGCGGCGTTTACAGGCTCGATTACCGATGCCGCGCTCGCCACCGGCGGGCTCAACGCCAATCTGACCGGCATCGATGCCGGCGACAAGGTGACCTTTGCGATTACGGTCAACAACAATGGCACTGGCAACAATGGCGCCTTTGATGTCGCGATAAGGGATCTACTGCCAGCGGGCTTTGCGATTCCGGTTGATGCCACCGGGCTCAACCTCAAGGTTACCACGGGCGCCGGGGCGGCAGTGGCCTTCACCAACGTCGGTGGTGGCACCGGGCTGTTCGATCAGGGCATCATCCTCACCGACGGCAGCTCTGGCGCGATCGCCCGCGATACCGACGGCAACGGCACCATGGGGACAACGACCAACGACATCATTGTCATCACCTATGATCTGGTGGCGACCAGCGCGGTGCAGCCCCGCCAGATCTGGACCAATGTGGCCACCCTGACCGGCTATGCGGCGTTGGAAGGCGGCACAAACTTCGTCCCGGCCGGCCTCACCGACTCCGCCACAGTGACAACGCGCGCGCCCGGCGTCGTCAAGGCGCTCACCGCGACCGACCAGCCCTTCACCACCGGCGCAGGGGTCGCCATCGGCGAAACCGCCACCTTCCTTATCACCTACACCCTGCCCGAAGGCAGCATCAACAACGTGATCTTGCGTGACAACCTCCAGCCGACAGTGTCGGCGGGCGTGCTTACGCCGATCAGCGCCACCATCATCTCTGTCGGCAACGGCATCTCCGGGCCCGGCGTTCCGGCCGTCGGCGCCAGCGGCACGCTGACTGGCAACATCTATAACTTCGATCTCGGCAATGTCAGTGTCGCTGCCGACAATAATCCGCTGAACGATACCATCGTCGTCGAAGTTGTCGCCCTGGTCGCCAACAATCCCTTGAATGCGCGCGGCGATGTGCTCGTCAACGAAGGCCGCATCATTTACACAACGACGCCTCCGATCGGCCTGCCGGTCGTCTTCCAGCAAGGTGCCACGGCATCGGTCACGGTGAACACCCCCGATCTTGTTCTGGTCAAATCGATCAGCACTGGCAGCGGCGACGCCGGCGACGCCGTTGTCTATACGCTGCGGCTCACCAACCCGAGCGCCAGCAATGCGGCGACCGCTTTCGACATCACTGCGATCGACAATGATCTGGTGTCGCTCGGCTTTACCGGCATCGGCATCGTCCCTGGCGGCGTCAGTTCGCAGGGTGCAACCAATGTGCTCGCCACCGATACCGCCGGCACGATTACCATCACGGCTGACAGCCTCGATGTCGGCGGCAATATCACTGTGCAGTTCACTGCGACCCTGGGCAATGTCTTTGCAGGGACGACACTGACCAATGAGGCGCGGATTACCCAATATTCCACCCTGCCCGGCGCAGTTCCCGGCGAAGGCGTCATCACCAACGAGCCGCCGGTCACCGCCAGCCTGACCATCCCCGGCGTGGCGCTGACCAAGTCGCTCATAACCACCTCGATCAACAACGACGCCAACCCGCAGGTGCAGATCGGCGAAACCGCGACCTTCGATATCGTTGCGACCCTGCCCGAAGGCATTGTGCCGCTGAGCATCGCCGATCTGTTGCCGGGCGGCGCCAACGTCCTCAATTTCGTTTCGGCGACAGTGGTTTCGATTGGCGGCAACACGACCGCAGGGGCAACATCGGGCGGCTCGTTGAGCAATTCGGCGATTGGTGTCGGCACGGCGGGGGTGATCTCGGGGGGCGGGACAACCGCGACCTTCAACTTCGGCACGATCGCCAACACGCCCGATGGCATGGTGACGGAGGGGGATCGGATCGTCATCCGCGTTGTCACTCTCGTCCCCGACGTGCCAGCCAACAGCTTTGCCGACACGATCGTCACCAATACCGCCACCGCCAATTTCAGCGCCGGCACCGCAACGGCGACGTCTTCGCTCGCAATTGTCGAGCCGGCGGTGGCCATTGCCAAGCTCGGCCCTGCCGGGGTGTTTGATGCCGGGGCGCGGCTGGGTTACAGCTTCACGATCACCAACAATGGCAATGGCATTGCCTATGATGTGGTGGTTACCGATCCGCTCGCCGCCAATCTGGCGCTTGTTCCCGGCTCGATCAGCTATTCGGGCGCGCTTTCGGGCACCGCCAGCAGTTTTGCCGACATTGCCATCCCAATGCTGGCGCCGGGGCAGAGCATCACCGTCAGCTACCAGGCCGATATCGGCGATGGCGTGGTGCTCGGCACCAGCATCCTCAACACGGCGACCGTGACCTATGACAGCCTGCCCGGCAGCGGCAACATCGGCCGGGTGCCATCGCCGCCGCCGTCCAGCAGCGCGACGGTGCCAACGGGCGGCGCAGTGGCGATCGACAAGACCATCGTTAACACGTCGGTTGGAAATGATACCAGCGCCAATGTCGTCATCGGCGAGATCATCACCTTCCGGCTGACGAGCAGCCTGCCCGATGGCACCACAACCCTGTCTCTTGCCGATACCCTGCCTGCGGGCCTTGATTATGTCGTCGGCAGCGGGCGCGTGGTATCGATGTTCGGCGTATCCGGCGGTTCGGCGACGATCAGCGGCAACAGCACCGTCACCTTCAATTTCGGCACGATCACCAACCCCGGTAACAATGTCGCCAACCCCGACCAGACCGTGGTTGTGGAGCTTCAGGCGCGCGTCGCCGATGTGGCTGCCAACCAGGCCGGCAGCGTGCGCACCAACAACGCCACCGCGACCACCGGGCTGGGCAGCGTCACCGACCCGACGCCACCGGCGGCAACGATCACCGCCCCGGCGCTCGCCATCGACAAGACGACGCTGCGCAACACCGCAACCAGCGGCGACATCATTGCCTATCGCGTCGTCGTCAGCCATTTGCCGGGTTCAAGCGCGGCGGCGAACGACATTTCGCTGACCGACAGCCTCGCCGGCGGCACGCTCAGCCTGGTGCCGGGCTCGCTGGTCATCGTTTCAGGGCCGGGGAGCATCGTCGCCGGTTCGACAGTCAATGTCAGCATCCCGGTGCTGGCGCTCGGCCAATCGACGGTGATCGAATATCGCGCCCTGGTTGGCAGCGCCTTGGCGGGAGCCAATATCCCCAATACGGCGACCGCGAGCTTCGACAGCCTGCCTGGCCCTGGCGGCCGGACGGGCAGTGTGGCCGATACGGTCAGCCTCGGCGTGCCGGGCCTGACCAAGACGATCGCCGTCGCCGGCACATCGGACGCCAATACCGGCGACGCCGCGGTGCGCGCCGGGGTCACCGACCTTGGCATCGGCGAGGTGGCGACGGTGGTGCTCTCGACGGTGCTGCCCAGGGGCACGGCCACCAACATCACCCTCACCGACACGCTGACCGTGCCCGCCGGGCTGCTCGGCTTTGACCCGGCGAGCGTCAGCATCCGCTTCGGCAGCACCGTGCTGGCGCCGGGCAGCTTTATCGTTGCGCCGGTTGACAGCAACGGCGACGGCATCGTCGACCGCGTCAGCTTCACCATTGCCAGCCTGACCGTCCCCGGCGCCGGCGACCCAGCGACAACGCCGCTGGTCATCAGCTACCGCGCCATCGCGCTCGATGTGCCAGCCAACGTGCGCGGTGACGCGCTCGATCTGCCGGTAACGCTGGCGTTCAACACGCCAACCGGCGCCGCGACTTCGCTCACTGCAATCGCCGGGGTCGATCTCGTCGAACCACTTCTGATCGTTGACAAGATTGCCGCACAGGGCAGCTTTTTCCCCGGTCAGACCACGGCCTATACCGTCACTGTCAGTCACGCACCCGGCTCGAACGCAGCCGCCGCCGACGTGGTGGTGCGCGATCTGTTGCCGCCCGAACTAACGCTGGTGCCAGGTACGCTGGTTGTCATCAGCGCGCCGACCGGAATCATCCCTGTTGTCAACGGCACCACTGTCAGCTTGCCGGCCCTACCGCTCGGGCAGGCACTTGTTTTTCAGTTCCAGACGGCGATCGGCTTTACTGTCGATACCACCGTGCCCCTCGTCAACATTGCCAGCGCCACCTTTGATTCGGTCCCCGGCCCTGGTGGCCGACCCGGTTCCGCAAGCGATACCGCCGCCTTGATCGTCCAGGCCCCCGGCATGTTCCGCCGCGAGGAAGCCCGGCCGGGCTGGCAAGAAGACCGCTATGTCGAGGAACTGCCGCACATCGACCAGATTTATTCGGGCAGCGCGCAGCCCGGCGCGCGGGTCACGGTGCGCATCGCCGATGCCGCCGGCGGTCCGGCGGGCGTCGCCAGCGTGACGGCCGACGCAGGCGGCAACTGGCTGGCGCTGATGCCGACCGTAAAGGCCACCGATCTGATGCGCACCGACCGCGCCACCGCCTGGTTTGAACGCTCGGCGCTGTTCAGCGATTCAGCAGGGCTTGGCAAGCTGCTCGCCGAAGGGCTGGGAGATCGGCTTCACCATGTTACCAATGGCGCTGATTTCGCGGACGCGCCCTATGCGCTGAGCATCGAACAATCGCCCGCCGGCTTTGCGCTCGATGATGCCGCCGCAAGCAATCTGCGGGGCTATTTTGCCCCGGCGTGGCGCGACCAACTGTTTGCCGACCAACCATTGTCGGTTGAAACAGTGTTCCGCGATGTCGCTTCGACCGCTGTGGTGCGCGATTTTGCTGCCGCCGTCCACCCGCTGGGCTTTGGCGTCAACGCCTTCAATGCCGAGTTCCTGGCCAACGCGCTGCCTGGCTCGACCCACTAGGCCGTGGATTGAAGCGTGGCCTGAGGTTCTGAGGCGGTTTGCGCAATCGCACAGCAGAACCTGCGCGTATCAACCGACTTCAGATCGCGCATGGCGCGGATCGTTGACCAGAAAGAGCAGCACCGCCAGTGCCAAGGCCAGAAGCACGATCGAAAGGCTGATCAGGGTCGCAAACCCGAAAGTGGTGGCGATGACGCCGCCGATCAACGGACCGATGGCAGCGACCGTGGTCTCCGCTGTGGTCGAGATCGCCAGCCGCATCGCAATGTCCTCCCGCGCGCCAAATTCGAGCACAAGTGTCTGGGCGCTCATCATATAGCCCGAACTCGCCGTGCCCAGCGCTGCAAAGGCGATGACAAATCCCGCAGTGTCGCCGGCCAACAGCATCAAGGCGAAACCGCCGATCCACACAAAGGTGGACGCGAGAAACACCAGCCGAAAGCCCTTGCGGTCGCCAAGTGCGCCCCAGGCCAGGTTGGCGACCGTATCCGCCCCCAGGAAGGCAAAGGAAAACAGCCCCAGGGCATGGCCGTCGAGCGTCATCACCTGGCCAGCGTGGAGGATGCAGAACGGCACGCCAATGCGGCCAGCCGTCGAAAACAGCTGGGCGACCAGGAAATATTTGTAGCTACGGTCATGGAGCAATATTGGCAGTTCGCGCAGGCGCGTGCGCAATTTCATCGGCGCGCGCCGTCGGTGGCTGTCGGGCTCGCGGATCAGCAGCGTCAGGACCATCAACCCGAGGCTGGTCAGGATGAAGCTGAGCATGAACGTCGTCGCATAGCCGTTGCCAAGGATGTTGTTGGCGATCAGCGTGCTGCCCGCCCACCACGACAGTGCGGCCGCAATCGCGCCGCCGGCGAGGTTGCGGTAACCCTGCAACCGGCCGCGCTGCGCCAGCGGAATGACCTTGGCCATCAGCATCTGGAAGGTGACGCGCTGCGCCCCGTTGAAATAGCCGAACAGGAACAGGAACAGCAGGATCGACCCGACCAGCCAGGGCCCCGACAGCAACCAGCCCGTCAGAGCCAGCCCGAGAAGCTGCACCCGCATCAGCATGCCGGTGCGCACGGCGTTGGGCAGGATGCGCGCCTTGTCTTCAATCGCGCTGGCGCTGAGCAGCGGTGACAGGATCGCGCCGGTTTGCTGCAACGCTTGGCATACGCCGACCATCATCGACGATCCGGTCAGCATGAAGACATAGGCGGGAACGAAAGTCGGGGCGTTGACCAGCCGGAAACCGGTCATCCCCAGCATCCCATGGCCGAAATTGGCGATGAAATTGCGTTTCAGGTTGGCGGCGACGAAACGGTCGTTGGCGTCATCCTCGGCG
Organism: Sandarakinorhabdus sp.; assembly: GCF_987265915.1. Lineage (NCBI taxonomy): Bacteria > Pseudomonadati > Pseudomonadota > Alphaproteobacteria > Sphingomonadales > Sphingosinicellaceae > Sandarakinorhabdus > Sandarakinorhabdus sp. The sequence continues at coordinate 850,596 of NZ_OZ503948.1, forward strand.
ACGCGCTGTGCCGCCGCAACCGGGTCGGACGGACTCAATATCCCGCCAACCGCGCATAGCGTTCGCGGTGGAACGACGCCGATCCCCAGCAGTTCTCCAGCACCCGCGCCCGCTTGATATAGAATCCGATGTCATATTCGTCGGTCATGCCGATGCCGCCGTGCAGCTGGATGACTTCGCGGCTGACGAGGTGCAGGACGTCGTTGGCCGTCGCCTTGGCCAGCGCCGCCAGCGCCGGCACATCGCCGCCACCATCGAGCGCCGCCAGCGCGGCTTCGACCGCCGAGCGCAGCAGCTCGATCTGGGTATAGAGCGCCGCCATGCGATGCTGGAGCGCCTGGAAGGTGGCAAGGATCTGCCCGAACTGGACGCGCTGCTTCAGATAATCGAGGGTGATCTGGAAACTATGTTCGGCCATGCCGAGCATTTCCGCCGCGGCGATGATCCGGGCGCGATCGAGGACGGCATCGCAAACCGCGGTACCGCCGATGCGGGCATCGCCGGCCACCGCAACATCAGTGAACGTCAGCTGCGCATGGCTGCGCGAATCGGTGAGCTTGCGTGTCGAGAGCGTCACCCCGGCGGCATCGGCGGGCACCGCGAACAGCGCGACGCCCTCGCCGTCGTGCGCCGCAACGATGAACAGGTCGGCGCCATGCGCGTCATGGACGAACGCCTTGGTGCCGCTGATCGACCAGCCGGAGCCGGTTCGCGTCGCGGTCGTCGCGATGGCGGCGGGATCATGGCGCGGGCCTTCGTCGATCGCCAGCGTGCCGACGGCGCTGGCGGTGGCCAGGCGCGACAGCCACGCCGCTTTCGCCGCCTCGCTGTTACCCATCGTCAGCGCCGCGGCGGCGAGCGCCGAGGCCGCGAGTGGGCTGGCCGTCAGCGTCTTGCCGGTTTCCTCCAGCACCAGCCCCAGGCTGAGCCAGCCGAAATCGGAGCCGCCGAAGGCTTCGGGGATGATGATCCCCGCCCAGCCCATTTCGGCCATCGCTGCAAAAGTGGCCGGATCGAAACCGCGCGGGTCACCACTGGCGCGGATCTTGCGAACCGCCGATAGCGGGCTTGCCTTTTTCGTCCATTCGCGCGCCATGTCGCGCAGCATCGTCTGTTCTCCGCTCAGAACGGCCATGATGAAATTCCCGCTTTTACTGGTGGTCGAGCATGCCGAGGATGCGCTTGGCGATGACATTATACTGGATCTCGGTCGATCCGCCGTAGATCGTCGAGGCCTTGCCGCCGAGCCAGCTGCGCACCCCGGCCAGTTCCGCTGCGCTGAAGCCGTCGCCTTCCCAGCCGAGTGCCTGCAACCCGCCGAGCTCGATCATCAGTTCGGCGCGTTCCTGCACCAATCGCGTGCCGACGGTCTTCAGGATCGAGCTGACTTCGGAGACACCGCCGGCCTTGGCCTCCTGCGTCACCCGCGCCGCGGTGAGCATGAAGGTGCGCCATTCCATTTCGAAGCGAATGACGCGCAGCCGCAGTTCAGGATCGGCGATGCGGCCATTGGCATCGACACCCAGACTGGCCTTGGCGACATCGGCGAGCGACGGCCCCATCAGGCCGGCGGCGCGGCCGCCGGCGCCCGAAATGTTGGTTCGCTCGTGCTGCAACAACCGCTTGCCGATCGTCCAGCCCTGGCCTTCGGCGCCGACGAGATTTTCCTTGGGCACCTTCACATTGTCGAAAAACGTCTCGCAGAACGGCGAAACGCCTGAGATCATCTGGATCGGCTTGACCGTTACCCCAGGCGATTTCATGTCGATCAATACAAAGCTGATGCCTTCGTGCTTGCGGCTGCGGTCGGTGCGGACCAGCGCGAAGCACCAGTCGGCCCATTGCCCGCCCGAGGTCCAGGTCTTCTGGCCGTTGACCAGGTAGTGGTCACCCTTGTCTTCGGCAAAGGTCTGCAAGGCGGCGAGGTCGGACCCGGCGCCGGGTTCGGAATAGCCCTGGCACCAGCGGATATCAGCAGTGCAGATCGACGGGATGTGACGCAATTTCTGCTCTTCGCTGCCATATTCGAGCAAGGTCGGCCCGAACATCATGATGCCCATGCCGCCGATCGGGCTCCATGCACCCGCCCGCGCCATTTCCTTCGACAGCACGGCCGCCTCGGCCTTTGACAGGCCGCCGCCGCCATAGGCTTTCGGCCAGGTCGGCGTGCCCCAGCCTTTGGCGCCGACCGCCTTGCGCCACGCCGTCCCGTCCGGCCCGGCGCTGTCGGCACCCTGCGGCGTCATCATTGCGCCACCCTTGCCGACGAGCGATTTGGGGAAATTGACCTCGAGCCAGCTTCGGACCTCTTGGCGGAAATCGTCGAGCGGATCGCTGTTGGGCAAGGGGGCGGCGGCAGCAGTGGCCATGTCAGTCTCCAACCGTGAACATCGGATAGGGCGCGCCGCCATCGCTGGCGACGAATTGCACCCGCACGCGCTGGCCGATCGCCAGCGTGTCGGGGTCGCAATCTATGATGTTGGTGATCATCGTCGGGCCTTCATCGAGCGTGACATAGGCCAAGGTGAACGGTGCATTCGGGCCGCGTCGCAGCGTCGACAGCGTGTAGATTTCGCCAAGGCCGGCGCTGGTTTCCCAGACAGTGTCGGGCGAGCCGCAGAACGGGCAGATCGTCCGCGGGTAATAATGCGCCTCGCCGCACGCCGTGCAGCGCTTGATGAGCAGGCGGCCCTCGGTGGCGGCGTCCCAGAACGGCTTGCTTTCGGGGTTGACCTCGGGGGCCCGCAGTTTGCGAATGTCCGCCATCACTGCCGCTCCATGATCAGCGTCGCGGCGCCGTGGCGCAACCCCAACGATCCGCCGATGCCGGTCGCCACGGCCAGGTCACAATTGGGCACCTGCACCGCCGGATGCGCCTCGCCGCGCAATTGCCGAACCGCCTCGATGACCTTGGTGATGCCGCCGCGATTGGCGGGGTGGTTGTTGCACAGCCCGCCGCCATCGGTGTTGAACGGCAGCTTGCCGACCCCCGAAATCAGATTGCCATCGGCAACGAAGCGCCCGCCGTCGCCCTTGGCGCAAAAGCCGAGATCCTCCAACTGCATCAGCACCGTGATGGTGAAGCTGTCGTAGATCGAGGCATATTTGATGTCGGCCGGGGTGACGCCGGCCTCGGCGAACGCCGCCGGCCCCGATCGCGCCGCCGCCGACGTCGTCAGATCAAGCCCGCGGCCGCCGTTGGGGCCCTTCACGGCCTCGCCGGCGCCGCGCACTGCCACCAGCGGGCGCTTCAGGCTGCGGGCGATTTCGGGGGACACGACAACCAGCGCGCCGCCGCCATCCGACACGACACAGCAATCGAGCCGGCGCAGTGGATCGGAAATCATCGGCGAGGCAAGCACATTGGCGACGGTAACGACATCGCGCAGCATGGCGTGCGGATTGTGCTGGGCATGGTGTGACGCCGCGACCTTGATCCACGCCAGTTGTTCGGACGTCGTGCCATATTCGTGCATGTGGCGCGCTGCGCACATCGCGTAACTGTTCTGCGTCGATGCCCCGACCCAGCCTTCGAAGCCGCTTTCAGGCGCGCCGGGGCGAAGGCCACCAAAGGGTTCGGACCGCGGCCGCCCGGCGAGCGTGATCAGCGCCACCGAACATTTGCCCGCAGCGATCGCGGCAGCCGCATGGCCGACATGCAGGATATACGACGATCCGCCGGTTTCAGTCGAATCGACATGGCGCGGCGTGATCCCCAGATAATCGACCATCGACATGGCGCCGAAGCCCGGCGCATCGCCGGCACAGAAATAGCCATCGACATCGCGCAGCGACAGCCCGGCATCGGCAAGCGCACCGCGCGCGCATTCGGCATGCAGCTGCGGCGTCGAATGATCGGGGGCGAGGCGCAGCGGATGCTCATAGGCGCCGGCGACATAGGCCTTGTTGCGAATGGTCACGCCACCTTGTCTCCAAAAGCTGCCAGCGCGCGTTCCTTGACGACCTTGTAATCAAGCTTGCCATTCGGCGCGCGCGCCACGCTGTCGACGATCAGCACGTGGCGCGGCGCCTTGTAGTGCGCGAGCAGCGCCTTGACATGATCAATCAGTTCGCCGCCCTCCGGCGCGTGGACGCCGGCCATCAGATCGACCAGCGCCACGACCCGTTCGCCGAAGCGCGCATCGGGCAGACCAGTGACGGCGGCGTCGCGCACGGCGGGGTGGCGCTTCAGGGCCTCCTCGACCTCTTCGGGAAAGACTTTTTCGCCGCCGGTGTTGATGCATTGCGAGCCGCGGCCGAGCAGGGTCAGCGTGCCATCGGCGGCAACCTCGGCCCAGTCACCAGGGATCGACCAGCGCCGCCCTTCGATTTCAGGGAAGGTCGCCGCGGATTTGACCGGGTCCTTGTAGTAACCGACCGGCAATTGCCCGCTGACCGCAACGCGACCGCGTTCAGCCGATCCCGGTACGACGCGCCGCCCGTCTTCGGTGAACAGCGCACAATCGGGGCCGAGCGCAAAGCTTGCCGTGCCGATTTCGGCCGTCGCCGTCATGACCGACGTGCCGAGCCCCAACGCTTCCGACGACGAAAACGCATCGGACAGCATCACCTGCGGCATGTGGCGGATCAGCCCCAGCTTGTTTTCACGGGACCACATCGCCCCCGATGAGGTGATCAGCGCCATGTTCGACAGGTCCCAGCGCCCCGGGTTTGCGTCGAGCGTTTCAAGCAAAGGCTGGGCAAAGGGCTGGCCGACGATCGTCAGCCGCGACGCCCTGTGGTGCGCGGCGATGTCCCACAACGCGGCAGGATCGAAATGGCCCTGCGGCAACAGCAGCACAGTGCCGCCAGCAGTCAACGTCGCCATCGCAGTGAGCATGCCGGTGCCGTGCATCAGCGGCGGCGCGATCACCGCCTTGGGACGCGCCGGCATCGCCGCGGCACGCGGCCCGGCCGCGTCGGCGCTGGCGAGCGGGCTGACGCCGGTCAATGGATTGGCACCGTAATTGCCCTTGGCCAGCAGATCGCCCTGCCGCCACATCACACCCTTGGGCATGCCGGTGGTGCCGCCGGTGTAGATGAACATCATGTCGTCACCGCTGCGTCCCCAGGGTGCGACCACGGGGCCGGGCACTGGCGCCACCGCAGCATAGGCGATTGCCCAGTCGGGAATCACCTCGCCCGCCCGGGCAATCGCGATCCAGCGCTTGACCAGCGGCAACTTGGCGCGAACCGGCGCAATCACATCGGCATAGCCGGCTTCAAACACCACCGCTTCAGCATCGGCATTTTCGAGCAGATAGGCAATCTCTTCGGGGCCATAGCGATAATTGACGTTGAAGGGCACCATCCCGGCCTTGAAGGCGGCGAAGTAGGCCGTGAGATACTCGGCGCAGTTTTGCGTATAGACGGCGATCTTGGCCTGGTGGCCGAGCCCGTCGGCAAGAAACGCTGCGGCAAGACCGTTCGCCTTGGCATCGAAATCGCGCCAGCCAAGCGCCTTGTCGCCCTGAATGAAGGCTGGTTCGTCGGGCAAGGCGCCGGCGATCGATTCCCAGATATCGGCGTATGACCAGACGCTCATACCATCGGCCTGCAAAACCGTGGACGCCGCGGCAAGGGTTGCGAACACAGGAACAGCATTGCGATCTCCCCGGCGGGCCGCTTTTGCGCGGCTCAATGCAGCATTTTGTTCTGCATCAGAGGCGAAGCGTCAAGGCTATCACAATGACCGTTGCAGGCTGCCAGGCGCTTGCCACGCCGTTGATCCGGCCGCCATCGCCCGGCTGATCCCGGTAATTTGGCTATTGCCGAGGCCCGGCCCGACCCTTGGACGCCCGCAATTGACTGGGCGCGGCGCCGAACCAGCGGTGCGTGGCGCGGCGCAGGCTGCGCGCTTCGGAATAGCCAAGCCCGGCGGCCAGATCTTCAAGGCCCAGCTCGGTCTTCAGTGCCGCCAGCGCCTGTTGCTGGCGGACCTGGGCGATCAGCGCGCGATAGCTTTGGCCCTCATCGGCCAGCCGCCGGCGCAGCGTCGCCACCGAAAGGCCCAACACGCCGGCAAGCTGTGCCTGGCCCAGCGGCGCCTGCCACAGCAGATCGAGCGCGCGTTCCGTGGTGGTGGCGCGCGCCAACGGCTCGGCGGTGATCTGGCGATAGGTTTCAAACATCAGGCTGGGCCACAGATCAAAGCGGTCGGCAACGATGGTGAGTGCCGCTGCGCTGGCCGGATAGACCAGCACCACATCATCGCCCTGCCACCGGACCAGGCAGCCGAGCAGGGCATAAAGGCTGCCAGCGGCCGGTGCCGGCGCGGCCGGGGCGATCAGGCGGCGGGGTTGCAGTTGCTGCCCGGTCATCCAGCAGCAGGCGGTGTGGATCACCACCACGACCATTTCGACATAGAGCGCACGTTGCGGCGGCGCGCCGGCCAACCCGGCAAAGGCCATGCGCAGATCATGGCCGTGCCGCACCTCCAGCGGCAGATCCGGCCAGACGATCCGCGCTGCCGCGGCCAGCCGCGCCAGGCCATCGCCAAGGTCGCGGCCCAGTCGCATCGCCGCCAGCAACAGGTGGAAACTGCCATCAGGCACCGTCTTTGGCCCGATGGCATGGCGTTCATCGCCGGTCTGATCGATGTTGTTGCGCAGCAGCCGCCAGAAATCGAGGTGGCCGATCGGGCTGCCATCAACGGGCATGCCGGCCGCGCCAAGCATCTGCCGCGCCGGCGCATCGCCCAGCAGCGTGGCCAGAAAGGCAAAGGGGATCTGCGCTGCCATCGCCAGCATGCTGGCCGAGTCGCGCCGAACAGGCAATGACTGATTTGAGCGAATATGTCCGACGATAGTGCCCGTTCCTGTCCTTCCTGCTGGCGGTCGCTGCGGCCTAGCCTTGTGGCAACGAAAAGAAATGGGGAGGCAAGACCATGCACGGCGGTTGGAGGCTGGGAACGGCAATTGTGGCGGTCATGCTGGGCAATGCCAGCGCCGCAGCACAGGTGGTGGCAGATGTGGCGGCGACCGAGGCGGACGAGATCATCGTGACTGCCGAGCGGCGCAGCACGCGGGTGCAGGATACGCCGCTGGCGCTCTCGGTTCTGCAGGGCGATGCCTTGCGGCGCGGCGGCAACCAGGGCCTCACCGAATTGGCGCAGCAGGTGCCGAGTCTCAGCTTTGCGCAGAGCTTTGGCATTGCGCAGATTTTCATCCGCGGGGTTGGCAATAATTTCTTCTCGCCCGGCGGCGACCCGGGGGTCGCCACCTATGCCGATGGCGTTTATCTTTCGGATCAGGAGGCGACCGCTGTGGCCTTCCTCGATCTGGCCCGTGTTGAGGTGCTGCGCGGGCCGCAAGGCGCGCTCTATGGCCGCAATGCCACCGGCGGCGCGGTGAATCTGGTGGCCAATGCCCCGACCGATACGCTGGATGGCCGTATCGGGCTGCAATTGGGGGATTATGGCCGGGTGCAGGGTGATGTCGTGCTGTCGGGCCCGGTGGGCGGCGGCATCACGGCGCGGGCCAGCGTGCAATATCGTCGGCTGAACGGCTTTTCGCGCAATGAACTGGCCGGCACGGCCGGCGCGCGGGCCCGCGGCGATGCCGAAGACAGCCTGGGCGGGCGTCTGCAGGTCGCAGTGCCGCTGGGGGAGGGCCGCCTGTTGCTGACGGCCAATGGCTATACCCAGAATGATGCCGGGCCGGCGCTGAAGATCCTCGCCGATCCGTTTCCGCACCCGGCCGAATTGCTGTTCGGCGTGCGCCCGTCAAATGCGCCGCGCAGTTTCCAGAGCCAGGGGGCCGTCAATCGCCGTGATGTCTGGTCGGTCACCGGCCGGCTCGAACAGCCGTTGGGCGCGGCGCAACTGGTGGTGATCGCCGATACGCGCGGGTCTTCGCGCGCCATCACCTATGATCAGGATGGCACCGCGCGCAGCGTCGCCACAACGACCCTGGACACCGACAGCCGCCAGACCAGCCTGGAGGCCTATCTGCAGGGCAGCAGCGGCCGCCTCGACTGGTTGGCAGGTGCCACTTGGCTGCGCTTCCGCCAGAGCCGGACCACCTTTGTCGATGGCCTGCTGCCCGGCGCGATTCTCAATCCGCAATTGCCGCTGAACTTCCCGATCCCCTACGCCTTTGCCGGCGGCGGCAGCGTCACAACCGAAGCCATCGCGGGCTATGCCGATGGCAAGCTTGCCGTGTCCGACACGGTCTCGCTGCGCGTTGGTGGCCGTTACAGCCATGATCTCAAGCGCGCGAGCGAGTTCCTGACGTTCCTGGCGCCCACCATCAATGGCCAGCAGCGCGAAGGCTGGGGCGAATGGTCGGGCAAGGCGGGGATCGATTTCAAGCCGTCGAAGGGGACATTGCTCTATGCTTCGATCGCGCGCGGTTTCAAATCGGGTGCCCTCAATGTCGGGGCGTTCACCCCGCCGGTCGATCCGGAAATCAATGTGACCGCCGAAATCGGCGCGCGCCTTTCGGGGGCCGATTGGTCGCTCAATCTGTCCGGTTACACGTCGGACTATAGCGGGCTGCAGATCGTGCAGGTTGGCCCCTTGAGCCAGATCCTGGCCAATGCCGCGTCGGCCCGCATCAACGGGGTGGAACTGGAAGCCAGCGCCAAGCCGGCGCCACGCCTGACGCTCACCCTGTCGGGCAGCTGGATGGATGCCGGCTTTGGCACATTCACCTCCACCGATCAGCGGCGCGGGTTCCAGGCCTTCAACAATGCGGGCAATCGCCTGCCGCTGACCTCGCGGTGGCAGGGCTCGCTGGCAGCGGCCTATCGCGCACCGCTGCGGGGCGACAGCAGCCTGGAACTCAACGGCCGGGTGCAAGTGCGTTCGGAATATTATTTCACCGAATTCAACACGGCCGATGCGCGCCAGGGCGGCTTTGTCCGTATCGATCTGGGCGCCGCCTGGACGAGCGCTGATGCCAAATGGGTGGTGAACATCTTTGCGCGCAACCTGACCGATCGCCGGATCCTGTCTTCGCTGGCCGTCGTCTCGCCGCTGCTGGGATCGGTGCGTGTGGCCTCGCTGGAGCCGCCGCGCCATTTCGGCATCGGCCTTGAACGGCGGTTCTGATGGTCATGCGTGCTGATCTTGCCGCCGTACACGCCCATTTGCGGCGACCACCGCCCGACGGGCTTGATCCGATCGCCGCCATGCGCGCCATGGTCGAGGATTATGGCATGGGCTGCGCCGGGCCGGGCCTGGACGCGTGCCGGGTGCAGCCGGTGCAGATCGGTGACATGGCGGCGCTGTGGCTGGTCCCCCCAGGCAACGGCGATGCGCGCACGGATGAGGCCCGCCTCGTGTATCTGCATGGCGGCGGCTGGCTGGCCGGATCGCCGGCCAGTCACCGCGCCATCGCGGCCGAACTGGCCCACCGCACCGGCCAGCCGGTGCTGCTGCCGGATTATCGCCTGGCGCCGGAACATCCCTTTCCGGCCGCCCTGATCGATGCGGCTGCGGCGCTTGTCCATGCCGCCAACCATGGCCCGGATGCTGCCGGCCCGGCGCGGCGCCTGTCGCTTGCCGGGGATTCGGCCGGCGGCAATCTGGCAGCCGTGCTGGCGATGGGTCTGGGGCCAGTGGCCCCACTGCCGCCGATCGATCGGCTGGTGCTGATCTGCCCGTTCCTGGCGGTCGAGCGTGTGGAGGCCGGCTTCATCGGCGACGCCGATGATCCATCGGTGTCGCCCGAGGCCATGGCCATGGTGGCGGCGCTTTATGCCCCTGACTTGGCCGCCCATGATCCGCGCATCAGCCCGCTGCATGCCGATGCCACCATGCTGGCAAAATTGCCGCCGACGCTGGTGCAAGTGAGCGCAGCCGAGACTTTGCGCGGCCAAGCGCTGCAATTCACGCAGCAACTATGGGCGCATCAGAAATGGGCGCGCCTGTCGCTCTGGCCGGATATGCCCCATGTCTGGCACGCGTTCATCGGCGGACTTGCGGAAGCCTCGGCTGCAATACAAGAGGCAGCCCTGTTTCTGGCGGATTGACGCCATCGGCGACCAGGGTTCGCGCCTGGAACGGTGATTGCGCGCGCCATGCCGGTCAGCGGCTGGGGTTGATAGGGCCGCGGCCCGGCGCCTGGGTAACAGGGATTTCGCCGTTGCCGGTGCGACGGACAAGAGCGCCAGCTTCTCAGGCGTTGGTGCTTGCGGCAAACCCGGCGCGGTTCAAGGCGCCAGATATTCTGACGACGGGCATGTCATGCCGACGTGCGTTGCCCGCTACGCGCGGCGACGGCCGCAACCAGTTCAGCATGGCGTTTTCGGTCAATTGGATAGCGAGCGATCACCAGCGCACCAACGATCCCGAGCGACGCCGGAGCAACCCACATCAGCAGGCGCATGGAGGCCAGGGTTGCATCGGTTTGCGGTTGGTTGGCGGCATAGCCGATGTAGCCGAGCAGCTCACCGAGGAGGCCGACGGAAACACCCAGTGCTGCCTTCTGGATGAAGCTGACCAGGCCGAAGATCATCCCTTCGGCGCGCACGCCGCTCTGCCATTCGCCATATTCGACCGTATCGGGCACCATGGCCCAGAAGCTGAGATAGGTTGCGCCAGCGCCCAGGCCAAGCAACACAAGCGCTGCAAACAGCAGGGAAATATCCGAGCCCGCCGCGGCGAAGGCCAGATAGCCGGCAACACCGATCAGCCCACCAGCAAGACAGACGGTGCGTTTCGAGCCGCGCCGCATGAGGATGCCCCAGACCGGGATGCTCAGCATCGCACAGGCGGTGATGGTTGCGAGCGCCGGCCCAATCAGATCAGCGCGGCCAAGGCCGTATTTGAACACATAAGGCAAGGTCTTGCCGAACATCGTCGATGCAGTGGAACCCGCCATCAGCCAGCCCGCCACGATCCAGAACGGCCGGTTGCCGGCGATCATCCGCCACAGTCCCGACGCATCGGGCAGCGGTGCTTCAGGGTCCGGCTTGTCTTCGACCGTGGTCAAGAACACCCCGATGTGCAGAACGGCGGCAACGGCGCCATAAAGCATGGCGGCCAGCAGGAAGCCGCGCATATCATCACCGCCGCCCAGGCTGCTTGCCAGTTTGAGGGTGAAAAAGGCGATGAACAGACCGGCACCGGTTGCCGCCAGCATGCGGATGCCGGCAAGAATGCCGCGCTCGCCGCTGTCGCTCGTCATCGCGGCCGACAGTGACAGATAGGGCATCGAAACGACCGTATAAAGCGTGCGGAAAAGCATGTGAGCAGCAAGGGTGAACAGCACCAGCGATGTGCCGGTGAGACCGGTTGGCCAGAACATCAAGACCCAGCTTGCCGCCAGTGGTACGGCACCAAACAGGATATAGGGCCGATAGCGCCCCCAGCGGCTGCGGGTGCGGCTGGCCAGATAGCCCATGACCGGATCGGCGACGGCATCCCAGATCATCGCAGACGCGAAAATCCAGCCGGCCGTCGCTGCCGGCAGGCCAAGCACATCGGTATAATAATAGAGAAGATACAGCGAAGCCGTAGTGAAATAGAGATTGAAACCGATGTCGCCAATGCCATAGCCGATGCGCCGAAAGCGCGGCAGGGGGGCGGCGTTCGTCATGCCTCGCAGCGGCGCTTCAGGGCCTGGTTGAAGATCAGGAAATTGGCCCGGATCGTCTCGCCATGAGCCGCCAGTATTTGCCCGGCCTCACGGCCGCTGAAATGTTCGAAATGATCGAAGTGCGTGCCTGAACCGGCCGCGCTGACCCGGAAATGATGGTCGCCCTTCCAGGCCGATCTGTCAGACAGGCCGCCTTCCCAGGCCATTTCCGGAAAGGTGGCCGACGCGATGTCCACAGGCTGGACGGCGGCCTCGGTGCCCGGCCGGTGCATGGCGTGGACCAGGATGGTGGTGCCGGCCATCGCACGGCCCTCGATATGGACAAGATAGGGGTTCCAATCGGCATAGCCGGCAAAATCAGTCAACACCGCCCAAACCCGATCCGGCGGAGCCGCAATATCGATCTCGGTGGTGATCGAGAATGTAGCGGTCATAGCGCGACCACGGCCGTCTGGGCCGCAGCAGCTTCAGCGGTATCGGCAATGACAAAGCGCCAGGCGCCGGGCTCCAGTTGCCAGCCATGCGTCGCCGGATCACGCCAGCGCAGGCTGTCGATGGGCACCGAAAGCGGCACGATGCAGGTTTCGCCGGGTGCCAGGCTGACGCGGGTGAAGGCCGCAAGGCGGCGCGGCCAGCACGGATCGATGCCGCCGGGGGCTTCGGCCCACAGCAACACCACATGGTCGGCCGTGCACTTGCCCTTGTTGGTCACGGCCACCGTGCAGGCGATGCTGTTTCCCTGCCGCCGCGCCGTCAGCGCCCGCGTCGTGAAGTTGGCATAAGACAGGCCATGGCCAAAGGGGTAGCGCGCCGATTTGCCTTCGCGTGCAAGCTTGGCATAGCCGTGCCAATAATCGTAGGTTACGGCCACGGCATCGCGATCGAAGGCCGGGTAGTCGCTGGCGTTGCGGGCAACAGTGAAGGGCAGCCGGCCCGAAGGGCTGATGTCGCCAAGCAACAGGCTGGCCAGCGCGGTGCCGCCCTCCATGCCGCTGTAGAAGCTCTGCAGGATGGCGTCGGCCTTGTCGTGCCAGGCTTCGACCATGACGGCAGAACCCGCGACGAGCACGACGATCACCGGCTTGCCGGCAGCGGCTGCGGCCTCGATCAGCGCCTTCTGGTCGGCAGGGATGCCAAGATCGATCCGGTCCCCGCCGATCGCGAAATTGCGCCGCTTGCGATTTTCCCGGATCGCGGCTGCAACTTCGGATTCTTCCGGTTCGGTGCTGGTATCCTGACCCAGGGTGATGTCGCCTGGAATAAATTCGCCTTCCTCCGCCGCTGTGTAGCCGGCGAAGATGACCACGGCATCAGCGCTGGCGGCCGCGGCCGCTGCGGCGGCGAGATCGCTTTCATCGCCGGTCACGATGCGATCGGCGCCGAGCGCTGCCTGCAGGCCGGCGAGCGCCGTGACGATGTGCGGCGGCCGCACCCGGCTGGAGCCATTGTCGCCGGTGTTTTCAATGGCCGCGAGCCGCCCCAGCACGGCCAGGCAGCGAATCCGCGACCGATCGAGCGGCAGCACGCCGTTGTTGCTAAGCAGGACTGCCGATTTTTCGGCCGCTTCGCGCGCCAGTGCGACATGCGCCGGGTTGGCCACCAGCGACAGCGGATAATCGGGCAACGGATCTTCGGCGCAGGCAAAGCGATACAAGGTGGCCAGGATGCGCCGGCAGGCGGTGTCGATCACTTGGGGTTCGATGCTGCCGGCTTCGACCGCGGCGACAAGCTTGCTGCCGAACACCAGCGGTTCCGGGTTTTCGACATCCAGCCCGGCCGCTGCACCATAGGTCTTGTAGACGCCCATTACCCAATCGGAATGGACAAAGCCCGAAAAACCCCATTCGCCGCGCAGGATATCGGTCAGAAGATGGCGGTTCTGCCCGGCATATTCACCGTTGACCTTGTTGTAGGACGACATCACCGAGGCGACGCCAGCATCGATGATGGTCTTGAAATGCGGCAGATAGATTTCGTGCAGCGACCGCTCGTCGATGCTGACATCGACCTTGAAACGGGTGTTCTCCATCGAATTCAGCGCATAATGCTTCACCGTCGCGCACACATTATGGGCCTGGATGCCCAAACCCAGCGCCGCCCCCATCGCGCCCAGGTGGCACGGATCCTCGCCATAGGTTTCCTGCGCGCGACCCCAGGCCGGGTGGCGCAACAGATTGACACAGATCGCGCCGTTGAGATTGCAATCCTGCGCCCGGATTTCGATGCCCATCGCCTCGCCGATGCGGCGCTCCAGATCGACATCAAAGGCAGCCCCGCGTGCCATGGTGCACGGAAAGCAGGTCGATTGCCCGCGTGCGACACCGCGCGGACCGTCGGTGAAATAAAAGGCCGGCACACCCAATCGTTCAATGCCGCCACCGGCCCGATAGGGGCGTGCACCCCACAGCCCGGCATCGGCCTTGATGGCGGCGAAAAAGCCCTTGCCGGACATCATGCCGACCTTTTCGGCCAGACTTGCTTCAGCCAGGATCGCGTCGATCCGGGCGGCAATTTCGGGTTCGGACATATCTTTGACGGGCGCAAGATCAGTCATGTCGGGGCCTTTTCGGCTTGCGAAAGCGCCATCAGCAGCGATCGCTTCATCAATGTGATCGAGGGGCGCAAGGCGGCTTCGGGCGTGCCAAGCACGAATTCGAGGGCCAGCCCGCGCAGCATGGCGACATTGTGGGTCAGCACGGCATCCGAAACCGCCCTGTCGGTGATGCCAGCGGCGGCAAACCGCGCGGCCTGGGCGATTTTCGAATTTTCCGAAATCGCTGCAAAAATCGGCAGTACGGCCGCCGCCAATTCGGGATCGGATCGGGTTGCCAGCCTGATTTCGGTCTGGGCGATGCCGCCGGCGGCGCGAAACTGCACCCAGGCCGTTTCGGCGATGGCCATCATTTGCGCCACAGGGTCTGAAATACCCGCGACGGCTTGGCGGTAGGCGGCAATGTCGGCGGCATAGCTGGCCTCCACGACGGCCGCCATCAGCGCTGCCTTGTTGGGAAACTGGTGCAGCATGGCACCGCGCGAAACGCGGGCCAGATCAGCCACCAGAACGGTTGAGGCGGCGGGATAGCCAACCCGGTTGAGGGCATCGATGGCCGCAGCCACCAACCGGTCACGCGTTGTGGCAGATCGTTCCGCTTGCGTTCGGCGTGGTCGCGGTGCCGGCGCCGCGGCAGAAGGTGCCGCCGCCAGCTCCGTCCCAAACGCCGGTTGTTGCAATGGCATCCCGTTCCCCCGTGAGCCAGACAACATGTGCCTGCACCAATTTGCAAGTGCCGTCGGCAATCGGCAATCGGAAACTGCAGAAAGAAACAGGATTGACTGTTTTGTTCAAAAGGCCGGAGATTGCAGCTGGCGAAATCGCGGCCTTTCGAAGGATCGCGGTGCCAACGGGGAGCTCAACCAGATGTCGACAAAGGTCCTGCGCGCATTTTTGCCCTTGTTGCTGGCAACCACGGCGCCGGCGCTGGCTCAATCCCAACCAGCGGCGCGCGCGGTCGCAGCGGCAGAGGACAACGCGCCGGTCGAATCCGACATGATTGTCGTGACCGCCCAACTGCGCAGTGAAAGCCTGCAGAATGTGCCGCTGGCCATCAGCGCCGTTTCAGGTGACATGCTGTTGGCCAGGGGCATCAACAACCCGACCGATTTGCGTTTCGTCTCCCCCAGCCTCAACTTTGCGAACAGTGCCAACACGCGCGGCGAGGGACTTTCAATCCGCGGGGTTGGGACCAACATCTTTGGCGACGGTGTCGAACAAAGCGTTGGCGTCGTTGTCGATGGCATTGCCATGGCGCGCAATGGCATGGGCACGATGAGCATGATCGATGTCGATCGTGTCGAGGTGCTGCGCGGGCCGCAGGGCATGTTGTTCGGCAAGAACGCCAGCGCCGGTCTGATCTCGATTGTCACCCACAAGCCGGTGCTCGGCGAAAATTCCATCCAGGCGGGTGCGTCCTATGCCACCTTGAACGATTTGCGGATCAATGCAGTTGGCAATATTGCCATCGGCGACAAGGGCGCCTTCCGCCTGGCCTATTCGCGGACGGATCGCGATGGCATCATCGACAATATCCTGCGCAACGAAACGCTGAACAACCGCAAGGAACAGATCGTCCGGGGCTCGCTGCTGGTCGAGCCGGCTGATGGGCTGAGCGTGCGGATCATCGGTGACTGGTCGCAAAGCAATGCGCGCTGTTGCGCCTGGACGGCGCGATCAGCGGCGCCCGGGCAGACATTTGCCGTGCTGAACGCGGCGGCCGGGATCATTCCGGGCCCGGAAAACCGCCGCAATGCCGCCGGCGCCGCGTTTTTCCAGAATCTCGATCAGTGGGGCGGCTCGCTGCAGATCGATTATGAGTTCAGCTTCGCAACGCTCACTTCGATCTCGGCCTATCGCGAGTGGATCGCGCGTGACAACAATGATCCCGATATCCTGCCAATCAACGTGCTCGATATAAACAGCGGCGATACCAAGGTGCAGCAGACCAGCCAGGAACTGCGCCTGACCTCGCCCGCCGAACGTCCCCTGGAATGGACGCTGGGCTTTTTCTACTTCGATGTTGATAACAAAGGTGGCAATACCCAGGCTGGCACCTTGGGCGTCGCGCTGCCGCCGGGTGCCACCTTGGGCAGCACGCGGCGCAGCGAGACATACAACACCAACGTCGCTGTCTATGGGCAGATCGGTTACACCCTGTTTGACCGCCTGAAGATCAGCGCATCGGGCCGCTATACCTGGGACACGCTGCAATTCGATTGGCGGCAATTCCAGGCCGATGGCACCATCGGCGCCTTTCCGGGCCGCTTCAGTGGCAGCACCAGCGGCGCGCGACGCTTCAATCGCAATTTCTCGTGGCGCGTCATCGGCCAATATGGCTTCAGCGATGACATCTCGGTCTTCGGATCGGTGGCACGCGGCTTCAAGGGCGCCGCCTATGATCAACAGCTGGTGTCGGCGACGCCGGTGTTCGTCGAACCGGAAATCCCGACCAGCTATGAAATCGGGCTGCGATCACAGTTTCTCGATCGCAAGGCGACGATCAACCTGACCGCCTTCAAGACCGATTTCCGCAACTTCCAGGCGCAGGCTTTTGATCAGAATGTCTTTCCGGCGCGGTTTACCACCGTCAACGCCGGCGGACTGACCAGCCAGGGCATCGAAGCCGAACTCAATCTGCGGCCCATCCGCGGGCTCAGCCTGAATGCGCAAGCCACCTATCTCGACACCGAATACACGGATTTCCGCAATATCGCCTGCTATATCGGCCAGCCATTGCTGGCCTTTGGAACGGTGCGCACCGACCCGCGCCAGTGCATCCGTACCAGCGCCGCGGGTGCCGGCGTCACCGAAGGCACCGGCCTGCCGCTGACTGATGCGCCGAAATTCACCTATACGCTGGCGGCTGCCTATGACGTGCCGGTCGGCAAAATGGTGGTCAACCTTGGCGCGAACTGGTTCCACCGCAGCAGCGTGACCTATTCCAGCAACGGCGATCCGGGGCTGGTGCAGGATGGCTATGGCTTGCTCGGCGCCAATATCAGTGTGCGCAGCGAGAATAATCGCTGGCGGGTCTCGGTGTTCGCGCGCAACCTGCTGGATAAGGATTTCGTCAGCCGGGTGATCAGCCAGCCTGTGCTCAATTCGCCGGCGACGGCGCCACTGGGTTCCTATGCGCAGTTTCCCAGCGCCGATGCCCGGCGTATCATCGGGGTTTCGCTGGACCTGAAGATCGGAGGTCGCTGATATGACCAAAATCCGGGCGCTGGCAGGATGGTTGTTCGCCAGCCTGATGCTGTTGCTTGGCTCAGCGGCCCAGGCTGCCGGCCCCAACATCATCGTGATCCTGGCCGATGATCTGGGGCTTGGCGATGTCGGCGCCTATGGAAACCGGCAGATCCGCACACCCAATATCGACCGCATCGGCCGGGAGGGCGCCCGGCTCGATCAGTTCTTCGCCAGCGCCAACGTTTGCACACCGTCGCGGGCCGGGCTGTTGACCGGCCGTTACCCGGCCCGCGCCGGCTTGGCCGATGGCGTGATCTTCCCACATTCCGATTATGGCCTGCCGGCCGGCATGACCACGCTCCCCCAGGCGCTGAAGGGGGCCGGCTATCGCACCGCCATGCTGGGCAAATGGCACCTTGGCGCCAGCGATGCCGCCTGGCCAACCAATCATGGCTTCGATCGCTTCTGGGGTGTCCCCTATTCCAACGACATGAACCCGCTGCCGCTCTATCGCGGCAAGGCCGTCATCGAACCGGTCCTGACCCAGGAGACATTCGCCGCCCGGATGATGGACGAGGCGCGCGCTGTCATCGCCGAAAAATCGGATCAGCCCTTCTTCCTTTATGTTGCCCAGATCGCGCCGCATGTGCCGCTGCGCCCGGGCCCCGCCTTTCGCGGCAAATCCAGGGCCGGCGTTTATGGCGATGCGGTCGAGGAAGTGGATTGGACGGTGGGTGAAATCCTGAAGGCGGTGAAGGCCGCCGGCAAGGACCGTGACACGATCATCATCTTCACCAGCGACAACGGCCCCTGGTGGGAAGGCAGCGCCGCGGGTCGCCGTGGCGGCAAGGGTGGCACCTTTGAAGGGGGCTATGCCGTGCCGATGCTGGCGCGCTGGCCGGGGCACATCAGACCCGGGACGCATTCGCCAGCGATCGCGATGAACATCGATCTGATGCCGACCTTGTGCGCGATTGCCGGCGCGACCCTGCCGGCCGGCCAACCGCTCGATGGCCGCGATATCCTGCCGATCTTGCAGGGCGCCAAGACATCGCCACACGATCATCTGCTGTTTTTTGCCAATGATCAGGTTGCAGCGGTGCGCACCCAGGATTGGCGGCTGCTGCAATCGGCCTACTACCTCACCATCTACGCACCGCTTTACCGATATGGTTACAACCTGCTGTTCGATGCCAACAACGATGCCGGCGAGCATTACAGCCTCGCCGACCGCCACCCCGATGTCGTCAAGCGCCTGACCGCGATCGCCGATGCCGCGCGCGCCGAGTATGGCGCCATTGCGCAGCAACATACCGATCCGTTTGCCAAAAAGCCGGCAATCCTGCCGACCCCGGACATCCGCCCATGATCACCGCCGCCGAACGTCTGGCCTGGGATCGGGATGGCTATTTCATCCGGCGGGGCTTTGTTGATGCGGCAACCGGCGATGCCATGGCCACTGCTACCATCGCCGCGTTGCGTGCCGATCCGCCCGCTGATCACCCCGGCGAGCCGGCGTGGCAGACGCCTGAGGGCCTGCTGGTCCAGCCCGAGGCCAAGCCGGTCGCGGGCGCGATCATGCCCGAGGATCATGTCGCCAAGGTTTTCAACACGCATTTCGCGGGGCCAGCGCGTGATTTCGCGATGGATGTGCGCTGCGGCGATATCGTCGGTGGCCTGATCGGCGGTGATGTCGATGTTTTCCAGTCGATGTTCATTCTCAAGAACCCGGGCGCCTGGGGCCAGCCCTGGCACCAGGACAGCCATTATTTCCGGTTCGACCAGCAACCCCAGGTTGGGCTGTGGCTGGCGATCTCCGACGCCACGCTCGAAAATGGCGGTCTGATGGTCCTGCCGGGCTCGCATCGTCATCCATTGCACGCCCATCACCCTGATCGTCGCCCCGGGGCCAACCACGGTTATACCGAAATTCATGATGTCGACGTATCCGCCGCGGTGCCAGTCACGATGGCTCCGGGCGATCTGCTCGTGTTTCACAGCTATCTGATGCACAAATCGGTGGACAATGGGTCGAACCGGCGGCGTTTGGCGATGGTCTATCACTACGGCAGGCGCGGCACCCGCAACCTTGCCGATGCGGCGACCCAGGTGATGCAACGCCGCATCCTGCACTGGCAGCCGGTGCCGCAATCGGCGCCAGCGGCATGATCGCGCGGGCTTGCACCGCGGCACTGCTGCTCGCCGGTGCGGCCGCTGCGGCCCCGGTTGATCCGCAGCAGCTTGCCGTCGCCGGCACGGTGGATCGGCATTTCCAGTCCTACAATATCGAAATGGTCGAAGTGACCGGCGGCCGCTTCTGGAAGCCGTACCGGCTGGGCCCGCCGACATCACCTGCCGATCGCTATGCGATGCGCCCGCCCATCGACCTTGCCAATCCGCGGTTGCGGATGCTCGCGGCGACGTTGGGCCCGGCCTATGTGCGGATCAGCGGCACATGGGCGAATGCCACATGGCTTGCGCCGGACGATTCGCCGCCCGCGACACCGCCGGCCGGCTTCAACACCACTCTGACGCGCGCGCAGTGGCGCGGCGTCGCCGCGTTCCTGGCGGCGGTGGATGGTGAACTCGTGCTGTCCTTTGCCGGCAGCGCCGGCGTGCGCGATACGGATGGCGTCTGGCAGCCAGACCAGATGCACGCCCTGCTGCGCTATTCCAAGGCACTGGGCATGAAGCTTGCCGGCGCCGAATTCCTCAATGAACCCAATCTGGTCACGCTGACCGGCGCACCTGCCGATTATTCGGCAGCGGATTATGGCCGCGATTTCGGCCGGTTCGCGGCGGCGTTCCGGGTCGCGGCGCCGGGTGCACGCATCCTTGGCACAGGCGGCGCCGGCGATGGCGGCTTTGTGGAAGAATTGGCCAAGGTTGCCGGCCTGCGGTTGTTGCCGTCAGCGGCGCTGCTCGCGGCCGCGCCAACCCCGGTGGACGTCTTGTCCTACCATCATTATGGCGCGCTTTCGCAGCGGTGCGCGACCAGTGGCCCGCTGTCGGTCACACCGGCAGCAGCGCTCGATCCGGCGTGGCTGGCGCGCACCGATACGACGCTTTCGGTCTATCAAGGCCTGCGCGATCGTTTTGCGCCAGGCGCGCCGATCTGGCTGACGGAAACGGCCCAGGCCGCATGTGGCGGCAGCCCCTGGGCAGCGACCTTTGCCGACGTGCCGCGCTATGTTGACCAGCTTGGCCGGCTGGCCCGCCAGAATGTGCAGATCGTGATGCACAACACCTTGGCGGCGAGCGATTATGGCCTGCTCGACGAGGATGATTTCATGCCCCGGCCCAACTATTGGGCGGCGTTGCTCTGGTCACGTCTGATGTCGCCGACGGTGTTGAAGATGGAGTCATCAAATCCGTCGCTGCGCCTGTATGCTCATTGCCTGAAGGGCAAAGCTGGCGGCGTCGCGTTGGTCGCGATCAACCTGTCGGCAGAGGCCGAGCCGCTCCAGTTTGTCGGCGAGGGCTTGTCTTACACACTTGCCGGCAGCGATTCCGGCAGAGGCGCGGCTCTCAATGGTCAGCCGCTGGCACTGGATCGTGATGGCAGGCTGCCGCCGCTGCTCGCCCGCCCGGTCACGCGCATGATCAGCCTGCCGCCCGCCAGCGTGACGTTTGTCGCCATCCCATCTGCGCAAGCATCCTCATGCGAACTGCGTCAAACGCCGTGAACCAAGCGGGTGAGCGGCCGCAAACGCCCGGAAAATCTGGCGAGATTGCCACCAAAGCGCTCTGAAGGATCAAGGATGCGCCAGCCATCATCGCTGGCCCAGGGCGCCTTCGCGCACAAAGCCATCCAGCACCGCTGCGCCCGGAGTCGGGCGCACGTTCGGCGCAACGTCGAAGTCCATCAGCGTGTCGTCGGCTGGCGCATAGCGCGGCCATTGCGGGCAGGCCCCGCCGGCCGGGTCGCCCGATGTGATGAAGTTGCGCCAACAGGTGATCGCGACATCGGCCATCGCCCGGTCGCGCGGCGTCGCGATCGCGCGCAGCGGCGGTATGCGATCGAGCGAGGCAAACACCAGCGGCAACTCCTCCCCGTGCCCGACACCGGCGCGCGTTGCCGCCAACCGCTCGTAACGATAGCTGAAGCGGTAGAGCCACGTCGGCGCGACCTTTGCCTGAGCCGCAGCGATCATGCGCGACGGCGCCTCGAACCACCCGAGCTGGAACGCGGCATTGCCCGCTGCCACAGGCTCCGGGTTCAACCTCGCCATCAGCTGGGGATGGCGCGCGGTCATGCTTGCCGCGAGCTGGGCCGGATCGAGGCCAAGCGACGGCATCAGCGTGGCTTCGTTGCTGTTGAACCCGATCAGCAGCGGCACCTGCGCCGCGCTGCCGCGGACAATCGCCTCGAAGGGCGCGCTCGACAGCGTCACGCCGTCGCGCACAAGCCCAAAGCCGGGTGCATCGAGCAGATGTTCCGGCTGCGCCGCGACGATGCGCTCGACAGGCAGGGCGCGCAGGCTGGCAGCGCTGGCGGGCTCACGCTCGCCGAGCATCCGCCGCGCCGCCTCTTGCCCGGTGTCGCGCGCCGCTGACAGCGAGGGCAAGGCCGCCATGTGGAAAGCGCTTTCGACGATCGCTTGCCTGAACAGCCCGCGCGAGCCTGGCGCGGCAAGATGCGCCAGTACGGATCGCCCGCCGGCGCTCTCCCCCATCAGCGTGACCTTCGCCGGATCGCCGCCGAAGCGCGCGATGTTGGCCCGCACCCAGCGCAGCGCCGCCTGCTGATCAGCAAAGCCGAAGTTGGCCAACGTCCGCGCGCCGCCTCCAAGCGCCGGATGCGCGAAGAAGCCGAGAAAGCCCAGCCGGTAGTTGATGCCGACAAACACGATGCCACGACGGGCAAATGCCGTACCATCCGTCAGCGGGAAATCGCCAACCCCCGACACAAGGCTGCCACCGTGAATCCAGACCACCACCGGTGCGCGGGCGGCATTGCGCGGGCGCCAGATGCTGACGTGCAGGCAGTCTTCCGACGGCGCGGCGCGCGGCAAGCCGAGGATGGGCCCGGCCCCCGCCTGGGGACACGCCACCGCCGGCCGGGTGGCGTCGAGCGGCATAGCGCGGCGAACAGCGGGTTGCGGCGCACGCCACCGATTCGGCCCGACAGGCGGCGCCGCATAGGGAATGCCGCGAAACACCTCGATCTCTTCCTCGATCGCGCCGCGCACCGGGCCTTCGCGTGTTGGCACAACCGGCGATGCCGCGGTGATGGCGGATGCCAGCATCAGCAACAGGGGAGTCGAAATCGTCATGCGTGTCTTGTCCTGATGTCAGCGGCAAAGTCCGGTTCGGTTCAGGCCGGCCGCTGCAGATCGGCCATCAGTGCCGCCAGCAAGGGCAGTGACGCTGCTGCCCAGGCCTGCGGCTGGCAAGCATGTGTGTATTCGGTTGGCGGCAAGCCGTCGATCCGCACGGTGCCGGCCACCAGTTCGGGCAGGCGGTGATCTGGTCGCGCCGCCGCCAGATCGAACAGCGCCGTTCCCACGCGGCGCAATTCGGCAGCAAACCCATAACGGTGGAGGCCCCAGGCCAGCAGCGCCGTATCGTGCGGCCACACGCTGCCATTGTGATAGGAAACCGGATTGTAGCGGGCTTCCCCAGCGCCCAGCGTGCGCAGCCCCCAGCCGCTCCAGAGTTCCGGCCCCATCAACGTTGCGACCAGTCGCGGGGCGATATCGGCAGGCACGATCCCGGTCCACAACAAATGTCCCGGATCGGATGACAGCACACGCAGCGGCATGCCTTCGGCATCGATCGCCATGGCATAGCTGCCCAGATCGTCCAGCCAGAACCGGCGGTGGAAGGCCGCAGCGAGACGGTCAGCGCGGGCATCGAGGGCTGCGGCACGCGGGTGATCATCCAGATGCCGGCAAAAGCCCGCTGCGGCCCTGAACGCGGCAAACGCATAACCCTGCACCTCGGCCACCGAAAGCGGGGCCGGGGCAGGGCGGCCATCGGCGTGGTTCATGCTGTCAGCCGAATCCTTCCACGACTGCACGGTCAGCCCCGATCCTGACGGGGCAAAGCTGAGCAGGCCCTCGCCATCATCATTGCGCTGTTCGATCCACGCCAGCGCAGCTTCCCACGCACCGCGCAGTTCGGTGATCGGCGCAGGATCGCCGGTGGCGGCAACCAGTTGCGCCAGCGCCATGACGAACAGCGGCGTGGCATCCACCGAACCAAAATAGCGACCGAACGGAATGCGCCCCGTGCGGCTGAGTTCGCCGGCGCGCATTTCATGCAGGATCTTGCCGGGTTCTTCCTCGCGGAATGGATCGACACGCGTGCCCTGGCGGGCCGCCAGATGGCGCAGCACACCATGCAGCAACGCCGGTTGCTGGCGGGCCAGCATCATGCCGGTGATCAGCGCGTCGCGGCCAAACACCGTAACGAACCAGGGCATGCCCGCGGCCGGATAGAGGCCACTGGCGGTGGTGAACAACAGCAGGCGCACATCATCGATGGCGCGATCGAGCGCGCGCTGGTGATCCGGGCGCTGCAAACGATGGCGGAATCCCGATCGCCAATCGGCATAGCCGGGCAACGGCAGCTGCGCGGGCGGATCATCGTCGGCGCGGGTGACAAGACGCACCGCCAGTTCCCGGCGTTCGCCAGGGCCCAGCGACCATTGCCACGCGGGCGCTTCATGGCCGGCGGTCGCCGGTTCGCTGAAGCTGAGTTCAACCGCCATGGCGACGCCGTCGCTGGCAGTTGCGGCCAGCATCAGGCCCGACGGGGCGACGGTGCGCGTGACCGCCATGACCGACGCGCCTGAGCGCAAGAGGGCGGCAAACAGATCGCGGAAATCGCCGGCGACATCGAGTGTCACCGAAATGGCCTGGGGTTCGGTGCTGCAATTGTGCAGTTCCCAGTGATCGTGCAGCCCATCGGGATGCATGGTGAGGGTGCGGATCAACGCCACCTGCTGGGCACGATCCGGCCCAACCATCGCCAGATGCTGATGCAGTCGATTTTCCCTTGTAGTGCACAGCAACGGCCTGGTGGTGCCGAAATGCCATTGATAACGCGCCAGATACCGTGTGTCGCGCCGATACAGGCCATCGCGGTCACCCGCGGCAGCGCCGTCACCATCAAGGCAAAGGCTGGTTTCATTTTCCTTCAGGCGATGCATCGGGCCCCCACATGATCAATCGATTTATAGATACATACATGTATGTTGACATCAATATCGAGCCATAAGATAAACAGGTCAAGCGCTGCCGACACCATGTCGGCCAAAGCGGCAAACCTGGGGAGGGGCAAGATGGTCAAGCACACATTGCTGTTGTCGGCGGTATCGGCTTCGTTGGTGATGGGCGCCCCGACATGGGCGCAACAAACAAGCGATCGCGTGGCCGATGATGTCGAGATCATCGTGACCGCGCAGAAGCGCGAAGAACGCCTGCGCGATGTGCCGCTGGCCATCACGGCCATCACCGGCGAGGCGCTGGAGCAATCCGGCGCGCTGGCCTTGCGCGATATCGTGACGTTGGTGCCCAGCCTGTATTTCTCGCAAAGCCAGGGGCCGGTGCAATCCAATGTCTCCATCCGCGGCGTTGGATCATCGGGCGGCGTTGCCGGGCTTGAGCCCAGCGTCGGCATCTATGTCGATGGCGTCTATCTCGATCGCACCTCGATCGGGGTTGCCGATTTCAACGATATCGAGCGGGTGGAAGTGCTGCGCGGGCCGCAGGGCACACTGTTTGGCAAGAACACCCCGGCGGGCTTGATCAATTTCATCACCAAACGCCCGGAATTCACGGCTGGCGGTGATGCCAGTGCGATGATCGGCAATTATGGCTTTCATGGCGTGACGGCGTCGGTCACCGGGCCGTTGGCTGGCGACAAGCTGGCCCTGCGCGTGAGCGGATTTTACCGTGCTCGCGATGGGTTCTTGTTCAACCAGACCAAGAACGAAGACACCAACGACCTGGAAGCCTATGGCGTGCGCGGCCGGTTGTTGTGGAATGTCACCGATGGGCTGGAAGTGCTGGCCAGCTATGAGCATCACAGCAGCAGGCAGAATTGCTGCGCGGCGGAATTCGGGCCGGTTGGCGCCACCCAGCTTGCGCTGTCGGCCGCGCTCGGCAAGCCGTTCCCGGCCATCAATGATCCCGCCGATCTGCGCGTCGCCTTCGATGGCGGCTTCAGCTATCGCCACAAGATCAACGCCGGTACCATCGAGGCCAATCTGGATATCGGCGATTTTGTGCTGACCTCGATCAGCTCGCTGCGCGACTACAAGCAGCGATCGTTCATCGACGGCGATTTCAGCCAGCTCGATTTCTTCCGGGTGATCAGCGGTGATCGCGACCATCGCCAGTTCAGCCAGGAATTGCGGCTGGCCTCGCCGGCCGACAAGCCGGTATCGTTCGTGGCTGGCTTGTTCTATTTCTACAAGCGTCAGAACGAGCGGGGCGGCGCCACTTATGGGGCTGATACGCCGCTGTTGTTCGCGCGGCTCGGCGGCGCACTGGCCAGCCTAGCGCCGACCTATACAACCATCCGTTCCAGCGCGTCGGGCAGCGATATCGTCAACCGGTCCTATGCAGCCTTTACCCAGGCCAAGGTGCAGTTCAGCGACCGTTTCGACATGAGCTTTGGCATTCGCTACACCTACGACGAAAAGAGCATTTTCACCTTCCAGACCACCACCGAGGCGGTGCCGATCCTGGCGACCCCGCGCAACGAACGGGCGGCAGCCGATGATGGCCAGTTTTCCGGCGTGATCAACGCCCGCTGGCGCCCGGATGACGATACGATGATCTATGCTTCGCTCACCCGCGGCTACAAAAGCTTCGGGTTCAACGACAGCGCGGTCAACACGGCGATCGGGCAGAACCGGTTCTTTGATGCAGAACTGTCCACGGGCGGCGAACTCGGCTTCCGGCGCAGCTGGGCCGGGTTCCAGCTGGGCCTGACCGGCTTCTGGACGGTGTTCGACAATTTCCAGGCATCGTCCTTTGCGCCCGGCAACACGTTTCTGCTGCAGAACGCAGCGCAGTTGACGACCAAAGGCATTGAGGTGGAGGCCACGGTGCGTCCCGCAAAGGGCCTGATGTTCAATCTGAACTACACCTACCTTGATGCGAAGTTCGATGACTTCAAGACCGGGCCTGGCCAGCCGGGCGGGCCGACCGTGCAGGATCTTTCGGGCGCGCCCTTGCAGGATGCGCCGACCCACAGCTTGAGCCTGGTCAGCCATTATGATCATCGCTTCAGCGACAAGGTTTCCGGGTTCCTGCACGGGGAAATGTCGCTGCGGTCGGACGTCCAGACGGCGCAGAGCCTTGATCCGCTGCTGGTGCAACCCGATTATGTGCTGGTAAATGCCCGCGCCGGCGTGGAACTTGGCAAGATCGGCTTCGAACTGTGGGCACGCAACTTGACCAACGAGATCATCCTCTACCGTGGCGCCGTGCCGCCGGCGCTGATCACCGCCGGATCGCGGATTCGCTTTGTGGGCGATCCGCGCACCTTCGGCGCCACCGCCCGCGCGCGTTTCTGATCGCGGATGCCTGGTATCGGGGTCAGCGGCATTGGCGTCATTGGCAGCGGCGATATCGCGTCGCGCTATCTGGCGGGCATCGCTGGCTGCCGGGCAATGCAGCTGGTCGGCATCGCGTCGCGCGATCCGGCCAGGGCGGCACCACTTGCAGCGCGGTTCGGCACACATGCAACCAGCCGGGAGGCGTTGATCGCCGATCCGGCTGTGGATATCATCGTCAACCTGAGCGCGCCGCTGGAACATGCCGCGATCACACACGCGGCGCTGGCAGCTGGCAAACATGTCTATTCCGAAAAGCCACTGGCCGCTTCGGTGGTGCAAGCCCAAGCGTTGATCGCGTTGGCCCGCCACCACGGCCGCGTGCTGGCGGCAGCGCCGGCAACCATATTGGGACCACGACACCAGCAGGGACGGCGCATATTGGCAACCGGGCAGCTGGGCGCCATCGCCGGCGGCAGTGCGACTATGGTCTATCGCGGGCCCGATCTGTGGCATCACAATCCGGCGGCGCTGTTCGGCGCGGCGGCAGGGCCGCTGTACGACATGGGCGTCTATGATGTTGCCGCGCTGATCGATCTGCTGGGGCCGGTGCAGCGCGTGACGGGGTTTGGACGCCAGTTGCAGGCGCAGCGGGTAGTGCAACAAGGCCCAGCGGCGGGCACCCGTTTTGCAGTATCGGCACCCACCCATGTGACGGCGCTGCTGGCGTTTGTCGCCGGCCCGCTGATCAGCCTTACTTGCAGCTTCGATGGTCTGGGCAGCGCCGCACCCGGGCTGCAGCTGATCGGCACGCAAGCGTGCCTGCGCGTGGGCCACAGCAGCCGGTTCGAAGGTGATCTGGCGATTTCGACCCGGATGGGAGCGTGGGACGCCGTACCGGCCGATACCGACGCCTGGGCCGATGATCTGTGGATCATCGGGCTGCTGGATATGGTCGCCGCGATCGAAGATGGCGTGCCTCCGCGGTGCAGCGCCGACTCTGCCTTGCACCAGCTGGCGGTGTTGGAGGCGATTCAGAACAGCATCGACACCAGCACGGTCGTCGACGTCGGGCATGCTGTAGATCCTGCGCCGCCACTGCCCCGCGGTTGGATGGGCCGCATCCGTGAACGGTTCGGCCTTCATCAGGATCACACGCCATGACCATGCGCCTGTCGCCCGAAGATCGCACCGCCATGCTTTATGGCGTGCCCTATCTCACCCACGCGCTGGCGATGACGCCGCTCGTCACCTTCATCCCGTCCTTCTATGCCACTGAACATGGTTTGCAGTTGGCGCTGGTCGGCACCTTGCTGTTTGCCGCGCGGATGACCGATGTGGTGTCGGAGCCGTTGGTCGGCATTCTCAGCGACCGTACACGGTCGCGCTTTGGCCGGCGCAAGCCGTGGATCGTTGCCGGGCTGCCGCTGTTGATGCTGGGCATCTGGATGGTGTTTGCGCCGCCGATCAAGGTGACAGCGCTTTATGCCGGCTTCTGGATCACCTTCACCTATATCGCCTTCAACATGGTCGATACGCCCTACAAGGCGTGGGGCGCCGAATTGTCGAAAAGCTATTCGGGCCGAACCCGGGTGGCGGGCTGGCGCGAAGGCTTTGGCATCGTGTCGAGCATGTCTGCGCTGGCGCTGATCTTTGTCTTGCAGCGATCGGGGATGGGCAGCACCACCGATCTGATGTTCTGGCTGGGCACCAGCTTCGTGGCGCTGATGCCGCTGCTGTTTGCCGTGGGCCTGAAACTGGTGCCGGAACCGGCCGTCGAGCATCTGGCGATGCCGCCGGTGTCGCTGCGTGAAGCGGTGGCCGTGTTGGTGGAAAACAAGCCATTCATGCGCCTGCTCGGCGGGCTGGCGGTGCTGATGGCCGGCGCCGTGATCGGCGCTTCGCTGCACATGATCGTGATGGAGCATGTGTTTCACGCGCGGCACATCTTCCCGATCGTGCTGGCCGGCGAGAATATCGCGGGCCTGCTGTCGCTGCCTGTGTGGCTGCGCCTGTCCAGACGCATCGGCAAGCACAAGGCGCTGGCCATCGGCACGCTGGGCATGGCGCTGCTCAGCGCGCCCATCCCGTTGATCCCGCATGATCGCGCCGATCTCTATGGTGCGTGCATCATCATTCGCGGCTTTGCCGGCGGCGCGCTGGGGATATTGGTGGCTTCGATGATTGCCGACGTGGTCGATCTGGACACATTGCGCACCGGCAGGGCGCGCAATGGGCTGTATTTTGCTTTGGTGGGTACCTTGTCAAAAGTTGGTCTGGCGTTCGGGGTTCTGGCCGGTACCACCTTGCCGCCGCTGTTCGGCTTTGCCACCAGCGGTGCCGCCAACAGCACGGCGGCCGAAATGGCCTTGATGGCAACCTATGCCTGGGTGCCAATGGTGATCATGGGCCTGGCAACGCCGTTTTTCTGGTTTTACCCGCTCACCGAAACCATGCAGAACGATTTGCGCCGTCAGATTGCCCGTTTGAACGAGGAAGCCGCATGACCATGGCCGATGCCGCGCCGCGGACCCGCGTGACCAAGGCCGCGCAAAGCCAGCGCACCCGCGCACTGATTGTCCAAACCGGCATCCGCTGCCTCGCCGAGCGCGGCTATGCCAATACGACCATGTTGCTGATCGCCCAGCAGGCCGGCATCTCGCGCGGGCCGTTGCACTATCATTTCGCCGATCACAATGCCCTGATGGCGGCCATTGCCGAAGCTTTGCCGATCGGTGTGTCGCGCGAACTGATGCGGCGCTTGATGGCGGCCAGCGGCATTGAGCAGCGACTGGCCACCATCATCGACATCGCACTGGAAGAGTATCTGGGCGTGCATCATTTCGCAGCGATGGAATTGCTGCTGGCGGCGCGCAACGTGCCGGGTCTTGCGGACGCCATTCGCCCGCATTTCCTGGCCAGCGAAACCATCAGCGATGATTGGTGGTGCGATTACATGGCGCTGCTGAAATGGCCGCGGGACGAACTGATCGCCTTTCGGCGCCTGCTGGTGGCGTGCTTGCGCGGCGTCGCGCTCGATCATCTGCTGCAAGACAATCCGCAAGCCCATGCTGCCACGCTGGCAATGCTGCGTCAGATGTTTCTGCAGTTTGCGCGGCCGTCAGCCTTCAAGCCCTGAAGGGCCCTGACACACCACTTGCCCGTTCATGGCAGTCATCGTCCTAAGAACGGATCTCGTCGCCGAATCGATTACCGCTGTTTCCTGGTCATGGTCGCGGTGAAATCAGGGTCCTTGTTCGCAACCCAATCGACGAATTTGCGAACGCCTGGGTCAGCCAGCAAGCCTTCCACATTCATGCCATGACGTTGCAGTTCGGAATTGGTGAAATTGGTGATCAGCATCTGCTGGCAAATCGGGTGCATCGGCACCGTATCGCGACCGCCCCTGCTTTTGGGGACTGGATGGTGCAAGATGGTCGTCGTGCCCGTCGGCCGCCCGCAAAGCCAGCAGATCACCGGCGGCGCCGCAGCCTCCGCCTGGCGATCAAGGTCGCCATATGGATCATGTCTCGAACTTCTGCGGGCCATGTGTCTGCCTGAATTTCCAAGATTTGCGCTGCCGACCTACACCGTAATCTGACCGCGCGCCCGCCATTATCTGCAGCCGCGCGAAAAATGACTTCGTTCGCGCCTTGGGCTGGTGCCGAAGTGCGACAGGCTTGGCATTCGACCCACTTTGCAGGCATAGGCCCGGTCCCGCCCGACAGGCGCATCGGGATTTATATGCGAACAGCTTCATCGCGAACCATTGGCCTGGATTTCGGGACCACAAACACCGTTGCTGCCGTTTCCCAATCCGGCGACGCCGCTCGGCTGATTGACTTTTCCGGGCCGACAGCAACCGTCAACGTCTTCCGGTCGGCTCTGTGCTTCTGGGAGGATGCCAGCGCCTTCAAAGGCGTTGCGGTCGAGGCGGGGCCGTGGGCGATTGCCGAATATCTCGCCTCGCCCCACGGCTGCCGCTTCATCCAGTCCTTCAAATCCGTGGCCGCCAGCAGCAATTTCGAGCGGGCGACGATCTTTGAACGGCGTTACACGTTCGAAGCGCTGGGCAAGGCATTTTTGGCTGGGATGGCAAAGCGGTCCGGCGGGGAACTGAACGACCGGAACAGCCGCATCGTCGTCGGCCGCCCGGTGGCTTATGCCGGCAGTAACCCTGATCCGGCGCTCGCCCGGCAACGCTATGATCTCATGTTCGAAGGCTTCGGCGCTGAGGTCTTTTATGTTTTTGAACCGCTCGCGGCGGCCTTCAGCTATGCGGCCAGACTGACCGACGCAGCGACCGTGCTGGTTGCCGATTTTGGCGGCGGCACCAGCGATTTCTCGGTTGTCCATATGAAGGCGCCTGGCGCCGCACAGCGCTTTACCGCGCTGGGGCATGCCGGCATCGGCATTGCCGGCGATGATTTTGATTTCCGGCTGCTTGATCACCTCGTCTTGCCCCAGCTCGGCAAAGGGTCTGCGTACCGGTCATTCGACAAGTCCCTGGTCATCCCGGGGCGTTATTTCGCCGATTTCAGCAACTGGTCCCGGCTCGCGTTGATGCGCAATCGCCGTACCATGGAGGAACTGCGCCATCTGGAGCGCCAGGCAGATGACCCGGCCGCCATCGCCCGGCTGATGGCGGTGATCGACAATGAACTTGGCTACCCGCTTTACGACGCCATCGGACGGGTCAAACGCCGCTTGTCGGATCATGACCGGGCGACCTTCCGGTTTTCCGGCGCCGGGATCGAAATCGAGGCCGGGGTGACGCGGGCAATGTTCGAAAGCTGGATAGCAGACGACCTTGCCCGTATCGAAGCCACCGTCGATTCCGCTCTATCGGCATCCGGTGTCGGCAGCGCCGATATCGACCGCGTTTTCATGACGGGCGGTTCTTCCCTCATTCCCGCTGTGCACAATATTTTCTCCAGACGCTTCGGTGCCGATCGCGTGGCTGTTGGCGGCGAGCTGACGTCGATCGCGCATGGCCTGGCGCTGATCGGCGGGCGCGATGATGTCGCGGAATGGTCGACCTGATCGGGGACCTGGGGTGAACGCCGATCGTAGCAATGCTGGCATTGGTGCGATCCAGCACAAGGCCATCATGGCGCATTGACTATGACTTGCAGGGTTGCGAGGCGAAATGACATGCAACTGTTTCGCAGCGCCATCCACAGGATCGTGAAGTCCCATCACCGGCCGTCGATCGATGGACAGACCATCACGACAGAAGATGCAAGGTTCGGTTGATGACACACGCAGCAGCATCCGCGCCAGAGCAGGCGTTGTTTCCTGAACTGCCGGCTGGCGCGTTTGCGAAGCAGGACCCTGGCGATGATCTGGATTTCTACGCCCCGCCGCGGCTGGTGACCCACATCGACGATGCGGCGACGGCGGCGCTGACCAATTTCTATCGGCACATGCTGCCGGATGGCGGCCATGTGCTCGATCTGATGTCGAGCTGGGTCAGTCACCTGCCAGCCGATTGCCGCCTTGCCGGCGTTGTCGGCCATGGCATGAATGCACAGGAGCTCGCGGCCAATCCGCAACTGACGCAGTGGTTCGTGCAGGATCTGAACCAGACGCCGGCGTTGCCGCTTGAGGCCGGATCGTTCGATGCGGCTTTGTGCTGCGTGGGCGTGCAATATCTGCAGCGGCCCGGCGCAGTGTTTGCCGACGTCCGCCGGCTGCTGGTGCCGGGCGCGCCGTTCATCGTCAGCTTTTCGAACCGGTGCTTTCCCACCAAGGCCGTCGCGATCTGGCGGGCGCTCGATATCAGCGGCCATGCCGCGCTGGTGAAGCTGTATCTGGAACGCGCCGGATTTGGCGAGGTGCGGGTTGATCTGCTGGCAGATGGCCGCACCGGTGATCCGCTGGTTGCCATCACGGGCCATGCCTGAATGAGCGGAGGCTGACGTGACAGCGCTGGTGCGTGAAGATGTGCAATCCTATCCGCGGCCGCCGGCCCTGGAGCCGGTGCCGCAGCGGATCATCGTCCGTCACGCGGGCGTGCTGGTGGCCGATACAAGCGCGGCGCTGCGCGTGCTGGAAACCCATCATGCGCCAAGCTATTATCTGCCGCGCAGTGCCGTGCTGGCTGATCTGCGCGCAGTGGCGGGCAGCAGCTTCTGCGAATGGAAGGGCCATGCCCGCTATTTCGATGTGATCGCAGGCGATGCCATCGCCCGCCGCGCCGCGTGGCGCTATGAGCGGCCCACGCCGCGCTTTGCCGGGCTGGCGGGCCATATCGCCCTTTATGCCGGGCTGATCGACGAAGCCTGGGTGGGTGACACGCGCGTGATCCCGCAACCGGGCGATTTTTACGGCGGCTGGGTCACTCCCAATCTCGTCGGCCGGATCAAGGGCGCGCCGGGCACAAATCACTGGTAGCGGCTTGAGGCCATCCGCAGGCGAGAATGCGAACAGCCACATCGCGGCAATGTCTGTTTGGGCGCGGAGTAATGGTTGCCTGAACGCGCGTTCATGTGTGCGGGGAATAATCTTCACACACGAGAGAGTGAATATTGACAAGGACGCCCAATTCCAGCATCACGGCCCCTGCGCTGGCGCATGACCGGCGAGAAGATGGGGAGGGGTAAATGAAGGCATGGCTTCTGGCGTCCGCCTGCGCGGTCGCGGGTCTCACCAGCACATCAGCAGCGGCGCAGAGCCAAAGCCTGGCATCAAGCAGCGCCGCCGAAACGCCTTCGGATGCCGCGCCGGATATCGTGGTGACCGCGACGCGCCGCCGCGAACGGCTGCAGGATGTGCCGATCAGCATCACCGCCTTCCGCCAGGAAGAACTGACGGAGAAAGGCATCGTCGGCTTCGAGGGCATCGCCCGCGAAACCCCCGGTGTCGTGCTCAACCGGCCGACCCAGAATTTCAACAACTTCACGGCTCGCGGCATCGCCACCAACGGGTATAATGCCAATCTGCAAAGCAGCGTCGCCGTCTATATCGATGAACTTCCGGTTTCCACGATTGGCAACACGACTGTGGTCGATCCCACGTTGTTCGACGTGGAGCGGGTGGAATTTCTGCGCGGGCCGCAGGGTACATTGTTCGGGTCGGGCTCATTGTCCGGTGCGATGCGGATTCTGAACAAGAGCCCGGACCTGACGCAGTTCGATGCGTCGGCGCTGGTTGATTTCGGCCTGACCGGTTCGGATTCCTTCCGGCAGCGCTACAATGCCATGGTCAATGTGCCGCTGGTGACCGACAAGCTGGCCCTGCGCGTGGTCGGTTTCTATCGCAACGAAGATGGCTATCTCGACAACGTCGGCACCGGCGTGCGCAATTCGAACAAGCTGATCAACTGGGGTGGCCGTGCCATCCTGCTCTGGCGGCCGACCGACCGTCTGTCGATCCGGCTGCTCGGCTCCTATGAAAACAGCGATCCAAAGGATTCCTCGCTTACCAGCCCGTCTCTGGGGCCGCAGAAGCGGATCTCGGACCAGGCTGACCGCTTCACCGGGAAACAGACCATCTTGAATGCGACCGCCGATTATGAATTTGATTTCGGCAAGTTGACCAGCTCCTCAACCTATTCGGACTTTGACCAGCGTTTCTGGGTCGATCTTGCCGGCACGTTCGCGCCGGGTTCCTTTGTCGGGGCGCCAATCGCCTTTGGTCTGGACGCGAATGGCTATGACCAGGTCTTCACCAACGAAAACCGCTTTGTCTCGTCATGGGACGGCCCGCTGCAGCTTGTGATGGGCAGCTTCTATCTGAAGCGCCGGCGCGATGTGGACTTTTTCTACCGGTCCAGCCCGCAGTTCCTGGCCGCGCGCGGCCTGACCGGCTTGCCCGACCAATATTATCAAAAACAGCTCACCCATACGATCAGCGAGGAACTCGCCGGATTTGGTGAGCTCACCTACCGGTTTTCCGAGAAGCTCTGGCTGACCGGTGGCCTGCGGTACGGCCGCACATCAGCGCAAGGCTTTACCGAAGCCGGTGGCTATCTCGCCACTGCGGGCGGCCTTAATTATTTCACCTACGCGCTGCTGCGGATTCCGGTGAACTTCAACACCTTCACGCCTTATGCGGCTGTCACCGGTGCCGAAGCCACCGGTTCAGGCCCGCAATGGAAGTTGAGCGCAAGCTGGAAGCCCAGCACCGCAATCACGACCTATGCCACCTTTGCCACCGGCTTCCGGGCGCCGATTGTCAATGCCTTTGCCGGGCGGGCAAGCCTGGTCGATCCGAACGACATCATCATTCCCGATGGCGCTTCATCGGACGATCTCAAAAGTTATGAGCTCGGCCTGAAGGCGCGGTGGCTGGATGGCCGGGTGACGATGAACGTGGCCGCCTATCACATCGACTGGAGCAACATCCAGGCGCAGGCCAACCGCGTGTCGGACTCGGTGCAGTTTGCCACCAACATCGGCGGCGCGCGCAGCCAGGGGCTTGAACTGGAAGTGGCGCTGGTGCCGGCGAAGGATGTGCTGATCGGCTTCAACGGCTCTTACAATGATTCAAAGATCACCCGGCTGACTGCAACGGAGGCGGCGATTTCCGGTGCGGTTCTGGGCCACAGGCTGTCGGCCCCGCGGCTGCAGGGATCAACCTATGTGTCCTATGGATTTGATCTGGGCACCACGACGCGCGGTACGGTGGCGATCAACGCCCAATATGTCGGCGCTTACAACAGTTCATTTCCCAACACGCCCGGCCGGCCCACCCAACGACTGACGACTTTTGGCCAGACGGATGAGTTCGTGAACGTCAATGCCAGCTTTGGCATCAAGCGCCGGGATTGGGCTGCCCAACTGTATGTTGAAAATCTGTTCAACAACCAGTCGATCACCTACATCCACCCTGAAGCCTTCCTTGTCAGCCGCTTTGGCACGCTGCGTCCGCGCACGTTCGGGATCCGGTTGAGCCATGGGATCTGACCGGTGGCTGCCGCAGGCCCACCAGCCGCAACCGTCCTTTCGCCCGTCGCCGCAACGCCGGCGACGGGCCGGCCCAGGCTCATGCTGGCAGCGCTCACCTTCGTTTATGTCCTGAACTTTCTCGATCGGCAGCTGATCGGCATTCTTGCCCAGCCGATCCAGGATGGGCTTGGCATCAGCGACAGCCAGTTGGGGCTGATCGGCGGCCTGTATTTCGCGATGTTCTATTGCTTCATCGCCATCCCGGTCGGCTGGCTGGCGGACCGGTCCAACCGCGTCAACGTGCTGTCCCTGGCCTGCGCGCTTTGGAGCGGGGCCACCGTGGCCTGCGGCCTCGCGGCCAGCTATCCACAACTGGTGGCCGCCCGCATGCTGGTCGGCATCGGTGAAGCCGGCGGTGTGCCGCCATCCTATGCCATCATCACCGACACCTATCCACCCGGCCGACGCGCGGCGGCGCTTGGCATTTTCAACCTGGGGCCGGCCATTGGTGCGGCGCTGGGCGTGGCGTTTGGCGCGGCGGCAGCCGAACAATTTGGCTGGCGGACGCCGTTTGTCGTGGTCGGGGCCATCGGCCTTGTTACCGCGTTGTTCGTGAAGCTGTTGCTGCGTGATCCCGAACGCGGCGCCACCGATCCGGCGCCGCACCGCGCCGTGGGGCAGGCCGCATTCTGGACCACCGTCAGGATGTTCGCCTCAAATCCCGTACTGATGCTGGCGGCGCTGGGCGGCGGAGCGACGCAATTCGTCACCTATGGCCTGGGCAATTTCGCCGTGCTGTTCCTGATGCGCGAAAAGGCCATGGCCCTGGCCGATGTCGCCATCTGGTATGCGCTGGTGCTGGCGATCGGAATGGGCGGTGGCATGATCCTGTCCGGTCGGGTCATCGATCGGATGGTGCAGCGGTCGCGTGTTGGCTATGCCACCGCGCCGGCGCTGTCGCTGGGCATCGCCATGCCCTTCTATCTGGCGTTTGTGCACGCGCCGGGCTGGCCCCTGGCGCTCCTCCTGCTGACGGTCGTGATGATCTTCAACTATGTCTATCTGTCGGCAACGGTGGCGCTGGTCCAGGCCGAGGTGCAGCCCAATCAACGGGTGCTTTCGGGCGCGCTGCTGCTGTTGGTGATGAACTTCATCGGGCTTGGCCTTGGCCCCACCTGGGTCGGCTTTGCCAGCGACATGTTCAAGGCCGCCGGCGATGCCCATGGCCTGCAATCGGCGTTGGACACGCTGACGCCAGTTTATCTGATCGCCATTGCGCTGTTCCTGGGGCTGGCACGCCAGCTGCGGCGCGCGGAAGGCAGCGAGGGAGCTTCAGGATGAACAGGCTGGCGTGGGCCGCCGTGGTTGGTTGGTTGACCTTTGGGGCGCCCGCCATGGCGCAACCGCCGTCCGTCGCGGCGCCCGCCGGCACCGTTGAAGGCCTGGAACAGGACGGCGTGAACATCTTCCGCAGCATTCCCTATGCGGTGCCGCCGGTTGGGGCAAAGCGCTGGCAACCGCCGGCCGATCTGCCGACGTGGGCCGGCGTTCGCAAGGCGACAAGTTTCGGCCCGGCCTGCGTGCAACCCATCGGCCCGCCGGTGAGCATCTATCACAACCCGCCGCAGCGCATGAGCGAGGATTGCCTGACGCTCAGCATCTTTGCGCCGGCCAGGGCGCAGGGCGCGCCGGTGCTGGTCTGGATCCACGGCGGGGCTCTGCTTGGCGGGTACGGCCATGAAGCCATGTATGAAGGCGCGCGCATGGCCCGGCGGGCCGGCATCATCGTCGTGTCGATCAACTATCGGCTGGGCATATTGGGCTATCTCGCGCTCGCGGATCTCAGTGCGGAATCGGCGGACGGAATATCGGGCAATTATGGCCTGCACGATCAGATCGCCGCGCTGCGCTGGGTGAAGCGCAACATTGCGGCCTTTGGCGGTGATCCGGGCAATGTCACCCTTGCCGGTGAATCGGCTGGCGCCCTGAGCGTGATGTATCTGATGGCATCGCCGCCAGCGCGCGGCCTGTTCCACAAGGCGATTGCCCAAAGTGCCTACATGATCACCACACCCGAACTGAAGAAGGCGCGGTTCGGCCTGCCCGCCGCCGAAGCCGCCGGCGCGCTGATCATGAAGGCCGTGGGCGCGCCCGGTCTGGCCGCCCTGCGCGCGATGCCGGCCGACGCGTTGGCACAAGCCGCCACGGCCAAGGGATTTGCCCCGTTTGGCACGGTGGATGGCAAGCTGTTGACCCGCCAACTGGTGGAAAGCTGGGATCTGGGCGAACAGGCGCAAGTGCCCATCCTGGCCGGATTCAATGCCGGGGAAATCCGTTCCTTGCCGGTGCTGCTGC
Organism: Sandarakinorhabdus sp.; assembly: GCF_987265915.1. Classification (NCBI taxonomy): domain Bacteria; kingdom Pseudomonadati; phylum Pseudomonadota; class Alphaproteobacteria; order Sphingomonadales; family Sphingosinicellaceae; genus Sandarakinorhabdus; species Sandarakinorhabdus sp. Next base: position 888,636 of record NZ_OZ503948.1, read on the forward strand.
CGCCGGCCCCTGCCGATGCCGCGGCCTATGAAGCGGCCATCCGCGCCCGTTACCGCGATCTGGCTGATCCGTTCCTGCGGCTCTATCCGGCAGCCAATATCGCCGAGGCGATGCGGGCCACAACGCGCGACGCGCTCTATGGCTGGACCGCGCAACGGCTGGCGATCGGGCAAACGGCGCTGGGCCAGAACGCCTATCTCTATTATTTCAACCATGGCTGGCCGGCGGCCAGCGGCGCGGGCCTGCACGCCTTTCATGCGGCTGAAATCCCCTATGTGTTCGGCACCATCGCCGCCATCCCGCCCTATTGGCCCAAGGTGCCCGACAGCGCGGCGGAACGCAGATTGTCTGCGGCCATGCTGGATTATTGGGCCAGTTTTGCCCGCAACGGCGCCCCCGCCGCCGCCGGGCAGCCGCCATGGCAGGCCTATGGCCGGGCGGGCCATTATCTTGCCATTGATCAATCGCCAAAGCCGGCCCTGCGGCTGATGCCCGGCATGTTTGCCCTGCATGAAGCCGCCGTGTGCCGCCGCCGCGCAGCGGGCAACCAGCCGTGGAACTGGAATACCGGCGTGATCTCCCCGGTTCTCGAACCTGCGGCAGACTGCCGATGATCGATGGCGCCATGCAGGATTATCCGCTGACGCTGGACAAGTTCCTGAGTCATGCCGCGAAATGGCATCCGCGCCGCCAGGTGGTTACCGCGCAGGAGCGCGGGCCAGCACGGGTTTTCTATGCCGAACTGGCCAGCCGCGCCCGGCGTGTTTCGGCCGTGCTGACGGCGCGTGGGGTGCGACCGGGCGACCGGGTGGCGACTCTGGCCTGGAACAGCCAGGCGCATGTGGAGGCCTGGTATGCCATCATGGGCATGGGCTGCGTGTGCCACACGCTCAATCCCCGGCTCACTGCCGGCCAACTGGCAAACATGGCCATCCAGTCGGCGGCGCGGTTGTTGATCACCAGCGCCGATCTGATGCCGCTGGCATTGCGCATCGCCGATATGGCCAGCGGGCTTGTCGAGGTGCTGGTGATTGATGGCGATCTGCCCGCCGATCCGCCCGAAACCGGGTTGCGCTTGGCGGCGCTGGAACCCCTGCTGGCGGCCGCCGCAACCGACATGATCTGGGGCGATTTTCCGGAAACCACGCCGTGCGGCCTGTGCTTCACGTCAGGCACCACCGGCGCGCCCAAGGGTGTCACCTATACCCACCGCTCCAGCTTTCTGCACGCGCTGCGGCTGCTGCAGGCTGATGGCATGGCGATCACGGCGGCCGACAATGTGCTGGTGGCGGTTCCGATGTTCCATGCCAATGCCTGGGGGCTGCCATTTGCCGTGGCGGCGGCCGGCGGCAATCTGGTGTTGCCCGGCCGGCACAATGATGGTGCCAGCCTGGCGCGGCTGATCGGTTCGGAACTGGTCACCGTGGGGGTTGGTGTGCCAACTGTGTGGCTTGGCCTGATCGAGCATCTGGAAGCGAGCGGCGAGACGCTGCCCAGCCTGCGCCGGATCATCGTTGGCGGCAGCCCGTTGGCACCCGCGTTGATGGAACGTATTGAACGCCGGCTGGGCGCAACGGTGCAGACCAGTTGGGGCATGACGGAATTGTCGCCATCCGGAACCGTGGCGCGGCCGGGCGATCCGGCTCGGCGTGCCGCCTTGTCCGGCAAACCGGCGATTGGTGTCGATCTGCTGATCACCGACAGCGAGGGCAGGGCCCTGCCTGACCAGCGGGGAACGGAAGGGCATCTGCGAGTGCGCGGCGCAGCGGTGATCCAGCGCTATTTTGGTCAGGATGCGCCGGCAACCGATGCCGAAGGCTGGTTCGGCACCGGCGATCTGGCGATGATCGATCATGACGGCAATCTGGTCATCACCGGGCGCGCCAAGGATCTGATCAAATCAGGCGGTGAGTGGATCAACCCGGCGGAAATCGAAGCGGTGATCGGCGCACTGCCGCAGGTCTCGCTGGCCGCGGTGATCGGGCGCAATGATCCCAAATGGGGTGAACGGCCGGTGCTGCTGGTCGAAATGCGTGACGACAGCTTGACCGACGCACAGCTGCTCGCGCCGCTGCATGGCCGTGTCGCCCCGTGGTGGATCCCCGATGACGTGGTGCGGCTGGAAACCATGCCGCTGGCACCAACCGGCAAAGTCGACAAGATTCGCTTGCGAACACAGTATGGAAACGCTTGAGAGTCAGCGCGATCTGCTGGCTCATCGCCTTGCAGAATTCAGTGACCAAGGGAACGACAGCAGCGTGTCCGAAGCAGCACCAACCCGGCGGCGTGGCACCAAGGCCGAGCAGCGGGCAGGAACCATTGAACAGATCCTGGACGAGGCGGAGTATCTTTTTTCAAGGCACGGCCTTCACGGCGTCACCTTGAAGGATGTGGCCAAGCGGGTTGGTGTCCATCACACGCTGCTGAATTATTATTACGCGGACAAGACAAAGCTGTTCGATGCGGTGTTTGCGCGCCGCGCGGTGGTGACCAGCGAACGGCGGATGCGCGCGCTGGATGATTATGACGTGGCCACGGCAGGGAAGCCCACGGTCGAAGGCGCCTTGCGGGCGTTTCTCGATACCGATCTCGATCTGTATATCGAGGGCGGCGAGGCCTGGAAAAACTATGGCGCTCTGGGCGCGCAGGTCGCCAACACGCCGGAATGGGGCGCGGCGCTGATGGACACGCATTTCGATCCGGTGGTTCTGCGACTGATCGGCCTGTTGAAGAAGGCGCAGCCCGGTTGCCCGGATGAGGATATCTTCTGGGCCTATCACTTCGTCAGCGGTGCGCTGATGATGACGCTGGCCCGGACCGGGCGGATCGACAAATTGTCCGGTGGCCTGTGCCGGTCGGATGATTTTGCATCGGTCAAGCTGCGCATGGCGGCGTTCATGGCGGCCGGTTTTCTGCAAATCTGTGGACAGGGCCGGACACAAGCGGGCGTTCCCGACCTTTCTGCCTTTCCCGCCCTTGGCGATTGAGGCCCGAATGGCCGCTTCGAGCGCGTTGCCGTCCAATCAGCGACCTTGGCCGTGCCTGCGGTGGCTGTCAGGTCTCTGAACCGGTCACGCGTTCAGGTTCAGCCATTGCTGCCCGGTCAAGGCGCCCGCTTGCTTCGCGGCTTGGGCAAGGGCAATTCGGCTGCGGTGCGGCGGAACAATTCTGCCAACCAGAACTGATCGTCCCAGCGATTGGCGTCGATCAACAGGCAGGGCTTGGCGCCTGGGTAAGGCGGGGCCTCGCCCGCCTCGGGGGCATAAGCTCGGCCGCTGGGGGTGGGCTTCACGAACAGCTGGTCGTCGCAAACGAGCGCGACGAGCTTGCCGTCCAGATACAGGCCGGTTTCGCCAAACATGGCGCGGGCCGTTATCCCGCTGACGGCTCCGCCCGCCTGGTCCACGATACGGGCAACAGTTGCTGGTTCTGACGACATGACGCCATCCCTATGCGTTTGCGAAACAGATTCAAGGCTGGGTCAATCGCTTCAGGTTGACGATGACGGCCATGCGGCCATCACCGCCAAAGTGGCTATCGATCAAAAGGCCGGTCAAGGTAGAGCAAGCCCATGTTCATTCGTCGCTTCATCCAGCTCCAGATCGGCCTGGTCCTTTATGGTGCCTCTTTGGCCCTGATGGTTCGCGCAAACCTTGGGCTGAATCCCTGGAGCGTATTTCATCAGGGTTTGTCGCACGTGACGGGGCTGAGCCTGGGAAGCATCGTCAACATCGTCGGCGCTCTTGTCCTGTTGATCTGGATACCGCTCCGTCAAAAGCCGGGCATCGGCACGATCAGCAATGTCCTGGTCATCGGGACGGCGGCAGATGCGATCCTGGCCGTGCTGCCGCCGATTGCGGGACTGCCTCTGCAGATCGCGCTAATGGGCGGCGCGATCTTGCTGAACGGCGTGGCGACCGGCGCCTATATCGGCGCGGGCTTGGGGCCAGGGCCACGTGACGGGCTGACGACTGGCGGGGTTCGTGTGACCGGTTGGGAAGTCAAATGGGTGCGGATGGGCGTCGAAGGTCTCGTCCTCGGGCTCGGCTGGGCGCTCGGCGGCGCCATCGGGGTCGGCACCGTGGCCTATGCGCTGTCCAATGGACCGCTCCTCCAGATCTTCCTGCCGATGTTCGAAATCCGATCTCGGTCAAACGGTCGGCCGGTCTGACCCGCGCGGCGCGGCACACATCGTCAACGCCGTGCTGCCGGCTGGGCTTCACTGGCTCTGGCTTGATCCCTCTTCGTCTTCCAATGGCGGTATGGCCCGCTGCCGGCGTTCCGCGTCTATTGCCACGAAGATGAAACGCGCCTGGGTGACCCGTGTCGGTTCAGAGCCTGTGCGATCGCGACGCCAGGCCTCGACGTCGATGATCATGGACGTGCGCCTCGTCTGGACCAGATCAGCATAGACGGACACTTCGTCGCCAACACGCTCCGGCTGCAGAAACTTCATGGCTTCCACAGCCGCGGTGGCGGCGCGCCCTTTGCAGCGCCGGGTTGCGACAATGCTGGCCGCCATGTCCATATGCGCCATCAGTCATCCGCCAAAAATGTCGCCTGCCGGATTGGCATTTGCCGGCATGGCGGTGATGCGGATTGCCGGTTCCCGAAACGTGGATCGCGTTGTCATCTGAAGCCCCCAAATTGACCCACAAGAATGCCGTCAAATCGGCCGGATCTTCCCTCGCCCAAATTGAAGCATTTCCATCAGAACCGCGACGCCGTGGCAATCCCGTTCAGCCGCATCAGACGACCTGTGTGGCGGTCCCTGCCACGACATACCAGGTCACCAGAAGTCCGCACAGCAAGCCGCCGGCCACGGCATTGCCGGTCCGGGCCTGCGTGAAGGTGCCGATGGCCGCAACGGTGGCGAGCAATGGGACGAATTGGATGGCGATGACGCTGGTCAGCGGATCGAACGCCGTCGGCAGCCGGCCGGTGGCGAAGAACAGGCCATAATCAACAACGAGCAACAGCAGGAAGCCGGCCGCCAGCGCCAGCATGGCTGCGCCATAGCGCATGATCCAGCCGTCGGTGGGCACCGCCAGCCGTGCCAGCCCGCCATGTGTCACGATCTGCGCGAAGCTGATGGGCACCAGATAGACCAGCGCAATCCGCAACTGATCATGGCTGAGCGGCTTCAGCGCCACCACCCAGAAGCGGAAATCGATGGTGAACCATGCCGCCATCGCGATCAGCGCCAGATAGGCGATGGCGGCGGTCGCCAGCGCCAGCAATGCCGATCGCAGCCAGTGTGGCGCCGCGCGTGGCGCAGCCGGGGGGCCGAAGCGGGACAGGAGCAGCGACAGCCCGGCGTTGAGCAAGGCCCAGATTGTCACCTGCGTCGAGACCGTCTGGGGCAGCAACGCCGATGGCGGCAGCAGCAAGTTTACCGCAATGAACGCCGGGAAGAAGGTGATGGCCGGCAGCAGCGCCGTCAGCGCGAACTGCTGCCACCAGCGGCGGTCGCGGCGTGGCAGCCCCAGTTGCGGTTGCGGCGGCGCGCGGCGCAGTGCTGCAAAAATCGGCAGCGTCAGCAACAGATCGAAACTGCCGACCAGAAGGGCGACAAAGCCGACGAGCGCGATTCCCGTCGCGACTTCCTTGCCGAACCAGATCTGGTCATCGGCGGGCAGGGGCCGGCCGCCCTCAAGCGTGCGGCCGAACCAGTCGATCGCATCGCCGATCGCGGCATGACTGATGTGATCGCCTGGGTGGGTGGTGGTGGGCTGCGTCAGCCGCCGTGCCGTGCCGGCGGCGATATTGCCGTAAATGCGGCCCGGCTCGATGGCTGCAGTGCCGAACACCGCCTGCAATTTGGCGCTGCGCGCCACATCCTGCGCGCGGATAACATCCCACATCAGCTTGGAAAATTCGTCGTAGCGGCTGAACACCAGCGCCAGGTTGCGCGGCCAGGCCGGCGTGCCATCGGCTGCGAAGGGCTTGCCGGTGGATGACCCTTCCAGCACCATCGCGCGGTAGGCATCGGGCATGGCGGCGGCGGCCGCAAGCACGGTCCAGCCGCCCATGCTATGGCCTTCCAGGCCGATGTTGGCCTTGTCCACCATCGGCAGTGCGCGCAGCCAGGCCAGCCCGGCCGGGCCGCCAAAGCCTTCGGAAAACGCCGCGCCGCCGGAATAGCCATGGCCGGTCTGGTCGAGCGCCAGCACGACATAACCGCGACGGGCGAATTCGATGGCGAACCCATCCTGTGTCTCGCGGCTGTTGATATAGCCGTGGACGGCGAGGATGCCCGGCGCCGGCGTTGTGGGCGTGGCGGTGGCCGGCACGTACAGCAATCCGCTCATCTCGGTGCCGGCAGCCGAACGAAAGCGGACATCCTGTACCGCGATGCCGCCTGCGGTCTGGATGCGGCCCGCTTGCCAGGACCCGCCCAGGATCAGCGCCAACCCGAACAGAAACAACCACCAGCCCTTGCGCATCGCCGCCATCCCCCGTTCGATGTGTCATTCAGGCAATAGCACCGCTCTGGCGTGACCCCCATTGCTGATTCCGCGTGTTCAGGGGTCGAGCGGATCCAACGGTTCGACATGAAAGGCCGCGCGGTCGGGGCGGAATTCAAAAGTGAATGGCGCGGCTGCCGTCGTCACCACGCCCGGCAGCACACCGGTTTCCGCCCGCGTCCGTTCCTGCAGCAAACTGCTGCCGATATAGGGCGCTGTCGTCGGATCGGTAACGATCAGCGACGGCTGATCCGTGGGGAAGCCGGCGGCAAACAGCAGGCGTGCGCTGTTGCGCAAATTGGTGGTGGTGTGCCGTGCATGCGGTTCGATCAGGATGCGATCGGCCGGGATGGCATATTGCGCGATCAACAGTCGCTTCATCTCGATGGCTTCGTTGAACGGCGTGCGATTGGGGTGAACATTGCCGCCGCTGACGATCACGAACGGGGCCAGGCGCCTGGCGAACAGATCGGCGGCCCGCGCCATGCGGATATGGCCGAGTACGCCGGTGCGCGATTGCGCATCTTCGGGGCCATGGCCGAACAACAGCAGCGCGGGATAGCGATAATCGCGCCAGCGCGTGCGGCGAATTTGTGCCACCGCCGCCGCATTCTCGCCGGCCAGCAACGGGCGAAAGGCGGCAGCGTCCGTGCGTTCGTTCAGGCGCAGCAGCCCGGTGCCAAAGCGCAGCGACGGATCGAACACCAGATCATCGGGGCGCGCCGCTGCTTGGGTTACCTTTGCATGGGCATCCAGCATGGCGGCAAATTCCGGCCGCTTCACATCGAAGATGATGGCATCGATCGCCGGATAGCGCGGCGGCCTGCCGGCACCATAGACCGCAACCAGATGATTGAGGCCGGCGGCCGTATCGGCCCACGCCGCGGCCAGCAGATCGGCATCTGCCAGCGCCGCGTGGCGCGCAAAGCGGCCGGAGGCGCGCATATGGCGGCGCATCAGCGCGTCGGCCATGCCCGGCCGCGCCGCCACGTCACGCAGTGCGGCGGTGACGGCGGCAATGTCGGCCGGAGTCCACATCCAGGCGTCTGCCAGGCAATCGGGCCGCTGCGTGCAGGCAGCGGCCACCCGCTGCGCCCGCGCCGCCGCCAAGGCCTGCAAGGCGGGATCGGCACGCAGCGCCGGCGCCCAACCCGGCGCCAGCCTGATCATCGCAAACAGCGGAAAATTAAGCGTTTCCAATGACTCCGCGAACGACGCCGGGTATCCCGGCGGGTTCATTGCCACGGCCGGATCTGCCAACGCCATTGCCAAAGACATTGCCAGCACGCCCGCGGCCGCACCGATCATGGAGACATTTTTCATGCGACACGCTCCCGGCCAGCAGGATGAAATCCATAATGCCGGTCGCCCGGCATTACCATGCCCTGGTCATCATGAAGCGGAGATTCCGGCCGGTCATCGGCGCGCGCAGGGCCGCGCAATCGACAGGGCAGCGGTGATGGGCTAGCCTTCGCGACTCAGAAGCGGCGCTAACACGGGGGCAGGCGATGCGGACAATGAACAAGGGCGGGATCTTGATGCTGGCGACGGCGCTGTTGGCCATTCCGGCCAACGCAGCGACGATCGTGTTGAGCAATGCCGGCGGCGTCACGGTTGGCAGCGATGTCTACAACGGCTTCAACGCGGCGGCATCCTTCTGGGCTTCGGTGCTGACCGACAATGTCACTATCAACCTCAATGTCAGCTATGCATCGCTGGGCGCTGGCATTCTCGGTTCGACCAGCAGCACGATGACCAGCCAGTCTGCGACTGCCGTGCTGGCAAGACTGCGCGCTGATGGCACCTCCACGCTTGATGCCACCGCCATCGCCAATCTGCCGTCCCTGTCACAGGCGGGCGGCCTGTCGATGATCACCAACGGTTATAAGAATACGTCCACCAAGACCGGCGTCAATGTCGCGACGAAAATCTACGACACCGATAACAGCGCCAACAACACGGCGTTGGCGCTGACCACCGCCAATGCCAAGGCGCTGGGCTTCGCCGGCTTTACCGGCGCCGATGCCAGAATCACCTTTTCCAGCAATTTCGCGTTCGATTTCTCGCCGGGCGATGGCATCACCAGCGGCAAATATGATTTTGTCGGCATCGCCACCCATGAAATCGGTCATGCGCTCGGCTTCATCAGCGGTGTCGACACCTATGATTATTACGGCGGCCGGGGGCCGGGGGCCGGTACCACGCTCAACCTCAACAATTACAGCATCGGCTCGACGCTTGATCTGTTCCGATTTTCCAAGGATCCGACCAACCTCGTGCCCGGCACCACGCCGGTGCTCGATTGGTCGGTGGCAGGCACGCCCTATTTCTCGGTCGACAAGGGCGTGACTCAAATTACGCTGGGCACCGGCACCGGCTTGTTCTCGACCGGCGCCTATAATGGCAATGCCCGCCAAGCCTCGCACTGGGTCGATAACAGTTACACCACCGTGGGCAGTTGCCAAACCCCCACCACGGCGCGTGGCATCCTGGACCCGACCACCGGCAAGTGCGAGATGCTCGCCGTCACCGCGCTCGATCTCGCCGCCTTCGATGCCATCGGTTGGAACATCGCCACGGGCGCCCGCGACAGCGGCGCGGTCAAATTCACCACCACCCAGATCGCCGGCTTCACCGGCGCGGTGTTCAAGATAGGAGCGGTACCGGAACCGGCCAGTTGGGTCATGCTGATCGCCGGCTTCGGGATGACTGGCGCAGCGCTCCGCCGCCGCCGCATTGTTGCCGCCATCGCCTGACGCCTGCGGCAGGGCTTTGCCAAAGGGGCGGCAGTCGAAAGCTTGCCGCCCTTTTTCGTGCCTGTGGCCCGCATGGGCCTTCAGCCAGTGCAATTACCAACCCGTTCCAACGTCGGCCTCAGCCGAACGCCGGACTGCGTGCAAGGCGCTGATCATCCGCCACGACAGAGCGTGCCGCGCGCCACGCGAACAGAAACCGCTTGCCCGTCAAATCGGCTTGGCAGCATAGAATACACGGCCTTGGCAACGCGGGGCAGGGAAAAAGGGCGTCCGAGGGCATGCAGACCACACAAGGACGCTCCCGCTATCGCTACACCGTCGTGTCGTTCCTCGCGGTGGTCTACACGTTCAATTTCATGGACCGGCAGATCATGTCGATCCTGCAGGAACCGATCCGCATCGAGATGGGGCTGTCCGATACCCAGCTCGGCATGTTGACCGGGCTGACCTTCGCGCTGTTCTACACGACCTGCGGCCTGCCCGTGGCCTGGTTGTCGGATCGCTATCGCCGGGTGTCGATCATGGCGGCGGCCTGTGGCATCTGGAGCCTGTTCACCGTGGTTTGCGGCCTGGCGACGAATTTCACCCAGCTTGCGTTGTCACGGGTGATGGTCGGCGCCGGCGAAGCTGGTGGGTCGCCGCCCTCGTACAGCCTGATTTCCGATTATTTCCCGCCCGAGGAACGCGGCACCGGGCTGGCGATCTATTCCTTGGGCGTGCCGGTCGGTTCGGCGCTTGGCGTGGCGGTCGGGGGCTGGGTGGCAGCGCATTATGGCTGGCGCACGGCCTTTGTCGCGGTCGGCCTGCCGGGGATCGTGCTGGCCGGGCTGTTGCTGCTGGTGATCCGCGAACCGAAACGCGGCGGGCTCGATCCGTTGCCGTCGGGCGCCGTGGTGCATGATGCCCCACAAGGCATTGGCGCCGGGCTCGCGACTTTTCTGGGGAACCGCACGATGCGGCTGACGGCGCTGTCGTCGGGTCTGTCGGCGTTTGTCGGCTATGCGATGTTGAGCTGGAACCCGCCGTTCCTCGAACGCGTCAAGGGCATGAGCCTCACCGAGGTCGCGGCTTATTACAGCCTGGTGCTGGGTGTGACCGGCTTCATCGGGACGTTCGCCGCCGGCTGGCTGGTGGACCGGTTGGGGCGGCGCGACCGCCGCTGGTATGCCTGGGTGCCGGCCATCGCCTTTGCGCTCACCTTGCCGGCGCTGGCGGGGATGATCCTGGCGCCGACCTGGCAGATCGCGCTGGCCTGCCTGGCGGTGCCGGCGCTGCTCAACAACATGTATCTGGCTCCGGCGCTGACGGTCGTGCAGAATGCCGCTCCGCCGTCGCAGCGCAGCCTTGCCGGGGCCACCTTGCTGTTCATCCTCAATCTGATCGGGCTTGGCGGCGGGCCGCTCTACATCGGCTTCATCAGCGATTTGGCGACGGCGCAAGGCGCGGAGCAGTCGCTGGTCGTCGGTTATGTGGCGCTGTTTCCGGTGATCCTGTTGACGATCTTCGCGCACCTGATGGCGGCACGCTCGATGCGCGGGACAACAACGCTGCACGCCGCCGCGTGAACGCCGTTGGCGCAGAATTGGCAGTTCACTTCGCGCCCCATCCCGGCGACACAAGCCGGTACGTCAGCTTGAAAGGCACCTGATATGGACACCAGCAACTTGTTTCGGCTCGATGGCCGTGTCGCCCTGGTCACTGGCGGCAGTCGCGGCATCGGCAAGATGATCGCCGCCGGCTTCATCGCCCAGGGCGCCAAAGTCTATATCTCGTCGCGCAAGGCAGCAGTCTGCTTTGAGGCGGCCGCCGAACTGGGGCCCAATTGCATCGCGCTGCCACAGGATGTTTCCACGGTCGCCGGCTGCCAGGCGCTGGCGGCACAATTGGCGCAGCACGAAACCCGGCTGGATATATTGGTCAACAACGCCGGGGCCGCCTGGGGGGCCGCCTTTGATGTGTTTCCGGAAAGTGGCTGGGACAAGGTGATGGACCTGAACGTCAAATCGCCGTTCTTCCTCACCCAGGCCCTGCACGGCTTGCTCAAAGCGTCTGGCTGCCGCGAGCAGCCCGCCAAGGTGATCAACATCACATCGATCGACGGCATGAGGCTCAATCCGCAGGAGACCTACAGCTACCACGCTTCCAAATCGGCGCTGATCTATCTGACAAAGCGCATGGCGGCACGGCTGGTGAACGATGCCATTCACGTCACCTCGATCGCGCCCGGCGCCTTTGCCAGCGAGATGAACCGGGTGGCGCGCGATCAGGGGGAGCGGGTTGCAAAGGTCATTCCGGCCCGGCGCATCGGCGTGGACGAGGATATGGCCGGGGCCGCCATCTATCTGGCGAGTCGCGCCGGCGATTATGTGGTTGGCGACACCATCACGGTGGACGGCGGCGTTGCCCATGCCAATCTTGGTTCGGCATTTGACGGATGAGGGTTCATCTCGGCGCCAGCCTGAAGGGATGGTGAGCGCATGATCGGCCCGGCTCATTCCGGACTGTAACCGCGTTGCCGCACTTGGTGTTTACCAAGCCCCTTTATGGGCAGGCAGGAACAGGATTCGCGTGGGCAGGCGCTGGGCATGGCCGGCGCCATGCCGCGGCTGCTGCTGGGCGGGTTGGCGGCCTTCGCGGCCTATTTTGCGATGTATGCCTTCCGCAAGCCGCTGGCCGTGGCGGGCTGGACCGATGTCGGGTTTCATCCCTTCGGCCTTGATTACAAGACAGCGCTCGTGATCGTGCAGGTGGTGGGTTATGCCGCCTCCAAGCTGATCGGCATCCGGGTGATGGCCGGCTTTGGCCGCACGGGCCGCGCCAGCGCCATCTTTGGGTTGATCAGCATTTCATGGCTCTGCCTGGTGGCCTTTGCCGTGTTGCCGCCGGTGCTGGGTCTGGCCTGCATTCTGATCAACGGCTTTGCACTCGGGATGATCTGGGGGCTGGTGTTCAGCTATCTGGAAGGGCGGCGCACCACCGAGCTGCTGGGGGCGATGCTGTGCGGGGCGTTCATCCTGGCCTCTGGTGTGGTCAAATCGGCCGGTGCGTTGTTGTTGCAGGCCGGCGTGGCGGAACATTGGATGCCTGCCGCCACCGGGCTGCCGTTTTTCCCGGTGCTGATCCTCTCGTTATGGCTGTTGGAGCGGATGCCGCCGCCTTCGGCCGCCGACGAGGCGGAGCGAACGCCGCGCCGCCCCATGGACAAGGCCGAGCGGGCGGCCTTCCTGCGGGCGCATGGCTTGCCGATGGCACTGTTGTCGGCCAGCTATGTCGTACTCACCGCCATGCGCGATTTCCGGGACAATTTCGCGGCCGAACTTTGGACGGCATTGGGCATGGGCGGGTCTGCCGCGGTGTTTTCCGCCAGCGAGTTGCCGGTGGCGGTCATCGCGCTGGGCGCGCTTGCCGGGCTGATTCTGGTGCGCGACAATGTGAAGGCGATGCTGGCGATGCATGGGGTGATCATGCTGGGCGGCGTGCTGCTGGGTCTGGGTACATTGGCCTTTCAGGCCGGGCTTGTCGGCCCGATGCCGTGGATGATCTTGGCCGGTGCCGGGCTGTATCTCGCCTATCTGCCGTTCAACGCCATGCTGTTCGATCGCATGATCGCCGTGCTGGGCCGGACGGCCAATGCCGGGTTCCTGATCTATATCGCCGATACCGCCGGCTATGCTGGCAGCATTGCCCTTTTGCTGTGGCGCAGCCTGTTTGCCCCTGCAGTGGACTGGGTGCCTTTGTTCATCGCCTGTGCCCATGTTGCGGCCGTGCTGATCATCGTGCTTACGGGCATTTCTGCGCTGTATTTCTGGCGGCTTGCCGGCCAACAACGGGAGATGGTGATTGTCTGAGGTGATCGTGGTGGGCGCCGGTATTGTCGGCCTGGCCCATGCGCTGGCCGCGGTGCGGGCCGGCGCGCGGGTGACAGTGGTGGACCGGGACGCGCGCGCCAATGGCGCTTCCATCCGCAACTTCGGCTTCATCACCGTCACCGGGCAGGAACGCGGCCGGGTTTGGAACCTGGCCATGCGCAGCGCCGGCATCTGGCGTGACGTTGCGCCCGCCGCCGGCATCCGCATCGAACAGCAAGGCTTGTTGGTGGTGGGGCAGCGGCCAGAGGCCGCGCCGGTCCTCGATGCCTTCATGGCCACCGAAATGGGCGAAGGCTGCCGGCGCCTGACGGCTTCGGCGGCTGGCGATCTGTGCCCGCAGGCCCACGCCCTCGCTGGTGCCATCTTCAGCCCGCACGATCTGCGTGTTGAATCGCGTGAGGCGCTGCCTCGGCTGGCCAGTTGGCTGGCCGCGGCGCACGGCGTGCGCTTCCGTTTCGGCAACGCCGTGGTCGGGGTGGAAACCGGCCGCGTCGCCTTGGCCAACGGCGAAACGCTGGCCGCCGATGCCATTTTCGTCTGCCCCGGCGATGACTGGGCTTCGTTGTTCCCGGACATCTATGCCGCCGAAGCGATCACCCGCTGCAAGCTGCAGATGCTGCGCCTCGCCGCGCCCGGCTGGCGGCTGCCGGCCCCGCTGATGAGCGACCTCAGCCTGGTGCGCTATCTCGGCTATGCCGCGCTGCCCGAAGCAGCCGCACTCAAGGCCCGGCTCGCCACGGAGGCGGCCGATGCCTTGGGTTGGGGTATCCATCTGATCGTGGTGCAGAGTGCCGATGGCAGCCTGGTGGTGGGTGACAGCCATGAATATGGCTCGACGCCCGATCCCTTCGGCCGTTCCGACATCGATGCTGAAATACGGCGCCAATACGAGGCCGTGCTGGGCGCGGCCCCGGCCGTGACCGAGCGCTGGACGGGCACCTATGCCTCAGCCGCCGGCCACAGCATCGTGCGCTCACCCATGCCCGGCGTGCATCTGGTGGTGGTGACCAGCGGAACCGGTGCGTCCACCGGCTTCGCGCTGGCGCAAGACGTGGTGAACGGGGTGTTTGGCAAGGGGGAGTCAATCTGATGCACGCAAATCTGCAGGCCGTGGTGTTCGATTGGGCGGGCACGATGATCGATTTCGGCAGCCGCGCGCCGGTGGTTGCGCTGCTCAAGCTGTTTGAAGCCTTTGACGTGCCGATCAGCGAGGCCGAAGCCCGCGCCGACATGGGGCTAGCCAAGCGTGATCATATCGCCGCCATCCTGGCCCAGCCGCGCGTGGCCGCAGCCTGGGCCGATCGCCATGGCAGGGCGCCCGACGTGGCCGACGGTGATCGGCTGTTTGCCCGCATCACCCCGCTGATGCAGGCGGCCGCAGGCGAAACCGCCATCCTGATCCCCGGCGCCGCCGATGTGGTGCGCCACTTGCGCGCGCAGGGTGTGAAGATCGGATCGTGCACCGGCTATACGCGCGAGATGATGGACGCCATCCTGCCCGCCGCCGCTGCGCAGGGCTATGCACCCGATTGCCTGGTGTGCGCCGGCGACACGGCTTTTGGTCGGCCCTCGCCGCTGATGTTGTGGAAGAATCTGGTCGAACTAGGCGTGTGGCCAGCCATCGCTGTGGTGAAGGTGGACGATGCCGCGGTGGGCATATCGGAAGGACGCAGCGCCGGCACCTGGACGGTGGGCGTGGCCGCCAGCGGCAACAGTGTGGGCCTGTCGGCCGAGGCGCTGGCCGCGCTGCCGGCGCAGGATCGGGCCGAACGCATCGCTGCTGCGCGGGCCGAACTGTTGAAGGCCGGCGCCCATGTGGTGATCGATACGGTGGCCGATCTGCCCGCGGTGTTGGCCGGCTTTGCTTACGGCTGAACGGGAACGCGCAGCAAGCTGGCGAGCAGGGAGCGCCAGCTTTCAAGCGGCGGCACCGCGTATTGCGGATCCTTGGCGGCATCATCCCAGCGGCGCAGCGCGATGGCATCGGCGGCATGTGGGTGCGTGCCGAAGCAAGCCCGTGCTTCGGTGTCCATTGGCCCGCCCTGCAAGCCAAGGCTGAGGATGGAGGCAGCGCTTAGACCAGCCTGATAGACCGGATCAACACCGCACAGATAACGCTTGGCTGCAACATGCAGGCGAACGGGTTCGGTGACCTCGGGCCCGAACCAGCGGGCCAGCAGCGCCGCACCCCGAACTTCGTGGCGGGCATCGATGCCGGCCTCCTCCGCCGCCGAACCAGCATCATCGAGCAGCTGGCCAATGTCATGCAACAGCGCGGCTGCAACCAGGGCAGGGGCCGCGCCTGCCGCCTGTGCCAGCGCCGCGCATTGCGCGGCATGGGCATATTGCGTCACGTCCTCGCCATAATGCTGCTGGCCGGCGCGGCGGAACGGGGCCAGCAACTGATCGAGAGCAGCATCGATCATGGGGTACTCAACGTTCGGTGTAGAGCCGCACCAGTTCGCGCCGCTCGGCCGGGCCAAGGCCCAACGCCTCAGCCAGATAAGCGTCGACGCCGCCCTTATGAGCATCCATCACGGCAAACACCGCATCGATGTAGCTGCGATCAACGCCCATGATCGCCTTCAGCACTTCGGGCGGCAGGCGCTGATACGCTGCGGCGCCAGCCGTGCCGTTGCCCATCTTGGCAGGGTCGAAATAGCGGTTGGACAGGAGATAATCCTCGATCACCGTGTCACGCGGGACGCCAAGCGCCGTCAGCAGCAACGCGGCGGCGATCCCGGTGCGATCCTTGCCGGCCGAACAATTGAAGGCGAGCGGCGCTTCGCCGGCCAGCAGCTCGGCAAACATCCGCCGATACTGGCCGTTGAACTGGCCGAGCATTGCGGGATAGCTGCTGGCCATCGCCGCCCGCGCGCTTTCCCCGGTTGGGGCCGGGCCGCCAAACACCACAGCCAGCGCCCGCATGTCGAGCGTGTAATCATCGGCCAGCACGCGCGGCGCCGAAGCCGCCGGCCACACCACGGCCTGCGCCGCGCGCTCATTCTTGTCGCGCAAATCGCAAACGGTGCGGATGCCCATGCGGGCCAGCATGGCGAAATCCGCCGGCGTCAGATTGTTCATGGCGCCGGAACGATAGAGCAGGCCCCAGCGCGTGGTGCGGCCATCCTTGGTGCGATAGCCGCCCAGATCGCGAAAATTATTGCCGCCTTGCAGCGGTAGCAGGCGCAAATGTTCGGCCGCATTGGGGGCAGCCTGCGGTTGCCGTGCGGCCACTGGGGCGGCCGAAAATTGCGCGGCCGCAAATGCCAGTGCAATCGCCGCTGCAAGATGCAGACGGCGCACTTCATAATGTCGCATGGCATTGCTCCCAGACTTATCAGCCACGCGGTAACCGGTTCCTGTTACCGAAAAATTTCATCCCCGGCCGCAATGTTGCAGCCAAATCATGTATTTTCCGTAATTTTCAGTACGTCACGAATTTGCAAAAAGACTGCCAGCGTTTCGTAGCAAAAGCGGTGCAGGAGCGCCCCCAGAGCGGTGCCGAAGGCGGCCCGTGCACGTTGATCAGGGGGCAAACATGATTCGCAACGTTCAGGCACATGGGTTCACCGCGTCAGTTCTGGCGATGGCCGTGGCAGCCGCAATGCCCGCCCAGGCGGCTGAAAATGCCGCCGAGGTCGCGGCCGCTGCCGTTGCCGAGGATCCTGAAGGCCTCGCCGAAATCGTCGTCACCGCGCAAAAGCGCAGCGAAAATCTGCAGAAGACGCCGATTGCCATTGCCGTGCTGGGCAGTGCCCAGCTGACCGATCGCCACGTGGTCTCGCTGCTCGATCTGGGCGATGGGGCCATCCCGTCGTTGAAGATTGCACCGTTCTTCTCGCGTCCCGGCGTGCTCGTCATCAACATCCGCGGCGTCGGCGTGATGGCCGACAGCAACCAGCCGGCGCGTGATCAGGGCGTGGGCGTCTATGTCGATGGCGTCTATCTCGGCCGGGCGCAGGGCCTGGGCGCTGCGCTTTATGATGTCGAGAATATCGAAGTGCTCAAAGGCCCGCAGGGCACGCTGTTCGGCCGCAACACCATGGGCGGCGCAGTGAGCATCGTCACCAAGAAGCCCAGCGGCCAGTTCAAGTTCAATACCACCATGGGCATCGGCAACTACAACAGCTACAATGCGGTCACCCACATCGATCTGCCGGAAGTCGCCAACATCAGCTTCAAGATCGACGGCATCCTGTCGCGTCGCGACGGCATGGTGGACAACCCCTTGCAAGGCCAGAACGATTTCAACAGCTTCGACAAGCGGGGAATCCGCCTTGAAGCGTTGTGGCGTCCGACAGACAATTTCAGTGTCGATGTCGCCGTGGACAACAGCTATGATGCCACCAGCACCCTGTATCTGCAGCAGGTGACCCGCCCGTTGGGCCTTCCGGCCACGGCCACTGGGCCTGCGATCCCGCCCAACTTCGTGGCCGGGATCAACCCGGTGTCGGCAACCCGGCTCAGCGCCGCCAAGGTCGGCGTGCCGCAGCCGCTCAGCATCGGCAAGACCGAAGGCTATCGCCTCGGCGTCGAATGGGACGCGGCTTCGAACCTGAAATTCAAGTCGATCACCGCCTATCGCGTGATGAGCCAGACCCAATGGGACAATGGCTCGGCGGATTCGACGCTGTCGATCGCGCCGACTGCGGCCAATCCGAACGGCAACTTCCTGATTGCCACCGGCGGCGGGCCTTATCAATTCGGTCGTATGAGCGTCGCGCCGTTCCGCCAGAACCAGTTCAGCCAGGAAGTCGAAGCGGTGGGTGAAGTCGGCCGCGTGAAGTTCGCTGTCGGTGCCTTGTTCTATCAGGAAAAGGTGCAGGACAACGCCCAGGCGTTCAACACCATGCAGGTGACCGACGCTGCCGGCACCACCTTTGTCCAGCGTCAAATCGATTTCAACACCCAGGTCATCCAGCGCGCCAGCTATGTGAAGGTCACCAGCGTTGGCGTGTTCGGCCAGGGCACCTACACGCCGCCGATTGCCGACGACAAGCTCCACCTGACCCTGGGTGGCCGTTGGACCCGCGACGAGAAGAAGGGCAATCTGTTCACCATCAACGGTGCGCTGCCGGTGGTGCCGGTCAATGGCGTCAACGTCTCTGCCAAGATTCCGCTTGATCAGGCGTGGAGCCGCTTCGATCCGATGGTCACCCTGGCGGCCGAAGTGACGGACGATGTCCTGGTCTATGGCAAGTGGAGCACGGGCTATCGTTCGGGCGGCGCCAGCTCACGCTCGTTGACCTACCGCGCGTTCAATCCGGAATCCGTCTCGATCTTCGAAATCGGCGGCAAGGCCCAGTTCTTCGACAACCGGGTGCGCTTCAACTTCGCGGCGTTCACCGGCACGTACAAGGATATCCAGCTCGATTTCAGTGGCCTGTATGAAGACGTGATCAACGGCGTGCGCGTCACCACCACCCGCACCACCACCGATATCATCAACGCCCCGGGCACTGGCCGGGTGAAGGGCTTCGAGCTAGAATTTCTGGTCAACCCCGCCAAGGGCCTGACCCTGTCGGCGAGCTATGCCAAGAATATCGTCACCATCCCGTCGACGCTGAATCCGTTCCCGCAGACGGGCGGGGTGCTGATCCCCGTGCCGGTGCCGATCTACCAAGTCTATACGCCGGAAAACACCGCCAGTGCCTCGATCGACTATGATCTGCCGATCAAGGACTTCAAGCTGCACGCCCACGTCGATGGCAATTATGACTCGGGCTTCTACGCCAACTATACCGATGTGACCTATGATCCGGTCACCCGTGCCGTGCGTTATGCCCAGCCGAAGGGCGAGGCGGGCTTCATCGTCAACGGCCGGCTGGCCTTGGCCGATATCCCGCTGGGCAGCGGCGATGCCAAGCTCACCGTGGCAGCCTGGGCTCGCAACCTGCTCAACAACCAGTTCCTCTTCTACAAGCTTGGCAGCCCGCAAGCCGGCATCAGCGGCTTCTTCAACGATTTCCGCACCTATGGCGTGGAAGCCAATGTGCGGTTCTGACCATCGCACTGGCCTTGTCGCGTAAAGTTGCTGGCCTCGGAACGGAAGAGACGCTGCCGTGCGGCGTGACGGGGTTCTGGTGCGATTTACATCGCGTGATAGGGTATCAGACTGGCCAGCACGGGCATCACCGTGCTGGCCATCTTGCCCACATCCAGCGCCGATCGTCGCCTTTCATCGAGCCCGGCACGCCACTTGCCCAAATGCAAAAAATTGTAGCTAGTGCCGATCCGCTTTTGTCAATGGAACTTTTTCTTCCTTGCGCCCCTTTGAATGTCACCCCCTAGTTCGTCACCTTAAGGGGACGTCTGGCACAATCGGGGGGAACGGCCAT
Organism: Sandarakinorhabdus sp.; assembly: GCF_987265915.1. Lineage (NCBI taxonomy): Bacteria > Pseudomonadati > Pseudomonadota > Alphaproteobacteria > Sphingomonadales > Sphingosinicellaceae > Sandarakinorhabdus > Sandarakinorhabdus sp. The sequence continues at coordinate 908,069 of NZ_OZ503948.1, forward strand.
GGTCACGCTACATGCACATCTGCAACTCTGGCTTCGGGCTTCGGCCTGCATGGCCGCGGTTGCCATCGGTACGGCAGCAAGTGCCCAGACCGCCGCAGCCCCAAACCCTGCCGCTGCCGCCGGGCCAGCGGCAGAAGACGAGTTGATCGAGGTCACTGGCACGCGCGTCGTGCGTGACGGTTATCAGGCGCCGACCCCGGTGTCGGTGGTGACAGTCGATGAACTGCAGAAATCGGCCACGCCCAACATCGCCGATTTCGTCAACACGCTGCCGGCGGTGTCGGGCAGCTCGACGCCGCGCACCACGGTCACCCAGGTTGGCGCCGGCCGCCAGGGCATCAACGCCATCAACCTGCGCGGCATCGGCGTGGTCCGCACGCTGACGCTGCTCGATGGCCGCCGCGTTGCCGGCATGGCCAATGATGGCACCGTCGATGTCGGCCAGCTGCCGCAGCTGCTTGTCAACCGGGTCGATGTCGTCACCGGCGGTGCGTCGGCTTCCTATGGCTCGGACGCGCTGTCGGGCGTCATCAACTTCGTGCTCGACACCAAGTTCACCGGCATCAAGGGCGAAGTGAACGGCGGCGTCACCACCTATGGCGACAACCGTACCTATCGCGTGGCGCTGGCCTGGGGCACCGGATTTGCCGGCGGCCGCGGCCACATCCTGCTCAGCGGCGAAATCGCCCATGAAGACGGCATCTACAACCCCAGCAACCGCGACTGGACCAAGGCGGGCTGGGCGTTCATCAACAATTCGGCCTACACCGCCACCAACGGCCAGCCGCGCGTGCTGCTGCGCCCGGGCGTCGGCCTGTCGACCGCCACGCTGGGCGGCGCCATCGCCTGTTCGGCCACCGCAGCCTGTTCCTCGCTGCGCGGCATCGCCTTCGGTCCCGGCGGTTCGCCCTACAATCTGGTGTTCGGCCCTGTCGTCTCCGATCCGCTGATGGCTGGCGGCACACTGGCCGACAACAATGTGCGCAACGGGGTGGACAACAGCCTGCTGCCCCGTCAGGACCGCCGCAACATCTTCGGCCGCGTCAGCTTTGACGTGGCGGATGGCTGGAATGTCTATGCCGAGGGCATGGCCGCCTATTCCGAGGCCGACACACGTTATTATTACGGCAACTTCCCCAACAACCTGACGGTGCGCGCCGACAATCCCTATATGCCGGCCGCCATTGCCGCGCGCATCACCGGGCTCGGCCTCACTTCAGTGCCGTTCGGCACGCTGAAGGGGGACAATGGCGCATCGGGGGCCAACGCCAAGCGCGAATTCACCCGCTTTGTCGGCGGCGTGGATGGCAAGTTCGATGCGTTCGGCAGCGAATGGACGCTCAATGCCTATTTCCAGCATGGCCGCGCCACGTTGGTGAACACCGCCACCCGGGCGACCAACATCCCCAATTTCAACCGCGCCATCGATGCGGTGCGGGCGCTGAATGGCAGCATCGTCTGCCGGTCGACGCTGACCGATCCCACCAACGGCTGCGTGCCCTACAATGTGTTCGGCACCGGCGTGAACAGCCAGGCGCAGATCAATTACGTGATCGGCAATCCGTTCCGCAGCGATGTCTACACGCAGAATGTCGCCAGCCTCAACCTGGCGGCCGAGCCGCTGGAAATCTGGGCCGGCCCGGTTTCGGTGGCCTTCGGGGTCGAGCACCGCACCGAAAAGGCCACTGGCTTTGCCGACGCCATCACCACCCAGAGCCCCGGCAACTGGGACACCACCGGCGGCCTGCCCACCATCGGCAGCTACAAGGTTTCCGACGTCTATTTCGAAACCGTGGTGCCGCTGGCCAAGGATGAAAGCTGGGCGCGCTCGCTGAACCTCAACGCCGCGGTGCGCGCGGTGAAATACGAGGTCGGCACTTATGCCACCTGGAAGCTGGGCCTGGAGTACAAGCCGGTGGACGGCATCCGCCTGCGCGGTGTCGTCTCCCGCGACGTGCGCGAAGCCAATCTGGCCGACCGCTTCGCCGGCGTGTTCCAGAGCCAGGCCTCGTTCCAGGATCCGAACCGCAACCTGGCCAACACCACCGCGCGCTCGCTGGCATCGGGCAACCCCAATCTGGAACCGGAAATCGGCCGCACCACCAGCGCCGGCATCGTGCTGCAGCCCGGCTTCCTGCCCGGCTTCAACGCCTCGGTCGACTGGTACAAGGTGGACATCAGCCAGGCGATCGGGTCGCTCACCATCCAGCAGATCGTCAACCTGTGCTTTGCCGGCAACCAGGATGCGTGCAGCCGCATCATCGCGACGCCGGGCGCGGTCAACCAGTTCGATATCGCCAATACGCCGCTGAACCTGGCCAAGGAAACCACCCAGGGCATCGATATCGAGACCAGCTACCGCTTCAACACTGCCGACGTGATCCCCGGGCTGGACGGCACGATGTCATTCCGGGCGCTGGCCACGCGATTCCTGAAATATGATGTGGATTCCGGCCTGCCCAATTCGCCGATCGTCGAGCGTGACGGCACGGTGAACCTGCCAAACTGGCGCTACAGCGTCCAGATCAACTGGGACAATGGCCCGCTGTCGCTCACCGGCATCGTGCGCGGCATTTCCGGCGGCGTGATCAACAAGTTGTTCATCCAGTGCACCACCGGCTGCCCGACCTCCACCGCGGACCGGCCGACCTACGACAACCAGAGCGTGCCGGCTGCTGCCTATATCGACCTGTCGGCCACCTGGCGCTTTGGCTCGGAGCGGCAATATCAGCTGTTCTTCAACGTCCGCAACCTGACCAACAAGGATCCGGCGATTGTCGCCGCTGGCCCGACCGGGTTCGGGGCATGGAACAACAACCCGGTTTCGGCCGGGCAATATGACACGTTGGGCCGCTTGTTCCTGGCCGGTTTCCGCTTCAAGCTGTGAGGCAAGGCTGGCGCACGGCAGGCTGGTGGGGAATGATGGCGCGCGGCCCAGTCCGAGGGGGCATCGCGCCGGGCCTGAAGGGGTGAGGGCATGGAGGGACACATGAAGTTGAACAGCAACGCCGCCAACCGGCGGGACGCGAAAGGCCGGGGGCTGTTCACAACGCTGCGCACCCTGGCGACCGCGGCCATTTCGCTGGCCTTGGCCCTGGTGACGGCCCCGGCCCTTGCCCAGCAGCCGAAGACAACGGTGCTGACCGGCGGCATGCTGATCAGTGGCCTCAGCGTGCCGCCGCTGCATGATGCCCGCGTGGTCATCAAGGGTGACCGGATCGTGGCGGTCGGCCCCGCATCCGAGATCGCCATTCCCGCCGGGGCCACGGTGATCGACACCAGTGGCCAGACGATGATGCCCGGCCTGATCGACGCGCACGCCCACCTGTTCATGCTGGGCTATGGCGACGAGGCTGCCTGGTTCAAATGGCTGGCCGGCCCGGGCAAGAAATATTCGATCGAAAAGATCATGGAACTGTCCGGCTGGCAGTTGCTGATGTCGGGCGTCACCTCCGCCATCGATCTGGGCGGCACGGCGGGCGACAGCATCGCCCTGCGCAACCGCATCAACAAGGGCGAGGTGGCCGGGCCGCGCCTGCTGGTGGCCGGGCCGCTGGTTACGCGCCGCGCTTTTGGCGGCTTCCCGGCCGAAGCGTCGGCGGTGATTGCCAGCCCCACGGACGCCGCGGCGGTGGTGGACAAGTTGTTTGCGCAGGGTGTGGACGTCATCAAGGCGCACGCCGGCCTGACGCGTGAGGATTATGCCGCCATCGTGGGCGCCGCACATGCCCACAAGATCAAGGTGCACGCCCACGTCTATGACGAGGAAGCGGTGCGCAACGCCTTCGAAACCGGCGTCGATGTGTTGCAGCATGTCGGCTCGGCTGGCTTCCCGACCTATTCGGCGGGGCTGGTGCGGGCGATTTCGGAAGCCGGCCGCCCGGTGGTGTTGACGGCGGCGCATCGCAGCTGGATTTTCCCTGATACGGTGGCCTTCCCCGGCCGCCTGCAAGACCCGGCGACCAAGGCGCTGTTTCCCGCCGACATCTGGGCCGCCGTGCAGGCCTCGTTCAAGGAATGGCCGGCCGAAAGCTATTTCGCCGGCATCGACCGGCAGATGAAGTTCCGCAGCCCGCAGGTGAAGCAATGGATCGAATCCGCGGCGGTGATGGGCGTCGGCACGGACAGCGGCACGCCGATGAACTTCAACAGCGACGGCCTGATCCGCGAAATGAAGGTGCTGGTGGATGAAGGCATGCCGGTGCGCGAAGTGATTTCCAGCACCACGCGAGTCAACGCGCGGATCATGGGCAAGCCCGATCTCGGCACCATCGAACCGGGCAAGCTGGCCGACATCATCGCCGTGCCGGGCGACCCATTCTACAGCAATCTGAACAATTTGTTCGGTGTGCAGGTCGTGATCAAGAACGGCGTTGTTTACAAGAAGGACGGCAAGCCGACGATCCCGATGCCGCAGTGAAATCGGCATCGCGATGACCTTGTGCCTTGGGGCCGTGCATGTCCTGCGGCCAGGGGCACGGCGCAAACCAGCGGGAGCCTGCACGTGACGAACCAGCCCAAGGATGAAAAGGCCCAGCCGGCAACCCTCGGCCGCCGCGAACTGCTGATCGGCGGTCTTGCTGCAGCGGGCATGGCCGCCACGACATCGCCAGCCATGGCGCAGACGCCGCCGGCAGGCCAGGCGGGCGTTGGCCGGCAGGCGCCGGATGCGCCGCGCACCGGCGCTGCCACGGTGGCGCAGCACCGTGTCGAAGTGCCTGGCCCGCATGGTCTGGTGGCCGCCGGGCATCCGCTCGCGTCCATGGCCGGCTTGCGCATGCTGATGCAGGGTGGCACCGCCGCCGATGCGGCCGTCGCGGTGATGGCGGTACTGAATGTCGTGGAGCCATGGGCATCGAGCATCGCCGGCAATGGCTTTGCCACCTGCCTGGAAGGCAAGAGCGGCAAGGTGACGGCGCTGGCCTTCACCGGCGCCGCGCCGCGCCTGCTGGATGACAAGGCCAGCGTGGCCGACCTGACCGCGGGCGCCAAGGCAGTGGTGACGCCGGGGGCCTTTGGCGGCATGATCGCCTTGGCCCGGCGCTATGGCCGGTTGCCGCTGGCCACTCTGCTGGAACCGGCCATCGGCTATGCCCGCGACGGCCATCCGCTCGATCCGTCAATTGCCCGCACCATCATCCGCCAGCAGGCCGTGCTGAAGCGTTTTCCCACCACGGCGGCCATCTTCTTTTCCGGCGGCAATCCGCCCACGCCCTACATGATGTTCAAGAACGAACCGCTGGCGCGCAGCTTTCAGGCGCTGGCCGATGCGGAAACTGCGGCGCTGAAGGGTGGCGCCAGCCGCGACAAGGCGCTGATGGCGGCCTATGACCATTTCTACAGCGGGCCGATCGCACAGGAAATGTCGCGCTTTTCCGAAGCCAATGGCGGCTGGCTGCGCATGGCGGACATGCAGAGCTTTGCGCCGAAATGGGTGGACCCGATTGCGACCAGCTATCGCGGCCTCGATGTCATCGCCTCGCCGCTCACCTCGCGCACCGGCCTCGAAACCTGCGAACAGCTCAATCTGCTGGAAGGCTTCGATATTGGCGCGCTGCCGCCGGACAGCCCGCAGGCGCTGCACCTGATCGCCGAATGCATCAAGATCACCAAGGCAGACGTGTATCGCTATGCCTGCGATCCGGCTTCGGCCCCCGCCCCGGTGGCGACGCTGATTTCCAAGGAATTTGCCAACCAGCGCCGCCGGCTGATCGATCCAGCGCGGGCGATTCCATTTCCTGCGGGTGCGGACATCGGCGGTGCAAAACTGCCCAATCGCCCGCCGGCCGGGCCGAGCCACGCCGACGGCGATACCACCAACATCTCGATCACCGACAGCGAAGGCAATGCCGTGGGCGTCACCACCACATTGGGCGGCGGCTTTGGCGCCTGCGTGGTGATGGGCGACACCGGCATGTTGTGCAACAATGGCCTGCGTGAAGGTTCGACGGCGCCCTATCCCGATCATCCGAATTTCGTGAAGGGTGGGCGCATTCCATTGCTCGGCAATTGCCCGACGGTGGTGCTGGAGCGCGGCCAGTTCAAGATGCTGTTTGGCACGCCCGGCGGTGAGACGATTGGGCAGACCCAGTTTCAGCATCTGATCAACATCGTCGATCGTGGCATGCCGGTGCAGGCCGCCATCGAGGCGCCGCGGCTGGCGCTTGATCCCGATCCGGGCTTCTACACGCCCGGCGCTGCCATCACCGTGCAGCTTGAATCGCGCTTTCCCGAAGCGAGCGTGGCCGGTCTGCGGGCCATGGGTCACAAGGTGGCAGTGGTTGGCCCCTATGCGATCGGCAGCATCCAGGCGGTGTTGAAATCGGCCGAGGGCACGCGGATCGCCGGCTCCGATCCGCGCCGCATGGGCTATGCGGTGGGCTATTGAGGCAGGATATGGCGCGCATGTGGATGATCGGAAAATCGGCCCTGGCCCTGGCGATTGCTGGGCTGGCAAGTGTGGCGCAAGCCGCGCAGCCGGGCGATTGGCCGCATTTCGGCGGCGATATCGGTGACACGAAATATTCGGCGCTCAGCCAGATCAACGCCGGCAATATCGGCAGGCTGAAGGTGGTGTGGCGCGCGCCGGCGATCGATCCGGCGGTGGTTGCGCAAACGCCTGGCCTGCAGCTGTCGAACAATTTCCGCCACGCCCCGCTGGTGATCGATGGGGTGATGTATATCAGCAACCAGCTGGGGCAGGTGGAGGCGCGCGACCCGGCTTCGGGCAAGTTGCTGTGGCGGCAGGGCAATTTCGAAGGCGAAACCCCGTCGCGCGCCAACGCCAGCCGCGCGCTGTCCTACTGGAACAAGGGCGGGGTCGCCCGCATCGTCACCGTGCGCGGCGCCTATCTCTACATCGTCGACGCGAAGAACGGCGCCTTTGTGCCGGAATTTGGCGACAAGGGCCGGGTCGATCTGCGTGCCGATCCCAAGACCGCCTTTTCCTGGACGGCGCCGTCGCCGATCGTGGTGGGTGACGTGATCGTGGTCGGCGGCCAGCCGCTGGCCACCGGCACGGCGGATATCAACAAGGCGTCGCTGCCCGGCGATGTGCGCGGCTATGACGTGCGCACCGGCAAATTGCTGTGGACGTTCCACACCATCCCGCGTGCCGGCGAGCCGGGCGTGGAGACCTGGGAGAATGACAGCTGGAAACAAGGCGGCAAGACCAAGGTCTGGTCCGCTTTCTCGGCCGACGAGACGCTGGGCATCGTCTATGTGCCGCTGAGCGCGCCGACGAACGACTATTATGGCGGTGCGCGGCCGGGCGACAATCTCTATGGCGATTCGCTGGTCGCGCTTGATGTGAAGACCGGCCGCAAGGTCTGGCATTATCAGACCGTACATCACGATCTGTGGGATTATGACCTGCCGACCCCGCCGATGCTGGCCGACATCAAGGTGAATGGACGGCTGCGCAAGGCGGCGATCCAGGTGACCAAGATGGCCTATGTCTTCGCCTTTGACCGGGCGACCGGCGAGCCGCTGTTCCCGATCGTGGAAACGCCGGTGCCGGCCTCCACCATGCCCGGCGAAAAGGCCGCCGCCACCCAGCCCATTCCGGTCAAGCCGGCGCCGTTCGATCGGCATGGGATGGACGAAACGGCAATCATCGATTTCACGCCGGAACTGCACGCGCAGGGTCTGGCCATCCTCAATCGCTACGTCCATGGCCGCATTTACACGCCGCCTTCGGTGGCCGGCGGGCCGGATGGCAAGCTGGGCACGCTGTACCTGCCCGGCTGGGTTGGCGGGGCCAACTGGAACGGGGCCGCGCTCGATCCGGAAACCGGGATCATCTATGTCCCTTCTGTCAGCGTGCCGTGGATCGGCCGGGACAATTATCGCCGCCCGCCCGAAGACAGTCTCTATCTGGAAGGGCCGCAGGGCCTGCCGCTGGTCAAGCCGCCCTATGGCCGGATCACCGCCATCGACATGAACAGCGGCGATCATCTGTGGATGGTGCCCAACGGCAATGGCCCGCGCGATCATCCGGCGCTGAAGGGCCTCAAGCTGCCGCCACTTGGCCAGGCGGGGCGGCCGGCACCGTTGCTCACCAAGTCGTTCCTGTTCATCGGCGAAGGCGACATGGTCGGGCTGAGCATGCCGAAGTTCAGCGGCGGCAATATGTTCCGCGCGTTGGACAAGAAAACCGGCAAGATCGTCCGCGAGATCGATCTGGGCGCCGGCACGACATCGCCGCCGATCACCTACATGCACAAGGGCAAGCAGTATATTGCCGTGGGCGTGGGCGGCAAGGATCACCCCGCCGAGATCGTGGCGTTGGCGGTCGATTAGGCGGCAGAGAAGGTCGGAAGCGCATATGAACATCAAGACCCTGCTGGCCGTGACGGCGGCCACATTTGCCATCGCTGCCTCGGCGCAACCGGTGGAAACGCCCGGCGTCACTGCACCGCTCACCCCGGCGCAGATCCTGCGCAATTATCCGCCCAATGCGCTGACCGGGGCTGCGGTCGACAAGCCGGTCGATCTGACCAGCGAGGGCGGCATGGGCATCCATGTCGTCAAGCTGGCCGAGGGGCTGTCGCATCCCGATGGCCTGGTGTTCCTGCCCGATGGCAAGACCATGCTGATCACCGAACGGACCGGGCGGCTGCGGGTGGTCACCAACGGCGTGCTCGATCCTGTGCCGGTGTCTGGCCTGCCGGAATTCGACAATGTCGGGATTGGCGGCCTGCATGATCTGTTGCTGCATCCCGACTTTGCGAAGAACAAGCTGCTCTACATCGCCTATACCAAGGCGCGGGAGCCGATGCGGGGCACCACGCTGGCCATCGCCCGCGGACGCTATGAAAACGGCAAGCTGACGGCGGTGAAGGACATCATCGTCACCGATGCCTGGGAAAGCCCGCTCGGCACCTATGGCGGGCGGATGGTCTTCGGGCCGGATGGCATGCTGTACATCAGCGTGGGTGATCGCGATGGTACCACCGCGAATGACATATCGAGCGCCCGCCCGCAGGCGCAGAATCTGATGAGCCATATCGGCAAGATCCTGCGGGTGCGCGATGATGGCTCCGTCCCGCCCGACAATCCCTTCGTGGGCAATGCGAAGGCCAGGCCGGAAATCTACAGTTATGGCCACCGCAACGTCTATGGCATTGCCTGGGATCCCCGCACTGGCGAGATGTGGGCCAGCGAATTTGGCCCGTCCGGCGGCGACGAGATCAACCGCATCCTGCCTGGCCACAATTATGGCTGGCCGCTGGTCTCGCTTGGCCGCCACTATTCCGGCAGCCTGGTTTCGGATCAGCCTTGGGTGCGCGAGGGCATGGACAATCCCCTGTTCTTCTGGAACCCCACCTTCAACCCGGAAAACATGCTGTTCTACACCGGCGACAAGTTCCCGCGGTTGAAAGGGAGCTTGCTGGTTGCCGGCGCGGGATCGAAGAAGATCGCCCAGATGGTGATCCGCGGTGACGTTGTGCGGCAGGGCGATGTGATGCTGCGCGAATTGAACGTGCGCTTCCGGGACATTCGGCAGGGGCCGGACGGTTATCTCTATGTGCTGACCGAGGGCCGCCTGCGCGGGCCCAAGGATACCGACGGCCTGCTGCTGCGCCTTGAGCCGCGAGCTTCGGCGGCCGCGCCGCCGACCGACTGATCCCCGGATGCTTTGCCTCAGAATGACCATGCCCATGATTCGACCGCTTGTGATGGCCGCCAGCCTTGGCCTTGCCACGTTGGGGCGGGCCCATGGCACGGAGCTGCCCGACGCGCCGGGCCGGCAACAGGTCATCACATCGTGCAGCCAGTGCCACAGTATCGACCTGCTCGCGCAGCGCCGTTCAGCCGACGACTGGTCGCAGATCGTCAGCCAGATGGTCGGGCAAGGCGCGAAGATGACTGACGAGCAGTTCCAGACGATCCTGGATTATCTTTCGACCCACATGACCCCTGCAAAGACCCCGCCGGCCGGCAAGGTGGGACAATAAGGCTGGCTCCGGCCGTACAGCCAGAAATAACCAAATAGGCACATTGTGCTTGACTAGCGTCACGCTTTGGGTTAGAGAAACGGCATGCCTGCGGAATCGCCCTGTAAGCGGCGGCGCCAGATCGGGGAGCCTCAACATGGCAATGGATATCGTGATGCGCGCCGGGCAGCCGGAGCGGCGGGGCGGGCATGCCTGTGACCGAAACGGCAGCGCCGTGGCGCGGCTTGCGGCGTTGGCGCCGGCCGTGGTCGCCGCGCCGCGCTTGCGGCGGAACAGCCGCAAGGCCCGGCAGGCGTTTCTGGATCATCTGATGCGCAGCGGCGATCCGGCGCTGGCAGCGGCGGAGACGGGGCTGGGCCTGTTGCAATTGTTCAAGCTGCGCGCCACCGACGCGGATTTCGCAGCGGATTGGCAGGCGGCGATCGGCTTTGCCTGGGAACGGGTGGAACATCGGGTGCTGGCCGGGTTGCTGGCGCAGGACGGCAGCGTGGACATCAAGCTGGCGCTGGCCATCATGGCGCGGCGCGATGCCGGCAATCCCCGGGTGCAGAGACCCAGCGTTGACAGTGCCAGTGTGGCCCGTGTGCGCGCCGAATTGCGGGCGCTGGCGGGGCCGGGTGCGGTGAAGCGCCAATAGTCGCCAAGCCTCCCGACAAGGGAGCAGCGCACATGAAGGGTGATTGATCGCTGCGGGTGCCGGGTGCGGTGCCGCGCGCGGGCCTTGGCGGCTGCCTGGCGACCGAAACGGGACACGCAGCGTCATGGTTGAACCCACCCCGGCAGCGGAATCGCTGCTGGAGCAATTTCGGGCGCAGACTCTGGCGCAGCGCCGGCGCCTGCTGGCGCGGCACGGCCAGGCTGCGTTGCTAGCCGGATTGACTGGCGCCGGGATGTTGCGGCCCGCCCAAGTGGCGCCGCCCGGCGATTGGGGGATCTGGGTGATCCTGGCCGGGCGCGGGTTCGGCAAGACCATGGCGGGGGCCGAATGGATTCATGGGCTTGCGGTGGCGGCGCCACGGCGCTTTGCGCTGGTGGCGCCCAGCCTGGATGTGGCGCGCGCGGTTATGGTGGAGGGGGAATCCGGGCTTCTGGCTCGCGTACCGCTCGATGCGGATCTGATCTGGCAGCCGAGCACCAAGCGGCTGATCTGGGGCAATGGCAGCGAGGCGCGGCTCTATTCCGGCGCGGAGCCGGATGCCTTGCGCGGCGGCCAGTTCGATTATGCCTGGGGCGATGAATTCGCGCACTGGTTGCACGGCGAGGATGCGGTGATGAATTTGCGGATGGCGACCCGGTTGGGCGCAGCGCCGCAAATGTTGCTGACAACAACGCCCTTGCCGCTGGGCTGGCTGAAGAATCTGCTGGCGGAACCCGGCGTGGTGACAACGCGCGGGGCGACGGCAGACAATGCGGCGAACCTGCCGCGCGGGTTTCTGGCGCGGCTGGAGCGGCGCTTTGGTGGCACGGTGACCGGGCGGCAAGAACTGGCCGGCGAGATTGTCGAGGATATGGACGGCGCGCTGTGGACGCGGGCGCTGATCGATCGGGCCCGCGTGCTGGCGCCGCCGGCACTGGTTCGGGTGGTGGTTGGTGTCGATCCGCCCGCCGGTGGTGGCACCTGCGGGATCGTGGTGGCGGCGCTGGGCAGTGATGGCAACGCCTATGTGCTGGATGATCGGAGCGTTTCGGCCGTTGCGCCGGGCCAATGGGCCCGCGCCGTGGTGGCCGCGGCCGATCGCTGGCAGGCCGACAAGGTGGTGGCGGAAGTGAACCAGGGCGGCACCATGGTGACAGCGATGCTGAAATCGGTGGAATCGACCCTGCCGGTGCTCGCGGTGCGGGCTGCGCGGGGCAAGGTGGCGCGGGCCGAGCCGGTGGCTGCGCTCTATGGCGAAGGCCGGGTGTGGCATGTCGGGGTGTTTCCGGCGCTGGAAGACGAGCTGTGCGGTTTGCTGAACGATGGCCGCTACGCCGGGCCGGGTCCGTCCCCGGATCGCGCCGATGCGGCGGTCTGGGCGCTTTCGGCGCTGATGCTGGGGCCACGCGTCATTGTGCCCGGTGTGCGGCAACTATGAACCAGAAAGGTTAGTGGGATGCGATTGCCGTTCTTGCGGACCAAGGCCGATGCGCGTGGGAGTGGCCCGCCCGCAGCGCGAATCCCGGCGTGGGCGACACCGCTTGGCGACACGGGCGGCGGTTATGCTGCTCAGGTGCGTGCAGCATTTCTTGCCAATCCGGTGGCGTCGCGCGCCATTCGATTGGTGGCCGAAGGGGCCGGCGGCGCGCCGATCACCAGCAATCCGCCGGGCCATCCGGCGCTGGCGCTGCTGGCCAGCTGCGGCTTTGGTGCGTCCGGGCCGGGGTTGATCGAAACGCTGGCCGGGCATCTGCTGCTGCACGGCAATGCCTATGTCGATGTGGCGGTTGGCGATGATGGCCTGCCGGGCGCGTTGTACGCGCTGCGCCCGGAACGGGTGAGCGTAGAGGTGGACGCCAACGGCTGGCCAGCGGCGCATGTCTACCGCGCCGGCGGGGCGCTGCGGCGCTATCCGGCAGGGTCAGGTGGTGGCCTGCTGCATATCCGCAGCTTCCATCCTCTGGATGATCATCATGGTGCCGGTTGCCTGGCGCCCGCAGCGGGCGCGGTGGCGGTGCACAATGCGGCCAACCGCTGGAATCAGGCGCTGCTTGATAATGCGGCGCGGCCATCGGGCGCTCTCGTGTACCAGCCTGGTGATGGATCGACGCTAAGCCCGGCGCAATATGAGCGGCTGCGCAGCGAAATGGAGGCCGCGTTCAGCGGCGCAGCCAATGCTGGCCGGCCGATGCTGCTGGAAGGTGGGCTCAACTGGCAGGCGCTCAGCCTGTCGCCGGCCGAAATGGATTTTGCCGGCATGCGCGAGGCGGCAGCGCGCGATATCGCGCTGGCGCTGGGCGTGCCGCCGCTGCTGCTGGGCATGAAGGGTGACAACACACACGCCAATTATCGGGAGGCCAATGTCGCGCTGTGGCGGCTGACCTTGTTACCGCTGCTGGGCCGTGTGCTCGGCGCGCTGGCCGCCCATCTGGGCTGGTGGTGGCCTGGGCTGGCGTTGAGTGTGGACCTGGATGGCATCACGGCCTTGGCCGAGGACCGCGAGCGGCTGTGGGCCAGCGTCAGCGCGGCGGACTTTCTCGAAAGCTCTGAAAAACGGCGCATTCTTGGCTTGGAAGGGGATATGGCATGACGGGCATCCTGGAAGGGCTGGTGGCGCAAGCCGAAGCCCAAGGCGCGGCGCGGGTGACACTGCAGGCAATCATCGAGGAAGCGGCCGAGACCGGTGCCGCGCGCGCGCTGCGCAGCATCGGGCTGATGGACGACGGCGCCGGCGGTGACATCAAGGAATTGCGCCAGCTGGTGCAGGGCTGGCGCGATGTGAAGAGCTCCGCGCTGAAAAGCCTTGTCGGCTGGGTGGTGCGTTCTGTGGTGGCGCTATTGCTGTTCGGGCTGGCGTTCAAGTTGGGGCTGGTGCGCGGGGAACGGCCATGAGGGCGCTTCGTCTCGCTGGCTATGCCAGCGTGTTCGATGTGGCCGATCGCGGCGGCGATGTAGTGGCGCGCGGCGCCTTTGCCGATGCGACCGCGCCGATTCCGCTGCTGTGGCAGCATCTGCCCGGTGAACCAATCGGCTTCGTTGAAGCTCTTGCCGAAGATCAACGCGGTCTGCGCATCACGGCACAGATCGTCGGCACCGGCCGCGGCGCAGATGCCGCGGCGCTGGTGAAGGCCGGCGCCATCACAGGATTGAGTTTTGGTTACCGGGTGAAAGCCGCAAGCCCCACTCGCTCAGGAAACAGGAGCGGTCGGCGGCTGGAGCGACTGGAGCTGGTTGAAGTGTCGCTGGTGACCTTCCCGATGCAGCGGGAGGCCCAGGTTTTGGGTTGGCAAGAGGAGAATGACGATGCTGGAACTTAAGTCTGAAGGCCTGACGGCCCTGTTCGAGACGGCCGAAACCATCACCCGCCCGGCGCTGGAGGCCAAGGCCGCCACGATCGCTGCGCCGGCCAAGGGCGGGCTGGCGGTGCCGCGCGAGATCGATGACGTGATCGGCCGGGTGCTGGCCGCTGCCTCACCCATCCGCGCCATTGCGCAAGTGGTGGAGGTGGGTTCGGCCAATTACCGCCGGCTGTTCACCACCAGCGGCGTGGTATCGGGCTGGGTGGCGGAAACTGCAGGCCGGCCCGAAACCGAAACGCCGGACTTTGCCGAAATCGCACCGCCGATGGGTGAGCTTTACGCCAATCCGGCGGCCAGCCAGGCGATGCTGGATGATGCCAGTTTCGACGTGGAAAACTGGCTGGGCGAGGAAATCGGCCGCGAATTCGCGCGTGCCGAAGGTGTGGCGTTCGTCTCCGGCGATGGCGTCAACAAGCCGCGCGGCTTCCTGACCGCACCGGTCGCCGCTACCGCCGATGCGGCCCGTGCATTCGGTACCTTGCAGTTCGTGACCTCCGGCGCGGCGGGAAGTTTTGCCGCGTCCAATCCGCAGGATCGGTTGATCGATCTGGTGCACGCCTTGGCCAGCCCTTATCGTCAGGGCGCGGTGTGGGTGATGAACAGCGCCACGCTGGCGCGCATCCGCAAGTTCAAGACCAGCGATGGCGCCTTCATCTGGCAGCCGGGCCTGGGACCGGACCAGCCGCAGACGCTGCTGGGCTATCGCGTGGTCGAGGTCGATGCGATGCCGGACGTTGCGGCAGACAGCCTGTCGATCGGCTTCGGCAATTTCCAGGCCGGCTATCTGATCGCCCAGCGCGCCGAGACCACGGTGCTGAAGGACCCCTACAGCAACAAGCCCTATGTGCATTTCTATGCGACGCGGCGTGTGGGTGGGGCGGTCCTCGACAGCCGCGCCATCAAGTTGATGCGCTTTTCCGCCTGATTCCATCCGCCTGAGTCAAGCCAGGGGGGCCGGCCGCGTGCCGGCCCCACAGTGGAGATCACCATGCCTGACAATGTGACGGCGCCGGCCATTGGCTTGGCGTTTGCAACCGATGAACTGGCCGGCGTGCATTGGCCCTATGCCAAGCTGGCGTTTGGCGCGGATGGCGCAGCGATGGTTGTTGCCGACAGCGCCGGCGCGCGGCTGCCGGTGCAGATCGGCGGCACGCTGCCGGCCTTTGCGGCAACGCCAACCGTCGCGCTGGACGCGCCCACCTTGGCGGCGCTTGAAAACACCACAGTCACGATCGGTGCGGCGCTGCCGGCCGGCACCAACAATATCGGCGATGTCGATGTGTTGACGGTGCCGTCGGTGGCCAGCACGACGCGCGCCTATGATTTTGCCGCGGGCCAGCGCCTGACCACCAGCGGCGCGGGTGCGCAGCGGTCAACGGCTGTCTCCACCGCCGAAGTGCTGCTGCATGCATCCGTGCGTGGATTCATCCGGGTGGGAGACAATAGCGTGACCGCCGCCGTTGGCGCCGGATCGATTCCCTTGGCCGCCGACGAGAAATTCCATCTGCGTATCACTAGCGGCCAGTTCATCAGCTTCGTCCGCGACGGTGCAACCGATGGCAGCCTGTCGATCATGCCGGTGGCACCATGATGTTCATCGGCGGCGGCGTGGGCGGCGTCGGGCGGATTGGCGGCGGTGCGCGTCGGGCGGCGTCTGGCGCGCCCGACTTCAGCCTGTCAGCCACCAGTGTTACGACCCAGTGGAGCACTGTTGCCATCGGTGATCTGATTCTTTCCAACGCGCCTGCCGGCGTCACCTTTCGCTTGGTGAATGAACCGGCCGGCCTGGCTGTGGTGAACGGCTGATGGCGATCCGCATCAAAGCCATTTCGGCGACCGATCTGCGGCCCGCCAGCGCCATCACCAAGCGCAACTTCACCACGGCGATCACCGTGGCGGGGACGGCGGGCAAGGCCGTGGGCTTTGCCCAGCTATGCTTTGTGCGGCTGCCGTCGTCTGGCTTCACCAACGGTGGGGCCTATCCGCTATGGGGTCATGACGCCACAGGCAGCGGCGCTTTCACTGGGGGTAATGACAGCGCCTTGTCTGTAGGCGGCAACAATGCTGGTCTGGGCGCGCTGCAACTGCGACCGCGCATCAATGCCAGATCAACCAATATCAGCGCCTACGCCGCCGCCGCGCAGGATTTCACCAGCGTTTCGGCGCTCACCGCCAACGGCAGTGATGTCTATTTGCTGGCCTATGGCGTGCAGAACACCGGCACCGATGCTGCCCCGGTCTGGCAGGGCTGGGCGGCGCGGGTGCAAGTGGGCGGTGGGGCATCAAGCCAGGTCATCGCCACGCCACTGACGGCAGGCTATATCAGCGCCACCGGTGGCATTTTGCTGTCGCAGATTTTCAACAGCCGGCCGGCAGGGAGCACTGTGCGCTCGCCGGTCAATCTGGCGATGGAGAACTTCGCCCACATCAAAGGTGATTTTCCGTGGGACACCACCAACAACCGCCCGCACCATGATGCGCTGCTGGCGCTTGCGGCGGGTGCGGGCGCTCCGACTACGCTGCACAGCTATGCCAGCCTGATCGCCGCGCAGAATGCCGGTACGCTGGGCTATGCCAATCTGCGCAGTGCCGCGAAGGCCGATTTGGCGTTCTGGTGGACTCTGTCCGGCCTCAGTACCGGCCTCGCCAACAACGGCACTGATGGCATCAACGCGCTGGTGGCCACCAACTGGAACAGCCTGACAGACGGGTTGGAAGATGTCGGCTCCATCACTCCGGTCCACTGGACGCCCAATCCGACGATCACCGAACCGGCGGTGAAGTTCCACGGCGGGCGCGGCGCGCGACCGTTCACCATTGGCGGCACCTACCAGGCCGGAACCACGGCGATGCAGCGCCGCTGGGTGCTGGCGGGCACCAACACGCCGGTTTCGGGCTTTGACTGGGCAGCGGTCGGCACGTTTGGCAGCGGCACTTGGAGCACGACCGACACGCTGCCGGTGGGCGTGTTCGATCTGCACGTGCGTGACACCAATGATGTCAGCCGCAGCACAACCATGACGGATTTCCTCGTCGGGACCGCAGTGCTGCATCACGGCCAATCAGGCATGGAACTGGCGATCTCGCACATCAGCGGGCCGGGCACCAACTTTCTGGGACTCAGCGTGGCCGGCGGCGCGCAAGGCTTGCTAGTGAAGCTGACCAATCAAACGGCAGGCGTGGCGGCCACCTACGCGCAGCCGACAATGGTGCAAACGCGCTTGCTCAGCAACGCCACCCCGGCCGTGGGGCATGGCATGGTGGCGTTGCTGAACGAATGGAATACCGCCAACCCCGGTCATCCGTTGCTGATTATCAACATGGCAATCAACGGCACGGCGATGGCGGATTGGGCCAACAACGCCACAGCCTATCAGGCCGGCGTGACGGGCCACAGCAGTTTCCAGTTCATGGGCACCATCGGACAGGTGGCTGGCGCGGCCGGTGGCAACAACAGCGGCGTGGTCGAAACCTATGCTGCGGCAGTCGGGCGCTATGTTGATCTGCACGCCATCATGTGGACGCCGGGAATGAGCAGCGTCGCCAGCGGGGTCGGCAGCCGGGCGCTGTATCGCAGCGGCGTGGACGACCGATTCAGCAACGCGGCTTCCGCACCGTGGATTGTGTTTCCGCCGTGGCGCGGCCACCGCAGCGCGAGCGATACCAGTGGGGCCGTGGCCAAGCGCGCCGAGCATGTCGCCTTTGTGGCGGAGTTGGGCAGTCGAGGCATTCTTGGCCCCTATTGGCCCGATGCGGTGATGGACGGCAACCCGCAGCCCGCCACCAGCAGTGGCGGCGGCAGCTTACATGCCGCCTACCACAGCAGCGCGACGGCCGGCACGGGCGGCAGCCCGGTAAGCGATCAGAACCAGGTTGCGCAGGCGCGATTGGGGCGGGGATTGGGGCGGGGGGCGGCCTGGGCGTTTGACCGCACCATCAAGGCCCACGGCCCGCGCGTGGTGGCGGCCTGGTTCCGCGACGATGCCCGCACCGTGATCGAGATCGAACTCGGTCGTGCCGTGCGGACGCTGAACGGCGCGAGCATCGGCAACCAGTTCTGGGTGAGCACCGATGGCGGTGTGACGTTCGCCAAGACGGGCTTCACAGTCGCGCTGGCATCCAGCGCGACCCGCGCCGTGCTGACCAGTACCGGCGGCGCATGGCCGGCGAGCAACGTGCGTGTCGATTACGCCCGCGCCTGGCCGTTCAGCCCGGCCGATGGCGACCTTGATGAAACGCTGACCGAACGCAAGCTGGATGGGCTGCTCTATGATGACCAGACCTATCGCGGCGGCGTGAATCTGGCCACACCCGCCGGCAACCCGCTGGCCAGCGCCAACGGGTCAGGTGTGGCCGTCACCGCGCGCGGCACGGCCAAGTTGCTGGCCACCGAGCGGTGGACGGGCACCCGCAACGTGACGGTGCAGATGATCGCCGCCGATGGCGTGACGGTGCTGCGCGAAAAGACGCTGGCGATCACGGCAAGCTGAGGGAGCCTGGGCATGATCCTGACGCATAGGCTGGTGCTGCTGTCGGCTGCGCCGGCGTTGGTGGTGCCACAGGCAGTGGCGCTGTCGATCACCGATGGCGGCGCGCAGGTTTTCCCGCCCCGTCGTCCGGCGGTGCTGCTGCCTGCGTTGCTGGTGCTCGCCCGACGAACGCTGGCGGTGCGCGGCGATTGATTGATCCAATCTGGGAGGGTGTTCATGGCGCGATTTGCAGCCCAGCCGGTGCTCGATGCCGGCCTCGATGTGCTGGCCAGTGCAGATGCGCTGGTGGTGTTGGCAGGACAACCGGCTGATTTCACCGCCGCCATGGCGGCGCCACTGGCCACAGCCGCATTGCGGCCGGCGGATTTTGCCAAGGCCGCTGCGCCGGGCGGCGGCCGGCAACTGACCGTGGCGGCAGGCGAAGGCCTGGTGGCCCTGGCCACTGGCACGGCCGATCATGTTGCCCTGGTCGATGGAGCGGGCGGGCGGCTGCTTTATGTCACCACCTGTCCGCCGCAGCCGGTGCTGGCTGGCGGTGCGGTCAATGTGGCGGCGTGGACGGTGACGGCGGCAGCGCCGGTGTGACGTTGTCGCGTCGCGCCACCGAATAGCGAAAGGCCCCAACGCGAAAGGCCCCTGTGATGACTTTGTTTCTGAAAGACCCCGGCGCGGTGGTCGACCATGCGGTTGATTGGGACGCTGGCTATCTGGCTGGTCGCGCCATCGTCACATCCGTTTGGAGCGTGCTGCCGGCAGCTGGGCTGACGCTGGCGGGCGCCCGCATCGATGCCGGGCGGACTGCGATCACGCTCGGCGGCGGCACGGCAGGCCAGATCTGCAGGGTGACCAATCGCGTGACCCTGAACGACGGCAGCAGCGATGAACGCACACTGGTTGTGCGGGTGGAGGAACGGTGATGGCCATAGCGTTGGAAGCCGGGCCGCTGGTTGTGGGCCTTGCCGAGTGCAAGGCGGCGCTTCGGCTGGATCGTGATGATGAGGATGCGGTTGTCGCCGGCCATATTCGCGCCGCCATGGGCCTGTGCGAGGCCTTCATCGGCCAATGGCTGATCGCGCGCGAAGGCGAGCAGATGCTGGTGGCCGATCTGGCCTGGCAGCGGCTGCGCGCGCCGCCCTGTGTGGCGATCTCGGGCGTTTATGCTGGTGCAGCGTCACTGCCGGATGCGGACTGGCAAGGCGATATCGCCGCCGATGGTACAGGCTGGGTGCGGCTGGTGCGCCTGCCGGAACAGCGCAGCATGGTGCGGTTCCGCGCCGGGCTGGCCGAGGATTGGAACGGCGTGCCGGAGCCCTTGCGGGCCGGGATCGTGCGGCTGGTCAGCCATTTGTTCAGCCATCGCGATGCGGCCGACGCCGGCCCGCCACCGGCCGCTGTCGCAGCGCTGTGGCGGCCGTGGCGGCGCATGAGCCTGGGGGGTTGAGCATGGCTGAGATGGCGCGGGAAGTTTCTGGCCGGCTGGCCGAGGCTGTGGTGATCGAACGCTGGCAGCCGGCACGCGATGAGATCGGCGATGATGCGGGGGCGTGGATCAGGCTTGGCCGGGCGCATGCCGAACTGCGTGTTGAAAGTCCATTGGCTGCGGCCGAGGGCGGTGAGGCGGCGCGCACGCGGCAGCGCTGGCGGGTGCTGCTGCGTGATTCCGACGATCTGGGGCTTGATGTGCGGCTGCGTTGGCGCGGAGCCAGCCTCTCCGTGCTGGCGGTGGCGCGCGATCCGGCCATGCCGGGGCTCGCGACACTATTGTGCGAAGGGCGCGCGCCATGATGGGTGATGCAGCGGCGACGCTGTTGAGACGGCGCCTGCCGGGGCTCGCCGCGGCGGCGGTGGCGCGGTTGGGCGCGCGGGTGGCGCGGCGCTGGGCGGGGCAAGGTGTGGTGAGCCGCGATGGCGATAGTGTGCGGTTGCTGGGGCCTGGCCTGCAACAGTGGCGGTATGGCAGCCGGAGCCGGGTGGCTGATGCCGGGCTGATGTGGCCGGGGATCGATCGGGGAGATGGACCATGAGCGCCAGCCTGGCGGTGCAGAAGGCCGTGGTGGCGGCGCTCGTCGATCTGCCGGGGCTTAACGGTGTCTTCGATGGCCCGCCGGCCGAAGCTGCGGCCCCCTATGCCGTGATCGGCCCCGATCTGGTCAGCGACTGGAGCAGCAAGACCGAGACCGGCCACAACACGCGCCTGGCAGTGACAATCTGGGATGATCGTCCCGGCGCGGCGCGGCTGCGCGCGCTGGTGGGGATGGCCGAAGCGCGGCTGCGCGGGTTGACCGGGGTGCGCGATGGCCAGCGCATCGTGCTGGTCAATCTGCTGCGCACTGGTGTTGGCGCGCCGCAGGATGGCTGGCGACCGGGCAGCATCGAAATCCGCGTGTTCACGCACGCACTTTAGGAGCAATCAGCATGGCAATGGAAAAGGGCGCCGCTTTCCTGTTGAAGGTCGGCAATGGCGCAGTGCCGCCGGTGTTCGTCACGGTGGCAGGCCTGCGCACGACGCAATTGACGCTGGCCACCGAAAGCGTGGTGGTGACCAACCAGGGATCGGGCGGCTGGCGGGAGCTGTTGTCGGGCGCCGGCGTGCGATCGGTGTCGCTGTCCGGATCAGGCGTGTTCACCGGATCGAGCGCCGAAACCCGGGTGAAGGCCAGCGCGCTGGCCGGGGTGATCGATGATTATCAGGTGCAGTTTGAAAGCGGCGAGACGATCACCGGGCGCTTCCAGATCAGTCGGCTGGATTATGCCGGCGATTTCAATGGGGAACGCACCTACAGCCTGGCGCTGGAAAGCAGCGGCCCCGTGGTGGCGGCGTGAGGAGCGACGCCGTCAGCGGCGTGACAGCCAACGCAGTGCCCAATGTCATCAGGGGCGAAGCCGCGCTGGTGATCGGCGGCGAGCGGCTGCAGCTGCGGCCGACATTTGCCGCACTGGTGGCGGCCGAGGCCGAGCTGGGGCCGTTGTTTGCTCTGTGTGAACGCGCCGCGGCGGGGCAGCTGACACTGGCCGAACTGGTCGGGCTGTTCTGGCATTGCCTGGCGCAGCCGCGCGATCGCGGCGCCTTTGCCGACGCGCTGGTGGCCGGTGGGTTGGTGAATGCGGCGCCGGCGCTGAGGGTGCTGCTGGGCCAGATATTGGCGGGACGATGATGATTGCCCCCCTGGATTTTTCGGGCGCCGCGCGGCGGGCAGCGCATGTCGCGGCGGCCGTGCTGGGCTGGCGGCCGGGCGAGTTCTGGGCGGCGACGCCGGCGGAACTGGTGACGGCGCTTGGCCTGGATGAAAAGCCCCTGGCCCCGGCCGATGCAACCAAACTTGCGGCCTTGATGGAGGCATTCCCCGATGGATGATGTGGATGAGCTGGTGGTGAAGTTGCGTGCCGATACCGGCGGCTTTCTGGCCGGGGTTGGTGAAGTGCAGCGCACCCTCGATGGCCCGCTGGCGGCCGGTCTGAACCGCGCCGGTGCCGGGCTCAGCCGCTCGCTGAGCCGCGCACTGGCCGATGGCAAATTGGGTTTTGATGATCTGCGCCGGATCGGTGTTTCGGTGCTGGGCGATATTGCGAGCCAAGCGCTGAAGCTGGATTTCGGAGCGATCTTCGGCGGGAGCGGCAGCGGCGGCCTCATCGGCGGGCTGCTCGGCCTGCCGGGGCGCGCCACCGGCGGTTCGGTGAGCGCTGGGCGGGCCTATATGGTCGGTGAGCGCGGGCCGGAGCTGTTCGTGCCGACGGCAGCCGGCCGGGTGGAGGCCAATGGCAGCAGCGGCGCGCGGCCAGTCAACATCACGGTGAATGTCGCGGCGCCGCGTGACGCTGGGCCGGCCGTGATGCAGCAGACCGGCAACCAGGTGGCGCGCGCCGTGGCGCGTGCGTTGGAAAAGGTGCGGCCATGATGCGCTGGTGGCTGGCCAGTGCCGCCGATCAGGGCGCCACGCGTTGCGTCCGGCGGTTTGATCCGCGCTGGTGGCTGGTGGATTTTCCGCGCCCGATGATGGCAAGCGTGGTCACGGAAGGCGCGGAGACGGTGACAGTGGCGCTGGAATTCCAGCGCCGGGGCGATCTGGCCGGGTTGATCTGGGAATCGGCCGATCGCTGGAGCCACAAATTATGTGCGCTGGAAACGCGCCGCGATTATCGCGGGCTGCTATGGCGGTTTCGCTGGCAATCCAGCGGCGATATGTTGCCGCTGGATGCGGTCAACGGCCCGGTGCTCACCATCGAAGGGCGCGATGCCGATGGCTTGCCCCGCACCTGGTATGTGCGGTTGTGGAACTATGCCATCGGCACACCCACCGATGCCGAGATCAGCCTGGATTTCGATGACCTGGCCAGCGGTTTCCTGCTGCCGGCTGAGGCCGTTCCGGTGTGGGCCGGCGATATCGACCGGCTGTTCATCAGCCTGGTGCCAACCGGCTATGATGGCAGCGATGCGCCGCTGGCCGCGGTGGCGCACGCCGAGGTGCGGCTGACAACACTGGCCGTGGATGGTGCGGGCGCGGTTCTCAAAGCCGGCCGGCCGTCGCTGCCGCCGCATGATTGGCGGCTGTGTACCGCCTATGACGATCTCTACAATCAGACGCCCGAACGAATTCTGGATCAGGCGCTGCTGCTCGGTTGGCGCGGGGCCATTATCCATTATCTGGGGATGAGCCATTTCATGGCGCTCCACCCCGAAGGCGGTGCCTATCTGGTCGATCCGGCACGGCCGCTTTGTGGGCCGGCATTGGCTTGGCACACGGATTTCCTGGCCCGCGCCCACGCGCTGGGCTTTGCACCGATCCTGTCGCTGTCGATGGAGTTGTTTGCGGCGCATTGCCCGGCCGACTGGGCGCAGCGCGACAGCGATGGCAACATCGGGTTGACCGGTTGGGTGCCACCGTCGGCGCTACTATCGCCGTGCAGCGCGGCGGCGCAAGACTGGCTGCGCAGCGTGGTGGGCGCGGCGGTGGCACTGGTGCCGGCAGGCATGGGGCCGGCCTTTCAGGTGGGGGAGCCGTGGTGGTGGGTCGGCCCGGATGCACGGCCCTGCCTTTATGATGCCGCCACCACCGCGCGCTGGCAGGCTGAAACCGGGCAGCCGCCGCCGGCCATCGCCGATATCAGGGGCGCAAAATCACCGGCCGAGCAGGCCTATCTGGATTGGTGCGGGGCACGGCTGGCCGAAGCGACTGCCGGCATGGTCAGCGCGGCGCGCGCGTTGGCGCCCGATGTGCGCACGCATCTGCTTTTCTATGCGCCTCAGGTGCTGCTCGATGATCGCCCCGATCTGGCGCGCGCCAATCTGCCGGCGGCCTGGGCGTACCCGGCCTTCGACGTGTTGCAGCTTGAAGACTATACATTCGTCACCAGCGCCAACCAGGCTGGGCAGGTGCGCGCGCGCAGCGCGGTGAACGCGCGCCTCGCCTATCCGCTATCGAGCCAGCATTATCTGGCGGGCTTTGTGCTGAACGTTGCTGATGCGCCGGCGCAGTGGCCGTTGATTTCGGCCGCAGCCGCACAGTCAGCCGCCGCTGAAATCTTCATCTGGGCCTGGCCGCAGGTGGCGCGCGACGGTTTCACGCCTTTCACCCTTGCCTATGGAGACGAGGCCATGCCGGCGTTCCACGATGTGCGCTTTCCCCTGCAACTCGGCTTCGGGGCGGCGGGCGGCCCGGCCTTTTCCACGCAGGTGGTGGTGACGGGATCGGGCGCGGAGCAGCGCAATGCCGAGTGGGCCGATGCGCGGCTGGAATATGATGCCGGGCTCGGGGTGCGATCCGAAGCGGATCTGGCGCAGCTGCTGGCCTTTTTCCGGGCCAGACGCGGCCAGGCACACGGTTTCCGCTTCCTGGATCCGCTCGACAACAGCTCGGCGGCCGACGGCGGCGATCCGGCGGCGACCGATCAACCGCTGGGCAGCGGCGATGGCGCCACCACCCGTTTTGCGCTGGTCAAACTTTATGGCGATGATGGCCTGGCCGATGACCCGCCGCAGCGCCGCCGCATCACCCGGCCGTGGCCCGGATCGGTCGTGGTGGCCGTCAACGGCGTGGCACAATCCGGGTGGACGCTGCAGGCCGGCGGCCACATCGATTTTGCAGCGCCGCCCCCGGGCGGCGCGGTGGTGACCGCCGGGTATCGCTTTGACGTGCCGGTGCGCTTCGCCAGCGATCGGCTGGTCGTATCGATCGCTGGCTGGCGCGCGGGCGAACTGCCCGGCGTGCCGTTGATCGAACTGCGCGAGGATGGCGATGCTTGACGCTGAACTCACCCATCTGGCCCTGTGCTGGCGCCTGGTCCGCCGCGATGGCGTGGCTTTGGGCTTCACCAGCCACGATCGGCCGTTGCAGTTTGATGGCCTGTTGCATCAGGCGCGTCCGGGCATGACGCCATCGGCCGTGGTGCTGGGCGACGGGCTGGAGGCCGACGCCATGGAGGTGGCGGGCGCGTTGTCGGCCGGGGCGCTCACCGCCGCCGATCTCTTGGCCGGCCGCTGGGATGGTGCGCGGCTTCAGCTGCTGCTCGTTGATTGGCGTGACCCCGGCGCTGGCCGTCACAGCCTCGCCGCGGGCACGCTGGGCGAGGTGACGGTGGGCGACGGCGCCGATGCCGGATTCACCGCTGAACTGGTTGGCCCCGGCGCCGCGCTGGCGGCCAGTGCCGTCGAAACCTGCTCGCCGGAATGCCGTGCCGAGCTGGGCGACGCGCGCTGCCGGGTCAGCCTGCGCGGGCGTGAGCGGATCGTGACATTGGCTGGCACCCAGCCCGATCGCGTGCGCGCCGATGGCATCGTGGCCGGCGATCAGGCTCAGGGCACGCTGCTGGTGCTGGATGGCCCGGCGGCCGGGTTGGAACGCCGACTGATTGCCGATGATGATGGCTGGCTGCTGCTCGACGAACCACTTGGGTTGGCCACCGGCACGCGTGCGCTGCTGCGGGAGGGGTGTGACAAGCGCTTTGCCACCTGCCGCGACCGGTTTGGCAACGCGGTCAATTTCCGCGGCGAACCGCATGTGCCGGGCGCCGATCTGCTTACCCGGTATCAGCTGTGATGCGTGCGCCCGCAAACCTCTCCCGCCGCCGCCGCGCGGCGCTGGTCGCGGCCCGCGCTGGCCTTGGCACGCGCTTCCGCCCGCAGGGCCGTGTGTCCGGCCTGGGCCTGGATTGCATCGGTGTCGCGCTGCTGGCGGCGGCGGGTGCGGGTGTCATGCTGCCGGCGTTGCCGGCCTATGCACTGGGCGGCGATCATGGCGTGTTGCTGGCCGCCACCTGCCGCGCGCTCGGCTTGCGCCGGGTGCGGGGCGGGATGCAGCGCGCCAGGCCGGGCGATCTGATCGAATATCGCCTCGCCGCCGGCCACCGCCATCTCGCGGTGATGAGCGATACCGGCATCATTCACGCCCACGCCGGGCTGGGACGCGTGGTGGAAGGCCCGGCACCAGATGATTGGGCCGTGGTGGCGGCCTGGGCCTTTCCCGGCGTTCGTTGAAGGAGGCGTTTGATGGCCAGTCTGGTGCTTGGCGTGGTCGGCCGCGCCGTGCTCGGCCCGGTGGGCGGCATCATCGGCACATTGCTGGGCGGCGTGATCGACACGCGGTTGGCGGGTGGTCGGCAGCGGAGCGGTGCGCGCGCCGCCCCGCCCGAAGTGCAGGCCGCCAGCTATGGCGAACCGATCGCCGTGGTGCGCGGTCGCATGCGCCTGGCCGGCAACATCATCTGGGCGGCCCCGATTCGGGAAACGGCGGCGCGTGGTGGCAAGCGCAGCGCGAGCAACAGCGGCCCCAGCTATTCGGCCAGTTTTGCCGTTCTGCTGGCGCGCGGGCCGATCATTGGGATTGGCCGGGTGTGGGCCGATGGCAAGTTACTGCGCGATGCCGGCGGGCAATGGCTGCAACCCGTTACCATGCGCCTGATGACCGGTAGTGAACGGCAGCTGCCTGATCCGCTGATTGCCGCGGCAGAAGAAGATGCGCCAGCGTTTCGCGGCCTGGCCGTGGCGGTATTCGATGATGTGCTGCTGGGCGAATTTGGCAATCGTCTGCCCAATCTGGCGTTCGAAGTGTTTGCCGATGCGCAGCCGATCGATCTTGGCACGGCCATGGCCGATGTCGCGGCGCTGGCCGGGCTGGCGTTGCCGGCGCAGGGTGATTTTCCGGCGGTGGAAGGCCTTTATCTCGGCCAGTCCGGTCCGCTTGCTGATGCGCTGGCACCGGCGGTGCAAGCGGCCGGCGCGGTATTGGCGGCGGGTAGCGCCCTTGTCGGCCCGGGCCTGCCGTCGGTGGTGATGCTGCCTAGCGATGCCGCCAACGCCCGCGCGCCAGGCAGCGATCAGGCCCGCGATCGCCAGCGCCGTGCGGCCAGCCACGCAGCGGCCGATGCCGTGGAACTGGGCTATTTCGATGCGGCCCGCGATTATCAGCCTGGGCTGCAACGCGCCCGTCATCGGGCCGGCGCGCGCGTGGACAGTCTGGCGCTGCCCTTGGTGCTGACGGCGTCGGCGGCGAAGCAGTTGGGCCAGGATCGGTTGCTGCGGCTGACGGCCTCCCGCCAGCGCCGAACGCTGCATCTGCCGTGGCGGTTTCTGGGGGTGCAGCCGGGCGATGTGTTGCGCATCGACGCCAGCGATTGGCGGGTGAGCGAAGTGCGCTTTGCTGGCTTTGTGCTGTCGATTGATCTGGTGCGGGTGCCGGCCATGCCGGCGCCACTGCTTCCTGGCGATGCCGGCCGCGTGCTTGATCATGATGATCGGCCGGCCGGGCCGACGCGCCTGATGGCGCTGGATCTGCCGCCGTTGCCCGGAGAGCTGCCTCTATCGCCGCGGCTGTGGCTGGCCGGGGCCGCCGAAGGTGCCGGCTGGCGCCGCGCTGCGGTGTTGATCAGCCTGGATGGCGGAATCAGCTGGCAGGATGCCGGCATGCTGCCGATGCCGGCGGTGATGGGGCAAGCGGTGAGTTTGCTGCCCTCGGTACTGCCCGCCGGCTGGGACCGCAGCTCAAGCATCGACGTCGAATTGCTGAATGACACAATGTGGTTGGAAAGCCGGCCGGAGCCGTCCGTGCTGGCCGGTGCCAATCTGGCGTTGTTGGGCGATGAGCTGATCCAGTTCGGCACGGTGCAGGCGCTGGCCCCGCGCCGGTTTCGCCTGTCGGGCTTGCTGCGCGGCCGGCGCGGTACAGAATGGGCAGTTGCCGGGCATGTGGCAGGCGAGCGCTTTGTGATGCTCGATCCCGCTGCGCTGCTGGCGCTGCCCTTGTCGCTGGAACAATTGGGCCAGACGGTTTTGCTCCGTGCTGGCGGGGTTGGCGATGCAGCGACTGCACCGGTCGGCGTGATGGTGGGCGGTGCTGGCTTGCAGCCGCTGGCGCCGGTGCACCTGCGCGCTACGCGCCGTGATGGCGCGTTGCAATTCACCTGGATCGCGCAAAGCCGCGCCGGCTTTGGCTGGCCCGATTTGGTGGACGTTCCGCCCGGCGAGGTGCGCAGCGCATTTCGGGTGCAATTGCGCGATGTCGGCGGTGTGGTCGCAGAGGCCGAGGTGGCCGCGCCGGCTTGGAACTGCCCGGATCGGGCAGGGCCCTTGTGGCTGGCGGTGACGCAACTTGGCACCGCACCGGGCCGCACGGCCACATTTGCCATAAGCTGATCGGGAGACTGACATGCCTGATACCCCGCGCCTGGCGCTGCCGCTGCTGGCGGCCGGACAAAGCCAGAAGGATGTGACCCACAATGATGCGCTGCTGGCGATTGATCGGCTGGTAGCGCTCGTGGTTGCTTCGCGCAGCGCTGCCACACCGCCGGCCAGCCCGATGGTGGGTGAATGCCATATCGTACCGACCACGGGCACGGTCGCATGGGGCCAACCGGCCGGCACGCTGATGCACTGGCAAGGCAGTGGCTGGCTGGCGCAGGCACCGCGCGATGGGCAGATTGCACTGGTTGCCGACGATGCCGTTGTGGTGGTGCACGCGGATGACTGGCAATTGCTGCGGCGCGTGAATGCGTCGGTTGCTCCTGCTTTGCCCATTGGTGGTGCGATGGTTGACAGTGAAGTGCGATCGGCGTTTGCTGAGCTCGTGGCGGCCCTGCAACAGCAGGGGCTGCTGATCTGAACCGCGGTAAGCGGCGGTTTTTCCGCTATTACCTGTGGCCCCGCGGCAACACTGGGGGGCAATCCCTACTTGCATGCCATTGCTACGCTAGAGTAGAGGAAATGGGAAGCCGGTATGGTGCTGGCAGGCAAAAGGGGAAAACGATGCGCAAGTTTGCGATCGGCCTCGTTCTCGCGGCAACGGCGCTGTCCAGCGCAGCCGCGGCGAAGGACAAGGCTTGGTATATTGGTCTGGAAGCAGGCGTGAACCTGATTCAGAATCAGGATCTGGATATTGCAACTGCCACTGGCGCTGCGCCCACCCGCAATGCCATCAAGCAGGTCTATTTCCCCGGTTTCGACGCCGGCGGCAACATCGGCTATGATTTCGGTGGCTTCCGCACCGAATTCGCTCTGAACTACATCCGCGGCAAGAACCGCACCACCTTCGTCAACGAAACCACGCCGCCGATCCGCTACACCAACGCGGCAGGCGCGAGCATCTTGGGCGCGCCGCCGATCGGCACGTACCAGAATGCCGGTGGTTCGGCGACGGCGCTGGCGTTCATGCTGAACGGCCTCGTCGATTTCGGCGGCAAGGGCAAAGATGCCGGCGGCTATGTCGGTGCCGGTGCCGGTATCGCACGGATCAAGGAATTCGGCCGCATCCGCTCGCCCGGCGAAGTGTTTGTGAACGACTCTGACACGGCCTTTGCCTGGAACTTCTTGGCCGGCGTGTACAAGCCGATCAGCGACAATGTCGATATCGGCCTGAAGTATCGCTACATGAACGTCACCGACGTGAATGTGTTCACCACAAACGGTCGTCCGGTCGATACGCGTTTCCGCAGCCACAGTGTGCTGCTGACGCTGACCTACAACTTCTTCGAAGCTGAACCGCCGCCCCCGCCGCCGCCGCCGCCAGCGCCGCCGGCTCCCCCGCCCCCGCCGCCGCCCCCGCCGCCGTTGCCGCCGTGCCCGGTTGCAGCTGTGACTCCGGGTCCGTTCCTGGTCTTCTTCGATTGGGACAAATCGGCAATCACCGCCGAAGCAGCGACGATCCTGGATCGTGCGGCTGAGCAATATGCGGCCACCGGTCAGACCCGGATTGCGCTTGCCGGTCACGCCGACAAGTCGGGTAAGGACGAATACAACGTTGCGTTGTCGCAGCGCCGTGCTGATGCCGTGAAGGCCTATCTGGCCGGCAAGGGCGTTGGTGCCGATGCGATCGCGACCGAAGCGTTCGGCGAAGGCCGTCCGCTGGTTGATACCGCCGATGGTGTGCGTGAACCGCAGAACCGTCGCGTGGAAATCAGCTTCAGTGGTGCGCCGGCTCCGGCTCCGACTGGCCCCTGCCAGCCGCAGTAAGCGGCCCACGGGCACAAGAATCAGGGGCGTGGCGAGCAATCGTCGCGCCCCTTTTTCATATGTACATGAGATCCGGTGGTCGAGCCGATATGAAAACGGCCGCGCCTGGTTGAGCGCGGCCGTGCTTCGTTTCGAATTGCGGGTTCAATCTTGGCCGGCAGTTGCCTCTGTCGCCAAGCTCTCGGCGATACGGAAATCCGGCAAAGGTGGCTGCGGCGGCACCATCAGCCCCGCTGCTGGCGGCACCAACTGCAAGGCGGCGCGCAATTGCGGCACCAAGGCTTCGGCCACGCTGGCCATGCTGCCGACATTGGCAACGCGCAACGCCGCGCCTGCCTGGCCTGCTGCCCAGCAAAAATTATACTGCGCATCGAGCGTTGAAAAACTGTTGTAGCTGCGGGTGTTGTAGCGATCAAAGCTGGCCGCGCCACCACGCTTCGCCGTGCGGTTGAAATGGCCGAGCACCGTTGCCTGCGCCGCAGTCAATTCGGGCCCAAACTTGCGTAGCATCTGGTTGTAATTGTCCACAGTGCGCAGAAACGGCGAATACTGGCACTGCAGGGCGGCGACATTCAGTGCGGCGCGCAGCATCCAGACTGCATGGGCACGGGCTTCGATTGGGGTTGGCTTGGTCAACACCACCGCCTTGGGCACCATGATCCCCGGGGTGAAAGGCAGGGACGGCGTGGTAACAGCCGTTTTCGGCGTAACCTTAGGGACCGGTCGTCGCGCTGGTCGGCGTTTGGCTGGCGCGGCGTCAACGGCCCCGGCCAGTATCAGACTCAATCCGGTCAACCACAGCGTAAATCGATGGGTCATCTTGGTTCCGTTGTGGGAGCAGTGCTGCCGGGCCATGCCCTGGGGCCAGCCCGGCGGCGCGCGAATCAGCCGAGAATGCTGCCCAGCGAAAGGGCAACCGACATGTCACCCTCGATCTTCAGCTTGCCCATCATGAAGGCCATCTGGGCATTTTGCTTGCCGGTGGCGATTTCCATGAAATCGGCCATGGTGACCTTGATCGTGCAGGCGGTCGCGCCGTCTTCGTTGGTCACCACGACCGGGCTGACCGTGTCATCGATCCGCACCAGGCCGTCGCTGCCGAAATCGAACTTCACCGATTTTTTGAACTGCCCACCGGCGCCCATGCGCGTGGTCATTTGTTCGGTGATCTGTTCCAGGCTCATTTGTCATCCTTTGCAAAGAAAAAGGGCCGCCCCGACTGGGACGGCCCTTCCTATAGCAATTTGCCAGAAAAGGCGAAATTACTTGGCTTCGGTCGGAGCCGGAGCAGCGGCCGGAGCAGCCGGCGCCATGGCGTCAGCGGCCGGAGCAGCGGCGTCAGCAGCCGGCGCCATGGCGTCAGCAGCCGGAGCGGCTTCCGTAGTGGCGGCGTCAGCAGCCGGAGCTTCAGCAGCCGGAGCTTCGGCGGCCGGAGCGGCTTCTTCAGCCTTCTTTTCGCCGCAAGCGACGACGAGCAGGGCAGCGCCAGCGATGATGGAGGCAGTCTTCAGCTTTTCGATGATGGTCATGTTCAAACTCCTTGGACGGTGTCGCCTGAACCCAGGACGAGTTGGGTTGGCACGGCCTTAATCCCCCAACTGAGGTATGCATTAGCGAGGCCTGCGAAATCCTGCAAGAGAGACGTTGCGTGGGAAGTTGATCATGCGACGAGCCGCGTCAGCAAGGACGGAAGGTGTCGGGCTAGGCTGGCGTCGATGGCCGGCAGTTTGGCTGGGCGGCCCAGTGCCGCGAGACTGGTGACCGGATCTGACAGACCGCACGGGATAATACCTGAAAAATCAGCCAAATCTGGGCATACGTTGATAGACACGCCATGCAGGCTGACCCAACGTTGCACGCGAACTCCGATGGCGGCGATCTTGGCAGGGCCAGCTTCAGTGTCCACCCACACGCCGATCTTGCCGGAAATGACCCGGCCCAGCACGCCAGAATCGGCCAATACGTCAATCAGCCAGTGTTCCAGCGCAGCGACGAAGCACCGCACGTCGCGGCCGCGCGCCGCCAGATCCAGCATCACATACACCACGCGTTGCCCCGGCCCATGGTAGGTATAGCGGCCACCACGCCCGGCAGCGAACACTGGAAATCGCGAAGGTTCCACCAGTTCGGCCGGATTGGCGCTGGTGCCGGCGGTATAGATCGATGCGTGCTCGACCAGCCAGATGCGTTCGGATTCGGTGCCAGCGCGAATGCCGGCTGCAATCGCCTGCATGCGTGCCAGCGCCGCCGGATAGTCGGTCAGCCCCGGCGAAACCTCCCAGATCGGGTTCACAGCGCCCCGGCAAAGGCGCGAACGTCCGCCAGGAACAGCTCCGGTTCCTCCAGGCTGGCGAAATGGCCCCCGCGTGGCATCGTCGTCCAGTGCGCGACATTATAGCCGCGCTCCACCATGGCGCGCGGCGGAAAGGCCAGCAGATCGCGCGGGAAAGCCGCCACAGCTGTGGGTACTTCCACACGACGCCCGGCCGGCATTGCAAAGCCGCCTTCCAGGAACATTCCGCGATAGATCCACGTCGCGGTAAGAAAGCTGCGCGTCGTCAGGTAGATCATGATGTTGGTAAGCAGCTGATCCATGGTGAAGGGCGGATCGGTGTAGTCACCGGTCACATCGCTCCAGCCAACGAATTTTTCGGCAAACCAGGCCGCGACGCCCATCGGCGAATCCATCATCGCAAAGCCCAGGCTTTGCGGCTTGGTGCCCTGCAACTGCAGATAGGCGGTTTCGGTATCGCGCACGGCCACGGCCTTGGCCAGCCATGCCGCCTCTTCGGGGGTGGTGGGCGCCATGTTGGCCGGACGCAGGCCGAAGCCGTTCAGATGGATCGCTTCCACCCGCGCCGAATCAAGGCCGATCCAGCCGCCGATCACACAGCCCCAATCGCCGCCCTGATAAATGTAGCGGTCATAACCCAGCGCCGGCATCAGGGAATCATAGCGGCGGGCAACTTCGCGCGGGCCGATCGGCGCCGACGGGCGGTCTGACCACGCATAGCCGGGTAGCGACGGCGCGACGACGTGAAAGGCCGGTTGTGCCGGATCCTCCGGTTCGGCCAGCCGTTCGATGATGGCATCAAACTCCAGGATCGATCCCGGCCAGCCATGGGCGATCAACAGCGGCTGCGCGTCCGGCCGGCTGGATCGCCGATGGACGGCGTGCAGGTGAAAGGGCTGGCCGCCATCTTCGCCCACTTTCACCCGCACCTGCGGCAGGCGATTGAGGTGCGCAACGGCCCCGACCCAGTCGAAGCGCTCCAGCCAATGCGCCTGCAATCGCTGCATATAATCGCGGTTGGCACCGTGCCGCCAGCCGGCGTTCGGCGGTTCTTCAAACCAGCGATAGGCGGCGACGCGCTCGCGAATCCACTGCGATTCGGCCTCGTTCACCGGGATGGTGAAATCGCTCACGCCGGCAGCCTTGAAAGTGCCGCTCATGCGGCGAGGCCCAGCTTGCGTTCCAGCTTGGTGCGCGCGGCGATGATGTCGGCCGCCTTTTCGGCGATCATGATGGTCGGCGCGTTGGTGTTGCCCGATACCAGATAGGGCATCACGCTGGCATCGATCACGCGCAGGCCCTCCACGCCGTTGACGCGGAGCTGGCCGTCGACCACGGCAGTATCGTCAACGCCCATCCGGCACGTGCCGACCGGGTGATAGATGGTCTCGGCCCAGCCACGCATTTTCGCCAGCAGTGCAGCACGATCGGTCACGTCCGGGCCTGGCCAGGCCTCGCCGGCATTATAGGGGGCGAACGCCGGCTGGCCACCGATGCGCCGTGCCATTTCGACCCCGCTCACCAGCGTTTCAACATCTTCCGGCGCGCTGAGATAATTGGGATCGATGGCCGGGTACGCCAGCGGGTCGGGCGATTTCAGGCGGATAGTGCCGCGACTTTCCGGGCGCAGCTGGCAGACGTGCAGCTGATAGCCATGGCCGCCGCCCATGGTGCCGCGGCCGTGCGGATTGCCGATCACCGGCATGAAATGCATCTGGATATCGGGCGCCGCCAGCCCTTCACGGGTGGAAAGGAACGCGCCCATGGGCGTGGGCATGTGGGCGCCATTGCCGGTGCGCGCGAAGGCCCATTTGCCCAGCGCCAGCATCTTGTTGATGAATTTGGAATTGCTGTTGAGCGTGATGGGCTGGCTGCAATGCCATTGCACGATCACATCCAGATGATCCTGGAGATTGCCGCCGACATCGGGGCTGTCCACCACCACATCCACGCCGAATTCCCGCAGATGCGCTGCCGGACCGATGCCGGACAGCATAAGCAGCTGCGGACTGTTCACGGCGCCGCCACTCAGGATGATCTCCCGGCCCAGGGCGCGGTTTGTCGTGCCCGCCTGGCTATACTCCACCCCCAAAGCGCGCTTGCCTTCCAACAGCACGCGCCGGGCTTGAACGCTGGTGATGATCGACAGGTTCGGCCGCTTGCGCACTTCGTCGGTGAGATAGGCCTTTGCCGCCGAAAAACGCTCGCCGCCCTTGATGGTGGCATCATATTGGCCGACGCCTTCGAACTGCGGCCCGTTGAAATCATCGGTGCGGCCATAGCCGGCCTGCACCGCGGCCTGGGCAAAGGCTTCATTCAGTATGTTGGGCAGCGCGCCCTTGCGGCTGGTGTGCAGCGGGCCGCCGGACCCGTGAAATTCATCCGATCCGCGCTCGCTGTCTTCGCTTTTGCGGAAATAGGGCAGCACATCGTCCCAGCCCCAGCCGGTCAGGCCGAGTTGGGACCAGCGGTTATAATCGCTGGCATGGCCGCGGATATAGACCATGCCGTTGATCGAGGATGATCCGCCCAGCGCGCGACCCCGCGGCCAATACAGCGCCCGGTTGTCCAGATGCGCCTGCGGTTCGGTCCAGAAGCCCCAATCATAGGGGCTGGGCTTTTCAGGCGGGATGATCTGGGCAATGCCGGCCGGCATCTGGATCAGCATGTTGTTGTCGTTACCGCCCGCTTCCAGCAGCGCCACCCGCGTGCCGGGATCGGCCGACAGGCGATTGGCCAGCGCACAGCCAGCAGAGCCAGCACCGACGATGATGAAATCATATGGCTCGCCCATGGCGAAAACTCCCAAGACCAGTTTGTTTCACGCTATCCCGGCTTGGCACGTCGCGCAAACCGCCAGCTTGGGGAGGATCATTGCGCCAGCGTTAGAAGTTCACCAGCTCTGGTAGCGCCTTGGCATAGCGTTCGACATCGGCCAGCCGCCCGGTCGACACGCGTGACCAGGTCGGCCAATCCGGTTCCCACGCGCCGCGCACCAATATCCCGCGCTGCGCCATGGCGGTGGCGAAGCGATTTGCATCGGCCACTTTCACAAACAGGAAATTGGTCTGGCTGGGCAGGGCAACCGTGCCAGCGCGCATCACGGCGTCCTGCAAAAGCTTCCGCGCCGCGATGATCTGCGTGCGGCTCCGCTGCTGGAAATCCGTGTCGGTCCAGGCCGCTATGGCGGCGGCAAGCCCTGGCGCATTCAGGCTGATGGTCAGCCGATGTTGTTTCAGGACAGTCGCGGCTTCGGCTGTCGCAATGGCATAGCCGATGCGCAGCCCTGCCATGCCGAACAGTTTTGAAAAGGTGCGGCTGATGATGATGTTTGCGGCCGTTCGCACCAGCGGCAGCATGCTGGTGCCGGCCGGATCATCGGCAAGCTCCATATAGGCTTCATCGACCAGCAATGTGACGCGCGGCGGCAGGCTGCGCGCGAAGGCTGCAAGCTCGGCCGCCGGCAACACCATGCCGGTCGGGTTGTTGGGATTGCACAGATAGACCATCGCCACGTCGGGCGCGGCCGCGGCGCGGGCCAGGGCCGCAAGATCAATGCCCAGATCGGGCGCCATGGCAACCCGGCGAAAATTCAGCCCCTGGGCCTTGGGAAAGATCAGCGGCTCATCGAATTGCAGCGCCGGTATGAGGATGGTGCCGCGTTTTCCCCAGGCCAGCATCGCCGACGTGATGACCTCCGAACTGCCATGGCCGAGCACCACCTGCAATGGCGTCACGCCAAACCGCGCCGCAATCATCGCCGCCAGCCGCGGCTCCGCATCATCGGCATAATACCAGCTGCTGCGCGCCAGATCGGCCATGGCCTGCAATGCCGATGGCGGTGGACCCATTGGGTTTTCATTGTATTTCAGATGGGCAATCCCCGGTGCCGGCGCAAAACCTGCGGGATCAGCAAGCATGGGCCTGATCGTGATGCCGCTTGTCGGCGCTGCGGCCGCTGCTGCCCCCACCAGCCCCAATGCACCCCGCCGTGAAATCGCCATCTGCCCGCTCTCCCTCATGCCGGATACCAGTTTTTCAATGGCACCGTCACATCGGCCAACGCATCAGCCGGCACGACCACCCCATGTTCGACCGGCGCCTTGCCCTGTCCATAATCGCGCGCGGCATTCATGCAGTCCAGCGCGACGACGCGGCCCTGTTTCAGACGAATGAGGGAAAAGCTGCGGGTGGCCGGGCCGCCGCGCAGTACGGCGACGTCATGGCCCAGGCTGCGGCGCATGGAACGATCAGTCCGCAACAATCTTGAAGCCAAACAGGGTCCCGTTCCAGCGCTCATCCTTGCAATCTTCACGGGTGATCGCGCTGGCGGCGGGGTGGGCGGCGATGCAGCGTGACCAGAACGCCAAGGCACCGACGTTGGCGCGCATCACGGCGACTTCCCATTTGCCCGGATAGCGGCTGAACATCGCGTGGGCTGCCGCAATGCCCACCCCGGACCGGCGATGTTTTCGCACAATGAAGAATTCTGCCACGTTGTGATCAGCCAGCGTTCCACTGTGCGCGACTGCATTCAGCAGGATAAAGCCCGCCAATCGGCCATCGACACGCACCAGCAAGGCGATGTGATCCACATCCTGCCACCATTTGTCCAGGTCGGTGGAACTGCGAAACCGCCCATCCGTTTCGATTTCACAGCGCGGCGTGCCGGCAAACAGCTCCGACATGTCGTGTATATACAGCTGCATCAGATTTTCGATGGCCGGTTGCGCCTCGACACCCGCGGCCACGATATCGACCTGCGGGCTCAAGGATGCCAGCTTTTCAGCGGTGTTGTCGTATCCGCCAGCGCATCAGCCGGCACGACCACCCCCTGTTCGACCAATGCCTTGCCTTGCACATAGTCGCGCGCGGCATTCACGCAGTCGAGCGCGATGACGCGGCCCTGTTTCAGATAGATCAGCGAAAAGCTGCGGGTGGCGGGGTCGCCGCGCAGCACGGTGGCGTCAAAGCCCAGGCTGAGGCCCATGGTTTGCAGCCGCAGATCATATTGATTGGACCAGAACCACGGCACGGCATGATAGGGGGCGGCATCGCCGGTGAGGGCGCGAGCGACGGTGGCGGCCATGTCGGCGGCGTTCTGTACCGATTCGAGGCGGATTTCGGCGCCGCCGGCGAATGCATTGGCATGCAGCGCGCAATCGCCGATGGCGAAGATGCCGGGCAGGCTGGTGCGGCAATGATCGTCCACCCACACACCGTTGGAAACGCGCGCGCCGGCCGCGATCAGCGGCTGAACGGCCGGCACGATGCCGATCCCGACGATGATCAGATCGCCCGCAACATGGCGGCCATCGCCAAGCGTGACACCGGTGGCGCGCCCGTTACTGCCGGTGATTTCAGTGACGCTGGTACCGGTTTCAATCACCACACCATGGGCGCGGTGCTCGGCTTCATAGAAATGGGACAATTCCGGCCCGGCGACGCGCGCCAGCACCCGGTCGAGCGCTTCAAAAAGGGTGACGTGGTGACCAAGCTTGGTCAGCACGGCCGCCGATTCGAGACCGATATAGCCGCCGCCGATGACCAGCACATGGCGTGGGCCGGCCTGCAACTCGTCCTTCAGCGCATCCACATCGGCGCGGGTGCGGATGGCATGGATGCCGGCCAGATCATGGCCGGCGCAGGTCAAACGCCGCGCATCGCCGCCCGCGGCCCAGATCAGATTGCCATAGTGGATCGGACCGGCGCTGGTCGTAAGCAGCTGCGCCGCCGGATTGACCGCCGTGACGCGTGTGCTGGTCATGATGTTGACATGGCGTTCGGCCCAGAAGGCCGGCGGGCGCAGCAACATGCGATCAAAGCTTTTTTCGCCGGCCAGATACTCCTTGGACAAGGGCGGCCGCTCATAGGGCAGCTCCGGTTCGGCCGTAAGCATGGCGATGCTGCCGGCAAAGCCGCGCTGGCGCAATTGCGCCGCCTGTGCTGCGCCGCCATGGCCGCCGCCCGCGATCACCACATCAAAACTCTGCATGGCCCAATCCTTTCGTGCGTGCAGGCATGCGGCAAGCAGGCTGCGGCATCAAGCCGGGCTGTTGCGGCCTCTTCCAATTGCCGCCCGCCGCTGCCACATGATGGGTATGGATCTTGCCGCCCACCCCGACAGCGCTGCCTATGGCTTGCTGGTGCCGCGATCGTCGCTGGTGCGCCGGCTGCTGGCCAAGAACCCGTCGCCGTTCACCTTCACCGGCACCGGCACGTTCGTGGTTGGGCAGCCCGGCGGCACGGTGGCCGTGATCGATCCCGGCCCGGCCGATCCGGCGCATGTCGCGGCCTTGCTGGATGGGCTGGCGGGCGAGACGGTGTCGCACATCGTCATCACCCACACGCATATGGATCATTCCCCGGCCGCGCCAGCGCTGAAGGCCGCCACGGGTGCGCTGATCGTCGGCTGTGCGCCGCTGGTGCTCAGCGATGACGGCCCGCGCGCCGATGCCGGGTTCGATGCCAGCTATGCGCCTGACCAAGTGATGGGCGATGGCGACAGCGTCTCAGGCCCCGGCTGGACCCTGACCGCCGTGGCAACGCCGGGCCACACCAGCAATCACCTGTGCTTTGCGCTGGAGCAGGAAAAGGCTCTGTTCACCGGTGATCATGTCATGGGCTGGAGCACCACGGTGGTCGCCCCGCCCGATGGCGATATGGCCGATTATATGGCGAGCCTGCAGAAACTGATCGGCCGCGACGACGCGATCTATCACCCGACGCACGGCGAACCGGTGACTGAACCGCAGCGTTTCGTGAAGCATCTGCTCGCCCACCGCCGCCAGCGCGAGACGCAGATTTTGCGGGCGATCGGCGAAGGGCTGGTGACCATCCCGCAGATGGTCGCCGCCATGTATGCCATGGTGGACAAGCGGCTGCACCCGGCGGCGGGGCGCAGCGTGCTGGCGCACCTGATCGATCTGGAAACACGCGGGCAGGTGACCCGCAGCGGCGAAAATTGGTCCCGCACAGGAGACGCGTGATGGATGCCCGTTTGAATTTGCTGGGAGCCGACGGAAAAGGTGGGGGCCCAGTGCTGGATGTGAAGGCCGAGATCCTGCGCCTCAAGCGGACACGCAACGCCGTGATCCTGGCGCATTATTACCAGGCCCCCGAAATTCAGGACATTGCCGATTTCGTCGGCGACAGCCTCGATCTGTCGCGCAAGGCTGCGGCCACCGAGGCCGATGTGATCGCCTTTTGCGGCGTGAAGTTCATGGCGGAAGTCGCCAAGATCTTGTCGCCGCAAAAGACAGTGATCCTGCCCGATCTGAAGGCTGGCTGCTCCCTTGAGGATTCGTGCCCGCCCGACGATTTCGCCCGCTTCCGCCGCGCTCACCCCGATCATCTCAGCCTGACCTACATCAATTGCTCGGCGGCGGTAAAAGCCGAAAGCGATATCATCGTCACCAGTTCCTCGGCGGAAAAGATCATCAACCAGTTGCCGGCGGATCAGAAAATCCTGTTCGCGCCCGACAAGCATCTCGGCGCCTG
Source organism: Sandarakinorhabdus sp. (assembly GCF_987265915.1). Classification (NCBI taxonomy): domain Bacteria; kingdom Pseudomonadati; phylum Pseudomonadota; class Alphaproteobacteria; order Sphingomonadales; family Sphingosinicellaceae; genus Sandarakinorhabdus; species Sandarakinorhabdus sp. The sequence continues at coordinate 947,744 of NZ_OZ503948.1, forward strand.
GCTGAACCGCAAGACCGGTCGCGACATGCTGCTGTGGGATGGCACCTGCATCGTGCACGAGCGGTTTTCGGTGACGGAATTGCTCAAGTTGAAGGCGCTGCACCCCGCGGCGCCGGTGCTGGCCCACCCGGAATGCCCGGCGCCGATCCTGGAGCTGGCGCATTATGTCGGCGCGACCAGCGGCATCTTGAACTATGCGCTGAACTCGCCCGAGCCCACGGTGATCGTGGCCACCGAGCCCAACATCATCCACCAGATGCAGAAGGCGGCGCCGCACAAGCAGTTCATCGGCGCCCCCGGTGCCGACGGTAACTGCGGCTGCAACATGTGCCCGTTCATGGCGCTGAACACGCTGGACAAACTCTATCTGAGCCTGCGTGATCTGACCCCGCAGATCGACGTGCCGGAAGACGTGCGCGTGCGCGCCAAGCTGTCGCTTGACCGGATGCTGGCAATGTCCGCTGCAGTTTCGGCTGTTCCCATCAGGGGCGATTGATGCTGTCACTGCTCCTCGCAATGGCTGCCGCGCCCGCTGCTGTTGGTGCTGATCCAGCTTCGCACTTTGTCGCGGCCTGCCGCCAGGCGCGCAGCGCCGCGCATTGCGCCTGTGTGGCGGCGGCGTTGTCCGCGGATGCTGGCGGGCGCTATGTCCTCCACATGATCATGCTGACCCGGCTGCCCGATCCCGATCAGGGTCCAGCCTATGCGGCGTTGCTCGCCCGCTACGGCGTTGATGCTGCCGGCGGCTCTGCCCTGCGCCAGCGCGGCCAGTCGATCGGTGATGCCGCTGAGACTCGCTGTCCATGATCGCTGAATTCGATCTTGCCGGCTTTGTGGCCGCCACCCTTGCCGAAGATCTTGGCACTGGCGGTGATATCACGTCGAACGCGGTGATTCCGGCTGATGCGCGGCTGGATGCGGTGATGGCCAGCCGCGATGACGTGGTGCTGGCCGGCATCGCGCTGGCGGAAGCTTTTTTCCGGGCGCTCGATCCCGAATGCCGGCTGGAGCGGCTGGTGACAGATGGTAAGGCGGTGCCGGCGGGCACAGCGCTGCTGCGGATTTCGGGTAATGCCCGCGCGCTGCTGGCCGCCGAACGCTCGGCGCTCAACACGGTGCAGCATCTGACCGGCATCGCCACCGTCACCCGCACCTATGTCGAGGCGATTGCCGGCACTGGCACGGTGCTGCTCGACACGCGCAAGACGCTGCCCGGCCTGCGTGCGCTGGAGAAATATGCGACGCGGATGGGCGGCGCCACCAATCACCGGCTGCGACTGGATGATGGCGTGATGATCAAGGACAATCATATCGCGGTGGCTGGCGGCGTCGAGTCGGCCGTGCGCGCCGCCAAGGCCGCGGGCCTGCACTGGGTGGTGGTGGAGGTGGACCGCATCGACCAGATCGAGCCGGCGCTGCATGCCGGCGCCGATCGGCTGCTGCTCGACAATATGGACGTGCCGACGTTGCGGGCCGCGGTCGCGCTCGTAGCGGGCAGGGTGCCGACCGAAGCTTCAGGCGGCGTGCGGCTGGACACGATCCGGGCGATTGCCGAGACCGGCGTGACCTTCATCAGCGTAGGGCGCATCACCCAGAGTGCGCCGGCCGCCGATATCGGGCTGGATTTCGGTTAGGCGCTGCCAACGCACCGGGTTATGATACCACCATGCCAGAGCCCCACACCGAAAGCCTGACCGCGCAAGAGCGCACTCGCGCCTTGCAGACCTTCGGCTTCATCGAGCGTGCCCTGCTGTTCCTTATCGCCATTTTGACGCTGGGCGCGGTCGCCATCGAGTTGTTCCGCGTCTGGCAGGTGCAGTCGGTCAATCTTGCCGATATCCTGCTGATGTTCCTTTATACCGAAGTGATCGGCATGATCGCCGCCTTCTACATCGGCAAATCGGCCCCGGTCGTTTATCCGATTTTCATCGCCATCACCGCGCTGGCCCGGCTGATCGTCCTCCAGGGTAAGGAAATGGCCCCTCAGGCCATCATCTTCGAAGCCTCGGCGATCCTGCTGCTGGCGCTGGCCGCCACCCTGCTGCTGCGCTTCCCCGGGCGTCGGTAAGGCGACTTCCCAAGGACGAGCTCTCAGAGCAAGCGCTTGATCAGCTTGAAGTTGCGGGTGTTTGACCGGAAAACCACATCGAACACGTCGCCAACCACGGGCACGCTGCCCAATGCCGTATCGATACCAACATTGGCCAGCATGCGCAGCAGCGTGGCATTCGACGCGCCGAGATTGCGGGCTTCCCAGATCAGATAGAGGCCGAGCGCACCGGCGGCGAGATCGCCGATGCCGGGGATCAGGCCAACCAGCACGTCCAGCCCGATGCGGCGGCCGATGACCGGCAGGCGGATCAAGCCTTCGAGCAATTGTTCCAGCCGCGCGACTCGGAGCCTTGCAGCGGCGGCGTTGGGGGCGGCAAGGGCGAGTGTGCTCATGGGGCTGAATCTGGCCCCGCTGCGCTGCGATGCAAGAGGCGGCTCCAACGGGGGAGGGAAATCAGCCCGCCATCATTGCCGGCAGCGCCGCTTCGTGCACGCCGCGCAGCGCGGCCAGCGGCGCGGCCGAACCGTTGAGCACAAGTGCGTCGCCGCCCACGGTGCCGATGCGCGCTGCGCCCGCAATCGCCACACCGGCCGGCGCAGTGACGAGATAGCGCGCCTGGTCTTCGCCAAAGGCCGTGGCTGCTGCCAGCGTCAACTCCACGATGGCGCCCAGCCCGCTGGCCAAGGCCATTTCGGCCAGCGCCACGGCAAGGCCGCCGTCTGCCAAGTCATGCACCGCCGTCACCGTGCCGGCTGCGATCAGCGCTGCGACCTGATCGCCGGCAGCGCGTTCGACAGCGAGGTCAACCGGCGGCGCCGGGCCCTCTTCGCGGCCATGGATTTCGCGCAGCCACAGGGATTGGCCCAGATGGCCGCCGGTGGGGCCGACCAGCCAGATCGCCTCGCCCGCGGCCTTGAAGCCCATCGTCATCTGCCCGGCATAATCGCTGAGCAGCCCCACCCCGCCGATCGCCGGGGTCGGCATGATCGCATTGCCGCCGCCGGTCGCGCGGCTCTCGTTGTAAAGGCTCACATTCCCCGACACGACCGGGTAATCCAGCGCCCGGCAGGCTTCGGCCATGCCCTCGATGCAGCCGACCAATTGCCCCATGATCACCGGATTCTGCGGGGAGGCGAAGTTCAGGCAATTGGTGATCGCCATCGGTTTGGCGCCCACGGCAATCAGGTTACGCCAGCTTTCGGCCACGGCCTGCTTGCCGCCCTCGACCGGGTCGGCAAAGCAATAGCGCGGCGTGCAATCGGTGGTGATGGCCAGCGCCTTCTTGGTGCCGTGCACGCGCACCACCGCGGCATCGCCGCCGGGGCGCTGCAGCGTGTCGGCGCCGACCTGGCTGTCATATTGCTCCCAGATCCAGCGGCGCGAGCAGAGATCGGCGCTACCCATCAATGTCAGCAGATCGGCCGCGATGTCGGCGCTTTCGGGCACATCAGCCAGCGGCTCGCGCTTCGGCGTCGGCACATGCGGGCGGTCATACTTCGGCGCGGCATCGGCCAGCGGATCCAGCGGGATGCGGCCGACCACTTCGCCATGGAAGGTCATGGTCAGATCGCCGCCCCCCGCTTTTGCGTCCACCACTTCGCCGATCACCGCGAAATCCAGTTCCCATTTGTGAAAGATCGCGGCGGCGAAATCCTCGCGGCCGGGTTTCAACACCATCAGCATGCGTTCCTGGGACTCGGACAGCATCATTTCATAGGGCGTCATGCCGGTTTCGCGGCAAGGCACGCGATCAAGATCGAGGCGGATGCCCACCCCGCCCTTGCTGGCCATTTCCACCGACGAACTGGTCAGGCCGGCGGCACCCATGTCCTGAATGGCCACGATTGCATCCGACGCCATCAGTTCCAGGCAGGCCTCGATCAGCAATTTCTCGGTGAACGGGTCGCCCACTTGCACGGTCGGGCGTTTTTCTTCGGAGGATTCGTCGAATTCGGCCGATGCCATGGTGGCGCCGTGGATGCCGTCGCGTCCGGTCTTGCTGCCGACATAGACCACCGGATTGCCGACCCCGGCGGCGGCGCTGTAAAAAATCTTGTCGGCCTTGGCGACACCCACGGTCATGGCGTTGACGATGATGTTGCCGTTGTAACTGGGGTGAAAAATTGTCTCGCCGCCCACGGTCGGCACGCCCACGCAATTGCCATAACCGCCGATGCCGGCGACGACGCCCTTCACCAGGTGGCGCATCCGCGGCGCATCGATGGCGCCAAAGCGCAAGGCGTTCAGATTGGCCACCGGCCGCGCGCCCATGGTGAACACATCGCGCAGGATACCGCCGACGCCGGTGGCGGCGCCCTGGTACGGCTCGATGAAGCTCGGGTGGTTGTGGCTTTCCATCTTGAAGATGGCCGCGTCGCCGTCGCCGATGTCGATCACGCCGGCATTCTCGCCCGGCCCGCAGATCACCCACGGGGCTTTCGTCGGCAGCTTGGCGAGGTGGATGCGGCTGGATTTGTAGCTGCAATGTTCGGACCACATCACCGAGAAGATGCCGAGCTCCAGCAGATTGGGCTCCCGGCCCATGGCGGCCAGCACGCGGTCATATTCGTCCGGCGTGAACCCATGGGCGGCGACGATTTCGGCGGTGATCATGCTCATGGCCGGCGCATAGCGGCCGCCCGCCGATTTGTCATGCCGGCATGGCATGATTTCCATGACGAACGCTTAATCGGCAGGCTTCCCGGCAAACTGGGGCGCGTCATCGCAGATGGTTACCCATGCCGGTTTGGAGTCCGTGAAGATATGGCCCGATATGGTCAGCGGCGGATCGCCGTCCAATGCACCGGCGGGCACGAACATGCGTTTGCCATCGCTTGTGGGTTGCGGCATCGGGCACCCGCATTGGCCGCAAAACACGTTGCTCCAGCCAGTAACGGTGGCAAAGCGCCTAAGCTCCACCTCACCAGCCTCCCAAACAAAACGCTCCCGGCGGATGTTGACCACTGCATTGGACCCCGTGCCTGAAACGCGACGGCATTGCGAACAGTGGCAAAATCCAACCGGTGGTAAGGCGCCCCGCAGGTGAAAGCGCACTGCGCCACACAAGCAACGGCCGGTTGCAACGATTTCATCATGCGTCTGGCTTTGTGCAACGGTCATTGCCGCAAGCTATCGAGCGACCGTGGTCGTGTCCAATGCCTGTCTGCGCCATCCGCACCTTCCGCTCTGCGCTTGTGGCCGCTAAGACGCGGTGCAGCAGCAATGAAGGGCAGCCATGCCGCGCACACGGGCAGACGGAAAGAAAACGCAGATCGTTGTCGTTGGCGGCGGCGCTGGCGGGCTTGAGTTGGTGACCAAGCTCGGCGCGCATTTCCCACGCGCCGATTTCGATATCATCCTGGTCGATCGCAACCCCACCCACATCTGGAAGCCGCTGCTGCACGAGGTCGCCGCTGGCAGCCTCGATGCCAATCTCGATGAGGTCGGCTATCGCGGCCACGCCTATCGCTGGGGCTACCGCTATTTCGATGGCGCGCTGGAAGCCATCGACCGCGAAGCGAAGCAGATCATCATCGCGCCGATCAAGGATGACGATGGCAGCGAAGTCATCGGCCGCCACCGCATCCGTTATGATTATCTGGTGCTCGCCGTCGGCAGCGTGTCGAACGATTTCGGCATCCCCGGCGTCAAGGATCATTGCCTGGCGCTGGAAAGCCGGCCCGATGCCGATCGCTTCCGCCGCAAATTGCTCAACCAGTGCCTGCGCGTGTCGCGGATGATGGTGGCCGATCCGGCGTGCGATGCGTCGGTGAAGGTCGTCATCGTCGGCGGCGGCGCCACCGGGGTCGAACTGGCGGCGGAGCTTTATTCGGCGGCCGATGCGCTGGGCTTTTATGGCCTGGAGGTGTTCGATCGCAATCGCTTGCAGGTGTCGCTGCTGGAGGCCGGCCCGCGCATCCTGCCGCTGTTGCCGGAAAAGCTGGCGGCGGCGGCGCACAGCGAGCTGGAGAATCTGGGGGTGAAGGTGCTGTCCGGCACCCAGGTCGTCGCCGCCACGCCGGATGCCATCCACATCAAGGATGGCACCATCATCCCCGCCGATATCCGCGTGTGGGCGGCCGGGGTGAAGGGCGCGGCGTTCCTGCACGAGATCGGCGGGCTGGAAACGACGCGCAACAACCAGTTGCTGGTGAAGGACACGATGCAGACGACGCGCGATGACTGCATCTTCGCCATCGGCGATTGCTGCAGCTACACGCCGCCGGGTGCCGCCCGCCCGATCCCGCCGCGCGCCCAGGCCGCCCACCAGATGGCGCAGACGGTGTTCCACAACATCAAGGCACTGGTGGCGGGCCGGACGCTGAAGGCCTTTGTCTATCAAGACAAAGGCTCGCTGGTCAGCCTTGCCCGCTATTCCACCGTGGGCAGCCTGATGGGCAATCTGGTCGGCGGCAAGATGGCGATCGAGGGCCGGCTGGCGCGGTTCGTCTATACCTCACTCTACCGCATGCACCTGGTCGCCATCCACGGCTGGTTCAAGGGCCTGTTCCTGATGCTGGTCGGCCACGTCAACCAGGTGGTCAGGCCGAAGCTGAAACTCCACTGATCCGCCGCCGCCGCGCCGCCGCGCCCACCAGGCCGAACCCGGCAATCAGCATCGCCCAGCTGGCCGGCTCCGGCACGGCCGTGCCAGACAATCGGTAAAAGGCGTTACCACCCACGTTGAATTGAAAGCCGGCCTGGATGGCCACGGAACTGCCGGATTGGCCCACCAAACCCAAGTTGTTCACAACAGAGACCGGGCTGGAAGGATCGCTGTTCCGGGCTCTGACCCCCAGCCAATAGCTGCCCGGCCCCAGAGTGACATTGATCGGCAGGGTCACTTCGCCAAGGACGCCTTGATTGAAATAGGGTGAGCCGAAGCCAGCCACGGTCAGATAATTGCCGGCGGCCACCGATGCGTGGCCGGCATCGCCGACATTGCTGGTCAGCGCTGCCGATGGCGATGTGAAAAAGCCGACCTGCCATGAATCGATGCCGTCCAGATTTGGGGCGCCTTGCCTGAAGATCAGCGCCGAAACGCTGGTCAGAACCCTCGTGCCGCTCAGCGTGAAATCATCAAGGAGCCAGCCATCCGGAACGAAGCAGTTCGCCGTGCATTCGTCGGACACGCCCGAGACTGCCCCAAAATTTACTTGATTTGATACAATCGGCATGAACTGGTCCAGAATCACCGCCGCCTGCGCCGGTGCCACCGTCGCCACCGCTGTCACGCCAGCCAGTAGCCGAATATGCTTCATCATCTGCCGCACGCTCCTTTAGTATTGACGATCGTTACCTTAAAAGTTGTTAATCATAAATCAAGTTAATTATTCATGAAATTCGGCGATGTCCGGAATCCGCGTGAAGGCGATGGCCGGCCCGCGCGATCGTGTGACGCCGCGGTTGTCGTGGCCAAGGGTGACCGCATCGCGGCCGAAGCGGGTGTTGACCTTGTCCATGGCGCGGGACAGCGCCAGCCGGCGTTCGTCGGTGCGGGCGCACAGCAAGGCGCCGGCATCGAACAGATCGGCCTGCGCCGCCGCCGCCGGGGACAGATCGGCCAGCACCACCCCCACCTGCAACAGGCGATGATGGGGAAATTCGCGTTCCATCTGCGCCCACAGACCGTCCATCGCCTCGACCAGGCTGAGGCTGTCCATCACCTGGGGCAGCTTGCGGCCGGCCTTCCATTTCGTCCCGCGCGTCTCCCCCTTCACATACAGGCCGATCCAGCTGGTGCGCAGTTCGGCGCGGCGCAGGCGGGTGCCGGCCTTCATCACCAGCCGCCGCGCCACCAATCGCGCCACGGGGAGCGGCCGTTTCTCCGGCCCCAGCACATGGCTGTGGCCGATGCTTTTCTGGTCGTGCACGACATCGGCGACTTCGTGCCCATGCAGCAACAGGTGCAGCCGTTCCCCCCACACATTGCCCCAGGCTTGCCGGGCCTGGGCGGGTGTCATCGCCAGCAATTGCGCCATCGTCACCAGCCCGGCAGCGGCGAGGCGCTTTTCCATGGCGCGCCCCACGCCGGGAATGTCGGACAGTGGCAGCGCCGACAGGCGGGCGGCGCGCACATCCTCGCTCAGGATGGTCAGCCCGTCGGGCTTCTTCATGTCGGCCGCCATCTTGGCCAGCAGCCGGTTGGAGGCAACGCCAATGGACGCCGTGAGGCACGCCCCGACATTGGCGGCCAGCCCGGCCTTGATCCGCGCGGCGAGGGATCGCACGGCGTCCGGGCTGTTTTCATTGTCCATCAGGCGGCAGGCCACCTCGTCGATGGAGCAGACGTTGGTCACCGGCACATGCCGGTTCACCTCCGCGATGATCTTGTGGTGATAGCGCACATATTCATCATGCCGGCCCGGCACGATCACCACGTCGCGGCACTTGGCCTTGGCTTCCCAGATCTTGGTGCCGGTGCGGATGCCATAGGCCTTGGCTTCGTAACTGGCGGCAATGGCGCTGGTGCTGTCGGTCATCACCGGCGCCACCACCACCGGGCGCCCGCGCAACGCCGGATTCAACTGCTGCTCAACGCTGGCGAAATAGCTGTTGAGATCGAGATAGAGCCAGCGGAGAGGGAGCGACTCACCCATGGCTTCGCATAACACAAGCAGAACATAATTAGAACATCGTGCCTGCGTCACATGCGTAGTTTTCCCCGCCGCGCCAGCCTGTATGGTGCAGGGCCATGACGACCAGCCCCGATGATCGCGCCTTGCTGGCGCAGGCCGAAGAACCCGCCGGTGTGCGCGCCGTATCGGCCGATGCCATTTCGGGGCGGCAATTGCGTTACTATGATCTGGCGATGGCGGCCTTTGCCGTGATCCTGATCTGCTCCAACCTGATCGGCGCCGGCAAACCGGCGCAGCTCGATCTGCCGGTCTGGGGCACGGTCACCTTCGGGGCGGGCATATTGTTCTTTCCGCTGAGTTACGTGCTCGGCGATGTGCTCACCGAAGTTTATGGATTTGCCCGCGCCCGCCGCGTGGTGTGGGTAGGCTTTGCCGCCTCGATCTTTGCCGCCACCATGAGCTTCGTCGTGGTGGAATTGCCGCCCGATCCGACCTGGAAGGGCCAGGGTGCGCTCGCCGAAGTGTTCGGCCAGGTGCCGCGCATCTTCATCGCTTCGATCATCGCCTTCTGGGCCGGCGAAATGGCCAATGCCTTCGTGCTGGCCCGGCTGAAGTTGCTCACCAAGGGCAAGATGCTGTGGACACGCACCATCGGGTCAACAGTGGTCGGCCAGGGTGTCGATTCGCTGCTGTTCTACCCGCTGGCCTTCGCCGGCATCTGGGAGACATCGCTGGTCATCCAGGTGCTGCTGACCAACTATGTGCTGAAAGTGGTGTGGGAGATTTTGCTCACCCCGGTCACTTATCGCGTGGTGGCGTGGTTCAAGGCGGTCGAGGGCCTCGATGTGTTCGATACCGGCACGGATTTCACGCCGTTCAAGACGCGGGTTTGACCGCGCCTGACCATATTCGATTTTGAAAGAGCGGCCGGTTTCCGGTCGGCAGTTTTGACCGATTTGCCGAATCCGGCGGGTTTCAGCGTTGAATTTGCTGGCTTGACCAAAAAACCTCGCCCACACACCATCACCGGGCAGCGCCATGATGGCAGCATCCGGCGGTGTAGGACAGACGCTGGCCGGCCTACAGCGCCACCCGCAGCAGATCGCGCCCCACGATCACCTCGCCGGAAAAGGCCCGCCTGGCCGCGTTCGCCCAGTCTTCATCACGCACGCTGGCGTCGCCGCCGGGCACGAAATGGCTGAGCACGAGGCGCTTGACGCCGGCCGCCGCGGCCAGTTCGCCGGCCTGCTCCACCGGTGTGTGGCTGGCGAGCAGGTGGGCGCGCAAACTGGGGGCATTCGATTCGGTGGCGATCAGCCGTTCCATCGCCGGCAGATACAGCACCTCCTGCACGAGGATGTCCGCGCCGCGCGCCAGATCGATCAGCGCCTGGCACGGCCGCGTATCGCCAGACCACACCACGGATTTGCCGGCCCAGTCGAAGCGATAGGCAAAGCTGTCGAACAGCGGCGGATGCTCCACCCGCGCCGCCGTCACCTTCAGGCCGCCCGCATCCAGCAACATGATTTTCCTGTCGTTGCCTTTGGGCGCCACCTCGGCAACGCTGATCAACTTGCGCAGATCGGGCCGGCCTTCATCGGCGATGCGGGTTTCGATATCGACACGGGCAAAGCGCAGCCAATCGCGCGCCATCTGCTGCATGCCCTTGGGGCCATGCACCGTCACCGGCGTCGTCAAGGCCCCGCTCCACGCCAGCCAGGGCATGGTGAAGGCGTCGGCGACATGATCGCTGTGCAGATGCGTGATCCACACATGGGCGAGATTTTTCAGCGGCAGCCCGGCCAGCGCCGCTTGGCGCGCGACGCCATTGCCGGCATCGATCACATGCAACTGTCCGCCGATCATCAGCGCCATCGCCGGTGCCGCGCGCAGCGCCTTTGGCGTCGGCCCGCCGCCGGTGCCGAGCAGGACCAGTTGATCAGGCGGCGTTTGCGCGGCAGCGCGCGGGGCGATCGCGACGGCCGCGGTGAGGGCGAGCATTTGTCTGCGGGTATGCATGGAGGCCTCTGCCGGCAGGAGTTGCCGCGAACATCCAATGTTCGTCATCCCGGCGCAAGCCGGGACCCATCGCCCCAACAAGCCGTCATGGTCAAAGCGGGGGCGATGGGCCCCGGCGTTCGCCAGGGTGACGGGTAAATGATCCTTATGCTTCAAGAACCGTATTTTGATGAACAGCAGAACGCCCAACAATTGGGTTCTGCAACCTGCGCTTTAAATTCATGCTACCCGAACGACGAATATTCGCGTTACGAATAACAACCTCCACAATACTGTAGAGCGTGATACGCTTAAAGGGAGTATTTGCGTAGCATCCGCGGCAGATTCTCACGCCGTATCTGCACACCCGTCAGCCCAAAGCCTAAAATCATAAGCATCCAAGTTGAGGGTTCCGGTACCCCAACGGTGGGAAGGCCAAGATTCTCTGACGAGTACAGGTAGCCAGAAGGATACTGGGAATTCGCAACAGTGCCAAAAGTAGCTATAAAAAGTTGAAACGGCACGCCGCGATCCGTATAGTAGCTAAATTGAAAAGAATTGGATAAACCGAACTGCTGTATATCGACATTGCCAACATTCAATAAGCCTAGACCTGCAACTTGATTACCTTCATCGTTCGTTATATAGTTCACTATACCGTATGAAAATTTTATGGGATATCCAGTTTGAATATTTAAACTGTTTACAATGAGTCCAGTTGAGGTGGGAGAGTAATTCAAATTTTCGTCAAAAGAAATATCGAACGAAATTGAAAGAGGATTTACTGGAGATGCAGGCTGACCAAGTTGACGCGGATAGAGAATTGCTGAAGAAGAGAGCTGTAGAGTAACAGCTTGAGCTGGGCATTGAAGGCCCGAGAAAGCTGCGAAAGACAATGCGGCCATCAAGTGTGATTTTCTTTTCATAACATACTCCCGAATCCAACGAAATATGATGCCACTTTAGATCTCTGTCAACCACAATGCAAATGCGCCGGCGTTCCCCAATACTAAAAACTGAAAACAACTGTATGATTTCGCAGAGAAATCTTAAGGTAAACAACAGTGGGTAAAGAACGTACACCGTCAATTGGGGAACAGAGTTTGGTCTGTTCCAATTAATGGGTGCAGGGGTCACCCCTGCCCGCCGGAGGCCCCTTTTGCTTCCTACCCCTCACCCGCCGCGCTTCGCGCGAGTCGACCTCTCCCCCAGGGGGAGAGGTGATTATGCCAGCGCCATCAGGGCGGCTTCGAACAGGCGGCGGCCGTCGGTGCCGCCTTGTTCGGCTTCGATGACGCGTTCGGGGTGGGGCATCATGCCGAGCACATTGCCAGCATCGTTCAGGATGCCGGCGATGTTGCGGGCCGAGCCGTTGACCGGCTCGGCGTAGCGCAGGGCGACGCGGCCTTCGGCTTCGAGGCGGTCGAGCGTGGCGGTGTCGGCGACATAATTGCCATCATGATGGGCGATCGGCAGCACGATCTCGTCCCCGGCGGCATAGTGGCTGGTGAAGATCGACTGGCTGTTTTCGATCGTAAGCCGCACATCGCGGCAAAGGAAATTCAGCCCGGCATTGCGCATCAGCGCGCCGGGCAGCAGGCCGGTTTCGGTGAGCACCTGGAAGCCGTTGCAGATCCCCAGCACGGCGCGGCCCTGGCCGGCAGCGGCGACGACGGCCTTCATCACCGGCGAGCGCGCCGCCATGGCGCCGGAGCGCAGATAATCACCATAGGAAAAACCGCCGGGGATGCCGATGAAATCGAGGCCATCGGGCAGGGTGGTTTCCCGGTGCCAGATCATGGCGGGCGCACGGCCGGTCACCTTGGCGATGGCGTCGGCCAGATCGCGGTCACAATTGGAGCCGGGGAAGACGATGACGGCGGCCTTCACGGCATGTCGATCCGGAAATTCTCGATCACCGTGTTGGCCAGCAACTGCCTGGCCATGGCCTCCACCGTCTCGCGACTGGTGCCGTCGGCCAGCTCCAGCTCGATGATCTTGCCGGCGCGAACATCGCCCACGCCGTCAAAGCCCAGCCCCTTCAGGGCCGATTCGATGGCCCGGCCCTGGGGATCGAGCACGCCATTTTTCAGGGTGACGGTGACGGTCGCTTTCATGGCCGGCGACATACGCCGAGCCGGCCGGTCAGGCAAGCAGCACAACCGCCGCCGCACCAACGCCCGCCGCCAGCAGCAGCCAGCCCGTGCTCCACCCCGGCGTTCGCGCCGGCAGTGGCGGCAGCGGCGCCTGTGGCGGCGCGGCGCCGGGCATGGGGTTGGCGGCGACCCATTGCCGGAAGAGGCGCGGCAACTGGTTCAGCGCGCGCAGGTTGAGCACCAATGTATCGGCGATCAGCGCCTCGGGGCCCATCTCGTCGCGCACCCAATCCCGCACATAGGGTTCGGCGACTTCCCACATATTGACCTGCGGATCGATGGTCAGTGCGACGCCTTCGACCATCACCATGGTCTTTTGCAGCAGCAGCAGGTGCGGCTGTACCGGCATTTCGAAGCTGCGGGTGATGGAGAACAGGCCTTCGAGCAGCCCGGTGATGGCGATGTCCTTGGCCTGGCGGCCGCGGATTGGTTCGCCCACGGCGCGCAGGGCGGTGGCAAAGGCCGCCGGATTGTGGTGCGGCGGCACATAGCCGGCTTCGAAATGAATTTCGGCGACGCGGGCATAGTTGCCCGTGACGAGGCCGTGCAGGATTTCGGCGAGATACAGCCGGGCGCGGCGGTTGATGCGGCCGACGATGCCGAAATCGATCACGCCGATGCGGGCATGGTCGCAAGCCTCGCTTGGCGGAATGATGAACAAATTGCCCTGGTGCAGATCGGCGTGGAAAAAGCCCTTGGCGATGGCCTGGGCCAGGAAGCCATGCACCAGCACCCGCGCCAGATGCGCCCGATCGATGTCGAGCGCGGCCATGGCGGCCCGATCCGACACTTTGACACCATCGATCCAGTCTATGACCAGCATCTTGCGCGTCGAACGCTGCCAATCGACTGCGGGCACGACGAAATCGACTTCGCCGGCGAGGATCTCGCCCACTTCCGAACAATTGGCGGCTTCACGGCGCAGATCGAGTTCGGCGTCGATCCAGCCTTTGAAGGTGGCGATGATGGCGCGCGGGCGCAGCCGGGCGAATTCGCCGCCCAGCGATTCGAGGTGCCCGGCGGCCCATTCATAGGTTTTCAGCGCCGACGCGACATCGGCTTCGATGCCGGGGCGCAGCAGCTTGAGCGCAACCGCGCGGCCGTCGCTGGTGACGGCGCGGTGCACCTGTGCAATCGAGGCCGCGCCGACGGCGACCGGCTCGATGCTTTGGAACTTGTCCTGCCAGCGGCCGCCGCATGCGGCGTTGATCTGGGCTTCCATGGCGCTGAACGGCACGGGCGGCAGATTGTCTTGCAGACGGGCGAGATCGGCGGCCGCCTCCAGCCCGATCAGATCGGGGCGGGTGGCAAGTGCCTGGCCCAGCTTGATGGCGGCGGGGCCCACGGCCGCCAGCCCGCCGGCAAAATCCGCCGTTGTGGGTGCGCCGCTGCCAAATCGGGCGATGCGGGCGACAAGGCGGATGGCAAAGGGCAGCCGCGCGTCTTCGAAGGGCCGCAGCGCACCGTGGCGGGCCATGCGCCGGCCCCAGACAAGGAGCCGGCCGAGATGCCTGATGGCCTTCAGCATCGGGTAATCAGATCTTCCAGCCGCTGTGGATGGCAACCGCACCGCCCAGGATCGGGCGATATTTCACTTGGGCAAAGCCGGCCGCGCGGATCATCGCGGCAAATTCCGGCATCTTGGGGAAGCGGCGGATCGATTCGATCAGATAGCGATAGGAATCGCCATCCTTGGCGACCAGCTCGCCGATGCGCGGCACCAGCTTTTCGGAATAGACATCATAGATGTCGGCAAAGCCCGGCCAGGTCGTGGTGGAAAATTCGAGGCAGAAGAAGCGCCCGCCATAGCGGAGCACGCGGTGGGCTTCGGCCAGGGCGGCGGGAATGTCGGTGACGTTGCGGATGCCGAAGGCGATCGTATAGGCATCGAAGCTGCGATCCGGAAAATCCAGGCTTTCCGCATTCTGCTCGCGCCAGATCAGGCTGGTCAGGCCCCGCTCGGCGGCGCGCTCCATGCCGACGTCCAGCATGGACGGGTTGATATCGGCGACGGTGACATTGGCGCCCGATGCCTCCATGCGAAAGGCGATGTCGCCGGTGCCGCCGGCCATGTCCAGGATATCCTCGCCAGCGCGCGGGTTCACCAGCCGGACGAAATCATCCTTCCACAGCCGGTGCATGCCCGCCGACATCAGATCGTTCATGATGTCATAGCGCTTGGCGACCGATCGGAAGACTTCGCCCACCCGGCGGGTCTTCTCCTCGGGTTGCACTTCTTCGTAACCGAAGCTGACGGTCTCGCTCATCACCTGTCCTTTTCGAAGGCGCGGCTTAGCCGAGGCTTGGCGGCCATGCAAACGCCGCCTATGTCGCGGGGATGCCGGAACTCCCTGAAGTCGAAACTGTCATGCGCGGCCTCGCACCCGTGTGGGAGGGGCAGGTCTTCACAAGGGTGGTCGCACACCGCCCCGATCTGCGCCGGCCGCTGCCCGAGGCGCTCGGCCAGCGGCTGACCGGTGCGACCGTCGTGCGATTGGGCCGGCGCGCCAAATATGGGCTGGTCGAGACCGATCGCGGTGACACGCTGGTGCTGCACCTGGGCATGTCGGGCCGCATGCGCGTCGATCCTGATGCGATCGGCAAACATGACCATATCGTCTTCGAAACCGGCAATGGCCGCGTCGTGGCGTTCAACGATGCCCGGCGCTTCGGCAGCCTTGATCTGGTGGAAACGGCGATGGCGAACGCGCACCCGCTGCTGGCCGGGATCGGCCCGGAGCCGCTGGGGCCGGACTTTGGTCTGCCGCTGCTCACCCGCATCTTTGCCGACCGGCTGGCTCCGGCCAAGGCCATATTGCTCGATCAGCGGCTGATCGCGGGCCTGGGCAATATCTATGTGTGTGAGGCGTTGTTCCGCGCCGGCATCCACCCCGAAACGCCGGGCGGCAAGGTGACGGCCGCGCAGCTGCAGCGGCTGGCGCCAGCGATTCCGGCGGTGCTGATGGAGGCGATTGCAGCCGGCGGTTCCACCCTGCGCGATCATGCGGCGCCCGATGGCACGCTGGGCTATTTCCAGAAGGATTTTGCCGTCTATGGCCGCGAAGGCGAAGCGTGCGCAGGGTGCGCCGCGCCGGTGGCGCGCATCGTGCAATCGGGCCGGTCCAGCTTCTTCTGCCCGGCCTGCCAGCCTGCGGCGTGAATCACTTGACGATGTGGCAAGCCTCACCTATTGCGCTCGGCTTCCGGCGTGTACCCGTGTGGTGAACGTCGATGCGGTCTGTCCGGTATGGGCCAACCGCAGAACCAAGTTTCACAGATGATATTGCAGGACACCAATGGCCAACACGCCTCAGGCTGAAAAGCGCATTCGCCGCAACGACCGCCGCGCCGCCATCAACAAGGCGCGCGTCAGCCGCATCCGTACCTTCGTGAAGAAGGTCGAATCGAGCCTGGCCGCCGGCGATGGCGCTGCCGCTGCCGAAGCGTTGAAGGCGGCCCAGCCCGAAATGATGCGCGGCGTTGCCAAGGGCGTGCTGCATAAGAACACCGTGTCGCGCAAGATCAGCCGGCTTGCCAGCCGGGTGAAGGCGCTCACCGCCTGACGTGCGCGCAGCGCACGCAGCGCTGCGGCCACATCGATCCATGACGGGGTTCGCCATTGCGGCGGGCCCCGTTGTCGTTTCGGCGCACCGCCGCCCGAATCGCTACGGGGGGTTTGGCCGGCTTGGCCGATTCGCGCCGCGCTGATCGCCTTTGTGGTGGCCAAGGCCGGAACGTTCCCGGAACGGGCGCGCTGCTGCGCTGATGATCCCCCGCAGGGCGCCGCCGCCGCCGACAAATTGCCTGTCACGAAAGCGTCATTGCTTTGACACAAAAAACCAAGCACTTGGCGGTTCGGACAGCCCGGCGAAGCCCGCGCCGTCCATCCGATTCGGCGCGTGATTCCAGATGCTTGGAAGCCTCTCGAAGGAGGGGCTGTCACATGGCTGTCAATCCTTTTATTTGGAGCCGGATGCAAATTGGCTGCTTGCCGGCACCCCGGACGCTTGCTTAATTGACCCTCGGTTTGACCCGGCCGGCGTCCCCATCGCCATCAGGGTCAATCGCATGGACATGATATCGGCTGTGCCCCGATCCGGGCGCGGATGGCGGTTTGCGCCCTCGCTGCAAGCTATGGCGCAGTGTGCGGACGGACGATGAAACGAACGGGTGCCCCAACGGGTGCCCCGAACAGTTGGTTGGCAGGGCCGGAGGCGGCAGAAGGGTGGAATGCGTGTTGTCGTCTTTTGCATCAGCAACGTCTGCATCTGCCATGCCGGTGGTTCCGGCCGGGCGTGAGTCGACCGCGCTTGGCAACGGCGACGCGGTGGATCTGCAAGCGCGCGATCTGCCGTGTGCGCTGGCAGGCGAGCTCTGGAGCCGCGTGCGCATCGCGCTGCGCCAGGATGCCGGGGATCACAGCTTCGATGCCTGGCTGGCGCCGCTGGCCCTGCTGGCTGCCGATGACGACACGGTGAGGCTCGCCGCACCGACGGCCTTTGCCGCCGATTGGGTGACCAGCCATTATGCCGATCTGCTCCGCCGCCATTGGGCCGTCCAGCGCCCGGCGCTTCGCCGCGTGCTGATCGAGGTTGGCGGCGCTGCCGCCGCCGCACCGCCTGCCGCCCCCGCCGCCAAGCCTGCCGCGCCGGCGGTGGTGCGCCAGGCGCTGCCCGTCGATCCCCGCTACAATTTCGACAATTTCGTCGTCGGCAAATCGAACGAGCTCGCCTACAATGCGGCGCTGGCCATGGCCGAGCCGGGTGCGCCGGGCTTCAACCCGCTGTTCCTGCATGGCACCACCGGGCTGGGCAAGACCCATCTGATGCACGCCATCGGCAATGCCTATCTGGCGCGCCACGCGCACGCCAAGGTCGCCTATCTGTCGGCCGAAAAATTCATGGTGGAATTCCTGGCCGCGATGCGCGCCAAGGACACGATCAGCTTCAAGCAGCGGTTGCGCTCGGTCGATCTGTTGATGATCGATGATGTGCAGTTCATCGCCGGCAAGGAATCGACGCAGGAAGAATTTTTCCACACGATGAACGAGATCATCGGCGCCGGGAAACGCCTGGTGATCACCGCCGATCGTAGCCCGCAGAACCTGGAAGGCATTCAGGATCGCATCCTGTCGCGCATGGCCTGGGGCCTGGTCGCCGATATCAATCCGGCCGATTACGAGCTGCGCCTGAACATCCTGCACGCCAAGGTCAGCACGCTGGCCAATCGCGTGGCGGTGCCCGATGATGTGATCGAGTTTCTGGCCCGCAAGATCACTGCCAATGTGCGCGAGCTGGAAGGCGCGCTCAATCGCGTCACCGCCTTCGCCTTGTTGGTGAACAAGCCGATCACGCTGGAATTCACCCGGGAAACCCTCGCCGATCTTCTGCGCGCCCACGAAAAGAAACTCACCATCGATGAGATCCAGCGCAAGGTGGCGGACTATTACGGGCTGAAGATGACCGACCTCTTGTCGGAACGCCGGTCGCGTGAAGTCGCCCGGCCGCGCCAGATCGCCATGTATCTCGCCAAGAAGCTCACGCCGCGCTCCTTGCCGGAAATCGGCCGCCGCTTTGGCAACCGCGATCACACCACGGTGATGCACGCAGTGAAGAAGGTGGAGGAGCTGCGCGGCAAGGACCCGGAGATCGACAGCGACGTCGCCACCCTGGCACGCCTGCTGGACGGCTGAGACTTCGCGGCCTAACCCGGCTGGGTGCAGCGCCTCTTTCGTTCTGGTCCCTTTTGGTTCGTCCTGTCCTGTTTCGCCTTTGCGGCGATGTGGGTGATGATCCGTTATGCCGCGCGCCAGTTGCACAGTTTCGAGATCGTGTTTTTCCGCAACGCGCTGGGCCTGCTGTTCCTGATGCCGATGATCTTCGGCACGCCTGGCCTGATTCGCCGGGATCGGCTGCGCGTGCATCTCGGCCGCGCGACATCGGGCTTCATCGCCACCATGGGCACCTTCTATGCGGTGGCCAATGCCCCGCTCGCCGATGTGCTGGCCATCAACTACACGGCGCCGCTGTTCGGCACGATCGGGGCCGTGCTGATGCTCGGCGAAGTCATCCGCGCGCGGCGGGTCGCGGCGCTGGCGGTGGGCTTTGCCGGCATGTTGCTGGTGCTGCGCCCCGGTTCGGTGCCGATGACCGCCGGCATTCTTGCGGCGATCATTTCGGCAGTGTCCACCGGTTATTCGATTGTCGCCATGCGCACGCTGGTCGGCGTGGACGACAGCCGCGCCGTCGCCGCCTGGACCTTCATCCTCACCACCCTGCCCAGTCTGGGCGTTGCGCTGTTCGTGTGGACACCGCCGCCGCCGGCCGTGTGGCCCTTGCTGGCCGGCATCGGCGCGATGGCGGCGGCGGGCCAATTGACCCTGGCCCGCGCCTTCTCGCTGTCCGAAGCCTCGGCGGTGCTGCCGCTGGATTTCGTGCGCTTTGGCCTGATCACCGCGGCTGGCGTGCTGTTGTTTGGGGAGCGTTATGATCTGCTTACCCTGGCCGGCGGCGCCCTGATTCTGGCTTCCACCATCTATCTTGCGGTGCGCGAGGCGCAGATCAGGCGGCAGGCGCGGCACTGATCGGGCTGGCGGTTTGGAAAGGTTGCGTGGGCCGGCGCTGCTGCCCATAACCAGGGGGATCAACAAAACGGGGAGTTTGAAATGGATCTGCAAGGTTTGTCAGCCGTGATCACCGGCGGGGCCTCTGGCCTGGGCGCAGCCACGGCGCGGCTGCTGGCCAGCCATGGCGTCAAGGTGGCGATTTTCGACATGAACGCCGAAAAAGGCGAAGCGGTCGCCGCCGAACTGGGCGGTGTGTTCTGCAATGTGAATGTGACGGATGAGGCTTCTGTCGATGCCGGCTTCGCCAAGGCGCGCGCCGCCATCGGCCAGGAACGCATCCTGATCAACTGCGCCGGCACCGGCAATGCGATCAAGACCGCCAGCCGGTCGAAGGAAGATGGCAGCATCAAGCATTTCCCGCTGGAAGCGTTTGACCGCATCATCCAGATCAACCTGGTCGGCACCTTCCGCTGCATCGCCAAATCGGCTGCCGGCATGCTGAGCCTGCCGCCGATGGAAAATGGCGAGCGCGGCGCCATCGTCAACACCGCCAGCGTCGCCGCCGAAGACGGCCAGATCGGCCAGGCCGCCTATTCGGCATCGAAGGGCGGCGTTGTCGGCATGACCCTGCCCATCGCCCGCGATCTGTCCAGCGAAGGCATCCGGGTGAACACCATCCTGCCCGGCATCTTCAACACGCCGCTGCTGCAAGGTGCGCCGCAGCCGGTGAAGGACGCGCTGGGCGCCCAGGTGCCGTTCCCGAAGCGGCTGGGCAATCCGGAGGAATATGCGTCACTGGCGGTGGAGATGTGCCGGAACTCCTATTTCAACGGCGAGGATGTGCGGTTGGACGGGGCGATAAGGATGGCGCCGCGATAATCGCAGCCGGGCGCGAAAATAGCGCAGCTATTTTCCGACTCCGGCAAGATCGGCCAGCGACCGAAAAAGGCGGCCCCCCAGCCGCCTTTTTTGTGTCGTCTGACGGCGCGGCTTTGCCGCGCTCTTTCTTTCTTCCTTGACCATCCCAGCGGACTCGGCGGCTTTGCCGCCGGCCGCGCTCGTCAGGCCTGAATTCGGTCCCGGCGGCACGTCCCCACCCCCGGCCCCTCTCCTGAAGAGGAGGGGGGATATTCATTCATCAAAGCGCAACCATCCCCGCGCCATGCTGCCCCGCATGAGACACGCCCTCCTCCTCGCCGCCCTGATCGCCGCGCCTGCGCTGGCGCAGACCCCGCCCGCCACCATCGGCCAGCCCTATATCCCCGCCCCGTGGTGGATGAAGGAGCCGGTGATTGCGTCGATGGGCCATGTCCGCACCGAGGTGCCCGCGAATCGCGCGCGCTTTGCGGTGCGATTCTCGGTGGTGGAAAAAACCGCGGCGGCCGCGACCAGTGCCGCCACCGCGAAGGCCCGCGAACTTGATGCGGCGCTGGCCGCGCTGGGGGCAGAGCGGGTGCGGCTGAACACCAGCCTTTCGACCCGGCCGCTCTATGATCAATATCGCCAGAAGGACGGCACTTTGGTCGATAATCAACGCGCCGACCGCATCGATGCCTATGAGGTGACCGCTGACCTCGCCATCGAAGTGCGCGACATGGCACTGCTGGAGCGCGCCTATCGGCTGGCGGTGGCCGCGCAACCGTCCGCCATCGATCGGCCGAGCTTCAGTCTGCAACCCGACAACGAGCTGAAAAGCTGGCTCTATGAAGCGGCGGTCAAGGATGCCGCCCGCCGGGCCCGGCAGGCCAGCGCTGCGGCCGGGGCGCGGCTGGGGCCAGTGAAGATCATCGATCCGTCGGGCAGCGTCTGTACCACGCAGGTGCTCGCCGGCTGGCCGAGCTATGGCGGCGCCGCAGCGGCCACCGATGTGGACGCGCCGCCGATCATGGTCACCGGCAGCCGCATGGCCATGGCCGCGCCGCCGCCGCCCGCGCCGCCGTCGCTGGAAGATCGCGCCGAGGCCGTGCAGGTGACGTTGCAGCCCCCCTTGCGTGAACTGACCGCGCAGGCCTGCGTGATCCATGGCCTCGCCGGACCCGGTTGACGCCGCCGGAATCGCGTAATAGCCTTTGCTTGAAACAGGGGAGGAGCGGCATATGGCCCACAAGTTCGAACTTTATAAGGACAAGGCCGGCGAGTATCGGGTCCGCTTCATGTACAACAGCGAAGTGATGTTCTCGACCCAGGGCTATTCATCCAAGGCCTCGGCGGTGAATGCCATTGAATCGATCAAGAAAAACGGTCCCGGCGCCCCGACCGTCGAGCCCGAAGGCTGAGCAACAAGCGCTTGGCCGAAGGCTGATCCGAGCAGCCTGACCATGGGCCGGCCGGTACCGCAAGGTGCCGGCCTTCCTGTTTCCGGGGTATGGCGCTTCAGCCGACCCCCCGTCAGCCCACCAGCGCGTCGATGGCCTGCGCCAGTTTCACATCCCGCGCCGAAAGCCCGCCGGCATCATGGGTGGTCAGGGCGATATCGACCTTGTTGTACACGTTGAACCATTCCGGGTGATGGCCCTGCGCCTCGGCCAACAGCGCCACCCGGTTCATGAACCCCCAGGCCTGGCTGAAATCGCGAAACCGATAGCTGCGGCGGATATGCTCGCCGTCCAGCCGCCAGCCGGGCACATCGATGGCCAGCGCGGCGCGTGCGGCAGAGTCCAGTCTCTCGACCATGGCAATGATCCTTTCTAAGGGTGGCAGATGCAAATGGCCCCGTCCCTTGCCGACATCGAAGCCCTCGCACAAGCCGCGGTCGAGCGCCTGCCGCTGCTGTTCCGCCAGCATCTCGCCAGCCTGATCCTGCGCGTCGAGGATTTCCCCGACGATGACGTGATGGCCGAAATGGAACTGGAAACGCCGTGGGACCTGCTCGGCCTCTATTGGGGCCGGCCTGTCGGCATGAAGGGCGATGAGCCGTCGGGCGCGCTGCCGGACATGATCTTCCTTTATCGCCGGCCGCTGCTCGACCTGTGGGCGGAGGGCGAAGAGTCGCTGGAGGGGCTGGTGACGCATGTGCTGGTGCACGAGGTCGGCCATCATTTCGGGCTGAGCGATGATGATATGGAGGCGATCGAAGCGGCGGCGAAGTGATGCAGCACCGTCATTCGGGCCGCTTGCCAGCCCGCCGGGCTTCGGCAACAAGTTGGGGTGGAGCGCCGGGGGGCGCGAGGAGGGGCAGATGAGCGGATTTTCCGGTACGCGGCGGCAGTTTCTGGCCCAGATTGCGGGTGGCGCGGGCGCATTGGCACTGGCGCCGGGGGTGGCGCAGGCCAAGTCCGCGCCGCTTGATCCGCTGCTGGCCATGCCAGGGCGCGATCTGGCCGGAATGATCGCGGCGAAGAAGGTGAGCGCCGTCGAGACGCTGCAGGCGGTGCTGGCGCAGATCGCGCGGCACAATCCGGCGCACAATGCGGTGGTGGCGCTGCAGGACGGGGACAAATTGCTGGGCCAGGCCCGCGCCATGGATGCGCGGCTGGTGGCTGGTGAAAAGCCCGGGCCGCTCTTCGGCATGCCCTGGGCGGTGAAGGATCTGGCCGGCGTGATCGGCATCCGCACCACCAATGGCTCCCTGGTCAACAAGGACATGATCCCGACCAGCGAAGGCATCATGGTGCAGCGGTTGCGCAGCGCCGGCGCGCTGTTCATCGGCAAGACCAATGCGCCGGAATTCGGCCTGGGATCGCACACCATCAACCGCGTCTATGGCCCCACCCGCAACACCTGGGATACGGCGAAATCCGCCGGTGGCAGCAGCGGTGGGGCGGGGGTGGCGCTGGGCTTGCGCATGGTTCCGCTCGCCGATGGATCGGATTTCGGCGGTTCGCTGCGCAATCCGGCGGTGTGGAACAATGTCTTCGGGTTTCGCACCACGCTGGGCACCATCCCGTCGGAAGGCGGCGAGCAGTGGATTTCCAAGATGAGCACGTCCGGCCCGATGGCGCGGCATGTGTCTGATCTGGGGCTGGTGCTGTCGGTGATGGCCGGACCGCATCCCGGCGTGCTGGGGTCGTTGCCGGTGGAACCAAGCAGCTTTGCCGCGCCGCTGGGGGCAGACCACAAGGGCACGCGCATCGGCTGGCTCGGCGATTGGGGCGGGCGCGTGCCGCATGATCCGGCCGTCATGCGCATCTGCGAGGGCGCACTGCCGGCGTTTCGCAGCCTGGGCTGCGTTGTGGATGAAGCCCGCGTGGATCACGCGATCGAGCCGGTGTGGCAGGCGCTGATGTTGCTGCGCAGCTGGACATCGGGCACCGGCCTGCAACGCTATGCCGACAATCCGGCGACGCGCGATCTGATCGGGCCGCAGGCGCATTGGGAGATTGCCAACAGCCGCAATATCACCGGCGCGGCTGTGCTGAATGCCTCCACGGTGCGCACCGCCTGGACGCGCGCAGTGGACAAATTGTTCGAAAACCATGATTTCCTGATCGCCCCGGCGGTGCAGCTGCTGCCCTTCCCGGTTGAGCAGCTCTGGCCCACGCAGGTGAACGGGCAGACGATGCGCACCTATCACGAATGGATGCTCGGTACCTTCCTGGTGACGATGACCGGCCTGCCGGCGCTGGCGGCACCGGCCGGCTTCTCTGCCGATGGCCTGCCCGCCGGCATCCAGATCATCGGCCGCCGCGGCGCCGATCTGGCCTGCCTGAAATTGGCGCATGCCTATGAACAGGCGATGCGGCCGGTGCTCAGCCGCCTGCCGCCGGGTCTCGCCTGATGGTCGTCTATGGCGTGGCGGTGCTGGCCGGCTGCACGTTGGTCGGGCTCTATGTCGGCGATCTGCTCGGCGCGGCGCTGGGCTTGCAAGCCAATGTCGGCGGCGTCGGCATCGCCATGCTGCTGATGATCGCCTGCACCAATGTGCGCGGTGCGCCACTGCGCCCGGGCACGCCAGCGGGCAGCGGCGTCGATTTCTGGAGCCTGATGTATATCCCGATCATCGTCGCCATGGCGGCGCAGCAGAATGTGGCGGCGGCGGTGTCGGGCGGGGCGATGGCGATGCTGGCGGGTGTGGCGGCGGTGGTGGCCGGCTTTGCGCTGGTGCCGGTGCTGGCGCGCTTGTCTCGCAAATGATCGGGCTGGAAAAATTCGCTGCCGCCAATGGCCTGCTCGTCGGATTCCTGTTCGTCGGGCTGGTGATGGCGCTGGCCTATACGATCGCCCGCCATCTTACCCGCGGGCTGCTGCACGGATCGGCGATCGCCATTGCCATGGGGCTGCTGCTGGCCTGGGTGGCCGGCGAACAGACCGGCGGCGCCAAGGGCGTGGCGGATTGGCCGCTGCTGGCCGGAGTCGGTGTGCTGGGCGGATCGATGTTCCGCGATTTTGCCGTCGTCGCCACGGCCTTTGGGGTGCGCCTGTCCGATCTGCGCAGCGCCGGCTGGGTGGCGGCGCTGTCCATCCCGCTCGGCGTCGTGGTCTCGTTCGTGTGCGGGGCGGTGGTGGCTTATGGCTTTGGCGTGCGCGATCCGGTGGCGATCACCACGATTGGCGCCGGCGCTGCCACCTATATCGTCGGGCCGGTGACCGGCGCCTCGCTGGGGGCGGCCTCCGACATCATTTCGCTCAGCATTGCGGCCGGCCTGGTGAAGGCGGTGCTGGTGATGATTGCCACCCCGCTGGTGGCGCGGCGCATCGGATTGGACAATCCAGCCAGCGCGATGGTCTATGGCGGGCTGATGGGCACCAACAGCGGTGTGACCGGCGGCCTGGCCGCGACTGATCCCAAGCTCGTGCCCTATGGCGCGATGACGGCCACCTTCTACACCGGCCTCGGCTGCCTGATGGGGCCGTCGGTGCTGTTCCTGGCCGTGAAAGCGCTGATTGGCGGGTAGGAACATCCGCAGCCCGGCGCCGCCCGATCCGCAGGCCACTGCCACGGCACCGGCCGTCGCCTGATCCACGAACATGATCGATCATATCCCCAACCGCAGCGGGTGCCGCTGCGGCGCGCGCCCGGCTGCGACGTTTTGGTCGACCGGCACCGTGAATTGAAAATGACGGAATCGTAAAAAATTCCTTGACGTTGACTTAATTTCTCCCTAACAAATCGTTAACAAAGACATGACGCTCCGGGGCAGCGCTGTTTGGCGCGGGCGGGCGACATGGCGACATTCACGATGGCCACAGGCGCTGCCTGCAACTCCAGGGGTTCAAGTCGATGATCAACACACGGTATCAGCGCGCGCGGTTTGCCATGGTCAGCCTCGCCACAGTCATGCTGGCGATGCCAGCGCTCGCTCAGGAATTTGCTCTGGCACCAGCGCACGCTGAGAAAGCTGAAGCGGCTGCGGCGCAAGCAGTAAAAGAAAATGCGGGCAAAAGTCAGGAAATTGCTGTTGAAAAGGTGCGTGAAATCGGCGCCAAGACAGCGGCAATCGCCTTCGATAGCGCAACGGGCCTTGTGTATCAGCGTTACGGCAACTTGCCGGAAGACCGCAAAGTTGATGTTTACGAAAGCGCCAAATATTTCGATGCCAACAAGCCGACCGTCGGCTTCGACTTGCAGGGTGCGGGCCTGGCGGGCACCTACATGGTTGCGCAGGACTATCAGCTTTATGGCTACGCCCTTGGTGAAAAGGCGGAAGGCAACAGCGCCGTGGCCGCATGGAGCGGCAAAGGCGGCGAATTGAACGGGTTTCGGGACAGCATGCCCGATCTCGGCGCCAACAAGGAGGCCGCAACCTTTGATTGGGGCGGTCTTACTTCGCTCAATTGGCTTCAGGACAATACGGGCACCTATGTTCTGGGCTCCCACGACAGCAACACCTGGTTGCTGTTCAAGATGAAGGGCCTGGACATCGAAAACACCCAGAAATTTGAAGCCAAGAGCCTGGGCTTTGCCTTCATGATGGACGGCACGCTGTACACTGGCGCATCATCGAAGCAAGGCTTGGTGAATCAGGCGTTTAATTTCGAAAAGGGCGAATTCTCCGATGTGAATTATGTGTTCAGCGACCTGATTGGCGACAACACACTGATCACCGGCACGGCCTATGATAGCAAGAATGACCGCTTGTACCTCACCGACAGCGGCAAAGGTGTGATTTTTGCTGTCAACAACGCGCGTGAACTGTTCGCCAGCTTCGGTGGCGGTGGCGGTGGCGGTGGCGGTGGTGGTGGCGGTGGCGGTGGTGGTGGCGGTGGCGGTGGTGGTGGTGGTGGCGGCATTGGCGCCGTGCCGGAACCGGCAACCTGGGCCATGTTGCTCGCTGGCTTTGGCATGGTCGGCTTCTCGATGCGGCGCCGCAAGGCCGCAGCGATGCTGGCCTGACGCGCAGCCCATCTGGCCCCCGCGCTCACCCCAGCATCTTGGCCGGGTCCACGATCGCATCATAGGTTTCCGCAGTCACCAAACCGCTCTTGATCGCGGCCTCCCGCAACGTCAGTCCTTGTGAATGGGCCGTCTTTGCAATGCGGGCGGCCGCGTCATAGCCGATGCTGGGGGCAAGCGCGGTGACCAGCATCAGCGAATTGGTGACACCGCGAGCGATATTGTCCCGGCGCGGTTCCAGGCCATGCAGCAGATTGGTGGTGAAGCTGCTCACCGCATCGGCCAGCAGGCGCACGCTTTGCAGGAAGGCTTGGGCCATCACCGGGCGGTAGGTGTTCAGCTCCAGCAAGCCCTGGCTGTTGGCGAAGCTGAGCGTCGCCTGATTGCCGAACACGGCTGCGCACACCATGGTCAGCGCCTCGACCTGGGTGGGGTTGACCTTGCCGGGCATGATCGAGCTGCCCGGTTCATTTTCCGGCAGCGCCAGTTCGCCCAGCCCGGCGCGCGGGCCTGAGCCCAACAGGCGGATATCATTGGCGATCTTGTGCAGGCTGGTGGCGAGCATGTTCAGCGCGCCGTGCAGGAACAACAGCGCATCCTGGCCCGCAAGTGCAGCAAATTTGTTGGGCGCGGTCACAAAGGGCAGGCCGGTGATGGCGGCGATCTCGGCCGCAACCGCTTCGGCAAAGCCCGGCGGCGTGTTCAGCCCGGTGCCGACCGCGGTGCCGCCTTGCGCCAGTTCATATATGCCGGGCAGCGCCAGCTCGATCCGTGCGATGCCGCCCGCGACCTGCGCGGCATAACCGGAAATTTCCTGCCCCAGCGTGATTGGCGTTGCATCCTGACCATGGGTGCGGCCGATCTTGATGATATTCTCCCATTTCGTCGCCTTGGCGGCCAGATCTTCATGCATGGCGCGCAAAGCCGGCAACAGGCGATCGTGGATCGCGCGCGCCGCCGCGATGTGCAGGGCAGTGGGGAAGACATCGTTGGAGGATTGCGACAGGTTCACATGATCATTGGGGTGCACCGGCCATTTCGCACCGCGCTGGCCGCCAAGCGCTTCGCTGGCCAGATTGGCGATCACTTCATTGGCGTTCATGTTGGTCTGCGTGCCCGAACCGGTCTGCCACACCACCAGCGGGAATGCGTCATCCAGCCGGCCTTCGGCCACCTGCGTTGCGGCGTCCGCGATGGCGGCGGCGATAGTGGGGTCGAGTATACCCAATCGCGCGTTGGTGCGTGCGGCCGCCAGCTTGATCACGCCCA
Source organism: Sandarakinorhabdus sp. (assembly GCF_987265915.1). Lineage (NCBI taxonomy): Bacteria > Pseudomonadati > Pseudomonadota > Alphaproteobacteria > Sphingomonadales > Sphingosinicellaceae > Sandarakinorhabdus > Sandarakinorhabdus sp. Next base: position 975,636 of record NZ_OZ503948.1, read on the forward strand.
GGGCATGGATGATCGGCAGCGGCATGCGCTCCGTGCCGATGCGGAATTGTTCCAGGCTGCGCTGGGTTTGCGCGCCCCACAGCTCGTCCGCCGCTACGGCGATGGAGCCCATGGAATCCTGTTCGATGCGGGTGTCGGCCATGGCCGCAGCATAGGGCAGCCGCCGGCGCGCAGCGAGGGCCGGGAAACCCGCCTGCCGCAAACAACAAGTGGTCATCGCTGCCCGGCACTGCCACACTGCGCGCAATCAGGGGGGAATGCCATGCGGGTCAGGATATTCGGGCGCGGCGCGGCGGCGCTGATTGGCGCACTATGGGCCGGCGTTGCTGCGGCGACCACGTTGATCAGTGGGGCGGTGGTACATGATGGATCGGGCGCTGCACCCCGGCAGGCAGCGGTGCGCATCGATGGCACGCGCATCGTTGCCGTCGGCGATCTGGCGCCGCAGCCGGGCGAGACGTTGATCGATGGCAAGGGCCTGGTGCTGGCGCCGGGCTTCATCGATGGCCACAGCCACCATGATCGCGATGATTATGCCGATCGCACCATGTTGCCGCTGCTGGCGCAGGGGGTGACGACCATCGTCGTCGGCCAGGATGGCGGCAGCGATGCGCCGTTTGCCGAGATGGCGACGAAATTCAACGCCAAGCCTGCTGCCATCAATGTCGCGGCCTATACCGGCCATGGCTTCGTGCGCGACACGGTGATGGGCAAGGATTACAAGCGCGTCGCCACCGCCGCCGAGGTGAGCAAGATGCAAGCGCTGCTGGCCGCCGATATCAAGGCGGGATCGCTCGGCCTGTCCACCGGCCTCGAATATGATCCCGGCATTTATTCCAGCCGCGACGAAGTGCTGGCGTTGGCCCGCACCACGCAGGCGGGCGGCGGGCGTTACATCAGCCACATCCGCAGCGAGGATGTGGCGGTCGACGCGGCGCTGGATGAGCTGATCGATCTGGGCGCCAAGACGGGCGTGCCGGTGCAGGTGTCGCACATCAAGCTGGGCATGGTCAGCCGCTGGGGCGGTGCCAAGGCGGTGCTGGCCAAGCTGGACGCTGCCCGCGCGCGCGGCATCCAGGTGACGGCGGATGTGTACCCTTATGAATATTGGCAGGCCACGCTGACCGTGCTGTTTCCCAAGCGCGATTTCACCGATTTGGCCGCGGCGCGCTTTGCGCTGACCGAACTGACGACGCCGGCCGGCATGCTGATCGGCTTTTACGCGCCCGATCCGGCGCTGGCCGGCAAGACCATCGCCGAGATTGCCGCCATGCGCGGCGAGGAGCCGGCGAAAACCTATTTGTGGCTGATCCAGACCGCCGAGGCCTGGCGCGCCGCCCATCCGGAAGCGACGCGGGTGGAGTCGGTGATCGGCACCGCAATGGCGCCCGCCGATGTGGCCGATTTCATCGCCTGGCCGCACAGCAACATCTGTTCCGATGGCGGTATCGGCGGTCGCCACCCGCGCGGCGCCGGCACCTTCGGCAAGATCGTCCGCCAATATGTGCGGGAGGACAAATTGCTGACCATGGCCGAAGCGGTGCACAAGATGACCGGGCTGACGGCCGAGCATCTCGGCCTGGCCGGGCGCGGCCTGATCCGCCCTGGTTACCAGGCCGATCTGGTGCTGTTCGATGGGACACGCTTTGCCGACAAGGCCACGGTGGTGCAGCCCAATGCGCTGGCGGTGGGCATGACCATGGTGATGGTGGCAGGCCAGGTGGTGTATCGCGATGGCACGGCGACGGGCGCGTTTCCGGGGCGCTATCTGAAGCGCGGCCAACCATGATTGCCAAGCTGCTTGGTCGTCGCCAGTTTCTGGCCGGGGCGCTGCTGGCCACCGGCGCGGCCGCATCCCCGGTGCTGGTGGCAGACAATCACCGGCTGACGCTGGCACGCGCGGCGCGGCGCAACGGCTGGGTGGAGGTGGATGCCGCCGCGTTCGAGGCGAATATCGATACGGTGCGCAGCGTCATCGGTACGGCCCGGCTGTGCGCGGTGCTGAAGGCCGATGCCTATGGCAACGGCATCGCGCTGCTGATGCGATCGATCATCGCCAAGCGCATCACCGAGGTGGCGATCACCTCGAACGACGAGGCGATGGTGGCGCGCAAGCTCGGCTATCGCGGGCGCATCTTGCGCATCCGCACCGCCACGCCGGACGAGATGGCGGATGGCTTCGCGCTCAACATCGAGGAGCCGATCGGCAATGCCGACGCTGCGGCGCGGCTGGCGATGCTGTGGCGGCAGAAGGCCAAGCGCCGCGCGCTGCCGGTGATCCTGGCGCTGAACAGCGGCGGCATGTCGAGGAACGGCATCGAGCTTTCCACCGATTATGGCAAGGCCGACGCGCGGGCGATCCTGGCGCTGCCGGCGTTGCACATTCGCGGGGTGATGACGCATTTCCCCAGCGAGGAAGGCCCGGATATCCTGGCGCAACTGGCGCGCTATGAAGCCGATCTGGCCTGGCTGCGCAGCGCCGGCCTTGGCCCGGTTGAACGCCACACCGCCAACAGCTTCGCCACGCTGCAACATGCCGAAACGCGGCTGGACATGGTGCGTGTCGGCGGGCTGCTCTATGGCGATCCCGGTTCGGTGAAAACCAGCGATTATGCACCGACCATGGCGATCAAGTCGCGTGTCGCGGCGGTGAACCATTATCCGGCCGGGCAGACGGTGAATTATGATCGCACTTTCCGCTTAGGCCGCGAAAGCTGGCTGGCCAATATCCCCATCGGCTATTCCGACGGCATCCGCCGCAGCTTCAGCCACGCCAACCGGCCGGAATTCCCCGCCGATCTCGGCCGCACCCCACAAGTGCTGATCGGCGGGCAGCGCTTTCCAATCGTCGGCCGGGTGACGATGAATACGCTGATGGTCGATGTGACCGGCCGGCAGAATCGGGTCGCGCTGGGCGATGAAGTGGTGCTGTTCGGCGCGCAAGGCAGCGAGCGCATCACCCAGGCGGAGTTTGAATCCGCCGGCAGCGGCTATGGGCCGGAACTGCTGGCGATGCTGGGGGCGGGATTGCCGCGGGTCCTCAGAAACAGCGTGTTGGCGCGATGATCGGCAGGCCGCGGCGTTCGCGCCCTGTCACCGCCCGATCAGCCCGGCGTTGATGCCCTTGCCCAGGGTAAAGCTGGACGCGACGGCGCCATAGGCCGCGGTCGTGCGGGTCAGCCCGGCCAGCGCCCGCAGCCGCATCGTCGCTTCGATCCCCGTGCAATGCCCGGCCAGAAGATAACGCACGCCGGCTGCCATAAAGGCGGCGGCCGTGCTTGCCAGCCGCGCCTCGTCGACCCGGAACAGGTGCAGGCCGCCGATCACCGCCAGCATCCGTGGCGCGCGCGCAATGCTGGCGGCCTGATCGATGATGTTGACGATGCCGGCATGGCCGCAACCGGTGAGAATCACCATGCCTTCGGCGGTTTCGAACAGCATCGCCTGATCTTCGGGCACCTCAGGCGCGGGTGCGCCGCTGGCAAGCAGCCCGGGTTCATAATTGGCCTCGTCGGTATGGCGCGGCACCTGGCCGGTCAACCACACGCCCGGCAGCAGCTGGGTCGGCCGATCGACGATGATGAAGCGGCCGCCAGTGGCTTCATAGGCAGCGCGGTCGCGCAGGATCGGCGGCTGTTCGCCCCGCCACGGATCAAAGAAATGCGCGGCGACATGAACGCGCGACAGCGCGCGCGGATTGCGGGCCTGCAGGGCCTTGCGCAGCGCCAGCAAGCCGCCGGTGTGGTCATCATGATTGTGGCTGAGCACGACATCCTCGACCGTGGACAGATCGATGTTCAGTTCGCGCGCATTGGCCAGCACGGTGTCGGGCCGCGCCCCGGTATCGAACAGGATGCGCCGGCCATCCACCTCGACCAGCGCGGCATAGCCCCATTCGCCGATATGGCTGTCGCTGAGCATCGTGGACAGCACGGTTATCTTCAGGGCCTTCACTGGCTGCGCCGCCAGCATTGCCGGCCACAACAAGATCAACATCACCGCGATGCGCCTGAACATGGTCGGTCTCCGCGTTGTCGGCGCTGGTTTAGCGGCCGGTGAAATTGGGCGCGCGCTTTTCGCGATAGCTGGTGAAGGCCTCACGGAAATCCGCCGTCCTGGTGGCCTGGTCCTGCTCGTGGTCGGCGGCGGCGAAGGCGGTGCTATAATCTTCGTCGAGCGCGGTCCACACTTGCGCTTTCATCGCGGCGAGACTGCGCGGGGCGCTGAAGGTGGCGATATTCTGCGCATAGGCCCTGGCGTGGGCAAGCAGCTCATCGTCGGCAATGCAGTCGTTGACCAGGCCGAGCGCCTTGGCCTCCGCCCCATCGAAGCGGCGGGCAGTGTAGAGCAGGTCCATGGCGCGGGCCTGGCCGATGAGGCGGGTGAGCAGCCAGGCCGAGCCCTTTTCGCCCGGCACGCCGATGCGCGCGAAGGTGGCGTTGAACAGCGCCGACGCGCCCGCAAAGCGGATGTCGCAATGCAGGGCGAGGATGAAGCCCCAACCGAACGCCGGGCCATTCACCGCCGCGATGGTCGGCTTGCGGCAGGTGATCAGCACCGGCCAGCCGCCGCTGTAATAGGGTGCCAGCTTGGGCCCGATGTCGTCGCCCCATTGCGGTGCGGCATCGGGGTGCGTCTCGACTCGGCCACCACCGCCGGTGCCGATGATGCCCAGATCGAGGCCGGCGCTGAAGCTGCGGCCGGCGCCGGTGATCAGGATCACTTTCGCATCTGGATCGGCACCAGCGCGGGCAACCGCGGCGAAAAAGTCCGTCAGCATCTGCGGGGTGAGCGCGTTCAGCTTTTCGGGCCGATTGAGGGTGATGGTCGCCACCCCGTCCGCCAGATCGTAGAGGATTTCGCTCATGCTGCGAACCGGTTCAGGCGCTGGGCGATGATGCGTTCGGCGTCCGCCATGATGGTATCGATCAACGCTTGCACGGTGGGGATATCGTGGATCAGGCCGGCGACCATGCCGCAGCTCCAGCCACCGGCGTCCATGTCGCCATCGCGCATGATCTTTGGATAGACCCCGGCCACTTCGGCGATGATGTCCTCGAACTTCAGCGCCGGCCCAAGTGTGCGCTCCTTTTCGAGCAGGCGCTCGACGGCGGCATTGTTGAGCACGCGTTCGGTGTTGCGCAGCGGCCGCATGATCAGGCGGGTGTCGAGCTCGGTGGCGGCAACCAGCGCGGCCTTCACATTGGCGTGCACCGGGGCTTCGACCGTGGCGATGAAACGCGTGCCCATGTTGACGCCTTCGGCGCCCAGCGCCAGCGCCGCCACGAGCTGGCTGCCGGTGGCACAGCCGCCCGACGCGACGAAGGGAATCTCCAGTTCCTCGGCGGCGCGCGGCAGCAGCACCCAGTTGCCGACATCATCCTCACCGGGGTGGCCGCCGCATTCGAAGCCATCCACCGACACGGCGTCACAGCCGATCGCCTGCGCCTTCAGGCTGTGGCGCACGCTGGTGCATTTGTGGATCACCTTGATGCCGGCCTCCTTCAGGGCCGGCAGATATTTGGCCGGGTTGTTGCCGGCGGTTTCCACCACCTTCACGCCGCCATCGATGATCGCCTGGATCAGGCCGGGGTAATCGGGCGGGGTCACGCTGGGCAGGAAGGTCAGGTTCACGCCGAACGGCTTGGCGGTCATCGTCTTGCAGCGGGCGATTTCGGCGGCGAGCTTTTCGGGTGTGCCAAGGGTGAGGGCGGTGATGATGCCGAGGCCGCCAGCGTTGGAAACGGCGGCGGCCATTTCGGCAAAGCCGACATAGTGCATGCCGCCCTGCATGATCGGGTGCTGGATGCCGAACAATTCCGTGATGCGCGTCTTCATGTACAAGTCCCCATGATTTTGCGGCAGGCTAACCCGCGTGCCTGCTGGCAGCAATGCCGCGATTGTGGGAGGGTTGGCCCCATGATCGAGTTTGGGGTGTTCAGCATAACGCTGTTGATCGGCTGCGTGCAGGGGCTGGTGCTGGCGGCGCTGCTGTGGCGCGCGCCGGCCAATCGCGCCGCCAATCGCTGGCTGGCGCTGCTGATCGTGGCGGTGGCGGCGCTGATCACGCCCTATATCATCGGCTTTGCCGGCTTTTATGATGCGTATCCTTGGCTCAGCTTTGCGCCGTTCAGCTATACGCTGGCCTTCGGGCCGCTGCTCTGGCTGTATGCGGCCAGCCTGACCGGGCGGGCGCCGGCGCTTGTATGGCCGCATTTCACGGCCTTTGCCGTACAGTTTGCGGCCGATGCGCTGGTGTTTCCGTTGCCGCTGGCCACCAAGAACTGGTGGGATGAGGTCGCGCACGGCCGCTACATCGATCCGGCGTTCACCGTGGGCAGCTTTGTGTCGATGGCCGTCTATGGCCGCATGGCCTGGCGCTGCTGGGCGGATTATCGCCGCTGGCTGGGCGAAAATGTGACGGATGCGGTGGATTTCGATGTGCTGTGGCTGCGCAATTTCCTGATCGCGCTGGGGTTGGTGGTGTGCGTGTGGCTGGGATTTTTCATTGCCAATCTGCGCGATCCGGAGCGCAATTATTTCGATCAATTCTGGCTCTATGTGATCTTCTCCGGGTTGGTGATCTATCTGGGGGTGGAAGGCTGGCGCCATGCCGGCATGCGCTATCCGCTGCCAGGGGAAGTTGTGGCCGCAGCGGTCGAACCAGCCATGACGCCTGCTGCGGCACCGGGGCGTGATTGGGCCGCGATGGGTGTGCGGTTTCTGGCGCAGATCGAACAGCAGGGCCTGTGGCGCGATCCCGATCTGACCGCGACCAGCCTTGCCCGCGCGTTGGGCACCAATGGCAATTACCTCGCCCGCGCCTTCAACGAGGGGCTGGGCGCAAACTTCAACGCCGTGATCAATCGGCGGCGCGTGCAGCAGGTGCAGGCCTGGCTGGCCGACCCGGCGGACAGCCGCGCGATTCTCACCATGGCGATGGATGCGGGATTCCGGTCCAAGGCCAGCTTCAACCGGGCCTTCGCCGAATTTGCCGGCACGTCCCCCAGCGCAGTGCGGGCAAATTCGGCAGGCCCGCGTCTCAAATCCTGAAAACGCGCATTTTTTCAATCATCCGGGCGATGCTGGCCGGGCGGACGGCCAAGGGGGGCGCACCAACCCCGACCCGAAAGGATTGCACATGTCGCGTTCCGCCCTGATCATCAGCCTGCTTGCCTCTGTCACCGTGATGGCGATCGATGGCCCCGGCCCGCTGTGCGCCGCCGCAAAGGCCGAAACACCGGCTGTGGCCGTGCCGGCCGAGATGCCCAACCCGATGTTGTCGCCGGCGCAGGCCGGCAGCGATGTCGCCCTGCTGCGCCGTGCCATGGAAACCATCCATCCCGGCCTTTACCGCTATGTGCCCAAGCGTGATGTCGATGCCGGGTTCGCCCGGCTGGAGGCGCTGGCGCGCGCGCCGATCAGCACGCTTGCCCTGCATCGCGAGATTGCGCGCCTGGTGGCCAGCATCCATTGCGATCACAGCAAGCCGGAATTGCCGGCCGCCATCGAACGCTGGCGCCGGACCAACGCCAGCCATCTGCCGCTGCGCTTCGCCTTGATCGAAGGGCGGATGATCGTGGTGTCGGGCGCATTGCCCAAGGGCGCGGAGATCACCGCGATCAATGGCCGGCAGGTCCCGCAGATCCTCACCGCCGTCGCACCGCTGGTGTCTTATGATGGGGACACCGATCAGCATGTCGCCGTGAAAATCGCCGACGACAGCGATTTGTCGGGCAGCGATCTGGATGAATATTGGCCCGGCCTGTTCGGCGCGCCGACCAGCTGGGACATCGCCTGGAAAATGCCGGGCGATGCAACGACGGCGCCAGCCAAGCTGGCACCGATCAGCTTTGACGCCTGGACGCAGCTGGCCACGGCGGGCGGCAACCACCGCGTGGAGTTTTACAACGGGGTCACCTGGCGCATGGCCGGCAAGACGGCGCGGCTGCGGATCGACACGTTCGTCAATTATCGCAATCCGGTGGCGCCCACGCCATATCTGGGCGGCTTCTTCAAGGCGATGAAGGATGCCGGCACCGAGCATATGATCCTCGATCTGCGCAACAACGGCGGCGGTTCGGAAGATGTGTCGATCGCGCTCGGCCGCTATCTGTTCGATGCGCCGTTCACCTGGTCGAAGCCGGTGCGGTACAAGGCGATCCGTTTTGGCGATCTGCCCAAATATATCGACAGCTGGGGTGATCGCGATGCCTTGTTCAACCCGCCTGAGAGGGATTTCGTGCGCACCGCCGATGGCATGTATGACCGCATTCCGGCCGGCACCGATGAACGCAACGATGACGACAGCACGATCGAACATCAGGTGCTCCCCGTTGCGCAACGTTTCACTGGCCGGCTGACGGTGCTGACCGGGCCGCAGAACGGTTCGGGCGCGACCCGCACCATCGCCTGGCTGAAGGAACGGCGCGGCGCGACGTTGGTGGGCGAAGACGGATCCGGCAGCGCCGAAGGGCCAACCGCCGGGCAGATTTTCCTGGTCACCCTGCCGGCCAGCGGCATCAAGGTGCGCGTGCCCAATGCGTGGAACCGCACCAATATCGCCCGCTTCACGCCGCGGCGCGGGGTGGCGGCGGATGTGCTGGTGGTGCCGACTCTGGCGGATTTCAGCGCCGGACGGGATCGCGCAGTGGAGGTGGCCGCCGATCTTGCAAAGCCGGCGGCGGCGTTGGATGCGGGCGCCGAACTGGCCAAGGCGCTGGCCGGCAACTGGACGGGCCGGTTGGACTATCGCGATTATGGCAACGACACGCGCGAAAGCCTGCCGACCGTGCTGACCGCAAACGGCCTGGCGCTGGCCTGGACCTATGATGACGGGCCGGGCAAGACCATCCGAAGCGCCGAAACCTGGGCGTTCACGCCGGATGGAAAAGCGCTGACCATCACGGGCAAGAACAGCAAGGAACGCATGGCGGTTTCGGAACTGCGCCGCAGCCGCAATGGCGCGCTTACCCTGGTGCTGGATGGCACCGGCGAGGAGAATGACAAGCCGGTGATCATCCGCACGATCCTGACCCGCGACGGCGACACGCTGCGCATCACGAGGCAGAGCCGGACGACCGGCCAGCCGTTCATCATGCGCCACAGCTATCAGTTGCGCCCCGCCGCCTGACCCACTGGCCGTTTGCCGGCCTGCATGGCAAAACACGGTCCATGCAGGCCGGCACCACCATCTTTGAACATATGTCCGGGCTGGCGCGCGCGCATGGCGCGGTCAATCTGGGGCAGGGCTTTCCGGATTTCGGCTGGCCCGAAGCGGTGCTGGCCGCCGGCGCAGACGCCATCCAGCACGGCAACAATCAATATCCGCCGATGCGCGGGCTGCCCGAATTGCGCGCCGCCGTCTGTGCCTTTTACGCGCGACGGCAGGGGTTGGCGCTCACGCCTGCCCAAGTGATCGTCACGTCGGGCGCCACCGAGGCGCTGGCGGCCAGCATCATGGCGGTCGCGGCGCCGGGCGATGACGTGATCCTGTTTGCGCCGGCCTATGATGCCTATGCGCCGCTGGTGCGCCGTGCCGGTGCGGTGCCGGTGTTCGTCGATCTGCAGCCGCCCGATTGGCAGGCCAGTGCCGACGCGATTGCCGCCGCCATCACCCCGCGCACCCGCGCCATATTGCTCAACACGCCGCACAATCCCACCGGCAGCATCGCCGGCGCCGCCATGCTGGCGGGAATCGCCGAACTGGCGGCCGCGCATGATCTGATCATCATCAGCGATGAGGTGTGGGAAGAAGTCATCGTCGGTGCCGCGCCGCATGTCTCGCCGTTTGCTTTCGCGCCGGAACGCACCATCAAGATCGGTTCGGCGGGCAAATTGCTGGCGCTCACCGGCTGGAAGGTCGGCTGGGTGGTGGCACAAGCCGGCTTGGCCGAGCGTGTGGCGCAGGTACACCAGTTTCTTACCTTCACCACGCCGCCGCCCTTGCAGGTGGCCGTCGCGGCCGGGCTGGCGCTGCCGGATGATTATTTCGCTGCGACCCGCGCGCGGTTCGTGGCCGCGCGCGATCGGCTGGTGGCGGCGCTGAGCGCTGGCGGCTGGCGACTGTTGCCGGCGCAAGGCAGTTATTTCGTGATGGCCGATCTGGCAGCATCGGGCGTGACCATGCTGGATCGCGATTTCTGCGAGGCCGCTGTTGCCAGCGCCGGCGTCGCGGCTATCCCCCTTGGTGCGTTCATGCCGGATGGTGGGCAAACAAAGTTCATCCGGCTGTGTTTTGCCAAATCCGATGCAGTGCTGGATGCTGGAGCGGCGCGCTTGAACGCAGCGCGCACGAACCTGTGACGATGCTTGACTGTATTGCTTGAGTAGTGCACATGCGCAACGGCGAAATATTGGGAACCGGATCATGGCAGAGCGGCGCGTGAATGGCGGCAACGTGGTTTCCACCGGCATCGGCTTTGGTTCGGCGCTGGCCATCACCATCAGCTGGAGCCTGCACAAATCCCTGCTGTGGGCGGTTATCCACGGCATTTTCGGCTGGTTCTACGTGATTTATTACGCACTGACGCGCTGATGCGCGGCCCGCCCCTACCCTGGCAGCCCCTGCTGATACAGCATCCCCGGCCGGCCGCCGCCCTTTGACGTCGCGGTGAGCACCTGCCGGCGCGGCGCGCGGCCCGGCGCGAGGCTCACGTGCACCCAGCCCGACGCCGGATCGCCCGGCACATGCGCTTCCAGGATTAACTGATCAAAGGCCAGTTCGGCGGCGATCCACCGCGCCAGCTGGGCATTGGCCAGGCCGGGGATCTCGATGTCGGCCGCCTCACCCAGCACATGCTGGCTGCCGCGCGCCCCGCCGATGGCGCGATTGAGCGCCGGGGAGCGATAACCACTGTTCACCACCACCGCCCGCCCGAAATTGCGTCGCACCGGTTCCAGCAAGGACTCGCACAACAGCGCCAGCGCATCGATCACGTGCCGATCTGGCACATTGTCGATTCCCCGCCGCGCCGCGGTCTGGCTTCTGGTGAATTCGCGCAAGTGAAAGTGCTTCGAAAGCTGCATGGCGATGCCCCTCCAATCAATTGGGGGCAGGCATTTATCACAAACCGGGGGGTGTAGGAAAATCAGCAGCTTGCGCGGTGCGTGTGGCCGGCAACGATCGATGGAGCGGGTAGCGGGAATCGAACCCGCGCGTCGAGCTTGGGAAGCTAGCAGGCTACCATTACATCATACCCGCGCTCTGGGTGGGCATTGCCATGGTGGTGGGCGGCGGTCAACCGGTCACGTGCCAGGGTCGGCCTGTATGGGCCATGCAACACGGCGCTTGACGATTACAGGTGTAAACGATATTGCGATGACAGATGTAATCGACTCGCAAGGCGGACATGATGACCGAACGGATCAGTGAAGCCGAATGGCAGGTGATGGAGGTGCTGTGGGCCAACAGCCCGCTCACCGCGCAGGCAGCGGCGGTGGAACTGGCCGGCATGGGCTGGACGCTGGCAACGGTGAAGACCTTGCTGTCGCGGCTGGCCGCAAAGGGCGCGGTGTCCACCACGGAAGATGGCCGGCGGTTCCTTTATGCGCCGGCGGTGGCGCGCGGCGACATTGCGGCGGGGGAATCGCGGCGGCTGGTCGATCGGCTGTTCGGTGGCCGGGCGACGCCGCTGGTGGCGCATCTCGCCGAGCGCGGCGAGCTTTCGCGCGCTGACATCGCCGAACTCGAAGCCCTGATCCGGGAGTTGAAGCAATGACCGACTGGCTGGTGGAATCCCTGATCGGCAGCAGCCTGTTGATGCTGCTGGTGCTCATCCTGCGCCGCCCGGTCGCGCGCCTGTGGGGGCCGCAGTTCGCCTATGCGTTGTGGGCGCTGCCGCTGCTGCGCATGATCCTGCCGCCGCTGCCGGGCTGGCAATCCCTGTATGAGCCAGTGGCCGCGGCGCGGCCGGATGGCGGTTATGCGGTCGCGATCATGCCGGGGGCCGATGCGGCGCTATATACGCAGCCGTTGCCGGCCGCTGACAATGGTTCGGTGCTGGGGCTTGTGTCCGATTGGCCGACGTTGCTGCTGATCCTGTGGGCAGTGGGTGCCGCGGTATGGCTGGCGACGCAATGGACGCGACACTTGCGCTTTGTTGGCCAGGCGGTGCGGGAAGGCACGCCGCTGACGACGGCTGGCGGTGTGGAGGTGATCATGTCCACCCATGTGCCCGGCCCGATGGCGGCGGGCATCTGGCGGCGGCGCATCCTGCTGCCGGCGGATTTCCTGGCCCGCTACAGCGCTGCCGAACGCCGCATGACCTTGCTGCACGAAGGCGCCCACCATGATCGCGGCGATCTGCTGGCCAATCTGGCCGGGCTGCTTATGCTGGCGGCGCATTGGTGGAATCCGCTGGCGCACATGGCCTGGCGGGCGTTTCGCGCCGATCAGGAACTGGCCTGCGATGCCACGGTGCTGGCCGGCAGCGATGGCGACACGCGGGCCACCTATGGCCAGGCCGTGCTGAAATCCGCCTGCGTGGCCACACCTGTGGCGGCGTGCGCCATGAACCACAAATCCCAATTGAAGGAACGCATTGCCATGATGAAGGATCGCCCTATCGGTTTGCTGTCGCGCGCTGTGGGCGGCCTGTTGTTGGCCGGGTTGGCCGGCGTGGCGCTGGCGGCCACGGCATCGGGGGATCAGCCGGCCCCGCCCGCACCACCGGCCCCACCGGCCCCGCCAACTGCAGCCGAACTGCCGGTCCCGCCGCGCGCCAGTGAACTGCCGATGCCGCCCGCCGCCCCGGCGCCGCCTCCTGCCGGCAAGGTGATGGTTTTCAAGCACAAGGGTGCCGGCAAGGACGGCAAGGATCAGATCGTGCAGGTGATCGTGAAGGACGGCCCCGGCGCCATGGCAGATGCGCACGACCTGGATGTTGCCGCGCTGGAAGCCGAACTTGCCGATGCCGCCCACGAAACCCAGGCCGATCATGGCCGCCGCATGGTGATTGTGCGCCGGCACGCCGAGGCCGCCAGTGCGCACGCGGCCGAAGCCGGCAAGCGTGCCGAAGCCGCAATGGCGAATATGCGGAGCGAGCTGCGCGCCGATTGCGCCAGGCAGGGCATCACAATGCCGGCCGAGGCCGATGTCGGCGCGCTGGCGGTGTGTGGTCGCGATATCCAGAAGGAAGTGCGCGAGGCCATGGCCACCGCCCGCAAGGCGATTGCCGACGCGAAATGGTTGTCGGACGAAGAGCGCAAGCGCGCGCTGAAGGGACTTGAGCAGGCCGAATCGGGTGTTCGCCGGGAGGTTGTCGCCACTATCCGCCGATAAACCGGCCGACGCACTCTGGCTGGCCCCCTTGGCCAGTGCGTGGTGGTCAGCTCAGGGCACTGGCGGCGATCAGCAGCCTGACCGCCGTTTCCAGCCCGGCCCGGTCGTCTTCATCGAAGCGACCGGGCCTTGGGCTGTCGAGATCGAGCACGCCGATCACCGTCCCACCGACGACCAGCGGCACCACGATTTCGGATCGGCTGTCGGCATCGCAGGCGATATGGCCGGGGAAGGCGTGGACGTCGGGCACGACCTGGGTTTCTTGGAGGGCCGCCGCCGTGCCGCACACACCGCGGCCCAGCGGAATGCGGATGCAGGCCGGCTTGCCCTGGAACGGCCCCAGCACCAGCTCGCCGCCCCGCATCAGATAGAAACCCGCCCAGTTGAGATCAGGCAACTGATGGAAGATCAGCGCCGCCATATTGGCCATGTTGGCGACAAAATCCCGCTCATCGCTGATCAGCGCGGCGAGTTGCCGGCTCAGGTCACGATACTGGTCCGGCTTGGGGCCGGAAAGGGCGGCTGCAGCGAAGGACATGCGGATCAGCGCGGCGCGATGACCATCAGCATCTGGCGGCCTTCCAGGCGGGGCAGTTGCTCCACCTTGGCCAGTTCTGTCGTGTCGTCGCGCACGCGTTCCAGCAGCTTCAGGCCAAGCTCGCCATGGCTCAATTCGCGGCCGCGGAAACGCAAGGTGAGCTTCACCTTGTCGCCTTCTTCCAGGAAGCGATGGATGGCCTTCATCTTGGTCTGATAATCATGCTCGTCGATGTTGGGACGCATCTTGATCTCCTTGATCTCCTGCGTCTTCTGGTTCTTGCGTGCGATGGCGGCCTTTTTCTGCGCCTCGTACTTGAATTTGCCGACATCGAGAATTTTGCACACCGGCGGATCTGCCCCAGGCGAGACCTCAACCAGGTTCAGCCCGGCTTCCTGCGCCATGGCCATAGCCTCGCGCGTGTAGAGAACGCCGAGATTCTCACCGTCCTGATCGATGACCCTGACCTTGGGCGCCCGGATGAATTCATCATAAAGCGGCCCGGAAATCGGCGCGGGCGTGTTCATGAAACGGCGTGGTGGCGGTGGTATGACAGTCTCTCCTGAGTCTTTGGCCTGTGCCGGCCCGCAGCCCCAATAGCGCGGCAGCGGGGGCAGCGGCAAGAGGCGCTGTCCCGGCCCTTTTCGTCAGCCTATTTTCCGGCAGCGAGTTGCTGTTCGAGTGCCGTGATTCCCGCTGTCGCAATCAGCCCGTCTTCCTGGGATGTGCCGCCCGATACGCCGACGGCGCCGATGGTCTTGCCGCCCAGCTTGATGGGGATGCCGCCTTCGGACGCGACCACCGCGCCGGGGAAGGTCAGATAGCGTAACTGACCTTCCTTTTGCAGCCGCTGTTCGAACAGTGCCGTCGGATTGTTGAGCCGAGCCGCCGTCTGCGCCTTGCCGCTGGCAATCTCCGGCCCGGCCATTGAGGCATCATCCATGCGGCGCAGCGCGATCGGCACGCCAGCGAAATCAACGACCACGATCGTCACCTTCACGCCACGCTTTTCGGCTTCGGCCTGTGCGGCTTCGGTGACGATCTTCGCCCCCGCCAGCGTCAGCACCGGCTTGTCCTTCACCAGTTGGGCAGCAGTTGGGCCGGCGAGCGCCAGCGCCGCCAGCAGGGCCAGCGCACGCATCAGGCGGGCATCCGGTGCAGGGCGCACAATTTGTTGCCGGCCGGATCACGCAAGTAAGCCAGATACAACGGCCCCATGCCGCCGGCGCGCACGCCGGGCGGGTCTTCACAGGCGGTGCCGCCATTGGCCAGACCGGCGGCGTGCCAGGCATCGGCCTGTTCCGGGCTGGCCATGGCAAAGCCGATGGTGCTGCCATTGCCATTGCACGCCGGATTGCCGTCGATCGGCGGGGTGATGGCGAAGATTCCGGTGGGCGTCATCCAGAACACCCGGCCCTTGTCGTCGGCAAAGCCCGGCGCGACACCGGTGACGCCCAGCGTGGCATCGTAAAAGGCCTTGGATGCGGCGGTATCGTTGGCACCGACCATGATATGGCTGAACATCGCGAATCTTCCCCTTTGGTGTTTGTTGCTCTCCATCCAAGCATGGCTGCGGGCGGGTGTCGAGATGGCGGCTTTGCGTCCGGTTTGGAGCTTGTTGGCCTTGCGATTGGTTAGCAGTTGGTTAATCCTGAGGGCGGGTCAACAAGGGGTTGCAACGTGCTCAGACAAGGAATTGCACCGTCGGAAAGGGACGTGTGTGGTGGTTGGCAGCTATGCTTGGCCGAAATCCCGATCGAGGAGGCTGAAAAGATCAGCCTGATGTTCCAGATCATGGGCTGGTCGGTCGTGATTGGCGACCAAGGGGTGGTTGCCGGGGCGCAGTCGGCACGCCTGTCGATGCGGGCCGCTGGCAATATCATCAGGGTTGCCTGTGATGACCGGCAGGTGATGGCGCAGATGGCAGCGGCTGGCCTTGATCGGTTGGTGATGCCGGTCTCGCTGCCGGCGCTGGAACAGCTGATGGTTTTTGCTGGCTAACCATTTTGGTTGCACAACCAAGCTTGCACCCGGCCGTTGCCATGGCCGGGCGGCGCCGGGCCGTCGTGGCAGGAGCCGCTGTGACTGCAATGCAGCCTGAATTTGCGCATCCAGACCGTGCGTCTGACCGGGACCCGGATCGGGCTATGGCCTGTGCTGGCCCGAACCCGGCTGGACAGGCCGGCGTCGCGCCACAGCTGCCGTTGCGGCTGGCGCTGTTCGGTTTGCCGCCGGCCCTGGCCGAACCGGTGGTGATGATTGCCGACATCCTGGGTTGGGCCGTTTGCGAAGCCCCACCGGGCCCGGCCATGTTGCCGCCGGCCGATCTGTGCCTGGCCATGCTGCCGGCCGACGCAGGCGCGCCGCTGTCGCCGATCGCTGTCTGGTCACCCAACAAAAACCTGAATGAACTTATTTCCCGCCAAGGACTGTCCATATTGGAGCAGCCTCCCTGCATTCAGCAACTTGAGCAACTGTTACAAATTTCTGCCGATTGGCCGTGAGCGCGGGGGCGCAGTGATGATGATGGATGCCGGGCAGGATGCAGGCTTTTCCCAAGGCTTTGGTTCAGGTGATTTCGCGCCGGCAGGGCAGGTCCCGCGCGTGCAGATTGCGTCGGCTCGCCCGCCGGATGACGGCCGGATCAACATCTTGCGAAAGACAGACGGGCATGATTTGGATGGCAGCGCCCCGAATCGAACCGGCGTCGAAGCCATTGGGGTCGGCCGGGCCGGGCTCGATCTGCTGGCACTGCAGGCGCTGGCCGGCCAGATGCGATCAGGGCAGTTCGGCGCCGATCCAGGCGGATCGGAACAGGCCATGACAATTGCACGCCAGGTGGCCGACATGGCGCAGGGGCTGGCGGCGCTGGCCGATCGTCTGGTCGGGCAAGGGACGGCCGTGCCGGCCGAAACCATCGATGTGGCCGAAGGCGATTGCGTCGCCTTTCTGGAAAGCCAGTTCCGCATCCGGCGTCTGCGGGCGCGGCACCTGCCGGCGCTGTCGCTGGGGGAACCGGCGTGGGACATTTTGCTCGATCTGGCGGTGGCGCAGTATTGGCGGCGTGAAACCTCGGTCACCAGCCTGTGCATCGCGGCCGATGTGCCCAGCACCACGGCGCTGCGCTGGATCAACAGCATGACACGCGAAGGGCTGATCGTGCGCCGCCCTTGCCAGCGCGATGGGCGTCGCAGCTTTCTGGCTATCGCGCCAGACACGTATCAGGCGATGCTGGCGATGGCGGCCGACAGTTTGCGCACCGAACAAAGGGTGCGGGCGCGCTACCAGCGCGCCGCATGAGCTTTCCCGCATAATTCACGGCCCACTATATGGCATGGGGGCTGGTGCAGCGCCGCCTCCCGGCTATGCTGCCAGTGTGACTGATCTGCCGTCCCGTCTGCTGCCGTTGTTCAACATCCCGCTGCATGTCGCCTTTGCCGATGCGCTGGCGGCGGGGCTGTTGGCGCGCACGGCGGCTGATCCGTTGCTGCTGGCCAGGTCGCTGGTGCTGCTGCCCAACCGGCGCGCGGTGACGGCGGTGACCGAGGCCTTCGTGCGGCAACTGGGGCCAGGTGGGCTGTTGTTGCCGCGGCTGGTGCCGGTGGGCGATCTGGATGATGTCGGCTTTGATCGGCTGGCGGCCGGGGACGCGCCGATCCAGCCGGCGGTGCCGCCCTTGCTGCGCCGTTTCGAACTGGCGCGGCTGGCGGCCAGGCTGCCCGGTGACCGGGCGGCGGTGGAACGGCTGCGGCTGGGCGATGCATTGGGCGAGGTGCTCGATGCGCTGCTCGCCGAGGAGATTGATCCCGAAGCGCTGCGCGATGCCGCCGACGGCCAGGATCTTGCCGATCATTGGCAGAAGACGCTGGCGTTTCTGGAACTGGTGATTGCGGTGTGGCCACAGGCGCGCGCCGGCCATGGCGGCATCGAAGGCGCCACACGGCTGAGCCAGTTGATCGATGCGCTGATCGCGCGCTGGAGCATGACTGCGCCTTCGGGGCTGGTCGTGGCCGCCGGCATTGCCAACCCGACTCCGGCGATCCTGCGCCTGCTCGGCGCGGTGCTGCGCCTGCCGCAGGGACTGGTGGTGCTGCCCGGCCTGGATGATGATGCCGGCGCGGCCGGGCAGGCGCGTTGGGATGGCATCCGCATGGCCGATGCGGAAACGGGCCAGCGCGGCGATCCCGGCCACCCGCAATGGGCCTTGAAGGCGCTGCTAACCGGGCTGGGGCTGACGCGGGCCGATGTGCAAAGCTGGGCGCACAGCGGCGGTGCGCTGGATGGCCCACCGGACCGCGCTTCGGCGCTGGTGGCGGCGCTGGCGCCGGCTGTGGCCGCCCATGCGCAGCCGGTGCCGGACGCCCATGTGTTTGATCATGTGGCGCTCGCCGAGTGCGCGACCGCCGCCGAGGAAGCACAAGTGGTGGCGCTGGCGCTGCGCGAAGCGGTGGAACAGCCGGGCATGCGCGCTGCGCTGATCACCCCCGATCCCGATCTGGCCCGGCGCGTTGCCGCCCACTGCCAGCGCTGGGGCATCGCCATCGACAGTTCCGCCGGCACACCGATCGGCCTGATGCCGCCCGGCGCGCTGGCGCAGGATCTGGTCGCGGCGATGGCCGAGGCCTTCGCGCCCACCCGGCTGCTCGCCGTGCTGAAACACAGCCTGATCCGGCGCGGGGATCGCGGCTTTGCCGCGGCGGTGCTGATCGCCGATCTCGCGTTGCGCGGTGTGCGGCCGCCGCCGGGGCTGGAAGCGGCCGGCGAAGCGATCCTCAACGCCGTGGACGAAACCCGCGGCGATGCGGCGGCGATGGCGGCTTGGTGGGATGATGTGGCGGCGGCCCTCGCGCCGCTGGAGGCGCTTCGGGAGGCGGGAACGGCCGATCTCGCCGGCCTGATGGCGGCGCTGCGCCAGGCCATCACCGCGCTGGCTGGCGATGATGGCTGGTCCGGCCCCGATGGCCGGCAACTGGCCACGCTGGTGGCGGCGGTGGAAGCGCATGGCGCGCTGTTCGGCGCGTTCACGCCCGATGAAGCCCCGGCGCTGCTCGGCGCGCTGATGCTGGGCAGCAATGTGCGCGTGCCCGGCCAGGGCCATCCGCGCCTCAGCATATTGGGCCCGGTGGAGGCGCAGCTGACCCGCACCGACGTGGTGATCCTGGCCGGCCTGAACGAAGGCAGCTGGCCCGGCCAGCCGGCGCCCGATCCCTGGCTGGCGCCGGTGATCCGCGCCCGGCTTGGCCTGCCCGGTACGGCACGGGCGCAGGGCCTGGCGGCGCAGGATTTCCTGCGCGCGGCCGCCGCGCCGCGCGTGCTGATCACCCGTGCCCGCCGCGATGCCGGGGGGCCGCGCCTGCCATCGCGGCTGTGGCTGCGGCTGCTGGCGCACGGGTCGCGGGACGGGCAGCGCCTGCACCGCCGCAATGATCTGGTGGCGCTGGCCCGCGCGCTCGATGGCGCCGCCGCGCCGCGCCCGCAGCCACCGCCCCGGCCGAACCCGCCGCTCTGGCTGCGGCCGCGCAAGCTGTCGATCACCGAGATCGACACGCTGATCGCCGATCCCTTCGCCTTTCACGCCAAGCATATATTGAAGCTGCGCGCCCTTGATCCGCTGGATCAGGATCCGACGGCGGCGATGCGCGGCACGCTGGTGCATACCGTGCTCGAACGCTGGATCGATGCCGGCCACGGCACGCTCGATCAGCTCGACCGGATCATCGCTGCCGAACTGGAACGCGAGGCGGCGCATTTCCCGCTGCTGGCCGCAGCCTGGGTGCCACGCATGCGCGTGGCCCTGCACTGGGCGGGGGTGGAGATTCTCAAGCGCGAACAATTGGGCACAAGCTTTGTGGCCGAAGCCAAGGGCCGTCTGGAACTGCCCGGCGGCATCGAGCTGACCGGCAAGATCGACCGGGTCGATCGCAGCGAAGCCGGCGAGATCATGGTGATTGATTACAAGACCGGCCCGCCCCCCACCAAGGCGCGGGTGCGGGCGCTGGATGCCAATCAACTGGCGCTGGGGCTGGCGATGGCCGTGGCCGGCGTGCTGATCAAGGATGGACAGGCGCTGCCCGGCGGCGTGCCCGCGACCATCGAATATTGGCAGCTGCAAGGCGCGCGCAAGGCCGCCGGCACCATTCACGCGCCACTGGAAGGCCGCGAGCCGATTGATGCGACCGAGCATGTGGACGCCGCCGTGGCCCGCGCCGGGGCGCTTGCCGCGCACTATCTGCTGAACGAGAACCCGTTCGAGCCCAAGTTGCGCCCCGAATGGGCGTGGGGCGATTATGATCATCTGGCGCGGGTGCCGGAATGGATCAGCCGGCCCCGAAACAACCCGGTCGTGACGGCATGAGCGCCGCCGTCAAACCGCTCGCCGCGCTGCTGCCCGAACAGGCGCAGGCCGCCAATCCGGATGTGCACGCCTGGGTGGCGGCATCGGCCGGCACCGGCAAGACGCAGGTGCTCACCGCGCGCGTGCTGCGCCTGTTGCTGGCGGGGTCGCGGCCCGAAGCGATCTTGTGCCTGACCTTCACCAAGCTGGCGGCGGCGGAAATGCAGAACCGCGTGATGGCGCGGCTGGCGTATTGGGCCGGGTGCAGCGATGCGGCGCTGGCCAGCGATGTTTTGGCGATCGGGGGCACGCCCGATACCGATACACTGGGGCTGGCGCGCACGCTGTTTGCCGCCGTTCTGGAAACGCCGGCGGGGCTGGCCATCCAGACCATCCACAGCTTTGCGCAAGGCCTGATCGCGGCCTTTCCGGTGGAGGCCGAGATCAGCCCCGGGTTCCAGACGCTGGACGATCGCGCCGGCATCCTGCTGCGCACCCGCGTACTGAACGAAGCGCTGATCGGCGCAATGACGCGCCATCCGCAGCTGCGCGCCGATCTGGAAGACGTGGCGCTGGATGGCGGCGAGGGCCGATTGCACGAGCTGATGGCAGCGGCCGCTGCGCACGAGGAAGCGCTGGTGCCGCTGCGCATTGAAGGCGTCGATCCGCTGCTGCGGCGGTTCCTGGGCCTGCCGGCCGATGGCGGCAGCGCCGAAGACGCGCTGGCCGCCGCGCTGGCGACGTTGCCGCTCGCCCGCCTGCGGTCGCTCGGCATGGCGCTCGGCCAGCAGAGCGGCGTCAACGCCCTCAAGCTCGCCGACAAATTGGCGGCTGCGCTGGGCATGGCCAATCCGCAGAAATGCTGGCCGGCGCTGTGGGACTGTTTCTTCACCCAGGCCGGCACGCCGCGCGCGCTCAGCATGATTCCCAAGGCGCTCGACACCGCCAATCCCGACTGGAAGCCATTCTGCGCCGCTGTGCAGGATCAATTGTTGACCATCCGCGCCGATCAGGAGCGTTGGCAGATCCTGGCGGTCGCCGGCCGGCACCTGCGCCTCGCCATCACGCTGGCGCAGGATTGGCGCAGCGCCAAGGCGCGCGCCGGGGTGATCGACTATGCCGACATGATCGCCGCGGCCGTGCGCCTGCTGGCGGCGCCGGGGGCGGCGCAATGGGTGCGCTTCAAGCTCGACAGCCGCATCGATCATGTGCTGGTCGATGAAGCACAGGACACCAATCTGGCGCAGTGGGAGGTGATCGCTGCGCTGGTGGAGGAGTTTTTCGCCGGGCGCGGCCAGCGCGAGCAGTTCCGCAGCCTGTTTGTGGTTGGTGATTTCAAGCAATCGATCTTCAGCTTCCAGGGTGCCGATCCTTTGGTCTATGCCGACCGTCGCGAGACGTTCTTCCAATTGTGCGAGGCGGAGCCGGAGCGCTGGATGGAAGTGCCGCTGTCGCGCAATTTCCGCTCTGCCGATGTGATCCTGGATGTGGTGGACCGGGTGATTGCCGATATCGGCGCGGAGCCGTTCGGTGGCCAAGCTGTGCCGGCCCACACCGCGTTCCAGGCCAAGGCTGGTGTGGTGAGCTTGTGGCCGCCCCTGCTGCCCGCGTTGCTGCCCGATGTGGCCGAGGATGATGAGGAGGGCGAACCGGGCACGGCGGGGCTCGCCAGCGAGATCGATCTGGCGCGGCGCATTGCGGCGACCATCGCCGATTGGCTGACCGGGCCGAAGCCGCTGGTGCTGCCCGGCAGCGGGCGGCGCGCGGCACCGCAGGATGTGATGATATTGGTGCGGCGGCGCGGGCGGTTGATGAGCGCGCTGGTCGGTGCGCTGCATGAACACGGCGTGGCGGTGGCCGGAGTCGATCGGCTCAATCTGTCGGAGCCGCTGGCCGTCGCCGATCTGGTGGCGCTGGTGCAGTTCGTCTGCCAACCCGGCGATGATCTGACGCTGGCGGCGCTGCTGGTGTCACCGCTGGTCGGGCTGAGCCACGCGCAGCTCACCGATCTGGCGGCGGGGCGCACCGGCAGCCTGTGGGCGGCGGTGCAGGCCAGCGAGGCGCCGGATGTGATGGCGGCGCGCGACTGGCTGGGCCGGGTGCTGCGGCTGGGCGCGAACGTGTCCCCCTATCAGTTCCTGGAAAGCCTGCTCTCTGGCCCCTTGCAGGGCCGGGCGCGGCTGCTGGCCCGGCTGGGGGAGGAGGCGCGCGACGCCATCGATACGGTGCTCGATCAGGCGCTGGCCTGCGAAGCCGCCGGCGCGGCCAGTTGCCAAGCGTTTCTGGCCTGGATGGCCGCCGAGGATCTGGAAGTGAAACGCGACCCCGAAGCCGCGCTGGATGCGGTGCGGCTGATGACCGTGCACGGTGCCAAGGGCTTGCAGGCGCCGATCGTCATCCTCGCCGATGCCTGCGCGCCGCCACAGACGAGGAGCGGCGTGGTGACGCTGCCGCTGGACGGCGATGGCGCCAATCTGCCGCTCTGGCTGCCGCCCGGCCTGGTGGTGCCGCCGGAACGGATTGCGCAAGCGCAGGCGCGGCGCAAGCAGGATGGCGACGCCGAGGATCGCCGGCTGCTCTATGTCGCGCTGACCCGCGCCGAGGAGATATTGTGCATCGGCGGCGCGACCAAGCCGACCAAGGACTGGGAGGTGCATCCCGATAGTTGGTATGCGGCGGTGGAAGGCGCGTTGGCGGATGCCGGGCTGGTGGCCGAAGATCATGCCGCTTGGCCGCAGCCGGTGCGCCATTTGCGCGGTGGCACGCCGGCTACGTTGGCGACTCCTGCGATCACCCCGGCGGCCGGCGTGTTGCCGTTGGGCAATTGGTGGCGCGAGCCCGCACCGCCGGAGGCGCGGCCGCCGCGGCCGCTCAGCCCCTCCGCGCTTGGCCCGGATCCGGTCGCCGATCCGCCGCCCTCCCCCGATCGGCGCGCGGCGGCGCGGCGCGGCACGGCGCTGCACAAATTGTTCGAGCTAATGCCCGATCTGCCGGCAGGGCGGCGGGCCGATGTGGCGCGGCAATGGTGCGCGTTGAATGTGCCTGATCTGGATGCCGATGATCTGGTCGGCACCGTGCTGCGCGTGCTGGATGATCCGGGTTTTGCCGCGGTGTTTGCAGCCAGAGAAGCGGGTGGGGGCGCGTTGACGGAGGCGCCAGTGGCGGCGGTGATCGGCGGGCAGGTGATCGCCGGCAGCATCGATCGGCTGCTGGTGAGCGAAACCCAGGTGCTGGCGGTGGAGTACAAGACCGGCAGCCGCGTGCCGGCCAATGCCGGTGCCGTGCCGCCGGCGCATGCCGCGCAGCTGGGTGCCTATGCGGCGGCGTTGCGGACGGTGTTTCCCGGCCATGACGTGCGCGCCGCGCTGCTCTATACCGCCGGGCCGCGCCTGATCGAACTGCCCGGCGATGTGCTGGCGACATGGCAGGCCACGGTGAGCGCCGCCCAGTCGAACACCGCATTGAATGGTGACGCGGCAGCGCCTATCTTGGCGGGCTGAGTAGTTTCCCGCGAGGGCGCGTTTCTCGCCGGGATCAAGGAGCAAGACGATGACCAAAGCCGTGACCGATGCCGATTTCAACGCCCAGGTGCTGGAGGCCGGCAAGCCGGTGCTGGTGGATTTCTGGGCCGAATGGTGCGGCCCCTGCCGCATGATCGCCCCGGCGCTGGAAGAACTGGATGCCGAACTGGACGGTGTGGATATCGTCAAGATCAACATCGACGACAATCCCGACGCGCCGGGCCGCTATGGCGTGATGTCGATCCCCACCATGATCCTGTTCAAGGACGGCAAGCCGGTGGCGACAACGGTGGGCGCCAAGCCGAAGAGCGATCTGAAGGCGTGGCTGGTCGGGCAGTTGGGCTGAGACTTCCCTCTCCCCTTGCGGGAGAGGGCCAGAGACGCGCTAAGCGCGGCCGGGGGTGAGGGGTGTTCCCGTTTTGGCACGCTGGGCACCCCCTCACCCCGCTCGGCTGCGCCGAGTCGCCCTCTCCCGCAAGGGGAGAGGGTTTCAGGCCGGCACCACCACCTGCCCCAGCCTTGGAAAATGCACGTGCACAGTGCCGGCGCCGTCCACGTCGCGCGCGATGACAATGCCGCCGGCATCGCAGCGCAGCAGGCGGCCCACGGACGGCGCATCGCGAGTGCCCTCTTGACTCACGCCCACCAGCATCCCGGCGGCGAATGGCGCATCCACCCCGCCTGACACCGGCAGCGGTGCGGCAGCAGCGTGCGCCAACGCGGCGTCGGCGGTCAATTCCTGCCGTTCGCCATGGCCGAAGCCGGCCAGTCGCGCATACCAGTCGGCAACATGCGGCCCGGCCAGCATCGCTGCCGCGGTATCGGCGGCAAACGGCACCGCCTTGACGAACCACAGATTGCTGTAGAGCGCCAGATCACCCGCGCCCGCTGCATTGCCGCCGATGAACGCCCGGCCATCGCTGAGCGTGTCGGACAGCCACGCGCTGGCCACCATCGCCTGGCCGGTGAGGTGTGGGGCCGATTTGCCGAGCGCGCCCAGATCCATGCCGAAGCGCGCCTGGCGATCCTTGATGAAGCCGTCCCCCATCGCATCGGCCGGCATCGCGCCCATGGCCGCGCCGACATGCGCGAAAAACTGCGAGCCATTGGCCCAGCTGGCGATCATGCAATGCAGCGGGCCGAGCGGCGCGGGATAGAGCGAGCGCCCACCCAGCGCTTCGAGCGCCGGCAGGATCGCGCCGGTATCGCAGTAAATGTCGGCCCCGATCTGCACCATCGGCGTGCGCGCATAGCTGCCTGTCAGCCGCGTCTGGTCGGGCTTGGGCAGGATATTGGGCACCTTCACGCTGCCCCAGGCAAGGCCCTTCACCCCGAAGGCGGCGCGCACCAGTTCGGCAAAGGGGGAAGCATCATAATGATAAAGGATCGGGATCATGGCAGCCATGATGCGCGCCAAGGCCACCTGCCCCCAGTGCCATTATGGAGAGGGGATCAGCTGCGATAATCAGCGTTGATGCTGATGTAGCCGTGGGTGAGGTCGCAGGTCCACACAAGCGCACGGCCCGTGCCCAGGCCCAGATCGGCGGTGATGCGGATGTCGCTGCCAGCCAGATGCGCGGCAACCGGCGCCTCGTCATAGCCTGGCACCACCGCGCCGCGATCGGCCACCAGCGTGTCGCCGAAGCGGATGCTCAGCAGGTCGCGTTCGGCGGGCTCGCCGGCCTTGCCGACCGCCATCACCACCCGGCCCCAATTGGCATCGCCGCCGGCGATTGCGGTTTTCACCAGCGGCGAATTGGCGATGCTCATCGCCACGCGCTTGGCCGACTCATCATCGACGGCACCGGTCACGTTCACTTCGATCAACTTGCTCGCGCCTTCGCCGTCGCGCACCACCAATATAGCCAGCTGCCGGCAGACATCCGCCAGCGCCGCGGCGAGCGCATCGGCGCCAGTGTCATCCATCGTCGCCAGTTCGGCATTGCCGGCCGCGCCGGTGGCAAAGGCCAGCACGGTGTCGGACGTCGAGGTGTCGCTGTCCACGGTGATGGCGTTGAACGTGTCGGCCACCGCCGCGCTCAGCATCGCCTGCCACAGCGGCGGCGCGATGGCGGCATCGGTGAAGAGGAAGCCCAGCATCGTCGCCATGTCGGGCGCGATCATGCCGCTGCCCTTGACGATGCCGGTGATGGTCACCCGGGTGCTGCCCAGCATGGCGGCGGCGTTGGCGGCCTTGGGGAAGGTGTCGGTGGTGCCGATGGCATGGGTGGCGTCCAGAAAATCCGCCTGGCCAAGATTTTCATGGGCGCGGTCCACCCCGGCCAGCGCCAGATCGACCGGCAGCGGCACACCGATGACACCGGTGGAGGCGCTGAACACCTGATCGGCCGCGCAGCCCAGTCGTTCGGCCACCCGCGCTGCCTGCGCCGCCGCGGCCTGGCGGCCCGAAAGGCCGGTGAAGGCATTGCTGTTGCCGGCGTTGACGATCAGGCCGCGCGCCCGGCCGCCGAGCAGATTCGCGCGGCATAGTTCGACTTCGGGGGACGGGCATTTGCTGTTGGTGGTAACGCCCGCCACCGCAGTGCCGGGGGCGAGTTCCACCAGCGTCACGCAATCACGCGTCCATTGCTTGTATGGCACGGTGGCGGTACCGATGCGCACGCCGGCGATCGGCGCCAGATCGGGGAAGGGCAGGGCGAGCGGCGAGATGGTCATGGATTGTGCCTTTGCCACGCGCGCGCGCCGTGTCCAGAGGCTTCCACGGTTGACTCTGCGGCAGCCCCGCATTATCGGCATCGCTCTTTCCGGTGGCGGGCTTCCGTCACGGGTATGACCTTATTTTCAGGACTGCTCCGATGAAGCGCACCTATCAACCGTCCAAGCTCGTTCGCGCCCGCCGCCACGGCTTTCGCGCGCGCATGGCCACTGTTGGTGGCCGCAAGGTGATTCACGCCCGCCGCGCGCGTGGCCGCAAGAAGCTTTCGGCCTGATCCCAATGAAAGCGCCGGAGCGTGTCCGGCTGCCGGACACAATCCGGCTGCGGCGGGATTTCCTGGCCGCGAATCAGGGCCGGCGGGTGCCAACCGCCGGCTTTGTGCTGCTGGTGCGGCAGCGGGATGATGGCGATGCGCTGATGCGCGCCGGATTCACGGTCACCAAGAAAGTCGGCAACAGCGTGGTGCGCAACCGCCTGAAACGCCGCCTGCGCGAGATTGTCCGGCTGGTGCTGCCGGCCCATGGCCATGCCGGCGCCGATCATGTGCTGATCGGCCGCGACACCGGCCTGACGCGGGATTTCGCCGTGTTGCAGGCCGATCTCGCCAAGGCGCTGGGCAAGGCCCATCTGCCGCCACCAGCCGCCCGGCCCCGCCAGGACGAAAAACGCGACAAGCGCCCGTGAAACGCCTGCTGATCTGGCCGATCCGCATCTGGCAGGCGACTTTTTCGGCCGTTATGCCGCCATCGTGCCGCTTCACCCCCAGTTGTTCGGCCTATGCCATCACCGCCATCGAACGCCATGGCCCCATCAAGGGCAGCGCGTTGGCCATCCGCCGCATCGGCCGCTGCCATCCATGGGGACCATCGGGCTATGACCCGGTGCCATGACCGGCTATAGGCAGCCCCAATCCCCGAATCTGCCAGCAAAGAGACAGGCCTTGGCCCAGGACAATCAATCGCCCGACACGAAGAACATCGTGCTGGCCGTACTGCTTTCATCGCTGGTGCTGATCGGCTGGACTTTTCTGGCCGATCGCTTCCTGCCACCCGATACGGTGCCAGCCCCGACCAGCGCGACTGCGCCGGCGGCACCGGCGGCCGCCCCGGCGGCGTCGGGCAGCGCCCCGGCGATTGCCGGCGCTGCCGCCGTTGTGCCGCGCGCTGCGGCGCTCGCGGCCGGCCCAAGGGTGCGCATTGTCACGCCGCGCCTCACCGGGTCGATCAACCTTACGGGTGCGCGCTTCGATGATCTGGTGCTGCCCAGCTATCGCGAGACGGTGGACGGCAATTCACCGCCGACCCGGCTGTTCTCGCCGGGTGGCACCGCCGACGCGCAGTTCGCGCAGTTCGGGTGGGTTGGCAGTGCCGCGCCGCCGGCCAGCGCGGTATGGACCGCCGATCGCGCCACGCTGACACCGGCCACGCCGGTCACGCTGAGCACCACGGTGCAGGGGTTGGTGTTCCGCCAGAAAATCAGCGTCGATCGCGATTACATGTTCACGGTTGAACAGAGCATCGACAATCCGACCGGCCAGTCGATCAGCCTGCAACCCTTCGGCCTGGTTTCGCGCCGCGGCGAAGCGAAAAAGGCCGAGACCAACATCCATGTCGGCCCGGTCGCCGTGCTGGATGGCACGTTGAAAGACACGGATATCGAATTTGATGATCTGAAGGACAATGGCCCGCAGCGCATCCCGTCCACCGGCGGCTGGCTGGGCCTCACCGAGAAATATTGGCTGGCCGCCAGTGTGCCGGATCAGAAGGCGCGCATTACCGCCACCTTCCAATATGCGGGCGGGCAGTATCAGACCGATTGGCTGGCCGGCGCGATCAATGTGCCGGCCGGTGGCCGCATCACCAGCACGGCCAAGCTGTTTGCCGGCGCCAAGGAGGTCGATCTGCTCGATCGCTACACCGAATCCGGCATCCCGCGCCTCGACAAGGCGGTGAGCTGGGGCTGGTTCGAAGTGATCGCCAAGCCGATTTTCTACCTGCTCGATTGGCTGTTCAAGTTCACTGGCAACTTCGGTGTGGCGATCATCGGCCTGACGTTGATCGTGCGCGCCGCCATGTTCCCGATTGCCAACAAGCAATATGAATCCATGGCCAAGATGCGGCTGGTCGGCCCGAAAATGAAGGCCCTCCAGGAGAAGTACAAGGACGACAAGCTGAAGCTTCAGCAGGAGATGATGGCGATCTACAAGACGGAAAAGGTCAATCCGCTCGCCGGGTGCCTGCCGATCCTGTTGCAGATCCCGATCTTCTACGCGCTGTATAAAACGCTGCTCGTTTCCATCGAAATGCGTCACCAGCCGTTCGTGCTGTGGCTGCACGATCTGTCGGCGCCTGATCCGTTGACGCCGCTCAACCTGTTCGGCCTGATCGCCTGGCAGCCGCCGGCGATGATCGCCTTGGGCGTGCTGCCGATCCTGCTCGGCGTCACCATGTATGTGCAGCAGAAATTGAGCCCCGCCACCATGGACCCGGTGCAGCAGCAGGTTTTTGCGCTGATGCCGTGGCTGTTCATGTTCTTCATGGCGCCGTTCGCCGCCGGCCTGCAGCTGTATTGGACGATCAACAACCTGGTTTCGATCGCCCAGCAGCTTTACATGAACCGCAAATATCCCACCCCGGCGACGCCGCCGGGCCAGATGGTGGTGGATGCCAAGCCGGTCGCGGCCAAGCCGGGCCCCAATCCGCCACCGCCGCGGTCGCCTGCCGGTGGGCGCCGCCGGAAGTGAGCGTGGACGAACAAGCCGAACAGGATGAGCTGATCGAACTGGCGCGCCGGCGCTTTGCCGGGCCAGTCAATTTCCTGCTGTCCGCGCCGGAACTGCAATTCCTGCCTGCGCCGGATGTGCCGGAGATCGCCTTTGCCGGCCGCTCGAACGTGGGCAAATCCTCGCTGCTGAATGCCATAACCGGGCGGCATGGCCTGGCGCGCACCTCGGTGACACCGGGGCGCACGCAGGAATTGAACATCTTCGAAGTGGGCGAGCCTGTGCAGTTCCGGCTGGTGGACATGCCGGGCTATGGCTTTGCCGAAGCGCCCAAGGATGTGGTGCGGCAATGGAAACATCTGGTGTTCGATTATCTGCGCGGCCGCGTCGTGCTGCGCAGGGTGCTGGTGCTGATCGACAGCCGCCACGGCATCAAGCCGGTGGACCGCGAGATCATGAGCCTGCTCGACAAGGCGGCGATGAGCTTCCTGGTGGTGTTGACCAAGGCCGACAAGATCAAGCCGAGCGCGCTGGCGGCGCTGACCGAGGCAACGCTGAACGCCAGCCGCATCCATCCTGCCGCCTATCCGCAAGTGTTTGCCACCTCGGCCGAAAAGGGCCTGGGCATCCCGGAACTGCGCGCGGCAATTTTGGCGGCGGCGACGATATGATGACGATCATCCTGAACGGCGATCCGCGCCGGGTTGCGGACGGATGCAGCGTGGCGGACCTGCTGCACGAGCTTGATCTGCCGGCCGAGAAGGTGGCAGTGGAGCGCAATCTGAGCATCGTGCCGCGATCCTCGTTCGCCGATGTGGCGCTGGCCGAGGGTGATGCGCTGGAAATCGTGCATTTCGTCGGTGGTGGCCAAAGTGACTCCGCTGATGACGATGGCTGGGAGGTCGCCGGCCGCCGCTTCACATCACGCCTGATCGTCGGCACCGGCAAGTACAAGGATTATGCCCAGAATGCCGCCGCGGTGGAGGCTTCGGGCGCGGAGATCGTCACGGTCGCGGTGCGGCGGGTGAATGTCACCGATCGCAATGCGCCGATGCTCACCGATTTCATCGATCCCAAGCGCTTCACCTATCTGCCCAACACCGCCGGCTGCTTCACCGCCGACGATGCCATCCGCACATTGCGCCTGGCGCGCGAGGCGGGGGGGTGGAATCTGGTGAAACTCGAAGTGCTCGGCGAAGCCCGCACCCTCTATCCCGACATGGCCGAAACGCTGCGCGCCACCGATATATTGGTGAAGGATGGCTTCGAGGTGATGGTCTATTGCGCCGATGATCCCATCGCCGCCAAGAAACTGGAAGAATTGGGCGCCGCCGCGATCATGCCGCTGGGCAGCCTGATCGGTTCCGGTCTGGGCATCCAGAACCCGGTGACCCTGCGCCTGATCGTCGAGAACGCCAAGGTGCCGGTGCTGATCGATGCTGGGGTGGGCACGGCATCGGACGCTGCCGTGGCCATGGAACTGGGCTGCGCCGGCGTGCTGATGAACACGGCGATTGCCGAAGCCAAGGACCCGATCCTGATGGCGCGCGCGATGAAACAAGCGGTGGAAGCCGGCCGGCTGGCCTATCGCGCCGGGCGTATGGGCAAGCGGCGCTATGCCGATCCGTCGAGCCCGTTGGCGGGGTTGATCTGACCGTCGCTTGACTCGATCCATGGCCACCCCCAGGCTCTGTCATCGGGGGTTCGGGACATGGCGGCAGCGAACACGCGGGCGGTAACCGCACTGGTCTGGCTGATCGGCCTGGCGGTGTTCATCAACTATGTCGATCGCGGCACGCTGGGCATTGCCGCGCCGCGGCTGAAGGCCGATCTGGCGCTGACCGCCACCCAATATGGCCTCGCAGCGTCCGCCTTCTTCTGGGTTTATGCCCCTGGCCAATTGGTGGCGGGCTGGCTGGTCGGGCGCAGCCATGCCGGCTGGCTGCTGGCGGCGGGGCTCGGCCTGTGGGGGCTGGCGACGGCCTTGACCGGGTTGGCCAATGGCCTGCTGGCGCTGGTGCTGCTGCGCCTGTTGCTGGCGGTGGGGGAGGCCGTCACCTTTCCGGCCTTGTTCAAGCTGATTGTCGATCATGTCGATGCCGCCCGGCAGGGGGAGGCCAATGCGGCGCTGTCGATCGGCCTGGCGCTGGGTCCGGCCTTTGGCACACTGGCCGGCGGGCTGCTGCTGGCGGCGCTGGATTGGCGCTGGCTGTTTGCCATCGTGGGCGTTGCCTCGCTGCTGTGGCTGGTGCCGTGGATTGTTACAATCCGTCGCTTGCCGCCGCCGATCGTCCATGGCGCGGCTGGCGGCAGCGGCCCGACTTACCTGCAGATTCTGGTGACCCGCGCGGCCCTGTCACTGTCGCTGGCGCAGGTGTGCTGGGGCTTCGGCCTGTATTTCCTCGTCACCTGGCTGCCGCTGTGGCTGGTGGACGTGCGCCATTACAGCCTGGCCGACATGGCGTGGATCGGCGCGCTGGCCTTTGCCGCGCAGGCGGTGGCAGCGCTGATCGGCGGCAAGGTGAATGATCGCCTGTTGCAGCGCGGCCTGGCTCCGGGGCCGGTGCGCCGGATCGGTGCCATGCTCGGCACGGTGCTGACCGCAGCAGGCCTGGCCGGCATTCCGCTGTCAGACACGCAGTTCAGTCTTGTCGCGGCGCTGCTGCTGGCCGGGTTCGGGATCGGCATCATGCATGTCTGCGTCAACATGATGGCGCAGATGTTTGCCGGGCCCAGCGCCGTGGGCAAATGGACCGGCATCCAAAACGGCTTTGGCAACATCGCCGGCATCGTCAACCCGTTGATCACTGGGGCCATCATCGATGCGACCGGCAGCTACAATGCCGCCTTTGCGCTGGCGGCCGGGATGCCGTTGATCGCCTTGTTCAGTCTGGCCGTGCTGGTGCCGCGGGCGGAGCCGATCGACTGGCCGCAGCGACAGCGCGGCAGCACGCATGGTGCGCTCTAACGCGCCGCCACATGCACCGCATTGCCGACCAGCACCAGCCGGCCCGCCGCATCGCGCACGTCAGCGCGGAGCCAGCCGGGGCGGGTGGTGGGGGCATCCATGGCCAGGAGGGTGTCCGGCCCGCTGACGGTGCGCGGTGGCTGGGGCGTGCCGTTGACAATCAGCGTAACGGTGCAATTGGTGCAGCTTGTGAGGGCGATTTCGACCGGCAGCACCCCGCCGGTCGGCAGGTGGGCTGTGCCGCCCATGGGGATTTTGCCGGCGGGCGTGATCACGAACAGGTCGAGCGTCCGCCCCGCAGCGGCGTCAACGTCCACAAACACGCGGCCGCTGCGCAGGCCGGCCAAGATGGCTTGGGTGGAAAGCGCGTCGGCCCAGACGGCGGTGACGATGCGGCCGATGGCGCGGGCGTCGGGCGCGGCGAGCGTCGGATCGTGATTGTCGCTGCCGGCGATCGGCGCCAGGTGGTGGCCGGCGTTGAGCAGCAATTCCCAGAACTTGATGCCAGACAATGGCGTATCGAGCCGGCCACCGGTGATGGCCATGGCGCCGCCGTTGGCGATCTCGATGGCGGTGATGCCGCGCCAATCGGTGTTGGCCAGCGTCCAGCCGCAGCCCATGCAGGCTGCGCCCGACGGCAGCGCCGGGTGATTGACCGAGAAGACCCCGCCCAGCTTGGCCATCGCGCGGCCCCAGGCGGCGCCATCGGGGAATTGCGGCGTGCCGATGCGGAATTCGGCCGGCGCGGTGAAGCCCAGCACATTGGCGTGGCCCTGGAACGTCGTCACCTCCTGGCCGGGGATCAGCAGCAATTTCGAAAACGCCGGTTGCAGGCCCGCCAGTTCGGACAGGTGCGAGACCGTGTTGTGATCGGTGACGCTGAGGAAATCGAGGCCGGCGCGGGCGGCGGCTTCGACGCTGCGATAGACGGGGCAGGGCACGCGCACGCCGGCATCATTGGCACACACGCCATCGCTGTGGCCGCTGTGGGCATGCAGATCACCGCGATACCAGCCGGGGCCGCTGCGCAGCGGGGCAGCGGCGGGTGCGAAGCGGATTTCGGCGCGCCAGTCGGTGCGGCTGCCCGGCTTGGCGTTGGGGACCCCCATCAACAGGGTGAAGCGGCGCCCCTCAACCGGGCCGGCGAGATAGGATGGCGTCGCGACCGTGTCCCCTACCACGAATTGCGCCTTGTTGCCGCCGCTCCAGCCGCGAAAACGCCCGCGTTCGAACAGGCCGAGGTCGATCACCGTGCCGCCGCTGCGATCATAGGCGAAATCGACGCTGAACGCGGTGACTCCGGCCGGCACCGCAAAGGGTGCGGCGATGAAATGCTGATGATCGGCGCCGGTGATGGTGCCGCCCAGCCGCAGGTCGGGCTCGGCAGCGCTGGCCGGCTGTATCAAGCCCAGCAGCAGGGCGAAAAGCGCGCGCAGACCCGCGCGCCGGTTCACAGGTGGGGCCGCAACACGCCGATCACGTCGGCATAAAGCGCGCGCTTGAACGGCGCCGCCATCTCGACCAGCGAGTCGAGCGGGCTCCAGCGCCACGAGCGGAATTCCGGGTGGGCGGTGGCGATGTTCACGTCTGCGTCCGTGCCCAGGAAGCGTAGCGCATACCATTTCTGGCGCTGGCCGGCGAACTTGCCCTTCCAGATCTTGCCGATCAGTTCGTCGGGCAGATCATAATAATGCCAGTCCGGCGTTTCGCCGAGCAGCTGCGTCAGCGCCGGATCGACGCCGGTTTCCTCCCACAATTCGCGCAGCGCCGTGTCATACGGGTCTTCGTCGGGATCGATGCCGCCTTGCGGCATCTGCCAGGCCTCGACCATCTGATCGAGGCGCTGGCCGGTGAAGACCAGGCCTTCGGCGTTGACCAGCATCACCCCCACACAGGGCCGATAGGGCAGGCCGGAGGGATGTTCGCGTGGGGCAGCAGAGGGGGTCATGCGCGGCCCAAAAGCAGCTTCAGATCGGCGATGCAACCGAGCAGATCATCATGCGCACTCGGGATGCCCTGCCGCATGGTGAAGCAGCCGTGGATCTGGCCGGCGGCCTCGCGGTAGCTGACGCGCACGCCATGTTCGATCAGGCGGGCGGCATAGGCGCGGCCCTGATCACGCAACGGATCGAGGCCGCAGGTGTTGATCAGGGTCGGCGGCCGGCCGGCCAGCGTTTCGGCAAACAGCGGGCTGGCGTGGGGCTCACGCAAACTGGCTTCGCTGCCGGCCATGTACAGGCCGATGAACCACGCCATCGCATCGGCGGTCAGCACATAGCCATCGGCGAATTCGGCCATCGAACCCGCCGTCGCGGTCATGTCGGTCACCGGATAAATCAGCCATTGCGCCAGGATCGGCACGGGCAATTGCCCATGCAGCGCGTTGGTAACCGCGGCGGCCAGATTGCCGCCGGCACTGTCCCCGGCCGGAATCACGCCCGTAACGGCGCCGCCCAATTCGGCCGGCGACCCGGCGGCCCAGCGTGTGGCCGCCATGCAATCGTCGATGGCCGCCGGAAAGGCCGCTTCGGGTGCCATGCGATAATCCACCGAAACAACCCGCATCGCCAACAGCCGGGCGATGTCCGCGCACAGGGGATCATGGGTATCAAGATCGCCGATCACCCAGCCGCCGCCATGAAAATACACCAGCACTGGCCCAGCCGGGTCGGCGTCGGCCAGCGTGTAGAGCCGGGCCTTGATGTCGCCGGGGATGGTCAGATCAGTGGCTGCAATCTCGCCGCGCGGCCGTTCGAGCATCTGGGTCATGCCGCTCATCATCGCGCGGCCTTCTTGTGGGGACAGCGCGCTGAGCGGCGGGCCGGGCTGCGCGGCCATCATGCCAAGCAGGTTATGCACATCAGGACGGATGAACGGCATGGTGGTGGCTCCCCTGGTTTTGCCCTTTGTAGGCGGGCGGTGGCGATGGGCAACCGGTGAATTTGGGTGGGGCTGTTCCTACAACTTCACCCACGCCGCCACGTCCGCCGCCAGCCGGTTGCTTGCCCGCGACAGCGCCGCGGCCACCGCCGCCGGCTGCTGGCTGGGCGCCGGTTCTTCGGCGATGAAGCTTTTCAGCGCGACGGTCCCGGTGCCGCGCGGGCCGGCGAGTTGCGCGTCATATCGCACGCGCACCTTGGCGTCCCCACGCACATCCAGGCCGAATTCGCGCAGATGCCCGGTGAGCACGCGGGCCGCCGCGACATTGCCGCCGCGCGAATCGAGCACGGGGATGCCGGCCGCCGCCAGCCGATCGCCGAGCAGGCGCTGAAACTGCCGGTTGGGCTGTTCGGACCAGCTGGCGCCGGCCAGATATTGCACGCTGGCGCCATCCAGCTGCACCGGCAGGCGCAGCGTCTGCAATTCCGCCGGCACATCGGGGACGGCGATGGCGAGCGTGTCGGCCAGCGCCGTCGGGCCGGTCCAGGCCGGCGGCGGCGCGTCGCTGCGCAGCACCAGCAGGGCGGCCGGCGCCGGGGCATTGCCGCCGATCTGCACCAGCGGGCCGCAGGCGGCCAACGCCAGCGCCAGCGAAAACAGCAGCATCCGGGGCAGGAGGGCTCGGATCATTTTTGGTCCTCCTTTGGTGGCTGATATTCGGGCAAGGTGCGGCCACCGATCAGCGTGCCGGCCGGGTCTTCGTCCAGCTTGGCGGCAACCGCGCCCAGCCGGCTGCTGGTTTCGCGCAATTCGCGGATCAGCTGCGTGACTTCCGGCAGGGTCTGGTTCGACAGCATGTCTACCGCCGGCTGCGCATTGCCGGCAATGGCCTCCACCTTGGCCATGGTCGCCTGTGTGCTGGCGGCGGCGCGGCGCAGATCGGCGGCGAGCGGGCGGATATCGCTTTCCACCAGCGTCTGGCCCGATGCCGCCAGCGCGTCCACGCGTTGCAGCGCGGCGGTGGCAGCGGCCATGGTGCTACGGGCCTCGGTCAGCGCGGCGGCGAGGTCCGGCGCGCTTTTGGCCAGCGCCGCCGTGGTCACATCCAGGTTCTTCAGCATGCCGTTCAAGGCGCGCCGGTTTTCGTCGCGCAGCACATCATTCAGCCGATCGGTGAGTTTCGCGACATTGGCGACGATCTCCGGCGCGGTGTTGAGCAGTTCGCCCAGCCCGCCGGTGCGTGCCGGGATCACCGGCACGCCATAGCGGCCGGGTTCGGTGATCGGCTCTGCCCCCTGCATCACGCCGCGCAGCTGGATCTGCGACACGCCGGTGAAGCCGACGCCTTCCACAGCGGCGGTGGTGCCCTTCAGCACCGGCACATCCTCGTTCACCTGGATGCGCACCCGCACCAGTTGTGGCGATTCCAGCGGGATGCGGATTTCGGTGATCTTGCCCACCGGCACGCCGTTGAATGCCACCGGCGATCCTACTGCCAGGCCGTTCACCGATTGCTTGAAGAAAATGTCGAAATCCTGATGCTCGCCGCCGGAATAGCGCGACAGCCAGACGACCATCACGAAGATGCCGATCACCATGGCCAGCGCCACCGCGCCGACAAGGACGAAATTGCTGCGCTTTTCCATCAGGCTGCTTTCGTTGCGATCGGCGTGCCGCTGGCGGCGGCGCGGCCGCGGGCGCCGGCGAAATATTCCTGCACCCAGGGATGATCAAATTTGCGCAGCTGTTCGATGGTGCCGCACGCCAGCACGCGGCCCTCGCCCAGCACGGCCACCCGGTCGCAGATGGCGATCAGCGTATCGAGATCGTGGGTGATCAGGAACAGCGTCAGCCCCAGCGTTTCTTTCAGCACCTTGATCAGTTCATCGAAGCCGGCGGCTGAAATCGGATCCAGCCCGGCGGTGGGCTCATCAAGGAATAGCAACGGCGGATCGAGCGCCAGCGCGCGGGCCAGGCCGGCGCGCTTCTTCATGCCACCCGACAGTTCGGACGGGAACTTCGCGCCGGCATCGGCCGGCAGGCCGACCAGCCGCAACCGTGCTGCCGCCAGCCCGGCCAGCACCGCATCCGACAGCGTCAGATACTCACGCATCGGCACTTCGATGTTTTCCGCCACGGTCAGCCCGGAAAACAGCGCGCCTTCCTGAAACAGCACGCCCCATTGGCGGCGCAGCGCACGCTGCGCATCCGGGTCGGGATCGAGTGCATCCTGGCCGAAAATCGCGATGGTGCCGGCGCGCGGCGTTTGCAGACCGATGATGCTGCGCATCAGCACCGATTTGCCGCTGCCTGAACTGCCGACCAGGCCGAGAATCTCGCCCCTGGCCACATCGAGATCGAGGCCGTCGTGGATCAGCTTGTCGCCAAAGCCAGTCACCAACCCGCGCACGCGCACCGCGACATCGGCCGTGTCGGGCAGGGTTGGGGACAGGCTGGCGTTCTGGGCATCCATCAGTTGTAACCCAGAAAGCTGAAGAAAAACGCGAACAGCGCATCGAACACGATCACCACGAAGATCGATTCGACCACCGCCTGCGTGGTGCTGCTGCCGACCGATTCGGCATTGCCGGTGACGTTGAAGCCGTGGAAACAGCCCATCAGCGCGATGATGAACCCGAACACTGGCGCCTTGACCATGCCAATGACGAAATCCGACAGCGGAATCACCTCTTGCAATCGCAACAGATAAGCGCCGGGGGGCATGTCCAGTTCCCCCCACACAAACAGTCCGCCGGCGATCAGCGCGCAGACGCTGCCATAAAAGGCAAGGCCCAGCATCATCAGCGAAGCGGCGATCACCCGCGGGATCACCAGCACTTCGATGGGATCAAGGCCGATGGTGCGCAGCGCGTCGATTTCCTGATTCAGCTTCATCGATCCGATCTGCGCGGCAAACGCCGATCCCGATCGCCCCGCCACCATGATCGCCGTCAGCAGGATGCCCAGTTCGCGCGTTGTGGCCCGCCCGATCAGGTTGACCGTGAAGATATCGGCGCCGAACTGGCGCAGCTGCACCGCGCCCTGCTGCGCCACCACCAGCCCAACGAGGAACAGCAACAGGCCAACAATGCCGAGCGCACTCACGCCGACGGCTTCGGCCTGGTGGATCACGGCATGGCCGCGCAGCCGGCGCCGGCCGATCAGCGTCTGGCCCAGCACCACCAGCACCTCGCCGAGAAAGCCGACAAAGGATGCGACATTCTTCGTTTGCGCAGTGACAGCGCGGCCGATGCGTTCCAGCCGATCGATGAGGGGGTTGCCCCGCGCGCGGCGCACCACGCGCAGCGGCCGCACGATCAGCGCGCCAACCAAGCGCTCCACATCCGGCGCTGCGCCTTCCAGCCGGGCCGGCACACCGGCTTCATTCCAGCGCTGCACCAGGCCGTTGACCGCCCAGGCACCAGCGGTGTCGATGCCGGTCACGCCGTTCAGATCGATGGCCAGACCGCTGCCCGCGGGGCGACGATCGGTGAGCGCATCATCCAGCTCGGTAATCGAATCGAGCGTCAGCCGGCCAGACAGCACGACGCGCGCGTCTGCCTGTTCTGCCGGGGACCAATCGACGCCCCAAAGCTTATCCATAACCATCGAGCGCAAACTGGGCTATCGCATCGCAAATGCCAAGTGTCGCAATGCCCCCTCCCCGCATCGAAATTGCGGTTTATGATCTGGATCGGACATTGACCGATACCGGCAGCTGGGTGCCATTTCTGCGCTTCTGGATGCAACGCGTCGCGCCGTGGCGACTGTTGCTGTTGCCTTTGGTGCTATTGGGCGGGGCGGCACACGGCCTGGGGCTGATGTCACGCGGCGCCTTGAAGGCCTGGTCGCATCGCTGGCTGATCGGGGCCCGCGTGCCGGCGGCGCAACTGGCGGCGGTGGCCGCGGATTTTGCCGAAGCCTTCGTGGCAGCGCATGCGCTGGCGCCGGCGCGACTCGCCATCGCGGCCGATGCCCTGGCCGGACGGCGGGTGGTGATCGCCTCGGCCAGCCATGGCTATTATGTGCGGGCCATCGCGGAACGCATGGGCGTGGCGGATGTGATCGCCACCGAAGCGGTGCGGGTGGGCGATAATGTGCTGCCGGCGCTGGATGGCGAGAATAATTACGGCGCCGCCAAAGCGGCCGCGCTGGAAGCCTGGTTGGTGCGCGAGGGCCTCAGCGGCGCGATGGTGCATTTCACCAGCGACCATCACAGCGATCTGCCCTGTTTCGAACTGGCGCTGGCCAGCGGTGGCAGCGTGCTGTGCGCCAACCCGTCCAGCAAGCTGGTGGCGATTGCCGCGGCGCGGGGCTGGCCGATGGCGGTGTGGGGCCGGATTCAGGGCAGTCTGCTGGAACGGGCCTGAGGGCTACGCCCGCCGCAACCGCAGCAGCGCGAAGGCCGCAATCGCGCACCAGATGATGTTGAGCACGAACGACGGCACGGCGCCGTGCCAGCCGCTGTTCACCACAAAGCCGGCCGCGCCGAGCAAGTTCAGCCACTGGAACAACGCACCGCGCGGCTCGATGCGCCCGGCGCTGACCAGCGCAAAGCCGATCAGCACCAGCACCGCCCCCGTCCAGCCTGCGATCTCCACCGCCAACGGCAGATAATCCATCAGGCGGCGAGCTTCCTCAGCACATAGGGCAGGATGCCGCCGGCATAATAATATTCCAGCTCCTGCTCGGTATCGATGCGGCACAGCACCTGGAAATCACCGCTGCTGCCATCGGCGCGGGTGAAGCGCACGGTGAGCATCTGGCGCGGTTTCAGATCATCGAGGCCGGTCAGCTCGAAGGTCTCCGTGCCGGTCAGGCCAACCGTCTTGCGATCGGTGCCCGGCGCGAATTCCAGCGCCAACACGCCCATGCCGACCAGGTTGGAGCGGTGGATGCGCTCGAAGCTTTCGGCGATCACCGCGCGCACGCCCAACAGGGTGGTGCCCTTGGCCGCCCAATCGCGGCTGGAGCCGGTGCCATATTCCTTGCCGGCGATCACCACCAGCGGCGTGCCATCCGCCTTGTAGGCTTGTGCCGCATCATAGATATCGAGCTGCGCACCCGTCGGCACATGGCGCGTCACGCCGCCCTCCACGCCCGGCACCATTTCGTTGCGGATGCGGATATTGGCAAAGGTGCCGCGCATCATCACTTCATGGTTGCCGCGCCGTGCGCCGTATGAATTGAACTCGGCGGTCGAAACCTGGCGCTCGTTCAGATAACGGCCGGCGGGGCTCGCCTGCTTGATGCTGCCGGCCGGGCTGATGTGATCGGTGGTGATGCTGTCCCCGAACATCGCCAGCGCGCGCGCGCCGATGATGTCGGCCACCGGCGTCGGCGTCATGGTCATGCCGTCGAAATAGGGCGGGTTCTGCACATAGGTGGAGGCCGGGTTCCAGCGATAGGTGGCGCCGCCTTCGACTTGCACGGCCTGCCAGCGTTCATCGCCATCGAACACATTGGCATAGCGCGCGGCAAACATTTCCGGCGTCACATTGGCCATCACCATGCCGGCGACTTCGGCGTTGGTCGGCCAGATGTCCTTCAGATAGACCGGGCCATCGGTGCCCTGCCCGATCGGCTCCACGGTCAGATCCTTGCGCATGGTGCCAGCCAGCGCATAGGCGACGACCAGTGGTGGGCTGGCCAGATAATTGGCCTTCACATCCGGCGACACGCGGCCTTCGAAATTGCGATTGCCCGACAACACCGAGCAAGCGACGAGATCATTGCTGTTGATCGCGTCCGAAATCGGCTCCGGCAGCGGACCGGAATTGCCGATGCAGGTGGTGCAGCCATAGCCGACCAGGTTGAAGCCCAGCGCGTCCATGTCCGCCGACAGGCCGGACTTGTCGAAATAATCGGTGACGACCTTGGAACCCGGCGCGAAGCTGGTTTTCACCCATGGCTGGTTCTTCAGGCCGAGCGCGCGCGCCTTGCGCGCCACCAGGCCGGCAGCGACCAGCACGGCGGGGTTGGAGGTGTTGGTGCAACTGGTGATGGCGGCCAGCACGACATCGCCGTGGCCGATATCATAATTGGCGCCGGCCACCGGCACCCGCTGCGTCATCTGGTCGGCCTTGCCATAGCTGCCGGCGAGTTCGCGTTCATAGGCCGGCTTGGCATCGGACAGCAGGACCTTGTCCTGCGGGCGGCGCGGGCCGGCGAGGCTGGGCATCACGCTGCCCAGATCAAGCGCCAGCGTGTCGGTGAAGACGGGATCGGGCGTGTCGGCATCGCGCCACAGCCCCTGGGCGCGGGAATAGGCTTCGACCAGCGCGACATTTTCCGGCGTGCGGCCCGACAGCACGAGATAATCGATGGTCTTGGTATCGACCGGGAAGAAACCGCAGGTGGCGCCATATTCCGGCGCCATGTTGGCCAAAGTGGCGCGATCGGCGAGCGTCAGCGCATCGAGGCCGGGGCCATAATATTCGACAAAGCGCCCGACGACGCCCTTCTTGCGCAACATCTGCGTGGCGGTGAGCACCAGATCGGTGGCAGTGACGCCTTCGGCCAGATTGCCGGTCAGCTTGAAGCCGACGACTTCGGGGATCAGCATCGAAACCGGCTGGCCCAGCATCGCGGCCTCCGCCTCGATGCCGCCGACGCCCCAGCCGAGCACGCCGAGGCCGTTGATCATCGTGGTGTGGCTGTCCGTGCCCACCACCGTATCGGGATAGGCGACCATCGCGCCGGACGTGTCTTCGGATGACCACACCGTCTTGGCGAGATATTCGAGGTTCACCTGGTGGCAGATGCCGGTGCCCGGCGGCACCACGCGGAAATTCTTCAGCGCGCTGCTGCCCCAACGCAGGAATTCATAGCGTTCCAGATTGCGGGCATATTCCAGCGCCATATTGTCTTCAAAGGCTTGCGGATTGCCAAATTCATCGACCATCACGCTGTGATCGATGACGAGATCGACCGGCACCAGCGGATTGATCTTCACCGGATCGCCGCCCAGCTTGGTGATGGCATCGCGCATCGCCGCCAGATCGACGACGCAGGGCACGCCAGTGAAATCCTGCATCAGCACCCGAGCCGGGCGATAGTTGATCTCATGGTTCGACGTGCGCGGCCCCTGCCAATCGACAATCGCCTGCACATCGGCGACCTTCACCGTGCTGCCATCTTCAAAGCGCAGCAGATTTTCGAGCAGCACCTTCATCGAATAGGGCAGGCGCGACACGTCGCCCAACTGCGCGGCCGCGGCCTCCAGGCTGTAATAGGCATATCCTTGGCCAGCGACGTTCAGCGTGCGGCGGGTGTTGAGGCTGTCGTGCCCGATGGCGGTCATGGCGCTGTTTCCTGTGTGTGATTTTTGACAAGTTGTCGCACCGGTCTAGCCGAGATGCTGCACCGCGCAAAGCCTGAGACCGCAACATTCGTGTCAAAGCGCGCACAGGTTGCGCGGGTAAAAAGCTTCACCGATAAGGGGCTCATGGCTTCCCCTGAGATCGACGCGCTGACCAATGCGCTGGCCCGGCTGCCGGGCCTTGGGCCGCGGTCGGCGCGGCGGGCGGTGTTGCATCTGATCAAGCGGCGGGAGGTGGCGTTGGTGCCGCTGCTGGATGCGCTGCGCGCCGTGGCGGCCAATCTGACGGTGTGCGGGGTGTGCGGCAATGTCGAGACGCGCGATCCGTGCAGCATCTGCCGCGATCCGCGCCGCGATCCTTCGTTGCTGTGCGTGGTTGCCGACGTCGCCGATCTGTGGGCGCTGGATGGGCGGCATTTGTTTTCCGGGCGTTATCATGTGCTGGGCGGGCGCTTGTCGGCGCTGGATGGGGTGGGGCCGGATGATCTGGCCATCCCGTCGTTGATTGCGCGCGCCGGTGACGG
The DNA here is from genome assembly GCF_987265915.1 of Sandarakinorhabdus sp. Lineage (NCBI taxonomy): Bacteria > Pseudomonadati > Pseudomonadota > Alphaproteobacteria > Sphingomonadales > Sphingosinicellaceae > Sandarakinorhabdus > Sandarakinorhabdus sp. Next base: position 1,018,403 of record NZ_OZ503948.1, read on the forward strand.
GGAGGTGCGCGAGGTGGTGCTTGCACTGTCGGCGACCATGGAGGGGCAGGCGACGATGCATTATGTCGCCGAGGCGCTGGCCGGGACGGGGGTGAAGGTGTCCCAGCTGGCGCAAGGCCTGCCGATGGGCGGGGAGCTGGATTATCTGGATGAGGGCACGCTGGCGCTGGCGATGAATGCGCGGCGGCCGGTGGGGTAGGGCGATGTTGCCATAAAAACCCCGTCATGCTGGCGAAGGCCAGCATCCATTGTGCAGCGCGGGCTTTGGTCGGCGCGGACGGCCCAGGCGGCACTATGGATGCTGGCCTTCGCCAGCATGACGGGGTCCCTTTTTGAGCGGGCTGTCCTACAGCTTCACCAGCATTTTGCCGGTGTTCTTGCCTTCGAACAGGCCGATGAAGGCATTGGGCGCTTCGGCGATGCCGTCCAGCACGGTTTCCTGCCATTTCAGCTTGCCGTGGCGGATCCAGGGGCCGACTTCGGCGAGGAAATCGCTGCGCAGGCCGGCGAATTCCATCACGATGAAGCCGCGGATCATCAGCGACTTGCCGACGATCTGGATCAGATTCTTCGGGCCGGGCGCGGGTTCGCTGTCGTTGTAGGCGGAGATCATGCCGCATTCGATCAGGCGCGCGAACGGGCGGGCGACTTCGATGGCGACTTCCAGATGCTCGCCGCCGACATTGTCGAAATAAATGTCGATGCCCTTGGGCGCGGCGGCCTGCACCGCGGCCAGCAGACTGCCACAGGTGCGATAGTTGATGACATGATCGATGCCGAGGCCCTTGAGCCATTCGCATTTCTCATCGCTGCCGGCGGTGGCGACCACGGTGCAGCCCTTCAGCTTGGCGACCTGGGCGACGATGCTGCCGACCGCGCCGGCGGCGCCTGACACGAACACCACGTCGCCGGGCTTGGGCTTGCCGATCTGGGTGAGGCCGGCCCAGGCGGTGAGGCCCGGCATGCCGAGCACGCCCAGGAAGGCCTCCATCGGAATGCCCGACGGTACGTCGAGCTTTTCCAGCGCCGCCGCGGGCGCCACGAACGCCTCGCGCCAGCCGAACATCGACATGACGATGTCGCCTGCTTTCAGCTTGTCGCTCTTGCTCTCCACCACCACGCCGACGGCGCCGCCCTGCAGCACTTCGCCAAGCGCGAACGGCGGCACATAGCTTGGCCGGTCATACATGCGGCCGCGCATGTAGGGATCGACGCTCATAAATTTGTTGTGCACCAGCACGTCGCCGTCGCCGGGGCCGGCAAGCGCGCTTTCGGCCAGGTCGAAATCGGTGGCGGCGGGCACGCCGACGGGGCGGGCGGCAAGGCGGATTTCACGGGGCATGGCTTGGTTTCTCCTGTTTGCGCCTGTCATAGGCGCAAATGGCGGCAACGCCACCTCTTGGCTGAGGGAGGGGCGGAGGGTCAGGCGCGTTTCAGCGTGCGCTTGAAGGCAGCGACCACGTCAGGGTCATAATGGGTGCCGGCCGCCTGCTCCAGAACGGCCAGCGCCGCGTCCAGGCCCAGCGCCGGGCGGTAAGGCCGGTGATTGACCATCGCATCGGCTGTATCGGCCACAGTCAATATTCGGGCTTCCAGCAGGATCTGGTCGCCGGAAAGACCGAAGGGATAGCCGGACCCATCCAGCCGTTCATGATGCTGGCGCACGATATCGGCAACGGGCTGCGCGAACTGGATGCGGCTGAGCACCTGATAACCGGCCTCGACATGCAGCTTGACCAGATCATGTTCCAACGCGGACAGGCCGGTCGGTTTCACCAGCAGTTCCACCGGGATGGCATTCTTGCCGATGTCGTGGACCAGCGCCGCCAGGCGGACGATCCGGCAGCGTTCCTCGCTGAGGCCCATTTCCCGGGCGATCCGATCGGCCAATCCGGAGACATTCTGCTGGTGGCCGGCGGTGTAGGGATCGCGCATCTCGATCATTTCCGCCATGGCCAACAGGGATTGCTCGAGGGCGCGGTCCTGCTGGGCAAGATAGGCTTTGGTCTGTTCGCGCAGCTCCTGCTGCTCGGTCACATCGTGAAAGCTGACCACCAGATTTTCCAGGGTGCCATCGCTGGCGCGCCGCACGGGCCGGGCGCTGAGCCGGATCCAGCGGCGACGGCCATCGGGGTGGGGAACGCCGAGCAATTGGTTGTCCAGCCCGATGCCGGTGCGCACCACCTCCATGATCGGATGTTCCCGGCCGGCAAACACCGATCCATCTTCCCGGATCACATGCCATTCACCCTGCAACGGGCTCCAGCCGATCATGTCGGCCTCTTTATAGCCCAAAATGGCTTCGGCCGCCGGGTTGACCCGGATCACGCGGCCATCGGCATGGTGATAGACGACGCCGGTGCTCATGGTTTCGAACAGCACGCGATAATGGAGATCGCTGTGCTGCAACTGGTCCCGCGCATCGGCCAGATCGGTCATGTCTGATGCGGTCAAGGTGATGCTGGTGCAAGGGCCCTGCGCCGGTTGGCGTTTGAGGCGCAGATGCCAGCGCCGTCCCATTGCACCGATATGGTGATGTTCGGAGGTGCCGTTTGCCAGCACCTCGTCGAAATAGGCCTTCCAGTTGGTCTGTTTTGCATTGTTGATGCTCTTGCGCAGATCGACGCCGGCGGGATCATCCAATCCCATCGCGCGCGACAGCCAGGCATTGCCGGCATCATTGGCGTATATGAGCTCGAAGCCGGGGTAACCCATCACCAGCACCACGTCGGTCATCTGGGCGATGAGGTCATCCGCAAGCGACTTCGCCAGCGCAGGTTTCGTGCGTGTGTTAAGCATCAGGCCCCCGGTTCAACACTGCTTGTCGGCGACGGGCGCTTCCACCCGGACACCGTCTCGCATTAACCCACCGTAGGAAGTTTATCACGAAGAAATTGCAATTGACATCGGATTCGTCGGGTTTGATCCTTTGGTATAGAAGATCGTCATGTGGTCGCGCCAAAATCCGGGTGAATTGGCTTTCAATAAACACCCAGCGGCGTGCCTGCCGATAATTTGCAGAATTTTTCTGGAGTACTCCAATATCGATCTATCCGAGCAAGTCCCGGAGGATGAAGTGTCGATGCCATCATCTAGAGGCGCTTGGATGACATGTTGCGGATCATCAGTGATCGCATGACGTAGGCTTGCAATTGAGGTTGTGATGTTGATCAACCAAAGCGCAGCGGTGGCCTGCGTTTGAACAATGGGACAAGATCAGTACGATCACAGTTGGCTGGCGCAAAATCCGTGCAACCCTCTGCAGCGGACGATCATATTTCGACCTGGCTGCCCAGTTCCACCACGCGGTTCGTCGGCAGTTTGAAGAAATCCATCGCACTTTCAGCGTTGCGCATCATCCAGCTGAACAGATGTTCGCGCCAGATCGCCATGCCGGGTTTGTCGCTGGCCAACAGCGTCTGCCGCGACAGGAAAAAGCTGGTTTCCATCATCTTCAGCTTCGGCCCGCAATTTTCCACTGTTTTCAGCACGGCCGGAATGTCGATTTCCTGCATGAAGCCATAGCGGATGAGGATGCGATAGAAACCACCACCCAGTTCGCGCACCCCGATGCGATCCTCGTCGGACACATAGGGCACTTCTTCGATCGCAACGGTCAGGATCATGATGCGTTCGTGCAGGATCTTGTTGTGTTTCAGATTGTGCAGCAGCGCCTGCGGCACCCCCACCGGCGATGTTGTCATGAACACCGCGGTGCCGGGCACGCGGGTGGCGGCGGCGGCGGCGGATTTGATGAACACCTCGATCGGCATCGATGAATCGCGCAACCGTTCCTGCATCAGCGCGCGGCCACGCGACCAGGTGGTAAGACCCGTGAAGCCGATAAGGCCGATGACCAGCGGGAACCAGCCGCCATCGGGCACCTTGGTGAGATTGGAGGCGAAATAGGCGAAATCGACAATGCCAAACACGGCAAGCAGCGGCGCCGCCCACCACATCGGCCAACGCCAGATGGTGAGCACCAGCACGCCAAGCAGCAGCGTATCGATGAACATCGTGCCGGTCACGGCGATGCCATAGGCCGCAGCCAGGTTGGACGAAGACCGGAAGCCGAACACCAGCGCCATCACCAGCACCAGCAGCGTCCAGTTCACCGCCGGAATGTAGATTTGCCCGAACGCCGAAGCGGAGGTGTGGACGATCTTCATGCGCGGCAGGAAGCCCAGCTGAATCGCCTGCTGCGTGACGGAAAACGCCCCCGAAATCACTGCCTGGCTGGCGATGATGGTGGCCAGCGTTGCCAACACCACCAGCGGCAGCCGCGCCCATTCCGGCGCCATCAGGAAGAACGGGTTGGCCACCGCTTCCGGAGTGACCATCAGCAGCGCGCCCTGGCCGAGATAGTTGATCATCAGCGCCGGCAGCACCAGCGCATACCAGGCCAGCCGGATCGGTTTGCGGCCGAAATGCCCCATGTCGGCATAGAGCGCCTCCGCGCCGGTCACCGCCAGCACGACACTGCCCAGCGCCAGGAAGGCGGCCAGCGGCGAATCGAGGATGAAGGCGGCGGCATGCCAGGGATTCAGCGCGGCGAGGATGCCGGGATAGGTGAGGATGTTCACCACCCCCAGCACCGCCAGCGTGGCAAAATACACCAGCACGATCGGGCCAAAGATGGCGCCAACCTTGGCGGTGCCGCGGCTCTGGAAGAAGAACAGCGCCAGCAGGATGGTGATGGCGATCGGCACCACCAGGGGGGCCATGCTGGCTTCGACCACGGTGATGCCCTCCACCGCCGACAGCACCGACATGGCGGGCGTGATGATGGCATCGCCAAAGAACAGTGCGGTGGCCAGCACGCCGAGCAGGATCAACTGCGCCGAGCGTGTGTCCCCCGGCGACAGGCGCGAGATCAGCGCCAGCAGCGCCAGCGATCCGCCCTCGCCGCGATTGTCGGCGCGCATGATGACCATGACATATTTCAGGGTCACCACCAGCATCATTGTCCAGAAAATCAGCGAGACGACGCCAAAGACATGCAGCCCATCCACCGCCAATTTGTGGTGGCCGCCAAAGGTTTCCTTGAAGGCATAAAGCGGGCTGGTGCCGATATCGCCGAACACCACACCGACAGCACCCACCGCCAGCTTGAGCAGCGATTGGGAGTGCCCGTGATCGGTCTGAGCGGCTGCGGACGGTGCGCCGTGGTTCGACATGCAGGTGCCCACTTGTTGCAGGACGCGCGGCCTATCACAGGGCCTGCCATGCTGCAATGCGGCAGGCCGGCAGAGATGCTGGTGAAGCGCACCAAGCCGGGCTATGGCAAGGGTGACCGGAGGCAAACCCGTGCGCATTGGCTTTCTGCTTTACGACAATCTCACCCAGCTCGATCTGACCGGGCCGGCGCAGGTGCTCAGCCGCCTGCCGGGTGCGACCGTGGATTATGTGGCCGCCACGCTGGACCCGGTGATGAGCGATTGCCGGCTGGCGCTGATGCCCACCATCACCATGGCCGACGCCGGCCAGTTTGATCTGCTCTGCGTGCCGGGCGGTTTTGGCTGTTCGGCGGTGATGAACGACGCGGTGGTGCTGGATTGGCTGCGGGCGCAGGCGCCGGGCCTTCGCTATCTCACCAGCGTGTGTACCGGATCGCTGATCCTCGCTGCTGCCGGCCTGCTGGTGGGCCGCCGCGCCGGCTGCCACTGGGCCTGGGGCCATTATCTCGGGGCGTTCGGCGCGCAGTTCGTGGCGGAGCGCACGGTGATCGATGGCAACATCATCACGGCCGGCGGCGTCACCAGCGGCATCGATTTCGCCTTTCGCATCGCCGAACATCTGCACGGCCGCGATCTGGCCGATGTGCTGCGGCTGGCGCTGGAATATGATCCGGACCAGGCACCGGGCGGTACCCCGGCCAGCGCCCGGCCGGAGATATTGGCGCAGGTGCAGGCGATCAACACCACCCGTATCGGCCAACGCGATGCCGAAATCCGCAGCGCTGCTGCCCGTTTTCTGGAGGCCTGACATGAAGAAGATCCTCGCCGTTGCCGCCCTGCTCGCTGCCGCGCCGGCCTTTGCCGTTCCCACCCCGGTGGTGGTGCGCGTGCTGTCCCAGGGGGCCAAGTTCATCGGCGATGGCATGGGCGGCGTCGAGGTGACGCTGGTCGATGTCGCCACCGGCAAGACGGTGAAGCAGGGCAAGGTGATCGGCGGCACCGGCGACACCGCGCGCATCATGAATGGTGCGCCGCGCGGCGAACGGCTGGCCACCGAAGGCGTGGCGACCTTTGCCACCATGCTCGACATCGATGTGCCGACGCAGTTGCAGTTGACGGTGAACGGCCCGCTGAAGCCCGCCGGCACCGCGGTGTCGCTCACCACCACGCGCTGGCTGATCCCCGGCCAGCCGATTGCCGGTGATGGCTGGGTGGTGGAGCTGCCCGGCCTGGCGCTGACCGCGAAGCGTGAGGGCGGGCGCGTGGTGGCCGATGTGTCGATGCTGTGCGGCTGCCCGATCGCGCCCGGCTCGCTGTGGGATGCCAAGCGCTTCCGCATCGATGCCTGGGTGGGCGACAAGCGGGTGCCGCTGAGCTTTGCGGGGCAGACCGGACGGTTCGCGGGTGAAGTGCCGGCCGGCGCGGGTTGGGTGACGGCGCTCGATGCGCTGTCTGGCGCCAGCAGCGCGGTCAAGCTGACGCCCTGAGCGCCCGCAGCGCGATTGGCACCGCCATCAGCGCGATCAGGCCATCGGCGAAGAACATCCCCCGCACAGCGCCCAGCGTGTCGGCCATGGCCGATGCCGCGGACGACAACGCCAAGGCGATGCCATAGGCAAACCCCCACCCGCCCAGTTGCCGGTCGCGTGTGGCGCGCCAGCGCCCGGCGACGACGATCAGCGCCGGGACCAGCAGGAACAGGGACAAGCCCTCCACCACCGTCACGGCGCGGCGGGTGGGTGGCGCGGCCCAATCGCCGGGGTAGGGCCACAAGAGCCAGCCCTGCCAAGCATGAAGCCCGGCCATGGCCAGTTCGGCGAGCAGCCACAGCCGCAACAGCGCATCGGCCGTGTTTGGGGACTTTTCCGGCATGATGTGGCCATAGCGCGGCGGATCGCCCAGCGCGAGACTGGCGCAATGAACCTTCGCGCCCCAATTTGGTAATTTGGTTTGGAAGGAAGTTGAAATGGCGCTGATCACCCGTTTTGTCACCCGCTCGCTGGCCGCCGTTGCCACCCGCCAGATCGCCGCGCGCGTGGCGCATGGCGGGCTGGGGCCGGTCGGCAATGCCGCGGCGGTGGCGCTGCCCTTCGTGCTCAGCCGCGTGTCGCCGCTCGGGCTGGCGGCGGTGGCGGTGGGCGCCTGGGCCGTGGGCCGCCTGGCGCAGGACGTGGCCGCGCCGGCCGCGCCCGCGCCCGCGGATCGCGCCCCGACCGTGACGCCGCCGCCGATCGCGTGGAGCGGGCCGGCGGATTATTGAAGAAGGCCCCTCTCCCCCCGATGGCTTCTGGGCGGGAGAGGGCGACTCGGCATAGCCGAGCGGGGTGAGGGGGTGCTGCGGGTGACCACCCTCGCACCCCCTCACCCTCCCACGCCTGCGGCGCGGGCCCCTCCCTCTCCCGCAGGGGGAGAGGGGTAATGGATTGCACCCGTTCCGACGCATCGCTATCTCCAACGCATGTTTGGGGAGGCTCTATGATCGTCCGTGGTATTTCGCTGGCCGCACTGGCTCTCGCGCTCGCATTGCCGGCCGTTGCGCAAACCGTCGACAAGCCCGCCGAAAAGGCTGCGGAGGCCATCCCGGCCCCCAACCGCGTCACCGCCAAGCGCGCCGGCACGTTCGGCGGCATCAAGATCAACTACACCGCCATCGCCGGCGAAACCTACCTGAAGGACAAGGACGGCAAGCCCACTGCCGCCATTTTCTCCACCACCTATCTGAAGGACGCGCCCGAACCGAACCGGCCGGTGTTCTTCCTGTTCAACGGCGGCCCCGGTTCGGGCAGCCTGTGGCTGCACATGGGCGCCTTCGGGCCGAAGCGGGTGAATATCCCCGATGCCAAGGACGATGGCGCCCCGCCCTATGACATCACCGACAATCCTGAATCCCTGCTCGATGTCGCTGACCTGGTGTTCATCGATCCGGCGGGAACGGGCTGGAGCCATGCGCTGGGCAAGACCGATCCCAAGGATTTCTGGGGCGTCACCAGCGATGCCAAATCGGTCGCCGAGTTCATCCGCCTGTGGCTCAATGAGCACAACCGCTGGAACGCGCCGAAATTCCTCGGCGGCGAATCCTATGGCACCACCCGCTCTGCCGCGGTCGCCTATGAGCTCAACCGGCAGTATAATGACGTCGCGCTGAACGGCGTCATCCTGATTTCCACCATCCTCGATTTCGGGCTGGAGGCCGAGGATGAAGGCAATGAAATGCAATATATGGGCCTGCTGCCCAGCTATGCCACCGCCGCCTGGTATCACGGCAAGGTGGCGAACAAGCCCGCCAATGTCGCCGATTGGGCCGCCGAAGCCCGCGCCTTTGCGGGCGGCCCCTACATCACCGCGCTGATCAAGGGCAACAGCCTGCCCGCCGATGAACGCGCCGCCATCCGCAAGCAGCTCGCCCGCTTCACCGGCCTCAGCGAAACCTATCTCGAACAGGCCAATCTGCGCGTCACGCCCGGCCGCTTCTACAAGGAACTGCTGCGCGACCGCGGCCTAAGCATCGGCCGGCTGGACGCGCGCTACACCGGCAAGGATTATGACAATGCCGGCGAAACCCCTGACAATGATCCCAGCTTCTATGGCATCGATGCCTCCTATCCAGCGGCGGTGAACGCCTATCTGCGCGGTGATCTCGGTTACAAGACCGATCGCTCCTATGTTTCCATCGGCGGTGTCGGCCGCTGGGATTGGCGGCTGGGCAATGGCCGCGACTCTTATATCAACGTTGCCCCTGGCCTGGCGCGTACGATGCGCGAAAACAGCCACTTGAAGGTCTGGGTCGGCCAGGGCTGGTATGATTTCGCCACGCCGTTCCACATGGCCGAATATTCGATGAACCGCCCCGGCTGGCCGACCGACCGGGTCGAGTATCATTATTATGACGCCGGCCACATGATGTATGTGCGGCAGCAGGATCGGCTGAAGCTCTCCACCGACATCCGCGATTTCATCCGCCGGCAGAAGTGAGGCCAAGGCGGCCGTGGCCGTGCCGGCCACGGACTCGCCGCAGCGCCCGGCCGGGCTGGCGGATGGCCCTAAGGCCATCCGAGCAGCTTCGACGACGCGGCTCCGCCGCGCCCTTTCTCTCTTCCTTCGCACACCCAAGCGGACTCGGCGGCTTTGCCGCCGGCCGCGATAGCAGGGACCGAAGAAAGTAGAAGGGAGCCTCCGGCGGCAAGGGTCGCAGACCCTTGACCCGTTTGTTTTCGGGCGGGCCTTGCCCTAACCCCTCTCCCCGTGCGGGAGAGGGCGAGAGACGCCGTAGGCGGCCCGGGGTGAGGGGGCTGCCAACGTGGCCACGATCGCACCCCCTCACCCCGCTCGCCTGCGGCGAGTCGCCCTCTCCCGCGAGGGGAGAGGGAAGAAACGGCCATGCACGGCACTGGCAATCGCTGTTGTGCCTGATACAACAGGCCCATGACCAACCGGCTTTATTATGGCGACAGTCTCGATTGGCTTTCCAATGAAAAAGCCTTTCCCGATGAGAGCGTTGATCTGGTCTATCTCGATCCACCGTTCAATTCGAACGCCACCTACAGCCAGTTGTTCAAATCCCCCGATGGCAAGACGGCGGACAGCCAGATCGAGGCGTTTGAAGACACGTGGAACTGGGGCGTTTCGGCCGAGGCCGCCTATGATCGGGTGATTAGGGGCCACAACACCGATGTGGCGCAATTGCTGAGCGCGATGCGCAGTTTCCTGCATGACAATGCGTTGATGGCCTATCTGGCGATGATGGCGGCGCGGCTGGTTGAACTTTTTGCCGGCAAACGCCCGGTGATTCCCAATGTGAACCCGGCGATGTTCAAGGCCGCGCCGGTGGAGGCGAAGGAACAGGGCAAGTTGTTCTGACTCACCTCTCCCCGCCGGGGAGAGGTCGACTCGCGTGCAGCGCAGCCTGCCCCGGACTTGATCCGGGGGCGGGAGAAGGGTTGTTCGTGACCACGGGTGGTGTCAAACCCCTCTCCCGGGCCGGCTGCGCCGTCTCTCGACCTCTCCCCCAGGGGGAGAGGTGATGTGGTGAAGGGCCGCCCCAAAACTTATGGGTCAAGGGTCTGCGACCCTTGCCGCCGGAGGCCCCCGTTCTTCCCTCATGCCGGCGCGCCTTCCGCTGGCGGTATCGGCCTTGGCTTGCCGTCGGCGTCGATGGCCACAAAGATGAAGCGGGCGTGGGTCACCTGGGTCCGCTCTTCGGCGCTGCGGGGTCGGCGCCAGGCCTCCACTTCGATGGTGATGGAGGTTCGCCCGGTCTTGACCAGATCGGCATAGACCGTGACTTCATCGCCGATGCGCACCGGTTGCAGGAAGGTCATGGCCTCCACGGCCACGGTTGCGCACCGGCCCTTGCTCCGCCGCGCGGCCGCAATCCCGGCCGCCATGTCCATTTGCGCCATCAGCCAGCCGCCAAAGATGTCGCCGGCCGGATTGGCATCGGCCGGCATCGCAGTGATGCGGATGGCGGGTTCCCGAAAACCGGTTTGCGTTGCCATGTGAAGCCCCCAACTTGATTGACACGGGCCCCGCCCCGTCCCCGGCCAGAACCGGCGATCCGGAGCCCCGTGCGGACTATGGCAAAAACCCGCCGAGACAACAGGGGTTTTTCACCGGTGATTGCCGTCCGCTATGCCGGGCAGGATTGGCCTCGCCTGTTGCAGGATGAGGACAAGCGCCGCACAAGGCCGCCATACGAATCACGACGTTCAAGGAACCGCCCATGTCGCACGTCAACAAGGTCGTTCTCGCCTATTCGGGCGGGCTGGATACCAGTGTCATCCTGAAATGGTTGCAGACGGAATATGGCTGCGAGGTGGTGACCTTCACCGCCGATCTGGGGCAGGGCGAGGAGCTGGAGCCGGCGCGGGCCAAGGCGTTGCTGCTCGGCATCAAGCCGGAGAATATCTTCATCGATGATCTGCGCGAGGAGTTCGTGCGCGATTATGTGTTCCCGATGATGCGCGCCAACGCGTTGTATGAAGGGCAATATCTGCTCGGCACCTCGATCGCGCGGCCGTTGATCGCCAAGCGCCAGATCGAGATCGCCAAGCTGGTGGGCGCCGATGCGGTGAGCCACGGCGCCACTGGCAAGGGCAATGATCAGGTGCGGTTCGAGCTGGGCTATTATGCGCTGGCGCCCGATATCCGCATCATCGCGCCGTGGCGGGAATGGAACCTCACCAGCCGCGAAGCGCTGATCGCCTTTGCCGAACAGCATCAGATCCCGGTTTCGAAGGACAAACGCGGCGAGAGCCCGTTCAGCACCGATGCCAATCTGCTGCACACGTCGTCGGAAGGGAAAGTGCTGGAAGACCCGTGGGAAGAGGTGCCGGACTATGTCTACAGCCGCACCGATCACCCGGAGGACGCGCCAAACGAGGCGGAATATATCACCGTCGATTTCGAACGCGGCGATGCGGTGGCGGTGAATGGCGATGCGCTGTCGCCTGCCACGCTGCTGGCGCGGCTGAACGAGCTGGGCAAGCGCCATGGCATCGGCCGGCTCGATCTGGTCGAGAACCGCTTCGTCGGCATGAAATCACGCGGCATGTACGAAACGCCGGGCGGCACCATATTGCACCTGGCGCATCGCGGCATCGAACAGATCACGCTCGATCGCGGTGCGGCGCATCTGAAGGACGAGCTGGCGATCAAATATGCCGGGCTGCTGTACAACGGCTTCTGGTTCAGCCCCGAACGCGAGATGTTGCAGGCGGCGATCGATCACAGCCAGGCCAAGGTGAGCGGCACCGTGCGGCTGAAGCTGTACAAGGGCAGTGCCAGCGTGGTGGGCCGCAAATCGCCCAACAGCCTCTATTCGGCCGGCATCGTGACCTTCGAGGATGATCGCGGCGCCTATGATCAGCGCGACGCGGCTGGCTTCATCAAGCTGAACGCGCTGCGCCTGCGGCTGCTGGGGCGGCGCGACGGGCGCTGAGCCTCACCAGGGGATCGTTGCGCCGGTGTAATCGATGTAGCGCTGGCCCGGCCCGCGCACGGTTTCGATCTGGGTCGCCAGGCCCTTGACGCTGGTGGCCACGTCGATATCGGCGCCTTCGCCGCCCATGTCGGTCTTCACCCAGCCGGGGTGGAAGTTGATCACCGCCACGTCACGGCTGCCGACATCCTGCACGGCGAAACCGCGCGTCAGGCTGTTGAGCGCGGCTTTCGACGCGCTGTAGAGCTCGGCATAGCCATGGTTGCGGCTGCCGACGCTGCCCAGCCGGGACGTCATGAAGCCGATGGAGCCGCCATCCTTGACCAGCGGCAGCAGGATGCGTGCGGCGCGAATGGGTGCGATGGCGTTGGTCCAGAACAGCGCGGTCACCGCGTCGCGGGTGGCGTTGGTGGCGGTTGAACCCAGCCCGCCGCTGACGCCGGCGTTGATCAGGATGTGATCGAACGTCGCGCCGGCATGGGCGACGGCCAGCGCGGCAACGCTGTCGGCATCGTCCATGTCCACCACCGCGGTTGTTGCGCCGGTGGCGACCAGTTCGGGCGCGGCGCTGCGGTGGGTGGCGACCACGGTCCAGCCGCGGGCCATCAATTCGGCGGTCAGGCCAAGGCCGATGCCGCGTGAGGCACCGATGATGAGGGCGGATGGCATGGATCAGGTCTCCTTCAGGTTGTTCCGATAGTGGCCCGCGCGTGCCGGCGTGTCGAGCAATGCGGCTACAGGCCAAAGCTCTGCTTGATGCCGTCCACCACGAACTGCGCGGCCAGCGCCGCCAACACGACACCGAGCAAGCGCGTCAGCGCGCCTTCGAATTTGGCGCCCATCAGCTTCATCAGCGGCCCGGCCGCCAGCAGCGACAGGAAGGTGAGCACCAGCACGGCCAGCAGCGCCGCCAGCACCGCAATTTCGCTGGCGACATCGCCGCCGGTGCGCGCGCTGAGCAGCATCACCGACGCGATCGATCCCGGCCCGGCCAGCATCGGGATCGCCATCGGGAAGACGCTGATATCCTCTTCTTCCAGGGGCTTGCCGGATGCCGCGGCCGATGATTTCACCTCCTCGGCGCGGTTTTCGCGGCGCTGGGTGCGCTTTTCGAACACCATGTCGATGGCGATCACGAATACCATGATGCCGCCGGCAATCTTGAAGGCGGGCAGCGTAATGCCCAGCGCCGACAGAAAGGCTTCACCGCCCAGCGCAAAGGCCACCAGCACGCCCGCGGCAATCAGGCTGGAGCGGATCGCCATCTGGGTGCGATGCGCGCTGCTGGTGCCGGCGGTCAGGCTGGAAAAGATCGGCACGCAGCCCGGCGGATCGATCACCACGAACAGCGTGACAAAGGCCGAGATGAACAGCTGGAAGAGCGGGCCATCCATCATGATGCAGCGCGCGCCGTGGCGGCCGCCAGGGTGTTGGCCAGCAGGCAGGCGATGGTCATCGGCCCGACGCCGCCCGGCACCGGCGTGATCCAGCCGGCGCGGCTGACCGCGCCATCATAATCGACATCACCAGTCAGCTTCGTCTTGCCGCCGCCGGCGTCCACGCGGTGGATGCCGACATCGATCACGCAGGCGCCCGGCTTGATCCATTCGCCGCGCACCAGATGTGGCACGCCGGCGGCAGCCACCACGATATCGGCGCGGGCAACATGCGCCGCCAGATCGCGGGTGCGGCTGTGGGCGAGGGTGACCGTGGCCGATGCGTTGGTGAGCAGCGCCGCCATCGGTTTGCCGACCAGGATGGAGCGGCCGATGACCAGCGCCTCGGCGCCGGAGATACTGCCAAGCGCTTCGGAGATCAGCCGCAGGCAACCCGACGGCGTGCATGGGACCAGGCCCTGGCGGCCGCTGACCAGCAGGCCGGTGTTGATCGGGTGCAGACCGTCGACATCCTTGGCCGGATCGATGGCGGCAATCACGCGGTCGCTGTCGATATGCGCCGGCAGCGGCATCTGCACCAATATGCCATCCACGGCCGGATCGGCATTGAGCGCGGCAATCAGCGCCAGCAGATCGGCTTCACCGGTGTTTGCCGGCAGGCGATGCTCGCCCGAAATCATGCCGGCCTCGCGGCACGCCTTGCCCTTGGAACCGACATAGACCGCGCTGGCCGGATCATCGCCGACCAGCACGACCGTCAGGCCCGGCGCGCGGGCATGCGCGGCGACGAATTGCACCACGCCAGCGGCGACCTCCGCACGCAGCGCTGCGGCGCGCGCCTTGCCGTCGATCAGGATGGCACTCACTGCAGCAGCAGCCCGCTATCCATCACCAGCGCCGGCACCAGTTGCTGCAGGCCGGCCAGGATCAGCCACAGCACGGCCGGCGACAGATCGATGCCGCCGAAATCCGGCAGGATGCGGCGGATCGGGCGCACCAGCGGGCCATAGACGCGGTCCAGCCCGTTCAGTATGGCGCGCACCACTGGATTATAGGCATTGATGATGTTGAAGGCGACCAGCCAACTGGAAATCGCCCACACCACCAGCCCCCAGATCAGCACCTGGGTGATCATGATGAAGATGTTGACGAGCGCAAGGGTGGTGTTGGCCATGGGCGACGGCTTTACCGTGCAGGCGCCTGCGCCGCAATTGAAACTCTGGCCAAAGTGCCGGGCACGCGGCACAACATGCGCCGGGGAGGAACTGCCATGGGAACCCGCTTTGCCACGCTGGCCGAGATCAGCGCGCATTTTGCCGCCACGACGCCAGACCGGCCCGCCATCCGTGTGGAAGCTTCAGGAGACGGGGCGGTGTGGAGCCAGGCGCAATTTCATGATCGCGTGCTGCGCACCGTCGCCATGCTGCGCGGCCTGGGGGTGGCGCCTGGCGACCGCGTTGGCTGGCTGGCGCTGAACCATCCCGATTATCTCACCTTGATGTGCGCCTGTTTCCGGCTGGGCGCGGTGCTGGTGGCGATCAACGCCCGGCTGGTGGCGCGCGAAATTGCCTATGTGCTGTCCGACGCCGGCATCGAGGTGATCGTGTCGGAAACCGCCTTCCTGCCACTGGTGGAAGACGCGCAAGCCGCCACCGGCCTGGCCCATGTCGTGTTGCTCGATGCCGGTCACCAGGGCCGCCTGGCCTTCGCAAATCTGGTCGCCGCCCACGCGCCCGATGCCGCCATGCCGGCGATTTCGCCCGATGATGTGGCGTTGCAACTTTATACCAGCGGCACCACCGGCTTTCCCAAGGGCGCGCTGCTCAGCCACCGGCAATTGCTCGGCACCATCGAGAAAGGCCAGTTGACCGGCGAGGCCTGGGGGCGGTGGGATGCCAACGATGTCGCGCTGGTCGCCATGCCGCTGTTCCACATCGGCGGCACCGGCTGGGCGCTGCACGCGCTGGAGGCCGGCGCCGCCATGGTGATCCTGCCGCGCCCTGACGTTGCTGGCATGGTCGAAGCCATCGCACGCGAACGCATCACCCGCATGTTTGCCGTGCCGGCGGTGCTGCTCGCCATCTGCAACCATATCGAAACCACGCCAGCGGATCTCACGTCGCTTACCGAGCTTTACTATGGCGCGTCGCCGATCCCGCTGGATGTGCTGCGCCGCACGATGCGGGCCTTTCCCAATGCCGGATTTGTCCAATGCTATGGCGCCACCGAAACCTGCGGCACCGTGGTCAGCCTGTTTCCTTCCGATCATGATCCCGCCGGCAACGCCCGCATGCGCGGCTGCGGCAAACCACTGCCGGGCAACGAGGTGAAGATCATCGATGGCGATGGCCGCACCCTGCCAGCGGGCGACGTCGGCGAGATTTGCATCCGATCCGTCAGTGTGATGAGCGGCTATCAGAACAAGCCCGAGGCCACGGCCAAGGCGGTTGTGGATGGCTGGTATCACAGCGGCGATGCCGGCTATGTCGACGACGATGGCTATCTCTATATCCACGACCGCGTGAAGGACATGATCGTGTCGGGCGGCGAGAATATCTATCCCGCCGAAGTGGAAAATGCCCTGCACGAACATCCGCTGGTGCTGGATTGCGCGGTGATCGGCGTGCCCGATGAGCGCTGGGGCGAAGCGGTGAAGGCCATCGTGGTGAAAAAGGGCGCGGTGACCGCCGCCGAGCTGATCGCATTTGCGCGCGTGCGCATCGCCGGTTTCAAGGTGCCCAAAAGCGTGGATTTCATCGACGCGCTGCCGCGCAATCCCAGCGGCAAGATATTGAAGAAGGACCTGCGCGAGCCATTCTGGGCCGGGCGCGAGCGCAAGGTGAATTGAGTGTCTGGGTGCGCCGCCGCAGCTTGATCATCCGTGTCATATGGGCGGCGTGCCTGCTTGGCGCGACGGCCAATCACGGGCTGATCCTGTATCGCTGCGGCCTGTCCTGTGATTATGGTGGCATCGGCCCGGCCAGCGCATTCTACTGGACGAGCCTGACCCTGATCGATCCGCTGGTGGCGGCGTTGCTGTTCTGGCGGCCACGGCTGGGAATTGTTGCCATCCTTGTGCTGATGACGACGAACGTGGCGCACAATTTGGTGGTTATCTCGCCGATCGGGGCTGGCGGCATGGCAATCGCCAATCTGTTGGTGGCCAGTCAGATCGCGTTTCTGCTCTTTGTTGTCGTGACGGCGCCAGCGGCGTGGGGCAGGCGGCATAGAGAAGGGTGACCCGGCACTTGCCGGGCCGCCCCTTGTCTGTCCGTCAGGCAACAGCCTCAGTTCGGCTTCTGCATGTCCTTGCCGGCTTCTTCCAGCTTTTCGCCGGTGTTCTGCTTGGCGTCCGCGGCAGCGGCTTCGGCCTTGTCGCCAGCGCGTTCCATGGCGTTGCCGGCCTTGTCGGCGGCATTTTCCATGGCGTTGCCAGCGTTTTCAGCCGATTTCTCCATTGCGTCACCAGCGGCCTTGGTGTTGGCGGCGGCGTCAGCGGCGGCTGATTCTGCGGCCTTGTTGGTTTCTTCCTTGGTGGTCTGCGAGCAGGCGGCGAGCGCCACCGGCAGGGCAGCGAGCATCAGGAAACGGGCGATATTGGTGTTGAACGTCATGGTCTTGCACTCCTCTGGTGCAAGCAAACAGCGCTTGGGCGCAATGGTTCCAGGGCCAGCCAGAAATTTCTGCCAGCCTCAGCCCGGCGATGCGGCCGACCCGGCGAGGATGCCGCCATCGATGTGGAATTCGCTGCCCGTCACATAGGCGCTTTCATCGCTGGCCAGATAGGCGGCCATGGCGGCGACTTCATCGGCGGTGCCAAAGCGTTTGAGCGGTGTGTCGGCCACGAAGGCACGCGTGGCGGCTTCGCGTTCGGCCGGCGTGGTGCCGAGCATCGGCTCCCACATCGGGGTGAGGATCGCGGCGGGGTGGATGGAGTTGCAACGGATGGCGAGGCCTTGGCTCGCGCACCACAGCGCCACGCTTTTCGTGTGGTTCCTGACCGCCGCCTTGGAACTGGCATAGGCCGCCGCTGCCGGGATGCCGACGATGCCGGAACGCGACGAGATGTTGATGATGCTGCCGGTGTCCTTGGTGCGCATCGCGCGGATCGCAGCGCGGCAGCCCAGGAACGTGCCATCCAGATTGACCGCATGCACGGCGCGCCAATCGGCCAGGCTGGCATGTTCGGGATCATGGGCCGCAGGCGCGCCTTCAAATCCGGTGACGCCGGCATTGTTGACCAGGATATCAAGTGGGCCGACGTCCGCCATCACTGCATCCCACGCCGCTTCATCGCGCACATCCAGCACGGCAAAGCGCCCGCCGATGCTGGCGGCCACCGCCGCGCCGGCGGGATCGATGTCTGTTACCCACACGGATGCGCCTTCGGCGGCAAAGCGCCGGGCAATCGCCTCGCCAATGCCGCGTGCGGCGCCGGTGATCAGTGCGGTCTTGCCTTCCAGTCTGGTCATGTGCCTGCTATCGCGCCGACGAACACGCAACTCAAGACAGGACATATCCATGCAGACCATCGGGGTGATTGGCGCAGGGCTCATGGGCAATGGCATTGCGCATGTGGCGGCACAGGCCAGTTACGATGTGATCCTGTCTGATGTTGCCATCGAACGCTGCGAAGCGGCGCGCGCCGTCATTGCCAAGAACATGGCCCGGCAGGTGAGCAAGGGCGTGCTGACGCAAGCAGAGGCCGACGCCGCGATTGCCCGCATCCGCCTGACCACCGACAACGCTGATTTCGCCGCCGCCGATCTGGTGATCGAAGCCGCCACCGAGAATGAGGCGATCAAGGGCAAGATCTTTGCCGGGCTGAAGGACGTGCTGAAAGCCGACGCGCTGCTGGCCAGCAACACCAGCAGCATCTCCATCACCAGGCTGGCGGCGGCGACCGGCCGTGCGGATCGTTTCTGCGGGCTGCATTTCTTCAACCCCGTGCCGCTGATGGCGCTGGTGGAGATCATCCCCGGCCTCGCCACATCGCACGAGACCACCGCCACCATGCAGGCCTTTGCCGGGCGGCTGGGCAAGACGGCGATCCTGGCCGGCGACGCGCCGGCGTTCATCGTCAACCGCGTGCTGTGCCCGATGCTGAACGAGGCGATCTTTGCGCTGGGCGACGGGGTCGGCAGTGTTGCCGATATCGATGCCGGGCTGAAACTGGGCGCCAATCACCCGATGGGGCCGCTGGCGCTGGCCGATTTCGTCGGGCTCGATACGCTGCTCAGCATCATGCAGGTGATGCAGGCCGGCACTGGCGATCCGAAATATCGCCCGGCGCCGCTGCTGGTGAAACATGTCGAGGCCGGCTGGCTGGGCCGCAAATCGGGCCGCGGATTTTATGATTATTCCGGCCCGGAACCCGTACCGACGCGATGAGACTGACCTTCACCAAGGGCAGCGGCAAATATGACCGGCTGGACATCGTGGCCAGCGACGGTCCGCGCCCGGCCATCGATTGCCCGAAGCAGGGCATCATCCCGCATGACATGGTGCATTGGGCGGTGGAATCCGAAATCGCGGCCGCCGGATTCCTGCGGCTGATTGCCGAAGGCGGCGACAGCGGGCAGCGCGCCGCGCTGGGCATCGCGTCGGCTGAAAGTGTCGAGCGGCTGGTCGAGATGTTCCAGGGCGAAGGCTGGAGCCAGACGGCGCTGCCGGATGCCGAGTTCATCGCGCTCTATGCCGTCACCTGCGAACAACGCGGCGATACACCCTTGCCGATCACCGGCGCGCTGTTGGCGGCGATCCGGGCGCGCATTGCCGATGTCTCGGTGCAGTGGGCGGCGGTGCCGGTGGGCGGGCAATTGCTGCTGGAAATGCCCAGCCATCCCCAATAAGGCCAAGCCGATGAGCGCACATGCCCCCCACCCAGACATGCTGGCCAAGACCGAGACGCTGATCGAGGCCTTGCCTTATCTGCAACGCTATGCCGGCAAGATTTTCGTGGTGAAATATGGCGGCCACGCCATGGGCGATGCCGAACGCGCCCGCGATTTCGCCGAGGACATTGTGCTGCTGAAGGCGGTGGGCATCAATCCGGTGGTGGTGCATGGCGGCGGGCCGCAGATCGGCAATCTGCTGAAACGGCTCGGCATCGAAAGCCGCTTTGTCGATGGCCTGCGCGTCACCGATGCGGCGACGGCTGAAGTCGCCGAAATGGTGCTGGCCGGCAGCATCAACAAGGAAATCGTCGCCCATATCGCCCAGGCCGGCGGGCGGGCGGTGGGCATCAGCGGCAAGGATGCCGGGCTGGTGACCGCCACCAAGGTGGAGCGCACGGTGAAAGACCCCGGCAGCGCCATCGAGCAGGCGGTGGACCTGGGCTTTGTCGGTGAACCGGCCAGCGTCGATCGCAGCATCATCGACACGCTGGTGGCGGCCGGCATCGTGCCGGTGATCGCGCCGGTGGCGGTGGGCGCCGATGGCCACACCTACAACATCAACGCCGATACCATGGCCGGCGCCATTGCCGGCGCGCTGGGCGCGGCCCGGCTGTTCCTGCTCACCGATGTCGCCGGCGTGCTCGGCAAGGATGGCACGTTGAAAACCGATCTGTCGCCGGCGGCCATTGCCGGCCTGATCGACGATGGCACCATCACGGGCGGCATGATCCCCAAGCTGGAAACCTGCGTGAGCGCGGTGGCCGCCGGGGTGGACGCCGCGGTGATCCTCGATGGCCGCGTGCCGCATGCGCTGCTGCTGGAAATCTTCACCCGCAAGGGGGCGGGCACCTTGGTGCGGGCGGGCTGAATACCGCCACACGCCGCCGCGTCCCCCGATTGCTGTGGCCAGGCTGCGCTGCTAGCATCCCGCCAAACGGGGGGGATTTCATGCACATCACCATCGCGCCGCTTCGCGTGTTGCACCGGCTGTTGGCCTTTGCCTGCGCGGCGCTGCTGATCGGGCAGCCGGCGCTGGCGCAAGCGCGGCGCTTTTCGGCGGATGATCTACCCCGGATCGTGCGCCTGTCCGATCCGCAGCTGTCGCCCGATGGCAAATCGGTGGCGGTGGTGATCGGCCGCGCCAACATGATGGAAAATCGCTGGGATGGGCAGCTTGTCCTGATCGATGTCGCCACAAAGGCGAGCCGCATGCTCACCGTCGATCGGCGTGGCGTTGGCAGCCTGCGCTGGTCACCCGATGGCCGCAGCCTCGCCTTTCTGGCCAACGACAGTGCCGGCCGTGCGCAGGTGCATGTGATGGTGATGGGCGGCGGCGAAGCCCGCCAGTTGACCGCCCACAAGACGACGATCACCCAGCTTGCCTGGCGCCCCGATGGCACAGCGCTGGCCTATGCCGCCGCCGATGACGAACCGGAACGCACTGGCGAAGCGAAGTTTGAAGACGCGTTCGAAGTGGGCAACAACTCCTATCTCGATCGCGCCGCGCGCCGGCCGACCCATATCTGGACGGTGACGCTTGCCGACGCCGTCGCCAAACGGGTGACCAGCGGGCCGCAATCCATTCCGGTCGGGCTGGCACCGTCCGGCCCGCCGTCGCAGCTCAATTGGTCGCCGGACGGCACCAGCATCATCTTCGAGCAGGCCAGCACCGCCGCCACCGGCGATGCCGACAGCAGCCGGCTGGCCAGCGTCGAGGTCGCGACCGGCGCGGTGCGGGCGCTGTTGCCGGGCAGCGCGCGCCAATCTGGGCCGCGCCTTTCGCCCGATGGCAAAAGCGTCGCCTTCGTCTCCCCGCGCGGCGGCATTGCCGCGCAGCAAAGCCGGGTGATGGTGGCGGCAGTGAATGGCGGCGCGGCCACGGACGCCGCCCCCGATCTCGATGTCGATGTCGATCTGGTCGGCTGGCTGGGCGATGGCCAGTCGCTGCTGCTGAGCGGCACCGATGGCACGCGCGGCGGCCTGTGGGTGGCGCGCGGCGGCAAGGCGACCCGGCTCGATCTGGGTGATCTCGATCCGGTGACCGCAGCGGTGCAGGGCGGCGCGATTGTGTTTACCGCGACCACTGCGGACCGGCCATCTGAACTGTTCGTGATGCCGACGATCAAGGCCAAGCCGGTTGGGCTGACGAAGGTGCAAACGGCGATGGACGGCATCACGCTCGGCCGCCAGGAAAGCATCACCTGGGCCAGCGACGGCTATACTGCCGATGGCGTCATCACCTACCCGCCAGATTACCAGCCGGGCACGAAACTGCCGCTGGTGCTCTATATCCACGGCGGGCCGGTGGCGGCATCGCGGCAGAGCTTCAGCACCTCGGCGCATATTCTCGCCGCGCAGGGCTGGCTGGTGCTGGAGCCCAATTATCGCGGCAGCAACAACCGCGGCCATGTGTTTCAGGAAGCCATCATCCGCGATGCCGCCGCCGGGCCGGGGCGCGATATCATGGCGGGCGTGGCCAGCCTTGAACAGCGCGGCCTGATTGATCGCAGCCGCATGGCGGTGTCCGGCTGGTCCTATGGCGGCATGATGACCAGCTGGCTGATCGGCAATTATCCCGATGCCTGGGCAGCGGCGGTGGCGGGGGCACCAGTGACCGACGTGCTCGATCAATATACCACTGCCGACAATAATCGTGCCCGCGCCGGCCAATATGGCCCGTCACCGTTCGTGGGCGACAATATGGCCAGCTATGCCAAACAGTCGCCGATCCAGTTTGCCTGGAAAGCGAAGGCGCCGACGTTGATCATGGCCGATGTCGGCGATTGGCGGGTGACCATCCCGCAGGCCTACAAACTGTATCGCGCGCTGAGCGACAACAATGTGCCGGTGAAGTTCGTCGCCTATCCGGTGCCCGGCCACAGCCCCGCCGATCCAATCCGCGCCCGCGATGTGTGGCGGCGCTGGGTGGATTGGCTGAAGCCGCGGTTGGCGGCACCAGCGGCGCGCTGATGCCTATTGGCTCCCTCCCTTCAGGGGAGGGCGAGAGACGAGCCGCAGGCGAGGCCCGGGGTGGGTGTCTAATTTGGCCACAGGCGGGCTCACCCACCCCGCTCGGCTGGCGCCGAGTCACCCTCCCTTGAAGGGAGGGAGCCGGGACGCTTCAATCAAACTGCAATCGAGTCTAGGCGAAATGCCCGACCAACGGGCGGCCGCGCTGCCAGCGCTGCTGCTCAACGGCGTCCAGCGCGAATTCGGCAACTTCGGCGCGGGTGACGGCGGCGACGCGCACATGGGCCGGCACTGGCCAGACGGCATGCAGGCCGCCCTTCAACGGGCCTTCGGTGATCGGGGCAGGGCGTATGATCGTCCAATCCAGGTCGCTGGCGGCGATCAATTCTTCCTGCACCGCCATGTCGGGATGGCGGGGGCGGGCCACCAGCGGAAAGATCAGACGGTTGTACAGCCAGCCGGCCTGCGCACAGGTTTCGCTGTTGCCGGCGCCGGTAATGGCCACCAGCCGCCGGATGCCGGCGGCTTTCATCGCAGGCACCAGCGCGCGGGTGGCATCGGAAAACAGCGTGTCCGGGGTGGCACGGCCGGCGCGTAGCGCGAAAATCACTGCGTCATGGCCGGGCAGCGCCTTGTGCAGACGATCGACATCGTCCGGGTTGGCTGCGACCGGCGCGGCACCGGCCGGCACCCGTGCCGCATGCCGGCTTTGCCCTGACACATGGTGGCCACGGGTCAACGCCGTTTCCACGATCACTCGGCCAAGCTGGCCTGAGGCCCCGATCACCAACAGCCGCACGATTCGTACCTCAGGGGGATGCCCCTGCGCGATTATGTCGCATGGTGCGGTGCAGCACGCAAGCCCCCGCCGGCAGACCCAGCGTTTTTGTCAGTCTTGTGGCGGCACCGGCGTGGCGGAACCGGCCGCCGGCGTGGCATCCTGGGCCGGCGTGGAAACGGTGCGGGTGGAGCGGATCATCGGCGCATCGCGATCCTGCCAATCCAGGAACTTGCCGCGCACTGATCGATAATTCGCGCCCGAATCATAAAGTTTCAGGCCTTCCAGATCGAGATCGCGCGCTTCGGCATTGCCCATCGCCGCCAGCAGCGTGAAGCCGGCGACATAGGCGTTGCGCTTGGCGGTGGCCAGCGTGACGCGGGCGTTGATCAGTTCCTGTTCGGCGTTCAACACTTCGATGATGGTGCGGTTGCCCACGCCATTTTCCGCGCGCACGCCTTCCAGCGACAGGCTGTTGGCGGCAATCGCCGCTTCGGCCGATTTGATCACGTCCAGGCTGGCGCGCCAGCTGGCAAAGGCCGCGCGCACCTGTTGGATGACGCTGCGTTCGGTACCGATCTGATTTTCCATCGCGGCGGTGCGGCGCGCCTGGGCCTGGCGGATCTGCGCGGCTGGCCGGCCGCCCTGATACAGCGGCAGCGCCAGCCGGGCCCCCACCACGGCGGAGGTTTGCGAGGATGGCTGTTTCGGGAAGCCCGGCGGCACGATGGCACCGCCGAAATTGTCACTCCGGCTAACCGTGCCAAAGCCGGACAGTGTCGGCAGCCGGCCGGCGCGTGCCGATTTCACATCGAAACCGGCGGCTTCGCTGTTCTTGGTGGCGGCAGCGATGTCCGGATTCTCCTTGATCGCAGTTTCCACCGCCTCGGTTACGTCGGCCGGCAAATTGGGCAACGGCGGCGGCGTGGCCAGATCGGTGGGCACATCGCCGACCTGCTGGATATAGCGTTCCTTTGATGCGATCAGATTGGCTTCGGCATTGCGCAGATCGGCGCGGGCCTGGCTCAACCGCGCTTCGGATTGGGCGACATCGGTGCGGGTCAGGTCACCGACCTCGAAGCGGTCCTTGGTGGCGCGCAGATTGACATCAAGCTGGCTGACATTGGCGCGATTGAGCTCGACGATTGCCATGTCGCGGATCACGTCATTATAGGCGGCGACCACTTGGCTGAACACGCTGGCTTCGGTGGCGCGCAGCGTTTCCTCGCCGGCCTGCACCCGGGCATCCGCCGCCTTCAGGCCGTTCTTCACCAGGCCGCCCTGATAGAATGGCACACTCAATTGCATCTGGGTCTGCGCGTTGCGCGGAATGACGATGAACTGGCCGCCCGGGATCAGCACATTTTCGTTGAAGGTGGAGTTCAACTGCAACGACGGCAGGCCGGCTGCGTGTTGCAATGGCACGTTCTCATCCGTGGCCATCTGGTTGGCGCGCGCGGCGTTG
Source organism: Sandarakinorhabdus sp. (assembly GCF_987265915.1). NCBI lineage: Bacteria > Pseudomonadati > Pseudomonadota > Alphaproteobacteria > Sphingomonadales > Sphingosinicellaceae > Sandarakinorhabdus > Sandarakinorhabdus sp. The sequence continues at coordinate 1,043,024 of NZ_OZ503948.1, forward strand.
ATCGTCGGATTGGTCTGATACGCCTTGATCAGCGCGCCTTGCAGGGTTTCGGCTGCGGCGGGCAACGACAGCATCGTGCCGGCAATCAGCGCGGCGATCATGCGGGTGCGGGCGGGCGTGCGGGCTGGCGTGCCCCCCCCCGAGCGCGCCACTGGGCCCCCCGATGCGCTATGCGTCTGCATTCACTTCATTCCTTCATTCAGACCAGCCGTTACACCACGGCCTGCCGGCGCCCCCGCGGGTGCCATATAGAGGCAAGACACAGCCGGGCCAAGAGGCGCGGCCGGCAAATTTGAGCAACGACCAAATTGTCGCTCATTTCACATCACTTCACGGGCGGCACGGCTTTCAGATAGGCGGCGATGGCGGCGCGATCGGCAACGGACAATTGCGCCATGTTGGCCTGCACCTCCACCATGGTGCCGCCCACCGAATCATAATCCGGGGTAAAGCCGGTCTTGAGATAGTCGGCAATTTCGGCGGCGCTCCAGCTGAGCTTGCCGGGCGTGATGTTGGGGATCTTGCCCCCCCCTGATTCTCCAACGCCCTCAGGGTCGGGCGCGCCGGCCAGCCAACGGGCCTTGTCCACGCCGCCGAACTGGTCTCGGGGGCTGTGGCACTCGCTGCAATGGCCCGGCCCTTCCACCAGATATTGCCCGGCGCGCACGTCGGCAGGGGCATTGGCAGGCAACGCCACCACGGGTGCGGGGTCCAGATAGACGCGCTTCCACAAGCCGATGCCGCGCCGGATATTGAAAGGGAAGGCCACGGTCCCCTCGGCCGGCTTGCCCGCCACCGCCGGCAGGGATTTGAGATAAGCGAACAGATCGGCGATGTCGGCAGGCTGCATGCGGGCATAGCTGGTGTAGGGAAAGGCCGGGTAATAATGGCGGCCATCAGGCGACACGCCGCGGCGCATGGCATTGTCGAAATCGGCCAGCGTCCAGCCGGCGAGGCCGTCGGCGCCGGATGAGATGTTGGGCGGCTGGAAATCACCGAACGCGGTTTTCAGCACGGCACCGCCGCCCAGTTTCAACCGGTCATCGCCCTTGGCGCCTTTGGCGGCGTGGCAGGATGCGCATCCGCCGGCCCAGAAGATGCGGGCGCCGCGCGCAGCATCGCCGGGACCCTGCGCGACTTCGTTTTCGGGCAAGCGCTGTGGCGTGGTGGCAATGAAACCCGCCACCGCGCCCAACAGCGCCAGGCCCGCAAGGGCACCAAGCAAGCGCCGCATGTCAGTCCTTCTTGATGCGGAAGCCTTCGTGGCAGCTCTTGCAATTGGCGGTGACCATGCCGAACGCCTTGCCAAAGCCGGCCGCATCGGTGGGCTTCAGCGCGGCGGCGGCGACGGTATCCGCCTGGAACTTCGCGGTGGCGGCCTTCCATTCGGTCGGCTTGCTCCAGATCGCCGGCGAGGCTTCGGTATCGCCGGCGTTGCTGCCGGCCGGGAAATGCGCCGGGAACGCCTTGGCGGCGGCGACATAATTGGCGAGGATCTTGTTGGCGGTGGCGGCGTCGAACGGCGTGACGCCCTTCAGCATGTCGCCACCCATCTTGGTGTCGCGGCCATTGCCCTTCATGATCGCCTGGCGATCTTCCAGGGGGCCGGCAAACACGGCGGTGGGCAGGATGATGGCGGTGGCCAGAACGGCAGCAAGCATGCGCATGTGAATCTCCCTCGTTGGCCTTTACGGCTATATCCTTCTTATCCCCCGCCGCGCCGATCGGCCAATGGCCCAATTGGCGCAGAAAAGCTTTCAGACCTGCAAATCCGGCGGGGTCGCCTGCGCCACCAGCAGCGCCACGGCTTCGGCCAGCGGCACCACCTTCTGCCCGCCGCCGTTCAGCTCACGCAGCGCCACCGTGCCTTCTTCGGCTTCGCGGCGGCCGACGACCAGCATGTACGGCGCTTTCTGCAGGCTGTGTTCACGCACCTTCAGGTTGATCTTCTCGTTCCTGAGATCGGTTTCCACCCGGATGCCGGCGGCGCGCAACGTGGCGGCCACCTGGCCGGCATAGTCATCCGCGTCCGACACGATGGTGGCGACCACCGCCTGCACCGGCGCCAGCCACACCGGGAACCAGCCGGCGAAATGTTCGATCAATATGCCGATGAAGCGTTCATAGCTGCCCAGGATGGCGCGGTGCAGCATCACCGGGCGGTGGCGATTGCCATCTTCCCCCACGAACGACGCATCCAGCCGTTCGGGCAGCACCGTATCGGTCTGGATGGTTCCGACCTGCCAGGTGCGGCCGATGGCGTCGGTCAGGTGGAATTCCAGCTTGGGCGCGTAAAACGCGCCTTCGCCGGGCAGTTCTTCCCAACCCCATTCGGCGTTGTCGCGCCCGGTGGCCTTCACCGCGTCGCGCATCGATTGTTCGGACCAGTCCCACATCGCATCGCTGCCGAAGCGCTTTTCCGGGCGCAGCGCCAGCTTGATGGCATATTTGAACCCGCCAAGATCCTTGTACACCGCATCGAGCAGATCGCAGAAGCGTGCGACTTCATCGACGATCTGGTCTTCGCGGCAAAAGATGTGGCCGTCGTCCTGGGTGAACTGGCGCACCCGCATCAGGCCGTGCAGCGCGCCGTGCGGTTCGTTGCGGTGGCAGCAACCCATTTCGGCCATGCGCAGCGGCAGATCACGATAGGATTTGATGCCCTGGCGGAAAATCATGATGTGCGCCGGGCAGTTCATCGGCTTGAGTGCCATCCAGTCGGCACCCTTGGACACGACCGGGCCATCTTCGCCGGCCTCCGGCATCTCGTCGGGGATGACGAACATGTTTTCGCTGTATTTGCCCCAATGGCCGGATTGCTCCCATTGGCGCAGGTCCATGATCTGCGGCGTCTTCACTTCGTTGTAGCCGGCGGCATCGAGCCGGCGGCGCATATAGGCCTCCAGCGCGCGATAGATCACGAAACCGCGCGGATGCCAGAACACGCTGCCATGCGCTTCGGCCTGCAGATGGAACAGGTCCATCTCCGCACCCAGCTTGCGATGGTCGCGCTTGGCGGCCTCCTCCAGGCGCAGCAGATGCGCATCGAGCTGTTTTTTGTTCAGCCAGCCGGTGCCATAGATGCGGCTGAGCATCGCGTTGTTCTGGTCACCGCGCCAATAGGCGCCCGACACGCGCGTCAGCTTGAAGGCGGCCGGATCGAGCTTGCCGGTGGAAGGCAAGTGCGGGCCGCGGCACATGTCCATCCAGTCGGAACCGGACCAATAGATGCTCAATTCCTCGCCCTCAGGCAGGGCTGCCGCCCATTCGGCCTTGAACGTCTCGCCCTGCGACGCCCAGCGCTCGATCAGCGCCTGCCGGCTCCACACTTCGCGGCGCAGCGGCTTGTCGGCGCGGATGATGGCGCGCATCGCCTCCTCGATGGCCGGCAGATCGTCCTCGGTGAAGGGGCCACGCGTCGTGGGCGGCGCGACGTCGTAATAAAATCCATCGTCGGTGGATGGGCCAAAGGTGATCTGCGTGCCGGGAAACAGACCCTGCACCGCCTCGGCCAGCACGTGGGCGAAATCGTGGCGCGCCAGCTCCAGCGCCTCGGCCTCATCGCGGCCCGTCACCAGCGCCAGGCGCGCATCGGCGTCGATCGGCCGGCTGAGATCAACCAGCTCGCCATCCAATTTGGCGGCAATCGCCGCCTTGGCCAGCCCCGGCCCGATGCTCGCCGCCACCGCGGCGCCAGTGGTCCCGCGCGGCATTTCGCGCGTGGAACCATCGGGCAGCGTGAGGGTGATGAGATCGGACATGGTGGCCTTTGTGCAATCAGGTTGCCGCCACGATCGGCAGCACGCCGTGCCTAATCAAAAATGCCCGTCGTCGCCACCCCAACTTGCAGCCGGGGCTGGCCGGGATGATCGCGCTGGACGGATGCGCGCGTGTCTGCCAGCATTTTACGGCTTGTGGGGGAATGAACATGTTGCTGGGTCGCCGCGAACTTCTGGCAGGCGGGGCTTGCGCTTCTGCCTTGCTGCCGCTGGCTGGCGCGGCAGCGCAAGTCCTGCCCGGGCCGGGTTTTGCCACGCCGATCGGCACCAGCCCCTTCGCGCCGGACGTCTATCGTGCGCGCCGGGCGCAGGTGATGGCGCAATTGAAAACCGGCTTGGCCGTCATCTACGGGGCCGGGCCGCCGCCGTCGGTCGACAATGTCATCGCTGCACCCTTTCAGCAGAATGGTGATTTTGCCTGGCTGACGGGCATAAGGGATGAACCCGGCGCTGTGCTGGTGCTGGCGCCGGGCGAGGCCGACGTGAGGGAATGGTTGCTGTTGCCTTCGCGCAATGTCGAAGCCGAACGCTGGGATGTGGAACGTCTGCCGCTGGGTTCGATCATGGAGCAGCGGACCGGTGTGCAGCGCGTCAGCCGCATCGGTGCGCTCGGCGGCCTGGTCACCATGCTCGCCAGCCGCGCCAAGGAATTGCACTTTTTGGGGCCGGTTGTTTCGGCCGACGCGCCCGTGCCGGAGGTGCTGGAGCTTTATGGCAAGATCGCCAGCCGGGTGCCGGGCACCAGCATCCGTGATCAATCCGGTCTGTTGACGGCGCTGCGCACGGTCAAGGAGCCGCGCGAGCTGGAATTGATGCGCAAGTCCATGGCTGCCACCCGCGCCGGGCACTTGGCCGCCATGCGGGGGGTAAAGCCGGGCATGACGGAACGGGAATTGGGCCGCGTGCTCGAAGCCGCCTTTGCCGCAGCCGGTGGAACCGGCCTGGCTTACAGCAGCATTGTCGGCGCCGGGCGCAACGCGGCGTCGCTGCATTATGTCGTGCAGAACGGTCCCATAAGGGACGGCGATCTGGTGCTGATCGATGCAGCGGCTTCTGTCGATGGCTACAGCTGCGATGTCACCCGCACCTTTCCGGCCAATGGGCGCTTCACCGCGCAGCAGCGCCGTCTGTATGATCTGGTGCTGGAGGCGCAAACGGCGGCGGCAGCCAAGCTCAAGGCCGGGGTGATGTATCAGGAACTCGAAGAGGCCGCGAAAGCCGTGTTTCGCCGCGCCGGCACCATCGATGATTTCCCGCATGGGCTCGGCCATTATGTCGGCCTTGATGTCCACGATGCCTTTGACCGGACGAAACCCATCCCGGCCAATGCCGTCATCACCATCGAGCCGGGCCTGTATGTCCAGTCGGCAAATTACGGCATCCGGATCGAGGACCAGTATCTGGTGACCGCAACCGGTTCGGAGCGGATGTCTGCCGGCATTCCGCACAGTGCTGCCGAAATCGAAGCGTTCATGCGCGGCGCCGGCAAATAGGGCTTGAAGAATTCCCAAGCCTTCCCAGCCTGCCGGGGCTGGCCTACAACCCATCGCCATGCCCATTCCGCAGCAATTTCCGCACGGCGGCGCTTCCCTCGCCTATCGCTTTGCCCCCGGTGATGGCCCGCTGATCGTGTTCCTGCCCGGTTACATGAGCGACATGACCGGCGGCAAGGCGACGGCGGTGGCGGATTGGGCACGGGCGCAGGGCCGGGCGCGGCTGCGGCTGGATTACTCGGGCTGCGGGGCGAGTGGTGGCGATTTTCTGGATGGCAGCATCGGGCGCTGGACGGGCGATGTGCTGGCGTTGATCGATCATGTCTGGCCGAGCGGGCAGGTGCTGCTGGTCGGGTCGTCGATGGGCGGCTGGATTGCGCTGCTGGCAGGCCAGCGGTTGAAAAAGCGGCTGGCCGGGTTGGTCGGTATTGCCGCTGCGCCGGATTTCACCAGCTGGGGCCTGAAGATCAGCGAAGTGGATCGCCACCATCTGGAAACCGATGGCTGTTTCACCCGGAAGTCGGATTATGGCGCGCCTTATCGTTATTCGCGCGCGCTGATCGAGGATGCGCCGGCGCATCTGCTGATGGACGGGCTGATCCGCATCGACGCGCCGGTGCGGCTGTTGCACGGCCAGTGCGATGATGCGGTGCCGTGGCGGCTGGCGCTGGATATCGCGGCGCGCATCACCGGCGACGATGTTCAGGTGCGGCTCATCAAGGATGGCGATCATCGGCTGTCGCGGGAGGCGGATATCGCCGCGCTGGTCGGCCTGATCGAGGAAATGGTGTGAAGCGGTTTGTGCTTTTGTTGGCTCTGTGCGCCGCCCCGGCGCTCGCTGCGCCGTCTGACCCGACGCGGTACAAAGCCTGCCTGGAAATGGCACCCAAAGACCCGGCCCGCGCCCTGCAGATGGCCTATGGCTGGCGCATCGAAGGCGGCGGCGTCGCGGCGCAACATTGCCTGGCGGTGGCGCAGATGCACGCCCGCCACCATGATGCCGCGCTGAAAAGCTATGAAGCGGCCGGACAGGCCAGTGAGGCGGCGCGCGATGGCCAGGCGGTGGCGCTGTGGCGCCAAGCCGCCGATGCCGCGCTGATCGTCGGCCAGGCGGATACGGCCGTGCGCTTCCTGACGCGCGCGCTCGGCAAGCCGGGCGGGCTGGAACTGTCGCCGCGCGCCGAAGCCGATCTGCTGGTGCTGCGCGCCGAAGCGCTGGTGGAAGCGGGCAAGGCGGAAGCGGCCATGGCCGATCTGGCGCGCGCCACCAGCCTCGCCCCCGATGGCTTCACGCCGTGGCTGCTGCGCGCCACGCTGGCCCGGCGCGGCGGCGATCTGGCGGCGGCCGAAGCCGCGCTGCTGAAAGCGGCGGCGCTGGCGCCCGATTCGCCAGATGTCGAACTAGAAGCCGGCAACATCGCCCTGGCCAAGGGCGATACGGCGCTGGCGCGGCAAGCCTGGGAAGCCGCCGCCAGCGATGGCCCGGACACGCCGGCCGGTGCTGCGGCCAGTGCCGCGCTGGGCCGCATGGGCCCCGCAGCGCAAAAGCTGCTGGCCCCCGAAGCCGCGCAAAAGCCGCTGACGGACAGCCTGCTGCCTGCTACACCGCGCTGATGGCAAGAGCAGATTTCAAATTCGTCTGGATGCAACGCGCCCGCTTTGCCGAGGTCGATGCGCAGGCGGTGGTGTTCAACAGCCGCTATCTCGAATATTTCGATATCGGGATCACCGAGTATTTTCGTGACGTCGGCCTCTATCCGCAGCCCAATCTGCAAGGCGCGCCCGATCTGCATGTGGTGAAGGCCGAAGTGGTCTATCATGCGCCGGTGCTGCTCGATGAGATGATGGTGATCGGCGTGCGCTGCGAGAAGATCGGCCGCACCTCGCTGACCTTCGCCTTTGAAGTGCATGGTGAAGGTGCCGAGGATCTGCGCGCCAGCGGCACCGAAGTGCAGGTGCATGTGAATGAGCCGCGCGGCCGGCCGTCGCCGGTGCCCGATGCGGTGATTGCCCTGTTCGAAGCCTATGAAGGACGCGCGCTCAAATGAAATATCTCCACACCATGGTCCGCGTGTCGGATGTGCCGGAAACATTGCGCTTTTTCGAACTGCTCGGCCTCAAGGAGCTGCGCCGCATCGACAATGAAGCCGGGCGCTTCAGCCTGATCTTCCTGGCGGCGCCAGGCGATGAGGACGCGCAGATCGAGCTGACCCACAATTGGGACGAGGCCGGCTATGGCGGCGGGCGCAATTTCGGCCATGTCGCCTATGCAGTCGATGATATCTACGCCGCCTGCCAGCGGCTGCACGATGGCGGCGTGGTGATCAACCGGCCGCCGCGCGATGGCCGCATGGCATTCGTGCGCAGCCCCGATGGCATTTCGGTGGAACTGCTCCAGGCCGGCCCGGCGCTGCCGCCGGCCGAGCCCTGGGCTTCGATGCCCAATGTCGGGAGCTGGTGAGATGCTCGACATCATCGGCGTGCCGGTGCTTTCCGACAATTATGTCTGGCTGGCCCATGATGCAGTGAGCGGCGAAACGGCGGTGATCGATCCGGCGGTGGCCGAACCGGTGCTGGCGGTGGCCAACGCACGCGGGTGGACGATCACGCAGATTCTCAACACCCACTGGCACCCCGATCATGTTGGCGGCAACGCCGTGATCGTGGCGGCCACCGGCGCCAAGGTGACCGGCCCGCGCGGTGAAGCCGAAAAGATTCCGCTGATCGGGCGCGCGGTCGGCGAAGGGGACGCGGTGCAGATCGGCGCCCACATCGGCCGGGTGATCGATTGCCCGGCGCACACCGCCGGCCATATCGCCTATGCCTTTGAAGGCGCGCTGTTCGCCGGCGACACGCTGTTTGCCATGGGCTGCGGCCGCCTGTTCGAAGGCACCGCCGAACAGATGCATGGCGCGCTCGCCAAGTTCATGGCGTTGCCGCCGCGCACCCTGGTCTATTGCGCGCATGAATATACCCAATCCAACGCCCGCTTTGCGCTGACCATGGAGCCTGACAACATGGCGCTGGTCAACCGGGCGCAAGCCGTGGATCGCCTGCGCGAGCGCGGGGAACCCACCGTGCCGTTCAGCCTGGCGATGGAGGCGGCGACCAATCCGTTCGTCCGCGCCGGCAGCGTCGCCGAACTCGCCCGCCGCCGCGCCGCCAAGGACAGCTTCCGCGGCTGAGGCTGTTCATTTTGCAGAAAGCTGCTGGGGCACAGAATGGCATGATGATCAGGAAAATTCTTTTGGCAGCGGCTCTGTCTGCTGCTGCCGCGGCCGTGCCAGCCCTGGCGCAAGATGCACCCAAATCGCTGGCGAAGCCGGTTGATTGCCTTCAGACGCGCAGCATCTCGCAAACCGAAGCCGCGAAGGACCGGCATTGGTATGCCCGCACCCGCGACGGCAAATGGTATCGCAACAATATGGAATGCCCCGGCCTCGCCCCGGGCCGCGCGCTGGTGCATGTCAGCCCGATCGGCAGCCAGTGCCGTGGTGATATCGTTCAGGTGGTGGATTTCACGCTTGGCGGCATCAGCTTCGGCGGCTGCGGCATGGGTGGCTGGGAACAGGTCGATGGCCCGCCGGGCAAAGCGGCAAAGGCGAAATAGGCCGGGTCAGCCCCGGGCTGCAAGGCGCACATCGATGGCATCCCAGATGCGCGCCGGTGTGTTGGTGCCGTTGAAGCGATCGATGGCGCGCAGGCCGGTCGGCGACGTGACGTTGATTTCGGTCAGGCAGCCGGCGATCACATCGATGCCGACGAAGATCAGCCCGCGCGCCTTCAATTCAGGCCCGATGCGCGCGCAGATTTCCTGCTCGCGCGGGGTCAGCTCGGTGGGCTGGGCGCTGCCGCCGGCGGCGAGGTTCGACCGGATTTCGCCCTGCTTGGGCAGACGGTTGATGGCGCCGGTGGGCACGCCGTCCACCAGCACGATGCGTTTGTCCCCCAATGCCACGTCGGGCAGGAAGGCCTGCACCATGAAGGGTTCGCGCCACACGCTGCCGAACAATTCGACCAGCGCCGGCAGATTGCCGTCTTGTCTGTCGATCAGGAACACCGCCGCGCCGGCATTGCCATAAAGCGGCTTGACGACGATGGCGCCGTGGCGGGCACGAAAATCCATGGCTTCGGCCAGGCTTCTGGTCACCAGCGTTGGCGGCATCAGATCGGGGAAGCGCAGCACGAACAGTTTTTCCGGTGCGTTGCGCACCTCGGCCGGATCATTCACCACCAGCGTCGCGTGCTGCACCTGTTCGAGCAGGTGGGTGGCGGTGATGTAACCCATGTCGAACGGCGGATCCTGCCGCATCAGCACCACATCCGCATCATCGGCCAGATCGATGCTGCGCGCGTCCCCCAGCCATTCGAAATGATTGCCGATCTGGTTCATCACCCGCAGCGGCCGCGCCAGCGCGCGCACGCGGCCGTTTTCCGCCGACAGATCATCGGCGAGATAGTGGAACAGCGTGTGCCCACGTGCCTGCGCTTCCTCCATCAAGGCAAAGGTCGAATCGCCGGCGACATTGATGGTTTCGATCCGGTCCATCTGGACCGCGACGCGCATGGACATGAGGATTGCCTTCAGTTGTCGGACATCAATTATCGGAACGGGCCAACGCCGCCAGCGTGGTGCGGATGCGGGCCCCAAGCGCCGGATCGTGGGTGGTTTCCAGCATCGCGGTCAGGCTGGCGCGCGCCGCGGCCATGCGGCCCAATCGCTGTTCCAGCCGGGATCGTTCCCACCACAAGGCGCTGAGGCGCGGTGCCACGATGGTCAGCCGTTCATACAGCGTCAGCGCCCGTGTCACATCGCCGGCCAATTGCGCCCGGCTGGCCTGATTCGATACCAGCCGCACCAGCATCTGGCGGTTGCCCAGCACCGGAAAGCGCCCGCCGATCGGCAGGCCGCCACCCTGGCGGGCAATGTCGGCCGCGCGCGCCTGCGTCACGCTGCTGCCATGGTCGAAGGGATCGATCAGCGCCGGGGTGCCGCCGCCATGCACCTCCACCAGCACATGGCCGGGCAGGGACAGCGCCTCGGCACGCCAGCCGACCCGGCGGGCGAGCGCGACATAAAGGATCGACAGTGCAATCGGCAGGCCGCAGCCGCGCGATGCCACCGCGACCAGATCGGCATTCAACGGATTTTCATAATCCTGGGCATCGCCGCTGAAGCCGCCTTCACCGGCAATCAGCCCGGCCAGGCGCAGCGCGCGAGCCTGCCCCGTGGCCGGCGCCAGATCGCGTTGCAGGCTGATCGCCCAATTCTGCATCAGGCGGCGCAGGCGCATGGCATCGCCGCGTGGCCGATCCGCCAGGCTGAGCGCGATGCTGGCCTCGATCAGATCGATATCGCCATCATCCATCAGGCCGATTGTACCGAGTTCCATCACCATCCATCCCGCCAGATCGCCACCAGATGCACGGGCAGCGCCCACGGCCTGATGACCACCGCGTCGTGCCTGATCACCGCACCCGGCCAGCCATGGCGCGGTGCCAGCCAGCGGGCGGCGGACTTGCAGCGCCGCGCCGCCGCAGGATGCAGCGCCGTGACGCCAGTGTCGAGAGCGGGCCGTGCCTTCACCTCCACGAACACCAAAGTGTCCTTGTGGCGCATCAGCAAATCAATCTCCCCCACCGGGGTTTTCAGGCGCTGGCCGATCAGGCGATAGCCTTTGGCGATCAACCAGATTGCGGCGATTCGTTCCGCCATGCGGCCCCACCGCTCCCGGCGTTGGCGCTGCTTATTCGCCATGCTTGATCACCAGCGCACGGGCATAGGCGTCGGATCGCGACACGCCCAGCGCCTCGGCCACGGCGCGCGCTGCGTCTTTCACTTTCATCGTTGCCAGCGCGGCCTGCAGCGCCGAATCGAGGTCAGCCGCTGTTGCCGCTGCTGCCGGCAAGGGCGGCCCGACCAGCACGACAATCTCGCCCTTGGGCGGCGCATCGGCCCAGCGTGCGGCGAGGTCTGACAGTGGCCCGGTCACCATCTCCTCATAGCGTTTGGTGAGTTCACGCCCCATGCCGGCCGGCCGATCCCCCAGCCCCTCGTGCAGCGCGGTGAGCGTTGCGGCGAGGCGCGGCCCCGATTCGTAGAACACCAAAGTCGCCGGCACCGCCGCCAGTTCGGCAATCGCATCGCGCTTGGCTTTTTCCTTGGCAGGCAGGAACCCGGCAAACAGGAAGCGATCGGTGGGCAGGCCGGCGATGGACAGCGCCGCGATCGCCGCGCAGGCGCCCGGAACCGCCACGACATTCACCCCGGCCTCGCGGGCATCGGCGACCAATTTATAGCCCGGATCGGAAATCAGCGGCGTGCCGGCATCGGATACCAGCGCTACCGGCTCGATCAGCGCCCGCGCGATCAGCGCCGGGCGCACCGCCGCGGCGTTGTGATCATGATAGGGCTGCATGCGCGTGGCGATGCCGAAATGGTTGAGCAACCGGCCGGTCACCCGTGTGTCTTCACAGGCGATCAGGCTGGCGCCGTTCAGCACCCGCACGCCGCGCGTGGTCATGTCTCCCAGATTGCCGATGGGGGTGGCCACAATGTATAGGCCCGGCGCGAGGCTGGCTGGCTCCTGTGGGGAGTCCGGTTCGGAAGAAGGAAGTTCGTGCACATGGCTATCAAGAGCGGTCTTGGCCGCAACTGGCAAGTCTTGCGGCCTGCCGTGCTGGCATTTGCCGTGGTGGTGGCTGCCTGCACGCCGGCGCGCAAGGTGCCCGTCATGGTCGCGCCGCCGCCGCCACCGCCGCAAGTGGTCGCCCCCCGGCCGGCGCCGCTGCCCGAAGCCCGGCTCAACAAGGTCGCGCTGCTGGTGCCGCTGTCGGGCGCCAACGCCGCGCTGGGCGAATCGATCGCCAATGCCGCGGCCATGGCGATGACCGATCTGGGCAAGCCGCAGGTGCAGCTGATCACCTACGACAGCGCGCCCGGTGCCGGGGAAGCCGCAGCCAGGGCCGTGGCCGAAGGCGCCGGCCTGATCCTGGGGCCGCTGCTGGCCAGCGATGTGCCGGCAGTGAGCGCGGCGGTGGCGGGGCGGCCGGTGCCGATCCTGTCCTTCTCCAATGATGCCGGGGTGGCCGGCGGCGATGTCTTCGTCATGGGCTTTCAACCCGGCCAGGCCATCAACCGCGTCATCGCCTATGTGCGCAGCCGCGGCATCGAACGCTTCGCGGCGCTGGTGCCGCAAGGCGCCTATGGCCAGCGCGCGCAACTGGCCTTTGTGAAGGCGGTCAACGATGCCGGTGGCCGCTCGACCGCAGTGGTCAGCTATGGCCGTGAACCGGACAAATTGCTGGCGGCGGCGCGCCAGGTCACCAACCATGATGCCCGCCTGCGCGCCAGTGGCAAGCCGGTGATCCGCCCGGATGGCACGGTGGCGCGCGTCGCCGGTGCGCTCGCGCCGGTGCCGTTCCAGGCGCTGATGATCGCCGATTCGGGCAATGCCGCGCTGCGCTTCCTGCCGCCGCTGGCGCGCTTTGGCGCCGCGCCCGGCCAGGTGGTGATCCTGGGCACGGAATTGTGGAACAACGAACCCGGCCTGGCCCGCGTGCCGGCGTTGAAGGGCGCGCTCTATGCCACCGTGGCCGATGCGCGCTTCAACAGTCTCGCGGTGCGCTATCGCACCAAGCACGGCGGCAACCCGTCACGGCTGGCGTCGTTGGGCTATGATGCGGTGCTGCTGGCCCACAGCCTGGCGGCGCGCTGGCCGCTGGGCCAGCCGTTCCCGCGCGCGGCGCTGCTGGCGCCCGATGGCTTTTCCGGCATCGATGGCGCCTTCCGCTTCACGCCTGCCCGCGTCGCCGAACGCGCGCTGGAAGTGGACCAGATCGGCACCGGCACGGTTTCGCCGGCACCGACGTCATTCTGAGGTCAGCGCGCGATCTCCGCCAGCACCGCGTTGGCCAGCGGCCAGCCGGTGGCCGTCAGGCGCAGACCGTTTGTGTCGGCGGTGACAAGGCCCTGCGTTGCCAGCCGCGCCACCGCATCGGGCTTCACCGCCTCGGCCAGGGTCACGCCGGCGCGCGCCGCGAAGCGTGTGGCGTTCAGCCCTTCGGCGAGGCGCAGGCCCATCACCAGCGCTTCGCTGGTCCGCTCCGCGATCGTCAGCGGCGTCTCGCTTTCCATGCCATGGCCATGTTCGGTGACGCTGTTCAGCCAGGCCTCCGGCTTCTTGCGGCGCAGCGTCGCCACGCCATGGCGGCGGCCGTGCGCGCCCGGCCCGATGCCTGCATAATCGCCATAGCGCCAGTACACCAGATTGTGCCGGCTTTCCTGGCCGGGCCGCGCGTGGTTGGAAATTTCATAGGCCGGGATGCCCGCCGCCGCCGTCTGCGCCTGCGTGATGGCGAACAGATCGGCACTGGTATCCTCATCGGGCATCACCAACTGCCCCCGCGCATGCAGGGCGGCAAAGCGCGTGCCGGGCTCGATGGTGAGCTGATAAAGCGACAAATGGCTGGTGCCGAAGCCGATGGCGCGGGCGAGTTCGGCTTGCCAGCTCGTCCGCGTCATGCCGGGCCGGTCATAGATCAGATCGAAGCTGACGCGGGCAAATGTGGCCTGCGCCACATCCAGCGCGGCCAGCGCCGCCGCCAGATCATGCGGGCGGCCAAGCAGCTTCAGCGCCGCATCATCCAGCGCCTGCACGCCCAATGATAGCCGGTTGACCCCGGCGCTGGCAAAGCCGGCAAAACGCGCGGCTTCGACGCTGGAAGGGTTGGCTTCCAGCGTGATTTCGATGTCGCCATCGGGTGCCCAATGCTGGCAGGCCGCTTCGACGATGGCGGCGACGGTTGCGGGCGGCATCAGGCTGGGGGTGCCGCCGCCGAAGAAGATGCTGGCCAATTTGCGCCCCGGCAGCCGCGCGGCTTCGAACGCCAGATCGGCGAGCAGGGCGGCCTGCCACTGCGCCTGATCGACCGATGCGCGGACATGGCTGTTGAAATCGCAATAGGGGCATTTGGTGACGCAGAACGGCCAGTGGACGTAGAGGGCGAGGGGTTCGGTGCCTGTCACGCCCACCCCCAGCCCCTCCCGCAAGCGGGAGGGGAGCCGTTTGGTCCACGCACAATCTGCTCCCCTCCCGCTTGCGGGAGGGGCTGGGGGTGGGGTGTGGTCACCGCGCAATCGCCGGCAACAATCCCACCAGCAGGCGGAACGCCCGCGCCCGGTGATTGTCGGCTTCCTTGTCGGCGCGCGCCATCTCGCCATAGGTCTGGGTCCGGCCTTCCATCAGGAACATCGGGTCATAGCCGAAGCCGTTGCCGCCCCGCGGTGGCCATACCAGTCTGCCGTCCACCCGGCCTTCCACCACCTCGGTGTGGCCATCGGGCCAGGCGACACACAGCGCGCAGATGAAATGGGCATCGCGTGGGCGCTCGCCGAGTTCGGCGTTCACCCGCGCCATGGCCGCGCCGAAATCCTTGGCTTCGCCGGCCCAGCGCGCCGAATAAATCCCCGGCGCGCCGCCCAGCGCCGCCACGCAAAGCCCACTGTCATCGGCAATCGCCGGCAGGCCGCTTGCCGTGGCTGCGGCCAGCGCCTTCAACCGGGCATTGCCGATGAAACTGTCTTCGGTTTCCTCGGGCTCCGGCAACCCCAGCTCGCCCGCCGACACCACGTCCAGACCATGCGGGCCAAGCAGCTCGGCCAGCTCCACCACCTTGCCGGGATTATGCGTGGCCAGCACCAGCCGGCCCGGTGCCAGCCGCCTCATCGGCCCACCGCAGCCAGCTGCGCGGCAAACACCTCGCCGCAGCCGATGCGGGCCAGCCGCAGCAGGCGCAGCAGCGTTTCTTCATCGAAGGGCTCACCTTCGGCAGTGCCTTGCACCTCGACGATGCCGCCCTGGTTGGTCAGCACGAAATTGGCGTCGGTGCCGGCGTTCGAATCCTCGATATAATCCAGATCGAGCACCGGATTGCCGTTGTACACACCGCAGCTGATCGCGGCGACCTGTGTGGTGAGCGGATCGGCGGCCAGCGCGGTCTTGGCATGGATATGATCGATGGCCAGCCGCAGCGCCACCCAGGCGCCGGAAATCGCCGCGGTGCGGGTGCCGCCATCGGCCTGGATCACGTCGCAATCCAGCGTGATCTGCCGTTCGCCCAGCGCCACCAGATCGGTGACGGCGCGCAAGGACCGGCCGATCAGGCGCTGGATTTCCTGGGTGCGGCCCGATTGCTTGCCCTTGGCGGCCTCGCGGCTGCCGCGGGTATGGGTGGCACGCGGCAGCATGCCATATTCGGCTGTCACCCATCCCTTGCCCTGGCCGCGCAGCCAGGGCGGCAGCCGTTCTTCGACGCTGGCGGTGACCAGCACATGGGTGTTGCCGAATTTGACCAGGCACGATCCTTCGGCGTGGGCCGAAAAACCGGGGATCATCTCGATCGACCGCATCTGGTCGGGGGCGCGGCCGGATGGGCGCATGGATAAAGCCTTTCAATAGTCAGCAACCGTGGCCTTATTGCCTGGCGACCCGGAAGGGAAGGGCCCCCCAATGCCGCCCATTGCGCCCACCCCGTTGCCGCCATACACTCGTGCCATGCAGCAGACCCCGTCGCTGGCCGAACTCAACGATCGTGCGCGCGCCATTTTCCGGCAGATTGTCGATGCCTATCTGCTGTCCGGTGCGCCGGTGGGCAGTCGTACGCTGGCCAAGGGCGGCGGGCTGGGCCTGTCGCCGGCCTCGATCCGCAATGTCATGCAGGATCTGGAGGAATTGGGCCTGCTCGCCGCGCCGCACACGTCGGCTGGGCGCCTGCCGACCGAACTGGGCCTGCGGATGTTCGTCGATGGCATGATGCAGGCCGCCGAAGTGTCAGAAGATGAACGGGCCGCGCTGGAGGCTGGGCTGACGGCAGGGCTGGCGGGGGGCGTGGCGATGGAGGATGCGCTCAGCCGCACCACCGCGGCGCTGTCTGGCCTGTCGCACTGCGCCGGGCTGGTGCTGGTGCCGGCGCGCGAGATGATCATCCGGCAATTGAGTTTCGTGCCGCTGTCCCCGCAACGCGCGCTGGTGGTGCTGGTCGGCGCCGATGGCAGCGTGGAAAATCGCCTGCTCGATCTGCCCATCGGCGTGCTGCCGGCCACGCTGGAAGCCGCCGCCAACTATATCAGCACCCGGCTGGCCGGATTGACGCTGGCCGAAGCGATGGTGCGGCTGGAACAGGAAATCGCCGGGCATCGTGCGGCGCTGGATGCCATCACCCAGGCGGCAGTGGCCGCAGGGCTGGCGGTATGGTCGGCCGATGCCACCGCGCGCCCGGTGCTGATCGTGCGCGGGCAGGCGCAATTGATCGAAGGCGAAATGGACCTTGATAAGGTGCGCCAGTTGCTCGACGATCTGGAGGACAAGGCCGAACTGATCCGCCTGCTCGACATGGCGCGCGGGGCAGACGCCACCCGCATCTTCATCGGCGCCGAATCGCGATTATTCTCGCTTTCGGGCTCCAGCGTGATTGCGGCACCCTATCGCGGCAACGATGGCCGGGTGATCGGCGTTGTAGGGGTTATCGGGCCGACGCGGTTGAACTATGCGCGTGTCATCCCCATGGTGGATTACACCGCCCGAACCTTGAGCAGATTGGTATCATGACTGACAATATCGACACACAGGATATCCCCGAAGCCCCGGAAGCCCCGGACACCAGCCCGGAAATGGATCTGGCCCCCGATCTTGCCGAAGCGCTGCTGGCCAAGGACCAGGAAATCGCCGATCTGAAGGATCGCGTGCTGCGCGCGCTGGCCGATGTGGAAAACACCCGCCGTCGGCTGGAGCGCGACAAGGCCGAAGCCACGCAATATGCCGTCACCAACTTTGCCCGCGACATGCTGGCGGTGGCAGAAAATCTGCGTCGTGCCGTCGCCTCGCTGCCCGCCGAGGGCTTTGACGGCGTGCGCGCCGGCATCGAAGCCACCGAACGCGAATTGATCGCCATCTTCGGCCGCCAGAACATCACCCGCATCGAGATCACCGCCGGGCAGCCGCTCGATCCCAATCGCCACCAAGCGATGATCGAAGTGCCCAGCGACCTGCCCGCCGGCAGCGTGGTGGCAGAACTGGCCAGTGGCTGGACGATCCGCGACCGCCTGTTGCGGCCGGCGATGGTGAGCGTGGCACGCGCCGACGGGTAACCGCGGGCCGCTCTGCTGCGAACCGGCAGCAGGCGGCAAGCGGTTCGGGGGGCGACCCTTTGGCTTGTTTCCGTTTCGGGAGCGAGTTCATGTGGTTGTTGGATAAATTTTTTCGACGTGTCGTGCGCGATGGCGAATTGATCGTCATCGATGCGGCCGGGACGACGCATCGATATGGGCAGCCACGCGGCGGCCATGCGGCCGTGCAGGTGCGGTTGACCGACCGTGCCACCGCCCGCGCCATCGCGCTCAACCCGGCGTTGGGCGCGGGCGAAGCCTATATGGATGGCCGGCTCCTGCTGGAGCAGGGCGATATCCTTGCCTTGCTCGATCTGATCATCTTCAACCTGCGGTGGGAACGCGACAATCCGGTGCGCTTTGCGCTGTGGCGGCAGGCGCGCATCGCGGCCTGGTGGGATGGCATCAACTTCGCAGCCCGCGCCAAGCGCAATGTTGCGCATCATTATGATCTGGATGATCGGCTGTACGATCTGTTCCTCGATCCGCACCGCCAATACAGCTGCGCCTATTGGGCGCCGGGGGTGACGACGCTGGAAGCCGCGCAGGAGGCCAAGCTGGCGCATATCGCCGCCAAGCTTGATCTGAAGCCGGGGATGCGCGTGCTCGATATCGGCTGCGGCTGGGGCGGGCTGGCGCGATACCTGCACAAGGTGTCGGGCGCCAACGTGCTGGGCGTCACCTTGTCGGAAGAGCAGTTGAAATATGCGCGGGCCGAAACCGCGCGGGCTGGCCTGACCGGGGTGGAATATCAGCTCATCGATTATCGCGCAGTGACGGGCCAGTTCGATCGCATCGTTTCGGTCGGCATGTTCGAACATGTCGGCCCGCCGCATTATCGGGCCTATTTCGACACGGTCGAACGGCTGCTGAAACCCGATGGCGTCGCGCTGATCCACACGATCGCGCGGGCCGACGGGCCGGGCGCCACCGATCCGTGGACCGCCAAATATATCTTCCCCGGTGGCTATGCCCCGGCCGTGTCACAGATCGTGCCGCACATCGAAAATGCCTGGCTCTGGGTTTCCGATATCGAAGTGCTGCGCCTGCATTATGCCCACACACTGAAAGCCTGGTATGATCGTTGCGCCGCGCAGGAGGCGGAGATCACCCGGCTTTATGATGCGCGTTTTTACCGGATGTGGATGTTCTATCTGGCGTCGGCCTGGTGCGCCTTCGTCCATGATGGGCATATGAATGTGCAGATTCAACTGACCAAGCGGCGGGATGCTCTGCCCTTGACGCGGGGGTATATGGGGGAAGTGGAGCGCGGTTTGCCGGGTGGGGTGGTGGACTGAACCCACCCCCTGGGACAATCTGCACCCCTCCCGCAGCCAGGAGGGGAAACGCCTCAATCCACCCAGCCCAGTTCCTTCTCCGCCGCCCGCCGGTCCAGCTCCGCCCGGCTGATCTTCTCTGATGCTGATTTCAGCTGCCCGCAGGCGGCCATGATGTCCCGGCCGCGCGGGGTGCGCACCGGGGCGGAAATGCCGGCATGGAAGATGATGTCGGAAAAGGCACGGATGCGTTCGGGAGGGGAGCAAGTATAGGCGCTGCCCGGCCATGGGTTGAACGGGATCAAATTCACCTTGGCCGGCAGGCGATAGCGGCGGATCAACCGCACCAGTTCACGCGCATCTTCGTCGCTGTCATTCTTGCCATCGAGCATCACATATTCGAACGTGATGCGCCGCGCGTTGTTTGCACCGGGATAATCGGCGCAGGCCTGCAACAACTGCTCTATGCCGTATTTCTTGTTGATCGGCACGATTTCGTCGCGGATCTCCTTGGTGACCGCGTGCAGCGACACCGCCAGATTGACGCCGATCTCGTGGCCGGCGCGCGCCATCATCGGCACCACGCCGCTGGTGGAAAGCGTGATGCGCCGTTTCGACAGGCCCAGGCCATCGCCATCCATCACGATCTGCAAAGCATTGCGGACATTGTCGAAATTATACAGCGGCTCGCCCATGCCCATCATCACGATGTTGGTGAGCATGCGCCCCTCCGGCGTGTAATTGTTGCCGGGGTTGTGGGCACCGGGGATGTAGGGCCGGTCCTCATCGTCATCGTCCGTATCGGGCAGGGCGGGCAGGCTGGCGGTGCCATTGGGCCATTCGCCCAGCGCATCGCGCGCCAGCATCACCTGGCCGACGATTTCCGCCGCGGTCAGATTGCGCACCAGCTTCATCGTGCCGGTGTGGCAGAACCGGCAGTTCAGCGTGCAGCCGACCTGGCTGGACACGCACAGCGTGCCGCGCCAGGCGTCTGGGATGAACACGCATTCGGCTTCCTCGCCATCGTCAAAGCGCAGCAGCCATTTGCGCGTGCCGTCGTTCGACACTTGCGCCGTCACCACCTCCGGGCGGCCGACCACGAAATGCTGGTCGAGAACGCTGCGCATATCCTTGGAAATATTGGCCATCGCCTGAATTTCGGTCACGCCGCGATTGTAGAGCCAGTGCCACAACTGGCTGACGCGCATGTTGATCTGCTTGGTGGGCACGCCGATATCGGCCAGCGCGTTGCGCAGTTCGGGTTTCGACAGGCCGATCAGCACACGCTTGCCGTCGGCGCGCGCGCCGGCCTTGCGCGGCAGCACCATGGGATCGGACGGTCCGGGGATGGGCATAACCGCAGCGGGCTGCGCCTCAGCATCGGTCGGAATGGTTTCGTTGGTCATCGCCGGGCCATAGACCAAAAGCGCCCCAGCGAAAACCGGCAGCGAAAACCGCTTGCATGGGTCCAGCCGCACGGCGACTGTCTACTGCAAAGCGGGGGATCAAAGGCTTATGGCGACACGGGCGATCAACGAAAGCAGCGGCATCCTGTCCAACCGCAACCTGGCCTATGCCACGGCGCTGTTGCTGGCGGTGGTGCTCGTCGCCGTCGTGCGCGGTGGGGGCGGCCTCATGGCGCTGCCGCTGCTGGTGCAGCTTCATTTGCTCAGCATGATGGCGGTGATGGCGCTGACCGTGCCGGTGCTGCTCAGCGCCAAGGGCACGCCGCGCCATCGCCTGCTGGGGCGCATCTGGGCCGGGCTGATGTGGGGCAATGCCATCATCACGCTGTTTTTCAACGTCGGGCGCGGCCATCCGCCCGGCGGCGTGTTCGTCGGCGATTGGTCCCCCATTCACGCGCTCAGCCTGTTCGTGATGGTGATGGTGCCGGTGGCGGTGATCCGCGCCCGCCGCCATGACCGCGCCGGCCATGAATCGGCCATGCGCGGCCTGGTCATCGGCAGCCTATTGATTGCCGGTTTCTTCACCTTGCCGTTCGGGCGGCTGCTGGGGAGCTGGCTGATGGGCTGACCCCTGGCCCGGTGCGCTACATCGCGCTGATGCCGCCATCCACATAGAGGCCGTGGCCGGTGACCATCTTGGCTTCGTCGCTGGCCAGATACACGGCGGCCCAGGCGATATCGTCGGGTTCGCCCACCGCGCCCAGCGGGATCTGCCGGCCCAATTTGGCCAGGCCTTCTTCCCGGCCCATGCGGCTGGTGATGCCATCGAGGATCGGCGTGTCGATGAACACCGGGTGGATGCTGTTGCAGGTGATGCGATATTGCTGCTTGGCGCAATGCAGGGCGACGCTCTTGGTCAGGTGGCGCACGGCGGCCTTGGCGCTGTTGTAGGCGGCGCTGTTGTGCGCGGCGATTACGCCGGCGATGCTGCTGAGGTTGATGATGCTGCCGCGCACACCGGTTTCGCGCACGAAGCGCGCCATGGTGGGTAAAGAGAGTTTGCAGCCCAGGAACACGCTGTCCAGATCGATGCTGTGCACGCGTTTCCAGGTGTCGAAATCGGTGGCCTCCACCGTCGATCCCGCCGCGATGCCGGCATTGTTGACCAGCACGTTGAAGCCGC
Source organism: Sandarakinorhabdus sp. (assembly GCF_987265915.1). Taxonomy (NCBI): domain Bacteria; kingdom Pseudomonadati; phylum Pseudomonadota; class Alphaproteobacteria; order Sphingomonadales; family Sphingosinicellaceae; genus Sandarakinorhabdus; species Sandarakinorhabdus sp. The sequence goes on from NZ_OZ503948.1 coordinate 1,064,328, forward strand.
CCCATTTTTCTTCCGCAAAGGCAATGGCGGCCGCCCAATCCTCCGGGCTGGTCACATCATGGCGGCAGGCCACGGCCGCATCGCCGATGCTGGCCGCCACGGCCGCGACGCCGGCTTCGTTGATGTCGGTCAGGATCAGCCGCGCGCCTTCTTCCGCCATGCGTCGCGCCATCGCTTCGCCCAGGCCCTGCGCTGCGCCCGTGATCAGGGCCACCTTGCCTGCCATGCGGTTCATCGTCGTGTCTCCCGATTGCTGAATTTGCATCTACGCTGCCCCGCCGCGCGCGTCAGGGCAAGCTGATACTCTTGACGCTGGCTTGTGCGCGCCATACCTCGCAGGCATGGCCATCCTCCCCATCATCGAAACGCCGGACGCGCGGCTCAAGCAGATCAGTACGCCGGTTGCTGCTGTCACCGATGCGCATCGCACGCTGATCGCCGACATGTTCGAAACCATGTACGACGCACCCGGCATCGGCCTCGCCGCCATCCAGGTCGGCGTGCCGGAACGTATCCTGGTGATCGATCTGCAGCCCGAAGCCGATGATACGCCGGACGATGCCGATCCCGAAACCATCGTGCGCGTGAAGCAGCCGCGGGTGTTCATCAACCCGGAAATCACCTGGGCGTCGGAGGAACACAGCGTCTATCAGGAAGGCTGCCTGTCGGTGCCGGAGATGTATGCCGACGTCACCCGCCCGGCTCGCATCCGCGTGACCTGGCTCGATGATCAGGGCGCCGGCCATGATGAGGAAATCGACGGCCTGCTCGCCACCTGCCTGCAGCACGAGATGGACCATCTGAACGGCGTGCTGTTCATCGATCACCTCTCCCGGCTGAAGCGCGACATGCTGCTGAAGAAGCTGGAGAAAATGCGGCGGACAGGCCGGGCGGCCTGATTTTCCCTCTCCCCTCGCGGGAGAGGGCGACTCGCCAAAGGCGAGCGGGGTGAGGGGGTGTATGTGTTGCCACCCGCGATCACCCCTCACCCCGGGCCGCCTTCGGCGTCTCTCGCCCTCTCCGACAAGGAGAGAGGGTTTTCAGCCGGTCACCGCCGCCACGATTATCCGTGCAGCATCCTCGGGCGGCTTCAGCCGGGCCGGGTCTTCGCCGGGATAGGCGGCGGCGCGCATCTTGGTACGGGTGGCGCCGGGGTCGATGATGTGGGTGCGGATGGCGCTGATGTTGCGCACTTCGGCGCCATAGGTGTGCACCAGATTTTCCAGCGCCGCCTTGGTCGCGGCATAGCCGCCCCAATAGGCGCGTGGGGCGCTCGCCACTGACGAGGTGATCGCCACCAGGCTGGCAGCGCGCGACTGGCGCAGCCAGGGATCGGCGGCCCGGATCAGGCGCATGTTGGCGGTCAGGTTGATGGCGACCAACTTGTCCCATTCCTTCAGATCGAGATGCGGCACCGGCGCCAGCGTGCCGAGCAGCGCGGCATTCAGGATCAGCGCATCCAGCGCCCCCCAGCGCGCGCCGATCGCGGCACCCAGCCGATCGATGGCATCGAAATCCGCCAGATCGAACGGCGCGATGGTGGCAGTGCCGCCGGCGGCATGGATGCGATCATCCACCTCGGCCAGGGCCTTTTCGGTGCGGGCGGTGATGATCACATGCCAGCCGGCCGCCGCCATCAATTCGGCGGTGGCAGCGCCAATGCCGCGGCTGGCGCCGGTGATCAGGGCGAGGGGTTTGTCTGCGCTGCCAGTCATGGCGCGTGATTAGGGGCGCAATCCGGCAGGGGCAAGCGTTGCGGCGTCAGATGACTCGCTCCGCCAGCAAGCTCAGCTGGTCAGGCACTTCGGCATCTTCCTGATCGGTCAGCCGTGTCGGGTAATCGCCGGTGAAACACGCGTCGCAATATTGCGGCGCGCTGTCTTCGCGGGTGGCTTCGCCCACGGCGCGGTACAGGCCTTCGATTGACAGGAACGACAGGCTGTCCACCTTGATGAAATCGCGCATGCGCTCGACATCCATCTGCGCCGCGAGCAGCTTGGATCGCTCAGGCGTGTCCACCCCGTAATAGCAGCTGTGGCGAGTCGGCGGGCTGGCGATGCGCATATGCACTTCCTCGGCGCCGGCTTCGCGCAGCATCTGCACGATCTTCACGCTGGTGGTGCCGCGCACGATGCTGTCATCGATCAGCACGACGCGCTTGCCGGCGATCATGGCGCGGTTGGCATTGTGCTTCAGCTTCACGCCCAAGTTGCGGATCTGATCGCCCGGCTGGATGAAGGTGCGGCCGATATAATGGCTGCGGATGATGCCGAGTTCGAACGGGATGCCACTTTCCTGGGCATAGCCGATGGCCGACGGGGTGCCGCTGTCGGGTACCGGCACCACGATATCGGCCTCCACCGGATTTTCGCGCGCCAGTTCGGCGCCGATGCGCTTGCGCACCTGATAGACCGACGATCCATCGACCATCGAATCGGGCCGGCTGAAATAGACATGTTCGAAAATGCACGGGCGCGGGCGCTGCGCCGCAAACGGCCGGATCGAGCGCAGGCCGCGTGCCGTAATGATGATCAACTCGCCCGGCTCCACGGCGCGCAGGAAGGTCGCCCCCACCATGTCGAGCGCTACGGTTTCCGACGCCAGAATATAGGAATCGCCCAACCGGCCGAGCACCAGCGGCCTGATGCCGAGCGGATCGCGGCAGGCCAGCATGCCTTCGGAGGTGAGGCAGAGCAGGCTGTAGGCCCCTTCCACCCGCTTCAGCGCATCGATGAAGCGATCGAGCAGGGTGCGATAGGCCGACGTGGCGACCAGGTGGATGATCACCTCGGTATCGCTGGTCGATTGGAAGATGCTGCCGCGCCGTACCAATTCGCGGCGCAGGGTCATGGCGTTGGAGATATTGCCGTTGTGCGCCACGGCAAAACCGCCGCTGGCCAGTTCGGCAAACAGCGGCTGCACATTGCGCAGCGCGGTTTCGCCGCTGGTGGAATAACGGTTGTGGCCGATGGCAATCTCGCCCTTCAGCGCATTGATCACCGAATCCTTGTCGAAATTGCCGGCGACATGCCCCATCGCCCGGTGGGTGTGGAATTCCTTGCCGTCAAAGGTGGTGATGCCGGCTGCTTCCTGGCCGCGATGCTGCAATGCATGCAATCCAAGCGCGGTCAGTGCCGCAGCGCCTTCCGCGCCATAGACGCCGATCACCCCGCATTCCTCGTGCAGATGATCCTGTTCCCACGGGTCGGTCGTCAGAATCGCGTCCATGGGCTTGCCTTTGTCAATGGGCGTATGTCGCGCCATATAGGGCCGGGCGGGGCCTTTGTCTGCCCTTTTGCGACGGAAATTGTCACATGAATGCAACCTTGGACGAAAGTTCGGCGTTTACGCCCCGTTGGGGCGCAGATGGCCTGATCACTGCGGTAACAGTCGATGCCGCTACCGGCACCGTGCTGATGGTCGCCCACATGAATGCGGATGCGCTGGCCGCGACCATCGCCACCGGCGAGGCGCATTACTGGAGCCGATCCCGCCGCTTACTCTGGCACAAAGGGGCGACCAGTGGCGCCATTCAGCGCGTGGTGGAAATCCGTGTCGATTGTGATCAGGATTGCCTGTTGTTGCAGGTGGAGCCGGCCGGCCCGGCATGCCATACCGGCCGCCAGAGCTGTTTCTATCGCCGGCTGGGCAGCGCCGGCCTGGAACCCGTCGCAGCGGAGAAGGCGTCATGAGCGAGGATATCCCCACCGGCCTGCAGATGACGGTGTTTGACGAGATTTTCCGCAACCGCCCCAGCGAACGCTTCGCCGCGCTGCGCGCTGCCGATCCGGTGCATGAAGACAAGATGCTCGGCCGCGTGCTGCTCACCCGCGCTGCCGATGTGGCCGCGGTGCTGAAGGATCGCACGCTGTCGGTCGATCAAAGCAACGCCGCGCCCGATACCATCGTGCAGCGGCTGACCAGCTTGCAGGACCGCGAGGCGCCGCGATCGATGCTGGTGCTGGATGATCCCGATCATGCCCGCCTGCGCCGGCTGGTGACGCACGCCTTCAATGCCCGCGCCATCGATGCGATCAAGCCGCGCGTGGCGGAGGTTGCCGATGAATTGCTCGATGCGGTCATGGGCGAGGCGGAGTTCGATCTGATCGAATCCTATGCCTCGCCGCTGCCGATCATCGTCATCGCCACCATGCTGGGCGTCGATGCGGCGGATGTCGGCGATTTCCGGCGCTGGTCGAAGGCGCTGGCCAATGTCTTTTCGCCGATCCGCTCGCCAGAATTCCTGGCGGCGCTGAAGGCCAATGCCGATGAATTGAGCGCCTATTTCGAACGCGCCATTGCCGAACGGCGCGCGCACCCGCGCGGCGATCTGATCAGCGCGATGATTGCGGTGGAGGAGGGCGGCGACACGCTTTCGACGCAGGAGATTGTCACCATGTGCAATCTGCTGCTGCTGGCGGGCAATCTCACCACCACCGATCTGATCGGCAATGCGACGCTGGCGCTGCTGCGCCATCCCGATCAATTGGCGACGGTGAAAGCCAATCCGGCGCGCATGGCGGACGCCATCGAGGAGACATTGCGGCTCGATCCGCCGGTGATGCAGAGCCTGCGCATCCCGCTGGAACCACGCGAAATCGGCGGCTGCCCGGTGCGCGCCGGCGAAGCGCTCACCACCTTCCTGATGGCCGCCAGCCAGGACCCGGCGTTGCACGCAGACCCGCTGCGCTTCGATATCGACCGGGCCGACAAGACGCACTTCGCCTTTGGCGGCGGCGTGCATTTCTGCCTGGGCGCGCCGCTGGCCCGCGCCGAGGCCGATATCGCGCTGACCAAGCTGTTCGCGCGCTTCCCCGGTCTGGCGCTCACCGGCGCACCGATCGAGCGCAACATCTCGGCGGCGTTCAACGGCGTGCAACAATTGTGGGTGCGGCCCTGACCATCTTGATCGCCGGGGCCACCGGCCTTGTCGGTGGGCTGGTGCTCGAACATTTTTACCGTCACCCCGTGCTTGACACGGGGCTTGGCTTTTCGCTGTCCGACAAGTCAGCCAAGCCCCGTGTCAAGCACGGGGTGACGGGTGATATTGGACAGATCGAACTCATCCCCGTCACCCGCCGCCCCATCCCCGGCCATCCCGGCGTCGTCGCGGATTTCGATGATCTGCCGCCGTTGCCGCCCGCCGATGTGGCGATCTGCGCGCTCGGCACCACCCGCGCCAAGGCCGGCAGCGACGCGGCGTTTCGCGCGGTCGATCACGATGCGGTGCTGGCCTTTGCCCGCGCTGCGCAAGACGCCGGTGTGACCCACTTCATTCTGGTGAGCAGCGTCGGGGCCAACGCCAAGGCCAGCCTGCTCTATCCGCGCACCAAGGGCGAAGTGGAGGCGGCGCTGTCGGCCATGGGATTTGCCCGTCTCGACATCCTGCAACCCGGCCTGATCATCGGACCCCGCAATGAGCGGCGGCCGGTGGAGCGTTTCCTGCAATGGGCAGCGCCCGCCATGGACCTCGCCCTGCCGCGCAACATCGGCAGCATCCCGGCCGAGACCGTGGCCGGCGCCATAATGGCGCTGACGCAGCGCAGCGCGCCCGGCGTGTTCCGCCACACCAACCGCGCCATCCGGGCCTTGACGGCATAGCAGACCGCAAGCCGCCGCTCGCGCAGCATACCCGATGGCCTTTGCTTGACCTTTACGTAAACGTCACCTACCCGGATCGGCCATGAACGAACTGGCCCAGCCCCCTGTGGTTGATCTGCTTGCCGCCGAGCTGCTTCACGCGTTTGCTACGGCACCCGCGCCGCCGGTGCCCGGCGATGCCCAGCAGTTTTCGATCACCGAACTGGCGCTGGCCTTCAACGTCACCCCGCGCGCCATCCGATTCTATGAAGATCAGGGCCTGATCACGCCGGAGCGGCAGGGCCAGAACCGCATCTATTCAAGGCGGGATCGCGCCCGGCTGGCGTGGATCCTGCGCGCCAAGAATGTCGGCTTCAGCCTCGCCGAGATCCGCGAGATGATCGATCTTTATGACGTCGGCGATCATCGCCAGACGCAGAAGCGGGTCACGCTGGAAAAATGCCGCGCCCGTATGGCGCTGCTCGCCGAACAGCGCGCCGATATCGATGCGACCATCGCCGAACTGCAAAATTTCTGTGCGATCGTCGAAGGATCGCTGCGGATACAACAGTCGGCAGAAGCAGAGCCCGCCCGCACGGCCACGAAAGGACGCTGAGATGCCGCGTTATACCGCGCCAGTGAAGGACACGCTGTTCGTGCTCGATGCCGTTGTCGGCCTCTATCACCACGGCAATGTGCCCGGCTTTGCCAGCGTGTCACCCGATCTGGTCGAGGCCGTGCTGAACGAAGGCGGCAAGTTCTGTGCCGAAGTGCTCGCCCCGCTCAATCTGCCCGGCGACCGGCAGGGTTGCACCCGCCATGGCGATGGCAGTGTCACTGCGCCCGATGGCTTCCGTGATGCCTACAAGCAGTTCTGCGACGGCGGCTGGGGCGGGCTGATCGCGGATGAACACCACGGCGGCCAGGGCCTGCCCTATACCATTGGCGCCGTGCTGCAGGAATATATCGCCGCCAGCAACATGGCGTTCGGCATGTATCCCGGCCTGTCCGAAGGCGCGCAGGCGTCGATCGAAGTGGTCGGCAGCCCCGAGCAGAAGGCCAAATGGCTGCCGCCGATGGTACAGGGCCGCTGGACCGGCACGATGAACCTGACCGAACCGCATTGCGGCACGGACCTCGGCCTGATCCGCACCCGCGCCGAACCGCAGGCCGATGGCAGCTGGTCGATCACCGGCACCAAGATCTTCATTTCCGCCGGTGAACATGATCTGGCCGAAAACATCATCCACCTCGTGCTGGCGAAAACGCCGGGCGCGCCCGACAGCGTGAAGGGTATCAGCCTGTTCCTGGTGCCGAAATTCCTCGTGAACGACGATGGTTCGCTTGGGCTCCGCAATGGCGTTTCGTGCGGCAGCATCGAACACAAGATGGGCATCCACGCCAACGCCACCTGCGTGATGAACTATGATGGCGCCACCGGCTATCTGCTGGGTGAGGAGATGAAGGGCCTGGCCGCCATGTTCATCATGATGAACGCGGCGCGGCTGGGCGTGGGCATCCAGGGCCTGGCGCAGGCCGACGCCGCCTATCAGAACGCCGTGGATTACGCGAAGAACCGCCAGCAGGGCCGCAGCCTTACGGGGCCGAAAAACCCGGAAGGCAAGGCAGATCCGATCATCGTCCACCCCGATGTGCGCCGCATGTTGATGGACGCCCGCGCCTATACCGAAGGCATGCGCGCGCTGGTGCTGTGGAGCGCCATCCGCGTCGATCTCGCCCGCAAGTCGCCGGATGCCGAGGCGCGCGAACTGGCCGACGATCTGATCAGCCTGCTCACGCCCGTCATCAAGGGCTATGGCACCGATCGCGGATACGAGGTGGCGACCAATTGCCAGCAGGTGCTCGGCGGCCATGGCTATATCGCCGAATGGGGCATGGATCAGTTCGTCCGCGATGCGCGCATTGCGATGATCTATGAAGGCACCAACGGCATCCAGGCGCTCGATCTGGTCGGCCGCAAACTGGGCGCGAAGCAGGGCCGGGGCACCCAGGCCTGGCTGGCGCAGGTTGGCAGCGATATCGGCGCGGCAACGGATGATCGGCTGGCCTTCATCACCACGCCGCTGTCGGCCGCGCTGGGTGATGTGCAGGCCGGCATCTTGTGGTTGCTGCAGAACGGCATGGTCAATCCCGACAATGCCGGCGCCGGTGCGACCGCCTTCATGCGAATGATGGGCCATGTCGCGCTGGGCCACATGTGGCTGAAAATGGCGGGCGCTGCGCTGGCGGCGCTCGATGCCGGTACCGCTGATCCGGATTTCATGGCTGCAAAACTCACCACCGCCCGCTTCTTCGCGGCGCGCGTGCTGCCTGAAACGTCCGGCCTGCGCGCGCAGCTTGAGGCCGGCGCCGAAACCGTGATGGCGCTGCCGGCCGAGATGTTTTGAACCACCTCTCCCCTCCCTGAAAGGGAGGGGCCGGGGGAGGGTGCGGGCCGCAAGGACTGTCCCCAAGCCCCACAAACCCTCCCCCAACCCCTCCCTGCAAGCAGGGAGGGGGGAAGAAGAAAGGCCCGACCAATGACCGAAGCCTATATCTACGACGCCGTCCGCACCCCACGCGGCAAGGGCCGCAAGGACGGCAAGCTGCACGAGATCACGCCGATCCAGCTCGCCACCCAGGTGCTGCAGGCGGTGCGCGACCGGACCGGCATCGACACGGCGGATGTGGATGATGTCGTGCTCGGCTGCGTCTCCCCAGTGGGTGAACAGGGCAGCGATATCGCCCGCGTTGCGGTGCTGAACGCCGATTATGCCGAGACGACGGCGGGCGTCCAGATCAACCGCTTCTGCGCGTCGGGCCTGGAAGCCACCAACATGGCCGCTGCCAAGGTGATGACCGGCGAAGCGATGTTTGCCATTGGCGGCGGCGTCGAATCGATGAGCCGCGTGCCGATGGGCAGCGACGGCGCCGCCTGGGCCATGGACCCGGCCGTGGCGTGGAAAACCTATTTCGCGCCGCAGGGCATCGGTGCTGATCTGATCGCCACCAAATATGGCTTCAGCCGCGCCGACGTGGACGCCTACGCGATGGAATCGCAGCGCCGCGCCGCACAGGCCTGGGCGGAAGGCCGCTTCAAGGGCTCGATCGTGCCGGTGAAGGACGTGATCGGCGAAGTCGTGCTGGCGCATGACGAACATATGCGCCCGCAGACCGACATGCAGAGCCTTGGCGGCCTCGCCCCGGCCTTCCAGGTGATGGGCGAACAGATGCCGGGCTTCGATGCGATCGCGCTGATGCGCTATCCGGAGGTGGAGAAGATCGATCACGTCCACCACGGCGGCAATTCGTCGGGCATCGTCGATGGCGCATCGGCCATCCTGATCGGCAACAAGGCCATGGGCGAGAAATACGGCCTGAAGCCGCGCGCCCGTATCCGCGCCATGGCCAGCATCGGCAGCGAGCCGATGATCATGCTGACCGGGCCGGAGTTCGTCGCCGCCAAGGTGCTGGCCCGGGCCGGCATGACCAAGGACGATATCGACCTGTTCGAATTGAACGAGGCGTTTGCGAGCGTCGTGCTGCGTTACATGCAGGCGTTCAACATCAGCCACGACAAGATCAACGTGAACGGCGGCGCCATCGCCATGGGCCACCCGCTGGGTGCCACCGGTGCCATGATCCTGGGCACCGTGCTCGATGAACTTGAGCGCACCGGCAAGGGCACCGCGCTGATCAACCTGTGCGTCGGCGCCGGCATGGGCACGGGCACGATCATCGAACGGCTGTAAAGCCAGTTGCTCCCCTCCCTGCTTGCAGGGAGGGGTTGGGGGAGGGTCCTCCCCGCCTGGCTTAGAGCTTTGAATCTCACGGGTGTCCCTTGCGGCACGCACCCTCCCCCGGCCCCTCCCTTGCAGGGAGGGGAGATTAGAGGAACCACCATGACCACCGCCATCCACACCGAACTCGATGCCGACGGCATCCTCCTGCTCACCATCGACGTGCCCGGCCAATCGATGAACGTCATCACGCCCGAAGTGCAGGCCGATCTCGCCGCTGCCATCGAACGGCTGAAAACCGACGATGCCGTGAAGGGCGCCGTCCTCACCAGCGGCAAGCCATCGGGCTTCATGGCCGGCGCGGACCTGAAGGGCATGGGCGCGCTGTTCGGCGGCGGCAGCCTGCCGCAAGGCAAATCCAAAATGGCCGCGCTGTTCGACGGCGTGTTCGGCCTCAACAAGTTGCTGCGTGATCTGGAAACCTGCGGCAAGCCGGTGGCGGTCGCGGTGAACGGCCTCGCCTTGGGCGGCGGCCTGGAATTCATCCTCGCCTGCCATTATCGCGTCATTGCCGACAATCCGAAGATCACACTCGGCCTGCCCGAAATCATGGTCGGCCTGTTCCCAGGGGCAGGCGGCACGCAGCGCCTGCCGCGGCTGATGGGCATCCAGCCGGCGCTAATGTATCTGCTGCAGGGAAAGAACATGTCCCCGCAGGAAGCGCTCGGCTTCGGCGTCGCGCAGGAAATCGCGCCGGCGGCCGAGATCGTCGAACGCGCCAAGGCGTGGGTGAAGGCCAATCCCAAGGGCGGCGTGCAGCCTTGGGATACCAAGAATTTCAAGATGCCCGGCGGCCCGGCGACGGCGCTCAACCCGAATTTCGCGCAGATGTTCGTCGGCGGCACCGCGATGACGCACGTGAATGCCGGCGACAACATGAACGCGCCCAAGGCGATCCTGTCCGCTGTCTACGAAGGCATGCAGGTGCCGATGGACCTCGCCATCCGCATCGAATCCAAGTATTTCGCCAAGGTGGTGTCTGATCCGCAGGCCGGCAACATGATCCGCAGCCTGTTCGTGTCGAAGCAGGCCGCCGAAAAGGGCGCGCGCCGCCCGGCTGGCGTGCCCGCGATGCCCACCAAGAAGATCGCCATGCTCGGCGCTGGCCTGATGGGTGCCGGCGTCGCCATGGTCACGGCGCAGGCCGGTATCGAGGTGGTGCTGCTCGACCGCGATCTGGCCGCGGCCGAAAAGGGCAAGCAGTACACGGCCGACCGGCTCGCCAAGAAGAAAATGCCGGCCGACAAGGCGCAGGCCATTCTCGATCGCATCCACCCCACTGCCGATTATGCCGATCTGGCCGGCTGCGATCTGATCATCGAAGCGGTGTTCGAAACCCGCGAGATCAAGGCCGACGTGACCAAGGCCACCGAAGCCGTGGTCGGCCCCGATGTCATCTTCGGTTCCAACACCTCGACCCTGCCGATCACCGGCCTGGCCAAGGCGTGGAGCAAGCCGGCGAATTTCATCGGCATCCACTTCTTCTCGCCGGTGGAAAAAATGCCGCTGGTCGAAATCATCGTCGGCAAGGAAACCGGCTCCGCCGCCATCGCCAAGGCGCTGGATTATGTCGCGGCGATCCGCAAGACGCCGATCGTGGTGAATGACAGCCGCGGCTTTTACACCTCACGCTGCTTTGGCACCTATGTTCAGGAAGGCCTGTCGCTGTTGGGTGAAGGCACCACCCCGGCGCTGATCGAGAATATCGGCAAGCAGATGGGCATGCCGGTCGGCCCGCTGGCAGTGAACGATGAAGTCGGCCTCGACCTGTCGTACAAGGTCGGCCAGCAGACCCGCGCCGATCTGGGCGATGCCTATGTCGCCGGCCCGGCCGATGGTGTGATCACGAAAATGCACGAGCTCGGCCGCCAGGGCCGCAAGAATGCCAAGGGATTCTATGTCTATCCCGAAGGCGGCAAGAAGTATTTGTGGCCCGAACTGTCGGCAACCGTCGCCGGCGGCCTTGCCGAAGCCCAGCCGACACCGGCCGAGGTGAAGGAACGCCTGCTCTATCGCCAGCTCGTCGAATGCGCGCGCTGCTTTGCCGAAGGCGTGCTGGAAACCCCGCAGGATGGCGACCTGGGCGCCATCTTCGGTTGGGGCTTTGCGCCGTTCACCGGCGGGCCGTTCAGCCATATGGACACGGTGGGCATCGCCAATGTCGTGGCGACGCTGGACCGGCTGGCGCAGGCCCACGGCGCCCGCTTTGCGCCGCCGCAACTGCTGCGTGACATGGCGGCGGCTGGCGAGAGCTTCTATGGGGTAGCGGCAAAGCGGGCGGCCTGAGCCTCCCCCCTCCCCTTTAGGGGAGGGGCCGGGGGTGGGTCTCCCCGCCAGCGCCCGACTGCGAAGCCCACCCCCAGCCCCTCCCGCAAGCGGGAGGGGCGCAGCGAGTCCCTGCTGCACATACGCGCAAAACAATGGCAGCTTGCACCAGCGCTCCCGCCACGGCACGTTGCCGTCATGACCGTCTCGGCCCCCTTCACGCTGCCCAATGGCCAGCGCCTCAACAACCGCATCGCCAAGGCGGCGATGACCGAGGGGCTGGCCGGCAAGGATGGCCTGCCCAATGCCACCCATGAAGCGCTCTATCGCCGCTGGGCGGCGGGCGGCTGTGGCCTGTTGCTGACCGGCAATGTCCAGATCGATCGCCAGCATCTTGAACGGCCGGGCAATGTCATCGTCGATGGGCCGCTGTCCGCCGATGCCAGGGCGGCCTGGGCACGCTGGGCCGCCGCGGCCACCGAACAGGGCACCAAGGCCTGGGTGCAGATCAGCCATGCCGGCCGCCAGACCCAGAAGATCGTCAATCCGCACCCCAAGGCGCCCAGCGCCGTTGCGCTGGCACTGCCCGGCGGGCAGTTCGGCATGCCCGATCCGCTGACCGACGTGGAAATCCATGATCTGATTGCCCGCTTTGCCCATGCTGCGGTGGTCGCTCGCGATGCGGGCTTCACCGGCGTGCAGATCCACGCTGCCCATGGTTATCTGCTCAGCCAGTTCCTCTCGCCATTGGCCAACCGCCGGAACGATGATTGGGGCGGCCGCCTGGAAGACCGCGCGCGATTCCTGCTGGAGACGGTGAAGGCGGTGCGCGCGGCGGTCGGCAAGGATTTCACCGTTGCGGTCAAATTGAACAGTGCCGATTTCCAGAAGGGCGGCTTTGGCTTCGACGATTGCCTCACCGTCGCCGGCTGGCTGGCCGATCTGGACGTCGATTGCCTGGAATTGTCGGGCGGCACCTATGAACAGCCGGCAATGATGGACATGGACGGCCTGACCCCGCGCGAGGAGCCCAAACAACAATCGACGCGGGCCCGCGAAGCCTATTTCGTGCAGCTCGCCAAGGCGCTGCTGGCCGCAAAAACCCCGCCGCTGATGGTGACCGGCGGCTTCCGCAGCCTGGCGGCGATGGAGGATGCCGTGGCCAGCGGCATCAGCCTGATCGGTGTCGGCCGGCCGTTGTGCGCTGAACCGGACTGTGTCGCCGATCTGCTGGCGGGTGCGTCGGAAGAATTGCCGCGCTTTGAAGACAATTTGGCGATTGGTCCCGGTTGGCTCGGTCCAGGCTCGCCGTTCAAGCTGGCGCGCACGCTCAATGGCTTTGCCGCCCAGGCTTGGTATTATCAGCAACTGCGTCGGTTGGCTGCCAGTGGCGCAGCGGAAAAGCTGAACCCGTTCAAGGCGTTTCTTGCCGAACAGCGTGAGAACAAGGCCCGGCTCTGATCATGCGGCGCAGTGCTTGGGTGCTGGCTTTTGTCGGCCTGTTTCTGGCGTGGATTGGTTATCTTGGCGCCATCCAGGATCCGATTGTCGTGCGTTATCAGGTCATCCTGCCGGGCCTGAAGCAGAAGCTGCGCATCGTCCAACTGTCCGACATTCACGGCAGCCCGTGGGACATGCCAGAGGTGCGCATCGCCCGCATCGTGGCGCAGGTGAACGCGCTGCACGGCGATGCCGTGGTGATCACGGGCGATTTCCACGCCAGCAAATTATGGAATCCGCCCATGCCGCTGGAAGCGACGCTGCGCCCGTTGCAGATGCTGCGGGCGCCGCTGGGCGTGTGGAACGTGCCCGGCAACCATGATGATCCCTATTGGACACGCCGGGTGATGCGCTTGCTTGGCCTGAACCTGCTCACCAGCGCGTCCGTCGATCTTGGCCCGGTGCAGCTGGTGGGCGTGGACGACATGATCCTCGGCTCCGATCCGGTGGCGGGCCTGAACCGCGCCGCTGCCCGCACCAATCCCGCCAAGCCGGTGATTGCGCTGGCCCATGAACCGGATTTTTTCCGCGTGCTGCCGGCGAATGTGGCGCTGCTGTTGGCCGGGCACACCCATGGCGGCCAGATTCGCGTGTTCGGCCTGCCGCGCCTGTTCCCCTATTATGAATCGCACCGGCGCGGCTGGTTCGGCAATGCGCGCGGGCAGCAGATGATCGTGTCGGCCGGGCTGGGCACCACCTTCGTGCCGCTGCGCATCGGCGTGCCGCCCGAAATTGTCGTCATCGAACTCGTGCCCGGGCCGCGTGGCGCTCAACCGCCGGGCAGGAATTCCGGCACCGAAAGATAACGCTCCCCGGTGTCGTAGTTGAACCCCAGTACCCGCGCGCCCGCAGGCAGCTCCTTCAGCTTGATGGCAATTGCCGCCAGCGTCGCGCCCGACGAGATGCCGACCAGCATCCCTTCCTGTGTTGCCGACCGCAGCGCCCAGGCCTTGGCATCGGCGGCATCCACCTGCACCACGCCATCCAGCAGCGCCACATCCAGGTTCTTCGGAATGAATCCGGCGCCTATGCCCTGGATCGGGTGCGGGCTGGGCGATCCGCCGGAAATCACCGGGCTGGCCGCCGGTTCGACCGCAAAGATCTTCAGCTTTGGCCAGCGTGGTTTCAGCACGCGCGCCACGCCGGTGATGTGGCCGCCGGTGCCCACACCGGTGATGATCGCATCGATAGGCGCATCGGCGAAATCGGCGAAAATCTCCTCGGCGGTGGTGCGCACATGCACATCGATATTGGCGGGGTTCTCGAACTGCTGCGGCATCCAGGCGCCGGGTGTGGTCGCCACGATCTCGGCGGCGCGGGCGATGGCGCCGTTCATGCCCTTTTCGCGCGGCGTCAGATCAAAGGTCGCGCCATAGGCCAGCATCAGCCGCCGCCGCTCGATCGACATCGATTCGGGCATCACCAGGATGAGCTTGTAGCCCTTCACCGCCGCCGCCATGGCGAGGCCAATGCCGGTGTTGCCGCTGGTCGGCTCCACGATGATCCCGCCGGGCAGCAGGCGGCCGTCGGCTTCGGCCGCCTCGATCATGGCAAGGCCAATGCGATCCTTGATGGAGCCGCCGGGGTTGCTGCGTTCGGATTTGATCCACACCTCGGCATCGGGAAACAGCCGCGCCATGCGCACATGCGGTGTGTTGCCGATGGTGTGGAGGATCGATTCGGCTTTCATGCGCGGGCGCCCTTTTTCCGGTGTTGCGGCGCCATCCTAAAGCGCAGCGTGGCCTGCGCCAACGCGGATAATCTTGTCCGCGCGTCAGCCCGACTTGTCCGCCGGCCCTTCGAAGCGATCGGCGGTGCGCAATTCCGGGAAGCGCCATGCCCACAGCAAGGTCACGATCACCGCGCCGATGCCGCCGGCCACCACCGCCGGCACCGCACCGAGGAACCGCGCTGCCAGCCCGGATTCGAGCTCGCCAAGTTCATTGCTCGCCGAAATGAAGAGGCCCGACACGCTGGAGACGCGGCCGCGCATGTCATCCGGTGTGTGCAACTGGATCAGGCTGCCGCGCACGAACACGCTCATCATGTCGGCCGCGCCCAGCACCACCAGCGCCGCGATCGACAGCGGGTAACTGGTGGAAAGCCCGAACACCACCGTGGCCGCGCCGAACAACCCGACGCACAGGAACATCACCGGGCCGACGTTGCGCCGCAGCGGTTTGGTGGCCAGGATCAGCGCGGTGATCGCCGCCCCCAGCGCCGGCGCGGCGCGCAGCGGCCCCAGCCCCTCCACACCGACCATCAGCACATCGCGCGCATAGACCGGCAGCATCGCCGTCGCCCCGCCCAGCAACACGGCAAACAGATCAAGGCTGATCGCGCCCAACACGACGCGGTTGTGGCGGACGAAATTGATGCCCTCCATCACGCTGCGCCACGGCGTGACCGTGGCCGGCGGCGGCAGCGGCACCGGCCGGATGATCATCAGGCAGATGAAGGTGAGGCCGAACAGCACCGCCGCGACCAGATAGGGCGTCGCCGGCGATACGGCATAGAGGAAGGCGCCCAGCGGCGGCCCGATCACCGCGCCGCTCTGCCAGCTGATGCTGTTCAGCGCGATGGCTTGCGGCAGCAATTCGCGCGGCACCAGATTGGGGGCGAGTGCCGCCATCGATGGCCCCTGAAAGGCGCGTGCCACCCCCAGCAACGCCGCCACCACGAACAGCGCCACCATCGGCATGTCGCCTGCTAACGCCAGCCCACCCAGCACCGCGGCACAGCCGATTTCCAGCGCCACCGCGGCGCGCGCGATAAAGCGTCGGTCCATCCGATCCGCGATCACGCCCACCACCAGCGCCAGGCAGAACAAGGGCAGGAACTGCGCCAGCCCGATCATGCCGAGCAGGAAGGCGGCATCATCGCGGCTCATCGTTTCGCGGGCGATGTCGTACACTTGCCAGCCGATCACGATCACCAGCATCATGCCGGCCACCGTCGCCAGGAACCGCGACGCCCAGAAGGCGCGATAGTCGCGGATTTGAAAAGGGGCGGGCAGGGCGATCACGGTGCACCCGGCATAGAAAGCGTTTGGCAAGGCTTCAATGCGAATATGTCGGTGGCGGGCGAATTGGCCGGTGTGCGGCGCGATGGTAACCAAAGACAGTCATGAACAGCGTGCGGCAGCTTCCCGGGCTTGTATTGGCCCTTGCATTGCCCATCGTCTGCGCGGCGCGGCGCGGCGCGGCGCTGATGCTGGTGGCCTGGGCCGGGTGGGCCGATCGCTTCGGCTGGCCATGGGCGCTGGTGGCGCTGGTGCTGGCATGGTTCGGCGGCTTCAACGCCTTTGCCGTGGCCGGGGCGTTTTTCTTCGCGCAGGATTATCTGCACTGGTCGATGGTGCAGAGCGTCGCGCTGGCTGCGGTGGCGATGATCTTTGGTACGGCCGGGATCATGCGCAGTTGGCTGAGCTTCCACGTCGGGCAGCGCTACACACCGGATCGGTGAGCGGGGAGGGCAAGCAACGACTCTTGCCCGATTGGACTGAGTCAGCTTTTCAGATTAGGAATCCGATGAAATTCGTGGGAGCGAGCAATGATCCAGCGCATGGCAAGCAGGCTGTTTCTCGCCACAATGGTGGCATTGTCTGTGCCGGCCAGCGCCCAATCAGTTGCCGATCAGATCGCGCGAATCGAGGGGCCACAATCGCCCAATCGCCAAGGCACCGACCCGCTCACCCTCCAGCAGATTTTGGCGCGATTCAATGTGCCGGGCATCAGCATCGCCGTCATTCAGGATTTCAAGCTGCTGTGGACGAAATCCTACGGCGTCGCCGATGTTGAAACGGGCGCACCCATCACCGCTGATACATTGTTCCAGGCCGCTTCGATAAGCAAACCTGTGGCGGCAATGGCCTCCTTGAAGGCCGTGCAAATCGGAAAATTCGGACTGGATCAGGATGTGAACACCGTCCTGAAAAGCTGGAAATTGCCGGGCAGTCCGTTTGGCGGCGGCGTGGCGGTCACGCCGCGCATGTTGATGAGCCACACGTCGGGAACCGGCGACAGCTTCGGCTTCCCCGGCTATGAACCCGGTGCGGCTTTGCCGACGCAGCAACAGATCCTCGATGGCGCCAAGCCCTCGCTGCTCGGGCCGGTTCAGCTGGTGCGACCGGCGTTGACGGCAGCCCAGTATTCGGGCGGCGCGGTGCAGATCCAGCAGCTGGCCTTGATGGACGCAGTCGGAATGCCCTTTGCCAAAATCATGCAGGATTGGGTGCTGGCGCCGATAGGCATGACCCATTCCAGTTTCGAACAACCGCTGCCGCCCGCGATGCAAGCCAACACCGCTCGTGCGCATGGCCCTGACGGCAAAAGCAAGGGCGTGCGCTGGCATGTCTATCCCGAACAGGCCGCCGCCGGGCTGTGGACCACGGCCGCCGACTATGCGCTGTTCATGATTGACGTGCAGAAGACCCTGGCGGGCCGATCGGCAACGGTGCTGGACCGCGCGACGATGCAAAACATGGTGACGCCGGTTGGCGTCGGACCCTACGCGGTCGGCTTCGAAATCGTCCATGACGGTCAAGGCTGGTATTTCAAGCACAACGGCGCAAACTGGGGCTTTCGCAGCTTCGCCATGGCGCATGTGGCCAAGGGCTATGGCATCGTCATCATGGCCAATGGCGATGGCGGCCTGCCTGCCGCATCCGAGATTTTCGACCGTGTTGCCGCTGCCTATGGTTGGGACTTGCTCGATAAACCAACCCTGCGCTGATCCGCGTTTGGCCAGATCGCCGCCGCCCTACACCACCACCGACACAAACGAATCCAGCACCCGCTTGCGCCCGGCCGCCGGGAAGTCGATTTCCAGCTTGTTGCCATCGACATGGAACACCACGCCTTCGCCGAACTTGGCGTGGAACACTTTCGTGCCCCGGCGATAGCCCGGCGCGGGGGTGAGGGCGACGGCGCTGACGCGGGCTTCGCGCCAGCTTTGTTCGCGCGGCGGGGGGGTGCGCGGGCCGAAATCGCGGGTCCCACTATTGCTGCCGCCCGCCCACCCGCCGGCCTGGCTCTTGGCGCGGTCCCAGCCCGGCCCGCGGCCGGTGCCGCGCTGCATGTCCGCAAACGGATCGCCGCCTTCGAGCGCCGCGCGCCACAGGCTGGGGCCGCCGGACAGCGTCGAGCGGGTTTCGACATGGGCTTCCGGCAGTTCGGCGATGAAGCGGCTGGGCAGGGCGGCGGTCCATTGGCCATAGACCTGCCGGTTGGCGGCGTTGATGATGTGGGCGCGTTTGCGGGCGCGGGTGATCCCGACATAGGCCAGCCGGCGTTCTTCCTCCAGGGCACTGGTGCCGCCTTCGTCCATGGCGCGCTGGCTGGGGAAGACGCCTTCTTCCCAGCCGGGCAGGAACACCTGATCATATTCCAAGCCCTTGGCGGCGTGCAGCGTCATGATGGTGATCTTCTCGCCATCGGCGGCGCTTTCATTGTCCATCACCAGCGAAACATGTTCCAGAAAGCTGGTCAGCGACGGGTAATCGCCCATCGCCCGCACCAGTTCCTTCAAATTGTCGATACGGCCATCGGCTTCGGTGGATTTCTCGGCTTGCAGCATGGCGACATAGCCGGATTCCTCCAGCACCATCTCGGCCAGCTCGGCATGGCCGACATTGCCCGCCTGCTCACGCCAATGCGCGACATCGGCAAAGAAGGCCTTCACCGCCCGCCGTGCTGCCGGGGTCAGGCCGTCGGCCTCGCACAGCGCCAGCGCCGCGCGCGGCAGCGACATGTTCATCGCCCGCGCCGCGCCGTGCATGGTCGCCATCGCCTTGTCGCCCAGGCCGCGCTTGGGCACGTTGACGATGCGTTCAAACGCCAGCGCATCATCGGGCTGCGCCACCAGCCGCAGATAGGCCAGCGCGTCGCGGATTTCGGCGCGCTCATAGAAGCGAAAGCCGCCGACGATGCGATAGGGCAGGCCGATGGAGATGAAGCGATCTTCGAACAGCCGCGTCTGGAACTGCGCGCGCACCAAAATGGCCATGTCGTTCAATGATCCGCCTTCGCGCGCCAGCTTCTCGGCTTCGTCACCGATCAACCGCGCTTCCTCCGGCCCGTCCCACACGCTTGTCACAGCCACGCGCTCACCGGCGGCATGCGCGGTGAACAGCGCCTTGCCCAAGCGGCCACTGTTGTGGGCGATCAGGGCGTTGGCGGCGCCCAGGATATGCGGGGTGGATCGGTAATTCTGTTCGAGCCGGATCATCCGCGCGCCGGGGAAATCCCGGTCGAACTGCAGGATGTTGCTCACCTCGGCGCCGCGCCAGCTGTAGATCGACTGGTCATCATCGCCGACGCAGGCGATGTTGCGGTGCGCGCCGACCAGCGACGTCAGCCACTGGTGCTGGGCGCTGTTGGTATCCTGATATTCATCGACCATCACATAACGGAAGCGCCGCTGCCATTCGGCCAGCACATCGGGGTGCCTGCGAAAGATGCTGAGCATGTGCAGCAGCAGATCGCCGAAATCGCAAGCGTTCAGGCCCTGCAATCGCTGTTGATAGCGGGCATAGAGCGCCGCGCCCTTGCCGTCGGCATAGCCATGGGATTCGCCGGCCGGCACCATGTCCGGCCCCAGGCCCTTGTTCTTCCAGCGGTCGATCAGGCTGGCAAGTTGCTTGGCCGGCCAACGCTTGTCGTCGATATTCGCTTCGGCAATCACCTGTTTCAGCAGGCGCAACTGATCGTCGGTATCGAGGATGGTGAAATCGGCGGTCAAGCCGACCAGGCCGGCGTTGCGGCGCAGCATCTTGGCCGACAGCGCGTGGAACGTGCCCAGCCAAGGCAGGCCCTCCGCCATGTTGCCAAGCAGCATCTCCGTGCGGTGGCGCATCTCGCGCGCCGCCTTGTTGGTGAAGGTGACGGCGAGCACCTGGCTGGGAAACGCCAGCCGGCTGAACAAGATGTGCGCCAGCCTTGCCGTGAGCGCCTTGGTCTTGCCGGTCCCGGCGCCGGCCAGGATCAGCACCGGGCCTTCGGTGGTGGTCACGGCCTCGCGTTGCGGCGCGTTCAGGCCGGCCAGCCAGGGCGGCTCGCCGGCAGAGCGGCCTTGGATGGGGGAATCGGGAGTCAAGGCAGGCAGCATCTGTGAACAAGTATGGAACAAACGGCCGCCTGCCAAGCCGATTTCCAGGCGGTGCGCTGCCATGACTCAACCGGCTGCAATGGCGGCCGTTTCATGCCTCAAGGCCCGCTGCGGCGGTTGGAGGAGACGGGCATGGGCGTGATGGCAAAGCCGGCGGCGCTGATGGCGCGCGATGTCGGCTGGCGGCAGGTGCTGGGTCTGGGCCAGGCGGAGCAGGGCTTCTGGGCCGATGTGCGCGGCGTGCAGCTGGAACAACTCAAGCGTCATCTGCCGTTCAATGTCACACTGCTGGCGGTCAATCTGGCCGTGGTGCTGGCCAATTTCGGCAGCGCAGTCACCTTTTCGGCGCTGGCGCCATGGCTGGCCGGGATGGCCGGCATGTGCGTGATGTGGACGTTGCGATCGGTTGGCAGCCGCCGCCTCGACCAGGCGCCGCCGGCCGGGCGGGCGCGGTTCTGGAAGGTCAATGCCGAAATCGGCGCCTTTGCCCTGTGCTGGGGTGGGATGATCACCACGCTGCTGCCGGTGCTGCCCGGCACCGAGCAGGCCATATTGCTGATGATCTCGCTGCTGTTTCTGGGGGCGGCCGGCCATGCGGTGATGGTGATGCCGGCCGGCGCGCTGCTGCTGTGCGCGATCACCGCCGGCGCCATGGTGCATGCAATTCCCGCCGGTGCGCCGCTCGATCGCCCGCTGGTCGCGCTCGGCCTGGTCAGCTTTGCGATGATCATCATGCGCAGCGCGCTGGTGACGACCTTTCACACCATGGCCCGCCTGCGCATCGAAGCCGAACTGAGCGATCAGGGTGAGGTGGTGCGGCTGCTGCTGAATGAATATGAAGCCAATGGCTCGGATTGGCTGCTCGAGCTCGATGCCGCCGGCCAGTTGACGCATGTCACCACGCGCTTTGCCGATGTGGCGCGGCGGCGGCGCGGCGACATGCTGGGGCAGCCGTTGCTGGCGCTGCTCGATCCGGCGCAGGGTGGGGCCACGATGGCGGCGCTGGCCCATGCCATCAAGACGCGCCAGCCGTTCCGCGATCTGGTGGTGCCGGTGCCGCTGGGCCGTGATCTGCGCTGGTGGGCGCTGTCGGGCACGCCCAAGCAGGATGCGACCGGCATGTTCACCGGCTTTCGCGGGGTTGGCCGGGACGTGACGGAGGTGCGGCGCAGCCAGGAACGCATCGCGCAACTGGCGCGCTTCGATCCGCTCACCGGGCTGGCCAATCGCAGCCTGTTTCGCGAACAACTGGAGGATGTGGCGGAGCGGGCGGTGCTCACCCGCAAGCCGGCGGCGCTGCTGTTCGTCGATCTCGATCGCTTCAAGGCGGTGAACGATGGCTTTGGTCATGCTGCCGGCGATCTGCTGTTGCGCCAGGTGGCGCAGCGTTTGCAGGCGCTGGTAAAGGGCAGCGCCACGATTGCGCGGCTGGGCGGCGACGAATTTGCCGTGCTGTTGCCCGATGGCAGCAGCGATCGCGCCGAAAAGCTGGCGCATCGCATCGTGAAGGACATGGCGCGCCCGTTCCCGCTGGGGGAAGAAGGCCGCGCCGGGGCGGCGATTGTCGGCGCGTCGGTGGGCTGGGCGCTGGCGCCGGCCGATGGCCAAACGCCCGAAGCGCTGCTGAAGGCCGCCGATCTGGCGCTGTACCGGGTGAAGGAACAGGGGCGCGGTGCGGCCTTGCGCTTTTCGGCCGACATGGCCGAGGCCGCTGCCGAGCGCCGCCGGCTGGAAGGCGAACTCGCCCTGGCGCTGGAACGCGATCAATTGTCCTTGGCGTTCCAGCCGGTGGTCGATGCCGCCGACGAACGCATCACCGGCTTTGAGGCGCTGCTGCGCTGGAACCATCCCGAACTGGGTGCGGTGTCGCCACTGCGCTTCATCCCGCTCGCCGAGGAAACCGGGCTGATCGTGCCGATCGGCCATTGGGTGATCGAACAGGCCCTGATGTGGGCGGCGCGCTGGCCTGATCATATCCGTATCGCGGTCAATCTGTCGGCGCTGCAGATGGAGGATGAAGAACTGCCCGGCCGCATCGCGCGCGCCTTGCGCCGCCACGGCGTGCCGCCGCAGCGGCTGGAGCTGGAGATCACCGAAAGCCTGTTCCTGGCCGAAAAGCCCGGCGTGGTGGACGTGCTGAAGCAATTGACGGCGCTGGGCATCAATTTTGCCCTCGATGATTTCGGCACCGGCTATTCGGCGCTCGGCACGCTGCAAAAGGCGAGCTTCAGCCGCATCAAGATCGATCGCAGCTTCGTGCGCCGCGCCACCGCCATGGGCGATGAAGCCAGCGCCATCATCCAGGCCATCGTGCGCATGGCCGCCAGCCTGGATATGCAGACGACAGCCGAAGGCACCGAAACCCGCGCCGCTTTCGAATTGTGCCGCGATCTGGGCTGCACCCAGATTCAGGGATTTTTGTTCGGCAGGCCGATGCCGCCGGAGGAGGCGACCGCGCTGGTGGCGCAGAGCGTGGCGGCGTGACCACACGCGCTACCCCTCCGTCAGCCTTCGGCTGCCACCTCCCCTAGAAGGGGAGGAACCATGATCCTCCCCTTCTAGGGGAGGTGACGAGCGAAGCGAGACGGAGGGGTGCTGCGCTTGGATATTAAGGCGCGCCTAAGCCTCCACCCACGCCTTCAACAACGTGTGGGCAATCGCCAGTGGCGGCGGCGCCAGGAAATCGCCTTCCCCGGCCAGTGCGGCGCGCACTTCGTCCTTGGTTACCCAGCGCACTTCTTCCAACTCGTCCTGATCCAGCCGCACCTCGAACCCATCGGATTCGGCAAAGGCAGCGATCATCAGGCTCGATGGGAAAGGCCAGGGCTGGCTCGCGAGATAATCGACGCGTCCGCAGGTGATGCCAGCTTCTTCCCACAATTCGCGGCGCACGGCTTCTTCCAGGCTTTCGCCCGGTTCGACAAAGCCAGCCAGCGCCGACAGGAAGCGTTTGGGAAAGCGTGGCTGCCGGCCGATCAGCGCGTGATCGTCTTTCACCGCCAGCATGATCACCACTGGATCGACGCGCGGGAAATGTTCGGCCTTGCACGCTGTGCACTGGCGGGCATAGCCGGCCTTGGCCAGCAAGGTCGGCGCGCCGCACACCGCGCAATAGCCATGGCGCTGGTGCCAATCGAGGATGGAGCGCGCCTGCGCCACGATCGCGGCTTCATGGCCCGGCAGCAGGGCGCCGGCGGCGCGCGCGTCCAGCACTTGCCCGCCGAAATCCGCCACCAGTTCATCACCGGACGCCGCGGCGGCAAAGCGCGGGGCATCCCCGTCCATCCCCAGAAAGATCGAAAGCGCATCGTGCGGCACATCGGACCGATAGGCCCACAGGATCGCCGGCGTGTCGCCGGGGCGCACCACGGGATTCAATTTTTCCATCACCAGCCAGCGCGCATCGGATCGCCCGCGCAAACCGATCACCGCCGCCGGATCGCGGCGCACCTCGTCCGCCCGATCCAGCCGATTGCCGGTGAAGCCGGTGGCCGGCACATCCCTGAAACCCGTCATGCCTGATCGTCTCCCCTGTTGGCGCTCTGCCCCAGTGCCGCCGCCTTGGCAAACAGCGTTGGCAGCCCGGCGCCGGCCATATCTGTCACCTTCACCCAATCGGCGCCATCAATCGCTGGCCGCACATCCAGCCACAGCGCCGCGACCCTCAATTCCAGTTCGAAATGCGTGAAGCCATGCCGCACCGCGCCGAGCAATTGCCAATCGCCATCCACCGGCGGCTTCGCATGGCCGCCGCGCCAATCACAGCTCGGCAGCGCCCGCATGCCGCCCAGCAGGCCCTTTGCCGGGCGCTGGATGGTCAGCACATGCCCGTTCACCTCGATCCACCACGCGGTGCCCTGCCGGGTCGGCCGCGCGCGCTTCGGTGGCTTCACCGGATAAGCTTCGGGATTGCCGGCTGCCCGCGCGGTGCAGGCGTCGGCAATCGGGCACGCCAGGCATCTGGGCGCGCGCGGCGTGCATACGCGCCGCGCCAGATCCATCATGGCTTGCGCGAAATCCCCGGCCTGGCCCGCTGGCAACACTTCGCCCAGGCGCGCGCGAATCGCACCGCGCGCTGCGGGCAGGGGAGTGCTGATGCCGAACAGCCGCGTCGCAACCCGCTCGATATTGCCGTCGATCACCACCGCATCACGGCCGAACCCGAACGCTGCGACCGCCGCCGCCGTGTAATCGCCGATGCCGGGCAGGGCACGCAAAGCCGCTTCGTCACCGGGAAACCGCCCATCATGCAGCGCCACCACGGCGCGCGCGCAGGCCAGCAGGTTCCGCGCTCGCGCATAATAGCCAAGCCCCGCCCAGGCCTGCATCAGATCGGCATCGTCGGCCGCCGCCAGCGCCGCCACCGTGGGCCAACGCGCGGTGAAGGCGTGGAAATAGGGAGTCACCGCCTCCACGGTGGTCTGCTGCAACATCACTTCGGACAGCCAGACCCGATAGGGCCAATCCGCGCCGGTGGGCAGCGCCGCGCCGGGCGGATTGCGCCACGGCAGCACCCGCGCGGTGGCGCGATACCAGTCGATCAACAGGGCGGGCCAACTATGCGTCACGGCCCGTCTATGGCATGGACGCGCCATGCCGGAAACGCCCCCCAAAATCGCAAAACCGCGCGTCCGCAAGGCGCCCGAACTGGCTGCCACACCGGCTACGCCCCCGGCGCGCACGAACCGCCCCCGCGCCATTGCCGATCTGGTCGGCGATGTCGGCGGCCAGGCCTTCAAGCGCTTCGGCTTCACCCAGCGCGCGCTGATCGATCGCTGGGTGGAGATCGTCGGTGAACAATATGCCCGCCACTGCCGGCCGCTGCGGCTGAAGTTCCCGGTGGGCAAAAAGGAGGGCGGCACGCTGGCCATCGCCGCCACCGGCGCGCTGGCACCGATGCTGCGCCATGTCGAACCGCAGATCATCGAACGCGCCAACCGCATCCTCGGCTATGGCGCGGTCGCCCGCATCGTGCTTGAACAGGCGACGGGCGCGATGGCCCCGCTGCCGGCGCCGCCGCCTGGGCCCGCCCCGCCCTTGGCCGATGCCACACGCTCCACGCTGAAAGCCATCGCCGATCCGGAACTGCGCGCCACCCTGCAATCACTGGCCGAGGCGCTGGCCGGATCGAGCGGGCCGCCGAAGATCAGGTGAGCCAATCCGCGAAGGTCAACGGGTAGGGCGTTAGCCGCTTCAAATCGGTCGCGATCACGGTTAGACAATGCAAATGCAACGTCGCGCACTCCCCATCATCGCCGCACTTGTGCTCGCCAGCCCGCTGGTGGCGCAGCCCAAGCCCGTTGCGCGCCCGGCCCCGGCCACTGCCCCTGCAAAAGCTGTTGCCTGGGCAACCCGCGTCGCGCTCACCCCGCAAGGCGGCGTGCTGCTCGGCAATCCGGCCGCCGCGGTGAAGATCGTCGAATTCGGCTCGCTCACCTGCCCGCATTGCAAGGCGTTCCACGAAACCGGCTTGGCCGCCATCAAGGCGAAATATCTCGCCGCCGGGCGCGTCAGTTACGAATATCGGCCGTTCAGTCTGAACGGTATCGATCTGATGGCGGGCATGGTGATGCAATGCCTGGCCGCGCCGCAGGCGTGGGAGTTCGTCAACCGCACCTATGCGCGCCAGGCCGAACTGGTGCAGCCGTTCCAGGCCATCAGCGAGGCGGACAGCGCCAGCATCGCCGCGCTGCCGCAGGCGGCTCAAGGCCCGCGCATGGCGGAACTGGGCAAATTGCCGGAATATGCCGCCGCCGCCGGGGTGCCGCGCGCGCGTTATGATGCCTGCATCGCCGCCAAGCCGGGTATGGACCGGCTGATGGCGATCAGAGCCGATGCGGTGCAGACCCATAATCTCACCGGCACGCCCAGCTTCCTGATCAACGGCACGATGCAAACCGATGCCTATGATTGGGCGGCGCTGGAGCCGTTGCTGATCACCGCCCTCAAGACTGCCACAAGGAAATGATGATGAAGCGCCTGTTGCTGATCGCCGCACTGCCGCTGGCGCTCGCCGCCTGCAACGACAGCAAGAGCCCGGCGGCCGATGCGGGTGCGCCACTGCCGGCCGCCGTTTCCGCTCCGGCCGGGCAGAATTGGGCCGAAGTCGTCACCGCCACGCCCGAAGGCGGCTTCAAGATGGGCAACCCGGATGCCAAGGTGAAGCTGGTGGAATTTGCCAGCCTGACCTGCCCGCACTGCCGCGAATTCCATGAGGCGGCAGCCGCGACCATCAAGAACAAATATGTCGCCAGCGGCAATGTGAGTTATGAATACAGGAACTTCGTGCTGAACGGCCCGGATTTCGCCGCCACCATCCTGGCGCGCTGCCAGGGCGCCGGCGCGTTCTTTGGCCTGCTCGATGCCTTTTACGCCGATCAGATCGGCTGGACCGAACCGTTCGGCCGGATCAGCAAGCCCGATCAGGAAGCGCTCAGCAAGATGCCCGAAGAGGCGCAGGTGCGCCGCATGGCCGAGCTGGGCGGGCTGGCCGATTATGTGAAACTGCGCGGCATCCCGCGCGCCAAGTTCGATCAATGCCTCGCCGATCCGGCGCAGGCCAAGGCGGTGAACGACCTGCGCAACCAGGCGGTGAACGAATACAAGCTGACCGGCACGCCGAGCTTCATCATCAACGGCACCGTGCAGGAAGGCGTGTTCACCTGGCCCGATCTGGAGGCCAAGCTGCAGACGGCGCTGCGGTAACCCGAATTTGGAATTCCGCCGCCTTCGCCTTGCCGGCTTCAAGTCGTTCGTCGAACCGGTTGATCTGCTGATCGAGCCGGGATTGACTGGTGTGGTCGGCCCCAACGGCTGCGGCAAATCCAATCTGCTCGAAGCCCTGCGCTGGGTGATGGGCGAGGCCAGCCCCAAATCCATGCGGTCTGGCGGCATGGATGATGTGATCTTTGCCGGCACCGCCGCGCGCCCGGCCCGCGCATTTGCCAGCGTGACGCTGCAATTGGCCGGCAGCGCCGGCGAGGAAGTGGAAGTGCTGCGCCGCATCGAACGCGGCGCCGGATCGGATTACCGGCTGAACGGCCGCGATGCCCGCGCCCAGGATGTGCGGCTGCTGTTTGCCGATTCGGCCACCGGCGCGCACAGCCCGGCGATCGTCGGCCAGGGTCGCATCAGCGCCATCATCGCCGCCAAGCCGGCCGAGCGCCGCCAGTTGCTGGAGGAGGCCGCCGGCATTGCCGGCCTCGCCGTGCGGCGCCGCGAAGCCGAAATCCGCCTGCGCGCCGCCGAAGCCAATGTGCTGCGGCTGGATGATGTGATTCGCGGGCTGGAGGCGCAGGCCGCCACCTTGAAGCGGCAGGCGCGCAGTGCGGAACGTTATCGCAGCCTGTCCGACCGGATTCGGCACGGTGAGGCGGCGCTGATCCACGCGCGCTGGCATGGTGCAGTCGCGGCCAGCGAGCGGGCGCGCACCGCCGCGGTGGCGGCCGAGACGCTCGCGGCGGAAAAGACGCGCCTGGCAGCGGCCCTGTCGGCGCAGGCGGCGGACGCCATTGCCGGGCTGCCGGCGCTGCGCACGGCCGAAGCCGAAGCCGCGGCCAGCGTCCAGGCCCTGCGCCAGCGCCGCGCCCTGCTCGATGCCGAAGCGCAGGACATCACCCGCCGCGATGCCGCGCTGACGGCGCTGCTCGCCAGCATCGAACGCGACGCCCAGCGCGAGGCGGCGCTGGCCGAGGATGCGGCCGCGGCGCAGGCGCGGCTGACCGCCGAAGAGGCGGCGTTAGCCGAGCGGCTGGCCGAGCTGGCGGGGGCAACGCCGGCCGTGGAGGCCCAGGCCGCCGCGGCCCGAATGGCTGCCGCCGATGCCGAAGCGGCGCTGGCCGAAGCGATGGCGGCACATGCGGCTGCGGCAGGCGCCGCGCGGGCAGCCGCCGATGCCGCTAGCGCCGCCGCCGCCCGCGCGGTCCGGGCGCGCAGCGAAGCCGCCGATCTGGCGCAGCGGCTGGCGCGGCTGGCGCCGGCCCCCGATCTGGCGCCGCTGCAGGCGGCGGAGGCGGCAGCGACGGTTGCGGTGGCGGCCTGCGAAACCGGCGTCGCCGATGCGGAACGCGTGCGCCCGGCGCTGGAAACGGCGCGGGCCGAAGCGGCGGCGGCGGTGTCTGCGGCGCGCGCTACGCTGGCCGGGCTGGAGGCCGAAGCCCAGGCACTGGTGCGGCGGCTGGCAGCCGATCAGGGCAAGGGCCCGCGCGTTGCCGATCGCCTGATCCCGGCCGCCGGTTACGAAGCCGCGCTCGCCGCGGCGCTGGGCGAGGATATGGAAGCCGCGCCGGCCGATTCGGCCGCGCCGCGCCGTTGGGCCGGATCGGCGGCGCGGCCGGATGATCCGGCGCTGCCGGCGGGTGTTGTGGTGCTGGCGGAACAGGTGCAGGCGCCGCCCGAACTGGCGCGCCGGCTGGCGCAGATCGGCGTGATCGATGGCGCGCCGTCCCCAGAAGTTTTGGCGGCGTTGCGTCCTGGCCAGCGGTTGGTCAGCCGGACGGGGCAGCTGTGGCGCTGGGATGGGCTGGTGGATGCAGGTGGCCGCACCGATGCCGCTGCGGCCCGCCTGCGTGCCCGCCGCCGCGCCGCCGAGCTTGAGGCCGAACGCAGCGCCGCCGCCACCACCGTCGAACAGGCCGCGGCCAGCCAGCGGGATGCTGAAACGGCCAGTGCCGCCGCTGCTGCCGCCGAACGCGCGGCGCGGGCTACGCGTGATCACGCGGCGCGCGTGCTGGCCGAAGCCCGTGCCAAACTCGCGGCAGTGCAAACCGCTGCCGCCCGGGCCGCCGGCGAAGAAGCGACCCTGCAAAGCGCCGCCACCCGCGCGGCGGCCGATGCCGAACGCTTCGCTGCCGAAGCCGAAGTCGCAAAAGCGGCGGTGCCGGATGTCGATGTGGCGGCCGGGCTGGCGGCCAAGGTGGCGGCGGCGCGCGCCACCAATGATCGCAATCGCGCCGCCCTGGCGGCGATTCTGGGCACGCTGGCGGCGCAGACCCGCGACGCCGATGCCGCCACACGCCGGCGGCAGGCGCTGGCCGGCGAACAGGCGGATTGGCAGCGGCGGGTGGCGGCCAGCAGCGGCCAACAGGGCGAACTCGCCCGCCGCCGCGCTGCCGCGCAGGATGAGCAGGCCGGCCTTGCTGCCCGCACCCGGGCGATTGCCGCCGATCTTGCCGGCCTCGTCACGCGCACGTCCGAAGCAGAATTGGCCCGCGCCGCTGCTGCCGACCGGCTTGCCAGTGCCGAAACCGCGCTGGCCGCGATCAGCACGGCCTTGCGCAGCGCCGACGCCGAGACTGCGGAGGCGCGCGAGCTGCGCGCCACGCTGCGCGCCGAGGCCGAGCATCAGGATGCCGCACGCGCCGAGGTGGAGCGCCTGTGCGGGGAGCGGTTCCAGTGCCCGCCGCCTTTGCTGCCCGGCCGCTTCGGATTCGCGGTGGAACCCGGCGATCCGGCCGCGTTGGCCGAAGCTCTGGATGCGCTGGTGATGGAGCGCGAGCGGTTGGGCCCGGTCAACCTGCGCGCCGATATCGAATTGAAGGAGCTCGAAGAACAGGCGAAATTGACGGCATCCGAAAAAGCCGAGCTCGATACCGCCATTGCCCGCCTGCGTGGCTCGATCGGCAGCCTCAACCGCGAAGGCCGGCAGCGGCTGGCGGCGGCGTTTGCGGCCGTCGATGCGCATTTCCGCACCCTCTTCACCGATCTGTTCGGCGGCGGCGAGGCGCGGCTGGCGTTGATCGAATCCGATGATCCGCTCGAAGCCGGGCTGGAGATCATGGCGCAGCCGCCCGGCAAGAAGCTGCAATCGCTGACCTTGTTGTCGGGCGGCGAGCAGGCGCTGACGGCCACGGCCCTGATCTTCGCGCTGTTCCTCGCCAATCCGGCGCCGATCTGCGTGCTTGATGAAGTCGATGCGCCGCTGGATGACGCCAATGTCGAACGCTTCTGCGATCTGCTTGATCGCATGGCCACGCAAACCGCGACGCGATTCCTGATTGTCACCCACAATGCCGTCACCATGAGCCGCATGCACCGCCTGTTCGGCGTCACCATGGCCGAACCGGGGGTGAGCCAATTGGTGAGCGTGGATCTGCAAACCGCCGAGAAACTGGTTGCTGCGGTGTGATGTGTGCAGTGCACAATGGTTGACACCTGCCCACCCCACCTCTAGGACGCGCGCCAAGTCTTGACGGCATTGCCGCCGGGACCGTCTGTCTTATTGGGCAGGCGAAACAGGGTTAGACGACAGGGATTTTCACCTTGGCCGACCAACCAGCCGACGAGGACAGCCTCGCGCGCCGCATCGCTGCGGCACGTGCAGCAGAATCAAAGGCGAAGGATGGCGCCAAGGCGAGCGAAAATGCCGGTTTCCAGGCGGCGTCCGAATTCATCGGCGCCATGCTGGCCGGCGGCTTCATCGGCTGGTTTTTCGACCGGCAGGTGGGCACCGGCCCCTGGGGGCTGATCCTGATGTTGTTGCTGGGCTTTGTGACCGGTTTGTACCAGTCGCTGAGACGCCAGCGGAAACTGGACGACCGGGAACGGGATAAGGACTGAACGGCCGTGGCCAATCCAATGGAACAGTTCAAGATCGAAACGATCGCCCCCCTTGCGGTGGGCGGGGTTGATCTGTCGTTCACCAACAGCTCGCTGTGGATGCTGCTGGCGCTGGTCGCGGTGGCGGCCTTCCTGTTCATCGGCACGGCGCGCCCGCAACTGGTGCCCGGCCGCATGCAGGCGGCGACGGAATTGATGTACGAATTCATCCGCGACATGCTGCGTGAAAATGTCGGCAAGGATGGCCTGCGCTATGCGCCGCTGATCTTCGCTTTGTTCATCTTCGTGCTGGCCTGCAACCTGCTCGGCATGGTGCCGTTCGTGCACAGCTTCACGCCGACCAGCCATATCGCCGTCACCTTCGCGCTGGCGATGATCGTGTTCATCCTGGTGGTGATCGTTGGTTTTGCCCGCCACGGCCTGCATTTCTTCAGCCTGTTCCTGCCGGAAGGCACGCCGCTGTTCGTGGCGCCGCTGGTGGCCGGAATTGAATTCCTGTCGTTCCTGTCGCGTCCGTTCACGCTGGCCATCCGACTGTTCGCCAACATGACGGCCGGCCACGTGCTGATGAAGGTGTTCGGCGGCTTTGTCGTGTCGCTGGGCGCGGTCAACATCGGGCTGGGCATCATCCCGCTGGGCGTCAACGTGGCGCTCACCGCGCTGGAACTGCTGATTGCCGTGGTGCAGGCCTATGTGTTCGCGCTGCTCGCCAGCATCTATCTGAACGACGCCGTCAATCTTCACTAATCAATTCAACCTCTTACAATAAAAGGACGAACGATGGAAACTGTTGCTGCTTACAAGCTGATCGGTGCTGGCCTGGCTGCCATGGGCGCGGGCTTCGCCGCCATCGGCGTTGGCATCATCTTTGGCATGTTCCTGCAGGGTGCGCTGCGCAACCCGGCCGCTGCCGACAAGCTGGGCGCCCGCCTGATCTTCGGCTTCGCCGTGACCGAAGCTCTGGGCCTGATCGCCGCCGTCGTCGCGCTGGCGCTGGCCTTCGGTTGAGCCAGGTTGCAGCGCCCGGCCCACGTCATTGTCCGGGGTCGGGCGCTGCCCTGATCTGTCTTTGCCTGGGGAAACCACGTGCCACAGTTTGATCCCAGCAGTTTTGCCTCGCAGCTGTTCTGGTTCGGCCTGATCTTCGCGCTGCTGTATTTTGCAGTGGTGAAGCCCACTTTGCCCAAATTGGGCAAGGTGATCGACGCGCGTGATGCCCAGGTGACCAGCGATCTCGATCGTGCCGAAGCCGCCAAGGGCCAGGCCGATGCGGTTCGCACCGCCTATGACGACAGCATCAAGGCCGCCCAGGCCGCGGCGCAGGCCGAAGTGGCCGCCGCCAAGGACGCAGCCGCCAAGGCCGCCGATGCGCAGTTGAAGGCACTGGCGGCGCAGCTTGATGCCGATGCCGATGCAGCGGCGGTCCGGCTGGACACGGCGCGCACTGCCGCCCGCAGCAGCCTGGAAATCACCGTGGCCGATCTGACCGGCGATGCCGTGGCCCGCCTGACCGGCATCAGTGTCACGCCGGACGATGTGGCGGCCGCGTTGAGGACTGCATGATGCAAGCTGCTGAAACCCCCGTTGAAACCATGGCCGAAACCGTCGCGCACGGTGGTGAGGCGCATGCCGAACCGACGCTGCTCGGCCTGAATGCCGAAGGTTGGGTCTATACCGGCGTTGCCATCTTCATCGTGCTGGCCATCGTGCTCGGCAAGGTGCCGGCGCGCATCGCCGAGGCGCTGGATGCCCGTATTGCCGGGGTGAAGAAGCAGCTTGATGAGGCCGCCGTGCTGCGCGCCGAAGCCGAAGTGTTGCTGGCCGATGCCAAGGCCCGGCAAGCCGCCGCCGTCGCCGATGCCGCCGCCATCCGCGCCCGCGCCCAAAGCGAAGCCAGCGAACTGGTCGCCGCGAGTCAGTTGGCCGCCAGCGAAGCCATCGCCCGCCGCACCGCTGCCGCCGAATCCCGCATTGCCGCGGCTGAACGTGCTGCCGCTGCCGAACTGAAGGCCGAAGTTGCCGTGCAGGTGACGCGCGCCGCCGCCGCCATCATCACGGCGCGCAGCGATTCGGCGCTGAAAACGCGCCTGACCGAAGAAGCCATCGCCGGTCTCGATCGCAAGCTGCATTAATCGCCGCCATTGCGCGGGGGCAACGCGGCTGATATGCAGCCGCTTATGAGCATATTGTTGCGACACGATCGACGAATCTGACACTGCGCCGCGTTTGGTGCAGTGCCCTTTTCGTTGTCCTGCCAGCAGAAAGCTTTTCCCCCGTGATCGATATCGTGCCGCTCGTCGCCGAGCATCTTCCTGCCATTGAAGCGTTGCTCGACCAGCGCTTTGGCCCCGCCCGCCACAATCGCACCGCCTATCGTTTGCGCGACGGCGCCGATCTGCTGCCGGCGTTTTCCCTTGTCGCGATGGTTGGCGATCGGCTGATCGGTAGCCTGCAATGCTGGCCCATTCAGGTGCGCGGCCTCAGCGGTCGCCGCCAGCCCCTGATCCTGCTTGGGCCGGTGGCCGTTGCGGCCGAGCGTGAGGGCGAGGGCCTTGCTTCGGCGCTGATGCGCGGCAGCCTGGCCGCCATCGATGCCGCAGGGGCGCCGCCGGTGCTGTTGATTGGGGACGCGCCCTTTTATGGCCGCTTCGGCTTTGCTGCACCCGCCACACGCCACTGGCAATTGCCGGGGCCGGTGGACCCTGCCCGCCTGTTGCTGCGCGGCACAGCGCCCCACCTGCCGCGCCTCGGTTGGGTGGAGGCCGATGCGCGCACCGCCAAGGTTGCCTGACCGGCGGGTTTGCCTATGGAAGGCAGGGTGAGGATCGAATCGCCTGCAACCCGTTTCGCCGAACTGCTGGCCCTGGCCGGCAGCGGCAAGCGGCTGCCGGTGGAACAATGGCATCCCAAGCATTGCGGCCACAGCGCCATGCGCATCGCGGCGGATGGTACCTGGTTCCACGAAGGCACGCCGATCGGCCGGCCGGAACTGGTCCGGCTGTTCGCCTCGATCCTGCGCCGCGAAGCCGATGGCAGCCATGTGCTCGTGACCCCGGCGGAAAAGCTCGACATTGATGTGGAGGATGCGCCGTTCCTGGCGGTTGATGCCGACAGCCAGGGCGAAGGCCCGGGGCGGCAATTGCTGTTCCGCCTGAACACTGATGAAGTGGTGGCCTGCGGCCCGGATCATGCGCTGGATGTGCGTGTGGACGCCGATGGCACGCCGCGGCCCTATCTGCATGTGCGTGGCGGCCTGCAGGCGCTGGTCAATCGCGCCACTTTCTACAGGCTCGCCGATCTGGCGCTGGACGAAGGCGCCGAACTGCCCGGCCTGTGGAGCAATGGCGCATTTTTTGCCTTTG
Source organism: Sandarakinorhabdus sp. (assembly GCF_987265915.1). Classification (NCBI taxonomy): domain Bacteria; kingdom Pseudomonadati; phylum Pseudomonadota; class Alphaproteobacteria; order Sphingomonadales; family Sphingosinicellaceae; genus Sandarakinorhabdus; species Sandarakinorhabdus sp. The sequence goes on from NZ_OZ503948.1 coordinate 1,098,499, forward strand.
CGCCGGCGCCGCGCTGATGCCGCTGGATCAAGTCCGCAGCCTGCTGGCGCGGCCGTTCACGCCGCAGCCGCATGGCGATTGGGATCTGATGCAGGGCTCGCCGCCGCCGGACGAGGGCCTGATGCCGGCCGCCGTGCTGATGGCAATCACCGAGGAAGCGCAGCCGCAATTGCTGCTGACCAAACGCACCGCGCATCTGAAGCGCCACCCCGGCCAGGTGGCGTTTCCCGGTGGGCGCGTGGATGCCGGCGATGCCACGGTTGTAGCGGCGGCGCTGCGCGAGGCCCATGAAGAGGTGGCACTGCCGCCCGGCCAGGTCCAGGTGCTGGGCACGCTCGATCCCTATCGCACTGGCACCGGATTCCTGATCACGCCGGTGGTTGGCGTGGTGCCGCCGGGCCTGAGCCTGCGCCCGCAGCCCGATGAAGTGGCCGAGGTTTTCCACGTGCCGCTCGCCCACGCGCTCGATTCGGCCAACCATCTGCGCCAGAGCGGGCAATGGCAGGGCGAGACGCGGCATTTCTGGACGATCCGCCACGATTCCCACGTCATCTGGGGCGCTACCGCCGGCATGATCGTGGCGCTGGCGCGACGGTTGCAGCAGTTGTGAGCACGCTGCCTGCCCTGCTGCCGACGCAGCCATGGACGCAAACGCCGGCCGGTCGCGCGCTTTTGGAGGCGCTGGACGCCTGCAACGGCAGCACGCGGCTGGTGGGCGGCGCGGTGCGCGATGCACTGCTGGGGATCGCCGGCGGCGACATCGATCTGGCGACGCGGCTGACGCCGGATCAGGTGATGCGGCGGCTGAAGGCGGTGGGCCTGAAGGCGGTACCCACCGGCCTTGCGCATGGCACGGTGACGGCCGTTGGTGCGGGCCTGGTGGCAGAGGTCACCACGCTGCGCCGCGATGTGCAGAGTTTCGGCCGCCATGCCGAAGTGGCCTTCACCGATGATTGGCAGGAAGATGCGGCGCGGCGCGATTTCACCATCAACGCGCTTTATGCCGATCTGCCGGGCGGTGCCTTGCATGATCATTGCGGGGGGCTGGCCGATCTGGAGGCGCGTCGCGTGCGCTTCATCGGCGATCCGTTGCAGCGTATTGCCGAGGATCATTTGCGCATCCTGCGCTTCTTCCGCTTCTCGGCGCGCTTTGCGGCGGTGATCGATGCCGATGGGCTGAGCGCCTGCACGCTGCGGGCCAATGATCTGATGGCCCTGTCGCGCGAGCGCATCGCCATGGAATTGCGGCTGTTGCTGGGCTTGCCCAATCCGGGGCCGATGCTGGCGGTGATGCTCGATGCCGGCATTTTCTTACCCGTTCTGCCGGAACTGGCCGCCGCACGCCTGCCGGTGCTGGCCACCACCATCGCCGCCGAAGCCGCGGCCGGCGTGCCGGTGGCGTGGGAACGGCGGCTGGCCGCGCTGTTGCCCGCCGGCGACACGCGCACCGCAGCCGATGTCGGCGCGCGGCTGAAACTGTCCAATCCGCAACGCGCGCGCATCGTGGCCGCCGTGCAGCCGCCGGCACCACCGCCGCATGCCGCATCGGCCTATGGCGATGGTGCCGAGGCCGTGATCGATCGACTGCTGATCGCCGGGGACCCCGATGCGGCGGGGCCGCTGATCGGCTGGCAGCGCCCGCGCCTGCCGGCATCGGGCAAAGACATCATCGCGCGCGGCGTCGCGCCGGGGCCGATGGTGGCGCAACGGCTGGGCGTGTTCGAACGGGCCTGGGTGGCGGCTGGCTTTCCGGGTGATGCGGCGATCATTGCGGACATGCTAGACTCGGCAGCGCGCGGCTGACGCCGCAGAACGCTGCGCGCCGCTCACCCCTCCGTCGGCGGCCGCCCGCGCCGCGGCCCCGGCGTGATCGCCACCTTCACGCCGCGCCGGCTGAGCGCTTCACGCAGCAGCACTTCGATCTGAGCATTCAGGCTGCGCAGATCGGCGGCCGCCGCTCGTTCCAGCGCATCGTGCAGCGCCGGATCGAGCCTGAGCGCAAAGGGCTTCTTCGCACTCACGGCCTAGTAGAGACTGCCCGTGTTCACCACCGGCTGGGTGTCACGTTCGCCGCACAGCACCACCAGCAGGTTGGAGACCATGGCGGCCTTGCGCTCCTCATCCAGCTCGACGACCTGGCGCTCATTGAGCATGGCCAGCGCCATTTCGACCATGCCGACCGCGCCGGCCACCAGGGTTTCGCGCGCGGCGACCACGGCGGCGGCCTGCTGGCGGCGCAGCATGGCGCCGGCGATTTCCGGCGCATAGGCCAGATGGGTGAAACCGCATTCATCGACGGTGATGCCGGCCACGCTGAGCCGGTTGATCAATTCGGCGCGCAGTTCGCCCGACACGCGCTCGTGATCGCCGCGCAGTGTCACCTCCTTGTGCTCGAAATCATCATAGGGGTAGCGCGCGCCGATGGTGCGCACCGCCACCTCGACCTGCGCGGTGACGAAGCCGCGATAATCATCGACATCGAACAACGCCTGCGCCGAATCGGTGACGCGCCACACCAGCTGCGCCGCGATCTCGATCGGGTTGCCGCGCTGGTCATTCACCTTGATCTGTTGTGAAATCAGGTTGTTGGCGCGCAGCGATATTTTCTTCTTGCCCATCCACGGCCAGGTCCAGCGCAGGCCGTTGACGCGATCGGTGCCGCGATAATCGCCGAACATGGTGATGGCGGCGGCTTCGTTGGGTTGCAGGCTGTAGAAGCCGGCGAGCAGGAACACCGGCAACACGCCGAACCCGACACCGGCCAGCAGTGACGAAGGATTGCCATCGAGGATGCCGCCAATCACGGCATATGCGATCACCAATAGCAGCATCAATACGACGGGCAGCATCAGCAAGCCATTGCCGCCCGCGCCGGCGCGTTCGCGGCTGGGCTGGCGCAGTGGTTCGGTTGTCATCGCAGTCTCCATAAATACGATATCATATTTATATCGGAAATATGGGGATGGTCAAGCGGATGCCTCAATCGCCGCCACTGCCATCACCGCCGCCATCGTCCCAGCTGTCGCTGGCACCGCCGCCGCCGCCACTGCCCCCACCTGGCTCAAAGCCCGGCTCGAAGTCGGAATCAAAGTTGGAGTCGTCAGCGCTGATCAGCCCGGCCGCATCGACGGCATAACCGAACTTGTCCAATTGCAGGCCAGCTGACGGGCCGTAATCATCAATCCACACGCCCGATCCGCCGGGATCGCGGCGGCGGGGTGGTAATGGGGGAGAGGTAGGCGGCTTGCCGCGGGCCAGCAGCGCCAATCCCAGCAGCAGCATGGCCACCCCCAGGATCAGCAACCAGGCCATCAGCCGATCAGTCAGCCTTGGCGGGGTCTGTCACGGCAGCAGGCGGATCGACCGGTTCGGCGGCGGCCTTCTCAAGTGCCCGGAAATTGTCGTTCTTGCGCGTGTCGGTCAGCATGATGAACACCGCGACGGCCAACGACAGCAATATGAGGACGATCACAACCATGGCATCATTCCTGTGGCGGCGGGGTGGTGCCGTTGTCGGCCGGCGGCCGCCGCCGCTTGAAGATATTGGCCGGATCCTTGCTGGCCAAATATCCGAACCACACGAACATGGCGACGTTGAGCAAGCCGATGAGGATGATGCCGAGCATTTCCGCTTCATACCCGTCCGCGCGCCGGCTGGCGAGGCTTCAGGCGGTGAACTTGTTGTCGCGTGGGAAACCGGTGGGCGGCAGCCGCCCGGCACTGGCGCGCGGGCCCTTCCAGAAGGTCAGATCGGCTTCGGTGCGGGTGCGCCCGGACGCACCGCCCATCGGCCAACTGAGGCCTTCGGCCATCACGAAGCTGCGTGCATCGGCCAGGCCGCCATCCTTGTATTTCTGCAAGGCGACGCCCTGGCCCTGGCGCAGGTGCGGCAGTTCCTCCAGCGCGAACACCAGCAGCTTGCGATTCTCGCCGATCACCGCGACAGCATCATCCTGGGGGCCGACCCAGCGCACGACCTGCAACACGGCGCCGGCGCGTGGACTCATCACCTGCCGGCCTTTCCGGGTTTCGGCCAGCACATCGCCGGCCTCGATCTGGAAGCCGCGCCCGTCGCTGGCCGCCAGCAACAGCCGCCGATCGGGCAGATGGGTGAACAACGCCACGACGCTGGCGCCTTCGGCCAGATCGATCATCAGCCGCACTGGTTCGCCAAAACCGCGGCCGCCGGGGAGGCGATCAGGGGCCAGCGTGTAGAACCGCCCGTCGCTGCTGGCCAGGATCAGCCGATCGGTGGTATGGGCGTGGAAGGCAAAGGCCGGGCCGTCGCCTTCCTTGAACTTGATCGCATCGGGACTGGCCAGATCGAGATGGCCCTTCATGGCGCGCAGCCAGCCCATCGCCGAACAGATGATGGTCAGCGGCTCACGATCGATCATCGCTTCGATCGGTACATGCCGCACCTGCGGCGCCGCGCCGATGGTGGTGCGGCGCCGGCCGAGCAGCGTCGTCGGGCCATAGGCCTCACGCAGCGCCCGCAGATCGGCATCGAGCCGCGCCGTCTGCGCTTGCCCGCTGTCGATCAGGTCGCGCAACCGGCTGGCCTCAAGGGTCAGCGCCTTGTTCTCGCGGGTGATCTCGATCTCTTCGAGCTTGCGCAAGGATCGCAGCCGCATGTTGAGGATCGCCTCGGCCTGGACATGCGTGAGATCGAACACGGCCATCAGTTCGGCGCGGGGTTCATCGGCCTCGCGGATGATGCGGATCACCTCATCAAGGTTGAGATAGGCCTTGAGCAGGCCGCCAAGCACCTCAAGCCGCGCATCGATGCGGCCCAGCCGATAGCGCGAGCGCGCAAGCAACACCTCGCGCTGGTGCACCAGCCATTTGCCGATCACGGCACCCAGTCCCAGCACGCCGGGTTTGCCATGGTCGAGCACGTTCATGTTGAGCGGCACCCGCACTTCCAGATCGGTCAGCTTGAACAGGCTTTCCATCAAGATGTCGGCATCGACATTGCGTGATCGCGGCGTGATGACGATGCGCAGCTGCTCGTCGCTTTCGTCAGCGACGTCGGCGAGGATTGGCAGCTTCTTCTCGGTGATCAGCTCGGCCAGTTGCTCGATCAATTTCCCCTTCAGCACCTGATAGGGGATTTCGCTGACCACGATGGTCCAGGTGCCGCGGCCCTGATCCTCGATGCTCCAACGGGCGCGCAGGCGGAAACTGCCGCGCCCGGTGCGATAGGATTCGGCGATGCTGGCCGCCGGTTCGACCAGCACGCCGCCGGTGGGGAAATCCGGGCCGGTGACATGCCTCATCAGCTGCTCATCGCTGGTGTCCGGTGCCTGCAACAGCGCCAGCGCCGCATCAATCACTTCGGGCGGATTGTGCGGCGGGATGGAGGTGGCCATGCCCACCGCGATGCCGCTGGCACCGTTGACCAGCAGATTGGGGAACAAGCCTGGGAACAGCTCCGGCTCTTCCTCCTCGCCATTGTAGGTGGCGCGGAACGGCACGGCTTCTTCGTCCAGCCCGTCCATCAGGCGCACGGCGGCATCGGTCAGCCGCGCCTCGGTGTAGCGCATCGCCGCGGCGTTATCGCCATCGATGTTGCCGAAATTGCCCTGGCCATCGACCAGCGGCACGCGCAGCGCGAAATCCTGCGCCAATCGCACCATCGCATCATAGACCGAGGCGTCGCCATGCGGGTGATATTTGCCGATGACGTCGCCGACCACGCGGGCGCATTTCTTGTAGCCCTGATCAGGATTCAGCCGCAGCAAGCGCATCGCCCACAGCAGGCGGCGGTGCACGGGCTTCAGCCCGTCGCGCAGATCGGGCAGGGATCGCGCGGTGATGGTGGACAGGGCATAGACCAGATAGCGATCGCCGAGCGCGATATCGAACTGGGTGTTGAGGATGCCGGGTTCGGCGGGATAATCGTTTTCGGGGGGCAGGCTGGCCATTGCGCTGGGTTAGACGTGGGTGACCGGCTCCGCAAGCGGATCAGCCGAGCAGCAACCCTGCCAACCGCTGCCGCGCCGCCTGCAATCGCAGCGCGGCTGGATGGCCAGCGAGCAATTCCCGGGCCAGGAAATGGCCGGAAAGATGGAGGCCATCGGCCAGTTGATCGGGGGTTGCCGCGCCGCCATCGCGCAGGAACGCCGGCAGGGGCAACAGGCGCGCCGCCCAGGGCTGGCCGGCCGCGCGGCTGACCGCCTGGCGCGATTTGGGCGATACAAAGGCCAGATCGTCGTTGCTGCCGGTGGCGGCACAGCTCGACAGATCGAGCCCCAGCCCCAACCCGGCGAGCAGCGCCAGCTCCAGGCGCACGAGCGCCGCACCGCTGGCCAACGCATCGGCGCCGGCCCCGGCGGCACCGAACAGCGCGGCAAACAGCGGGAACAGGCCGGGCTGGGCTTCGCCTTCGGGCAGGGTGGCGGCGGCCAGCAGCGCGACATAATCCACCAGCGCCAGTGCCGCCGCCCCGTGCATCATCGCCATGTTGGTGGTGAGTGGGTGCACGGTCGCAAAGGCCAGCTGCCCCGGCGCGCGTTGCGTCAGTTCCAGTGCGACGATATTTCCCAAAGCCAGCACGCCGCGCAGCCGCCGCCCGCGCCCGCCGCGGATATAGGCCGCCACAAGCCCCTGATCTGCCGACAGGAACTGCCCGACCGCGCCATGTTCGCCGTGCGATGCCAGCGCGACCACGAGGGCAGGTTCGATGCGGAGCATGGCCATAGATTAGCGGCACCAGCAAAAATCACCATGTTCATTTTAATTAACAACAAGTTTCGATTGCTCAAACCGTTGCTGTGGATTAAAGCAGCCGCAAGTGAAAGGAATAATTAATATATATGAACCAACATTTCTCTGTGTTCGCGGCCTTGGTCGCTGCCAGCCTGGCAGCGCCGGCAGCTGCGACCGTGGAGTTGACCGGCACCACCGCCAGCCTAACCAAGGAGTCGATCGGCACGACGTTCCAGCTCAACTATAACGGCCTGGTTGACGGCAAGGCGCAAGAGGGACTGTCGGCATCGATGCTGTTCACGCTCAACAGCGTGGTCGATACCAACCGCACCTGGAACTTCACGGTGGCGATGACCAATAAGTCCGGATCGCCGCTGACGGCGGCACGCATCACTGGCTTTGGCATGGGCTTTCAGGGTTATGACAGCAAGAACAAGCCGATCGCGATCACGGCGGCAAAGGCCTTGCAGGCCAAGGGTGGGCCTGAAAAGCCGTTGTTCGGCCAGGTGCTTGAAGACAAGGGCCTTGGTGCCAACGCCACTGTGCCCGGCTTGGGCAAGGTCGCCGATGTCTGCTTCATGGCGGGCAGTGGTACCACCAAGAATTGCAGTGGCGGCGGCGTTGGAGGTCTCGACATGGCCACCAAGGGCAACCCGTTTCCAGCCACCAGCCAGGTGATGACCCTGTCGTTCGAAAAGGGGATCACCAGCCTCGACCTGTTCGACTTCTTCGTCCGCTATCAGTCGGTTTCGGGAAGCAAATTTGGCAATTCCGGTGTGGGCACCGGCACAATCGACACGGGCAGCGAACCGGTGCCGGAACCAGCCAGCTGGGCAATGCTGATCAGCGGCTTTGGCCTGGTGGGGGCCGCCTCGCGCCGCCAGCGCAAGCGCGCTGCGGCCTAATCGACGAAATCCAGCCCGACCGAACTATACAGGCTGCGATCGTCGCCCCAATCGGGCCGCACCTTCACGTGCAGGAACAGATGCACTTTCTTGCCGGTCAGTTCGCTGATCGCGGCGCGCGATGTGGCGCCGATATCCTTGATGCGCGCGCCGCCCTTGCCGAGCACGATGGCCTTCTGGCTGTCGCGCTCCACCACGATCTGCTGGTGGATGGCGATGCTGCCGTCGCGCCGCTCTTCCCATTTTTCGGTTTCGATGGTGGCAGCATAGGGCAGTTCGGCGTGCAGTTGCTGGTAGAGTTGCTCGCGGGTCAGCTCGCTGGCCATCAGGCGGGTGGTGGCATCGCTCAACTGGTCTTCGGGATAATGCCACGGCCCTGGCGGCAGCCGGCCGGCGAGTGCCGTCTTCAGTTCGGCCACGCCGTCGCCGGTGCTGGCCGACACGAAGAAAATCTCGTCGAACGGCAGCAGGGCGTTGGCAGCCTGCGCCAGCACCAGCAGTTTTTCCTTCACGCTGATATCGACCTTGTTGATCACCAGGAACTTCGGTTCCCGGCGTTTGGCCAAGGCCGCGATGATATCGGGCACTTCACCGCGCAGGCCGGTCTTGGCATCAACCACCAGCGCGATCACATCGGCATCGGCGGCGCCGTCCCACGCGGCCTTCACCATAGCGCGATCGAGGCGGCGGCGCGGCTGGAAAATGCCCGGCGTATCGATCAACAGCAATTGCGCGGCGCCATCGATGGCAATGCCCATCAACCGCTGACGCGTCGTCTGCACCTTGGCCGACACGATCGCCACTTTCTGCCCGACCATGGCGTTGACCAGCGTGGATTTGCCGGCGTTGGGCGCGCCGACCACGGCCACGGTGCCGCAACATGTGTCTGTCATGATTCCAGTCTCGCAAGCAGGGCGGTGGCGGCGGCCTTTTCGGCCTCCTGGCGGGAACGGCCGCTGCCGGTCGTGGGCGGCTGCCCACGCACACTGGCTTCAACGGTGAACACCGGCGCATGATCCGGGCCGTCGCGGCCGATCACCAAATATTCGGGCATCCCCAGCCGGCGTTTCAGCGCCCATTGCTGAAGGCTGCTCTTGGGATCATGCAGGAAGGGCTGGTCTGCGGCCATCAACGGCCCCCAATGGCGTGCCACGATGGCGTGGGCCGCTGCCCAACCGCCATCGATGAACACCGCCGCCACAATGGCTTCGGCCACATCGCCCAGCACATTCTCGCTGTCGGCCAGGCCCTTGCCGCGGCTCACCGGCTCCATGGCGATCAATGGGCCAACATTCCAGCCGCGCGCCACCCGCGCGTTGGCCGGGCCTTCGACCATGGCATGCAGCCGCGCCGTCAAGCGGCCTTCGGGTTCATCGTGCCGGCCATAGAGCAGACTGGCCACGGCGCAGCCGAGCACGCGATCGCCCAGAAATTCCAGCCGCTGGTAGCTGCCAGCCGTCGCCCGGCTGGCGCTGCCGTGGGTGAGCGCGCGATCGATCAGCGCCAGATCGGCGAACTCATGCCCCAGCACATCGCGCGCCCACGCCGCCAACTGCGCATGGCGATCGGCTTGGGCGGCGGCGACATCGATGCCGGAGATGATTTTTCGGGCCATGCGCGATTTTTCGTGACGGCAAGCGGCGGTTCCGTCAATCCCGGCCGTATCGCCCGCCGCATTTCCGGCCCATTCCAAACCGGTGTCGTCCTTCTGAAACCGGCATGGGTTATTTGACACTGGACTTCCCCGCCTGCCCAAGGAAAACGATGCCATGGACCGTCTCGCCGCCGTGACCGCGCTGAACGCTGCGCAGCCTGTCGATATCCTGCAGCTGTTCGCCAGCGAGCCGGATCGGCTGGCTCGGCTGAGCCTCGATGTGGCGGGCATCCATGCTGATCTGTCGCGCCTGGCGCTGCCGTTGCCGATGCTCGATCAGCTGTTGGCCGCGGCCGGCGCGGCCGATCTGGCCGGCTGGCGGACGCGGTTGGCGGCGGGCGACATTGTCAACCTGTCGGAACAGCGCCCGGCCACCCACATGGCCGAACGCGGCATGGGCACGTCCGAAGATGTGGCCGCTGCCGCCGCCGCCGCTGCACAAGTGGCCGCACTGGCTGCCGAAATCCGCGCCAGCGCGGTGGCTGATGTCATCCATATCGGCATCGGCGGGTCGTCGCTGGGCCCGGCGTTGCTGCTTGATGCGCTGGGCCGTGACGGCGATGGCGCGCGGGTGCACGTGGTCAGCAACATCGATGGTGAAGCGCTCGCCCGCACCTTCAGCGTCTGCGACCCGGCGCGCACGCGGCTGGTCGTCGTCTCCAAAACCTTCACCACTGCCGAAACCATGACCAATGCCGAAACGGCGCTGCAATGGTTCGCGGCGGCGGGTGTCGCCGATGCCCGCGCGCACACCATCGCCATCACCGCGCGCCCGGATCGCGCCGTCGCCTGGGGCGCCGGCACCGTGCTGCCGTTCGCCGAAAGCGTCGGCGGGCGCTATTCGCTGTGGTCCGCCGTCGGCCTGCCGCTGGCGATCCGCTGCGGGCCGGAGGCTCTGGCCGCATTGCGGGCCGGGGCGGCGGCGATGGACGCGCATTTCCTCGGTGCGCCGTTCGCCGGCAATCTGCCGGTGCTCGCTGGCCTGGCGGATGTGTGGGCCGCGCATGTGCAGGGCCAGCCGACGCGCGGCGTGTTCTGTTACGATGAACGGCTGCGGCTGTTGCCGAGCTATCTGCAGCAGCTGGAAATGGAATCGAACGGCAAATCGGTGACCCGCGATGGTGAACCCATGGTTGGCGCTACCGCGCCGATCACCTGGGGCGGCACCGGCACCGATGCCCAGCACGCGGTGTTTCAATTGCTGCACCAGGGCACGGTGATCGGCCCCATCGAATTCGTCGCCGTGCGCGAACCCGGCCATGCCATGCCGGGCACCCATCATCAACAATTGCTGGCCAATTGTTTCGCCCAGGGCGCCGCGTTGCTGAAGGGCCGCAGCTTCGATGTCGCTCTGGCCCTGTCGGGCGGCGATCCGGCGCTGGCGCGGGCGAAGACCTTCAGCGGCAACCGGCCCTCATCCACCCTGCTGCTGGATCGGCTCGATCCGCACACACTGGGCGCGCTGATTGCGCTTTATGAACATCGCGTGTTCGTCGCCGCCGTATTGCTGGGCATCAACCCGTTCGATCAATGGGGCGTGGAACTTGGCAAGGAAATGGCCAACGCCATGCTGGCCGGTGACGATCTGGGCTTTGACCCGTCCACCGCCGCTCTGCTGGCGCGGGCGGGGCTGCAAGGCACGGCCATAACCGCCTGAATGGCCATCGCCGGCTCAGCCAGCCGCCGCAGCCAGGGCAGCAGGGGCGTTGTTGATCAGCGTCGTATAATGCCCGTCGGGGCCCATGTTCAGCGTCCCGCTTGCCAGCCGCTCCACGATGCTGCGGCCCATGGCAAGCGGCGCCCATGTGTCGCTGCTGCCATGCCAAAGCTGCACCGGCGTCGAAATCGCCAGTAGCTCGTTTGACCATGGCGCCACATAGGCCATGAGGTCAGCGCGATAGCCGCTGGCGTTGGCGTCCCAGGCCTTTGCGATAATGCCGGTGAGGATCGCACGGCCCGCTGGCGTTGCGGCAAACGCCCGATCCGCCTGATCCGCGCCGGCAAACAGCAAGCGTTGCAGCATGGCGGGCCTATGGCGTGCCATCAGGGCTTGCAGGCCAATCGTGAGGGCAAAGCCGGCACCATTGGCCTGCGCCGCCTTGAACACGCGGGCACCCGCGCCCATGCCGTCGAACGCGCCGGGCACGTCGAGCGGCCCACCGGCCGACAGCAGGAACAAGGGGCCGGCATCCGGACCCAGCCGGGCTGCCACGCGCAACGCCAGTGCCGCACCGATCGAAAAGCCGAGTATCGGCAGCGGGCGACCGGCCTGCATTTCCAGAACCAGACCGGCAAGACGATCGAGATAGGCTGTGGTCTCAAACGCGGCAGCGAGCTGGGCGCGGTCGATCGCCCAGATTTCCACGCCCTGATGCGCTGCGGCCGGCGCGATCAACTCCGCCTCCACCGCGGCTCCAGGGGACCCGTGAAAGTAAAGGACTGGCATGCCGCCGACACGGCCAAAGCGCCGAATGCAGCTGTGGGCAGCGGGAAATGCCAACATGCGCCGGGCGGACCGTTCTGGTGCGGGCGGAACTGTCAAGTTCAGGCTGCAGTCGCCAGCGGCGCGATCTGGCAGTCGGCGGTGTTGCGACGCGCCAGGGCCAGATCATGCGCAACCTGCATCCGCATCACCGTGTCGGCCATGATGCCGAATGCCTTTTCAAACCGGATCGCCATGTCGGCCGACACGGCAGTGTGGCCATTCAGGACATTGCTGAGATTCTGGCGGGACACGCCGAAATGCGCGGCCAGATCCTTCACGTTGATGCCGTGCGGTTCAACGATCTGCCGCTTCAGCCAGGGGCCGGGGTGGACGTGGATCGACGCATGAATCTTGATGGCCATCAGTGATAATCCTCCAGATCAAGCTCGGCGATCGTGCTGTCATCCAGCGCCGTAAACGTCAGCCGCCAATTGCGCGTGACGGTCATCGCATAATGGCCCTTGCGGTCGCCGGACAGGGCATGAAAGCCGAAATTCGGTGGCGTGGCCAATTCCGCCAGCCTACTTGCCGCAGCAATGAACGCGATCATGTCGATGATCCGATCAGGCTCGATCACGCCTTTGGTGTTGCCCGTTTCCACCAACCGGCGCAGCGCCTTGTGCCGGATGCTGTCGATCTGCACGTGTCAACCTCTAGGCGACACGAGGGACAATGTCAACCGTGAGTTGACGCCGCCATCACAATTCCCGCCAATGCCCGCCGATCAACGCCTCGACGGGCTTGAACTTCGCCTTGTAGGCCATGCGGTCACAGCCTTCGATCCAGTATCCCAGATAGACATGCGGCATGCCGGCGCGGGCGGCGCGCACGACATGATCGAGGATGATGAAATTGCCCATGCCCGGCCGCTCCGCGCTTTCGGGATCATAGAAGCTGTAGATCATCGACAGGCCATCGGCCTGCTTGTCGGTGAGGCAGCAGCCGACCAGGCGGCCCAATTTGCCGTCCACACCCGGCTCACGATATTCGACCACCACGGTATCGACCGGCGATTGTTCGATCATGTCGGCAAAATCATGCACGTCCATCGCCGCCATGCCGCCGCCGGGGTGGCGCACCGCCAGATAACGGCGCAGCAATTGCCATTGTTCGTCGGTGGCCCAGGGTTCGCAGGCGTGCACCTCCAGATCGGCGTGGCGGGCGAGCAGCCGGCGCTGGCTGCGGCCCGGCACGAAGCGCGCGGTGGGCACCCGTACCGACACACAGGCCTGGCAGCCATCGCAGCTGGGCCGGTACACGACATTCTGGCTGCGCCGAAAACCGATGCGGCCCAGCGCTTCGGCCATGGCCTGGGCATCATCGCCCTTCAATTCGGCGAAGACCTTGCGTTCGGTGCGGCCCGGCAAATAGGGGCACGGCGAAGGTGCGGTCACGAAAAACCGCGGAAAACGATAGCTCTGGTCCGTCACGCCGCGCCTTTAGCCCTTCTGCCCCCGCCACACGGCTGATGCCCACCAGCCTTAACGGACACGCTAGCGTGCAGTTGCTCCGCTGGCGAGTCGCCGAATCGACGCCCGTTCAGTCGGCTTCGATCATCCGCACATCGTAACCGGCGGCGCTGAGCGCCTCCATCAGGCGATCGAGATGATCGCGGTCGCGGGTTTCGCATTCGATTTCGGCGATCAGGCCCTTGGCCGGCAGATTGGTGAACACCCGCTGGTGATATACCTCCAGGATGTTCACCTGCTGCTGATCGAAAATGCGCGCCACTTCGAACAATTGCCCGGCGCGGTCTTTCAGGCGGATGCGCAGCCGTGCCAGCCGGCCATGGCGGGCCAGATCGCGCAGCAGCACATTGGCCAGCAGCCGCGTATCGATATTGCCGCCGCACAGCACCAGGCCGACCTTGGCCCCACGGAACCGCCGCGGATGCGCCAGCAACGCCGCCAGGCCCGCCGCGCCGGCGCCTTCCACCACGGTCTTTTCGATGCCGAGCAGCAGGGACACGGCGCGTTCCAGATCGCGTTCCCCCACCAGCACGATATCATCGACCAGCGCGCGCACCACCTGACGGGTCAACAGGCCCGGCTGGCGCACCGCGATGCCTTCGGCCAGCGTGTCACCATCGCACACCGCCGTTGTCCCACGCATCGCGGCATGCATCGACGGGTAAAGCTCCGCCTGCACGCCGATCACGTCGATGTGCCGACCTTGCGCCTTGGCGACCGTGGCGATCCCGGAAATCAGCCCGCCGCCGCCGATCGGCACCACCAGCGTGTCCAGTTCCGGCACATCCTCCAGCATTTCCAGGCCGACCGTGCCCTGGCCGGCCATCACGCGCGGATCATCGAACGGATGGACATAAACCAGCCCCTTGCGCTCGGCCAGTTCCAGCGCGTGGGCACTGGCATCGTCATATTTCTCGCCGAACAACACGATATTGGCGCCATGGCCTTCGGTCTGCTGCACTTTCACGATCGGCGTGAACTGCGGCATCACGATGGTCGCCGGAATGCCGAGCCGGCGCGCGTGATAGGCCAACCCTTGCGCATGGTTGCCGGCCGATGCGGCGATCACGCCGCGGCTGCGCTCTTCGGCCGTCAGGCTGAGCAGCCGGTTCAGCGCGCCGCGCTCTTTATAAGCGGCGGTGAACTGCAGATTCTCGAACTTCAGCCACACCTCGGCGCCGGTCATCTGGCTCAGCGTTTCCGATTTCAAGCAGGGCGTGCGGATCACCTGGCCGGCAATGGCGGCGGCGGCGGCCGTCACATCATCAAGGCTGATCGGCAGGCTGTCCTGCACGGCGGGTGCGGTGGCGTTCATCGCCGCTGCATAGCGCCGCAGCTTGTGCCGCGCCAGTGCCGTGCAGTGACCAGCGGGCTTGACCCGCCGCGTCGGCCATGACCATCCTGTTGTTTGCCTGATCGGGAGTGTTTCACATGTACCGCCATGATGTGGCCGTCGATCCGGCCGACATCGACCATATGGGCCATGTCAACAATGCCGTGTATCTGCGTTGGGTGCAGGATGCGGTGGTGGCCTATTGGCAGAATACCGCGCCGCCCGAAGCCGTGGCCAATCACCTTTGGGTCGCGCTCAATCACAACATCAATTACCGCACGCCGGCGTTTCTGAATGACGATGTGGTCGCCAGCGTGGTTGCCGAAGGCGTGCAGGGCGCGCGGGCGTTCTTCACCACGCTGTTCAAGCGCGGCGAACAGGTGATCGCGGAGGTGAAAAGCACCTGGTGCTGCATCGATGTCGCCACCATGCGCCCGGCGCGGCTGGCGCGCGATGTGGTGTCGCTGTTCCTGCCGGCCTCGCAAAGCATCCTCTGATTGCGCGGCTCGCGGCGGGGCGTTAGAGCCGCGCGCATGGGCAAACATATCGCATTTCTTGGCCTGGGCGTCATGGGCGCACCCATGGCCCGGCATCTGACCGCGGCGGGCCACAGCTTGACCGTTTACAACCGCACGTCGCAGAAAGCCGATACATGGGTCGCTGCGCACGGCGGGCGCAGCGCCGCCACTGCCGCTGCCGCGGCAAAGGGCGCCGATGCGGTGATCGCCTGTGTCGGCGCCGATGCCGATCTGGAGGCCGTCACGCTGGGGCCGGATGGGGCCTTTGCCGCGATGCGCCCCGGCACGATGTTCATCGATCATACCACCGTGTCGGCCGCCATCGCCCGCCGGCTGGCCAGCGAGGGCGACGCGCGCGGCCTGTTGGTGGTGGATGCCCCGGTGTCGGGCGGGCAGGCTGGCGCCGAAAATGGCAAGCTGACCATCATGGTCGGCGGCAGCGATGCGGCGTTCGCAGCGGCGGAACCCGTCATGCAGGCTTACGCGCTGCGCATCGGCCACATGGGGCCGGCCGGCAGCGGGCAATTGACCAAGATGGTCAACCAATTGTGCATCGCCGGCATTCTCGCCGGCCTGTCGGAAGGGCTGGCGCTGGGGATGAAGGCCGGGCTGGACATGGATGCGGTGGTCGATGTGATCAGCAAGGGCGCCGCGCAAAGCTGGCAGATGGAGAATCGCGCCCGCACCATGACTCGCGGCCAGTTTGATTTCGGCTTTGCCGTGGATTGGATGAGGAAGGATCTCGGCCTGGCGCTGGATGAGGCAAAGCGGTTGGGTGTGCCGTTGCCGACCACCGCGCTGGTCGATCAATATTATGCCGATGTGCAGGCCATGGGCGGCGCGCGGCAGGATACCAGCAGCTTGATCCGCCGGTTGGTGCGGTGACCCTTCACACCCGCAGCGCCCGTCTGCCCGATGATGAAGCGCTGCTGATCGATCTCAACACCGAGTATCTGGAATATGTGTTTTCCGGCGTTGCGGCGCGATATGGCGTTTCGTTGGCCGACATCTTCCCCGGCGGCGATATTCGCGCCTATGTGCCCGCCGCGCTGCCGAAAACCCTGGGGCCGGGGCCGCCGGAAAGCCAGTTCCACATCGTTGAACAGGCCGGCCACACCATCGGCATGGGCGGCATCCGCCGGGTGCGCAGCGGCATTTGCGAGATGAAGCGCGTCTATATCCGCGACAGCGCCAAGGGGCAGGGGCTGGGCCGCGCGCTGGTCGAGCAGTTGATGGCGGAGGCGCGCGGCTTTGGCTATCGCACCATGTTCCTCGATACCGCGCCCACGCTGATCACGGCCATTGCCCTTTATGAACGGCTGGGCTTTGCGCGCATTCCGCTCTATCCGGAGGTCGAGGTGCCGGCCGTCATGCACGAAAACTGGGTGTTCATGGCCAGGGACCTTTGAATTGGGGACGAACATGAAGAAACTCCTGCTTGCCGTGCTGCTGTCTGCCGCCGCGCCGGCCCTTGCCGACACGCTTTACACCAATGCCAATGGCTACACGCTCGACGCCAAGGGCGTGCTGCATCGTTTTGCGACGCTGGTGGTGGGCGATGACGGCAAGGTGAAGGCCACTATGGCGACCGGGGCGGCACTGCCCGCTGGCGCGCGCGTCGATCTGGCTGGCGCCACGCTGTGGCCGGGCCTGATCGATGCCCACGGCCATGTCATGCGGCTGGGCGAGTTGAAACTGGTGGTTGATCTGCGCGACACCGCCTCCATCCCGGAAGCCCTGGCCCGCATCAAGGCCGGCGCGCCGGCAGCGGGGTGGATCATGGGCCGCGGCTGGAATCAGGAGCGCTGGTATCAGGACGGCAAGCTGATCGGACGTTTCCCCACCGCTGCCGAGCTTGATGCCGTCACCGGCAGCCGCCCGGCCTGGTTTGCCCGCGTCGATGGGCATGCCGGCTGGGCCAACACGGCGGCGCTGAAGGCCGCTGGCATCACCCGCGATACCAAGGCCCCCGATGGCGGTGAGATCATCCGGGATGCCGCCGGCAACCCGACCGGCGTGTTCGTGGACAAGGCCATGGCACTGATCACCCGTGTCATCCCCGATGATGATGAACGGCGGCTCGACCTGGTGCTGGAAAAGTCATTGGAAACCATGGCCGAAGTCGGCCTGACCGGCGCGCATGATGCCGGCATGGATAAGCCGACCTGGGACCGCTATGTCCGCTTTGCCAAGGCCGGCAAGCTGACGGCGCGCCTCTATGCGATGGCCGCCGGGCCGGACAATCGCAAGGCCATCGCGCCGGGTGGCCCGATCCCCTGGGGCTGGAACGACCTGATCGCCATGCAGTCGATGAAGCTGGTGTCTGATGGCGCCCTCGGCAGCCGCGGTGCCTATCTGATTGCGCCCTATGCCGACATGCCGAACACCCGCGGGCTGGACATCACCCCGGCGGACCGGCTGAAGACCTATATCACCGATGCCTCGAAGGATGGCTTTCAGGTCAATGTCCACGCCATCGGCGATCAGGCCAATCGATCGACGATGGACGGCTTTGCCGCCGTGCCGCTGGCCGAGCGCGTCAAGCTGCGCCACCGCAACGAGCATGCGCAGATCGTCGACATGGCCGATCTCGGTCGCTTTGCCGAACTGAAGATCATCGCCTCCATGCAGCCCACCCACGCCACATCGGACAAGGGCATGGCCGAAGCCCGGCTCGGCGAAGGTCGTCTGGGCGGCGCCTATGCTTGGCAGCAGATCAAGAAGAGCGGCGCCCAATTGGCGCTGGGCAGCGATTTCCCGGTGGAGCCGCCCGATCCGATGTTCGGCATCCACGCCGCCGTGACGCGGCAATCGCGCGACGGCCTGCCCGCCGGCGGCTGGCGCCCGTGGGAGAAATTGAGCCGCGAGGATGCCTTCGCCGGTTTCACGCTGTGGGCGGCCCGCGCCGGCCACAATGAAGACAAGGTCGGCACGCTGGAACCCGGCAAATGGGCCGATTTCATCACGCTGGAACGCGATCCGTTCACCGCACCGGAAGGCGATCTGTGGCGGATCAAGGTGACCGCAACGTGGCTGGCCGGGAAACAGGTGTTCAAGCGCAAGTGAAATGAGGGCACCGCGCTTGCCCGCCTGCCCTCGCCATGCCACCTTCGCCGCCGCACCTGGGGAGGGCATAGCATGACTGATCTCGACATCTCGCGCCGCGCGCTGCTGGCTGGCGGGGCCGCGCTCGCCGCCGCACCGGCGCTGGCGCAAACCGGCGCAGCCGACCCGGCTGACGCCATCGGCCTGGCGCAGCGCATCCGCAGCGGCGCCGCCAGCGCGCGCGACGAGGTTCTGGCCGCTTTGGACCGCGCCGATGCTGCGCAGCTGCAGCTGAACTTCGCGGTGCTGATCGATCGGCCCCGTGCCATTGCCAGCCTGCCCAAGGATGAGCGCCAACCGGCCATCCC
Organism: Sandarakinorhabdus sp.; assembly: GCF_987265915.1. Classification (NCBI taxonomy): domain Bacteria; kingdom Pseudomonadati; phylum Pseudomonadota; class Alphaproteobacteria; order Sphingomonadales; family Sphingosinicellaceae; genus Sandarakinorhabdus; species Sandarakinorhabdus sp. The sequence continues at coordinate 1,116,987 of NZ_OZ503948.1, forward strand.
GACCTTCATCAAGGATCTGAACGACTACAAGGGCTGGCCGACCAAAAACGGCAGCCGGGCGTTCGCCAATGTGCCGCCGGCCACGAAGAACGAAGCTTTTGTCGATGCCTTTGCCCAGATGAACACCCTGCCGATCGGCAAGACGGCAACCCCGGAATTCGGCCTGATGTGCGTGACCGAGCCGCTGTCGCACGGCCCGACGCGCAATCCGTGGAACCCGGCATTTTCGCCGGGCGGCTCGTCGGGTGGCAGCGCGGCGGCGGTGGCGGCCGGGGTGGTGTCGATTGCCCATGCCAATGATGGTGGCGGATCGATCCGCATTCCCGCTGCGCTCTGCGGCCTGTTCGGCTTCAAGCCCAGCCGCGGGCGTCTTGCCGGGCAGGGCAAGGCCGATGATCCCGCCGAAATCGCCGTCGATCATGTGCTCACCCGCAGCGTGCGCGATGCCGCGCTCACCATGGCGGCGCTGCAAGGCCCGGCAGCCGATGGGCTGGGCGCACCGGTGCCGCGGCTGAACGGTCCGGCCGGCGCGCGGTTCCGCATCGCGGTGATCACCGCCGGCCCCGAGAACGCCCAGCCCGATGCCGAAGTGCTGGCTGGCATCGATCGCACCCGCCGTCTGCTGGCATCCATGGGCCACACGGTGATCGATGCGCCCTGGCCCATCCCGCCCGTGGAATTCGCCCGCGATTTCGTGGCGCTCTGGTCGCTCGGCGCGGCGCAGGCGGTTGGCGCGGTGCAAAAGGCGTTCGGCGCCGATGGTGTTGCCAAGCTGGAACCGCTTACGCGTCATCTCGCCGGCAATGGTGCGGCCATGGCGCCGGCCGATGTGCAGGCGCTGATGGGGCGCCTGGCCGCCTATCGCGATGCCTATAACGCCAGTTTCCGGGATCATGATTTGCTGCTCACCCCCGTCCTGTCGCGCCATGCCGTGCCGATCGGTTTCCTGTCGCCCACGCGCCCGCCGGCCGAGCTGATGGCGGACATGATGCGGCTGGTGGCCTACACGCCGGTGCAGAATTTGACCGGCGCTGCCGCGATGAGCGTGCCGATCATGCAAGCGACCAATGGTCTGCCGCTGGGCATGCACTTTGCCGGCCGGCGCGGCGACGATGCAAGGCTGCTTGATCTTGCCTTCCAACTGGAGGCCGCCGCCCCCTGGGCGCAGCGCCGTCCGCCAATCTGGTTCGGAGACCGCCGCAGTTGATGCCATGATGGACCGCGCCGCCCGCGCATCTTCAGGCCCGGCCGTGCCATGCCGTTACCGGCATGATGCGTGGGTCTTCCCGGTTGTTGCTCGGCGTGACGGGCACCCTGGCCAATCTCGTCTGGCTCTGGAGCCTTGCGCCGCCGCCGCTGTAATGCGCTGATGTGCAATCTCTTCGCCCTCACCAAAGGCCAGCAGGCGCTGCGTGATCTGGCGCGGGCGCTGGAACTGGGGCCGGTCACGGATCACCTCGGCAATCTCGCTGCGCTGCCCGGCATCTATCCCGATGGCGAAGCCCCGATCATCGGCCTGTCGCGCAGTGAAGCCGGCCCGGTGCTGCAATATGCCCGTTGGGGCATGCCCAGCCCGGCCTTCGCGCTGGAAGGCAAGACGGTTGATCGCGGCATCACCAACATCCGCAACACCAAATCCCCCCACTGGCGCCGCTGGCTCGCCCCCGCGCACCGCTGCCTGGTGCCGTTCACCGCCTTCGCCGAACATGTGAAGGGCGACAACGGCTTCGCCCCGCTGTGGTTCGAAATGGCGGCGGGAAACCCGCTGGTCCAGCAAGACACGCTTGCCTGCTTCGCCGGTATCGCCACCCGCTGGACCGGGGTGCGCAAAAAGGCCGAAGGCGAAGTGACGCTCACCCTGTTCGGCTTCCTCACCTGCGACTCCAATGCCGATGTCGCGCCGCATCACCCCAAGGCGATGCCGGTGATCCTGACCATCGCCGAAGACCAGCGCCGCTGGTTGACGGCGGAATGGGCCGATGCGGCGGCCTTGCAGCGGCCACTGGCCGACGGGGCGCTGCGGCTGGCGTGAACCTCAGGCTGCGCCCAACCCCGGCATGGTCAGGAACGCGTGCATCATGTGGAACACGCGCACCCGGTTGATCCCCAGCACCGCAATATGGGCAACGCCATCGGTGATGATGAACTGGCGGTCGGGCGAGGGCAGCTTGTCGAAGAAATCGAGCAGGTCGGCCTCGGTGGCGTTGCCGTCGTGGACCGCGCGGGTCATCTGCACCGGCATGGTCAGCTTCGCCGGATCGATCATCGGCATCTTCGTCGCCATGTCGAGATAGGTGCCGTTGGGGATGCGGTTGCCCAGCGCCAGCTCGTACTTCGCCAGCGCCGCCGGCACGGCCGGATCGGCGGTGGATGGATCATCGCGGCTGAAGATGCCCACGTATGTCTGCTCGGTCGCCTCGCGCCAGGGGCTGGCGCGCAGCTGGGCGACATTGGCGCGGCGGCGCAGGATTTCCGGCGCCTCATTCCCGGTGTGTGTAAAGCCATCCAGGATCAGCCGCGAGATGCAGCCCGGTTGCCGCATCGCCAGCAGGCCAGCGCGCAGCCCGCCAGAGGATTGGCCATACACCATCGGCGCCGCCTCGCCGGTTTCGCGCGTCACAACGGCAAAGGCCGCGGCGAGATCGTCGGCGCCCGATGCGATGTCGGAAAAGCCGCCGGTGCGGGTCGATCGGCCATAGCCTTCATGGTCCATCGTCCACACATCGAAGCCACGCGCTGCGAACCAGTCCATCATCGAATAATCGCTGCGCCCCGGCACCTGCAGATCATAACCGCCGCGCCCCGAAAAGCTGGAGCCATGCACCAGAAACAAGACCGGGCGCTTCGCCGCGCCGGCAAGCCGCTTGCGGTAGATGTAAAGCTTCACGTCGCCCTTGCTGGCCCAATAGTCGCTGGCGATGATCTTCGCGGCCGGCGCGGCGCTGGTGGCCTCGGCTGCCAGCAAGGCCGTGGCCGCGGCGGCAAGGGTTTCACGGCGGGTCAGCATGATCGTCTCCCCCTGAAGCTGAATCCTGTCACAATCGGAAATTCCTGCCCGGCAGTTTTGCCAGATTGGACGAATCGCACGGGTTTCAGCGTTGTTTTCATTGCCTGTCTTCAAAAGTCTTTGCCCCGCCTTCGCCCGCCATTGCATTGCGCCATACCACCGGGCAGCGCCATCATGACAGGCTTTGGTAGCGTAGGACAGGCCGTGCATCAGCTCGCCACCACGCGCCACAAGCAAGAAGGCCGTGTCTGATCAAGACCGCTCTGGGTGACAGGCAGCATGGCTTCTTTTGGAAGAATTCTCTGTCCCCTGACTTCTAATTCATGGGCAAACACCAACCACGACCAACGGAACAGCCGGGATACCTCGACCTTGCCGAATGAGATTGTATAGTTCGCCTTCATAGTATCCAGGGCCAGAAGACATTTCGGCTTGTAGCGCCTTCATCGGCAAAATTTCTATACCCAAGTCGATGACGTCGCCTACATAGAAGGCCATGTGCTTAACGAATAGATCGTAGGCTACGAACGAGTATTTGCCAAACTGCACCTCTACTGCTACCCTGTCTTTCACAAAGTCAGTCTGATTGTATGAGTAAATAGGTACCTCACCCGTGGTTATGATCTCATCTCGTTGCTCTTTGGCGCTCAAGCTCATTGTGCGCCGAATAACCTTTGCGTCCTTCGTTACCCAGTACGAGGTGCGAGATTCAGCCCAGCCACGGAGCTTGAACTCATTGTTCATAGCGGCATTCATCTCTTTTGGAGCATAAAGCAGCTTACCCATCATTGTTTTTTCTTTGGAAACCTTCGTCTTGAAAGCGGTTGCGTTTACCGCAGTGATTACATCTTGAATTTCCTGCCAAAGCCCAGGCTTATGCACCATTAGGCCGTGGACTCATAATGGCGCAGGCGTAGCCTGATGCAGGCCAGCTTGGTCATTGCGAGGAAGGATGAGCCGAGCTTGTCATAGCGGGTGGCGATGCGGCGGTAGTATTTGAGTTTGTTGAAGAACCGCTCGATGAGGTTGCGCTGGCGGTAGAGCCAGGGCGAGAAGCAGACGGGATCGCGCCGGTTGCGCTTGGGTGGGATGTTGGCCCAGCCACCGCCACCAGCCACCATGGCGCGCAGCCAGTCGGCATCATAGGCCCGGTCTGCAAGCACCATCTGGCCGTGGCGGATATCGGCGAGCAGTTCAGCAGCCGCCTTGATATCGTGGGTCTGGCCGGGCGTGATGACGATCTTCACCGGCAGGCCATCGGCATCGGTCAGAGCATGGATTTTCGTAGTAAGACCGCCCCGGCTTCGTCCAAGACATCGATCTGGGTGGCTTTTTTTAAAGTGGCAGCGGCATGATGCACACGCACGCTGGTGCCGTCGATCATGCGCACGTCGCCACCGTAAGCATCTGTAATTGCATCCATGATCCGGTCCCATACGCCGGCCTTCGTCCAGCGCCGGAACCGATTGTAGCACGTGGTGTAGGGGCCATAGCGTTCCGGCAGATCACGCCAGGGCGAACCCGAACGCAGCACCCAAAAGATGCCATTCAACACCCGCCGGTCGTCCACCCGCACCACACCGCGCGGCTTGTTCGGCAGCAGCGGCGCAATCACACGCCATTCAAACTCCGTCAGATCGTAGCGGCTCACCATAGGCTCCCTTCCGGAAACCTTGAATCAGAACCTCGCCGCCTTGGGAATCCCATTTATGGGTACACGGCCTAGGTATTCAAGGCCGTTCAAGTGCGAATATGTCTCAACAATCTTCACTTGTGACCACCATACGGCTTCGCTGGATCGTACACCGGCTGTCCCATAGCACGCGTTTTAAGCGTTCCAGCCCGCAGTTGGTGAACACGGTTCCATGCCTCATCGACATATTCTTTAACCATGTCGCAGCCATAGCCCACGCGGTCATGTTTGATCGCCGCGATCACGCTTGAGCCGACGCCCATGTATGGATCAAAGACGTTATCCCCCGGCTTGGAGAGTGCCAGCACCAAGCGCTCTACGAGTTCCACCGGAAACTGACAGGGATGAATCGTCTTTTCGACATGATTAGATTTGACGTTGGGAAAGATCCAAACATCGCCGGGATTCTTCCCGAGCGGATTGCAGGACAATTGCCCAGCTTTGGGACCCTTAAAGTGTTTCTTGCCTGGGTACTTCGACGGCACCCGGATAGGATCAAGATCGAAAGCGTAGTCGTGGCCCTTGGTGAACCACATGATTGTTTCGTACCGGCCAGACAGCCTATTTTTGCAATGCAGACCATGCTCGAAATGCCAAACGATGCGGTTACGCAGGTGAAGACCATGCTCTTTGAAGATCGGGTAGAGTACCAGATCGAGCGGGAAGATTTCCCCGTTCTGGACATGGTTGCCTACCTGCCAGCATAGCGAGCCACCATCGGCTAACAGCCGAACGCATTCAGATATGATCTGCGCTTGCCCTTTCACATACTCCGCTAAAGGGGAGCGTTTCTCATATGACTTGCCAATGTTGTAAGGCGGTGACGTGACTATGAGGTCCATCATGCCATCAGGCAGCGGGCGCATGAACGACAAGTTGTCTTGGCAAGCCATCACCGCCGAGTGGTCCGATTTGAGCTTGATAACGGTGGACGCTCGCATCACAGACCTCAAAGTTTCGTGTGATAGTGGGTGTACCGGTGGGCGGAATCGAGTGTCAACCACCATACTTGAAGAACGCTTCTCAGCCTGACACAGCGCCTTCAAGCAGGTTTAGCACAGTTCAGGAGCTCCGCTGCCCCCAGAATTTCTTCAACCATCGCAAGCCCAACCCCGTGTCGAGCACGGGGCGACGTGATGAGGTTGGGGACCGCCTGTAAACAAATGGGTGCAGGGGTCACCCCTGCCCGCCGGAGGCCGCTTCTTGGTTCTCCGTGCCCGTGCGGGCGAACTACCCCGCGTACTTGATCGAGCAGCCATAAGGCCGGGTGATCGCCGGCGTAGGGGCCTTGCCGGCCAGGACGGCGGTGATGGCGTTCTTCGCCCAGGGCGTGGCGGTGCGCGCGTCGGCGTCGATGGCGGTGGGCTTGTCGTCGATGGCGCCCTGGTAGGCGAGGGTGCCGTCGGGGCGGATGACGAACATGTGGGGGGTGGTCTTGGCGTCGTAGAGTTTGCCGACGGTGCCGGCGGGATCGAGCAGATAGTGGGCCGGGGCGGCCTTGTTGGTGGCGATTTCGGCGTTGGCGCCGGGGCCGTTGACATGGCCTTGCTTGCCGGGGGCGCCGCTGTTGATCGAGAGCCAGACGACGCCGGCGGTGCGGGCCTCGCGTTGGCGTTGTTGCATGGTGCCGCTGTCATAATGGGCGCGGACGAAGGGGCAGCCGCTGTTGGTCCATTCCAGCACGACCGTTTTCCCGCGGAAATCGGAGAGCTTCACCAGTTTGCCGTCGGCATCGCGGGCGGTGAAATCCGGGGCGGCGACGCCGTTGATTGGCGTGGCCATCGCGGGCGCGGCGAGGGTGGCGATCAGGGCAGCAACAGCGGCTTTCAGCATCGTCGGGCTCCTCGGGCTCAGCCGGCGAGGCTGGTCAGTTCGTCCACGGTCAGGATCTGCGGCAGTTCGCGTTCGCCGCCCTTGGCGTCGTAATAGACATAGACCGGCACGCCGGCGCGCTTGTGCTGTTCCAGCCAATCCGAGATTTCGGGGTCGCTGCGCGTCCAGTCGCCTTCCATCACTATGATGCCCTTGGCCTTGAAGCTTTCCGCCACGGCGGATGACGCCATGGCGCCCTTCTCATTCACCTTGCAGGTCAGGCACCAATCCGCAGTCATGAACAGGAACACCGGTTTGCCCTGCGCGCGCAGGTCGGCGAGCGCGGCGGGCGAATATTTCACGGCGTTCAGTTCGCTGGCGGCGGTGCTGGCAACGGCGGCGCCGGCTGGCGGGGTGCCGGTGTCGATCAACAGGGTCGCGGCCACCACGGTCGCCAGGCTCAGCACGCCGGGCACCAGCAGCGATTTGCCGCCGTGCTGGCGCGCGCCCAGCCACCACAGGAACAGGCCGAGCAGCAGCGCGCCGGCCAGGCCCATCGCCATGCCGTCCACCCCGGCCTGCTGGCCCAGCACCCAGGCCAGCGCCAGCGCGGTGAGGAACATCGGCACCGACAATATGGCGCGCAGCTTTGCCATCCACGCGCCGGGCTTGGGCAGGCGGCGGCGCAGGGCGGGCACGAAGCCGATCAACAGGAACGGCAAGGCGAGGCCGAAGCCCAGTCCGGCAAAGATGCTGAGCGCCTGGACGGTTGGCAGCACCAGCGCCGCACCCAATGCGCCGGCCATGAACGGCCCGGTGCAGGGCGTGGCGACAAACGCCGCCAGCGCGCCGGTGAAGAAGCTGCCGCGCACGCCGCCCGACCGTGCCTGATCCTGGCCGAGATTGCCGCTGGTCAGCGTCACTTCGAACAGGCCGGCGAGGTTGAGCGCGATCGCCGTCACCAGCAACAGCAGGAAGCTGATCACCCGCGGGTCCTGCAACTGGAACGCCCAGCCGACCTGGCTGCCGGCGGCGCGCAGGGCCAGCACCATGCCGCCCAGCGCGGTGACGACGATGACCACGCCGGCGGTGTAGGCGAGCGCTTCGGCGCGGGCCTTGCCGGCATCGACATTGCCCTTGGCCAGCGCCAGCGCCTTCAGCGACAGGATCGGGAACACGCAGGGCATGATGTTGAGGATCAGGCCGCCCAGCACGGCACCGAGCAGGATGAGCGCCAGGCCAGGTTCGCCCTCTTCGCCGCTGTCGCTGGCAGCGCCGGTGGCCAGCGCCGCGCCGGGGCCGGGGACGGTTCCGGGCTTGGCGGTGATGGCAAAGCCCATCGGCGGCTCGCCAGCCATTTCGACGCGCAGCACGCCGGTGACGTCGCCGCTGGGGCCGGGATCGGCCACATCCGTCTCGATGCGCAGCGCGTCGCCGGCGCGGGTCACGGCTTGCGGCGTGACATGGTTGATCACCAGATCGCCGGCCGGGAAGAACCAGGCGCGCTGCACATTTTCAAGGCCGGCCAACGGCACGGAGAGCACGAAGCGCTTGCCCTGCACCGCCCAGCTGGCGGTGGCGGCCAGCGGCTTGGGCAAGGCTTCGCGGGCGGCGACGAGGCGCGGGCCCATGACGGCATCGGCGGCGCCATCCCCGATGGTCAGCGGCAGGGTGAGCGTCGTCGATTCCGGCACACATTGTTCGTGGCTGCACACCAGCCAATCCACCTTCACCGTGACCGGAAACGCGCTGCCCGGCGCCAGGCCGGCCGGCGGCGTCACGCTGGTGATCAGCACATTGGTGGTTTCATAGACGTGGTTCATCAGGCCGGAGACGACCAGCGTGCCCGGCACCGGATATTGAAGTTCGGCAGGCGCAGCGGTGCCGGCCGGCAGCGTCCATTCGGCGCGGGTCGGCGCGCCGGCATCGCCGGGGTTGATCCAATATGTATGCCAGCCGGCCTTGGGGCTGAGCGCGATGCCGATGGTGAGCGGCTTGCCGGGCGCGGGCGCGGCGCTGGCGGCGATCAGTTCCACCTTGGTGTGCGGCTGGTCACTGACCGACTGGGCCAGCGCCGGCAGGGCCAGCAAGGCGGCAAGCAGCAGGGTGAGGATGCGAATCATGCCTTCGCCTTTGCCAGCCCTGTGGCCCCAAGAAAAGGCCGCCGCGTCTATGTGGCCCGAAAGCCCGGCTTTGGCGATCAGGCCGCCACGGCGCGGCGGCGGCGCAGCGTTGCCCCGACCAGGCCGAAGCCGGCGATCAGCATGGCCCATGATGCCGGCTCGGGTATCGGCGCAAGCGCAGGCAGGCTGAGCAGCTTGAACTGAAGATTGGCGGTCGAATTGGTCGGCCGCAGGCTATCCTCTGTCCAGCCAAGGAAGAGGTTGCCGGTCAGGGAAAAATCACCGGCGACCTTGTCCCACAGAAAAATTTCACGCTCGGCGAACGCTGCGGTGCTATCCAGCGTGTCGGCCTGATAGATGCTTGTTGGCCCGCTGCCGACCGTTGAATTCAGCAGATCGCCGTTGAACCGCAAATCGGTGACGCGCCAAGCGCTGGCACCGCCGGCCGACAAGCGCAACTGGATGCCGTTGATTTCAGTGAAACCGATGCTGGTAGCAGACCAGATATGGTCCCACGGAGAATTGCTGCTTTGGTCGCCGATTTTCACAGTCAGGGTCGAATCGACCCGCGAGATCGAAAACACTACTGGCGACGGCATGTTCACCTGGTCGGCGCCGTTCGATTGCAGGAAATTCGCCCAGGGCACGTTGATCTGGTTGTCGGTACTCACCGTGCTGCTATCAGCGTTGAGGGTCGTGGACTTGTTGAGCGGACTGTAAACGCCGCCACCGCCAAGGATTGCCGGCAGGCCGGTCGAGTCATTCGGTGTGTGCACGCCATAGGTACGATTATCGGTACCTTGGGTGTCAGATCCGCTACGGAACTCGACGACGGCACGCTCCAGTTGCGGGGACACGATATTTGATGTTGCCGCGCCAGGCGGTTCAACCGGAGCCAGATTATAGCGTCTGGCAAGAAAACCGGCCTGCTGACCGTTGCTGAGTATGGCCGTCGTGGCAGTGCCGTCGGTATCCCAATATTCATAGCGCTGATCGCTGCGGAAATCAGCGAGATTACCGGTACCAGGTGTGTTGTTGCGCAGCGCGTTCGGCATGATCACAGCCGACGCACTGCTGGCCAATCCCAACGCCAACCCGAATGCCACTAGTGGTTTAATCATCTTGACCCCTTGGACCGTGTTCGATCCGAAGTGAAGATACGTGTAGCCATCTACCAAAGTGGCGGTCAAGTCCGTTTTTTTTCAATGGCTTAAGGAAAGGTTAACAGGGTATTTATGTTAATGACTCAGTAACTATGTCAGCGGTGCTGACGCAAATCCTTGCCTGATTTTTCATGAAAAATGGCGCCGCGCGGTCCAACCGCGCGGCGCCAATTTTTGCAGCTGCCAAGCTGTCCGCGCTGCGCGATGCAGCGGCAAAACAGCAATCCGGATCAGCGCTTGCTGAACTGGAAGCTGCGGCGGGCCTTGGCCTTGCCGTACTTCTTGCGTTCCACAACGCGCGGATCGCGTGTCAGGAAACCGGCCTGCTTCACCGGGGTGCGCAGGATCGGTTCATACTTCGTCAGCGCCTGGGCGATGCCGTGCTTCACCGCGCCGGCCTGGCCGGACAGGCCGCCGCCGACCACGGTGGCCACCACATCATATTGATCGCGGCGTTCGGCCACATCGAACGGCTGGTTGATCACCAGGCGCAAGCTGGGCCGGGCGAAATAGACGGTCTGGTCGCGGCCGTTGACGGTGATCTTGCCGGTGCCGGGCTTCAGCCAGACGCGGGCAATGGCGTTCTTGCGCTTGCCGGTGGCATAGGCGCGGCCCTGCGCATCGATTTCCTGTTCCCGCAGCGGCGCCGGCGGGCCGCCGCCACCGGTGTGGGCGGTGTTCACGGGCGCATCGGCGTCAAGGCCGGCGAGATCGGCAAAAGACTGGCGATTGTCGTTCATCTGTCAGTTCCTCAACCAGCGATCGTGGTGTTCTTGCGGTTCATGGACTTCACATCCAGAACCTCGGGGCTTTGCGCCACGTGCGGATGCTCGGTGCCGGCAAAGACGCGCAGGTTGCGCATCTGCTGGCGGCCCAGCGGGCCGCGCGGCACCATGCGTTCCACCGCCTTGATCAGCACGCGTTCCGGGAAACGGCCTTCCAGCACCTTGGCCGGGGTCGTTTCCTTGATGCCGCCGGGGTGGCCGGTGTGGCGATAATAGACCTTGTCGGTCGCCTTGTTGCCGGTGAAGCGGACCTTTTCGGCGTTGATGACGATGACATTGTCACCGCAATCGACGTGCGGGGTGTAGCTGGCCTTGTGCTTGCCGCGCAGGCGATTGGCGATGATGGTGGCCAGGCGGCCGACCACGAGGCCTTCGGCATCGATCAGCAGCCATTTTTTTTCGACTTCGGCGGGCTTGGCCGAGTCGGTGATCCGGGTGAGCATGGCATGGATTCCATTGTTGCAAACGAAACGGCCGGGGCGACAAGGCCCCGGCGTTGGCGCTGGCTATTGTGCAACAAGCCCGGCAGATCAAGGAAAAAGCGACGTTTTTCCGGTGTGGTATCAAGACACCGCTTGGCGGACCTGGTCGTCGAACAGCCGGCGCACCCGATCCTGCAAGGGTGCGACCGCATCCGGTGCGGCCAGAAACGCGCCGATTTCAAGCAATTGCGGATCGCGGCCTTCGTCGCCGAAGCGGATGGCGGCCAGTTCTGACGCGTCCAGCTGAACCGCGAGCAACCAGCCGGTCCGGCCGGGCGGGTGCATGGACGGGAACGCCTGCGCCCAGATGATTCGGTTTTCGGGGAGGGTCAGGCCGAATTCCTCGTGCAGTTCGCGCAGGGCGCATTGCGCCGGGCTCTCGCGACCTTCGCGGCCGCCGCCAGGCAGATCGATCAGGCCGGGCCACGGGATGCCGGGCTTGTCGTCGCGGCGATAAGTAAGGATGCCGCCATCAAGCAGACAGGCCAGCTTGGCACCGGTGAAATCCGCGCCATCCCAGCTGGCAATCAGGGCTGCACCGCATGGGCCTGCAAATGGCCGAGCAAGGTCACCTCAAGCGTTTTCTCGTGGCAGGCTTCCAGCACCACCTCCGGCGCGAAGCCGGCACGGCGGGCTTCTTCCCAGCGGCCGGCGCATAGGCACCAGCGATCGCCGGGCTTGAGGCCGGGAAAGCCATATTCGGGCCGCGGCGTCGACAGATCATTGCCGGCGGATTGGCTGAAGGCCAGAAACTCCTCGGTCACCTCGGCGCATACCGTGTGCAGGCCATGGTCGTGCGCATCGGTGTTGCAGCAGCCGTCGCGCTGCCAGCCCGTCATCGGATCGGCCGAGCACAACGCCAACGGGCCACCCAGGACGTTCTTCGCCGTCATGCGCGTCCCCTCTGCGACCAGTGCGCAGCCCAGCTTGTCGCCGCGACCAGCAAGGCTGCCACGCCCTGGTGGGCCACGCCCAGCGGGATCGGCACATGGCCAATGATCACCGCGACGCCGAGCGCGAATTGCACCAGCACCAGCAAGCCCAGCGCCAGCGCGCGCACGCCCGCCCCGGCGCGCCACAGGCGCCACGCCACCAGCAGCACGGCAGCGGCCACGGCCCAGGCCAGGCTGCGGTGCACGAATTGCACAGTGATCGGATCGCTCACCAGATCGGCAGCGCGGGCAAACAGGCCGTCGGGCACCAACTGGCCGAACATCAACGGCCAGGTGTCCGACGCGTGGCCGGCGCGCAGCCCGGCGGTGAAGGCGCCCCAGACAATCTGCACCGCCAGCAACGCCGTCAGCGGCCACACCCATGCGCTGGGGCGAGGATTGAGCGATTTGGGGCGCGGCGCATCACCATCCCGCAGATCGAGCGCGGTCCAGATGCAGCCCGCCATGATGATCAGCGCGTTCGACAAATGGATGGCCAGCCGTTCCGGCGCCACCTCGGTGCGATCGACCAGCCCGGAGGCCACCATCCACCAGCCGATGGCGCCCTGCAGGCCGCCCAGCGCGAACAGGGCCAGCAGGCGCAATTTATACCCCTGCGGAACCCGCCCCGCGATCCAGAACCAGGCCAGCGGCAGCGCAAAGGCCAAGCCGATCAGCCGGCCCAGCAAGCGGTGCAGATATTCCCAGAAGAAAATGCCCTTGAACGCCGAAAGGCTCATGCCCTGGTTCATCAACTGATACTGGCTGGAGTGCTGATACAGCGCGAATTGCGCCTGCCATTCGGCCTCGCTCAGCGGCGGCAGCGTCCCCGACACCACATCCCAGCGCGTGATCGACAGGCCGGATTCGGTCAGCCGGGTGATGCCGCCGACCACGACCATGGCAAACACCAGCGCCGCGACGCCAAGCAGCCAGGCGGCAATGGCGCGCGGTTGCGCGCGCGCGCGGGTAGGCAGGGGGGTTGCAGCAGCAGTGGCCATGGCAACCCCCTAAGCCCAATTCCTAACCCACGAAAGCGGGTGCGTCAGTCCTTCTTGTCAGGATCAGCCACGTGGAACGGGTCGGTCAGGCGCGGGTTGGTGGGCAGCGGCCGCGCCGGCAGCGGTTTTTCGGCGTTGGCGGTTTCCCACAGCACCGAGGCGAGGATCACCGCCGACTGGCGCAGATCTTCGGGGCGCAGATGGTCGAACGTATCGACGCTGCTGTGGTGCACGGTGGTTTCATAATCCAGCGGGTCCTGGATGAACTGGAACGCCGGCAGGCCGATGGCCGACATGAATTCATGATCGGTGCCGCCGGTCGGGCTGGCGACCACCGCACCGGCGCCCATGCTGCCAAAGGGTGACAACAGGCCCTGCAGCACCGGCACGGCAGCGAAATTGCCTTCGGCATGGATGCCGCGCAGCTTGCCGCCGCCATTGTCGATGTTGAAATAGCCGGCGAGCAGATTGTAATCGGCCTTCTTCTCGATCGGGAACTGGTTCAGCTTGAAATCATAGCTGAGCTTGGCCTTCACCGGATCGGGATTGGCCGGGCGGCTGGCGAAATGCCGCTCGATATAATTGGCCGAGCCGTAAAGCCCCTGCTCCTCGCCTGACCACAAGGCAAAGCGGATGGTGCGCTTGGGCTTGACCTTCAGGGCGCTGAGGATGCGCGCGGCTTCCATGATGATTGCTGATCCAGCGCCATTGTCGGCGGCGCCATCGGCCGCGACCCAGCTGTCCAGATGCGCGCCGGCCATGACATAGCCGGCCTTGGCGTCGCTGCCAGCAATATCGGCCAGCACATTATAGCCGTTGGGATCGCTGTCATCGAATTTGACCTGCGAATTGATGGTCAGCACCACTTCGCCGCCGGCCGACAGGCGTACCAGCCGGCGGTAATCCTCGGCGGTCAGTTCCAGCCCCGGCAATTTGGGCGTGTCGCGGTGCTGATAGCCTTCGCCGTGCAGCAGGCCATTGTCTCTATAGCTCATGCGCACCCAGCCCAGCGCGCCTTCCTTGGCCAGAAATTCATCAAGCTGCTTGCCGAACTGCAGATATTTCAGCCAGCCGTCGCCGGCATCGGGCCCGGTCACCGGCTGCTCATATTCGTCCAGCTTGCCGATGGCTTCGGCATCGAGCCGCTCGAATGCCGGCTTGTCGGCATCGCGGGGGGGGCGCGGATAGCTGATGGCGACGATCTTGCCCTTCAGCTTGCCGACCCAGTCGGCGAAGTGGCGCGGCTTGCTCATCGGTGCCACCACAACCGGCGCGGTGATGCCGCCTGCTGGCGTGGCGGGAGTCCAGGCCACCGGCAGGGTGCGCAGGCTCATGCGGCGCGGCGACTGCATCGTCACGCTGGCGCTGTCGATGCTCCAGCCGCGGCCGAAATCAAAGCCTTCGGTGTGCACATTGGTCAGGCCCCAGGCCTTGAACTTCTCCTGCGTCCAGCGCTCCGCAGCGCGCATGCCGGGCGAATTGGTCATGCGCGGCCCGATGCGATCGGTCAGATACGCCGCCGTTTCGACCACTTCACCATGGTTCATCGCTTCATCGGTGATGCGGGCGACCATCGCCAGATCGGGTTCGGCAAGCGCGGGCGCGGCGACGCCGGCAAGCAACAGGGCAACAGCAAGGCGCATCAGTTTGTCTCCGTTCACAGGCTCAATAGCCGAAGGTCAGGCTGGAAAAAATCGTTTCATAATCGGCGCGCGGGTCGGTGATCGGCGCGCTCCACACGCAATTGAGCTTCCAGCGGCCGGTCTTGTCGATCGGGAAACTGGCCTCGCCCTGCGCGTTGGTGATCAAGGCCGTTCCGGGCAGGCGCGGATTGTCGAGGCTTTCCAGCGATACGGTGGCGCCGGCCAGCGGCAGCCCGTGATAATGTATGCGCACCACCAGCGGCTTGCCGGCGGGCAGGGCATAGGGATTGGCCAGCGGCACGATCTCCAGCGTGTGGCCGACGGGCCGGATGGCGTCTGCGGTCGGCGTGGCGCCGATCTGGATCAGCGCCTTGGCGCGGCGGGAATAAATCTCCCGGCCGGGCGCGGCTTCGGTGCCGGCCTGCTTGCGCAGCGCCAGCGGCAGCGCCAGGCCTTCGTCCACGGCATAAGTGGTGAACTCGCCGGCCGGCAGCTCGATGGCAGCATGATTGCTTTCAAAGGCGATGACGTGGGTGCCGCGCGCCGCCCCGGCCAGCGGCAGGGCTGCGCCGCCCGGCGCTGTTGCCGTGCTCAGGCGCACGGCGGCCAGCAGATCATGCACGCCATCCGGGCCATGGCGGCGCAGCGCGACAATGCGTTGCCAATTGGTTTCCCACGGCTCTGCGGCGGCCGGATCGCCGATGACGAAGCGCGCCTCGATCTCCGCCGGGGCAGCCAGCCGGTGGCGCGGCAGATGGATCCAGAAATCATGTGCAACAGCCGGGGCAGCCAGCAGCAGGCTGAGCAGGACAAGGGAGACAGGCAGACGCATCATCAAGCTGATAGCGGCGCGCTGCCTGCCCGCCAAGTCGGCTGCCGGAATGCGTCGGAGAATCCAGTTGTGCTGACGTATGTAATAATGTAACACGATCATATGTCCCGGCCTGTCAACAGCCTGCTCGATCGACTCGCCATTGGCCTGTCTGGCTTGTGCCTGCTTCATTGCATGGCCGGTGTCCTGCTGTTGTCGCTGTTTGCGCTCAGTGGTGACCTGCTCGATCATCGTGTCCATGTCGTTGGCCTCGCGCTGGCGTTGCCGCTGGCGGCGGTGGCACTGTGGCGCGGCTGGCGCATCCATGGCCGCGGCTGGATTGCCGGCGTCGGCCTGGCCGGCCTGATGGTGATGGCCGGCTCGCTGGCGGTGGAGCATGGCGATCTGACAGAGATGCTGGTTTCGATGGCCGGCGTGTCATTGTTGGCGCTGGCGCACTGGCGCAATTTGCGGGCCTTGCAGATCGCCTGAAGCGCCGATGTTGCCGCGCGGCGTGCTGGCGCTTGCCATACCCCGGCTGACTGCCGATATTGCCGCCATGTCCATTGTCCACGCCCATGGCCAGCATGATAACCGCGCCGATCTGGCCACGGCCGCCCGGGCGCGCCTGATCGATGCCGGCGAACAATGGACGCCGCTGCGGGCCACTGTGTTCGGCGCCCTGGCCGGATTTGATCGCCCGGTTTCCGCCTATGATGTCACCGATGCGGTTTCGGCGACCACCGGCCGGCGGGTGGCGGCCAACAGCGTCTATCGCATCCTCGATCTGTTCGTGGCCAACAATGTCGCGTCGCGCGTCGAAAGCGCCAATGCCTTCATCGCCAATGTCCACCCCGATTGCCCGCATGATTGCATCTTTCTGGTGTGTGACCGCTGCGGCCGCGCCACCCATATCGATGATGATCGCATCACCGGCGAAGTGCGCGCCGCCGCCAGCGCCGCCGGCTTCCGCCCGGTGCGCCCGGTGATCGAAGTGCGCGGGCTGTGCGCCGCATGTTCATGACAGTTTTGATGACAGGTCGCTGCCAGTCCGCTAAAGGCAGCGGCTTAACCTTTCGCCAAGCGAGCCGTCTCGATGATGCTTGAAACCCCGCTGCTTGATACTGTTCAGGTGCCGGCCGACCTGCGCAAGCTGGAGCCCGGGCAATTGCGGCAGCTGGCCGATGAACTGCGGCAGGAAATGATCCACGCTGTGTCCTACACGGGCGGCCATCTGGGTTCCGGCCTCGGCGTGGTCGAGCTCACCGTCGCGCTGCACTATGTGTTCAACACGCCCGATGACAAATTGGTGTGGGATGTCGGCCACCAGGCCTATCCGCACAAGATCATCACCGGCCGGCGGGATCGCATCCGCACCCTGCGCCAGCCCGGCGGCCTGTCCGGCTTCACCAAGCGCAGCGAGAGCGAATATGATCCGTTCGGCGCCGCGCACAGCAGCACGTCGATCTCGGCGGCGCTGGGCTTTGCCATTGCCAACAAATTGCAGGGCAAGCCGGGCAAGGGCATCGCGGTGATCGGCGATGGTTCGATGTCGGCCGGCATGGCCTATGAAGCGATGAACAATGCCCGGCAGGCCGGCAACCGGCTGGTGGTGATCCTGAACGACAACGACATGTCGATCGCGCCGCCGGTGGGCGCGCTGTCATCCTATCTGTCGCGCCTGCTTTCCAGCCGCAAGTTCCTGGAATTGCGCGAATATCTGAAGCAGGTGTCTGGCCGGGTGCTGCCGCCGCCGCTGCAGAAGGCCGCCGCGCGCGTCGATGAATATGCCCGCGGCCTCGCCCAGGGCGGCGGCACATTGTTTGAAGAGCTCGGCTTTTATTATGTCGGCCCGATCGACGGCCATAATCTCGAACATCTGCTGCCGGTTCTGGAAAATGTCCGCGATGCCGCCGAAGGCCCGATGCTGATCCATGTTGTGACCCAAAAGGGCAAGGGCTATGCCCCGGCCGAAGCCAGCGCCGACAAATATCATGGCGTGGTGAAATTCGATGTGGTGTCGGGCACCCAGTTCAAGCCACAGCCCAAGGCTCCGGCCTATCAGAATGTCTTTGGCGACATGCTGATCGAGGAAGCCAAGCGCGATCCGAAGATCGTCGCCATCACCGCCGCCATGCCATCGGGCACCGGCGTCGATCGCTTCAACAAGGCCTTCCCGGATCGCACCTTCGATGTCGGCATCGCCGAACAACATGCGGTCACCTTCGCTGCCGGCCTGGCGGCGCAGGGCATGCGGCCGTTCTGCGCGATTTATTCCACCTTCCTGCAACGCGCCTATGATCAGGTGGTGCATGATGTGGCGCTGCAAAATCTGCCGGTGCGTTTTGCCATTGATCGCGCCGGCCTGGTCGGGGCCGATGGCGCCACCCACGCCGGTTCGTTCGACATCGCCTATCTCGCCACCCTGCCCAACATGGTGGTGATGGCGGCCAGCGACGAAGCCGAACTGGCCGACATGGTGCACACCGCCGCCCTCCATGATGAGGGCCCGATCGCGCTGCGCTATCCGCGCGGCGAAGGCACCGGCGTCGCCATCCCCGAGGCGCGCACGCGCATGGAAATCGGCAAGGGTCGGCTTGTGCGCACCGGCCACAAGGTGGCCATCCTGTCGCTGGGCACCCGCCTGGCCGAAGCCCTGAAGGCCGCCGACGATCTCGATGCGCGCGGGCTTTCGACCACGGTCGCCGACATGCGTTTTGCCAAGCCGCTGGACATGGCGCTGATCCGCAAGCTGGCCGCCACCCACGATGTGCTGATCACCATCGAGGAAGGCGCCATCGGCGGCTTTGGCAGCCATGTGCTGACCATGGCCAGCGATGAAGGCCTCACCGATGCCGGCCTGAAGCTGCGCACGCTGCGCCTGCCCGATCTGTACCAGGATCATGACAACCCGGCCAAGCAATATGCCGATGCCGGGCTGGATGCCGCCGCCATCGTGAAGACGGTGCTGGAGGCGCTGCGCCACAACAGCGTGGCGGCGGACGGGGCCGTGCGCGCCTGAACCTGCGGATTGCGCCGTTGCGGCGCTGGGGAATGCTGGGGGGGTGGGCTTTCGGGCCCGCCCCTTTTTCATTGGTTCGCGGACTGGCAGGGCTGCAAGAGTCGATCCTCCGTTGATATCCGCCGACTGAATTGATATCAAATTTCTTGTACAGATATCCATCAAGGCCATCGCCATGCAGGTTTCCAAATGGGGCAACAGCCTCGCCATCCGCATCCCCGTTGATGTGGCGCGTGCATTGGGATTGAAGGAAGGGGATGAGGTGAGTGTGACGGCGCTGGACGATCACCGCGCCCAATTGTCCCGCAAGCTTTCCCGCGCTGAAGTGATGGCGCGGCTAAAGGCCTATGATCTGCAGTTGCCCGCCGATGGCAGTTGGAAGCTCAGCCGCGACGAAATGAACGGCGTTGATCGCCTGCTGTGAGGGCCTTCATTGACACCAATGTTCTGGTGTACGCATTGGGAAGCGACGGAAAAGCCGATCAAGCGCGCGCGTTGATCGGTGCTGCCAACGTTGTTTCCGTACAAAGTCTCAATGAATTCACTGTTGTGATGCGGCGGATGCGCTTGACTTGGGAGGCCATTGAAGAAGCGCTGGCGATGTTGCGTTCACAGTTGCGTACTCCGGTGCCGTTGACGCTCGATATACATGAAAATGGGATGCTGATTGCCCGACGGTATCAACTGCAGATTTGCGATTCCATGCTCCTTGCCGCCGCACTTGAGGCCGGCTGCTCCATTTTCTACAGCGAAGACATGGCCGATGGCCTTGTCATCGATGGCCGGCTGACCATCCGCAATCCGTTCGGTTGAACCCTGCGCGCATCGCGCGCTTTCCTTCGCGCCGCCGCCCGCCTACAGCCGGCGCGTGCACGCCCCGACTGCCCCACCCGTTGCGGCCATTGGCCGCCAGCCCGGCCTGGGCGAGATCCTGTTGCTGGGATCGTTGACGGCGTTTGGCGCCGTCACCATCGATCTGTATCTGCCTACCCTGCCGGCGATTGCGCGCGATTATGGCAGTTCGCCGGCGGCGGTGCAGCTGACGCTTTCTACGTTCTTTGTCGGCATGGCGGTGGGGCAATTGTTCTTCGGGCCGTTGTCGGATCGCATCGGGCGGCGGCCGACCATATTGATCGGCTGCGCGGTCTATATCCTCGCCAGCCTGGCCTGCGCGGTGGCACCAACCATCGAAGCATTGGTGGCGGGGCGGTTCTTCCAGGCGCTGGGGTGCTGTGCCGCGATGGTCACTTGCCGTGCCATCGTGCGTGATCGTTATGACGAGCGCGATTCGGCGCGCATTTTCTCGCTGTTGATGCTGGTGCTCGCCATCGCGCCGCTGCTGGCGCCCACCGTGGGCGGCTGGATTGCCGCGGCGGTCGGCTGGCACGCGGTGTTCCTGGTGTTTGTCGGCATCGGCGTCGCTGTCACGCTGGCGGTGGCGTTGCGGTTGGAGGAAAGCCGCAGCCCCGCCACGGCGGCCACGGCGCGGCAAGGCTCGGTGCTCACCGGTTATGGCGATCTTTTGCGGCAGCGCCGGCTGATCGGGTATTTGTTGGTCGGGGCCGCCAATGGCACCGCCCTGTTCAGCTATATCGCTGCCTCGCCCGATCTGGTGATGGGCACCTGGGGCTTTTCCGATCAGCAGTTCGGGTTGGTGTTCGCGGTGATTGCCGTGGGCATCGTTGGCGCCAGCCAGGTCAATCGCGCCCTGCTGCGCCGGCACAGCCCGGATCGCATCCTTGCCGTCAGCAGCCTGGCGGCGGCCGTTGCCGGCACGGCGCTGTTGCTGGCGGCGCTGGCGTCGGCGCCGTTGCCGGTGATCTTCCCGCTGCTGTTCGTGGCGCTCAGTTCCAATGGCCTGATCGCGGCCAATGCCTCGGCCGGGGCGCTCAGTGTCGATCCGCTCCGGGCCGGCGCGGTGTCCGGCCTGATGGGCGGCGTGAACTTCGGCATCGGCGCGCTCACCTCGGCGGCGGCGGCGGCGATCTATGATGGCACGGCGCTGCCGCTGTCGATCAATATCGCGGTGGCCATGGCGGTCGGGGCGGCGGCCTATCATCTGCTGGCCCGGCCGCCGCGGGCCACTGAAACCGCATGACCGGCGCGGCAATGCCACCGCGTGCGCTGTTGCTGGCGCTGGCGGTGGTGATGGTGTGGGGCAGCAATTTCGCCGTGATCGGCACGGCGCTGCACAGCCTGCCGCCGCTGCTGTTTGCGGCGCTGCGCTTTGGTGCGGTGGTGTTCCCGCTGATCCTGTTCGTGCGCCGCCCGGCGGTGTCGTGGCGCATCCTCGCGCTTTATGGCCTGGCCATCGGGGTGGGGCAGTTCGGGCTGATGTTCATCGCCATCGATGGCTATATCGCTGCCGGCCTCGCCAGCCTGCTGGTGCAAACCCATGTGGTGTTCACCATCGCCATGGCCATGGTTCTCAGTGGCGAGCGGCTGCAACCGCTGCAATGGGCAGCGCTGGCCCTGGCGTTGGCGGGGGTGGCAGTGATCGGCGCCAACATCGGCGGTGATGTGACCGGCACCGGCATCGCGCTGGTGCTGGGCGCGGCCTTTGGCTGGGCACTGGGCAACATGGCCCAGCGCGCCGCCGGCCGGGTGGACATGCTGGGCTTCATCACCTGGTCGTCGCTGTTCGCGGTGCCGCCGCTGGCGGGCCTCGCGCTGTGGTTCGAAGGCTGGCCGGCGATCCGCATGGCGATCGGCGCGGCAACCCCCGGCATCTGGCTGGCGGTGGCGTGGCAGGCGGTGGGCAACAGCCTGTTCGGCTATGGCGCCTGGGGCTGGCTGCTGGCGCGTTATCCGGCGACCAGCGTGGCACCCACGTCGCTGCTGGTGCCGGTGTTCGGCATGGCCTCCACCGCCGTGGTGCTGGGGGAGGCCTTGCCGCCGTGGAAACTGGCAGCCGCCGCGCTGATCATCGCCGGGTTGGGGCTGAACCTGCTCGCTGGGCGCCGCGCCTGAGCCTTATGCCGGCAAGCGGAAGTTGTACGGCTCCGTCTTTGCCGCCGCCGCCTGCCAGGCCGGGCGGGCCTGGATGCGTTTTGCATAAGCCAAGATGTTCGGGAAATGCGCGCCAAGTCCCTGCATGGCAGCGATTTCGGCGATGAAGCTCATCATGATGTCCGCGCCCGAAAGCTGATTGTCCACCAGCCAGTCGTTGCTGCCCAGGCACTGGCTGACATAGGCAACATGCGATCCGATCTGTTCCTGGATGCGCGGCTGCAGCGGCGCGGCGGCCTCGCCGAGCCGGGCCGTGTACAGGGCCAGCAGGAACGGGGTCATCGCCGAACCTTCGGCAAAATGCAGCCACATCAGATAGGCTTCGTGCGCTGGCGTGCCCGGCTGCGGCGCGAGGCGGCCGCCGCCATGGGTGCGGATGATCCAATCGGTGATCGCACCCGATTCAAAGATGATCTGGCCGTTTTCCGCCACCACCGGCGATTTGCCCAGCGGATGCACAGCCTTCAGTTCCGGCGGCGCCAGATTGGTCACGGCATCGCGGGCATAATGCTTGATCTCATAGTCCAGCCCCAGTTCTTCCAGCAGCCACAGGATGCGCTGCGACCGGCTGTTGTTCAGATGGTGGACGATGATCATCGCGTTTCCCCAAAATTGGAAGTTCTTGGCCGATTCGGATATGGGCGCACTATGGCCCCGAATATCCCCGAAGAGGAACTGGAAGAATCGTTCGTTCGCGCCAGCGGACCGGGCGGGCAGAATGTCAACAAAGTCTCCTCGGCGGTCCAACTGCGCTTCGATGTGGTCAATTCGCCCAGCCTGCCCGAAGAGGTGAAATTGCGGCTGCTGCGGCTGGCTGGGCGGCGCGCGTCGTCGGATGGCGTCATCATGATCAGCGCGATGCGGTTCCGTGATCAGGTGCGCAATCGCCAGGATGCGCGCGATCGGCTGGCCGCGCTGGTGGCGGCAGCCTGGGTGCGCCCGGTGCAGCGCCGCGCGACGCGGCCGACGCTGGGATCGAAACAACGGCGGCTGGTCGGCAAGGCGGTGCGGTCAGGAATCAAGGCCGGCCGGGGCAAGGTCACGCCCGACGACTGACTTAGCGGAATCCCACACTTCAAATCGGGAACCGCGCGCACTATGTTGGGTTGGTCATTGTCCCACCTGAAAGGAATAGCCCATGGCCAACATCAACGAACCGTCCGACATCATTCCGGCTGCCACCGATGCCGTCCACCACGCCGTCGAATCTGCCGAGCAGGCCGCCCATGACGCTGCCGGCAAGCTGGCCAAGCTGAAGGATGACGTGAAGAGCCAAGCCGACAAGGCGATCCATGCCGCGCGCGATGCCGCGACCACCGCCTATGACAAGGCCGCGGCCAAGGCTCGCGAACTGGCCGATGCCGCCCCGGAAAAGGCGCGTGAAGTCAAGGAACAGGCCCAGAAGATCGCCGAAGATGGCACCGCCAAGGTGCGCGCCACCGTGCAGGAGCAGCCGCTTGCCGCGCTCGGCGCCGGCATCGCGCTGGGCTTTGTTGTCGGCTGGCTGATCAGCCGCCGCGATTGAGGATTGGGCTGCCCCTGCCACGCTTGGCAGGGGCAGCGACGGCATCAATGATGGCCATCCGGTTCCTGCATCAATTCCACCAGCACGCCGCCCGTGTCGCGCGGGTGCACGAAGATCACCGGCACGCCGTGCGCGCCCATCCGCGGCTCCCCGGTGCCCAGCACGGTGGCTCCCCGCGCCCGCATCGCATCGCGCGCCGCAATGATATCGGCCACTTCGAAACACACATGATGCTGGCCACCATTGGGGCTCTTCTTCAGAAAGCCGTGGATCGGTGAATCATCGCCCAGCGGTTCGATCAGCTCCAGCTGGCTGTTGGCGACATCGATGAACGCCACCCGCACGCCCTGCGCCGGCAGATCGAAGGCCGGGGTGGACAGGGTGGCCCCGAACAACCGCTCATACATCGCCACCGCCGCGTCGATCGACGGGCAAGCGATGCCGACATGGTTGAGGCGGCCCAGCAACAGCGGTGGCAGGTCGGTCATGATCGTGTCTCCTTGGCTTGGCGCTTCCCGCGAAAGGCCCCCTTGCATGGCGCGCAAAAGCCGGCAAGCTGCCGC
The DNA here is from genome assembly GCF_987265915.1 of Sandarakinorhabdus sp. Classification (NCBI taxonomy): domain Bacteria; kingdom Pseudomonadati; phylum Pseudomonadota; class Alphaproteobacteria; order Sphingomonadales; family Sphingosinicellaceae; genus Sandarakinorhabdus; species Sandarakinorhabdus sp. Next base: position 1,140,558 of record NZ_OZ503948.1, read on the forward strand.
CCATGATCTACATCGTGCTCAACGCCGTTCCGATCGGCATCGCGACATTGCTGGCGCTGTTGCTGGCGCAGTTCGTCGATCGGCCGCGCAGCATCGGCACTTGGGCCGTAGCGCTGCTGGCGGCGCTGTGGCTGGGGGCGATTCTGGCCGGCGCGCTGATCCTCGCGCCGCCCAAGGCGCCGATCTGGGTGATGACCATCGGATCGGCGGTGGTGATCTGGGCGGGATTTGTCGCGCCCGTGCTGGCCACCTCGCTGCTGATGGCCGGGCAGCGCTGGGGGCGGGTCGGCAATGCCACGCTGTGGTGGCTGGTGGTGATGCTGTGCCAAGCCGTGGTGATGCGCCTGATCGGGCTGACGCCACCGTGACCCTCAATCCGCCAGATGCACCGGTGGTGACGGCTTCCCCGATTGCTTGCTGCTCCGCAGGATCAGCAGCAGCGGCAGCACCGAAACCGACATGATCGCCATCGCCCGGAACACATCGAGATAGGCGATCATCAGCGCCTGACGGTTCACTGCGCCATCCAGCACCGATACAACAGCGCCCGCACCCGCCGCCGCCAATGTGGCCGGATCGGCCCAGGGCAGGGAAAACGGCGTGATGCCGCTGCCCAGATCGGCGTGCGAAATCTGCGTTTGGCGTTGCAGCATCGCCACTGCCACGCTGATGCCGATCGATCCGCCAATGTTTCGCAGCAGCATGAAGATGGCAGCAGCATCGGTGCGCAGCGCCGGGGCCATATTGGCAAAGGACACGGTGTTCAGCGGCACGAAGATCATCCCCAGCCCGGCGCCCTGGAAAAACCCGGTGACAATGAACGGCCAGGCGCCCTGGTCGGGTGAGAACAGGCTCATCCCCCACAGCGCCGCGCCGGTGGAGACGAACCCCACCGCCAGCATGCCGCGCGGATCGACACCGCGCCCCAGCAATTGCCCGGCCGACATCATGGCGATCATCATGCCGATGCCGCGCGGCATCATCAGCTCGCCGGCCGCCACCACCGGATAGCCATAGAGCGTCTGCACCATGGTCGGCAGCAGGGCCGTGGTCGCCACCAGCAGAAAGCCGACCAATGTGATGAACAGCATGCCGGTCAACGCGTTGCGATTGGTGAGCAGTTCGCGATCGACAATGGCACCGGGGCGCGACAGCGCGTGCACGCCAAACGCCCACAGCGCGGCGAGGGCCAGCCCGGCCTCCAGCCGCACTTCCCAGCTTTCCAGCCATGCGAGTTGCTGGCCACGATCAAGTGCCAGTTGCAGCGCCGCCATGCCCAGCGCCAGCAGCGCAAAGCCCAGCATGTCGAAGCGCCGCGCCGGCAACCTGGGTTCGGGCAAGCACGCCGCCGCGGTGGTGAAGCAGATCAGCCCGAACGGCAGGTTGATCAGGAATACCCAGCGCCAATCGAAATTGTCGGTGAGCCAGCCGCCGACCACTGGGCCAAGGATCGGCCCGACCATCACGCCCACCCCCCACCAGGCCATGGCCGGCCCATGTTTGGCGGGCGGCCAGGCATCGAGCACATAGGCTTGGCCCAACGGTGCCAGAAACGCCCCGGAAGCGCCCTGGATGATGCGGTACAGCACCATTTCCGACAGGCTGCCCGCCAGCCCGCAGGCCAGCGAAGCGATGGTGAAGATGGCGACGCTCCACAGGAACAATTTGCGCCGGCCGATGCGCGCCGCCAGCCAGCCGGTGATTGGCGTGGCGATGGCGGTGGCGACGATATAGCTGGTCAGCACCCAGGTGATGCTGTCGGCCGCGGCATTCAGGCTGGGCTGCATGTGCGGCAGCGCGACATTGGCGATGGTGGAATCCAGCACCGTCATGAAGCTGCCCAGCATCACCACCATCGTGACGACGACCGGTGACGCGCCGACGCCTACCGCTTCTGGCACCGCCGGTGCGGCACTGCTCACTTGGTGATCACCTTCACCTCGGCCGATAGGCCGGCGATCAGCGGCATGGGGAGTGGCATCTTCGCCCGTTCATCCAGCTTGATGCGCACCGGCACACGCTGCACCACCTTCACCCAGTTGCCGGTGGCATTCTGCGCCGGCAGCACCGAAAATTCGCTGCCCGTGCCCACGCCGATACTGTCCACCCGGCCGGTCAGCACGGCCGTGGGGAACGCATCCAGCCGCACTTCGGCGCGCTGCCCGATGCGCATGTCGGCCAGTTCGGTTTCCTTGAAATTCGCTTCCACAAATTCGCTGTTCGCCACCATCACCGACAGGCTGGCGACGCCCTGTATCATCACCTGGCCGGGCAGCAGCCGGCTGGTCTGGGTGGCGATGCCGTCCGCCGGGCTGCGGATGCGGGTGCGCGACAGATCGAACGCCGCCTTGTCGCGCGCCGCGGCCGCGGCCAGCACCAGCGGATGATTGGTCTCGGTGATGGCGATGCCAGCGGCCTGGCGAGCGCGGCGATCATCGGCCAACGCGCCATTTAATTCCGCTCGGGCCTTGGCCACAGCATATTGCGCCTGCTGCAATCGCGCGCGGGTGGCAAAGCCGCGGTCGATCAACGTTTGTTGCCGATCGAGTTCCGTCAGCGCAAAGGCCAGCGCCTCGCGCTTTTCGCTGACATCGGCGGCGCTGCCACCGGTGCCCGATTGCAGCTGGCGCACTTGCAGGCGGGCATCGGCCAGCCGGGCTTCGGCCTGGGCCAGCGCGATGCGGAACGGATCATCGGCCAGTTCGATGAGCAACTGACCGCGTTTGACTGGCATGTTCTCGGCCACCAGCACGCGGCGCACCCGGCTGGTCACGTCGCTGGAAATCGCCACCTTGTCGATCCGCACATAGGCGTTGTCGGTGGAAACCTGGCCTTGACCAGACCACCACAGATATGCGCCAGCGGCCAGCACCAGCAGTGGCACCGACACCATGATCGCCCGCGTGCGCCAACGCGACTTTGCCACCACTGCGGTGGCGCCGGCCTGTGCAGCGGAATTCATCGGCGCATTCATCCTTCGCGGACCAGATTGGCGCGCAGCTTGACCAGCAGCGCGTGCAGCATCGCCTGTTCGGCTGTATCAAAGTCATCCAGCATCTCGGCGCGCAGTTCGGCAGCGACCGGCGCCAGATCGGCGAGCATCGTGCCGGCATGCGGGGTCAGGAACAATTGCCAGGCGCGGCGATCGGCCGGATCGGCGCGGCGCTCCACCAGCCCGGCATCGGCCAGCCGATCGACCATGCGACCCACCGTGATGGTTTCCACCTCCAGCCGTTCGGCGAGCGCGGCCTGGTTGATGCCCTGCGCGCGCGCCAGCGCGATCAGCACCTGCCACTGCGCCCGTGACACGCCGATGCAGCGCGCCCGCGCATCGAACCGCCGACGCAGCAGCCGCGCCGCATCGGTGACGAGCACGCCGATTGTATCCGGCACCGGAAACGCCGCGCCGGGGCCCGGCGCCGCCGCCATGGGCAACGCCCCGGCGGGCGGCGAATCGGTGCGGGTGGATGGCATGACAAAAAATAGCATACATGCTTATCACCAGCCAGATGATGATCAGCTCGGCACTCAGTTCCTGCCAAAACCGGGAGCGCCGATCGGGCCGATGCGGCGCTCAAGCCCGGGGCACTGGCATCCGGCGCGCCGCTGTGGTTAATCTGCCGGCAGGTCGCGGTGGGCGGCGGGTGGGTAAGGCAGCAAGAGTGCACTGTTTGGGATGGACGCGATGATCGCCTTGACCGAGGTTGGCTTGTTCAGCCACGTGATGGCGCTGATTGCCTATCTCGGGCTGGCGGTGGCGTCGTTGTCGCGCCAGCGTGGCCCGCTGAACCTGTGGCTGGCGGCTGCGGCCTTGGCCACCGCGGGCTGGGCCGCCAGCTTTGTCGCCACCCTGCTGATCGATCCCGGTTTGCAGCCGTGGATTTCACGCTTTCAAACCGTGAAGATCGGGGCGTGGATCGGGCTGCTGCTCTATCTGCTGCGCCCGGCCTGGTTGGGCGGCGAAGGCCGCGATCGCGGCGCGTTTTGGGTGGGTGGCATCCTTGGCTTTGTGCTGGCCCTGCAACTGGTCGTCGATCTGTCGGGGGCCGGGCAGGGCGCCCTGATCGGTGAAAGCAATATTGCCGCCAGTTTCTTCCTGGTGGTGCGGATCGCCGTATCGGTCACCGGCGTCGTGCTCAGCCACAATCTGTTCCTCAGCAGCCGGGAAGCGGATCGCTCCGGTTTCCGGCTGATGGCGATCGGGCTTGCCGGCCTGTTTTTATATGATCTCAATTTCTACACTCTGGCCTTCCTGCTGCCACCGGCCTCACCAGATTTGTACAATATCCGCGGCGCAGTCGATGCGCTGGTGGTGCTGTTGCTGCTGTTTGCCACCCGCGCGGCCTGGGTGAAAGGCGCGCGCGTATCGCGCACGGTCGCCTTTCAGACGGTGGCCTTCTCAGGAGTCGGTTTCTACCTGATCGTCATGTCGCTGCTGGCTTATACGCTCAAGCTGGTTGGCGGTGATTGGGGCGTGCTGCTGCAGGTCACGTTCCTGTTCACCACGGCCGGGCTGGGCGTTGTTGTGCTGGTGTCGGATCGGGTGCGGGCTCGGATCCGCGTGTCCATCGCCCGGAATTTCTACCGCTACCAATATGATTATCGCAATGAATGGTTGCGCTTCATCGCCACGGTATCGGCGCCGGGCGAAGCGGCCGGTTTGCCGGTGCGCGTGGTGCAGGCGGTGGCCACCGTGCTCGATGCGCGCGGCGGCTGGCTGCTGGTCCCCGAAGATGATGATCGCCTGCATCCGATGGCCAATTGGCAGATGGCGGATCGCCAGCCCGATCCCATCGCGCTCGACAGTTCGCTGGTCCTGTGGCTGTCCAGCCAGGATCGGGTGCTTGATCTGGATCAGGTGCGTTCGGGCGAAGCGCTGGCCCCGCCCAAGTTGCCCGATTGGCTGGTCGATGATCGCAGCTTCTGGCTGGCGGTGCCGGCGTTCAATCGGGACAAGCTGGCCGGCGTGCTGCTGATCGGGCGCAGCCTGGTGCCGCGGCCACTGGGCTGGGAAGATGAGGAATTGTTGAAGACGCTGGGCCGCCAGGCCGGCAGCTATATCGCCGAAAGCAGTGGCCAGGCCGCGCTGGAAGAGGCGCAGCGCTTCGAGGATTTCAACCGGCGCTTTGCCTTCATCCTGCACGACATCAAGAATCTGGTCAGCCAACTGTCCTTGCTGTCGCGCAACGCCGAACGCCATGCCGACAACCCCGAATTCCGCGCCGACATGATCGCCACCCTGAAGGTGTCGGTGGAAAAAATGAACGCCCTGCTCGCCTGGCTGTCGCAGCGCGCCGGCAGCGGCGGTGGGCAGGATCAGGATGTGGCGGTTGATGGCCTGCTGCGCCAGCTGGTCAAATCGCGGCAGGCGGCCTGGCCATCGCTCAGCCTGGTCTTGCCGGCTGCGTTGCCGCAGATTGTGCGCGGTGATGGCGGCCGGCTCGAACAGATGTTTGCCCATCTGCTGCAAAACGCCATGGATGCGTCGCCCGATGGGGCGCCGATCCGCATCGATCTGGCCGTCGCCGGCCCCGATCTTGTGGTCACGCTGGCCGATCGCGGTCAAGGCATGTCGGCACGCTTCATCCGCCAGGAGTTGTTTCAGCCGTTCCACAGCACCAAGGCCGGTGGCTTTGGTATCGGCGCCTATGAAGCGCGCGAGATTGCCCGCGCCCATAGTGGCCGGCTTGACGTGGCCAGCCGCGAAGGCGAAGGCACCAGCTTCACCATCACGCTGCCACTCGCCTATCCGGGCTCGGGGCCTTCGGGGGCGGCGGCGACCGAAACGATGACGCCCGCCGTGTTGGCGGGAGGGGAACAGGCGTGAACGACAAGCCGAAGATGCTGCCCAAACTTCTTGTCGTGGAGGATGATCCCGGCCTGCAGCGCCAGTTGAAATGGTCCTATGATGATCAGGAGGTGATCATCGCCGGCGACCGCGATGCCGCCCTGGAGGCGTTGCGAACGCATCATCCGGCGGTGGTGACGCTCGATCTCGGCCTGCCGCCCGATCCCGATGGGGTCAGCGAAGGCTTTGCCACGCTGGAGGCGATTCTGCAGGCCCGCCCGGCCACCAAGGTGATTGTGGCATCCGGCCATGGTGCCCGCGAAAGCGCCCGGCGCGCAATTGCCCTTGGCGCCTTCGATTTCTATCACAAGCCGGTCGATATCGACGAACTCGGCCTGATCGTGCGCCGGGCCTATCATGTCGCGGAGCTGGAAGCCGAAAACCGCCGCCTGGCCGAAAGCGCCGCCGGTACGGACAAGGTGCTGGGCACCATCGTCACCGGCGCGCCGGAGATGATCAAGGTGGCCCGCATGGTGGAACGTGTTGCCTCCGCCAATGTCTCGGTGATGCTGCTGGGGGCATCGGGCACTGGCAAGGAATTGCTGGCGCGCGGCCTGCACAATGCCTCGGCGCGCGCCAAGGGCCCGTTTGTGGCGATCAACTGCGCTGCCATTCCGGAAAATCTGCTCGAATCCGAATTGTTCGGCCATGAACGCGGGGCCTTCACCGGTGCGGTGAAAATGCAGGAAGGCAAGATCGAGCTTGCCGAGGGCGGCACGCTGTTTCTGGATGAAGTCGGCGATATTCCGCTGCCCTTGCAGGTGAAACTGCTGCGATTCCTGCAGGAACGCGTGATCGAACGCATCGGCGGGCGCAAATCGATCCCGGTGGATGTGCGCATCGTGTGCGCCACCCACCAGAATCTCGACCAGATGATTGGCCAGGCGCGGTTCCGCGAAGATCTTTATTACCGCCTGGCTGAAATCGTCGTGCACATCCCCGGCCTGAAGGAGCGCCCCGGCGATGCCGCCTTGCTGGGGCAATATTTCCTTGCCAAATATGCGCGCGAAAATGGCCGCGAGTTCAAGGGTTTCACCCAGGATGCCATCGCCGCCATGGCCGATTGGCACTGGCCGGGCAATGTGCGCGAACTGGAAAACCGCATGAAGCGGGCGGTGATCATGGCCGAAGGCAATCGCCTGTCGGCCGCCGATCTCGATCTGGTGGCCAAGGGCGACGAAGCCGCGCTCACCCTGAAGGCGGCCCGCGACGCCGCCGACAGGATCGCCATCCGCCGCGCCATCGCCCGCAGCGACGGCAACATCAGCATGACCGCCAAGCTGCTCGGCATCAGCCGCCCGACGCTTTACGACATGATGAAGGCCTATGGCATCGAGGCCGCCGATTGAACCCAACTGCATCAAGCCTGTTGCATCCGGGCCTGCCAGCCTGTAACCCCCGCGCTGGCTCGGAGCGTAGCGCAGCCTGGTAGCGCATCAGACTGGGGGTCTGGAGGTCGCAGGTTCGAATCCTGTCGCTCCGACCATTTTCATTTCCCCCTGATTCTTCCCTCTCCCCCCAAGGCTTTCTGGGCGGGAGAGGGCGACTCGCCAAAGGCGAGCGGGGTGAGGAGTTGCGCGCGCTGAAACCAGCACTCACCCTGTCCTACACGAACCAAATTGGTTAATGCTGGCGACCTCCTCCAACCGGAAAGGCGCGCCATGTCCATCCTCAACGCTCTGATCGCTCCCGTCGCTGGCCTGATCGACAAGATCATCCCCGATCCCAAGGCCCGCGATGCCGCCAAGCTCGAACTGTTGAAGTTGCAGAACAGCCAGGAACTGGAATTGTTGAACACCCAATTGTCGGCGATTGTCGCAGAGGCCGGCAGCAACGATCCCTGGACCAGCCGGGCGCGGCCCAGCTTCCTTTATGTCATGTATGCGCTGCTGCTGTGGTCGATCCCGATGGGCCTGATCGCCGCCGTGCAGCCGCAGATGGCCCACGATATCGCAACCGGCATGACGCGCTATCTGAATGGCCTGCCCGAACCGCTCTATGCGCTCTTCGGCACCGGCTACCTCGGCTACACCGCCGCCCGCCAGTGGGGGAAGACCAAGGGGACGGACAAGTGACCTGCACATTTTTGGGAAGTTGGGGGCCCAGCACCCCCACCCCCAGCCCCTCCCGCAAGCGGGAGGGGAGCAGAAGGGCCGAGCACACACGACTCCCCTCCCGCTTGCGGGAGGGGCTGGGGGTGGGCGAAGAGCGAGCGAAACGCCCCCCTCACGCCCCCCGATAAACCCCTGCAAGCCGCGCATAACCCGCTGCCCCTGCACGGTTGCCGGCAATCTCCGCAGCGCTCAACATCCGCAGCAATTTCGCCGGCCGCCCGGCCCATAATTCGCCGCTGGCCACGCGCTTGCCAGGCGTCAACAACGCGCCGGCGGCCAGCATGGCGTCCGTTTCCACCACCGCACCATCCAGCACCACCGCACCCATGCCGACAAAGCCATGATCCATGATCGTGCAGCCGTGGATGATGCAGCCATGCCCGATCAGCACATCATCGCCGATCACCGTATCGAACCGCCCGCCGGTCACATGCACGATCGATCCATCTTGGATGTTGCTGCGCGCGCCCACCGTGATTGCGCCGACATCGCCGCGCAGCACGCAGTTGAACCACACCGAGCTGCCGGCACCGATGGTCACCCGCCCAATGATCTGCGCGCCCGGTGCCACGAACACATCGTCGGCCAGTTGCGGCCTGTGTGAACCAAATGGGTGAGTGGTCATGCTGTCTGCTCGTAAACGATGTGCGGTCGCAAAGGGTGGCCTGGCACCAGCGCCGGGTGATCGAAATCCAGATCTTCGCGCCGCGCCATGCCCAGCCGCTCCATCAGGCCCCAGCTGCGCACATTGGCCGCCACCGTGAAACTGACGATGCGCGGCAGCGCCAGCGTGATGAACCCAAAGGCCAGGCAGGCTTGCGCGGCTTCGACGGCATAGCCCTGGCCCCAATGCGCATGCGCCAGCCGCCAGCCGATTTCGACTTCGCCTTCCACCGGGCAGGGGAATCGCACCCGCTGCAAGCCGCAGAAGCCCAGGAACTTCCGGTCCGATTTGCGCTCGATGGCCCACAGGCCAAAGCCGTGTTCACCGATATGGTTCATGATGCCGATGGCCTGATCGCGCGACTCGGCCGGAAACAGCAGGCCGGGAAAATGCGCCATCACCCGCGGATCGCGGCCCATTTCGGCATAGGGCGCCAGATCGGCCTCGATCCACTGCCGCAACCACAGCCGCGGCGTGTCGATCGCCGGCTTGGCTGTCATGGAAACAGTGGCGCTTGTTCGAGGCCCATGGTTTCGGGCAGGCCGAACATCAGGTTGAAATTCTGGATGGCCTGGCCGGAAGAGCCCTTCACCAGATTGTCGATCGCTGCGATCACGATGGCACGTCCGGGCACGCGATCGGCGAAGACGTTCATCACAACGTGGTTGGAACCGCGCACCATGCGCGTGGCCGGCGCTTGCGCACCGGGCAGCAGATGCACGAAGGGCTCATCGCTGTAGGCATCGGCCAGCACTTCGCGCAGATAATCCGGGCCGTGCGGGGTTTCGACGATGCACGTCACCAATTCGCCGCGGTTCATCGGCACCAGATGCGGCGTGAAGCTGATCGTCACCTCCCGCCCGGCGCGCAGGCTCAATTCCTGTTCCATTTCCGGCATGTGGCGATGCGCGCCGATGGCATAGGGGTGCACGGCTTCGGCCACTTCCGGGAACAGATTGGCCTGTTTCAGGCTGCGCCCGGCGCCCGACACACCGGACAGCGCATTGACCGTGATCTTCTCCGCCGAAATGGCGTGGGCGGCGATCAGTGGCAGCAGCGCCAGCAACACGGCCGTTGGATAGCAGCCGGGGCAGGCCACCAGCCGCGCGGCGGGCAGGGCGGCGCGCGCAAATTCGGTCAGGCCATAGACGGCTTCGGGCAGCAAGGCCGGCGCCGGATGGGCGCCGCCATACCATTCGGCATAGGTGCCCGCATCCTTCAGGCGGAAATCCGCTGACAGATCGATGATGCGCTTGTCCACCAACGTGCCAAGCAATTGCGCCGAGGCTGCATGCGGCAAACAGCCGAATACGGCATCGATGCTGCTGTAATCAATGGCATCGGCCTTGATCAGGCGCGGCAGCGCCGGATAGGGCGCAAAATGCGGCCAGATATCCGCCATCGCCTGCCCGGCATTGGCATTGGCGGCCAGCGCGGCAATCTCGATGCGCGGATGGGTGATGGCCAGGCGCACGAGATCGGCCCCGGTATAGCCCGAAGCCCCCAGCACAGCGATGCGCAACCGATCAATCATGGTGTCGGGTTACGGTACGGGGCGGGGGAGTGCAAGCCGCCCGTTTATGGAAGTGGTTCAAGTTGGTGTTGATCTTATCGATTTTATTCCACCAAAATCATCAATCTCAACGAATATCGGTTGGGTCATATTCTGTAGTCCAACTCTTTTAAATGAATTGAAGAAAAAATTCTCAGATCTTTGATCGTACACAACCCAAGTATCGTTTATATAGAACGCCTGTCTACTCGTTTCGACTAAAAAATAAAAAACTCTATCGTTTACCCAAGTAACGTTTTTTACTGAAATATTGGCCATCAGTTGGCTCAAATATAATTTTGTCTGGAATCGAGGCTGAATGCCAAATATATTGACTAAGTTATCTGAGCCGACAACTAATTTATTGCCATTGTCAATTTTCGAAAATATTACATTATTTGAACTATAATCTTCAAGCAGTTCTTTTTCGTCGCCGGTGAACCTATATACACCTGAAGGATGGAAAAATGACCCATTAAACCAGTCAAGCTTAGGGCTAGGCGAAACTGAAGTCTCCTGGGCATGAGGAGAAAAATTAGTTACGTTGCCTGCTTCGGGTCGATCTTTATTTATTTCGTTGCACGATACCCCTGATGGGAAGAATTGACATATAACCGCTTCTTTCAAGCCAAATCCTCGGTTTACAATATAATAAACATCTACAATGCAAAGTATTGATGGGATTAGTACCCACAAAAACTTCCCTGCGATAGATTTTCCAATAATTCCGAGAGTAACAAAAACAAATATGAAGGACGTTATGACAACAACAGCGCTGTCAAGCAAAATGGAATACACGTCGCCCCCTCGGAAACAATCTCCCTGAGGTTACACTGGCACTAAAGTAAGCGGGCTGCAAGAGGCGCATGGTAGGTCAGCACGCCAGAACAACCCGCGCGGCGGAAGCTCATCAACGCTTCCAGTACGCCGCGGTTGCGGTCCAGCACGCCGGCGGCAATCGCCGCCTCGATCATCGCATATTCGCCGCTCACCTGGTAGGCGAACACCGGCACGTCGAAGGCGTCGCGGATGGCGCGGATGATGTCCAGATAGGGCATGCCCGGCTTCACCATCACCGAATCGGCGCCCTCGGCGATGTCCAGCGCCACTTCGCGGATCGCTTCGCGCGCATTGGCCGGGTCCATCTGATAGGTTTTCTTGTCGCCCTTCAGCACGCCGCCGCTGCCCACCGCATCGCGGTAGGGGCCATAAAAGGCCGAGGCATATTTCGCCGAATAGGCCATGATCTGGGTGCTGTGGAACCCGTCCGCCTCCAGCCCGGCGCGGATTGCCGCCACGCGGCCATCCATCATGTCCGACGGCGCAATGATATCGCAGCCGGCGCGCGCCTGGTTCAGCGACTGGCCGACCAGCATCTCCACCGTCGCGTCATTCAAGATCTCGCCGGCTTCGCTCAGCAGGCCATCATGGCCGTGGCTGGTATAGAGATCGAGCGCCACATCGGTGAGCACGCCGATGTCCGGCGCGGCATCCTTGATGGCGCGGATGGCGCGGCAGATCAGATTGTCCGGGTTCAGCGCCTCGGCGGCATCCTCGCTGCGCTTGTCCGGGCTGGTGTGCGGGAACAGCGCGACCGCCGGAATGCCCAGCGAAGCCGCCTCCTTCGCCGCCTTGGCCAGCCGATCGACGCTCAGCCGCGACACGCCGGGCATGGTGCCAACGGGCACCTCCTGGTCGTGCCCCTCGGTCGGGAACAGTGGCCAGATCAGATTGGCCGGCGACAGGCTGGTTTCGCGATGCAGATCGCGGCTCCAGGCGGTCATGCGGGTGCGGCGCAGCCGCGCGGCGGGGTAGGCAGCGTGAGTCATGCTCGGCATTTACGCCGCAGCACCGGCGCTGTCACCATCGCTGCGTGATACGCCATCCTGCACCTTTGCCGCCGCGGCATATTCGTGCAGTGAAGCTGCGATCGAGGAATGGGGAGCAGCATCATGGCACAGACCGGGCCCGGCCTGATCGCCCGCCATTTCAAACTGGCCGAGCGCGGCACCAGCACGCAAACCGAAATCCTGGCCGGCGTCACCACCTTCCTCACCATGGCCTATATCGTGCTGGTCAACCCGGCCATCCTGGGCCAGGCCGGCATGCCGATCGCGGCGGTGGCGGCGGCCACCTGCTTTGCGGCGGCCTTTGCCTCCATCCTGATGGGCGTGGTGGCCAATGTGCCGATCGCGCTGGCGCCGGGCATGGGCATCAACGCCTATTTCGCCTTCACCGTGGTCGGCCAGATGGGCGTGCCGTGGCCGGTGGCGCTGGGTTGCGTGTTCGTGTCGGGCGTCGCCTTCTTGTTGCTAACGCTCACGGGCGCGCGGCAGTTGATCATCGCGGTGATGCCGCCGCACCTGCTGGCGGCGGTGGCGGGCGGCATCGGCCTGTTCATCGGCTTTCTGGGGCTGAAGGATGCCGGGCTCGTGGTGGCAAACCCGGCGACGTTCGTGGCCCTTGGCAAGCTCAGCGATCCCGGCCCGCTGCTGGCGCTGTTCGGCCTGGTGGTGATCGCAGCGCTCAGCGTGTGGAACGTGCGCGCCGCGATCTTGATCGGCATCGTCCTCACCAGCATCGCTGCCGCCTTTGCCGGGATGGTAACCCTGCCGACGCAAGCTTACAGCCTCGCCGCGCTCACGGAAACGGCGTTCAAGCTTGATCTCGCCGGGGTATTCGGCCTGTCGGGCAAACAGGGCCTCGGCCTTCTCGAAATATTGTTCGTGTTCCTGTTCGTCGATCTGTTCGACAATATCGGCACGTTGGTCGCCGTCACCAAACGCGCCAAGCTGATGGATGCTGCCGGTCATATTCCCGGCCTCAACCGCATCCTCACCGTCGATGCCATTGCCGCAATGGTCGGTGCGGTGGCCGGCACCAGCACGGTCACCTCCTATGTCGAAAGCGCAGCCGGCGTGCAGGCCGGCGGGCGCACCGGGCTGACTTCGGTGGTCACCGGGCTGCTGTTCCTGGTCGCGATGTTTGCCGCCCCCTATGCCCAGATGGTGCCGCTGGCGGCGGCCGCACCGGCGTTGATCGTGGTGGGCGGCCTGATGCTGCTGCCGCTGGCCGAAGTGGACTGGAACGATCCCCAAATCGCCATCCCGGCCTTCCTTACCGTCACCATGATCCCGCTCACCTTCTCCATCGCCAATGGGCTGGCCTTCGGCCTCACCGCCCATGCCGTGCTGAAACTGGTCAAGGGGCAGGCGACGCGCAAGGATTGGTTCCTGTTCACCCTGGGCGCCTTGTTCGTGGCGCGCTTTGCCTGGATGTCTGCTGCATGATCCGCCTGCTGTTCCTGATTGGCCTGCTGCTCGCCGGGCCGGCGTGCGCGCAAAAGCTGGATGAAACGCCGCGCACCGTGGTGATGACGGCGTTTCAGCCGGAATGGGATGCGCTGGTCGGCACCATCGCGCAGCCGCAGGAACACCGGATCAACGGCCGCCTGTTTCTCACCGGCACGTTGGCCGGCAAACCGGTGATCCTGATGCAAAGCGGCGTCAGCATCGTCAATGCGGCCATGAACACGCAAGTCGTGATCGATCGCTTCACCGTCAAACGCATCGTGTTTTCCGGCATCGCCGGCGGAATCGATCCCGGCCTTGCCATCGGCGATGTCGTGGTGGCGGAAAACTGGGGCCAGTATCTGGAATCGGCCTTTGCCCGCCGCACCAAGTCCGGTTGGGCGCCGCCATCGGCTGGTGATGCCGACAGCCCGGCCAACTGGTATTTCATCTTCCCGCGCGGCACGGTGATGGGCAATGCCGCCACCCCGCCCAAACGCATCTATCGCGTGCCCGTCGATCCCGATCTGCTGGCGCTGGCCCGCAAGATATTGCCCGGCATCACGCTGGAACGCTGCGTGCCGGCCGCCAGCACCATGCGCGAAGGCTCGCAGCTCTGCCTGCCGCGCGGCCCCCGCATCGAAATCGGCGGCACCGGCGTGACGGCCGGCGTGTTTGCCGACAACGCCGAATTCCGCCGCTATCTGCACAAGGCCTGGGGCGCGCGCCTGCTCGACATGGAAAGCGCCGCGGTTATGCAGGTCGCCTACAGCAACATGGTGCCGGCCATCGTGTTCCGCAGCCTGTCCGACCTTGCCGGCGGCGACGCCCACAAAAACATGATCCAGACGTTTGCGCGCGTCGCCTCGGTCAATTCGGCGCACGTGGTGGCGGCCTATGTCGCCGCCCTGCCGGATTGAGGCCATCCCCGCCTTGCCGGTGCGGGCATGAAGCCCCCCGAATCACCCAAGCCATTTCTCCCCGCCCAGTTTTGACGCAATTGACCAATCCGGCGGGATTCGGCGTTGAAATCCTTGATTTTCACCATTTTTCGCTCCGCCTGCGCCCTGCCCATGCCTGCTCGCCGGGGATCGCCATGATGACAGCAAGTGGCAGTGTAGGACATGCGGAGCGGCAGCCTTTGAGCGGCGAATATTCCTCCGGTCCTTTCTCTTTACCCAATGGCCAATCGCCACGCCGGTCCCAATGTCAAACATGCTGCCTGACCCACCAACAGCCTTCTGTTTGTAATCGCCTCCGGAGTCGATGATCCAACCCGCAAATAATCACCAGGCTTGATCTCATTTGGGCCGTGAACACATGAATTCCAGGCTCCGGGCCGCCCTTCGGGTTGCCCGCAGAAGCAAAACGGCATCGATGCTTGACCTTGGCGGGGGGCAGAGCCCCGCCTGCGGCCCCGCGCCTGGCCATTTCGCTTCTGTGGTCGTTGGCGCCCCCATGGGTGTGGACGCGCATCATCTTGCCGACCTCTTGGCCGAGCGCGCGATAGCGATGGCGCCACCGATTTGCGCCTCGCCCGCTATTTCAGTGTATCCGAAGGCCTATGCCTTGGCCTGCAACCTCAATTCGAACTGGACAGCGGCCGCCGCGCCTCTGGCGCTGCGCTCGATGCCATCACGCCGCGCGGCTGACGGCGACCCGGCGGCGGCGCGCGGCAGCGCCCACCAGGCCGAAGCCGGCGATCAGCATGGCCCAGCTTGCCGGTTCTGGCACGGTCGGCGGCGCGGCGACGGTGGCGAACACCAGCAGATCCTGCGTGCCGGGCTCGCCCACCGCACCGTTGCGCAGCGCGAACAGGCCATCGGCCAGCGGACTGGTGCCATTGAGGCGGCCGAGCATGGCATTGGCCGCAGTTATGGCAGTTGATGCGGCGGCGCTGGTGGAGCTGACGAAGTTGGGGTTGGCATAGAAACTGCCCCTGTTGGCGTTACTGAGGCTGACCGCGAGCGAACTGGTTTTTTCCATGACAATTTCCCAGACTGCCAGCTGGAGCGCGACGCCCTGCGCGCTCGTCATGGCCGCAAAGCCGCCATTGGGCGCCTCCCGGGCAAACAGCTCGCGGATACGATTGGCCCTGGTGTCGCCGATGCCGCCCAGGCTGCTGGCCGCTTCGCTCAGCGGCACCACCGTATAGGTCGTAGCGCTCTGCTGCAGCGTGACCATCGGTTCGATGCAGAAGGCGACAAACTGGCCCGCCAGGCTGCCGCCCAGAAATGTGTAGGGCGTGGTGCTCCCGCTGCTGGTGACGGTCATGCGCCCGCCAACCGCGGTCCGCTGGGTGTTGGGCGGCGACGGGTTCACGGCGATCAAGCGGATCTGCGTATTGCTTTCAAAGCCGGTGACCGTGGCGGTGACGCTGGTCGTGGCCGCCGCGGGCGCGGCAAAGGCCAAGGCCGCCGCAACCGGCATTGCTGCCGCCATCTTGATCCCGCGCATGATTCCCCAATCTCTTCGCTGGCCGGCGTCTGCCCATCAAACGACCGCCTATGCTTTCGCTATTACTTATTTTTGGTAAACGACCAAGCAAAATCAGCAGCGCATACGCGATTTGCGCAGGGCCGCCCGTGGCAGCCACGCTGGGTCGTTCACAAATCGAGTCTCAGCGCCCGCGATAGGGCTCACAGGCGACGCCGTCGCCGTCGGCATCCAGATGCGGGGCATAGCCGGGGTCATCGCGATACAGCGGGGCAACGCCGGCGGCGCGGGCGTCGCTGCAAGAGCGGTAGGTGGGCGCGTCACTGGCCGGTGCTGGTTGCGGAACATCAGCAAACGGCAACGGCGCCGAATCGGCCGGGCCGTTGTTCAGATCGGCAAAGGCCGGCGCATCCGACAGATTGGCTGGTATCGGCGCGGTGGCCGGCACATCCGATTCTGGCCACAGCGCACCCAGCAACGCCCCGGCGCCGATGCCGCCGGCCAACAGCAGCGCGCGACCCCGTCCGGGGCTGCGATCAGATCGCACAACCGATGCCGGCGCGGATCACTTCCAGCACCAGGCCGGGGTCTTTCTCGTCGGTCAATTTGTTCGCGATCTCGCGGATGCTCATGCGTTGCAATCGCTCGGCGCGGATGCCGCTCAATTCTTGCAGGCGGCGCAATTGGCCGATGCTCAGGCGCTGGCCGAGCCGGTCGCCCATGCACTGTGCCTGGCGCGGTGGCACGCCCAGTTCGGTCAACTGGGTGGTGATGCGCTGCGCCGGGGTCGAGCAGGCGGTGAGCAGCAGCGGAACAGTGAGGAGGGCGAGGTGGCGCATGGAAAAACCCATTCTCCGATCAGGGTGCGGCAACACCCCTAATGCATAAAGCTTTCAGGCTGGCTATAGGCTGAACCATGCTCGCGTATCTCGCTTCGCTCTCCACCCGTTACCCCGTGCTTGCCGATGTGAATTGGTGGCAGGGCATCCTCATCGCGCTGATCGTCGTGGCGATCATGGAGGTGGTGGCCATCGTCTCCCACAAATATGTCATGCACGGTTTCCTGTGGGTGCTGCACAAATCCCATCATGAACCGCGCGTCGGCAAGTTCGAGCGCAACGACTGGTTCGGTGTCGCCGGCGCCATCCCGTCGATGATCCTGCTGATGATCGGCACGCATTATGGCCTGCACATGATCACCGCGATCGGGGCGGGCATCACCATGTATGGCGCCATCTATTTCTTCCTGCACGATATCCTCGTCCATCGCCGGGTGAAGCACCGCTGGAACCCGCAATGGGGTTACATGAAGCGCGTGGTGCAGGCGCACCGGCTGCACCATGTGGTGGAAACCAAGCATGGCACGGTCAGCTTCGGCTTCATCTGGGCGCCGCCGATCCGCCAGCTCAAGGCGCAACTGGAAGCCGATGGCCGCGGGCGGATTCGCGCCTCGGCCAAGATGAAGGCGGAAATGGGCATGATCGACAATGCGGAGCATTGGGCGCGGTAACGCGCCTCAATATCGCTCCACCACCCGGAACGTCTCGCACCACAAATCCATATCCTCGGCAAACACGCCCGCTCGCGTGAAATAGCGCCGGTGGGCTTCGCGCCAGTGCTCGATCGACAGATCGCCCTCGCCTTCGGCAGCGGCAAAATCTGCGCCCATGTCGCAAAACCGCACCGCTTCGCAGGACATGGTTTCCACCCGCGCGGCGGGCTGACCAGCGCCGTTCAGGACAATGGACTGCTCACCCACTGTGGTCGGCCCCATCTGCGCCGTTGCCCAACAGGTTGCCGTCTTGCGGCCCAGAAGCACCAGCGCCAGCAGTTCATCGGCCAGTTCGGGGCTGTCGCCAAAGGACCAGCGCGGCAGGTCGTCCGGCAGCTTGGTCACTCCGGCATGGTCCACAGCCCCTCGCGCTCCGGCCCCGGCATCGGCCAGCGGCGGCCGCGTACCAGCATTTCGCCGAAGGCCGCCGCCACGGCGCGGGCCTTTTCGCCCCTGGTGGTGGACACGCGATTTTCCAGCCCGGCGATTTCCAGCATGCGCACCTTGCGGCCGATGCCGCCATAGATGCGCGCGGCGGCCAGCACCGCCCAGGCGGCCCGATTGCCCAGCGCCGACGTGCCGAAGCGCGCCGATTCCTCATACTCCTCGGCCTTGAACACCAGCCGGGCGACCAGCCGCGACAATTGCCGGCGGTTGCGTTCATAGGCGAAACTGTCCGGCTCCAGCCGCACGCTGGCCAGCCAATCATCGGGGATGTAGCGGCGACCGTTCATCGCGTCTTCCACCACATCGCGGGCAATGTTGTTGAGCTGGAACGCCATGCCGAGATCGCAGGCGCGCACCAGCACGGCGCGCTCATCGGGCTTCACGCCCATCACGATCGCCATCATCACGCCGACACAGCCCGCGACATGATAGCAATAGGTGAGCGTGTCATCGAAGCTGAGGAACGGACGCGCCTCCATGTCGATGCGGAAACCCTGGATCAGATCGCGCGGGTAGCGCGCCGGCATTTGCGTTTCCTGCACCACCCGCGCCAGCGCTTCATAGGGCGTGCCCGGCGCCGGATTGCCGGCGAGCGCGCGTTCGGTTTGCCAATGCACTTCGGCAAGCCGTTCGGCCGGCGGGCGGCGATCATCGTTGCGGCCTTCGCCGAGCACCTGGCCGTCGATCACATCATCGGTGTGGCGGCACCAGGCATAGAGCAGCATGGCCCGGTCGCGCGTTGGCGCATCGAACAGGCGGCTGGCCAGTGCAAAGCTTTTCGATCCGCGGGCGATGGCATCGCGGGCATTGGCAAGAACGTCGGACACGGGATGCTTCCTGCCCGGATGGGGGGCGACGCGCAAGCGGGGCAAACTCCCCTCCCCTTTAGGGGAGGGGCAGGGGGTGGGGTTGTGCCGCAAAGCACTCGACTTTCCCACCCCCAACCCCTCCCGCAAGCGGGAGGGGAGCCGTGTGTCCAGGTGGGACAAACGGCCCATCAGCGCCAAACTGCTCCCCTCCCGCTTGCGGGAGGGGCTGGGGGTGGGTCAGGCCGCCTTCCGGGCGATCAGGTCCTCGACCATCAATTTGCCGGTCGCCTTGGCGCTGCCGACCACGCCGGGGATGCCGGCGCCGGGGTGGGTGCCGGCCCCGACGAAATAGAGATTGGCCAGCACGTCATCGCGGTTGTGGGTGCGGAAATAGGCCGATTGCCACAACACCGGCTCCAGGCTGAAGGCGCTGCCGTGGTGGGCGCCCAGCACGGTTTCGAAATCCTTCGGCGTCCAGGTGCGCATCGTCACCAGATCGCGGCGCAGATTGGGGATGCAGCGGCGCTCCAGCGCATCGAGGATGGAGTTGGCATAGCGCGGGGCTTCCTTCTCCCAATCGATGTTGAGCTTGCCCAGGTGCGGCACCGGCGACAGCACATAGAAGGCGCTGTGCCCGGCCGGCGCCATTTCGGGATCGGTCGCGGTCGGGTGGTGCAGATAGAGCGAGAAATCGTCGGGCAGCGCGCCGCCCTTGTAGATTTCATCGAGCAGGCCCTTGTAGCGGTGGCCGAACAGGATGGTGTGATGCTTCACATCCGGGCGTTCGCCCTTCAGGCCAAAATAGGTGACGAACAGCGACGGCGAGAAGCTGCGGCGCATCATTTTCGTCGCCATCTCCTGCCCGCGCGGATGGGCGCTGAGCAGATCCTTGTAGGTGGTGACGACATCGCCGTTCGACGCCACCGCATCAAAGCGACCGGACCAGCCATCGGCGCAGCGCACGCCGGTCACCCGGCCGCTGTCGGCCATGATGGCTTCCACCTTGCTGCCCATGCGCACGGTGCCGCCGATATCTTCGAACAATTTCACCATGCCGCGGATCAGCGCATGGGTGCCGCCACGCGGGAACCACACGCCCCATTTCTTTTCGAGCGCGTGGATCAGCGCATAGACGCTGCTCGTCTTGAAGGGTTGCCGCCGACCAGCAATGTGTGGAAGCTGAAGGCCTGGCGCAGGCGATCATCCTCGATATGGCGCGACACCATCGAATAGACCGAGCGGAAGGCTTCATAGCGCATCAGCTGCGGCGCGGCCTTCAGCATCGATTTGAAATCGAGAAAGGCTTCGTGGCCGAGCTTCTGATAGCCTTCGCGGAACACATTGTCCGAAAACTCCAGGAACTTCTTGTAGCCTTCGACATCCTTGGGATTCAGCTTGTGGATCTCGGCAAACAGCGCCTCTTCGTCGTTCGAATAATCGAACACGGTGCCGTCTTCCCACAGCAGGCGATAGAAGGGCGCCACCGAGATCAGCTCGACATAATCCGACAATTTGCGGCCCGACAGCGCGAACAATTCTTCGAGGCAGGTGGGATCGGTGATCACCGTCGGCCCGGCATCGAATTTGAAGCCATCGTCTTCAAACACATAGGCACGGCCGCCCGGTTTGTCGCGCGCTTCGATGAGGGTGGTCTGGATGCCGGCGGATTGCAGGCGGATGGCCAAGGCCAGGCCACCGAAACCAGAACCGATCACTGCTGCTGTCGTCATTTGTACCCCAATTCATACCGTAGCAAAGTGCCCAGCGCCCGCAGCGGCGGGATGGGCGGACGTCCCGAAAACACCTTCGGCCAATCCCTCAGCCGATTGTCGGCGGCATAAAGCCGTCCGACCAGATCATCCGGATGTTCATAGAAACGTTCCAGGATCGTGCGCCGTTCCTCATCCTGCGCGGCGAGGAACAACATGCGATTGAGGATGCGATACATGCCCCGGCTGTTCCACACACGTGTCGCGTGGTCACGGGCTGCGCGGTGGATGGTCGCGGATGAAAAATCGGGCAGCGCGGCGATCATGTCGGCCATGCGCACGGCATCGGGGAAACTGTAACCCGTCACCGGGTGAAACAGCCCGGCGGCAAGGCCGACGCGGGCCACACCGGGCGTGCCTTCATCCAGGAACTTGGTGATGTCGCCGCCGATGGCCAGCGGCAGGATGCCGGCTTCCTCGCGCAGCACCCGCACGATCTCCCAGCCCTGTTGCACGGCATAATCGGCGATGTGCCCCCGCAGCATCTCGGGCGCCAGATCGCGACCGTCGGAAAAATATGTGTCCTCGATCAACACATGGCGCGGGCCATAGGGCAGCGTATAGACAAAGCGATAGCCATCCTGCTGCGGCACGGTGGCATCCATGATGATCGGGCCCTTCAGGCCATGATCGGCGGCCAGCTCCACCTCTTGCCCCAGGAACTTCTGCCATCTGAGATCGAGCGCGTCGGTCTTTTTCTGGCCGCGGCCATCGATGACGCCCGCTGCGGTCAGCACGCGTTGATTTGCCAGCGTGACGCTGGTCGGGCTGATCGCCACCACCGGCATGTCGGTCAGGATGCAGTCCGGCGGCAGCGCCGCGGCGACCGCAGCCGCCAGCCGATCCGAATTGGTGGTGCCATAACCCACCGCCAGGGTGCGGGCATGCTGCGGAAAACGCACCGAATAACAATCCCAGCGGTGCGCAAACAGCGGATGCGTCCAGCGGCGCTGTTCCTCGTTGATGTCCAGGCCGAACGACGACCAGGTGTGATCGCCGCCGATGGACGGCCCCGATTCGACGATGGCCACGCGCACATCGGGGCGCAGCTGCGCCAGGCGCAACGCGATCAGGCCGTTGGCCAGGCCACCGCCGGCCAGCACAAGATCAAACTCGGGCTTCACAACATGTGCTGTTAGACTCGTGGGGACGTGGGGGGAAGGGGCATGAATGTCGCTTGAAGTTCTTGTGGCGCCCACCCCCAGCCCCTCCCGCTTGCGGGAGGGGCTGGGGGTGGGGCGGCCCAGGAGCGCCAAACCCCGCGACACCCGCAGCATTGCCCCCACCGGCAATAATGCGTATCCAAACTCCGCAGCCAGCGCGAGTGAAGCCCCATGAATGCCCCCGTTCCAAACAGCGAGTTCATCCCCGCCGACCTGCCCGAACCGGGCTATGACGCGCTGAAACACATCCCCGGCATGGAACGCCTGCGCTTCCCGTCCACGCTGTTTCGCACGCTGAAATTCCTCGCCAACCCGCTGGGCGCCAGCCGCGATCTGGTCGAATCGCATGGCAGTGTGTTTCGCCGCCAGGATATCGGCCGCTGGGGCGTCAGCCTGATCGGTGCCGACGCCAACGAACTGGTGCTGTTCAACCGCGACAAACTCTTCTCCAACGATCTGGGCTGGACACCGATCTTGGAATTGCTGTTCCCGCGCGGCCTCATGCTGATGGATTTCGAAGAGCATCGCATCCACCGCAAGACCTTGACCGTCGCCTTCAAGACCGAACCGATGCGCCATTATTTCGCGCAACTGGATGATGGCATCACCCGCGGGCTGGAAAAATGGCAGAAGGGCGCCAGCTTCAAATTCTACCCGGCGATCAAGGCGCTCACGCTCGATCTGGCCGCCACCAGCTTTCTGGGCGTGCCATGGGGGCCGGAAGCGCAGCGCATCAACAAGGCGTTTTGCGACATGGTGGCCGCATCGGTGGCGGTGATCCGCAAGCCGTTGCCGTTCACTGCCATGAAGCGCGGCGTCGATGGCCGCGCCTTCATGTGCGACTATTTCGGCCGGGAAATCCCCAAGCGGCGCGGGAAACAGGGCGATGATATCTTCAGCCAGGTGTGCAATGCCACCAACGAGGATGGCGAGCTGCTGGGCAATCAGGACATCATCGATCACATGAATTTCCTGATGATGGCGGCGCACGACACCACCACCTCGTCGATCAGTTCCATGCTGTGGTGCCTGGCCAAGCATTCGGAATGGCAGGACAAGTTGCGTGAGGAAATCGCCGGCATCCGCGCCCGCCACGGCCGCCTGACCTATGACAATATCGGCGAGATGGAACTGACCGAACAGGTGTTCAAAGAAGCGTTGCGGCTGATCCCGCCGGTGCCGTCGATGCCGCGCCGGGCGCTGCGCAGCTTCACCTTCCAGAATCACGTCATCCCGGCCGGCACCCACATCGGCGTCAACCAGATGATCAGCCACCGCATGCCGGAACATTGGCCAGACCCGGAAACCTTCGATCCGACGCGATTCAGTGCCGAAAACAGCCGTGGCCGCCACAAATATGCCTGGGTGCCGTTCGGCGGTGGCGCCCACATGTGCCTGGGCCAGCATTTCGCCTATATGCAGGTGAAGATGTTCTTCTTCGCGCTGCTGGAAAAGCACCGCGTGGTGGCCGACAAGCCGCTGGGCAGCGTGGAGAGCGATTTCACCATGTTCCCCATCCCCAAGCCCAAGGATGGCTTGCCCGTCCGCATCGAGGCGATCTGATGGCCCTGACGGCAACCGTACGCCGCAAGCGCCGCTGGGGGCGCACGCTGGGCATCATCGTGCTGGCGCTGGCCGGCCTGATCGCCCTGTTGTGGGCGGTGTTTGCCACGCCCGACATTCCGGTCGCCACGCTGCGGGCGAAATATGCCAATGCGGCCAGCCAGTTCGTCGAGCTGGCGCCGGGCACCACCATCCACATGCGTGACGAAGGCCCGCGCACCGGCTTTCCGGTGGTGCTGGTGCATGGCTCCAACGCCTCGTTGCACACCTGGGAGCCGTGGGTGCAGCGGCTGACGGCGCGCGGTTATCGCGTCATCACCATGGATTTGCCGGCGCACGGCCTGACCGGCGCCACCAGCGAGGGCCTTTACACCAACGCCGCCTATGTCGGCGTCGTGGAAAAGCTGGTGGACAGGCTCGGTCTGTCCCGCTTCGCGCTGGGCGGCAATTCGATGGGGGGCGGTGTGTCGTGGCGCTACGCCGTCAAGCATCCTGACCGGGTCGCCGCGCTGATCCTGGTCGATGCCAGCGGCAAGCCGCAGCCCAAAACCGCCCGCCCGCCGATCGGCTTCAACCTCGCCCGCATCCCGGTGATTCGGGAGATCATGGCCACCGTCACCCCGCGTGCGCTGATCGAGGCCAGCTTCAAACAGTCGATCGGCAATCAGGCCATCGCCACCCCGGCGATGATCGACCGCTATTGGGAATTGTTGCTCTATCCGGGCAACCGCCGCGCCACCGTGCAGCGCTTTGGCCAATATCAGGGCGAGAATAATGCCGCCGACGTGCTGCCGAAGCTGAAAGGGCCCACCCTGATCATCTGGGGCCGCGAAGACCATTTCATCCCGCTGTCGGTGGGCGAATGGTTCAACCAGACCATCCCCGGCTCGCGCATCAGCGTGCTGGATGGCATCGGCCATATTCCGATGGAAGAAGCCCCCGATCGCAGCCTGGCGCCGGTGCTGGACTTGCTGGCCAAGGTCGCGCCGCCGCCCGTTCCCGCAGCGGAAATGCCGGCCGCGTAGGGCCGATTGCATCGAGGGTGCAGTCCTTTTGCGCCCTCCCTTCAAGGGAGGGCGACTCGGCGCCAGCCGAGCGGGGTGGGTGATCCTGCCTGTGGCAACAAACAACACCCACCCCGTGGCCTCGCCTGCGGCTCGTCTCTCGCCCTCCCTTGAAGGGAGGGAGCCTTGTGGACTCAATTCGAACCTATTCGAGTTTGGCGTCAGCGCAGCGCAAATAGCGTCGCAAAGCGCCTGATCCACGCCTGCATCGCCAGGTGCGCGGTATCAGAGAGGACAACGAAGCTGCGCCGCGCATCGCCGGCATCGATGCGCCGTTCGAGCAGCCCGGCTTCGGTGAGGGTGCGGATCCAGCGCAGCGCCGTGGTGGTGGGCACGGCGGCAGCCACGCACAGGCTGGAGACGGCCACATCGACGCCTTCCATGCGCGCCGCGGTCAGATCGAGCAGCATGTCCCACGCCGGATCGGCGAAGAGCTCGGCGGGAAAATGCCGATCGCGATCGCGGCGCAGGCGGATCAGTCGCCGCACCAGTTGCGGGCTGACCGGCACGGCGGGATCGGCATCCGTGGCCTGCGCCAAACGTTCCAGCGCTTCGGCGATGCGGCGGGCGTCAGCCGACAGCGCCACCATATGCTGCGCGGTGAGCGAACTGTCGGCCACACCGGGCTGCCGACGCTGGCGATGAGCGGCCACCAGCCGATCGAGCGCATCGGCGCCGTCGCCGGGCAGCAGCCAGCCGGCCGCCTGATCGAGCAGGCGCGGCACGCCCTTGTCGCGGACATCGATCAGCAGCGGCAACGCCAGCCGATCCAGTTCGTCGTCCGTCCGGTCGCTGTCGGCCGCCAGCAGCGCCAGATCGGCGACCACCGCCAGTGGATCGCCGGCCATCAGCCGCCAGCCGGGCCCGGACAGCGGCAACCCCGCCGGCGGCGCCGGTTCCAGCATCAAGATGCGGATATCATCCATTCCCAATCCGTTCCGGCGCGGTCTGCCAAAATGGCGTGTGCGCCGGCAATCATACTGGTCGCATCCGTTCTGGAAGAAAAGCCGATAACGATTACAAGAGGATTGGGTTGTTGCCGCCAGTTTGTGTCCAAACCGGTCAATATCTTGTCTTTGCGTTAAGGATTACCAATGAAAGGTCAATCCAGATCAACTTTGGCCAGATCAACTTCGGCCAGATCAACCTCTGGCAGAACTGCTGCTGATCGGGTGTTGCAACCCGACGAAACACAAATGGCGCAATTGATCGGCGTCAGTCCTGCCATCACCGCCATTCGCGAGGAAATCACCAAGATCGCCGATGCCAGTGCATCCGTGCTGATCACCGGGCCATCGGGCAGCGGCAAGGAGGTGGTTGCACAGAAGCTTCATCAGAAAAGCCGGCGCGCCGCAAAGCCATTTGTGGCCATCAACTGTGCCGCCATCCCGGCTGACTTGATCGAATCCGAACTGTTCGGCCATGAACAGGGCGCGTTCACCGGCGCGGTGAAAGCCCGCGCCGGCCGGTTCGAAACGGCGCATGGCGGCACCCTGTTCCTGGATGAAGTGGGCGACATGCCGGCGGCCATGCAGGCCAAATTGCTGCGCACGCTGGAAACCCGCGTGATCGAGCGTGTGGGCGGCATGCTGCCGCTGAGCGTGGATGTGCGGGTGGTGGCCGCCACCAGCGTCGATCTGCAGGCCGCCATCGCCGATGGCCGGTTTCGCGCCGACCTCTTGTATCGGCTGGACGTGATCCACATCCACATGCCGCCGCTGTGCCAGCGCCCCGAAGATGTGCCGGCGCTGGTCGAACATTTCCTGATGCAGCAAAATCAGCAGCTGCGCTTCACGCCGGCAGCAATGGCGGCGCTCAGCGCCTGGCCATGGCCGGGCAATGTGCGCGAACTGCGCAACTTCATCGAACGCGCCAGCATCCATCATGGCGGCGGCATCATCGGCCGCGAGGATCTGGCCCGCCTGCTCAGCTCGTCGCGCCGCTTGCCCGAATCGCGCCCCGAAGCGCGCCTCGAACCGAAACCGGCGCCCGCCAGCGAAGCGCCGCCGCATGTCTGCGCCCCGGCTGGGCTCGGCCCGGATGGTATCGATCTGCGGCAGGTGCTGGCCGATCTGGAATGCGCCTATATCCGCGAAGCGCTGGCGATCAGCGGCGGCACCATCGCTCGCACCGCCCGCCTGCTCGGGCTGCAACGGACGACGCTGATCGAAAAGATGCGGCGCCTGCATATCGAGGCCCGGGCGGGCTGAGCCGCATCAATTCTGCGGCCGGAACCAGCTGTCCACCAGCTGATCCAGTTGCGCACCCACAGCGCGGGATTGCGCGACCGCCGTATCCATCGCGGCGAATTGGCGGGTCAGCACCGTGCGCAGCGTCGCCACCTTCGCATCCACCTTGGCCAGATCGCGGTTGGCGGCGTCGCGCTGGCGTACCAGGCTGTCACCGGCGGTGCCGGCAATCTGCGCGATGCTTTGCAGCCGGTTCGGCCGGTCTTCGCGCGCCGCGCCGGTCAGCTCGCGCAGCAGCGCTTCGGCATCGCCCAGCCGCGCCGGCGCCAGATTCGCCAGCCGCGCCGCATCCACCGTGATGCCGCCATCGCGCGCCACCGACACGCCCAGATCGGCCAGTCGGAGGCCATTGGCTTCCGGCACCACCGAAGTCACCAACCGGGTGATGCGCTGATCGAGCAGGAGCGCGGTGGGATCGGTGGCCAGCGCACCACCCGTTTCGCCATCGCGGGCCGGCCGGCGAAAATCGCCGATCAACAGCCGCATTGCCTGCAACGTGCCGACAAAATCCGCCAACGCACCCGACAAGGCCGCGCCATCGCGCGCTGCTGTGATGGCGACGCCGCTCACCGTGCGCCGCAGGCCCAGCCGCGCGCCTGGGATCAGGTCATCGATGCGATTCGTACTGCGGGTGACGGCAACGCCATCGACCACCAGCTCGGCATTTTGCGCGGTTTCGCCGTGGACCAGGGTTTCGGCGCCGGGCGTGTGGTTGAAGCGTTCCAGGCCCGGTGGACCACCGGTAGGCGCGGCGCTGATGATGAAGGCATTGTCGGCGCCTTCCGCCCCGCGCAGCACCAGCGTCGCACTGCCCCCGTTTGAACTGTTGCCGGCGATGATGCTGGCGGTGATGCCGGCATCGCTGGCGTTGATCGCCGCGGCCAGGCCCGACAGGCTGTTGTTGGCGGCCGTGATGCTGATGTTCACCGATGGTTTCGCCCCAGCGGCAAAGCTGAAACTTCCATTGCCATCAGGCGTGCGCCGCCCGGTGATGATGGTCAGCGTGCCCTGCCCCACCTGCGCACTCGCACTGCCCAGCGCGGCGCTGGTCAGCCGCTGGCTGCTGGCCAGCCGATTGACCGTCACGCCCGACGCCACTGCGCCGCCGGGGCCGTTGCCGATGCGCTCCACGCTGATGGCGCTGTCGCTGCTCGCCAGTTGCAGGCCAAGTTCGCCCGATCGCACCCGCGTATCAAGCGAGGTGGCGATGCCGGTAAGCGCCGACCGCAACTGCCCGAGCGCCGAGATGCGCGCATTCAACGTATCCAGCTTGCGGGTGATGGGTTCGGTGCGTGTCGTGCGTTCGATGCCGACCAGCCCATCGATCAGCGCGCGGCTGTCCAGCCCGGAGCCGGCGTTGAGCGCGGTGAGAGCATTGGTGGCCACTTCCGCTATAACGGCAACGGCGCGCCGGCCTTGCGCGGCTGGCCATGTTCATCGAAATCCAGCGCCGGCGGCACGAACACATCGGGGGCGGATTCCGTTTCGGGATCATCGAACCGCATCACGAAGGCCAGGATGGTCGCCACCGCCGGGAACAGCTCGGCGCGCACCATCTGGCCGCGCTTGGCCGACCAGAACAGCGCGCGTGCCAGCCGCGGCGTGCGGATGATCGGCACGCCCGCAGCACGCGCCGCCGCAATCAGCGCCTGCGCCATATCAAGGCGGCCCTTTTCCACCACCACGGGGGCCGCGTCGCTGCCGGCGCGATAGCGCAGCGCCACGGCAAAGTGCACGGGGTTGACCACCACCACCGCCGCCTCCGCCACACCCTTCTGCATGCGCGCCTGTGCCGCCGCCATCTGCGCGCGGCGCACCGCCGCCTTCAATTCCGGCGCGCCATCATTCTCACGGCTTTCGCGCTTCACCTCCTCGCGGGTCATCATCAATTGCTGTTCACGCCGCCACCAGGCAAAGCCGGCATCGACCACGGCCACCACCGCCATCAGCAGCGCCGCCGCCAGCGCCAGCCGCAGCAGCGCCGCGCCCACCGCCGGCAAACCGCCCTCATCGATTCCGACCAGCATCGGCAGTTGCGGCCCCAGCACCGTCCACGCCAGCGCCGCCATGCCGCCCAGTTTGAGCAGCGCCGTCGCTGCGCCCTGCAGACCCTGCCAGCCAAAGATCCGCTTGAAGCCCTGCATGGGCGACAGCCGCGAGAATTTGGGGGCCGCAAGACCGCCCGACACATGACGGGTGGTCGCCAGCGCGATGCCGAACCCGGTCACCGCCACCGCCGCAAACAAGACCAGCGGCCATAAGAGCGGCAGCCGATGCAGCAGCGCCCGGGCGTTAGTAGTGTCGGGGCCGATGGCCGCGCCGCCCAGGCTGTCGGCCAGAAAGCCGCGCAGATCGGCCCACAGCGCCGGGCCGGCAAGCGCCAGAAACAGGCAGGCGATGCCCATGCTGGCGGCGGCGCCCAGTTCCTTCGGCGCAAAGACATTGCCGTCCGCCAGTGCCTTTTCGCGGCGGCGCGGTGTCGGCTTTTCGGTCTTGTCGCCGGCCATCAGCTGAGGCCCAGACCGCTGGTAAGTGCCTGCGAGAGCCGGCCGAACAGATGCTCGAACAGGAATGGCAGCAACGCCACAAATGCCACCAGCAGCGCCGCCGGCCCCACCGCCATTGCCGAAAGCTGCGGCGCGGCGCGGCTGGCAATCGCCACCACCGCCTGCGCCAGCAGCATCACCGCCAGCAGCGGCAGCGCCACCTTCAGCCCCCACAGGAACATGAGACCGCCGTGCGCCGCCACCCCGCCCAGGCCGAGATCGGCCACCGGCTGGCCCACCCCGCTGGCCAGCGCCACCAGCAGTTCCAGATGCAGATCCCCCACCAGCAGCGCCACCCAGGTGAGCGTGGTGAACAGGCCGGACAGCGCGCCGGCATTGCCGCCCGCCGGCCCCAGATTGGCAAAGCCAAGGCCCACCATCTGCGCCAGCATCTCGCCGGCCAGCGTCGCCGCGCCGAACGCCAGCACCAGCCCCAGCCCGGCCACCAGCCCGGCCAGCAATTCGCCGGGAATCATCAGCCCCGACAGCAATGGCGCACCGGGCCGGAACCCGCCGAACAGCGCGCAGGCCGCCACCAGCGCCAGCCGCGCCCGCCACGGCAGCGTCGCGCCAGCCAGCGGCGGCAGCAGCGCGAAGGCAGCCAGCGGGCGCACGGCGGCCAGCGTGAACTGCACGAACCACGGCACCGCATCAAAGGCCGGCAGGGTGAAGTTCATGTTATCGCCCCGATCATGTCGATCAGGCCGCGCTCCAGAAAATCGCCCAGCGCCAGCATGGTGGCTTCGCCGGCGACGATGATCACCAGCACGAGCACCGCCAGCTTGGGCAGGAAGCTGATGCTGGCTTCCTGCACCGAAAAGATCGTCTGAATGAGGCCGATCAGCACCGCCATCACCAGCAAAGGCACCAGGAACAGCGCAGCGCTGCCGGCGAACAGCAACACGGCCTCGCGCGCCAGATCGGCGAGCATGACATCATCGGGCTGCGCGCCCCCATTCACTTGAAATTCGCGTTCATGTGCCGAAACTCTTGGCCAGTGCGCCCAGCACCAGGGTCCAGCCATCGACCATCACGAACAGCGCGATCTTCACCGGCAGCGACACGGTGGCCGGCGACACCATCATCATGCCCATCGCCAGCAGGATCGAGGCGACGATCAGATCGATGACCAAGAACGGCAGATAGATGACCAGCCCGATTTCCAGCGCCGTCTTCAATTCGCTGGCGACGAACGCCGGCATCACCACCACCAACGGCACATCGCCAGCCTGCGCATACGGCCCGCCGCCAGCGATTTCGGCAAAGCGCGTCAGGTCCTTCTTCCGGGTCTGGGTGAGCATGAAGCCCTTCAATTCTGCCCCGGCGCGGGCCAGCGCCTGTTCGGCCGGCAGCGTGCCCGCCACCATCGGCGCCCAGGCGTGCGTCTGGATCCGGTCCAACTGCGGCTTCATCACGAACAAGGTCAACAGCAGCGCGGTGCCGACCAGCAACTGGTTGGGCGGGCTTTGCCCCAGCCCCAGCGCCTGCCGCAAAATCGCCAGCACGATGGCGATGCGGGTGAAGGCCGTCATCATCAGCAACGCCGCCGGCAGCAGCGTCAGCGCCGACATCAGCAGCAAGATCTGCAAGCTCGCCGACAAGGGCGGCAGGTTCAGCACCTCGTTCACGGGCTCGGCGCGTCCGCCAGCGTGGCGAGGCCGGCCCGCGACTGGCCGATCAGCAAACGCCGGCCGCCAAACTCCACCACCAGCAGCCGCGCGCCCGGACCGATCGGCAGCGCCTGCACCAGCTGCACATGGCGGGCCGGCAACGACAGGCTGACGGCGCGGCGCTTCAAGCCATCCAGCCAGCCCGATGCGGCAACCGCAAAAGCCGTCACAGCCCGCTGCCCGGCAGCACCTCGGTCAGCCGCACACCGAATTTGTCGCCTACCGAAACAATCTCGCCGCGCGCCACCAGCCGATCGGAAATCAACACGTCCACCGGCTGATCCACCCGCCGATCCAGCACATGCACCTGGCCGGGCGCCATACCCAGCACATCGGCAAGTTTCAGGCGGATGCCGCCGACTTCGATGGCCAGCCGCACGCTGATGGCGCCAAACGCCCCCAAACGCGCGACATCGGCGGGGGCCTCCACGGGTTGGCCGTGCAGGCTGCCGGGTTCGATGCTCATGTGCGTTCTCCTTCGGGTTTCAGATCAAGGGCGGTGATGCTGGCCTGCTGGCGGCCGTCGGGCAGGGGGGCCAGAGTCGCCAGCGCCAGGCGGTGATCGCCCAGCAGCACCGGCATCTCCGGGCAAATGTTGAAGCCGATCACCAGGCCGGGTTGCAGCGGCAGCAGCCGGGCCAGCGGCACCTCCTCATCGGCCAGCCGCACCGCGAGGCGCATTGGCAGATCGAGCGCCGCCAGCCCGAGGGCACGCGGCGGCACCAGCGGCGCCGGTTCGGTCGGCGCCGGCAACTTGATGCTGCCCACCACTGGCTCGCCGCCGGCCAGCGTGACGATCACATCCACCACCAGCGCCGGGCGGCGGCTGCCGGCCGGCCACATGCGGTGGGCCACCGGCGCCAGCGCTTCGCCGATCTGGCGAGCGTGGCGGGCGGTGGTGAGGCCCGACAGCTGCGGCAGGGCGCGCGCCGGATCGCCGCCCAGCCTTGTGGTGGCCAGCAATCCGCCCAGCGCCAGCGCCACATCCGGCGCGCCCGGCGGGAGTCCGCGGCCGGGGTGCACGGCGACGTCCAGCGCGAGCAGGCTGGTCAGTTCCGCCTCCAGCGCCAGCAGGACCGGCAGGAACGGCGTATCATCGCCATCGTCGCGCGGCGCCTGTGCCGATCGCGGCCGCCAATCATCGACGAACTGGTCGGGCGGCGGCGCTTCGGTGCGGATCAGCAAATTGCTCATTGCACGACCAGCGAGGTGAAGAACACTTCTTCGACAATGCCGGGTTCGCCTTTGGTTTTCAGCGCGGCGTTGATCACGTCTTTCAGGCGGCCGCGCAGCGCATCCTTGGCACCGGCAGTTTCGATATCGGCATCGCGCACTTCGCCCAGCGCGGCGAGCACCGCCGACACGATGGCAGGCTTGTGCTTTTCGATCGCTGCCGTGGCCTCTTCGCCGCCGAAGGTGGAGATCGACAGCTTCAATTGCAGATAGCGCCCGGAATCAGCGAGATTGCTGGTGAAGGCGTTTTCAACCTCGACATATTCCAGCGGACCGGCCGGGGCCGGCGCGGCTTCGGCATGGCCCTTGGGGGCATGATCGCCGCCGCCACCGCCAGCAAATTGCAGCACGGCAATGGCAGCACCGGCCCCGCCGGCCCCAGCACCGGCAACAAAGGCCAGCATCGGGACCAATAGGCCCATCAGCTTGCGCTTGGGCTTGGCGGGCTTGTCAGGCTTGGCATCGGCCATGGGTCAGATCCTTCAGGCAAAACGATCGGAGGATGGATATTGGCGCGCAGCGGTTGGGCGCAGCGCGGCGCGGCCCCGGCGGGACGGTTCGGGCGCTGATGGGGATGGCTGCTGGTGCTGGCTGTTGCCGGCCGCCGTGCCCAGATTACCGGCGCTGCTGCCGGCGCTGCTGCCCGCCGTGTTCGCCGCCGTGTTTGCCGCCGTGTTGGCCGTGTCGGCGGCAAGATCGGCGCGCTGGCCGTTGACGGCATAGCTGGCCAGCGCCACGCCGGCCGCCGCCAGCTCCTGCGCCAGTCGCGGCGCTTCGCCGGCCAGGATCGGCGCGGCGGCCGGCGTTGCCGACAGGCTGACCGCCAGCCGATCCAGGCTGCCGGACACGTCCACCTGCACGGCGCCAAGCCGATCGGAAGCGATTGCCAGCGTTGGGGCCAGCGTTGGGGCCGGCGCCGGTTCCGGCAGCGGCGCGGCAGGCGGGGCCGCGGGCAATGCCGCCGGCGCAGCCGTCAGCAACATCGGTGCCAGCGGCAGGGCCCCTGTGGTGACAGGCGGCGATGCGAACGCCTCACTGGCGCCGACATCACCCTGGCTGCGCAGCACCGGGATCGACCCCGCTTCGGGCTGCGGCCCATCCTGCAGCCCTTCCAGCAACTGGGCCGCCATGGCCGGATTGGCGGCAGGGGGTTCGGGTGGCAGCGTCAACCGGGGCGGTGGCACCGCCCCGGCCGGCGGCACGGCCACCGGCAATGATCCGGCGCGCAGCCAGGCCATGCGGCTGGGCAGCGCGCGCGCGGCTGCGAGCGCCGGCACGTCCGGCACGGCCGACAGCGGCAACGGCGCAAGCACGGGCGCAGACGCTGCACCAGGCGCCGCGACGCCGGCGACGGGGGCAGGGTTGGCTGGCGGCAGCAACCCCGGCGCGGCAGGTACCACCGGCGTTGCCGGAGCCCCGAAAAACGGCGCAACGCCAGGGGGGACCGGCAGCATGATCGTGTCAAACCCGCTGGCCGCGATCGAAATTGGCGGCGCCGCAGCGGCGGGGGGCGACACCGAAGGCAGGCTGGCCTGCCAATTGCGGGGGCGCAGCACACCCGATGCGAGCGCCGATGCTGCGGCCGGGCTGGCCAATGGTTCCGGCAATGCCGCAGCGCGCGCGGGGGAGGGCGGGGGCGCTGCCGGCACGCCATTTGGCGGCGGGAGCCGCGGCCACAGCATGGCAGCGTCGCTGGTCGTTGGCATGACCGCAGCACGCGCGCCGGATATGGGCGCTGGCAAGGCTTCGGCTGTGGCTGGCAGCTGCGCCAGTTCCGGCACCAGCGACAGCGCCCATGGCTGCACCAGCAGCGCCGCAGCATCCGCCTCGGCAGCCACCTCAAGCGGTTCAGGCCCGCCCTGCGGCGGCGGGGTGCGGGCCGGGATGG
This sequence comes from Sandarakinorhabdus sp., assembly GCF_987265915.1. Classification (NCBI taxonomy): domain Bacteria; kingdom Pseudomonadati; phylum Pseudomonadota; class Alphaproteobacteria; order Sphingomonadales; family Sphingosinicellaceae; genus Sandarakinorhabdus; species Sandarakinorhabdus sp. Next base: position 1,174,415 of record NZ_OZ503948.1, read on the forward strand.
TGCCGGCGGCCAGCGCCTCGGCCAGATGGCCGGCCCATGGCCGCGGCATGGGCGGCGCATCGGGCGGCAGGATCGGCAAATCCGGCCGTGCGGCGGCGGGCAGGGCCGGCCCCTCCAGCGGCAATGCAGGCTCCGCTGCCTGCACAATCAAGACGGCGGGTGGCAGGCCCGGTAACGGGGCTCCAACGGTCAGCATGATCCCTCCTGTTCGGCGCGGCGGGCGATGGCGGCATCCACGGCGGCGCGGGCGGCGGCCAGTTGCCGGCCGGCGTCATCGCGCAGCGCTGCGGATCGCTCGCCGCGCAGCGCCACATCGGCGGCAATATCCTGCAACTGGCCATCGATGCGGGCGCGCGCCGATCGCGCGGCCGCGCTGAGCACGCCATCCGCCTGCCCGCCGACCAGGCCGCGCACGCGGGCCAGCAGCGCGGCATCGGCCGCCGCCTGGCCTTGCGCACGGGCCAGATCGGCCAGCGCCAGCCGTTCCCGGATGCGGCGCACGCGGATCAGGCGGTCGATCGCGCTCATGCGTAAGTTCCAAGGGGGGCCATCAATTCGATCAGCGTGGCGACGCTGTCGGCCGGATCGGTCGCCACGTCGCGGGCCTGCATCATGAACGCCGCCAGCGCCGGTTGCAGCGCCAGCGCCAGATCAAGCTCCGGATCAGCGCCGGGGGCATAGGCGCCCATCAGCACCAGATCGCGATTTTCCTCGGCCAGTGCCACCATGCGGCGGAAGGCGCGCGCGGCGGCTTCGTGGGCAGGGCTGGCGATATCGATCATCACCCGACTGGCGCTGTTGACCAGATCGATGGCCGGGAACTGCCCGCGCCCGGCCAGCCGGCGCGACAGCAGCACATGGCCATCCATCACGCCGCGCGCGGCATCGACCACCGGATCGGCGCGGTCGTCGCTTTCGGCCAGCACGGTCGCCACCAGTGTGATCGCACCGCCACTGGCGCGATCGCCGCCGGCACGCTCGGCCAGATCGGCAATCAGTTGCAGCGACGAAGGCGGAAAGCCGCGCGCGCCGGCCGGCTCGCCGCGTGCGGTTCCCACTTCGCGCCCGCCGTGGACCACCCGCGACAGGCTGTCGAGGATCAGCAACACCTGCCTTCCCTGCGCGCGGAACCATTCGGCAATGGCAAAGGCGCGTTGCGCGCCGCGCACCCGGCACAGCATCGCATCAGAGGCCGGCACGGCGATGGTGACGGTGCGATGCCGCGCCGGCCCGGCCAACTCGGTCTCGATGAAGTCGCTGATCTCGCGGCTGCGCTCCCCGATCAGCGCCACCACCACCACATCGGCCTGCGCCCAGCGGGTGATCTGGCCGAGCAGCACCGATTTGCCCACACCCGTCCCGGCCATGATGCCGATGCGCTGGCCCTGGCCCAGGCTGAGCAGCGCATCGAGGGCGCGCACGCCGGTGGCCAGCGGGCGGGTGACGCGCGCCCGCGCGTGCGGCGGCAATGGCGGCGGGCTGGCCGGCACCAGCGCCGTGGCGGCAATCGGCCCCCGCCCATCGAGCGGTTGGCCCAACCCATCGATGACCCGGCCGCGCAGTGCATCCCCCACCGCAATCGCGCTGCCGTGATCGTCGGCAAGCGCCAGCGTGCCCGGCGTGATGCCGGGCAGCGGCGCCAGCCCCATCAACAACGCGCGGCCATCGCGAAAGCCGATGATCTCCGCCGCCGCGCCCGCCGCGCCCGCCGCGCCAATGGCCACGCGGTCGCCAATCGCACCGTGCAAGCCCAGGGCTTCGACGATGGCGCCATCGGCGGCGACCACCACACCGCCGCGCCGCACGGGCAGATCGGGCAGACGCATGGCGCCGATCAGCGTGGCCAGGCGCGCGGTGGCCGGGCTTGGGCGGGCGCGCCGCGCGGTCATGGCAGCACCCCCCAAAGACTTGGCATCATGCGCGCCAGCCGCTCGCCCAGGCCGGCATCGATGCGATAATCCGGGCCGGCCACCGCGACATGGCCGGGCGGCAACGCCGGATCGGCGCGGGTGGACAGGCCGGGTGGCAAATCGGCCAGGATCAGCGCCAGGGTTTCGGGATGCGCCGACACGGTCGGCAAGGCCGCTTCGGCGACTTCGGCGAGCGCGGCGGCGACCAGCGGCGCCAGCACGCGGCGGCCGGCGGTCAATTCGGCCATCAGCACGGACTCCGCCACCGCCTTGACCAGGCCGGCGAGCAGTGGCTGCAACGCGGATTCATCAATGGCGCAGGCGGCGCGGGCGGCATCGGCCGCAGCGGTCAGCGCGGCGCGCAGCGGGGCGAGCGCGGCGTCGGCCGCCGCGCGGCCCTGCGCTTCGCCCGCCGCGTAGCCCGCCGCTGCGCCTTCCGCCCGGGCCTCTGCCAGCAAGGCGCTGATATCGATGGCCGGCAGCGGTTCCGGTTCCGGTTCGGGCGGCGGATTGAGGCTGGCGAGCAGCCGCGCCAACCCGGCGGCGGGCGCAGGCTTGCCGAGCAAGGCCGCGAGTTTGGGATCATGCACGCTCACAGCATCGCCTCCCCGGCGGTCGGCAGGGTCAGCGCGCCACTATCCCCCAGCCGGCGCACGGTGCGGCACAGATCGCGCTGCGCCGTTTCGACTTCGCTGCGCTTCATCGGCCCGCGTTCGGCCAGTTCATCCTGCAATTGCGACGCGGCGCGCTTCGACATGGCGCCGAAGATCAATTCCTTCAGGCTGGCGCTGGCGCCCTTCATGGCGACCGCGAGCAGCGCCGGATCGACCTCACGCAGCACCAGCTGCATGTCCTTCTGCGACAGGCCGAGCAGATCTTCGAAGATGAACTGCTGGCTTTCCAGTTCGGCGGCGAGATCGGCGTTGACGCTCATCAGCGCATCGAGCAGCGCACCACGGCCACGCGCCTTCTTGATGACCGCTGCGGTGAAATCCGTGCCGGCCAGCTTCGCCGAATCGCGATTGGTGCCGACCCCGCGCAACTTGGCCTCCAGATCGGCCTCCAGCGCGGCCAGATCCTGGATATTCACCGGTTGCAGCGTCGCCAGCCGCGCCGCCACGTCGGGCTGCAAGGCATCCGGCAAGCCATCCAGCGTGGTGGCGGCGCGATCTTCGGGCAGATGCGCCAGCACCACGGCGATGGCCTGGGGATGTTCATCGGCGATCAGGCTGGCCAGCGCCGGCCCATCCACCCAATCCAGCACCGCAAAACGCCGCCCGGCGGCTGGTGGCCCGATGCGTTCGATGATGGTTTCGGCGCGCGGTGTGCCCAGCGCCTTGCCCAGCCGCTGGCGCACCTGCCGCCCCTGGCTGTCGAGCGCCGTCACCTGCGCGGTGCGCGCCAGAAATTCATCGAGCACCGCATCAATGGCTTCCGGCGCGATTTCGGCGACGGTCAGCATCGCCTCACCGACCTGCTGCACTTCGGCCGGGGTCATGCCCGCCAGCATTTCGGCGGCCTGCACCTCTTCCAGCACCAGCAGCAGGATGGCGCATTTCTGCGCGCCGCTCAGGCCAGCGGCGGGATCAGCTTTGGGGGCGGGCAGCGCGCTCATGCGGCTTCGGCCTCCGATTCATCGGGCTCGGGGGCGGCTGGCGCTGCCGGTTCCACGACGCGATTGTCGGCCAGCAGCATCTGCCGGGCCACCGCCATCGCCCGGTCGCGGTCGCCACTCACCAGATCGCGCGCCTGGCCCAGTTTTTCCTGATAATCCAGCGCCTGCGGGGCCACCCGCTTCAGCTCGCCGCCATCCAGCGGATCGCTATCCGTGCTGGCAGGCACCGGTATCGGGCCCAAGCCGACGGATTCCGCCAACGCGCCCAAGCCGATGGCACCCAGCATATTGCCCAGCGTGCTGCTGGCCGCAGCGGCGGCTGCCCCGGCATCGCCAGCCGCCACCGCGGCAGCAAGGGCGGCCGCCTTGGCCTTGCGCCGGCCCCGCCACATCAGCAACCCGATGGTGAGCAGCAGCAGCACACCGCCGCCCAAGGCCACCCACTGGCCATAATCCTGCACCACCGGCGCCTGATACCAGGCCTTTGGCGCGGCCTCCTCCGGCGCGAAGGCGCGCATCTGCACCTCCACCAGGTCGCCGCGCGCCGCATCAAAGCCCATGGCGCCGCGCACCAGCCGCTGGATGTTGGCGATATCCTTGGCGGCGGTCTTGCCCAGTGCGGCACTGTCCACCAGCACCGCCACGCTAAGCCGCTTCACGCGCGGCGCATCGGCCCGCGTGACCGAAACATCCTTGCCAATTTCCCATTGCCGCGCCGCGGTTTCGGCGGTCACCGTGGGCGGCGGCACGGCAGCAGCAGCGGGCGCCGGCGGATTGCCGGTGACTTGCGCGGCTTGCGGCACGGTGTTGGTCAGCGCGCCGGGAATGCCGGCGGCCGGCGTCGGTGCGCCTTCCATGTTGCGGCTGGTCTGTTCGGTCTTCACCGTGCCTTGCGGTTGATAGCGCTCGCTCGCCGCTTCGTTCTGCGAAAAATCCACGTCTGCCGCGACTTCGGCGGTGAAACGCCCCGGCCCCAGCATCGGCGTGAGCAGTTTCATCAGGCGTTCGCGCACCAGCGCTTCCAGCCGCTGCTGATAGGCCAGTTGCTGGCCATCGCCCGACACGCCGGCTGACAACAGGGTGCCGGATTGATCGACGACACTCACCCGATCACCGGCCAGGCCCGGCACCGAGGTGGCGACCAGCCAGATCACCGCACGCACCTGCGCTTCGGACAGGCTGCGGCCCGGCGCCAGCGTGATGAACACGCTGGCCGACGGCGCGGCGCGATCGCGGATGAACACCGATGGTTCCGGCGTGGCGACATGCACGCGCACGGCCTTGACGCCGTCGATGGCCTCGACACTCAGCGCCAGTTCGCGTTCCAGCGCCGCCTTCAACCGTGCCGCCTCCACCGATCGCGATGCGCCCAAGGGCATATTGTCCAGCCCGGCGCTGGCCGCGCTGGATTTGGGCAGGCCCTGGCCGGCGAGCAGGATGCGGGCGCGGGCCAGATCGCCGGCGGCAACCTCGACGGTGCCGGTGTCAGCGTTCACCCGGTGATCGAAATTGGCGGCCGCCAGCGCTTGCGTGACGGCAGCGGCATCGGCATCGGACAGGCCGGGCCACAACGGCCGCCAATCCGGCGTGCGCAGCGCCATCACCGCCAGCGCCAGCGCCGCCAGCACCGCGATGACGATCAGCGCCGGGCGGGCCTGCACCAGCGCCGGGCTGCCGGCCAGCGCGCGCAGACGATCCGAGGCTGCGCCGGATGCCGGCACCGGTGGCTCGGCGACATCAGAGAGGACGGCAACGTCGCTCATGGTTCAGGATATCCCGCCATTCACAACGGCATGTTCATCACATCCTTGTAGGCCCCGATCAGGCGATTGCGCGCCTGCAACGTGGCTTCAAAGGCAAGTGAGGCTTTCTGACGGGCGATCATCACACTGGCGAGATCGTGGCTCTGACCGGTTTCATAGGCGGTAACGGCCGCGCCGGCCTGATCCTGAAGGGCGCTGACCTGGCGCAGCGCCGTATCGAGCGCCGCGCCGAAGCGCGGTTGTTCGCTGGCACCACCGGGCAGCGCCGCAGCCTGATCCATCGGCACGCGTAGTGCATCGTTTCGCGCTGGCGCGCGCAGGGCATCATTTTGCGCCAGGATCTGCTGGCGAAGTTTCAATATGGCGCTGCTGTCAACCGGCGGCAGCATCATTGCACCATCGCCGTCGCGCCATCAGGCCGGCGCAGCCCGGCCAGCTTGTAGCGCAAGGTGCGTTCGGAAATGCCCAGCGAGCGGGCCGCATCGCGACGGTTGGCATTGCCGGCGAGGGCGCGCGCAATGGCACCCTGTTCGGCCACCCGCACCGCACCGGGCAGGGCCAGGCTCACAGCCTCACCCGGCAGAACGGCGTCACGGGCATCGATCATCAGATCGCTCGCGCCGATCTCCGGCCCGTCGCACAGCACCAGCGCCCGATCGAGCACATTGCCAAGCTCGCGGACATTGCCCGGCCAGCTGTGCGCCAACAGCACTGCCCGCGCCGACGGCGCCAGCCACGGCACCAGGCCTGCACTGCCATCCACACGGCGCAGCAGCCAGTGGGCGGCGATCGCCAATATGTCTGCCGGCCGCGCCGCCAGCGGCAGGGTGCGCAGCGGAAACACCGCCAGCCGCCAGTAAAGATCGGCGCGAAACCGCCCGGCCGCCACGTCGGCGGCCAGATCGCGGTTGCCGGCCGCGATGATCCGCACATCCACCGCAACCGGCCGGGTGGCCCCCACGCTGAGCACTTCGCGTTCCTGCAACACGCGCAGCAATTTGGCCTGCGCCGGCAGTGGCAATTCGGCGACTTCATCGAGGAACAGGCTGCCGCCGTCGGCACTGCGCACCAGGCCGGGCGCGGCCTGCACCGCCCCGGTGAAGGCACCGCGTTCATGGCCGAACAGCGTGGCTTCCACCATCTGATCGGCCAGCGCCGCGCAGTTGATCGCCACCAGCGGCTGGGCACGGCGCGGCGAGGCGGCGTGAACCAGCCGGGCCAGGCCTTCCTTGCCGGTGCCGGTCGGCCCTTCGATCAGCACGCCGGTGGGGGTGGCGCCGACGCGGCGGGCCAGATCGAGCAGCGACCGGCTGGCGGCATCAGCGGCGGCCGGCGCATCGGGGGCAGCGAACGCCGCCGCCAGCGCCAGCGCCCAATCTTCATCGCCCGGCGCCACATCGATGTGCAGGCTGCGGGCGTGCAGCCGCGCCTGCCCGCGCCGGGCCGGAGCCAGGTGCAGGCAGCGCTGTGATTCAAGCCGCGGCGTGTGCGGCCGTTGATCGCCAATGATGACCAGCAGATCGCCGGGATCGAGGCGGTCGAGGCCGGGAAGCCAGTGCGGGGCAGGCGTCGGCAGCGAGGGGGGGGGCAGGGCGGGGATGGGGGTGCTCATGCCCCTTCCCAACGCAATTTGCATGCCAGTTACGAAGCTGAACGGCTGCCGTGACTGCACGCATTAACAGCATGTTTAATGTCAAATAAGTGACGGCCAGACCGTCAACAGGCCGCCACAGCGTCGGTGGCGTGACTGTGCGCCGTCAGGCCGACAGCGCCGCCCTTTGCGTGGCAGCGATAGTGCCGCCGGCCACCAGCCGATCGCAGACATAGGCCACCGCGGCCTGGCCGGGCGCAACGCCATATTGCGGCGCATCGAATTGCACGACATCCCCCACCAGCCGCGCCGGCGCCAGCGGCGCCATCGATCGCACCTTCACCATCACCGGGCCATCAGTCGGCCCTAAACGGTTTATGCCATCCAGCTGCACCGCTGCCACCGCCAGCGCCCGGCGCGGGCCGGCAATCACGCGGCGCGCGGCGGCATCGATGCCGATCACATAAAGCGGTTCGGCCTGCCCGCCCAGTTCCAGCCCGCGCCGCTGCCCCACGGTGAAGCGATGGATGCCGCCGTGGCGGCCGATCACCGTGCCGCCGGCATCGACGATGTCGCCCGGCTGCGCCAGTTCGGGGCGGATGCGTTCGACCACGGCGGCATAATCGCCGCCCGGCACGAAACAAATATCCTGGCTGTCCGGCTTGGCCGCAACGCCAAGGCCAAAGGCTTCGGCCAGTGCGCGGGTTTCCGCCTTGGCCAGTGCGCCCAACGGAAAGCGCAGATAATCGAGCTGGGCCTGGGTGGTGGTCCACAGGAAATAGCTCTGGTCTTTGCCGTGATCGCCGCCGCGATGCAGTTCGGCGCCACCGCCTTCACCAACGATCCGCTGCACATAATGGCCGGTCAGCAGCGCTTCGGCCCCCAGATCGCGCGACAGGCTGAGCAGCTCGGTGAACTTGACAGTACGGTTGCACTCCACGCACGGCACCGGCGTGCGCCCGGCGGCATAGGCATCGACGAACGCATCGATCACGCTGTCGCGAAAGCGGCTTTCCATATCGACGACGAAATGCGTGATGCCCAGCCGATCGGCGACGGCGCGGGCATCGCGGATGTCGGCCCCGGCGCAGCAGGCCCCCGGCCGCCGGGCCGCAGCGCCCTGATCATAAAGTTGCAGCGTGATACCGACCACATCGCAGCCGGCGGCATGGGCCAGCGCCGCCACCACGCTGCTGTCCACACCGCCCGACATGGCGACGGCAACGCGCCGCCCGGCCAGCGGTGCCAGCACGGGGCGCACGGCGGCTGGCATGGCAGCCGGATTCAGCAAGGCAGCAGGTGCATTCATCGGATTTGGGAATGCGGATGCGCCGGCCCGGCGTCAAGTAAAGGCTTCGGCGCACGGGCCGTGAAACAGGCACCACGCAACCCATCACCAATCCGCCCCGTAACTCGGGCCGGAAGGAGGAGCACGCATGTCGTTCATGTCGCCGCCACCGCCCGGCTTTGGCAATGATGAACTGCCCCCGGATGATACGGCGCGCTGGGTGCCGAGCCGCAAGGCCGCGGTGCTGAAAGCGATCAACGACGGCCGAATCAGCCTGGATGAGGCCTGCCAGCGCTGGCGCCTGAGCCTGGAAGAGATTCAGCTGTGGCAGCGCGCTGTGGACCGGGTTGGCACGCCGGGCCTGCGCGTGACACGGGTGCAAATCTACCGGCCGCTTTTCGACGCCTTGGAAACCAAGCTTAAGGGGAGTTGAACTTACTGCAATATTTATGACAGGGATGGCGCAGGGGTATTTACGGATGGCCGCATTACTGATTACACATTTTGTGGGGTCGGTGCTAAGCGTGTTGCGCTTGGTAAGGGTCAAACCGAGTCCGGAGAAGATTGCATGCGCGTCCTTTTGATCGAAGACGACCGTGCGATGGCCCGCAGCGTCGAGCGCATGCTCGACGATGCGAGCGTCGAGCACGAAACGGCCAGCACGGGTGAGCTGGCGCTTGAATATGCCCGCACCTATGAATTCGATGTGATCCTGCTGGATCTCACCCTGCCCGACATGAATGGTCATGAAGTGCTGCGCCATTTGCGCCAATTGCGCATCAACACGCCGGTGCTGATCCTGTCGGGCGATGCCGAAACCGACAGCAAGGTGACCGGGTTTGGCGCCGGTGCGGATGATTATGTCACCAAGCCGTTCGACCGCAGTGAATTGATGGCGCGGCTGCACGCGCTGGTCCGGCGCAGCCAGGGCCATGGCCAATCGATGATCATCACCGGGCCGGTGGCGGTCGATCTGGCCGCGCGCAGCGTCACGGTCGATGGCAAGCGCGTGGCGCTCACCGGCAAGGAATATGCCATTCTGGAAATGCTGTCGCTGCGCAAGGGCATGACCTTGACCAAGGAAATGTTCCTCACCCATCTTTATGGTGGCCGCGACGAGCCGGAACTGAAGATCATCGACGTGTTCGTCTGCAAGCTGCGCAAGAAACTGCACACTGCTGGCGCGCCGGCATCGGGCTGCATCGAAACCGTGTGGGGCCGTGGTTATTCGCTGCGTGATCCCGAACCGACGGAATATCCCGCCGTGGCGTGATCTGACCAAAGCAACGAATGGACCGAAAAGGTCGCCGGCGCATGGGCCCGCCGGCGACCTTTTTCATGTTCAGCCGGGCTTGCCGCCAGGTCGCCCGGCCAGATTGCGCACCACGCCGCGCAGGAACTGCACTTCGGCGCCGGTAAAGCCGGGGCGGGTAAAGACATTGATCAGCATGCGCCGGGACGTTTCGGCGAGGCCAGGGGCGGGGTTGAACCAGCCGGTCTCCGTCAGCCGCGCCTCCAGCGCCGCGATCAGGCCGGCAAGCTCGGCCCCGGCGGCAGGGCCGTCGTGGTTGACCAGCGCCGATGCCGGCGGAGTCGTGTGTCCGACCACCCAGGCATAGCCCAGCACCGCCACCGCTTGCGCCAGATTGAGGCTGCCGAAATCGGGATTGCTGGGGATGGTGCAGATGGCGTGGCAGGCCAGCAGATCATCGCGGGTCAGCCCGGTGCGTTCCGGCCCGAACACCAGGGCACTGCGGCTGGGCAGCGCCTGCATTTCCGCCACCGCGCCGGCCGGCGACGTGACGCGGCCGACATGCGTGCGCATGGTCATCGCGGTGCCGATGGTCAGGTGGCAATCGGCCACGGCATCGCCCAGCGAATCATACACGCGCGCGGCCTCGATCACCGCATCGGCGCCCGCCGCCGAAGGCCCGGCATCGGCATTGGGCCAGCCATCACGTGGGCAAACCAGCCGCAGATCGGTGAAACCGAAATTCAGCATGGCGCGCGCCGCCGCGCCGATATTCTGGCCAAGCTGCGGGCGCACGAGCACGATTGCGGGCGGATTGATCGGCACCTGCGCTGCGTCCACTTATTCGGTTCCGCCCTTGGCGCCGTTCACCGCGTCCGACAGGCCGCCCACGAACGTCTCGAAATCCCGGGCCTCGCGGAAATCCCGATACACGGATGCAAAGCGGATATAGGCGACCGGATCGAGCGCCTGCAACGCCGCCATCACCAGTTCGCCGACCTGGCTGACCTCAATCTCGGCTTCGCCCAGTGATTCCAGCTGGCGCACCACGCCGTTGACCAGCCGTTCGATGCGTTCGGGTGCGACCGGGCGCTTGCGGCAGGCAATCTCGATGCTGCGCGCCAGCTTGTCCCGCTCGAACGGCTCGCGCTTGCCGCTTTTCTTGACGATGACCAGTTCGCGCAACTGCACGCGTTCAAAAGTGGTGAAACGGCCACCACAGGCCGGGCACTGCCGCCGGCGCCGGATCGCCGACCCGTCTTCGGTCGGCCGGCTGTCCTTCACCTGGGTGTCATCATTGCCGCAAAACGGACAGCGCATCAGCGTTGCTTGTTCACGGTTCGCAAGAAGCCCAATGCCCCGCCGATCAACGCGCCGGTGATCGAACCGATGATCGGAATGGGGATGGCCACCACCGCACCGGCCGCCGCACCGATGGCGACATTGCGGGCAAGCGTGTTGGGAATGTTGGACTTGGTCCAGCTATCCGCTCGGCTGACCAGCTCCGTCGCCTGTTTGCCGGCCGTGCTTTCCAGCGCCTTGCGGCCATATTCGCTGTCGGCGGCCTGGCGGGCCAGTTCCTCGGCTTTGGTGAAGGCCGTGTCGGTGGCGCCGGCAACCTTGCGGCCGGTATCGGTGGCGACGAACTTCTTGCCGGCCTCCAGCGCGTCTGCGGCCAGATCATCGATCTTCTGGTTGAAGTCTTTCGGCTGTTCGTCGCTCATGGTCCGCTCCTCGTCGGCGGATCAGCCGCCTGGATAGATCGGGAAACGCGCGCACAGCGCCCGCACCCGCTGGTTGACCGCCTGTTCGACCCCGGCATTGCCATCATGCCCGTTCGCCGCCAGCCCGTCCAGCACATCGGCGATCATGTCCCCAATGGCCTGAAACTCGGCGATGCCAAAGCCGCGCGTGGTGCCGGCCGGCGAGCCGACGCGGATGCCGCTGGTCTTGGTGGGCGGCAACGGATCGAACGGCACGCCATTCTTGTTGCAGGTGATGCCGGCGCGTTCCAGCGCTTCATCGGCGTCTTTGCCCGTAAGGCTTTTGGGGCTGAGATCGATCAGCGCCAGATGCGTGTCGGTGCCGCCGGCGACCACGGCGCAGCCGCGGGCCACCAGCCGCGCCGCCAAGGCCTGCGCATTGCTGACAACGGCGCGGGCATAATCCTTGAATTCCGGCTGCAACGCCTCGCCAAAGGCCACCGCCTTGGCGGCGATCACATGCATCAACGGCCCGCCCTGCAGGCCGGGGAACACCGCGCTGTTGAATTTCTTGCCCAGGTCCGCATCGCGCGACAGGATCATGCCGCCACGCGGGCCCCGCAACGTCTTGTGGGTGGTGGTGGTCACCACATCGGCGTGCGGGATCGGGCTGGGGTGGATTCCAGCGGCAACCAGCCCGGCGAAATGCGCCATATCCACCAGCAGCCGCGCGCCGACCTTGTCGGCAATGGCACGAAACTTGGCGAAATCGATGATGCGCGGATAGGCCGAACCACCGGCGATGATCAGCACCGGCTTGTGCTCGACGGCGAGGCGTTCGACCTCGTCATAATCAATCAGATGATCTTCGCGGCGCACGCCATATTGCACGGCGTTGAACCATTTGCCGCTCTGCGCCGCCTTCGCGCCGTGCGTCAGGTGGCCGCCGGCATCCAGGCTCATGCCCAGGATGGTATCGCCGGGCTTGGTGAGCGCCAGCATCACCGCACCATTGGCCTGCGCGCCCGAATGCGGCTGCACATTGGCATAGGCGGCATCAAACAACTGCTTGGCGCGATCAATGGCCAATTGTTCAACCACGTCCGACGGATGGCAGCCCTGGTAATAACGCTTGCCGGGATAGCCTTCGGCATATTTGTTGGTGAACACCGATCCCTGCGCCTCCAGCACGGCGCGGCTGACGATATTTTCCGATGCGATGAGTTCGATCTGATTCTGTTGCCGATCGAGCTCCATGGCGATGGCGGCGGCCACCGCCGGGTCGCTGTGCGCCACGGGCGTTGCGAAAAAACCGGTATCGGCCGGCTGGGCCACGGCAGGGCGGGTGCTCATTCGTTTTCTCCTCAACCCGGTTTTCAACCCAGCTTGGCAACGCGGCCAGCATGGCGGCCACCTTCGAAGGCGGTGGCCAGAAATTCAGCCACGCAATCGCGGGCCACTTCGGTGCCGATTATCCGGCTGCCGAGCGCGATGCAATTGGCATCATTATGTTGCCGCGCCAGCCGCGCCATCAAGCCGCTGGTCACCAGCGCACAGCGCACCCCGGCAATGCGGTTGGCGGCGATCGAAATGCCGATGCCGCTGCCGCACACCGCAATACCGTGGGTCGCCCGGCCAGCGGCAATCGCTTCGCCCAGCGCGCGGCCGAAATCGGGATAATCGACACTGGCTTCGCCATCCGTCCCCAGATCCAGCACATCATGCCCGGCGGCGCGCAGATCCGCCACCAGCATGGCCTTCAGCGCATATCCGGCGTGATCAGAAGCAAGAGCGATTTTGGCCACGTTGCACGACTCCGGATGCATTGGAGACCTGCCCCTAGCATCAGACCAGCGTACCGAACAGCCGCCCGATACCAGCGGTGAGCGCCATGGCCAGCGCGCCCCAGAACACCACGCGCACAACGGGGCGAACCAACGGCGCGCCGCCGGCCCGCGCGCCCACCGCGCCCAGCAGGGCGAGGAAGGCGATGGAGCCTGCGCCCATGCCGGCCGCCATCCACGCCAACGGCAGCACGGCCGCCAGCAGCAGCGGCAGCGCCGCACCGACCGTGAACGTGGCAGCCGACGTGAGCGCCGCCAGCACCGGCTGCGCCGCGGTGGTATCGGTGATATGCAGCTCGTCGCGGGCGTGGGCGCCCAATGCATCGTGCGCCATCATTTGCGCGGCAACACTGGCGGCCGTCTGTGCATCCAGGCCGCGCCCCTCATAGATGGCAGCGAGTTCGGCCTGCTCATGCGCCGGATCGGCAGCCAGTTCGGCGCGTTCCTTGGCCAGATCGGCATTTTCGGTATCGGATTGCGAGGAGACGGAGACATATTCGCCCGCCGCCATCGACATGGCCCCCGCGACCAGACCAGCCACACCGGCAATCAGCAGCGCCGGCCGCGCCGCGCCAGACGCCGCCACGCCCAAAATCAGGCTGGCGGTGGAGACGATGCCATCATTGGCCCCCAGCACGGCGGCGCGCAGCCAGCCGATGCGGGTGACAAGATGGGATTCACGATGGGTGCGCATGGCGATGATATCCGGTCGGGGGGTACGCTGCTGTCGCACGGATCGGGGTTGGCCGCACGCAGCTTGTGCGGCGTTCGACCGGTCAGATGTCGGCGTAATCGATCCAAAGGCCATGGGCGAGCGCGTCGATTTCGCTGTGGCAGGCCGGATCGTTAATCGCGCGCTTCGACATCGGCTTCAGCACCCCTTCCGGCACCCGATCATCGAACAGCAGCAGAGCAAATTGCGGGCCATATTGGAACGAAGAATAATAAAGGCCCTGTGCCGCGGGCATATGGGCATGGATCGCCTCGGCCCATGCCCTGGTGGCCGGATAGCTGCTGCGCGGCCCGGCCAGCAACGCGTTCTGGTCAACGCCAATCCGCCGCTGGCCGGCGGCGGTCAGATCAAGCAGGTCCACATCGGCGGTCAGGTGCAACACGCTGTGGCTGTACGCGGCAAAATCGCTGGGGCTGACGATGGTCAGCGAGGCCGGGGACGGCGGCGGTGCATCCGGGCAGCGCAGGATGATCTCGCAGGCTGCACATTCAAAGTTCTGGGCGGCATAGATCGTCGGGATGATGGCGCCACCCGCGTCGCGGATCGGCGAAAAGCGCGCATTGCCCTTGTCCGTATCGTTGAACTGCGCCGATTCATATTTCGAAGGGTGAATGCGGTGCAGTTCGGTGCCGGCGGGGATGGTGACCATGTGCTGCCGGCCGCGGCGCAGCGCGGATGCGGGCGGAATCGCCAGGCTGAAGCGCATCAGCCGTGCGCCACCGGCTCGATCTCCCGCGCGAACGCCGCCAGCACGGCATCTGCCGCGCCAGCCAGTGCTTCGGCCGGGGTGCCATCGAAATCCAGATGCGGCCGGGTCAACCAGTGCAGGATGCGGAAATGACTCCACGCCGGCGCCATGGCGATCATCCGTGCCATGGCCGGAAAGATGCGCCGGCCCTCCACATCGAATTGCAGCAACGGATAGGCGGCGCGGCCATCGATGGTGAAACGCAGCAGCTGGCCGGCCATTTCCTTGCGTTTCATGGTGGCGGACGGGTTGGCTCCGGACAGGCCGAGCAACACACAGGCTTGCGCCTGATCGGCCATCGGCACGCCGGCCAGAATCTTTTCCTGCAGGCGCGCCCGGTTCAGGGCCGCCTTCAGGGCTTCGTCGTCGCCGCGCGCCAGGCTTTCGCGCAGCATCAGCCGATAACCATTCAGCACAGTCTGCAATTCGCGGCCGAAGGCCTCCTCCAGATAGGTGGTGGCTGCAGCGTGGAAGTGTCGGGCCAGATACTTGGCCAATCCCCCCGCGCGCGCGCGCGTATCGGCCCGTGCGGCATCGAACATCCTGTCGATCACGGCGGCACTTTGCTGTGCAACGCCCAGAGACAGCGCCACCGAGACATGCGCGGCATCGGCAAAACTGGCAGAGGCTGCGCGTGCGGGCAGCGAGACATAATGATCTGGATGCGCTGGCTGCGATTTGTCACGTGCCGGCCGGGCGGCACGTTGGGAGGCCAATGCCATGAGATAATTGCCTACAACAACTATACGGGATCAATCAAATAGCGATTGTAGCAAGAACTGTCCAGACCCTTTGCGCCGACCCGTTGCCGGCGATGCCAGGATCAGGCTGGCGGCGGACACGATGCCATCATTGGCGCCCAGCACCACAGCCAGCCGATGCGGGTGACAAGACAGGATTCGGACGTAGGGCGCCGGGCGTGATGTCATGTCCGGGGAGGGCATCCCGGCTGTCGCACGGATCGCGGCTGGCCGCACTTGTCCTGCGCAATATTGTGTTTGAAGTTCGCCGATTTATCCTTAATCAATTGATACTGACGTTGGTGCTGAAACGTGTTCAGGAGGTTCCGATGAAAATCCAGATGGTTCTTGCGGCGGCAGTCGCCATGGCGTCAACTTCGGCTGCGATGGCTGCAACAACCGTATCCGGTTCGCAATCCACACCGCTCAGCCTGGGCAGTTTCGCCGCTGGCAGCTACAATATCACGGCCACGGGCCTGGTCGATCTCACGGGCTCAATTGGCAATGGCTTCACCATGCGCCCCGATGGCATCCCGGATACACCCGTCACCACGCCGTCTTATGGCTATTTCAATCCCAACGGTTCGATCATTGCCGACGGCAATCCCGGCGTCGCGCCAGGGTTCAAGATCGGTTCCCTCGTGGGCAGCCTTGTGGCCAACCCGGGCCCGGGGGATTTTTTCGCGATCGGTTACGGCACCACGGTCAATCTCGCTGCGCCCGGTTCGATTTATGCGCTGGTGAACGATACGTTCGCGCTGAACAATGGTGGTGCGTTTGAAGTGACCGTCAGCAGCGCCGTACCGGAACCGGCAAGTTGGGCGATGCTGATCGCCGGCTTCGGTCTGGTGGGCGCGGCACGGCGGCGGGCGCGGACCTTGCGCGCCGCCTGACGGCAAAATCCTTGTCAATATGTGGGCCAGCCCTGGGCACAGCCGCCCTGGCCCGTCACTATCAGTGACAACGCGGCGTTTTGCCGAATATTGGGGACCCGATCATGACCATCAGCCATGCCGACATCGTGCAACGAGGGTGGGACGCGGTGGGACGCGGTGATTGGGACACGCTGCTCGCCGATTATATCCCCGACATGCTGTTCGTGATGCCGGGGCAGGCGGATGAACTCCACGGCACCGCGGCGTTTCGCGGCGCGCTCGAAAATCTCGGTGCGGCGCTGCCGCCGGGGTTTGAGATCACCGCCCTGCGGCAGATTTCCGATGGCGATGAGGTCGTGTCGATCCTGAACTGGAAGAGCGCCAAGTGCGCCGGCAGCCAGCTCGCCGTGCTGTTCCGCTTCGTGGGCGACAAGATCAGCGAAGAGCGCTGGTTTGTCGATACCGTGCAGTGGCAGGCGTGCTTTTGAACCCTACTCGAACGTCAAATCCCCCGTCTCCGGCACCTCCAGGTGCCGCGCCACGTCATCGTCGCTCACAGCCTCCAGCGTCGCTGGCTGCCATTTCGGGTTGCGATCCTTGTCGATCAATTGCGCGCGGATGCCTTCGAAGAAATCATGGCCGTTCCTTATTTCGCAGACCATCCGATATTCATTCACCAGCGCATCCTCGATCGCCACGCCGCGCGCCAGCCGCAGGCCGGCAAGGGACAGCTTGCACGAGGTGGGCGACATGCGCGCGATAGTGGCGGCCTGCGCCTGCGCCCATTCATCGCCGGCACCCAGGCTGGCGACGATATCTTCCACCCGATCATGGCCGAAATGATAATCGATGGCGTCGCGCACCTGCGCCAGCGGCGCTTCGCCGGGGTCTTCGTCGAACACCGCCAGCACTTCGGGCAACGGCTCATGGCTGATGCTGAGCAGATCGCTCAAGGCCGGCAGATGCTGTGACGGCACATAGTGGGTGGCGATGCTGCAATAACGCAAATCCGCCGCCTTCAACCGCGCACCGGTCAGCGCCAGCCACGCACCGATTTCACCCGGCAAGGCGGCCAGCGCATGGGTGCCGCCCACATCGGGGATCAGGCCGATGCCGGTTTCGGGCATGGCAAACAAGGTGCGTTCGGTGGCGACGCGATACCGCCCGTGGATCGAAAGGCCCACGCCGCCGCCCATGGTGATGCCATCGATCAACGCCACCCACGGCTTGCCGCAACGCGCAATCGCCTGGTTCATGCGATATTCGTCGTGGAAGAAATTCTCCCACAGCGCCCGGTTCTGCCGGCCTTCGCGGCCCAGCAGCGCCACATCGCCGCCGGCGCAGAAGGCCCGATCGCCGGCGCCGGTGATGACGATATGCGCCACCGCCGCATCGCCCATGGCCGCGATGATGGCGCGGTGGATGCTCACCGCCATCGGATGGTTCAGCGCATTCAGCGCTGCCGGGCGATTGAGCGTCACCCACAGCGCAGCCCCGCGCGTTTCAAACAGCACTTCATCGCTCATGTGCGGTCCACCAGTTGGCCGGGTTCCGGCAGTTCGACGGGGATGGCCGAGGTGGTCAGCCGGGCCAGCAGCGTGCCGGCCTCGTCGAACAGATCGGCCTCCATGAAGGCAACGCGCTTGCCGAGTTTCAGGCAGCGCCCGGTGGCGAACAGCGGCACGCCAAACTTGGCGGGGGCGAAGAAACTGGTTTTCAATTCGATGGTCGGGATGCCGATGCGCTTTCCGCTCTTGATGATGGCCGCAAACGCCGCCGCATCATCGAGCATGGCCACCACGATGCCACCCTGGATATTGCCCATCGGGTTGCGGCAGGCGGCGACGGGCTGAAACTTCATCTTCACGAGGCCGGCCGCACTGTCGATTTCCAATATTTCCTGGCCCAGTATTTCGGCGGTGGGCGGCACGAACCGGTTCATGCGCGCCTTCAAATCCTCATCGTTCAGGGCCATGGCTCGCCTTCATTGCTGCATGCTGAGACCATAGCGGTGCAGCGCCGGGGCGAGCAGGTCAAGCCCATCATCCTTGCCGGTAAACAGCGCTCGGCCCTGCCCGGTTCCTTCCATCCCCCGCGCACCCAGCAGATAGGCCACCCGCCGCGCGATGCCGGCGCCGCCATCCACAAAGCCCCGAGGGCCACCAACGCCCGCCGGCGCCGCCGCGCGCAGCTGATCTTCCAGCAATGGGAAATGCGTGCAGGCCAGCACGATTTGATCGATGCGGTCGCCGCCCGGCTGATCGAGCAGCCCAGCCAGTTCCGGCGCCACGTCCGCCGCCGTCACCGTCCCCTCACGCAACTGCGCCTCCGCCAGCTCCACCAGCCGCGCCGAACCATGGCGCAGCACCGTGCAATCGCCGGCATGATCGGCCGACAACCGGTCCACATAGGGCTGGCGCACCGTCGCCTGGGTGCCGAGCACGCCGATCACCCGGCTTTTCGATTGTTCCGCCGCCGGCTTGATCGCCGGCACCGTGCCGACCACCGGCACATCCAGCACGGCGCGGGCATGCGCCAGCGCAATCGTCGATGCTGTGTTGCAGGCGATCACCAGCAGATCGGGCTTCAGCCGCTCCGTCAGCCGGCCGAGCAGCGCGCACACCCGCGTCGCCACCTCCATCTCGGTCTTGGTGCCATAGGGGAAGCCGGCATTGTCGGCGACATAGGTGATGTCGATCGCCGGCAACAACGCCCGCACATCATCGAGGACCGACAAGCCCCCAACCCCTGAATCGAGCATCACGATCTGTGCCATGATTTGGCCCATAGCGGCGCGGGCGCAGTTGCGGCAAGAAGCGCCGCGATGGATGCTCACCCTACCGATCAATGGCCGCCCCCGATGCCGGACGCCAGCGGCTTTGTCGCGCCGCCGGTGCCGGGGCTTGGGGCCGCGCTGGCGCGCTTTGCCCGGGCCTGCCGCCGCGATCCGGCCGGCGCGGTGCGCGTGGTGGTGCGCAGCCTGTGGTTGCTGGGCATCGCCGCCATCTGCGTGCCGATGCATATGCTGCTGCATCAGCGGTTGGGCTGGCCATCGCCCTGGGCCCGGCGCTTTCTGGCCTGGAACGCGCGCGCCTGCGGCATCCGTGTGCGCAGCATCGGCCAGCCGGTCAGCCGCGACGTGTTTTATATCGCCAACCATCTCAGCTGGACCGACGCGCTGATCCTGGGCGGACAAACCGGCACCGTGTTCGTGGCACAGGATGGCATCGCCATCTGGCCCGGCATCGGCTTCATCTGCCGCGTGAACGACACCATCTTCGTCAACCGCAGCGACCGCATGGGCGTGCCCGCCCAGATCGCCGCCATGCGCACGCAGTTCACCCGCCACAGCCGCATCGCCATGTTCCCCGAAGCCACTTGCAGCGATGGCCGCCGCCTGCTGCCGTTCAAGGCGCCGCTGTTCGCCATGCTCATCCCGCCCCCTTCCGGCGCCACCCTGCAACCGGTGGTGATCGATTGCGACGAAGCCGGGCGCAACCTCGCCTGGATCGGCATGGAAACCGGCGCGCAAAACGCCTGGCGGCTGCTGTCTCGCCCCGGCACCTGGGAAGTCCGCGTCCACTTCCTCACCCCCTTCAGCCCCGCCGACCTGCCCGACCGCAAGGCACTATCGGCCCAGGCGCGCACGGCAATCGCGGCGAAATTGTCCGAAACGCTGGCCGGCCGGCCGGTGGTGTGAGGTTTTGAAGCAAGAATGCCTCCGGCGGACGCGCTGGCCTTTGAACAGGGCTTCCGTGTCTTTGACAGCAAAACTGCGAAACATTGGGCGTGCTCCGTCGTTGGAGCGCTTTCCGATCAACTTGGGTCATCGGCACGGTGCCGATTTTGGTTCAAGGCAAGAAGTGAGGAGGGCGCGATGCCTTGTGCATCGTAACCGACGAGCGACGCAGCCTTGGACCGAAAGCGCCCCGCCCCGGAGGGGTCGCCGGAACGGCGATGACGTTGATCCAAGTTGGTCGGAAAGCGCTCTAAAGACGCCAACCACATACAGCGCCATAATCGTGGGGAGGGGGTGCGATTTGCGAACCGGTTCGCACCGCGCTCTTCAAATGTCAGGCAACGGGTGACCAAAGCGCTCCAGTAACCCCGGCGAACGCCTGGGTGGCGGGGCGGTTCGGGCAGGCGGCCTACCGCCCCGCCCCGCGTCGCTTCCCGCTCAGCCCCTTCTTCTGCATCTTGGAAAAGCGGGTCGTCCGCGTGCCGGCTGCGCCGCCCGTCGCGCGGCCTTTCACCGGCGCCGCGCGCTGGTCGGCGGGGATGCCGAGTTCGTCCATTTCCAGCCGCCGGATCTGATCGCGGATGGCGGCGGCCTTTTCGAATTCCAAATCGGATGCCGCAGCCTGCATCTGCTGTTCCAGATCGGCGATATAGGCCTTGAGGTTGTGGCCCACCAGGTGCGGCGTCTCCTCGTCACCGGTCTCAACCACCAGCCCATCCTTCATCGAAACATCGGCCAGCACGTCGCCGATGTTGCGCTTGATGGTGGTCGGCGTGATGTCGTGTTCGATGTTGTACGCCTCCTGCTTGGTGCGGCGGCGATCGGTTTCGGCGAGTGCACGTTCCATGCTGCCGGTGATGCGATCGGCATAGAGGATCACCCGGCCATCAACATTGCGCGCCGCGCGCCCGATCGTCTGGATCAGACTGGTTTCAGACCGCAAGAAACCTTCCTTGTCGGCATCCAGGATCGCCACCAGGCCACATTCCGGGATATCCAGGCCTTCGCGCAGCAGGTTGATGCCGACCAGCACATCATAGACGCCCAGGCGCAGATCGCGGATCAGCTCGATGCGCTCCAGCGTTTCGACGTCCGAGTGCATATAGCGCACGCGCAAGCCGGCCTCGTGCAGGAACTCGGTCAGGTCTTCGGCCATGCGTTTGGTCAGCGTGGTGACGAGCGTGCGATAGCCCATGGCGGCGACCTTCTTGGCCTCCTGGATCAGATCCTCGACCTGGTCCTCCACCGGCTTGATCGCCACCGGCGGGTCGATCAGGCCGGTGGGGCGGATCACCTGCTCGACGAAGACACCGCCGGTCTTGTCCATTTCCCAGGGGCCGGGGGTGGCGGACACGAAAAAGGTCTGCGGCCGCATCGCTTCCCATTCGGCAAAGCGCAGCGGCCGATTGTCGATGCAGCTCGGCAGGCGGAACCCATATTCGGCCAGCGTCACCTTGCGGCGGTGATCGCCCTTGGCCATGGCGCCGATCTGCGGCACCGTCACATGGCTTTCATCGATGATCAGCAAGGCGTTTTCCGGCAGATATTCGAACAGGGTGGGTGGCGGCTCGCCGGGCAGGCGGCCGGTGAGGAAGCGGCTGTAATTCTCGATCCCCGCGCAGGCACCGGTGGCGGCGATCATTTCCAGATCGAAATTGGTGCGCTGTTCCAATCGCTGCGATTCCAGCAACTTGCCTTCGGCGTTCAGCTCCTTCAGCCGCTCGTTCATCTCGTGGCGGATGGCCTCGGCGGCCTGTTTAAGGGTGGGGCCCGGCGTTACATAATGGCTGTTGGCGTAGATCTTGATGCTTTCCAGCTTGGCCACGGTTTCGCCGGTCAAGGGATCGAACTCGCTGATCGCCTCGATCTCGTCGCCGAAGAAACTGATGCGCCAGGCTGAGTCTTCATAATGCGACGGGAAAATTTCCAGGCTGTCGCCGCGCACCCGGAAATTGCCGCGGGTGAAGCTCAGGTCGCCGCGCTTGTACTGCATGGCGACCAGCTTGCGCACGACCTCCTTCAGATCGGCGCTGCCGCCCTTTTTGAGCGAAAAGGTCATCGCCGAATAGGTTTCAACCGATCCGATGCCATAGATGCACGACACTGATGCCACGATGATCACATCATCGCGTTCGAGCAGCGCGCGGGTGGCGCTGTGGCGCATCCGGTCGATGGCCTCGTTCACGCTCGATTCTTTTTCGATATAGGTGTCGGTGCGCGCCACATAGGCTTCGGGCTGGTAATAATCATAATAGGATACGAAATATTCGACGGCATTGTCGGGGAAGAAGCTCTTGAATTCGCCGTATAATTGCGCCGCCAAAATCTTGTTGGGCGCCAGGATAAGCGCCGGGCGCTGCACCGCTTCGATCACCTTGGCCATGGTGAAGGTCTTGCCCGAACCGGTGACGCCCAACAGCACCTGATCGCGATTGCCGGCATTGGCCTCGGCGACCAGTTCGGCGATGGCCGCGGGCTGGTCGCCAGCCGGGGTATAATCGGTTTTCAGCACGAACGGCCGCCCGCCTTCGGATTTCTCCGGCCGCGCCGGGCGGTGCGGCGTGAACGTGGTCAGCTCAGTGTCGGAGAGACTGGTGCGAATCTGGATGGCCATGGCGGGGACTATGCCCGATGTGCGTGATTTGTTCTAGCGCAGCATGCGGCGGATCAGTTTGCGATCGCGCAGGCCGAAATGGTGCCAGACGACGGCGCCAGCATGCGCCGCGAAGGCCGTGACGAACAGGGTCGACAAGATCTGATGCAGACCGCGTGCCGTATCCAGACTGAGCAGCGCGGGCAGGGATAGCCCCAGCACTGGCACCTGCATCGCGCCCGACAGCAGCAGCCCCGAAACCGGCAGCGCCGCCAGCAACCCATACAGCGCCGATTTGTTCAGCCGTGCCATGGCGTTGGGGCTATCCGGCCCCTTGGTCACCGCCTGCCAGCCCAGCCGCAGCGCCAGCAGCAGCAGCACGGCCAGCCCGACCCCCTGATGCCCATCCAGAAATTCAGCGCGGATGGCGCCGGCCGGCAACACCACGACAAACAGGCCCATCGGCAGCGCACACAGCATCAGCACGGCACTGGCCCAATGCAGGATGCGGCTGGGCTGCCCCCAGGCGTGGCGCGTGTTGTGCCCGGGCGCGGGTGCCGCAACGCGCCACTGGCCGGGCAGCAGCAGCACCAGCGCCAGCAGCGCCGCCGTGCCCACCAGGCCCATCGCCTGCAACGCCAGCACCTGCCCACCCTGCGCCGTGGCGGCCGCAAATGTGCCATCCTCCACCGCCAGCCAGATCGACCAGACGTTGAAAAACAACGCGATGGCGGCGAGCAGCTGGCCGATGATGCGCAGCCACCGGTTGCCGAGATTGAGCAGCACCGCGATGCCGAGCGCGAGGATCAGGTACGAGAGAGTCATCAGCGCTGCGTGGCGCAGGCGGCCCCGCCGTGCAAGCGCCGCAGATGTCGCCCCCACCCGTGCTGATCAGATTTGCACTACATGTATCGCAATGTTAGTCTTGCGACATGCCCATTTCGCTCCGCCTTCCCACCGATGTCGAAGCCCGCTTGTCAGCCCTGTCCACGCTGACCGGCCGCTCCAAGAGCTTTTACGCCATCGAAGCCATTGTCGAGCATATCGACGATCTGGAAGACGCCCATCTGTCCGCCGAAATCCGCGCCCGCGTCCGCGCCGGCACCGAAGCGCGCACTTCCCTGACCGATCTGCTGGCCGAACATGGCCTGGTGGGTTGAATTCGCCGACAGCGCCGCCAAGCAGCTTCGCAAACTCGATCCGCAAATTGCCCGGCGCATCCTGACGTTCCTGCGCGACCGTGTGGCGACGTTGGACGACCCCCGCAGCATCGGCGAGGCGCTGCGCGGCAAGTTACTCGGCGATTTCTGGAAATATCGCGTCGGCGACTGGCGCATCATCGCCGATCTCGATGATGGCGTGATGCTGATCACGGTGATCCGGCTGGGCAACCGGCGGGAGATTTATCGGCGGTGAGACGTGTTATGCTAAGGAGGAGGAGGCCTACGGCGGGCAGGGCCTCAAGCCCTGCACCAACTTTGTTTCGGGTTAACGCACTTTCAGCGTCAATCCGGCCATCCCACCCCACCCCATCACCCGTGACTTGATCGGGGGGCAGTTTTCTGCATCTTGGATGGCGCGGTGACTGGAGGTGCTACAGCGGCGTTCGATTGCCAAATGAGTATTAAGTGTCGTTCGTCCGGAAATTTTTGAGTCCTCGGAATTTGTTGGTGGAGTGATTTACTGCTATGATCAAGGAGCGCATTGCCCTAGCAACCGTAAGCATTGCCGAAAGTGCGATGGACTTTCTGAAGCACGCAGTCGATGAAATTGAAAAGCACCCGAAATATTCCGTCATCCATTTTGCAACGGCAGTCGAGCTGATCCTGAAAGCTCGACTGATGCATGAACATTGGGCGCTGGTGGTCGAAAAAACATCAGATGCAGATGTGGAGCGATTTCTGTCGGGCGATTGCAGGACCGTCAGCGCGGCAGAGGCGATCCGCCGTCTATCGAAAATCGCGAGTCAGTCCATCCCGGCCGATGCAGTTACGCTATTCAATCGCCTCGCTACGCATCGCAACCGCATGGTTCATTTCTTCCATGAGGCGGGCGGGAATGAGGCTTCCGCCGAGCTTTTGGAAGGAATTGCACGGGAACAGTGCCTTTGCTGGTTTCATTTGGAACGACTGCTTAGACTATGGTCTGACCAGTTTGCCGATATGGATGAAGACATCACCCGCATCGCCTGGGCAATGAAGCGCAATAGGCAGTTTCTGGCGGTGAATTTTGAGCAATTAAAGCCCAAGATCGATGCTGACGTCGCAAAGGGCGTTGTTTTCCACGACTGTGCCGGTTGTGGATTTGCAGCCGCCGAGGTGAATGATGTTTCAGAATTGCTTCACAGTCTTTCTTGCCACGTATGCGGCCTTACGGGCGGTTATCTCCAGATGCCCTGTCCGTCTGGATGCGGCCGTGACATTGCGATCGAGGCTGACCATGGTAGTGACCGGCAATGCAAAGAGTGCGGCCATGTAGTTTCGCAAGAGGAACTGATGGATGCGCTGAGTACTGAGTACGTCGCTCCCGAGGATTTTGTGCAGATGAACTGCGCATTTTGTTGCTCGCTGGGTTCGGTTGTTCAACACGGCGATAGCTATGTCTGCACAGAATGTCTTAGCTTCGAGGAGGAAATCGCAATGTGTGGGTGGTGCAACGAAATGCAGATCGGTGGTGGAGATCTTGAATTCAGCTATTATACCGGATGCGAATTCTGCGAAGGGCACGCGGGATGGCACAGGGACGACTGAACATAGTTTCACGCAAAAGTGAAAATATTTCAAAGTTGATCTCAATTCAATTCGATCCCTGGGAAGTACATGCATTGGCTTTTTTAGAACAGCCGAACCCCGGATCAAGTCTGGGGTGACGGATAAGGAGGGCCGCCCGAAAACAAACGGGTCCAGGGTCTGCGACCCTGGCCGCCGGAGGCCTTTCTTGTTCTTCGCCAGCTCTGTCCTACATCCCGGCCAATGGGTTACACTGGCGATCGTGGGCAGCATCGATCAGCAACCAGCTTGTTTGCGGCGGCAGAATAGGTGAGCAGAAAAATCTGGAATCCCGTACGAAACGTCAAAACCGGCAAAACTGGGCGGGCCAGAGACTGGGCGTCCGAGTGTCAGCCGGGGGCATGACAAGCGCCCCCACACCCCTTAAAAGCCAACCCGCCATGACCTACAGCAGCGAATTCCTCACCCGCCTCGACACGCGCGGTTTCATCCATCAGGTGACCGATCCGGCCGCGCTGGATGAGGCCGCAGCGAAGGGCATTGTAACCGCTTATGTGGGCTTCGATTGCACCGCGCCGTCCCTGCACATCGGCAATCTCGTCTCGATCATGATGCTGCGCCATCTGCAGCAATCCGGCCACCGGCCGATCGTGGTGATGGGTGGTGGGACCACCAAGATCGGCGATCCGTCGGGCAAGGATGATGCGCGGCAATTGCTCGGCGACGATCAGATCAACGCCAACATGGCCAGCATCCGCCGCATCTTCGAACGCTTCCTGACGTTTGGCGACGGGCCGACCGATGCGGTGATGGTCAACAATGATGATTGGCTGTCGGGCCTTCAGTACATCCCGTTCCTGCGCGATGTCGGCCGGCATTTTTCGATCAACCGCATGCTGAGCTTTGACAGCGTGAAGCTGCGGCTGGACCGGGAACAGCCGCTCAGCTTCCTTGAATTCAACTACATGATTTTCCAGGCCTATGATTATCTGGAACTGAACCGCCGCTTTGGCTGCACGCTGCAAATGGGCGGCAGCGACCAGTGGGGCAATATTGTCAACGGCACCGATCTGATCCGCCGCATCGAGGCGCGTGACGCCTGGGGCCTCACCACCCCGCTGATCACGCGGGCCGATGGCGCCAAGATGGGCAAGACCGCGCAAGGCGCGGTGTGGTTGCACGAGGACCAGTTGGCGACGTTCGATTACTGGCAGTTCTGGCGCAACACCCATGATGCCGATGTGGGCAAGTTCCTGCGGCTGTTCACCGATCTGCCGCTGGATGAAATCGCCCGGCTGGAAGCGCTGCAAGGCGCCGAGATCAACACCGCCAAGGACGTGCTGGCGACCGAAGCCACCGCGCTGTGCCGGGGGCGCGACGCCGCCGAAGCCGCCGCGGCCACCGCGCGCACCACCTTTGCCGATGGCGGCGCGGGAGAGGATCTGCCGCAGTTCGCCACGGCTGCACCGGTCTCCATCATCGATGCGCTGATCGGCCTGGGCTTTGCCGCATCGAAGAACGAAGCGCGCAAGCTGGTCGCCCAGGGCGGCGCGCGCATCGATGGCATGGCTGCGGCGGGCGATGCCGCGTTGGTTGCGCCGGGCCAGAAGGTGAGCGCCGGCAAGAAACGCCACGGGCTGGTGGTCAGCGCCTGACCGCCTGTTCGGCCGGCAAATCGATCGTCACCCGCAATCCTGGTTGATTGTCTGCCAGGCTGATGCTGCCGCCGTGCAGGCGCGCCACTGCGCCGGCCAGCGACAGGCCCAACCCCGCTCCCTGAACGATGCCCTGCATGCCGCCCTGCTTGGGCCCGCGCGCCGCATCCAGCCGGCCGAAGCGGCGCAGTGCTTCCGCGCGGCGATCGGCCGGGATGCCGGGGCCGCTGTCGGCCACCCACAGCCGGCTTCCCTTTGCGGTCATCTGCGCGCCCAGCTCGATGCGGCCGCCGCTGGCGCCATAGCGCAGCGCATTGTCGATCAGATTGGCCAACGCGCGGCCCAGCAACTGGCGGTGGGCGCGCGCCGGCACCGCGCCGGTCGCCGCCACCACCATCGTCACCCCGGCGTCTTCCGCCAGCGGGTCATACATGTCGGCCAGATCGGCGATCATGGCGGCCAGATCAATCTCGGCGAAGCTGTCGCGGCCGATGCCGGCTTCGGCGCGGCTGATTTCCAGGCTGTTGTCCAGCATGGCGAGCAGCGATTCGGCTTCGGCCGATACGGCGGCCAGATCATCGCCGGTGACCACATGCCCGTGCGAAAGCCGCTCGATCCGGGCCTTCAACCGGGTGAGCGGCGAGCGCAGATCATGCGCCAGCCCGTCGGTGACGGCGCGCAGTTCATCGATCAACCCTTCCACGCGTGCCAACATGACATTGAAGGCCTGGCCCATGGAATCAAAGGCATCGGCCGGCGGTCCCGGCGGCAGCGCCACCCGCGCCTCCAGCTTGCCGGCGGTGACGTCGCCGACGACGTCGGCCAGATCATGGACGCGATCGGTGATGATACGGGTGATCATCCGGCTGGTGAGGAACGCCAATATCATCGCCACCGGCAAGGCGAGCAGCAAGGTGGTGGTCAGCTTGTTCTGCAACTGCACTTCGGCGGCCAGGCTGCGGCCGACCAGCAGGCGATGCCCCTGCGGCATCGGCCGCGCCACCACCATGAAGGGTTCGGCAATGCCCTGATGATAATGCATTGCCGGCACGCGGTAGAATTGGCCATCGGCTGCCACCCCGGCCGGCCATTGCGGCAGATTGCCAAGCAAGCGCCGGCCGCCCGGCGCTGCCAGATGGATCACCAGCGGGCCAGGCACGGCCAGTTCGCCCTCCAGGATCACCCGGGCCGCCGTGATGCCGCCCCGCTGCCAGGCCGTGCCGGCGGCATCGGCGATGGCGGCGATGCGCCCTTGGGCTTCGCTGTCCAACTGGCTTTGCGTGGCGCGTTCCAGCAGGATCAGCAGCAAGGCGCTGCCCGATACCAGCATCACGAACAGCAACAGGCTGATCCGCGCCGTGGTGGTGCGCGGCGCGATGCCGGCAAACCAGTCGCGCCAGAAACCCGCGGGCGTGGAATCGGTCATTGCCGGCCCGCGCTCAGGCGGACACCGGCTCACCGCCCACACGATAGCCGGCGCCGCGCACGGTTTCGACGATGCCGCCGGCGCCGCCTTCATCCAGTTTCTTGCGCAGCCGGCTGACATGCACGTCGATCACGTTGGTGCCGGGATCGAAATGATAATCCCACACGCCTTCCAGCAGCATCGATCGCGTCACGACCTGGCCGCGGTGGCGCACCAGATATTCCAGCAGGCGAAATTCGCGCGGTTGCAATTCGATGCGCTTGCCGGCCCAGGTGACCCGGCGGCCCAGCAGATCGAGCTCCAGTTCGCCTTCCACCAGGCGCGTCAATTCGGCGCCGGTGGCGGCACTGGCGCGGCGCTGCACCGCTTCCAGTCGGGCCAGCAATTCCGGCAGCTCGAATGGCTTGGTGACATAATCATCGGAACCGGCGCGCAAGCCCCGCACCCGTTCATCCAGGCTGGCCAACGCCGACAGCATCACCACCGGCGTGTTGTTGCCGGCCGCGCGCAGCTGGGTCAGCACGGCGAGGCCATCCAGTTCGGGCAACATGCGATCGAGGATGATGGCGGCATGGTGGCCGTTCAGCGCCTGATCCAGACCGGATTGGCCATCGCCGGCAATATCGACGTGATAACCGGCACCCTGCAACCCTTGTGCGACATGGGCGGCCATGGTGGCGTCATCTTCGATACACAAAATGTTGGCCATCCCGCGACTTTATGACGCTTGGGTAAGAAAACTCAAGTGGCGGGGGGCGATAGGGGGCATTTTTCTTCGCTCCTGCCGGCGGCCCCTGCTATGCGGCCGCGATGTTGGCGCGTCGTTTCCTGTGGGTGGTGGCCATCGCCATCTTTATCGTGATTGCATTGGCACTGGCCTGGCGGCTGGCCGGCAACCGCTTGTTGTCGGCAGCGCTGGTGCCGGGCGGCGAATTTGATGCGGCGGCGGCCGGTGCGCCCTATGATTATGCCGTGCCCGCGGCGTGGGCGGCGCGGCCCGGCATGGCGAACGACCCCACCGCGTGGCGCCCGCCCGGCGCGCCAGTGATGGCAAAAACCGATGCCGCGGTGTTCTTCGTGCCGCCCACCGCCGCCTTCAGCACCATGCAGTGGAATGAACGCAGCGATGTTGGCCAAACCGCCAATCGGCTCGCCGGCTTTCTGCGCACCGAAACCAGCGCGCTGGCCGATGCCGGGCCGCTGTGGGCGCCGCATTATCGCCAGGCGGTGATCGGCAGCTTCCTGGCCGATGCGCCCGAAACGCGCCGCAAGGCCCAGGCGGCGCAGGCGCTGGCCTATGCTGATGTGGCGGCGGCCTTTGCGGTGTTTGTGGCGGCCCAGCCCAAGGACACGCCGATCATCCTGGCCGGCCACAGCCAGGGCGCGCTGCACCTGCTGCGTCTGCTGAAGGAACAGGTCGCCGGCACACCGCTGCAGGCGCGGGTTGTGGCGGCCTATCTGGTCGGCTGGCCGGTATCTGTGACGGCCGATCTGCCGGCGCTGGGCCTGCCGGCGTGCACGGCTGCAGCGCAATCGGGGTGCATCCTCAGTTGGCAAAGCTTTGCCGAACCGGCCGATCCGGATGCGGTGCTGGCGGTCTATTATGCCGGCCCCGGCCTGAATGGCATCGCGCGGCGCGGTACGGCGATGCTGTGCACCAATCCGCTGACCGGCGGGGCAGGCGGCTCTGCCCCGGCCAGCGCCAATCCCGGCAGCCTGGTGCCAACCGCAACCCTTGCCAGCGGCGAGTTGATCGCGCCCGGCGTGCCGGCGCGCTGCGATGCGCACGGGCTGCTGCTGATCGGCGAACCGCCGTCGGGCTATCCGGCCTATGTGTTGCCGGGCAATAATTTCCATGTGTTCGATTATCCGCTGTTCTGGGCTGCGGTCCGGAAGGATGCGGCAACCCGGGTGCAGGTGTGGAAAGCCGCACGCTGATCACGTCGCAGCCTGCGGAATTTGCGGCCGCCTTGCCGGGCGGCGGCCGGCTGGGCGGGCTGGATGTCGGCACCAAGACCATCGGCCTTGCCACTTGTGATGCCAGCTGGAGCTTCGCCAGCCCGGCCCACACGCTGGCCAAGGGCAAGTTCAGCGCCGATTTCGCCGCGCTGAAGGCGTGGGCGGCGCAGGCGCGGCTGGCGGGGCTGGTCGTTGGCCTGCCGCTCAACATGGACGGCACCGACAGTTCGCGCACCCAATCGGTGCGGGCCTTCGCGCGCAATCTGGCGCCGCTGGGCCTGCCGTTGCTGCTGTGGGACGAACGCTGGTCCACTGCCGCCGTCGAACGCGCCATGATCGCGGAGGATCTGTCGCGCGCCCGGCGTGCGGAACGGGTGGACAGGCTGGCAGCGGCCTATATCCTGCAAGGCGCCATCGATGCGCTGACGCGGCCAAACCTGAACGACGCGCTCGCGCGCCAGAACCCTGTAATCGGGAGTGAAGAACCATGAGCTGCCTGTCCCCCGCCGCCCGCGCCGTGCTTTATGATCATGCCACCGAACGGCCGTTCACGTCGCCGCTGAACGATGAAAAGCGCGCCGGCGAATTTCACTGCGCCGGCTGCGGGGCGCTGCTCTACCGGTCGGACGCCAAATACGACTCCGGCTCCGGCTGGCCGAGCTTCTGGGCCGCCGAAGACGGCGCGGTCGGCACCACCACCGATACCAGCCACGGCATGGTGCGCACCGAAGTGCATTGCGCCGGCTGCAACGGGCATCTGGGCCATATCTTCCCCGATGGGCCGCCGCCCACCGGCATGCGCCACTGCATCAACGGCCTGGCGCTGGATTTCGTGGCGGAAGGTGAATGATGCGCCACTTGCTCGCCCTCGCCGCCGCGCCGCTGCTGCTGGCGCAAGCGCCGCCGCCAGCCTCGCTGACCGCCACGTCGGCCGATGAGATCATCGCCAAGGCCCCAGCCGCGCACTGGTTGGCGATCGATCCCGATGACATCATGGTGATGGACACTGCCGCCGGCCGCATGGTGGTGCAATTGGCGCCGCAGTTCGCACCGGCGCATGTGGCCGCCATCAAGGCGCTGGTGCGCGCCGGGCGGTTCGACGATGGCCGCATCGTGCGCGTGCAGGACAATTATGTCGTGCAATGGGCCGCCAAACCGCTGGGCGGCGCCGAGCCGGTGAGCCAGCCGCCCGATGTGCGCGAACAGCGCGTGCGGCCCGAACATCTGCCCGCCGAATATGAACGGCCGCTGGCGGGCCTGAAATTCACGCCGTCGCCCTATGCCGACACTTATGCGCTGGCCGGATTTGTCAGCGGCTGGCAAGCGGCACGTGACCCAAAGGCCGGTTCGGTGTGGTTGGCGCATTGCTATGGCACGGTCGGCGTGGGGCGTGACATGCCGCCGGATACCGGCGACGGGGCGGAACTGTACACGGTGATCGGCCACGGCCCGCGCCACCTCGATCGCAACATCGCCAATGTCGGCCGCGTGCTCGCCGGCATCGAACCACATGCGGCCCTGCCGCGCGGCACGGAGGCGCTGGGCTTCTACAAGGACGACAGCCAGCGCACGAAGATCAATCAGGTACGCCTGGCCAGCCAGATCGCCGGCTTTCCGCGCTGGCAGATGATGGATACCGCTTCCAGCAGCTTTGCCGCGGTGAACAAGGCGCGGGCCAATCGCACCGGATTCTTCATCCGCCCGGCCGGCGCCGCCGATCTGTGCACATTGAAGGTGCCGGTGCGGCCGGTGCCATGACTCCGGTGATCAAGCTGTTGCGCGCCGCCGAATGGGCGCAGTTCCAGGCTGACGGGGTGTCCGCCGGTTCACCGGACGATCTGCGCGACGGTTACATT
Source organism: Sandarakinorhabdus sp. (assembly GCF_987265915.1). Taxonomy (NCBI): domain Bacteria; kingdom Pseudomonadati; phylum Pseudomonadota; class Alphaproteobacteria; order Sphingomonadales; family Sphingosinicellaceae; genus Sandarakinorhabdus; species Sandarakinorhabdus sp. The sequence continues at coordinate 1,206,434 of NZ_OZ503948.1, forward strand.
CACCTGTCCACCCCCGAACAGGTGCCCGGCACGCTGGCCAAATATTTCGCCGGTGAAGTGGACGCCGTGGCGCTGACGCTCGATGCCGATACGCTGGGCGATGCTCTGCGCTGGGAACCCAGCCGCGGCGGAGCACTGTTCCCGCATCTTTACCGGCCGCTGCGGCTGGACGAGGTGTTGGACGTTCGGCGCTTGTGAGACCCCTCCGTCGCCCTTCGGGCGCCACCTCCCCTGAGAGGGGAGGATCAGATCGGTCCTGCCCTTCTTGATCCTCCCCTTTCAGGGGAGGTGCTGAGCGCAGCGAAGCGGAGGGGTCAACCCACTGCCTGCGCGGCCTTGGCTCGCTTGAACCCGTCCCGCGCTTGGGCCCGCGCCCAATAGGCCTGGCACTGCGGCCCCAGTTCGCCCAGATGCCCCAGCGTCTCGGCGAGCAGCAACGCATAGGCGACCGCGATATCGGCGACGGTGAAATCGCCGCACAGCCATTCCCGCCCATCGGCCAGCGCCTGTTCGGCCCAGATGGTGCGCGCAACGAACCAACGCTTGTAATCGCTCGCCACCTTCGGGTTGCGGTTCTCCGGCTTTTCCAGCCGCGTGTAACGCAGCACCAATGTCTGCGGGAAGGTGAGCGTCGCGTCGGACTGGTGCAGGAAATTCAGATAATCGCCGTAACGCGGATCGCCGGGCAGCACGCGCAGCGCGCCTACCTTATCGGCCAGATATTGGCAGATCGCGGCGCTTTCGGTCATGCGCACCGCACCATCGGTGAAGAAGGGAATCGTGCCCAGCGGGTTCAGCTCCAGGAACGAAGGTTCCAGCCAGCGCGGCGGGAAGGGCAGCAGCACCAGTTCATACGGCAGGCCCAGTTCTTCCAGCGCCCATAACGCCCGAAAGCTCCGCGCATCCCGGCAGTGCCAAAGTTTCATGGATTTCGCCCCTTCATCAACGCCCCGCGCGCCCCATATTCATGCCGGCTTAAACTTGGCTCCGCAATCACGGCGCCATGCACAGGATGATCCGAACCATGGTTAAAAAGCTGAAGCTGCTGGGCGGCGTCGCGCTGGGGGTGGCGGCCGGCGCGGGAATCGCCGTGGGCGTCGCCAACATGTCCGACACCGGGCGGGTGGCGGCGCAAATCCCGCCGATGGATACCAGCGAAGTGCCGCGCACCGTGCCGGCCGGTGGCGGCCAGGTCGCACTCAGCTTCGCGCCGGTGGTCAAATCCGCAGCGCCAGCGGTGGTCAATATCTACACCGCCACGCTCGATCGCCGGCCGCGCAACATGAACGAGGACTTCATGCAGCGCTTCTTCGGCGGCGCGCCGGTGCAGCCGCGCGTGCAGCAATCGCTGGGTTCGGGCGTCATCGTCGGCGCCGATGGCCTGATCGTCACCAACAATCATGTCGTCGAAGGCGCCGATCAGATCCTGGTGGCGCTGGCCGATCGCCGCGAATTCAAGGCGCGCATCCTGTTTGCCGATCCCCGCCTCGATTTGGCGCTGCTCAAGGTCGATACCGAAGGTGCCGCGCTGCCGGTCATCCGCATGGCCGACAGTGATCGGCTGGAGGTCGGCGATGTCACCGTTGCCATCGGCAATCCGTTTGGCGTCGGGCAAACCGTCACCACCGGCATTGTTTCGGGCCTGGCGCGCACCGGCATCGGCGTATCCGATTGGCAATTCTTCATCCAGACCGATGCGGCCATCAACCCCGGCAACAGCGGCGGCGCCCTGCTCGATGCGCAGGGCCGCCTGATCGGCATCCCCACCGCCATCTACAGCCGCACCGGCGCGTCGAACGGCATCGGCTTTGCCATCCCGTCCAAGATGGTGCGCGTGTTCCTCACCGCGGCAGACAAGGGCAAGCTGGTTTCCGGCTGGATCGGCGTGGAGGGCGAGCCGCTGACCGCCGACACCGCCAAGCAACTCGGCCTCGATCGCCCCGGCGGCCTGCTGGTGACGGCGGTGGTGCCCGGCAGCCCCGGCGCGCGCGCCGGCATAAGGGCCGGCGATGTGCTGCGCAGTGTCGATGGCAAGGAAGTCGCCAATGGCGGCCAGTTGCGCTACAGCCTCGCCACCGAAGGCGTCGGCAAAACGCTGAATGTGCAATTGTGGCGCGATCGCGCCGCCGTGGCGGTGCCGGTCACGCTGGCGCCGCCGCCGGAAAACCCGCCGCGCAGCATCACCCGCATCACCGCCCGCTCGATCCTGGCCGGCGTCACCGTCGCCAATCTGTCGCCGGCCTATGCCCAGGAACTCGGCGCCGGCCTGCCCGAAGCCGGCGTGGTGGTGGTCGCCATCGAAGCCAATGCGCCGGCCGCGCGCTTCCTGCGCCCCGGTGCGCTGCTCGAAACCCTGGGCGGGCAACCGGTGAAGACGGTGGCAGACGTGACGCGCCTGGCCGGCACCGGCGCGCTGATCGTGCGCTTTGCCGTGGGCGAACAACGCGCCGAATGCGGGGTCAACAATGTCGGCGGGCTGAGCTGCCGCAGCTGAGGGTGGTAGCCGCACCACACGCCCACCCCCAGCCCCTCCCGCAAGCGGGAGGGGAGCAGGAGGGCAACGCCACTCCCGCTTGCGGGAGGGGCTGGGGGTGGGAATGCCCGGCCATAACGCCGAATCCCATGGCGCTTTTCCGCCAGACACGCTGGGTGACCTCTGGCAGAACTGCACGATGATCTTCACCCTCTCCCGCATCCCCAGCCCGCTGGGCGACCTGCTCGCCGTCACTGCCCCCGATGGCAGGCTGCACGCGCTGGACTTCGCCGATTACGCCGCGCGCCTGCACCGCCTGTTCGCCCGCCACCATCCCGGCGCCGCGCTGCAGGAAGGCCCAGCGCCCGACGCTCTGGTATCGGCGCTGGCCGCCTATTTCGCCGGCGATGCCGCTGCGCTGGATGGCCTCACCGTCGCCCGCATCGGCAGCCCCTTCCAGCAACGTGTCTGGGCCGCCCTGCGCGCCATCCCCGCCGGGCAGACCAGCAGCTATGGCGCGCTCGCCGCCGCGATTCGCCAGCCCAGCGCGGCCCGCGCCATCGGCCTGGCCAATGGCGCCAACCCCATCGGCATCGTCGTCCCCTGCCACCGCGTCATCGGCGCGAACGGCGCCCTCACCGGCTATGCCGGCGGCGTGGAGCGCAAGGCCTGGCTGCTGCGCCACGAAGGGGCGATGCTGTAGGGAAGGGGAAAGCCTCCGGCGGCAAGGGTCGCAGACCCTTGACCCATCAATTTTGGGGCGGCCCTTCACCCCGTAACCTCTCCCCTTGGGGGAGAGGTCGAGTGACGGCCAAGCCGGCCCGGGAGAGGGGCTATGCACCGCCAGTGGCCACACGCGACCCCTCTCCCGCCCCCCGGATCAAGTCCGGGGCAGGCTGCGCTCTGCGCGAGTCGACCTCTCCCCCAAGGGGAGAGGTGATCTACCCCGCCCTTTCTTCTCCTCTCCCATTCAAGGGAGGGGCCGGGGGTGGGTGCGCACCGCCAGCGCCATCATTTCGAAATCGCTCGCGCAGTTGCTGGCTTGGCGCTGCGCGATTAGATTGCCGGCATGGTTGCCACCGTCATTGTCTGCATCGTCATCATCTGTCTTGCGCAAGGCTATCCGGGCGGGTGGCTGGGCGGATTCGCGGAAATGGCCAGCATGATGGCGTTGGCGGCCGTTCCCGGCCTGCCCTGGTTGCTGGGCTCTGCATTGGATGGCTGGCTTGGCACCGGGTTTCTGGCCCCGGCCTTGGGCTGGCTCGGCACCGGCGTGCTTGTGCTGATGGCGCTGGGCGCCGTGGTGCAGGGCTTCGCACGCCTTGCTGACGGGTGGCGGGATTTTTGGTTTCCGCGAAATCGGTTGCCGAAATAGCGGGGCCCCACCCCGGATCAAGTCCGGGGCGACGTGGCTCTTTTTGGGTGGAACGCCGCTGTCGGCTTTTCCGTCATTATTCACCCGTCGCCCCGGGCCTGACCCGGGGCCCCGCTCGCTTTGTTCGGGCTCTGTCCTACACACCTCACATCATGGCATAATCCCATCCATGAGCCATGAACCCGCCCCCATCACCGCCCCCATCACGGCCGCCGATATCGAGGCCCTGTTGCCGCCCAAGACCCGCCATGACGGCTGGACGCCGGCGCGGCAGCAGGAGTTCATCGAGGTGTTGGCGGATAGCGCCTGTGTGCGCACGGCGGCGCGGCGGGTGGGGATGACGGCGCAGAGTGCCTATCGCCTGCGCCGTCACCCGGATGCGGCGGATTTTCGGGCCGCCTGGGATATGGCGGTCGATCAGGCCTGGCTGCACATCAAGCAGACGGCGCTGAACCGCGTGTTGAACGGGGAGGAGGTGGAGATCGTCCGCGAAGGCGTGGTGGTCACCGTGCAGCGCAAGCCCTGCGATCCGCGCTTGTTGATCAACATGCTGGATCGGGCGCAGCGGATGACCGGCGGCGACGAGCGCCAGTTTCGCGAGTTGTCGCAATTGCGGGACCTGATCGACGATCTGCCCGATCGCGAAGCCTGGGTGGGCGAACGGCTGGACCCGCTGCATTTCCGCGAACTGGAGCGCGTGCCGGAGGTGCCGCGCCTGCCCGCACGCCAATCGCCCTTCCCCGATTATATCGGCAGGCCGCGCGCCAGAAAAACGGGAAAAGCGGAACCTTTGTAACCTTGTAAATTGCAATAAGCGGCCCAGCGCTTTCCAACACGCAAATATATCAATCACTTGGCTGTTTTGGCCGGAAAGCGTTCAAAAAAAAGTGGGGCGCCGTGTTGCCACGACGCCCCGTCCGATTGGCAGCTTGGTTGCCGTGTCAGGCCGCGATTGTGGTGCGCGAACGGCGACGCATGGAGGCGCCGACCAGGCCGAAGCCGGTGAGCATCATGGCCCACATGGCGGGTTCGGGAACCGCACCGGATTCGAGGCGGAAGTTGCCGTTGTAATCGTTGCCGTCGCCGCCGAACGACGCGACATTGGCCTGGACCGAGTCGCCGAGATCGCGGCGGAACGAGAACTCGATCAACGAATATTTCTGGCCGCCTGAATTGAACGAGCTGCCGCTGTTGAACGTGTTGGTCAGCGGCGTGTACATGCCCGTCAACGTCTGACCGGTGTCGAAGTTGAGCGTCAGGTTGTAGAGCGGATCCGAATCGACCGTCGTGCCTGGCAAATAGCCTTCGCCGGACAGCAGGGCGCGCGTGATGGCGTTGGGCGCGATGCCAAGGCTGATCGGCTGGTCGTTCGGGTTCAGATAGTCGCCCGCATTCGGGGTCGCGACGAACAGCGTGTAGTTGCCGGTTTGCCCCGTGGTCCAGATCGTCGAACCACCCGAGCCCGTAACGGCCGCCTTGGTGAGGGTGAGCGCATTGGCGCCCGTGGCACCAAGCGCAATGGCGAGTGCGACGAGGGGCAGGGAAATGCGTGAAATCTTCATGGTGTTGGTCATCCTTACGCTTACAAGGTAGCTCCCCGCACCACATGACCTGCACATATCGTGCCAAGTGCGCGGAGGCGTCTTGTGACCGTGAAGGATACGGAAAACGTAAAAAGTTCCCCAGCAAAACTGTATTATTATTTTACACTTTACGGCTAAATCCATATTTTCGTTTGGATAAAACGATCGTGAATGGGGCGCCATGTCCCGCCATCCTGTACATGCCCAGGCCGGGATCGACGGCGCGCCTGAAACCGAACCGCGGGCAGGGGCCTCGCCCGTGCCCGCGGGAGGCTCAGCCTTCGAATTCCATGATCACCGCGTCCACCGCCAGCGAATCGCCGGCCTTGGCCAGCAGTTTCGCCACCACGCCGGATTTTTCGGCGCGCAGGATATTTTCCATCTTCATGGCTTCCACGGTGGCCAGTTGCTGGCCCGCCTCCACCTTGTCGCCTTCGGCCACCGCGATGGAAACAACCAGGCCGGGCATCGGGCAGAGCAGATATTTGCTCATGTCCGGCGGCACCTTGGCGATCATGAAGCGCGCCAGTTCGGCGGCGCGCGGGGTGAGGGTGCGGGCCTTGTGGGCGCCGCCGCGGGTGGTGAGGGTGAGGCTGCTGCCCTTGCGTGCCACGCCGATCGCCACGGCCACGCCATCGACCGTGCCGGTGAAGATCGCATCGCCCACGCGCCAGCCGGATTGCACGACCAGGTCGCGGCCTTCGATCAGCACTTCGTGGCTGCCGCCTTCGCCGTTGACTTCCACCGGGATCTGCTCGCCGTCAAGTTCGACCACCCAGTTGATGCCATATTCGGCGCCGTCGCCGGACAATTGGCCATCGATCAACTGTTCGCGCGCCACGGTTTCGGTGTGGATGATGGCCGCGGCGGCGACCAGCGCATCGCGGGTTTCGGCGGACATCGGCGCGCCGTGGAAGCCGTCCGGATATTCCTCGGCAATGAAGCCGGTGGTGACATTCGCGCCGGCCTGGAAGCGCGGGTGTTGCATGATGGCAGCGAGGAAATCGATATTATGGTTGATGCCCTTGATCTGATAGCGATCCAGCGCTTCGGCCTGCGCGGCGATGGCGTCGGCGCGGGTGGGGCCCCAGGTGATCAGCTTGGCGATCATCGGATCATAGAACATGCTGATTTCGGCGCCTTCGATCACGCCGGTATCGATGCGCACCAGCCGGCCGGCATCGTCCGGGCCAGCCTCCGGCGGCTGGCAGCGCGACAGGCGGCCGATGGAGGGCAGAAAGCCGCGATAGGGATCCTCGGCATAGACGCGGGTTTCGATGGCGTGGCCGTTCAACTGCACATCGGCCTGGGTGAAGGGCAGGGCCTCGCCAGCCGCCACGCGGATCATCAATTCCACCAGATCGAGGCCGGTGATGCATTCGGTGACCGGATGTTCGACCTGCAGGCGGGTGTTCATTTCGAGGAAATAGAAACTGCGATCAGCGCCGGCGATGAACTCCACGGTGCCGGCGCTGAAATAACCGACGTTGCGGGCCAGGGCCACCGCCTGCTCACCCATCTCGCGGCGCATGTCGGGCGTGACGAACGGGGAGGGGGCTTCCTCCACCACCTTCTGGTGGCGGCGCTGGATCGAACAATCGCGCTCGTTCAGATAGATGATGTTGCCCTGTTGATCGCCGATCAGCTGGATTTCGATGTGACGCGGTTGTTCGACGAATTTTTCGATGAACACACGGTCGTCGCCGAAACTGGCCAGCGCCTCGCGGCGGACGCTGTCGAAGCCTTCACGCACATCGGCTTCGCTCCACGCCAGCCGCATGCCTTTGCCGCCGCCGCCGGCCGATGCCTTCATCATCACCGGATAACCGATGCCGCCGGCGATCTCCACGGCATGATCGGTGCCGGTGATCTCGCCGACAAAGCCCGGCACGACGCTGACGCCGGCGGCCTTGGCGCGGCGCTTCGATTCGATCTTGTCGCCCATGGCGGCGATGGCCGGCGCCGGCGGGCCGATGAACGCGATGCCGGCCTGGTCAAGCGCCTCGACAAAGCCGGCGCGCTCCGACAGGAAGCCATAGCCGGGGTGGACAGCCTCGGCGCCGGTGGCCAGGCAGGCGGCGATGATCTTGTCCGCGATCAGATAGGATTCGGCGGCCGGCGATGGCCCGATATGCACGGCTTCATCGGCCAGGGACACATGCAGCGCCTGCGCATCGGCATCGGAATAGACCGCGACAGTGGCAATGCCCATGGCGCGGGCCGAGCGGATCACACGGCAAGCAATTTCACCGCGATTGGCGATCAATATCTTCTTGAACAAGGCACGGGCCTCCCTGGCGCTACGCGGCAATTCCATAGCGTTCGCGCCGCGCCGCGCAACCGGTCGATTTTGGCGTGTGGAGCCGGCATCAATCGATTTTCGCGGTCATGGCGACCAAGGCGCTGCGTTTCACATGCGCCGCCGCGATTGGCAAAGCCCCTCAGCGCTCAGCGCGAGACGATGGCCGTGGCTTGCCGGGTTTTGGCGACAGCAATTTGCGGCGCAGCCAATTGCAGCACTTGCGCCTTGCAGGCAGTATCTTCGTGGGGTTCGGCAATAGCGTGGTGTGTTCATGAAAATGTAACGCGTTGGTGGGCGCTGGACCAGCCTGCAAGGGTCAACGGGTGTCGCGACGCAGCGGACTGCGACTATACCAATTCGCACTTGCAAAACCCATTTTGGCCGATACTAACGATGTTGCCGAAGTGGTCGGCAGGGGACAGCGGTCAGTCAATCCGTGATGTTTGGCTGAATTGGCAAGGGTCGGTTGCCAATAGCTGGCCGTCTTTAACTCAACGTTAGGGGAAGTTAGATGAAAATTAAGCTGATCATGGCCACGTTGGCCATGGGCTTTGCTGTGGTCGCGCCGGCCGCAGCGACCAATCTGGTGCAAAATGGCGATTTCGAACAGAATGGCGGCGTCGGCCAGCCTGGCTATACCACCACATTGGCCAGCTGGACCCTGGGTGCCACAGTTGACGGCGCGCCGCATCCGTTCGGCTTTGTGGTTGATGACGCTGCCGATGATACGGGTTGGCCGTCCGTGTTCTCGCCGCCCAACATCAAGGTGTGGGGCCCGGGCACCGGGGTCAACAACGGCTTCACCGGCAGCAACAATGGCGGCAAATTCTTTGGTGGCGATGGCGATTATGCCGCCGCGCCGTTGCAGCAGACCATCAACGGTCTGGTCGTCGGCCAGCAGTATGAATTGAAGTTCGAATGGGCCGGTGCCCAGTTCACCGACGCCACGGGTGATTACACGATCGGCTTCAATATCAACTTCGGCAACGACAGCGTGTCCACCGGCACGCAGGCTGTGGCCTCCAAGGGGTTCCTGCCCTGGGCGAACTCCACGTTCACCTTCACCGCCTCCTCGGCCAGCCAGCTGCTCAGCTTCCTGGCCGTTGGTGGGCCTTCCGGCCTGCCGCCCTTCGGCCTGCTTGATGGTGTGAGCCTGACCCAGATCGTGCCGCCGCCGCCGCCGCCCGCTGTCCCGGAACCGGCCAGCTGGGCAATGCTGATCGTCGGCTTCGGTCTGGTGGGCGCCATGGCCCGCCGCCGCGCGCTGCGCACGGCCTGATGCTGCGGCCCGGCCCGTCCTCTGTGGACGGGCCGGGCCATTTTACATGACCGGGTTGCCGATCCCTGCCGCAATCTTGACCGCATGAGCGGTACCGGTGATTGCGCCGGCAAATCCCGACACGATGCTGACGCCGGTGGCCTTGGCGCGGCGCTTCGATCATACTGCCGATGGCGGCGACGCCCATGGCGCGGGCCGTGGGGCTGACATGGCCGGCGCCAATCGATTTTGGCGATGATGGCGACCAAGAGGCTGCGTTTCACACGCGCCGCCGCGGCTGGCAAACAGATGGCACCGCAGGTGGCGGTGGAACTCAATCGTCCCAGCCCTGTTCCCCCCGCAGGTGCTGGTGATGATCTTCATCCCACCTTGCCAGAGCCGCTCTTCCCCCAGTGGCCCTGGCTCCGGCCGGCGCTGTTTCCCCCGAACAGCGCCGGCCACCCCATGTAAAGGTCGCGTTGCTTGAAACTTTTCCTGCAGACTGTTGCTGCGGCCCTGGCCGCGTTGAACGGCGAGCCACTGGCGTTCCAGGGCCTGATCCCGCCAAGCGCCCGCTGAATCGAAATCGGCCGGCGCGGGTTCCCCCGGCCGGCCGTTTTCTCGAGTTTTTTCCGTCTGTTCAGCGGTTGGCAGCCACCGTCATCGCCAGCCGCTGGCGCACCGCGTTGATCTGCGGCGTCACAGCCTGCATCGCATCAGCCTCGCACGCGGCGAGCGCTTCGCCTTCTTCACGGCTGAAGGTGATCGGGTAACCGCACAGGCGGGCGACGGCGATGCGCACGCGCTTGTCCAGCGCGCGCTGCCCGGCCTGTGCCGACAGATCCAGATCGGCGATCTTCACGACGATCCGCGCCTCTTCATAACCCGGTTCGGCGGCCAGTGCCGGTGCGGCCAAGCCGGCGGTGCCGGCTGCAACGATCAATGCCATCAGGATACGCATAGTCTCTCTCCCACTCCGATGCAGGGAGAATGCGCGCCTCGTCACATCAATGCAACAAGAATGTCATCAAACTGTCATTGATACGTCATTTATCCGCAACATCACTGTCATCCGGGCTGCGCGATCATCAGCCACAGCGCCGCAAGCAGCGGCACGGTGGAGATCAGGCCCCAGAAAATCCACCGCTTAGACAAGGCCTTGTAGGCATCGGGCACGGTTCCGCTGCTGGCAAACTGCCGCGCCAGCCGCGCCGCCTTGATCTGGATCGGCACGATCAGCCCCATCCAGATCAGCCCCGCCGTCACAAAACACAGCTGCGCCCACAGCATCCAGCCTTCCAGCAACGGGAAATGGCCGATGATGGCCAGGCCATAGCCACCGGCCATGGTGAGCACCACGCCCCACACCGTCATCGACCAATCGGTGTAGGTGATGAGTTTCTGCGCAAAGCCAAGCACTTGCGGGCGGCCATCGCGGTCAGCGAAATACTTCCAGATCGCGGTAACGGTGATGTTGCCCATCAACATCACCACGCCGGTGAGGTGCAGGAATTTCCAGACGAGATAGGTCTCAGGCACGCATCACAGCGGAATATTGTCGTGCTTCTTCCACGGGTTGCTCAGCTGCTTGGTGCGCAGCTTGCGCAGGCCCAGCACGATCCGCTTGCGTGTCGCGTGCGGCATGATCACTTCATCGATGAAGCCCATGCTGGCTGCCACGAACGGGTTGGCAAAGCGCGCTTCATATTCGGCGGTGCGCGCGGCGATCTTGTCCTTGTCGCCGATGTCCTGGCGGAAGATGATTTCCACCGCGCCCTTGGCCCCCATCACGGCGATTTCGGCGGTGGGCCAGGCATAATTGAGATCGCCGCGCAGATGCTTCGACGCCATCACGTCATAGGCGCCGCCATAGGCCTTGCGGGTGATCACGGTGATCTTGGGTACGGTGGCTTCGGCATAGGCGAACAGCAATTTCGCGCCGTGCTTGATAATGCCGCCATATTCCTGGGCGGTGCCGGGCAGGAAGCCGGGCACATCGACGAAGGTGACGATCGGAATGTTGAAGGCATCGCAGAAGCGCACGAAGCGCCCGGCCTTCTTCGATGAATTGATGTCGAGGCAGCCGGCCAGCACCATCGGCTGGTTGGCGACAATGCCCACGGTATGGCCTTCGATACGGGCAAAGCCGACGATGATGTTGCCGGCATGGCCGGGCTGAAGTTCGAAGAACTCGCCATCGTCGGCGACCTTCTGGATCAGCTCGTGCATGTCATAGGGCTTGTTGGCGCTGTCTGGAATCAGCGTATCCAGGCTGGGCTCGGCGCGCAGCGGATCATCGCTGGTCGGGCGGAACGGCGCCTGCTCGCGGTTGTTGAGCGGCAGGAAATCGAAGAAGGCACGGGTGCGCAGCAGCGCATCGATATCATCTTCCAGCGCCAGATCGGCCACGCCGGATTTGGTGCTGTGGGTGATCGCCCCGCCGAGTTCTTCCTGCGTGACCACTTCGTTGGTCACGGTCTTCACCACGTCAGGCCCAGTGACGAACATGTAGCTTGAATCCTTCACCATGAAGATGAAGTCGGTCATCGCCGGGGAATAGACCGCACCGCCGGCACAGGGCCCCATGATGAGGCTGATCTGCGGCACCACGCCCGATGCCAGCACATTGCGTTGGAATACCTCGGCATAGCCGCCCAAGGACGCCACGCCTTCCTGGATGCGCGCGCCGCCGCTGTCATTGAGGCCGATCACCGGTGCGCCGACCTTCATCGCCATGTCCATGATCTTGCAGATTTTCTGCGCATGGCGTTCCGAAAGCGATCCGCCGAACACGGTGAAATCCTGGGAGAACACGAACACCAGCCGGCCATTGATGGTGCCGCTGCCGGTGACCACGCCGTCGCCGGGAATGATGGTTTCCTGCATGCCGAAATCGGTGCAGTTATGCTCGACATACATGTCGAGCTCTTCGAACGAGCCGGGATCGAGCAGGATATCCAGCCGCTCGCGCGCGGTCAGCCTGCCCTTGGCGTGCTGCGCAGCGATGCGCTTGGTGCCGCCGCCCTGTCTGGCAGCATCGCGGCGACGTTCGAGTTCTTCCAGCGTCTTCAGCATCGTCATTCCCGTTTGGTTGGCCATTGTTTAGCAGCGGCACCGGCAAGGTAAAGCTTGCACTGCAAGGCTGATGCGCCAGTGCGGCAAATGCCGGCCTGACCTGCCACGGTTGGGTGCGCCGAAAAATTTTTCTTCGCCCCGCCGGCCGGAACAGGGATTTGCAAATAGTTAATAATTTTGGGATATTCCCCAAACGTTCGTTTCAACCAAGGGGTTTGCATCAGTGAAAAAACTAGTCTTCGGACTGGCGGTTGCCGCTGCGGTGCCGGCGCATGCCACGCTGGTGGTGTCGGGCGATGGCAACATCATTACGGCGCTGATCGGGGCCAACCTGCCACCGTTCGGCACCTACGTTGCGCCAGACCCGGGGAATCAACAACTCTTCAGAAATTTGCTGAACGGCACGACCAAGGCCGTAATCCGAAACAGCTTGATTGGTTTTGGAAGCTCCGCCGGGATCGCCCAATTTTATGCCGACAACGGCGTGGCGACCACGCTTATCGACAAAAACGCGCCGATTGCCGCTTCAGACCTGGCATCGACCCGCCTGTATATCGATTTGGTGCCGGCTCAAGCCTATACGCCGAGCGAAGTGACAGCGATTTCCAATTTTCTGCAAGGCGGTGGCAAATATCTGGTGAGCGGTGAATTCGCACCGTTTTTCTCGGCAAACAACGGGTTTGTGAATTCGCTCTTGATCGGCATTGGCAGTGACATTCGGATTGTTGACGATTCTCTCTCCCCCTTCCAGTTCAGTTCCGCACTGACAGTTGGATCCGGGCCGTTGGTTGCCGGTGTGCCCAGCGTAAGCTTCTTGTACGGCTCTAACGTCACTGGCGGCACGCCGATGTTCAGCTATTCAGGGAAGACAATCGTGGCGATGGCGGAATTTGGTGGCGGCACCCCCACCACACCGACGGTGCCCGAGCCGGCAAGCTGGGCCATGCTGATCGCCGGTTTCGGCCTCACCGGCGCTGCGCTGCGCCGCCGCCGCGCTGCAATTGCCGTCTAAAGCAGGCGCAGCATCGACACCGCGGCATTGAGGTCGGCCTGCCGCTCGGCATGGCCGGCCTCGGCCAACGGGTCCTTGCCCCATTGTTCGGCCTGCCACAGTTCATCGAGATGCCCGATCGTCCACGCCGTGGCGGCATCCATGGCGCCATCGGCGACGGCCAGGCCGATCAGCGCCGACCCCGAAATCGTCACCACCGGATTGAGCGCCGCCAGCCGGAAGGCGTCGAAGGCGCGATAGGCCGACGTGATCCGCGCCAGCGTTTCGGGTGGCTGCGGGCGGTGGATGATGCCGGTGACGATCGTGAACATGATGACATAACGCGCTTGCGCCCACGCCAGCCAAGGGTCCCATTGCGCGGCCTGGTGCGCCACCAGCGGCGCCGGATAATCGGCGCGATAGGCGAGCAGCTCATTTTCGGCGAACACGGCCAGCCCGTCGGCAAAGGCCGCGGCATCAGGCGCCACGCGATCGATCGCGGCATTGGCCAGCCCGGTCAGCGGCATGGCGCGCGGGTCGACCACGTCGCCTTGCGCATTCCATTCCGCCGCGATTGCGTGGGCCAGTGTTTCGGTCGGCACGAGCAAAGCCGCGCGCGCCGGGGTGCGCAGCGGCTTGCCGTCCAGCGCCACGCCCCAACCCGATGCCGCTTGCGTGACCGTCGCTGCCGTCCAGAACCGCTTCACCGTTTTGTCAGCCCCAGATGCTTGGGCCGCACGAACAAGGTGAGCCCGCCGATCAGCACCACGGCGAGGCCGGGCGCCTGCCCGACCGTCTGGCTGAGCCACAGGCCGGTGACCATCACCGCCAGCCCGGCAAAGCGCACGCCGACATAGATCAGATAGCGTTTGCGGGCTTCGGCGAGCGGCAGAGGCGCGTTGTCGTTGGTCATGAATCGGCTTCCGGGCGTTGACGCAGCCGCCAGACCATCATTGCTGCAGCCGCCAATTGCAGCACGGACGCAGCGCCGAACAAGTATCGCAGCACCGGCCCGGCCCCTGGCATGGTGACCGGTGCCCGCCACGCCAGCCACGCAAAGATGCACCCGGCGATCAAGGACGGGATCACCCGCGACCAGCCGATCATGCGTACGCGGGCCACGACGACGGATTGTGCCTGGCCTTCCGGCTTCCCTGGATCAGCCATGCAGCAAGTCCCGCAAATGGCCGGCATCCATCGCCACGGCGACGGCCCCAGCCTCGATCAGTTCTTCGGCCTCGTGATAGCCCCAATCCACGCCGATGCTGCGCACCCCGGCGGCCTGGCCCATGGCAATATCGAAGATCGTATCGCCGATCATCACCGCCTGGCCCGCCTGCGCCCCGGCCTCGGTCAGCGCGGCGCGCAGCATCGACGGGTGTGGTTTCGATGGATGGCGATCGGCGGTCTGCAAGCTGACGAACAGATGGTGGATGCCGTGATGTTCCAGCGCCAGCCGCAGCCCGCGATCCGATTTGCCGGTCGCCACCGCCAGCTGCCAGCCATCGCCATGCAGCGCATCGAGCAGGCGGCGGATGCCGGGATAGAGCGGTTCCGGATCAAGCGCCGAGTCAGCCCGCAGGCGCTGGAACGCCGTCTTGTAATCATCGGCCAGCGATTGTTGCAGGTCCGGATCGGCATCCGGCAGCAGCGCCTGCATGGCTTCGAGCAGCGACAGGCCCACCACCCGCCGGGTCGCATGATCATCGGGCGCGGCCAGGCCATGGCGGGCAAAGCTGCTGGCCATCGCCCGGATGATGTTGATCTGGCTGTCGATCAACGTGCCGTCGCAATCGAAGACGGCCAATTTCACAATCTTGCCTTTCGGATGGCGGCGGCGCCGGCGGTTTCGCCCAGCTTTTCCAGCGCCGCAATCACGCCGGCCGCATCGGCGGCGCTGCGGTTCTGGCTGGCCTTCAACGTGGTGCGGATGGCGGTGGGGGTCAGCTCGAAACCGGTGATGGCGCGCATCATCGCCTCGGCGCGGGGTCGCTGCATCTTGGCCATCGTCCAATCCTGGCCGACGCGCGGTTCGAACGTGGCCGACGACAGATTGAGTAGCGCCTCCAGCTCGGCGGCATCCAGCGCCCGCACCGGGCCTTCCACTTCAACGGCCTGGTAATTCCAGGTCGGCACATTGTTGGCCGGTTCGGCATACCAGTTTGGCGAGACATAATGGCCGGGCCCGCCGATGCTGGCCATGGCCATCAGGCCATCGAGCGCCTGCGCCAGCGCATTGCCATTGGCGAGGTGGAACATCAGGCTGCCCTGTGCTGTCACCAGCACCGGCGCATGCGCGACGCGCGGGCCGGCCGGCGTCTGGCCAAAGATATGCGCGAAGGCCTGCGCGGCGACAAAGGCCAGCGGATCATCATCGCTGCGAAAGGCCGGGTTGGGATGCATGGCCCGCGCTTCCTGCCTCACGCCCATCCTGTCGGCAAGGAGAGTCGACGCCGCGCCCGCTTCGGCCTAGCGCTTGGGCATGGAACCGCCGCCGCTCTTGCCCATTCCCGCCGGCCAGGCCAGCACCGAAGCGCGCACGCCAGACCATATGCGCGGCCTCGATTATCCCTGTGGCCGCTGGGTGCCCGGCCCCGGCGAAGCCCATGAAGTGGCGCCCGGCGTGCACTGGGTGCGCATGGGCCTGCCATTCGGGCTGGATCATATCAACCTGTGGGTGCTCGATGCCGGGGATGGTTGGGCCATCGTCGATACCGGCGTCGGCCTGCCCAACAGCAAGGCCAATTGGGAAGCGCTGCTGAGCGGGCCGTTCAAGGCCAAGCCGGTGACGCGGGTAATCGTCACCCATTATCACCCCGATCATCTCGGCATGGCCGGCTGGCTGTGCCGCAAGTTCAATGTGCCGCTGGAAATCACCCGCACCGAATATCTGCTGGCGCGCACGCTGACGCTCGATGTGCGCGACGCGCCGCCGGATGAGGCCGTCGCCTTCTCCATCCGCGCCGGCTGGAGCGAGGAGCAGGTGGCGGCGATGAAGGCCAAGGCCTGGGGCAATTTCGGCAAGATCATCTCCAAGATGCCGGCCGGCTTCAAACGGCTGAAGGACGGCGATGTGCTGACCATCGGTGCGCGCCAATGGCAGGTGGTGGTCGGCCGCGGCCACGCCCCCGAACATGCCTGCCTGGTGAGTGACGGCCTGATGATCAGCGGCGATCAGGTGCTGCCGCGCATCACCAGCAATGTGTCGGTCTATCCGACCGAACCGTACGCCGATCCGCTGGCCGACTGGCTGGAAAGCATCGATCGCCTGCGCGCCATTCCGGCCGACGTGCTGGTGCTGCCCGCCCACAACGAGCCGTTTTATGGCCTGCACACCCGCCTCGACCAACTCGCCACCGATCACCACGGCAAATTGGAGAAGCTGGAAGCGTTTTGCGAAACGCCGCGCACCGCGGTCGATTGCTTCGCCGCGCTGTTCCGCCGGCCGATCGGAGAGGCGGATTATGGCCTGGCCACCGGCGAGACGGTGGCGCACCTGCACTGGCTGGAAGAACGCGGCCGGGTAAAGCGGGTGACGGACGCGGGCGGGGTGGACCGGTTCGTGCGCCAATAATGCCAGTTCACTTCGCAACGGAAAGCGAAGAGTTGGCCTACTTCATGCTGCGATGTTTGCCGTCCTGTTATACCGTGCAAGCCATCCGGCCAGACCAAATCCAACCAGCATCATGATCCAGCTATCTGGTTCGGGGACGGCCGCCGACGCAACGCTCGCATTGAAGACCCAAGTATAGGAATGACTGGGAAAATTCCAACTCGTAGCGGTGAAACTGAATGAACGATTGAAAGTGAGTGCTGTCTTGTCGAGCGGGATGCCAGCAACCTCTGCTGCAATCGTGCCAAGATTAGTTGTGGGTCCTACCCTGACAGTGTTCGTGAAAGGCCCCCCGGTTTGATCACCTTCGCGTACGCGCCAGTTCAATGTAACGGCTTGGCTTGTTGAAACATAACTTGGAATGAATGAGATAGAATTGAGCACAGTTCCAGATGGCATTCTGATAGAAAAACCATCAAAATCCAAAACAGACAAGTCATTCACACTCGAGCCGCTTGGAGTTCTGCCAAGCAAAAAATTATCTCCCGACACGAGATTGAATGAAGGGCCGCTACCGAAAACACCGCTCAAATCCCCGTTTACATCTTCATCCCATAAAATATTTGCCGATGCGACCGAACATTGGACAAGCAAACAAACAGCGATCACTCGATTGAGCATGTCAATATCCCTTCAGCTATATCGTTAGTATCGCCAAAGAGTGTTGAGTCTGCAATACGCTAAAAAGTAATTTTCACAAATTGGCCTGCAGATCCGCCTAACGGCTCTCTCAGTTAGGCCAATCATGATTCACTTGCTGGCTATGCCAAAGGGCGCTCATGCAGCGGATTGTCGCTGGAGAGGCTGTCGGCCCAGGCCTGAATCGCCGCCGCATCGATGACCCGCCCGGCGTCCACATCGTCCAGCGCCAGCAGCGTCAGGCGGTGGCATTCTTCCTCCTGATCAACCCATGCGGCCAGCGCCTGCTTCATCACCCAGCCGCGTGAGGGATCGAGCCGCGCCGCCATCGCCTCGACCTGGTCGGCAAGCCCGATCGGCACGTGCGCCGTGATGACCCTGGTATCGCCTGCCATGCGGCATCTCCAATCACATTGATTATATTCTAATCATGATTGGTCGCGATGCAAGCTGCACTCAGCCCAGCATCGCCTGCAGGACGCTGGACAGTTCCGCCACCCGGAACGGTTTTTTCAGGATCATGGCGCTGGAACCGATCACCGCCTCGATCGCGGCGGTTTCGGCATAGCCGGTGGCAAACAGGATCGGCAGATCGGGGCGTTTGCGGCGGGCTTGGTGGGCCACTTCGGCACCGTTCAGGCCCGGCATGGCGAAATCCAGCAGCAGCAGATCGGGATATAGGCGATCCAGCGCGACAAGGCCGCTTTCGCCATCTTCGGCAAATTCCACCTGAAAGCCCAGCGCTTCGAGCGAATCGGTCAGGAAGCGCCGGACGTCGAAATCATCGTCGATCACCAGGATCGATCGGCGCGGATGATCGACCCGGATCCAATCGGCGGGCACGATCTCGAGCGACTGATCGCAGGCCGGATCGGCATGGTGCAGCAGCATGGCAATGCTGGTGCCATCCGGCCCCGAACGGGCAATGCGCGCGGCGCCGCCGGCCTGCCGGGCCATGCCATAGACCTGGCTGAGGCCCAGGCCGGTGCCCTTGCCGATGCCCTTGGTGGTGAAGAAGGGATCGAAGGCGCGCGCCGCCACGTCTTGCGTCATGCCCGGCCCGGTATCGGTCACGCAGATCTGCACATAGCGCCCGGGCACCAGTTCAAGATCATCGCTGATCGTTCGGGCCGACGTGCCAATTGTCAGTTCGCCACCATCGGGCATCACATCGCGCGCGTTGATCACCAGGTTGAGCAGCGCCATTTCCAGCTGGGTCGGGTCGCACATCACCCCCAGATCGCCGTCTGCCAGATCGAATCGAATCGCAATGTGCGGGCCGATCGAGCGTTGCAGCAGATCGCTCACCGCCGAAATCAGCGCGGAGACATTGATGGCGCGCAGTTCGAGTTTCTGGGCGCGGGAAAAGGCCAGCAGTTGCGTGGTCAGGCGGGTGCCGCGCATCGTGGCAGACAGCCCATGTTCGGCCAGCCGGCGCACGCGTTCCGCCTCATGGGGCTTGGCGTGAATCAGATCGAAACAGCCCTGCACCGCCTGCAGCAGATTGTTGAAATCATGGGCGATCCCGCCGGTCAACTGGCCAACGGCTTCGAGCTTCTGGCTTTGCCGGCGCTGTTCGTTGCGCTCCAGTTCATCGGTGATGTCGCGGCCGACGGCATAGAAGATGCCGCTGCCCGGCGTGGCGTCGGGCACCACGGACCAGGCGAAGGCCACCGGCTCGCCATCGGCCTTGAGCAGGCGGATCTGGAACTGGTGCACCGGATCCCCGGCGCGCAGCACGCTGATCACGTCGGCGGCAATGGCGGCATCGTCGGGATGAATGATGTCGAAATAGGGCTTGGCCAGGATTTCCGGTTCCGGCCGGCCCAGGACCCGCGCCCACGCCGGATTGATCGACGTGAGATAGCCATCATAGGATGCCACGGCGAACAGATCGCGGGTGAGTTCATACAGGCGCTCACGCTCGGCATTGCTGCGCTGTTGCGCCCGCACATATTGGGTGGTTTCGTTGCAGGCGCAGAACATCCCGACAATGCGGCCGTCGTCGTCGCGCAGCGGCGAATAGGAAAAGGTGAACCAGCAATCTTCGGGCGCGCCATTGCGGTCGATCACCAGATGCAGATTTTCCTTCCAGGTGGCTTCGCCGGCCAGGGCCAGTTCCACCATCGGCGCGATCTCGGACCAGATGTCGCGCCATACGGCCTGAAATGGCTGGCCAAGGCTGGCCGGATGCCGAAAGCCCAGCAGCGGGATGTAGGAATCGTTGTACAGCAGGCGCAGGTCCGGCCCCCACACCAGGAACATCGGATGCTTGGCACTGATCATGATGTTGATCGCGGTGCGCAGCGACAGGGACCAGCCTTCCGGGCGGCCGAGCGGGGTTTGCGACCAATCATGGGCGCGCATGTGCGCCCCCATTTCGCCGCCGCCTTGCAGGAATGCCAGCGCATCGTTGTTTCGATCTGCCAAGCCAGCGTCCTTTGTCAGCCATCAACCATGTGCGTGCGCGGCTAACGCGCCGGGTTCGTGGCCAGCAACGGCCTGACCGCCGCCAGCAATTGGGCGGACGTGAAGGGTTTTTTCATCAAAATGCTGTGCGTGACGCCCATGCTGCGATGTTCATGCTCGCTGCCGCCCGACAGATAGACGATCGGTACATCCGGAATTTGCGACCTGGCATATTGGGCCAGTTCCCAACCATCCACACGGCCACCCAGGCGAATATCGGTGATCACCGAGGCGATATCGGCTGGCCGGGTTTCCAGAACAGATCGGGCCAGGCTGCTGTTGTGAACGGTAACGACCGTAAATCCAGCCGTTTCGAGCACGTCTTGCAGCATCATCGCCACAAAGGCTTCGTCCTCAACCAGCAGGATAGTCTGTGATCCGTTCAACTTCATCCCCCACGCATGCACCGATTGGGGCGCTTTGGCCACAATCTTGGTGCATACATGCGGGCAGGGTGGCGATCCTGTGATGAACAGAAACCGATGGGCTGGCCCATGTGCCGTCTCCTGGCCCATGTGCCGTCTCCTGGCCCACATGCACCGATCATCATCCATCCATGCCAACGGCGAGGCAAGCTGATCGGTTCCGGCTGTCGGGGACAGCAATCCGCTGCGCCGTTGAACCAGCCTATCGGGCCACCGCCATTTCATACAGGAAATCGACAAAGCCGGCGGTGCAGCCGGCAAGCCCTTGCACCGCCGGGTTGCTGCTGACGATCACGAAATATTCGTCAGGCGCGTGGGCGCCGCTGCCGTGGCCCAGGCCGAACTGGCCAGCGGGCAGGGACACTGGCGGCTGCGTGAAGACGCTGCCCGGCCACGACCCGGCGTTGCGCGGATAGAGCGTGGCGGCCGCACCGAACCGCGCATACACCGCCTGCTGCGCCCGCACGACGCGCGCGTCTTCGGCGGTTTCGGTGGGGTCATAGCCGCCCGACACCACCACTTCGATATCGCCAAAACCGCGCTTGGCCAGATGCGCCTTCAATTTGGCTTCGGCTTCGCGGAAGGTCTGGTTGGGCACCAGCCGGCATTCCAGCTTGGCTTCGGCGCGGCCGGGCAGGATGGTCTTGCCGCCCGGGCCCATATAGCCGGCGACCAGCCCCTGGATGTTCACCGTAGGCTGGCTGGCGAGCCGTTCGAGGCTTTGTTGCCACGGCTCGTTGTTGATCCACATCTTCACGCCCATCGCCGCCTTGGCCTGCGCCTCGCTCTGGCTGGCCGCCGTCATCGCGATCAATTCCTTTTCGCGTGGCGTGAGGCCGCGCACATTGTCGAACCAGCCATCGATGGCCGGGGTGAAGCCATCGTCCTTCACCAGCGTGTTCAGCGCCTGCACCAGATGCCACACCGGCGAATCGACATGTGCGTGCTGACTGCTGTGGATGTCGCCCCTTGGCCCCTTGCCCCAGCGTTCGCCGCTGGCGATCAGCTGGAATTCGATCGGGCCTTTTGATCCCAGATTGATGGAGGTGCTGCCGTTGGCGCTCTGCCAGGCTGTGGGGATGATGATGCCATCGCACTTTTTCAGGGCCGCCAACACTTCGGGCGCCTGCACGATCTCGTGGAAATGCGGCGAGGCGATCTCTTCCTCGCCTTCGGCGACCAGCACCAGATTGACCGGTAACGTCTGCCCGGCAGCGCGAAACGCATGCAACGCCGCGAGGAAGGCGGCTTCCGGGCCTTTCTGGTTGATGGCGCCGCGGCCGACGATGGCCTTGCCCCAGCCCGGCTTGTCGATGATGCGCGCTTCGAACGGCGGGCTGGACCATTCTGCCGGGTTCACCTGCTTGACGTCATACATGAAATAAATGCCGACCGTGCGCTTGGCGCCCGCATCGAGCGTGGCAAAAATGCCGGGCTGACCCGTGGTGGGCATGCGTTTCACCATCTGGAAGCCGGCATCGCGGATCAGGTCCATGGTGAAGGCGCAGGCTTCTTCCATCCGATAATTTTCCGCCGCAATGCCGGGGCTGCGAATCCAGGCCTGGATACGGGCGATATTCTCCGGCAGCTGGCGATCGATGGCGGCGCGAATGTCTTTCTGCGCGGCCGCAGCGGGTGCGGTCGCAGCACGGGCGGCACCCGGCAGCGCCAGTGCCGCGGCGGAGCCGGCCAGCATGGTGCGGCGGTCGAACATGGTCATACGCTTGTCTCCCCAGACCGGATGCAGGTGCAGCCGGAAATTTGTTGGTCGCGGGCAAACGCATTGCGCTCTTCCGGCCGGCATTTGTGCCATCTTGGCAGGGCAGCCGCCGCCCGCCAAGCCCGGCAACATTTCCGCCATGCCTTTGTTGCAATGCAACAATCCGGCACGCTGAAAAACGTCAATGCAATCGCACATCGTGCTGCGGCGACAGATTGACACATGCGGCAGAATGGCTAAGGATTAATACGCTGCGACACCTAGCCGCGTCTCTCCTCGGAGGCCGCCGCCGGCGAATGGGCTGCAGCAAGGATTGGGTCGCACGGGTTCGTTGCCCATTCCGGCAAACAGGCGGGGTTGCCGATGCCCATTACCGGGCCGGCGAATTTTCCGAATGGGAGAGGAGTATCTTATGGCTGATGATACCAAGGTCTACCCGACCGGGCTGACCGAAAAGGAAGCGATCGAAATCAACGAAGGCCTCAAGTGGGGCACGCGGATTTTCGGTGCAATTGCCATTCTGGCGCACATCCTGGCGTTCGCTTTGACGCCGTGGCTGAAATAAGGGGAGACTGACACATGAATGAAGGTCGTATCTGGCTCTATGTCAGCCCCACCGTCGGCATCTCGCTGTTCTTCATCGCGGTGGCTTCCGTCGCGCTGCTGGTGCATGCGTCGATTCTGATCAACACAACCTGGTTCGGTGCCTATTGGCAGGGTGCTGCTGCTGTTGCTGCGGCTCCGGCCGCGCCGGCTGCTGAAGCTGCGCCGATGGAAGCCGCTCCGGCTGCCGACGCGATGGCACCGGCCGCTGCTCCGGCAGAAGCCAAGTAAGCCAAACGCCCGGTTCGCCGGGCCCCAAACAGATCGGCCGGCGTCCCCAAGTGGGGCGCCGGCCTTTCTTTTTGTTCTTGTATTGCTGGATGGACTGTCAGCAGCTCGACCGGGCTGGAACTCAGTCCTCGCTGCGGCCCATCAGCGGCCACATCGCCACCAGCGTGGCCAGCATCAGCGCCAGTTCCAGCGCGAAGATCAGCACATAGCCGCTGGCATTGCCGGGCAGCGCCAGGCCGATGTCTACGCCTTGCGCCACATCGCGAATCACGCCGCCGATGGTCGCGCCGACGCCTTGTGAGGTCGCCTGCACCGCGCCCCAGGCGCCCATTGCGATGCCGATCTGCCCGGTGGGTGCCAGCAGCATCGTCGCGGTGAGCGTTCCGTGCCCGAACAGGCCGGTGCCGATCCCGGCGAGCAGCACGCCCAGCGTGAAGATCGACGGCGTGTCGGACCCGGCGGCAAAGATGATCAGCGCATAGGCCGGGATGCCGATGGCGGCGCCCAGGCTGGCCATGCGGAACGGATCAGCGCCCAGGCTGAGCACATAGGAGGCGTAGGCAAAGCCGAGCAGGCTGCCGAACGCCATGATCGCGCTCAGCATCGTGGTAGTGCCCACCCCCAGCTTCAGCACTTCGCCGCCATAGGGTTCCAGCACGATATCCGACATCGAAAAGGCCAGCGTGCCCAGCCCGACCGCGACCAGCCGCAGCAGCGTCTTTTCCCGGGCGACAAACAGAGCCCAGCTTTCCTTGAAGGTCGGCGCCGGGGCTTCCGGTTCGGTGCGGCGATAATGCGGAATGCGCGCTTCCTGTTTCCACAGTGCGGTGAAGTTCAGCGCGATGGTGACGACGGCGCAGCCCTGCACCACCTGGATCAGCTTGCCCTGGTTGAAATCCGCCAGCACCCAGCCGAAAAACAGCGCCGCCCCGATCGATCCGATCAGCAGCATGACATACATCAGGCCGACGACATTGGGCTGTTGTTCGGGCTTGGTCAGATCGGTGGCCAGCGCCAGGCCAACGGTTTGCGTGGTGTGGATGCCGGCCCCCACCAACAGGAACGCAAGCGCGGCGGCAGGCTGGCCCAGCCAGATGCGCTCGTCATAGGCTTCCTGGGCGCCGGCCAGCACAAGCAGCGCGAACGGCATGATCGCCAGTCCGCCGAACTGCACCATGGTGCCAAGATAGATATAAGGCACGCGCCGCCAGCCCAGTGCCGATTTGTGGGTATCGCTCTTGTGGCCGATCAGGGTGCGGAACGGCGCCGCCAGCAACGGCAGCGCCAGCATCAACCCGACCAGCGTCGCCGGCACCCGCAGCTCCACGATCATCACCCGGTTGAGCGTGCCGACCAGCAGCACCAGGCTGATCCCCACGCTGACCTGGATCAGCGAAAGGCGCAGCAACTTCGACAGCGGCAGTTCCGGGTTGGCAACATCGGCAAACGGCAGCAGCCGCGTGCCCCAGGTCATCCAGACGCGGATCATTTGGGCGTTGACGCCCTTGGGCGCGGGAACGGGTTCTGCAGACATGGATAGCCTCAAAGCCGATTGCAGGACGCTTGGCAATGGGGTGAGGAGAGGTGCCGGAAGCTTGTCAGGCCCAATCGAGCACGACCTTGCCGGATTGACCGCTGGCCATGGTTTCAAAGCCGGTGGCGAACTGTTCGCGCCGCAGCCGGTGGGTGATCAGCGGCTCCAGATCGAGGCCGGATTCGATCAGGCCGAGCATCTTGCGCCAGGTTTCGAACATTTCCCGGCCATAGACGCCCTGGATGGTGATCGCCTTCAGGATGATGGTTGACCAGTTGACATGCACCGGTCCGGACGGGATGCCGAGCATCGACAATTTGCCACCCATTTTCAGCACATCGACCGCCATGTCGAAGGCCGCTGGTGCGCCGCTGATCTCCAGCGCCACGCCAAAGCCATCGTGGATGCCTTCGGCAGCCATCACGTCGTGTATGTCTTCGTGCAGCACATTGACCGGCCGGCAATCGGTGAACCGCGCCGCCAGCGCCAGGCGAT
The DNA here is from genome assembly GCF_987265915.1 of Sandarakinorhabdus sp. Lineage (NCBI taxonomy): Bacteria > Pseudomonadati > Pseudomonadota > Alphaproteobacteria > Sphingomonadales > Sphingosinicellaceae > Sandarakinorhabdus > Sandarakinorhabdus sp. Next base: position 1,231,220 of record NZ_OZ503948.1, read on the forward strand.
ATGGATTGATATCGGTGATGATCACCCGGCGCGCGCCGGCCTTGCGCGCCACGGCGGCCGCCATGATGCCGATCGGGCCGGCGCCGGCGACCAGCACATCCTCGCCGAGCAGATCGAACTGCTGCGCGGTGTGCACGGCATTGCCGAACGGATCGAGCAGGGCGCCGACATCATCGCTGACGGCATCGGGCAACGGCACCACGTTGAACGCCGGGATCGCCAGATATTCGGCGAAGGCCCCGGTGCGGTTGACACCGACACCCTGCGTGTCGGGATCGAGATGGAAGCGCCCGGCCCGCGCCGCGGCGCTGTGCGGATTGATGATATGGCCTTCGCCCGACACGCGCTGGCCCAGGCGAAGTTTCCGCGTCACGGCGCCGCCGATCTCGACGATCTCGCCGGAAAATTCATGGCCGATGATCATCGGCACCGGGATGATCTTCGCCGCCCAATCATCCCAGCTCCAGATATGCATGTCGGTGCCGCAGATGGCGGTGCGCTTGATGCGGATCAGCACATCGTCGGGCCCGCATTCGGGCACCGGCGCTTCGATCGCCCAGATGCCGGGGGCGGCGTGCGTCTTGGCGAGCGCGTGCATCATGTTGTTGGCGGCGGTCATGCGACAACTCCCAAGCGGCGGCCGACCCGGGTGAAGGCGGCGATGGCGGTATCGATGTCGGTGCTGGTGTGCGCGGCTGAAATCTGGGTGCGGATGCGCGCCTTGCCATGTGGCACCACCGGATAGGAAAAGCCGATGACATAAATGCCTTCGTCCAGCAGTTCCGCGGCCATCGCCTGCGCCACGCGGGCATCGCCCAGCATCACCGGGATGATCGGATGGTGGCCGGGCAACAGCGTGAACCCGGCCGCGGCCATGCCGGCGCGGAAGCGGGCGGCATTGGCCACCAGTTGCGCACGCAAGGCATCGCCTTCGTCCGACCGGGCAATGGCCAGCGCCGCCAGGCTGGCGCCGCACACCGATGGCGCCAGCGCATTGGAGAAGAGATAGGGCCGCGCGCGCTGGCGCAGCAGGGCCACGACTTCGGCGCGCGCTGCAATGAAGCCGCCCATGGCGCCCCCCAGCGCCTTGCCGAAGGTGCCGGTGACGATATCGACCCGCGCCGGCGGATCGCTGACAAAGGCCGATCCGCGCCCGCCGCTGCCCAGAAAGCCGGTGGCATGGCAATCATCGACCAGCACCAGCGCGTCGTGCTTGTCGGCCAGCGCGGCGATGCCGGCCATGTCGGCCACGGACCCGTCCATCGAAAACGCGCCATCGGTGGCGATCATCAGCGTCTGTGCGCCCTCGGCCCGCGCCTGGGCCAGAGCTGCATCCAGGGCCGCCATGTCGCCATTGTCGAAACGATAGCGTCGCGCCTTGCACAGCCGCACGCCATCGATGATCGAGGCATGGTTGAGCGCATCCGAAATGATGGCGTCATTCTCGCCCAACAGGGGCTCGAACACGCCGCCATTGGCATCGAAGGCGGCGGCGAACAGGATCGCATCCTCCTGGCCCACATAGGCCGCGATTTCGGCTTCCAATTGCTTGTGGATCGCCTGGCTGCCGCAGATGAAGCGCACCGATGCGAGGCCGGCACCCCATATATCGCTGGCGCTGTTGGCGGCGGCGACGACGCGCGGATCATTGGCCAGGCCGAGATAATTGTTGGCGCAGAAATTCAGCACCGGCGCGTCGCGGCCCGCCACCTGCACATGGGTGCCCTGCGGGCCGGCCAGTACGCGCTCCGGCTTTTCAAGGCCGGCGGCACGGATCTCGTCCAGTGTCGCAGACACGCGGCTATAGAATTGCTGGCGCAATCCATCCTCCCCCAATGTTGCTGCCTTGTGGTTCAGGCCCGTTTCGGACCTCATGTTTTTGGCAGTCCATGGCAGACGGCCATCGGTGCGGCCATCTGTCAAGCGGCGGAACGTCGCGGTCGCGTCGGCCCGCCAGCCTAATCTGCGCGCTGCATCGCAGCAATTGCGGCGTTGGCCAGCGCGTCGGCGCGTTCATTCTCGGCATGGCCGGCGTGGCCCTTCACCCAATGCCAGCGCACCTGGTGCGGTCGGGCGGCGCTGAGCAGCGCCTGCCACAGATCGTCATTCTTCACCGGCTTCTTGTCGGCGGTTTTCCAGCCGTTCTTCTGCCAGCCAATCACCCATTTGGTGATGCCGTCGCGCACATAGACGCTGTCGGTGGTCAGATCGACGCTGCACGGCCGGGTCAGCGCCGCCAACGCACTTATTGCTGCCTGCAATTCCATGCGGTTGTTGGTGGTGAGCGTCTCCGCGCCGTTCAGCTCCTTTTCCTGCCCGCCAAAGCGCAGGATCGCCCCCCAGCCGCCGGGGCCGGGATTGCCCTTGCAGGCGCCGTCGGTGAAGATCGCAACCTGTGGCAGTGGGTCAGCCACCCATCAGCTCCGGTGTGGCCTTAAGATACCAGGCCATGCGCCGCGCGAACGCCATCGGATCCTTGCGGGTCACCAACGCATCGGCCGGGGTGTTGATCCAGTCATAGGCGCGGGTCAGCGTGAAGCGCAGCGCGGCCCCGGCCGCCAGCAGTGGCAGCGCAGCGCGTTCGGCCGGGGTCAGCGTGATGACGCTGGCATAGCCGGCCATCAAGGCAGCGGCGCGTTCGGGGAAATATTGCCGGCCATCGGCGGAAAAACACCAGGCACCGTGGGTGACCGCCACGTCATAGGCCCGCGCGTCGGTGCAGGCGAAATAGAAATCGATCAGCCCGGTGACCGCGCCATCGAGCAGCAGCACATTGTCCGGAAACAGATCGGCGTGGACGGTCGCAATCGGCAACCCGGACGGCCAGTGCGCCGTGGCCTCCAGCCCGGCCGCCACTGCTTCCGGCAGCGCCGGGTCGATCTCCCCCATGCGGCCATCGCAGCGGGCGGCCAGTGGCGCCCACGATTCCGGACCGAGCGCATTGGCGAGGACAAGCGGAAAATCCGCTGCCGCCACATGCAGTTGCGCCAGCGCACGGCCAACCTGATGCGCCTCGGCCGGGCTGGCCTCGCTCACCGAAACGCCGGTCAGAAATTCGATCAGGCACGCCGGTCGGCCGTTCAGCCGGGTCAGGCTGTTGCCATTGCGATCCGGAATCGGGCCGGGCACCGGCAAGCCGCGCGCCGCCAGATGCGCCATGAACGACAGATACCAGGGCAGATCAGCCTCGGCGACGCGCGCTTCATACAGGGTGAGGAAAAACCGCCCGCGTGTCGTTTCGACCAGAAAATTGCTGTTCTGCACGCCCTCGGCAATGCCCTTGAAGCTGACGGCCTCGCCGACATCATAACCGGCCAGAAAACCGGCCAATTCATCGGCACTGACGGGCGTGAAAACCGCCACTTCTGCCCGGCTCTCAGGCGGTCAGCGAACGCGGCAGCTTGAACACCACCTCTTCCACCGCGGTGGTGATATTCTCCGATGTCACCACGAAGCGTTCGCCCAGCGCGGTCAACACTTCCTGCACCAGCAATTCGGGGGCCGAAGCGCCGGCGGTGATGCCGACGGTGCTGATGCCATCGAACCAGCGCCAATCGATATCGACCGCGCGCTGGATCAGCCAGCTTTGGGCGCCTTCGCGTTCAGCGACTTCGCGCAGGCGCTGGCTGTTGCTGCTGTTCTGCGCGCCGATCACCAGCACCAGATCGCAGCGCGGCGCCATCGCCTTCACCGCGGCCTGGCGGTTCGAGGTGGCGTAACAGATATCATCGCCGCGCGGGCCTTCGATCGCCGGGAAGCGGCGCTTGAGCTCGGCCACCATGTCCGAGGTGTCGTCCACACTCAACGTGGTCTGCGTCAGGAAGCCGAGATTGGTCGGGTCGGTCGGCTGGATGCGCTGCGCGTCCTCGACGGTCTCGATCAGCGTCATGGCGCCATCGGGCACCTGGCCGAACGTGCCGATCACCTCCGGGTGGCCATGGTGGCCGATGAACAGGATGTGGCGCCCGGCGGCGACCAGCCGTTCGGCCTGGCGATGCACTTTCGATACCAACGGGCAGGTGGCGTCGACATAGGTCAGGCCACGCTCTTCGGCCTTGGCCGGCACGGCCTTGGGCACGCCATGGGCGGAAAACACCACCGGCACGCCATCAGGCACTTCATCAAGCTCCTCGACAAAGATCGCGCCCTTGGCCTTCAGGCTGTCCACCACGAACTTGTTGTGCACGATTTCATGGCGGACATAGACCGGCGCGCCCCAGCGCTCCAGCGCCAGCTCGACGATATGGATGGCGCGATCGACGCCGGCGCAAAAGCCGCGCGGCGCGGCGACCAGCACATTCAGGGCCGGGCGGGCGACAGTGGAGACATCATCAAGGGCGGGTGCGGCGCTGCTCATATTCGGCGCTTTACGCCAACTGCCAATGCCGCGCCACCCCCCAGCAGTGGCTTGCCCCCGCGGCGTTTGCCCCATAGGAGAGGGGCATGGCCCCCATGATTTCGCCCGCGCTTCGCACCTGTGTCCGCTTGGGCTTGCCGGCGCTTGCCGTGCTGGCGTTGGCCGGCTGTGATCGAAATCCGCTGGTGGTCAATCGCTCGTCCTGCCCGGCGGTGGCGGTGGCGGCCTATGCTGGCGATATCAGCCTGTTCCGCCCCGGCCCGCCCGATGTCGCCAATCTCGATGTCGTCGCCTCCATCACCAATGTGCGCGATGCCTGCGTGGAAACGCCGGAGTTTTTCCAGTCGCGGGTCAGCTATGATGTGGTGGCGCGCCGCACCGATACTGCGGCCGCGCGCAGCGTCACTCTGCCGTTGTTCGTTGCGATGGTGCAGGCCGGAAATGTGGTGAATGCCAAACAGATTGCCCAGGTGAAGGTGAATTTCGCCGCCGGGCAGGAACGCGCCCTGGCCAGCGGCACCGCCGATGTCAGCGTGTCGCGCCGGGCGGCGGCGGTTTCGGCCGAAATCCTCGGCAAGATCAACCGCAACCGCAAGCCCGGCGAGATTGACGCTGCCACCGATCCGATGGCCGATCCCGAAGTCCGCGCCGCGCTGCGTGCCGCCAGCTTCGAAGTGTTGCTCGGTTTCCAGCTTGACGATCGCGCCCTGGCTTACAACGTCGCCAAATAAGCCGTTTTTTGCCGCCGCAACTGGCGGCCGACCATCAACATGCCGGTCATGAACGTCGCCCAGCGTTCCGGTTCCGGGGCAGGGTCGGATTCCAGCCATGGGCAATCGCTCAGGTAAGGCACGCGCGGGCCGCTATTCTGGCGCACCGGCCAGATCGGCCGCGGCAGACGACGCATCTCCCACGGTGACCCCGGAGGTGGCCGCGCCGCGCGCTAGTTCGGGCAACGCCGGCCCGGCACGCGGCGCTTCGACGCGGGTTGTGCCGTGGATCGCCACTGCCAGCACAAGGCCGATCACCAGCGCCAGGATCGAACCATATTTGCCCATCGTCACGCCCTCCAAAGCGCAGCAACGGCCGGCTCCGGGCTTGTTTGAACGGGGTGGCAATCCTGCCATTGACAGGGGCGCAGGCATCGCCCAATCGCTGGCGTGTCGCCGGGGGCAACTCCGGCGCCGCGCGCGGGAGAGTGTGGGTGGGGCCGCAAGGCCGATGCCCACCGCCGAAGGAGCAAGCCGCCCCCGGAATCTCTCAGGCCCAAGGACCGCGCCGGCGTATCAGCGACACTCTGGAAAGCGGGCAGGGCCGAACGGCTGTGCCCCACCGAAGGGGTAAGCTGCGTCCTCGAAAGGGGCCCGGTCAAAGCTCTCAGGTCTGGCGACAGTGGGGGACAGGCGGTCGGCAACCATGCCGGGCGCAACTGTTGTTGCCGGGGAACCTATGGCCGAAGCCGATCTGAAATCGCTGCCGCTCGATGCGCTGCACCGCCGCCTGGGCGCGCGCATGGTGGGCTTTGCCGGTTATGCCATGCCGATCCAGTTTGACGGCATCATCGCCGAACATGTCTGGACGCGCGAATCGGCCGGCCTGTTTGATGTTTCGCACATGGGGCAGCTGCTGGTGGAAGGCGAAGGGGCGGGCGAATGGCTGGAAACGCTGGCGCCCGGCGATTTCCTGGCGCTGCAACCCCACCGCACCCGTTATTCGCTGCTGCTCACCGACGATGGCGGCATCATCGACGATCTGATGGTCACCAACACCGGCAAGAGCTATTATCTGGTGGTCAACGGCGCCACCAAGGCTGGCGACATCGCGCACATGCAGGCACGCCTGCCGTCCGGGATCACGTTGACCCATATGGAAGATCACGCGCTGCTGGCCTTGCAGGGGCCGCAGGCAGTCACCGTGATGGGCCGGCTGGCGTTGACCCCGGCCGAGGCTGACCAGCCAGGCTTTGCCGATCTGAAGTTCATGGCCGGCGCGCGCTTCGTGTGGAACGGGGTTCTGCTGGGCATCACCCGGTCAGGCTACACCGGCGAGGATGGCTATGAAATCTCGGTGCCGGCCGCCAATGCCGAGGCGCTGGCCGAAGCCTTGCTGGCGCACCGGGAGGTCAAGTCCATCGGGCTGGGCGCGCGCGATTCGCTGCGGCTGGAGGCGGGGTTGCCGCTCTATGGCCACGATATCGATACCACGGTCACGCCGATCGAGGCTGATCTGGCCTTCGCCATTTCCAAGCGCCGCAAGACCGAAGGTGGTTTTCCGGGCGCCGCGCTCATTCTCGATCAGTTGCTGAACGGCGCGCCGCGCAAGCGGGTGGGGCTCAGCGTGGAAGGCCGGCTGCCAGCGCGCGAAGGCGCCACCGTGTGGGCCGGGGATGCCTATATCGGCATGGTGACCTCCGGCGGCTTTGCGCCCAGCCTGAATGTGCCGATCGCCATGGCGATGGTGGAAACCGCGCATGCCGCCGATGGCACGGCGCTGCAAATTGACGTGCGGGGCAAGCGCATCGGCGCGCGCGTCGTGCCGATGCCGTTCAAGCAGAAGAATTATGTCAGGGAAGGGACCAAAGCATGAGCCGCCTCTACACGCAGGATCATGAGTGGATCGATGTCGATGGCGATACCGCCACCGTCGGCATCACTGATTACGCGCAAGGCCAGTTGGGCGATGTCGTGTTCGTCGAGCTGCCCGAAGCCGGCCGTGACGTCACCAAAGGCGGGGAAGCCGCCGTGGTCGAATCGGTCAAGGCGGCATCGGATGTCTATGCACCGGTGTCGGGCACGGTCACCGAAGCCAATCCGGCGCTGACTGACGATCCGGCGCTGGTCAACACCGCGCCCGAAGCCGAAGGCTGGTTCTTCAAGCTGACCCTGGCCGATGCGTCCGAACTGGACGGCTTGTTGGACAAGGCGGCTTACGACGCGTTCGTCGCCGGACTGTAAGTGACCACCGGAACCGCCTCCCGCTGGGATCCGGCGCTCTATGCCGCCAACGCCGGCTTCGTGCCGGCCTATGGCATTGCCGTGCTTGATCTGCTGGGGCCCCGGCCAGGGGAGCGTATCCTCGATCTGGGCTGCGGCGACGGCGTGTTGACGATGAAGTTGGTCGAGGCCGGCTGCGAAGTGGTGGGCGTGGATGCCGATCCCGCCATGGTCGCCGCGGCGCGCGCCAAGGGCCTCGATGCCCGCGTCGGGGACGCGCGCGCGCTGGATTTTGCCGGCGAATTTGATGCGGTGTTCACCAACGCCGCATTGCACTGGGTCGGCCAGCCTGATGTGGTGACCGCGGGCGTCAAGCGCGCCTTGAAGCCCGGCGGGCGCTATGTCGGCGAATTCGGCGGCCACGCCAACATCGCCGCCATCCGCACCGCGCTGAAGGCGGTGCTGGCCAATCACGGCTTCCCGGCCGCTGGCGCCGAAACCAGCTATTACCCCACCGATTCGGCCTTTCGCGCCGTGCTGGAACGCGGCGGCTTTGCCGTCGATGCCTGCGCCCTGATTCCGCGCCCGACACCACTGCCCGCCAGCGGCATGGTCGGCTGGCTGGAAACGTTCCGCGGCGGCTTCATCGATGCCGCCGGCGTGCCCGATGGCCTGAAGGATCAGATCATCGCGGAAACCGCCGCGCTGCTCGTGCACGCGCTGCAGGCTGCCGATGGCGCCTGGATCGCCGATTATGTTCGCCTGCGCTTTGCCGCGCATCTTCCGGAGTGACTCGCTTGCGTTACCTGCCGCTTTCTCCCACCGACCGTCAGGCCATGCTGGCCACGATCGGAGCCGCCGATATCGATGCGCTGTTCAGCGATGTGCCGCTGGATGCCCGGCTGGATGGCCCGATCGCCGGCCTGCCGAACCATGCCAGCGAAATGGCGGTAGAACGCGCGCTGATGAAGATGGCGGCGAAGAACACCACCGCCAGCACCGCGCCCTTCTTCGTGGGCTGCGGCGCCTACAAGCATCATGTGCCAGCCACTGTGGACATGGTGATCCAGCGCGGCGAGTTCCTCACCGCCTACACGCCTTACCAGCCGGAAATCGCCCAGGGCACGCTGCAAGTGTTGTTCGAATTCCAGAGCCAGGTGGCGCGGCTGACCGGTATGGAGGTGGCCAATGCCTCGATGTATGATGGCTCGACCGCAATGACCGAAGCGGTGTTCATGGCACGGCGCATCACGCGGCGGGCCAAGTGCCTGGTGTCGGCCGGCGTCCACCCGCATTATACCTCGGTGCTCAACACGCTCACCCGCTTCACCGGTGATGTCGTGGTGGCGGGCACGCCCAGCCTCAGCGTTGGTGCGCCGGGCGATGATCTGGCCAGCCTGGTGGCGCAGATCGACAAGGATACCAGCTGCGTCATCGTGCAGAATCCCAATCTGTTCGGCCATATCGCTGATCTGACCCCGCTGGCCGATGCGTGCCATGCCGCTGGCGCGCTGCTGATTGTCGTTGTGACCGAAGTCGTCTCGCTGGGCGCGATCAAATCGCCGGGCGAAATGGGCGCCGATATCGTGGTCGGTGAAGGCCAGTCGCTGGGCGCGGGCCTGCTGTTTGGCGGGCCTTACCTCGGCCTGTTTGCCTGCCGCGAAAAGCATGTGCGCCAGATGCCGGGGCGCCTGTGCGGGGAAACGGTGGATGCCGCCGGCAAGCGCGGCTTCGTGCTGACGCTGTCCACCCGCGAGCAGCATATCCGCCGCGAGAAGGCGACCAGCAACATCTGCACCAACAGCGGCTTGATCGCGCTGGCGTTCAGCGTGCATCTGACGCTGCTCGGCGAAAAGGGTCTGCGCCACCTGGCGGCATTGAACCACGCCCGCGCCGTGCAATTGGCGGATCGGCTGGGCCGGGTGCCGGGCGTCACGTTGCTGAACGGGCCGTTCTTCAACGAATTCACCCTGGATGTCGGCCGCGAAGCGCGTCCTGTCGTGCGTAAACTCGCTGACAAGGGCGTGCTGGGCGGCGTGTCGCTGGGCCGGCTGTGGCCGGGCGAGGCGTCGCTGCACAATGCGATGATCGTCGCGGTCACCGAAACCGCCACGGATGAGGATTTTGACGCGTTCGAAGACGCGCTGGATGAGGTGCTGGCATAATGACCGACCATAGCTCTGGGATGAACAACGTGGGCCGCCCCAGCCGACTCGATCTGGGGCTGGTGGCTGGCACCGGCGCGGTTGTGGAAACCTTCACGGGCAATCGCGCGCTGATGCTGGAAGAACCGTTGCTGTTCGAACGCGGCGCTGCCGATGGTTCGGGGGTCGATTTCGCGCCGGTGCCGCCCGTGCCGGATCGGCTGGGCGGCCTTGCCCGCAGCGCGCCGATCGGCCTGCCGGGCTTTTCGGAGCCGGAGGCCGTGCGCCACTACACCCGCCTGTCGCGGCAGAATTATGCCATCGATCTCGGCATTTTCCCGTTGGGCAGCTGCACGATGAAGCATAACCCGCGCCTCAACGAGAAAATGGCGCGGCTGCCCGGCTTTGCCGATATCCATCCGTTGCAGCCGCAGGCCAGCGTGCAAGGCGCGCTCGAACTGATCGACGTGCTCGCCGATTGGCTGATGAAGCTGACCGGCATGCCGGCGGTCGCCATGAGCCCCAAGGCCGGTGCGCATGGTGAATTGTGCGGCATGCTGGCGATCCGCGCCGCGCTGGATGCCAAGAATGATCCGCGCCGCGTCGTGCTGGTGCCCGAATCGGCACACGGCACCAATCCGGCCACGGCAGCCTTCTGCGGCTTCACCGTGGAGAATATCCCGGCCAATGCGCGCGGCCGGGTTGATCTCGATGCCATGCTGGCCCGGCTCGGCCCGGATGTGGCGGCGGTGATGATCACCAATCCCAACACCTGCGGGCTATTCGAACCCGATCTGAAGACCATTGCCGATGCCGTCCATGCGGCCGGCGGCTATGTCTATTGCGACGGTGCCAATTTCAACGCCATCGTCGGCCGCGTGCGCCCCGGCGATCTGGGTGTGGATGCCATGCACATCAATCTGCACAAGACGTTCAGCACGCCCCACGGTGGCGGCGGGCCGGGTTCAGGCCCGGTGGTACTGTCCGCTGCGCTGGCACCGTTCGCGCCAATCCCATTCGTGCGCCGCACGGCGACGGGCCTGGAACTGGTGGAGGAAGACACCGCCAACACCCATGCGCCCGACAGTTTCGGGCGCATGGTCGCCTTCCATGGCCAGATGGGCATGTTCGTGCGTGCGCTGTCGTACATGATGAGCCACGGTGCCGATGGCTTGCGCCAAGTGTCGGAAGATGCCGTGCTCAATGCCAATTATCTGCTGGCCAGCCTGAAGGACATCTATACCGCGCCGTTTGCGGATGGTGGCCCGTGCATGCACGAAGCACTGTTTTCCGATGATTTCCTCGACGGGACGGGCCTGACCACGCTCGATCTGGCCAAGGCGCTGATTGATGAAGGCTTTCATCCGATGACCATGTATTTCCCGCTGGTCGTCCACGGTGCCATGCTGGTGGAGCCGACCGAAACCGAAAGCAAGGCCAATCTTGATCAACTCATCGGGGCGATGCGCCATGTGGCCACGCAGATGCTGGCCGATCCCGATGCATGGCGCAGCGCCCCGCATTTCGCGCCGCGCCGCCGTCTCGATGAGACTCTGGCGGCGCGGCGACCGGTGCTGAACTGGAAGGATGAGGCAGCGTGACCGCGTTTCCTTCTCTCTCCAAGTCTGTTCAGGGGTGAACTTGGGGGAGAGGGTGACCCGGCGAAACCGAGTGGGGTGGAGGGTGGCCAACCGCGGCCATTCCTGCACCCCTCACCCTTCAGCAGGCACCGGTATTCAGGAAGCCACAACCTGGGCGCGGCGGCGCATGCCGGCACCCACCAGGCCAAAGCCGGTCACCAACATAAGCCAGGTTGCCGGTTCCGGCACGGCGTTGATGGCACCCGTCACCGGAACGACCGTGCCCGAAATGCGGTTCCAGCGACCGACCGTGTGGTTGTCGCTTTCATAGCCGCCGCCGCCGACCTGGGAGAACACCACCCGATCAAAGGTCGTACCACCGCGGGCATAGAAGTTCAGGAACGAGTAGGGCTCGCTGCCGTTCTGGTTCTTGAAGTTGGTGGTGGGATTGCCCTTGTAGGCCGGACTGTTCTGCAAGCCACCGATGAAATCGGCAGCATTTTGTGCAGAGAACATGAACAACAGGTTTCCGCCGCTATAGAAGCTGACATTGTTGCCGCCATCCAGCGCAGACAGCCAGAAACCGAAATACGTCACCCCGCCCGGCACGGTCGTCGCAAGATCAACGCTGTAGCTGCCATTCTTGCTGAAGTTGACGGCATAAGGGCCGGTCCCGCCAGCGCCGCCATATTGGTCGGCATTGCGGATTTCAACGTTGGAATACTGGCCAGTGAAGTCCAAGCCACCGAAGTTGCTGGTGAAGTTGATGCCAGTTCCAAATCCCTGCCCGTCAAAGGTCTCTACGCCAACGGTGTCAAAACCGGACGTGCTGCTCTGCGCACCCGGCATTTCGGATTCCAGAGTGACCGTGAATGGAACCAGCGCTTGGGCGCTGCTCGCGGCCATCAGGCCGGCGGCAACGCCGAATGCGTAAACGATTTTCATCTCGTACCCCTTGGCTGATTTTGGCTAAAACGGTTCATGTGAATTAACGAAGGATTTACAACCCCGTTGAAACAGGCCTTTAAAGCGACCCGTTTCGGGACGCAAGTTTATTTTTTGATAATATTTATGAACAGAAAAAATGCAGATCGGAGCCAGCGTGCCCGTTTCGTGCCCGCGCTGCCATCGTAGCTCAAGTATCTGTATTAAAATGAAAAACCGTTCCAAGCGGGCGCGGCACAAGCGCGACCAGCCCCAAATCAACCCTTCAGCCCTGGCCCGTAGCGCCGGACCTCGCTCACGCACGCCAGTGGAAAGGCGCTGAAGATGCGCCCGGCAGCCTTTCGACGGCCGGGCGTCTATTCACACGGCGCGCAATGTTCAGGCCGCAACCACCGCGCGCGTTCGCGTGCCGACGCCGACCAGGAAAAAGCCGAACACCAGCATCAGCCATGTTGCCGGTTCCGGCACGGCGTTGATCGCGCCCGTCACTGGCACGATGGTGCCCGAAACACGGTTCCAGCGGCCGACCGTGTGGTTGTCGCTTTCATAGCCGCCACCGGTCGGCTTTTCAGAAAAGACGATCCGATCGAAGCTGGTGCCGCCGCGCGCATAGAAGTTCAGGAAACTGTACGGCTCGCCGCTGTTCCGGCCAGCAAAGGCGGCGTTGGGATTGCCATAATAGCTTTTTGAACCCGGCAGCGCGTTGATGAACGTGCGGGCGGCCTGCGCACTGAAGGTGAACAGCAATTTGCTGCCCTGATAGAAGCTGACATTGTTGCCGGCATCCAGCGCCGACAGCCAGAAACCGAAATAGGTGACGCCGCCCGGTTCGGAGGACGACAGATCCACGCTGTAGCCTGCATTGGTGAAGGTGACGGCATAGCGGCCGTTGCCACCGGCGCCGCCATATTGATCAGCCTTGTTCACCTGTACGCCAGTGTAGCGCCCAGTGAAGATCGAGCCGCCGAAATCGCTGGTGAAGGCCTTGCCGGTGCCAGTGGCGATGGCGTCGAACGTTTCGACACCCACCGCGTCGAAGCCCGACGTGCTTTTCTGGATGCCGGCCTTTTCTGATTCCAGGCTGACCGTGAACGGGATTATGGCCTTGGCGCTGCCGGCCATCAGCAGAGCGGCAATTGCCGCACTGGTTGAAAACTTGATCATGTTCCTACATCTCGCTTGCGGTTCATATTTATTTCGAAAGCGTTACTGCTTTCAGGCAGCGATGCAGGTAGGTTGGTCGTGCTGCGTTGGCAATGCGCGGCGTGGGCCCGTTATCCTTAAGATCATTGACTATACTTTTGATCATGCGGGGGGCGCGCCCAGCGTCACCGCCGGCAGGTCAGGGCCAGTGCGCCAGCACGGTATAATCGCTGCCGTCGGGGCCGAGTTGGCTGTCCCACAGCGCGAAACCGCTGACCGGCCATGCAAGGCGCGGGATCGGCGCCTGCGGCCAGCCGCCCACACCCAGCATGGTGCGGCCGCGCGCCACGGTGATGTGCGGCACGAATGCCCGTGATTCGGGCGGAATGCCCACCCCGGCCAGCGCGGCATTCACCGCCTTGGCCAACGCCGCAAGCCGATCGGCCGGGCGAACGCCCACCCACAGGCTGTCCACCCGGCCGCGATGGTCGAACAGGCCGGGTTCGCCCAGTTCCGCCATGAACGGCTTCACATTCACCCGGCCCAGCGCCGCGGTGATGTCCTGCGCGGCGTGGCGATCGACGTCGCCGATATAGCGCAACGTCAGGTGCAGTTGCTCGTCACGTTGCCAGCGTGCGCCGGCCACTCCGCCCATGCTGGCGATCAGCGCGGCCTTCACATCGGCCGGCAATTCCAGCGCGACAAAAAGTCTGATCATCGAATCGCGTTCAGCTCCCGCTCCACCGCCGGCAGGATGCGTTGCACCATCACGCCGACGCCCTTGGGATTGGGGTGCATGCCATCGGCCAGTTGCAATTTGGGCTGTGCCGCCACGCCATCCAGAAAGAAGGGATAGAGCGCGACGCCATTGGCCTTGGCCACGGCCGGATACAGCGCTTCGAATTCCCGTACGTAGGTCGCGCCCAGATTGGGGCTGGCGCGCATGCCGGCAAGCATCACTCGCACGCCTTTGGCCTTGAACGCCTTGACCATCGCATCGATGTTGGCGCGGGCCGTCGCCGGCGATTGGCCGCGCAGCATGTCGTTGGCGCCCAGCTCCAGGATCACCAGATCGGGCTTGTGCTTCATCCCGGCCAGCACCCAGTTCAGCCGTGCGCGCCCCTGCGTGCTGGTGTCGCCCGACACGCCGGCGCCCACCACGGTGACGGCGCGGCCCCCAAGGCTGCGGCTTCCCTTCAGCGCCTTTTCCAGTTGCGGGGCAAAGCCGGTCCCGGGCGGCAGCTGGTATCCGGCCATCAGCGAATCGCCATAGGCCAGCACGATGGCGGGCTTTGCCGCCACCGCTGCCTGCGACATGAACAGCGCGCCGATTCCCAGCATCATCTGGTAAAGCGCGCGACGAAGCCCTAACTGCAAAATCCGATCCTCTTCCGATCCAGCGGGAACTGATGAATACCCATATCGTCATTGACGCCCGCGATGTCACCCTCCGGCTCGGCAGCGGCGATGCCGCAGTCGATGTGCTGCGCGGCCTTACCCTGGCCGTACCGGCGGGGCAGCGTCTCGCCATCCTGGGCCCCTCCGGCTCCGGCAAATCCTCCGCCATGGCGGTGTTGTCGGGCATGGAGCAGGCCACGTCTGGCCGGGTGCTAATCGCCGGCGCCGATTTCACCGCCATGAACGAGGATGCGCTGGCCCGGGCACGCCGCGGCCGCATCGGCATCGTGCTGCAGGCCTTCCACCTGATCCCGACCATGACCGCACTGGAAAATGTTGCCGTGCCGCTGGAACTGGCCGGCGAAGCTGATGCCGCAGCGCGCGCCAAGGCTGAACTCGAATCGGTCGGCCTTGGCCACCGCCTCAGCCATTATCCCACGCAATTGTCGGGCGGCGAACAGCAGCGCGTCGCCATCGCCCGCGCCCTGGTCGGCCGCCCGGCGCTGATCTTCGCCGATGAACCAACCGGCAATCTCGATGCCACCACCGGCGAGACCATCGTCGAGCTGCTCTATGGCCGATTGGCCGAAACCGGCGCCACCTTGGTGCTGATCACCCATGATGCCGATTTGGCGGCGCGCTGCGATCGCATCATCACCATGCGCGATGGCCGCATCGTTGACGACACAAGATCTGGGGCCGAGGCGGCCGCATGAGGAGGCAAGACGCGTGACTTTGTTCAGCTATTTCGACGATACCGACGAACTGGAAGGCTTTGTGGCCCTGCCCGACGGCCCCGGCCCGCATCCGTGCGTGCTGATCGTGCACAATTGGGCCGGCCAGTCAGAGGCGGACAATGGCGTGGCGCGCAAGCTGGCTGCCATGGGCTATGCCGGCTTTGCCATCGATGTCTATGGCAAGGGCGTGCGCGGTGACCCGGCCGGCGACAATGGCCATCTGATGAACCCGTGGATGGGGGATCGCGCCGGTCTGCAGCGCCGGTTGCTGGCAGCGGTCGATGCGGCAGTTGCCAATCCGGCGATCGATTCGGATCGCATCGCCATCATCGGTTATTGCTTTGGCGGGCTGTGCGCGCTCGATGTGGCACGTTCCGGCGATGCCCGCGTCAAGGGCGCGGTCAGTTTCCATGGCGTCTATGCGCCCAATGGCCTGCCCGATCAGCCGATCAGCGCCAAGGTGCTGGTGCTGCACGGCTGGAATGATCCGCTCACCCCGCCCGATGCCACGGTGGCGCTGGGCCATGAGCTGAATGCCAAGGGCGCTGATTGGCAGTTGCATGCCTATGGCCACACCATGCACGCCTTCACGGCGCCGCAAGCCGCCAACCCGGCCGGCGGCATTCAATACAGCGCCGACGCCGATCGCCGCTCGTGGCAGGCGTTGACCAACTTCCTGGCCGAAATCCTCTGAGTCTCGCATTTCGCCTGGCGCTGCGGGAACTGCGCGGCGGGCTGGCCGGCCTGCGCATCCTGGCCGTGTGCCTGGTGCTCGGCGTCGCGGCGCTGGCTGGTGTCGGCAGCCTCGCCAGCGCCATCAACGCCGGCTTGTCCGAACGCGGCCAGCTGCTGCTCGGCGGCGATGTGGCGCTGCGCCTGTCGGGCGCGATGCCGGGCGCGGCGCAGCGCCAGGCTGCGGCCGATCTCGGCACCGTCGGCGTCGTTACCAAGCTGCGCGGCATGGTTTCGGGCGCCAAGCCGGGGACGGATGCGGTGCTGGCCGAGATCAAGGCGGTCGATGGCAACTGGCCGCTCTATGGCCGCACCGTGCTGGCCGGCGGTGGCCGCGTCCGCCCCGGCTATGCCGCCGCGCAGCCGGCGCTGGCCGACAAACTGGGCCTGCAGCCCGGTGACCAGCTCACGCTCGGCCAGACCAGCCTGATCTATGCCGGCACCTTGCTTGAGGAACCAGACCGTGCTGGCGATGGCTTCGGCTTTGGCCCCGGCCTGGTCGTCCATGGCGATGATCTGGCCAAGGCCGGGCTGATCACCATCGGCAGCCTCTACACCAGCGAATTGCGCATCCGGCTGAAGCCCGGAATCAGCCTTGAATCTGCCAAGACACAGCTTGAGGCTGTCGCGGCCGGCGCCCGCATCCGCGATCGCAGCAACGGCGCGCCCGGCACCCGCAATTTCGTCAGCCAGTTGGGCCAATTCCTCACTTTGGTCGGCCTGACCGCGCTGGTGGTGGCCGGGGTCGGCGTGGCTGGCGGCGTATCGGCCTATCTGGCGGCGCGCACCCGCACCATTGCCACGCTGAAAACCCTGGGCGCTGACAGCGCCACCGTGCGCGCCATCTATCTGTGGCAATTGTCGATCGTCGCGGTCGCTGCCGTGCTGCTGGGCCTGGCCATCGGTGCCGCCACGCCCGCCGTTGTCGCCGGCTTGGCCGCGGCCAGCCTGCCGGTGCCGCCAGCCACCGGCCTGCAATGGGCGGCACTGGCGCAGGCGGCTTTTTATGGTCTCGCCATCGCACTGGCCTTTGCCTTGTGGCCCCTGGCGCAGGGCGCGCGCATGCCGGCCGCACGCCTGCTGCGCAGCCTGACCGAGGCCCGCGCCCGGCCCGATGCCACCACCATTGCCTTCATCGCCGGCAGCGCCGTGGCCGTGCTCGGCCTGCTGGTGCTGTTGGCGGAACAGCGCATTTTCGTCATTGGCTTTCTCGGCGGCGCGCTCGGGTTGCTCTTGCTGCTCTGGTTGCTGGCCGGCGCCATCACCTGGGGCGCCGCGCGGGTGCCGCGCCCGCGCAGCACGTTGGCCCGGCTGGCGCTGGCCAATCTGCATGCGCCCGGCGCGCCGACACGCAATCTGGTGGTGGCATTGGGGCTGGGTTTGACGCTGTTCGCCACGCTCGCCACCATCGAAGGCAATCTGGCCGGCCAGATCAACCGCAGCATCCCGGCGCGCGCGCCCAGCTTTTTCGTGCTCGATATCCCGGGTGAAGACCGCGCCGCCTTTCTGGCCAGCGTTAACAAGGCGGCACCGGGTGCCAACATCGTCACCGTGCCCAGCATGCGCGGGCCGATCACGGCGGTGAACAATGTGCCGTCGGAAAAGATCGTTGCGCCCGAAGCCTGGATCCTGCGCGGCGATCGCGGCTTGTCGTACGCCGCCGATTTTCCACCGGGCAACACGCTGGTGCAGGGCAAATGGTGGCCGCGCGATTATGCCGGCCCGCCGTTGATCTCCATCGATGACGATGCAGCGCGGGCGCTCGGCCTGAAGATCGGCGACACGATGACCGTATCGGTGCTGGGCGTCGAAGTGACCGCGACCATCGCCAGCACGCGCAAGATCAATTGGCAGTCGATGGGCTTCAACTTCGCGATATTATTCTCGCCCGGAACGCTGGAGGCGGCGCCGCACGGCTGGATGGCGACGGTGCAGGTGAAGCCGGATCAGGAAACCGGTGTGTCGCGCAGCGTTGCCGGCGCCTTCCCCACGGCCTCGATCATTCGGGTGAAAGATGTGATCGGCCAGGTGCAGGCGCTGCTGGGGCAACTTTCGGCGGCGATCCGCGCCGCCGCCAGCGTTACCGTCGCCGCCGGCATCGCCGTGCTGGTCGGCGCGCTGGCGGCCGGCGCGCGGGCGCGCACCTATGATGCGGTGCTGCTGAAACTGCTCGGCGCGACGCGCGGGCAGGTGGCGGCGGCGACACTGGCCGAATATGGCCTGCTGGCACTGATCGTGTCGGGGCTGGCGCTGCTGCTGGGCAGCGCGGCCGGCTGGTTCGTCGTCACCCAGGTGTTCAGCCTGGAATGGACGCCGGATTGGGGCGGCGTGATCGCCACGGTCGCGGTCGGCGCGGTGGTGACGGTGGTATTGGGGCTGCTCGGCAACTGGCAGGCGCTCTCAGCACGGCCATCAGCAGTGCTGCGACAACTCTGATGACTTGGCGGTAATGCGCGGCCATTGAAAAACGCCGCGATATGCCCGATATTGATCGGGTCGCCGGCCCGTTGCCGGCATCTTGGAGGAAAGACCAATGGCCAATCAGATGGACCCACGGCTCGCAGCCATGCGGGCCCAGGCCAGTGCAGGTGCCGGCTATGACGCCGGCCTGCGCAGCTACATGCTCAGCATCTACAACTACATGGCATCGGGCGTGCTGCTGACCGGCATCGTCGCCCTGCTGGTATATTCCACCCCGGCGCTGTTCGCGGTGTTCTTCAACGAAATTGGTCGCCCGACGATGCTGGGCTGGGTGGCGATGCTGTCGCCGCTCGGCATCATCCTCGCCATGAACTTCGGCCTGAACCGCATGAGCGAATCGACGCTCAAGGGCCTGTTCTGGGGCTTTGCCGCGCTGATGGGCGTGTCGATGAGCGTGATCTTCGCGCGCTACACCGGTGCGTCGATCGCGCAGACCTTCTTCGTGACCGCGGCCTCGTTCGCGGGCCTCAGCCTCTATGGCTACACGACCAAGAAGGATCTGTCAGCGATGGGCCGCTTCCTGATGATGGGCCTGATCGGCATCATCGTCGCGTCGATCGCCAACATCTTCATTCAGTCGAGCGGCTTGCAACTGGCGATGAACATCTTGGGCACGCTGATCTTCGCTGGCCTGACCGCCTATGACACGCAGCGCCTGAAGGAGCTGTATTACCAGGTCGCCGGCAGCGATTTCGCCGGCAAGTCGGCCGTGCTGGGTGCGCTGACGCTGTACCTGAACTTCATCAACCTGTTCCAGTTCCTGCTCAGCTTCATGGGCAACCGCGACTAAGCAGCTCTGGACGGGGTCAACAACAAGGCCCGGCAGGGAAACCTGCCGGGCTTTTTGTGTTTTGATCGAGCCAGTGTTGCGATCAATTGGCAGCCTCGCGCCAAATCCGGCCGTGGCCATGCACAAACTGTGACAATTTCGCAACGTGCGGTTGGAAACAGCCGCCCAATTTGCCAATCCCCGCTTTGGCGCTTTCCTTCCGGCCTGACTGCCGGGAAACACGCACATCGTGGGGTATATGCCCTATTGCAACGCCTTATCCGGGGTCGACCATCATGAATTTCTCTGCTCTTCGTATTGCCATTCTCGCCGGCACCAGCCTGATTGCCACCGCCGCCACCGCGCAGCAAACCGCCCAGAATGATGCCGCCAATGACGATGACATCATCATCGTCACCGCCAGCAAGCAGGCCAAGACCCTGCAGGACACGCCGATTTCGGTGTCGGTGACTGGCCGCCAGGCGATCGAAACCGCCCAGATCCGCGATGCGCTCGATCTGCAGACGCTGGTGCCGTCGTTGCGCGTGTCGCAGTTGCAAAGCTCGGCCAACACCAGCTTCATCATCCGCGGCTTTGGCAACGGCGCCAACAATGTCGGTATCGAACCGGCCGTCGGCGTGTTCATCGACGGCGTCTATCGCAGCCGTTCGGCCGCGCAGATCGGTGATCTGCCCAGCCTGGAGCGCATCGAAGTGCTGCGTGGCCCGCAATCGACCCTGTTCGGCAAGAACGCGTCCGCAGGTATCATTTCCGTGGTCACCTCTGAGCCGAAGTTCGATTTCGGCGGCCAGGCCGAACTGTCCTATGGCAACTACAACGCCATTGTGGCGCGCGCCGAAGTCACCGGCCCGATTTCCGAAACCGTCGCCTTCAGCCTCGCCGGCAATTTCAACAAGCGCGATGGTTATGTGTTCAATACCACGCTGAATCGCAACGAGAATGAGCGAAACCGTGGCGGCGTGCGCGGTCAGTTGCTGTTCAAGCCGTCGGAAGATTTCAAGCTGCGCATCATCGCCGATTACGACAAGATCGATGAAATCTGCTGCTCGGTGGTCAATATCGTCGATGGCCCAACCGGCGCTGCCGTGCGGGCGTTGGGCGGCCGGATCATCTCCAACCAGCCGCTGGCGCTGACGTCGGCGACCAACTTCGCTTCGACCAACGTGATCGACAATTTCGGTGTGTCGGCCCAGGCCGATGCCAAGACCAGCAGCTTCGACCTTACCTTCATCGGCGCCTATCGCGGCGTCCGGCTGAACACCAATGCGGACAGCGATTTCACCAGCGCGGATCTGATCGGTTCGAACATCGGCCGTAATGCCATCGATACCTACACCGCCGAGTTCCGGGTCGCGTCGAAATTCGATGGTCCGATCAACTTCCTGCTTGGCGCCTATTATTTCCACGAGAATATCGATGCCAGTGGCCAGCTGACCTTTGGCCGCGATTTCCGCAACTATGCCAGCGCCCTGTCGGGCGGGGCCTACACCAATCTGGAGCCCACGCTGCGCGCCCTGTTGCCGGGCACCCCGGCCGGCGCCTTCGGCGGCCAGGGCCAGGGCCGTTTCGAACAATATAACTATCAGAACCGTGCCATCTCGATCTTCGGCAACGTGGATTGGGAAATCGTCGATCGGCTGACGTTCACTGCCGGCGGCAACTACACGCGCGACACCAAGCGCGTGGCCACCAATGTCACCACCACCGACGTGTTCTCCGGCCTTGATCTGGTGCTCGCCGGTGTGCGGGCCAATGTGCCGGCCAGTGTCGCTGCTACGTCAGCCAACCCGTTCCTGGGTCTGCGTCCGCTGCAGTTCATCCCGCCGTTCCTGAACTTCCCGAATGCCGTGGAAGATGGCCGCACGTCTGACAGCGATTTCGCCTACACGCTGCGTCTGTCCTACAAGTTCAGCGACAACGTCAATGTTTATGCGACCCACGCCACCGGCTTCAAGGCGAGCTCGTTCAACCTGTCGATCGATTCGCGGCCGTTCGCCTCGCAGTTCATCCCGGGTTCGCCGGCGCAATCGCCGGCACCGGCGGCTTCGCCGATCCGCACCGCACTTGGTGCGGCACTGCCGGTGAACCTCACCACCGGTTCGCGCTTTGCCAACCCGGAATATGCCACGGTCTATGAATTGGGCGCCAAGGGCCAATGGGAAGGCTTCAGCGTCAATGTCGCCGCGTTCATTCAGGTCATCAATGGCTTCCAGAGCAATGTGTTTTCCGGCACCGGCTTCATCCTGGCCAATGCCGATCAACAATCGGTGCGGGGTCTTGAACTGGATACCAGCTTCTCGCCCACGAAGAACCTGCGCTTCAGCGCCAACCTCACCTACCTTGACAGCAAGTTCGATCGTTTCCCCGGCGGCGCCGCGCTCGTCACGGGCAGCTTTTCGACGGTTCCGGTGGATCTGAGCGGCCAGCGCAGCGCCGGTGTGCCGGAATTCTCGACGTCACTCGCCACCGATTATACCGTGCCCTTGGGCGACAAGAACAAGCTGATGTTCCACATCGATTATGCGCACGAAAGCCCGACCCAGATCGCCCAGGGCACGGTCGCACTGCAGCGTGAAGTCAATCTGGTCAACACCTCGGCCACGCTGGTGTTCAACAACAAGGCCGAACTCACGCTCTGGGCCCGCAACCTGACCAACGAAGCCTGGATCACCACCATCTTCCCGGGTGTGGCGCAGGCCGGCACGCTGTCTGGCTATCGCAACCAGCCGCGCACCTATGGCGTGCTGGCACGCTATCGCTTCTGAGGTTTGAAGGGGGCGGCCGGCGGATCAGCCGGCCGCCGCCGCCTCCACCCAATCCAGCCGATCCTGGCCGAAATGCATCTGGCCAGCGACAAAGCAGGTTGGTGCGCCGAACACACCGCGCGCCACCGCACTCTCTGTATTGGCCATCAGCCGCGCCTTTACCGCCGGTGACCCTGCCAGCGCCAGCAGCGCGGCGGCATCGTGGCCGCCTTCAATCAGCGTTGCCGCCAACACGTCGGCATCAGCCATGTTGCGCCCGTGCAGCCACATGCCGGCAAACAGCGTATCGGTCACGGCGGCAAAATTGCCTTCCCCCTGCAGCCCGGCCAGAATGCGCATCATGGTTATGGTGTTGACCGGGAAGAACTTGTTGCTGCCCAGGGTGATGCCGTCGCGCGCCGCCCAGCGTTGCATGTCCTCGTTCATCCAGCGGCCCTTGGCCGCGACCGTGCCCGGCGGGCTGCCCCCGGTGGCCTTGAACACACCGCCGAGCAGGATCGGCACCGCGATCAGTTCAGCACCGGTGCGGGCGGCGATACCCTTCAGCCGGTGCCAGGCCAGATAGGCCGTGGGTGATCCGACGTCGAACAGAAATTCGATTGCGTTTGGCATGGCTTGCTCCTTCACCATTTTTCGATCCACGGCCGCAGATCCAGTTCGTGCGTCCAGGCGCTGCGCGGCTGCTGGTGCAGGCGCACATATTCCGCCGCGATGGCGTGGGGATCGAGAATGCCATCGTCACTCTTCATGGCGTAACGATCCGGGAAATTGCTGCGAATGAACTCCGTGTCGATGGCGCCGTCGATGATGCTGTGCACGACGTGGATGCCCTTGGGGCCAAGCTCGCGCGCCATCGCCTGCGCCAGGCTGCGCAGCGCGAACTTGCCGCCGGAAAAGCCGGCGAACCCAGCCGAACCGCGCAAGGACGCAGTAGCGCCGGTGAAGATGATGGTGCCGCGCCCGCGCGTTACCATGCGCCGCGCCGCCTCCCGCCCAGTGATGAAGCCGGCCAGCGCGCACATCTCCCAGATCTTGGTGTAGCGGCGCACGGTTTCGTCGAGGATGCCCATCGGCGAATTGGCGCCGATGTTGAACACCAGCACCTCGACCGGCCCGATCTCGGCCTCGACGCGGTCGAACAGCGCGATCATCGCCGCCTCGTCGCGGGCATCGCCGCCGATGGCCACGCATTGGTCGCCCTTGGCCACGATCCGATCCCGTAACGGCGCCAATTGGTCGCCATTGCGCCGCACTGGCACCGCCACCAGGCCGATACCGGCGAAGGCCTCGGCCACAGCGCCGCCGGTGGCATCGCCGGCGCCGATAATCACCGCCGCGCCGCTCATGCTGCAGCCATGATCAGGCATGTCGTGGTGCCGGTGGCCAGCAGACGGCCTGCGCTGTCGGTCAGGGTGCCGCGCGCCGTGGCCACACGCTTGCCGCGGCTGATGATCTCGCCGCGCGCCGTCACCTGCCCGGATGTGGGGGTAATCGCCTTGATGTAGCTGATATTGAGATCGATGGTGCTGTAGCCGACGCCTGCCGGCAGCGCGCTGTGCACCGCGCAGGCCATGCACGAATCGAGCAAGGTGGCGGCAAAGCCACCATGCACGGTGCCGATCGGATTGAGATGCTGCGGGCCGGGTGTGGCGAGGAATATCACCCAGCCTTCGCCAGCGCTGCCACCGTCCATGCCCATCAGCGCCGACATGCCGCGATGCGGCCCTGCGACCAGCGCCTGCATCAGCTCCAGTCCGGTTCGCTCCGATATATTATCTGCAATTGCAGTCATATTGCCGTCTCCAATCGGTCGTGGGCTTCATCGAGCAGGAAGCGCAGCGCGGCGAGGCGGCCGGCGCCGAGTTGTGTGGCCAATTGATCCTGCGCCGCCTGCCAGCCGGCTTGGGCGGCGGCGCGGCGCTGGTGGCCGGCATCGGTCAGCCACACCAACCGGCCGCGCTTGTCATCCGGATCGATGCGGATGCTGATCAAGCCGGCACTGGCCAGCGGCCGCACCAGGCGCGACACGGTGGAGGCGTCGGCGCGCAATTGTTCGGCCAAAGCGCCGATACCCAGGCCCTTGCGTCGCGACAGGCAGGCCAGCAGGCCGAACTGGCCGATGGTCAGGCCATGGCCGGCCAGCGCGTCGTCATAAATCTGCGTGACCCGCCGCGACAGCTGCCGCACCTTGGCCGCGGTGCAGTGCAGGCCGGGGCCGGAACGTGGGTGTGGGGCAGGCGACGACATTCCACGAGTATAATCTGCAATTGCAGGCAATCAAGACCGATCAGCGGAGCCAGGCCTGCGTCCGGCTCCAGGCCAGTTCGGCCGCAGTCTTGTCATAACGCGCCGCCGCCGTGTCGTTGTTGAAGCCATGGTTCACACCGGCATAGACCTGCGCTTCATAGGTCACGCCGGCCGCTTTCAATGCCGCCTGCCAGGCCGGTGCCATGGCGTTGATGCGTTCATCCAGGCCGGCATAGTGCAGCAGAAGTTTCGCCTTCACCCGCGCGGCGCCGGCCACATCCTGCGGCGCGGCGCCATAATAGGCGACCCCGGCGCGCAAGGCCGGGCCGGCGTCCACTGCCAGCGCATTGACCATGCCGCCGCCCCAGCAGAAGCCCACCGCGCCGGGGATGCCCTTGCCGGGGGCCTTGGCGGCCAGCCATTGCAGCGTGGCGACGCCGTCCGCCACCGTCTGGGCGCGATCGAGCTTGCCGATCATGTCGCGTGCCACATCCTCGGCGCTGGTGGTGCCGCTGGCCATGGTGGGCGTACCGCCGACCGGCGTGAGGAAATCGGCGGAAAAAGCGACGAAGCCAGCCGTGGCCAGCCGCCGCGCCAGATCGCGCGTATGATCATTCAGGCCGCGATTTTCGTGGATCACCAGCACCCGCGGTGCAGCGTTTGCGCCCTTCACCGGCTGCGCCAGATGCCCGCGCATCGTGCGCCCGCCGCCAATGTCCGCGACCATATCGGCCGCCTTGATGCGCGCATCATCCGGCGCCACCATCGGTGCGGCATCGCTGCGCGCCGCGATCAGGCCGAGCATGCTGCTCGCGGCCGCCGTACCGCCGGCCAGCCGCGCCATTTTGGTCATCAGGTCGCGGCGGTTGGGGTCACGGCCATGGGTGAAGCGGTCATAAAGATCGATCATTGCCTGGGTCGGTTGCGTCATGGTTGGTCCTCCCGTTCGGACCAAGCCTAAGCCAATCGCGCGTCAGGGCAAGGCCCGCAGCGCGACCAATGCCGCCGGCGTGTCGATATCATCCAGGCAGGCATCCGATGGCGCCGGCAGGGTGGTCACGGCAAAGTCCGCCATCACGGCCCGCCCACCGATATCGCCGGTGAGCGCCAGCAGCTGCGGGAAGGCGGCGCGCGGCCAGCGCACCGGATGGCCGCGCCGGCCCTGAAATTCCGGCAGCACCACGTCGCCGGCCGCCGCGGCCAGGGCTGCAATCAATGTCGGCTCGATCCGCGGCATGTCGGCCAGGCACACCAGCGCCGCATCCCATTCGGCCGGCACCGCCGCGATGCCGGCGGCCAGGCTGCGGCCCATACCATCCTGCCAATCGGCGGCCGTCACGAACTGCACCGCCCGCCCGGCCAGCGCTGCCCGCACCGCGGCCGCTTCGTGCCCGAGCACGACCATGGGCGGCGGCAGGCCGGCGGCGGCAAGGGCATCGATCACATGTGCCACCAGCGGTGCGCCGCGCCAGATTTCCAGCAGTTTATGCGGCCCGCCCATGCGGCTGGCCCGCCCCGCTGCCAGCACCACCGCGCCGACGCTGTGGGGTCGCCGCGCGGCGGCGCGCGGTTCCGGTCGCTCGGCTTCGGGCAGCAGGCCGCCTTCGCCCATGGCGGCAATGTCGCCACCGCTGACCGCGATCCCGGCAGCCAAGCGTTCCAGCACCAGATCAAAGCCGTTGCGCTTGGGGCTGCGCGCGCAGCCAGGCAGGCCGATCACCGGGCGGCCGTGCAATTGCCCCAGCACCAGCAGATTGCCAGGATCGACCGGCATGCCCAGCCGCTCGACGCGGCCACCAGCCTGGATGATCGCCTGCGGGATCACATCGCCGCGATCGACACTGGCCGAGGCGCCCGCCACCAGCAGCAGATCGGCCTCCATCGCTGCCAGGCGTGCCGCCAGCGCCGCGGCATCATGCGGGCAGGGCGGCTGCATCAGCATGTCCGCGCCCAGCGCGGTGACGCGTGCGGCGGTCACCTGCTCCAGCTTGGCCAGCGCCTTGGCATTGGTGCCGGGCAGGGTGGTGGCGATCAACGCCACCTTCGCCGGCCGAAATGCCGCGACCTGCAGCGGGCGCACCAAGGCGATGGCGGCGCCAAGCTGCGGTTCGGCCACGGCGTAACGGATGATCTTGATGGTGGCGACGATGCCGCCCGCCGCGACTCGCGTGTGGGGGGCCAGCGTCGCCAGCGTGATCGCCTCATCGATATTGTTGATCGCGGCCACCAATCCGGGCGGCAGGATGAACAGCCCGGCGCTGTGCGCCGCCAGATTGACCCGGCCATGCACCGGTGCAAGCGCCGTCAGCCCGCTGCCGGCCAGCGCCGCGGCCAACTGCGCGGCGGCCGCATCCTCGCCGACGTCGCCGGGCTCCAGTTGCGCCACCACCACCTCGGCGATCCCGGCGGCTGCCAACGCCGTCACATCATCGGCGTTCAGGCGATGGCCCTTGGCCAGCCGCCGCCGCCCCAGCGCGACACTGTGCGCCAGCAGCGCGCCCCGCGCAGCGGCCAGCGGCACCGGCCCGAACTTCATGGGCGGGCGATCGCCCCATGCCTAATAGTCCGCCATGCGGCCACCAACTGCGCCGCGATCGACAGGGCAATCTCCGCCGGGTTGGCGGCGCCGATGTTCAGCCCCGCCGGGCCGTGGATGCGCGCCAGATCGGCCGCGTCAAAGCCCTGGGCCGCCAGCCGCTCCAGCCGGGCGGCGTGATTCTTGCGACTTCCAAGCGCCGCGATGTAGAACGCCGGTGAACGCAGCGCCGCAGCCAACGCCACATCATCGACCTTGGGATCATGGGTGAGCGCCACCAACGCCGTCGCCGCATCCGGGCGCAGTTCGGCCAGCGCCTCATCCGGCCAGCGCCGATCGAGCGCCACGCCGGCAAAGCGATCATCAGCCGCAAACAAGCCGCGCGGATCGATCACCGCCGCGGATATACCCAGCCCTTGCGCCAACGGCACCAGCGCCTGCGCGATATGCACCGCCCCGATGATCAGCAGGCGCCGTGGTGGCGGATAGGCGCGTACGAACGGGCCGGCCTCTCCGGCCTGCGCCTGGCCGGTGGCAGGATCGCTGCTGATGCTGCGGGCTTCACCGGCGGCAGTCGCGGCCAGCACATCGGCCACCAAGGCCGCCGGCAGGCCATCGTCGGCCAAGCGTTGCACCAGGATCGAAATGCGGCCGCCGCACGCCAGCCCGGCGCTCCATGCCACGGCATCGGCGACGCCAAATTCCAGCACGGCATGGCCGGTGCCGGCGGCGATCAGATCCTGCGCGGCCATGATGACATCGGCCTCCACACAGCCGCCCGAAACGCTGCCTTCGAACAAGCCGTCCCCGCCGTCGACGGCGGTTGCCGCAGCGCCCCGCACCGCCAGATGGCTGCCCATCCGGCGCGGCGCCGATCCCCAGGTGGTCATCACCGTGGCGATGGCCACGCCGTGGCCGGCCCGGGCCCAACCGAGCGCGGTGGCCAAGGTGGTCAGATCATCGTCCAGTCCCGCCGCGTTCACAGATGATTCCACTGCCAGGCCAGGAACAGCATCACCGCCACGATCAGCCCGCCGCCCCACAGCAGCGGCGACAGCCCGCCCTGAGCCGCCGGGGCCACGGAGGGGGACGCCGATTCCGCCGCCGAATCGACCGCTGCGGCCGCCTCCGCTGCTGGTGCTTCCACTTCGGCTTTCAGCTTGGCGAAAAAGCCTTCGGCATATTGCCGCGCCGTGCCTTCGATCAGCCGCGCGCCCAGTTGCGCCAGCTTGCCGCCCACTTGCGCTTTCACGACATACTCCAGCCGGGTCAGGGCCGGGCCAAGCTCGGCCAGCGCGACATCAGCGCCGCCCTTGGCAAAGCCGGCGATCCCGCCCTTGCCTTCGCCGACGAGCCGGTAGCGTTCGGGCGCCACGATATCCTCCAGCCGCACCGTGCCGGCAAAGCGCGCCCGCACCGGGCCAACCTTGGCATTCATCTCGCCTTCGAAGCTTGGTACGCTCCCCGATTCGGCGCCCTCGGTACGCACCAGGCGCTCGACCCCATCGATGCAGCGCGCCAGCACATCAGGGTCGTTCAGCGCCGCCCACACGCTGGCGCGCGGTGCTGCGATCTCGACTTGTCCTGCCAGTTCCATGCGCGCCTCGTCATCTGCTTGTCTGTGGCTTGTCGCCAACGCTTGCCGCCTTCGGCACTGGCAAGTCAATCAGGGCGCAAAAAGCTGGATTGCAAAGCTGAAGCCACTGATTAAGACTTTATGACTTGCGGGGGCAAGTGCGTTGCGTGGCACAGGGGAACAGACATGAAAGCGGCCGAATCAGCAGCGGCGTCGCTGGCTGAGGAAGAAGAAATCATCGTGCGTGGCACGATGAAATGGTTCGATCCGGTTAGAGGCTATGGCTTCATGGTGCCGGTCACCGGGGAAGGCAGCGACATATTGGTGCATTTCAGCCTGGTGCGCGACCTGGGCCGCCGCACGCTGCCGGAAGGTGCCACGCTCACCTGTACGGTTGTGGCGCGCGATCGCGGCCGCCAGGCCAAGCGCATCCTCGATCTCGATCTGACCACGGCGATCGGTCCCGATCCTGAAACCGCAGCGGCACGGGCCGCCGATCGAATCGATCCGCGCGCCATGGTGGCGGCGGCGGGCCCCTTCGAACCGGTCTCGGTCAAATGGTTCAATCGTTTGAAGGGTTATGGCTTTGTGATAAGGCCTGACAGCATGGACGACATCTTCATCCATATGGAAACGCTGCGCCGCGCCGGCTTGACCGACGTGCAGCCCGGCCATCCATTGCAGGTGCGGGTGGCGCCAGGCCACAAAGGGCCGCTGGCGGTGGTGGCAATCCCCATCGACGCCATGCCCGAATCGGATGAAGGCAGCGATTGATGCGAAATGTGCTGGCGGCGGCGATGCTGCTGTCTACTTTGGCGGTGGCTCCGGTGCGGGCAGCCTCCCCATGTCCGAACAGCGGCCTGCAAACCATCAAGGTGATGTTTGAAACGGCGAAAGGGCGCTTCCCCTATCGCGTGGAAGTGGCGGCCACATCCGAACAGCAGGCGTGCGGGATGATGTTCCGCGAATCGATGGCGCCGGGCACCGGGATGAGCTTTCCGATGCAGCCGCCGCGGGCAGCCGGGTTCTGGATGGAGAACACGATCCTGCCGCTCGATCTGATTTTCGTGTCGCCGCAGGGCCGCGTGCTCAATGTCCGCCAGGGGCAGCCCTATTCGCGCGACGTGCTCGCATCGGCTGGCATTGCCGCTGATGTGATCGAGCTTGCCGCTGGCGAGGCGAAGCGCATCGGCCTGAAACCCGGGGACCGGGTGAGGCGCTGAGCGCGCACACGCTGCGCGGCCTGGGCCGCGATCGCCGCTTCCTGCTTACGCCAGATCGGGGCCGACCAGGCGCTGCCACCAGCTCTGGGCGGCGGCGCGTACTGGCGGCTTGCGCTGCTCCAGGTGCCAGTGCGGCAGACGTTCGGCTGCCACTTCGCGGCCATCGCGATCCACGATGATCAGCAACCAACTGTCTTCGCCATGCCGCCGCGTTGCCACCTGCAAATCGGTGCCGGCGAGCACGAACTCGTGCCGGTTGTTTCGTAGATGATTCAGCATCTTCGCCGGAGTTTCGGTCCAGCCGGGGCCGACGATGCGATCGAGGACCACACCAAGGGGTGATTGAAGGGCGTGCAACGCCGAGACAATGTATGTAGCCATGGGTGAACAGTATGCTTAACAGAAAATAAATGCAACTGGATTCTGTAGGAGTAATGAATTTTTCATTGCGTGTGGTTTGTCGGCCTTGGTGAGGCACCGCCGGTGTCGACCAGGCATGAAGGCAAGCTGCATCAGTGCCGTTGGGGCGGGTGCGCAATGCCCGAGAGAGTCGGCCGCAATCGCGCGACGTGCCGTCGTCAAGCTGCATCAGCAGCGTGATCGAACCTGTTGTTGCGGCGAATCAGCATGGAGGCGAAAGACCGCCAGCTGTGGCCGGGGCATGGAGCCCAACGCCGGGGTGAGCCTCGTCAAGTCAGCGGGCATCTCTGGCGTGACCAAAGGCGCAGCGGGCGAAGCCAAGCACTTCGGCCTGAACGCGGAAGCCGGCTGAAGGGCCGAGCGCATCGCCGGCCCCGGGCTACAAATGCCGTTTCCGGTTTACGCCGGAAGCGGCCTTGCGGCTCAAGCCAGATCAGGGCCAACCAGCCGCTGCCACCAGCTCTGGGTGGGGCGCACGAGCTGCTGCCGTTCCAGCTGCCAATGCGGCAGGCTTTGGGCAGCCACTTCGCGACCATGCAGATCCACAATGACCAGCAACCATGTGTCTGCGCCTTGCCGCCGCGCAGCGAGCTGCAGCTCGGTACCGGCCAGCACGAACTGGTGCCGATTGTGAATCAGATGATTCAGCATTTTGGACGGAGTTTCGGTCCATCCGGGACCTACAATGCGGTCGAGGACCACACCAAGGGGTGACTGGAGGGCGTGCAACGCCGAGACAATGTATGTAGCCATGGGTGAACAATATGCTTAACAAAAAATAAACGCAAGCCGATTCGGCCTGGACGATGAAATTTTTTTCGCCTGCAATTACAGAGCATAAGCGCGAGACAGGCGGCGATCGGGCGTGAAAGCAAACGGCCACAGTGCCGCCAGGGCAGGCGCGCAATGTCCGTCAGGGCCAGCCCTGTTGGCGCAGCGTGCGGTGGTGATGTGCAGTGGTGGGACGGCATCACCAGCGATGGCAGCGATCGTGCCGCTGAAAGGGGCGAATCTTTCAGCCCCGTTAATCAGGCCGCGTCAGGATCCATCAGGCGTTGCCACCAATTCAGCCGCGGGCTCTGTGCGGGGCGCAGCTGTTCGATGCGCCAGTGTGGCAGGCTTTGGGGCGCGACTTCGCGGCCATCGGGATCGACGATGACGAGCAACCATTGATGTTTGCCCTGGCGCCGCGCAGCCAGTTTCAAATTGGTGTCAGCCAGAATGAACTGGTGCCTGCCATGGACGATATGGTCGAGCAGTTTGGCGGGCGTTTCGGCCCAGCCGGGACCGACGATGCGATCCAGCAGGATGCCACGCGGCGATTCCTGCGCATTCAACGACGAGACAACGTACTGACCCATCAGATTTTGATATTGCTAACAAAGTCTGAACGCAAGTAACTTGTTGGCGACACTGCGTCCAAACTGACGGGTCACCGCCATGACGCGTTGAAATTGCTGTATATGCGGAATCTACCTGCGGCGCACGCAAGCGGCCCGGTCATCCGCAGCCCGGTTCAGCGGCGGAAAAAGCGCCGCTGGTTCATCGGCATCGGGGTGGTCTTTTCGCGGAAGACGATGCGGCCCTTGTCCAGATCATAGGGCGTCATTTCCACATGCACGCGATCGCCGACGATGGAACGGATGCGGTTCTTGCGCATCTTGCCGGCCGTATAGGCAATGATCTCGTGCTCGTTTTCCAACTTCACGCGGAAGCGCCCGTCGGGCAGGATTTCGGTGATTTCACCTTCGATCCGGATGATCTCTTCTTTTGGCATGTTACGCCTGAATCTCGCTGGCAAACCGCATGTAATTTCCTGTTATCGTGTGTGGAGGTTGGTTGAGGGCGGGCGGGCCGCGCGCCGGGCAGCCGCATGGCCGGCTTGCCCCATGGCGCGTCAAGGCCAAAAAAGCAACCCATCCCCCTTGGCAAGCCGGGCGGTTCGCGGCCATGTGTGGCCGCATCTCAACAGGACAATGAACATGAAAAGCCGTGCCGCCGTGGCCTTCGCCCCGAACCAGCCGCTCGAAATCGTCGAGATCGATGTCGAAGGCCCCAAGGCGGGCGAAGTGCTGGTGGAAATCATGGCCACCGGCGTCTGCCACACCGATGCCTACACGCTGGAAGGCAAGGACAGTGAAGGCATTTTCCCGTGCGTGCTGGGCCATGAAGGCGCCGGTATCGTGCGTGCCGTGGGTGCCGGCGTCACCAGCGTGGTGCCCGATGATCATGTCATCCCGCTCTACACCCCAGAATGCCGCCAATGCAAAAGCTGCCTTTCGGGCAAGACCAATTTGTGCACCGCCATCCGCGCCACGCAGGGCAAGGGCCTGATGCCCGATGGCACTACGCGGTTC
This sequence comes from Sandarakinorhabdus sp., assembly GCF_987265915.1. Lineage (NCBI taxonomy): Bacteria > Pseudomonadati > Pseudomonadota > Alphaproteobacteria > Sphingomonadales > Sphingosinicellaceae > Sandarakinorhabdus > Sandarakinorhabdus sp. Next base: position 1,263,584 of record NZ_OZ503948.1, read on the forward strand.
AGTTACAAGGGCCAGCCGATCTATCATTATATGGGCTGCTCGACCTTTTCCAACTTCATCGTCCTTCCCGAAATCGCCGTGGCGAAGATCCGCCCCGACGCGCCGTTCGACAAGGCCTGCTACATCGGCTGCGGCGTCACCACCGGGGTTGGCGCCGTGGTCAATACTGCCAAGGCGCAGGCCGGTGCGCGTGCCATCGTGTTCGGGCTGGGCGGCATCGGCCTGAATGTTATCCAGGGGCTGCGGCTGGTCGGCGCCGAACAGATTGTGGGCGTCGATCTCAACCCGGATCGTGAGCGTTGGGGCCGGCAGTTCGGCATGACGCACTTTATCGATCCCCGCAATGTTGACGGCGATCTGGTGGCGCATCTGGTGGCGCTTACCGAGGGAGGGGCGGATTACACCTTCGATTGCACCGGCAACACCGATGTGATGCGCACCGCGCTGGAATGCTGCCACCGCGGCTGGGGCGAGTCGATCATCATCGGGGTGGCCGAAGCCGGCAAGGAAATCAGCACGCGCCCGTTCCAGCTGGTGACCGGCCGGGTGTGGAAAGGCACGGCGTTCGGCGGCGCACGCGGGCGCACCGATGTGCCGAAGATCGTCGATTGGTACATGAACGGCACCATCGCCATCGATCCGATGATCACCCACGTGCTGCCGCTGGAGAAGATCAACCAGGCCTTCGATCTGATGCATGGCGGCGAGAGTATCCGCACGGTGGTGCTGTTTTGATCGAGAGTCTTGCCAGCGCCGCCTGCCATGGCGGGGTGCAGAGCTTTCACAGCCACGCCAGCGAGGCCACTGGCACGGCGATGCGCTTCGGGGTGTTCACGCCGCCCGGTATGGGCCCGTTTCCCATGCTGTGGTGCCTGGCTGGCCTGACCTGCAATGAAGAGACGTTCGCCATCAAGGCCGGGGCGCAGGCGCTGGCGGCTGCGCTGGGCCTGATGCTGATCACGCCCGATACGTCGCCGCGTGGGGCCAATGTGGTCGATGACTCGGCGTGGGACATGGGGCAGGCGGCGAGCTTCTATCTGGATGCGATGAACCCGCCATGGGCGGCGCATTTCCGTATGCGGAGCTGGCTGATCGACGAGCTGCCGGCGCTGATCGCGGCGCATTTCCCCGCCGATCTGGCCCGGCAGGGCATCACCGGCCACAGCATGGGCGGCCATGGCGCGCTCACCCTGGCGCTGAAACACCCGGGCGTGTTTCGCAGCGTGTCGGCCTTTGCGCCGATCGTCGCGCCGACTCAGGTGCCGTGGGGGCAGAAGGCGCTGCCCGCCTATCTGGGCGACGATCCCGCCGCGTGGGCGGCGCATGATGCCTGTGCGCTGATCGATGGCGGCGCGCGGGTGGCGGATTTGCTGGTCGATCAGGGCGAGGCGGATGCGTTTCTGGCGCCGCAATTGCGTCCCGAGTTGCTGGCCGACGCCTGCGCCCGCGCCGGCATCCCGCTGACGCTGCGGCGGCACGCGGGCTATGATCACAGCTATTGGTTCGTGCAGAGTTTTGTGGGCGATCATTTGCGGTGGCACGCCGCGCGGCTGTAGCGCGCGACCCCTCTCCCGGGCCGGCTTCGCCGTCTCTCGACCTCTCCCCAAGGGGAGAGGTGAAGTGCTCACCTCTCCCCTTGGGGAGAGGTCAACTCGCGCGAAGCGCGGCGGGAGAGGGGAAGTGACCGTGCCCTCAAGTCGTCCGATTCAAATCGCCCGCGCCACCGGCACCTCGATCAACGTCGGCGCATCGCTGGCCAGCGCCGCCTGAAACGCCGCGATCAACGCGTCAATCGATGCCACCCGCACGCCGGCCACGCCATGCGCCGCCGCCAGCGCCATGAAATCGATGGCCGGTTCCTGCAAATCCATCGCCACATAGCGGTCTTCGCGGGCGCTGTGATCGCCTATGGCGCGAGTGCGCTGCTTGAGGATGCGATACGACGCATTGTTGAACACGATGGTCACCACCGGCAATTCATAGTGGGCCAGCGTCCACAGCGCGGCAGCGCTGTACATCAGGCTGCCATCGCCGGTCAGCGCCACCACCGGGCGTTCCGGATGCGCCAGCTTGATCGCGGCGGCTTGCGGCACGCACACGCCGATGCCGCCGCCGCGCATGCCGAACCAGGAATCGGGCCTTGTGGCGGGCAGCAGGCTGCGCACCACATTCATGCCGGAGGACAGAAGTTCCTCGATGATGATCGCATCATCCGGCATCACCTCGCCCAGCCGCTTCAGCACCGCCAGCGGGTCCATCGGCTGCGAGTCCATCGCCGCCTCGGCCTTGGCCAGCAACGCCGCCTTCGCCTCGGCGATGCGTGCCACCACACCGGCCCGCCGGTCGTCGCCACAGCCGGCCACCAGCGCCGTCAATTCCGGCAGGGTCGCCTTCGGGCAGCCCTGGATCGCGGCAGCGGCGGCGAAATTCTTGCCGATCTGCCAGGGTTCATCGTCCAGGTGCACGACCGGCGTGCCCGGCGCCAACGCCTCCACGCCGGTCGCCTGGCTTTGGGTGAGCAGATCGGCGCCGATGGAAATCAGCAGATCATGGCCCTGCATCACGCTGCGCAGCGCCGGGGTCATGCGCGGCACCGTGCCGGCGAATTGCGGGTGGTTCGATGGGAAGGCGGCGCGGTTGGCCATGCCCTCCATGTAAACTGGCGCGCCCACCGCCTCGGCAAAGGCGACGATCTCGGCAAAGGCATCATTGTTGGCCACGCAATCGCCAGCAAAAATCACCGGCGTTTGCGCTGCGCGGATCATTGCGGCGGCCTTGGCAATTTCCGCTGCATCACCGCGCAAGGCCACACCGATGCGCGTCGGCACGCCCAGATCGAGATCATCGGGCGCCATGGCCGTCAGCACGTCGCCGGGGATGGAGAGGAACACCGGGCCGGTCGGCGCGGTCAGCGCCACCTTCGCTGCCCGCCGCACAGCGCGCGGCAGTTCGGCGATGCTGTTCACCTCGAACGACCATTTGCACAGCGGGCGGGCCATGGTGGCCAGATCGTCCCACAACAGCGGCTCGGTCAGGCGGATGCTCATGTCCTGCTGGCCGGCCGTGACCAGCACCGGCGCGCCGGCCTTGGCCGCGTTGTAGAGCATGCCCATGGCGTTTCCCAGGCCGGGCGCGGCGTGCAGGTTGCACACCGCCAGCTTGCCCGTGGCCTGCGCCCAGCCATCGGCCATGCCCATCACCACCACTTCGTTCAAGCCAAGGATGTAGCGCAGCCGCTCCTCCACCACGAAGGCGTCGAGCAACGGCAATTCGGTGGTGCCGGGATTGCCGAAGACAAATTCGACGCCCTCGCTGTGCAATATGTCGAGCAGGATATGCTTGCCGGCGCGTGACCCGCTCATGGCCCCGCTCATGGAATCATCTCGTCTTCGATCACCGGCGGCAGCCGCACGCTGCCATCCAGCAGGCCGGCGCCAGGCAGATAGGCGCGGAACATCAGCACGAACGGGCCCTTGGGCGCCGGCAGCCAGTTCACCACGCGCTCGCCCGATGGCTTGCCGTTCTGGATGAACAATTCGATGCTGCCATCCGGGTTGGGCCGCAAATGCCGCGAGCGGTTGCCCACCGCAAAGCGATCGAGCGCGTTGGGCACGAAGAACAGCCGGCCATCGTCTTCCTGTTGGTACATGGTCAGCGACCAGAAGCCGCCCACCGGCAGCCCGCCGGGGATGCGCAACCGCCAGCTCTTGTCCCCGGTCAGGGGGCGGCCCTCGTTATCGGTGCGCGCCGACACATAGATGGCCTCCACCCGAGGCAGCGCCGCCAGCCCGCCCAGCGCCACCAGGCTGCGCAGATCATCATCATCGCCATAAAGCGCGATGTTGAACGGCGGGTAGGTCCAGCCATTGATGCCGCCGCCGGCCATCAGCCCGCCCTTCAGTTCGGCGATCAGCGCCGGCAGGCTGTCGTTCCACAATTTCTGCTGTTCGGGCGTCAGATTATCCCAGGCCTGGCCGATGCCTTGATCGGCAAAGTTGCGCGCCCGTGCCACCAGCAGATCGTCGCCCGATCGCGCGACGGCGGCGTTCACCGTGGCGAGGAACGCCTTGCCATCGGGCATGGCCGGAACCTGCAAGTCCAGCGGCGTCGCGCCGGCGACCGCCGACAGGGTGAAGCGCGTCAGCCCATCGGCGGCCGCTGCCAGATCCTCCGGTCCATTCACCACCACCCGCACCAGCAGCCAAGCATCGTTGCTCTGGCTTTGCACCTTCTCCACGCCGGCTGGCAGATCGCCGCGCCAGCCGGGGCCGACGATGGCATAGCGCCCGCCATTGCTGCCCACCGATCGGGTCCCGAGCAGCGCGTTCACATCGCTTGTGATGCTCATCAGCGATGCCGAATGATAGCGCGCCAGCGGCGGCATGGTGAAAAACACCGGGCCCTGGGACAGATCGAGCCAGGCCGAGCCATAGAGCGTGTCGTTGTTGGGCGTCGTGATCTCACGCGTGGTTGCATCGGCGAGGGTGACGCGCGGGATCAGCGCGTTGACCCCGGTACCAAAGCCGGCCTCGGCAATGCGGCCCAACTGCAGCTGGCGGGTGCGCAACATTTCATAGGGGGCAAAGCCGAAGCGGAAGGCCCGGCGCAGCGCGCGGACTTCCGGCGTATCGGGCAGGGGCGCAACCACGGCCGGTGCGGGCTTGGCGGCGGGCTTGGGCGCCGGCTTGGCTGCCACCTTCGCTGCCACCACAGGCTTTTTCACCGGCGGGGCCGCGTCAGCCGGCGCGCCAAGCGCCAACAGCGCCGCAATCATTCCCAAATGGCGGCGCATGGTCCGTCCTCCCTGATCATTTTGCCCGTCAATGCCCAAGGGCTGCGCGCGCGTAAAGTAGCGCAGAACGAATCGCATGTCCGGGAGACACAAGATGAGCGAAGCCTATATCGTTGCCGCCAAGCGCACCGCCGGTGGCCGGCGCGGCGGCCTGCTGCGCGATTGGCACCCCGCCGATCTCGCCGGCAAGGTGCTCGATGCACTGGTGGATGAAACCGGCGTCGATCCGGCGCTGATCGAAGACGTCATCATGGGCTGTGTCGGCCAGGGCGGCCAGCAGAGCACCAACGTGGCGCGCAACGCCGTGCTGTCGTCGAAACTGCCCGAATCCGTGCCGGGGACGTCGGTGGACCGCCAGTGCGGGTCCAGCCAGCAGGCCATCCATTTCGCCGCCGCCACGGTGATGAGCGGCCAGATGGACGTGGTGATCGCCGCCGGTGTCGAATCGATGACGCGCGTGCCGATGGGCATGACGGTCAGCCTGCCGGCCAAGGCCGGGATGGGCATGCCCTATGGCGAGGGCATGGCCGCACGCTATCCGGGCATCCAGTTCAGCCAGTTCACCGGCGCCGAGATGATCGCCGAGAAATATGGGCTGACCAAGGACATGCTCGATGAATTTGGCTATGAAAGCCAGATCCGCGCCGCGCGCGCCGCAAAGGATGGCTCGTTCGCGGGCGAAATCGTGCCCATCGACGTGACCACCCATGATGGCGCGCCTCACCGCCACATCCAAGATGAAGGCATCCGCTTTGACGTGTCGCTCGAAGGCGTGCGCGGCGTGAAGCTGATCAACCCCGATGGCGGCCGGCTGACGGCGGCGACCAGCAGCCAGATCTGCGACGGCGCGTCCGGCGTGCTGATCGTCAACGAACGCGGACTGAAGGCTCTGGGCGTCAAGCCCCTGGCGCGCATCCACACCATGACCGTGGTCGGCGAAGACCCGGTGATCATGCTGGAAGCGCCGATCGGGGCGACCAAGAAGGCCCTGCAGCGCGCCGGCATGTCGATCGGCGATATCGATCTTTATGAGGTGAACGAGGCGTTTGCGTCGATCCCGATGGCCTGGCTGCAAGTGCTCGGCGCCGATCATGCGCGGCTGAATGTGAACGGCGGCGCGATTGCGCTGGGCCACCCGCTGGGGGCTTCCGGCACCAAGCTGATGACGACGCTGGTGCATGCGCTGCACGCGCGCGGCAAGCGCTGGGGCCTGCAGACGATGTGCGAAGGCGGCGGGCTGGCCAATGTGACGATTGTCGAGGCGTTGTAAGCCGGGGAAGACCCACCCCCAACCCCTCCCGCAAGCGGGAGGGGGTAGATTGCGCATGAACCGACCGGCTCCCCTCCCGCTTGCGGGAGGGGCTGGGGGTGGGAAAACCGGCAAGCACGCACCGTCGTCAATAAAGGAATTCATGATGACCTACACCCAGATCGCCCTCGACATCGACGGCCCAGTCGCCACCATCACCCTCGACCGGCCGGAGAAATTGAACGCCTTCACCGGCGTCATGATGGCCGAAATCATCGCCGCCTTCGACGAGACGGACGCGAACGACCAGGTGAAGGCGGTGATCGTCACCGGCCGCGGCCGCGCCTTCTGCGCCGGCGCAGACCTCAGCGCCGGGGCGGCCACCTTCGATTATGAGAAACTCGGCGGCGCGCGCAGTGCCAGCCCGATCGGTGAGGATGGCAGCATCGACTGGCATCATCCTGCCACGCGCGACGGCGGCGGCCAGATGACGATGCGCATCTTCCGCAGCCTGAAACCGGTGATCGCCGCTGTGAACGGTCCGGCGGTCGGCATTGGTGCCACCATGCAATGCGCGATGGATTTCCGGATGGCCAGTGATACAGCGCGCTTCGGATTCGTCTTCGCGCGGCGCGGGATTGTGCCGGAGGCCGGATCGAGCTGGTTCCTGTCCAAACTCGTCGGCCTGCCGCAGGCGCTGGAATGGTGCATGACCGGCCGGGTGTTCGATGCCGCCGAAGCCGAAAAGGGCGGCCTGACCCGCTCCACCCATGCCCCGGACGATCTGTTGCCGGCAGCGCGGGCGCTGGCGCTGGAGATTGCCGAGAATACCGCGCCGGTCTCAGTGGCGCTGACCCGGCAGATGCTGTGGCGCATGGCCGGTGCGCCCAGCCCATGGGATGCGCATCGGCTGGATTCGAAGATGGTTTATATGCGCGGGCGTTCCGGCGATGCGAAGGAAGGCGTCGTCAGCTTCCTGGAAAAGCGCAAACCCGAATATCCCGACACGGTGAGCCAGGACATGCCGGCAGAGGTGTTTCCGTGGTGGTCGGAGGAGCGCTGGTAAATATCGCCGTTACAGCGGCGAGGGCAAGGCTCAGGCCTTTTCGAGCAGTTCGGCGGCATCCAGCCCCAGCCGGTTGATCCGCGCCATCACGCGCGGCCATTCCTCGGTCAGGAACTGCTCGCGCTCCTGGGTCAGCAGGCTGTTCATCGCGCCTTCGGCGGCAAACAGGCCAACGCCCTTTCGCGCCCGCACCAGGCCGGTGGCTTGCAGATCCTGATAGGCCTTGGCGACGGTGAGCGGGTTGACGCCGGCTTCGGCGGCCAGCGCCCGCACTGATGGCAGCATGGCACCATCACCCAGCGTCAGGATGCGCTCGACAATCACGTCGCGGATCTGGCGGTAAATCGGGCGGTCTGGGGTGAACATCACTGTGGTATGGGGCCAGCACAGCCGCAGGTCAACCGTGTTAACCATGTATACCACAGGCTATTGGCGTTTTGCCTGCCAGAATGTCGCTTCAATCCAGGATCAGCACCGGTTTCACCACGCGGCCCGCCGCCATGTCTGCCACGGCCTCGTTGATGGCGATCAGCGGATATTCGCGGATCAGCGGCGCGTGATTGAAGCGGCCGGCGATGTGGCGGCCGATCAGCCAGGGAATGAAGGCCTGGGGATCGGCATCGCCCTCCACCGCGCCCCGGATGGCCCGACCGCCCAGCAACGTATTGGGATTAAACGTGATTTCGGTGCCGGGCGCGGTCACCGCCAGCATCGCCAGCTCGCCGCGGCTGGCCAGCGCCTCCAGCCCGCCGCGCACCACCGCCGAGACGCCGGTGGTATCGACAATGCGATCGACGCCGGTGGCGCAGATGGCGCGCAGCGCGGCCGCCAGATCCTGGCCATCCGCCAAGATCGTGTGCGTCGCGCCCAGCTGCCGCGCCAGATCAAGTCGCGCCGCCACCCGATCCACCGCGATGATAGTGTGGCAACCACGATCCACCGCCGCCAGCAGCGCCGCCAGGCCGACCGAGCCCGCGCCGAGCACCGCAAACGACTGCTGCGCCTGCACATCCAGCGTGTTGTAGGCGGTACCGGCACCGGTTTGCAGCCCGCAGCCGAACGGCGCCAGCAGCGCGAAGGGCACGTCTGCCGTCACCTTCACCGTGTTGCGCGCATAGGCGATGGCGTGGGTGGCAAAGCTGGATTGGCCGAAGAAGCCGCCATAGACCGGCGCGCCCGCCAGCGTGAACGGCGCCCGGCCGTCCGAAAGTACGCCGGCATAGTTCAACATCATGAAATTGCTGCAGTACTGCGGGTGATCGTGGCTGCAATTGTTGCACGCGCCGCAGCTGGCATAGCTCAGCACCACGCGGTCGCCGGGCGCCACGTTGGTCACACCGTCGCCCACCGCCAGCACCGTGCCGGCGCCTTCGTGGCCCAGCACCTGCGGCAACGGTGTGCCTTGCTCGTACCGTTGCACGCCGACGTCGGTGAAGCAAATGCCGCACGCCGCCAGCCGCACCAGCACTTGCCCCGGCCCCGGATCGGCGAGTTCCAGGGTTTCGAGGCTGTAGGGTCCGCCGCGTTGGCGCAATACGGCGGCGGTGGTCGTGGTGGTCATGGCTGTTCTCCCGTTCTGCCGCCATCATCGCGCCACCCCCGGCCAAACGCCAGCCGCCATTGGTGCGAGGAAGGGCCGTTGCAGACTGGCTTGACCCCGGACGCGCGCCCGTTCAATTACGGCCACGATGGACAGCATTGCCGCACCCCCGCCGACCTTCGAGGCCGCATTGAAGCGGCTGGAGGATATCGTGCGCCAGCTGGAGTCCGGCGAACTCAGCCTCGATGCCTCGATCAGCCTGTATGAAGAAGGCCAGGGCCTGAAAGGCCTGTGCGAGGCGCGGCTGGCCGATGCCCGCATGCGCATCGAGCAGATCCAGCAAAGCGCCGCCGGTGAAGCCGCCGGCACCCGCCCGTTTGATGCCCAGTAAAGGCGCCGCCGCGATGGTCCCCGCTCCGTTGATGCTGAAACCGGCGCTCGATGCCATCGGCAAGGCCATTGATCAGCGCTTCGATCGCCTGCTGGCGGTGCCCGACGACAGCCGCGCCCGCCTGTATGAAGCGATGCGCCACGCGGTGATCGGCGGCGGCAAGCGCATGCGGCCGTTGCTGGTGGTGGCGGCCTGCGATCTGTTCCAGGTGCCGCGCGAACGCAGTTTGCGGGTCGCGCTGGCGATCGAATGCATCCATTGCTACAGCCTGATCCACGACGATCTGCCCTGCATGGACGATGATGATCTGCGCCGCGGCAAGCCGACCGTGCATATCGCCTTCGACGAAGCGACCGCCGTTCTGGCCGGCGATTGCCTGCACGATCTGGCCTTTGAAATCCTCGCCGATCCCGCCACCCATGATGATCCGCAGGCGCGGCTGGAACTGATCACGCAATTGGCGATCCAATCCGGCCCGGAAGGCATGGCCGGCGGCCAGATGATGGATCTGGTGGCCGGCGATGTCATCTATGATCTGGCCGGCATCACCCGGCTGCAACAGTTGAAAACCGGCGCGCTGATCGTCTGGTGCCTGGAGGCCGGCGCCATCATGGGCCGCGCCACCGACGCCGAGAAGAAATCCTTGCGCGGCTATGCCCGCGATCTGGGCCTCGCCTTCCAGATTGCCGATGATCTGCTCGATGTCGAAGGCACGTCGGCGAAAACCGGCAAGGCGGTGCAGAAGGATGCGGCGGCCGGCAAGGCGACTTTCGTGTCGCTGCTCGGGCTGGAGCGCGCCCGTGATCAGGCCAGCGCGCTGATCGATCAGGCCATCGGCCAATTGTCGGGCTTTGGCCCGGAGGCGGACTTGCTGCGGGCCATTGCGCGCTTCGCGGTCGAACGTGACCGGTAAGGAGCCGCAATCATGACGCGCATCGGTGTTTATCCCGGCACGTTCGATCCCATCACCCTGGGCCATATGGACATCATCCGGCGCGGCGCGCGGCTGGTGGATCGGTTGGTGATCGGGGTGGCCACCAACCCGTCGAAATCGCCGATGTTCACCCTGGCCGAACGCAAGGCGCAGATCATCCGCGAGACGGCGGATATTCCCAATGTCGAAGTGGCCGATTTCGATGAGCTGCTGATGTCGTTTGCCGAGCGCCTGGGGGCCACGGTGATCGTGCGCGGCCTGCGCGGTGCCGGCGATTTCGAATATGAATTCCAGATGACCGGCATGAATCGCGCCTTGAATGACGATATCGAGCAGGTTTTTCTGATGGCCGATGTGGCATTGCAGCCGATCGCTTCACGTCTGGTCAAGGAAATCGCGGTCTATGGTGGCGACATCCGCAAATTCGTGCCGCACGCCGTGGCCGCCGATGTGGTGGCCCGCGTGCAGCAGACCGGGATGAAGGGCCAGTGATGCGATTTTCGATACTGTTTGCCGTGGCGTTGCTGACTGCCACGTCTGCGCTGGCGCAGCAGGCGCCGCGCGTCGATCCCAAGGATCTGAAGGCACCGCCCAAGCTGCCGCAGATGGCAGCGCCGTCCAACCTGCAGGGCATGATCGCACAGGTCAGCGAGGAGAATGTCCTGTTGCTCGATCTGGCCTCGGGCGGCCGTGTGAAGATCATCATGCGCCCGGATGTGGCGCCCAAGCATATTGATCGCATCCGCACGCTGGTGCGCCAGGGTTTTTATGATGGCACGGTCTTCCACCGCGTCATCGACGGCTTCATGGCGCAGGGCGGTGATCCGACCGGCACCGGCACCGGTGGATCGAAGCTTGAGGATCTGAAGGCTGAATTCAACGATCTGCCGCATGTGCGCGGTGCCGTCGCCATGGCACGCGCGCAGGGTGAGGACAGCGCCAACAGCCAGTTCTACATCGTGCTGATGCCGACGCTGAAGCTGGATCGCAACTACACGGTGTGGGGCCGGGTGGTCGAAGGCATGAAGTGGGTGGACGGCATCGAAAAGGGCGAACCGCCGGACAGCCCGACCCGCATCCTCAAGGCCAGCATCGCCGCCGACAAGGTGCCGCCGCCGGACTTTGCCGCGCTGAAGCCGGCCGCCAGCGCGATTCCGGCCGGAGCGCTGAATCTGCCGCCGCCCACATCAAGCAAGCCGCCCGTGGTTTCAGGGCCGACCCCGCCGCGCTGATTTCCTTCCCCCTTCCTCCATCAAAGGGCTGTTCCCCCAATGATGACTGATCTGTTGGTTTCCGATTTCGAATTCGATCTGCCGCCTGAATCCATTGCGCTGCGCCCCGTCAGCCCACGCGATTCGGCGCGGCTGCTCAGTGTGACCGGGCGCGATGTTGGCGCACTCGGCGATTTCGGTTTTCTCGATCTGCCGCGGCTGTTGCGGGCCGGCGATGTGCTGGTGGTCAACGACACCCGCGTCATCCCGGCGCAACTGTTTGCCACGAAGGGGGAGGCCGCCATCGGCGTCACCCTGCACAAGCGCGAAGCCGCCAACCGCTGGTGGAGCTTCGTCAAGAACGCCCGCCGGCTGCGGGCCGGCGATGTCATCGATTTCGGCCAGGGCAGTGTCGCCCTGTCCGGCACCGTGCTCGAAAAAAGCGGTGACGGCGTGCTCTGGCAATTCGATACCGACGGCGCAGCGCTGGAAACCGCGCTGCACGCCGTCGGCCAGATGCCGCTGCCGCCCTATATCGCCCGGCGGCGCGGCATCGATGCTGCCGATCTGGCCGATTACCAGACGCTGCACGCCGCCAAGGATGGCGCGGTGGCGGCGCCCACCGCCGGCCTGCACTTCACGCCGCGCCTGTGGGACGCGCTGGCTGCTGCCGGCATCGGCCGCGAAACCGTGACGCTGCATGTCGGCGCCGGTACCTTCCTGCCGGTGAAGGCGGATCGCGTTGCCGATCACCAGATGCACGCCGAATGGGGCAGCATCGATGCGGAAACCGCACAGCGCCTGAACGCGGCGCGGGCCGCTGGTGGCCGGATCATCCCGGTCGGCACCACCAGCTTGCGCCTGCTTGAATCCGCGGCCGGCGACGATGGCGTGATCCAGGCGTTTACGGGCGACACCGCCATCTTCATCCATCCAGGCTATCGCTGGCGCGCGGTGGACGGCCTGATCACCAATTTCCACCTGCCGAAGTCGACCCTGTTCATGCTGGTCAGCGCCATGATGGGGCTGGACGTGATGCGCCGCGCCTATGCCCATGCCATCGCCAGCGGCTATCGTTTCTATTCCTACGGCGATGGCAGCCTGTTGTTGCCCGGATCGGGCGCGGGCAGGAATCCGCAATGAGTGTAGCCTTCACCAAGGAATCCGACGCCGAAGCCGTCGCTGCCGACCTGCCCGACCGGCCGATCCCGGCGCATGCCAATCTGGTGACGCCGCGCGGCTTGGCGCACATCGATGCCGAATTGAGCGCGGCGCGCGCCGCCTATGCTGCGGCGCAGGCTGGCGATGCGATCAGCGCCGATCGCACCGCCATGGCCCGTGCCACCCGCGACCTGCGCTATTGGTCGGCGCGCCGGGCTTCGGCGCAGCTGATCGCGGTGCAGCCTGCCGGGGAAACCGTGGTGTTCGGCAACCGTGTCAGTCTGGAACGCCCCGACGGTCGCGTGCACAGCTTTGCCATCGTCGGCGATGACGAAGCTGATCCGACGGCGGGCCCGGAGTCCGCCAGCGTCTCCTATGTCGCGCCGCTGGCGCGCGCGCTGATCGGCAAGGGGCTGGGCGATATGGTGACGCTGGCTGGCCAAGAGGTGGAGATCGTCGCGATCAATTGAATCGCGGGTGAGACAATAGAGCCCTTGCAATTACCGCTCCGAAAGACGAGGAAACCCGACCAAAAAATCGAATTCTGCATAAATCAGGCTTTCGGGGGGAACACCGTGACAACATCGAAACTTTACCTTGCCATGCTGCTGGCCGGGACCACCGCCTTGACGCCGGCCGTCGCGCAGACTGCAAATCCGGCACCAGCTGCTGCACCTGCAGCAAGTGAAGAAGCCGAACCGGCTGCCGAAATCCTGGTGGTCGGCTCCCGCGGGCGGGCGCGCACTGATGTCGATCGGCCGGTGCCGGTCGATGTGGTCGGTGCCCCGGAACTGCGCGCCACCGGCCAGACCGATCTGGGCCAGCAGTTGCAGTTCACCTCGCCGTCGTTCAACTCGGCCAAATATGGCGTCAATGGCGCCACCAACTATGCCGATCCGGCGTCGCTGCGCGGCCTTGGCCCCGATCAGGTGCTGCTTCTGATCAACGGCAAGCGCCGGCACCAGTTTTCGGCGCTGAACCTCAACGTCGCGCCGGGTCGCGGTACCGTGGTCAGCGATCTGAACGCGATTCCCTCGGCCGCCATCAAGCGTATCGAAGTGTTGCGTGACGGTGCTGCCGCGCAATATGGTTCGGATGCGATCGCCGGGATCGTCAACCTCGTGCTCAACGATGGCGCCGAAGGCGGCACGGCCGATGTGACGGCCGGGATCTTCCGCGAAGGCGACGGCGAAACCTATCGTGCCGCGTTCAACCATGGCTTCCGCCTGGGCGGTGAGGGCGGGTTCTTCAACTACACGTTGGAGTATTTCAATTTTGCCGGCACCAACCGGTCCGATACGTTCGACGGCGCGCTGTATCCGGCTACGCCGGCCAACTATGGCACCACAGGCCCGACGGTCAATTTCCCCTACACCACCGCCAATCCGCGCGTTGATCGCGGCGTGTATCCGACCACGCCGTTCGTGGTCGGCAATTTCGGCGCCAACAAGAACATCACTTATCAGGCGTTCTTCAACAGCCAGCTGCCGATCAGCGAAACCACCAATCTCTATGCTTTTGGCGGCTATTCGCAGAAGGATATCACGGCCTTCGGTTTTTTCCGTTCGGCCGCGAACTTCGCCAATTCCACCCTTAGCATTTTCCCTGATGGCTATGTTCCGGTGATCCCCGGCACGTCGAAGGATTATTCGGGCGTTGTCGGCCTCAATCACGAAACCGGTGGCGGACTGAAGCTTGATTTTTCAGTGGGTTATGGCCACAACGAGCTTGATCAATCGATCTTCAACACGCTCAATCCGTCGCTGGGCACGGCATCACCCACCAGCTTCTATGTCGGCCGCACCAATTTCGGCCAGTACATCGCCGAATTCAACGGCAGCAAAAGCTTTGATGGCATTGGCGGCATGAAGGGTGTGAACATCGCCTTCGGGTTGCAGGCGCGGCGCGATGATTTCCGCGTGATGCGCGGCGATGTGGCCTCTTATGCCACCGGCCCGCTGGCGGCATCGGGCAAGTTCATCGGTTCCAGCGCCCGCCCCGGCATTGCCGATCGCGACGAAATCGACATTGCCCGCGAAAACTATGCCGGCTTCGTCGATGTGGAACTCGATATCAGCGACGCCTTCCTGGTGGCAGCGGCGCTGCGCTATGAAAACTACAGCGATTTCGGTGGCAACGTGTCGGGCAAGCTCGCCGCGCGCTACAAGATCACCGACAGTTTCGCGGTCCGCGGCTCGTACAACCGGGGTTTCCGGGCCCCGTCCCTGGCGCAGATTGGCAACCGGGTGCTCACCTCCACGGCGCAGAACAATGTCGTCGTGCAGACGCAGCAGGTTTCCAGCGATGATCCCCGCCTGGTTACATTGGGCGTGGAGCAGCCGCGCGCCGAAATTTCCAACGGCTTCAGCGCCGGCCTGACGGGTGATTTCGATGACGTGCTGGGCGGACAGATCACCACCACGCTGGATGTGTATCTGATCGACATCAAGGATCGCATCACCATCAGCCAGGGCCTGCGAACCGCCGATTTCCCAGCCATCCGCGCGCTGTTCCCCAGCAACAATGAAATCTCCTTCTTCACCAATCAGATCGACACGCGCACCAAGGGGATTGATTTCGTCGCCACTTATCGCACGCGGCTGGGTGAGGATTGGCGCCTTGATGCCAGTGTGGCGGCCTCGCACAATCCCACCAAGGTTCGCCGCCAGCGCCCGACCCCGGCCCCAATCCTGGTCGGCGCCACCGCGCGCGGCCAGAGCCTGCAACTGCTCGACCAGACGTCGATTGAGCTGATCGAAGTCGCCATCCCGCAGACGAAGGTGCTGGGCAGCGTCACGGTCGGTTACAAGAATGTCACCGTGAATGCGCGCGGCACCTATTTCGGTTCGGTCAAGGCGTTCAGCACCGGCCTGTCCGCGCAGGATCCGAACGTGGCATGTGACGCCGCCGCCCGCTGCGTGCAGACCTTTGCCGCCAAGGCGATCTTCGATCTGAGCGCCAGCGTGAAACTGCTCGACAATTTGAACATCACGCTGGGTGCCAACAATATCTTCAACACCTATCCCGACAAATACAACAACCGTCGGGACGGTTTTGTGGGTGAAGCGGCCTCCTATTCGAACGGCCAGGTGCCTTATTCGCGCAATTCCAACCAGTTCGGGTTCAACGGCGCCTATTATTACCTGAGCGCGGCGTTCAGCTTCTGATCCGTCAGGAGCTGTTGAAACGGGGCAGGTCGCGCGCGCGATCTGCCCTGTTCGACCTCAAGCGTTCATCGCCCAGTTGGCGAGCAACAGGAAGGCCGTGCCGCCGATGGTGGCGTGGGCCAGCAGCGCCGGGCCGATGATGTCGGGGCGCGGCTTGGCCATGATGCCGGCGAACAGGCCGGAGACCACGGCGAGGCCGAGCAGCACCAGCGCGATCTTGATGTCATCGCCCAGCGGATTGGCCCCGCGGTTCAGCTTGCTGGCCAGCATCACCACCTCCAGCCCGCCAAAGCCGGTGAGAAAATGGATGGCCTGCACGGCCTTGGGTGGGCGCTTGCTGCTGAGAAAATACCAGCCGAGCACCAGCCCCAGTGAAACCGTGGTGCCATAGATGATGATCGGCAACCAGACCTGCATAAGCGCCCCCCTCTCAGGCGATCATATGTCAGTGCCGGCCTGGCCGCCAGCCGGACGCAGCAGCAGCCACATGCGATATTCGCCGGCCTGGGTCAGCGCGCCGGGCTGCTGCATGATGGCGCGTTCGAGGATCTCGGTGGCGATGGGTGACAGGGCGGCACTGCCGGGCAGCGGCGCGATGGCGGTGATGCGGCCGACGCTGTCGGCGGTGACGTGGAGTTCGAGACGTATGCCCTGCGGCAGCAGCGGCAACGCCGTGATATCGCGGGCCAGTCGCGCCTGAATGCCCGGCCACGCCGGGCCGGGGCGCGCGATCGGCAGATCGGATGCGCTGGCCGGGGCTTGCTGCGGCGGGCAGGGGCTGGCGGCGCGGCTGACCACCACCGGCCACAGCCAGCCCGGCCGCCATTTCAGCGCCATGCAACCGCCGATCGTATAATCATCATAGCTGCCCGAGGTGCTGGCCAGCCCGCCGACGCCATGCACGGTCACGGCGTCACGTTCCCCCGGCACTGGCCCCAGCACTGGCGACGTGACCACCTGGTAATTCTTGCGCCCACGCCTGCCGCGCGTGACATATTTGTCGGTCACATTCAGCACGGCCTCGCGCACCGGCCCCGGTGACAGCGCCGCATTGCCGAGGTGGATCATGGTGACCGCCACCAGCACGCCGGCCAGGATCGCCAGGATCAGACCACCAAAACCCGACTTGCCGTTCGCTTGTTGCTCCGCTTGCGCCGCGGGCCAGAATTTCATGCTGCCCAATATGCCGAACACTGCTGCCGAGAGGCTGGCCCATTCCCAGCCGCCTGCCAGCGGTTCCGGCCAGGCGAACAGGATCGCCGCAAACGCGATCCCGGCCGCGCCATACAGTGGCCAGGTGGAGGATGCGCTGGTGCCGAACATGGCTGGGATGTAACGATCCGTCGCGGGCCTGCAAAGGTGGCTGCGGCGCTTTTGCCGGGCCAGCGCGCGCCGGCTGGCGCTGGCGGCGGTTGCGCGTATAACGCCTGCGTGACCGATGATGCCCGCCTGGATTATCGCGACGACGACGCGCCCGATGCCCTGCAGGAAGGGCAGTTGAGCCGTGCCTTCGTCGCCGATGTGACGGCAGCGGTGGACAGCGGTGATGTGGATGATGTGCGGGCGTTGGTGTCGCCATTGCACCCCGCCGACGTCGCCGATCTGTTTGCTGCCATTGCCAATGATCGGCGCGGGGACCTGGCGGTTGCGCTCGGCGAACTGCTCAATGCCGATGTCGTTGCCGAGCTTGATGACTATGTCCGCGATGATGTGCTCGGCGCGCTCTCGCCCGGCGAAGTCGCCGACGTCGTCACCCAGCTCGACACCGACGATGCCGTGGCGATCATCGGCGATCTGGAAGCCGACGAACAGCGCGAAGTGCTGCGCGCGCTGGCCCCCGAAGACCGCGCCGACATCGAAGCCGCGCTGAATTACCCGGAGGAATCCGCCGGCCGCCTGATGCAGCGCGATCTGGTCGCGGTGCCCGAAACCATGAGCGTCGGCGAGGTGATCGAAGCGGTGCGCACCACCATCGATCCGGCGACGGATTTCTGGGAGATTTTCGTCACTGATGCGGGCCGGCGCCCCACCGGCACCATGCGGCTGAGCTGGCTGCTCACTGCGCCGCCCGATATTTCGGTGGGTGATGTGATGAAGCGCGAGCAGACGTTGATCCCGGTCGCCATGGACCAGGAAGAAGTCGCGCTGCTGTTCCAGAAATATGCGCTGATTTCCGCGGCGGTGGTGGATGATGCCGGCAAGCTGGTCGGCGTGATCACCGTCGATGACGTGGTGCACATCATCCAGGCCGAAGCCGGCGAGGATGTGCTGAAACTGTCCGGCGCCGGCGATGGCGACATCAACGAACCGGTGTTCACCACCTATCGCACCAGGTCGCGCTGGCTGGTCGCCAATCTGGTGACGGGGCTGGTGTCGGCCAGCATCATCGGAGCGTTTTCCAACAGCATCCAGGCGCTGGTGGCGCTGGCGGCGCTGTCGCCGATCGTGGCCAGTGTCGGCGGCAATGCCGGCAACCAGACCATGGCCGTCACCGTGCGCGCGCTGGCCACCAATCAGCTGACGACCAGCAATACGCGCCGCACGGTTTGGCGTGAGATCAGGGTGGCGCTGCTCAACGGGCTGACGCTGGCGGTGCTGATGGCGATCGGCGTGACCCTGGTGTTCGGCAATGCGACGCTGGGGCTGGTGATCGCGGTGGCCATGCAGTTCAATATATTGATCGCCGGGCTGGCCGGGGTGATGGTGCCGCTGACGCTCGACCGGCTGGAGGCCGACCCGGCAGTGGCCTCTTCGGTGTTCGTGACGATGATCACCGATTCAATGGGCTTCTTCGCGTTTCTGGGTTTGGCGACGCTGGTCGGCGTCCAGTATCTGGGCTGATGTTGCATCTTACCAAAGTGGCAGTGGGCTGCCCGGACATCGAGACATTGGCGGCCCGGCAGGCGCAGTGGTGGGGCGACGGCCGTGCCGGGGCGCACACGCGCTTCATGCCGAAACGCGCCGAGGAACTGATCGGCGGTTCGATCTTTTGGATCATCGCACACCGGCTGGTGGCGCGGCAGACAATATTGTCGATTGCCATGGCCACGACGCCGTGGGGCGAAAAATGCGCCATCGAGCTGGTGCCCGGCCCGGTGGCGGTGCAGCCGCGCCCGCTGCGCGCGCATCAGGGCTGGCGCTATCTGGCCGCCGAGGACGCGCCGCCGGATTTTGTGGACGGCACCAGCGACGGCATCGAGGCGCTGCCGGCCGGGCTGGTGCGGGAATTGCAGTCGCTCTGGTTGTTGTGACCTATTTTCCCGTGAACTGCGCCGGACGCTTTTGCAGGAACGCGCTCACGCCTTCGATGAAATCGGCGCTGCGCCCGGCGAGCAGCTGGTGGCGGCGTTCGACCATAAGGCCTTCGCTGAGCGAGGTGTCGAGGCACTCGCGGATGCCCTGCCGGATCAGCGCATAGGATTTGGTCGGGCCGGCGGCGAGCTTGGCCGCCACGGCCTGTGTGGCGGCGGCCAGATCGGCATCATCGACCACCTTGTAGACCATGCCCCAATCCAGCGCGGTTTCGGCCGAAATGCGTTCACCCAGCATCATCATCGCCTGTGCCCGCGCCCGCCCGGCCAGCCGCGGCAGCAGCCAGGTGGAGCCGACATCGGGCACCAGGCCGATGTTGACGAAGGCCTGCAGAAAATAGGCGGAGCGCGCCGCAATCACGATATCGCCGGCCAGCGCATAGGAGCACCCAGCGCCGGCCGCCGGGCCGTTCACCGCCGTGATGAACGGCACCGGCAGCGCGAACAGCCGTTCCAGCAGCGGATTGAAATGCGATTCGAGCACCGACCCGGCATCCGGCGGGCCAGAGCGCTTCGGCCCGCCACCCGCACCACCGCCAGCCAGATCGGCGCCGGAGCAAAAGGCGCGGCCTGCGCCGGTCAGCACCAGCACCCGTGCCGTGCCTTCGTCGCGTACGCGATCAACCGCGTCGATCATCTCCTCGATCACGCCGACATGCAGGGCGTTCATCACTTGCGGCCGGTTGATGGTCAGCGTGGCGATGGCGTTTTCGGTTTCGAAATTGATGTGGCTGTAGCTCATGGCGCGCATCCTTTGCTTTGCGCCGCACGATATGGGTGAGGGCGCTGCCCGTCACCCCATCATTCAGTGAAGGTGGGGCAATCAGCCAAGGTCGGGCAGCGTTTCCAGGATCGCCGCCAGACAATCGCGGCCCAGGTGTTTGCTGCGTTCCGGCGACCAGCCAAATTCGGCGCAGGGCAGGTCGTCATTGTCCTTGAACGGCATTTCCAACGTCATGGCCAGGCAGCCGAAACGCTCGGCGAGCTGGTTTGTGCTCATCGCCAGATTGGCGGTGCCGGGCCTAGCGCGCGGATAGCCTTTCGCGGTCTGGAAGTCCGGCGAGAGCCGCACCAGCCGCGCCTTGTAACTGTCCAGCAGCGCGAGTTGTTTCGCAGTGATCGACGGGATGCCATCAAAGCCGGCGATGAACACCTGCGGGATGGCTTCGTCGCCATGCACGTCCATGGCGATGTCACAGCCGGTCTTGTCCATGGCAGCCAGCGTGCAAAGCACTTCCGGCGATCGTTCGGCTGACGGATTGGCCCATTCGCGGTTGAGGTTCACGCCGGCGGCGTTGGTGCGCAGATGGCCGCGAATCGATCCGTCGGGATTCATGTTGGGCACGATGTGGAAGGTCACCAAGGCCCGCAACTTGCGCGCCACCGGGTCGGCCGGATCGGTCAGCCGTTCCAGCGCGCCTTCCATCCACCATTCGGCCATCGATTCGCCGGGATGCTGGCGGGCATAGAGCCAGACCATGCGTGGGCCTGCGCCGATCACCAGTCGATCGATGGCCCGGCCATCCAGGCTGTGGCCCAGCACGTCCAACGCGACACCCGGCCGGGCGGCAATGCGGGCGATCAGATCATGGTGCCGTTCCAGCGAGTAAGGCGCGAAATAGGCCAGCCACAGTTGATCGCCGCCGGGCGTGACGCGGATGGTCAGCGTGCCGTTGTCGGCCTTGGCATCAAAGCTGGTCTCCGCCCGCCGCCATACCTGCCGGTCTTCCGAAACACAGGCGCGATATCCGGGCCAGCCGCCGGGGTAGGCACTGCCATTCAGATCGATGATGCGAATGGTGCAGGGCTGCCCGCGCGCGCCGGACAGGCGGAAATGAAACCATTGGTAGAAATCGCTGTGCGCATCCTTGCCGATGCGCAGCACGACATCCTGCGGGCCGGCGCTGCGCTCGACAATGATATTGCCGGAATCGAACTTCGAATCGATGCGAATCATGGCTTGGGTCTTACCACCATGGTTTGGCCACTTGGGCCCGGAAAGCCGGACAGCAAGGCGCGTGCCAGCCGGCCGACGGCAGCATCCGCCGGCGAACCGGCGGTGACGGCGCGGCCTTCCCACACCATGCTGGCATCACCGGCGCGGCGGATTTGCAGGGTGAGCACGGCATTGGTCACGATCTGGGTGGTCGGGGTCACCGGCACCTGAATGCCGGTGGAAAGCCCGCCGCGACGGCCACCGAATCCGCCGCCGAAGCCAATGGAAAGCCCCGATTTACGCGGCTGCTCGCTGCTGCTGCGCTCCAGCTTGATGACGGCGTTGAGCATCGCCGGCTGCGGCGGCGTGGCGGGCCGGAACCCGGCGCGGAGCAGTTCAGCCAACACTGCATCGGCCTCGGTCCGGAACACCAGGCTGTCGGCCGCTGCGGGATCGGCGGGCTGCACGCTGATGCTCGCCCCTGCCAGCGGCTGCGACAGGTGGAAGCGCGTGATTTCCACCCCGGCCGGGCCGGACGCGCAGCCGGCCAGCAGGGCCATCGGCAGCGCCATTGAGAGCAACATCCTCATGGGATCGTGGTCGCATGGCCCAGCCGACAGTGCAACCGCGGTTGACAAAGCACCGGCCCTCCCATAACGCCACGCTTCCATTTCAAAGACCCGATTCAGCACCGGAATTTCCCATGAAGATCCGCAACAGCCTCAAGAGCCTGAAGGCTCGTCACCGTGATTGTCAGGTGGTCCGCCGCCATGGCCGCACCTATGTGATCAACAAGACCAACCGTCGCTTCAAGGCCCGCCAGGGCTGAAGTCTGGCGCTGCCCTGTGGCAGCGCATCGGTGGTTTGATGCACCCCTGCCTTGCGGCGGGGGTGTTGTCGTTTGCGGGTGATGCAGCCATGGCGATGAAATCTGTGGCCCTGAAATCTGTGGTGTTCGATATCGGCAATGTCCTGTTCGATTGGGACATCAAGGCCCTCTATGCCAAATTGATCGACGATCCGGCGCGGCTCGATTGGTTCTGCAGCACGGTGGTCACGCAGCAATGGCATTTCCAGCATGATGCCGGCCGGCCCTTTGCCGAAACCTCGGCCGAATTGGCTGCACGCTTTCCGGCCGAGGCTAATCTGATTCGCGCCTTCGGGCCACGCTTCAACGAAACCGTCACCGGGCCGATACCGGGCATGCTGGCGCTGGTGGAGCGGCTGGCCGCGCGCGGTGTGCCATTGTTCGCGATCACCAATTTTTCCGACGAGTTCTGGCCGTCGTTTCGCGCCACGGCGCCGGTGTTCGACCTTTTCACCGACATCATCGTTTCAGGCGCGGTGCGGCTGACCAAACCCGATCCAGCCATTTATGCCCTGGCGCTGGCACGGTTCGGCCTGGCGCCGGGCGCGGCACTTTTCGTTGATGATCGGGCTGAAAATGTCGATGCGGCGGCGGCCAACGGCTTTGTCGGGCATCATTTCTCAGATCACGACCGGCTGGTGGCGGAACTCGAGCGGTTGGGCCTGCTTGGCTGAGCAACCTCAGTAACGTTTCAGCTCGTCGCCGATCAAGCGCACCACGTGCACCACATTCGTGGTTCCCGGCGTCGAAAATGGCACGCCGGCAATCAGCACCAGCGGATCGCCGCTCTTGGCCAGGCCTGATCGCAGCGCCATGCGCTTGGATTTGGCCACCATGGCTTCGAAACTGTCCACATCGCGGGTGACAATGGCATGCACGCCCCATACCAGCCCCATGCGCCGCGCCGTGGTCTGGCTCGGCGTCAGGCACAGCACCGGCACCGATGGCCGTTCGCGGGCCGCCCGGCCAGCGGTCGAACCCGAAATGGTGAAACAGGCGATCGCCCGCGCCCCGATCGTCCGGCTGATATCGGCGGCGGCCGCCGTGATCGCCGCCGCGGTCGAGCGGCCTGCACTGACGGCGGTGAAATGCACCCGCCCGTCATAGCCCGGATCGGCCTCCACCTGGCGCGCAATCGCATCCATCATCGCGACGGCGGCTTCGGGAAAATCCCCGGCGGCGCTTTCGGCGGACAGCATGATCGCATCGGCGCCGTCGTAAATGGCCGTGGCCACGTCCGACACTTCGGCCCTGGTCGGCGTGGGGGCGCTGATCATCGATTCCAGCATTTGCGTGGCCACCACCACCGGTTTGCCGAAACTGCGCGCCAGGGCCACGATGCGCTTCTGCGCCGGCGGCACATTCTGTGGCGGCAGTTCGACCCCCAGATCGCCGCGGGCCACCATCACGGCATCGGCAATTTCGAGGATTTCCTCCAGCCGATCGAGCGCCGCCGGCTTTTCGATCTTCGCCAGCAGCGCCGCCCGGCCGCCGATGAGGCGACGGGCTTCGGCCACATCCTCGGGCCGCTGCACGAAGGACAGCGCGATCCAGTCCACCCCGACATCCAGGGCAAAATCCAGATCGGCGCGATCCTTCGCCGTCAACGCCGGCAGCGGCACCACCACATCGGGCACGTTGACGCCCTTGTTGTCCTTGATGATTCCCGGCGATTCGACGATCGTGTCGATGGCGTCGGCCGACACGGCCGTGGCACGCAGCGCGATCTTGCCATCATCCACCAGCAGCCGATCACCGGGGGCCAGCGCGGCATAGATTTCCTTGTGGGGCAGGTGAACGCGCGAGCCGTCGCCGGGCGTGTCGTCCATATCGAGGCGATAGGCCTGGCCCTTCACCAGCTCGGCCCGGCCACCCGCCACCCGGCCAACCCGCAGCTTTGGCCCCTGCAAGTCCGCCAATATGGTGATCGGCCGGCCGCTGGTCTGCTCGACGCTGCGCACGGCGGCAATCAGGGCGCCCTGGCTGGCGTGGCTGCCGTGGCTCATGTTGACGCGGAAGGCATCGGCGCCCGCGGCATGCAGGCGCGCGATCATCGCTGCATTGTTCGATGCCGGCCCCAAGGTGGCAAGCACCTTGACCTGGCGGCCTCTTGGCTGAAAGACTCCGTGCACGTCGCGCCTTCTGGTTGCTGCCGGGACGTTAGCCATGGTTGGCGCGCAATGCGATGAAAGATTGGGCAAAGATGACAATAACCGCGACGCCATTTGCGGATGCCGCCACCCGCGACCGGCTGGAAGCCGCCGCCTTCCGCCGCTTGATGCTGCATCTGGCGCAGCGCAGCGACGTGCAGAACATCGATCTGATGGGCCACACCGGTTTTTGTCGCAACTGCCTGGGCGACTGGCTGCACGAAGAGGCGGAAAAGCAAGGGCTTGCGCTGTCGAAGGATAACGCGCGCACCCATGTTTACGGCATGACCCAGGCACAATGGAAAGCGCTGCATCAGCAGCCGGCGACCCAGGCACAATTGGACCTGATGGCCGAATCGCTGGCGAAGAACGAGGCGGTTCGGTAACCCCGACGCACCGATTTCAGACAGGGATTGCCATGACCGAAGAGAATGTCTCCGCCACGCAGCTGCGCCAGTATATCGAGCGCATCGAGACGCTGGAGGAAGAGAAGAAGGGCATCGCTGACGACATCAAGGATGTCTATGCCGAAGCCAAGGCCACCGGGTTTGATATCAAGACGATGAAATCACTGGTGCGCCTGCGCAAGATGGAAACCGCTGCCCGGCAGGAAGCCGAAGCGCTGCTGGAAACCTACAAGGCCGCGCTCGGCCTGTGAACGGGGGAATGACGATGAAGCTGTACGGGGGGAAATTGTCGCCGTTCGTGATGCGGCCGCTGCTGGTGAGCCGGGCGAAGGGCGCCGAAGTTGAACTCGACTCGTTCGAGGGCGGCATCAAGAGTTCGGAATATCTGGCGCTTTGCCCGACGGGCAAGATGCCGTTGCTGATCGATGGCGATCTGGCGTTGCCGGAAAGCCAGGTGATCGCCGAATATCTGGACGCGGCGCTGCCGGGGCCGAGGCTGTTGCCCGATGATGCAACCGGTGCCGCGATGGTGCGGCTGATCGTCCGGCTGGCGGACGTGTACATGGTGCCGGCACTGGGCGGCCTGTTCCGCGGTCGCGAGCAGCCGGAAGGCGTGCCGGCTGCGTTGCAGGCCATGGGCGAAGCGCTGGGCTTCATCGAACATTATCGCCGCAGCGGCGATGAATTTGCCTGGGGGAACGGTTTTTCCCAGGCGGATGCAGCGCTGATCCCGTTGTTTTTCTTCCTGGATGCGCTGGATGGCCCGATGCCGAGCAAGGCGCTGGTGGCGGCACGGCCGGGCCTGGCCGCCTGGTGGGAACGCGCCAAGGCCAGCAGCCTGGGCGCGCAAGCCGTGGCCGAACAGGCCGCTGGCATGGCGGCGATGATGGCAGCACGGCAGGGTTGATTGCCGACGTCGCATGGAGCGGTTAGGGTCAGCCGGCAAAGGGGACAGCAATGCAGATGATGTTGACCATCAACGGCCAGAACCATGATGTGGAGGCGCCAGCCGCCACATTGCTGGTGGAAGTTCTGCGCGACACGCTGGGCCTGACCGGCACGCACATCGGCTGCGATACCAGCCAGTGCGGCGCCTGCAACGTGCTGGTGGACGGCAAGGCGGTGAAGTCCTGCACCCTGTTGGCCGCTCAGGCGCAAGGGTCGGCGGTGACGACAATCGAAGGGCTTGCGAACGGCGAACAGCTGCACCCGATGCAGCAGGCGTTCCGCGAAGCGCACGGACTGCAATGCGGGTTCTGCACACCGGGCATGGTGATGGCCGGGCTGGAAATCGTGCGCAAGCACGGCACCAGCCTGACGCCCGAGCTGGTGGCGCACGAACTGGAAGGCAATCTGTGCCGCTGCACGGGCTATATCAACATCATCAAGGCTGTGGTTGCCGGCGCGGCCGGGATGGAGAACCAGCATGCGTGATTTCGCCCTGCATCGCCCGGCCAGCGTGGCCGATGCCGCCGCCGCCTTTGCCGCCGGCGGGGAGGCCGCCTATCTGGCCGGCGGCCACACGCTGATCCCGGCGATGAAATCGCGGCTGCGCATGCCCGATGCGCTGATCGACTTGTCGGCGCTGGGCCTCAGCGGCATTGCGCAGGACGGCGATCGCCAGTGGATCGGCGCGATGACCCGTCACGCCGATGTGGCCACGGGCGCGACCGCGATTCCCGGCCTGGCGGCACTGGCCGATGGGATCGGCGATATGCAGGTGCGCAATATCGGCACCATTGGCGGCAGCCTGGCCAACAATGATCCGGCCGCCGATTATCCGGCTGCGGCGCTGGCGCTGGACGCGGTCATTGAAACCGATCGCGGTGCCCACACGGCTGACGATTTCTTCCAGGGCATGTTCAGCACGGCGCTGGCGGATGGCGAGATCATCACCCGTGTCGGTTTCGCCATTCCGCAGGCATCGGCCTATGGCAAATTCCGCCATCCGGTGTCGCGCTATGCCATGGTCGGCGTTTATGTGGCGCGCTTTGCCCACGGATGGCGCGTGGCCGTCACCGGTGCCGGGCCTGGCGTGTTCCGCTGGCACGCCGCCGAGGCCGCGCTGGCAGCCGGCAGCGATGTGCCGGCGCTGGCGGCCGATGATCTCAACAGCGATATCCACGCCAGCGCCGAATATCGGGGGCATCTGTGCGGCGTGATGCTGAAGCAGGCGCTGGCCAATCTGGCCTGAGCCTTGGCCTGAGCGCTGCGCGCTATTGATTGCGGTGTGGCGGCGGCGTTGCTAAGCCCGCGGCCATCCATCATGCAAGCAGACGAACAATGGCCGGTCACAGCAAATTCAAGAACATCATGCACCGCAAGGGTGCGCAGGACAAAAAGCGCAGCGCGCTGTTTTCCAAGCTTTCCCGCGAAATCACCGTGGCGGCCAAGATGGGCATGCCCGATCCCAACGCCAACCCGCGCTTGCGCGCCGCCGTGCTGGCCGCCCGCAGCGAAGGCATGCCCAAGGACAATATCCAGCGCGCCATCGACAAGAGCCAGGGCGGCGATACGGCCAATTACGAAGATGTGCGCTATGAAGGCTTCGGCCCCGGCGGCGTGTCGTTGATTGTCGAAACGCTCACCGACAATCGCAACCGCACCGCCACCAATGTCCGCACCATCTTCGCCAAGAATGGCGGCAATCTGGGGGCATCGGGCAGCGTCAGCCACGGCTTTGAACGGCTCGGGCTGATTTCCTATCCCGCCAAGGCCGGCAGCACCGACCGCGTGTTCGAAGCCGCATTGGAATCTGGCGCCGACGATGTGCAATCCACCGAAGACGGCCACGAGATCTGGACCGCCATCGATGGCCTTCACGAAACCGCCAAAGCCATCGAAGCTTCGCTGGGCGAAGCCGAATCCATCAAGCTGGCGTGGAAGCCGGGCCTGATGGTCAGCGTGGGCGAGGCCGACGCCGGCCAGTTGCTTAAGATGATCGATGCGCTGGAAGACGATGACGATGTTCAGACCGTTTGGGGCAATTATGATGTGCCCGAAGACGTGCTGGCGAAGCTGTGAGGCCGGGGTGCGCAATCATGATCATGGCGATGGCCACCCCCGCTGCGGCCGATGCTGTTGCGGACATCAAGGCGGCGCGCAGCGCCTATAACGCCGCCATCGCGGCGCGCGATGTGGCCGGCGTGCGCGCCGCGCTGGGCGATGATTATATCGGCCTGGCCGGTTCCGGCGGCGAAAAGATAATCGGCGCCGATGCCATGGCGGATTATTTCGCGCGGGCCTTCAAGACGCCGGGGTTCCTGGGCTTTGTGCGCACACCCGATGTGGTGAGCGTGGCCGCGCCGGCACTGCGCGCCATGGAACGCGGCCACTGGTCGGGCGGCAGCACTTCCGGCCGGGTCAGCGGTGAATATCTGGCGGTGTGGGTGCCCACGCCGACGGGCTGGAAGCTGCGCAGCGAAACGTTTGTGACGCTGGGCAATGGGGCAAACTAATCGCCCCTTCCCTTCAGGGGAGGGGCGTTGACCCTCATCCTTGGCCTTGACCCCGGATTGGCGGCGACGGGGTGGGGGGTGATCCGGGCCGACGGCAATCGCATAAGCCACATTGCCCACGGCACCGTGCGCACGGCGGCCAGCGCCCCCTTGGCAGAACGGTTGGCCAGCCTCTACGATGCGCTTTGCCAAGTGATCGAAGGCCATGGCTGTAACGCGGCCGCCGTTGAGGAGGTGTTCGTGAATGCCAATCCGCAATCCACCCTGAAACTCGGCCAGGCGCGCGGCGTGGTGATGCTCAGCGCGGCCAAGGCCGGCCTCCCGGTCACCGAATATGCAACGCGGCTGGTGAAGAAGGCCATCGTTGGCGTGGGCAGTGCCGAAAAGGCGCAGGTGCATGCCATGGTGCAGCGGCTGCTGCCCGGCGTGACGGTGGTGGGCAGCGATGCGGCGGACGCGCTGGCGGTGGCGATTGCGCACGCCCATCTGGGCGCCAGCGCGCGAAAGGGCCTGACATGATCGCCCGCCTGAAAGGCCTGGTGGACTCGGTTTCCGCCGATGCGCTGGTGCTGGATGTGAACGGCGTCGGCTATCTGGTGCAGGCGTCATCACGCACGCTGTCGGGCCTGGCCGTGGGGCAGGGCGTGGTGATGCACATCGAAACCCAGGTGCGCGAAGATGCGATCACATTGTTCGGCTGCATCAGCGAAACCGAGCTGGCGGGGTTCCGGGCGCTGATCACCGTGCAGGGCGTTGGCGGCCGCGTCGCGCTGAACATCCTGTCGGTGCTCACCCCAGATCAGGTGGCGCATGCCGTGGCCGCCGGCGATGCGGCATCGCTGGCGCGGGCCAACGGCGTCGGGCCGAAACTGGCGGCGCGCATTGCCAATGAGCTGAAGGGCAAGCTTGGCGGCGTGGCGCTGGCGGCTGGCGCGCCGATTGCGGTGCAGGCCGGCAACCGGTTGCTGGAAGACGCCATGGCGGCGCTGGCGGCGCTGGGTTTCCGGCCGATGGACGCCAGCCGCGCGGTGAGCGACGCGCTGGCGGAGTTGGGCGAGGCTTCGGCGCTGAATGATGTGGTGCGGATGGCGTTGAAGAAGAGTGTGCGGTGACAACAAGTTTGGCCTTCCCCACCCCCAGCCCCTCCCGCAAGCGGGAGGGGAACCGATTGTGCATGAACCGAACGGCTCCCCTCCCGCTTGCGGGAGGGGCTGGGGGTGGGAATAAGGTCGCAAGCGCATGACCGCCGATCTCTCCCCGCAACGTCGTCCTGACGATATCGATGCCGCGCTGCGGCCCAAGGGGCTGGATGAATTCATCGGCCAGGCGGCGCTGCGGTCGAACCTTTCCGTGTTCATCAACGCTGCCCGGAGCCGCGGCGAGGCGATGGACCATGTGTTGCTGCACGGGCCGCCGGGGCTGGGCAAGACGACGCTGGCGCAGATCGTCGCGCGCGAACTGGGCGTCGGCTTTCGCGCCACCTCCGGGCCTGTCATCGCCAAGGCCGGCGATCTGGCGGCGATCCTCACCAATCTCGAACCGCATGATGTGCTGTTCATCGATGAAATCCACCGCCTGTCGCCCGCCGTGGAGGAAATCCTCTACCCGGCGATGGAAGATCGGGTGCTCGATATCATGATCGGCGAAGGCCCGTCGGCGCGCAGCGTGCGCATCGATCTGCCGGCCTTCACGCTGGTGGGCGCCACCACCCGCGCCGGGCTGCTCACCACCCCCTTGCGCGACCGCTTCGGCATTCCGCTGCGGCTGAATTTCTACAGTGTTGATGAACTGGAACAGGTGGTCACCCGCGCGGCGCGGCTGCTCGATCTGCCGCTTGACCCCGATGGCGCGCGCGAGATTGCGGCGCGCGCCCGCGGCACGCCGCGCATCGCCGGGCGGCTGCTGCGCCGGGTGCGTGATTTTGCTGGCGACAGGGCGGTGGATCAGCGGCTGGCCGATCAGTCCCTCAGCCGGCTGGAGGTGGACCGGCTGGGCCTTGATGCCATGGATCGCCGCTATCTGATGATGATCGCCGATATCTATCGCGGCGGGCCCGTGGGGATCGAAACGCTGGCCGCCGGTCTCAGTGAACCGCGCGACACGCTGGAAGATGTGATCGAGCCGTTCCTGATCCAGCAGGGCCTGGTCGCCCGCACCGCGCGTGGCCGCATGCTCACCGGGCCGGCGTGGAAGCATCTGGGCCTGGTGGCACCCGCCGAACAGGCCATGTTGCCGCTGCTGGATGAGGAATGAGGCGGGCCGTGTAACCGGATGCCGCCGGGGCGCGAATGTTGGATCATGCGCCACATCCTGCTCTCCGCCCTCATCCTGATCGCTGCCCCGGCGGCCGCCATTCCAGCGGTGGGGGAAAAGGCCCCAGCGGTGATGGGCACCGATATCAGCGGCAAGCAACGCACGCTGAAGCAGGTGGCGGGCCGCAAGGGCACGGTGCTGATGTTCTTCCGTTCGGTCGCCTGGTGCCCCTATTGCAAGGCGCAGATGATCGCGATGAACGATGGCGCCGCCGCCCCGTTGGCCAATCGCGGCTATACGCTGGTTGGCCTGTCGTATGACGAGACGGCCGTGCTGGCCAAGTTCGCCGCCGAGCGCAAGGTGGCCTGGCCGCTGCTGTCCGATCCGCAATCCACGGTCATCGATGGCTGGCAGTTGCGCGATCCGGCCTATGCGGCGGGCAGCCGTGCCTACGGCGTGCCGCGCCCAGCAATCTATGTAATCGATCGCAAGGGTGTGATCCGTGCCCGCCTGATGGAAGATGATTATCGGAAGCGCCCGCCGGTTGAGGTCGTGCTTGCCGCGGTGGATGCGCTGGGCCAGTAATGCTCCCCAAACGGGGGGACCAAGATGCAATTGCCGATCGATAGCGTGCGCGCGGCGTTTCCGGCGCTGGCGCTGCTGGATGATGGCCATCCGCGTGGCTATTTCGATGCGCCGGCCGGCACCCAGGTGGCGGGGAGGGTGATCGATGCCATGGGCCACGTCATGGTGCAGGCCTGCGCCAATGATGGCGGGCTTTTCCGCACCAGTGTGGCGACCGGCGTCATCGTCGATGCGGCGATTGCCAGTGCGGCGGCCTTCTTCCATTGCGGCGATGATGAAGTGATCTTCGGGCTGAACACCACCAGCCTGTTTTTCCAGATGGCGCCGCTGATCGCGCATGATTGGCGCGCTGGTGACAATATCCTGCTCACCCGCATGGATCATGATGCCAATGTCTCGCCTTGGTTGCAGGCGGCGGCGGCGCGCGGGGTGGAAGTGCGGTTTCTGGAATGGGACCGGGAGACGTTTGCACTGAAGCTGGAGACCTTGCCCGATCTGATCGATGCACGTACCCGCGCCGTCGCCGTGGGCCATGCCAGCAATTTCCTTGGCACCATCAACGATGTCGCCGCGGTCTGTGCGGCGGCACGCGCAGTGGGCGCGGTCAGCATCGTCGATGCCGTGCAATCGGCGCCGCACATGGCGCTGGATGTGGCGGCGATCGGCTGTGATCTGATGGCGGCTTCAGCCTATAAATTCTTCGGGCCACATGCGGCGATCCTGTTCGTGTCGCGGCGCTTGCAGGCCATCATCCCGCCGCTCAAAGTGCGGCCATCGGCGGATGTGATGCCGACGCGGCTGGCGCCCGGCACGCCCGCGTTCGAGGCCATGGCCGGCACGGCGGCGGCCATTGATCACCTGGCCTGGCTGGGCGAGGCCGCCGGCACTGTTGGCGCGGATCAGCCCTTGCGGCAGCGGCTGGTGGCCGGGCTGGCGGCGGCGCAGGCGCATGAAACCGATCTGATGCGGCAGTTTCTGGCCGGGATCAGCACTGTGCCCGGCGTGACGCTGCACGGCATCGCCAATCCCAACCGGTTGCACGAACGCGTCGCCACCTTCACTTTCGAGCTGGCCGGCAAATCGAGTGCCGAAGTGGCAGCGGCACTGGCGGCGCGCAACATGTTCGTCTGGCACGGCTTTTATTACGCCTGGGAACCGGCCGGCGTGCTCGGCGTGAAGGAGCGCGGTGCGGTGCGGGTGGGCTTCACCCATTACAACAGCGCCGCCGAAGTGGACGCGCTGCTCGGCGCGCTGGCCGGCATCGCCGCCGGCTGATTGGAGCGTTTTCCGACCAACTTGGGTCATCGGCACAGCGGTGATTTTGGTTCAGGGCAAGAAGCGAGGAGGGCGCGATGCTTTTCGCATCGTAACCGACGAGCGACGCAGCCCTGGGCCAAAAGCGCCCTGCCCCGAAGGGGTCGCCCTGCAGGGCGATGACGGTGATCCAAGTTGGTCGGAAAGCGCTCTAGGGCCGCAGCGAAGCGTCCGCCGCCATGTCGCGGGCCATGAAGCCGGCGAGCTCGCGCATCGGGGCCTGATTGACCTTGACCAGCCCGGAACGCGGTCGATCGAGGTCCAGCACCAGAAAATTCGCGCCGGCCGCGAGGATCAGGAACAGGGCGTGCGGTGTCCGCACCAGGCGGGCGTTGGCAGCCCCGGAATAGCCGAGCGAAAAGGCCGACAAGATAAAGAACACGGCCAGCGCGTCGATCACCGATAGCGGAATATGCTCGCGTGCCATCGCTTCGCGGCGCCAGGCGGCATCATCCACTCGCGTCAGACTGTCGGCTATCAGGCGCAGCCGGGCCCCATCGCCGCCGCTTTCCCGGGTCAGGTTCCACATCCGCTCCATCAGGGCATCGCTGGCGGTGTCGCCGGGCCGGTTGCGATCGGTTTCCAGCCCGCCACTCGCCCATGCCAGCCGGGCATCGACATAGGCGCGCAGCGTGCTGGCCATCTGCGCCCGAAACGGCGCCGGCTGGAGTTGCAGTCGCTGCCAGAGCGCAAAGCAGCTGGCACTTTCCTCCACCACCAGATCGCGGCGCGTATCGTAGCGGTTGAGGGCGACGGCGAAGGTGAAGCCCACCAGCAGCGTGAACAGGCTGAGTGTGGCCGTGGTGGCATAGAGCGTCTCGCCCGCGCCATCGCCACCCAGCTGGCGGCGCCAGCCACGGCCCGCCAGCATGGCCGCCGCGCCGATCGTCAGCAGCAGCAGCGCGACGGCAAGAGGCGGCAAATCATCGACAAGGCTGTACATGCCATCCACGTCTAGAAGCTGGGCTGCCGCCGGCCAAGCGCAAATGCCGCTGGATTTTGCGCGGGACCATTGGCAAAGCCGCAGGCCATGACAACTTCCCCGCGCACCCTGTATCAGAAAATCTGGGACGATCATGTCGTCGGCACGCTGGACGACGGCACCGCGCTGATCTTCATCGATCGCCACCTGATCCATGAAGTGACCACGCCGCAAGCGTTCGAGGCGCTGCGCCTGGCGGGCCGGCAGCTCCGCCGCCCGGATCTGACGCTGGCGGTGCCCGATCACAATGTGCCGACCACCGATCGCAGCAAGCCGATCCTCGATCCGATGTCGAAGGCGCAGCTCGATGCGCTGGCGCGCAATTGTGCGGATTTCGGCGTGGAGCTCTATGCCATCGATGCACCTGAACAGGGCATCGTGCATGTCATCGGCCCGGAACAGGGCTTCACCCTTCCGGGCGTGACATTGGTGTGCGGCGACAGCCATACCGCGACCCATGGCGCCTTTGGTGCGCTGGCGTTCGGCATCGGCACATCCGAAGTGGAACATGTGTTCGCCACCCAAACGTTGCTGCTGCGCCAATCGCAAGCGATGGAAGTGCGCGTCACCGGTTCGCTGGGCTTTTCGGTGTCGGCCAAGGATGTCGCGCTGGCGGTGTGCGGCACGCTGGGGTCCGGTGGCGGCGCCGGCCATGTCATCGAATATACCGGCCCGGTGATCGAGGCGCTGTCGATGGAAGGGCGGATGACCTTGTGCAACATGGCGATCGAAGCCGGCGCCCGTGCCGGCCTGGTCGCGCCCGACCAGAAGACCTTTGATTATGTGCAGGGCCGCCCGCGCGCGCCGCAGGGCGCCGCTTGGGATCAGGCACTGGCCTGGTGGCAGACGCTGCACACAGACGCGGGTGCCGTGTTTGATCGCACCGTCATCATAGACGGAAACGCCATCGCACCGCTGGTGACGTGGGGCACCAGCCCCGAAGATGTGGTGGCGATCACTGGCCGCATCCCGGAACCGGACAGTTTCGCCGATCCCGGCAAGCGCGCGGCTGCGGCCAAGAGCCTCGATTATATGGGCCTGGTGCCGGGCACCCGCATGGAAGACGTGAGCGTGGAACATGTCTTCATCGGCAGTTGCACCAACAGCCGCATCGAGGACCTGCGCGTGGCCGCGGCGGTTGTGCAGGGCCGCCGCGTGGCAGCGGGCGTGCGCCAGGCGCTGGTGGTTCCCGGTTCGGGCCTTGTCAAGCGCCAGGCCGAAGCCGAAGGGCTTGATCGCATCTTCACCGAAGCTGGCTTCGAATGGCGCGAACCGGGCTGTTCGATGTGCCTTGGCATGAACCCGGATCAGGTACCGGCGGGCGAGCGTTGCGCCTCCACGTCCAATCGCAATTTTGTCGGCCGTCAGGGTCCAGGTTCACGCACGCATCTGTTGTCGCCGGCCATGGCAGCCGCGGCGGCCATCACCGGCCGTTTGACCGATGTGCGCCAGCTGATGGGCTGAAGATCGCCGCGCAGCAGCACGCCATGACCGATTTTTCGTGATGGCGTCATTCTTGCAACATGTGCAGTAATTATTTGTAAACGCCGGCTCCCTACGTTGTGGAGCTTGGTTGTAGTGGGGCTGTGGCTGCGGCGGTGTCGATTGACGGGTTCTCAGGGGTGACACTGCTGGGCCGGCCGGTGAGGGTTGGCCGGCTTGCTTGCCTGTGGGCCGCTGCGCTGCTGGTCGCGATTGCCATCTTTGCCGGCCCTGTGCGTGCCGAAAGCCAGCAACTGGCGTTCCATGTGCTTGATTGTGAACGTGCGCCCGGGCAGTGCCCGATAGGCGATGGCGGCGACTGGACCTGGTTTGCTGTTGATCCCAGCACGTTGAAATCGCTGCCGCCGCAATGGAATCTGCTGGTGGACAACACGCGCTTCACGGCGGTGTCGATCCAGGTGGTTCACCAGGGCGGCGTCTATCAACTGCAACGCGGCCAGTTCGAACTCGCAAACAACTGGACCCTTGGCAATAATCTGCGATTTCAAGTGCCGGTGGCCGGCGCCGATGTAACCGCAGTGCGTATCGGTTTTCGCAACATTGATGCGCCATCGCTGATGCGATCCGTCAAGGCCATGGACGCTGCCGGCCACGAACGGCTCCTGCTGGACTGGACCATATTGATCGCCGTGGTGATGGGCGTGTTGATTTCGGCCTTCACTTATAATGTGTTCCTGCTCACCTGGCTGAAATCCCCGTTTCAGCGCTGGTATGTGGTGTGGGTGGCGAGTGCGGTTTGCTATCTGCTGGTGTGGACGGGCGCGATGCTCAACGTCCTGCCGTTCCTTGCCGGGCCGGCGACCGCCCGCACCGTTTTCCTGTTGGTCGGTTTGCTGGTGGTATCGGGCGCGGCGTTTTTCTTCTCGTTGATCGAAAAGGGCAAGCTGCCGCAAAAGCTGATCGATTTCGGGCAATTGGCCGGAATGATGACGGCGATCACGTCGGTGGTGGCGGCATTCGACATGGTTTTCCCCGCCTGGTTCACCGACCGGATACTGAACTTGTCTTTGATCAGCGTGACCGGGGCGTTGATGGTGGGCTGCGTCTTTGCCGTGCTGCGCGGCAGCCGTGCCGTCTGGTTCTACCTGGCAGGATGGACACCGGCGCTGGTCATGTTGGGCCTGCGGATCGCGCGCAACTTCGGGTTGTTGCCGCAGGATGATCTCGTCGATCAGGCCAGTTTCGCCGCAATCGGTTGGGAATCTCTGGTGCTCAGCCTGGCCATTGCCGATCGCTTCCGCCAGATGCGCCGCGATGCCGACGCCAGTGGTGCGGAGCGCCAGACATTGCTGCGTTTTGCCACCACCGATCCGCTGACCGGGCTGGGCAATCGCGCCTTGTTCCAGAATTTGCTGGAACAGCCGGCGCTGCGCCACGGCGGGATCGATGTGATTGCTGTTGATATCGACTATCTGAAACAGACCAACGACATGGCTGGCCATGATGCGGGTGATGCGCTGATCGTGGCGGTGGCCGAACGCCTGGCGGCGGCGGCCGGCCCGTTGGCCACCATCGCGCGCATCGGCGGCGATGAATTCGTCATCCTGCTGGAAGGCGCGGCCCGGGCACGCATGCCGGCATTGCGCCAGATGATCGCCCTGTCGGCCGGCATGCCGCTGCGCCATGCCGGTTATGATCTGATCATTTCCATCTGCGCCGGGCATGCCGCCAGCGAAGAACGCAGCATACCGATGGCACGCATCTTCAAACAGGCCGATCTGGCCATGTATGCCGCCAAGTCTGCCGGGCGCGGCTGTTGGCGCAGCTATGATGCCAGCATGGCCGACGAGGCGTTCGCCCGCAGCCGCATTGTCGCCGAAGCCCGCACCGGCCTCGCCGACGGGCAATTCCTGCTGCATTACCAGCCTGTCCAGCGCCTTGATGGCGTCGTGGTCGGCCACGAAGCCCTGCTGCGCTGGCAACATCCGCGTCTGGGCTTGCTGGCGCCCGGTGAATTTGCCGATGTGATGAAGGAAGCCGCCATCCTGCCGGCGTTGCAGCTGTGGGTGCTCGATACGGCCCTGGCGCAGGCTGCGTATCTGCGCGCGCAGGGCGCCGATATCACCATATCGGTCAATTTCGTCACCGGGCAGTTGCAGGGCACGGCCGCTGCCGTGGCGATCCTGGATGATCTGTCGCGCCACCGGGTGCCGCCGCAGGCGCTGGTGGTCGATGTGACGGAAGACGTGGTGATGGGCGGGCTGGGCGGCGCCCTGATCGAATGCCTGGAATGTCTGCGTGATGCCGGCGTGCATGTGGCGCTTGATGATTTCGGCACCGGCTTTGCCAGCCTGATCCATTTGCGCGAAGTGCCCGCCAATTTCGTCAAGATCGATCGCAGCTTTGTTGCGGACATGGTCAATTCGGCCAGCAGCCAGCAGATCGTGCGCGCGCTGGTGGATCTGGCGCACAGCCTTGGCAAGCAGGTGGTCGCCGAAGGCGTCGAAACCGAAGGACAGCGGCAGCTGCTGCGGCAAATGGGCTGCGATCTGGCCCAGGGCTGGCTGTTCGGCAAACCGGTGGCGCACCCCTTTCAGCGGGTTGCCGCCTGATCGGTCAGGCGTCGCGGCCCTGCGCCGGGTCCAGCACGGTATCCAGCGCGGCGGCCGCCTGGTGCGGATAATCGGTGCTGAAATGCAGGCCGCGGCTTTCCTTGCGGGCGCGGGCTGATCGCACGATCAGATCGGCCACGGTCACCAGATTGCGCAGCTCGACCAGATCGCCGGTGATGCGGAAATTGCCGTAATATTCCTGCACTTCCTTGCGCAGCGTCTTCACGCGGTGCGCGGCGCGCTCCAGACGTTTGTCGGTGCGCACGATGCCGACATAATCCCACATGGTGCGCCGCAGCTCGTCCCAATTATGGGCGATCACCACTTCCTCGTCGCTGTCGGTCACCCGGCTTTCGTCCCAGGGCTTGATATCTGGCATGGTGTCTGCGGCATCCTGCGCCGCAATGTCGTCCGCCACGGCCTGGCCGAACACAAGGCATTCCAGCAGGCTGTTCGATGCCAGCCGGTTGGCGCCGTGCAGGCCGCTCTGCGTCACTTCACCTGCCGCCCACAGCCCGCCCAGATCGGTGCGGCCGTTCAGGTCCACCATCACCCCGCCGCAGCTGTAATGCGCGGCCGGCACGACCGGAATGGGCTGGGTGGTGCAATCGATGCCAAGTTCGAGCAGCCGCGCATGGATGGTCGGAAAATGGCCACGCACGAAATCCGCGCCAAGATGGGTGAGATCCAGCAGCACATGTTCCAGCCCCAGCCGCTTCATTTCGGCATCGATGGCCCGCGCCACCACGTCGCGCGGCGCCAGTTCCAGGCGATCATCATGGCTTGCCATGAAGCGGCTGCCGTCGGGCAGCTTCAGATGGCCGCCTTCGCCGCGCGCGGCCTCGGTGATCAGGAAATTGCGCACTCTGGGGTGGAACAGGCAGGTCGGGTGAAACTGGTTGAATTCCATGTTCGACACCCGGCACCCCGCCCGCCACGCCATGGCGATGCCATCGCCGGTCGCGCCATCGGGGTTGGTGGAATAGAGATAGACGCGGGATGCGCCGCCGGTGGCCAACACCGTGGCCGGCGCCAATATCCGCACCACTCGCCGTTTCTGCGTGTCGAGCGCATAGACGCCATGGCAGCGCCGCGCCGGGAAGCGCCGGCCGACGACATGACGATGGGTGATCAGATCGACCGCCGCCATGTGCGGAATCAGCGTGATGTTGGGATGGTCTTGCGCGGCGCGGATCAGCGCCTGGCTCACCGCCCAGCCGGTGGCATCATCGACATGCACGATGCGGCGATGGCTGTGCCCGCCTTCGCGGGTGAGGTGCCAGCGTTCCGATACGGTTTCGCCGGGATTGAACGGCACGCCCAACGCCGCCAGCCGATCGATGGCGGCCGAGGCATTGGCCGCGACATATTCCACCGTGGCACGGTCATTCAGGCCGGCGCCGGCGACCATCGTGTCTTCGACATGCGCCGCCACCGTGTCGCCGGCATCCAGCACCGCCGCGATGCCGCCCTGCGCCCACGCGGTCGAACCTGCAGCAAGATCGGCCTTTGCCAGCACCGCCACGCGGCCATGTTCGGCCAGGTTCAGCGCGGCGGTGAGGCCGGCCGCACCCGATCCGATGACTAGCGCGTCATAATGCAGGGCCTCTGGCGGCACTTTAGGCTTTTGGGCCACTCGTCAGCTCCAGGAACACATCTTCCAGATCGGCCTCGCGAGTCGAGACATCGAGCACGCCCAATCCGGCCGCAGAGACCATGGCCAGCACGGCGCCGGCGTTGGTGTTGCGCTTGTCGAAGGTGATGGCCAACTGGCGCGGGCCCTTCAGTTCCACCGATTTGCAGGTGGCAAGCTCGGCCGGCACGGCGGTCAAATCGCGATCGACCATCAGTTCCAGCACCTTGTCCCCGGTGGTGCCGAGCAATTTGTGGGTCTCGTCATTGGCGACCACGGTGCCATGATTGATGATGGCGATGCGATCGCACAGGCTTTCGGCTTCTTCCAGATAATGGGTGGTCAGCACGATGGTGGTGCCATCGGCATGGAGCTGCCGCACATAATCCCACAGCAATTGCCGCAATTCGATGTCCACGCCGGCGGTCGGTTCATCCAGCACCAGCACCGGCGGCGTGTGCACCAACGCCTTGGCCACCAGCAGCCGCCGCTTCATGCCGCCCGAAAGCGTGCGGGAATAGACATGCGCCTTGTCCTCCAGCCGCACGGCCTTCAGCAATTCCATCGTCCGTCGTTTGGCGCGGGGCACACCGAAGAGGCCGGCCTGCAATTCCAGCGTTTCAAACGGCGTGAAAAATGCGTCGAACACCAGTTCCTGCGGCACGATGCCGATGCTGGCCTTGGCATTGCGCGGGTGTTCGTCGATATCGAAGCCCCAGATGCGCGCCGATCCGCCGGTCTTGTTCACCAGGCCGGCGAGGATGTTGATCGTGGTGGATTTGCCGGCGCCATTGGGGCCGAGCAGGCCAAAGATGCTGCCGCGCGGAATCTCCAGATCGATGCCGTTCAGCGCGCGCTTGCCGCCGGCATAGACCTTGGTCAGGCCGGAAAGGCGGATGGCGGGTTCGCTCATGCAGAACGGGATAGACGGTGGGGAGGGTTGGGGCAAGGGTTCGGGCTGTGGCAAGTTGGAGCGTGGTGTGGCCTAGGCTCGATTGCAGTTTGATTGAAGCGCCTTGGCTCCCTCCCTTCAAGGGAGGGCGACTCGGCGCCAGCCGAGCGGGGTGGGTGATCCCGCCTGTGGCCACACACAACACCCACCCCGGGCCTCGCCTGCGGCTCGTCTCTCGCCCTCCCTTGAAGGGAGGGAGCTTCCTCGCTTCAACTTGAACGCAATCGACTCTAGGCACGGCCGGCGGCGAAGCCGCCGAGTCCGTGCGGGCTTGCGGGACGGAGAAGAGAAGGCAGGAAGAAGAGCGTGGCGGAGCCACGCCGTCAGACGAGTCAAAAAAGGGCGGCTGGGGAGCCGCCCTTTTTCGCTCGCTGGCCGATCTTGCCGGAGTCGGCAAATATCTACGCTATTTGCGCGCCCGGCTGCGATTAGAACCTATAAACCGCCTCCACCCCGAACAGCCGCGGCAAGCCGCGGATGAAGGTGGGGATGCCAAAGCCGCCGCCGGTGTTGCCACCGTCCAGCAGATATTTGTCGTTCAGCAGATTGTTGGCAAAGCCGATGATCTCCCACTTGGCATCTGGATCGCGGATGCCGGCGCGCAGATTGACCAGCGTCACCGGGCCTTGCGACGTCACCGGGTTGTTGGGCAGTTCAAAGAACAGCGACGAGCGGTGCGTCACGGTGGGGGTGGCGAACAGTTCAAGTTTGTCGCCGACTGGCACGCGCACGGTGCCGCCGATGGCGCCCTGCCATTCCGATTGCAGGCGGAAGCGATCGCCGGCGAACTGGCCGAAGCGCGGATCATCGTTGACGCGCGCATTGATATAGCTGCCGTTGGCGAACAGGTTGAAATTGGGCGAGATATTGGCGCTGACTTCCGCCTCGATGCCTTTGTTGCTGGCATCGGCATTCTCGATGGTGGAGGGGAAGCCGGGCCGCAGCACGGTGATCTGGAAATCCTTGTATTTCAGCAGATAGGCTCCGATGCTGAAGGTCAGCTTGCCGATCGAACCCTTCACGCCGGCTTCGAAATTGTCGATGATTTCCGCCGGGAACACGCGCACAGCCGGGGTCAGCACCCCTGCAGTCCGCCCGGCGTTCACCTGCACCACTGGCGAGCGACGGCCGCGCGAATAGGTGGCATAAAGATTGATGGTGTCGGTGGCGCGGAACAGCAGGTTGGCGCGCGGCAGGAAGGCATTGAAGCGGCCGCTGGAACTCAGCACCTGGCCGCCAGTGTTGATCCCGCCGGGGATCAGCGTGGCACCGGTGATCACCGTGTTGGGGATTTTCGTCGAAATGCCGCTGAAGCGGTTTTCCGTCAGCCAACGGCCGCCGACATTGATCTCCAGCTTCGGCGTCGGGATCCAGGTGGCATCGGCAAATGCACTGAACGTGTCGATGGTCGCCGAGTTGCGAAACAGTTCAGCGGAATAGGGTAACTGGGTGAACCGCCCGGCGGTGAGCAGTGCCGTCGCGCGCGCGGCTTCGACGACGCCGGTGGCATTGTTGATGCAGGCCAGGCCCGGCACCAGTCGCGCGGCGCACTGAAGGAAAATGCCTTCTTCGGAACTGAACGGCACGCGCTGGAAGCCGGTTTCCCAGAAATAATTTGCGCCAAAGAAGGCGCGGAACGTGTCGCTGGTGTAATTGGTGCGCGCTTCGAAGCTCAGCTGCTCGCCGCGGGCATCTTCGGCGAATTCCAGATACCAGGCCTGGGTGCCGTCGGCATCGAACACTTCATTGCTGTCGAAATTGCGCCAGCCGGCAACTGCCGTCACGCTCCAGGCGTCGTCCAGCTTGTAGCTGCTGGTCAGGTTCACATCATAGACATTGCGAGTCAGGCTCGGTTGATCGGCGCCGAGCGCCTGCCGGCTGAACGGCGAACCGGCGGCTTCCTTGAATGTATAGGGGCTGGTGGTGCCGCCGGTTGGCGCGAACGTGCCCGACGAAAAGGCCGTGCCCGGCGCGCGCTGGCCATCATAGGTGCCGACCAGATCGACGGTCAGATCAGCGTTCGGCGTGTAGCGCAGCGAGACTCGCGCGCCATATTGGCCCTGGCCGTTCAGATCGTCGATGCGCGGGCCATTCGGCGTTTGCGAACCGGGCCGGCCAGCGATGTTTTCCACCACGCCGTCGCGCAGCTTGATGGCGCCGGCGACGCGCAGCGCGATCATGTCGTTGCCGATGTTGACGTGGCCATCGATGCGGCGCTGATCATAATTGCCATAGCCAACGCGCACTTCGCCCGACATGCCCGCTTTCGGCTTGGCGGTGATCACCGAGACCACGCCCACGGCTGCGGCTGTGCCGAACAAGGTCGCCTGCGGGCCCTTCACCACTTCGACGCGCTCAAGATCATAGAGATCGAAATAGGAGCCGCGCGAACGCGAGACATCGATCCCGTTCAGATAGACAGTGACCGCCGGCGCGCCCTGCGACGAGCCGCTGTCGGAGGTGATGCCGCGAATGACGAAGCCGGGATTGTTGGGCGATTGTTCCTGCACGTTGAGGCCGGGGACATAGGCGGCGAGCTGGTCGAACTGGGTAACGCCGATCTCGCGCAGCGAGCGCCCGCTGTAGGCGGTGATGGTGATCGGCACGTCATTCTGCTTTTGCGCACTGCGCTGGGCGGTCACCACCAGCTCTTCACCGATGGTTTCGGCAATCTGTTCATCGGCTTGCTGGGCCGTGGCGGGCAGGCTGGCGAACAGGCTGGCAAGCAGGCTCACATTGGCCAGCAACAGGAAACGGCGCATCGTCTTGATCCCTTTTGTGATCGGCAGCGCGCGAAAATGGTGCGCTGCAACACGCGCTGGCTTTTGGCCTGTGGACGTTGCAGCGCGATGGCAAAGCCATGACATCATTGTTGCAGCAGGCTGCGACATGGTGACTTTGCCGGCCGGCACTGGTAAGGCTTGGCCATGCCCGCCATCCAGAAACACG
This sequence comes from Sandarakinorhabdus sp., assembly GCF_987265915.1. Classification (NCBI taxonomy): domain Bacteria; kingdom Pseudomonadati; phylum Pseudomonadota; class Alphaproteobacteria; order Sphingomonadales; family Sphingosinicellaceae; genus Sandarakinorhabdus; species Sandarakinorhabdus sp. The sequence goes on from NZ_OZ503948.1 coordinate 1,305,948, forward strand.
CCCTGCCGGCGCCCGAAACCTATGTGACGCAAACCGCCCGTGTCTGGTGCGATGGCGATGAGCAGGCCGGTGATGGCCATCCGCGCGTCTGGATCCAGATCGATGCGACGGGCTTTGCCGATTGCGGCTATTGCGATCGGCGGTTCATTCTGGCCGGCGGCCCGGCCGACAAACGATGAAATCGCCCCTCCTGCTGGCGCTGGCCCTGCTCGCGGTGCCGGCCAGTGCAGCCAAGCAGGCGCCCCCGCCACTGCTCACCCTGAATGTGGCCGACAACGGCAATCCTTACCTGAACGTGGCCGTGAAGCAGGCGACGCTCAAGATCCGCATCGCGCTCAGCTATGATCAGGGCCTGGTGCTCAATCCGGCGGCCGTGCAGCGCGCTGGCATCAAGCCGTTTCCGTTGATCGGCAAGTTCAGCTTCAACAACAGTGCGTTCGGCAGTGGCAAGTCCGTGCTGCGCTTCAATCTGGCGACGATCACCCCGCAGGCGCTGCCGGCGCGCAAGGTGCCAGTGGTGTGGCTGGAAACGCCGATGGCCGGCGATGCGGAGGGCATCTTGCCGATCGGGGAACTGGCCGCCGATCGCATCGATGTGATCCTGCGCGACACGCTGCCGGCCAGCCAGACCCTCATCATCCCCAAAAAGGGCAAGGGGGAGGCGATGATCAAGACGCGGATCGGCGATGAGCCTGTGACCATCAGCCTCGAACTCAACATCCCGACCACGGTGATGAACGCCCGCGCCGGCGAAGCGCTGGTGAAGGCCGGGCTGGTGCGGCGCACGCCGAGCCTCGGCTATTGGCGGCCCATACCGGGCGTGGCCCTGCCCACCCAGATCCTGACGCCCAAGACCGGCTTGACGATCGCCGGCCTGCCGATGCGCCAGATGGGGGTGCGCATTTCCGAATCCGAAGCGCGCGCCATCGATGCCGCCGCGCGCGGCACCTCCACCGATACCGACGATGAGGACACGATCACCGTTTCGGCCGACCGCAACCGGAAGAAGCGCGGCCGCGACCCATGGATCCTGATCGGCCGCGACGTGCTCGATGATTGCAGCCGGATCAGCTTTGACCGCGCCGGCGAGCGTTGGGTGCTGACCTGCAAGTTTGGCTGACGAACCGCCACACCCCTTTTGTTTTTCGCGGCTCTGGCCCATATCTCGGGCATGACCAGCACCCCCGACGCCAACACGCTCTTCTATGCCGATACCGGCCTTGATCCCGACCGCACGGCGCGGCTGGTTTCCGAAACGCTGCACGGCTGCGACGACGGCGAACTCTATATGCAGTATGCCGTGTCCGAAAGCTTCGCCTTCGACGATGGCCGCCTGAAGGCCGCCAGCTTCGATACGCAGAAGGGCTTTGGCCTGCGCGGTGTCGCCGGCGAGATGACCGCCTTTGCCCATGCCAACGAGCTTTCGGAAGCCGCGATCCTGCGCGCAGCCGATACGATCAGGCAAGTGCGCGATGGCCATGGCGGCACGCTGGCGCTGGCGCCGCGCCCGACCAACGCCCGCCGCTACACCGACATGAACCCCCTTGCGGGCATCGATTTTTCCGCCAAGGTCGCGTTGATGCAGCGCATCGATGCGGCGGCGCGCGCCCGCAATCCCCAGGTGGTGCAAGTGTCGGCCAGCCTGCTCGGCAGCTGGAGCGTGGTGGAGATCCTGCGTGGCGACGGCAGCCGGGTGCGTGATGTGCGGCCGCTGGTGCGGCTGAACGTGCAGATCGTCGCCGAGAAGAACGGCCGCCGCGAGACCGGCTTCCATGGCCTTGGCGGTCGGTATTTGTACGACAGCCTGTTCGAGGATGCGTCCTGGGAAGGCGCCATCGATATCGCGCTGGCGCAGGCGCTGACCAACCTCGATGCCATCGACGCCCCGGCCGGGCAGATGACCGTGGTGCTCGGCCCCGGCTGGCCCGGCATATTGCTGCACGAAGCCATCGGCCACGGCCTGGAAGGCGATTTCAATCGCAAGGGCACCAGCGCCTTTTCGGGTCGCATCGGGGAGCGCGTGGCGGCGCCGGGCGTGACGGTGGTGGACGATGGCAGCATCGATCAGCGTCGTGGCAGCCTGACCGTCGACGATGAAGGCACGCCCACCGGCCGGACCGTGCTGATCGAGGATGGCATCTTGAAAGGCTATATGCAGGATCGCTTGAACGCCCGGCTGATGGGCGTGGCGCCCACCGGCAACGGCCGCCGCGAATCCTTTGCGCATGCCCCGATGCCGCGGATGACCAACACCTTCATGCTGGGCGGCCAGGAAGATCCCGGCAACATCCTGTCCAGCGTGAAAAAGGGCATTTATGCCAAGAGCTTCGGCGGTGGCCAAGTCGATATCACCAGCGGCAAGTTCGTGTTCACCTGCACGGAGGCCTATGAGATCGAGAATGGCAAGCTGGGCCGGCCGCTGAAGGGCGCCACGCTGATCGGCAACGGCCCCGATGTGCTGACCCGTGTGAAGGCCATGGGCAACGACATGGCGCTGGACGAAGGTGTCGGCATCTGCGGCAAGGGCGGGCAAAGCGTGCCGGCCGGGGTTGGCCAGCCGACCCTGCTGATCGATGGGTTGACCGTGGGCGGCACCGCCGCCTGACGAGGGAGGGAACACGGCATGTCGGAATTTTTCGATCACATCACCCCCGAACATGCCGATTTCATCGCGCGTCAGCCGGTGTTCTTTGTCGCCACCGCCGCGCCGCAAGCCCGCATCAATCTCAGCCCCAAGGGCCTCGACAGCTTCCGCGTGCTCGATGGTGGGCGGGCCTGCGCCTATCTGGATTATGGCGGCAGCGGCAATGAAACCCACGCGCATCTGGCCGCCGATGGCCGCATCACCATCATGATCTGCGCCTTTGATCAGCCGGCATTGATCTATCGCATCTATGGCCATGGCCATGCCGTGCTGCCGCAGGATGCGGCCTGGACCGATCTGGCCCGCCATTTCACCATTGAACGCGGCGTGCGTCAGATTTTCCGCATCGCGGTGGAAAGCACCCAGACCAGCTGCGGTTGGGCGGTGCCACGCATGGCTCTTGTCGCCGAGCGCCAGACGCTGCGCAAGTATCATGTGCAGGATGATCCGGTAGCGCGCCTGGCAAAATATCAGGAACGCAGCGCCTCCATCGATGGCCTGCCAGTGCGCGCGCCCGCTTTCCTGCCCTACGATTGATCGGGATGGCGCTGGCCTGCATCGACACGCTGTTCTCGCCGGTGGAGGCCGAGATCGTCCGCAGCCGGCTGGCCGCCGCCGGCATCATCGCCATATTGTTCGATGCCGGCATCGCCAGCTTGATCGGGCCCGGTGTGTCCGGCATCCGCGTCATGGTTGATACCGATGATGAAGCCGTGGCCCGGGCGGAATTGGCCCGCCCCGTCTGATCGCGGCCGGCGCAACGGTTCCGCACCGGCAAACAACCCATATCGGGAACCAGAGCCCTGTTGCAGGTTGCGCCACAAGCAAAGAGGCGCAAGTGCAGATGAAGCTGATCACGGCGATCATCAAGCCGTTCAAATTGGAAGACGTGCGCGAGGCCCTGATGGCCAGCGGCGTGCAAGGCATGACCGTGACCGAAGTGCGTGGGTGTGGCCACCAGATGGGGCTCGCCGAAGCCGAGCGCAGTGCCCAGCACGGCTTCAACCTCGTTCCCAAGCTGAAGATTGAAATTGTGGTGGATGATGATGATGCCGCCCGGCTGGTTGATTGCATTTTGCAGGCCGCGCACACCGGCATCACCGGCGACGGCAAGATTTTCCTGTCCGGCATTGGCCAGGCCACGCGCATCCGCACCGGTGAGTTGAACGAAACCGCGCTGTGATGGCGGCCCGGCGCTGATCTGCAATAACGGGCTGGCATGGCGGCCCGACTGCGCTAAGAGACCGCCATGCCTACGCTTGTCTTGCTTCGCCACGGCCAGAGCCAGTGGAACCTTGAAAATCGCTTCACCGGCTGGTGGGATGTCGGCCTGACCGAGAAGGGCATCGCCGAAGCCAGTGATGCCGGCCGCCGCATGGCCGCTGCCGGCCTGGATTTCGATACCGCCTTCACCAGCGTGCAAAGCCGCGCCATCAAGACGCTGAACCTCGCGCTGGAAGCCATGAACCGGCTGTGGCTGCCCGTCACCAAGGATTGGCACCTGAACGAGCGCCATTATGGCGGCCTCACCGGGCTCAACAAGGCGGAAACCGCCGCCCAGCATGGTGAGGATCAAGTGCTGATCTGGCGCCGCAGCTTTGACGTGCCGCCCCCGCCGCTGGCGCCTGGCGGCGCGTTCGATCTGGCCAGCGACCGCCGCTATGATGGCATCGCCATCCCGACCGCGGAAAGCCTGAAGGACACGATTGCCCGCGTTCTGCCCTATTTTGAAGCCAGCATCGCGCCGCAGCTGAAGGCCGGCAAGCGCGTGATCATCGCCGCCCACGGCAACAGCCTGCGCGCCCTGGTCAAGCATTTGTCCAACGTGTCGGATGAAGACATACTGCACGAGGAAATCCCCACCGGCCAACCGATGGTTTATGAACTGGCCGACGATCTGACGGCGGTGTCGCGCCGCTATCTCTAACGCCCGGCTTGACGCTGCTGCCGCCGCTGCCAGACTGTCCCCATAACCGGGGGAAGCCACATGCAGATCACCAAGGCCCTTGCCGCATTCGCGCTGCTGGCATCGCCAGCCTTGGCAGCGCCGCCCGAAACCCTGCTCCTGCACGGCCACATCCTCACCGCCGACGCCAAGGGCAGCGTTGTGCAGGCCCTCGCCATCAGCGGCGGCAAGGTCAGCGCGCTGGGCAGCGATGCCGATATCGCCAAGCTGGCCGGGCCGAAGACGAAAATCATCGATCTGAAGGGGCGCACCGCCACCCCTGGCCTGATCGACACCCACGCCCATATCCTCTCCACCGGGCTGGGGGAGCTGTATGAAATCCCGCTCGGCGATGCCCGTTCAGTCGCCGAAATCGTCAAACGCGTAGCCGCCCGGGTCGCCAAGACGCCCAAGGGCGAATGGATTGCCGGCGTCGGCTGGGACGAAGGCAAGTTCGCCGACGGCAAATATCCCACCGCTGCCGATCTCGATGCCGTGTCGCCCGACAATCCGGTCTGGCTGGAAAACACCACCGGCCATTATGGCGTCGCCAATTCCGCCGCGCTCAAACTCGGCAATGTCACTGCCGCCACCGCCACCCCCACCGCCGGCACCATCGAACGGCTGCCCGATGGCCGCCCGGCCGGCGTGATGAAGGAAACCGCGCAGGATTTGATCACCCGCCTGATCCCACCCGCCAGCGCCGCACAGCGCGCCGCCGCGCTGTCCCACATGATCCGCCGCCTGCACGAAGAAGGCATGACCGGTTTCAAGGACCCCAGCATCGGCCGCGCCGATTGGGAGGCCTATCTGGGGCTGGTGAAGGCCGGGCAGTTCCCGATCAACGCCTGCGTGCTCTTCTCCGGCGGCCGCTCCATGGCCACGGCCACCAAGGCGCTCGCCGAAATCCGCCGTGCCAACACCGAAATCGCCGGCGTGCCCGGCAGCTCACTCTCCGTCTGCGGCGTCAAACTCTTCATGGACGGCAGCGGCGCCGCGCCGACCGCCTGGATGTACGAAGACTGGAACCACCACCGCACCGAAATCGCCAAAGGCAACAGCGGCTATCCCCAGATCGAGCCCAATGAATATCGCCAGATGATCGCCATGTTCATCAATGCCGATATCGGCATCGGCACCCACGCCATCGGCGACAAGGCGATCGACTGGGTGGTCGATGGCTATGCCGACGCGCTGAAGGCCCACCCGGTGAAGGATCTGCGCCTCTCCATCATCCACGCCAACACCCCCACCGATCACGCCATCGCCACCATGGCCGCGCTGCAACGCGATTACGGCTCCGGCTATCCCGAAACGCAGGGGACCTTCGCCTGGTGGATCGGCGACATCTACGCCGCCAACCTCGGCCCCGCCCGCAGCCAGCGGCTCAACCCCTATGCCACCTATGTGAAGAACGGCATCATCTGGGGCGGCGGCTCCGACACCGGCGTCACCCCCTTTCCCGCGCGGCTTGGCCTGTGGGCCTCGACGGCACGTGAACCATCCGGCGGCACCTGGGGCAAAACCCCGTTCGGCACCCTTGAGGCCATCGACGTCCCCACCGCACTCAACAGCTACACACGCTGGGCCGCGCCCCTTATCCGCGCCGACAATTCCGGCACGCTGGCCGTGGGCAAAGCCGCCGACATCGCCGTGTGGGACCGCGACCCCACCAAAGTCCCCACCGCCGCCATCAAGGACATGAAGGCCGACCTGACCCTGTTCCAGGGCCGCGTGGTGTATGAACGCCAGCCCTGAGGACCGCCAAATTGTTATTTACAAGGTTACAAAGGTGACGCTTTTCGCGGTTTTCCGCGCCTTAAGTGCTTGAATTCTCGTAACCACGATTTGGCGCCGTTCTGCCGCAAGGCCGTGAACGCGCAAGCTGCCTGTTCCCCCATCAATCCACCACCAACACCCGAATCACCAACGCCACCCAGTTTTGCCACATTGAACCGATCCTTCGGGAATCAGCGTTGAAATCACTGGCTTTCCTGAAAAATGCGCCGCCCGGGCAGGAACACCGGGCAGCGCCATGATGACAGGCTTCGGCGATGTAGGACAGCGGGGCAGGGGAGGCATGAAGGGACAAGAAGTGCCTCCGGCGGGCAGGGACTCATCCCTGCACCCATTTGTTTTGGGAACTATATACCTAACTAGCCATTTTAGACTGTTGGCCAGATCGCGGCAATCATGGCGCATGCCGCTTCTATGTTTGCAATTCGACGCGCCGAATTGACCGGCCCTCGCACCACCGCTTCGCGTGAAACGTCTAGCACAATTGACGTTGGCGGATGGGCTGTTCCGATGTCTGCTAAATATGCTGCTGCATGAAGGTGGGCAATGGTAGCAAGATGGCCATTCGCTTCGGCCCTTCGATTCTCTGCCGCATCCCCAGCCAAGCCAATGGTGCAGCGAATAAATGCCTGTCCCACCCGAACGCCGGTCCGCGACGGGGATGTGACGATCAGGTCGGGCGCAACAGAAATCTCAACGCCTGCGATGTTCAGAACCGTGGAAGGTAGCCTAGGTTCAATGTATTGCGCGCCCCACAGATCGAGCGCATTTGCCGCCCCTTGGAACTGGGTAATCACATCAATCGACCGCTGAGCATCGTCGCGCACCAGCGGGCCATTGGCGTCATCGTCACGTCGCCTTTCAAGCTCAATGATTGAGGCGGCAACGATCCGGTTTATCGATCCCCTATCCCTTAGGCCGCGTTGACAAAAGACTTCAGCCATAGCCTTGCGGCGGCGAGGTTGAGGAAGCTGGCGAACGAGAGTGCGGTCTTGTCATATCTGGTGGCGATGCGGCGCTGTTGTTTCAGCTTGCCGAACATTCGCTCGATGCGATTGCGATCCCGGTAGCGACGATAGTCGGGATGTTCGGGCGCCTTGCGGTTGGAACGCGGCGGGATGACGGGCAAAATGCCGTGCATCAGGAGGTTCTGCCGGAAGGCGTCGCCATCGTAGCCCTTGTCGGCCAGGAGCGCCTTCGGCTTCGCCACGGGGATCGTCATCAGCGCGTCGGCCGCGGCATAGTCCGACGCTTCGCCGCCGGTCAGGATGAAGCCGAGAGGGCGTCCTTGATTGTCTGACCGGGCGTGGACTTTGCTCGTAAAGCCGCCGCGTGATCGACCAAAAGCGTTCGCACAGGCCCCCCTTTTCCGCCCGCTGCCGAGACGTGGCCGCGAACTGTGGTGCTGTCGATCATGTGCTGCCAGTCGTCGGTGAGCCCGAGGTCGACCAGCGTTTGCAGCAAAGCATCCCACACGCCCTGTTCGGCCCAGCGCCGGAACCGAACATAAACCGAGTTCCACTTGCCGTAACGCTCATGCATGTCCCGCCAGGGGCAGCCGACCCGCAGCACGTGCAGCATCCCGTTCAAAAAGCGCCGGTTATCCCCGGCAGGCCGTGCCCAACGACCGCGCTCAGGCGGCAGCAGCGCCCCAACCACTGCCCATTCCTCGTCCGTCAGATCCCCGCGAACCACAGCTGCTCCCCAAAAAGCAGCCTTGAATCAGAAACCGAGTCCCTTGGGAATCCCTTTTGTCAACACGGCCTAGGCATGCAGCAATCGCACGGCGCGCATGGGCGTATTGGATGATAAGGGGCCGGTTCGGCCCTGGATTTTTTGCTTGCCGAAGGATTCCTAGCTGGCCTACGGGAGTGGGAGAAACAAGATAGTCAGCCAACTGAGCCGCAGAAAGCCTTGGCTGGACGCGGACTGCTGGGGGACGGGCCATGGAAGATTTGCTCCTAGTTGGGACTACCAATAAAGGCACGAACCTTTACATTTCTGATCTTTCGTCCCGAACACTAGCAGAAAATGGAATCAATTCCGAGTCTTCCGGGTTCTATCTTTACGAAACCGATGACAGCCCGCTCGGAGGCGGCATCAGAGTGCTTGCTGTATTAGCAAGCCTTGAATCGGCTTATCGAATGGTGGACATTTTTGGCAGCCGCTAACTCTGGGCGGCAGGCAAATGCGTGCCGTCAGCCAGCATCTTCTGAAACCGCTTCCACTCAGTTTCCGCGTGCTCCATAGCGCGGTCTTTCAAGAAATCCCGATAACCCGTGAAAACAGCATAATCGTTTGCCTTAAGCAAATCGTCCAGCTTGCTTGCCAAGTCGTCCATCGTCATTGATTTGCCACGAATGGCCCTGGATTCCGCGTAAAGCAGAAATTGCTCGCACAGTATGTGCAACACATAGATTTCATCCCGATATAGATAATTTTTTCCTACTGTAGTGTCGCCCTTAGCGGGCAAGGCACCTTTCGTACTTGTCAGTCCCATATTGTGTTTTGCAGCATCGGCGCGCTCCAGAATTAGTTCTGAAGCGGTCTTGCCAGTAATCGCGAAAAGAAACTTATCCTGTAGCTTGGCGTAGAACGACCTGACTTTTGGAGAGTCTTTGTCATAGTCAACTGAAGCCACCTTAAAGCAGTCGCGCACCGCCTCATAAATGGTCCGTTCCTCGCTCCGAAGCGCCCGAACTTGCGCCGCAAGGTCGCGAAGCGCGTGGGGGTCGGAACGCAGCCGAGACTCATTCAGTGCGAAGCCATCGGTGATATAGCGCCGCAGCGTCTGCGTTGCCCACTTTCTGAACGCTGTCGCCTTTGCCGAGCTAACGCGATAGCCGACAGACAGGATTGCATCCAGGTTGTAGTGCTCTACCTCCCTTTCAACGCTCCGGCCGCCTTCCAATCGAACTGTTGCAAAATTTGCAACAGTTGCCGCCCGCTCCAGTTCGCCGTCGTCAAAAACGTTTTTCAGGTGGCGAGAAACAACAGTGTTATCAATGCCAAAGAGATCGGCAATCTGCCGCTGACTGGCCCAAACGGTCTCCTGCGACCAATCGAAATTCAGATCGACGGGCGCGTTCTCCCCGTCAAACCGAACCAGCTCCAACTCGATCTGCGAGGATAGCTCGTTTGCTGCCTCACGAGCCTTTTTAACTCTGGCTAGAAACTTGGCCATATCAACGGCAGGCGCGCTGCCCGTCATCGCCTTCGCCACGTCGTCAAAGTCTGCATTGATGGGTTCAATGATCTTCTTGTCATCAGGCATGGATAAGGCCCTTGTAGGTGAGGCGCTTGCCGATCATCCGGCCAACCGTCATTTCAATGAACTTCATGGTGCCGGCCTGTGCAGTGTTATGCCGGAAGGCGAACTCATTGACATAGCGATGAAGGTGCTTGGCGCTCATGTAATGATAGATACCATAATGGCCGCGCTTCAGAAGCGCCCAGAAGCTTTCAATGCCGTTTGTGTGGGCGCGTTCGCGGACATATTCGCCAATCGAGTGATTGATGCGAACGTGGTCATATCCTTGGGCGGCCAAGCCAATGTAGCCGCCGTGCTGATCTGTGACCACGGTAGCGCCCGGCTTTGCGTTAGCGCGGACAAAGGCCTTTAGGGTGACGCCAGCGTTGTCAGCCACCGGAACGGCGCGAACTTCGCGACTGTCGCCACGGATGCCAACAACCGGGGTTTTGCCGACAGTGCCACGGCCAGCGCGAAGCTTCTTGCTGGAATGCTTGTTTTTTTCCGAACCGCCAATGTAAGTTTCGTCAACCTGGACCGTGCCGCCCATGTCATTGCCCGAATTGGCCAGCCACGTTTCACGGATGCGCTGGGCGAGAAACCATGCCGACTTCTGCGTGATGCCAAGTTCACGCGCCATCTGCGTCGAGGGGATGCCCTTGCGCGCCGTGGTCATCATGTAGATCGCCATAAGCCACTTGTGCAGCGGCAGGCGGCTTTCAGCGAGAACGGTGCCGGTGCGGACGCTGAAATGCTGACGGCAATCGCGGCAGCGATAGGGCATGGGCTTCATGCTCTTGACCGCCGCAACCGACAGGCTGCCACAATGGGGGCAAGTCACTTCGCCAGCCCAACGGTTCTGCTCGAAATAGGCGCGGGCCGCTTCCTCATTCGGAAACCGCTGGAAGAACTGGTAGAGGCTAACGGTTTCGGGCTGCGTGCTCATGCACTTTAACTAGCCAAATCTGGCGCAATCGTCAAGCGCCTTTTGGCTAGCTAGGTATATAGTTCCCTTTGTTTTGGGGCAGCCCACAACCTCAACACGCGAACCTGATCCTCCCCTTCAAGGGGAGGTGGCGCCGAAGGCGACGGAGGGGTGGCGCTGGGGCGGCGCAATAGACCTTGCCAGTGCTCTCTACCTATAATCTCTATAGGCCTTGATTGAGCCGGTGTGAGAAGGAGGCAGGCATGTATCATTATCGCGAATGCGGCCTGCGCAATGTCTGGCTGGCCAACGGCTATGATGAACAGGAAACCCCCTATGGGCCGGGCATCGCCATCCACGATCTCCCCGGCCTGCACCGCGCCATCGCCCACGGCCTCGTCACCAAGTCCGCCAAGCTGACCGGCACCGAACTGCGCTTCCTGCGGCAGGAAATGGGCCTGAGCCAGGCCAAGCTCGCCGCCATGCTCGGCAACGAAGCCCAAACCATCGCCCGTCAAGAAAAACGCAGCAGTCAACCCAACATCGCCGACCGCTTCATCCGTGCCATCTACCGCGAGTTGAACGAAGGCAATGCCCATATCCAGGAGATGATCGAGCGCTTGATTGATGCCGATCTGGAGGAAGGGGAGGGGCGGATTACGTTGGAGCAGGCTGGCGGCGGGTGGAAGGTGGCGGCGTAGAAGGAAGAAGCGGCCTCCGGCGGGCAGGGCTAAGTGGCCTGCCCCCGTTCGTTTTTTGGTAGCCCCCTAAACCCAAATCCGTCACCCCGTGCTCGACACGGGTTCGACCTGATTTGGTGCGTAGCGTGCTGATTTTGAAGGCGAGTTTCGGATCGTGTACCCGGGATTGCCCGTGTCTCCGGAACTGCCCTGAATTCGTGTTAGCCGATAGGGCTACCTACTTTCCACAGCTGCGCTTGTGAGAGGCACGCCTTCTAAAGCGAGAGTTGTGAAAGACATTTGCGAGTCGCAGGAATCAAAAGGCCTCTTAGCCAAAGCCAGCCTTACACAAACTCTCTTATGAAATGTAGACTGTCAGATTGCTTTCTGCTAAAGATAGGGGATGCCTCCCTGCATCCCCGACATGCTTCCTCTAGAAAATCTCAGATGGCGCGAGATTGTGCCCTTGGTCGGGCATGCAAATGCGTGTTTAGCGCGCTACGATGGTATGTTGCAAACGCTGCCAAATCCGAACGTTTTGCTTTCACCCATAACGGTAAACGAGGCCGTCCTATCGTCTAAAATAGAAGGTACTCAAGCTACGTTGGATGAAGTGCTTGAGGCCGATGCCGGTCTTATCACGTCCGAAGCCCGACGTGACGACATCGAAGAAATTTCCAACTACCGAGCCGCAGTTAGAATTGCTGAACGAGCTCTCCACGAAAGGCCGGTCTCCTGCTCACTTATCAAAGAAATTCACCAGCGACTGCTGCAAGGCGTTAGAGGTCGAGATAAAACTCCCGGTGCATTCCGATCGGATCAAAATTGGATAGGTCGGTATGGCGATCCGATCGAAAAGGCCCGTTTTATTCCGCCCTCGCCTGTAAATTTGCTTTCGGCATTGGACAACTGGGAAAATTATATTCAGAATGAAAATGAAGATCCTGCATTGCAAGTCGCGCTTGCACACGCCCAGTTTGAGATTTTGCATCCATTTAAAGATGGAAATGGACGAATTGGGAGGATGATAATCCCACTCTTGCTTTTTCAGCGGGGAGCGCTGTCAAGACCAATGTTTTATATGTCAGAATATCTCGAAAATAATCGGTCAGAATATTATGATCGACTTCTGGCAATTACAGATCAAAATGATTGGCATGGTTGGATTGTTTTTTTTCTCCATGCCATGTCCACTCAGGCAGAAAGAAATTTAAAAAAAGTAAAAGATATTCGCGATTTATATGAAGAAACGAAGAAGCAAGTGGTCGAAATTACCCATTCGCAATTTGCGATTGGCGCTGTCGATGCATTATTTGCACAACCTATTATATCGGGCACAGATTTTGCAGAAAAAGCTGGATTCGCCAACCGCGTCACGGCAAACAATATGCTCCGTCAATTAGAAGCGGGTGGAATAATCAAAAGAATTCGTGAGGGGTCAGGGCGGATGCCGGCAGCATATGCACTGCCCAGTTTGATAAATATCACAGAAGGGCGAGCTATATTTCCCGCATAGACGGCGATCTGAAGCCTTGAGATTCGCTCAATTATCATCCCCCATCCGCAAGGCCGCAATGAACGCTTCCTGCGGGATGTCCACATTCCCGTACTGGCGCATCCGTTTCTTGCCCTCTTTCTGCTTGTCCAGCAGCTTGCGTTTGCGCGAGGCGTCGCCGCCGTAGCATTTGGCGGTGACGTCCTTGCGCAGGGCGGCGATGGTTTCGCGGGCGATGACTTTGCCGCCGATGGCGGCCTGGATGGGGATTTTGAACAGGTGGCGGGGGATGAGGTCTTTCATGCGTTCGCACATGTGGCGGCCGCGGGCTTCGGCGGCGCCGCGGTGGACGATCATGGAGAGGGCATCAACGGGTTCGTTGTTGACCATGATCGACATTTTCACGAGGTCGCCTTCGCGGTGGCCGATCTGGTGATAGTCAAAGCTGGCGTAGCCGCGTGAGATGGATTTGAGGCGGTCGTAGAAATCGAAGACGACTTCGTTGAGCGGCAATTCGTAGACCACCTGGGCGCGGCCGCCGACGTAGGTGAGGTTTTTCTGGATACCGCGGCGATCCTGGCAGAGTTTCAGGATGCTGCCGAGATGTTCATCGGGCACATAGATGGTGGCTTCGATCCAGGGTTCGTCGATCTTCAGGATCGTTGACGGATCGGGCATGTCGGCCGGGTTGTGCAGCTGGATCTCGGTGCCGTCGCGTTGGACGATGTGATAGACCACCGATGGCGCGGTGGTGATCAGATCGAGATCATATTCGCGGGTCAGCCGTTCCTGGATGATTTCGAGGTGGAGCAGGCCGAGGAAGCCGCAGCGGAAGCCGAAGCCCAGCGCGGCGCTGGTTTCCATTTCGAAGGAGAAGCTGGCGTCGTTCAGGCGCAGGCGGCTGATGGATTCGCGCAATTTTTCGAAATCGGCGGCGTCGGTGGGGAACAGGCCGCAGAAGACGACCGGCTGCACCTCTTTGAAACCGGGCAGGGCTTCGTTGGCGGGGCGCTTGGCATCGGTGATCGTGTCCCCCACGCGCGCCTGGGCGACTTCCTTGATCTGCGCGGTGATGAAGCCGACTTCGCCGGGGCCGAGTTCGGTGAATTGTTCGATCTTGGGCCGGAAGGCGCCGACGCGGTCCACCAGGTGGGTGCTGTCGGCGGCCATGAACTTGATCATCTGGCCTTTCTTGATGACGCCATCGATGATGCGCACCAGCACGACGACGCCCAGGTAGGGATCATACCAGCTGTCGACCAGCATGGCCTTCAGCGGCTTGTCGATATCGCCCTTGGGCGGCGGAATGCGGGTGACGATGGCTTCCAACACCTCGACGATGCCGATGCCGGATTTGGCCGACGCCAGCACGGCGCCTGACGCATCGAGGCCAATGATGTCCTCGATTTCCTTCTTCACCTTTTCAGGGTCAGCCGAGGGCAGATCGATCTTGTTGATCACCGGCACGATCTCGTGGTCATGCTCGATGCTCTGATAGACGTTGGCCAGCGTCTGCGCTTCGACGCCTTGCGCTGCATCGACGACCAGCAGCGCACCTTCGCAGGCGGCGAGGCTGCGCGACACTTCATAGGCGAAATCGACGTGGCCGGGCGTGTCCATCAGGTTGAGGATATAATCCAGGCCATCCTTGGCGCGGTAATCGAGGCGGACGGTCTGCGCCTTGATGGTGATGCCGCGCTCTTTTTCGATGTCCATGTTGTCGAGCACTTGTTCGGACATTTCGCGCAGCGCCAGGCCGCCCGTGGTCTGGATCAGGCGATCCGCCAGCGTGGATTTGCCATGATCGATATGGGCAATGATCGAGAAATTGCGGATACGGCTTTGGTCTGCACTCATCGTCCGGCTTTAGCAGGCGGGGCAGGTGACGCAATGGGCGGATAGCTGGCCACGCGGTCGCGGGGTCAAGGGGAGAGTTCGGCAAGCACGGCCTGAGCCTCCGCCAGACCGAGTTCGGCCTTGGCGCGATAGCCTTCTAGCGACGGTCGGGAAAAAACAGTTAGCGCCGTTTGAAATGCCGAAACAGCTTGGCTGGCAAGCGAGGCATCTCGCGTCAACTTCGCCTGCACACGCAACGCATTGCCTAGATTGTTAAATGTTCCCGCCCAGCGCACGGGCATTGCTGCACTTGTAAAGACGGTGAGCGCTGCGCGATATGAGGAGATAGCAAAGCCAATTACAACAATACCATCCTGTTGCGCGCCGAGAGAGCTGAGAGCACTTCCGAGATTAACTTGGGTGGTCGCCCATTCTAGTGGCAATAGCTCTCGGGTGCGCACTGCTAGCGAGTTATGAAAAGCTTCGATTGCCTTGTTGAGCGTGATCGGGTCGTTGTTGCGGTCGCCCAGGGCGCGCAGCGCATTGCCAAGATTGCTTTGTGTCTGTGCCCACTCCAGCGGCTGCGCTTCCTGGGTTTGTACGCAAAGCGCTTCACGAAACGCGACGATAGCTTGGTTCAGCGCGACTAGATTTTCCTCATGTGCATCAAGGGCACGCAGCGCAGTCCCAAGGCTGTTCTGGGTCATGGCCCATTGGGTTGGAAAGGCATCGCGGGTGCGCACCTGAAGCGACTGTTGAAAGGCCTCGACGGCTTGGAGGATGGCGGACGGATTACTCTGACGTTCTCCAAGGGTGCTGAGCGCGTTGCCGAGATTATACTGGGTCCACGCCCACTCCTCCGGCTGCGCCGCCTTTGTGTGAACGATGAGAGCGGCGCGATAGGCTGCGACGGCGTCGTGTAGTGCCGATGGATCGGCTAGCCGTGTGCCGAGGGTGCAAAGCGCAGCGCCAAGATTGGTCTGGGTCATCGCCCAAGCAAGGGGGAGTGCCTCCAATGTGTAAACTGTCAGCGCTGCGCGATAAGCAATGATAGCCGCATCCAGCGTGGCACGATCGTCTTGTCGCGCTCCCAAGTTTACAAGTGCAGCGCCAAGCAAATTCTGCCAGCGACCAACTTCACTCGCAGGGGATTGTGCTGACGCTTCCAACTCCACCAGCGTCGCCTTGCACAGCGCAATCGCCACCTCCAGATCAAAATTGACACCGAAGTCGCGCCCGCGCTCCTGCCATTCGCCAAAGGCAGCGGCCAGTGCGTCGGGCGGGGCGGGGCTGCTGCCAGTTTCAATTTCAATCTTGCGGCGCAACCAATCGGCCGTGGCCGGCGCGCCGCCCGGTACGAGCCGTTGCTGGCCGATGGCGTAATCGCACATTTGCAGATCGGCGGCGCGCTCGGCTTCGGCGCGTTCGGCCCGTTGACGTCGGCGTTCATCCCATGTGCTGGCGATGATTTCGGCGCCCGCCTCGAAGCGCCCGGCCCGGTTTTCCGCCACAACCTGCTTGATCATGATATCCAGCCATTGGCCCAAGTTGCTGCCTTGCTGGGAGGCGCTCTGTTGCGCGAGCACGACGCGCAGCATCGAGCGCAGCTCCGCCAGCGCTGAATCTGGATTGTCAGCCCGTTCGTTCGCCAACTGGGCCAGTTGCAGGACAGCCGATTAAAACTCCTGCAGCGCTCTCACCTCGTCGGGATCAAAATCCTCTTGAGCGCGCTCGACCAATAGCCGATCAAGCTTGGCGTTTGCGTCGGCCACTCCCAACTCAATGCCCGCTAACTTGGCGGTGTCGGCTTTGATTTCCTGCGTCGTTCGATCAACGCGGCCCAGAATTTCGGCTGCCGCCAATTCCAGATAGGGGGCAAATTTCCGCCAATAAGCTTCGTCGTTCATTGCCGCTTTCAGGGCAGAGGCAACGACGGTTTCGGCGAAATCTCGTGCAACCGATGGGGGATCGTTCTCTTTGGCGGGTGGGGCGAACAGGCCGTTCTTCTCGGCCAGCCGCTTCAATATCAAAGCGGTGGCAGCCTGCGGGAATTTGCCGCCAACATATGCGCTGCCCGCAAGCTCGTCTCGATCCAGAAACAATTCCGCAAGCCCCTCCGACAGCGCTATATCGGCGGCATTGATCTCGTACCCGGCTGCCGAAAAACGCTCGCCTTCCTGCCACGCGTCGAAATCCTTGCGAACCGCCTTGCGAATCTTCGCCAACGCGGCAGGGCTTTCCGGGTCGGCAGCCATTTCCTGGGCGCGCAGGCCAACGGCCAAGGTCAGTCCGGCAATGGCTGTGGCGGCTTGTTCCTGGCTGATAAAGCCAAGCGTGGCGACATTCGTGCCGAATGCCACCAGCTTTTCCATACATTGGAGATTGGTTGCCACCCACCACCTCAGCCAGCCCGAGTGAAAGCTAAGGGATAGTTGCGTGCGCGTCCAGCGTAGCAAATGCCGACCCGGCTTGACCCGCGGGCGGCTGCGCCATAGCGGAACGGCACAGCAGAGCGGAGACGAGACTTGACCCTGAAGCTTGCCATCATCGGGGCCGGCCCGGCCGGTTACTACACCGCCGAAGCCGCGCAGAAGCAGTGGGGCGCGGAAGTGCGCATCGACATCATCGATCGCCTGCCGACGCCTTATGGCCTGATCCGCGCCGGGGTGGCGCCGGATCACCAGTCGATCAAGGCGGTGACCAAGCGATACGAGGCGACCAATCTGGCGCCGAACACGCGGCTGGTCGGCAATGTGATGGTCGGCCGCGATGTGAGCGTCGATGAGTTGCTGGGCCTCTATGATGCGGTGGTGCTGTCGGTGGGGGCGCCGCTGGACAAGCCGATCGGCATTCCCGGCGATGATCTGCCCGGCGTGGTCGGTTCGGCGGCGTTTGTTGGCTGGTACAATGGCCATCCCGATCATGCCGCGCTGCCGGTGGACCTGTCGCACCATGGCGCGGCGATCATCGGCAATGGCAATGTCGCCATCGATTGCGCGCGGATTCTGGCCAAGACGGTGGATGAACTGGCCGGCACCGATATCGCGGGTCATGCGCTGGCTGTGCTGGGCCGCAGCGCGGTGCGCGATATCCATATCGTCGGGCGGCGCGGGCCGCATCAGGCCAGCTTCACCACCAAGGAAGCCGGCGAGCTGGGCCATCTGACGCGCGCGCACCCCATCGTGAAGCCGGGCGATCTGCCGCCGTTGGAAGCCGATGCGGCGCTGGAGCCGGGCCACCGCAAGATGGTGACGCATCTGCGCGGTTTTGCCGGGCTGGAGCGCCCAAAGACTCTGGGCGACAAGCCCGTCACCATCAATTTCGAATTCTTCCGCCGCCCGGTGGCGGTGGAGGGCCAGCACAAGGCCGAGCGGCTGATCGTGGAAACGACGCGGCTGGAGGACGGGCAGGCCAAGGGCACCGGCGAGTTGCACGCCATCCCGTGCGGGCTGGTGATCGCCTGCATCGGTTATCGCACGCAGGCGATTCCGGGCGTCAACTGGTCCGACGCGCTGGGCCGCTTCCCCACCGACGATGCGGGGCGGATTGCGCCCGGCCTCTATGCCAGCGGCTGGGCGCGGCGCGGGCCGTCGGGCACGATCGGCACCAACCGGCCGGACGGGTTCTCGGTGATCGAGGCGATGGTGGCCGATGGCATCACGGCGTCTGGCAAGGCCGGCGGCGAGGGGCTGGATGCACTGCTCGGCGGGCGCGGCGTGGCACCCACCGATTTCGCCGCCTGGCAGCGTATCGAGGCCGCTGAAGTCGCCGGTGCCCGCCCCGGAGCGCCGCGCGAGAAGATCACCGACATTGCGGCCATGCTGGCGGCCATCTGATGGCAGCGGGCAGGGCCGGTATCTGGCGCTGGTTGCTGGGCGGCGCGGCCGGGCTGGCTGCCGGGCTGGCGCTGCTGGTGCTGGAAACCAGCCCGCGCGTGCCACCGGCGCCGTCACCCGGCCCGGCGCAGGTGACGCAGGGACGCCTGGCCTTCACCCGGTTCCGCATCGCCGTGATCGAAGGCGATGGCCAGTTGCCGGTGCGCTTTTCCGCCGAGGATGTGGCCAGCATATCGGCGCTGATCGGACGCGGATTGGGTGTGGCGCGCACCACGGCCAGTATAAGCCCCGATGCGGCGGTGGCGGCGATCAGCATCGATCTGCCGGTCGGGCTGTGGCTGAACCTGTCGGTGCGGGCGCTGCCGTCGACAAAGGGGTTTCCACCGCTGGAATTGCGCGCCGGTGATCTGGTGATCAGCGGCGGCGCCGCGCGATTTGTGGTGCAGGTGGCCCGCCAGCTGCTGGTGTGGCGCGGGTTGCCGCTGCAACCGCTGGATCAGATGATCAAGGGCCTGGAGGTCAGCGCCACGCGGTTGCGCGTGCAACCGGGGCCGGGTATCGGCCAGACCGGGTTGGTCAGCGGCCTGATCGGCCTGGGCGGGCAGCAGATTGATCAGCGCCGCGTGCAGGCGATTTTCTGTACGCTCGCGGATCAGCAGCGCCGGCAGCCATCAACCGATCTGGCCGTGCATGTGCAGCGCATGATCGGCGCGACGCGCGCCGGTTCAGGGGCGCAGGCCGCCGCCGAACATCGCGATGGGCTGGTGGCGTTGGCACTGCTGGTGGCGGGCAAGAGCGCGCTGCGCCTGGTGGATTCCGCGCAATCACCGCTCGATGCCTGCGCCGTGCCGCCGTTGCAAGTCTTGCTGGTGGGCCGGCCGGATCTGGCCAAGCATTGGTCGATTTCGGCGGCCCTGGCCGCGGTGGGCGGGCTGCGCACCGGGCGGCTGTTGGGCGAATGGAAGGAACTGGCCGACAGCATGGCCGGCGGATCAGGTTTTTCCTTTGCCGATCTGGCGGCGGATCGGGCCGGGCTGAAGCTGGGATCGGCTGCGGCCAATCCGGATCAGGCGATCGCCTTGCGCGCCGATCTGCAACGGCGCGGCAATGTCGATCTGTTGCCGCGCAGCGTGCTGGGCCTGGCGGAAGGCATGAGCGAGGCGCGGTTTGTCGCCCAGTATCGCGACAACGACAGCGCGCGGTTCGCCGCCGCGGTGGCCGAGATCGATCGCCTGCTGGCGCGCGGCAACACGCCGGGGGCAGCCCTGACTGCGCCCTGATTTGGCAGCGGCCGGCAGCGGCCACAGTGTCGCCAGATTGTCACCGATATGTCATGATTGGCGGGCATTGAAGCCGTTGCAGATGGTGGCAGGCACGGGGGCTGGCGGTTGCAGGAAGAGCGGACGAAATTCGTGGCCCTGCCGGTGTCGGGCAATGCGCCAACCGATCGGCAGCATGTGCTGGTGCTGATGAACGGCAGCCAGGCCGGCGCACGCTGGTCGTTGCCGGCGGCGGGTCTCAGCATCGGGCGCAGTCCGCCAGCCGACATCGTCCTGCCCGATCCGGCGATTTCGCGCCTGCACTGCCGCGTCGATCGGGATGCCAGGCAGTTGCTGGTATCGGATACCGGCTCCACCAACGGCAGCTTCATCGACGGCCAAAAGGTGGCCGGGCGTGCGGTCTGGCCGGTGGGCAGCCTGTTGCAGGTGGGCGGGTATGTGCTGCAGCACGATCTGGCCAGTGATGCGCAATTGCGGCGCGATGATGAACGCGAACGCGATCTGGGCACGGCGCTGGCCTATGTGCGGGCGCGACTGCCGCAGAGCCAGGCCCACGGCCCGGTGGAGATCGACTGGCATTATGTGCCCAGTGCCGATCTGGGTGGTGATGCGTTCGGCGCGTTTTTCCTGCCAGATGGGCGGTTCTGCTGCTATCTGATCGATGTGTCGGGCCATGGGGCCGGGGCGGCGATGCATGCGGTGGCGGTGATGAATGCGCTGCGCCCCGAAGCGCTGGGCAGCACCGATCCCGGCGATCCGGCCGGGGTGCTGCAACGGCTGAACATGCTGTTTCCGATGGAGGCGCATGCCGACATGTATTTCACCATCTGGTATGGCGTGTTCGATCCGGCCAGCCGTCGCCTGGTGCATGCGGCGGCCGGCCATCATGCGGCCTGGTGCTGCGTGGCGGGATGGGCGCCGCAGCCGATCGGCACGCGCAATCGCATGATCGGCACCCCGATCAGCCGGCCGTTCGTGGCCGGTCAAGCGGTGTTGCCGCCCGCCGCCAGCCTGTTCGTGATGAGCGACGGCGTGTTCGAGATTGTCGATTCCGCCGGCCGCGCCTGGCAGCTGGCGGATTTCGTGGCGCTGCTGCGGCCGGGCCGTGTCACGGGACTGCCACGCCAATATCATGAATATATGCAACAACAGCTACCGCAGGGGCGGTTTGACGATGATTTCACCTTGCTGGCGCTGCATTTCGCGTGATGGCACGCCAAACAACCGGATGAAGGAAATTCGCGATGACGTTCGAATTCGCTGATGGCGGTGATGTGGCGCTGGCGCTTCTGTCGGGGCGGCTCGATACAGCCGGTGTCAGCAGCGTTGAACTGGCCTTCACCGCCCGGGTGGTGCCGGAACTGCGGCCGGTGCTGATCGATCTGACCACGCTGGATTTCATCGCGTCGCTGGGGGTGCGCATGCTGATCACCACGGCGCGATCACGGGGGCGCGGTGGCCGGGCGCTGGTGATGTTCGGGGCCGGCGCCGAAGTGACCGATATCCTGACGACAATGGGCCTGGATGAAATCATCCCGTTGTTGCCGGACGAAGCGGCGGCCAGAGCCGCAGTCGCCGGTTGAGCAGCGCGGGTGCAAGCGGTCTTGCCAGCAGTGACCGGGTTGGTGACGGCGTTGCCCGCGCCTGCCGGCACGCTGCATCTGCGCTTGGCCAATGATATCGCCGCTGTCGCCGCGTCGCTGCCGGCGTTGCAGCAGTTCGCCGCGGACCAGCAATTGTCACCGCGGTTGCGAAACCGGCTGGAGGTGGTGTTCGAGGAGCTGGTGTCCAATGCGATCCGACATGGTTTCCGGCCGCAATCACCTCAGTCGCTGCTGATCGGGCTGGAGCGGCTCGATCACGCCATCCGGCTGGACATCGAAGACGACGGCGCGCCCTTCGATCCGCTGGCGCGGGCCGCACCGGCGCCGCTGGTCAATCTTGATTCTGCGCCCGAAGGCGGCCTGGGCATTGCCTTGGTGCGAAAGCTCGCCAGCCAGATCGTCACCGGAACCCCGCCGCGTCACCCCGGCATGGTCAACCGCATCTTGGTGGAATTGGCGTTGGCCTGACCGGGGCCTGACCGGGGCCCGACCGGGACGAAAATGCCATTTGCCGGGCTTTCAGCGGTTGCGTGGGAACCGATGCGCCGTTATAGCCGCAACTCCGCAGCGTCGGGGCGTAGCTCAGCCTGGTAGAGCGCTGTCTTCGGGAGGCAGAGGCCGGAGGTTCGATTCCTCTCGCCCCGACCAGCGGATGACGAGGGAAGGGTTCCCGGCCCTTCCCACCCCCCTTGATGGAAATCGATCAACGCCGCCTCAGCGGTCGGCACCGCCGTATTGGATCGCGTTGAACAGCAGTTTGAACGTGCCATAGGCCTGGGCGCGCTGGACGACTTCCGGCCCCAGCAGGAACAATTTGCCGCGCTCCATGTCGATGTCCGCCACCGCGATCGTCCCGGCCAGTTGCTCCTGCCCCACGGCCCAGCCACTGCGCAGCAAGGATCGGCCCTGGAACCAAGAAACGGGGGTAGCCGCGCCGGTGCCGCTGGCCGGCACGAACGTGGGGGAGCGGTTGAAGAACATGTCCACTTGCGCCGGCAGGCCATAGGCCAGCGGTTGCCGGTTATCGACCTGCGCCCGCAGCACCGATCCCGGGATGAAGAAATCCTTGGTGTCGGGCGCGCGGGTTTCGCCATTTACCGTGCGGCTTTGCGCCAGCGCCAGCGGGGCACCGAACAATTCGGCCAGCCGTGCCGAGCCGCCGATCGCCACCACCGCGCCGCCGGCCCGGAAAAACTCCCGCAGCGCCGGCACGGTCTTGGCGTCCGTCAGGGTGCCGGTCGCGGCTTTCCATTCGGCCGGTGTGTCCTCCGGCTTGGGCTGCGGCGATGGCCGCTCGCTGCCCCAGGCACCGTCACCAGGCAGGGCGCCATCGGCAAACAGCAGCACATCGAAATTGCGCTTCAGGCCGCCGGCCTCGACCCGCTGCGGGTAGATGATGTCGAACGGAAATTCATATTGTTCCAGCAACCAGCGGGTCCAGCCCGCGGTCATCAGGCCGCCATAGCGATCGACGAGCCCCAGCCGCACCGGCCGCAGCTTCACGGTGGCGGATGCGGGCTGCCGGGCGACGGCGTGGGCGACCAGCCCAAGTTCGGCCACAGCCTTGCCGACAATGCCGGCGGCCGCGCCAGAGGCGGGCACCCAGATGGCGCCGGGCGCGAGTTCATCATTGCCCAGCGTCACCGCCTCCTTCACCCAGGCCGGCTGCACCCCGGCCTTGAGCAGGCGGTTGGTCAGAATCGCGCTGTTGTTGGTTTCGTGGCCGATCAGCCAGCCGGCCTTGCCCGTGCCAGTGATGCGGCCCGGCGGCGGCCGCATCAGATCATCGACAGCGGTGAAATTGCCGGCCACCGGATCGAGCACGCGATCAAAGCTGACGCCCATCTGATAGGCCAGGGTGTAACCCGCCACGTCATAGGGCGCGGTGGGTGCGCCGCCCGGATAGGGCACGTCGTTGGGATGGTCCTGCGGCTCGAACATGTCGAGCACGTGCGGGCGATAGGCCTGCGCGGTGCGCACGATGAAACTGCCGGCCGCATAGCGTTTGCCGCCCACGCTGAACGGCGCGGTGGCGCGCTCGACCTCCACGCCATTCTTGATCAGCGCGTTCAGGAAGGTGATGGCGGTAGGCAGATCGCGCTGGTCGGCAGGGATGATATAGGCGCGGGCATCGCGGTCGGCAGGGTCCTGCAGCAGCTTGCCATAGAGCGCGGGATCGACCTTGCGTGCGCCGCCGCCGGGCAGCGCCGCGGCCTCGGCCAGTCGCTCCACCTTGGTTGGCGTGATGGTCCAGCTGTCGCGGCTGCCTTTGTCGATGCTGTTGGCGCCCATGCGCCAGATATTGAACAACAGCCGTTCGCGATTGCGCGAGGCATAATCCAGCACCGCGCGGTTGAGCGTCCACTGATAATCGAGCGTGTCCTGCAGATGCCAGGCGCGTGGGGCGATGGGCAGCATTTCATCGCCGCGCGGCAGTTGCGTGGCCGGCACCAGCGGGATGGTGGTGGGCGTCGGGCCGCCGATGATTTCGGTGAGCAAACCGATGCTGTTGTGGAAATAGGCAACCGAGCGTTCCATGCCGTTGTGCCAGGTGGAATAACGCGCGGCACTGCGCATGCCAGAGCCAGCCTTGCCTTCAGCGATCAGCCGCGAATGCATCGCCGCGCCAACCTCGTTCAGCTCGGTCATGACGATCGGATCATAGTTGAAATTGAACGGGTCGCGGAACGGCGGCACGAACACCACCATGCCTTCCGGCCCGGTCTGGTGCTGGTTGTACACGATCTGCGGATACCATTGCCGGAACAGCACGCGGTTGACGTTCTGCGTCTCCGGCATCTGCGCCATGTAGCTGTCGCGATTATTGTCGTGGCCGATATATTTATGGTAAAGCCTTGGCAGGGTTGCGAATTCCCGTTTCTTGGGGTCGGCGTTGCGCATGTACCAGTTGCTCACCAATTCCATGCCATCGGGATTGTCGTGGCCGAACAGGATGATGCAGTCCTCCAGCAGGCGCATGGTTTCGGCATCATTCTGGGTGAGCATCCGGTGCAGCACCTGGATCTGGCCTTGCGAGGTGACGGTTTCGGAGGCGTGCAGGCCGGCATCGATCCACACGATGGCCTTTCCCTGCGCCGCCAGGCTGCGCGCCTGGGCTTCGTCGATGCCGCGCGCGCGGGCCAGCCGCTGGGCGATGTTGCGATAATCCTCCAGCCTGGCCAGATTGGCCGGGGTGGACACGATCGCCACCCACATGGTGCGGCCTTCGGCGGTCTTGCCGATATCGATCAGCTTCATGCGATCGGATTCGCCGGCCAGCTTCTTCAGATAGGCTTCATATTCGCTGTAATTGGCGAGGAAATAATCGCTGCCGGGCGCTTGCTTGAAGAAGTCCTTGGGCGCCGTCTGCGCTGCGGCGACGGCTGGCAGGCAGAGCAGCAGGGCGGAGATCAGGATGCGCTGGCTGGTCATTTGGCTGCTCCTGCCCGGCGGGCGGTGATCACCACGTCGATCTCGTCGGGACGCGGGTTGATGAAATCGAGGCGGGTGCGCCCGTCATCCGTCAGGCTGATCGCCGCCGGGATGGTCGAATTGGTCAACATCCAGCCGGCCGGCAGCACGACGGCATTGGCCGGGCGGCCAAAGGCGCGGTGCCAGACCAGTTCGCCATCGACAAGGGCGTAGCGCACGGCATCGGTGTAGGTTTCGGCGATGCGGATGCGGCGGCTGGTGCCGGCGGTGACCGGCGGGAAGCGGAACACCACCGCCGTGGTGTCGGGCGTCACCTTGGTCTCACGCGGATCGATGGCGGTGATCGCCGCGCCGCGCACCAGTTCGGTGGTCAGCGCCGCGCCGGTATCGAGATCGCGCGCCGATGGGTTGCTCACCGTGCTGCCGGCACGCACGACATTGACATAGGCGCCCACGCCCGCCCGTTCCTCGGTGTAATCATGGGTCAGATCGAAACTGTGGGTTTCGGGCGGCTGCAGATAATAGACGATCTCGCGGGTTTGCGACGCGCGCTCGCGCAAGGCTGCGGCCATGCTGGAACCCTTGGCCAGCGCGCCGGCGATCGGCAGCGCCCGGATACGCAGCGGCATGGGCGCCGGTGTTGCGTTCCAGAACGACACCGCGATGCGGCCATCACCCTGCTGCAACACCTGCACCGGCACATTCACCGATGCCAGGCGATAGCCGGGCGGCAACACCACCATGTTGCGCTTGATGCCCAGCGAGCGGTCGAAAATGATCGCATCGCCCTCCGCAAAATAGGTCTTGGCGTCTTCATAAGTCTTGTCGATGCGGATGCGCGCG
Organism: Sandarakinorhabdus sp.; assembly: GCF_987265915.1. Lineage (NCBI taxonomy): Bacteria > Pseudomonadati > Pseudomonadota > Alphaproteobacteria > Sphingomonadales > Sphingosinicellaceae > Sandarakinorhabdus > Sandarakinorhabdus sp. The sequence goes on from NZ_OZ503948.1 coordinate 1,331,515, forward strand.
CCGCCGCCATCGGGAACCGGCCGCGCCAGCATGACCGCGATATACTGGCTGTCGGGCGTCGCACTGGTCACACCGCCGGCCTTCGCGGCCTCGCCGCTCACCTCGGCAAAGGCCAGCGGCTTGCCGGTAGCGGCATCGACGACGGATTCGTCGCTGGCGATGCTGCCGGTACGGATCGGGTTGTAATAATGAGTGGCGCCGGGCGTGGTGGCGGTGATGTCATAGATGATGCGGAACTTGTGCGTGGCCGGCGCGAGCAGTTCATAGCGCGTGTAGGCGCCAGCGTCGGTCTGGCGCGGGGCGGCGGTTGCAGCCATCGCCAGTGACATCAAGAGGATCGAACCGCCAACTCTGGCGCAGCGCGCGTGCATCGGACCCATGTGCCAACCCCCTGAATGTGCACAGCGTGGCCGAGGCTCGGCCACTTGGCAAGCGCGGCGCGGCACGGTTGCACCATGGACGGAAATCGGGGCCTGCTTTAGATTGCGCACCAGTAATTACGCCAAGGAGCCGGCGATGAAGCGGAATGCCTTGATGTTCTCGATCTTGCTGCTCTGTTGCAGTATGGCCCCAAATCCGGATTGGTCCAATATCAATATCAAGGATCTGAGTGATCTGGAGTATCGGGACTAGCAGGATCTTGATATCGCATACAGGCTTGATCTGGATCGGGATGGCGTTACCGATCTCGTCAAAATGATGAAGAATGTCAGGAAACGGCAGTTCGGCATTTTCTTCTGCAAGGGCAATCGATCGACGTTCAACTGTGCAGCTGAGCCATTCTTGACCGGTAGCATCGAAGCGATGGCGAATTTCTATATTGAGGGGTCGGGCCGACCAAGTGAATGCCCTGTGGCTGAGAAACATTGCTTCGATGGTGGCACGATGGAATCATCTGCGGCTGTGTTCTGGTGGGATCGCGGCGTAAAGCACAGATGGTACGCGGATTAGGGTCGATTGTGACGGAATCTAGTTTATTAACTCATTAAAGGGGAAGGACTGAATCCGCCCCAGTTTCGGCCGTTTAATGCGTGGGCCATCATGCAGGAAAGCAGTCAGTTATGAGCGCTGCTCGCCAATTCTAGTAATTCTGCAACCCGCCAGCGCTGCCAGACGCCATCGTTAACCAGATGGATTGTGTCCCGAGACGCCGCAAGAAGGGTAGGATGGCTCCAAACTGGCGACCAATCATTCGCCTGGGACGGCAGCCGACTAAGCGGCAAAGCCCACTCGCCTAACGTATGCGCGCGCCCGCTTTGCTCAGCATCCTCTAGCGCGAGCAACACTAGCCGGTTTGCCTTCTCACCGTAGCCACCCGCTGCAAGAATGTGGCGACCGTCTACTGCCAACGCCTTTGGCCCGGCCAGATCATTTGGCCACCAGAGTGCGGGCCGGTTAAGGCGAAGCCGCATGATTGGGAAGTCAGTATATGGACATGCCCAAGCGCCATCCTCAACTGCCGTAAGCGCGTAACAATCCGCTATCATGCCTGCCTCGGGTGGGAACGCCGCCAGCGGCAAGATCGCACCACTGTCGTCGAAACAGCCGATCCCGCGTCCGGAGGGGGCCCCTTCGTTTCCCGGGACATGCCAATCACGGTTGCCGTAGATGCCTTCGTCGAACCATCCGACCCAGATGTTGGCGTCTCCATCGACCGATACATGCTCGATACCGTCGCCGAGCATGAAGCGAGCAAGGATGGTGCCGTCAGAAGCAATAACTCGGGCATTCGACTTGTTGTTTGTCCGCGATCCCACCACGAGCCAGCGCCCGTCCGCAAATCGATCAAATTGTGGAAATGCGAACTCGAGCGGGAAGAGCGGTCCTTCATTCCACTCGCCATCAGCCCAGAGAAGTAAGCGTGCGGTGCCAGCGTCGGCCATCTCAAGAATGCGGCTTGGAGGGTGAACGAGGCCATTTGCTGATCGGATGCGTGCCCATTCGGAGACAAAATCGACGTTAGCTATTAAGACCGCAAGCTCACCAGTTGCGAGCACGCGATAGTGCAAGGCATGCCAGCCTGCTGGCAACGCCGGCAGTTGAATTGCAGCGCCATAAGCGGGGACTTGTTGAAAGGTATCTGCCTCCATCGATACTTGATGTGAGCTATGTTCGCTTTTTTCTCAAGCGCGGTCTGTCCGCTTCCCACCCCACTCCGGTCATTCCAGATTTAGGCGTTCGCGGCCTAACCTGCCATGACCCGGCCGAAGCGGCTGCGCTCAAACCACCACAGCAAGGCTGATGCCGCAAGCCAGGCGATGAACCAGGGCCAACTAGGGCCGCGCGCCGGCGGTGCGGCGGCCGTGGCGCTGCCGGGCTGAACGAGGTCCAACGTCGCGGCGCGGGCCTGGGCGGCGGTGCGCGTTTGGCTGGGCGGTGCGACGAAGAATGGCGCGGCGGCCGGCGTGCGCAGTTCGTGCCAGCCGACGAGGCGCGGCCAGAAGGCGGCGCAGCCGGCATCGATGATCAGTGTGGTGATCGCGCCATCGGGGTGGCGAACGCTGGCGGCGGGGCCGAGGTTGCAGATCGTCAGGCGCGCGCCCGGCGCGGCATCGGGGCTGAGGCGCGGCGGCAAACCGGCTTGCGGGCGGGCGAGGGTGGCAGCGATCTCGCTCCAGATTGCGCCGTGGCGGAGGCCTTCGCCGGCCAGCACCAGCGTGTAGAGATCGGTCACCGGCCACAGCCCGATGCGGCCGCGGCCAAGATTGCGCCACTGCGCCGCCGCGACGCCGCCCAGCCTGCCCGCCATGTCGCGGCCGGGGCGTGTGACCATCTGCGTCAGCACCGGCCCCACACCGGGCAGGCGCAGCGGGGTGATGGCATCGTCGGTGGCAAAGCCCAGTACCGCCCATTCCCGCCGGGTCGCGTCGGGCAGCGGCCCGGTGATGCGCAGCACCAGCCCCAGCCCGGCGCGCACGGCGATCAGCACTTGCGCCCGGCCGCCCGCGCCAATCGCGGCCCAGCTGCGCTCATCGAGAACGAGCAGATCGAGCTTCGCCAGGCTGGCAGCATCAATCCGGGGTGGCGCGTCGCCGATGTCGAGCCCGTTGCCGGCGGCGATGCTGGCGCTGACGGCGAGGCCAGCGTCGGTGGCCCAGCGCCGCAGATATTTGAGATCGGGGCCGGCCGCGCCGGCGACGATCAACGCGCGCAGCGGCGCAGCTTCGGCGGCGACCACCGGGACGGTGGCGGTTTCGACCGGCCGTCCTGCGGAATCGCTGATGCGCAGGGTGAATTCGCTCCCGCCAACGGCACCGGCCGTCCCCGCCAGAGTGAAATCGCCCGACGGGCCAAGCGCCACGCTCGCCACACTGCGCCCGGCCGGATCGAACAGGGTAGCGCGGCCACCCGGCACACCATCGACGCTGCCGCCGACGCGAAACGCCGCCCCCGGCGCCACCGGTGCCGGCGCGTTGAGCGACACCAGCCCGCGCGGCAGCGGCGCTGGATCAAAGGCCAGCGGTAGGCCGGCGGGCTGCTGGTCGCGCGGCGGCAAGCCGGCGCCGATGATGCGCAGGGCACGCGTGCCGGGATGGCGGCGCAGCGCGGTCGCCAGATCCGGCACGCGTTCCACGCCGGGCAAGGTGGGCGCTTCGGGCAGGGCGACCAGTGCATCCCCGGTGGCCAGTGCCGCCAGCCGCGGCGTACCGGCCGTGGCGACCACCAAGGTGCCGCCGCTGCCCGCGATCGGCGGCGGTTCCAGCGTCAACCACAGCAAGCCGGCGCTGGCCAGTTGCAGCGCAGCCAGCAGCGCCAGCCGCCACGGCGTGGCCGGGGCCGGCGAGGTGCGCTGCCACCATAGCAGGCGTGCGATGCCGATCAGCGCCGCCAGCGCCAAGATCAGGCCAAGCGCCGTCATTGCAGCGCCGCCTGGTAACGCTTGCCGGCGGCGTCCCCGGCGGCGCGGCGCAGCACTTGCGCCGGCGGCTGTGCCATCGCCGCCCACAACTGGCCGCGCAGCGCCTTGCGGCAGGCGGTGCAGCCCTGGTCGCGCTGCACCGCATCGATGGCGGCGGCGAGTGCCAGCGGATCTGCCGGCGGGTGCGCGGCGGCCCAGGCCTGCACCGCATCCAGCCTGATCGGGCCGGGGCCGGCCAGCGCGCGCCAGGCCGCCGCCGGCACCGCATTCACGCCATCGCTGGCGCGTGGTGCCGGGGCGAGGGCCGGCGCGGTGATATCGGTGCGCTTCCCGCTCAGCCGCCGGTCCAGATCAATCGGCGGCAGTTCCGGCCCGGTGCGCGACAGGTAGATGCGGGTGGCCTGCTGCACCGCCTTGATGCGGGCGAGCGCGATAAAGGCAAAGGGCAGCGCCTTTTCCGGCGCACCCTGGCGCAGGTTCAGCTCGGATTGCCACATGGCATCGACCGCCTGGCGCAGCAGGTTGTTGCTGGCCGGGTCCATCAGCGTGGCGGCATCGCTTTCGGCGTGGGCGTGGCCATAATCGGCCAGCACGTCTTCGGCGCTGCCGAACACCGGCTTGGCGGCGCCATGGTCGTGGCCATCGTCGGCGGCATGGCCGCTGGGCAGCGTCGCGTCCTTTGGCTTTTCGGCAGCGACGGGCGCATCGCTGGTCGGCAGCACCGGGGCCTCGCTGGTTTCGTCGCCGAGCAGCCCGCCATAGCGCAGGCGCAGCGTGCGTTGATCGACACCGATCGTGTCTGATTGCGCCAGGAAACGCGCCGGAATCAGGGTCCGGCGCTGCTTGATCAGGGCTTGCGTGTCGATGATGATCTGGCGCTGGCTGCGGAAATAGGCCGGCAGCACGGTTTTCACCATGCCGTCCAGTCCGCCCGCGTCTTGGCCGAGATCCGGCGGCCAGCGCAGGATCAGGCTGGGGCTGCGGCTGATCTGCACCTCCGGCACACGATTGTCGGCCACGATCAGCTGCGCAACAAGGTCGTTGCCGGCGGTCAGGCCAAGGCTGCGAATGTCGAGGCTCGTGTCGAAACGCCGGCGCGTTCGATCACCGCTGCCGGAGAGGGCGCGGCTGGTTTCGCGGAATGTGATATTCTCGCCTTCGCCGCTGGTGACGATCAGGCGCAGGCGGGCGGTCGCGGCGACGCCATGATCGTCGCTGACGTCGAACCGCAACCGCCAGCGCGTCTGGCCGAATGCCAGCGGCGTGAGGGTGCGTTCAGGCTCGATCACCCGGATGGCGGGCGGTGTGTCGGGCACGGCGTCGATGCGCTGCAGTGGGCCGGGCGCAGCGCCGGCCGCGACGACGCGGTAGAGCAGCGAGCGATTGAGAGTGGCGCTGGCCAGCCAATCGTCGCCGGAGCGGGCGAGGGGGATGCGCCGGCCATCGACGCCTTGCAGCGCGGCGCTGGCCGGGTTCGGGGCAAAGCGCAGCGCAAAGGCCAGCCGTGAGCCGGCGGGCGCGCGGGCGGTGAGCGCCGCGTCGCGGGCGGGCAAGCCGGTATAGGCCGGCGGCGTGATGCGCAGCCGCTGCGCGATCAGGCGCGGCGGGCCGGCCGGGGCGGCGGCACGGGCAGGCGGGCGCAGCGGCGCACTGCCATCGGCGGCGGGCCACAGCATTGCTGCCGCCGTGAGGGCGAGGCCGATCAGCCAGGCGGCGGCGATGGGCCTGGTCTGCCAATCGGGGCGCAGCGTGGCGGCATCGATGGCGGCAAGGCGCGCGGCGATGCGCTGGCGTTGCAGGCGTTGCAGCGGGCCGAGCGCGGCGCCCGTCACCAGCAGGTCGCTGCTGTCCTCCAGATCGGGGTGGGCGGCGTCGAGCTGGCGGACGAGCCAGACCTTGTCGAAGCGGCGGCTGCGCAGATGGGCGACGGCCGCCACCAGGGCGAGACCGGCAACGAAACTGCCAGCCGCCGCCGGCCATCCGCCCCAGCGCGCCGCCAGGGCGGCGGCAGCGATCAGCAGCGGCAGCGCGATGGCAAGATCATTTGCGGCGCTGCGCAACCGGGCCGGGCGGGACCAATTCGCGACAAAGGCGGCGGCCGGAACAGCAGCGGTCATGGCGACACTGCGCGGCTGCGGCGGGTCGCCAGCCAGCGTTCGGCAAGGAACAGCACGGCGATGGCCAGCGCCAGCCAGGGTTGCAAGTCGCGCGCCGGCACGGGCCAGGCGGCGGCGCCCGTCGTGGGGGCCATATCGCGGGCCATGGCGCGGCCTGGCGGCGGCGGCGGCGCCAGCATCGCGGCCAGCTGCCGGGGAAAATCGGGATCGAGCAGGATCGGCATCGCCGCCGGATCGAGCGGTCGGGTGAAGCGAAACAGCTGCCCGCGCCCGATGCGTTGCACTGTGGCCAGCGGCTGGCCGTCGTCATCGTGCCAGACGGGGGTGGTTGGGTGGGGGGCGGTGACGTCGTATCCGGCGAGCACAGTGCCCCCATTGGTGATCACGGCGCGCAGATTATCCGGCAAGGGGCCGGGGGCGAGGTGAACAGTGATGGTCCCTGTCGGTGTGCCCGGCGCTTCCAGCGCGCTCGCCGCCGCCCGCACATAGCGCAACGCCGGATCGTTGCCGGCGGGCAGGGTGAAGCGCAAGCGCGGTTGTGCAGAGGCTGGCGCAGGCATGGCGCCGGGGACGATCTTCCAGGTGACGGCACGCGACAGGCGCGGGCGCTCGGCGTCGCCGGCAAGGATTTCGGGCACGATCAGGGTGAGCGGCACGCCGGGGGGCAGTTCGGCATCGAGCTGGCGGATCAGGGAAAAAATCGAAGGACAGGCCTGCGCCAGACAGCTTGGTTGTGGTTCGTCGCCGGGCGGAAAGCCGCTGGCCAACCAGATGTTGCGCGTGGCCGCAGCCGGCGGCCCGGCATCAACGCCGGGCACTGCAGCCACCACCGGCGTCTGGTCGGCGCTATTGGGCAGCACCGGGCGCGCCAGCCACAGCGCGATCACCATGATCAGCAGGAGCCGCAGCGCCAGCAGGAGAAATTCATCGAAGCGCAGCCGGGATTTCGGCCGTGGCTTTTCGCGCAGCCATTCAAGCGCGGCAAAATCGGTCGGGCGGGCCTCGCTGCGCCGCGCCAGATGGATGAGCAGCGGCAGGGCCAGCGCCAGCAGCGCCAAGAGTGCCGCAGGGAACAGCAGCGCCGGCATCAGCCATATTCCCCGGCCGAATGGGCACCGAACAGCGCGCGCAGCGGCACGTCGAGCTGTTCATCCAGCATCAGCGCCGCATGGCGGATGCCGATGCTGTCGAAACGGGCATGGCGGGCGGCACGCGCAGCGCCAAAGCGCGCCAGAAATTCCGCGCGCAAGGCCGGGCCATCGCCGAGCAATTCTTCGCCGGTTTCCGGATCGCGAAAACGGTGGCCGCCGGGGTAGGCGAAATCGCGTTCACTTGACGTCAGCACTTCGATGGCCAGCACTTCGCGGCGTGCGCCGGCGAGGCGTGCGGCCAGGTCCATCGCCTGCGGATCAAAGAAATCGCTGATCATCACCACCAGATCATGCGCGCCGATCCGATCCCAAAGCGGCATCAACTGCGCCAACGCCGGGAAGCTGCCCGCCGCGGCCAGCGCGTGCAGATCAAGCGCCAGCCGGTCGCGCTGGCGCGCGCCGCCGCCGGCATCGAGCACCCGCAGTCCAGCGGCGGACAGGCCAACCAGCCCGAAGCGGTCGCCCTGGCGCAGCGCCAGTTCGGCCATGCAGGCGGCCAGCCCGCGCGCTGCGGCAAGGCGCGACCAGCCGGGGCCGGTCTCGTCCTCCTGCGCCATCGAGGCGCTGGCATCGATCAGCAGCCACAGGGCCAACGGGCTTTCGCGTTCGGATTCGCGCACGAAAAACCGGTCTGATCGGGCATAGAGCTTCCAATCGATGGCGCGCGGTTCGTCGCCGCGTTCATAGGCGCGATACTGGGCGAATTCGAGGCCGGCACCCCGGCTGCGGCTGTGATGCAGGCCCAGGCCTTGCAGATCGACGGCACGCCGCGCGGTGAGACGCAGGCCGGCAAGGCGGTTGCGCACGGCTGGGGGGATAAGGGTCACTGTCGCCACCCCTCTCCCGGCTCGCGCAAGGGCGCGAGTCCGACCTCTCCCGCAAGGGAAGAGGTGACGTTGGCGGCACGCTGAATGCTCATCCCGCCGGCGGCGGCACGGCGCGCAGCAGGCCGGCAATCACATCGTCGGCGCTCTTGCTTTCGGCCTCAGCCGCGAACGACAGCAGCAGGCGGTGGCGCATCACCGGCGCGGCCAGGGCGGCGATGTCGTCGCGGGTGACGGCGAGCCGGCCTTGCAGCAGCGCCCGCGCCTTGGCGGCGAGCACCAGCGACTGGCCGGCGCGCGGGCCGGCGCCCCAGCGCACATAATTATTGACGATATCGGGCGCGGCCGGCCCTGGCCGGCTGGCGCGCACCAGCCGCGTGATCCACCCCAGCAGATCCTCGCCCAGATGCACGTCGCGCACCCAGCCCTGCAGCGCCAGCACATCATCGGCATCCATCACCTGCGGCACGCTGGCGACGCGGTTGCCGGTGGTCGCGGCGATAATGTCATGTTCTTCGGATTCGGTCGGGTATTCCACCCGCACCAGCAGCAGGAAGCGATCGAGCTGGGCTTCGGGCAGCGGGTATGTGCCGGCCTGTTCCAGCGGATTCTGCGTGGCCAGCACAAAGAATGGCCGCGGCAGATTGTGGGTGACGCCGCCATAGCTGACGGTCTTTTCCTGCATCGCCTCCAGCAGCGCGGCCTGGGTTTTGGGCGGGGTGCGGTTCAATTCGTCGGCGAGCAGCAGGTTGGTGAACACCGGCCCGGGCTGGAACCGGAAATGGCGTTTGCCGGTGCCATGGTCTTCTTCGAGGAGTTCGGTGCCGAGAATGTCGCTCGGCATCAGATCGGGGGTGAACTGCACGCGGCGGAATTGCAGCTTGAGCGCTTCGCCCAGCGATCGCACCAGCAAGGTCTTGCCAAGGCCGGGCACGCCTTCCAGCAGGCAGTGGCCGCCGGCCAAGAGCCCGATCAGCAATTGTTCGACCACATCCTGTTGGCCGACGATGGCCTGCGCGATGGCAGCGCGCAGGTCGCCCAACCGCGACAGGCGGGCTTCGATCTCGCGTTCGGTAACGTCCATTCGGGCCCTCAACTGTTCAGCGCATACATGACGATGTTGACCGCGAACCTGGTGTTGTCCACCGCCAGGAAGCGTTTGTTTTTCCAATCATAATCCCACTCACAGCCATAATCCTTGTTGCTGTAGAGCAGGCCGAGGCGGCCATCGATGACGACGCCCTTCAGATAATCATGGACGAGATCATCGCCCCAGCCGTTGAGCTCCAGCCCGGTGGCCGGCGGGCCATCGAATTTGAAGAAGCTGGAATAGAGTTTGTGGGTTTTCGGGATTTTCTGCAGCGCGCGCGATCCGAAGCTGCGGGCGACTTCGGCTTCGAAACTCTTGGCGAACAGGCCGTCGATGTCATGGTTGCAATCATCGACCAGCACGAAGCCGCCGTTGCGGATATACGCAGCAAAATTGCGGCGTTCGGCGGGGTCGAACTCCACCAATTTGTGCCCGGCCAGATAGCAGAAGGGCGCGGCCAGCATGGCGGGATCGGACAGGGCGACGACACGTTCCTTGGGATCGACGCGCAGATTGGTGTAGTCGATCAGCGAAGTCAGCACATTGTTCGGCATGCGCTGGTCCACATCCCAGTCGCCGCTGTTGTATTTCAGCCGGGTGAACCAGAAATCATGGGGGCCAGAATTTGCCCGTGCCGCCGCGCGCCCCGCCGCTGGCAGCAGCGCCGCGGCGAGGGCGAGGCGCAGGAAGGCAGCGCGGGTGAGATTCGGGCACCCGCGCTGCACGATCAGACAGCGTCCGACAGCGAGGTGAAGGTGAAATCGCGCAGCTTCATCGGCGGAATCATCATCACCAGGCTGCTTTCATCGCCCGCCACCCGCACCGGGCGGCCGAGTTCATCGATGTTGTTGAGCATGATCACCGGCGATTCGTTGAAGCGGAAGTTCTTCAGCGGATATTTGATCTGGCCATTTTCGATATAGAAGGTGCCGTCGCGGGTCAGGCCAGTCAGCAGCACCGTCTGCGGATCGACCATGCGGATATACCAGGTGCGGGTGACGAGGATGCCCTTGGCCGTGCTGCGCACCAGATCGGCGGTGGATTTGGTGCCGCCGGCCATGATCAGATTGCCCGGATCGCCCATGACGCGCTTGCCCTGCTTCTGCGCCCAGAAGCGCGAATATTGCAGATTGGCGATCTTGCCGTCCTTGACGATGTCCATCTTTTCGCGCGGCAGGCCGTCGCCATCCCAGGGCAGCACTGCGGCGCCGGGGTGGCCGGGATCGGCGGTCAGGTTGACGCGCGGATCATAGACCAGCTCACCGATCTTGTTGCCGCCGCCCTTCTTGGAAAGGAAGCTGCGGCCTTCATCGGCCTGGCGCGCATCGAAGAAGTTCATCATGAAGCTGATCAGGCCGGCGGCCGCCGCCGGTTCGAGGATCACCGTATATTTGCCAGGCTCCAGCGCCCGGGCTTCGGCCGAGGCACTGGCCTTGCGCATCGCCGTCTGGATTTCGGTGGCCGCATCGAAATCGGCGGCATCCTGCACATTGCGGCCGACCCAGCCGGAACCGCGGCCATCGGCGGTGCGCACCGTGCAGGTGTAATCCAGCGTGGTGGCGGTGGCATAACCGATGTTGCCGCGGCTGTTGGCGGTGGCGGTGAAGCTGTTGCGATCGCTGAGATAACCGGCGGCGACCAGATTGGCGGCCTTGCATGGCGCGATCGACGTGGCGGCAACCTTGGCGCGGAATTCCGGCGTGATCGCGGCCGTCGCGGCGCTGAACGTGTCGGTCTTGGCATAGGTCTGCTTGTCCACCGCCGGCACGAACTCCGGATTTTCCGGCGCCAGTTTCGCCAGATCCTCGGCGCGGCGCACGACGCGGGCCAGCGCCGCATCATCAAATTCGTTGATGGTCGCGATACCGACGCGCTTGCCAAAGGCGACCTGCACGGAAAGTTCGGTGTCGGAAACGATGCCGCTCGTTGAAACATTGTTGCGGGCGAAGCGGATATTGCCTTCGGTGCTGCCGGCCAATTGCGCGGTGCACTCGTCGGCCTTGGACAGGGCGATCACCTTGGCAAGGATGGTGCGGGCCTGGTCTTCGGTCATGATGCTCATGGTGCCTCCTGCGCCGCTCAACCGAGTGAACGGGCGGTGTTGATGACGTTGATGCCGTTGAAGCGCGCCGTGGACGAACCATGGCTGACCGCCGAGACCTGCGCCGGCTGGCCTTTGCCATCGAAGAACGAGCCGCCGAGGCGATAATCGCTGGCGTCGCACACTCCGGCACAGGCATTCCAGAATTCCGGCGTGCGCATCTGATAGGCGACATCCTCGATCTGCGCGCCCAGCTTGCCGTTCTTGATTTCATAGAATAGCTGACCGCCGAACTGCGCGTTGAAACGCTGCTGATCGATCGAGAAACTGCCGTCGCCGATGATGTAGATGCCGTTTTCGACGCCGGCGATCATGTCGGCCACGCTCAGCTTGGCCTTGCCGGGCTCCAGGCTGACATTGGCCATGCGCTGGAACTGCACGCTCGACCAGCTGTCGGCATAGCAGCAGCCGTCCGACTCTTTCTTGCCCAGGATATGCGCCTGATCGCGGATCGCCTGATAATCCACCAATTTGCCGTTGCGGATCAGGTCCCACTTCTTGGTAGGCACGCCTTCATCGTCATAGCCGACATAGCCAAGGCTGCCGACTTCGGTCTTGTCGGCGGTGATGTTCACCTTGTCGCTGCCGTACTGGAACCCCGCCTCGCGCTTGTCGAGCGTGGCGAAGCTGGTGCCGGCATAATTGGCTTCATAGCCCAGCACGCGATCGAGCTCGAGCGGGTGGCCGACCGATTCATGGATGGTCAGCCAGGTGTGCGACGGATCGAGCACCAGATCATATTTGCCGGGCTTCACCGACGGCGCCGTCAGCTTGGCACGCGCCTGCTTGGCCGCTGCAATGGCGTCCTCCTTCATGTCGTAGGACTTGCCATAGTTGATGACGCCGTTGGGCGAGACGAACTTGTCGGCGGCATTGCCATCGAGATATTCAAAGCCGCGCCCGGCCGGGGTGGACAGTTCCGAACGGGTGCGGAACTTGCCGGTGCTCTTGTCGATGGCGGTCACGGTCATCGGGGTCCAGATGCGGTGGACATCCTGATCGATGAACGAGCCATCGGTGCTGGCGAAATATTTCTGCTCATTCACCAGGAACAGGATCGAATTGACGAAATCCGCCCCGGCCCCCAGCGCCGCGGCGTTGACGCCCAGCAGCATGTCGGCCTTGTCCTTCACCGGCACCGTCATGGCATTCTTGACGATCGGCGTTTTCCAGCTGACTTCGCCGACGCCCTTGGTCGGGGCGAACTGCACCGGCGCTGTCTGTGTCGTCGCATTGGCCTTGGCGATGGCGGTGGCCTGGCGCGCGGCGTTGGCGGCGGCATCGGCGGTCATCTCGTTGGTGGCGGCAAAGCCCCAGGCGCCGTTGGCAATCACCCGCACGCCGATACCGGTCGATTCGGTGTTGACGACATTTTCAACGCGATTTTCGCGCGTGATGACGAACTGGCGCAGATAACGCCCGACCCGCACGTCGCAATAGCTGGCCCCGGCGGATGTCGCCGCCTCCAGTGCCGCCACCGACAGCGCCTTTTTCACCGCCACATCGATACTGGATTGCAATTCTTCGGCGGCGATCAGGCGACCAAACGCCGATGGCACGACGAAGCCGCCACCGACCAGCCCGGTAAGGGCGAGAAAGTCACGTCGTTTCAAGGTGGTGCTCCGATCGTTGATGGTCGTGTCGGGGGCCAGCCCCCGCTGCACAACATTGCCATGTTGACGGCGAAGGTCAACCGAACTGTTGTATTTGCCTAACCCAGCGAGCGTGCCGTGTTGATGACATTGATCCCGTTGAACCGCGCCGTCGCCGCGCCATGGCTGACCGCCGACACCTGGGACGGCTGGCCCTTGCCATCAAAGAACGTGCCGCCCAGCCGATAGTCGCTGGCATCGCAGATGGCCGTGCAGGCGTTCCAGAATTCCGGGGTGCGCATCTGATAGGCGACATCCTCGATCTGGGCGCCGACCTTGCCGTTCCTGATCTCGAAAAACAGCTGACCGCCGAACTGCGCGTTGTAGCGCTGCTGATCGATCGAATAGGAACCGCGGCCGAGCATGTAGATGCCGTTCTCCACGCCGGCGATCATCTGTGTGGGCGTGAGCGGGCTCTTGCCGGGCTGCAGCGAGACATTGGCCATGCGCTGGAACTGCACGCTCGACCAATTGTCGGCATAGCAGCAGCCATCGGACTCAGTCTTGCCCAGGATATGCGCCTGGTCGCGGATGGTCTGGTAATCGACCAGGACGCCGTTCCGAACCAGGTCCCAGCGCTTGGCCTTCACGCCTTCGTCGTCATAGCCGATGGCGCCCAGGCTGGTCGGCTCGGTGCGGTCGGCGGTGAAATTGACGATCTCGCTGCCATAGCGGAACCCGGCGTCGCGCTTGTCGAGCGTGGCAAAGCTGGTGCCGGCCAGATTGGCTTCATAGCCAAGCACACGATCGAGTTCGAGCGCATGGCCGACGGATTCGTGGATGGTCAGAAAGCTGTGGGTGGGATCAAGCACCAGATCATATTTGCCGGGCTTCACCGAGGGCGCGGTCAGCTTGGTGCGCGCATCGCGGGCGGCGGCGACAGCATCGGCCTGCATGTCATAGGATGTGCTGTACACCACCGCGCCGCCCGGCAATTCATGCCGCCCGGCGGGTTTGGGCTGCAGGAATTCATATCCCATGCCCATCGGCTGCGACAGGCCATTGCGGCTGCGGAACTTGCCGCTCGCCTTGTCGATGGCGGTGGCGGTGAACGGCGCCCAGATGCGGTGCACATCCTGATCGATGTACGAACCATCGGTGCTGGCGAAAAATTTCTGCTCGTTGATCAGGAACAGGGTCGAATTGATGAAATTGGCCCCGGCCGCCATCGCCGCGGCGTTGACGCCGATCAGCAGATCGACCTTCTCCTTGATCGGCACAGCCAAGCCATTCTGCTGGATGGGCGTGGCCCAGCTGACGCTGCCGACGCCTTTCACCGGCGCCAGTTGCACCGGCGCTTCCTGGGTCTTCGCATTGGCCCTGGCGATGGCGGTCGCCGCGCGCGCGGCCTTGGCGGCGGCATCGACGGTCAGCTCATTGGTGGCGGCAAAGCCCCAGGCGCCATCGGCAATGACCCGCACGCCGATCCCGGTCGATTCGGCGTTGACGATATTGTCCACCCTTGTCTCGCGGGTGATCACCGACTGGCGCAGATAGCGCCCGACGCGCACGTCGCAATAGCTGGCGCCGGCACCGGTCGCAGCGCCGAGGGCGGCATCGGCCAGCCGTTTCTTGATCGCGATATCGATGCGGTCGCCAAGCGCCTCCTCAGCGATGGCCCGCCCGAACGGCATGCCCATCGCCAACCCGCCCGCAGCACCGGATAACGCCAGAAATTCACGTCGTTTCAAGATGATACTCCGAAACTTGGATATCCGGCCCGGCCCGTGCAGCCGGATTTGCCCCGGGTGATGCCCTTGCGCCCAACATTGCCGCTCTGGCGACGAAGGTCAATCGAGCGGCAAGCCTGCGGCGCCGTTCAGGGTGGGCGGCGGCGTCCCATCCGATGGCTCTAGATAGCTTATCGGGCGTCGGATCGCGTGTATGATCGTTGGAAAGATACAAGGGGTTGGGGAGATTCATGCACTACGCGGAGCTGGCGAAGGCGCGGGAAGAATTGACGGGCCCCGGTGGCGCGTTCGAGATTGTTCCCATCAACGTCAATGGCATCACCGTGCGCGCCTATGCCCGCGCGCTGCCCGATGTGCGGGCCTTGTGGCAATCGACGCGCGCCTTCGCCGAGCGGACCTATCTCGTCTATGGCGACGAACGGCTGACCTATGCCGAAGCCCACGCCCGCGTCGATGCCATCGCGGCCTGGCTGGCGGCGCAGGGCATCAGCCCGGGCGACCGGGTGGCGATCGCCATGCGCAACTATCCCGAATGGATGCTGATCTATTGGGCCTGCGTGAGCTCCGGGATTGCCGTCGTCGGCATGAACGCCTGGTGGACGGCCGAGGAAATGGCCTATGCGCTGGCGGATTCGGCGCCCAAGGCCATGTTCCTCGATGCCGATCGGCTCGACCGCTATCGCGAGACCGCCGCGCCGCCGGCCGGCTTGGCGCTGGTCGGCGTGAAGCTGCGCGGACCGGAGCCGGGCGTGACATCCTTCGCCGACGTCATCGCCCATGAGGGTGACTTGCCCGACGTGGCGATCGATCCCGATGCCGATGCCTGTATCTTCTACACGTCGGGCACCACCGGCTTTCCCAAGGGCGCGCAGCTCACCCATCGCGGCTGCATCACCAATTTGTACAACATGCTCTATGCCGGCGCATCGACAGCGTTGGCGGTGCAGCGCGCCACCGGTGCCGCGCCGCCGGCTGCCGCGCCGGTGCCGGTATCCCTGCTGACGACGCCGCTGTTCCATGTCACTGCCAACAACTGCGGCGCCTATGCGACCACCGCCGCCGGCGGCACCATCGTGCTGATGTACCGCTGGGACGCCGGCGAAGCGCTGCGCATCATCGCGAAGGAACGGGTGACCTCGATCGGCGGCGTGCCGGTGATGGCGCGCGAACTGATCAACCACCCGGATTTCGCCACCACCGACGTATCGAGCCTGACCGCGATGTCGGGCGGCGGTGCCCAGGTGCCGCCCGATCTCGTGCACAAGATCGAAGACAGGGTGGCCAGCGCGCGCCCCAGCACGGGCTATGGCATGACCGAAACCTGCGGGATCATCACTTCGGTCTCCGGCGACTTCTTTGTCGACAAGCCCGACAGCGCCGGCCCGGCCATGCCCAGCTATGAAGCCAAATGCGTCGATGAGGCCGGCAACAGCGTGGCGCCGGGTGAGATCGGTGAGCTCTGGGTGCGGGGCGCCGCCGTCATCAAGGGCTATATCAACCGCCCCGAAGCGACCGCGGCCGCGATCACCGATGGCTGGCTGCACACCGGCGACATCGCCCGGATCGACGAGGACGGCTTCATCTTCATCGTCGATCGCAAGAAGGACATGGTGCTGCGCGGCGGCGAGAATGTCTATTGCGCCGAGGTCGAAGCCGCCATCTACCGCCATCCCGCGGTGGCCGAATGCTGCGTGTTCGGCGTGCCTGATCACCGGCTTGGCGAGGAAGTGGCCGTTGCGGTCGTGCTGAAGCCCGGTGAGCGGCTTGACGAAGCCCATCTGCGCGCGTTCGTCGGCAGCTTGATTGCCAGCTACAAGGTGCCCCGCCACATCTGGTTCCTGGACGACCCGCTGCCACGCAACGCCAGCGGCAAGTTCCTGCGGCGCGAATTGCGCGACCGTCTGGCCAAGGATTTGCCGGCGCTACCTGGTAATTGATCCCGGTACGGATGGCGCAGCCAATGGACGGTAGCGCCTGCAGCCGGGCGACTCTTCGGCGGACATCGGATTTCGAACATCCGCCAATGATTTTCAGGTTAAGTCATCGGGAAAGATGGTGGACACACTTGGGCTCGAACCAAGGACCCGCTGATTAAGAGTCAGCTGCTCTACCGACTGAGCTATGTGTCCATCTCGCCTCTGGCGGGCGGTACGGTGGGTGGTTGCACCCATCGGGAGCGGGCGGATAGCAGGGGGTGGGGGGGGTTGTAAACCTGTTTTTGACAGGTTCGGCCCGCTGATCAATCGCGAGGGCGGTTGGCGCGGGCGATGCCCATGACCAGGCCGAGCAGGATCATCACCGTCATCATCGCGCTGCCGCCCCAGCTGATCAGCGGCAGCGGAATGCCGACCACCGGCGCCAGGCCCATCACCATCATCATGTTGATCGCCAGATAGAAAAACAGGGTCGCCACCAGGCCCACGCACATCAGGCGCTGGAACTGGCTATTCGCGTCCATTGCGGTGCGGATGCCCCACGCCAGCACGCAGCCATAGAGGATGATCACATAGAGGCCGCCGATCAGGCCCCATTCCTCGGCCATGGTGGCAAAGGCGAAATCGGTGTGCAGTTCCGGCAGATAATCGAGATGGCTTTGCGTGCCGTTGAGGAACCCCTTTCCGGTCAGCCCGCCCGAACCGATGGCGATCTTGCTTTGGGTGATGTGATAGCCGGCGCCGCGCGGATCGGATTCGGGATCGAGGAAGATCAGCACGCGGTTGCGCTGATATTCATGCAGCAGCGACCACGCCACCGGCAGCATGGCGGCCATGGCGGCTGCCGCCGCGCCGAACAGCCACAGCCGCACCCCGGCCAGGAACAGCACGGCCACCCCGCCGAACACGATGGCCAGCGCGGTGCCCAGATCGGGTTGCAGCATCACCAGCCCGGCCGGCATGGCGATCAACGCCAGCGCGGGCAGCAGCACATCGGGTCGGCTTTCATAACCCTTTGGCACATAATGATAATAGCGCGCAAGCGCCAGGATGATGCCCAGTTTCATCAATTCCGATGGCTGGAATTGCATGATGCCGATATCGAGCCAGCGCTGGCTGCCGCCGCGCACCGCGCCGACCAGCTCGACGCCCAGCAAGGCCGCCAGCAGAGTGAAATAGATCGGCCACGCCCAGGCCAGCCAGCGTTCGGGCGGCACCATCGCCAGCCCCACCGCCGCACCCAGCAGGATGGCAAAGCGGATGCCCTGCTTCAGTGCCCAGGGATTGAGCGAGCCGCCGGCCGCCGAATAGAGCACGACCAGGCCAAAGCCGGCGATGGCGACCACCAGCAGCACGATGCCCCACGGCAGGCGCGCCAGCTCACGTCGCCAGGGGCCGTTGAGCAGATCCATTATTCCGGGTCTCTGGGTGGTTGCGGCGCGTCGGCGTCGGCGATTTCATATTCGGGCGGCGCCAGATCGATCTTCAGCCAGCTTGGCATCATCTGCCGGCGTTCCATTGCGATGCTGGCGGCGGTTTCGCTGATGTGGCGTTCGGCGCGGCGCTTGGCGGCATCGGCTTCGATGGCGGGCAGCACCGCAAGCGCGCGTTCCGGTTCGAACATGTAGGTCAGCACATCGCGTGCGATCGGCGCGGCATAGCGCCCGCCGGCAATGCCATGTTCCAGGATCACCGAAGCGGCATAGCGCGGGGCGCCGGCCGGGGCAAAGGCGACGAACAGCGCATGGTCGCGCTGTTTCCACGGCAGGGCTTCGTTGCGGATCACGCCGCGGCGGCGTTCGGCCATGCTGATGCGGCGCACCTGGGCCGTGCCGGTCTTGCCGGCGATCACCACATCGGGCACCGCGCTGCGCGCCGCCCGCGCCGTGCCGATGCGGGCATTGACAACATCGATCATGCCCTGCCGCACCAGCGCGAGATGCGCTTCGGGGATACCCAGCGAGGGAAATTCGGGCGCGGGACCATTGGCGATCAGGCGCGGCAACACGGCGCGGCCGCTGGCCACCCGCGCCGTCATTACCGCCAATTGCAACGGGTTGGTGATGATATAGCCTTGGCCGATGGCGGCATTCAGGGTTTCGCCTTCGCGCCAGCCGCCTTTTTTTGGATCAGGCCCGTATCGCCGCTGTTTCCACGCCTTGTCGGGCACGATGCCGCTGGCCTGGCCCGGCACCGGCAGATCATATTCCTGGCCCAGCCCCAGCCGCCGCGCCATGGCGGCAATTGCATCGATGCCGATGCGCCGCCCCATGATATAGAAATACGTGTCGCACGACAGCGGCAGCGCCCGGTGCATATTGACCCCGCCATGGCCGCGGCGGGCGTGGCAATGCCAGGTGTTGGTGCCCAGCCGATAGGCGCCGCTGCAGCCGATCATCTCGTCGGGATCGACCCCGGCCTCCAACGCCGCCAGCGTGGTGACCAGCTTGAAGGTCGATCCGGGCGGGTACAGGCCCATGGCGCTCTTGTTGAGCAGCGGGGTATGATCATCGGCTTGCAGCGCCTTCCACAGGCTGGCCGGCACGCGGGTGGAGAAGATATTGGGATCATAGGCCGGCATCGAGACCATGCACCGGAGGTCGCCGGTCTGGCAGTCGATAACGATGACACTGGCCGAATTGTCGGCGAGCCGCCGCGCCGTATAGCTTTGCAGTTCGCGATCGATGGTGAGCTTCAGCGTGTCACCCGGATCGTCGGCGCGGGTGCCCAGTTCGCGCACCAGCTCGCCGCGCGCCGTCACCTCCACGCGCGATGCGCCGGCGGTGCCGCGCAGCTGCTTGTCCTCATGGCGTTCGATGCCATCCTTGCCGATGCGGAATCCGGGGTAGATCAGCAGCGCATCGCGGCTTGTCCGATATTGCTCAGGCGTCGGCGCCCCGACATAGCCGAGGAGATGCGCCAGGCGATCGCCTTCGGGATAATAGCGCGAGAAGCTTTGCACCGCCGACACGCCGGGCAAGGTCGCCAGCCGCACGTTGCAGGCGGAAAATTCCGGCCATGTCAGATTCTGGCGCACCACCACCGGCATGAAGCTGGGCTGGCTGCCGATATCGTCGCGGATGCGATATTCGTCGGCGATGTCCAGATCGATCACCTGCCGAATGGCGATCAATGTGGCATCAAGATCTTCCACCTCGGCCGGGCGCAGTTCCAGCCGGTAATCCGGGCGGTTCATGGCGAGCGGCTTGCCGTTGCGATCGACAATCCAGCCCCGCCGCGGCGGGATCAGCCGGTTCTGGACGCGATTTTCCTGCGCCTTCAGTTGATAATGTTCGCCTTCGAACAGCGAAAGCCACGCCAGCCGCCCGGCCAGCAATGCGCCGGTGCCAGCCATCCCAGCGCCCAGCAGCAAAGCGCGGCGCGAGAACCCGAGGCGACGGGCCGGATCATCCATGGCGCCAACCAGGCATCGACGCCACCAGGCGCAACTGGATGGCCGCTGCCAGGCGTACCACCAGCGGCCAGGCCATCAGGCTGGCCGGCGCTTGCCACAGCATCGGCGCCATCGGCACCGGTCGCCCGGCCAGCGCCATCAACGGCCCGGTGCCGGCCATCACCCCCAGCATGATCATGGTCGCCAGCGCCCAATCAAAGCCATGGCCATGGCGCCCGACCCGCCGTTCCAGCAGCCGCATGACGCTGGCAGCCACAGCAAACAGCGTGGCATTGACCCCAAGTGGCTGGCCGAACAAGAGATCGGCAATCGCGCCGACAAAGAAGGCCACCCAGGGCGGCATCAGGCCGGGTTGCAGCATGGCCCAGGCCAGCACGGCCAGCAGGCCCAGATGCGGCATGATCGGCACCACCAGCGGTAGCGGCGCCAGCATCAGCATCAGCATGACAATGCTGGTTACCGCCGGCACCGCATAGCGCCAACTGGCCAGCACCCAGCGCCGGCGCTCGGCCGGGGTCATCAGCAGGGCAGGGGGCGGCGGGGAGGCAATCATGATACGGGCAGAGTTGGGGGCACAACCGGCGTGGCAGTCGCTGCGGGCTCGGCCCCCGGTTCGGCACTGCGCAGCCGCGGCTTTGGCGCGCCGCGGGTGCGCGCCTCCACCGGCACCGGCGCATCGAACACCGGCCCAAGGGCGGTTTCGGCCGGCATCGGCAGCCAGGCGGTTTCCACAGTGACAAAACCGGCGCCCAGCGGCGGTTGCGCCGGGCGGATCACCGGGCCATCACTGCGCAGTTCGATCACCACGCCGACCGGCACGCCGGGTGGGTAAACGCCGCCATCCCCGGAGGTGACGATGCGATCGCCCACCCGCAGCGGCAAATCGGGGCCGACGCGGTCGATCAGCACCAATGATGGTTGGTTGCGCCCGGCGGCGAGCCCGGCCTGGCCCGTGCGCTCGACGATCACCGGCACGCGGCTCAGCGGATCGGTGATGAGGAGGACGCGGCTGCTGACCTGGCCAACGTCCTGCGTGCGCCCCACCAGGCCATCGGCGCCGATCACCGGCATGTCGCGCGCCACCCCGCCGGCGGCGCCGACGGCCAGCATGGCAAAGCGCACCACGCTGCCCGACGTGGCGGCGGCGATGCGGGTGGTGGCGATCACCTGCCGATTTGGTTCGCGCACCGCCATCAGCCGTTTCAATTGCACCAGTTCCCGCGCCTGCGCCCGGGATTGCCGCAGTCGGGCATTGGCCAGATCAAGCTGGGTTTCCAGCGCCTCGGCGCGTGACACCGCCCCGAAATAATCGCCGATCCTGACAAACAGCCGGGCCATGCCATCGATGGGCGCGCGCGCCACGCCCCACACTGGCGTCACCAGATCGGTCGCTATCGTTCGGATGCCGCTGGCGGTTTCAGGGTTCACCCGCGCCACCAACAGCAGCAACAGACCGGCCGCGATCACCGCGCCAGACATCACCGCCGAAACCAGCGCAAGATTCTGCTCGCGGCGCATGGCGCTCGAACGGCGCGGTGTCTGAGTCCAATCCATGTGCCGGCAGGTCCCCGTTGCTGGCAATATAGTGGGTTACGCCGTGATCAGCACCCCGCGGTACATCGGATCTTCCAGCGCACGGCCGGTGCCGATGGCAACGCAGGTCAAGGGTTCGTCGGCAACGCTCACCGGCAAGCCCGTGGCTTCACGCAACACGACATCCAGATTGGCCAGCAGCGCCCCACCGCCGGTGAGCACAATGCCCTGATCGACAATATCGGCCGCCAGTTCGGGCTGGGTGTTTTCCAGCGCGGCGCGCACGCCTTCGACGATGGTGGCCACCGGTTCGGCCAGGGCTTCGGCGATCTGGGCCTGGTTGATCTGGATTTCGGTGGGCACGCCGTTCATCAGGTCGCGGCCCTTGATGTCGATGGTGACGCCGATGCCGTCGGCCGGCCGCTTGGCGGTGCCGACTTCCTTCTTGATGCGCTCGGCGGTCATTTCGCCGATCAGCAGATTGTGGTTGCGCCGCACATAGTTGACGATGGCTTCGTCCATCTTGTCCCCACCAACGCGCACGCTGGTGGTATAGGCGAGGCCCTTCAGCGACAGCACGGCGACTTCGGTGGTGCCGCCGCCGATATCGACAACCATCGATCCAATTGGTTCGGTCACCGGCATGCCGGCGCCGATCGCCGCGGCCATCGGCTCTTCGATCAGATAGACCTGGGTGGCGCCGGCATTGTTGGCGGCGTCGCGAATGGCGCGCTTTTCGACGCTGGTCGAACCCGATGGCACGCAGATGACGATTTCCGGGTAACGGCCGAACCGGCTGGTCTGCACCTTCTTGATGAAGTGCTTGATCATCTGTTCGGCGACATCGATGTCGGCAATCACGCCATCGCGCAAGGGGCGGATGCATTCGACATTGCCCGGCGTGCGGCCCATCATCACCTTGGCTTCATTGCCGACGGCCTTGACGATCTTGTTGCCGCGGATGGTCTCGATCGCCACCACGCTGGGTTCGTTCAGCACGATGCCGCGCCCACGCACATAGACCAGCGTGTTGGCCGTGCCCAAATCAATGGCCATGTCCTGGGCAAGGAACGAAAACATGCGCGAAAAGACCGACATACTACAGGAAACCGCAGGCAGGAGGATGAGCAAGACGGGTCGCGGGGGCTCGCGAACAACCGACTCGGCTTTGGCCCTGTACGTCCGATTCGGCAAGCGTCAACACCGGCCGTCAACCACTGAAAAGTGCGTATGATCGCATCATTTCCGTCCGATTGTACCGATGTGGCGTGCGAAGCGTAGCCTTGGGCGTCCGCAGCGGCTGACATTGGGGCGGTTTGCGCCTAAACATGGGCGCGTGCCCATCCGCCGCCTCCCCGAAACATTGATCAACCGTATCGCCGCCGGCGAGGTGGTGGAGCGCCCGGCCAGCGCCGCCAAGGAATTGGTGGAAAATGCGCTGGATGCCGGCGCGCGCCATATCCGCGTGGTGCTGTCGAATGGTGGCATTGATGGCCTGGAGGTCGCCGACGACGGCAGCGGCATGGCGCCCGACCAATTGCGCCTGGCCATCGAGCGTCACGCCACTTCCAAATTGCCCGACGGCGATCTGTCGGCCATCGCCACCATGGGCTTTCGCGGCGAAGCGCTGCCGTCGATCGGCTCGGTCGCCACGCTGTCGCTGACCAGCCGGGCTGCGGGCGGTGAAGGCTGGGAACTGGTGGTCGATAACGGCCGCATCATCGCCGATGGCCCGGCCAGCGCTGCGCCCGGCACGGTGGCGCGCGTCGAAGGCCTGTTCGCAAACGTGCCGGCACGGGCCAAGTTCCTGAAATCGCCGCGCAGCGAGCTGGCGGCCGCCCACGATCACATCCGCCGGCTGGCGATGGCCAATCCGCAGGTGGGATTTGTGCTGGAACATGAAGGCCGCCGCCTGCTCAATCTGCCGCCGCTGCCCGACCAGTCCCCGGCCAGCAGCCTGGCGCGGCTGGCAGCGATCATCGGCGCGGATTTTGCCAGCAATGCCGTGGCGGTCGATCTGTCGCGTGATGGCCTGCATCTGGCGGGTCTCGCCGGGCTGCCGACCTGGAACCGCGGCGTCGCCGATCACCAATATCTGTTCGTCAATCGCCGCCCGGTGCGCGACCGCCTGCTGGTCGGCGCGGTGCGCGGCGCATATCAGGATCTGCTGGCCCGCGATCGCCACCCGGTGGTGGCCTTGTTCCTCGATGTGCCGCACGATTTCGTCGATGTGAACGTGCACCCGGCCAAGACGGAAGTGCGGTTTCAGGATGCGGCACATGTGCGCGGGATGATCGTGTCTGGGCTGCGGCGCGCGCTGGACGAGGCCGGCATCCGCGCCAGCAGCCGGGTGGCGCAATCGGCGCTGGCGGCGTTCGTCGCCGAGCCTGTGGCCTCGGCGTTCGTGGCGGAACCACAGCTGCCGGCGTTCGGTGCTACTGCGCCCCATGCTCCGGCCGCCGCGCTTGCCGAACCGCCGCGCCTGTTCACCGAACTGCCACCAGCCTTCCCGCCGGCCTTCGCCGCGCACATGCCAGCCCCGGCTGCGCCGCCATCTGGGCAGTTTCCGCAACAATATCCCTTGGGCGCGGCGCGCGGCCAGATCGCCGCCACCTATATTGTCGCCGAAACCGCGGACGCGCTGATCATCGTCGATCAGCACGCCGCCCATGAACGGCTGACGCTGGAGCGCATGAACAAGGCGCTGGCCGGCGGCGCGGTGCCGGCGCAGGCGCTGCTGGTCCCCGAAGTGGTCGAGCTCGACGAGATCGCGGCCGGCCGCATCGCCGCCCGTGCGCCCGAATTGGCCGAACTGGGCCTCGACATCGAAGCCTTTGGCCCCAACGCCATCCTGGTGCGTGCGACCCCGGCGATGCTCGGCGCCTGCGATGTGCGCGGGCTGATCACCGATCTCGCCGATGATCTCGCCGCCTTCGGCAAGGCGCTGTCGTTGAAGGAACGACTGGATGCGGTTGCTGCCACCATGGCCTGCCACGGCAGCGTGCGCGCCGGGCGCAGCCTGTCGGTCGCCGAAATGAACGCCTTGCTGCGCGAGATGGAAATCACCCCGCACTCAGGCCAGTGCAACCACGGCCGTCCGACCTGGGTGCGCCTGGCCAAGACCGATATCGAAAAATTGTTCGGGCGGCGCTGAAGCGCGCATTTGCTGTTGCGAACCACTTGCATTTGCCGTGCGCCTGGGTGATAACGCTTCGCAACAGCCGCTGGATGATCAGCGGGCGGAGTGGGGAACTGGCGTGTACGTCTGTGTCTGCAATGCCCTTAAGGAACGTGACGTGAAGCAGGCCGCCCGCGCCGCCGGCACATCCTGCCCGCGCGCGGCCTATGCCCAGTTGGGTGCAAAGGTGAAATGCGGCCAGTGCCTGCCGTTTGCGCGCGAAGTTGTCGCCCAGGCCAGCCCGTTCGCCTGACGGCGGCTCCCCACTGCTACTGCGAGTGCGTTGCACCTTCAAGTATCAGAAATCCCACGCTTTTTCTTGACGTGCGCCAAATCGGATGGCATCACTCCGGCATCAACGAAGGAGACACGCCATGAAGGGCGACGCCAAGGTCATCGATTTTCTCAACGCCGTGCTCAAGGGCGAATTGACCGCGGTCAACCAATATTGGTTGCATTACCGCCTGCTCGACAATCTCGGCATCAAGCGTCTGGCCCATTACGAGCGGCACGAATCCATCGAGGAAATGCAGCACGCCGACAAGTTGATCGAGCGCATCTTCTTCCTCGACGGCTTCCCCGCCATGCAGGCGCTGAACCGCCTGCGCGTCGGCGAGACGGTGGAGGAAGTGCTCGCCGCCGATCTGGCGCTGGAATATGAAGCCATCGCCCTGCTGCGCGACGCGATCCAATATTGCGAAACCGTGCGCGATTACCCGTCGCGCGACCTGTTCGCCGAAATCCTGCGCGCCGAGGAAGAGCATGTCGATTTCATCGAGACGCAGCAGACGATGATCAGCCAGATGGGGCTGCACAATTATATCCAACTGCAATCGAAGCCGGCGGGGGAGTGACCGCCGCCGGCTTCGATTGATCGGCAGCCTCAGGCCAGCGCCCGGAACTTGTCGGCCAGCGGCGCAAACATCGTGCCCATCATGCCGCCGACGTCGGCCGGCGCGGTCGCCATGGTGCCAGCATTGTAGGGCGGCACCGGCGCATATTCGGCTTGCAACATCAAGGCCTTGGCATAGGCCGGCCCACGAAGCTGGGCGACCAGTGCAATGGCAAAATCCATGCCCGCCGTCACGCCGGCCCCGGTCAGCACATTGCCGTCGCGCACCACCCGTTCATCAACCGGGATGGCACCAAAATCGGCCAGCACCGGCCGCACCGCCCAGTGCGAGGTGGCGCGCTTGCCCTTCAACAGGCCGGCGCGGCCCAGCACCATGGAACCGGTACACACGCTGGTGATGTGCTTGGCGCGGCTCGCCCGGTCGCGGATGAAGGCCATGGCGGCGGTGTCCGCCATCAGCTTCAGCGTGCCATCGGTGCCGCCGGGGATGAAGATCACATCCAGATTGCGCGGGGCGGACGCCATCGTCATGGTCGGCTGGATGGCGAGACCGAGATCGGACGCCACCGGCGCCAGATCCTGGTTCGGCGTGATCAGATGCACCTTGGCGCCGAACATGCAGGCAAAGAAATAATGCGGCCCCACCAGATCAAGCGCGGTGAAGCCGGGGTAGAGGATCATCCCCACCTCCTCCTGGCCCCACAGGCCAAGGCCGAGCACTTTTTCCATTTCGCCCATATGATTGTCGGCCATGGCCTTCTGCTCGGCAGCGCTGGGATTGGCCGGCGCGGCCGCCCCCTGTCCCTGCTGCGCCGCTATCGCCTTTTCCAGAGCCAGGAATGGCGCCAGCAGCGCCGCCGTCGTCAGCCCGCCGGCCAATATGTCGCGTCGGTTCGTCATCGCGTCTTCTCCCTTCACAGCGCCACGCCCAGCGTGACGAAGGCCGCCCGCGGCGCGCCCGGCATCACCACATCCTGCGCCAGATACTGCCAGGGCAGCACATAGCGGCGGTTCAGCAGGTTGGTGATGTTCACGCCCAGCGTCACCGGGCCGAACTGCTTGCTGGCCTGGGCATCCACTGTGGCCCAGCCCGGCACCGGCGCGCCGCCCAGTGCCGCCGGCGCGGACGAGGCGGCGCTGATGCCAGCCCCCACGCCCAGGCCCTTCAGGCTGCCCTCCGTCACCCGATAGCGCAGCGCCAGCCGCCCGGCATGGCGCGGCGCGCGGGCCAGGCGAGCACCGGCGGCAAACACGCCGTCCTGCGTCACCCGTGCATCGGTGAAGCCATAATTGGCGATCACCGACCAGGCCGGTGTTGGCTCCCAGATCAGATCGGCCTCGATGCCTTGCGCCAGTTGCTCCCCGGTCTGGATTTGCAGGAAGGGGTTGGCGGGATCGGCGGTGGGCACATTGCGTCGCCTCAGATCATAGGCGGCGATGCTGCCTGACAGGCCGATGGCCTTGGCATCGAATTTCACGCCGGCTTCGAAACTGCGTGAGGTTTCCGGCACCGGGGCGGTGAGCCCGAAGAAATTGGTGGTGCCGCGAAAGCCGGTGGCCCAGCCGCCGAACAGCGCCACCCCTTCGGCCAGCTTCACCGTCGCCCCCAGCCGTGGGTTCACCTTGCGATAGGCCCTGTCCACCGTGCCGCCCGCACGTTCCTGATAGGCAAATTCCGTCCAGCGCAGCGAAGCCAGCAGCGTCACCGGGCCGATGCTGGCCTGATCCTGCACGAAGGCGGCTGTGGTGCGATAGCGGTCGGTCTGGCGGCGTGGGCCCAAGGCAGGCACCGCGCCAAAATTCAGCGGCGGCTGCGCCGGGTTGGCCAGATCCTGCACGCCCACCGGCACGAAGTTGAATCCGATACCGGCATCATAACGCGTGTGATCATATTGCACGCCGGCCACCAGCACATGGTCAACCGGGCCGGTCGCCAGCTTCGCGGTGAGACTGGCATCCACAGTGGTTTCCGACACATCGGTGGGCAGATAGGCGGTGATGATCGGATATTGCGTGCCGGTGGGCGGAAAGAAGCCGGCAAAGAAGGTGCTGCCATATTCGTCGAAGCGGCTGTCGAAATGGCGCACCCGGATATTGGCGGTCACCGCATCGGAAAAGCGGTGATCCAGGCTGGCGGTGCCGACGCTGTTGCGGACACGGGTGCGCGGCTGGCCGGCCGGCGCGCCAACGAACTGGCGGCGGTCCACCGCCGGCGTGTCGATCTGGCCAAGCGGCAGGCCGGCATATTCCAGCTGGCGCACCAGGCTGTAGCTGCCGATCAGGGTCAGGCTGGTGTCTGCGCCCAGATCCAGCCGCAGGCTGGGGTTGATGGCGATGCGGTTGGCGTTGACCGCCGCAATCCAGCTGCCCTCGTCCTGCACCTCGGCGGTGATCCGAAAAGCCCCGATGCCGGCAATCGGCTGGTTGAGATCGACATTGCCGCTGATCGTATCGAAACTCCCGCCGCGCAGCTGGGCGCGATAGCTGGCCGTGTCGGTCGGGGTCTTGCTGACGAGATTGATCAGGCCGCCCACCGGCGCGCCCAGCCCGCCGCCGAACAATGTGGCGGTGGGCCCCTTGGCCACCTCGATCCGGCTGTAGGCGACCAGGCTGGCCGGATCGATGACGGCGGTGGCGCCATAGGCCGGCAGGCCATCGATGAAGATATCCGCACCAAAACCGCGAACAATCGGGTTCGCCAGCACCGCCTCGCCCGGCTGGGCCGGCACGGTGCCCGAAATATTGCGCAGGGCATCGGCCAGCGTGCGCAGATCCTGTTCACGGATCAGGGTTTCGTTCAGCACCTGCACCGATTGCGGCACCTCGATCAGCGGCACATCGGTGCGCAAGGCGGTGGTGGTGGCGGCAGCATAGCCGGGGCGCTGGGCCGTGACGACGATCTCCGGCGTGCGCCAGGCGGGGCTGGCTTCGGCTTGGGCGCGGGCAGAAATTGGGAACAGGGCAGCAGCGGCCGTGGCCAGCATGGCCCCGCGAGCAGTGTAAACAGACATGGAATGGATCCTGAATCAGAACAGCATGAGAATCTGGCCGGCCAAGGACCGCCAGATGGTGCAAAGGTTCAGATCAGGTGCGGAGGACCCGTCGCCGGGGGTGTCGTCGCGTGATGGCGCGCCCGGATGATCGTGCCAGGCGGGAACGGCAGCGCTGCTTGCGCATGAACAATTGGCGCCGAAACCGAGGCCAGGGTCGGCAGATCGGCGATGGCGGCGCCAGCGAACGGACAGGCTGTCGGCGCCTCGTCGCCGTCGCTGCCATGCTGATCCTGCGCCTGCTTCAGCGCATTGACGAGGGCCGCAGCAGCCGGCTCATCCGCCATGGCCGCAATTGTCGCTGCGTCCACCACGCCGGCGCACAGCACCAGATGAAACCCGTCGGCGGTCATGCTTGGCATATAGCCGCGGGGCGCGGTCGCGTTGGCCATCATGCACAGCAGCATGATCGGCAAAACGCGCCAGAATTTAAGGCGGACGCACGACACAGACGCCGGCATAGGGGCAGACGATCAGACGATCAAGTCGGCACCGACGGCAGGATGGCACGAAATCGCTTCTCGGCTGTTGGTGGCGGGTAAACTGGAAGGAACCACCATGATCAGCCTGATGCCCCTGCCGTTCGCCGCCGATGCGCTGGCTCCCCTCATCTCGGCCGAAACCTTTGCCTATCACCATGGCAAGCATTTCGCCGCCTATGTCACCAAGGTGGGCGAACTGATCGCCGGCACCGATGATGCGTCGGCCGATCTGGAAACCATCATCGACAATGCCGACGAGGCCGACCATGTCGCGCTGTTTGATGCCGCGGGGCAGGCGTGGAATCACGGGTTTTTCTGGGCCAGCCTGGCGGCCCCCCCGTCTGATATGCCGTCCGATGCGCGGCCCGGCGGCGGGCTGGCCGAAGCGATCACGCGGGATTTCGGTGGGTTTGATGCCATGGCCGAGGCCTTTGTGGCGGCCGGCAAGGCCGAGTTCGGATCGGGCTGGGTCTGGCTGGTCAGCGATGCTGATGGCGCCTTGTCGATCTGTTCCACCCACGATGCGCTGCCGGTGTGGGTCGAACAGCCGGTGATGCCATTGCTGGTGTGTGATGTGTGGGAACACGCCTATTATATCGATTGGCGCAACGATCGCGGCGCGTTCCTGAAGGCGTTTATTGGCAATCTGGCCAACTGGCGCCACGCCGAAGCGCAATTTGCCGCTGCCATTGCCGATGACGAAGGCTGGCAATATCCGGCGTGACCGACACGAAACGGGCCGCCGTGGTGTCCCACGGCGGCCCGGATCATGCTGCAATCAGGCTCAGCCGCGGCTGGAGGCGTAAAGGCTCCACAGATCGGCGATGTCCTTCATGCCGCTCTTGTCCTGCACGCCCTTGAAACTGGCAACGGCCACGGATTTCTGGCCGGCCTTCACTGCCGCGATGCCCTTGAAGACGCGGGCATAATCGGCTTCGGGACCATTTGCGCCAATCGATTTGTCATAGGCGGCGATGGCCTTGGCATATTCGTTCAAGCCAAGCCAGGCGTTGCCGCCCTTGAAGGCGGTGGCCGGCGCGGTGGACAATTTGGCCGCTTCCGCGCCTTCGCTGGCAACGGCCTTGGTTGCTGCTGCGGCGAGCTTCTGGCTCATGGCATCACTGCCGCCACCGGCCTTGTCGAGTGCGGTCTTGGCGACAGCGGCCTGGCCGTTCAGAAGGGCGAGACGGGCGAAATCCTGATAATCAGCGGCGCGATCCAGCGATCCGGTGGTCATCATCAGATGATACAGCGCCAGTTTCGATTCCGAACGCATGTTGGTCTGCTGGAAATTGGTCAACAGCGCCTTCCAGCGCGCCGGCGAGGCATCGACCTTGATCAGCTTGGTCGTGGTGGCCAGATAGCCTGCCTTGTCGCCTGACTTGTACTGCGCGCCGGCCAGGTTTTCCAGATACAGCGCCTTGGCACCGTTGCTGGCAATCAGCTTGTTGTACGATGCGATGGCATCCTTGTGGCGGCCCTGCCGCGTGTAGGCCTGGGCCACCAGGATCTGCATGCCTTCGCCGCCGCAGCTCTTGGCGATGCTGACGGCCTTGTCGAGTTGCCCGGCCTGATAATAGAGCGGCGCCAACTGGTTGCACGGCGCGCCCACGTCCTGCAGCGCGGCCGCGGCTTCGGCGTAGCGGCCGACCGCCGTAAAGGCATAGCCAGCCATCTGCGCGGTCTTTTCCCGTTCTTCGGCCGACGATGCGGCGGCGCGGGCCTGGCCGATGGCGGCGGCAACGCCAGCGGCATTGCGCGACTTGGCAGCGGCAGCGGCGGCGTTCAGCGCCTTGCCAACGGCGGGCGACACGGCAGCCATCGCCGGCATGGCGGCGGCAAGCAACGGAACGGCAATCAACAGTCGGGCGGTTTTCAGCATTGTTCTTCCTTGGCTGTTGCAGACCCACGCCCGGTCAGTGGCAAGGAGGGTATGCGAAGCCGCAGCGCCGCCACCGAATCCCCCTTGCTTCCTCCCAAAGCAAGCCCGCTCCATTAGCGAATTGAAATGGCGGTGCAACGGGGCAAATCGCCGTAGGTGTGTCGCATGGTTGCGTGAGGGCGATGAAGCGCCTATCCGCCGCTGCGATCATGGCGGCCGGGCGGGGCCAGCATATCTTGGGGAGACCGACCATTCGCGCCTTCATCTTTCCGGGCCAGGGCAGCCAATCGGTGGGCATGGGCAAGGCCCTGGCCGAAGCCAGCCCGCACGCCCGCGCCGTGTTTGAAGAAGTCGACGAGGCGCTGGGCGAGCATCTGTCGCGCCTGATGTGGGACGGGCCGGAAGACGCGCTCACGCTCACCGCCAATGCCCAACCGGCGATCATGGCGCTCAGCATTGCCTGCCTGCGTGTGCTGGAGGCCGAAGCCAAAATGCGCCTGGCCGACAAGGCGGCATTCGTTGCCGGGCATTCATTGGGCGAATATACGGCGCTGTGTGCCGCCGGCAGCCTGGGACTGGCCGATACGGCGCGGCTCCTCCGGCTGCGTGGGCAGGCGATGCAGGCCGCGGTGCCACAAGGTGTGGGCGCGATGGCGGCGCTGCTGGGGCTGGATTTTGAAGCGGTGACGGCCGTGGCCGCCGAAGCTGCGCAGGATCAGGTGTGCGCCGCCGCCAACGACAACGCCAATGGCCAGGTGGTGGTATCCGGCCATGTTGAGGCCGTTGCCCGGGCGATGAACCTCGCCAAAGCCAAGGGCGCCCGCCATTCGGTGTTGCTGCCGGTGTCGGCGCCGTTCCATTGTGCGCTGATGCAGCCGGCGGCCGATGCCATGGCCGCGGCGCTGGCGGCCGCGCCGCTGCATGCGCCATCTGTGCCGCTGGTGGCGAATGTGACGGCGGCTGTGGTCACCGATCCCGA
This sequence comes from Sandarakinorhabdus sp., assembly GCF_987265915.1. NCBI lineage: Bacteria > Pseudomonadati > Pseudomonadota > Alphaproteobacteria > Sphingomonadales > Sphingosinicellaceae > Sandarakinorhabdus > Sandarakinorhabdus sp. The sequence continues at coordinate 1,363,306 of NZ_OZ503948.1, forward strand.
CGACATTCGCCGCCTGCTGGTGGAACAAGTGTGCGGCACGGTGCGCTGGCGCGAATCGGTGCTGGCGATGGCCGATCTGGGCGTGACCGGCTTTGTTGAACTGGGCGGCAAGGTGCTGGGGCCGATGATCCGCCGCATCACGCCCGATGTGCCGACGATCACCGCCGTGGACATGTCCGGCCTGGAGGCGATTGCGAAGTCCTTGTAATTCCCTCTCTCCCTGCGGGAGAGGGCGACTCGCGCGCCAGCGCGGCGGGGTGAGGGGGTAACCCTTGCCGCAACATGAAGAGGAAACCCACCATGTTCGATCTGACAGGCATGACCGCGCTGGTAACCGGCGCTTCGGGCGGCATCGGCAGCGCCATCGCGCGCGCGCTGGCGGCGCAGGGCGCCCGCGTCGCGCTGTCGGGCACACGGGCCGAAGCGCTGGCGGCGGTGGCGGCAGACTGCGGCCCCGATGCGGTGATCCTGCCCTGCAACCTGTCTGATTCTGCCGCCGTCGATGCGCTGGTCGGCCAGGCGGTCGAGGCGCTGGGCGGCCGGCTGGACATATTGGTCGCCAATGCCGGCATCACCCGCGACAATCTGGCGATGCGGATGAAGGATGAGGAATGGTCGGACGTGATCCGCATCAACCTCGAAGCCACCTTCCGCCTGTACCGCGCTGCCGCGCGCCCGATGATGAAGCAGCGCTTTGGCCGCCTGATCGCCATTACCAGCGTGGTCGGCGTGACCGGCAATCCCGGCCAGGCCAATTATGCCGCCTCGAAGGCCGGCCTGATCGGCATGTCGAAAGCTTTGGCGCAGGAACTGGCGTCGCGGGCGATCACGGTCAATTGCGTGGCGCCGGGCTTCATCGTTTCGGCGATGACCGATGCGCTGCCGGAGGCGCAGAAAGAGGCTTTGACGGGGCGCATCCCGGCCGGGCGGCTGGGGGCGGGCGATGATATTGCGGCCGGCGTGGTGTATCTGGCGTCGAAGGAGGCGTCTTATGTCACGGGGCAGACGCTGCACGTGAATGGCGGGATGGTGATGCCGTGATGCGCCGCGAGCGCACAGCGCGAAGTGCTGTGCGCCGACAGGCGCGAACGCGGCCGGGCGGGCGGCGCGCGCTCCTGCGCGCCGAACCGCTTCGACCCCGGCCTTCGCCGGAGCAGGCTTGTGGCTCTGCCACGCACTTTCTTTTGCTTGCTTGAACGCCTTCAGCGGACTCGGCGGCTTTGCCGCCGGCCGCGTGAGCAAGAACCCCGCGCCATGGCCCTGGGGCCCGCGGCCGGCGGCAAAGCCGCCGAGTCCGCTGAGGTTTGAACAAAGGAAAAAGGAAAGAGCGTGGCGGAGCCACGCCGTCGAAGCTGTTCTGCCGGGCTGAGGCCCGTCAGCCAGCCCGGCCGAGCTTGCGCGAGTCCCCGCGCTGGCTGCGCCAGCACACTGGCCGCGCTACGCTCTTGCCACAATTTCGCCATCACGCTATCGCCGGCCCGTAACCGCTAACCAACCCACCGGCGAACACACCGCCGCAAACCTAGGGGAATGAACATGAGCGACGTCGCCGAGCGCGTGAAGAAGATCGTGGTGGAGCATCTGGGCGTGGAAGCCGAGAAGGTGACCGAAGGCGCCAGCTTCATCGATGATCTGGGCGCCGACAGCCTCGACACGGTCGAACTGGTGATGGCGTTCGAAGAAGAATTCGGCGTGGAAATCCCCGACGATGCCGCCGAAAAGATCCTTACCGTCGCTGATGCGATCGGGTTCATCGCGGAAAACAGCAAGGGTTGATCATCGGCCCGGGCAGGGGCGGGTGGAACCTTTGCCGGCAGTTCGGCGTTGTCTGCCGGATTGCGAGCGATGGGCCGGCCAGCAGCGCCGCCTGCGACATTCCGGCCCTTCGCTCAGCCTGAGCGGAGGGCCGTTTTGCGCTGGCCCGCCGCTTGTGAGAGAATAAGTCAGGGGTCGGCCAACACAGGCCGGACGCAAAAGAAGTGGAGCGCCAATGCGCCGTGTCGTGGTCACCGGGCTGGGTCTTGTCACCCCGCTGGGCAGTGATGTCGAAACCATCTGGGCCAATATATTGGCGTCGCGATCCGGCATCGGCCCGATCACCCGCTTTGATGCCAGCAACCAGGCGTGCCGCATCGCCGGCGAGATCAAGCCCGGCGACGGCAGCGGCATGACCTTCGATGCCAACAAGCGCGTCGATTACAAGGTGCAGCGCCAGGTCGATCCGTTCATCATTTTCGGCATCGATGCCGCCGGCCAGGCCATCGAGGATGCCGGGCTGACCGACATGACCGAGGAACAGCGGTTCCGCGCCGGTTGCTCGATCGGCAGCGGCATCGGCGGCTTGCCGGGCATCGAAGCCGAATTGATCGTGCTGCATGAAAAGGGCCCGCGCCGCGTGTCCCCCCACTTCGTGCACGGCCGGCTGATCAACCTGATCTCTGGCCAGGTTTCGATCAAATATGGCCTGATGGGGCCGAATCATGCGGTGGTGACGGCCTGTTCCACCGGCGCCCACGCCATCGGCGATGCGGCGCGGATGATCGCGCTGGATGATGCCGATGTCATGCTGGCCGGCGGCGCCGAAAGCGCGCTGTGCCCGCTCGGCATTGCCGGTTTCGCGCAGGCGCGGGCGCTTTCGACCAATTTCAACGACGATCCCACCCGCGCCAGCCGCCCGTGGGATCAGGCCCGCGATGGTTTCGTCATGGGCGAAGGCGCCGGTGTCGTGGTGCTGGAGGAATATGAACACGCCAAGGCGCGTGGTGCCAAAATCTATGGCGAGGTCATCGGCTATGGCCTCACCGGCGATGCCTGGCATGTGACGGCGCCGCACCCGGAAGGATCGGGCGCGTTCCGATCGATGGCGATGGCGCTGAAGCGCGCCGGCCTGAACCCGGAAGACATTGATTATATCAACGCCCACGGCACCTCCACCCCGATGGGGGACGAGCTGGAGCTGGGCGCGGTGCGGCGGCTGTTTGGCGATGCCATCGGCAATGTGTCGATGTCGTCCACCAAATCCGCCATCGGCCACCTGCTGGGCGGGGCCGGCGCCGTCGAAGCGATCTTCTGCCTGCTTGCCTTGCGCGACCAGGTGGCACCGCCGACGCTCAATCTCGACAATCCGTCCGAGGCTTGCATCGGTATCGATCTGGTGCCGCATGTCGCCAAACCCCGCCGCATCCGGGCCGTGCTGAACAACAGCTTCGGTTTTGGCGGCACCAATGCCACGCTGGTGATGCGCGGCGTTTGATGGCGTGACAGATGCGGCGCACGGGCCTTGCCTTTCTGCTTCTGCTGGCGCTGCTGGGCTTGCCGCTGGGGCTGGCGCCGTGGTTCGGCTGGGGAACGGCGCTGGGCGAGGCGGAGCCCTTCACCGTGGAAAAGGGCGCCAGCCTGATCCAGGTGGCGCGCGCGCTGGAGCGCAAGCAGATCATCCATTCGGCCGGGCAGTTCCGCGTACTGTCGCGGGTGCTGGGCAGCGATGCGCCGGTGCAGGCCGGCAATTATCGCCTGGCTACGGGCATGGCCTGGCGCGATATCCTGAAGATCCTGCAACAGGGGCGTACCGAGCATCAGGCGGTCACCATCCCCGAAGGCTGGCCGGCGGTGCAGGTGGCCGAACGGCTGAACGGCCTGCCTGGCCTGGCCGGCACGGTTGCGCCGCCGCGCGAAGGCAGCATCCTGCCCGACACCTATGACTATGAACCCGGCGAATCGCGCGCGACCGTGCTGGGCCGCATGCAGGCGGCCATGGCCAAGGCGCTGGCCGAAGAATGGCCGAAGCGCAGCAAAAATGCCGTGGTGAAATCCCCGGCCGAAGCGGTGATCCTGGCCAGCATCGTCGAGAAAGAAACCGGCAAGGCCAGCGAACGCCGGACGATTGCCGGCGTTTACAGCAATCGGCTGCGCACCGGCATGAAACTCGATGCCGATCCGACGGTGATCTACCCGATCACCAAGGGCAAGCCGCTGGGCCGCCGCATCCGCCGATCGGAACTGCAGCGCGATACCGGATACAACACCTATCTCAAACCCGGCCTGCCTGCCGGGCCGATCGCCAATCCGGGGCTGGCGAGCCTGAGAGCCGTGCTCGATCCGGCCGAGACGGACGCGCTTTACTTCGTTGCCGATGGCAGCGGCGGCCATGTCTTTGCCGCCACGCTGGCCGAGCAGAATCGCAACGTGCAGCGCTGGTTCGCCATCCGCCGCCAGCGCGGTGAGATGTGAGCCGCAAGCCGGCCTTGCGGACGCAATCGAATCGGCCAGTGCCGTTCCGCCCCGCCAGCGCTCGCAAGCGCCGCAGCGGTGCTTGGCTGTGGCTGGCGCGCCTCGCGGCGCTGCCGGTGCTCGGCTGGTGCCTTGGGCTGATCTGGTTCAGCCTGGCGCTGCCCGGCCCGGCGCTGCTTGGCGCCCGAACCGATGGCGTGGTGGTGCTCACCGGCGGGGTCGGCCGCTTCCGGCGCGGGCTGGCGGTGGTCGAATCCGGATCGGCGCGGCGCTTGCTGGTATCGGGGGTGGGCGCCAATACCAGCCGGCGCGATCTGGCCGGGGCGTTCGGCGTGGCCATGCGGCGGCTGCGCACCACCGATCTGGGCTATGAAGCCATCGACACGCGATCCAACGCCGAAGAAACCGCGCGCTGGGTGGCCAGCCACAAATTCACTTCGATCCGGCTGGTGACGTCGGCGGCGCACATGCCGCGCGCCCGGCTGGAACTGGCGCGGGTGCTGCCAGCCGATGTGGCCGTGCTGCAGGATGGCGTGCCGTCGGAGCCCAAGGCGCCGAGTGTGGCATTTGAATATTCAAAATATCTGCTGCGCCGCGCGGCCTTGCTGGCAGGTGTGGCGTGATGCAGCGGGCCGTGCTGGCACAGCCTGAGGCGCCGCCGGTGCTGGCCACCCTGGTGGCGTTCGTGCGCACCTGCCTGTTCCAGATCGCCTTCATGGGCGGATCGCTGGTGCTGGTGCCGCTGGCGCTGCTGCTGGGGCTGATCGTGCCAAAGGGTTCGGGCAGTGCGCTGCTCTATATCGGGCCGCAATTGTGGGCGGGCTGGTTCCGCTTGACCAGCCGCGTGGTGGCCGGGGTGCGCATCGAGATCCTCGGCCAGATTCCACCGGGGCCGCACCTGTTTGCCCTGAAACATGAAAGCGCGCTGGAGGCCATCCTGACGCTGTGGTGGTTCCACCGGCCGGCGGTGGTGATGAAGCAGGAATTGCGCGCCATCCCGATCTGGGGGCTGGCATCGGCGCGGCATGGATCGATCTTCGTTGATCGCAATGGCACCGCCGGGATGCTGCGCGAGATGATGCGGCAAGCGCAAGCGGCGGTGGCACAGGGCCGCCCGGTGGTGATCTTCCCGGAAGGTACGCGGGTGCAGGTGGGTGACATGCCGCCGCTCGCCGCCGGTTTTGCCGGCCTGTACAAGATGCTGAAGTTGCCGGTGGTGCCGATCGCGCTCGACAGCGGCAGCGTGTGGCCGAAACGCTTCATCAAATATCCCGGCACTGTGCACCTGAAGATTGGCGCATCGATCCCGCCCGGCCTGCCGCGCGCTGAGGTGGAGCTGCGGGTGCATGCCGCCATCAATGCCTTGCGGACGTCATCATGATCGAAAAAATTGCCGGCGCGCGCCGCTGGCCTTTGCTGCTGGCACTGTTGCCGCTGATCCTGGGGATCGCCGTCTATGGCCAGTTGTGGCGCGGCTGGGCCGGGCAGTTCGAAACCACGCTGGCCGGCTGGTTTTCAGGCCGCACCCCGGTGGTGAGCGGTTTTCCCTATCGGCTGGAAACCGAGCTGGACGACGTATCGCTGGCGCATGAGGGCGTGGTGGACCTGCGGGTGACGGCGCAGCGGCTGCGGCTCAACCGTGGGCCATGGCGGCCGGAATTGACGGTGGCGCAAGGCGAGGGGCTGGTGCTGTCCGCGATACTGCCCGGCCTGTCCCCGCGCATCACCGCGCCCGCCGGCACGGCGAGCCTGAAGCTGAACACGGATTCACGCGGGCAGACCAGGCTGGCGCGGCTGTCGATCGTGCTGCCGGGGGCGAGCGGCAGCATTGGTCTCGCCAGCGACGGGCCGGCCTTCCGCGCGGACAATCTGGAACTGCACACGCGCGAAATCGAACCGGCGGGCAAGCCGGCCACCAGCGACCCCAGCCTGCCGCCGCGCGGGCAACTGGTGATCGGCGCGCAGGTGCTGCGCATCGGCACCGGCGCGGCGATCAGCCTGGCCGGGGAGGCGAATGTGCGCGGGCCGGCACCGCTGCGGGCGTGGCGCGACTGGGCCGGCACCGGCAGTGTCGATCTGACCATCAGCGGCCGCGATGCAACTGGGGAATTGTTTGCGTTGAATGGCAGCCTGGTGCCGGTGGGTGCGGGAATGCGCCTTGCGGGCACGATTCGCACCGTCTGCCCGCTCAGCGTGCAGGCAGCACTGGTCGGGACTGCACCGCCTGCCGAACAGCGGCTGCGCGCGCCCATACAGCTGTCGATCGAAAGCCTGTTGCCGGCCGGCGGCGTGGTAACCCTGCAAGGCTTGCCCGCTGATCTGGCCACCCGCCCGCGCCGCGGCCAATTGCCGGCCTGCCCGCGCTTGCGCTGACGCAGCAGCACGGCCACCCACCAGGCGCGTGGCCGTGCGGTCGGCTTGTTATTTCGCAACCCCGATGGCGACTTCGCTCACCCAGCCCTTGGTGCCAAGCTCGTCGGTCACTTCCCAGAAACCGGCCTGCTTGTTGCCAGTGGGATAGAGCATGGCGCCGCCGTCGAGCGGCTTGATCACCTTGGCGCTGAGCATCGGGCCGCCAAACATGCGGCCGGCGTTCTTCATCACCACGGCCTTTTGCGGGGCCGCGCCGCCCACGGCGGCTTCCATGCCGCCCAGATTGGCGACCAGCTTGCCGAAGGCATCGAGATAGGCGAGCGCGACGACCTGTCCGATTTCCGATTCGGCATAGCCGCTGGCTCCGGCGCCGCCCAGGAAGCCGCCGGCAAAAATGCCGCCGCCGGCGCCAAAGCCGACATCGGTCTTGGTGGAGCGGCCTTCGGTGACGAATTCTTCTGACGATTTGTTGTTGACGACGTTGAGTACGACGTTGGCAGAACGCTTCTTGATATCGAGCCCGCCGAGCAGGGCGCCAGCGCCGCCGGGCACGAACGCGCCGAGCAGGCCACCGATCTTGAACCCGCCCTTGTTGGGATTGGCCGTCACGATATCGGGGATCAGCGTATATTCGGCTTCCACCATCTGGCCCTTGCCGATGGCGCCGCCGCCGCGCAATTCACCGCCCGATGCCAGCGAACGTTCGGCCTGCATGGCGGCCATGCCGCGCTGCGAGCGGTTGACCAATTTGAAGCAACCGGATTTCTGGGCATAGACGCGCAGCAAGGCTTCGGGTGAACCGAGGCCAAGATCAACCCACCAGCGGTTTTCCGGTTCGCTCAGGGCCAGCGTGCCGATCGGCTTTGCGCAGGTCGGCAATTCGGCCACCTTCTTGTCGCGCGCCTTTTCGATGCCGCCCTTGCGACCAGCGTCAATCTGCGCTGCGGCCGGGATGCTGGCCAACAGTGCCACTGCGGCGGCTATTGCAGCGACCGATTGAATCTTGTGCGTCATCATGAAAATCCCCGAACAGGTTGCAGCGGCAAAACATTCGTTGATGGCCTGCCGCCCAGCTACGCGACCCAAATCCCCAAGTTGCAATATCGCACGCCTGTCGGTGGATTTGCAAAACCAAAAAATCATTCGTTCGGGCTGCGGCCAAAGTCTGCCCGATCCGTATCCTGGCCTTCATCGATGATGCTGCGGCGGATGGCGCGGGTACGGGTGAACAGCGCTTCCAGCGTGTCGCCGTCGCTCCAGCGGATGGCGCGTTGCAGGGCGACCAGATCTTCGGTGAAGCGCCCCAGCAATTCCAGCACCGCTTCGCGATTGTTGAGGAACACGTCGCGCCACATCACCGGATCGGACGCGGCGATGCGGGTGAAATCGCGGAAACCGCCGGCGGAATATTTGATCACTTCGCTGCGGGTGACGGCCTCCAGATCGCTGGCGGTGCCGACGATCGAATAGGCGATCAGGTGCGGCAGATGGCTGGTGACCGCCAGCACGCGATCATGATGGGCGGGGTCCATCAAATCGACGCGCGCGCCCAGCCGGCGCCAGAATTCGGCCAGCCGCTCGACCATCACTTCGTCAGCGCGCGGCGGCGGCGTGATGATGCACCAGCGATCCTTGAACAGGCTGGCGAAACCGGCATCCGGCCCGGATTTTTCGGTGCCGGCCACCGGATGCGCCGGAATCACATGCACGCCGGGCAGGGCATCGCCCAGCACCTTCGCCACGCTTTCCTTCACCGATCCGACATCGCTGACCACGCAATCGGGGGCCAGTTCGCCCGCAATTTCGGCAGCGACCGCGGCCATGGCACCGACCGGCACACACAGGATGACCAGATCGGCATCGACCACGGCGGCACCAGCATTGTCGGCCACATCATCGGCCAGATCGAGTTCGGTTACCCGCGCCCGTACCTGCGGGTCCGCGTCGGACACGCTCAGCTGCACCGTGGGCATGGCGGTGCGCACCGCGCGCGCCAGCGATGAGCCGATCAGGCCCATGCCGATGATGGTGACGCGCGCGAACGGCAGCATCAGGCGGCGCTTTCCACAAACGCCCGCAGTGCGGCGGCGACGGCGTGGGTTTCGGCCTCGGTGCCGATCGAGATGCGCAGGCAGCGCGGCATGGCCTGCACGGCCAGGTAACGACAGATGATGCCGGAATCGAGCAGATGCTGATTGGCCGCCGCCGCCGTGACCGGGCCATCCTCCGGGAATTCCACCAGCAGGAAATTGCACGCTGACGGGATGGCGCGCAGGCCGGCGTTGCCGAGTGCTGCGATTTCCCCGGCCAGCCAGCCGCGCAGGCGGATGGTTTCGGCGCGGACCATGGCGATATGCGCATCGTCGCCCAGCGACGCGACGGCGGCCGCCTGACCGGTGCTGGTGACGTTGAACGGCCCGCGCACGCGATCGAGCGCGGCGATGATGGCCAGCGGCGCCACCGCCCAGCCGACACGCTGTGCGGCAAGGCCATGGATCTTGGAAAAGGTGCGGGTGACGATCAGGTTGGGCGCCGCCTGCGCCAGCGCGAAGCCATCTTCATAATCGCCTTCGACGAATTCGGCGTAGGCGCAATCGAGCACCAGGATCACTTCGCTGCGCAAGGCCGCGTGCAGGCGGCGGATGTCGGCGGCCGGCAGCAGCGTGCCGGTCGGGTTATTGGGATTGGCCAGATAGATGATGCGGGTGAGCGGCGTGACCGCAGCCAATATGGCATCGATATCGGCGGCATAATCCGCATCCGGCACCACAACCGGTGTTGCGCCGACTCGCCGCGTCGCGCCCTCGTACACGGCAAAGCCATGGCGGACATGGATGATCTCGTCGCCCGGCCCGGCAAAGGCGCTGGCGATCATGTGCAAGATCTCGTCGCTGCCGGTCCCGCAGATGATGTGGGCGGGATCGACGCCATATTTGGCGCCCAATGCGTCGCGCAGCGCCGTGCTGGCCGGATCGGGGTAGCGGTGGCCCTGCGCCAGCACATCCTGCATGGCCGCCACCGCCAGCGGGGACGGCCCCCAGGGATTTTCGTTGGAGGAGAGTTTCGCCACCACCGGCGCACCGCCCGTGCTGGCCTTGCCCGGCACATAGGCGTGCATGGCTTCGATCCAGGGCTTCATCTGCGGGGCGGCGGTGCTGGTCATGACGGCCCGGTTAGCGAATATCGCTGGCACAGTCACCCCCGCGCCAGTATGGCGCGGCGCAGCATGGACGCCCAAATTTCTGACTCGCGCTTTGGTCTTGATCGCCGCGTCACCCTGGCCGGTGAATTTCCGCTGGCCGGCGGCGCAGTGCTGCCCGAACTCACCATCGCCTATGAAACCTATGGCCGGCTGAATGCCAATGCCAGCAACGCCATCCTGATCTGCCATGCGCTGACGCTCGATCAATATGTCGCCAGCGCCAATCCGCGCACCGCCCGGGCCGGCTGGTGGACGCGGCTGGTCGGCCCCGGCAAGCCGGTCGACCCGGCGGACTGGTTCATCATCTGCGCCAATGTGCTGGGCGGCTGCATGGGATCGACCGGCCCATCGAGCATTGATCCGCGCGATGGGCGGCCTTACGCCTCGCGTTTTCCGGTGATCACCATTTCCGACATGGTGGCAGCCCAAGCCCGCCTGCTCGATCATCTGGGAGTGCAAACGCTGGCAGCGGTGATTGGTGGCTCGATGGGCGGGATGCAGGCGCTTACCTGGGCGGTGCGCCACCCGGAACGGGTGAAGAAGGTGGTGGCCATCGCCACGGCGGCGCGCCATTCGGCGCAGAATATCGCCTTCCACGAAGTCGGCCGGCAGGCGATCATGGCCGATCCGATGTGGCAGGGCGGCGATTATGGCGATGCGCCGCCGGTGGCGGGCCTCGCTGTGGCGCGCATGGCGGCGCATATCACCTATTTGTCCGAAGCTGGCCTCACCGCGAAATTCGGCCGCCGGCTGCAGAATCGCGAGGCGGTGTCGTTCGGCTTCGATGCGGATTTCCAGGTCGAATCCTATCTGCGCCACCAGGGCCTGAGTTTCGTCGAGCGCTTTGATGCCAACTCCTATCTCTATATCACTCGCGCCATGGATTATTTCGATCTGGCCGAGCCGCACGACGGCAATCTGGCGCGCGCCTTTGCCGGCGTGCAGAGCCGATTTTGCCTCGTCTCCTTCACCTCCGACTGGCTGTATCCCACCGCCGAAAGCCGCCGCATCGTGCGCGCGCTCAACGCCGCTGGCGCCCCGGTGTCCTTCGTGGAGCTGGAAAGCCCGTTCGGCCATGATGCCTTCCTGCTCGATGCGCCGGACATGAACCGCGTCATCAACGGGTTCCTCACCGCATGACTCCGGTGCATTTGCGCCCGGATCTGGCCGCGGTGGCCGCGGCAGTGCCGGATGGCGCGCGCGTTTTGGATATCGGCTGCGGCGATGGCCAGTTGCTGGCCTGGCTGCGCGACACCAAGGGCGTGGAAGGGCGCGGCATCGAACTTGATCCGGCGGATGTGGCGGCCGCGGTGGGGCGCGGGCTGGCGGTGGTGCAGGGCGATGCCGATACCGATCTGGCCGATTATCCCGATGCCGCCTTTGATGTGGTGATCCTGTCCAACACGTTGCAGGCCATGCAGCGCCCTGCCGCCGTGCTGCGCGAACTGGTGCGCATCGGGCGCAGCGCCGTGGTGTCCTTCCCGAATTTCGGCCATTGGCGGGTGCGCGCATCGCTGGCGCTGTCGGGGCGGATGCCGGTGACGCGCAGCCTGCCGGTCAGCTGGCATGAAACGCCGAATATCCATTTCTGCACGATCGATGATTTCGAAGCGCTGGCGGTGGACTTGGGCCTGACCGTGGCAAGCCGCACCGCGCTCAGCGCCGGCAAGCCGGTGGCGCTGTGGCCCAATCTGCTCGGCGATACCGGGGTGTTCCTGCTTAGTCGGCGATAGGCTATCCTGCCGGCCATGGATGCTGACCTCGATCCGGAACTGATCCGCTTCCTGCGCGAGGAACTCGGCCATGAATTGCCGACGGGGCGCAGCTGGAGCTTTTCCGGGCCGCTGTGGATCTGGAAGGGGAAGGCGCAGGACGGCAAGCCCAGCCCGGTGTCGTGGCATTTCCTGACCATCACCGGCGCGGTGGCGGATGGCATCCGGGCAGCAGCGCCGGGGCGCACGGCGGCGTGGGGATCGGTGTATGTGAAGGTGCGGCTGGGCGGCACGCAGTGGCAGACGTCGGTGTTCCCATCCAAGGATGTCGGCGGCTATCTGCTGCCGGTGAAGGCGGCGGTGCGCAAGAAGGAAGCTGTGGGGGAGGGCGATGTGGTGACGGTTGATCTGTCGCTTTGAAGCGGCGCCTTCACAAAACAGAGCAAGTCATGCTGGCGCAGGCCAGCATCCACGGTGGGGCAAGGGCCCGGCGGCACGATGGATGCTGGCCTGCGCCAGCATGACTTGGTTCTTGTATCGTAATGTGCGCCCCTGCCGCTCAGCAGGGGCGCCCGCCCCGCTTACGCAGCGCGCGCGGTGATGATCTTGCCGGGGCTGCGCGGCGGTTCGCCCTTGGGCAGGGCATCGATATGTTCCATGCCCGACGTCACTTCGCCCCACACCGTGTATTGGCGATCGAGGAAGCGGGCGTCATCGAAGCAGATGAAGAACTGGCTGTTGGCGCTGTTCGGCGCGCTGGTGCGGGCCATCGAGCAGACGCCGCGCACATGCGGTTCGGCCGAAAATTCCGCCTTCAGATCGGGCAGCTTCGAACCGCCGGTGCCGGTGCCCTTGGGGCAGCCGCCCTGCGCCATGAAGCCGGGGATGACGCGGTGGAAGACCACGCCGTCATAAAAACCTTCATTGGCAAGGCCAGCGATGCGCTCGACATGGCCGGGGGCCAGATCATTGCGCAGGCGGATGACGACATCGCCGGTTTCAAGGGTCAGGGTGAGCGTATCGGCCATGGTCGGTCTCCGGATGGGGGAAAGAGCGTTTGAGGATGGGGGGCCTTAGCCGAGCAAGCGATGCGCCTCAAGCCGTTCCCGCAGGATCGCCGGCAACGGCGCCGCGCCGCCTTCAGGCCCGCGCACCACCAGCACCGCATCGGACAGGGCAATGCAGCGCTCCGCCTGGAACGCTGCCATCGCCATGCGGAAACTGCTGGTGCCGATGTGGGACACGCCCAGCATCAGTGCGACGGGTGCCGGATAATGGCCCTCCGCCAGATAATCGATGCCGACATGCGCGACCATGAAGCGCGGGCGCGGACCCGCAAACAGCCGCGCGGTGCCGGTGTTGAACTGCACGCGCGCCTCTTCGAACAATTGCGCGATGGCAACATTGTTGAGGTGGCCGTTGGCATCCATGTCACCAAAGCGCGTCGGCAGATCGAGCCGCGCCGGATAGGTTTCGGGCCGCAACCGCCCCGGATTGCCTCTCATCGCAGGCTGTACCGCACCGGCAGGGTCTTCAGGCCCGAAACGAAATTGGCGATGCTGTTCTGCGGTTCGCCGGTGAGGGCAATGTCGTCCAGCCGTGGCAGCAACTCGGCAAATAGCGCGCGGATTTCCATGCGCGCCAGATGCAGGCCGAGACATTGGTGGACACCATTGCCGAACGCCGTCTGCGGGTTGGCGGCGCGGTCCACCCGGAAGGCGAACGGATCGTTGAACACCGTCTCGTCGCGGTTGCCCGACCAATAGAAGAGCGCGACTGCTTCACCGGCCTTGATCGTCTTGCCGCCGATTTCGGTATCGGCGGTGCAGGTGCGCATGAAATGCTTCACCGGCGTCACCCAGCGGATCATTTCTTCGACGGCGCCGGGGATCAGCGCCGGATCAGCCTTCAGCTTGGCCATCTCGGCGGGGTTGCGGATCAACTGCAACAGGCCGCCCGATGCGCTGCTGCTGGTGGTGTCATGGCCGGCGGTGACGGTGATGGCGTAGTAGCTCACCGCTTCGAGCAGGCCGATGGGTTCGCCATCCACCGTGCCTTGCGCGATCACCGTGGCCAGATCGTCGCGCGGATTGGCACGGCGATCCTGGATCACCTCACCGAAATAGGCGAAGAATTGTTGCACCAGCGCGAACAGATCGACCTGGGGATTGCCGGTGGCCTCGGCGCCGCCCAAACCTTGCGTGATGATGCGACTGCGCGCCACGACATCCGGGTCCTGCGGGCCGAAAATCTCCTGCGTCATCTGCAGCATGCGGTTTTCATCCGCGTCTGGCAGGCCCAGGATCATCATGATCACCCGCAGCGGATACCAGAGGGCGACCTCGTTCACGAAATCGCATGTCTCCCCCAGCGCCGCCATATGATCGACATGCGCCTTGGCGATGCCGGCGATGCGCGGTTCGAGCGCGCGCAGATTCTGCGGCATGAACCAGGTGTTGGTGATGCGCCGCAATTTCATGTGCAGCGGATCATCCAGATCAACCAGCGTGCGGAACAGATGCGTGTCACCGGTGGTGGTCTTCACCCACTCTTCGGCCTCGATCGGCGAGATATAGGTGCGTTCGCGGTTGATGAAGCGATCATTGGCCTTGGAAATCGCCACGATATCGGCGTGCCGCGTGATCGACCAAAAGGGGCGGAAGCCGGTGGGCTGGGTCCAGTGCACCGGATCGTCGCGGCGCAGTGCGGTATAGGCCGCGTGGATGGTTTCGTCGGCATAGGCGGCCGGATTGACCAGCATGTCGTCGATTGTGGCACTGTTGAAGCCGGGAAAAGGCATCGATGTCATTGGCTGCGTCCTCGTTCCTGCACCACCGCGCGGGCGGCTTCGACTTCGGCGGCCGACACGCGGGCGTTGGCAGCGGTGGAGCGGCTGTTCTCCAGCGCCATCGCCTCGCCGAACGGCAGTTCATAGCCGTCGCCGATCAGGCGCTTGTAGGCCCGGGCAAATTCCGGTGCGATGCTGGCCATGTCGTGCGCCAGTTTGATGGCGGCCGGCAGCAGTTCGTCCGCCGCCACGACCCGGTTCACCAGCCCCCAGCGCTCGGCGGTGGTGGCATCGAGGAAGTTGCCCGACAGGGACAGTTCGCGGGCGCGATAGGGCCCGATCAGGCGGGAGAGTTTCTGGCTGAGCCCCCAGCCCGGCATGATGCCCACGCGCGCGTGCGTATCGGCGAAGCGGGCGTTTTCCGATGCGATCAGCACGTCGCAGGCCAGCGCCACCTCGAAGCCGCCCGTGATGGCCACGCCGTTGATGGCGCCGATCACCGGCTTGCCGGTCTGTTCGATGGCCTTCACCGGATTGTCCTCCGGCCCTTCGGCGTTGGCGGCACCGAGACCCTGTTGGCCCAGTTCCTTCAGATCGAGCCCTGCTGTGAAAGCGCGGGTGCCGGCGCCGGTCAGCACGATGGCGCGCACACTGTCGTCAGCCTCCAGATCGCAGAAGCTGGCGGCGAGCGCGCGGCGCAGCGCGGCACTGAGCGCGTTCATTGCCTGCGGCCGGTTCAGGGTGACGATCGCCACCGGGCCGTCCCGGCCGACCAGCACCACATCTTCGCTCATGCTCATTCTCCTGCGTAGCGCCCTATACGGACTGCAGATGTGCGCGCCGACTGCCCTTCGCGATAGGGGAATCTACTTGGGGCGTCGCAAAATGATATAGAATGCGCCGCCGCCGCCATGGCGCGGGTGGGCGCCGCGCAGCGAAGCGACGTGCGGGCGCAGATCGGGGCGATCCAGCCAGTGCATCAGCTCGTCGCGAATGCGCGCCGGGCGATCCGGGCGGCCCTTGCCGGTGATGACCAATATGACGCGCGCGCCATCACCGGCCAAAACCGCGCTGGCCAAAACACCGTGCGCGGTGGCCAGCGTGTGGCCGTGCAGATCGACGATGCGATCGGGCGCCAGCCGGCCACGGGCGATTTGCCGATCCCAACTGCCATCCAGCGTCGCGCCGAGCGGGTGGGCGGGTTTTGGTTTGGCGGATATTGCCGGCGGCGAGCGCCGCGAAGGGCTTGTCGGGGTCTTGGCGGCAGGTGGCGGCTCGACGATGACCGCTGGCGCGGGCGCAGCCGGTAATTTCGGCACCTCGCGACCGGGCAGGGGCTTCACGCTGGCTGCCACCCGCGCCCACAACGCGCGTTCGTGGGCGGTCAAGCGGCGCATCAGGGCTGCAAGCGCGCGGCAGCGGCAGTGGGGATCAGCAGGATGATGCGCGCCGGCGCGGATTGTGCGCCCGCGGTGGCCGCGGCGTCAGCACCGGCGCCGAGGAAGATATCGATGCGGTTGGCGCCCTTGATCGCCCCACCGGTATCCTGCGCCACCATCAGCGCGGTAAAGGCCGCGCCGCTACGGGTCAGCACGGTTTCCACCAGCAGTGGCGCCCCCAGCGGGATGAAGGCCGGATCGGCGGCGACGCTCACCCGCGGCGTGACCGGCACATTCAGCGCGCCGATCGGCCCTTCGCCGGTCAGGATCCGGAAAAAGATCTTCGAGCCATTGGCGTTGAGCACGGCGGGCGCTTCGGCCGGGTTGGCGCGCAGCCAGGCCAGGATCTGCGCCATGCCGGCCTTGCCGCGCTCCAACCGCCCCTGTTCGATCAGCAGCCGGCCGATCGCCAGATAGTCGCGGCCATTCTGGCCGTCATAACCGATGCGCAGCACCTCGCCATCGGGCAGGCGCAGGCGGCCGCTGCCCTGGATTTCCAGGAAAAACGCTTCGTAAGCGTCGGCCGCCCAGGCCAGTTCGAGGCCGCGGCCAGCGAGCGCGCCGGCGCTGATCTCGGCGCGGCTGGCATAGGGCACCAGCCGGTTGCCCTGCACCCGGCCGCGCACGGTGCGACCCTTCAGGCTGGCGGCGAAATCGCCCAGCGGCACATCGATCAGATCTGGCGGCCGGCGATAGATCGGCACGTCATAGCCCGGCGCGCGGGTGCGGCTGGCGGCGATTTCGGGTTCATAATAGCCGGTGGCAAAGCCATCCCCGCCGGCCACGGTGACGGCGGTGAAATATTGCTGGAAAAATCCGGCTTCGGCGCCGGGCGCGACTGTGGCGGCGGCCGCGCAGGCCGCCTGCCAATCTGCAGCAGTGGTGAGGCCGGACAGATCCTCGCGGCGCAGCAGAGCAGGGCAGGACCGGCGGAAGGCGGCGAGTGCCGCCACCGCATCGGGCAGGGTGGGCTGCGCAGCGCGGGTCGCACCGGCATCTACAGCGCGGGACGGCGCAGCGGTCGCCGCCGGTGCAGCCGCCGCTGGCATGGCGGGCGGCGCCGGTGGGGTCGCCGGCCGCTCGCGTTTGCCGGCGCAGGCGGCAAGCAGCAGCAGCGCGGCCAGCGCGATGGACTGGCGCATCATCCCTTCACCCTGCCTTGCGGCCGGTGATCAGTCGAGATGGTCAGGCAGCATGTCGCTGCTGTCGGCTTCATTGTCGGTGGCGATCAGCACCCAGGCCGGATCGGGGCTGCCAGCCAGCCGGCTGAACGTCCAAAGATCATGGCTTTCGGTTTCGCCGTCGGCGGTCGCCACCCGAGCCGAAAACCGCACCGTCATCTCGATCATGGTGCCGACCAGATCGGCGCCGTGGATGATGGCGGCATCGATGGCCACCAAAGTGTTGCCCAGCCGTGTGCTCCCGCGGGCATCGATGGCCGCACCCAGATTGTCGAGCACTTCGTCGGAGGCGAGGCCATGCAGCGAGCCGAGATTGCCGGCCCAGAAGGCTTCCAGGATCATGCCATAGGCAAAGCGCGCGCCATCGAGGAATTTTTCCGGCGCGAATCCGATATCGGCCGCGGCAATATCTTCGAGGATTGGGCGCAGCGCAGCATCGGTGCCGGCGGGCAGCACCAGGCGGCCGCGCACCGGGCGATCGGCTTCCCGGCGCGGGGCCGGCACGACTTCGGCAGTGGGGCGAAAACTGTCCCCGATCGGCCGTTCCTGCCCGGTGCGCTTGCCGAGCACGGACACCAGCCGCAGACCGATGAACGCAGCCAGCATCGCCAGCAGCACGATTTCGATCCAGGCATTCCCGTCGGACATCATCATTCCTCAGCCAGCCGCAACGGTGGCAATATAAACGCAATATGGCACCATGTCTGCTTAACACGGCACATGCAATCGGCAGAATCATTCACAGCACACGATTGCTTGCCTGTCATAATCGGCGTTCGTGCGATTTTATGCAAGGCAATGCGGCAATGACGGCAATGGGGAATACACCTGTGGGACCCCGGCAAGCCTTTGCGGAGCGACAAAAGGGCAGGCTTGGCGCCATTGCCGCGCCTTCTTCTGCCTGGCGCGGCGAAAGCGGGCCCGCGGGTCGGCGCTATAGCCGCGCCTATTAAAGGTGGTGCGGGCGGCGGGACTCGAACCCGCACTTCCAGGGGAAAGCGGATTTTAAGTCCGCTGCGTCTACCGGTTCCGCCACGCCCGCATCAATGCGCGCCTTCAGCAAGGCCCGCGTGCCGATCGCCCTTGGCCGGTACCGATCGACATGTCAGCCGTTCAGCCGTTCCCGCAATTCCTTGCCAGGCTTGAAATACGGGACGCGCTTGGCATCCACCTTCACCGCATCGCCAGTGCGCGGGTTGCGCCCGGTGCGGGCATCGCGGGCGCGGGTGGAAAAGGCGCCGAAGCCGCGCAATTCCACGCGCCGGCCTTGCGCCAAGGCATCGGTGATCTCGTCAAACACGGTGCCTACAATCTGTTCTACATCCCGGATGGTGAGATGCGGATTCGCTTCGGCGATGACGGCAACCAGTTCAGACCGGATCATGCTGCTGTTCCCCGCTTGGCGCACGCGCGCCACCCCTTGATTTTATGGACGAAGCTTATTGCAACCGGGCTGCCGGTCAAGGTGTGAACGGAAAAAATGCAACCATGGTGTCACATATTCCGGCGTGCCGGGCGCCGGGCCCACAAGAAAGCCCCGGCGGTCGCCCGCCGGGGCATCTTTGTTGCGGGAAGCCCCAAGAAGATCAGTTCTTCTCGGCGTCTTCGCGGGCCTTGTTGAAGGCGGCGCCCAGGATATTGCCGAGCGTGGCCCCCGAATCCGACGTGCCGAACTGCGCGACAGCTTCCTTTTCTTCGCTGATCTGCAGCGCCTTGATGCTGAGCATCGGCTTGCGGCCCTTTTCGAAGCCGACGACCATCGTGTCGACCTTTTGGCCGGGCTGGAAGCGTTCGGCCTTCTGCTCGTCGCGGTCACGGCTGAGATCGCCGCGCTTGATGAACACCACCGGGCCATCTTCGCCGATCTGCACATCCAGGCCGCCGTCGCGGGCGATGACGACGGTGGCGGTCACCACGTCATTCTTCTTCCAATCGGCGCCGGTGTTGTTGCGCACCACCGGGCCGGGAGCGGTCTCATCGAGCTGCTTGATGCCCAGGCTGATGCGCTCCTTCTCGATGTCCACTTCCAGCACGCGGGCCGAGACGCGCTCGCCCTTGTGGTGGCGTGACAGGGCGCCTTCGCCGGTCATGCCCCAGGCGATGTCGCTCATGTGCACCATGCCGTCGACGTCGCCATCCAGGCCGATGAACAGGCCGAACTCGGTGGCGTTCTTCACTTCGCCTTCGACGATGCTGCCCACCGGATGGGTTTCGGCAAAGACTTCCCACGGATTGCGCTGGGCCTGCTTGAGGCCCAGGCTGATGCGGCGCTTTTCTTCATCGACTTCCAGAACGATGACTTCGACTTCCTGGCTGGTCGAAACGATCTTGCCGGGGTGGACGTTCTTCTTGACCCACGACATTTCGGACACGTGCACCAGGCCTTCGATGCCGGCTTCGAGTTCGACGAAGGCGCCATATTCGGTGATGTTGGTAACGCGGCCCTTGTGGCGGGTTTCCACGGCGTATTTGGCAGCGGCCGTCGTCCACGGATCGGCTTCCAGCTGCTTCATGCCCAGGCTGATGCGCTGGGTGTCGCGGTTGATGCGCACGATCTGCACGCGCAGCACATCGCCGATGTTCAGCACTTCAGACGGGTGGTTGACGCGCTTGTAGCTCATGTCGGTGACGTGCAGCAGGCCATCGATGCCGCCCAGATCAACGAACGCACCATAATCGGTGATGTTCTTCACGGTGCCGTCAACGATCTGGCCTTCGGCCAGGCTGCTGATCAGGCCGGTGCGGGCTTCGGCGCGCGATTCTTCGAGGATCGAGCGGCGCGACACGACGATGTTGCCGCGCTTGCGGTCCATCTTCAGCACCTGGAACGGCTGCGGCAGGTTCATCAGCGGGGTGACATCGCGCACCGGGCGGATATCGACCTGGCTGCCGGGCAGGAAGGCGACAGCGCCGCCGAGATCGACGGTGAAGCCACCCTTCACGCGGCCGAAGATCACGCCTTCAACGCGCTCACCGGCGGCAAATTTGTTTTCGAGCGCATCCCAGCTGGCTTCGCGGCGGGCGCGGTCGCGGCTCAGCATCGCTTCGCCATTGGCGTTTTCGACGCGATCGACGAACACTTCGACTTCATCGCCGGCGTTCAGCTCGACCTTGCCAGTGAGGTCGGCGAACTCGCGCAGCGGAATGCGGCCTTCGCTCTTCAGGCCGACATCGATGACGGCAAATTCATTTTCGATCGCCGTGACGACACCGCGGACAACGCGGCCTTCGAAACTTTGATTCTTGCCAAGCATGGCATCGAGCATCGCGGCAAAATCATCGCGGGTCGGTTGGGCAGACGTCGCCATAGACAGTAAAACACCTTGTATTCATGGGCCGGGACAGCGCGAACCTGCGCCATCAAACCCATCGACGTGGCACCATTGCCCGTCGTTCATCGCCGTCGCGGTGGCACCATGCCGGCCGCTCCTTTGGGTATTGACCGAAAACCGGAAACGCCCGCGCAAGGACCGTTCGGGTCTCCTGCCGGGGCGGCGCTGGTCAGCGGCCGTTGCTTGCAATCGCACTTTCAACAAGTGCAATCGCAGCTGCAACGGCCGCGGCTATACTGAGATTGCTGGTATCAAGCAAGGCAGCATCGGCCGCGCGGACAAGCGGCGCGGCCGAGCGCCCCGAATCGCGTGCATCGCGCGCCTGGATATCGGCGAGCACATCCGCCAGCGTGTGCGGCGCACCGCGCGCCGCCTGTTCGGCATGGCGGCGCTGGGCGCGAATTTCCGGCGCGGCGGTGACGAACAATTTGGCCGGGGCTTCGGGCGCAATGACCGTGCCGATATCGCGGCCATCCAGCACGGCGCCGCCCGGCTGTTGGGCAAAGGCCCGCTGTGTTTCGAACAGCGCAGCGCGCACCGGTGCATGGCTGGAAACGATCGAGGCATAATCGCTGTTCAGCGCGCTCATCAGATCGGGATCATCGAGCAATCTGGTGTCGATGTGCCGCGCGGCGTCGGCGGCGGCATCGGCATCATAGGGATCATGTCCGGCCAGCCGCACCGCCAGCCCGCAGGCGCGATACAATTTGCCGGTGTCCATGAACGGTAGGGCATAATGGGCGGCCAGCGCCTTGGCGATGGTGCCCTTGCCGCTGGCGGCGGGGCCGTCGACGGCGATCACGAGGGGAGGGGTGGTGGTCACGCGGCGGGGGTAGCGGGCGGGTGGGGGTGGGGCAAGGGGGCGTCAGGCGAGCGCGCGGCGGCGGGCGTCCGCCGCGACGGCATCGGCGGGAAAGATTTGCGCCAGCACCGCGCGAAAACGAGGTTCACCGCGCAAGCTGTCGTAGAAGGGGTTGCGCAGCATGTTGTTCAATGCGTAGCAGCGCGCGGCATGGGCACGGTCCAGCATGGCCAGCGCCGCCGCACGATCGCTGCCCATGGCATAGGCTCCGGCCAGCGCCGCGCCGGAAATTCCCGGGTGCATCGCTTCAAGGCGGCGCCGCGCACCGCTGTCGCGCTTGTCGATACTGTCCGCTGCGGCAAGGATCGACAGCTTGCGCACCCCGTCGGCGATCCCGGCAATGCTGCGGCGCGCCGCGGCCGCGTCGCCGCGCAGTAGTTGAACCTGCGCCAGACCTTCGCCGCCGACCACGCCCTTCGAAAGCGAAAACGCCTTCTCGGACATGCTGGTGGCGGCGTCGCGGCGGCCGAGCCCCAGCAATGTCAGACCGATGTTGCCAAGGTAAGTTGACGCGAACGGGTCGAGCAGTTGCGCGGTTTCGATGATGGCGAGACCGCGAATCGGATAAACCCGGGATATGGCGAGCCCGGCATTGCCGACGGTCCCGGCATCCTTCGGCGACAGGCGAAACGCGGCTTCCGCGGCACGAACGCTGCCCGCCATATTCAGATCTGCGCCAAGCAGGCTAGCCAATATGCTGTGCGCATAGCCGGAGGCGGGTTGCAGCCGGATGGCGCGCTCCACGCAGGCATTTGCCTCCTTGTTGAGTTGGCGAACTTCGGCGATGTCGGTGGACAGGCCGGCAAGCCGTTGCAGCAGGTTGCCCTTGTTGGCCCACCCGCGGGCGAACTGGGGATCGGCGACGAGCGACTGGTCCATCAAGGCCAGTTTCAGGCGCTGATCGGCTTCGTTATCGTTGATCGGCAGCTGGATTGACCGCAGATATATCTCATGCGCTTCGGGATTTCTGGTGCCGTCGACGTCTTTCAGAAACTCGTCGAACCGCAGCCGCACCCGCAGCGCGATCGCGACGGCGGTGGCGATCTCGCTCTGTATCTTCAGAAGATCGCCGGAATTGCGGTCATAGCGTTGTGACCAGCGTTCATCGCCGCTGGCCACATCGCTGAGCTGGGCGGAGACCCGCAGCGTGTCGCCGCTGCGCCGGACACTGCCGGTAAGAATGGCCGTGGCACCGAGCTGGCGCGCCGCACCAGTAAGATCGGGCGCGTCGCGGAACCGCTCTGAAGAAACCCGGCCAATCACCTTCAGGCCGGGCAGCTGGGCCAGGGTTGAGCGGATTTCTTCGGCTATGCCGTTGGCGAACCAGGCCTGTTCAGGATCGCCCGACTGGTTTTCGAACGGCATCACCATCAGCGAGGTGGCTGGGCCGGACGCCGCAGTGTCGGTTGCAACGGCGGATGCCCGCCGCAATTGCCACCAGGCCAGGCCGCCGCCGCCAAGCGCCAGGGCCGCGATGCCGCCGCCGATAGCGAGACGACGATCCGGGCGCTGTGGTGCTGGATTGGATGTGGCCGCGGCACCGGGCGTTGCGGCTTGCGAAGCTAGTGCCACCATCCGGCCGACATCGTCGATCAACGCCTTCAGCCGCGGATCGCGGGCGTTGCCGGTCCAGCCGGTGAGGTCGCGGCTCTGCGACAGTTCGAACATCACCGGGCGCTGGCAATCCGCCAGCATCACCGGCAGCAGCGTGCCCTGTTGCAGCGCGACGGTCGCTTCGGAGCGCACCCACCGCGAGGTCACCGAATTAGGCGTCCACAGCACCACCACACAGGCCGCGCCGCGCAGGGCGGCCTCG
Source organism: Sandarakinorhabdus sp. (assembly GCF_987265915.1). NCBI lineage: Bacteria > Pseudomonadati > Pseudomonadota > Alphaproteobacteria > Sphingomonadales > Sphingosinicellaceae > Sandarakinorhabdus > Sandarakinorhabdus sp. The sequence continues at coordinate 1,386,241 of NZ_OZ503948.1, forward strand.
GTCACCTGATCATAGGTTTCGCCCGAAGCAATCGCCTGATCCCACCACACAAGGTGACCCCCCGCCTTCAGGCGCGCCGCGAGTTTGCCGGCCAGTTCAAGATCCTGCCGGCTGTACGACAGGAACACGCTCGCCGCAGCGGGCGTCGTGCTTGCTTGTGTTGTGGTGCCCCCGCTCATCGCGCCAACTCATCGCCGGGCTGTAACCTTCTGGCAAGGGCCGACTGCCGCAGGGCGAACGATCGTTGGCGCGGCCAAGCCACGCAGTCACGCCGCCGGCACGCCCGGCCGTTCGTTGGCGCCGTTCAGGCTCGGCAGCACCGGGAACAGCCATTGTTCGCGGATGCTCAGGCGGCGGCGTTCGCCCTGGCCGACGGTGTCGGTCTCGCCCACCCGGAACGTGCCGAACAGGCGGTCGAGGATGATCAGCGAGTTGGCATAATTGCAGCGTGTGTCGTCATAGGCGACGCTGTGGTGCAGGCTGTGATGCGCGATGGTGGTGAAGACATAGGCGTACCAGGCCGGCGGCTTGAAGCGCACATTGGCGTGGGCAAAGCAGGTAACCGCGGTGATCAGATGCCCCGCGCAGAACAAGGCCGGCAGCGAGAAATCGAACAGCGCCACCACCGAGGCGAACACCAGGATCAGCTCCAGCGGATTGCCGACGCCGCCCTTCAGCGCGTTGAGCTGCGTCAGGTGGTGGTGCGGCGCGTGCAGCAGCCAAAGCGGGCGCATATTGTGCATGCCGCGGTGCAGCCAATATTGGCCGAACTCGATGATGAACAGGATCAGCAGCGCCTGCACTGCCAGCGGCAGCTGCATCAGGCCGGGGGTGGCGATGCCCAATTGCTGCTTGGCCGCCAGCAGGCCGCCATCGATGACCTCGTTGTTGACCGCCTGGATGACCGTATAGCCCAGCACCAGGTAGAAGAGATCGGTGAGCAGTTCCCGGCGGTTAAGCCGCCAGCCGGCATGGCGCTCTGCCACAAACTCCAGGCCGAGGATGACCGCCCGCGTGGCAAGCGTGGCCGCCAGGATGGTGAGCGGGTTGCTGGCGATTTCGGCGGGCAGCAGGCTCCACAGCAGCAGGATGAAGGCCAGCGTCGCCGGCTCGAACCAGCGAAATACGACGTCTTTCACCCGGCCAGTTGTGGCACTCACCCTATCAGCTCCTGCGTCATCCATGGTTGGCGACAGGTTACACGGGAATGTCCGATTTGGAATGCGCCGTTTTGTCTGGAGGATAGGGTGCCGCCCAACCCTGTTCACGCTTCATCCAACCGGGCCGCCAGCCGCGCCACGAGGTCCATGCGCTGGCGCAGGATCGCCGCCACAAATAAGGGTTTGTGGGCAAGGCGATTGTCGGTGCCAGCGGCTTGTCAGCGTGGGCCAGATGCGCCAGCATATGACTTGGGTCAGTCACTTCGCGGGGGCGAATGATGTCGGTTGACGGCCCGGATTCTGCGCAATCACCCATGATGTTCATCGCCGGCACGCGGCCGGAGGCGGTGAAGCTGGCGCCCATCATGCTGGATTTGCAGGCGCGGGGGCTGGCGCCGGTGCTGGTGGCGACGGGGCAGCACCGCGAATTGTTTGCGGAATCGCTCGCAGCGTTCGGGCTGCGGCCCGATCATGATCTTGGGGTGATGGCCGCCACGCCGGATGCGCTGGTCGGGCAGTTGCTGCCGCTGTTGGCCGATCGGCTGCGCGCGGCGCGGCCGGCGATGGTGGTGGTGCAGGGCGACACCAGCTCAACGCTCGCCGGCGCGCTGGCGGCGCGTTATGCCGGCGTCCCGCTGGCGCATGTCGAGGCTGGCTTGCGCACCGGGCAGGATGATCCCCACCCGGAGGAAATGCACCGGCGGCTGATCGCGCAGATGGCCGATCTGCATTTTGCGCCCACCATGTCGGCCGCCGCGGCGCTGGCCGCGGAAGGCGTGCGCGGCGAGGTGCATGTGACGGGCAACAGCGGCATCGATGCGCTGCTGCTGATGCGGGCGCGGCTGGCGGCGGATGCCGGGCTGGCGGCGCAGGCGATGGCACCGCTGGCGGATATTCCACAGGGTCGGCCGTGGATATTGGCCACCATCCACCGCCGCGAGAATCAGGGGGTCGTGCTGGGCGGCGTGTTGCAGGCGCTGGCCGAACTGGCGGCGGCGGCGGAGATCATCCTGCCAGTGCATCCCAGCCCGGCGGTATCCGGCCCGGTGTATCGCACGCTGGGCGATGTGGCCGGCGTCCATCTGTTGCCGCCGCTGCCCTATGCGGCGTTCGTCGCATTGATGGGCTGCGCCGCGCTGGCGCTGACGGATTCGGGCGGCGTGCAGGAGGAGGCGCCGGCCATCGGCCTGCCGTGCCTGGTGCTGCGCGCCGCCACCGAACGCCCCGAAGGCGTGGCGTGCGGCAATACCCGGCTGGTCGGCACTGATCCAGCGCAGATCGTGGCGGCGGTGCAGGCGGTGCTGAGCGAGCCCAGGCTGCTGGCGCAGATGGCCCGGCCAGCGTTGCCCTATGGCACGGGCGGCGCAGCGCGGGCGATCAACGCTGTGCTGTTGCGCCAATCGATGCCATCATCGCCACGAAATCCGGAAAGCTGGTCGCGATCGGCCGCGCATCATCCACCGTCACGCGCGCTTGCGCGTTGAGACCGAGCACGGCGAAGCTCATGGCGATCCGGTGATCAAGCTGCGCCGTCACCGTGGCGCCACCGGGCAGCGGATCGCCGCCCTGGCCGTGCACGATCAGGCCGTCGGGCAATTCTTCGCAGGCGATGCCGCAGGCGGTCAGACCCTGCGCCATCACGCTGATGCGGTCTGACTCCTTCACCCGCAATTCTTCCAGCCCGCGCATCACTGTCTTGCCGCTGGCGCAGGCGGCGGCGATGAACAATATGGGATATTCATCGATCATGCTCGGCGCGCCTTCGGGCGGCACCGCGATGCCGGTCAAGGCGCTGTGGCGGACGTGCAGATCGGCGACCGGTTCGCCGCCCACGGTGCGTTCATCGATCAGGCTGATATCGCCGCCCATGGCCTGGAGCACACGGATCAGCCCGGCGCGGGTCGGGTTGATGCCGACATTGCGGATCAATATGTCGCTGCCGGGCACGATCAGCGCGGCGACCATCGGGAAGGCCGCCGATGACGGATCGCCGGGAACAATGATATCCTGCGGGCGCAGCTCGGCTTCGCCCTGCAAAGTGATGATGCGGCCCTGTGGCGATTCGTTGACGGTCAGCTGCGCGCCGAATCCGGCCAGCATGCGCTCGCTGTGGTCGCGGGTGGCGATCGGCTCGATCACCACTGTATCGCCCGGCGTGTTCAGCCCGGCCAGCAGCACGGCGGATTTCACCTGCGCCGACGCCACCGGCAGCGTGTAGCTGAGCGCCACCGCCGGGCACAGACCGGTGATGGTAAGCGGCAGCGTCTGCCGGCCACCTGCGCCGGGAGTCGCGGTGAAACTTGCACCCATCAACGACAGCGGCGTGATTACCCGGCCCATCGGCCGGCCAGACAGGCTGGCATCGCCGATGAACGTCGCGCTGATCGGGTGGGACGCGATCAGGCCCATCAGCAGTCGCGTGGAGGTGCCGCTGTTGCCCATGTCCAGCGCGGCGCGCGGTTGCAGCAGACCGCCGACGCCGACGCCATGCACCCGCCAGTCCCCGGCGTCGCGGCGCTCGATCTCAGCGCCCATGGCCCGCATGGCGGCGGCGGTGGCCAGCACATCCTCGCCTTCCAGCAGGCCGGTGATGCGGGTTTCGCCGATGGCCAGCGCGCCCAGCATGATGGCGCGGTGGCTGATCGATTTGTCGCCTGGCACGGTTACCGTACCGGCGAGCGGGCCAGAGGCGGACAGGCTGAGCGGTTGGGCGGCGGCGGACGCTGGAGTCATGTGGCGCGCTTTGACAGGGCGGGCCGGCTGTGGCAATGCGCCTGCCTTCGCCGGGCAGGTCTGCCGCCCGGCCCTTGCCATTTGCTGCGGTGCCCAAACTGCAGCTGCACGGAGACGATATGGTCAAGCCTGAATGGGGCACGAAGCGTGCCTGCCCGAAATGCAACACGCGATTCTATGATCTGGGCAAGGATGATCCGGTGGCCTGCATTTCCTGCGGCTTTGCCTGGGCGCCGGAACCGATCCTGAAATCCAAGCAGACGACGCCGTTCGAACAGGCCAAGCCGCTGGCCGCTGCCGGTGACGACGTCGAAGTTGCGGTGGACGAGGATCTGGATCTCGACACCGATGTCGAAGCCGGCCAGGCCGATGCCGATGTCGATCTTGGCGACGACGATGATCTGGGCGTCGTATCGGAAGGTCAGGAAGAGGATAATTGATCGCTGCGGCCGGGGCGGCGAACGATTTTGGCTTGCATGGCCGACACGTTTCGCCTAATCGGCCGCTCCCAACGTTGCTGGCAACAGCGGCCGCGGGGCATGATGGTGCGATTTCTGGTAGGGGGCCTTAGCTCAGCTGGGAGAGCGCTACGATGGCATTGTAGAGGTCAACGGTTCGATCCCGTTAGGCTCCACCATCGCACCATGAGACATGAAAACCCCGGCCTTGCGGCCGGGGTTTTTCGTTTGGGCCGGCCAAGTTCAGCCAGCCGCGTTCAGCCGGTAACGCCGGGCGGTGGCGAATCGAGGAGTGTCAGCACGACTTCGGCGGGGCGGCACAACTTGGTGCCCATGGGCGTGACGACGATGGGGCGATTGACCAGAATCGGGTGGGCCAGCATGGCCGCCAATATGGCCTCGTCGCTGGTGGCGGGATCGAGCAGGCCCAGCTCTGCCGCCGGTGTGCCGTTTTCGCGCAGCAGCGCGCGCGGGCCGAGCGCCATGGCGGCAAGCAATTGATCGAGCGGCGGGCGGGTCCAGCCGACGCTGCGATAATCGATGATGGTTGGCGTGTGGCCGGCCGCTTCGATCAGGGCCAGCGCGCCCCGCGACGTGCCGCAATCGGGGTTGTGATAGACGGTGACGGGAAACGCATCGTTCATGGCTTTGCCTCGGGTGCGAGCAGCCAGCCGAAGAACAGCACGGCGGCGAGCGTGCCGATGGCTTGACCGGCGAGGAAGGTCGGCACCGATGACGGGGCGATGCCGGTGGAGCTGGTGGTGAGCGCGCGCGCCACGGTGACCGCCGGATTGGCGAAGCTGGTGGAGGCGGTGAACCAGCAGGCCGAGGTGATGTAGATGCCGACGGCCGCCGGCGTGAAATCCGGGCGGTGGCGCTGCACGGCGAGGATGGTGCCGATCAGGCCGAAGGTGGCGACGGCTTCGGCAATGCCAGGGCCAAGGCCAGCGCGGGATGTGGCGGAAACTTGCACGATCGGCTGGTCGAACATGGCATGGGCCAGCCAGACCCCGGCAACGGCACCGATGAACTGCACGGCAAGAAAGGCAAGGGCGGTGCCGGTCGGCAGTTCGCGGCGGGCGACGGCCATCAGCGTGACCGCCGGATTGAAATGCGCGCCGCTGATCGGGCCGAACATGTGGATCAGCACGATCAATCCGGCACCGATCGCCACCATGTCGGCCAACAGCGCCACCCCGGCATTATCGGCGGCCAGGCGATCGGCCATCAGACCGGAACCGACGATGATGGCGAGCAGCAAGGCGGTGCCGACCAGTTCGGCAGCGACGGCGCGGGCGTCGGTCATGGGCAGGTCTCCGGTTCGGCCGTGAGGGTGGGCAGCACGTCGCAGAATTCCTGGCGACCGGCGCAGCAATCGGCCATCAGGAAGGCAAGCAGGGCGCGCATGTGATCAAATTGCGCCGTATAGATGATCGACCGGCCGGCGCGCCGCGAACCGACAAGACCGGCGCGTTCGAGAATGGCCAGATGGGTGGATAGCGTGTTGGGCAGGGCGCCGACATCGCTGGCCAGCGCGCCGGCCGATAGCCCGTCCGGCCCGGCACGCACCAGCGCGCGGAACGCGGCAAGGCGGCTGGCGTGGGCCAACGCCGACAGGGTTTCAATGGCAGCCGTAGCCTGCATCAGCAGCAGGCGGAGCTGGCGGCCGGCAGGATTTCGTCTTCGCCATAGGCCGTGGATTCGCCGTGGGTGAAAAAGCTTTCCCAACGCACGCCGGCTGGATCGGTGACCCAGCTCTTGTCGGATTTGGCATAGCAGCAGGTGGTCGCGGCCTGATCGAAGGTGGCAGCACCGGCCGCTTTCAGGCGGCCAGCAATGTCGGCCAGCTCGTCGGCGGTTTCGACCTGGATGCCGACATGATCGACTCCGACGGCGCGGGCGCGCGAGGAGATGGCGAGGTTGACCCTGGGATCATCGAGCAGCCATTTGGCATAATCAGCTTTGGTGACGCTGGGCGGGCTGCCGAACAGGGTGGAGTAAAAGGCGATGGCGGGTTCCAGCTCGGCAACGCTGATGTGCAGGTGCAGGCGCTTCATGGCAGACTCCTCATTTCGATAATTCGTGTATCATCGAAATAAAGGCCCGACAAGGGGGCAGCGGCGGTCTGGCTGATTCAGCTCAGCGGATGGCAAAGCTGCGCAGTTGATCGGCCCACCAGCGGCCGAGGCCGGCGAGAAAATCGCGCGGGGGTTGCTGGTGGCGGGCCGGATGGTCGGGGCGGATGTCGCGCCAGCCGCTGTGGGTGACGGTGACCAGGGTGGTGCTGCCATTGGCGACGAAGCTGACGCTGACCAGGGTGATCTCTCCGGCCGCGAAATTGCTGCCGCGCCAGTTGAAGGCGAGGGCGTGCGGCGGGTCCCAGTGGGTGATGCGGCCGATTTCGAAGACCGATTCCACGCCGTCGCCCGTGATCGATTCAAAGACGCGGCCGTCGATGCCGGGCTCGAGGCAGATGATGCCACGGTCGCCGGGGAGGTTGCGAAAGCGAGGGCCGCGCTGCCACCAGCGGTCGATTTCCTGGGTGAAGGCGGCGAAGACACGCTCCGGGGTGCCACGCACCGCCATGGCGATTCGGGCCTGATCGGCGCCCGTGGTGGGGGCCGGTGCAGAGGAGGGGCTCAACGATCCTGCTCCAGATGTTCGGCAAGGCCAGTCAGTTGCACCTGCCAGAAGGCTTCGACCTCGTCGAGCCAGGCCCGCAAGGTCGTGAAAGCTTCGGGGCGCAGGCTGTACAGCCGCACCCGCGCATCATGATCGGGATGCGTATCGCTGATGATCCCGGCCTTGCGCAGCAGGCGCAGGTGGCGGCTCAGCAGGGCTGGTTGCAGGCCGAGCGCTGTCGCCAGTTCCCCGGCGCGGTGCGGGCGCTGGCGCAACAGCAGGACGACGTTGCGCCGTGTCTTGTCGGACAGGGCAGCGAAACTGGCATCGATGGCGCCGTCGCCGGGCAATTCACTGGCCCTTGAGGCGCTGGGTGAACCACCAGAGATGGCCTTCGGGGTCTATGGCGCCATAGCTACGGTCAGTCCAATAATCCTCGCCATAATCATGGATGGAAGGTTCATCGGCGATGGTGGCCCCGGCGGCACGCGCCTGGGCGCAGTGAACTTCGACATCATCGACGAACAGCATCAGCCCTTGCGTGTTGCTGCGGCCAACCGACAGCGGGCTCTTGAAATCAATGCCCCAACGGTTGGCAGCGCCGATGCGCTCGCCGTTCACCATGATCAGGCTTTCACCGAAGCGCAGCTCGCTGTGGGTGATCTCGCCGTCTTCGCCTTCGACCTTCAGGATGATTTCGAATCCGAACGCCGCGCACAGCCAGTCGATCATGGCGGCGGCGTCCCGATAATAGAGGCTGCTGGCGATGCGGGGCCAGCCCTTGGGCGGTGGAACTGAGGCGTGCATGAACAATCTCCGTGATCGATAGATGGTAGAATTCACAAATATTGACACATATGTCAAATAGATTCCGATGCGGATTGATCGGTGGCCGGCCACTTTGCGGCGGGACAATTTGCTGGCAAATGGGCCGGCATGAGCAGGGCCGACTATGCGGTGTTTCGCGCCATCCCGACGCGGTGGCTGGACAATGATGCCTATGGGCATGTCAACAATGTGGTTTATTATTCGTGGTTTGATACCGCGGTGAATGCCTGGCTGATCGAAGCCGGGCTGCTCGACATTCACAATGGCAATCCTATCGGGTTGGTCGTGGAGTCGGGCTGTCGCTACGCGCGATCGGTGGCGTTCCCGCAAATCGTGGAGGCCGGGATCCGGATTGCGCGGCTGGGCACATCCTCGGTGCGCTGGGAGGTCGGGCTGTTCACGCAAGGCCATGACGGGCCGGCGGCGGAGGGGCATTTCGTGCATGTCTATGTCGATCGCACCACCCGCCGCCCGATGCCGCTGCCCGATGCGTGGCGCAGCGTGTTGGCGCCGCTGGTGGTTGCGCGCGCTGCCGACACGCCTTAAGCGCTCGCGATGACCACGCCCCCAATCCGCCCTGATGATTCCATCCTGATCCTCGATTTCGGCAGCCAGGTGACGCAATTGATCGCCCGGCGCATCCGCGAGGCCGGTGTCTATTGCGAGATCGTGCCGTTCGCCAAGGGCGGTGTGGCCTACACCCGCATGCAACCGCGCGGCGTGATCCTGTCGGGCAGCCCGGCCAATATCAGCGATGAAAATGGCCCGCGCATTCCCGACAATGTGCTGGCCGCCGACGTGCCGCTGCTCGGCATCTGCTATGGCGAACAGTCGCTTTGTTACCAGCTCGGCGGTTCGGTGGTGGCGTCCGATCATCGCGAGTTCGGCCGCGCCGAGATCGAGATCGTCGATGATTGCAGCTTTTTCGCTGGCGTCTGGGCCAAGGGCGACCGGCCGACGGTGTGGATGAGCCACGGCGACCGCATCGAGGCCATTCCCGCAGGCTTCCGCGCCGTTGCGATCAGCGCCGGCGCGCCCTTCGCTGCGATCGCCAACGACGAAGCCCGTCGCTATGGCGTGCAGTTCCACCCGGAAGTCGTGCACACGCCCGATGGCGCGGCGCTGCTGAAGAATTTCGTCATCAATGTCTGCGGCGTCACGCCGAACTGGTCCATGGCCGGATTCCGCGCCGCGAAAGTCGCCGAAATCCGCGAACAGGTGGGCAATGCGCGGGTGATCTGCGGGCTTTCGGGCGGTGTCGATTCGGCGGTGGCCGCGGTGCTGATCCATGAAGCGATCGGCGATCAGCTCACCTGCGTGTTCGTCGATCATGGTCTGATGCGGCTGGGCGAAGCCGAACAGGTGGTCAGCCTGTTCCGCGAACATTATCATATCCCGCTGGTGCATGTGGAGGCCGAGGCTTTGTTCCTCGATGGCCTGGCCGGCGTCACCGATCCGGAAGCCAAGCGTAAGTTCATCGGCAAGACCTTCATCGAGGTGTTCGACGCCGAAGCCAAAAAACTCGGCGGTGCCGATTTCCTCGCCCAGGGCACGCTCTATCCCGATGTGATCGAAAGCGTATCGTTCACTGGCGGCCCCAGCGTGACGATCAAGAGCCACCACAATGTCGGCGGCCTGCCCGAGCGCATGAAGATGAAGCTGGTCGAACCGTTGCGCGAACTGTTCAAGGATGAAGTGCGCCGCCTGGGTGTCGAGCTTGGCCTGCCACCGGCGTTTGTGGGCCGCCATCCGTTCCCCGGCCCCGGCCTTGCCATCCGCATCCCCGGCGAAGTGACGAAGGAGGCGTGTGACACACTGCGCAAGGCCGATGCCGTTTATCTCGACGAAATCCGCAAGGCCGGGCTGTATGACGAGATCTGGCAGGCCTTTGCCGTGCTGCTCCCGGTGCGCACCGTGGGCGTGATGGGCGACGGCCGCACCTATGATCGGGTGTGCGGCCTGCGCGCCGTCACCAGCGTCGATGGCATGACCGCCGATGTCTATCCGTTCGATGCCGGCTTCCTGACACGTTGCGCCACCCGCATCGTCAACGAGGTGAAGGGCATCAACCGCGTAGTGTATGATTATACCTCGAAACCGCCTGGCACCATCGAGTGGGAATGATGATCGGACCGCGTGGGTGAACCGGCGGGTTGCGGCATGAGCCTGGTTCTGCACGGCTATTATCGCTCGTCGGCGGCGTTTCGCGTGCGGATCGCGCTGGCGCTCAAGGGCCTTGCCGCAGATCAGGTGTTCCACCACCTGCGGCGCGGCGAACAGCGACTGCCCGACTATCTGGCCATCAATCCTCAAGGCATGGTGCCGGCACTGACAACGGACGGTGCGCTGCTCACCCAGTCGCTGGCGATCATCGAGTATCTGGATGAGACCGTCGCCGGTACACCATTGCTGCCTGCCGATCCGTTGGGCCGGGCGCGGGTACGGGCGCTGGCGCAAATGGTGGCCTGCGATATCCACCCGATCGACAATCTGCGCGTGCTGAATTACCTGCAGGACAAACTGGGCCAGGATGAAGCGGCCGTCGCAGCTTGGTACAATCACTGGATCGGCGCTGGCTTCGACGCCATCGAACAGCGGCTGGCCGAACCCGAAACCGGGCAATTCATGCATGGCGACACCCCGACGCTGGCCGATATCTGCCTGGTGCCGCAGGTGTTCAACGCCGGCCGGTTCGCACTCGATCTGGCACCCTACCCACGCATCCGGCGCGTGTATGCGGCGGCGATGGCGCTGCCGGCCTTTGTGCAGGCGGCACCGGCGCAGCAGCCGGACGCCGAGTGATCGGCATCAGCAGGGCGAGCGCGCCAGCACCAGGCCAAGCCGCACCGTGCGGCCGGGCAGCGGCAGGCCCAGTTGCGGCAGCAGCACGGCATTGGTGAGATTGTCCACGGCGGCGGTCGCCGAGAGGCGCGCGCCGCTGATGCAGGCGACGGGCAGACGGGCGCGCAGATTGACCTCCGTGGCCGGTGGCAGGCGCGCGAGGCTGCCATCGATGCCAAGATCGCGCGCCGGGCCGAGGCGGCGCAGTTCGGCGCGCAGGTCGATGGCCTCGCCCAGCGCCCAATCGATGGCCGCCATCACCTCGTGAAATGGCCGCTGCACCTGCGGCTGTCCTGCGGCGCTGGCATCGAGCGCGGTGCCGGTCACCTCGAACGTCAGCCCCGGCGCCACCTTGATCTGCGCGGCCACATCGACGCCGAAGCTGGTGGCTGCACTCTGGTTGAAGCGTTGCCGAAGATTGACGCCGTTCACCCGCACCATGCGCTGCCCGATGCTGCCATGCGTGCGCGCCCAGAACGGGTTGAGGTTCAGCCGCAAGCCGTCCACAGCCCAGGTCAGTTCGGCATCGGCCAGCCAGACCTGTTCGGGTTCCAGCGCCGGATTGGGCAGGAACCGGCCCAGCGCCTCCCCAAATAATTCGCGCGCCGAAGCAAAGCGATTCCGCCGCCCGCCCGACACGGTGAGATCGAGCCCGGCCGCCAGCGGGGTTTTCAGCGCGGCGGAAAAAGCCGCGGCCTGGCGCACTGGTTGGACCGGCTTGTCGCCCGTGCGCGGGTAGGAAGCGCGGTCCAGCGCCACGCCAAGCGTCAGGGCCGCGCCGGCGATCGGCACATCGGCCTCGACACCGCCCGATGCCAGCATCTGGGCAAAGCGCAGCGTCGGCCCCGGCGTGCCGGGCGGGAAGGCGGTGTCGGTTTGCAGATGGTCGCCGCGCTGACTGGACAGGCTCCAGCGCAATGTCGCCGGCCCGGCCTGGTGGGTGAGCGTGAAGCGGCCACCGACCATGTCGTCATCATTTTCCTCGCGGCCGCGCAGCGTGGTGTAGCTGGCGTCGCGATAGGCATCGATGCGTTGGCCGAACCATTGCCGCCACACCACGGCGCGGGCGGTCGCGCCGCCCAGCCCGGCTTCCACCGCCGCCTGCGCCTGGGTCAATTGCCAATCCGGATAACGCCAGAAGCGCGGCGCCGCGACCGCCGGGTTGCGATCGGATTCGGGCGCGATGCCGCGGCGGGCATCGATATGGAGCAGGCTGGCACGCCAGTTCACAACGCCGGCGCTGCCGCCGATGCCGCCGAACAGGCTGGTGGCGGCCAGATCGGTATTGAGCCGGCGATTGCTGGCCGGCTGCGTGAACGGCAGTGCCGAATTGCGGGCCACGACAGCCGCATCCTGCGCCTGGTGCGCCGCTGCCAGCGTGAGGTTGAGTTTCCCGACCGGCACGGCCGCAGCCGCCGACAGGTTGGTCAGACCATGGGGCCCAGCCTGCGCCTGCGCGACGGCGCCGGTCAGCCGGCTTTGCAGATCGACCACGCCAGCCACGGCATTGGCGCCATATTCGATGGCGCCGGCGCCCTTGCGCACGGAAAGGCTGCCGATGATGCCGGCCGGCAGCAGGCCGAGATCGATGCGGCCGTCCCACGGCACCGCCAGCGGCGCGCCATCGAGGAACACCAAGGTCTGCCGTTCGTCGCCACCGCGCACCCGCGGTGAGGTCTCGCCGCGCGAATTGGTGCGGATCGACACGCCGGGCAGGCCGCGCAAGGCATCGGCGACGCTGCGCGGCTGGCGATCGAGCAGGGCTTCGGGTTTCAGGCCCACCAGCGGCGTGGCAACGCGGCCGGGCAGCGCCGGCGCGGTCACCGTGATGAACGCGGCTTCCGGCGTTTGCACAGGCGGCGGCGCGGCAAGCTGCGCGTCCGCCGCCCCGGCAAGCAGCAGACAGCCCAGGGCGAGAAGCGCACGCTTGCCCACCCTTGTGGACGATCCTTTGGTCATGGCCTCACGGCGTATAGAGTTGCCATGCGGTCAGGGCAATGGCCGATCAGCGCCGCGGCGGTGGCACGAAAATGGGCTGCAAGGTCGCGGGCTGGCGGCGCAGCGCCTCCACCTCGTCGATCTCGATCGGAATGAAGCGCGTCAGCCATTCATGGCCGGTTTCGGTGACCAGCACATCATCCTCGAACGCCACGCGGGTGCCGTTCACCACGGCGCCCTGCTCGATGGCGATCACCATGCCGGGCTTCAGCGGCCCGACATAATCGCCATTCTCATGCACTTCCATGCCGATGAAATGGCCGATGCCATAGGTGTAGCTCTCGTCCCAGCCGCCCTTCTTGCGCAGTTCGGTTTCGGCGATCTGCTGCAGTTGCTGCCAGGTGACGCCCGGCTTGACCGCCGCGATCACCGCCTTCTGCACGTCGAGCACGCCCTGATAGACCTTGCGCTGTTCCGGCGTGAACTTGCCGTCCACCGGCACGGTGCGCTGGGTATCGGCCGAATAATGGTTCATCGCCGCGCCGGTATCGATATGCACCAGATTGCCGGCCTGGATGCGGGCATCGCCCTTGCGCGCCGCCTCTTCCTCGGCGGTGGTTTCCCACTTCAATTTCTCGTTGAGATTGCTGGCCACCATCACGCCGGTGATGAAGCCCAGCGTCGCGCCTTGCAGCCGATAGACATGATCGATGGTGTGCATCACCTGCAGGGTGGTCAGGCCGGGCCGCGCCAGCTTCATGCCTTCCTGCAGGCCCAGGCCGGTGATGGCGATGGCCTGATCGAGATTCTTGCGCGCGAAACTGTCGAGGATCATGCGCATCGGATCGAGGATATCACCGGCATCGCGCACCGCAATCTCGCTGCTCGCCGCGCGGATGCGATCGACAAAGGCCAGCCGCGGCGCCGGCGGCTCGTTCAGATTTTCAAAGCGCGGGTAGTTGACGTAGAGCAATTTCTCTTTGTCACCCCAGCCGCGCGCATAGTCCGACGCCACTTCCTTGAAGCGCAATTGCGTGATGCGCAGGTTGCGATAATCGCTGACCGCGCTGCTCATATGCTCCAGGAACCGGCTGCGCGGGAACACATGCTTAATGCCGGACAGGCGCGTGGCCTCTTCCGGCTTCATGTCGGTATAGAGCACTTCCTTGTAGGTGCTGCCGCCGGGATTGATCACCAGCACATGGCCGGGAGGTTCGGCATCGTAAATGCCGGTCAGATAGACGAAATCCTTGTTTTCGGTGTCGTCGGTATAGCCTTCATAGCGGTTGTGCTGTGATCGGTCGGCGCTGGTGATCACCGCGAGGCCGCCCTTCATCTGGCGCGCGAATTGCGCCCGGCGTTCGATCGCCGCCTCGCGATGGCCTTCGCGAAACTTGAGCGCCTCGAACGACAGCAGCCCGCCGCCGCCATCCGCCGCAGCGGGTGTGGCCATCGCCGCCAGCCCCAGTAACCCCGCGCCCAGGGCGAGGTGGACAATCCTGCGTTTCGGGCCTGTCATAATGCGTCTCACTTTCTCACGGTTGGGCCGCAGCAACGGCGGCTGGCGGCAGTTGCGGCAGGGCCGGGGCCGGCCACGCCACACCAGCGGCGGTCGTGGCCGCCTGCAGCGCCGGCAGCTGTACGGATACCAGCGCGGCAATCGCCTTGTAGAGCGTCTGCACATCGCCCTGCGCCGCCTGGGTGAGTTGGCGCTGCGCCGGATCGGGTGCGGCGGTATATTCCTGCGTCGATGAATAAAGCCGCTGGGTCAGGTCAGCGAGCGGCAGGAAGGTTTCCTGCTGGGCAATGCCGTCCTCGCGGCCGTTGAGCACGACATTGAGGCGATCGGCCTCCTTCATCGCGGTTTCGGCGCGGGCCAGCAGTGGGCGGGCTGCCTTGGCATCCTTCAGCGCCTTCACCAGCGCCGTCGTCTGGGTCAGGCTGGCGCTCACCGCCTTGTTCGCATGATAGGTGGCGGCCACCAGCTTGGCCTGCGCGGCCAACAGGCTTTCCAGCGCGGCGCTGTCGGCGCTGCTGATGCTGATACCGGGATCGAGGCGCACATCGAGCGGCTGGGTATGCGCCTGATCGCCCACCTTCAGGCGGATCTGATAGCGGCCGGGCACCACGAACCGCCCCTGCAAGCGGCGATAGGCGTTCGGGCTGTCGTTGGCCGGCGCATCAAGGCGCAGATCCCAGATGGCGCGTTGGGCGCCGCGCTTGGCCGTCGGTTGCGCCAGGGTGCGCACCAGAGTGCCGCTGCCATCCAGCACCTCGATCGCCACCGGTTGCCCGGCGGCCTGCGTGCCGATCCAGTAATCGATAATGGCGCCGCGCGGCGGGTTCTTGGTGGTGAAATACATGTTCCCGGCATTCTTGCGCCCACGGTTCACATCGCGGATCTGCGTGGCGCGGCGCGGTGGCGCCAGATAGCTGTGGGACGCGACCACCTCCGGCGTCAATTTCTCGACCAGACCCAGCTGATCGAGCACCCAGAAACCGCGGCCGTGGGTGCCGATCACCAGGTCATTCTCGCGCGGGTGGACGATGATGCCCTGCACCGAATTGGTCGGCAGGCCAGCGCGCAGCGGCAGCCAGCTGCCGCCGCCATCGCGCGAGAAATACACGCCCATATCGGTGCCGACAAACAGCAGTTCGCCATTCTTCGGATGGGCGGTGATGCTCTTGGTTGGGCCAAAGGCCGGCAGATCGGCGGTGATGTTGCGCCAGGTCACGCCATAATCGTCGCTGCGCACCGCATGCGGGGCAAAATCATTGTCCTGATGGCCATCGAACACCGCATAGAGCGTGGCTTCCTTCGTCGGCGACCAGGCGACCATGCCGACCTTCTTCTGATTGGCGACGCCGGGGAAGGACGCGGTCTTGGTCCAGGTGCGGCCATCATCGCGGCTGACCTGGATCAGGCCATCATCGCTGCCGGTGGCCAGCAAGCCGGGGCGCACGGTCGAGACCGCCACGCTGTGGAGATTGCCATAGAGCGCGGTGCTGGCATGCAGATCGATCGCCGTAGCCGGCTGCACCTTGCCTTGCAGGGGCAGATTGTCCCGGCTGAGCTGGCGGGTCAGATCCGGGCTTATGCGTTCCCAACTGTCCCCGCGATCGCGGCTGCGGAACAGCACATTGGCGCCGAAATACAGCGTCTTGGGATCATGCGGCGAGATCACGAACGGCGCGCTCCAGTTCCAGCGATAGGCCGGGAACTCGCTCTGCTGCGGCTGCCACGGCTGGATGCGTTTTTGCGCCTGGGATTTGCGGTTGGTGCGCACCAGATTGCCATATTGCGACTGGGAATAGATGATGTCCGGGTCGGTCGGATCGGCCACCGCATAAAATCCGTCGCCGCCGGACAGGAAGGCGAAATCCTCGTTGGCGATGCCGTCGTCGAACCGCGTGCCGATCGGTCCACCCCACGATCCATTGTCCTGGGTGCCGCCATAGACGTGATAGAAGGGCTCCTGCATGTCGGCTGCGACGGTGTAGAGCTGCATCAACGGCAGGTTCGATTGCCAGATCCAGCGCTTGCCGCCGTCGCGCGAGGTGTACATGCCGCCATCATTGCCGAGCAGCAGATGGTCGCTGTCCTTCGGGTTGATCCACATCGTATGATTGTCGGCATGGACCTGGTTCGGCAGGATGTTGGTGAAGGTCTTGCCGCCATCGTCCGATCGCGACAGCGGCGTCGTGGGCTCATAGAGTCGTTCCGGATTTTTCGGATCACAGAAGATTTCGCCATAATACCAGTGGCTTTGCATCTGAGCGTTGCGCCGTTCCCAGCTGTTGCCGCCATCCTTGGACTGGAAGGTGCCGCCATCGGGGCCAACCGCGGTCGCATACATGGTGTCGGGATTGTTCGGGCAGAAGGTGACGCCCACCCGGCCGACCGCCGTGGTCGGGAAACCATTGCCGACCCGCACCCAGCTGTCGCCGCCGTCGGTGCTGCGCCACAGGCCGCCTTCGCCGCCGCCGCCGATCATGCTCCACTGGCGGCGTTCGCGCTGGAAGGTGGCGGCATAGAGGATGTTGGGATTGTTCGGGTGCATGGCCACGTCCACCACGCCGGTGAACTTGCTCGGCCGCAGCAGCCGCGTCCAGGTCTTGCCGCCGTCCCGGGTGCGATAGAGGCCGCGTTCCTCGCTGGGGCCCCATAGCGACCCCAGCGCCGCGACGAACACCGTGTTGCTGTCCTTGGGGTGCACAATGATGCGGCCGATGTGGCGGCTTTCGGTCAGGCCCATATGCTCCCAGGTGGCGCCGCCATCGCGGGACCGGTACACGCCGTCGCCATATTGCGAGCTGCGGACATTGTTCTGCTCGCCGGTGCCGATCCAGACGATGTTGGGGTCGCTGGCATCGAGCGTGACTTCGCCCATCGAAATGGTGGAGCCCTTTTCGAACACCGGCGTCCAGGTTGTGCCGGCATTCACCGTCTTCCACAGGCCGCCCGACGCGCTGGCGGTGTAGATGATCCGCTGATCGGTGGGATGCACGGCAAAGCGCGTGACGCGGCCGCTCGACATGGCCGTGCCAACCTCGCGCCATTGCAGCGCGGTCAGATCCGCGGCCGTCAGTCCATCCGGCGCGGCGGCCCAGCCGGCCGACGCGAGCAGGACCGCAGCAAAGGCGGCCGTGGCAAACCGCGCGTGGCGCAGCGGGGACATCGGATGTGCGGGTGCGGACATGTCAACACGTCTCCATGCGGTAACGGCAGAACGGGCTTCGATTGCAACACGCTGAAGCAGCTTTACACAAAAAAGGCATGGGGGCCGCCTCAGGGGGAGACGAGACGGATCCCATTGCGCAGAAACTGGACCGGACATCTTCAACACGCTGGTGATTGAAGCGGACATCGGCCCGTGCTGCAAGCGGACGCCTTGGCCAGACCCGGCGTTGGAAGCGGAAATTGGCGCCAGCGAAGCTGAAGCGGCTGACCGCTTCGTAAGCGCCCGACCCGGTGTTGCCTTCCACGGCGAACGACGGCGCTGGGTCGAACTGCGGCACCATCGGCGGATCATTGTCGACCAGGTTGCGCATGCCGGCCTCCTGTTCCTTTACGATCGCGATGATCTGCTCGTCTGAAAATCGGCTCCGCTTCATGCTCAAATCCACGACTCCAGCCGCGTGTTCATCACCAGCTCCGCAACGGCGCTGCTGTTCGGCAATCGCAGCAGGAAGGCCACGGTCTCGGCGATCGTGGCCGGCGCAATCCGGTCCTGCCGCGGTGTGACGCCGGGGATATTGGCAATCAGATCAGTGTCCACCGCCCCCGGGCACAGCGCCGTCGCCCGCACGCCCTGTTCATGGCCGGCAAAGCGCGCGGCGTGGGTGAGCGCCACCACGGCGTGCTTGCTCATCGTGTAGCCGATCGAAACGCCGGGCCGATAGCGTTTGCCGTCGGTGGAGGCGATGTTGATGATGCGCCCGTTGCCCGCGCTGGCCAGATGCGGCAACGCATGGCGGATCAGGCGGAACGGCGCCTTGACGTTGATGGCCCAGATTTCATCGAGCAGCGCCTCGTCACCGTGATCGAAATCGATCTGGCGCAGGATACCGGCATTGTTGATCAGGGCATCTATGCGGCCGAAGCGCGCGACCGTCGCCTCCACCCAGGCCAGCGCCGTGGGCGGTTCGGCGGCGTCGAAAGCATGGACGAAGGTGGTGGCCGGATCGAAGCCGTCCAAGGGCAAGCGGGCAAGATTGCGCAGCCCCAGCGAGAGCGCATAGCCCTCGCTGGCCAGTCTGCGGGCAATGGCGAGGCCAATGCCGCGCGACGCCCCCGAGATCATCACCACCCGGCCAGCGGGCTCCAACATCGGCGAAGGCGCAGCTTCGGCCATGATCAGAACAGACCCTGATAGACGCCGCCATCGATGACGATGTTCTGCCCGGTCATGAAGCCGACGTTGGCACCGCACAGAAAGGCGATCAGATCACCGCATTCGGCCGGATCGGCAAAGCGCCGCGCCGGTGTCTGCTTCAGCCGGTCCGCGACGATCGCTTCATAGGTCGTATTGCCCCGCGCGGCATGGCTGTGCAGGTTGGTGCGCAGCGCGTCCGTATCGAAAAAGCCGGGCAGCACGCTGTTGATCACCACATTATGGGGGACCAGCTCGCGCACCATCGACGCGATGGCACCGGCCAGCCCGACCCGCGCCGCATGGCTGTGGGCAAAATTCACCTGCGGGAACTTGATGTTGCTCACCGAGATGTTGACCACCCGCCCGAACTTGCGGTCACACATGCCGGGCACGACGGCGCGAATGAAATCGATCTGGGCATGGAAATGCGCCTCCATCCAGAAATCCCAATCGGCGCGGGCCATCGTTCGGAAATCATCCGGCGTCTGCCGCACGCCGGGATTGCAGACCAGGATATCGGGATCGGGGCAGGCGGCGATCACAGCCGCGCGGTCGTCCGGCGATGTCAGGTCTGCGGCCAGGATATTGGCCCTGATGCCGGTTTCATCCGCGAGCGCGCGTGCCGCCGCCGCCAAGGTGTCGGCGCTGCGTGCCACCAGCGTCAGATGCACGCCTTCGCGTGCCAGCGATCGCGCCGCGGCCAGGCCCAGCCCCTTGCTGGCGCCGCAAACCAGCGCGTGACGTCCGGAAATGCCCAGATCCATGGCGCTTATTCCGCCGGCGCGAACGAAGCGGCGAGCAGATGCGCCGGCACGCGGAAGCGGCCCACGGCATCTTTCAATTGCTCGCGTTCGGTGGTGACTTCGGCATGGCTGCCGGTGACCAGCACGGTGGCTGGCAGCAATTGCGCATTATATCGGGCTGCCGAGGATTCGGTGTAGCCGCCGGTATCGAGGAAGGCGACCAGATCGCCACGCTGCAACGCCGGCATGCGGCGGTGCTTGCCCACCTCATCGCTGTTGCACAGCGGCCCGACCAGATCGACCGTCTCGGTCGGCTCGGCCGCGGCATCCACCACTGGCAGCGCATGATAATACCAATCCAGAACCGCCGCCCACGACAGATGGTTGGTGGAAATATCGAGGTTGACCCACTTGCGGGTCTCGCCCTGCTTGACCGCGCCGACACGGCCCACCGCGACGCCGGCCGGACCGGACAGGGCGCGGCCCGGCTCCAGCCGCAGCCTGGGCAGCGGCAGGCCAAGTCTCTCGGCCTCTTCCTTGATCGCGCCGCAGCACAGCCGGGCATAATCCGCCGGCGTCGGCGCGTTCTGGTCATCCAGCTGGCTGTTGGGGCCGGTGCCGTACCATTTGCCGAAGGTCCAGCCGCCGCCGATATCGATGCACGGCGGCACCCAGCCGGTGGCATCGCGCAAATAACCGGAACAGGTGATCATCTCGCGCGCCATCACGGCAAAATCGGCCGGATCATTCGACATGCGCGACAGGTGGAAATGGGTTTCCTTCAGCCGCACCGCCGGCATGGCGAGCGCGCGCCGGACGATGTCGGCAGTCTGCTCGCGGGTCATGCCCCATTTGGTGGAATCGCTCTGCTGTTTCAGCGTGCCGGGCCCGTGCATCGACACGCCCATGCGGTCGCGCAGCGGCTCCAGATCGAGCTTCAGCCTGATGCCGATATCGGCAACCACGCCCAGCCGGCGCGCCACGGCGTCGATGCGGTCAAGCTCGTCCATGGCATCGATATTGATGCACAGGCCGTTGGCGATGGCCATTTCCAGCTCGTCGGCCTGCTTGTTCGAACCGTTCAGCACCAGCGTTTTCGGATTGGTGCCGGCCAGCAGCGCCATATACATTTCCTGCGCGCCGAAACAGTCACCGCCGGCGCCTTCGCTGTTCATGATGTGGCGGATGGCGAGGCCATTGTTGGACTTGTTGGCGAACAGGATCTCGACATCGGGATATTCGGCGCGGAAGGCATCGCGAAACGCCCGATAGGTGTGGCGCAGCTGGTTTTCGGAGATGATGTAGAGCGGCGTGCCGAAGCGGGCGGCCAGATCGGCGACATCGCAGCCATCGACCCACAGATTGCCGTTGGGTCCGATCCCGATGAAATCGCCATACTGCACGTCATATTGGGCCGGCACCAGCGCCGGCGCTCGTCTGGCGATCCTGGTCTGCACGTTCATGTCGTTTCTCCCCTTGTCGCTGATCAAAGCAAACCAAGCGCCTGCAGCCCGGCCTGGAGGCCAGCGTGCGCCTCAGCCGACAGCCGGCGCAGCGGCGGGCGCGGCGTGCCACCGCCGGGATAGCCCAGCATGTCCATGGCCGCCTTGGTGGCCGGATACAGGGTGCGGCCGCCGCTGGTGAACAGGTCGGTCAGCTTGCGCCCCATCGCCTGGAGTTCGGCGGCGTGCGCGCTGTCGCCATTCTTCGCCGCGAAATAGAGATCAAGGCCGCCGCGGCGCCAGATATTGGGGAAGCAATCGATGGTGCCATCGGCACCCAGCTGCACGGCCGGCACGCCGAACACCGATGAGGGGCCGCAGAACACCCGCAGCCGATCATGGACGGCGAGATGGGTGCCGTAGAAATTGTTCCAGTCGCCGGAGCTTTCCTTGATGGCCACCACCGGATCGAGATCGGCCAGCCGCACGGCCAGCGCCGGCGTGATGGCATTCACCGCATTGCCGGGGATGTTGTAGAGCAGCACCGGCAAGCCCACCTGCGCGGTGACATCGGCATAATGGGCGAAAATCTCGTCGTCGGTCAGCTTGACGAAATAGGGTGGCAGGATCAGCGCGCCATCGCAGCCGATCTGCTCGGCATGGCGGGTCAGGGCCACGGTTTCCGCCACCGTGATCGCACCTGTGCCGACAATCAACGTGCCGCGGCCGCCAATCGCCTCGCGCGCCACGTCAAACAGGCGCTTGCGCTCCTCGTGGTTCAGCGCCCAGAACTCGCCGGTGCACCCGCCGACCACGACGCCGGTGGCGCCCGCATCGATCAGTTCGATCATGTTGGCGGCAAAGCCGGCCTCATCGATCCGGCCATCATCATGAAATTGCGTGGTGACGGCGGGCATCGGCCCCGACCAATTGACGCTGTTGCGATCCACGTGTGTCTCCCCGATCAGCGGTTGGGCACGGTCGCCAGCCGGCGGCCGTCATGTTTGTCGAACAGATGCAGGCGATCCCGCCGCAGATCGAAAGCGACCGACTCGCCCGCATGCAGCGCCGCCGATCCGGCAATGCGGGCGGTCAATGACAGGCCATCGGCCTCCAGAAACACGATGGTTTCATGGCCGATCGGTTCGACCAGCCGCACCCTGGCCGCCCAGGGGCCGGCCCCCACGATTACATCTTCGGGCCTGATGCCGATGGTGACGTCGCCTTGCGTTGCCGCAGGGACCGCGAACGGCAGATCGATGGCCAGCGCGCCGACCCGGACACTCGCCTTGTCCGCTTCGGGCACCAATATGCCATAGGCCAGGGTCATGGCCGGCGTGCCGATGAAGCCGGCGACGAAGGCATTGGCCGGCTGGTTGTAGATGTCGGCCGGCGGCGCGAATTGCTGCAGCACGCCGTCGCGCATCACCGCGATCCGGGTGGACATGGTCATCGCTTCGAGCTGGTCGTGGGTGACATAGACCATCGTCTTGCCCAGCCGGCGGTGCAGCTCGATCAGTTCGGCGCGCATATGGGCGCGCAGCGCGGCATCGAGGTTGGACAGCGGCTCATCGAGCAGGAAGACGCTGGGGTCGCGCACCAGCGCGCGGCCCAGCGCGACGCGCTGTTGCTGGCCGCCCGACAACTGCTTCGGCTTGCGGTCCAGCAGCGGCTCCAGCTTCAGCAGCGCGGCGACTTCGGCCAGCTTGCGCGCCCGCTCGGCCTTGGCCACCCCGCGCTTCTTCAGCGGGTAGCAGATATTCTCCGCGACGGTCATGTGCGGATAAAGCGCATAGGATTGGAACACCATCGCGATGTCCCGCGCGGCCGGTGCGAGATCGACGACATCGCGGTCACCGATGCGGATACTGCCGCCGCTGGTCTGCTCCAGCCCGGCCAGCATCCTGAGCGTCGTGGTCTTGCCGCAGCCCGATGGCCCCAGCAACGACACGAATTCGCCGGACTCGATCGTCAGATCGAGGCACGGGATGGCGACCGTTTCGCCGAAGGTCTTGCGGACCTTGTCGAAGACCACCTGCACCACGGCCTAACCCTTCACGCCGCCGGCGCCAACGCCGCTGGTCAGGTAGCGCTGGAAGACGCCGAACAGGATGACCAGCGGGATGCTCATCATCACCGATGCGGCCATCAACAGCGACCATTCGATGTTGAAGGCGGAAATCAGCATGTTCATGACGCCGGTGGTCAGCGGTCGGGCCTCATCGCTGTTCACCAGCACCAGCGCGAACAGATATTCGTTCCAGGCCAGGATGAAGGTGAACAGCGCGGTCGAAATGATGCCCGGCAAGGCCTGCGGCAGCACGACATCGACAAACGCGCCCATGCGGCTGGCGCCATCGACCATGGCGGCGGATTCAAGGTCTTCAGGAATGCCGGCCATGAACGAGCGCAGCAGCCACAGCGCATAGGGCAAGGCAAAGGTCATGTAGGCGGCCACCAGACTGGCCAGCGTGTTGGCCAGCCCGACCTGCACCAGCATCAGATAGAGCGGCGAAATCAGTACCACCGACGGCAGCAGATAGGTGAACAACACCAAAGTCGCCAGCGTTTCGCGGCCTCGATACCGAAAGCGCACCAGGCTGTAGGCGCCCAGCACGCTGACCGCGACGACCAGCACGGTGGTCGAGATCGCGAGGATCATGCTGTTGCCGAAATAGGTGAGGAACGGCGTTTCGGTCAGCACGCGGGCATAATGTTCGAAGGTGATGGCTTGCGGCCAGAAGCGCGGCGACGTGGTGAACAATTCCGTTTGCGGTTTCACCGAGGTCAGCAGCATCCAGGCCAAGGGGAAGGCAATTATGATCACCAGCGGCCAGGTGATCAGGCTGGCCAGCAGCGCAGGGCGGCGGCGCGGGCTCATGGCGTGGCCGCCCGCGCCCGGCGCAGATAGGCCAGCATGAACACCAGCATCACCAGCATCATCGACACGGCATAGGCCGCGGCCATGCCCATCTGGTTCAGCCCGAACGCCTGCTGGTAAACGATCAGCGGCAGGGTGCGGGTGCCGTTCACCGGCCCGCCGCCGGTGAGCAGATAGACAAGATCGAACTCCTTGAAATCCCACACCGTGCGCAGCAGGATCACGATGGTCAGGACCTCGCGCAGCTGTGGCAGGGTCACATCGAAAAAGCGGCTGATCGGCCCGGCGCCATCGATCTTGGCAGCTTCGTACAGCGCTTCCGGGATGGTTTGCAGCCGCGCCAGCACGGCGATCACCACGAACGGGAAGAATTTCCAGGCGCCGACCACGATGATGCTGAGCATGGCATTGGGCATGCTGCCCAGCCAGTTCACCGGCGCATCGATCAGGCCGGCGCTGATGGCGAGGCTGTTCACGATTCCATAGAGATCGTTGAACAGCCAGCGCCAGACCAGCACGGCCACCACGGTCGAAAGGAAATAGGGGAACAGCACCAGGCTGCGCGCCAGCGAGCGGAACAGGATATTCTGATGCAGCAGCAGCGCCATGCCGACTCCGACGAGGATTTGCAGCGTGAGCGTGCCGACCGTCCAGATTGCCGTGGTCAGCAAGGCAGACCAGAAGCCGCCCGAGCCCAGCAGTTCGCGATAATTGCCGAGGCCGACAAAATGGCCTTCCAGCGTGGGCGTGTAGATCGAGAAGAAGGACAGATAGATCGCCGACAGCAAAGGATAGACGATCACCGCGCCGAGCACGAGGATCGTCGGCGCAATCAGCGCCAGTCCGAGCAGGGCCTCCCGGCGTTCGCGCGCGACTCCCCCAGGGGATGCCGGCGCTGTGGCCGCGTCAGCCACGCATCAGCTCCGCCAACCGCGCCGCCGTCTTGGCCACGGCCTGGCGCGGCGCTTCGCCGTTCAGCACGACACGCTGCACCAGTTCGGCAATGGCGTTGCTGGCGATGATCTCGTTGGCCTTCAGATTGGGTTTGTGCGCCGCGGTTTCCTGGCCAAGATTATGGCCGGCGGCGGCGCTGCGGGTCATCAGATCGATCTCGGCGCCATATTTGGCAATCAGCGGATTGGCGATATAGGCCGGGTCGGCAGCGACCGTCTTCAGCACCGGCAGCACATGGCCGGGCGCGGCGTGCAACTGCTGCACATACAGGTCGGGCCGATAGAGCATTGCTGCAAAGGCCTTGGTTTCGGCGAGGTTCGCCACACCCTTGGGGATCATCAGGCTGGGGAAATCATTGAATGTCCACGCCGGGACATCGCGCGACATTGTGGGGTAGGCTGTGCAGCTGATCGCATCAGCAATCCCGGGATTTTGCGCCGCGACATTGGCCAGCACCCGGCCGCCATAAATGCCGGTGGCGGTGGCGCCCGAAACAAAGGCGGTCAGGCTTTCGCCCCAGCTGAAATTCGACGCGCCGGCCGGGCAAAATTCGCGCATCGAGCGATAGAATTCCAGCGCATCATAGGTCGGCTGGCTGTCGATGGCCACGGCCAGATCGGGGCTGAACAGCTGGCCGCCGGCGCGGTGGATGAAGCCGATGAAGATCAGCGATGTCATCGCGTTCATGCCATAGGGCAAGGCCGCGCCGTACAGGCCCGGGCGTTGCAGTTTCCGGCAGGCGCTGCGCAATTCGTCCCAGGTGGCCGGCGGGCTCGCGATGCCGGCAGCGTTGAGCAGATCCTTGCGATACCAGAACATGTCCACCGCGGTGTTGCCGATGCCGGTGGCGCAATAATGATTGTCCGCGGTGCGATAGATGTCGTTGGCGCCGGCGAAATATTTGTCACTGCCGATCGCCTGGATCACATCATCGACCGGCTCGAGCAGGCCTTGCGCATAATAGGTCTGCGCCGCGAACGAGGGCAGGTGGGTGACGAGGTTCGGCAGTTGCTTGGCCGCAAAGGCCGCGGCAAACTGCGCCGGATAGCCTTCATCCGATGTTGGTTCGAAGACAACGCGCAATGTGGGGTTGGCGGCTTCGAAGGCGGCGATCTGCGCCTTGTAGGCCTTCAACTGATTGGGCGCGGCCTGCGGTGACCACCAGCGCAAGGTGGTGCGTTCATCCTTGCTGCCGCAGCCGGCGGTCAAGGCGACCGCAGCGGCCGCGCCGCTGCCCGCCAGCACGCGCAGCGCATCGCGGCGCGTGACATGCCGCCGCAACGGATTGCGCCCCGGCTGATTCACAGCCCCCACTCCCTTTACTGAAATGTTCGCATGGCGACCATATGTTCACTATGGTCAGATGGCTGGACCCGCGCAAGATGCATTTTCTGGCCATTTATCAGGGAAACGCCGCCGATTGGGCCGCAATCACGGTCGTTTTTTGAAACATCGTTCGCTGTGCGCACGCGCTCTTTCCCGTTGGTCTGGCCGGATTCGCGTAGCATGCCAGCGAACTGCTGCCGTTTCACCAGAAACGATCCGGCCGGAACGGGCTGATATCCTCTTGCGGCGCGCGGCCCAGCATGACGTCGGCCACCAGCCGCGCCGACAACGGCCCCAACGTGTATCCGGCATCGCCGGGAATGGCCATGAACAGCCCAGGTGCCGCCGGCACTTCGCCCAGCACGCCCATCCCGTCCACCGAGGTGTTGATCCCGGCCCAGGTGCGGATGATGCGCAGATTGCCGATCTGCGGCACGATATGCTGCGCCAGGCTGGCATTGGCGATCAGGCTGGCCAGTTCGACCTGCGGGTGATCGCCCTCCAGCCGCGCCGGCCAGCCGCCGCCGATGACGATCTGCCCGGTGGCGAATTGCTTGAGCGTGATCATGCGATCGGCATGCTGCACCAGATGGCCGATCAGCGGCGGGGCGGCTTCGGTGATGTTCATGTGCAGCGGTTCGGCCACCGCCGGGATCATGATGCCCGCATCCAGGCTGGCGGCCAGCGCCCGCGCGCCGGCCCCGGCGGCCAGCACCACCCGGCCAGCGCGCACCGTGCCGCGCGGCGTGGTCACGGCAAAGCCGGTACCGGCCCGGGCAATTGTCGTCACCCGCAGATGTTCCGCCAGCACCACGCCGCGCGCCTTGATCCAGTTTCGGATCGCGGCATTGCACAGCAAGGGATTGAGCTTGCCTTCGTTGGCGCAAAGTTCGGCGCCAACAATGGCGGGCCCGAAATGCGGTGCAATCCGGTCCAGCGCAGCGCGATCGAGGATTTCGACATCAAGGCCGAACTGCCGTTCCCGCGCGGCCTTCAAGGCCAGGAAATCCAGTTGCGCCTGGCTTTCCGCAACCATGAGCCCGCCGGTCATCTTCAGATCGAAATCCGCCCCCAGCTGCGCCCCCAGCGCCTGCCAAAAGGCCACCGCCTTCGGGTAAAGCGGCAGCTGGCGTTCCATGTTGGGGACATTTTCCGGGTAGAGCCGCATGAAGCGGCTCTGCATCTGCACATGCAGGCTGCCGGCGTTGGCGCCGGAGCCGCCGCCACGGCCATCGTCGATGACCATGACGTCATGGCCTTCGTCAGCCAGAAAGCCGGCGAGGCACGAGCCGACGACGCCGCCACCGACCACCAGCGTGCCGATTTCGGCGGGCAGGACGGCAGACACCATCAGCGCCCGGCCAGATCGCGGATCAGCACCGGCTTCACCGGTGGACGCGGCGCAAAGCCGGAAAACTCGTCCGGTGCCGTGCCGCAGCGATCCGTGATCAGCGCCTCCAGCAACGGCCGGCAATAACGGCCCTGGCACGGCCCCATGCCGATGCGGGTGGCGCGTTTGATGGTGCCAGCCTGGGTCTGGCCATCGGCCAGCGCCGCCCGCGCCGTGCCGAAGCAAACCTCCTCGCAGCGGCAGATCATCGTGTCGTCGGGGACGTCGGCGATGCGCAGCGGCGGCGCGCGATAGAGCTGCCACAGGGCCTGTTGAAAGCGGCGATGGCGGTGCCCGGCTGCGGCGGCAGCCTGCCGTTCCTGCGCCAATTCAGGCCCGATGGCATGGCCAAGATCAGCCGCCGCGGCAAAGCCCGCCAGCACGCCATCGGCCGCCGCCACCCGCGCGCCGACAAGCCCGGTACAGTCGCCCAGCGCATAGACACCGGCCACGCTGGTGCGGCCATCGCCATCCCGCCGGGGCACCAGCCGGTTCAGCGCGGCATCATGATCATGGCGGCAGCCCAGCGCGCGCAGCAGTTCGTTGGACGGATCGAAGCCATAGCCCAGGCACAACACATCGGTTTCGAACACACGTTGGCTCGCGTCACCCGATGCGGCCTTGATCGTGACCTGCAGGCCGGTCGGCGTCTGCGCGATGGCCGCGACCACCATGCCGTGCAGCATCGGCACGCCGCGCCGCAGCCGCTGCCAGTGATAGCGCAGGCCTTGCGCCACCAGCGCTGGTGACGCCGCGGCCATGGCGGCCGCCGCAACCAGATCGTGCGTTGACGGCGGCGCGGCCTCCACCACGGCCGCCACATCCGCGCCGCCGCCGCTGAGTTCGGCGGCCAGCTGAAGATTGAGCGGGCCATTGCCGGCGATCAGCACCCGCCGGCCCGGCAGGCGGCGTGCCGTGCGCCACAAGGTCTGCGCCGCGCCGGTGGTCATCACGCCGGGCAATTGCCAGCCCGGCACCGGCCAGGCGCGCTCATAGGCGCCGGTGGCAATGATGGCGGCCCTGGGCAATATCCGCATGGCCCCGGCCGTTTCGGCGGCGGCGACGAACGCCAGCGGTGTGAATGCGCCCCACACCGTCACGCCGCTGCGGATGACCACGCCGGCTGCAATCGCCTGGTTCACCAGCGCCAGCCCTTCCCGATGTTGGGCATCGGGCGGCAATACGCCGTCACCCTGCACGGCGACCGGCTTGAAAAATTGCCCGCCCGGCAGGCGCCGTTCGTCCACGACCATCACATCCACGCCGGCCCGGCGCGCGGCGATGGCGGCGGAAAGGCCGCCGGGCCCAGCGCCGATGATCAGCAGTTCCGGACGCTCGACCCGCATGTCGTCGATGGTGGCCGGCGGCAGCGGATCGACCGCGCCAGTGCCGCTGTGCCCGTGCCGCTGCCGGCGGATCGTCGTCGGCTGGACAACGCTGGTCATGCAGGCGCGGCGATTGGGGGCGCCATCAATCTCCACCAGGCAATCCTGGCACACGCCCATGCCGCAAAACAGGCCGCGTTCGGCATCGGAGCGGGTGGTGCGCATCCCCCTGATGCCATGCGCCGTCAGCGCGGCGGCGACACTTTCCCCGGCGCGGGCCCGGATCGGTTCGCCTTCGAAGCTGATCTGCACAAACTCGCTCATGCCCGCTCTCTGATCTTCGCCTGCCGCCAGCGTCAACCGGGTTGCTCCGGCCCGACAGCTTCGGCCGCCAGATGGCGTGATCCTGATGATTTGTTCACATTGCGAACGCGTGTTCGCCGGTTGACTAAACCATCTCTCCAGCCTCACAACAAGCCCTTGCCCTGCCCGCCGCGCGTGCGGACTTACGGGTGCGGCGACGTTGTTCGATTTGCGCGCCCATGTGCGGCGGGAGCGGGCAGGAGCGATGCCCGCAGATCAAGGAGCATGACATGGAATTGAAGGATCGGGGCCTGTTGCGCGATGCGCTGCTGATAAATGGCCAATGGGTGATGCCGGCGGGCCTGGCGCGCTTCGATGTCACCAATCCAGCGACCGGCGCCGTGCTGGCGCAGGTGGCCAAGGGCGGCACGGCCGAGGCGCAAGCTGCCATTGCAGCGGCTGATGCGGCCCTTCCCGATTGGCGCGGTCGCACCGCCAAGGAACGCTCGACCATCCTGCGGCGCTGGCATGATCTGGTGGTCGAACATGTCGAGGATCTGGCCCAGATCCTGACCGCCGAGCAGGGCAAGCCGCTGGCCGAAGCGCGCGCCGAAATCCTCTATGGTGCGGCCTTCTTCGAATTTTATGCCGAAGAGGCCAAGCGCATCTATGGCGAATTGGTGCCGAGCTTCGCGCGCGACCGCCGCATCGCCGTCATGAAACAGCCGATCGGCGTGGTCGCGGCCATCACCCCGTGGAATTTCCCGATGGCGATGATCCCGCGCAAGGCGGCACCGGCGCTTGCGGCCGGCTGCACCATGGTGCTGAAGCCGGCGAGCGCGACGCCGCTGTCGGCGCTGGCGCTGGGCGAGCTGGCGATCCGCGCCGGATTGCCGCCAGGCGTGTTCAATGTCGTGCCGGGCAGCGCCGGCGCGGTCGGCGATGCGCTGGTCACCAGCGAAACGGTGCGCAAGCTGACCTTCACGGGATCGACCGAAGTTGGCCGCGAGCTGATGGCCAAGGCGGCCGGCACCATCAAGAAAGTGGCGCTGGAACTGGGCGGCAACGCGCCGGTGGTGGTGTTCGACGATGCCGATATCGAAGCGGCGGTGGCCGGCACCATCGCCACCAAGTTCCGCAACATGGGCCAGACCTGCGTTTGCGCCAACCGCATCTATGTGCAGGCCGCCATCCATGATCGCTATTTGGCGGCGCTGACAGCGGCGGTGGCGGCCTTGCAGGTCGGCGATGGCTTTGCCGCCGGGGTGCAGCAGGGGCCGCTGATCGACATGGCGGCGGTGGAAAAATGCGAGGCGCATATCGCCGATGCGCTGGCCAAGGGCGCGCGGCTGGTCGCCGGCGGTGGCCGCCATGCGCTGGGCGGCAGCTATTTCCAGCCGACGGTGCTGGCCGATGCCACGCAGGACATGCTGATCGCCCGCGAAGAAACCTTCGGCCCGGTGGCGCCGGTGTTCCGCTTCGAAACCGAGGCCGAGGCCGTCCGCTTGGCCAATGATACCGAATATGGCCTGGCCGCCTATTTCTTCACGGCGGATCATGCCCGAGTCTGGCGCTTCAGCGAGGCGCTCGATTTCGGGATCGTTGGCGTCAACACCGGGGCCACCTCCTATGAAGGCGCTCCGTTCGGCGGCATGAAGGCCTCCGGAATCGGGCGCGAAGGCTCCCGCCACGGCATCGATGAATTTCTTGAAATCAAATATGTTTGTATGGCAGGTGTGCCGCCTTTGAGTTGAGGCGCGATATGTCGTTCATCGAAAGCCCTTCCATGAATTCGCTGGAGGTCGCCGATGCCGGCGATCGTGACTATGTGGCATCGCTGGCGCGCGGGCTTGAGGTGATTTCGGCTTTCACCAAATCCCGCCCCAAGATGACGCTTTCGGATATTGCGCGCAGCACCGGCATGTCGCGCGCGA
This sequence comes from Sandarakinorhabdus sp., assembly GCF_987265915.1. Taxonomy (NCBI): domain Bacteria; kingdom Pseudomonadati; phylum Pseudomonadota; class Alphaproteobacteria; order Sphingomonadales; family Sphingosinicellaceae; genus Sandarakinorhabdus; species Sandarakinorhabdus sp. Next base: position 1,416,995 of record NZ_OZ503948.1, read on the forward strand.
CCGTGCGCCGCCTGCTGCTCACCCTGGTGCGCGAAGGCTATGCCGAAAAGGACGACAAGCTGTTCTATCTGAAGCCCAAGGTGCTGAAATTGGGCTATTCGGCGGTGTCGTCGATGAGCATGCTGGATGTCATCCAGCCGGTGATGAACCAACTCGCCGAAACGCTGCAGGAATCGGTGTTTGCCGCCGTGCTGGCCGGCGAAGACGTGTTCTATGTGGCCCGCGCAACCTCGGAGCGGCTGATCAATGTCGGCATCACGGTGGGCAAGCGGGCGCCGGCCTTTGCCGTCTCCACCGGGCGCATCCTGCTCGCCGCCGAGCCTGAAGAGGTGCGCGAAAAATATCTGGACAGCGTGAAGCTTGAGAAGCTGACGCCGAACACCGTCATGTCCAAGGTCAAGCTCCGCGCGCTGATCGAGGAGGCGCGCCTGGCCAATTACAGCATCGTCGATCAGGAACTGGAAGTCGGCCTGGGTGCGATTTCGGTGCCAATCCGCAACGGCGACGGCAAGGTGATTGCGGCGCTCAACGTCTGCTGCCCGTCATCCCGGTCATCCGTGCAGGACATGAAAAGGCAGATCCTGCCCGAAATGATGGCCGCAGCCCAGAAGATCACCGCGGGGCTGTAGGCGCGTCTGCATCCCGCCCGCTCAGCAGTGCCGTGATTCCCAGATCGGCGGTGACGTTGCTCACCGTATAGGCCATGTCGGGGATGGCATCGACCGCCAGCATCAACGGCAACAGCTCGATCGGGATGCCGGCGGCCAGCGCGGCCGGGGCATAGGCCGCGAAGAAGGTGATCTGGTTGGGCAGGCCCGCAATGGTCAGCGTGTTGACCACCGCCAGCGCGGCGATGATCACCAGTTGCAGCCAGCCCAGCGGGACGCCGCCCAGATGCGCCAGCGCCAGCGCGACGATCACGATCGAGGCCGGCGCGGCGATGCGGAACAGCGCCACCGCCATCGGCAACAGCGTATCGGCCTGCGTCCGCGCCAACCCCAGCGTGCGCGCCGCGGCCAGCATCGCCGGCAACGAGGCCAGCGACGATTGGGTGGTGAACGCCACCATCTGTGCCGGGGCCGCCGCGCGCACGAACGCCATCATCGGCACAAGCCGGAACAGCGCCACCAGCAGATAGACGATCAGCGCCAGCAGCAGCGTGGCGATGATCTGCACCAGCACATACCAACCCAGCGCCGTGCCGAGCGCGATCCCGGTGCGCGCCGCGACGGCAAAGGCCAGCGCACACACGCCGACCGGCGCGAGCAGCAGCACCCAGCCAACGATCACCAGCATCGTATCGACCACGCCGGCCAGGCCTTCCGAAATGGCATGGGCGCGCGCCGCATCGATGCGGGCCAGCGCGAAGGCGAAGACCAAAGCGAAGATCACCACCGGCACGATGGCGCCCTGCGCCGCGGCGCCGATCGGGTTGGCGGGGATCAGGGCACGCACCGTATCGGCCGTGGCCGGCAGTGCCGGCACCACCTGGTCCGGCGGCGCCAGCGTGGTCGTGAGTTGCCAATCGGCGAACATCACCCCGCCCACCGCGAGACCCACGCAGGCCGACAGAACGAGCAATGCGATGAAGCTGATCAGCGCGCGCCGCGTGACGGCGGCGCCGCCCTGGCGCAGCGTGCCGGTGATGCCGGTAACGATCAGGCCGAACACCAAAGGCACCACCGTCATCCGCAGCGCATCAAGCCACACGCCGCCGATCAGTTGCGCGGCTGGAACAAGGCCACTGTCCGGCCCGGCGATCACCCCCAGCCCCAGCCCGACGATCACCCCGGCCAGGATGCGCAGCGTGGTGCCGCCGGTCATGCCCCGATCGGCGCGGCCACGCGCCCCATCACCTGTACGGCGAAGCGCTCCATTTCCTCGGCCTGCGGGCTCATCTGCAACAGCAGCAGATCGAGCCCAGCGCCTTCATAATCGGCGATGCGCTGCTTCAGCTGTTCGGGCGTGCCGACCAGATTGGGCCGCAGGCCGCGGTTCGACACCGCATATTCCTGCAACTTGAATTCGCGCTCCAGCTGCGTGCCCGACAGCCATTGATCGAAATTGGCATAGCCGGCCGGCAGTTCGCCGACCGTGGTGATGCGCTCCAGCTCGCGCTGCGCTTCGGCTTCGCTGTCGCGCACGATGGCATAGGCGGCCATGCCGTACTGCATCGGCGCACCACCAGTGGCCGCACGGCGGGCGGCCATGTCGGCGATCTTGGCGGCCACCACATCGACCGGATCGCCGTGCATCACATAGGCATCGCACTGGGCCGCAATCAGCGTCTTGGCTGCCTCGCTTTCACCGCCGGCATAGACGGTGGGGCGCTTCACCGGCTTTGGCGCGCAGATCGCGGAATCGGTGGTGTAATATTGCCCAGCAAAGCTGAAGCGTTCCTGCGTCCACAGGCCATCGACCACCTGCAGCCATTCGCCGGTGCGGGCATAACGATCATCATGCTGATCGAATATCAGGCCATATTGCCGAGCTTCGTCGGCCCACCAGCTCGATACGACATTCAGCGCCAGCCGCCCGCCGCTGATCCGATCGATGTTGGCGGCGGCCTTGGCGAACAGCGCCGGATGGTGAAAATTCGGCCGCACCGCCACCATCAGCTCCAGCCGCTCGGTAATGGCGGCCAGCGCGGCGGCGGTGGACCATGCGTCCAGCGCCGGCTGCTCGATGCCCTTGATGTCATTGAGGTTCAGCTCGGCAATCAGCGTGAGGTCATAGCCCCAGCGTTCCGCGTTCAGCGTCAGCCGGCGGGCATAATCCCAGCTCGCGTCCATATTCTCATCGGCGACATTGCGCAGCCAGCCGCCGAACACCGGCATCCAGAAACCATAGCGCATCAGACTGTCTCCTGCGCCCAGCGCTCGATGTGATCGACCAGCCGGTCGTGCGGATCCCAGCCCAACACGTCCAGCGGGCGCGCGACGAAGTTGGACAGGGCATTGATGTCATAAAAACGTGGCGTGCCGCAGCGGTCGTCGATCATCACTTCCACCCCGCCCAGATCGAGATGCGCGGCCTGCGCAATGGCTTCGGCGGCATCGCGCAACGCGGCGGCGGGCTCGACCGCGGCCATGCTGATCCCGCTGCCGGCCACACAGGCATCGGCCGGGCACAGATCGAAGGCGCCGCCGCCGGCGACATCGATGGCATAGAGATATTGGCGGTCCAGTGTTTCCATGCGGGTGATGGTCCCGCCACGGATCGGCACCAATTCCTGCACCAGCAGCACGCCATCGATGCTGCCGGGCAGGCCGCCATCTTCCACCGCCGCGCGCAAGGCTTCGCGGCTGTCAAAGCGCACGATGCCGGCGCCGGCGCCGCCGATATTCGCCTTCACCACCAGCGGAAAGCTAATGCTGTCCGCCGTGGCAACCACGTCGGCGGCGCGGTGCACCACGCGCGTCGCCGGAATGGCGAGGCCCAGGCGGCTGATCAACGCCAGCTGCCGCGCCTTCGCCGTATCGATGGCCAGCGCGCGCGTGCCATTCAACACGCGGGCACCGGCGGCTTCCCATTGCGCCAACAGCGCGCTGGTCCAGAAAATCGGATGCTCCGCCTCGCGCAGGAAGGCCGACATGGCTATGCGGTTGAGGATCAACGGTGCCGGCACCGCGCTATCTGCCGGATCGAACGCCGTGCCGGGCGTGCGCAGCGCATAGTCGATCCCGCGCCGATCCAGCGCGGCAAACAGCGGCGTGAACCAGGCGGGATGTTCATACAGGATGGCGAGTTGGGTCATGACGGGATTGCCCTTACCGGCCTTGTGTGGGCGCAATCCAGCACAAATCGAAGCGCTTCCGCATCGTGTCGTCAAGACAGTGAAGTCCGACCCGCACGTTCAGGGCGGCTTGGCGCCGCTGTCCGGGGCCAAGGCTGTGATGCGCCGTACCGATTTCAGCAAGGTGATGATCTGGTGCCAGGAACGCATGGCATGAACGTCCATGACGCCGGGCATGGGGATCGCCAACAGGCCTCGCGTGGTGCGCTCGATCTGGCCCATGGCGATCATGCGGTTGATCTTGCGGCGCACGGTTTCGGGCGGCAGCCCGACCCGGCGGGCGATGAAGTTGGCGCTGACCGGGCGGCACTCGGCGCTCGGCGTGGGGCTGTCGAGCCAGGCATAGGCCTTTGACAACACGGGATCATGGGTGATCTGGCGGTTGTTTTCGACATAGATCGTGAAATAAACGACGGCACTGTCCCGATCAGAACCAAAAATCAGCCCGCCATCAACCAATGTGCGCGATATATATTTGCAAACCAGGATGAATACCAGATTGCTGCTCGCAGCAATGGCGACGTGATCGATTGCCAGATGGACGGTGAGATCGGCCAGCAGCACCGCATCATAGCCATTGTTGATGATCAGCCGATCAAGATCATCGATCAGCGTGCCCAGGCGAGCTGACAGATTCTCAAATTCATCGCGCAGTGCATTGTTGGCCAGATAGTCCAGATTGATGATGACGCCGCGATCATCGCTGACCGCAAGGCCGCGCGCCTTCAGCAGGGCAATCTTGCGGCGCACGGTTTCGGCATCAAGGCCCAGCGCCAGCGCGACGGAGGCAATCGGCACCGGCCGACACGCTTCGAGCGGCAAAAAGCGATTGCGATAGCGTACGGCCAACCCGGCATCGGCCAAGATATATTCAGTGTTGGCCAATTCGATGAACAGGCAGATCACCGCCAGCTTGATATCGCCGTCGAAAAACGCGGCCCATTTCAGGGCAATGTCATAAGACCATTGATCAATGATGCGCGCGATGGCGCGCAGCGGCCGCTGGCCCTGACGCGATGTAATCTGTTGCATGTGATCCCCTGTTCGGCATTCCAAATGCGCAATGCAAGGTGAACCACCCCATTTTGAGTGGGTGCGACCTTGCGGTCATCACCAGTGTCAAGCGACTTACTAAATCGCATGGCCTCTTCTTGGGCACGGCGCGCATCTATTTCACGCGGGTGGATGCAACATTCCGGCGGGTTCAGGGGGTAACAGGAATATGGTGAAGTTTACTAGTCTTGTATCCATTGCAACGGGCGCCGTAACTTTGATTGTGGCCGTGCCAGCGCAAGCGACGCTGGTTGCACTCTACAAATTCGATTCCGCTGCAAACCTGGGTCTCGACAGCAGTGGTCTCGGCAATAATCTGGTGAATTCCGGTGGGACTTTTACCACCGGACGGACGGGTGGCGGGGTTGCCCTCGACGGCAGCAGCTTGCTGTCGACCGTCACCGGGCTGGTGCCGTCGATGTTCCCGCTCGGATCATCGGCCTATACGATTTCCGCCGACTTCAAGACGCCGTCTACTGGCGCTCTCGGCATTATCGGCTGGGGCGCCTACGGCACGAACAATAGTGTCAATGCGCTGCGCCTTATACAAGGTGGCTTCCGCCATTATTGGTGGGGTAGGGATCTCGATGTCGGTGCCAACACAAGCAACAATCTATGGCACAACGTTCTCGTTAGGCCGTGTACCCATAAATGGGATTCCCAAGGCGGCGAGGTTCTGATTCAAGGTTTCCGGAAGGGAGCCTATGGTGAGCCGCTACGATCTGACGGAGTTTGAATGGCGTGTGATTGCGCCGCTGCTGCCGAACAAGCCGCGCGGTGTGGTGCGGGTGGACGACCGGCGGGTGTTGAATGGCATCTTTTGGGTGCTGCGTTCGGGTTCGCCCTGGCGTGATCTGCCGGAACGCTATGGCCCCTACACCACGTGCTACAATCGGTTCCGGCGCTGGACGAAGGCCGGCGTATGGGACCGGATCATGGATGCAATTACAGATGCTTACGGTGGCGACGTGCGCATGATCGACGGCACCAGCGTGCGTGTGCATCATGCCGCTGCCACTTTAAAAAAAGCCACCCAGATCGATGTCTTGGACGAAGCCGGGGCGGTCTTACTACGAAAATCCATGCTCTGACCGATGCCGATGGCCTGCCGGTGAAGATCGTCATCACGCCCGGCCAGACCCACGATATCAAGGCGGCTGCTGAACTGCTCGCCGATATCCGCCACGGCCAGATGGTGCTTGCAGACCGGGCCTATGATGCCGACTGGCTGCGCGCCATGGTGGCTGGTGGCGGTGGCTGGGCCAACATCCCACCCAAGCGCAACCGGCGCGATCCCGTCTGCTTCTCGCCCTGGCTCTACCGCCAGCGCAACCTCATCGAGCGGTTCTTCAACAAACTCAAATACTACCGCCGCATCGCCACCCGCTATGACAAGCTCGGCTCATCCTTCCTCGCAATGACCAAGCTGGCCTGCATCAGGCTACGCCTGCGCCATTATGAGTCCACGGCCTAGTTTTGACGGAACGACACGCAAACTATTCTTTGACGGTGTGTTGAGCCACAGCGACAGGCCTGGTCTTCCCAATGTGCAGAACGGCAATTTTGCGATTGGCCGGACGTTCGGCAGTGAGTTTTTCAAAGGCACGCTCGACAATGTCGCCGTCTACAATACGGCCATGGAGCCGGCGCCGGAACCGGCAAGCTGGGCGATGCTGATCGCTGGCTTTGGCCTCGTCGGCGCCGTGAGCCGCCGTCAGCGTTCAACGATGGCTGCCGCCTGACAGCGCGTTGCGCAACATGGCCCGGCGCCTCGCAGAACAGCGGCGCGCCGGACCGTGTTTTTCCAATCTGGCGCCGATTACGTGAAGTCCGGCGTTTCCGGGCCATTGGCATATCCCGAAATGAACGGCTTCACGCCGCCGGCATCGGGATAGACGTGGCGTTCGTGCCGGCCGATGTCGGTGCCATAGACATGGATGCTCACCGACACCGCATCGGGCAGCGCATTGGCCACGCGGTGGATATCGCCTTGGTCCGGCCCGATCAGCTCGATCTGGCCGGGCTGCAAGCGGTGCGGCCGGCCCAGAGCCCGCGGCGGTGCAGTGCCATCGGCGGCGTGGAACTGGCTGGTTTCGGCGCCGCGCAGCATGCCGACCACACCCCACACGCCATGATCATGCACCGGCGTCTGTTGCCCCGGCCCCCACACGAAACTGACGATGGAGAAACGCCCGGCTGGATCGGCATGCAGAAGATATTGCTGATAATGTTCGGGATGAGGGCTCGCATAGGCCGGCGGCAGCCAGTCATCACGGGCCACCAGCCGCGCCAGCGCCGCGCCGATGCGCTGCTGCGGTGCCGGCGCGGTAAGTGCCGCCTGCACGGCGGCAATGAATGCGGCCAGGGCCTCAGGCACGCTCACGCAGCAGCTTGCTCACCGTCTCGTCGAACTCGCGCTTGGCGGCTTCGTGCAGCTTGCCCGTTGCCGGCCCAGCCCAGCCGACATGGACTTCGCGCACCCGGCCGTCACGGCCGACGAAGATGGTGGACGGATAGACCTTCACCGGCCCCAGCGGGCCGAGCGCCGCCTTGGACGATTCCGGCGTCGGTTCACCAGCGAGCAGCAGCGGATAGGTGATGCCATAGCGTTTGGCGAAGCTGTTCACCTGGCGGAAGGCGCGGACGGGATCGGTGCCATATTCGAATTGCAACCCGATCAGTTCCAGGCCTTCCTTCTGCCGGCGCTTGGCATAGGGCACCACGAACAGCGCTTCGTCATGGCAATTGGGGCACCAGGCGCCGCCCAGCGTGATCACCACCACCTTGCCCTTGAAGCGCGCATCGGACAGCGAAACTTGTCTGCCGCTGGCATCGGGGAATTTGAATTCCCAGCGCTGGGCCCCGGGGCCTTCGACCGCCACCGCCTTGAAGCCGCCGGCATCGGCGCGCTTGGCCGTCCAAGGTGTCGGCGTGACGGTGGCAACGCCAAAGCTGCCACCGGTCAACACGCCGTTCGCCAGCTTCGCCGTCCAGATGCCCGAGGCGCTGCCATCGAAATGCGACAGGCGCAGCGTATCGCCATCCAGTTCGCCCGCCAGGAAGCGCGTATCACCGGAGGGGAATTGCACCGAACCGCTCACCAGATTGCCCTTCTGGGTGAATTGCGCCAGGCCCGTCACGGGCTTGGTGCTGCCGCTGATCACGGTCCAGCGGCCGCTGATATCGGCGGCTGGCCGGCGCGGGCTGGCGCTGAAGCGATAGCTGGCGCGCGTGGCGGTAACGGCCTTCGTTACCGGGCCGATGGCACGGATCAGTTGCGCCGTGCCACTCAACTGGCCCGGCCCGGCGACAGTCAGGGTGACCGTCGAGTTGTAGGACGGGAAGGCCAGCACGAGCTTGTCGCCCTCCACCGACACCTGCTCCACGGCCAGGCGTTCGGGCGGGTTGAGCAGCCAGGCCTGCCAGCGCCCGCCGGTCTGCTTCACCTCAAGCCCCACCGGCAGCGGCCCGCCGCCATGGTCCAGGCTCAGCCGCCAGCGCCCGACCAGATCGGCCGGCGCCGCGGCGGCCGGGCCGATGAGCATCAGCGCCGCCAGAGTGGCCAGCGCGGCGCGGATCAGCAGCGCGAACGGGCTGAGAAGCGTGGAAACCGACATCATGAAAAACCTCATCACCTGCGATTGGGGTGCGATGCTGTGCAGCACGCCCATGATCAATCCGATCCTATGCCGGTCGTTGCCCCGGCCGCCAAATCAGGGAATCTTGGGGCTGGCCAAGCTGATATTGTCATTGACGTTCGCGCCCTAGCTGCTGGCCAGATACCACTCGTGATCGGTGGCCGAGACGATGGCCTGATAAGCCTCCAGCTCGTGGCGCTTGATGGCGGTAAACATCTCGATGATGTGATCGCCGAAGGCCGCGCGCAGCGGTGCCGAGGCGCTGAAGCGGTTCAGCGCCGCAGCCCAATCGGTGGGCAATTGATGTCCGGGCGGGATGGCGGTGGCATAGCCGTTGCCAAGCGTGATCGGGCCGGGCGGCTGCGCGGCGGCGAGGCCCTGGTGCATCGCCGCCAGCACGGCCGCGACGGCGAGATAGGGGTTGGCATCGGCACCCGACACCCGATGTTCGACATGGCGACTGGCTGGCGGCCCGGCCGGAATGCGCAGCGCCACGGTGCGGTTGTTGATGCCCCAAGTGGCGGCGATCGGCGCATAGGTGTTGGGCCGCAGCCGGCGATAGCTGTTCATGTTGGGCGCGAAGATCGCCATGCTGTCCGGCAGCAAGGCCTGCAGCCCGGCGATGGCGTGTTGCAGGGCCGGCGCGCCTTCGGGAGCATCGGCGGCGAAGATATTGGCTCCGCTCGCATCCAGCATCGAGACATGGATGTGCATGCCTGACCCTGCAATGTCGGCGAACGGCTTGGCCATGAAGGTGGCGGCAAAGGCGTGCGCGGCGGCGCATTGGTGGACGATGCGCTTGAACAGGACCGCCTCATCGCAGGCGCGCAACGCGTCGGCGTGGTGGGTCAGGCCGATTTCCATCTGGCCCGGCGCGTTTTCGGTGATGGCGGCATCGATGCGGATGCCGGCCGCATCGCCGGCGGCGTTGACCGCATCGATGAACGGACGGACGGCAGCGAGTTCGGCCAGGCCATAGACATGCGGCAGCGTGGCGCCGCCAGCCGGGCGTGGCCGGCTGGTATCGGCATCGAGCAGGTAGAATTCCAGCTCGCACGCCACCACCGGCGTCAGCCCGCGCGCGGCCAGCGCCGCAATCGTGGTGGCAAGCACATGGCGCGGATCGAGCACGCACGGCCGGCCGTCGAGCTCGTGCAGGCTGACGAGCATCTGCGCACTGCCCGGCCCGCATTGCGGGGTGATCGCCAACGTGCCCGGCACCGGCCAGGCCAGGCGATCGGCGTCACCATCTTCCCACACCAGCCCGGTTTCCGGCACATCATCGCCGCGGATATCGTTGACCAGCAGCGAGCCGGGCAGGAAGCGGCCCTGCTTGTAAACCGACAGCAGTTCATGGCGGCGCAGGCGCTTGCCGCGCGGCACGCCGGCCATGTTGGTGAAGATCATGTCGATGGCATCGACTTGGCCGTGGGCCGCCAGAAATTCTTCGGCCTCGCTGACGGCGGCAATGGGGAGGGCAGGGTGCGTCATGTCGGGGTTCCGCCCAGGGCCAGCAGCGCTGGGGTGGCGTCGGCAAAGGCCAGTTCAAGTCGTTCGACGATCAGGTCGATTTCGGCGTGGGTGATGATCAACGGCGGGCACATCACCAATTTGTCGCCCACCGCACGCACCATCACGCCGCGGGCAATGGCGGCATCGCGCACGATCGGCCCGGCGGTGCCGGGTTCGGGGCCGAAACGGCGGCAGAGTCCACCTCCTTGTGCCTTGTCCGCAACAATCTCGACCGCGCCGAGCAGGCCGATGCTGCGCACTTCGCCAACGAACGCCTGCGATTTCAGTCGGGCCAGCGCCGTTGCCAGATAGGGCGCCAGATCATCCGCCACCCGTGCCACCAGCCCCTCACGCTCCATAATGGCGATATTGGCCAGCGCCACGGCAGCGGCGACCGGATGGCCGGAATAGGTATAGCCGTGGGCGAACTCACCGCCGGTGCGCAGCGTTTCCGCGATTTCGGCGGTCACGGCGGTGGCGCTGATCGGCAGGTAACCCGATGAAATGCCCTTGGCCATGGTGATGATATCGGGCGCGATGCCGAAATGCTGGTGGCCGAACCATCTGCCCAGCCGGCCGAAGCCGCAGATCACTTCGTCCATCACCAGCAGGATGCCGTGGCGGCGCACGATGGGCACGATGGCGTCCCAATAACCGGCCGGCGGGATGATCACGCCGCCGGCACCCTGCACCGGTTCGGCAACGAAGGCCGCGATATTGTGCGCGCCAACGGCCGCAATGCGATCCTCCAGATCCTGCGCCAGCACCGCCACGAAGGCGGCATCATCCAGGCCCTCGGCTTCGCCGAAGCCATAAGGCTGGCGGACGTGGGAGATGCCGGGCAGGTGCGGCCCCTGGGCATGCATGCGCGCCATGCCGCCCAGCGACATCGATCCGATGGTGGTGCCATGATAGCCATTGGTGCGGGCGATGAACTGGGTGCGGCCGGGCTCCCCCTTGATGTCCCAGTAACGCCGCACCATGCGCATGGCGGTGTCCATGGCTTCGGAGCCGGAGTTGCTGAAAAACACATGCGGCAGCTTGTAATCGGTCAATTCCGCGACCTTGGCAGCGAGCGTGATGGCCGGCGGCGTCGCGGTCTTGAAGAAGCCGTTGTAATAGGGCAGCTCCAGCATCTGGGCATGGGCGGCGTCGGCCAGTTCGCGCCGGCCATAGCCGACCTGAACGCACCACAGCCCGGCCATGGCATCGAGGATGCGCAGGCCATCGCCATCTTCGATATAGACGCCCTGCGCGCGGGTGATGACGCGGCTGCCGCCCAGCGCGACGATTTCGGCAAAATCGGCTTGTGGCGGCAGGTGATGCGCCACATCGAGCCGCCGCAGTTCATCGATATCGTAATTGCGCATCACTGGTCCTCGTAGTCGCCACGCGCTGCCCGGCCCAGCAGGGCAAAATAGGCGCGGCTCTGTTCGTTGTTATCGGCATTCCATTCCGGATGCCACTGCACGCCGAGCAGCAGCGCGCTGCCGCAGCGGCCCGAAACCGCTTCGATCAGGCCATCGGGCGCGGTGGCCTCAACACGCAGGCCAGGCGCGAGGGCCGCAATGCCCTGAAAATGCACGGAACTGACGCTGAGGGCCGAGACGCCGTGCAAGGCCGCCAGCACGCCGCCCGGCGCCAGCGCGACATCATGGCCATGATCGAACATCGCGTTGAAGCCGACATCAGCCGGGGCGTGATGCATGCCGCTGATGGCGGAAAGATCGGCGCGCAGCGAGCCGCCGAGCGCAACGTTGATCTCCTGCAAGCCGCGGCAGATGCCGAACAGCGGTTTGTTGTGCTGCGCCGTGGCGGCCAGCAGTTCGACGGCGAGATGATCGCGGTGCGGATCATAAGGGCCGGTGCCATCGGCCGCGCCGGAGCGCGCCGGTTCGAGGTTGGACAGGCTGCCGGTCAGGAGCACGCCATCGAGCCGGCGGACGATATTGGCGATATCCTGCCCCAAAGGATTACGGCGTTCGAGCGCCGGCAGCAGCACGGCATCGGCCGCGGCGTGGCGGGCAACGCCGTGGACATAGCGGTTCATTACCGCCTGCGCGGTCTCGACGCCGATCTGGCGGTTGCAGCAGATGATGCCGATAAGGGGCCGAGAACTTGTACTGGTCATGCGGCGGCCTTCAACCGGTCGCGCAGCGCCAGCGCCAGCATGCCGGCGGTGTAGAGCGGCCGCCGCGCCGTGGCGCCCCCCGGCCAGCGCCGCATCGGCAGGCTGGCGAGCAGATCAAGATCGGCGCGGTTGCCCAGGACGGCATCGGCGAGGGCCTGGCCGGCGCTTTGCGCGAGCAACAGCCCGTGGCCGGAATAGCCATGGGAAAACCACAGCCGCTGTTGCTGCCCGATGATCGGAAAGCGGGTGACGGTGATGGCGACGGTGCCGCGCCAGGCCCGTTCGAAGGGGGCATCGGCCAGCATCGGGAACACGGCAGCCAGGCGCGGGCGCACCACAGCGGCAATATCATCAGGCGGGTCAGGCGTGTAGCGTTCGCCGCCGCTGAACAGCAGGCGGCGCTCAGCATCCAGGCGGTAATAATCCAGCGCAAAGCGCGTGTCGGACACGGCTGAATTGCCGGGCAGCAGGCGGGCGGCCAGATCGGCAGACAGTGGCGCGGTGGCGATGCTGTAGCTTTGCACCGGCATCAGCTGCCCGGCGAACAGGGTGCGGCTGCCGTTGATGCGCAGCTGATCGACACCGGCATCGCAAGCGATGACCGCTTGATCCGCATGGACCGTGCCGTGTCTGGTCGTGATGGTGACGCCGCTGGCCGCCGTGTCGATGGCCAGCGCCGGGCAATCCGTCTGCAGCACCGCCCCGGTGGCCACCGCATGGTCGGCGAGGGCGCTGGCATAGGCGCCGGGATCGATATGGCCGCCGCCAGAATCGAACAGCCCGCCGTGATAGCAACGCGCGCCGACATGGGCCTGCACATCGGCCGCTTCGACGATTTGCGCATCATGGTAGCCCAGATCATCGGCCAGGCAGCGCATTTCGGCCTCCATCCAGCGCCGGTCGGTCTTGAAGCTGGCGGCGGTCAGATGCCCCGTTGGATGGTAGGCGCAATCCGGCGTGGCCAGCGTCGCGGTACGGTCGCGCGCGGCGAGCGTCAGGCGCAGCAGGCGCTGCGCGCGCTCGCGGCCGAAGCGTTCGACCAGCGAGGCGGCGCCCTGGCGCAGGCCGGGGATCAATTGGCCGCCGCTGGCCCCGGTCGCACCACTCCCCGGCCGGTGCGCATCGAGCATGATCACCGACGCGCCGACCCTCGCCAGCGCCAGGCCGGCGCTCAGCCCGGTCAGGCCAGCCCCGACGATGCAGACATCAGCGCGCAATTCGCCCGCCACTGCTTCAGACCTTCAAAAGCAGATGCTCGCGTTCCCAGGAGGAGATCACCTCCTGATAGGCGTCGAGCTCCGCCTGCTTGATGGCGATGAAGGTGGCGATGAAATCCTCGCCGAGATATTGCCGGATCGGCTTGCAATTGGCGAAGCGATCGAGCGCCTCGTAAAGGGTGCGCGGCAGGGTACGGGCCATGCGATAAGCCGAACCGGTGATGGATTCGCGCGGTTCCAGGCTGTCGATCATGCCGATCAGCCCGCACATCAACGATGATGCGATCGAAAGATAGGGATTGGCGTCGGCACCGGGTAGGCGGTTTTCAACGCGGCGATCGCTGCCCAGGGAGCGCGGCACCCGCAGCCCGCAGGTGCGATTGTCGAGGCCCCACTGCACGTTGATCGGCGCATCATGGGCGGGCTTCATGCGGCGGAAGCTGTTGACATTGGGCGCAAACAGCGGCGCGATCTGCGGCAGCAGGCGTTGCAGCCCGCCGATATAATGGTGGAACAGCGGCGAATCGCTGCCATCGGGCAAGGCGAAGATATTGTTGCCGTCGGCATCGATCACCGATTGGTGGATGTGCATCGCCGAACCCGGCTGGTTCTGCATCGGCTTGGCCATGAAGGTGGCGTGGATGCCGTGGCGCTGGGCGACCTGGCGGACGATGCGCTTGAACAGCAGGGCCTGATCAGCGCGCGCCATGGCATCGCCGTGCAGCAGGTTGATTTCCAGTTGGCCGGCACCGGCTTCGTGGATCAGCGTATCGAGCTCCAGCCCGGCGCGCTCGGCGAAATCATACAGCTCCTCGATCAGATCCTCATATTCGTTGATGGCTTCCAGGCCATAGGGTTCGGACACGGTTTCGGCGCGGCCCGAACGGCCAGCAGGCGTGTGCAGCGGCAGATCGGGGTCGGCGTTGGTCGCCGTCAGGTAAAATTCCAGTTCCGGCGCCACCACCGGTGTCCAGCCGCGTTCGGCATAAAGCGCAAGGATGCGGCGCAGCACATTGCGCGGCGCGATCTCCACGGGTTGCTCATTGGCGTAAAGCGCATCGGCAATCACATAGGCGGTCTGTGTCTTGTAACCGGGCGCGACCCGCAGCGTGCTGAGATCGGGGACAACGATGACATCGGGATCGGACAGCGGCGCGATGTCGAGATCTTCAGGGTAACCGCCGGCCACGGTGACCATGAAGATGCTCGACGGCATGCGCAGCGATTGATCCTCCACCACGCGCAGGAACTTGGGCGCCGGCAGCACCTTGCCGCGGATGATGCCGTTCATGTCGGGCACGATGCACTCGACTTCGGCGATGGCGCGGGCGGCCATCCATTGCTTCAGTTCTTGCCCAGTCATCATGTCGTACCCGTCGGTTGCAAACGTCGCCGCCACGCGGGCAAGCCTGCGCGCAGGATATGTCCATTCGCGCAGGCACGTGCCATGGTGGCCCACGTGCCTAGCATGATGGCCGGAGCGGGGGTAGCGGGTGGCAGAACTGACGGGAACAAGCGGTGCAGGTGCCGGTGGTGCAGGCGCCGCCGCCATGCCGGCGCTGGCCAAGTCGCTGAAGCGCCGCCATGTGACGATGATCACCCTGGGCGGCGTGATCGGCGCCGGGCTGTTCGTCGGCAGCAGCGCCGCCATCGCCAGCATCGGCCCGGCCGTCATCGTCAGCTATGCGTTGGCAGGCAGCATCGTGTTGCTGGTGATGCGGGTGATTGCCGCGCTCGCCGTGGCGCTGCCCAAGGCCGGGGCCTTCACCGAATATGCCCGCGCCGGCATCGGCCGCTGGGCCGGCTTCACCGCGGGCTGGCTCTATTGGTATTTCTGGGCGATCGTCATCGGCATCGAGGCCATCGCCGGCGCAGCGATCATCGCCCAGTGGGTCGATCTGCCCACCTGGATCATCGGCCTGGCGGTCATGCTGTTGATGACCGGATCGAATCTTCTGTCCACCCGCAGCTTCGGCGAATTCGAATTCTGGTTTTCCACCATCAAGGTGGTGGCAATCGTGCTGTTCATCGGCGTGTGCGCGGCCTTCCTGTTCGGGGTGGGGCCGGCCGGCACGTCGCAGGGCCTGGCCAATCTTACGAGCGATGGCGGCTTTGCGCCGATGGGCTGGGGCGCGGTGATGGCCGGGGTGACGTCGGTGATCTTTGCGCTGGTTGGCGCCGAGATCGTCACCATGGCGGCGGCCGAAGCCGAGGATTCGGCCGATCTGGTCGCCCGCATGGCCAGCACGCTGATCATGCGCATTTCCATCTTCTATATCGGTGCCATCTTCCTGATCGTCTGCATCGTGCCGTGGCGCAGCGTGGTGGCGGGGCAATCGCCATTCGCCGCCGCGCTGGCGGTGGTCGGCGTGCCGGGGGCGGCGCTGATGATGAACCTGGTTGTGCTGGTCGCCGTGCTGTCGTGCCTCAATTCGGCGATCTATGTCGCTTCGCGGGCGCTGTTCACCCTGGCCGCCAACGGCGACGCGCCGCGCTGGAGCGTGAAGATCGACAAGCGCGGCGTGCCGGCCCGATCGATCCTTGCCTGCACGGCGGTGGGCTTTGCCAGCGTGGTCGCATCGGTGCTGTCACCGGGCGTGGTGTTTGCCTTTCTGGTCAACGCGTCGGGCGCCATCATCATCTTTGTCTACATGCTCACCGTGGTGGCGGCGATCCGGCTGAATGTCGGCACCGGGCCGCTGCTGCGCTGGGGGCGGCATGTCGCGGTGGCGGCGATGCTGGCGGTGCTGGCAGCGATGGCCGCCACGCCGGAGCTTGCCGTGCAGCTTTATGCCAGCCTCGGCTGTCTCGCCGTGGTGCTGGCGGCGCACTGGGTGACACGGCGGCGCGTGTAACCGTCACGGCCAACTTATCGCCATCACCTCCCAGTTTTTCTCGCCGCCGGGCAGGCGCACGGCCCGCACATCACCCACCTTGGCCCCGCGCAGGGCGCGCGCCAGCGGCGCGCTCCAGCCGATGCGGCCCTGTGCTGCATCCTGCTCGTCATCGCCCACCAGGGTGAGCGTGCGGCGCTGGTCATCGTCATCGGCGATTTCGACGGTGCAGCCAAACAGCACCTTGCCGGGCTCGCTCTGGCTGGCCGGATCAATCACCCGGGCTGCAGCCATGCGTTTCGCCAGATGGCCGAGTTCCCGGTCGATCTCGCGCAGGCGTTTGCGGCCATAGATATAATCGCCATTCTCGCTGCGGTCGCCATTGCCGGCGGCCCAGCGCACCACCTCGACGATGCCCGGCCGTTCGCCGTGCAAAAGATGATCATAGCGGGCGCGCAAGGCAGCCATGCCGGCGGGCGTGATCGGGTTGCCGTCCGTCACAGATCGAGGCTGCCTTGTGCAACAGGCGCGGGCGTGCGTCGCCGCTCGATGCTGGGCAGGCCGGCCTTGCGGCTGCCGTGCCGGATCACGATGGCCCGCGCCGGGCCGGCATGGGCAGGATCGTGGCGGATGGCGGTGATCGCCGCCTTGGCATCGCGGGCCGCCCGTTCATGGTTCACCAGCGGCACCGGATAGGCACCGCGCTGTTCGGCGGGCGCCAGCCAGGGTTCATGCAGCAAGGCGGTGGGCAGATGCGCCAATTCCGGCAGCCAGCGCCGGATGAACGCGCCGTCGGGATCCTGATCATGGCCCTGTTTCACCGGGTTGTAGATGCGCGGGATGTTGGTGCCGGTGGTGCCCGATTGCATCTGCACCTGCGCCCAGTGGATGCCCGGTTCATAATCGGTGAACAGCCGCGCCAGCACCGCGCCGCTGTGCCGCCAATCCAGCCGCAGATGATAGCTTGCCACCGCCATCACCATGGCACGCATGCGAAAATTCAGCCAGCCGGTTGCCGCCAGGCTGCGCATGCAGGCATCGACGAATGGCCAGCCGGTGTGTCCGGTCGCCCAGGCCGCCAGCCGCGCCGCATCATGCCGCGGCAGGTCGGCATAGGCCGGGTGCAGGCAGCGCGCCTCCAGCCAGGGCGCATCCTCCAGCTTCTGGATGAAGTGGCAATGCCAGTGCAGGCGGCTGATGAAACTGTCGATGGAGCGGGTGAAGGCAAGATCGCCGTCGGTCTGCCAGCGGGTGCGCGCCGCCAGTGCGGCCTGATACGCCTCCCGCATGGACAGGGTGCCCAGCGCCAGATGCGGCGACAAGCGCGAACAATGGTCGGCACCGCTGGCCGGGGCCGACATGGCGGCGCGATAGGGGCGGCCGCGAAACACGAGGAAGCTTTTCAGCAGCGTCAGGCCTGCGCGCCGCCCGCCGGGCTGGCGGTCACACGGGTCTGGTGCCAGGCCCAGGCTGGCAGCATCGGGCAGCGGATCGCTGGCCACATCTGCCATGGCAATGTGAGTCGGTGCCGGCAGGCGGGGCGCGCGCATCATCACGTCCCAGCGCGCGGCCCAGCCATTGCGGTTGTTCAGCGCCCGCCACACGCCGTGCTGGCGGGCTTCGATCATGGGCACGCCGGCGCCGCGCGCCCAACGGCGGACGGCCTTGTCGCGAGCGAAGCTCCACAGATTGCCGGTCTCTTCATGGGCGTGGATGGCGGTGATGCCGTGGGCTGCATGCAGATTGCGCAGCACTTCGACGGCATCGCCCACCCGCACGACCAGCCGCGCGCCGCGTGCCGCCAGGCTGCGGTCCAGATCGGCCAGCGACTCGCGCAGAAAGTCATGCTGCCGCCCGCTGGCATCGGCTTGCGCCCACTGATCCGGCTCGACGATGTACAGCGGCAGCACCGGCCGGCCACTGGCGACGGCGGCGGTGAGCGGCGCATGGTCGTGCACCCGCAGATCGCGTTTGAACCAGACAATGTCCATCGTACGTCATCGGCCTTCGGTTTTGACAGTTTTGACGAGAGGGTCTCGATTGCCCCTTGAATCCATTGGCGAAATGAAAAATCACGCTCCGCAGACCAGGGCGCTTCGAGGCCCGGTCCACCACCATCCATTTTTTAGCACTGTGCCACAATGTAGGACAGGGACGGCAAATGTGGAACATATGGTGTCCGATTTCTGCTGTCACGTGTCGCGGCGCCGCAGCAGGCTTGATGACAGGTGCAGCGATGTGCCAGTGATGGGCCGCGTGAAACAGGGGAATGATCATGCGCCGCGCTGCCTTGCTGCTGGGACTCGCTGCCTGGCTTTCTGCACCGGCCGTGGCCGCGCCAGGCGACCGGGTGGAACGCCTGCTCGGCGAGCTGGCCGACGCCGCCGGCCCGCCGGGGTTCGAGGAACCGGTGCGCGCCATCATGGTGCGTGAACTGGCGCCGCTGGCTGACAGGATCAGCTATGACGGGTTGGGATCAGTGATCGCGAGCCACGGCAATGCCGGGCCGCGCATCATGCTGGATGCCCATATGGATGAAGTGGGCGGCATGGTGCGCAGGGTGACGCCGGGCGGCTTCCTGACCATGCAGATGCTCGGCGGCTGGCTCGATCAGGCGCTGGTCGGGCAGCGCTGGGTGATCATCGGCAGCAAAGGCCCGGTGAAGGCCATCACCGGCATCCGTGATGTGCATGTGACACCCCAGGATGAGCGCACGCGGGTGGTCCCGCGCACCAGCATCTATCTCGATATCGGCGCGAAAAATGCCGCCGAAGTCGCCGCGCTGGGCATCAGCCCCGGCGATCCGGTGGTGCCCGATGCGCCGTTCGCGGTGCTGGGCAACAGCGGCCGCTATCTCGGCAAGGCCTGGGATGATCGGGTCGGCCTCGCCGTGGTGATCGAGGCGCTGCGCCGGCTGGCCAAGGAGGGCCACCCGAACCAGTTGTTCGTGGCGGCCACCACGCAGGAGGAAACCGGCCTGCGCGGCGCCCACACCGCCGCCGACGTGATCAAGGCCGATATCGGCATCGCCATCGAAGGCGGCGTGGCCGGCGATCAGCCTGGGCTCAACGCCGATGAAACCCAGGCGGTGCTCGGCGGCGGGCCGGGGATTTTCCTGTATGATTCGTCGGCGCAGCCCAACCGCAAGCTGACCGCGCTGATCATCGCGACGGCCGACGCGATCCGGGTGCCGTTGCAGCGCGATCTGGTGCAGGGCTATGGCGACGACAGTGCCGAAATCCAGAAATCGAACGGCGGCGTGCCGACGGTCAATCTGGTGGTGCCGGCGCGCTACACCCACGCCCACAATGGCGTCATCGACCGGGCGGATTTCGATCGGACGGTGGAACTGGTGGTGGCGCTGATCAAGCGGCTCGATGCAGCGACGGTGGCGCGGCTCAGGGATTTCGCGCCGGGCAGCAAGTGATTACCGGGCGAAATCCAGCAGCAGAACAATGCCCAATCCAATCCCAAGAAGGCCATGCCACAGCGGCGGAGTGACTGCACGAGACGGATAGGCTTCCAATTCGCGGCGTTCTTCGAAATAGGTTTCGGACGCGCCGGCCCGCAGTTCTGCCAATCGGGATTGACCCAACCACTTGGCGCGCGAATGGACCAGAAGATGGGACACGCCCCGGCCGATCAGCATTATTGCAGCCAGTGAAGCAATTGCTGACATTTGCTTTCCTTTCACCACGCAATGCTGATTGGGGCGAAAACGTCTGTCAAGCAGGGTTGCCTGCAATAGTCTCACGGGCGGCTTGGCAGTTGAGCTGCACCCCGGCGCTGATCACCAGCGGATCAGGCGCGGGATGAAGGCGCGGCCCGCGGCGGCGCAGGTCACCACGGCCAGGCTGTGCCACAGGCCGATGTGCATGATGTCATTGTAGGGGCAGTGCATCGCCACCGCGAAGATGCCGAAGCTGCCGGCGGCGACGCCGGTGACCAGGCCGGCCCGTTCGGGTGAGGTGGGTGCGCCGCGCCGCAGCCATGCCACCAGCAAGACGGCCGGCACCAGGCCGAGCGCGCTTCCGGCCAGCAGGCAAACGATCCCATGTTCGGGCGCGGAGCGGGCCAGCGCCGTGGCCGGGCCATTGGCGATGCCGGTGATCAGCGCGGCCAGCGGCAGAACCGTTGCCATCGCCGCCGCCCACAGCCAGCCGCGATGATCGCTGCCCACCTGCGGCCGGCCCATGATCACAACGGTGACGGCCGCAGCAAGGCCCAGGACGAGGAACGAGCCGCTGCCCATCAGGAACATCGGTTCCAGCCGGCCAGCGGCCAGATCGGGCCGTAGGCCGACGCTGAACAGGATTGCCGCAAGGCAGATGCCAATGGCGGCGGCGATCAACCACAGGCCCTGCGATTGGCGCATGCGGCGCACGGGGCGCAGTTCATCGACCAGATTGGCGATCAGATCATCGGTGGTGGCCATGGGGTTCAGTCTTTCTCGATGAGGGCGGCGAGCTTCTTCAGCCCGCGATGGATGTTGACCTTGACCAGCGATTCGCTTTGCCCGCAGGCGGCAGCGGCTTCGGTGACGGAAAGCCCTTCGATCTTGACCAATTCGATGGCGCGGGCTTGCGCCGGCGACAGATATTGAAACAATCGCGCCAGGCTGATGCGGGCAGCGATGGCGGGTTCGTCGCTGGGGGCGACGGGTTCGATCTCAAAGCCGGTTTCATCGGCGCGGTAGAGCTTGCGCAAGTGATCGACCCAGCGATAGCGGGCGATGGCGGCGAGCCAGGGCAGGAACGGCCGCTCCGGATCATAGCTGGCCAGTTTCTGATGCAGGGACATCAGGGTTTCCTGCACCAGATCATCGCAGGCATGCGGCGTGACCCGGCGCCGGTAAAAACGCATCAGCCACTGGCTGCACGCCGACAGCAGCGCGGCATAGGCCTGGCGGTCGCCATTTTGCGCCATGGCCATCAGCCGGGCCAAAGTGGCTTCATCGGCGATCATCTGCGGGTCGATCGGGCCATGGCGGACTCGGTGAAAGGGCGGAGGCAGGCTGCACCTGCACCTGCACATCCTCATTCGCAATGTGGCGGCATCCGGTTACACATTTGCTGCGGCGGCGTGTCTGCGGCTTGGCAGCGCCCGGCAGGCTTGGCATGGAAGGGCCAAGGGAGACGCATGATGGCGTTGACAGTTTACGGCATACCCAATTGCGACACGGTGAAGAAAGCGCGCGCCTGGCTGGCGGCGGCCGGCAAGAGCCATGATTTCCACGATTACAAAAAGGCCGGCGTGCCTGCCGATGCGCTGGGCCGCTGGGTGGCGCGCTTGGGGTGGGAGGTGGTGCTGAACCGCGCTGGCACCACGTTCAAGGCGCTGCCCGATGCCGACAAGGCCGGGCTGGATGCGGGCAAGGCCATCGCCCTGATGCTGGCCAACCCGTCGATGATCAAGCGACCGATTGTCGAGGGCGCCAATGGAACAGAGTCCGCAGCGCTGATCGGCTTCAAGCCCGACATGTGGGCCGCGGAATTGGGAGCCTGACATGGCGCGCTGGTTGGTAAAATCCGAACCGTTCAAATATAGTTGGGACATGCTGGTGCGCGACGGCCAGACCATGTGGGATGGGGTGCGCAACAACCAGGCGGCGATCTATCTGCGCACCATGAAGATCGGCGATGAGCTGTTTTTCTATCACAGCAACGAAGGCCTGTGCGTGATCGGCATCGCCGAGGTGGTGGGCGAGCATTTCATCGACCCCAGCGACCCCAAGGCGCGCTTTCCGGCGGTGCTGGTCGGGCCGAAGCGGCTGCTGTCCAGGCCAGTGACACTGGCGCAGATGAAGGCGGAGCCGCGGCTGGCCGGCATGGCGATGTTCCGCCAATTCCGGCTGAGCGTGGTGCCGATCACGGACGAAGAGTGGGATGTGGTGCTGGAAATGGCGGAGGGCTGACGGTCGCCTTCAAGGCGACCCGCGCTCCGCCAGCGTGGCCAGATTGGCCTCATGCGCGGCGCGGCTGAGGCGGTAGCGGGAGACGGCGAAAATCATGCCGGCCCACACCAGCCAGATCGCCGGCACATAGGTCGCGCCCAGTTGCCACAGGCTGGAGTCCGGAACCTGGCTGGGATTGGCGCCCTTGGGGAATTGCGCCAGGGTCAGCACGAAACTGGCGGCCATGACGCCCAGGCCCTGCACGGCCTTGCGGATGAAGGTGTTGGCGGCAAAGAAAATCCCCTCGTTGCGGCGGCCGGTGCGGACTTCGGCCTGCTCGACCAGATCGGCCAGCATCGATGCGGTGAGGGCCTGGAAACAGATGATCAACCCGACATCGATCATGGTAACAAAGAACACGATCCAGAAGATCGCCGGATCGCCATTGGGCGGCAGCAGACCGAACAGGCGCAAGATGATCGGCAGCGGCAGCGCGAGCCCGGCCAGCAGCCCGATCAGCACCGCGCCGCGTTGCTTGCCCAACCTGCGGCTGACCAACGGGGACATGCCCCCGCCGATTGCGGCGGAAATGAACACGCTCATGGTGATCAGCCCGATCTGTTGGGAACTGAACCCCCAGAAATAGGCCGAGAAATAGAAGCTGAGCGAGGCCGAGATGCCGGTGGCGATGGCGCCGAAGATCGCCGCCATGAACAGCGCGGAGAAGTCGCGGTTGGCGATGGTTTCGAAAATCTCGCTGAAGATGGCCTTCAGGCCGAGGGCCCGCTTTGCCGGGGCTGCACGCAGATGCTTGATGTGGCTGTGCGTGCCCAGCGCAGATGCCATGATCGCCACGAAGATCAGCACCGAAGCGATCATGCCATACAGCTGATAGGCGTCGCGGTTGAACTGCCCATTGGGGATGGCCGCTGTGGCAAAGGCCGGGAAGATCAGGGTGAAATTCGCCACCGTCATGATGCTGCCGATCACCCAGGCAAAGAACAGCCGCCAGCCGAACAGCGCGCTGCGCTCGTCATAGCTTTTCGCCAGCTCCGGGCCGAGCGCGGTGCTGGGAATCTCGTAAAGGCTGATGCTGATCCGGGTCAGGCTGGCAAGGACGAGCAGATACCAGAACAGCGCCGTCTGCGACCAACCCGACGGCGGGTCCCACACCAGGAAATAGATGCCGGCCGTGGGCAAGGCCGACGCATAGAGGAAGGGGTGGCGGCGTCCCCAGCGCGAACGGACATTGTCGGACCAATAGCCGATGACCGGATCGACGATCGCATCCATCACGAGCGCAATGGTAATCGCCAGCCCGACCAGCCGCGCATCCACGCCAATCACCTGGCTGTAGAACAGCAGCAGGAAATAGCTGAAGCCGCCATCCTTGACGCCATAGGCGCCGGCGCCGAAGCCATAGGCCAATTTGGTGCGCAATGTTGGCGCGCCGCCTGGCACGTCTGCTGGCGTCATGCGGTCCATCCCAAGCCTGCCGCGTCTGGTTTGTGCGGCGTTGTTGGGATTGAGTATCAGTGGCAGCGCCACCACTGTAAAGCGCAGCAAAATCGCTAGGGTGTGAAGGCCTTTGCCGACCGCGCGGCGAAATCGAACACCGCCAGTTTGCGGCGCAACGGCGCGGCGGTGACGCCTTCGGCTGCAAGATATTGCGCCTGCAACGCGCCGCCACCGGGCGCCTTGTCATTCAGAAAGCCGCCTTTCTTCAGCAGCCGCCACCACGGCGTCAGGTTGGCCGGGTCCTCGCCCATGCTGCGCCGCTCCTCGGCGGCGCGGGCGGCCATGTTGGCGAAGATGGCGGTGGAGACCGGGCAGGCGACAGCCACATCATGGTGGCGGGCGATGGCGGCGCGCAGCTGATCGAGCGTCGCGACCTCGCCGGGCGCGATCCGGCGCAGGAAGGCGTCCACTTCCGCCGGGGAACTGATCACCATCGCGCCGCCATCAGCCTCCCGGTAGCCGGGCGCGCCGGGCGGGATCATATGGACAATGTGCGGCGGCTTTGAAGCGGCCAGGTGATCGAGGGCGGTGCGTTTGCGGCTCATGGCGCGATTCATGCCGCAACGGCGGGCAGGGGTGAATAAGATGGGTTTGTTCCCGGTTTGTAGGTTCCTATCCCTGCGACCGGTTGAGAAGCCAGCCCGGCCAGCGTATTGGCCGCAGCCATGAGCACCACCTTCACGCTTGATACCAGCACGTCGCGCGCCCACCCGGTGCCTGAGCCGGTGCGGCGTCTGACGGTGCCGGCGATCCAGAAGCGCAAGGCCAAGGATGGCGGCGGTGAGCCGATCGTCATGCTCACCGCCTACACGGCGCGTATGGCGCAGTTGCTCGATCCGCATTGCGATCTGCTGCTGGTCGGTGATTCGCTGGGGCAGGTGATCTATGGCCTCGACACTACGGTGAAGGTGACGCTGGACATGATGATCGCCCACGGCGCCGCCGTGGTGCGCGGCAGTTATCGCAGCGTGGTGGTGATCGATCTGCCGTTCGGCACGTACGAGGAAAGCCCGGAAGCCGCCTATCGCACCGCGGCCCGCGTATTGCAGGAAACCGGCGCGGCAGCCGTGAAGCTGGAAGGCGGCGCGGTGATGGCGCCGACGATCAGGTTCCTGACCGAACGCGGCATCCCTGTCATGGCGCATGTCGGCCTCACCCCGCAGGCGGTCAATGCGCTCGGCGGCTATGGCGCGCGCGGGCGCAGTGAAGCGGAACGCGCCAAGATCCTGAACGATGCAAAGGCTGTGGCCGAGGCCGGCTGTTTCGCCATGGTGGTGGAAGGCGTGGTGGAAGGCCTGGCCATCGACATCACCAATGCGGTGAACTGCATTACCATCGGCATTGGCGCTGCCGTGCAGTGCGATGGCCAGGTGCTGGTGGTGGATGACATGCTGGGCATGTTCGATCGGGTGCCGCGCTTTGTGGAGCGGTTCGACGATCTGGCCGGGCATATTTCGGCGGCGGCGGCGGAATATGCCCGGCGGGTGCGCACACGCGCCTTTCCCACCGAAGCCCAGCTGTATCGCTGAAGCCTTTACCTTTGCGGCGCTGTCGGGCATTCACCCGCCGGCAAGACAGGCCGTGGCAACAACCGTGGCCCCCACGCAACGGTAATGATCGGAGCCTTTCACCTTGGCCAACACGCCAGCAAACCCGGATGCCGCCGACAACAGCTTCGTGCGCGAGGTCGATGAGGAATATCGCCGCGCGCAATTGGTCGGCCTGTGGCGGCGCTTCGGCTGGCTCGGCATCACATTGCTGGTTCTGGGCCTGGGCAGTCTGGCTGGCTGGCTGGTCTGGCAGGATCGGCAGGACAAGGCGGCGGGCGCCGCCGGTGCCGCACTGACCCGCGCCATCGAGCAGTTGGAAGTGGGCGATGGCGCCCGCGCTCGCCCGGTGCTCGATGCGATGACCCGCGATGGCCCCGGCGCCTATGCGGGCCTGGCGCGCATGGTGCTGGCCAATGATGCGCTGGCCGGCGGCGACAAGGCCAAGGCGCGCGGCCTGTATGAAACGGTCGCCAATGATCCGGCGTTGCCGCAACCGCTGCGCGACGCCGCGCTGGTGAAGGCGGTGCGGACCGGGTTTGATGCGATGCCCCCCGCCGATGTGGTGGCGAAACTGAAGCCGTTGGCGGTGCCAGGCAACGCCTGGTTCGGCGTGGCCGGTGAGTTGGTGGCGGTGGCGCATATCCGCGCCGGGCATCCGGAAGCCGCAAGGCCGATCCTGATCGCGCTGGTGAAGGACGAAAAGGCCAGCCCATCGTTGCGCACGCGCGCGGCGCAGCTGGCGATTGCTGCGGGTGTGGACGTGGCGACCCTTGGCCTGCCCAGTGAGCCCGCCGATGGCCCTGAAGCCGGCCCTGCTGCCGGCCCAAGTGGCGGTTCGCCGCAATGAGGATGAACGGGATGAAGCTGACGGATCCCGCATTTGCGGTTGCGGCCGATACGCCGGCCCGCGCCGGCGCCTGGCGCTCTGTGCTGGTGCTGCTGGTGGTCTGCGTGGCGCTGGCCGGTTGCGGCGTCTTCAAGAAATCCACCAAGCGCACGCCGACCATCGGCGAGCGCATCCCAATCTTGAGCTTTGAAACCCGCGCCGAAGCCGAAACCGAATTGAAGGACACGGCGGTGGTGTTGCCGCCGCCGGAAACCAATGCCGAATGGGCGCAGCCCGGGGGCTCGGCCGGGAAGATCGGCGGGCATCTGGCGCTGGCCGCCAACCCCAGTCAGGCCTGGCAGGCGAAGATCGGCAAGGGCAGTAGCGCCACGGCGCGGTTGAATGCGGCCCCGGTCGTGGGCGGCGGCAAGGTGTTCACCATCGATATCGCCGGTGAAGTGCGCGCCTTCGATGCCGGCACCGGCCGCGTCGCCTGGCAAAACACCGTGCGCTTGCCCAAGCGGAACAGTCGCCCGGCCTTTGGCGGCGGCGTGTCCTATGGCGACGGCCGGGTCTATGTCGCCACCGGCTATGGCGTGGCGGCGGCGATGGATGCCGCGACCGGCAAGATCTTGTGGGAACGCGCGCTGGTGCAGCCGCTCCGCGGTGCGCCCAGCGTGGCGGGCACAAGGGTGTTTTTCCTGAGCCAGGACAATCAGTTGCACGCGCTTGACGGCGCCACTGGCGAACTGAGCTGGACGGTGGCCGGCACCGTGGAAGTCGCCTGCATCCTGGGCACCGGATCGCCGGCGATCTCGCAGGATACGGTGGTTGTCGGATTTTGCTCTGGTGAATTGAATGCGCTTCGCGCCGAAACCGGCCGCACCGTCTGGCAAGATCAGCTGGCGCGCACCGGGCGATCGACGGCGATGGCGGCGCTGGCCGATATCGACGGTTCGCCGGTCATCGATCGCGGCCGGGTGTTTGCCATCGGCCATGGTGGCCGCATGGTCGCGCTGGAACTCGCCACCGGCCAACGCGCCTGGGAACGCAATTTTGCCGGCGTGTGGACGCCGTGGGCGGCTGGCGAATTCCTCTATATCGTCACGGTGGAAGGCGAAGTGCTGTGCGTGACCCGCGCCGAAGGCAAGGTGCGCTGGATCACCAAGCTGGATCAGTATCGCAAGCCCAAGAAAAAACAGAATCCGATTCAGTGGGCCGGGCCGGTGCTGGCGGGCGAACAGTTGTGGCTGGCCGGCTCCAATCGTGAGCTGGTGGCGATGGACCCGTATGAAGGCAAGCGCTTGGTCACGATCCGCCTGAAGGCGCCGGCCTATCTGCCGCCGGTGGTGGCGGGCGGCATGGCGTATGTGCTGACCGATGATGGCACGCTGACCGCCTATCGCTAATTCATGGGCGCGCTGGTAAGGCGCTGCGCATGAATGTTGGCAATATCCTTGATCTTCCGGCCGATGCACCGCGCGTGGCCATTGTCGGCCGGCCCAATGTCGGCAAATCCACCCTGTTCAACCGGCTGGTCGGCCGGCGCCTGGCCCTGGTGGACGATCAGCCGGGCGTGACCCGCGACCGGCGCGAAGGCGCGGCCAGCCTGTTCGATCTCGATTTCGTCGCGGTGGACACCGCCGGCTTTGAAGATGGCAGCGAGGAAAGCCTGTCGGGCCGGATGCGCGCGCAAACCGAAGCCGCGGTGAGCCGGGCCACGGTGGCGCTGCTGGTTTATGATGCGCGCGCCGGGGTGACGCCGCTGGATGAACATTTCGCCGCCTGGCTGCGCCGGCGCGGCGTGCCGCTGGTGCTGGTGGCCAACAAGGCCGAAGGCTTGGCCGCCGAAGCCGGCTTCAACGAAGGCCATGCGCTGGGCTTTGGCGAACCGATCGGCATGTCGGCCGAACATGGCCTGGGGCTGGCCGATCTCTATGAGGCGCTGAAACCATATTTGGAGGATGAGGCCGTGATTGCGGCCGAAGCCGAAGCTGCCGATGCGGACGCGCCGGATGCTGGTGAAAGCGACGATGACGAAGAGCCGGCACCGGCCCCCGAAGGCCCGCTCAAGCTGGCCATCGTCGGGCGGCCCAATGCCGGAAAATCCACGCTGATCAACCGCTTGCTGGGCGAACAGCGGCTGGTGACCGGGCCGGAAGCCGGCATCACCCGCGATTCCATCGCCATCGAATGGGAATGGCCGGATCGCGAAGGCCAGTTGCGCGCCGTGCGCCTGATCGACACGGCGGGCCTGCGCAAGAAGGCCAAGGTGACCGACAAGCTGGAGCGGTTGGCGGCCACCGATACCGGGCTGGCCATCGATTTTGCCGAGGTGGTGGTGTTGCTGCTCGATGCCACGCTGGGGCTGGAGGCGCAGGATCTGCGCATTGCCGACAAGGTGCTCTCCGAAGGCCGTGCGCTGATCATCGTGCTCAACAAATGGGATGCCGCGCATGATCAGAGCAAATTGTTCCAGGGCGTGCGCAAGGCGCTGGATGATGGCCTGAGCCAGGTGAAGGGCGTGCCGCTGCTGACCTGTTCGGGCCTCACCGGCAAGGGGCTGGATATCCTTATTGAAGTGGCGTTCACCACGCGCGCGCGCTGGTCACGCCGGGTGCCGACGTCGGCCCTCAACCGCTGGTTCGAGGCCGCGACGGACCGCAACCCGCCGCCGGCGCCGGGCGGCACGCGGGTGAAGCTGCGCTATGTCACCCAGGTGGCGACGCGTCCGCCGACCTTCGTGGTGTTCGGCAATCGGACCGATGCGCTGCCGTCCAGCTATCAACGCTATCTGACCAACAGCCTGTCGGGTGATCTCGACTTCGGCGGCCTGCCGATCCGGCTGAGCTTCCGCGGCGGGCGCAATCCGTTTCACAAGAAATAGGCGGTTCAAATCGGGCGACCTGACGGCAGGCATGATGCGGCTGCCCATGGGATGAGGCTGGGCCGGTGTCGCATCATGGTGGGCTGTGATCGCCGATCGCATCGATATTGACGAGCTTCTGCTGGCGCCGTTGCGCGGAAACGGACCATGTTCTGCCTGGCCGCGTGCGTTTGAACTGCGTGTCGCGGCCCCGAAAGCGCCATTTCGGAATACCCCTATGCCGCCACGGTTCACCCCATTTTTTAACAACGTTTCATCTTGATTCTGAATGATTTTCTTGGGTGAAATGCAACCGGAACGGGTGTATTGCCGTAGGAATCGTTAAGGCCTATCGGGTCTGTATCGGCATGTAATTTACCTGGAGGCTCATGTTTCAAGTCCGCACTTCGTATTCCACCGTTGGACTGGATACGAAGTCGCGCGGCAAGCGCATCGCATGGCAGATCGGGCGTTCGGCCGCAGCAGCGATGCTGGCGGGCACCGCGCTGGTTCCGGCGTCGGCGCAGACATATGATATCACGGCGAACAACCCCAGCGGCATAGTCAGCGTCACAAATTTTGTCGGGGCGCCGTTGAACAACCCGATGGTGATCACCAACGGTCTTCTGCGGCTGACCAATAACACCAATCTGAATTTCGCCGGTAATCTGGTGGCAGGTCTGAGCTTCGAAAAGCGCGGAACCGGCACAGTTACGCTTTCCGGCAACAACAATTTTTCGGGTGCCTCTGGTCTGCGGGTATTTGCCGGGACTCTGGCGGCGGGATCGACAAGCGCGCTTTCGCCCAATGCGTTTTTGCTGATTTCGCCCAGTGTCGGGACGACTGCGACGGTGGATCTCGCTGGTTTCAACAACGCGATCACCTATCTGATGGGTGATGCTGGGGCGATTGTGACCAACACGGTCGGCACGGCAACGCTGACGATCAACAGCGATGTGACCCGGGTGTTCAATGGCGGTCTTCAGGGCAATGTCGCCATATTGAAGCGCGGCGCCGGCACCCAGGTGTTCGCCAATACCAATCCCGGCCTGGCGCCGACCAACACGACCGGGGCCATCACCCTGGAAGCTGGCGGTATTCAGGTAGGCTCTGACAATGCCCTTGGTAGTGGCGTGCTGACTGTGACCGGCGCTGCAACGCTGTCCACCCTCAATGGTCTGGGCGTGGTGTCTCTTGGCAACAATATCGTGCTGGATTCCAATCTGGTCGTAACGCCGAGCACAACGACGGCGCTGCGGCTCAACGGTGACATCAGTGGCCCAGGCAGCCTGACCAAGTCGAACACGGCTTCGACCTTGCGCCTGGCCGGCAGCAATACGCATTTGGGCGGGACAACCATTTTGGGTGGCCGGGTGGAAGTCGGTTCCAATGCGGCGCTCGGTGACGGCGCGGTGATCTTTGGCGGTGGTGTGCTCGCTTTGCTGAACCCGGCCGCGGGTGTGACCCTGAGCAACGTCTTTACGGCCGGTACCGCGACGCTGACGGCGGAGGCCGGCAATTCTGGCACGACATTCGGTTTCTCGGGTGAGATCGCTGGTACGCGGTCCGTGGTGCTGGCGGCTTCGGGCGGGGCTGGCACAGTGGCGTTGAGCGGCACCAACACCTACACCGGGGAGACGCGCGTCCAGGCCGGCGTGTTGGGCATCGGCAGCGCCGGCGCCGTGGCATCGAGTTCGCGGATACGCTTTGAAAATTCCGGCACGCGCATTGCGATGCTTGCACCGGGCCTGACGATCAACCGGGCCGTGACCGGCGCGGCGGTGGTTGGCACTACCAACGGGACGATCGACACGGCTGGTTTGGACGCAGTGTTTTCGGGCCGGTTGCATGATGCCAACACGGGTACGGGGCAATTTCTTGGCCTGACCAAGGCCGGTGCCGGCACGTTGACGATTTCCAATGCCGCCGCTGGTGCGGGCACGAAAAATATCCTGAGCGGTGGTTTGGCCGTAAGTGCTGGCACCTTGAATCTGACCGGCCGGTTGGAAAACAATGTAGCGGTGAACGGCGGGACGTTTGCCGGAACTGGCATTGTTGCCGCCGGCACGACGACGGTCAATTCCGGCGGTATCTTGTCGCCGGGCGATGCGACCATGGGTGCCAATGCCATCGGCAAGCTGACCCTGAACAATCTGACCCTTGCTGGTGGTTCGTCCCTGCGCTTTGATCTCGGCGCGCCGAGCATCAGCACCGTTACCCCGCCCAACGATCTTGTGGTGGTGAACGGCAACCTCAATCTTGGCGGCGTTCTGAATGTCAACCCGCTGGCCGGCTTCGGCGCCGGCACCTATCGGTTGTTCACCTATGCCGGCACCTTGGCCGGCACGCTTGGCCTCGGCACGCTGCCAGGCGGCTTCAACTATAACATCTTTGCCGGAAGCGGCTTTGTCGATTTGAATGTCACGGTCCCGGATTATTATTGGGACGGTGTCGGGCCGTTCGGCAACGGTGGGGTAAACGGTGTCAATGGCGGTAGTGGTGACTGGACGCCGGCCGGCACCAACTGGACTGATGCGACAGGCGTTACCATCGTGCCGTGGGGTAACGAACTGAATGTCAGCCGCGCCTTTTTCCAGGGGGCCGCTGGCACGGTCAGGCTT
Source organism: Sandarakinorhabdus sp. (assembly GCF_987265915.1). NCBI lineage: Bacteria > Pseudomonadati > Pseudomonadota > Alphaproteobacteria > Sphingomonadales > Sphingosinicellaceae > Sandarakinorhabdus > Sandarakinorhabdus sp. The sequence continues at coordinate 1,448,450 of NZ_OZ503948.1, forward strand.
ACGGAATCCCGTAGGTTCGAAGAGCTCCACTTCCTGACCGATGGGTATGTCATCAACCCTGAAGATTCGGCTGAAAACCTGACTGGTCTGTCCACCACCATCAACGTGGCCAGTGGCATGACGGCGACGATCAACGTGGCCATTGACGGCGCCGGTGGCCTGACCAAGATCGGCGGCGGCACGCTGAATTTCGGCAACGTCAACAGCTATTCGGGTGGCACATTCCTCAACGCCGGCCGTATCAACATCAAGGATGATGATGGCCTGGGTGCTGATGGCCTGGTCATGGCGGCTGGCACGACGTTGGGATCTTATATCGGCCAGGTCACGGTGAGCAACAAGATCACCATCAATGGCGGGGTGACCTTCGATAGCGACAATCTGCTGATTCTCAGCAACGTCATCGACGGGTCAGGCGGCTTCACCAAGACGGGTCCCGGCGAATTGATCCTTGGTGCTGCCAACTTATTCACGGGCCCTGTCAGCATCATGAACGGCTTGGTCAGTCTGCTGGACAGCAATGCGCTGGGCAATGCCGGCAATGTGCTGGACCTTGGCGATGGCTCGACCTTGTCGCTTACGGCCGGGCAGACGTTCGGCTATGGCCTCAACGTCAGTGGTAACGTCGTTATCACCCAGCCGCTGGCTGGCACCAGCACGCTGTCCGGCACCATTAATGGTAGTGGCGCGATCAATTTCACGCCCAATGGCACGATCATCCTGACCGGGATGAACGGGTTTGGCAGCAGCACGGTAACGGGCGCGGGTGCCACGCTTCAGCTGAACAACAGCAATGCGGCAGGCGCGGGCCCGATCACGCTGGCGGGCGGATCGCTGGCCGCAGGTGCGAACCTGGTTCTGGCCAACGCTGTTACCTTGAATGGCGGCGGCACGATCGCCACCAACCAGTTCACCACGCAGTTCAACAACCGTATCGGCGGCACCGGCGGCCTGACCGTGACCAACGTGGGCGGGGCACCGTTCAATGGCGTGGCCATCCTGGCCAATGCCAACAATGATTTTGCTGGTGATTTGGTCATCGGGCCAAACGCCACCGTCTCCGTCGCCACCGACGGCGCGCTGGGTGCAGCGGCGAATGACGTGACGATCAACGAAGGTCGTTTGCAGGCCACCGGCAGCTTCACCACCACGCGCGACATCACCCTGGCCGGCAGCTTCGGCCAGATCGACGTGACCGGTGTCGAAACACTTACCGCCAATGGTCTCATCAGCGGCAGCCAGTTGCGCAAGGGCGACACGGGCACGTTGATCCTTGGCAACGCTGGCAACAATTTCGCCAGCACCCAGGTGCTGGGGGGCGACCTGCGGGTTGCCGTTTCCAATGCGTTGGGCAATCCCGGCGGGCTGGTGCAGTTGTTCAACGGCGCCACGCTGAGCGGGGTTGGTAACGTCAGCATCGGCAATGCCCTTCAGATCGAAGCTGGCGCAGCCACGACTCTGGACAGCGGCAGCGGCCGGTTCACCTTGACGGGCGCACTGTCGGGCGCGGACAATCTTACCAAGATCGGCAGCGGCGTGCTGGGCCTGAACGGCGTCAGCACCTACAGCGGGACCATCCTGCTGACCGCGGGTGAGATCGATCTGGAAGGCTCGATCGCCGGCGGCATCAACGCAGGCTTTGGCACGAAAGTGACCGGTGCCGGAACGACCGGTGGCGATTCGATCTTTGCTGACGGCGCCACGATCAGCCCCGGCAACAGCCCCGGCACGTTGAACTTTGGCGGCAATCTGGTGATCAGCAACGCCACGAATCTCATCTGGGATCTGGATGTCATCAATACCGTTGCCATGACCAACGATCTGGCGATTGTGGCCGGCAATCTGACGCTGGATGGCCTGCTGCAGGTGCGGGCCGGCGCCAACTTCAACATCGGCGTCGGCAGCTATACCCTGTTCCAATATGGCAATCTGTTGGCGGACGGTGGCGTCACGCTCTCCAACGGTGCCCTGCCGCTGCCGGCCGGGTATGATCTGCTCAATCCGCCGGCCGGCGTCACATATTCGGTGACGACCACAACGATGCCCGGCTTGGCCACAGGCGCGGGCAACGTGCTGTTCAATGTCGCGTACAACGGCACCTATTTCTTCGACGGCAACGGCACACCGATCGATGGCATCGTCCAGGGCGGCCCCGGCACGTGGAATGGCGCGCTCACCAACTTCACCAACAGCGACGGCCTGTTCAACTTGGCTTATGCCGACAGCCCCACCCAGGTGGTGCAGTTCGGCCGAATTCCGGGCGTTGGCCCTGGTTCCGGCGGCACCACGCCGGGCGGCGCGGTGGATGTTCAGGGCGTGCGGCAGTTCGGCACGATCAATTTCACCGACAATGGCTATGTGCTGGGCGGTGCCGGCACGCTGAACGTCAACAACGGGGCGATCAATGTCGGCGGCAACACAGCCACCATCAACACCGCAATTGCCGGCACCAATGGCTTGGCCAAGTCCGGCACAGGCACGCTGATCCTCAACGGCAACAACAGCTTTACCGGCGGTCTGGCCGTCAATGAAGGCACGGTTCGCATCGGCGCGAACACTTCGCTCGGCGGGGTCGGCAACGCGACGTTTGCGGCCAACACCACGCTGCAGGGCACCATGGGTGTGTTTGTGAACACCCCCAACACGACCGGCATCGTGCTTGGCGGTGCGGTCAACTTTGATGCCAATCGTGGCGCCATGACAATCAATGGCCGGATCAGCGGCAACGGCGCGCTGTCGATCTTTGATGTCGGCCCGGCCAACGTCACCACCGGTCTTTCATTTGGCGGGGCCAACACGTTCATCGGCGATGTCAGCGTTACCAGCACGTTGCTGGTTGTGAGCGCCAATAGCGGTCTCGGCAACGTGGCCAACACGCTGACGTTGAACAATGCCATCTTCGGCGTGCAGGGCAGCTTCACGACGAACCGGACGATCACGCTCACGGGCACGGAACGGATCCTGACGCTGCCGGGCACAACGCTGACAGCCAATGGCCCGATCGGTGGTGCCGGTCAGTTGGTGAAGGACGGTGGCGGTACGCTCGTGCTCGGCAATGCTGCCAACAGCTATGGCGGTGGCACGGTCATCACCAGCGGCATGGTTTCGATTGCCAGCGATGGCGCGCTCGGTGTCGGTGGCACGGGTGTCAGCTTCAGTGGCACGACGCTGCTGGCGCCAGCTTCGCCCACGACCCTGCGGTTCACGGCGGACGTGACCTCGGCGCGCAATATTGCGATCGCAACCGGCTTCACCGCCATCATCAACACGGTTGCGAATGATGTGCGCCTGGACGGCACCATCACCGGCGATGGCGCGCTGACCAAGATCGGCGCTGGCCGTCTGACGCTGACCGGTACCAACGACTATGCCAACGGCACCAATCTGAACGCCGGCACACTGCGTATCGAAGACGGCCAATCCATCGCCACGGGTCGCCTGACTACGCAGGCTGATACGACGCTCGTCGCCGGGCTGGCACCGGGTGTCGGCACGATTGCGCTGAGCAACAACATCACCCTGGCCGGCGGCCAGACGACGATCGACCTGGTCGGCACGATGCAGACCGTCGATCCGGTGACCGGTGCAGTCAGCTCTAACGGCACCAATCTGGTGCTCGACGGCACGATCACCGGCGACGGTGGTTTCACCACCAGCAACGCAACCGCGGGCCAGATCGTCATCAACGGCAACAACGACTTCACCGGCGATGTGAATCTGAACAGCACAGTCGTCGTGGTTGGCCACAACAGCGCGCTGGGCCGAAACAACACGGTCAACATCAATCAGGACGCTGGCATCCGCAACAACACGGGTGGCACCACGCGCACGATCGCCAATAATATCGCGATCAACGGTTCGAATGCCACCGTAGGCGGCAACGGCGATTTCGTGTTGAACGGTATCGTGTCAGGTGCGAACACCAACGTGTTCAACAAGGTTGGGATGGGCACGGTGACGCTGGCCAATGCGGCCAACAGCATCGCGGCGCAGATCGAGGTGGCGCAGGGCGAACTGGTCGTGACCGGCACGCTGACCAATGCCAGCCAGCGGACCAACGTGCGTGCCGGTGCGACCCTGTCGGGCACGGGCATAATCAATGGCATCGTCGAAGTGATGAACGCGGGCGCGCTTTCGGCCGGTATCGGTGGCAGCGGCCAGGTTGGCCGGTTGAACATCGGCACGCTGTTGCTCAACGACCAGTCGTCGCTGGTCGTCGACCTGGGCGATGCCTATGTGAATGGCGGTCCGCGCAACGACCAGATCGTAACGACGAACCTGCGGCTTGGTGGTCGCCTGACGGTCCGCGAATCGCAAGCGCTCGGCGCAACCTTTGGACTGGGTGTTTACAACCTGATCACCTATCAGGGCGCCCTCATGCCAGGTTCCACCAACATGTTGGTGCAGGGCCTGCCGGGCGCTTTCACTGGCGCTGTGCAGACGCTGGTTCCTGGCCAGGTCAATCTGATCGTCACCAATCCGGGCACATTTGTCCTGTATTGGGACGGCGCCGATACGACGGGTGGCAGCGCGATCGCCGACGGCGGTTCAGGCACCTGGTCGGCGAATGGTTCAAACTGGACCGGCGTGCCGGACAGCCAGCTCAACACCAATTGGATCAACGGCAGCGTTGCGGTGTTTGCCGGCACGGCAGGCACAGTCACGCTGGCGCAGACGTTCAACGCGCAAGGCTTGCAGTTTGCCACCAATGGCTATGTGCTGACCGGTGGTGTGCTGGACAATCAGAGCACCGGCGTTGGCACCGGCATGTTCGTTTCGACCGACGCGGACGTGACGGCGACGATCAACAGCCAGATCCAGGGTGATGGCCTGCTGCGCAAGCAGAATGCCGGTACGCTGGCGCTGGGCGGCAACAACATCAACTTCTCTGGCGGCATCATCGTGCAGGCCGGCACGTTGCAGCTGAATTCGGCCCTCGGCGCGGGCACGGGCGCCATCACGTTGAACGGCAACACCACGCTGGCCAATGCTGGCAACATGTTGTCGGTTGCCAATGCAGTGATCACGCAAGCGGCCGGCACCATCGACAGCGGCGCAGGCAGCTTCGCCCTGGCTGGCGAAGTGTCAGGCAATGGATCGATCACCAAAACGGGGACGGGCAACCTGATCCTGTCTGGCGTCAATGCCTACAACGGCGACACCCACCTGACGGCTGGTTCGCTGACCGTGACCAACAGCAAGTCGATCGGCAACGGCATTTTGCGGACCACCGGTGGCACGACGGTGAACGCCGGCGTGAACGATCCGGCCGGTGTCACGATCACCCTTGGCAACAATGTGGTGCTGGGCGAGGGTGCAACCACGTTCGATCTGCAGGGCACATCGCTCAGCTTCAACAACGACGGTTCGATCGTGACCGATGGCTCCGCGCTGACGCTGGCCGGCAATGTGACCGGCGCCGGTTCGCTGGTGACCAGCGATTTCGGCACGCTCACGCTGTCGGGCACCAACGACTATGCGGGCGGCACGACCATCAGCGCGCGCAGCGTGGTGTATGTCGGTTCGAACACGGCGGTCGGCAGCGGCACGGTTACGATGGCCGCCGCAACCGGGCTGTACAACGTCAGCGGCGCAACGCGGACGCTGACCAACAACTTCGTGTTGAACGGCGGCAGCTGGCTGGGCGGCAGCAACGATCTGGTGCTGAACGGCGGCTTCACCGGCGCCGGCACCTTGATCAAGGCCAGTGCGGCCACGCTGGTGCTCAACGGCGCCAACAGCGACTTCACGGGCAATTCGCAGCTGCGGGATGGCCGGATCACCATCGACAGCGGCACGGCACTTGGCATTGGTGGTATGCTCACCGTGTTCGCGCCGGTCGCCACCCCGGTCGCGGGCCGGGCGACGACGCTGGCCGCCGGCCGGACCGGGCTGGCCCTCGCCAACAACGTGGTGCTCAGCACCGGCAGCAACCTGATCGTCGAAAGCACCAGCGGCATCTTCACGCTGGACGGTGTGATCAGCGGCGACGGCGCGCTCACCAAGACGCAGTCGGGCATTTTGGTGCTGAACGGCGCCAACGATTACCGTGGCGGCACGGCGCTCAACGCCGGCACCATCAGGGCAGGGAACAGTCTAGCGCTGGGCACCGGCGCCTTGACGGCCGCAGCGGGCACCATCCTGCAGGCCGGCAATACGGGTGTGACGCTGGCAAACAACATTGCCATGGCCAGCGGCATGACGGCCGATGTCTTCGGCCGCGTCTTCACACTGGGTGGTGTGATTTCCGGCGCCGGTCCGCTGTCAGTGATCGACACGGCGGCTGCCGTGGGTGATGCGCTGATTCTGACTGGTGTGAACAGCTACACCGGCGGTACGGTGATGACCGGTACGACGCTTCAGGTGAGCCAGGATGTCAATCTGGGCAATGTGGCCGGCGGTGTCACGCTGATCGGCGGCGTGCTGCGCACGACGGCCAGCTTCACCACGGCGCGGGCGATCAGCTTGGGAAGTGGCGGTGGTTCGCTGCTGGTTGATCCGGGCACGACGCTGACAGTCGATGGTGTGATCAGCGGCACCTCGCTCACCAGCAATGGCAGCAATCTGGTGCTGAATGCGGCCAACACCTACACGGGTGGCACGTCGCTGAATGCCGGCATCATCACGGTGGGCAACAACGCCGCGCTGGGTACGGGCGCTCTGGCCATGGCCGACAGCACAACGCTGAACAGCAAGGTGAACGCCGGCGTCAACATCAACACGCAGACGGTGGCACTGGCCAATATGATCAGCACCGCCGGCGTGGGCACCGTCAATGTCGATACCGGTTTGACGCTCATTCTGGGCGGCACCATGTCGGGTGCCGGTTCGATCAACAAGACCGGCGCCGGCCTGCTGGTGCTGGGCGTCCAGAACAGCTTTGCGGGTGGCACCACGCTGGTTGGCGGCACCATCCGCACCGGCAACGGCGCAGCGCTGGGCACCGGCCGCCTGACGACCACCGGCGGCACCACGCTGCAGGCCGGCAATGCCGATCTGACCGTGGCCAACGCCATCACGCTGGGAACCGGTATCACCACGGTCGATACGCAGGCCGTCACCTATACATTGTCGGGTGTGGCGTCGGGCGCCGGCGGCGTGTCGAAGGCAGGCAGCGGTGTGCTCAACCTCACCGGCGCCAGCACCTACACCGGTGCCACCACGGTGGCGGCAGGTACGCTCAATGTCACCGGCGCGCTGGTCTCCCCGGTCACGGTCAATTCGGGTGCGGCGATCACCGGCACCGGCACGGTTGGCGCGCTCAATGTTCTGGCAGGCGGTTCGGTGAACCCGGGCGCGCCGGCCACCACCAACGCCGCGACGCTCACCGTTACGGGTGCGGCCACATTGGCCGGCACCTATACGGTCAACATCACGGCGTCGGGGACCGATCGCATCACGGCGGGCGGTGCGTTGACCGTGAGTGGCACGCTGGCCGTGGTGCCGGGCATGTCGCCGATCTTCAGCCAGTTCAGCACGTCGTTCACGGTGGCCAGCGGCGCAACCCGCACTGGCACCTTTGCCACCGTCACCGGCCTCGATCAGTTCGGCATCGCCTTCAACCCGCTGCTGGATTACACCGCCACGGGCATCAACATACGTCTGGCGCCGCAAAGCCTGCTGACGCTGGGCAACCGCTTTGGCGGCATCTCCGGCAACGCGCTGGAAGTGGCCAACGCCTTCGATCGGGCCGTGGCTGGCGGCTACAACCCGCAGGCGTTCTTCAACGTCTATGCCAACGCCGGTTCGGCCCTGCCGCAAACGCTGCGGCAGATGTCGGGTGAACAGCGCGCGACCGAGCGCCGTGTGGTGATCGACAGCAGCCGTGTGGTCCGGGAATCGGCCCTGGATCGCCTGAATGGCGGCCTGGCTTCGCTCGGCGGCCAGCAGGTGAGCAGCAACGATGGTGATCGCACGATCACCTTCTGGCTGCGCGGCGCCGGTTCGTGGGGCAAGAGCCGGACCAGCGGGGCGGCAACAGCCTTCACCGCCGATCAGCGCGGCGTCATCACCGGTATCGATTGGGCCAAGGGAAACGTGACGGTTGGCGGCGCGTTCCACTACACCAGCACCAATGTCGAATATCAGCTGCTGGGCGGCAGCTCGAATGTCGAAACCGTTGGCGGTATGGTTTATGCCGGCTATCGTCAGGATGGCGGCGTAGTCGTGAATGGCGGCGTCAGCGTCGCTGGCGCCCGCACCAACGGCGGACGCGCCGTCAGCCTGCCGAGCTTCGCGCAGACGCTGGCGGGGACCACCACCGGCACCAGCTATCAGATCTTTGGTGAACTGGCCTGGGATCTGGCGGCTGCGGCCGACACGCGGATCGAACCGTTCGCGCGCTTCACCTATGTGAAGGCCGATATGGGCCGGCTGGCCGAAACCGGCGGTGTGGCGGCACTGGCTGCGACCAAGCAGGCCTATGACATCTCGGTCACCAACCTGGGTGCGCGGTTCGGCGGCAATGTTGCCGATGGCAAGGTGGCGCTGAGCGCAGCGGCATCGTGGCAGAACACGGGCGGGGACCGCAGTGCGGCGACGGTGATCGGCATCCCGGCCGTGGGCCAGAACAGCCTGATCCGTTCGGTGCAGATGGATCGGGATGCGCTGTCGCTGCAGGCCGATGTCGGCGTGAACATCTCGGATACGATCCGCTTCAGCCTCGGTTATTCGGGTCTGATCGGGAAGAGCAACGACGATCACGGCGGCCGCGCCACCCTCAACTTCGCGTTCTGATCGCGAAGCCGGCAGGGCCGGGTTGCGGACACGGCGGTCGCCTGCGGGCGGCCGCCGTTGCCATGCTCAAGGCCGCCCGCTTGCCTTGCTGCGACAAGTGGCAGGCGCGTCCGGCATTGACCGGAGGGTATCGGCATCCCTATCGGAAGGGCCATGATCCAGATCGCCAATTTCATGTCTGACAATGCCGCTGCGGCATGCCCGGCGGTGATGGCGGCGGTGGCAGCCGCAGCGCCGGCGCAGCCCGCGGGCTATGATGGCGACGATTGGTCTGGCCGGCTCGATGCGGTGTTTGCGGATCTGTTCGGCCGGCCCTGTGCGGTGCTGCCGGTCTCGACCGGCACGGCCGCCAACGCACTGGCGCTGGCTTGCCTGGTGCCGCCTTGGGGCGCGGTGGCCTGCCACGCCGAAGCCCACATCCATGTCGATGAATGCGGCGCGCCGGAGTTTTTCACCGGCGGCGCCAAGCTGCTGCTCTGCCCCGGCGACCATGGCAAGCTGACTCCCGCCAGCATCGATGCAGGCCTGGCCAGCCATCGCGGCGATGTGCATCAGGTGCAGATGGCGGCCCTGTCGATCACCCAGGCCACTGAATGCGGCACGGTGTATCGCCCGGCTGAGCTGGCGGCGCTGGCGGCCCATGCCAGGTCGCAGGGCTGGCGCCTGCATATGGATGGCGCGCGCTTTGCCAATGCGGCGGCGTTCCTCGGCTGCCCGCCAGCCGATCTGGTGGCCGATATGGATATGCTCAGCTTTGGCTGCATCAAGAATGGCGGCCTGTCGGCCGAAGCCATTGTGCTGTTCGATCTCACTCTGGCCGATCAACTGCGCTGGCGGCGCAAGCGGGCCGGGCAAATGCCTTCGAAAGGCCGGTTCAACGCCGCGCAGATCCTCGCCATGGTCACCGATGACGTGTGGCTGCGCAATGCGGCGGCGGCCAATGGAGGCGCGCAAGTGTTGGCCCGCGCGGCCAGCGATCGCCTGCTCCATCCGGTGGAGGCCAATGAAGTCTTCGTGCAACTGGCGCCCGGCGAGCCGGAGCGGCTGCGCGCGCAGGGCTTTCTGTTCTATGATTGGGGGTCCGCCGGTTCGAACGAAGCGCGTCTGGTGGTGAGCTGGGACACGCCGCCGGAAGGCGTCGATCGACTGGCTGCCGTCCTGGCCGCCGGCTGATGGCCGGCAGCGCAGCGCCCGCCGGCAGCACGTCACCCGCCGGGCGCTTCACGCCGCAAGCCTGGGGGGCGTTCATCGGCTGCACGCTGATCTGGGGCTGCACCTGGTTCGTGATCCGTACCCAATTGGGTGAGGTGCCGGCCAGCTGGTCAGTCACCTGGCGTTTCGTGCTGGGCGCGGGCGTGATGTTCGGCTTGTGCATCGTGCGCCGCAAATCGCTGCGATTGTCGCTGCGGCAGCACGGCTTTGCGATCCTGGTGGCGATCAGCCAGTTCGTGCTGAATTTCAACCTGGTCTATCGCTCCGAACAATATCTCGCGTCCGGGCTGGTCAGCCTGACCTTCGCGTTCCTGCTGGTGTTCAACACGCTGCTGGCCGCGCTGTTCCTCGGTCAGCGCGTGACGCCGCGCTTCGTGCTGGGCAGCATCATCGGCCTGGCCGGGGTCGGCCTGTTGTTCGCACCCGATCTGGCTCGCCCGGGAAATGGCGCGATGGGGTTGGGGCTGGCGCTGGCCTTTGGCGGCGTGCTGTCGGCCAGCATCGCCAATGTGTTGCAGGGCACCAGCTTTGGCCGCGCCATGCCGTTGGAGGCCGGCATCGCCTGGGCGATGGCCTGGGGCGCCTTGTTTGATGGCGTGCTGGCCTGGGCGCTGGCGGGGCCGCCGGTGATCTCGTTCGATCCCATCTATCTTGCGGGCCTGGCCTATCTCGGCATTGTCGCGTCGGCGGTGGCGTTCAGCCTCTATTATGTGCTGATCCGCACCGTCGGGCCGGGGCAGGCGGCCTGGAATGGCGTGGTGGTGCCAGTGGTGGCCATGGCGCTTTCGACGTTCCTGGAAGACTGGCAGTGGACCGCCACCGCCGTGGCCGGCATCATCCTCGCCCTGGTTGGCCTCGCCATCGCGCTGACGGCAAAGCCGCCGGCCAAGTAGATACGCTTACGCATTGACCCGGATTCCGCGCGTTCCCGGCATTGGCGACACTGGTGCCAAGGCAAAAAGGGAAATGCGCGATGAAGACGATCCTGGTGCATATCGAAGGCGATGATGGGCAGGAGTCCCGGCTGAACGCGGCGTTCGATCTGGCGCGCGCCAGCGGCGGCCATTTGGTCTGCCTGTCGGTGATGCCCTATGCCGCCTATGCGCTGGGTGATACCGGGATGGGCGCGTTTCCGATCACCACGTTGATCGATGCGGTGGAGGCCCGCCGCAAGGACGAACGCGTCACCATTGAAGCGCGTCTGGAACGCGAAGGCGTCAGCTGGGAATGGCGGGCAGCCGATGGCGATGCCAGCGACCAACTGGTCGAACATGCGCGGCTGGCCGATGTGGTGGTGATGAGCGCCGGACCCTTTGCCCACCAGGGGGCGCTGCAACTCGGCCGAACCGGCGATGTCGCCATCCGTGCGCCGGCGCCGGTGCTGGCCATGCCCGAAGGGGCCACAGGCATTGATGTGGCCGGGGCGGCCTTGGTGTGCTGGGATGGCAGCGAGGAAGCCGCCACGGCGGTGCGGGCGGCGCTGCCCATGCTCAAACTCGCGCAGAGTGTGACGCTGTTGACGGTCGCCGAAAAGGACACGCCCTATACCGCGCGTGTCGCGGCAGCCTTTCTGTCGCGCCACGCCATCCATGCCGAAGTGATCGAACGCGCCGGTGACGCTGTCAGTGTCGAACAGGTAATCCGCAGCGTGGCCGCCGAAATTGAAGCGGCGTGGATCGTGCAGGGCGCCTATGGCCACAGCCGCATGCGCCAGATGCTGTTCGGCGGGGTGACGCGCGGGTTGCTCGCCGATGCGCCGCTGCCGATCCTGATGGCGCACTGAAGCCGTTGCCGCCCAGGCCGGTTGGGGCCCACCAGTTGGCGACAGCGATGTTCAGCGGCACCGATCAGGAAGCCCGGCAAGCCCGATGGCCAGCCTGACCTTCAGGCGGCCTGATGGAAGCCGATATTCTGCGCCAACCGCCACAATTTTTCCGGCGTGGCCGGCATTTCGACTTGTTGGCCGTCCAGCGCGTCGATGATGGCGTTCATCACCGATGGCATGGCGCCGATGGTGCCGGCCTCGCCGCAGCCCTTCACGCCCAGCGGATTGGTGGGCGATGGGGTGTTCAGCGTTTCAAACGCCACCGCCGCCGGCATCACGTCCGCGCGCGGGATGCCATAATCCATGAAGCTGCCGGTGATCAGCTGACCAGCGTCATCATAGACGATGTTTTCCAGCACGGCCTGGCCCAGGCCTTGCGCGATGCCGCCGTGGATCTGGCCTTCGACCAGCATCGGGTTCACCAGAACGCCGAAATCATCGACGATGCTGTAACGCGTCACTGCGACCATGCCGGTGTCCGGATCCAGCTCGACTTCGGCGATGTGGCAGCCGTTGGGGAAGGTCGGCGCCGGCTTGCCTTCCTTGGTCTGGTAACGGCTGCGACCATCGAGCGCGCCCGGATGGCGGGCGGCGAGTTCCGCCCACGAAGCCGTGGCGTTGCTGGCGCGCGCGCGGAACAAACCATCGGCATAATCGACATCGCCGCCCAGATCGGCGCTGGCCAATTCGGCGCCGCGCGCGATCATGTCGTCGGCGCATTGCAGCACGGCGCCGCCGCCGAACGCCATCGATCGCGAACCGCCGGTGCCGCCGCCCACATCCATGCGATCGCTGTCGCCCTGCACGATGCGGATCTGCTCCATTTCGATGCCCAGCCGCGCCGCCAGCACTTGCGCATAGACGGTTTCATGGCCCTGGCCGTTGGACTGCGTGCCCACGGCCATTTCGATGGCGCCATCGGCGGCCACCCGCACATCGGCATGTTCCTCGGTGCCGCCGCCGCCAGCGATTTCGACATAATAGGCCATGCCGCGGCCCAATCGCTTGCCGCGGCGCGCGGCATCGGCCTGGCGTGCGGCGAAACCGGCCCAATCGCCGACGATCTTCGCCCGCTCCAGCACCGCCGGGAAATTGCCGACGTCATAGGTGAGGCCCAGGCCGTTGGCGTGCGGCAGTTCGGCCGGCAGCAGCAGATTGCGCAGCCGCATCTCGTCCACTCCCATGCCGATGTCGCGCGCGGCGGCTTCGATCAGCCGCTCCATCAGATAGGCCGATTCCGGCCGGCCGGCACCGCGATAGGCATCGACCGGCGCGGTGTTGGTGACAACGCCGTGCACCAGATTGTGGATGGCCGGGATGCGATAGACGCCGCCCATGATGCGGCCGCCGGCCATCGTCTGGATGGCGGGGCCGAACTGCGCCTGATAGGCGCCAAGATCGGACCAGGTTTCCACCTGCAGCGCCAGAATGCGGCCCTGCGCATCCAGCGCCAGCGCGGCATCGGATACCATGGCGCGGCCGTGCGTGTCGGTCTGGAAGGCGTCGGAGCGTTCCCCGGTCCATTTCACCGGGCGGCCCAGCGCGCGCGCCGCGTGCAGCACCAGCGCATATTCCGGATAGAGGAAGCTCTTCATGCCGAAGCCGCCGCCGACATCGTGGGTGACGACGCGCACCTGTTCGGTGGGCACCTTCAGGATATTCTTGGCCAGCTCGCGGCGCATCGACACGACGCCCTGGCTGCCGGTGGTCAGCGTGAAGCCGCCATCGGCCTCATACTCACCCAGCGCGGCGCGCACCTCCATCGATGCCGGCGCGACGCGGTTCTGCACGATGCGCAGGCGGGTGACATGGGCGGCACCCGCGATGGCGGCAGCCGCCGCATCACCGTCACCGACCTGCCAATCGAACAGGCTGTTCGATGCGGCATCGGCCCAGATTTTCGGCGCGCCGGGCGCGATGGCATCGTCCATGCTGGCGACCACCGGCAGTTCGGCATAATCGACCCACACGGCTTCGGCGCCAGCGCGGGCGGCCTCGCGGGTTTCGGCGACGATGAAGGCGACGCCATCGCCCACAAAGCGGACGCGGTCGGCGGCCAGCAGCAAGCGCGGGGTTTTCACCTCGCCCGAAAGCGGCACCAGGCAGGGGATCGGGCCATAATCGGCGACATCCGCGTGGGTATAGACCGCGACAACGCCGGGCACCTCCAGCGCGGCCGACACGTCGATGCTCTTGATCTCGGCATGGGCATAGGGGCTGCGCAGGCTGACGCCATAGAGCATGCCGGGGCGGGCCAGATCGTCGGTATATCGCCCCTGGCCGGTGAGCAGGCGCGCATCCTCAACCCGGAGCGTCGATTGACCAGTGCCGAACTTCATGGGTGCATTTCCTTCAGACAAGCCTGCAAGCCAGCGTGATAATCGGGGTAAAGCAGCGAGACGCCAAGCTGCCTTTTCATGCGGCCATTGGCCACGCGCCGGCATTCGGCATAAAAGGCGCGGCCCATCGGCGAAAGTGTGGCCTCAGCCAACGGCACCAGCGGTGATGGTTCCTGCCCCAGCAGCCGCGCGGCGGCGGCAGTGACCGCCTCGCCCGGCGCCGGCAGATCGTCGGCGATATTGTAAAGGCCGGGCGCACCGCCCGCCATGCTGGCCAACACGGCGGCGGCGATATCATCGACATGGATGCGGCTGAAGACATGGCCGGGTTGGTCGATGCGCGCAACAGGCCCGGCGCGCAGCCGATCAAGCGCGCTGCGGCCGGGGCCATAGATGCCGGGCAGGCGGAACACGCGCGCCTGGGGGTGCAGCGCTTCCCAATGTTCGTCCGCCAGATTGCGCCCGCCGCGGCGCCCCTGGCGCGGGCTGGCTTCGTCCACCCAGGCGCCGCCGACATCGCCATAGACACCGGTGGAGGACAGATAACCAATCCAGCGCGCCGGCGCGCGCGCCAGTGCGTCCCCAAGCGCTGCCAGAACCGGATCGCTGCCATCTGCGGCGGGCGGCACGGATGACAGGATATGGCTGGCGCTGGCGATGACGCCGGGCAGATCAGGGCTGTCGAGGGTCAACACGCCGTCGCCGGGGCGCGAGCGCACGGCGGTGATGGCAAAGCCGGCAGCGCGCGCCGCATCGGCGATGCGGCCGGCGCTGTAGCCGAGGCCGAGGATGAGCAGTTGCATTATTGCGGTGTAGCAGGCTGCGGGCGGCAGGGGGAGGGGGTTAGCCCTCCGACAAGCACACGTCATGCTGGCGCAGGCCAGCATCCATTGCGGGGCAGGGGCCGGGTGGCGCGGTGGATGCTGGCCTGCGCCAGCATGACTTGATCCCTTTGGGAAGGGAACGTCTTCAATGCACGTCCGCCTCGGCCACATGCTCCGCCTTCCAGCGCATGGCGGTCAGCACGCGGGTGTGGCCGCTGGGGTGATCGAAAAACAGAAATTCTTCCGCCGCGCCCGGCTCGATCTTGCGATATTGCGACAGTTTCATGGCGATGCGGGCAAAACCGTCGGGTGCGCGCGAGGTGTTGAGCCCGAATTGGTCCGCCTCTTGCTCTTGGGTGCGGATCAGTGTGTTGGTGGCCGGGGTGGCCACGAAGAACACCGCCGACAGCACGATCATGAACGCCGGCAGCACGCCGGGATCGGCCATGCCATCAATGCCCCATTTCGCGCCAAAGCGCGCCAGCAGCCACGGCGTGCCGGCGGCGATCAGGCCGAACGCGATGGCGATGATCAGGGTGAAGGCGATGATCATCTTCCAGATGTGATTGAGCACATAATGGCCAAGTTCGTGCGCCATCACCGCGCGGATCTCGTGGATATCCTGCTTCATCAGATTGTCGTTCAGCGCGATGCGGGTGGTGCCGAACAGGCCGGCGACATTGGCGGAGATACGATCGGATTGGCGGCTGGCATCGACCAGATAGACATTGGTGGCCGGCACGCCATTGGCGCGCGCCATCTTCAGCACTTCGGCCTTCACCGGGCCATCCGGCAAGGGCTTGTAATCATTGAACAGGGGTTCGATGTACAAGGGCGCCAAGCTGATCGCCACCATCATGACGGCAATGGTGACGGCCGTACCCCCCACCCACCAGCCGCGCGGGAAGCGGCGGATGACGGCGTGAACGCCCATCCACAACAACCCGGCCACCAGCGTGTTGATGGCGATGGCGATGGCGGCTTCGCCAGCCCAGGCGCCGAAATCCTGATTGGACAGGCCATAAGCATGTTCACGCACGAAATCGGTGTAAATGCTGAACGGCAGGGTCAGCGCCGTGATCAGCAGCAGATAGGGCACGGCAAACAGCAAGGCGGCAAACGCCGGCTTGGCCTTGCTGCGCGCCCAGTGCGACAGGCGCGCGGCCCAGCCCAGGCGCAGCACGATCAGATTGGCGATCACCGTCACCAGAAAATTCCACAGGATCAGCCAGTAACCGCCTTCGAAATAGGCGTCCGACTTGGCCCGCGCCGCGCCGCTCAGTGTCGCCATATAGGCCTGGGTCGCCAGTTCTGCATCAAATGCCATCATGCCCTCCGTTCGGGTCTGTTTTGCACAGCTAATACAGTAGGGCAAGAGCCACGAAGCGCCTGCCGTTAACGGCCCGGTCCAAAATCCGCTTCCCTCGGCCGGCGGACTGACGCAACATCATGACCATGCAAGATGTTCGCAACCCGCCCGTGCTCACTTCGGTTCGTTTGGCCGATTACAGCCCGCCCGATTGGCTGGTGCCGGAGATTGATCTGGATTTCCGACTGGATGCCGTGCGCACGGTGGTGACGGCGCGGCTGCGCGTGGTGCGCAATGGCAATCATGATCGCCCGCTGCTGCTCGATGGTCATGGCCTGGAAACCCGCCGCATTGCGGTGGATGGTGTGGCGGTGCCGGCCGTGCCCAACAATGATGTGCTGCGCATCGATATCAGCGGCGACAGCGCGCTGATCGAAACCGAGGTCGTGCTGCACCCGTCGCGCAACACCCGCCTGATGGGCCTCTATGCCAGCGAAGGCCGGCTGGTGACGCAGTGCGAAGCCGAAGGCTTCCGCTCCATCACCTGGTTCCCGGACCGACCCGACATCCTGTCGCGCTACACGGTGCGGCTGGAGGCGGACAAGGCGCTGTACCCCGTGCTGCTGTCCAACGGCGATCGCGGCGCGGCGCGCGATCTGGATGGCGGCCGCCACGAAATCGTCTGGACCGATCCCTGGCCCAAGCCGAGCTATTTGTTTGCCCTGGTCGGCGGGCAGCTTTCCGCACTGCACGATGATTTCACGTGCCGGAGCGGCCGGCAGGTGAAGCTGGCGATCTGGACGGCCGCGGGCGATGTTGCGCGCTGCGCCCATGCCATGGCGGCGCTGAAGGCCAGCATGGCCTGGGACGAAGCCGTCTATGGCCGCGAATATGATCTGGATGAGTTCAACATCGTCGCCGTGGCCGATTTCAACGCCGGCGCGATGGAGAACAAGGGCCTCAACATCTTCAACAGCAAATATATATTGGCCGACAGTGAGACGGCGACCGACATGGATTTCGATGCGGTCGCCGGTGTGGTGGCGCATGAATATTTCCACAATTGGACGGGCAATCGCGTCACCTGCCGTGACTGGTTCCAGCTGTCGTTGAAGGAAGGGCTGACCGTGTTTCGCGATCAGCAGTTTTCCGCCGATCAGGGCAGCGCCGCGGTGCGCCGCATCGATGATGTGCGCGCCCTGCGCGCCGTGCAGTTTCCCGAAGATGCCGGTCCGCTCGCCCACCCGATCCGCCCCGATCATTATGTCGAGATCGCCAATTTCTACACCGCGACCATCTACAACAAGGGCGCCGAAGTCATCCGCATGCTGCACAGCTTGTTGGGGGTTGAGGGCTTCCGGCACGGCACCGATCTCTATTTCGACCGCCATGATGGCCAGGCGGTGACTTGCGAGGATTGGTTGCAGGCGATGGAGGCGGCGGGCGGCATCGATCTGGCGCAGTTCCGGCGCTGGTATGATCAGGCCGGCACGCCGCGCGTCGCGGTGGAAACCCGCCAGACCGGCAGCAAAGTCGAAGTCACCTTGCGCCAGAGCGTGCCGGCCACGCCAGGCCAGCCTGACAAATTGCCCATGCACATGCCGTTCCGGCTGGCGCTGATCGGGCGCGACAGCGGCGGGCGCGTTGGTGACGAACAGGTGGTGCAGATCAAGGCGCCGGTGACGCATCTGACCTTCGATGGCATTGGCGAGCCGGTGCTGCCCAGCCTCAACCGCGGCTTTTCGGCGCCGGTGGTGGTGGAGGCGCAACTGGCGCGCGCTGATCTGGCCTTCCTGGCCGCGCACGACGATGATCCGTTCGCGCGCTGGGAGGCGTTTCAGCAGCTGGCGCTTTCGGTGCTGGCCACCGATGATGACCCGGCCGAACTGGTCGCGGCGGTGCAGGGCACGCTTGCCGATCCCGATCTCGATGCGGCCTTCAAGGGCGAGGCCGTGCTGTTGCCCACCGAAAGCTTCATCGGCGATGCCGCCGATCTGGTTGCGGTGGAAGCGATCCATCGCCGCCGCGAAACCGCGCGGCGGGCAATCGCCACCGCGCTGGAGGGGCAATGGTGGGCGGCTTACGAAGCCCATGCCGGCGCCGGGACAGATCAGACGCCGGAGGCCAAGGGCGCGCGCCGGCTGGCCAATGTCGCCCTGTCCTATCTGGTCACCGCCGGATCTGACGCTGCGCTGGCGGCAGCGCGCAAGCAATATGACACGGCCGCCACGATGACCGATCGCATGGGCGCGATGACGGCGCTGGTGAACAGCGTGTCGAGCGAGCGCGAGGCGGTGCTGGCCGATTTCCATCGGCGTTTTGCCGGCAATAATGATGTGATCGACAAATGGTTCGGCGTGCAGGCGCTGGCCAATCGGCCGGATGTGCTGCTGGCCGTCGAGCGCCTGCTGAAGCACCCGGATTTCACCATCACCAATCCCAACCGGCTGCGCAGTCTGGTCGGCGCCTTTGCCGCCAACCAGCGTTGGTTCCACGCCGCCGATGGCGAAGGCTATCGCTTGCTGGCCGATCAATTGATCGCGGTCGATCGCATCAACCCGCAGAGCGCGGCGCGGCTGGCGGTGCCGCTTGGGCGCTGGCGCCGCTTCGATGCGGACCGCGCCGGGCAGATGCGGGCGGAACTGGAGCGGATCATCGCAACGGCGGGCATGTCCAAGGATGTGCTGGAAATGGCGTCGCGGGCGCTGGCGTGATTGACGAGCAATCACCTCTCCCCTTGGGGGAGAGGTCGGACTCGCGCAGCGAGCCGGATGAGGGGTCGCCGCGACAAGAACCCCTCTTCCGGGCCGCGCTGCGCGCGTCTCTCGACCTCTCCCCGGAGGGGAGAGGTGATACGGCCCCGCTCCCGCTGTTCTTTCACCCCGACTATGCGCCGGCCTTGCCGCCGGGCAATCGATTCCCCATGTCGAAATATGCGCTGTTGCCCCCTGCCCTGGACGCGCTGGGCCAAGCCGTTGAGCGGTTCGATCCGCCGCTGATGCCGGCGCAATGGCTGAATGAAGTGCATGATCCGGCCTATGTCGCCGCGGTGCTGGACGCGGCGGTGCCGCCCGCGATCGAACGGCGGATCGGCTTGCCGGTGACGGCGGCGGTCGCCCACCGCACCCGGCTGGTCGCCGGCGGCACCTATGCGGCGGCGCTCCACGCGCTGGCCCATGGCTGGGCGGCGAACGGCGCGGGCGGCAGCCACCATGCCGGGCCGGACGGCGGCGCCGGCTATTGCGTCACCAACGATCTGGCCATTGCCGCCAACCGGCTGGTGCGCGAGGGCGCGGTGGCGCGCGTGCTGATCGTCGATTGCGACGTGCACCAGGGCGATGGCACGGCGCGGATCATGACCGGGCGCGACGACATCATCACCCTGTCCATCCACGCCGCGAAGAATTTCCCGGTGCGCAAGGCGCGGTCGCATGTCGATATCGAGCTGCCCGAT
The DNA here is from genome assembly GCF_987265915.1 of Sandarakinorhabdus sp. Classification (NCBI taxonomy): domain Bacteria; kingdom Pseudomonadati; phylum Pseudomonadota; class Alphaproteobacteria; order Sphingomonadales; family Sphingosinicellaceae; genus Sandarakinorhabdus; species Sandarakinorhabdus sp. Next base: position 1,468,149 of record NZ_OZ503948.1, read on the forward strand.
GGCACCGGTGATGCCGCCTATCTTGCCGCACTGGAACCGGAACTTCTGGCGCTGCTGGCGCGGCATCGCCCACAATTGGTGCTGTATCAGGCCGGCGTGGATCCGCACCGCGAGGACCGGCTGGGGCGGCTGGCGCTCAGCGATGCCGGGCTGGCGGCGCGCGAGGCACTGGTGGCGCAGGCCGTCCGCCGGGCCGGGGCGGCGCTGGCGGTGACGCTGGGCGGCGGCTATGCTGATCCGCCGGTGGCCGCCGCCCGCCATGCCGCCGTGCTGGTGGCAAGCTGGCAGGCATGGTGCGCGCAAGGCTTAAGCGCGGGCTGAAACGGGGGAAGTTCCCGGCCGCAGCGTAACAGGGGCAGATGAAGATGGATGCGCCTGCTCCCGGTTCCGGCCAATTGATGCCCTCGCTCGCGACGGCGCTGATGCTGCGCGTGGCGCAGGGCGATGCGGCGGCCTTCACGCAACTGGTCCGGCTGCTGGAGCGCATGGCGCTGGGCCTGGCCTGGCGCACGCTGAATGATCGTGTCGAAGCCGAAGATGCCTGCCAGCAGGCGTTCGCGCGGCTGTGGACCGAGGCCGCGCGCTTCGATCCGGCGCGCGGCAATGTCGAAGCCTGGTTCCGCCGCATCCTGGTCAATCTCTGCCTTGATCGGCGCCGCGCGATGCGCCCGGTGCAATCGATCGATGCAGCCTATGATCTGGCCGATTCAGCCCCTGATCCCGAAGCGCAGGCCATCGCCCATGATGAACAGGCGCGCCTCGCCGCCGCCATGGCCCGGCTGAATCCGCGCCAGCGGCTGGCGCTCAGCCTGTTCCATGGCGAGGGTCATTCGATGGCCGAAATCGCCGCGCAGATGGAGACGACGCCCAAGGCGGTCGAGGGATTGCTGGGCCGGGCCCGTAATGAATTGCGAACCATGATGAATGAAAGTCTGACCCAGTGACCGCCCTTTCGCCCCAAACCGCTCTGGCAATCGTGGCCAGCCATGGCGCCGATCCGGCGCGTTGGCCGGCGGAAGATCGCGCCGCGCTGCTGGCGCTGACCAACCATGACGCCACAGTGGCGGCGGCGCTGGCCGAGGCAAAGGCGCTGGATGCGATGCTGGCCGATTGGGCCGCAGCGCCCGCGCCGCTGGCCCGGATCGATGCCGCCGCGATCACCGCCTTGCCGCAGCAGCGGCCGGTGCAGGCCGCGCCCATGCGCGGCTGGCGCCCGGCGGTGCTGGCCGCCAGCCTGGCGCTGGTGGTGGCGGTGGGTGGCTGGATCGGCTTTGCCGGCCAGATTGGCCAGCCCGTTGCAACCGAAATTGCCTCCGCACCGCCGTCGTCGGCCGGCGTGGCGGCGGGCGAGGCCGATCTGGCCTTTGCCTATGTGTTTACGCCGACGGCTGCTGAGGAAGATCTGATATGAACCCCAGGATGTTGCTGTTGGCAGCGCTGCTTGCCGCTGCTCCGGCGTTGGCGCAGCCGGCGCCGCCGCCACCGCCCGGCCAGTTTGGCGGCCCCGGCATGCCCGGCCGCGATGCGCGCAAGGGCGAACGCATGTTTCCATCGATGAGCGAAGCGGGCCGCACCATCATGCGCGAAGCGATGATGGCCGGTGGCAATCGCCGCGAAGAACGCCAGAAGATGGAAGCCGTGCGCGACAAGATGCTGACCCTGCTTGCGGCCGAACGGCTCGATGTCGCTGCCGTCAGGCGGGTTGCGGACGAAGAACGCGCCCTGGCCGATGCCAGCCACCAGCAGCGCCAGACCGCCATGCTGGCCGCCGTCCAGAAGCTTTCGGTTGAAGATCGCAAGGCGTTCGTGGCCGACAGCCGCGCCATGAAGAACCGCATGGACAAGCGCATGCAAGGCTGGCGGGAACGGCTGCGCGACCGTCGTGGCCCGCCGCCACCACCGCCGATGGAGCCGCCGCCGCCGCCGGGCATGGACAGCGCCCTCTGATCTCCTCCCGGGCGTGCCCCCTGCGCCCGAACTCAGGCCCGCCAGCCCGTCTGGCGGGCCACTTCGTTCCAGACCAGTTCGGCCAGCCGGTGCGTGACCGGCCCCGGCGTGCCGCCCGCCACGGCCTGACCATCGATGGCTACCACCGGCAGGATCGGCGCGGTGGTGGAGGTCAGGAAAGCCTCATCGGCTGCATGCGCCTCGGCGAGGGTGAAGGCGCGTTCTTCCACCACCATCTGCGCGTCACGCGCCAGCCGGATCAGGCTGTCGCGGGCGATGCCGGGCAATATCTGCGTGCCGGTGGGGTGGGTGATGATGCGGCTGTCCTTGATGATCCAGGCATTGGTGCTGCTGCCTTCGCGCACGATATCATCCGCCACCATCCACGCTTCAAACGCGCCAGCCGCACGCGCCGCCTGCTTGGCGAGCACATTGGGCAGCAAGCCTGTGGTCTTGATATCAACCCGGCCCCAACGATTGTCGGCCTGGGTGATCACCTTGATGCCAGTCGCCAACTGGCGCACGCGCTGGGCAAAATCGAAGCGTCGCACCGTCATCACCAGCGACGCCGGGGTGTCGGCCGGAAACGCATGGTCACGCCGGGCGCTGCCGCGCGAGATCTGCAGATAGAGCAGGCAATCGCGGTGGCCATTGCGCGCGATCAGCCGCCGCGCCTGCAAACCCAGCGGGCCATCGCCGATATCGAGCGTGATGCCCAATTCCGCCAGATTGCGGCGCAGGCGGACAAGGTGGGGCTGCCAATCGAGGATCTGCCCGTTCAGCACGGCGCACACTTCATACACCGCATCGCCGAACTGGGTGCCGCGATCCTCGACATGCAGGCTTGCCGACGCCAGCGGCAGGATCTGCCCGTTCACATAGGCCAGTTGCGGCATGATGAAGCTTCCCCCAGAACTGGATGGTGACTTGATTGACCACAGGCCCTAGCGGCTGGCGCTCCTGTCTGTCGAGAGGCTGCGCCGATGACCACCCAGCTTGTCTGGTTCCGCAATGATCTGCGTCTGGCCGATCACCCCGCGCTGATCGCGGCGGCGGCGCGTGGCCCGGTGGCGGCGTTGTTCGTGCTGGACGATGAAACATCCGGGGCCTGGCGCATGGGCGCGGCACAGCGCTGGTGGCTGCACCACAGCCTGGCCAGCCTGGGCGCCGGGATTGCCGCGCGCGGCGGCCGGCTGATCCTGCGCCGTGGCCGTGCCGGGCCGATCGTGCAGGCGCTGGCGGCCGAGCTGGGCGCCGACGTGCACACGCTGGTGCATCACGAGCCGTGGGCGCTGGTGCAGGAAGATGAGGCCGGCAACGTGTCGCGCCATCACGGCGTGACGCTGGCCCCGCCCGACAGCGTGCGCAGCGGCACCGGCGGGCGTTACCGCATCTTCACGCCGTGGTGGCGCAAATTGCAGGAGCAATTGCCGCCGCCGCGCCCACGCCCCGTGCCGGATGCGCGCTGGGCCGATGTGACGGGCATCGCCAGCGATGATCTGGATGCGTGGGGTTTGTTGCCGACCAGCCCGGATTGGGCCGGCGGTTTTCGGGATTGGCAGCCGGGCGAGGCCGGCGCTGCGGCGCGGTTGCAGGATTTCGCCCGCCGCGCAGCGCGTTATGACGACACACGCAACCTGCCATCGGTGGAGGGCACATCGCGCCTGTCGCCGCACCTGGCGCTGGGGGAGGTATCGCCCAATGCCGCCTGGCATGTCATTGCCGATGCGGTGGGGGCTGCGGCGGCCGAGCCATATTTGCGCGAACTGGGCTGGCGTGATTTCGGCGCCAACATCATCGATCAATTCCCCGATCACGGCGATGCGCCGGGCCGCGATGCCTTCAACCGCTTTCCGTTCCGCGCTGACCCGGCGGGCCTCCACGCCTGGCGCCACGGGCAGACCGGCTATCCGATCGTCGATGCCGGCATGCGGCAGTTGTGGGCGACGGGGTGGATGCATAACCGGGTGCGCATGATCACCGCCAGTTTTCTGGTGAAGCATCAATTGATCGACTGGCGGGACGGCGAGCGCTGGTTCTGGGATACGCTGGTCGATGCCGATTATGGCAGCAATAGTTTGGGTTGGCAGTGGGTGATGGGATCGGGTGTGGACAGTTCCCCGTTCAACCGCATTTTCGCGCCGGTGGGGCAAAGCGCCAAGTTCGGCGCGGCCGACTATATCCGCCGCTGGGTGCCGGAACTGGCCGGCCTGTCCAATACCGATATTCATGCGCCCTGGGCAGCGGGCGTGGGCTTGCTGCGGGCGGGCGTGAAGCTGGGCCGGGATTATCCGGCACCGGTGGTGGAGCATGAGGCGGCGCGGGCGCGGGCGTTAAGCGCGTGGGCGGGGGTGAAGGGATAGCCCCACCCCCAGCCCCTCCCGCAGCCAAGAGGGGCTGGGGGTGGGCCTCGGCGAGCGCTTCAAGCCAGATCGAACACCAGCACTTCGGCGCCCTCATCCGACGCCAGCGCCAGTGCGGCGGCGTCCTTCACCGCCAGGCCGTCACCTTGTGCCAGCGCATGGCCATCCACCACCAGCGCGCCCTTGGCCACCTGCACCCATGCGTGGCCGCGGGTGATGGGGGCGGTGAGCGTGCCGCCCGGCGCCAGCACGGCGCGAGTGATGCTGGCGTCGCTGTGGATTATGACGGCATGGTCCGGCGCATCCGGCGCGGCGATCACATCCAGCCGCGATTCGCCCGGTGCCACCACCGGCAGCATCTTCTGCTCATAGCCCGGCGCGATGCCGCGCTGGCTGGGCAGCAGCCAGATCTGCAACAGATGCACCGGATCGGCGGCGCTGGCGTTATATTCGCTGTGGCGGATGCCGGTGCCGGCGCTCATGCGCTGCGCCTCACCGGGGCGGATGACTTCGCCGTTCCCGATACTGTCGCGATGTTCCAGCGCGCCATCGAGGATGTAGGTGACGATCTCCATATTGTCGTGCGCGTGGGTGGGGAAGCCGCCGCCGCCGGCGATGCGATCCTCGTTGATCACCCGCAACGACCGGAAGCCCATGATGTTGGGATCATGATAGCTGCCGAAGGAGAAACTATGCTTGGCCTTCAGCCAGCCATGATCAGCCTGGCCGCGGGCGTCGGATTTGCGGTGCAGATAGGTGGGCATGTCGTGTCTCCCATTCCAGTGGTTGCAGCCGATATGGGGGTAGAAGCGCAGGGTAACAGATGCGAATGGGTCGCAGCAGACCCTCCAAAAACGAATGGCTCAAAACGCTATGACGTCGCCCGCCCAATCGATCAACTGGCCGGATTGCGCCGGGGTGGCGGCATCGATCACGCGCAGCAGATGGCGGGCGCTGGTTTCGGGCGAGAACAGCGTCGGCACGCCCTTCTGGAACGGTTTGGACAGGCCGGAATCGACCGTGCCGGGGTGCAGCGCCAGTATGATCTGGTCGGGATTGCGGCGCGCCTGCTCGATGGCCATGGTGTGCAGCAACTGGTTCAGCGCCGCCTTGGACGCGCGATAGCTGTGCCAGCCGCCCAGCCGATTGTCGCTGATCGAACCGACCCGGGCCGACAGCGCGGCCAGCACCGTCTTGCGGCCCTTGGGCATCAGCGGCAGCAGTGCGCGGGCGACCATGGCCGGGCCGATGGCATTGATGGCAAAGCTGGTGGCCAGCGCTTCGGCTGAGAGTTGCGCATTGGCCTTTTCCGGCGCCAGGCCGCCGCCATGCAGCATGCCGGTGGCGATGAACACAAGATCGGGCGCGTCGGTCAGCGCGGCAGCGGCGCGCGTGATGCTGGCCGGGTCGGTCAGCTCCACCCCGCTGCTGCGGCTCCAGCGCGTCACGCTGGCACCATCCTGTTCGAGCAGCGAAGCGACCGCCGCGCCGATGCCGCCGGTGGCGCCGACCACCAGCGCGTGAAGGTTGGACGGGAAACTGAGAAGCAGGCTCATTACCGCCGCCTTAAAGCGGCAGCGGCCAGTCGCCAGCACCCGCGACGTCGCAGGCGCTTATTCCTTCTCCATCGTGCACTGCAGCGGATGGTTGTGCCGGCGGGCGAAATCGATGACCTGGTTGACCTTGGTTTCGGCCACTTCATAGGTGAAGATGCCGCACACCCCCACACCGCGTTGATGCACATGCAGCATCACCCGCGTCGCGTCTTCGATGGTCATCTTGAAAAAGCGCTGCAACGTCAGCACCACAAATTCCATCGGGGTGTAATCGTCGTTCAGCATCAGCACCTTGTACAGCGCCGGCTTGGCCGTCTTGGATTCGGGCTTGGTGGCCAGGCCCACACCGGTGGTACCGCGGCCGCCATCGGCGTCACGGTCCTCATCGGTCATGGTCGGCATCAGGCTGGCGCCATCGATCATCAAACAACCCGGGGCAAAAGGGGACGATATCGCCCCTGTATAGCAAAATCGCTGCCAGAAAAAAGCCCGGCGCGTGAGCCGCGGCACTGGGAGCGGTCGCAAAGACGAAAACGGGCGGGGGCCTGCTGGCCACCCGCCCGGTTCCGGCCCGGCGCACGAGCGCCGGGGCAAAGGTTTCAGACCTTACTTGGTCCAGGCCGACTTCATCTTGTCGGTGGCCACGGCGATCTGGTTCTGCATCGGCTCCATCATTTCGCCAGCCAGCTTGACCATCATCTCGGTCAGCTTGCTATATTCCGACACGGCGGTGTCGAACTGTGTCTTGGCGAAGTCCGTCTGCAGCTGCATCAGCTCATTCGGGGTCTTGGCGGCGGTCAGGCTCTTCATCATGGCCGTCGATTCTTCGAACGACTTCTTCGACACTTCGGTCAGATGCGCGACGACCTGTTCGACACCGGCAGTGGCGGCGCGGGCCGAAGCGATCAGCGCATCGACATTGGCACGCGCCATGTCGTTCAATTCGTCGAGGCTCTTCATGCTGGCTTCGACGGCTTCCTTGGACTTGGCAGCAACCTGTTCCATCACGGCCTTGCCGCTGTTGATGGCGGATTCGGCCTGGTTGTTCAGGGTGGCGGCAGCGGCGCGAACGGTTTCGTTGGTGGTTTCAAAGGCAGTGGCCATGATCGGTTCCTTTTTCGTGATTGTGGGTGACGCGGGAGAGGACGCAGCGGGAAGGGGTGCTGCCGGTGCAGGAGCCGGCGCTTTCGCCACCGGAGCAGGAGCCGGCGCTTTCGTCACCAGCACAGGCGCCGGTGCTTTCGCGACCGGAGCAGGTGCCGGGGCCTTCGCCACCGGAGCAGGGGCCGGGGCTTTTGCCACCGGCCCAGGGGCCGGTGCCTTCGCCGCGGGTGCCGCAACCACCGCGTCCACCTTGGACACAGGAGTCACAGCCGCAGCCTTGGATGCTGACCGTTTCACGGTGCGCTTGGCTTCAACCGACTTGTCGGTGGCGTTGGGCGTACGCTTGGCGGTCATGGTCATCTCCGGCTTTGCTGCAATGCAACATAAGCGGGTGACGGTCGCGCTTCAAGGGGGGAAATGGTGCAGTGCAGCAAAAAGCTGGCGCTGCGCCCTCAGCGCCAGGTCAAGCCATTGGCAGAATGCGAAAGTTGGCGCCCGGCGCGCTGCGCGGCGGTCATCACCATCACCGCAACAGCGCCGCGATTGCACGTGGCTTGCGCGCCGGAAAACACCGCCGCCACCGAATCAGGCCAGGTGCAACCCTGCGCCATGATCACCCCTGTCGGCGTGACGGTGATCGCGCGGGTGCGATTGAGATCGGCGAGCAGCATGGCACAGCCGGCCACGACGGCCGGCATGCCTTCGCTGGCATCGCCCACAAAGGCCCAATCGACGTTGGTGCCGTCCAGGCCTTCGCGGATCAACCGTTCCAGGGCGGTCGAACTCATCGCGGCATCGGCCGCACCCAGCGCCAGCCGCACCAGGCGCAGCCGGCCTGTCAGGCGGCGCGCGCCGAACTGGATCAACTCGTTGATCTCCGCGTCTGGCTTGTCGTCCAGCAATTCGCTGGCCGTCATCACGCTGGCGATCGGGGTGGCCAGGTCGTGGCACAGCCAACGCACAAGATGATGGGGCAGTTCGTTCATGCTGCTGTCTCGATGCCTTCGTTACGCAATTTCAAGCCGAGCGCTATCAAGCGGCCATCGCCGTCTTGTGCAAGCTCGAAATCAAGCCGCTGCCCAGGCTGCAACGGTTCCAACCCGGCATCGACCAGCGCGCTGATGTGCACGAACACGTCGCGTGGGCCAAGATCGGGGGTGATGAAGCCATAGCCCTTCTTGCCATCGAACCATTTCACCGCGCCACTGGCCATCATGCCACCTCGAGCAGGACGGGCCGGAACGTCGCCGGGCCGGCACGATCGGTGTGCGCCGCCCACGCACCGATGGCGCCGCCGGCGATGATCAGCCAGATCTGCCCATTGTCGGTCGCGCGTGCGGCATCGCGGGTGGAGGGCGCGCACTGGCCACCAGGGTGGCTGTGCCAATGGCCGATCACCTTTTGCCTGGCGGCGCGGGCATTGCGGTGGCTGGCGAGCAAGGTCGCCGGGGCAATTTCAAAGCTGCGTGCCGGATTGGCTGCGACATTTTGCGCCGGCACGATGGCTTCCACGCGGCCGGGTTGGCCGAGCAGCAGGCCGCAAATTTCATGATCCGGGCTGGCAGCGGCTGCTTGGAGCAGAAATTGCTGGTGTGCGCTTGATATCTGCAACTTCATGCCGACATCGCTAAAGCATGGCTTCTGAAGAGTCGATCATCATCACTTTGCCGGCCACGGCGGCCGGCCAGCGGCTGGACAAGGCGCTGGCCGAAACCCTGCCGCAATACAGCCGCGAACGGTTGAAGACGCTGGTGCAGGGCGGCCGCTTGACCGGCAGCGCCGGGGTATTGTGGGACCCGGCCACCAAGATGCGCGGCGGCGAGGCGCTCACCCTGGTGATCCCGGCGCCGCGCCCAGCCCACAATATCGCGCAGGATATCCCGCTGGTCATTATCTTTGAGGATGAGCATCTGCTGGTGATCGACAAGCCGGCCGGGCTGGTGGTGCATCCGGCCGCCGGCAATTTCGATGGCACATTGGTCAATGCCCTGCTGCACCATTGTGCCGGCGGCCTGTCGGGCATCGGCGGCGTGGCGCGGCCCGGCATCGTCCACCGCATCGACAAGGATACGTCGGGCCTGCTGGTGGTGGCCAAGAATGATCCCACCCACGAAGGCCTGGCGGCGCAGTTCGCGAAGCACAGCGTCGATCGCCGCTATGCCGCCGTGGTCGCCGGGGTGCCGGTGCCGCCGGCCGGACGCATCGAAGGTGCGCTGGCACGCAGCAGCGCCGATCGCCAGAAAATGGCCATCGTGAAGGACGGCCGCGGCAAGCACGCCGTTACCCATTATCGCATGGTACAGGCCTTTGCCGGTGCCGCGCAGGTGGAATGCCGGCTGGAAACCGGGCGCACCCATCAGATCCGCGTTCATATGGCGTCCATCGGCCACGCGCTATTGGGGGATGCCTTCTACGGGCGCACGCCCGGCAAGCTGCTGCCGCTGCTGCAAGGTCTGGGCTTTGCCCGCCAGGCGCTGCACGCCGCGACACTGGGGTTCGTGCATCCGGTGCGCAAAGAAAAACTGTGTTTCGAAAGCCCCCTGCCAGCCGATATGCTGGCGTTGATTGGCGCCCTGGATGGCGCAACGGTGGAGTGACGCAATGAGTTCCAATCTGCCCGCAGTGAAGCAAAGCAGCATTCCGGTGCTCGGTTCAGAGGCCGGGCTCAACCGTTATCTGGCGGAAATCCGCAAGTTCCCGCTGCTCTCGCCGGAACTGGAATATATGATGGCCAAGCGCTGGCAGGAACATCAGGATCCGGCCGCCGCGACCAAGCTGGTCACCAGCCACCTGCGGCTGGTGGCGCGCATCGCCATGGGTTACCGCGGCTATGGCCTGCCGGTGAACGAGCTGATCGCGGAGGGCAATATCGGCCTGATGCAGGGCGTGCGCAAATTCGATCCGGAAAAGGGCTTCCGCCTCGCCACTTATGCGATGTGGTGGATCAAGGCGGCGATCCAGGAATATATATTGCGGTCGTGGTCGCTGGTGAAGATCGGCACCACCGCTGCCCAGAAGAAGCTGTTTTTCAACCTGCGCCGCCTGAAGGGCAAGATCGGCGCGGTGGAAGACGGCGATCTGAAGCCGGCCGATGTCGAGAAGATCGCCACGACTTTGGGCGTGGCCGAAGACGAGGTCGTCTCGATGAACCGGCGCATGGGCTATGGCGGCGATGCCAGCCTGAACAGCCCGCTGCGCGAGGATGGCGAAGGCGAATGGCAGGATTGGCTGGCCGATGATGGCCCGTTGGCCGATGAACTGCTCGCCGACAGCGAGGAGCGCGACCAGCGCCACGGCCTGCTGGTGGCGGCGATGCGCGAATTGAACGAGCGCGAGCGCGATATCCTCACCCAGCGCCGCTTGATCGACGAGCCCGAAACGCTCGAGCTGTTGTCGCAGCGCTATGGCATCAGCCGCGAACGCGTGCGCCAGATCGAAGTGCGGGCGTTCGAGAAACTCGCCAAGGCCATGCAGACGGCAGCCATCGATCAGCGGCTGATGCTCGAACAAGTGTAACCGCACCGCATTGACGCAGCAGCCCCGGCCGGGTGACAGGAGGGGCGATGATCGGACGGTTCTTCTCGGCGGTGCTCGGCGTGGCGGTCCGGCTGGTGCTGGCCTTCGTGCTGCTCAGCTTCGTATGGGTGGCCGTCTATCGCTTCGTGCCGCCGCCGATCACCTGGCTGCAGGCGCGTGATGCCATCGCGGGGCAGCATGTCGAGCGCGAATGGGCGCCGCTGAACGCGATGACCAAGGCGCTGCCGCGCGCGGTGATCGGCGGGGAGGATGCCAAATTCTGCGAGCATGGCGGTTTCGATCTTGATGCCATCGAAGCCGCGGCCAGTGCCAACATTGCGGGCAAGAAACTGCGCGGCGGCTCGACCATCAGCCAGCAGACTGCGAAAAACGCCTTTTTGTGGCCGGGCCGTTCCTATGTGCGCAAGGGGTTGGAAGCGTATTTCACGCTGCTGATCGAGCTGGTGTGGGGCAAGCCGCGCATCATGGAAGTCTATCTCAACATCATCGAAATGGGCCCCGGCATCTATGGCATGGAGGCGGCGGCCGAACATTATTTCGGCACGAGTGTCGACAAATTGACCAACCGCCAGGCGGCCCGGCTGGCAGCGATCGTGCCGCAGCCGCTGAAACGCAGCGCCGCCGCGCCGTCACGCCAGGTCAAGCGCTCGGCCCGCCGCATCGAGAAGAGCGCGCGCTATATCGCGAAAGAGGGCGTCGACGCCTGCCTGTGGCGGTAGCGACGCGGCGCGAAACAGGAACGCACGTCACCCCGGCTTTCGCCGGGGTGACGGTCCTGTCAGCCGTTCGGCACCACCAGATATTTCTGCCCCGTCCGCCGCGCATACCAGCCGGCAACGGCGTCCGGTGTCACCATCTCTTCCAGCGACACACGGTGGCTGTAATGGCTGGCGAAGGTGGTGGTCAATTCCGCCGCAACCCGCTGTTTCAGTTCGGCGAACTTGGCATTGCCGAACACGCGCATGCGCGGGAACAGCAGCCAGCCGCCAACCGCCCAGGCCATGCCGAAGCCACGGCCGAATGTGGTGGGCGCCATGTCGAGCCCCCCATAGATATAGACCTGCTTCAGCACTTCCGAACCATAGCGGCTGTAGCCGCCGGCGCGCGCGTTGATGGCGGCCTCCATCGCGGTGAGGATCTGCCCGGCCAACGCGCCGCCGCCGATGGCATCGAACGCCAATGTCGCGCCGGTTTCAGTGCAGGCGGCAATCAGCTTGGCCATGAAATCCGGCGCCGTCGAATCGATGACATGCGTCGCGCCAAGGCCTTGCAACAGCGCCACCTGTTCGGCCGAACGCACGATATTGACCAGCGGCACGCCATCGGCGGCGCAGATCTTCACCAGCATCTGGCCGAGGTTGGAGGCCGCTGCCGTGTGGACGATGGCGCTGTGGCCTTCTGCCCGCATGGTTTCGACAAAGCCCAGCGCTGTGAGCGGGTTGACGAAGCAGGACGCGCCTTGTTCCGCCGTGGCGCCTTCGGGCAGCAACAGCGCCTCGCTGGCCTTGACCACGCGGTAATCGGCATAGGTCGCGCCACCGATGATGGCCACCTTGCGGCCGATCAGATGTTCGGCGCCTTCGCCTGCCGCCACCACCGTGCCGGCGCCTTCATTGCCGCACGGCATCGCCTGGCCAACACGGGCCGCCATGGCGCGCAGCCCGGCCGGCGGCACTGGCGCGCTGATTCCGCCGGCAATCGCAGTCACCTTGCTCACGTCTGCGGCGCCGGTCAGCAGCCCGATATCGGACGGGTTGATCGGTGCTGCCTCGATGCGCAGTTTGATCTCGCCGGCACCCGGCTCCGGTTCCGGCACCTCGGCCAGCGCCAGAATCAGTTCGCCTTCAGCGGTGATCGTCGAATGAAGTTGGCGCATGATCAAGTTCCTCAAAAATCGGGCAGTTTGAAACCGGGCGGCAGTTGCATGCCCGCCGTCAGCTTGCCCATTTCGGTGCTGCCGGCCTGGTCCGCCTTGTGCTTGGCATCATTGAACGCCGCAACGATCAGATCTTCCAGCATTTCCTTTGAATCAACCGTCAACAGCGACGGATCGATATCAAGCCTGCGCACTGCACCGCGGGCAGTGGCGGTCACTTTGACCATGCCGCCGCCGGACGCGCCTTCCACTTCGATCTGATCAAGCTGGCTTTGCGCGCGCGCCATCTGCGCCTGCACATTGCGGGCGGCTTCCATCAATTCTTCGAGACTGGGCATCTGTACCTCAAGCGCTTATTCTGATTGGGGAAAGTTCGGCATCGGGAAAGGCGGTCAACAGGGCCGCCACGGTGGGATCATCGCGCATCCGCTGTTCCAGTTCGGCCAGCGCCGCCTGTTCGGTTTCGCGCAGCGTCGGCCCGCCGCCATCGTTCAGCCATTCGATGCGCAGCTGCTTGCCGGTCCATTCGGCCAGGCGCTGATCAATATCCTGGATCACGTCACGCGGCACGCCGCGCACGTTCAGCGCCGGCTGCGGCAGCCAGCGCACCGGGCGGACATCATCGGTCAGGTGATGCACCAGCCGCGATTCGCCCGCCGCCCGGAACAGCGCCACCATGGCTTCGAAACTTTCGGGCACATCGCCGGCTTGCGGTGCCTTTGCCTGAACCGGCGCCGGAAAGGGCGCAGCTTGCGGCCGCAGTGCGGGCGTGGTGGCATCCGCGACCGGCGCATCCTGCAATTGGCGGATCAGCTTGCCGGGATCGGGCAGTTCGGCGGCATGGCACAGCCGCAGCAGCGCCATTTCGGCGGCTTGCAGCGGCACCGGCGCCTGGTTCACCTCTTCCAGGCCTTTCAGCAGCAATTGCCATAGCATCGACAGGCGCGGAAAGGGCAGGGCTCGCGCCCAGTCATCGAGCGCCGCCTGTTCCTCAGCTGACAGTGCCGGATCGCGGCGCGGCGCCATGCGCTGGCGGGTGATGCCATGCACCAGCTCCAGCAGCTCGCGCAGCAATTGCGCCGGATCCTGGCCCAGATCATATTGCCGGCCCAGCGCCGCCAGCATTTCCGGCACTTCGCCGGCCAGCATCTGGCCGAACAGCGCGCGCACCGCGCCGCGATCCGCCAGGCCCAGCATGTCGCGCACGGCGGCGGCGGTGATATGCTCGGCTGAATGGGCAATCGCCTGATCGAGGATCGACAGCCCGTCGCGCACACTGCCTTCGGCGGCACGGGCGACCAGCGCCACCGCATCGTCTTCAAAGGCGACATTTTCGGCGCGCAGGATCGCGGCGAAATGGTCGCTGAGCATTTCAGCCGGAATGCGCTTCAGGTCGAACCGCTGGCAGCGCGACAAGATGGTGGCCGGCACCTTGTGCACTTCGGTGGTGGCCAGGATGAACTTCACATTGGGCGGCGGTTCTTCCAGCGTTTTCAGCAGCGCATTGAACGCCGCCTTCGACAGCATGTGCACTTCATCGATGATGTGGATCTTGTAGCGCGCCGACACAGCGGCGTAGCGCACGCTTTCGATGATCTCGCGCACATCATCGACCCCGGTGTTGGAGGCGGCGTCCATTTCCACCACATCCAGATGGCGGCCGGCGGCGATGCCAGTGCACGGCTCACACACGCCGCATGGGCTGATGGTCGGGCCGCCCTGGCCATCGGCGCCTACGCAGTTCAGCGCCTTGGCGATGATCCGCGCCGTGCTGGTCTTGCCGACACCGCGCACGCCGGTCAGCAGCCAGGCCTGCGCGAGGCGGCCGCGCGCGATGGCATTGGCCAGCGTTTGCACCATCGCCTGCTGGCCCAGCAACGTGTCGAAACTCGCCGGCCGGTATTTGCGCGCCAGCACGCGATAGGCCGGCGCGGGCGCAGGTGGCTCCATACCGGGCAGGCTGATGGCGGATTCGTCGGGCATTGGCGCGGTTGTAGCGCAGCCCCCGGCAAGCGTCACGCCAGTCTTGCACTTCGCCGCGACTCCCGCCATATGCACAGCGGGAGCTGGGCGGACAGAGCGCTCGCCAACCCGGTCAGGTCCGGAAGGAAGCAGCCGTAACGATTCCGGTCTGGGTCGTTCCCGGCTCCCACCTCAACTCAATCCTGCGGAACAGCGATTACCGTGGTGCCTGTATTAGGCATCGCTTGCCGCGGCGCGGCGACCTGGCCTTCCGCGGCAATTTTCGCCTTTTCCTCCGGCGTCAGGGCCGGCAGGCGCGGCAGGTCGGGCAGATCATAGGCCGTCATCATCTGGCCAGAGCAGCTGTAGCTGGCGCCGCCTTTCAGTTCGCCCGGCTTGAACGCCGCCTGCAGTGTTGGCTGGCCGGCCAGCGCCGCCTTCGCCTCGTCGGGATGCCACTTCAACGGCATGCCGGAATAATAGCCGCCGGCCGCCGTCTTTGCGCCGATATAGGGCGTGACGTCACCGAAATAGACCACTTCGCCGGCGTTCACGTGCAAGGTGATGCTGTTGAAGCAGAAGCTATTCATCACCATGCCGCCAGGGCCTGGGGCCGCGCCGTAGAGCACATAGTCGCCGGCCGATACCAGCATCAGCCGATATTCCAGGGCCGCCTTGCGATCTTTGGATGAAACCTGGATCCAGTAGGTGTTGGTGTCGCCGTTCTTCTTGGCATCCTTGGGCCGGGCAATCATGTCGTGCCGGGCCGGATCATAACGGGCAAAGGCGATGGTGCCGGATTTGCCCGCGCTCCAGCCGTCGGGGCGGCGGAACGCGACCAGCAGCGCGCCCTGGCCGGGTGCCATGGTAACCGGCGTTTCCAGCGGAGTCGGCTTGGTGACGGACAATTGCGCGAACGCCGGTGTGGCGAGCAGCGCGACGAGGACGAAGGGCGACAGGCGCATCGGGAAGGGCCTCGTGTTCAGGGTTTCGGCGGCGGCGCACTGGCGAGCGCGGGTGCAACGGCGAAATCATTGTTCCAGCGCGTCACCGATTTGCCTTCAGGATTTTCCGATCCCAGCATGCGGTTGAACCAGGCTTCCCGATCGGAATCGGCCATGGTCAGGAACAGTTTTTCCTGCGCGTCCGTGACTTCCACCAGATTCCAGCCGCGATACATCAGGCAGGAACGGCGGTTGGCGCGGCGCGTCTCGCCCTCGACGATGGCGTTGCCGATCAGCGCACCCAACAGGCCGCCACCAGCCGCCGCAACCGGCGAGATGACCGCCGGGTTGTAGACAACGACCACCGATCCGCCAGGCGTGACGCTGCCGCGCGCGATCAGGCGGCATTCCTGCCAGTCCCGATCATAATCGGCACGTGTAGCACCAGGCTTGTTGTAATATCGACTGTCTTTCAGATCGCGAGCGCTGTCCTTGGCGATCTCTTCCGGCGTGTCAGCGCTGAGCGGAACCGGCGTGTTGCTGCCAGGCGCGGTGGCGGGCGGCGCCGCAGCCTGAAGCAGCAACGCCATCAGCAGCAAGCCCATGTTCTGATCCCCCCCGGGTCGACGTGTCTATTGTTGACGCTTTGCCAAGCTGTCGTGCACCTGTCCACTGCGGCGCGGAGATTTTGTCGGGCGCCAGGCCGGGAGCGACGCGGCTCAGTCGGCCGGACGTTTCAGCGGCTGTTGTCCACCACGCCGCGCGGCATTTTCACGTCCAGGCTGGTGATGTCGGCGGTCAGTTTGATCTGGCAGGCGAGGCGGCTCTGGCGGTTGGCGCCGGCGGCGAAATCCAGCATGTCTTCTTCTTCGTCGGATGGCGGCGGCAGCTTGGCAACGTCGCCGCCAATCAGATGCACATGGCAGGTCGAACAGGCCATGGCGCCTTCGCAGGTGCCTTCCAACGGCTGGCCGTGCGCCTGTGCGATATCGAGCAAGCGGTCGCCTTCATTGGCCTGCACCATGGTTTCATGGCTGTCATCTGCGGAGATGAAACGAATGCGGATCATGGGGTCCAGGCTGATGCTGAGGGCTGAAGGGCGAATCTGTCCTGTCTCTATTCCGCAAGATTGCGCTGCACTGCAACATTGATTTGCGCCGCGGCGGCGTCAATCTCGGCACTGGTGGTGAAGCGGCCAAAACCGAGGCGCAGGCTCGCCTTGGCCTGCCCGTCGGACAGGCCCAGCGCAGTCAGCACATGGCTGGGCCGGCCGGTCACGGCGGCGCAAGCCGATCCCGACGAGAGGGCGAGGCCCGGCAGTTGCGACAGCAGCGGCACCGCCACGCCGGGGAAGCTGAGATTGAGATTGCCCGGCCAGCGCTGTGTGCGGCTGCCGTTGATCTGCACCTGAGCGGTGAGGCCAGCGAGTAGCCGATCGCGCAGCATCGCGGCATGGGCATGATCGTCGGCCATGCGCGCCTGCGCGATACGCGCCGCCGCGCCCAGCCCGGTGATCAGCGCAGTGGGCAGCGTGCCGGATCGGCCATCCTCCTGGCCACCGCCGTGCAGCAGCGGCGTCAGTATGGTGAACGGCCGGCGATACAGCGCGCCGACGCCTTTGGGGCCATAAATCTTGTGGGCGGTGAGGCTCATCAAATCGATGCCCATGCCCTCGACATCAATGGGAATCTTGCCAAAGCCCTGCGCCGCATCGACATGGAAGACTGCGCCGACGCCATGGGCCAGCGCCGAAATGGCGGCGAGATCCTGCACCACGCCGATTTCGTTGTTTACCGCCATCACGCTGACCAGCGCGACATCCTCGCCCAGCGCGCGGGCGAGATCGCCGTGATCGACCAGGCCGTCGGCGCGCACCGGCACGATGGTCAGCTGCGCGCCGATGCCGGCGAGATACTGGGCGGTTTCCAGCACGCTGCTATGCTCGGTCGCTAGCGTGACGATACGGCGGCGCGACTGGCCCGGCGCAGTGAGCAGGCCCTTGATCGCCCAATTGTTGCTTTCGGTGGCGCCGCTGGTGAAGGCGATGGTGTCGGGCGCGGCATTGATCAACGCCGCGACCGCATCACGCGCCAGTTCCACCGCAGCTTTCGCCTGATAGCCCCACAGATGCGCGCTGTGCGGATTGCCGTATCCTGCCACGCCCCATGGTTCCATGGCCGCCGCCACCGCCGGATCGAGCGGGGTGGTCGCGCCATAATCGAGATAGAGGGGCAGGCTCATGCCCCCGTCTTTCGGCCGAGCCGGGCGGCCATGGCAAGCCAGGCGGCGGTGAATGCGGCAATGTCGCCATCGCTGGTGGCAGGCGACAGGCTGACGCGGATGGCTTCGCCGGCAAGACCGCCCAGCCCCATGGCGGCGAGCACATGGCTGGATTTGACCTTGCCCGACGAGCAAGCCGCACCGGCCGAGACCATGATGCCATCAAGATCGAGCATCATCACCTGCGTTGCAGCGGCCACGCCGGGCAGGCCGATGTTGCTGATATGCGGCAGGCGCGGGGCAGTATTGCCGTGGAGGCGCGCGCCGGCAGCGACAAGCGTGGCCTCCATCGCGTCGCGCCTGGACTCCACCGCCGCCCAGTCGTGCGCCTCACCCACCGCCGCGCCAAAGCCGGCGATGCCGGGCAGATTGTGGGTGCCGCCGCGAAAGCCGCGCTCCTGACCGCCGCCGCGCTGGATGGCATGCAGCCTATCGGGATGCTTGACGATCAGCGCGCCGACGCCGGGCGGCCCGCCCAGTTTGTGGGCCGACAGCGCGATGAAATCGGCCGCAGGCAGCGCGATCTTGCCGGCGCTCTGCACGCAATCGGCCAGCAGCAGCCCCCCGGCGGCCTGCACCAGCGCCGCGACCTCGGCCAGCGGCTGGAGGACGCCGGTTTCATTGTTGCCGGCCTGTACTGCCACCAGCGCCGGGCCGGCGCGAAGGGCCACTTCCAGTGCAGAAAGATCGATCAGGCCGTCATGGCCGACCGGCAGGATTTGCGTTTCATCACGTGCGCCAAGCACCGCGCTGTGTTCGGTGGCGCTGGCGAGCACGCGGGCAACACCGCGCGCACCGTGCAGCGCCAGCGCCAGCGCTTCGGTGCCGCCGCTGGTAAAGATGATCTGTTCGGGCGCCGCGCCGGCAAAGCGCGCCACGGCATCGCGCGCGGCTTCCAGGCAGGCGTTGGCGGCGCGGCCGCCGGCGTGGACGCTGGAGGGATTGCCGACGATCTCCAGCGCCGCGGCCATGGCGGCGCGCGCGGCGGCGCCAACCGGCGTGGTGGCGGCGTGATCGAGGTAAATGCGGCTTTTCATTGCATGCGGGCCTTTGCGACCCATATAGGGTGCTTGTTCTATTTTGTGCGAATTTAAGGGACCGATATGCCCGAAGTGATCCTCACCGGCCCCGAAGGCCGCCTGGAAGGCCGTTACCAGCCCGGCACGGCGCCGCGTGCGCCGGTGGCCATATTGTTGCAGCCGCACCCAGCGCAGGGCACGATGAACCATCCGATCGTGCTGGCCCTGTATCAAAGCTTCGTGCGGCGCGGCTTTGCGACGCTGCGCTTCAATTTCCGCGGCGTCGGGCGCAGCCAAGGCACGTTCGACAATGGCATCGGCGAACTTTCGGATGCCGCCAGCGCGCTCGATTGGTTGCAGCAGTTCAACCCGGAAGCCCACACCACCTGGGTGGGCGGCTTTTCGTTCGGGGCGTGGATCGGCATGCAATTGCTGATGCGCCGGCCAGAGATCAAGGGCTTCATCTCGATCGCGCCGCCGGCCAACATGTATGATTTCACCTTCCTGGCGCCCTGCCCATCGAGCGGCATCATCGTCGATGGCGAAGTCGATGAAGTGGTGCCGACCGCGGCGGTGCAGAAGCTGGTCGACAAGCTGAAAACCCAGCGCCACATCACCATCGATCACGAGACCATCCCGGGCGCCAACCATTATTTCCAGAACGAAATGGTGGAGTTGATGGCGGCGGTGGACGCGTATCTGGATATGCGCTTGGCGAACAACGGGCGGTAGGAAAACGCCCACCCCCAGCCTCTCCCGCAAGCGGGAGGGGAGCCGTTTGTGCACGGAGGCTCTGCTCCCCTCCCGCTTGCGGGAGGGGCTGGGGGTGGGAAACGCCTAAGCCAACCGCCCGCCCACCATCGGCACCGGCACGCCAGTCGTCTCCGGCCAGCTGAGCGGTTTACCGTCGAGCACTCGCACCGCCAGCCAGGCGAAAGCTTCGGCCTCCAGCGCGTCGCCGTTCCAGCCGACGCTCTCCACCGGATCGGTCGGTACGCCGCAGCGGGCGGCGATCTCGGCCATCAGCACCGGATTGAGCCGCCCGCCGCCGGTGACCAGCAGTCGGCCGATCGGCGGCACATGGCCCAGCGCCAGCCGCACGGTTTCGGCGGTGAACGCCGTCAGGGTCGCGGCGCCATCTTCGGCGGACAGGCCACGGCAGGCGCCGATATCCCACGCGTTGCGGTCCAGCGATTTGGGCGGCGGCGCATCGAACCAGCTATTGTCGGCCAGGGTTTGCAGCACATTGTCGTGCACCGCGCCGCTGGCCGCCACCGCGCCGTCTTCGTCATAATTGCGGCCGGTATGGGTGCGCACCCAATCGTCGATCAACGCATTGCCGGGGCCAGTGTCGAAACTGCCCCAGCGGCCCTCTTCGGCAAACCACGTCAGATTGCCGACGCCGCCAAGGTTCAGCACGCCCAGCGGCCGGCCCAGTGCTTCGGAGCGTGCGCGGTGATAGCCCGGTGCCAGCGGCGCACCCTGGCCGCCGGCCGCCACATCGGCGCTGCGAAAATCGAAGGCGACCGGAATGCGCGTCGCGATCTTCAGCGTGGCGCCGTCGCCGATCTGCCAGGTCCATTTGCGATCCGGCCGGTGTGCCACGGTCTGGCCGTGAAAGCCGATCACCGCCACATCATCACGCCGCGTATGGGTGGCAGCGAGCAGGCGGTGCACGGCCATGGCGTGCAGGCCGGTCGATTCCTGCTCGACCGCATCGATCAAGGCATCGCGGCACGGCGCATGCAGTTCCAGCGCGCGGGCGGTGGCAGCGCGCAGCCGGTGGCGGAAATCCGGTTCATAGGGAAAGAACATGAAGGCGATGGGGATCACGCTCCCCTCACCATCGGTTTCGATCAGCGCGGCATCAATGCCGTCCATGGAGGTGCCGGACATCAGGCCGATGGCAAGTCTTGTCGTCATGCGGGCCAGACTAGCGCGCTCTGGCGCGGCTGGCCATGCCGGCTTATGACCTGTGCATGCGCCTGATCCTCGCTCTCGCCCTGCTGTTGGCCAGTCCGGCCTGCGCCAATCCCCCCAAAACTCCGCTGGTCGATCTGGTCGCGGGCCGCGATGCGCGCTCACCGCAGCTTTCGGGCGTGGTGGCCGTGGTGGCCAGCAAGGACAAGATCATCCGCGCCGAAGCGCATGGCATGGCCGATATCGCCAGTGGCCGGCCCTTGACGCCAGACAGCGTTATCCGCGTCGCGTCGATCTCGAAACTGGTGGTGGCCATCGCGGTGTGGCGGCTGGTGGAGCAGGGCAAGCTCGATCTCGATGCCGATGTTTCGGCCATGTTGGGCTGGCCGCTGCGCCATCCGGCCCATCCCGAAACGCCGGTCACCCTGCGCCAATTGCTCAGCCATACCAGCGGGATCGTCGATGGGCCGGGCTACAGCTTCCCGCTGGAGGACCGCTTGGCTGATCGGCTGACGGCCGAGCATTGGGGGCCAGTCGGGCCGGGCGGGCGCTTCCACTATGCCAATCTCAATTACGGCCTCATCGCATCGGTGATGGAGGCCGCGACCGGCGAACGTTTCGACCGGTTGATGACGCGGCTGGTGCTGGCACCGCTCAAGATCGATGCCGGCTACAACTGGCAGGGCGCATCGGATGCTGCGGTGGCGCGCGCCGCCGTGCTGTATCGTAAGGGCCGTGATGAAACGTCGTGGGACATTGCCGGGCCGTGGGTGCCGCAGGTTGATGACCTCCACGGCCAGCGCGCCGCCTGCCCTGTCAGCAGCCGAGCGGGCTGTGATCTGGCCGGCTATCGTTTGGGCAGCAATGGCACGATGTTCTCGCCGCAAGGCGGCCTGCGCATCAGCCTCACCGATCTGGCGCGCATCGGGCAATTGCTGTTGCGCGGCGGGGAGGTTGGCGGCGTGCGCTTGCTCAAACCCGCGACGGTGAAGGCCATGCATGCGCCGGTCTGGCAGGCTGGCGGGCCAGTGCCGGGCGATGATTATGAAGGCCAGATGCTGTGCTACGCCGCCGGGCCGCAATGCCTGTCGGGCCGCGCCGGCGCCAGCGACCAGCCGGTGGTGGGCGCGAAATGGTGGGGTCATTTGGGCGAAGCCTATGGCCTGCTCGCCGGCCTGTGGGTGGACGAAGCGAACGGCCGGGTGCTGGCCTATGCGCTCACCGGCAGCGCCGACGATCCGTTCAAGGCGCCCAAGCTGAAATCGGCCTTTTCGGCGCCGGAGGACATCATCATGGCCGAACTGGCGCAATGACCGGCAAGATAATGGCGGTTGGCGCCAGTCTGTGGCAGGGAGCAGCGGTCACTCAGGAGGACGTTCGATGATCGGTTACGCACTTTTCGGCAGCAACGATCTGCCGCGCAGCTTTGCCTTTTACGATGCGGTGTTTGCCAGCATCGGCATCAAGCGGCTGATGGAATTTCCCACCGGCGCGGTGGTGTGGGGCAGCGGCTGGACGGCGCCGATGCTCGGCACCGGCCCGGCCTATGATGGCCAGCCCGCCACCGCCGGCAATGGCACCATGATCGCCATCGTGCTCGACAGCCGCGCCAAGGTCGATGCTTTCCATGCCGCCGCGATGGCCGCTGGCGGCGCCGATGAAGGCGCGCCGGGCGTGCGTGGCGATGAAGGCCCGCAGGCCTTTTATGGCGCCTATTTCCGCGATCCGGATGGCAACAAATTGTGCGCCTATCGGGTGGGGCCAGCCTGACCGACCTGGAGATCATCACCGCCGAGCTTCAGGCTCGCGACCGGGATCGCTGGCTGGCGTGCCTCTATGCGCCCGTCAGCGCCCGCCCCGGCCTGTTTGCGCTGTTCGCGCTTGATTGCGAATTGGCGCAACTGGTAGCGAGCACCACCGAACCGATGCTGGGAGAAATCCGCCTGGCCTGGTGGCGGGAGCGGTTGCAGGAACTCGATGCCGGCAAGGCCCCAGCGCAGCCCTTGCTGGTGGCTCTGCGCGACCATGTGTTTCCGGCGATCAGCGGCGCGGACCTTGCCGGGCTGGAGGATCGCTGGCTGGCGCTGATCGGCAGCGATGCGGTGCCGCCCGCGCATGTCGAGGGCGGCGGGCATCTGTTCGCGCTGGCGGCAAGGCTGCTGGGTGGTGATGGCGCCCAAGCGCAGTTGCTGGGCCGGGCCTGGGTGCTGGGTGAACCTTGGCAGCAGCGCGTGTCCCCGTCGCTGCGGCCGCTGGCCGGGCTGGTGGCGCTGTCGGCCCGCGACGCGGCGCGCGCCCGCGCCGGCAGCCCCCGCGAAGCCCGCGGCAGCCTGCCCCGGCAATGGCGCTTGCTGAAGGCGGTTGCGCTGGGGCGTTGAGGCAGATTATCGAATAGCCACAGGGTCGGTAGCTGAAGGGGGCGTGATGCGCCGCATCCTGGGGTTTGCTGTTGCGCTGTTGGGCCTGCTGGGCGCCGGCCTGATCCTGTGGCGCGCGCCGCCGGTGACGGCACCGGCCGCGGCCTTGGCCGTGCCGGCCGCCGATGCCAGCGGCACGCCGGCCGGTGATGCGCTACCACTGGAGGCGCCCGATGCCCCTGAAGCCGCTGCGAATCGCGAAGCGAAACGCCTGGCACGCTATGACAAGGATGCCGACGGCAATGTCAGCCGCGCCGAATATCTGGTCAACCGCCGCAAAGCCTATGACAAGGCCGATCGCAACAACGATGGCCGTCTGGATTTCGAAGAATTCGCCGCTGCCACCGCGAAGAAATTCGCCGTCGCCGATCGCAACACCGATGGCCGGCTGACCCCCAAGGAGTTCGCGGCAACCGCGGTGAAGCGCAAGGCCAAGCCCGCCTGTGTGTGCCAGGTAGCAGAGGAGTGAGTTACGCCACCGCCAGCCACCGCGCCAGATCGGCACGTGCCCGCGCCACCAGGGCGGGTTTGCGCTGGTCTTTGGATGCGGGCGGCGGCACCAGCGGCGGGAACAGGCCGAAATTGACGTTCATGGGCTGGAAGGTCGCCGCCGCTGCGCCGCCGGTGATGTGGTGGAGCAGGGCGCCCAGCGCCGTGGTGGCTGGCGGCGGTACGGGCAGGCGGCCCTGGGCATCGGCGATGGCAAAGCGCGCGGCCATCAGGCCGACGGCGGCGCTTTCGACATAGCCTTCGCACCCGGTGATCTGCCCGGCAAAACGAAGCGCCGGCCGCGCCTTCAGCCGCAGTGTGGCATCCAGCAGCACCGGCGACTTGATGAAAGTGTTGCGGTGCAGGCCGCCCAGCCGGGCGAATTCGGCGCGTTCCAGCCCCGGGATCATGCGCAGCACCCGCACCTGTTCGGCATGTTTCATCTTGGTCTGGAACCCGACCATGTTCCACAGGCTGCCCGATGCGTTGTCCTGCCGCAGTTGCACGACGGCCCAGGCGCGGCGGCCGGTGGCCGGGTTGGTCAGGCCCACCGGCTTCATCGGGCCGAATCGCGGCGTGTTGCGGCCGCGTTCGGCCATCACCTCGATCGGCATGCAGCCGTCGAAATAGGGCACCTTCTCCCAATCCTTGAACACGGTCTTTTCCGCAGCGAGCAGCGCATCGATGAAGCTGTTGTACTGCTCCTTGTCCATCGGGCAGTTGAGATAATCCTTGGTGTCGCCATGCTCGTTGGGGCGATCCCAGCGCGATTGCGCCCACACGATATCCATGTCGATCGAATCGCGGTGGATCACCGGCGCGATGGCATCGAAGAAGGCGAGGCTGTCTTCCCCGGTCAGGTCGCGGATGGCCTCGGCCAACGGCGTCGCGGTCAGCGGCCCGGTGGCGATGATGACATTGTCCCAGTCTGCGGGCGGCAGGCCAGCGACGAGTTCGCGCACGATGCTGATGTTGGGGTGGGCGGCCAGCGCGGCGGTCACACCGTCAGAAAATACATCGCGATCAACGGCCAGGGCCGATCCGGCCGGCACCCGCGCGCGATCCGCCTCGCGCATGATCAGGCTGTGCATCGCGCGCATTTCGGCATGGATCAGGCCAACGGCATTGTTGTCTGGATCGTCGCTGCGAAAACTGTTGGAACAGACGAGTTCGGCAAGGCCGTCGGTCTTGTGCGCATCCGTGCCCTGCACACCGCGCATTTCGTGCAGCACCACAGGCACGCCGGCCTCAGCAATTTGCCAGGCGGCTTCCGAACCGGCGAGGCCGCCGCCAATGATGTGAACAGGCTTTGTCAT
The DNA here is from genome assembly GCF_987265915.1 of Sandarakinorhabdus sp. Classification (NCBI taxonomy): domain Bacteria; kingdom Pseudomonadati; phylum Pseudomonadota; class Alphaproteobacteria; order Sphingomonadales; family Sphingosinicellaceae; genus Sandarakinorhabdus; species Sandarakinorhabdus sp. Next base: position 1,492,879 of record NZ_OZ503948.1, read on the forward strand.
ATCAGCGCTATAGGGTTGATCGGCAAAGCTTCCAACTGGGGTTCCAACCGGGGCCGTCGCCTTGCCGCACTGCGGGAAGACTCTATCAGGCCCCGCATATTTGTCTGGTCGCGACCAAAAGCCGCCGTTTGGCCTTCCCACGGCTGGTGACGCTCGCTATACCCGCCGCGGTTGGCGGACCGGTCTGGTTTTGCCGTTGTGGAAGTCAGCTTTATGCACGTGCGGCCCGCGCTCGGCCGAGCCAGTTGCCCGCACATGCGGCAGGATTGATCGAGCCATGCCCAGGTTGACCGTCGATGGGATCGAGGTGGAAGTGCCCACGGGCGCCACCGTGCTGCAGGCGTGCGAGATCGCCGGCGCCGAAATCCCGCGATTCTGTTATCATGAACGCCTGTCGATCGCCGGCAATTGCCGCATGTGCCTGGTCGAGATGGAAAAGGCCCCCAAGCCGGTGGCGAGCTGCGCCATGCCGGCCGCCGATGGCCAGGTGATCCACACGAAGTCCGAAAAGGTGAAGCGCGCCCGTGAAGGCGTGATGGAATTCCTGCTGATCAACCACCCGCTCGATTGCCCGATCTGTGATCAGGGCGGCGAGTGCGATTTGCAGGATCAGGCGCTGGCCTATGGCCGCGGCCAGAATCGTTATGACGAGAACAAGCGGGCGGTGACCGACAAATATATGGGTCCGCTGATCAAGACGGTGATGACCCGTTGCATCCACTGCACCCGTTGCGTGCGTTTTGCCGAGGAAGTTGCCGGCGTCGAGGAGATCGGTGCCATCGGCCGTGGTGAATCGATGCAGATCACGTCGTATCTGGAAAAGGCCGTCACGTCCGAAGTGTCGGGCAATGTCATCGATCTGTGCCCTGTGGGCGCGCTCACCTCCAAGCCCTATGCCTTTCAGGCGCGGCCGTGGGAGCTGAAGAAGACCGATTCGATCGACGTGATGGATGCCATCGGCAGCAACATCGTCGTCGGCAGTCGCGGCGCAGCGGTGCTGCGGGTGACGCCGCGCAGCAATGATGACGTCAACGAGGAATGGCTGGCCGACAAGAGCCGCTTTGCCGTGGATGGCCTGTCGGAGCGCAGGCTCGATACGCCGTGGCTGCGGGTTGATGGCAAATTGCGCAAGGCGACGTGGGCCGAAGCCTTTGCGGCGATTGCCGCTGGCCTGCAGGGCTTGAGCGGTGACCAGATTGCCGGCGTGGTCGGCGATCTGAACGCTGTCGAGGAAATGGCGGCGTTCAAGGATCTGCTTGGCCGCCTTGGTTCGACCCGGATCGAATGCCGGCAGGATGGCGCGCTGTTCGACACGTCCGAACCTGCGGGTTGGCTGCTGGGCAGCGGCCTGTCGGGCATCGAGGCAGCGGATGCGATTTTGCTGATCGGCACCAATCCGCGCCACGAGGCGGCACTGCTCAATGTGCGGTTGCGCAAGGCGGTGAAGAAGGGCGGCGCCAAGGCGTTCGCGATCGGGCCAGAGGTCGATCTGTCGTTCCCGGTGACGCAATTGGGCGATGATGCGGCGCTGCTCGGCGATCTGCCGGCAGCGGTGGTGGAGGCGTTTGCCAAGGCGGAGCGGCCGGCGATCCTCATCGGCATGGGCGCGCTGACCGTGCCCGGCCTCTATGTGGCGGCGCGTGCGGCTGCGACCCGACTGGGCGTGGTGAAGCCGGGCTGGAACGGGTTCAATCTGGTGCACACGGCGGCAGCGCGGGCGGGCGGCCTGCGGCTGGGGCTGGCCAGCGAGGGTGGGGTGAAGGCCCTGCTCGGCGATGGCAGCGTCAAGGTGTTGTTCCTGCTGGGGGCAGACGAGGCGCCAGTGCAACCCGGTGCCTTCACCATCTATATCGGTACGCATGGCGACAAGGGCGTGCGCCATGCCGACGTGATCCTGCCGGCGGCGGCTTACACCGAAAAGCCCGGCACTTATGTCAATCTGGAAGGCCGCGTGCAGCGGGCGCTGAAGGCGACGCAGCCGCCCGGCGAAGCGCGCGAGGATTGGACGATCTTCCGCGCGCTGTCCTCGGTGCTTGGCGTGAAATTGCCCTATGATGATCTGGCGCAACTGCGGGCGCGGATTGCCGCCGAATGGCCCGATCTGGCCCGCGATGGCCTGATCGACCGGGCCAGCGTGCTGGGTGAGGTGGCGACGACCGCAATCGCTGGACCGGTGCCGCACATCTACAGCAATTATCACCTGACCAACCCGGTGGCCCGCGCCAGTGGCACCATGGCAGCGTGTGTGTCGTCCTTGCTGGCGCCGGATATGGTGGAGGCGGCCGAGTGACTTACACCGGCTGGTTCATCGCGCAGTTCGGCGAAGGCTTCGGCTGGTTCCTCGCCAACCTGACGCTGATCCTCGCCATCGCCTTTCCGGTGATGGTCGGCGTGGCGCTGGCGGTTTATGCCGATCGCAAAATCTGGGCGGCGATGCAGATGCGGCGCGGGCCCAACGTCGTCGGGCCGTTCGGCATCCTGCAGACGTTTGCCGACGCGGCGAAATTGTTCCTGAAGGAAACCATCATCCCCAGCGGCGCCTCGACGGCGGTGTTCCTGCTGGCGCCGATGATCAGCTTCACGCTGGCGCTGGTGGTGTGGGCGGTGATGCCGTTCGATGCCGGGCTGGTGCTGGCCGATCTGAATGTCGGGCTGCTCTATGTATTCGCGGTCAGCTCGATGGGCGTCTACGGCATCATCATGTCGGGCTGGGCGTCCAACAGCAAATATGCGTTTCTGGGCGGGCTGCGCTCGGCGGCGCAGATGGTCAGCTATGAAGTGTCGATGGGCTTCATCCTGGTTTCCATCATGATGTACGCGCAAAGCCTGAACCTGTCGGACATCGTGCTGGCGCAGAAGGGCAATGTGCTGGGGCTGCTCAACGGCAATATCTTCAATCCGTTGCTGTTCCCGATGGGCATCATGTTCTTCATCACGGCGCTGGCCGAAACCAACCGGCCGCCGTTCGATCTCCCCGAAGCCGAAGCCGAACTGGTGGCGGGCTATCAGGTCGAATATTCGTCCATGTCGTTCGCGCTCTTCTTCCTCGGCGAATACGCCAACATTCTCTTCATGTGCGCGCTGATCCCGACGCTGTTCCTCGGCGGTTGGCTGCCACCGCTCGATCTGCCGTTCCTCTATGTGATCCCCGGCTTTGTCTGGTTCCTCGTCAAGATGGCGCTGATGTTCTTCATCTTCGCCTGGGTGAAGGCCAGCGTACCGCGCTATCGCTATGACCAGCTGATGCGGCTGGGCTGGAAAATATTCCTGCCGCTGTCGCTGTTCTGGGTGGTGGTGGTCAGCGGCTGGCTGATGTTCACCGGGCATTTCGATGCCGTGCCGGGCAGCGTGACGCTGTGACGGCGGTGCGCCCGGTCTTGACCCGCTTTGCCGGCATGCTGGCGCTGTCGGTTGTTGTGTGGCTGGCGGCCCGGTTGGTTTATGCGGCTGTTGCCGATGTGGCGTTTGCCGATGCGCTGCCGGCCACATCCTTGAGTGTCATGGTGGTGGTGCTGATGTGTTTCCTGAACGCCTTGCCCCGGAAACAAGCATGACCGCGCTGCTCCGCTCCGCCAAGTCACTGCTGCTGCTGGAGTTTGTCTCCGGCATGTGGCTGACCTTGCGCTATTTCTTCCGGCCCAAGGTGACTTTGAACTATCCGTTCGAAAAAGGCCCGGTGTCCCCGCGCTTCCGCGGCGAACATGCGTTGCGCCGCTATCCCAACGGCGAGGAACGCTGCATCGCCTGCAAATTGTGCGAAGCCGTCTGCCCGGCGCAGGCCATCACCATCGAAGCCGAACCGCGCGAAGACGGCAGCCGCCGCACCACGCGCTATGACATCGACATGACCAAGTGCATCTATTGCGGCCTGTGCCAGGAAGCCTGCCCGGTCGATGCCATCGTCGAAACGCCGAATTTCGAATTCGCCACCGAAACCCGCGAAGAACTGATCTACGACAAGGGCAAATTGCTGGCCAACGGCGAGAAATGGGAACGCGCCATCGCCAGCAACATCGCCGCCGACCGCGAGTGGCGCTGACATGACCGCCACCTTTGCGTTCTGGCTGTTCGCCATCACCCTGCTCACCGGCGGGCTGATGGTGATAACCTCGAAAAACCCTGTGCACAGCGTGCTGTGGCTGATCGTGTGTTTCTTCAACGCGGCCGGACTGTTTATCCTGCTCGGCGCTGAGTTCCTCGCGATGCTGCTGGTGATCGTCTATGTCGGCGCCGTCGCGGTGCTGTTCCTGTTCGTCGTGATGATGCTCGATATCGATTTTCGGGCGCTGCGGCGCGGCACTTTGCAGAATTTGCCGCTCGGCCTGTTCGTCGCCGGGGTGATCCTGGTCGAAACCTTGCTGGTCGCCAGCGGCTGGCAGGCCGGGCAGGGGGTGATCATCCACGAGGCGCTGGCCGGCCCGCCACCGGGCATGAGCAACACCCAGTGGATCGGCAGCCAGCTCTACACGCGCTATGTGTTCGTGTTCTCGATGTCCGGCCTGATCCTGCTCGCCGCGATGATCGGCGCCATCGTGCTGACTCATCGCCGCCGCGTTGGCACCAGGAAACAGGATATCGCCGTGCAGGTTGCGCGCACGTCCGGCACCGTGCAGGGCGCGCGGCCCGGCTTGGGCGAAGGGGTGAAATTGTGATCGGAAGCAGTATCACTCTGGGCCATTATCTCGCCGTGTCGGCGGCGCTGTTCGTGCTGGGCGTGTTCGGGATTTTCCTCAACCGCCGCAACATCATCATCATCCTGATGTCGCTCGAATTGATTCTGCTCAGCGTCAACATCAACCTCGTCGCCTTCTCGGCCTTCCTGCACCAGGTGCACGGCCAGATTTTCGCGATGTTCGTGCTGACCGTCGCGGCCGGTGAAGCCGCCATTGGCCTTGCCATATTGGTCATCTATTTCCGCAATCGCGGCACCGTGGCGGTGGATCAAGCCGATCTGATGAAGGGCTGAGCGATGATTCAGCTCCTCGTCTTCCTGCCCTTGCTCACCGCGCTTGTCGCCGGGCTGGGCGGGCGTGCCATCGGCCACACGGTGGCAAAGGCCATCACCACCGGCGGGCTGTTCGTCTCGGCCGCGTTGGCCTGGGTTATTTTCACCGGCTTCTGGCTGGACGGCGCCGCCGGCTACACCGTGCCGGTGCTCGACTGGATCGACAGCGGCGCCCTGCACGTCACCTGGGCGCTGAAGGTCGATACGCTCACCGCTGTCATGCTGGTCGTCGTCACCAGCGTCTCGGCGCTCGTTCACCTCTACAGCTGGGGCTATATGGAGGAGGACCCGTCGCAGAGCCGGTTCTTCGCCTATCTGTCGCTATTCACCTTCGCCATGCTGATGCTGGTGACCGCGGACAATCTGGTGCAGATGTTCTTCGGCTGGGAAGGCGTCGGCCTCGCCTCCTATCTGCTCATCGGCTTCTGGTACACCAAGCCGTCGGCCAACGCCGCGGCGATCAAGGCGTTCGTGGTCAACCGTGTCGGGGATTTCGGCTTTTCACTCGGGATTTTCGGCACCTTCCTGGTGTTCGGCACCGTCTCCATCGATGCCATTCTCGCCGCCGTGCCACAGCACAGCGGGCAGACGTTCAGCTTCCTGGGGTCCCAGGTGGATGTGATGACCTGCCTGTGCCTGCTGCTGTTCGTGGGAGCCATGGGCAAATCCGCGCAATTGGGCCTGCACACCTGGCTGCCCGACGCGATGGAAGGGCCGACGCCGGTGTCGGCGCTGATCCACGCCGCCACCATGGTGACCGCCGGCGTGTTCATGGTCTGCCGCCTGTCGCCGATGTTCGAAGCCAGCGAAACCGCGCTGATGGTGGTGACGATCGTGGGCGCCAGCACATCGCTGTTCGCGGCCAGCGTCGGCATGGTGCAGAATGATATCAAGCGGGTGATCGCCTATTCCACCTGTTCGCAGCTCGGCTACATGTTCTTCGCCGCCGGCAGCGGTGCCTATGGCGCGGCGATGTTCCACCTGTTCACGCATGCCTTCTTCAAGGCCTTGCTGTTCCTGGGCGCTGGCAGCGTGATCCACGCCATGCACCATGAGCAGGACATGCGGTTCTATGGTGGGCTCAGGAAGCATATCCCGATCACCTTCGCGATGATGACCATCGGCACGCTGGCCCTTACCGGCTTCTTCTTCACCGCCGGCTATTATTCCAAGGATGCCATCCTGGAGGCGGCCTTTGCCAGCCGTACCGTGCATGGCGGCTATGCCTTTGCGATCGGCGCGGTGGTGGCGGCGCTGACCAGTTTCTATTCGTGGCGGCTGGTGTTCCTCACCTTCTTCGGCAAGCCGCGCTGGGCGGGCAGCGAGCATATCCAACATGCCGCGCATGGTCATGGCCATGATGCGCATCACGGCGATCACCATGCGGACCACCACCACGCCAAGGATGACGGCACCGCCGGCTATCACCCGCACGAAAGCCCGATCTCCATGTTGATCCCGCTGTTCGTGCTGGGCGCCGGCGCGCTGCTGGCTGGCTGGGTCTGGCATGAACAGTTCGTTGGCGCCGAAGAGGGCGCCGGCTTCTGGCGCGGCAGCCTGGCGTTCGACACGCACCTGATGCACGCGATGCACGAGGTGCCGGCCTGGGTGGTGTGGACGCCATCTGTGGCGTTCTTTGTCGGGCTGCTCTCGGCCTATTATTATTATATCCGCCATCCCGAGCTGCCAGCCTGGTGGTCGCGCGAATTGGCCGGCCTGTACCAGTTCCTGGTGCACAAATGGTATTTCGATGAACTGTACAATGCCATCTTCGTGCAGCCGGCGCAGTGGCTTGGGCGGCAGTTCTGGCATCGCGGGGATCAGCAGACCATCGATCGCTTCGGCCCGGATGGCGCCGCCGAACTCGTCACCGTGGGCGCCGGCCTCGCCCGGCGGTTCCAGTCGGGCTATGTCTATTCTTATGCGCTGGTGATGCTGGTCGGCCTGGCCGCCGCGGCTGCCTGGATGATGGGCCAATGACGCCTGTGCTTTCGATCATGATCCTGCTGCCGGTGGTGGCGGCGCTGGTGGTGGCGACGCTGCCCGGCGACGAGGCGGAACGCGCCAGCCGCGCCCGCGTTGTTGCGCTGGCCACAACGCTGATCGAGTTCGCCGCCGGCGTCTGGCTGTGGACGCAGTTCGATCAGACCACGGCAGCCTTCCAGTTCACCGAAGACCTGCCGCTGTTCGCGCCCTATCTGAACTGGTCGCTGGGGCTGGATGGCATCGCGCTGATGCTGATCGAGCTCAGCGTCTTCCTGATGCCGCTGTGCATCCTCGCCAGTTGGGTGAGTGTGAAGAAACGCGTGCCGGAATATATGGCGGCCTTCCTGTTCATGGAGGCGCTGATGATCGGCACCTTCGCGGCGCGCGATATCTTCCTCTTCTATCTGTTCTTCGAAGGCGGCCTGATCCCGATGTTCCTGATCATCGGCATCTGGGGCGGTGCGCGGCGCATCTATGCCTCCTACAAATTCTTCCTCTACACGCTGCTGGGCTCGGTGCTGATGCTGGTGGCGATGCTGTGGATGGTCGGCCAGGCCGGCACCACCGACATCGCCGAACTCAGCCGCCAGAATTTCCCCAAGGATGCGCAATTCTGGCTGTTCCTCGCCTTCTTCGCCAGTTTCGCCGTGAAGATGCCGATGTGGCCGGTGCACACCTGGCTGCCCGATGCCCACGTGGAGGCGCCGACCGCCGGTTCGGTGATCCTGGCCGGCGTGCTGTTGAAACTGGGCGGCTATGGCTTCATCCGGTTCAGCCTGCCGATGTTCCCCGATGCCAGCGCGCAACTGATCTGGCTGGTGTTCGGCCTGTCGATGGTCGCGGTGGTCTACACCTCGCTGGTCGCGCTGGTGCAGCAGGACATGAAGAAGCTGATCGCCTATTCGTCGGTCGCCCACATGGCGTTCGTCACCGGCGGGCTGTTCGCGCTCAATACGCAAGGCATCGAAGGCGCGATGGTGATGATGCTCAGCCATGGCCTCGTGTCGGGCGCGCTCTTCCTGTGTGTCGGCGTCATCTATGATCGGCTGCACACCCGCGAGATCGGGCGTTACGGTGGCCTCGCCGATACCATGCCGAAATATGCGCTGGTGCTGCTGTTCTTCACCATGGCCAGCGTCGGCCTGCCGGCGACGTCGGGCTTTGTTGCGGAATTCCTGGTACTGATCGGCCTCTATCAGACGAGCACCTGGGCGACCTTCGTGATGACCACCGGCATCATCCTGGGCGCGGCCTATATGCTGTGGCTCTATGCCCGCGTCGCGTATGGCAAGGCCGCCGGTGAGGACACGCGGGCCATGCCGGACCTGAGCCTGCGCGAAGTTGCCATCCTTGCCCCGATCATCCTCGCGACGCTGTGGATGGGCATTTACCCGAAAAGCTTCCAGGCGCCGATGCGTCCGGCCATCGCGCAGGTCGTCGCCCGGCTTGAAGGGCGCGAACTGGCCACCGTGCCGACCGACATGACGTTGTCGCCTGCGCTGCCAGTGCTCAGCGCACCGGCGCACGCGGCAGAGAGCCACCACTGATGCACCCGATCTTCACCTCCATGGCCATCGCCGGCCCGGAAACCATCCTGACGCTGGGCAGCCTGGCGGCGCTGATGCTTGGCACCTTTGCGAAGAAATCGGAGGCGACGGCCACCACCAGCCTGTTTGCCGTGGCGATCCTGGCGCTGGCTGGGTTCAGCCTGATGGATGTGCCGCCCGGTCCGAATTTGGCGTTCGACGGCCTCTATGTCGCCGATGCGTTTTCCGCCTTTCTGAAGATCATCATCCTCGCCGCCGCTGCGGCCTCGGTGCTGCTGGCGCTGCCATGGCTGGGCAGCAGCGACGGAAGCAGTGGGGACGGGGGCGGCCTTGTCGGCCGTTTCGAATATCCGGTGCTGATGCTGCTCGCCACGCTGGGGCTGACCATCATGGTGTCGGCCAATGATCTGCTCAGCCTCTATGTCGGGCTCGAACTGGCGGCGCTGCCGTCCTATGTGCTGGCGTCGTTCGCGCGCAACGACAGTCGCTCGGCCGAAGCCGGGCTCAAATATTTCGTGCTCGGCGCGCTGGCGTCCGGCATCCTGCTGTACGGCGTCACGCTGATCTATGGCTTCACCGGATCGACGCAGTTCGATCTGATCGCCGGTGTCGTTGGCGGGCAGACCGAACGGTCGTTGGGCCTGATGTTCGGTATCGTGTTCATCCTCGCCGGCCTCGCCTTCAAGGTGTCGGCGGTGCCGTTCCACATGTGGACTCCCGATGTGTACGAAGGCGCGCCGACCCCGGTGGCGGCGTTCTTCTCGGCGGCGCCCAAGGTGGCGGCGCTCGGCCTGATGGTGCGCGTGCTGGTGGTGGCCTTTCCCGGCCAGGCCGCCGCCGATTGGCAGCAGATATTGATCTTCATTTCGATCGCCTCGATGATCCTGGGCGCGGTCGCGGCCGTGGCGCAGACCAACATCAAGCGCCTGCTGGCCTACTCGTCGATTGCCAACATCGGCTTTGCGTTGGTCGGCCTGACGCCGGGCACGCCCGCAGGCGTCACCGCGCTGCTATTCTATGCCGCCGTCTATGTCGCGATGACGCTGGGCAGTTTCCTCGTCGTGCTGCAATTGCGCCGCCCGGATGGCAGCCCGGTGGAGGCCATGGCCGATCTGGCCGGCCTGTCGAAAACCCAGCCCAAGCTGGCGCTGGCCATGGCGGTGTTCATGTTCAGCCTCGCCGGCATTCCGCCCTTGCTGGGTTTCTGGCCGAAATTCGCGGTGTTCCAGGCGGCGATGGCGTCGGGCCTGCTCGGTCTGGCCATCATCGGCTTCATCGCATCGGTGGTGGCGGCCTTCTACTATCTGCGCATCATCAAGATCATGTACGCCGATGAGCCTGGCGTCGCCCTGTCCAGCGAAGGCAGCGCGGTCAATGGCATGATGATTGCTGGCGCGGCGCTGTTCTGCTCGCCGATCGGCATGCTGGCGATCACGCCGCTGGCGGCGGCGGCGGCCAGCGCAGCGGCGGCGCTGTTTCCGGCTTGATGGGGCCGGATTTCACCCACCTGCCTGAGGTCGGCTCCACCAACGACTGGCTGTTGGCCCGCGTCCAGGCCCTGCCGGATGGCCATTGGGTGATTACCGACCGTCAGACCGCCGGCCGCGGGCGGCGCGGGCGGGTGTGGAACGATGGGGCGGGCAATTTCATGGGGTCGGTACTGGTGCACGCCGAAGGAGCGGTGCAGCAGCTGAGCTTCGTCGCGGCGCTGGCGGTGGTGGAAGCCCTCACAGCAATCACCTCTCCCCTCTGGGGAGAGGTCGAGAGACGCGCGCAGCGCGGCCCGGGAGAGGGGTCTGACCAAGGGCTTCCACGCGCGCAACCCCTCTCCCGGCTCGCCTTCGGCGAGTCCGACCTCTCCCGCAAAGGGAGAGGTGACGAAGAGGGGAGAGGTGACCTGTTCACCCTCAAATGGCCGAACGACGTCCTGCTGAACGGCACCAAATGCGCCGGCATCCTGCTCGAACGCCAAGGCAGCGCCTTGGTGATCGGCATCGGCATCAACCTCGCCCACCACCCGGAAGGCACCGAACGCCCCGCCACCAGCCTCGCCGCCGCCGGCCTGCCCGTGCCGCAGCCGCTCGACGTGCTGGAAACGCTCGCCGCCCGCTTCGCGCATTGGCGGCAGATCTGGGCGCGCGATGGCTTTGCACCCATCCGCACCGCCTGGCTGGCGCATGCCGGCGGCCTGGGCCAGCGCATGGTCGCCCGGCTGGGCACGGAAACGCCCGAAGGCCGGTTCGACGGGCTGGCCGAAGATGGCGCGTTGCTGCTGCGGCTGGATGATGGCAGCCTGCGCGCCATTCATGCCGGCGAGGTGTTCGCGATCTGATGGTGGGAGTGAAGCATGCTGCTCGCGATTGATGTCGGCAACACCAATATCGTGTTTGCGCTGTGCATGGGCGACACCATCGTCCACCGCTGGCGCATTTCCACCAATGGCGATCGCACCGCCGATGAATATGCCGTGTGGCTGCACCAATTGCTCGCGCTGGAGGGCGTCAGCCACGCCCATATCGATGCCGCGATCATCTCCACCGTGGTGCCGCCCACCCTGTTCAACCTGCAGCGCCTGTGCCGCAAATATTTTGCAGTGGAGCCGCTGGTGGTCGCCGTCGGCCAGATCGATCTCGGCCTCACCATCGATCTGCCCAACCCGGCCGAAGTCGGCGCCGATCGCCTGGTCAATGCCGTCGCTGCCCACGCCATCTGGCCGGGCAATCTCATCATTGTCGATTTCGGCACCGCCACCACCTTCGATATCGTCTCGGCGGATGGCGCCTATCAGGGCGGCGCGATCGCGCCGGGGCCCAACCTGTCGATGGACGCGCTCTACCAGGCCGCCGCCAAACTGCCGCGCATCGCCATCGAGCCGCCGCCGGAGGGGAAGGGCGCCATTGGCAAGGGCACGGTCCACGCCATGCAGTCCGGCCTGTTCTGGGGCTATGTCGGCCTGATCGAAGGGCTGGTGACGCGCCTGGCCGCGGAAATGCCGCCCCCTGTCACCGTGATCGGCACGGGCGGTCTTGCCACCTTGTTCCAGCGCCACACCACTGCCATAGCCCATGTCGATTATGATCTGACCATTCGCGGCCTGATCCGCCTTCATGCCCTCAACACAAAGACCCAAACACCATGACCCCAGGCAATGAGCTGATTTTCCTGCCGCTCGGCGGTTCAGGTGAAATCGGCATGAACGTCAATCTTTATGGCGCCAACGGCAAATGGATCATGGTCGATCTCGGCATGACCTTTGGTGACGCGCGCTATCCCGGCATCGATGTCGTGCTGCCCGATCTGTCCTTCATCGAAGACCGCCGCAAGGATCTGCTCGGCATCGTGCTCACCCACGGCCACGAAGATCATATCGGCGCCATCCCCTATCTCGCCAATGAACTGAAGGTGCCGCTCTATGCCACGCCGTTCACCGCCGGCCTGATCGCCAAGAAACTGGAGGAAGAAGGCCTGACCCGCGAGGTCAAGCTGAAGATCATCCCCATGGGCGGCAAGGTCGAGCTCGGCCCCTTCTGCCTCACCTATGTGGCGCTGGCGCACTCCATCCCCGAAGGCAACGCGCTCGTCATCGATACGCCCTATGGCCGCATCTTCCACACCGGCGATTGGAAGCTGGATGATGCGCCGATGATGGGCGACCCCGTCACCGCCGCCGAACTCACCCGCATCGGTGACAGCGGCATATTGGCGATGGTCGGCGATTCCACCAACGTGTTCAATCCCGAAGCGTCAGGCAGCGAAAGCGACGTGAAGGACGGCCTGATGCGCCTGATCAAGGCGCGCAAATCCGGCCGCGTCCTCGTCACCACCTTCGCCAGCAACGCCGCGCGGCTGGCCACGCTGGGCCAGGTGGCCAAGGCGTGCGGTCGCGAACTGGTGCTCGCCGGGCGCAGCATGGACCGCATCGTCAGCGTGGCGCAGGCCACCGGATACCTGAAGGACCTGCCGCAGCCGATCGATTGGGATCAGGCGATGGGCCTGCCGAAAAACAAGATCTTGATCCTGTGCACCGGCGCGCAGGGCGAGCCGCTGGCCGCGCTCAGCCGCATTGCCGAAGGCACCCACCCCAAGCTGAAGCTCGATAAGGGTGATCTCGTCGTCTATTCCTCGAAACAAATCCCCGGCAACGAACTGCCGATCGCCCGCGTGCAAAATGCCCTGGCGGCGCGCGGCATCGATGTGATCACCGAAAAACAGGCGCATGTGCACGTTTCCGGCCACCCCGGTCAGCCGGAGCTGGAGGCGATGTACGAATGGATCCGGCCACAGATGGCCATCCCCGTCCACGGCGAACGCCGCCACATGGAAGAACATGCCAAGCTGGCGCTGGAATGCGGCGTGCCAAAGGCGATGGTGCCGGTAAACGGCAGCGCCATCCGCCTGGCGCCCGATGGGCCGAAATTGCTCAGCCATGAAAAGGCCGGGCGGCTGGTGCTGGATGGCGATGTCATCCTGCCGGCCGAAGGCGCCACCATGGTGGAACGCCGCCGCCTCGCTCAATATGGCGTGATCACCGTCGCCGTCGTGGTGGGCCGCAACGGCCTGCCCGCCACCACCCCGGTGGTGAACGCGCAAGGCGTGCCGGTGGAAGAAGACAAGGGCGATTTCCTCGCCGAATGCGCCGAAGCCGCCGAAAAAGCCGCCGCCAAGGCCGATCCCAAACGCCCCGAAGCCTACGCCGACGCCATCCGCAACGCCGTCCGCCGCGTCGCCCGCGACTGGACCGGCAAGAAGCCTGTTACCGAAGTGCAGGTGCTCCGCCTGTGATGCTGGGCGTCCATTCCCTCTCCCTTGACGGGAGAGGCGAGTCGCGCCCCAGCGCGCCGGGTGAGGGTGACTGCACCCTGCGCCACAGAAGCCAACAAGCTCCCTCTCTTCAAGGGAGGGCGACTCGGCCCCAGCCGAGCGGGGTGGGTGGTCCCGCCCGCCGCGACCAAAGCCAAACCCCCACCACAATCGACCCTAGATGAAACCCCAATCCGCCCTCGCCATCTATCTCCTGTTCTGGACGATCACCCTCTTCGCCGTCCTCCCCTTCGGCGTGCGCACCAACGCAGAATCCGGCACCCAAGACATCCCCGGCCAGGCCCAATCCGCCCCCGCCAACCCGATGATCGCCAAAAAACTCGCCTGGACCTCCCTGATCAGCGCGCTGCTGTTCGCCCTGTTCCTGGCCAATTACCACTGGGGCTGGTTGGAACTGGACGATGTGCCCTTCTGGCGCACGCACGGGCCGTATGCGCCTGCGGTTGGGAAGGGGTGACCAAGAGCGTGCCAGCGTATGTCCCTGGTGCCTACCGCATCGGGTCGGCGTAACGCGGTTTCAGCCCGTAGGGTCAGACAGGCGAGCCGTCAGGTCGATGACAATTATGGCGATTTCATCTATGTTTGGGAACTGGCTTGAGTGCTGATGCCAATACTGCGCCAGCGCAGGCTGCAAGCCCCTTACGTCAACAAGTCTGTCGTCAATTTCCCAGCGGCGATCAAGTCGCTCGCGCCCCTGCCATACCAGTAGATACACGGCGTTCCGGATGCGCTGGTCTCGCATGTAGCTGCTGGCCACCTGGTTCAATAGCCGTTCGCACAGTTTTGGCCCGGTCCAATCCATGTCCAACAGCTTTAGTTCGATTGGGACCTGAGCCACATCGCCCAAGGCTTGCACCCATAAATCAGGGCGTTCCGCAGCGGCCATTTCGTGCTCTTGCGCGGCGCTTGCCTGAGCGGCGATCCGCTGGCCAAGCTCTCGTGCGACCAGCTTTCGCATTTCGGTCTCGTCTGGCACCAGCCTCCAGGCTGAAGCAAGGCTGTCATGGCCGTCTTGTAGCCAATGCCGTATATCAAGCAAACCGTTCGCCGCCACTTCGAATAGTTGCCGGTGGGTTTGCGGCACCAGACCGTTAGCATCCAACCTTGCTAGCTGCTGGCTGGAAACCGGCTCGATGTCGCCGTCACTTCGCGCCCGCTGCTGGGCCAAACGTCGCAGCCAGGCCTTGTGGCGCGGATCGGTGGTTTCGACAGACAATTGCAGAAGTGCAAGGAATGTGGGTTTGCCCGGAGAGTCTGCCAACGCTTCCAGTATCGAGCCCCTAGCCCGTTGAGCGTCGTCACGGGGCGTCAGTGAATAGACACCGCCATCGGATCGATTGATGTCATCTTCGAGTCGTATATATTGGCAAGCCAACTGATATAGAGGCAACAAGAATTGCGGTTGCTTGAAATTCCCGAAGTGTATGGAAGTTCCACGGCTTGGGCGCTGATCTGCAAGCGCCAGGATGAACTCGATGGCAATATCAGTCGCATCGGATGCTGAGAGTCTGTTGAGCCAAGCTTCCAATGAAGGCAGCGCCTGACCCGGTGCGACATCCACCCACGCTGCGTACCAAATAGTCTTTAGGCCAGGAGCGAGATCAGATTCCGCCCATCTACCGGCAATAGCTGCTATGGCCTCTGGCGCGACACCACCTGACTGCAAGACGCGTATACCGTCGAGCAACTGGTCCTGGCTGCCAGCTGGTATGGCGGTCATCAGTTCAAGCAGTGGTTCGACCAGACTGGAGTATATGAAGGGCGCTCCATAGGTTACATCTCCAATCGTACTCCGCGTGGGGGCGTCGGTAGCTACTTCCCACTCTTTGCGTATCTGTAACGCTATCCGCTCGGTCGCTTCACCAGGCCGCGCATTGAACATTTTCTCGAGCCAATGCGGAAATCCGTTGAGTTCTCGGTTGAGATAGCTAAGCGCAAGGCTGATTTCAGAGTCTGATAGGTGACGCGGAAACTCAGCCACTTCGGCAGCTTCGATTTCAAGACCCGTCAGTGCAAAGATCGTCGCACATGGCATGCTACCTGAACGATCTGGCAACTTATAGTCCCGCCAAAACTGCATTGCAGCATCGCGGTAAGCCTCTGCCACCGGCAGCCCGAACTCATCGATCAGCACCCGCCATTTCGGCTGCGCCCATCGGCTGTTTTGTTCATCCTTTTCCCGGACTGCATCATGCAGTGCCCATTGCCAACCGCTCAACGTGCCCGGCGCGGATCCCACTGGCAGCTTCACTTTTTGCGGATCGGCCTGCATAGCCCTGATCCAATCCGCCCGGTTCGCTGCTTGGATCGCCTCGCGGGCGCGGTTTTCCCGCTGCCAGGCCGAATCTGCTTCAGCTTCGGACGGGGGAACCAGCCGCTGCTTCAACCGGGCGCCCAGCGCAGAATCGTCATCCACGGCATGTTCGACCGCAGAAATCATATCGGCTGGCCGGTTGGCCACGACGCAAAGGTCGGCGGCCAGCATGGTGGCCAAGCCGCGATCATCGCTGCCTTGATCGGGTGTCATCCAAGTCAGAACGCGCGGCAGGTCATCCGGTATGAACCGCCACAAGATTTGTAGAACCCGCAACGGCCATGGCCCATCCAGCGGTTCATCGCTCCGTGCCCGCCAATGTGCGGCGTGGTGCCAGAACAGGCGATCATTCAGCTCTGGCCAAGCAGCGATAGCGTGAGCCAAAGGGGTAGTGTCATAGCGGCCGTGCCGGGCCACCCACATTTGTGCCGCAGGATAGTTTGTTAGCACATCCAGTGCTTCCGGCAGCATGGCCGAAGGCGCCCGCGCGTCGACCAAGCGATGGATTAAGCCGAGCGCAGCATCCATCAACCAGAGATTGGCCTCTGACACTTCACAATATCGACGCTCCACAAAGGGTGCGGTGCCCAGCAACTGATGCATCACCCGGAGTAAGGCGATCATTGCTTCATCGCCATTGGTCGTCGATGGAATAGGTAGACGATCAACAAAGCCCGTTAATGCTTCTGAAAAACCCTGATCGTTGAAATTCGCAGGCGGATCGAGCTTCGACAAGGTTGTTGCGATGCGACCCACGTTGGCAAGATCAGGTGCCCCCCCTTCAATGATCTCGGCCATCAACCGACGCGGCAACGGCGTGCTGCTTACGTTCAATCCATCCCAAAGGGCATCGCGCTCGATTGCACTCCCACACGCCATGATCGCCCGTGCAGCAGCGATGCGAGCGTAAACGCCGCGTACTGGTGACAACGCAATTGGCATCAGCGATGGCACACAACTTGTTATCTCGCCCAGCCAGGCCAGCCGGCCCAAGAAGAACAGGGCATCGTCATTATCGCCGTGCGCCACTATAAGTTGTTCCGTCAGATTGGCGAGATCAGGTCGGGCAATGCTGGCGATGGCGGCATTATGGGTAGCATTGCGGTCATCCGTGCCAGTCGAGATGCGCGCCACCGTCTCTCGCAGAATCCGCTGCCGTTCCAGCGGAGGAAGGCTCGCCGGGTCTCCCCCCTCTATCGCGACATCAGGGCTGATCGCCAGCGCACGACTGCGGACGTTATCGTCAAATAGGATAAGCCATGGCAGTAAAGGCCGCAGACGCGGCGCGATAAAGTGTTCGCCGTAGCGTTCGCGGAAAAGCCAGCCTTCGACCGTTCGGCGGTTGCTGCCCTGCCGCAACTGAGTTTCTAGAAACCGTGCCGCCAGCAGTTGGCGCATATCCACTTTGCGGAAGCGCACTTGGCCATAAAGAATGTCGCCAAACAGCCCGGTTTGCAGCAAGGCCATGATTTCGTTTGGGGTCCAAGTGTGTCCAAGCACTTCGCGTGCATCGATGCCGTCTACGGCACCGCCATTAGGCACGTTGATCGCGGTTTGCGTGCCCATGGCCATCGCTGCTGCCAGCAGCATGGCGCCCTGACGGGCCTTTTCCAGCGTCAGCGGTAACTTTTTCTCATGGGCCTCGTTGTCGGCCTCCCGCAACAGCTTGTCGATGAAGCTTTCCAGCAATTCAAGCCGACTGCCTATCGCCCTGTCAGTATCCCACTTGTCCACCAGTAGCTTAAACTCGAACGGTTGGCGGGCCATGAAATCCAAGTTCCGCCGCTCGATCAGGGTAATCATGGCTTCGGCATCCGGCACCTGCCAAGCGGCAGCAAAGGTTCGCCAATCGTCTGCTCGCAAGCCGTTCATCGAATAGACCTTTACCTCCCCTTCTGCGTTGGTTGCGCCAGCGCCGCCTAATGAAGTCCAGACCAAGGCCCGGTCGCGCATGTCCTGCCAAGCATAAGGACGGGAAGAAAGGATGACATGCGCGCGGGCGAGGCCGGGCTTGATCCGTTTGGCAAACGCCTTCAGCGCATTTTCCAGCGCGCGATGGGATGCCAGCCGGGCTTCATCAACAGAGTCGAGGAAGAACCAAGCAGAGTCGGTACCAGCGAGCCAAGAGTTGCACTCGTCCACAGTCCCCACATCCATGCCGTGGTCAAACCGCGTTTCAATATCCTCTATCCGGATGAAGAACGCCTGTTGGCCCTCGCTGCGCAAATGCCGGGCGCGGGACAACATCTCATGAGTCTTGCCGGCACCTGCAGCGGCCAGCACGACCGCGCGCCACTGCTGTTCAACCTTCTCCCACCCCGGTTGCAGGTCGCGCGACAGGAAATGAGACCAATCGGTCTCGGCATTGATCGCACTGTCCTTCTGAATCTCAGTGAAAGTTCGATGAAGCGGCACATCACAGAAGTTGATCATGACTCAATGCTGCACCATCAAAATCTTTGCGACTAGAGCAAAGATAAATTCGCCATGTTATTGGTCATCTTGCCCGCGGCGTGTGCCGGCAACGCGATGCGCCGGCTGTCCTACACAGGCAAAGCCTGTCATCAGGGCGCTGTCCGGTGGTCTGGTGCGGGCGAAGATGGGAAATGAGAACAAGCAATGAAAACAAGGCTGTATCCCGCCGGATTCGTCCAAACTGGCAAAACTGCCGCTGATGGGTTCGTCATTTGCCGGCAACGATGTGGGGGATTTGGGATCAATATTCTGCAACGTCAGAACGGTCCTGGCTGACATGGCGGACGCAATGCCCGCCCTGCCACGCGCCAGCGGATCAGCCCTGCATGGCTGCGGTCATGCGGGCGAAGAAGGTGGCGTCGTCCAGTGTGTCGCTCATGGCGATCCAGGCTTCGTCGGTCATGCCGCCGCGCATGGCGGTGAACATCTGGGCGTCCTGGCCGCACAGGGTGCGGAAGGCGGTGATGCGGCCGGCCACGATGTCGAGCACGGTGCCCGCCACCACGGCTGGCGGCGTGCCGTTGGCGGCGTTGGCGTTCATGGCGACCATGCGCCGGCCGTGCGGGTAGGCGCTGTCGGCGCGGGGCTGTGGCAGATTGGCGACGGCCATGTCGGTGGCGATGATCCCCGGTTCGATCAGGGCGACTCGCACGCCGAAGGGCGCCAGTTCCTGGGCCAGCACTTCGCTTGCCGCTTCCAGCGCAAATTTCGACGCGGCATAGGCGCTGTAGGCAAAGGGTGCCATTTGCCCGGCGATCGACGAGATGTTGATGATCAGCCCTTCGCCGCGCGCCCGCATCGCCGGCACCACCGCCTTCATGCAGCGGACGGCGCCAAGATAATTGGTGTTCATCACCGCCTGCATCATCGCGATGGATTCATCCTCCATGGCGTTGATGGACAGGATGCCGGCGTTGTTGATCAGCACGTCGATACTGTCCATGCCAGCCTGCGCGAACAGCGCGGCGACCGAGGCGTCGTCATCGACATTCAGCGCCGCAAGGCTGATCGAGAGCTTTTCCTGTGCGGCGATGTCGGCGAGGTCGCTGCCGCTGGTGTCGCGCATGGTTGCCACCACGTCATGCCCGGCGCGGGCCAGGGTGAGCGTGATCTCGCGGCCGATGCCGCGGCGTGCGCCGGTAACCAATATGCGTGCCATCATGCGCTCCCCGATGCCTGCCTTCAGTTGAACCGCCCTGCGGCCTGGCCGATGGCCAGATAGAGTTTGCCATAGGTGGAGGACAGCAAGGTTGCCCCCAGGGCTTCGCCGCCGCGGTCGGGGACGATTTCGCTGACCAGGGCTTCGAATTCGTTCAGGAAGCGGGTGGCTTCGTTGCGGAATTCGCTGTCGTGGCTGAAGTGGCGCTCGAATTGGCGGCCGGCGCCTTGGTCGAGGCTGGCGGCGAGGCGGCGGGCGATGGCGCTGCGGTCACCGGCGGCATAGTCGGTCCAGGCCTTGTCGTCGATGTCGAACGCCAGCAACTGCGCCATGTCCACGGCGCTGGCCCGCAGATTGTCGATCAGCATGGTGGCGCGGCGGCCGAGTGCGTTGCGGGCCCGCACGTCGGCGCGGGTTTCCACGGCGTCCACATGGGTTTCGACCTCGCTGATCGTCCGGGTCAGCGCCACCAGCCGTTGCGTCACCCGTTCGGCGGCGGCCTGGGCGGCATCCCCGGCGCGGGCTTGCGCGGTGACCAGTTCGTCGATGCGGCTGCGGATCGGCGCGGCGAAGGCGGTTTCGGCCTTGTCGATGGCGGCGCGGCCCAGCGCGGCTTCGGCCTCGGCCACCACGCCGTTCAGCGCGGTGCGCATGGCGCCGGCAGCGGATTGGGCCACGTCGCGCACCCGGCCGAAGGTTTCGATGAGGTCGCCCGATGCGGTGAGCGACAGACGGCTGGTGCTGTTTTCCATGTCGCGCAACCGGTCTTGCGCGACGGCGATGGCATCGCTCAATTCGGCGCTGCTGGCGGCGAGCAGCTCGCGGGCCAGGCTGAGCCGGTCGGTGGCGGCGGTGATGCTGTTGCCGCTGGCCTCCACCGGCGCGGCGAGGGCCTGGGCTTGCGCGGTCAGCGCCGTGAGGCGCTCGCCCAACGCCGCCAGCATCGGCGCGCTGGCCGGCAGGCGCTCATCGATCAGGGCCAGCGTCTGCCCGGCCTCGGCGCCCATCGCCTCCAGCTGCGCCTGCACGCTGGCCAGCGCGGCGGTGGCGCTGCTGATCGGGGTACCCAGCGCATCGGCGCTGGCGGTGGCGCTGGTCAGCTGCGCATCGAGCGTGCCAAGCGCGGCGCTGTTGCTGGCGATGGCGGCACCCAGCCGTTGTTCGAGCGCCTCGACGCGGGCACCTAGGTCCCCGACCAGCGCCGACGCATTCTTCCCGGCGGCGGCGATCTCGCCGGCCACGCGCCCGGCCAGCGCCTGCAACTGCGCCAGCCGATCATCGAGCCCGCGTGCGGCCTCGCCGCCGATATGTTCGAGCGTAGTGCGCGCCTGATCGAGGCTGGCGAGCAGGGCGGTGGTTTGCACATGCACGGCATCGCGGGTGGTATCGACGGCGCCGGTGGTGCGCGTGAAGGCGCTGTCGATCGCGCTATTCAGATCGGCGAGCGGTGCGGCGACGGCAGCCTGGGCGCGGGCAGCGGCGGCGGCCATCGCTTCCAGCCCGCTGCGGCTGGCTTCGGCGGCGGCGCGCGCTTCGGCTTCGGCCTCGCTGGCGCGGGTGTAGAGGCTGGCGAGCAGGGTTTCGGTTTCGGCGAGCTGGGCGCGCAACTGGTTGTCGGCGCGGGTCAGCAGATCGATCAGCGCTTGCCCTTGCGCGGTGGCGGCGGGGACAGCGCCAGCCACATCGCCACTGGCCGCAACCGCGGCGGCGATCGTGGTGGCCAGCCGGGCGTTCACCCCGTCCAGGCTGGCAGCGGCGGCATCGAGCGCGCCGCTGTGGCCGGCAATCGGCCGCGCCAGGCCGGCCAGCCGGTTGGCGGTGGTTTCGAGCTGCGCCTCCAGCCGGGCGAGGGCTTCACCGCTGTTTGTCACGTCGATGGCGGCCTGCCGGCTGCGGATTTCAGCAGCCTCGGCACGGATGGCGGCGATGGCGCCGGCATCGCGCAACTGCAACATGGCCAGCCAGATCACCGCCAGCGGGGCGAGCAACGCAAGGCCGGCAATCACCAGCGGCAGGGCGGCGGCATCGATGGCCAACTGTCCGGTGTACACCGCCCATCCCAGCCCGATGCCGGCCGCCCACAGCAGGCTGGCCAGGATCGCGATGATCCACGGCCAGCGGCGCGGCGGCACAGGGGTGAACAGTTCGTCCATCAGGTGCATCCAAACAGGAAAAGGGGCCGCCGTTCAACCCGGCGACCCCTTTCCAAGCCCTTATCGGTAAAGATTCGGCAAACGCCTCAGCCTCTGGCGCTGAGCGGCACATATTCCCGGCGGCCGTGGCCGGTGTAGAGCTGGCGAGGACGGCCGATTTTCTGTTCCGGATCTTCCATCATTTCCGTCCACTGCGCGATCCAGCCGACGGCGCGCGAAATGGCGAACAGCACGGTGAACATGGAGGTGGGGAAGCCGATCGCCGACATAACGACGCCAGAATAGAAATCGACGTTGGGATAGAGTTTCTTGTCGACGAAATACGGGTCATTCAGGGCAATCTGTTCCAGCTCGCGGGCGACATCGAAGATCGGATCGTTGATACCCAACCGGTCCAGCACATTCTTGGCCACCTTGGCCATCACTTTGGCCCGCGGATCGTAATTCTTGTACACGCGGTGGCCAAAGCCCATCAGGCGGAACGGATCATCCTTGTTCTTGGCGCGAGCGATATATTCCGGAATGCGTTCCGGGCGGCCAATTTCGCGCAGCATGTTCAACGCGGCTTCGTTGGCGCCGCCGTGCGCCGGGCCCCATAGGCAAGCGATGCCGGCCGAAATACAGGCGAACGGGTTGGCGCCCGACGATCCGGCAAGGCGCACCGTGGACGTAGAGGCATTCTGTTCATGATCGGCCTGGAGGATCAGCAATTTTTCCATCGCATCTTCAATGATCGGGTCGATCACATAGGGTTCGGCGGGCACGCCGAAGGTCATGCGCAGGAAATTGCCGGGAAACGACAGGCTGTTGTCAGGATAGAGGAACGGCTGCCCGATCGAATATTTATAGGCCATCGCCGCCAGCGTCGGCATCTTGGCGATGATCCGGTGCGACGCGATCACACGCTGCTGCGGATCGTGAATGTCAGTGCTGTCGTGATAGAAGGCTGCCATCGCGCCGACGATGCCGCACATGATCGCCATCGGGTGCGCATCGCGCCGGAAGCCGCGATAGAAGGTCGCGAGCTGTTCATGGATCATCGTGTGGCGGGTGATGTTCCGCGTGAACTCCACATTCTCGGCGGCGTTGGGCAGATCGCCGTTCAACAGCAGATGCGCCACTTCCAAGAAGCTGGATTGTTCGGCCAATTGCTCGATCGGGTAGCCGCGATAGAGCAGCACGCCTTCGTCGCCATCGATATAGGTGATCTTGGATTCGCAGCTGGCGGTGCTGGTGAAGCCCGGATCATAGGTGAATCGGCCGGTGTTGGCATAAAGCTTGCGGATGTCGATGACTTCCGGCCCGACGCTGCCGGCGTGCACCGGATATTCGGCGCTGCTGCCATCGATGCTGATATTGGCCGTGCTCATCCCGTGATCCCCTTTGCTTGTTCCAGCGCATCATCGATCCGCCCCAGCGCCTCGCCTTGGCCCAGCACCTCCAGGACCTCGAAGAGGCCGGGTGACTGGGCCGATCCGGTCACGGCGGCGCGCAGCGGTTGAGCGACCTGGCCAAGCTTCAGCCCTTCGCTTTCCGCCAACGTCCGTGCCGTCTGTTCCAGCGCGGCTGCCGTCCAGTCTGACTGGGCGGCGAATCGAGCCCGGGCGCGGTCAAGCAGCCCCGGCGTCGCAGAGGCTAGCAGCTTGGCAGCGCTGTCGTCCATGGGAATTGGGCGGTTGCGAAGATAGAAAAGGCTGCTTCCTGCCAAATCATTGAGGTTGCTGGCGCGTTTCTTCAGTTCGGGCATGGTGCGTTGCAACAAGGCCCTGTCGTCATCGCCCAGTTCGCGACTCAATGCCGCAGCAACACGCGGCGCGATCAAAGCCACCAGCCGGGCATCATCGGCGGCGCGCAGATAGTGCCCGTTCAGATTCTCCAGCTTCTTCAGATCGAAGCGCGAGGGTGATCGGCCCACTCCAGCCAGATCGAACCACGCGGTCGCCTGTTCGCGGCTGATGGTTTCGGCATCGCCGTGGCCCCAGCCCAACCGCAGCAGATAATTCTCCACCGCTTCGGGCAGCATGCCCAATTCGTCGCGATAGGCATCCACCCCCAGCGCTCCGTGGCGCTTGGAAAGTTTGGCGCCATCGGTGCCGTGGATCAGCGGAATATGCGCATAGATCGGCTCCGGCCATTCCAGCGCGCGGATCAGCGCCAGTTGCCGGAAGGCGTTGTTGAGGTGATCGTCGCCGCGGATCACGTGCGTCACGCCCATGTCGTGATCGTCCACCACCACGGCCAGCATGTAAGTGGGGGTGCCATCAGAGCGCAGCAACACGAAATCATCGAGCTCGGCATTGTTCACCGTCACGTCGCCCTGCACGCGATCGCTGATCGTCACGCTGCCTTCGCGCGGTGCCTTCAGGCGGATCACATAGGGCTGATCATTGGGGAAATCCGTGCGATCGCGCCAGCGGCCATCATAGCGCATCGGCTGTTTCGCGGCGCGCTGGGCCTCGCGCAGCGCCTCCAGTTCGGCTGGCGTCGCATAGCAGCGATACGCGCGGCCCTGGGCCAGCAACTGGTGCGCCACCTCGGCGTGGCGGGCCGCCCGGCTGAACTGATAAACAATCTCTCCGTCATGGTTCAGATTCAGCCAGGCCATGCCATCCAGGATCGCCGCGATCGCCGGCTCGGTGGAGCGGGCGCGATCGGTATCCTCGATGCGCAGCTGAAATTCGCCGCCGTGGTGGCGGGCGAACAGCCAGTTGAACAAGGCGGTGCGGGCGCCGCCAATGTGCAGAAATCCGGTGGGCGATGGCGCGAACCGGGTGACGACCTTGCCGATTTCATCCTTGCTTGCGCTCATGCGCGTTTCGTCCAATCTCTTGCATGGGGTCGTGACCGGGAGGGGTGCACGGAACGAGCGGGTGGTTAGCAGAAGGGCACAGTCCATACAAATCGCCGCGCGGGTGCAAGCCGCCTGGCGCGACTGGTTGAGCGCGGAGCGCGATCGGCTGGCGTTGTGGCTGCCGGTGGCGCTGGCCGCCGGCATCTTGCTGTGGTTCGTGTTGCCGTGGGCGGCGTGGCGCGCGGCGGCGGCGCTGGGCCTGCTGGCGCTGCTGGTCGGCGGCGGCCTGGCCGGGCTGCGGCCGCTGGCGTTGGCGGCGGGCTTTGCACTGGCCGGCATGGCGGCAGTGGAGGTGCGGGTGGCCGGCAACGCGCATGCCGTGCTGGCCGAACGCAGCGTGGCGACATTCGAAGCCAATGTGGTTGGCGTGGAGCCGGTGGCCGGCGGTGGCCAACGGCTGGTGCTGGCCGGCAGCGCCTTGCCCGGTGGCATTGCCCGCGCCCGGCTGACCCTGCGCGGTGAAGCGCCGCCGGTGCCGGTGGGCGCGCAGGTGCGGTTGCGCGCGCTGTTGTCGCCGCCGGCCGGCGCGGCCGTGCCTGGCGGGCTCGATCTGGCGCGACGGGCGTGGTTCGATGGCATTGGCGCGACCGGTGTGGTGTTGGGGCCGGTGTCGGTGCTGGCACCGCCACTGCCGGGCCCGCGGCTGTGGCTGGATCAGGCGCGCGCACGGTTGCAGGCGTTGATCACTGCGCGGGTGCCAGGCGAGGCCGGCGCGCTGGCGGCAGCGTTCGTGACCGGGCAGCAGCGCGCCATTCCCGAACCCGCCACCCAGGCGATGCGGGATTCGGGGCTCGCACACCTGATGTCGATTTCGGGCCTGCATATCGCGGTGGTGGTGGGCGGCATAGCCTGGCTGGCGCGGCTGGGGCTGGCGCTGTGGCCCTGGCTGGCGTTGCGGGTGCCGGTGCCGACCATTGCCCTGGCGCTGGGGGCATTGGCCGGCGCGGCCTATACGCTGCTGGCCGGCGCACAGGTGCCCACGGTGCGCGCCGCCATTGCGGCGGGGATCGTGGTGCTGGGCATGATGCTCGGTCGGCAGGCGATTTCGTTGCGGCTGCTGGGCGCGGCGGCGCTGGCGATCTTGCTGGTGCGGCCCGAAGTGCTGCTGGGTGCGAGTTTTCAACTGAGCTTTGCTGCGGTGATCGGTATTGTCGCGCTCTATGAAAGCCGGCTTGGCCGCTGGCTGGCACGTCCACGCGAAGACGAAAACTGGTGGCAGGGGCTGGCGCGTGGCGCGGCGGCGCTGCTCGCCAGCGGGTTGGTGGCGGAGGTCGCATTGTCGAGTATTGGCCTGTATCATTTCGGGCGCGGCGGGCTTTATGGCGTCGGCGCCAATCTGATCGCGATCCCGTTCACCAGCTTTGTCGTGTTGCCGACGCTGATGCTGGCGCTGCTGGGGGAGGCGCTGGGAACCGGCCTGATATGGCCAGTTGCCGGCTGGGCGATCCAGATGCTGATCGATCTGGCCGATCAAGTCGCGGCTCTGCCGGGCGCAGTGATCACCGCGGTGGTGCCGGCGCCGGCCTTTGCCCTTGGGGCGGCTGGCGGCCTTTGGTTGGCGCTGTGGCAAAGCCGTGTGCGCTGGTGGGGCCTGGTGCCGATTTTTGCCGCGATTCTTGTGGCGGTACAAGCGCCGCTGCCCGATCTGCTGATCAGCGGCGACGGCCGCCACCTGGGCCTGCGGCTGGCGGATGGCCGCTTGGGGCACAGCCGGGAACGGGTGGGCGATTATCTGATCGACGTGTGGAGCGAGAGCATCGGTGCCGCCGGGGATACCGCGCAGTGGCTGGGCCACACCGGTATGGCGCGCTGTTCGCCCGATACCTGCGTGATCGATGTGACGCGGGGCGGGCGGCGTTGGCGGGTGTTGGCCACCACCAGCGCGGCGCTGATCCCGCGTGCCACCATGGCACCAGCGTGCGCGGCGGCCGATATCGTGGTGTCGGATCGCCGACTGCCGGGGTGGTGCCGGCCGCGCTGGCTGTTGCTCGATCGCGCGCGGCTCGGCGCAACGGGCGCAGTGGCGATCCGGCTGGATGGCCGCGTGGTGGCGACGGCGCACGATGCCGTGGGGGACAGGCCGTGGCAGCCACGGACCGACAGCCCGCAAATGCGCCAGTCGCGGTTCCGGCATTTGCCGTCATGATGGGTAGCAACAGTGAAGGGGCAGGCCATGGCCGACATCATCGATCCGCACCTGACGATCATCGATCCACACCACCATTTGTGGGATCGGCGCAGCCTGCCACCAGCCGGGGCCGACGCCCATTCCTTTGTGCAGGCGATCGCGCTCAGTCCGCTATATCTACTCGACCAGTTGCTGGCCGACATGGGCAGCGGCCACAAGGTGGTGGCGACGGTGTTTCTGGAATGCGGGGCGTTCTACCGCGCGGATGGGCCGGCGGCGTTGCGCCCGGTGGGGGAGACCGAGTTCGTCAATGGTGTGGCCGCGATGGCTGCCAGTGGTCTGTACGGGCCGGCGCGGGCCTGTGCCGGTATCGTCAGCCATGCCGATCTGCTGCTGGGCGAGAGTGTGGCGCCGGTGCTGGAGGCGCATCTGGCGGCCAGCCCGGCACGGTTTCGCGGCATCCGCCATTCGCCGGCCCATGATCCGGACCCGGGCGTTCTCGGCATCTTGCAGCGCAATCCGCCGGGGCTGCTGGCCGATCCGCGCTTTAGGGACGGGCTGCGGACCTTGGCCCGCCATGGCCTGAGCTATGATTGCTGGTTGCTGGCGCCGCAGTTGCCGGAGCTGGTGGCGATGGCGCGGGCGATACCTGAACTGATAATCATTTGTGACCATCTGGCGACGCCGCTGGGGGTTGCATCGCATGCCGGGCAGCGCGATGCGGGGTTTGGCGCATGGGCGGCCGGAATCAAGGACCTCGCGGCCTGCCCGAATGTGGTGATGAAGCTGGGCGGCCTCGCGATGCCGTTCGGCGGTTTTGCCAGCTTCATGGCCGATCCGATGGCGACGGCGGTGCAACTGGCCGATGAATGGCGGCCGTGGATCGAAACCGCGATCAACGCGTTCGGCGCGCAGCGTTGCATGTTCGAAAGCAATTTCCCGGTCGATCGCGGTACCTGCGATTACGCGACGCTGTGGAATGCCTTCAAGTTGATCGCCGCCGGGGCGAGCGCGGCAGAGAAGACTGCGCTGTTCAGTGGCACAGCGGCGCAGGTTTACCGGCTTGAGTTGCCTGCCTCTTGACCGGAACAATCGAAATTCCCTCCCCGCAAGGGGGAGGGATTGTAGTGCTGCAATTTGAGTCCAATCGGGCGCCAGCGTCTTGATCAGCGGCGCAGAGTCCAATCAGTGGTAGCGGCGCAGCAATCCTGCCAGCTTGCCCTGGATACGGACCTGTTCAGGGCGGTAAATCTGCGGCTGGAAGGCGCTGTTCGCCGGATCGAGGCGGATCAGGCCCTTGTCGCGGCGCAGATATTTCAGCGTGGCTTCCTCATTGTCGATCAGTGCCACGACGATATCGCCATCACGGGCATCGTCGCAGCGACGGATCAGGGCGTAATCGCCATCATGGATGCCGGCTTCGACCATCGAATCGCCCGACACTTCGAGGGCATAATGATCGCCGGGGCCAAGCAGCGCGGCGGGAACGGAGAGCGACTGGTCGCTTTCCAGCGCCTCGATCGGCAAGCCGGCAGCGATGCGGCCATGCAACGGCACCACCACCGTATCATTGGCCGCCAGCATCGCCTGCGGCACTGGGCGCGGCTCAGGCTTGGGCTGGCTGGCCACCAGGCTCAGCGCGGGCTTCGCAGCGGTAAGCGCATCGGGCAGGCGCAGCACTTCCAGGGCGCGGGCGCGGTTGGGCAGGCGGCGGATGAAGGCGCGTTCTTCAAGCGCGTTGATCAGGCGGTGCACACCGGATTTGGACTTCAGGCTGAGCGCCTCCTTCATTTCTTCGAAGGAGGGCGACACGCCATCGGATTTCAGCCGTTCATCGATGAAGACGAGCAATTCCTGTTGTTTTCTGGTGAGCATCGCCGCGTCCCCTCCATACCGTCAAAACGGAACATGGACAGAACATCTAGAAAACAGATTGGAACATGTCAAGCGCGATGCAGGGCACCGAATCGCCAGCCGCCGCCGCAGGTGCGTGCGGTTCGCGGATGATCAGCAGATCCGCGGCGGCCAGGCGCGACAG
The DNA here is from genome assembly GCF_987265915.1 of Sandarakinorhabdus sp. Lineage (NCBI taxonomy): Bacteria > Pseudomonadati > Pseudomonadota > Alphaproteobacteria > Sphingomonadales > Sphingosinicellaceae > Sandarakinorhabdus > Sandarakinorhabdus sp. Next base: position 1,521,356 of record NZ_OZ503948.1, read on the forward strand.
CATCGCGCTGTCCTGCGCGGCGAAGGCTTCGGCACCGGCCGGGGTGCGCCGCGCGCGCAGATGATCGCGGCGGCCACCATTGGCGTCCAGGGCTATGGCCAGCGGCAGAGTTTCGATCGGCAGGGCGTGGTGGCGGCCGGCAAGGCGCGCAATCAGCGGCACGGCAAACAGCAATGATGTCACGAAGGCCGACACCGGGTTGCCGGGCAAGCCGAGCACACGCGTGCCGCTCAGCGTGCCGGCCAGCAGCGGCTTGCCGGGCCGGATGGCGACCTTCCAGAAATCGATATCCGCACCCAGATCGCGCAGCACCGGCACCACCAGATCATGATCGCCCACCGATGCGCCGCCGATGGTCAGGAACAGATCAGCATTCGCACCGGTGATGGCCGCAGCCAGCGCGGCACGATCATCGCGCACCAGGCCGGGATCGTGCACATCGGCCCCGGCACCGCGCAGCAGGGCGATGAGCATCGCCGGCACGCTGGAGACGATCTGCCCCGGCCCCGGCGTGGCCCCCGGCAGCACCAGTTCATCGCCGGTGGCGATCAGCGTCACCCGCGGCCGCCGCACCACCGGCAGCGCGCCATGGCCGGCGGCAGCAGCAAGGCCGAGATGCGGCGGCGTCAGCCGTGTGCCGGCGGTGATCATCGCGTCGCCGGCAGCAAAATCCTGGCCAGCCACGCGGATATGGGCGCCCAGGTGCGGCGGGCCTTCGCCCGTCAGGCACGCGGTCGTGCCGTCCCGCGCGACCTCTTCCTGCACGACGATCGTATCGGCGCCGGCGGGCAGGGGCGCGCCGGTGAAGATGCGCAAAGCCTGTCCCGGTGCCAGCGTGCCGGCCCAGCCATGGCCGGCGGCACTTTCGCCAACCACCTGCCATGGGACGTGGCGATCGGCCCAGCGGATCGCATAGCCATCCATGGCGGCGGCGGCGAACGGCGGCTGGGTCAGGCGGGCGACGATATCCTGCGCCAGCACCCGCCCGGCGCAGTCAGCCAGGGCAAGGGTTTCGGCCGGCAGCAGCGTGGCACCGGCCAGCAAGCGATCGAGCGCCGCCTGATAGGGCAGCAGCCCGGTCATTCAGCGGTGAAATCGCCAGAGCGCCCGCCGGACTTCTTCAGCAGGCGGATACCATCGATGCGCATGCTGCGGTCCAGCGCCTTGGCCATGTCGTACACCGTCAACAGCGCGGCGGAGACCGCGGTGAGCGCCTCCATCTCCACACCGGTGCCGTGGGTGGTCGCCACCGTTGCCGTGGCGCGGATGCCGGCGGCGTCCAACGCCAGATCGACGCTCACGGCATCGATGGGCAGCGGGTGGCACAGCGGAATCAGGTCGGCGGTGCGCTTGGCGGCCATGATGCCGGCGATGCGGGCGGTGGCCAGCACATCGCCTTTCTTCACCGCCTGGGCGGCGATGGCGGCCAGGGCATCGGGGGCAACATGGATATAGCCTTCGGCGGTGGCTTCGCGGCGGGTGGCGGGCTTGGCGCTGATATCGACCATGCGCGCCGCGCCACTATCATCGAGATGGGTGAGCTTGCTCATGCCGCGAGGCCGAGCAGGGTGCGGGTGGCGGCGGTCACATCATCCTGCCGCATCAGGCTTTCGCCAACCAGGAAGGTGCGGATGCCAACGCCGGCCAACGCCGCCAGATCTGCATGGCCGGTCAGGCCGGATTCGGCGACAAGCGTCTTGCCTTCGGTGTCGGCAAGCTCAAAGCTGGTGGCGAGATCGACCGCCAGGGTTTTCAGATTGCGGTTGTTGATGCCGAGCAGCGGGGTATTGAGCCGCAGCGCGCGGTCGCGTTCGGCGGCATCATGCACTTCGATCAGCACGTCCATGCCCCATAGCTGCGCCACCGCTTCCAACTCGGCGGCCTGCGCGTCGGACAGGGCAGCCATGATCAGCAGGATCGCATCGGCGCCGAGCGCGCGGGCCTCCACCACCTGATAAGGATCGACGATGAAGTCCTTGCGGATCACCGGCAGGGAGCAGGCAGCGCGGGCCACGACCAGATAATCATCGCTGCCCAGAAACCAGCGCTCCTCGGTGAGCACCGACAGGCAGGCAGCGCCGCCGGCCTGGTAGGCGCGGGCGAGCGCAGCAGGATCGAAATCGGCGCGGATCAGGCCCTTGGAGGGGCTGGCCTTCTTGCATTCGGCGATCAGGGCATGGCGGCCGTCAGCGTGGGCGGCGTGCAGCGCGGCGATGAAGCCGCGCACAGGGTCGGCGGCGCGGGCGGCGGCTTCCACATCGGCCAGGCTGCGTTGCGCCTTGCGGGCGGCATACAGGTCGCGCTTGTGGGCGACGATGGTGCTGAGCGTGTCGGTCATCGGAAGCCTATCCAGCGGGCGAGGGTGTCAGCCGCGGCGCCGCTGTCGATGGCGGTGGCGGCGTGCGCAGCGGCCTGTGACAGGGTGAGGGCGGGGCGGGCCACGGTCAAGGCGGCCGCAGCGTTGAGGATCACCATGTCGCGATAGGCGTCAGGCTGACCGGCCAGCAGGGCCCGCAGGCGCTGCGCGTTATATTCGGGGCTGCCGCCCTTCAGCGCCTCGTTCGGGTGACGCGGCAGGCCGGCGCTTTCGGGGCTGAGCGTGAGCGGTGTGAGCGCGCCATCGGCCAGCGCCATCGCCGTCGTCTCGCCGGAAATCCCCACTTCGTCAAAACCCTGGCCGTGCACCACCAGCGCAGCGCGGCTGCCCAGTGCTTGCAGGGCCTGTGCCATCAACGGCACCGGCGCCGGCGCGAACACGCCGAGCAATTGTTGTTCGACGCCGGCCGGATTGCACAACGGCCCCAGCAGGTTGAAGATGGTGCGCCGGCCGAGTGCGCGCCGCACCGGGGCCACTCGCGCCATTGCCGGGTGGTGCCGCGCCGCATGCAGGAAGGTGATGCCAACCGTATCGAGGCACGGCCCCAGCCGCTCCATCGGCAATTCCGGCACGCCCAGCATCATCAGCACATCCGCGGCGCCGCTGGTGGAGGAAGCGGCACGGTTGCCGTGCTTGGCGAGCTTGACGCCGCAGGCCGCCACCACCAGCGCCACCGCTGTGGAAATGTTGAGGCTGTGCATGCCATCGCCGCCGGTGCCGCACACATCCAGGGCGGCGGGGGCTGCAAATGGCTGAAGCACGCGCATTCGCAGGGCGGTGGCCGCAGCGACGACTTCGCCCGCAGTCTCGCCGCGATCCGCCAGCGTGGTCAGGAACGCCGCCAGCGCCGCGTCCTCCACCGTGCCGTCAAAAATCGCGGCAAAGGCGTTCGCGGCCGCGTCGTCATCGAGCGGGCTGGTCGGATCGGGCAGTCGGCTCATGCGGCGATGGAAAAGTCTGGTGACAGCCCGGCCAGCGCCATGAAATTGGCCAGCAGTTTGTGGCCATGCTGGGTGGCGATGCTTTCGGGGTGGAATTGCACGCCATGCAGCGGCAGATCGCGATGGTGCATGCCCATGATCAGGCCATCGGGGCTGTGCGCGTTGACCACCAGTTCAGCGGGCAGGCCGACCTCGCGCACGGTCAGGCTATGGTATCGGGTGGCTTCGAACGGGTTGGGGACATTGCGGAACACGCCGGTGCCCGTGTGGGTCATGGTGCTGACCTTGCCGTGCATCACCTGCGGCGCGCGCTCGACGATGCCGCCAAACGCCTGGCCCAGCGCCTGGTGGCCGAGGCAGACGCCCAGCAGGGGCGTGCGGGTTTCGGCGGCGGCCGCAATCAACGCCAGGCAGATGCCGGCCTCGCTGGGCGTGCAGGGGCCTGGGGAGAGCAGGATCGCCTGGGGGTGCATCGCCATCGCATCCTGGGTGGTGATCGCATCGTTGCGCACCACGCGCGTATCGGCCCCAAGCTCGGCCAGATAGTGCACGAGATTGAAGGTGAAGCTGTCGTAATTGTCGATGACGAGGATGGTCATGGAGGGGGTTTAGCGCGTCGGCGCGGCGGCGTCATCTGCTTGAGTGAGGCCATCGATTCGTGCTACAATTTCCTCATCGATAAGGAAATCGTATGACGAATGCCGTGACCGTTTCACCGAAATATCAGATTGTCATACCCTTGGAGGTTCGCAATCGCCTTTCCATCAAGCCGGGACAAAAACTGACGGCGATGGTCTGGGATGGTCAATTGACCTTCGTGCCGCAAATGTCGTTCGCAGAACTCCGCGGAATTTGCGCCGGCATGGAGAATGATTTCGCCCGGGATCGGAGTGACCTTGAAAAGGACGTCTATTGATGGCTCCGATCGTTCCAGACAGCAATATCTGGATAAGCTGGTTGCTGGATGACCTTGGATCAGAACGGTTTTCCGGCGTGTTTGCTGAAGACAGCCATGCGATCGTGCCAAGCGTGGTGGTCTATGAAGTGACCAGATGGCTGCTGGTGCGTGGAAGGATCGCCACCGCTCGGCAAGCGCGGGAACGTATGGAACGGATGCTGCTGGTGCCGCTGGACGGCAATCTGGCCAGCCGGGCCGCTCGGGTGGCAGCGGAGCACCGTTTGGCCATGGCAGATGCCATGATTTTGGCCACGGCACAGGAATATGGTGCTGAAGTTTGGACCCAGGATGTCGATTTTGCCGATGTGCCAGGTGTGCGACGGTTCGAACGGCTTTAGGCCGTGACCTTCACGCCTTTCCAGAACGCCAGCCGGCCCTTGATGTTGGCAGCTTGCAGCTTGGGATCGGCGTAATACCACACCGCATCACGGTTTTGCGCGCCGTCCACCACCAGGCTGTAATAATTGGCGGTGCCTTTCCAGCCGCACACGCTGGTGGTGGTGCTGGGCGCCAGCAACGCCGGATCAACGGCGTCGGCGGGGAAATAATGATTGCCTTCCACCACAACCGTATCCGGCGTGTCGGCGATGATGCGGCCGTTCCACTCTGCGCGTGCCATGGGCGATCCTCCTGTTACTGGCCGAACCCGGCGTTGCCCGCCGCGGCAATGGCTTCGCGTGCGGCGGCGATCAGCGCGCCGGCCTTGGCTTCGCATTCGCGCTGTTCATATTCGGCGATGCTGTCCGCCACGATGCCGGCGCCGGCCTGCACATGCATCACGCCATCCTTCACCACGGCGGTGCGCAGCACGATGCAGCTGTCCATATTGCCATTCGGGCTGAAATACCCCACGCCGCCGGCATAGGCGCCGCGCCCGACGCCTTCCAGTTCGGCGATGATCTGCATGGCGCGTACCTTCGGCGCGCCCGATACGGTCCCGGCCGGGAAGCCAGCGAGCAGCGCCGCCACCGCATCGATGCCGTTGGCCAGCCGGCCCTGCACGTTCGACACGATGTGCATGACATGGCTGTAGAATTCGACGAAAAACTTGTCCGTCACCTTCACCGTGCCCGGTACTGACACGCGCGCCGTATCGTGGCGGCCGAGATCGAGCAGCATCAGATGTTCGGCCAGCTCCTTTGGATCCGCGAGCAGGCTGTCGCGATTGGCGGCATCTTCGGCGGCATCGCGCCCGCGCGGGCGGGTGCCGGCGATCGGCCGGATCGTCACATCGCCATCGCGGGCGCGCACCAATATTTCCGGGCTGGAACCGACCAGCGCAAAGCCCGGCAAATCGAGGAAATAGAGGAAGGGTGACGGGTTGATGCGCCGCAGCGCCCGATAGAGATCGAAGGCTGGCAGCGGGAAATCCACTGAAAAACGCTGCGACAGCACGACCTGAAAAATGTCGCCGGCCAGGATATAGTCGCGGGCGCGGGTGACCATATCGGCAAATTGTTCGCGGCTGGTGTGGTGATGCGGCGGCGCATCGGGCAAGGTGGAAGGCAGGCGCGGCTGCGGCGGCAGCGCCTGTGCCAGCTTGCGCTCCGCCTCCAGGATGCGGTCGGCCGCCTGTGTATAGGCCTTGTCTCCATCTGCCGCCGCGAAGATCGGCGCGACGATGAACAATTCGTCCTTCAGGCGATCGAATACCAACAACAGGGTCGGCCGCACGAACACCATGTCGGGCAGGTCGAGCGGCGATTCGCCGGCCGACGGCACACTGGGTTCGACCAGCCGGATGGTTTCATAGCCCATGTAGCCGACCAGGCAGGCCAGCGCGGCCGGCAGTTCCGGCGGCACATCGGCGCGTGCTTCGGCGACCAGGCCGCGCAGTGCCGCCAGCGTCTCGCCGGCCACGGGCACGAACGCGTCGCGGTCGGTTTGCCAGTGCCGGTTGATTTCCGATGTGTTGCCGCGCGCCCGCCACACCAGATCGGGATCGAGACCCAGCAGCGAATGACGCCCGCGCACCTGGCCGCCTTCGACCGATTCGAGCAGAAATGCGCCAGAGCCTTCGCCGCCAAGCTTCAGCATCGCCGATACCGGGGTTTCGGTGTCGGCCACGATGCGCGTCCACATCAGCTGCGGCCGGCCGGCGGCGAGCGCAGCAACAGCGACCGTGCGGTCGGGCGAAATGAGGGTCACGCCTGTGGCTGCCGGTTACTGCGGGCCGTCGCCCGAAAGGCGCTGGCGGATGGTGCGCAACGTGGCTTCGTTGCGGTTGACGCCCACGGCTGCCACGCTGGCGTTGGCCAGCGCCTGGGCCATTTCGGCGGGCAGGGCGCTGCCCACTTCGCGGCGGCTCGCTTCGATCAGGCCGGCTTCGGCGCGGGGATTGCCGGGGATGACGCGATCGACATGCACCAGCGCCCAGCCGCCGGGCACGGCCAGCAATTGGGTGGTGCCGGGCGCCCCGTTCAGAAAGGCGCGGGCCGCGGCGGGCACTTGTTGCTGGCCGACCAGATCGATGCGACGGCCATTCAACGGACGCGGTGACTGCAACCCGGCATCGGCGACCGCCTTGGCAAACACGGTGCCCTTCTTGACCGCGGCCACCACCACTTCGGCCTTGGCGCGGGCGGCCTTCATCGCCTTGTCCTGCGTGGCGCCGGCCATGGCCAGCGTCATCACATCCTTGAACGGCGGCGGCGCGGCGGGCAGCACGGTCGTGGTTTCGATCACCACCAATTTGCCGCCGCCGATATCCTCCACAACCGGGCCGTCGGCCGGTTCATGCTTGAACGCCCGCGCCGCGACGGTGGCGAGCTCGCCGGTGAGCGGCGGTTTGCCTTCGCCCAGGCCGCGATCGGTCACCGGCGCCTGCACAGCGATGGTCAGCGCGGTTTCGGCGGCGATGTCGGCAAAGCTCTTGCCGGCCTCCACCCCATCCTCGATGCGGGCGACGACATCGGCAACCGCGTCTTCCACGGCGCGGTCACGCAATTCGGCTTCGATCTGCGGACGGGCCTGCGCCAGTGTCTTGCCGGCACCGCCGATGCTGGCGACCCGCACCACATGCCAGCCCAGCGGCGATTTGATCGGAGCGCTGATGCCGCCGGCCGGCAACGCAAACGCCGCCTTGGCAACATCCGCGCTGGTGGCGCGGGCGAAACCCGCCTCGGTCTGGCTGCCCAGCGCAATATCGCTGGCGCCAAAGCCGGCAATGCTTTGCGCCGCTGCCGCGAAGCCCTGCTTGACCGCCGCAGCCGCCAGGGCCTTGGCCTTGGCTTCGTCCGGCACCACCACCTGCTCCAGCACACGGGCTGCGGCACCGCCATATTTGGCCGGATCCTTGGCAAAGGCGTCGGCAATGGCCTTGTCGGCTACGGTCACGCCGGTGGCGATCTTGGCACGATCGACAAAGGCATAGCGAAAGCCGCGGCGCTGCGGAATGGTGAAGCGCGCGGCATTGGCCTTGAACCAACGCTCGGCCTCTGCGGCGGTTGGCGTGCCGGCAGGCTCGGCCGGCACCAACACGACACCGCCTTCGTGGCGATCGACCAGCAGCCGGGCATATAGCTCGGCCACGCCGTCCGGCACGGCCAGCGCCGACGTGGTCGGCTTGATCAATTGTTCGCGGGTCAGATCGCCGCGCAGCGATTGGCGCAGGCGCTTGTCGGTCAGGCCCTGGGCGGCGATGATGCGATCATAGGTGGCCTGGTCAAACTTGCCGCCGGATTGGAAGGCGGGGATGCCGGCAATCGCCACATCGACCGCTTCATCAGACGCGCCGAGCCCGGCGCGATCGCCCAGTTCTTCCATGGCGGCTTGGCCGATCAACTGGGTGGCCATCAGTTCGACCACGCCCTGGCGCGCGGCTTCGGCCTGGGTCATTGCCGGGTCGCGCTGCCGCACTTCGCGTACGGTGCGATCAATGGCTTGCAGCAGATCCGGCTCGGTGATGGTGCGCTTGCCGACCTTGGCCACCGATCCCGCCGGCGCGCTCCCGCCATAGGGATCGTTGACGCCAGTAACGGCAAAGGCCACCAGGATGATGCCGAACAGGATCAGCACAGGCCAGCTGGAGAGATAACGGCGGAAAAAACTGATCATCGATTACCCGTCAGGCGGTGAACGCGCCGCTTGTAACGACGCGTTCCACTTGCCACAAGCGCCGCATCCACAACCCTGATCCGAAGAGCGACCTTGCCCATGCCTGCCCTGATTGTCGGCAACTGGAAAATGAACGGCGTGGGCGATGATATCGCCGAGATTTCGCAGATGGCCGGCAACGCGTCTGGCGGCAGGCTGTGGATCGCGCCGCCGTTCACGCTGATCGATCGAGCGGTGATCGTTTCGGCCGGTGCCGTGATGATCGGCGGGCAGGATTGCCACGCCAAGGTGAAGGGGGCCCACACCGGCTGTGTCTCGGCGGCGATGTTGGCCGATCTGGGGGCAGGGTTCGTCATCGTTGGCCACAGTGAGCGGCGGCGGGACAATGGCGAAGCCGATGCCGACGTGCGCGCCAAGGCCGAAGCCGGGCAGGCGGCGGGCTTGCAGGTGATCCTGTGCATCGGCGAAACCCAGGCGCAGCGCGACGCGGGCGAAACCGAAGCGGTGCTGGCGGCGCAACTGGCGGGATCGTTGCCGGAGGCGGCCGAGGGGCTGATCATCGCCTATGAACCGGTATGGGCGATAGGCACCGGCCTGGTCCCGACCCTGGCCGACGTGGCGGCGGCACATGCGTTCATCCGCGCGCGATTGGCGGCGCGCTATGGCGGCGGCGGGCATGGGGTGCGCATCCTCTATGGCGGCTCCGTCACGCCGGCCAATGCCGGCGAACTGCTGGCCGTGGACGAGGTGGGCGGCGTGCTGGTCGGCGGCGCCAGCCTGACGGCGGCGAGCCTGCTGGCTATTGCCGGGGCGGCGGCTTGATTGCACGCGCTGCCGAACCGATGTAAGGCCGGCACAAATCCGAAATCCGAACCGAAAGCGCGCCACTCGTGATCACCTTCCTGCTTGTCATCCACGGCCTGATTGCGTTGGGGCTGGTGGGCGTCATCCTGCTGCAGCGTTCCGAAGGCGGGGCGTTGGGCATTGGCGGCGGCGGCGGTGCTGGCGGCCTGATGACGGCGCGCGGCGCGGCCAATCTGCTGACGCGCTCCACCACCATATTGGCGGCGCTGTTCATCATCACCTCGATCCTGCTGGCGGTGCTGGCGGCGGGCACCAACAAGTCGCGGGTGATCGATCCGACGATCGCTGCCAAGACGGCGCCGGTGACGGCGCCGGCCCCTGCGCCGGCGCTGCCCGGCGTTCCGGTCGCGCAGTAACTTATCAGCGTGCCGGGGGGCGAAACGCGGCGACCGAGCCAGGCGCGCCAGATTTTCGGCGGCGCGGCCGGCAATCTTGTCGAATGGTATGATTGGTATGCCTATTCGGCGTTCGCGCTCTATTTCGGTCCGCGCTTCTTTCCGCCGGGCGATGATCTGGCCGCGCTGCTGAACAGCGCGGCGATTTTTGCCGTCGGCTTTCTGATGCGCCCGATTGGCAGCTGGTTCCTGGGTGTGTGGGCTGATCGCCGGGGGCGCAAATCGGCGCTGACCCTGTCGGTCGCCATGATGTGCTTCGGGTCGCTGATGATTGCCGTCGCACCCACCTATGCCGATGTTGGTCTGCTCGCCCCGGCGATCCTGTTGCTGGCGCGGTTGGTGCAGGGCTTGTCGGTCGGCGGCGAATATGGTGCTTCCGCCACCTTCATGAGCGAGGTGGCGCAGGCCAAATGGCGCGGCTTTCTCGCCAGTTTCCAGTATGTGACGTTGGTCGGCGGGCAGTTGCTGGCGCTGGCGCTGCTGGTGCTGCTGCAGGCGGTGCTCAGCGATGATGCGCTCAGCGCTTGGGGCTGGCGCATCCCGTTTGTCGTCGGCGCACTGTGCGCGGTGGCGGTATTCTGGCTGCGCAAGGGGCTGGTGGAAACCGAAGCCTTTGAAAATGCCAAGCGCGCCGGGTCGCAAGCCGAGCTGTTCCGGCGGTTGATGGCGCATCCGCGTGAGCTGTTGATCGTGCTGGCACTCACCGCCGGGGGCAGCCTGTGGTTCTACACCTTCACTACCTACATGCAGAAATATCTGGTGCTCTCGGCCGGCTGGACCAAGCAGGAGGCGACGTCGGCTTCGGCCATCGCGCTGCTGGCCTATATGGCGATGCAGCCGCTGTTCGGTGCCGCGTCTGACCTGTTGGGCCGGCGCACGCTGCTGCTGGCCTTCGGCGTGATGGCCAGCGTGGCGACGGTGCCGGCGCTGACCTACTTGGGCAGCGCGCAGCCGGGGGTGAGCAGCGTCGCGATCCTGATCGGCTGCCTGTCGATCCTGTCCTGCTACACGGCGATTTCGGGCGTGGTGAAGGCGGAACTCTTCCCGGCGCATGTCCGTGCGCTTGGCGTCGGTATGCCCTATGCGCTGGGCGTCGCCATCTTTGGCGGCTCGGCGGAATATGCGGCACTGGCCTTCAAGGGCGCCGGCATTGAAACCGGCTTTTTCTGGTATGTGACCTTCATGGCCGGCGTGGCCTTGCTGGCGGCGCTGGCCATGCCGGAGACCAGGCGCCACAGCCGCATCGAAACCAGTTAAGGCGCGCCCGAATCCAGATTGGCGCGGTAGCGGCGGCTGCCCACCAAGGTTCGGCCATCGATCAGGCTGATCTCCACATCGCCCGATGGCGTCGGGCGCACGGCGGCGATGCGCGCCCGCTGCACCAGCCGCGATCGGTGGATGCGCACGATGCCGTGGCTTGCCAGCCGCGCTTCCCACGCCGCCAGCGTGCCGCGCACCAGATGCACCTGGCTGCCGGTATGGATCTCGACATAGTTGCCAGCAGCCTCGACATGGCTGATCTCGGCCGGTGCCACGAACAGCACGGACGCGCCATCCCGCACCTCGATGCGCGCATCCTGACCGGTCGCCGCTGCCGCTTGGCGCTGCGCCAGCGCCGCAAACAACCAATAGATGCCGGCGATCAGCGCATAGCTCAGCACATCCTTGCGCCATTCGTAAAACCCCACCACCGCCAGCCCATCGTCGAAATAGCCATAACGCAGATCGGCCAGCGCGTAGATGGCGCTGCGCAACCCATAGAGGCCAGCGACATGCACGGCCGCGAACGGCAACGTCAGCCCCAGATGGATGAGCAGCGGCTGGATCAGCCGGTCGCGGTGCGGCGGCCAGCGCTGCACTGCGAAGCCGACCAACGGTGCCATCCCCACAATGAGCAGCGCGCTGGTCGCTTCCCACACCAGCGGCTCCCACCAGCGAAAGCTTGCCCCGTCGCGGCGCATGTCGATATAATCCGACGAGGCGTTCACCATGACCACGGCCAGCGACGCAACGGCAATCAGCAGCCAGGGCCGCCATTCGCCGCCGCCGTTCGTCCGCAAAATCCTGCCGCTGGTCACTGCCGCGCCCCCGCTCGTCCCGGCGGTCTGCCGGCCGTGGCAGCAATGTAGCGTCGTGCCGACTGGCGTGAAAGACCATGGCCACCCATCAGGAGCCCGCCCATGACAGCTGCCGCCCCGGACCGCCGCCTCGATCTCGATTGGCTGCGCATCATCGCCTTCGGTCTGCTTATCCTCTACCACACTGGCATGTTCTACGTGACGTGGGACTTTCATGTGAAATCCAGCCGGGCCGGGCCCGCCATCGAGCCGCTGATGCTGCTCACCAACCCGTGGCGACTGACCTTGCTGATGTTCATCGCCGGTGCCGCCACCCGCTTCATGTCAGACAAGATGGCGCCGGGGCGGTTCGCGTCGTCGCGATTGGCGCGGCTGCTGCCGCCGCTGCTGCTGGCGATGTTCGTGATCGTGCCGCCGCAAAGCTGGTACGAACTGGTCGAAGCCGTCGAAGCGATGCCACCGGCGCAGGCCGCGCAGGGGCCGGCGATCCTGGCCAATTTCTACACCCGCTATGTCACCGGCACTGGTGGTTGGTGCGCGCCTGATGGTTGCCTGCTCACCCCAACCTACAATCACATGTGGTTCGTCGCCTATCTGATCGTTTACACGCTCGCGATCATCCCGCTGCTGCCGCTGTTGCGCCGTGTGCCAGCCGTGGCGGCCCGGCTGCTGGATGGCCCGCTGTTGGTCCTGGTGCCGTGGCTGGTGATGGCGGCGCTGCGGCTGACGCTGTTTCCCATCTTCGGAGAAACCCACGATGTCCGGCAGGATTGGTATCTGCACGCGCTGTATTTCAGCGTCTTTCTGTTCGGCTTTGGCATCGCCCGGCACCAGCCCTTCTTTGATCGGTGCGTGGCATTGCGCTGGACGGCGCTGGGCATCGCGCTGGCCTGCTGGCTGGCGTTGGTGGTCTATCGCGGTGCCACAGCAGACACACAGCCTCCAACGGATTGGCTGCTTGGGGTCATGCGATGCGTGCACGAACTCGATGCCTGGTGCGCCATCGTGGCGGCCATCGGTTTTGCCCACCGTCATCTGCGCGGCCACGACAGTCCGCTGCGCCGCACGCTGACCGAGGCCATTTTTCCTTTCTATCTGATCCACCAGACGATCATTGTGGTTGTGGGCCATCATCTCGATGCGCTTGGGCTGAGCCTGTGGCTGGAGGTACCGCTGCTGATCGGCGCCACCGTCAGCGGCTGCTGGATCTTTTACGATTTCGGCCGCCGCATCGGGCCGCTGCGCCTGTGGATCGGCCTGCCCCGCCTTGCTGATCCCCCGCGCGCCGCCTAAGCTTGGCAGCGGCCGAACCGGGAGGCCACTGCCAAAGAGCGAGCATGTCGGGCGAAACCTCCAGCGCAACCACCGTGTTTGTCAGCTACGCGCGCGGCGATCGCAAGCGGGTGCTGCCGGTGATCCAGTTGCTGGAGGCCGCGGACTTTGCCGTGTGGTGGGATGGCAGACTGGAAGGCGGTGAACGCTTTGCCCACAGCACGGCCCATGCACTGGATAGCGCGCGCGCCGTGGTGGTACTCTGGTCGAAAACCAGCATCACCTCGCATTGGGTGCATGATGAAGCCACCAGTGGTCGCGATCGCCGCTGTCTGGTGCCGCTCAGCCTGGATGGCGCCGAACCGCCCTTGGGCTTTCGCCAGTTCCAGGTGATCGACATCAGCCAGGCCCGCATCCGGCGCGGCGATGACGCCAGCGAGGCCCTGCTGCGCGCCGTCGCGGCCTTGCACGAAGGGGCCGCCGTACCGCCAGCCCCGGCGAAAGCCGCCGCGCCGATCAATCGCCGCCTGCTGCTGATTGGTGGTGGCAGTGTGGTGCTGGCCGGGGCCGGGGCCCTTGTGTGGCAGCAGCAGCGCGCCGCGCCCGCGGCGGCAGCGGCTGCCAGTGTGGCCGTGCTGCCCTTCGCCAATCTCAGCAATGATGCGCAACAGGCTTATTTCGCCGAAGGCCTCGCCGCCGAAGTGCGCGCCGAATTGGCGCGCAATCCAAAGCTGCTGGTGGCGGCCCAGGCATCAAGCAACCGGTTTCGCACCCGCGCCGAAGATGCCCGCACCATGGCCGGGCAATTGGGGGTGGCCTGGCTGCTGGATGGCAGCGTGCGCCGCGCCGGGGAAACCGTGCGCATTTCTGCCGAGCTGATCGATGGCCGCAGCGGTTTCAGCCAGTGGACCGAACAGTTTGAACGTCCGATGGCCGATGTGTTCGCCGTGCAGGACGAAATTGCCGCCGCCGTGGTCACGGCCCTGAATGCCCGTCTGGGGGGCACCGCGCCGAACAGTGCGGCCCGCCCCACCGGCGGCACCAGCAATGTCACAGCCTATGATGCCTATCTGCGTGGCCGAGATCTGTTCGATCAGGGGGTGGACGAAACCAGCGACCGTGCCGCGCTGGCGCAGTTCGATGCGGCGCTGCGGCTGGACCGGGATTATGGCGCCGCCCACGCCGCGCGGTCGCGCGTGCTGGCGGTGATCGGCAACCAATATGCCGATGCCGCGACCCGCGCTCGCCTGTATAACGATGCGGTCGCGGCGGCCAGGCGCGCCATTGCCGTGGCGCCGCAGCTGGCCGACGCGCATTCGGCGCTGGGCTTTGCGCTGTTCAACGGCCGGCTGGATGTCGGGGCCGCGCGCGCGCCCTATGATCGCGCCGGCGAACTGGGGCAGGGCGATGCCGGCGTCCTCAACGGTTTTGCGCTGTTTTGCGCGCGCACCGGTCGCTTTGCCGAGGCGCGCACGGCCAATGCGCGGGCTGCTACCCTCGATCCGCTCAATCCGCGGGTGTGGCGGCTGGCTGGCGAGATCGAATATGCGGCGCGCGATTTTGCCGGCGCTATCCCCCCGCTGGAAAAGGCGCTGGCGCTCAATCCGCGCATGGGTGCGGTGCACGCGCTGATCGGCTTTGCGCGGCTTGGGCTGAATGACCTGCCGGCGGCTGCCACGGAATTTGCGTCTGAAACCAACAGCCTGGTCGGCCTGACCGGCCTGGCCATCGTTCGCCACCGCCAGGGACAGCGCGCCGCGGCGCAGACAGCGTTCGATCGGTTGGTGGCCGATCATGGCGATGCCGGCCTGTATCAACAGGCGCAAGTGCTGGCGCAGTGGAGCGATGTGACGCGCGCGCTGGACGCGCTGGCCCGGGCCCGCGCGTCGGGCGATGCGGGGCTGGTGTATCTGCGCAACGATCCTTTGGTCGATCCGCTGCGCAAGGCGCCGGCATTTTCGCAATTGCTAACGGGGCTTGGTTTCACCTAAGATCGGCCATCTCAATCGGGGAATTGACCATGCGCATTGCTGTCGCCGTATTTGCCGCCGCTCTGTTGCTCACGGGCTGCAAGAAGGTGGTTGGCCCTGCCAACCCGGAAACGCCGGCCGCTGCCGAAGCGCCCGTCGCTGCCGAGCCGCCAACCGGTGCTGCCGCCGATGTCGCTGCCACTGGTGACGCCGCCACCCCGCCGCCCGCGCCCGGCGGCGATCGCGGCAACACCGATCGCGGCAATCGCGGCAACGATCGCGAAGCCAACGAGCCGCCGGCAGCGCCGCAGGGCTAAGCCAGGCAGTCGAGGGCCGGCTGGCGTCGGCCCAAGATGGCGCGGCACTTGGCATTCATGCCCGGTTTCGACGCCGCCATCACGGCCTTGATCCACGGCAGATAGCGATCAACGCGGGTGTACAGCGCCGGCACGCCGGGCCGCCCGCAGCCCAGGCCAATGCTGACCAGCCCGACCAGCACGCCCCGGCGGGTGAGCGGCCCCCCGCTGTCGCCCTGGCAGCTGTCCTGGCCGCTGCTGTCCCCAGCCACGCACAGCACGCCGTCCCAAACGGTGCGCGTCAACGCGGGCACCTTGCGGCAGCGGGCAGCGTCAGCCAGATTCAATTTCGCCTCCAGCAGCAGCACCGAACCGCGCAAGGGCTTTCCATCGACATCGCGTGACGCGCCATCGTCATTCTCGCCGGTCATGCCCCAACCGGTGACCTTCAGCACATCGGCGGCCACCACCGGGCGCATCGCTGCCGTTGGCAGCGGTGCCGGCATGGCATAGGCCAGCTTTGTCTTGTCGGTCTTGGAATCGGGCACCAGGTGGATCAGGGCGATATCATTGCGCCGATCGGCGGTTGGACCGGAGCGGCGGTAATCGGCGTGAACGATCACCCGATCCACCTTCATTTCGGTGGCCTCTGGCAGATAATTGTTGCCGAGCCGCACGCGCCGGCTGCCCGGCCGCCGCAGCGTGTCGTTCCCGTCCACAAAGCAATGCGCGGCGCTGAGCGCCCAATCGACGGCGATCAACACGCCGCCGCACAGATGATCGAGCTCGTAAGGTGGCATGTCCTCCAAAAACAGCTTTGTCCGGTCGCTGACCGGCTTTGCTCGATCTTTGGCAAGCAATTGGGGGTCTATCGGCGTGGTGGCATAGATCTGGATCTGCCACGGCGCAGTTCCCACCAACGCCGCCGTGCCGCGCACCACGCGGGAGCCTTCATCCTGCCCGGCTGGCGGCGGTGGGGACGGGTTCGGAGGGCTCGGCTCTGGCGCCGGTGCGGGCGGCGGTTCATCGGCCAGCATCGAAGGCCCGGCCGGATCAGGGCCGGCCGGGGCCGGATCAGGCATCGGCTGCGGTTGCGCCAACACCAGCCCGGCCAGCATCAGATGCACCATCATGGCACCACCTCCACATTGATCACCGCCGCCGACCAGTTGGTCACCCGGCCGATGCCGCCACTGCGTGCGCCATCGGCACCCAGGCAAAACGCCCGCGCCACCGCGCTCAGGCAAGCGGTGGCGTCCACCACATCGGTGCCTGATTGTTCCAGCACCGTGGCATTCAGCGGCACATCGCTGGAAATCGCCACAAAGCGCAAATTGCCGACTGCATCGGGTATGATGTCCTGCCCGTCCGGAACGGGCAGCGCCTGGCCGGGCGCCAGCGCCGGCTCCTTGGCGCCAAACCCCGGCAGCACCAGAGTCACATCATATTTCTGCCCGATCGCAAATACATAGGCGTGGCGCGGCGCATCGCTTTCGTTGATCACCGAAACCAGCGCTGGCGTCTCCAGTTTCAGCGTGCGCCGGCCCGTTGGCGTCGGGCAATAGGCCGGATCGAACGTGGCACGATTCCCGTTCAGCACACACAGGCCCACACCCGGCCGCGGCTGCACGACATTCAGCCACGCCTCCACCCGCGCCACCTTCTCCAGCGCGCTGGCCAGTTGCACGCCGAATTCGGGGGCCGTTGCCGGCGGCAAGGCCGCCAGCACCACGCCGCCGCGCCCGCGCAGCACCATGCCGCCCGGCCCGGCGGCGAGCGCGAACGGCCCGCGCGCATTCACCGCGACAAAGCCCAGCCGCTGCACCACCAACAGCGCCGCCGGATCGGCCACCGCCAGCCCCAGTTTCATGGTGCCGAAGCCGTGCACCTCCTCACGCGCTACCATCTGCCCTCGCAGATCTGCCGGCAGCGCACCGTCTGGGACCAGCAGAGTCAGGCCCGGCGCCACCTGCGTTGCGCGCGCGCGCAGCAGCGGCGCCTCCCCGCCCACGCGCAGCGCTGCGCTGGTGCCGGGATAGAGCGCAAAGCTGGACCCTGGCGTGATGCCAACCAGCGCGCCGCCGGCCATGATCAACTGGCCGCCATCCAGCACCACATCAAACGTCGGCACCTTGATTTCCGGGCCGTCGAGCGCGGCGCGCAGCGCGCCTTCGGCATGCGGCACCTGGCGGCCATTGGTGCGCTGTGTCACCTCCGTCACCACGCGCGCCGCGATATCGGCAAAGCTGGCGCGCGGCATCGCCTGCAGCGCGCCGGCCAGTGCGGTGGTGAACACCCCGGCGCGTGCGCCGACGCTGCCGACCTCCTTGGCGTCCTGCCCGTCGCCGGCCGCGCCAAGGTGGACGCGATAGGCACCATAGATGCCATATTGCTTCGGTTGGGCGACGGGGCGCAGGCCGCTGACGCGCAAGTCGGGCGCGGTTCGGCTGGCCGAATTGCCGTCGCGGCTGGCGGTGCCGCTGTTGCAACTGTCGAACCAGGTCACCACGCGCACGCCCATGGAGGTTGCCCGGTCGATAAGCCCACGCACTTCATGATCCATGATGTCGGCATTGGCCACGGCGCCGGGCTGGCGGGCATCGGTCGCCATCAACGTACTGTTGTACCGGCTGGCCTGATCGAGCGCGCGATCATCGATGAAGCGCGAGCCATGGCCGGCAAAATACAGGATCAGCGTGTCGCCCTGCTGCGATGCCTTGATGGCACTGTTCCAGGCCTGAAGAATCGCTGCCTTCGTTGCGCATGTGTTGGTCAGCGTGATCGACGTGGCATTGCCAGATCGGCACGCACCCGGCGGTGGCGCATCCAGCACCAGGCCATAAACGCTGGCCAGCGCCGCCTTGATGCGCAACGTATCCCCCACCGCGCCGGACAGGTCATCAAAGCCGGCGCTCGCCACACCGGCGCTGCGCGAGTATTGATATTGATCGATGCCGACAAACACGGCGCGCACCGCAGCCGATGCCGCCACCGGCGCGGCCAGTGCGCCAAGCATCAAGGCAATTCGAAGGATCATGGTTGCCCCCTCAGCACCACCGGCGACGGCGCGGCGTTGAAATCGAACAGGCTGGGTTCCTGCACGCGGGGCGGCGCGGCATTGGGTGCGCGCATAACCAGCCGCACGCCGCGCTGCACCATCGGCCCGCCGCCGCGCCGCACTTCATCGTTCAACGATGGTAGCCGCGCGACGGCATAGCGCAGCCATTCATCCAGCCGCACCCGGCCGTCGCGGTTGAGATCGGCCGGGCCGCCCTGCGGGGTCAGGCCTTCGCCCAGCGCCGCGGTGAGCAGGCCCTGGCGCAGCGACGCACTTTCCAGCGCGACATCATCGGCCTGGGTGGCGGCGAGGATGCGCAGGCCCTTGTCATAGGCGAGTTGCCCCAAGCCGGTATCGCCCATCGGGCCGGGTTTGAACTCCGGCGTGTCCACCGCTGCGCCCGAATGGCAGGCATCGATGATGAACGCGATGTCCTGCGCCTTGATGGCGCGCAGCCACATTGTCAGATCCGTCGCCGAAATCACCGTGGCTGGCGTGGGTGCTGCATTCAGTGCCGGCCATTGCGCATCGGAGGGGATGAGCGCGAAATTGCCCTGCGCATCGGCAAACCCATGGCCCGAAAAGCTGATGATCACGATATCGTCAGGCGTGGCATTGTCGAGCGCGCGGCCATCATGGCCGGCCGCGGCCAGCTTCGCTTGGTCCGGCCCCGGCGGGAAACCGGCCAAGATACCGAGCGCATTGTCGATATCCGCGCGCGTCACCGCCACTTTTTGGCCATCGGCTAGCGTGCGCGTCACCAGACTGGTGCGGCGCATTTCATAGCCCGGAATGGCCGCCAGCCGATCGCCGATCACCGCTGCGTCAGAAACTGCAAAGTTCAGCGCCAGCCGAGGCTCGGCATAGTCATCCACCCCGATGGTCAGCACGAAGGCGCGGCGTCGGCGCGGCTGCATCGGCGGCGGTGTCCAGCGCCGGCGCACGGTGTCGCTCTTCACCCGATCGCCATTGAAGGCATAGGCGGCAAATTCGATCGGTTTGCCATCGCTGGGCAGTTGTACGGTCTGCGCCCAGCTGAGCACCGCACCTTCGCGCTTTGCCTCGATCAAATTGGCCGCTCGCCAATCGGCCAGCGATTTGGCCTTTTCGGCATAGGCATCATCGGGATTGCGTGACACTTCGCGCCCGTTCATCAATAATTTGGCGCCAAAGGCACCCGACGATTGCCCGGTGGCGCTGTTGGTGAATTCGGTCACGCTCAACCACACACTGGCCATGCCCGGGCCGGCACTGATGATGTCGGTGATCTGCACGCTGGGCAGCAGGAAATTCAGCCCGGCAATCGACGGCACCGGCTTCAGCACCGTCCCGCAATTGTTGGCGACGGTGCAATCCATCAACTTGCGGATCAGCTGCGGCTCGAAAAAATCGCGCATGAAGGTTTGCGGCGCGAGGCTGAGGAACGGCGCGCTGGGAATGAACCAGCGGAAATTTTCGGCGTCCGGCCCCAGATTGGTATCGTAACGACCATCCTGCGCCACTGTCACGAAACGCTGGTCGGGCAGGAATGTCGTGGTCATCATCACCTGACCGTTGCGCCAGTTCCACAGGCGCAACTGCCCCATCAGCGAAACCGACCACATCACCGGCCGTCCCGGCATGAAGCCCACCGCAATGCCGGCGGGATAATCCACCGGTGACAAGGGCTTGCCGGTGGCAAGGTCGACGCGCACCATGCGCTCTTCCAGTGCGCCGACCACCAACAGCTGGCGACCATCGCTGGCCGCGCTGCTGGGAAATGTTGCCTGCACCGCAAAATCGCGCACCGGCGGTGTGCCATCGGCGGCGACCGGCGCCTCGGGCAGCCATTCGGTCACGCCATTGTTGCCCATCAACCAGACCTTGCGGCCATCGGCCGAAAACGCGGCCATCGCCAATATGGCATTCGGCAGCACAAGATGGGCCCCCACCTCGCCGCTTTGCGCATCCACCATCGTCACCACCAACTGATCATCGCCCAGCCGCGTGGCCACCAGCAGCCGGTCACCGCGCGGGCTGGCCACGATGATCCGCACATGGGCATCGGCGGGCACCTTGTATCCCGGCAGCGGCTGCCAGCGCCCGTTCACCAGCCGTACCAGCGCCTTGTCGGCCCCCACCTGCGTCCGGCAATTGGCGAGGCCGGCGCCCACCAGGCTGCCATCGGGCAGCGGCGCCACGAAACAGCGCGGTGGGTGGCTGGCCAGCACTGCGCCGGTGGCCGCATCCAGGCGCAGCACTGGCGCCGGCACACCCTGCGCCGCATCGGCGTCGCGCGGATCATCCGAGTCATCGAAGGGCAGCGCCAGGATCTGCCCGGCATTTGACCACAGCAGCTTGTCGTAAGTGCCCGGCACCTTGATCGCCCCGACAAAGCGTCCCTGCGCGGTGTCGAACACATCGATCAGTGATCGCTCCGTATCGGCAAAGGCCGGATCGCTGTCATAGCGCAGCAGCGCCAGTCGCCGGCCATCCGGCGACATGGCGGCATCATCGATATTGGCGAAACTGCCCTTCACCGCCAGCCTTCGCAAACGGTTGTCGCTGCTCAACAAGGCAAAGGCCGGCGCGGCGCGCTGCATGCGCCACTGCCCGTCGGGCGATGGCGGCAGTGCCGGCAGCACCTGCGCCGCCTCGGCACGGGTCATGCCGGAGCCGTCTTGGTAAAACACTTCCAGCGCCTGAAGCCAACGCTGGGCCTGCGCCTGCCAGGTTGCGACCACGGCCTGGATGCGGCGTTGTTCGGCGGCCGATGGCTGGGCTGTGCGCGGCGGCGCTGGTGGGGCTGGCACCAGTGTGACGCGGCGGCTGACGCTGTCGATCAGATACACGCGCTGGCCGACCAGGTTGGCGCTGGTCATATCCAGCACTTCGCCTTCGATCCGGAGCGTGCGGCCGTCGGCGGTCAGCACCATGCTGCGCAACTGCATGATTTCGGTGGTCGATTGGACGGCGCCGGGCAGTTTGATCCGATCGATGATCTGGCCGCGGGCCACATCCCACACCAGAAATTCGCGCAATATGCCCGATGCGGTGAACACATATCGGCTGTTGGCCGACCAGGCCGCCACATCGATCCCGGCGACCTGCATCGCCTGCACGACGATCTTCGGGGCGGGGGCAGGGGGGGCTTGGGTGGGCGGTGCCGGCTGCGCGCTGGCCAGCGCGGCCCAGCCCATCATCAGCCCGGCCGCCACGATCGCCCGGAAGCGCATGCTCCTTCTCCCAACGACAAAATGTCGCAGAGGCTTGCCGCCAAGTCAACGCACGCGCCGGGGGCGGGTGCGGCAGGAATTGGCCCGGCGCCCAGCCGCTGCGCATGTGCCCGCAAACTTGACGCCCAAGCCTTGGGGCGCGCAGAGACGGGGCATCACGTGTCTTTCTGATCAAGGAGGCCTGCCATGGGTGATGTGTTCGAAAACCCGCTCGGCCTGGATGGTTTCGAGTTCATCGAATTTTGTGCGCCAATGCAGGGCGTGCTGGAACCGGTGTTTGCCGCGATGGGCTTTGCGCTGGTCGCCCGGCACCGGTCCAAGGATGTGCAATTGTGGCGCCAGGGCGGCATCAACCTGATCGCCAATTATGAACCGCGCAGCCCGGCGGCCTATTTTGCCGCCGAACATGGCCCGTCAGCGTGCGGCATGGGTTGGCGGGTGAAGGATGCGGCGGCGGCCTATGCCTTGGCGCTGGAGCGCGGCGCCGAGCCGGTGGAATCGCGTACCGGCCCGATGGAGCTGCGGCTGCCGGGCATGCGCGGCATCGGCGGATCGATCATCTATCTGGTCGATCGCTATGCGCCCGGCTTGTCGATTTATGACATTGATTTCGTTTATGAAGCCGGAGTCGATCCCAATCCGGTGGGGGCGGGGTTGCAGATCATCGATCACCTCACCCACAATGTTTACGGCGGGCGCATGGCGCATTGGGCGGCCTTTTACGAACGCATCGCGGGCTTTCGTGAAATCCGCTGGTTTGACATCAAGGGCGAATATACCGGCCTCACCAGCAAGGCGATGACGGCGCCCGACGGCAAGATCCGCATCCCGCTGAACGAGGAAGGTGCGGGCGGAAAGGGCCAGATCGACGAGTTCCTGCGCGCCTACAACGGCGAAGGCATCCAGCATATCGCCTTTGCCTGTGATGATCTGCTCGGCGTGTGGGATCGGCTGAAGGCCATCGGCACGCCGTTCATGACGCCACCGCCTGCCACCTATTACGAAATGCTCGCCGAGCGCCTGCCTGGCCATGGCGAACCGGTGGCGGCGCTGCAGCAACGCGGCATCCTGCTGGATGGCACCACGGATGGCCATAAACGCCTGCTGTTGCAGATATTCTCCGAAACCATGATCGGCCCGGTGTTTTTCGAATTCATCCAGCGCAAGGGCGACGAAGGCTTTGGCGAAGGCAATTTCAAGGCGCTGTTTGAATCGATGGAGCGCGATCAGGTGCGGCGCGGCGTGCTGACGGTGGAGCCAGCGCAGTGACCGCACCTACGCTGCAACGCATCCACCATGTCGCCTACCGCTGCCGCGATGCGGCGCAAACCGTGGCCTGGTATGGGCGCGTGCTCGGCATGGAATACACCACGGCGTTTGCCGAAGATCACGTGCCGTCCACCGGCGCCTATGACCCGTACATGCACGTCTTCCTCGATTGCGGCGGCGGCAATGTGCTGGCGTTTTTCGAACTGCCCAACCAGCCGGAGATGGGCAAAGACCCAAATACCCCGGCCTGGGTGCAGCATATCGCCTTCGAGGTCGCCGATGAGGCCGAACTGCTCAGTGCCAAGGCGCATATCGAAGCGCAGGGCATCGAGGTGCTGGGGCCGACCTGGCACGGCATCTTCAAGTCGATCTATTTCTTCGATCCCAACGGCCACCGCCTCGAACTGGCTTGCAACATCGGCACCGCCGACCAGCTTGCCGAGCTGAAGACCGTCGCCCCCGCCATGCTGGCCGAGTGGGCCGAGACGAAGCGCGCGCCCAAGCACGCGGCCTGGCTGCACGTGCCGCCAGCGTGAATCCTTCCCCCTCCCCCCACGTGAGCGCAGCGAACGTAGAGTGGGGAGGGTTGGCGTGGGGGCTGTCCCCGCCTCAATACACGTCGCGCCGCTCCAGATTGCGCTCCACTTCGGCCCGCGTCAGCCACAATTGGCGAAAGCGCTGCTCGCTGATCAGCGGCAGCTGGTCGCTGCGATGCGGCGAGCCCGGCTGGCTGCTGTTGCCATAGCTCATGGCGGCAATGGCCTTCATCGGCGTGGAAAACTCGATCAGATTGACCCAGGTTTCGCCGGCTTGCGGCACGCGGGTGGCGCCTTGCCAGGGCCCCCAGCTGATGGTGCGGAACAGGCCGAGCCCGCCCAGCCCGCCATTGCCCGGCGCTGAGGCCGCTTCGCCAGCGCTGAAGCGGGAGACATCACCATAGGCCGGATCGAGGCGGCCGAAGCGCGTCTTCACCTCCTGCGCGGCGGCCTTCAGCATGGCGGTGGCCGCAGCGCCATCCTTGATGCCGCTCGGTGTGTTCACCGGATCATCCAGCGTCCACGGCTGCACGAAATTGCGTTGGTCACCCAATCCGGGCCCGGAAAAGCGCTTTGCCCAAGTTTCGAACAGGATCGCAGCCCGGCTGTCCGGCTGGAAGCGATTGTCCCAACCCGCGAGCAATTCGCGCGCGGCGATCACGTCGGCATCGTCGCTGCCGGCGGCCGCGGCCAGCAGCGGGCCCTTCATGCGATCGGCGAGCAGGCTGGTCGTGGTCAGCTTGCGACGGGTGAAATCGGCGAAGCTGAGCTTGTCCGTCCCCGCCAGCAGCCGCGCCGACATCTGGGCGCGCAGGCTCATCGCCTCATCACTGGCGACATGGGCCGGATAATCCGCCGGCTTGAGCACCCGCGGCAGGCTGTTCACCCAGGGCGTGTCGTTGGCGTTCTGCACAAAGCCGCCGGGCGGATCGAGCGCCTTGGGCAAGGATTCGTAAGGCTCGATCTCGGTCGAGATCAGATCGCTGCGATTGCCGGGGACGATGCCGGCCCAATAGGCGTGGCTGCCGCCGGTGGGGTGGCGGGGCAATATGCCGTTGCTGATGTGGAACACATGCCCGGCGCGATCGGCATAGACGAGGTTGAAGCTGGGAATCTGCAAGCGTTTCAAGGCCGATTCAAAGCCGGCAAAATCCTGCGCCTTGCCCATTTCGAGATAGGCCTGCAGCACGCCGGGGCGATCAAGGCCGGCGATGCGCACGGCGATTGCTTCGCCGCCAACGTCGAACACCGGGCCGTGAATGCTGCTGCGCTGCACGAAGGTCTCGCGCTTGAGGCTGCCATCGTTCTGGCGGATCAGCAGCGATTTGCTGACCCGCCGGAAGGCCAGCGCCTTGCCGTCCACCCGATATTTGTCGCCCACCAGCTCCAGCCGGTATCGCGCCGCGCCCAGCATGTTGTTGACCGTGTTGGTGAAGCCCAGATTGTTGTTGAAGGCAAAGCGCAGCACGGGCAGGCCGACCTGGGTGGCGCCATAGACACTGTAACCCGGCGCGGTGATCTGCGCCTCATAATAGGTCAGTGGGGAGGGCGCCCATGGCAGGTGCGGATTGGCTAGCAACATCGCCGCGCCGCTCGCCGACCGCGCCGGCGCCACCGCCCAGCCGTTGGAGCCGCCGGCATCACCGTCTCCGCCGTCACCGATCCCGGTCGGCGCAAAGGCCGCCGGCGGGGTGAGCATGCGCGCCATCGGGGCGACATAGAGGAACTGCATCAGCCGGTGGGCGTGCGCCATCACATCGACGCCGGTGATCGGCAGCACGCGCTTCAGGTCAGTCGGCACGGCATCGGGGTGGGCAGCGATATAGGCGTTGATGCCGGCAGCGAAGCCATCGAGATTGGCACGCATCTGCGGGCTTTGCGCCTTGTACCAGGCTTGGGCGCGTTCCGGCGCATCATGGGCGATCAGATAGCGATCGAGCGGCGCATAATCCGCCCCCCAATATTCCGCCGCGCGGGCGCGGCTTTCGCCGTACATGCGCAGCAGGATATTGCCGTGGCTGGCGGCCTGGGCCCAGCCGAAGCCCTTGAAGGCGCCGGCTTCTGTGCTCGCCTCGATATGGGGGACGCCCCATTTGTCCCACAATACTTCATCCGCCATGGCCGAACTGGCGGACAAGGCAATCAGCAGCAAGGCAGGAAATTTCATGTCGTGGTTCCCCCGATCGAACCCATCCAGACTGCCGGACGGGGTGTGAAGGAACAAGGGCGAAACGTCAGCCGGTCTTGCCGCACGGCCCCAGGCTGGCCATCGCGTCGCGCCAGTCCCTGGCCAGGGCCGCATCGCTGCCGCCGGCCGCAGCGGGCAGGGTGCGGGGCAAGAAACAGGCGAGGCGATACCAGAGCAGGCTTTCCGGCGCGACGCGGCGCGCCGAATCGTCGATGATGTCGCTCTGCGCCACCAGCACCCGGCGGACCTCACCGGGCCGGTTCTGCACCACCAACGTGGCCGGCTTGCCGTCGGTGGCCAGGAAGAACTGGCTTTCGCTTTCGCCGGTAATGGTGCCGTCGGCGCGAAAGCCGCTCGTCACGCCACGGACGATGGGAATGCTCCCGCTGCGGGCTTCGCTGGCGATGGCGCGAACCCGATCGGCAAGTGCCAGATCATAAGGCTGTTGGCCGCGCCGAGAGACCAGACGCGTGGCGCCGCCGCCGGCCGGTACGGCGACGAAGGCAATCACATCCAGGCCCTTTGTGGCCGGCGGCCGCCCGCGTGCATCGATTGGGGCATCCCACAGCCATTGCAGCGTGCCGGCCATGGCACCTGGCGCGATCAGCACATTGGAGACCGCAGCAGAGACCAGCAGCCGCATGCGGCCTGCTGCCACACCCTGTGCTGCCGGGCCGCGAACCCGATCGGCGCGGATGATGCTGGCGCGCACGATCACCGGGCTGGCGAGCGCCAGTTCGGCGACATCGGCATAGCTCGTCAGTTGATCGGAAAGTGGCGCTGGTGATGGCTGTGGCGGCTGGACCGACTGGGCCACGGCGGGGCCAGCGCCGGCAATCACGGCCAGAATCAGGACGATGGACAGAATCGGGCGTGACATTGCCGCACTGTAACCCCTGCACCGCCGTTGCGCCAAGCCTCGGCCATGCTGCACCGCGGCGCAGTTCCGGCTAAGCCTGCCTAAAAGGGGGTGAATTGACGTAGCAACTGGGAAACAGGCGGGATTGTGGCAAAAAGCCGGTTGCTCCGGGGCATCGCTTGCGGTTAGAGGGGGCCTCAGAGGGATCGGCGCAGGGTTTGAGGGGGGTCCTCTGTCCGCGGCTTTTCCCGTGTAGTTAAGGGAGCGCCAGACCAGCCATGTCCTACATGGAACAGCCTGGGATGAGCAAAAACCGACAGATCGCGCTGGTTGGCGTTGCCGTCCTGCACCTGATCCTCGGCTATGCCATCATAACCGGTTTCGCCATTTCGATGGTCAAGAAGATTATCGAACCGCTGGAAGCGGTGAACGTGAAGGAGGAGGCGCCGCCGCCAGACGAGCCGCCGCCGCCGCCGCCCAAGGAAATCGAGATCCCGCCGTATGTGCCGCCGCCAGAAGTGTCGGTGCAGTCCGAAGCGGCGCCCACCATTTCGGTCCAGTCCAACGTCGCCCGGCCCGACCCGCCCGTGGTCGCTCCGCCGGCCCCGCCGCCGCCGGCCCCGCCGGCCGCCGTTGGTCCGACGACGGCTGCCGTGGGTGCCCGTGGCAATTCGATCAGCGAAGACGATTATCCCAGTGCCTCGCGCGCTGCCGAAGAGGAAGGCGTTGTGCGCGTTTCCTATGTCGTCGAAACCGATGGCCGCGTGCAGACCTGCGAAGTGACGCAGTCGAGCGGTTTCAAGCGGCTTGATGACGCCACGTGCGCCATCATCAAGCGCCGGTTCCGCTTCAAGGCCGCGCTGCGTGACGGCGCGCCGGTTGAGGAGCGCAAGACCCAGCCCGTGCGCTGGCAACTCACCAACTGATCTGAGGCAACCCGTTCTGGCCTGACGCTGGGGCGGGTTGTTTCATGAACCAGATTTCGCACAACAGACTGCAACGATAACCGAGGGAAACAGACAATGCAGACCGAAAACGCCGAAAATCCTTATGGCCTTCTGGCCGCGCTGCAACAGGGCGGCGTGATCGCCTGGGCCGTGTTCTTGCTGCTGGTGTTCATGTCGCTTTACAGCTGGTTCATCATCATCACCAAGTATCTGGATCAGCGCAAGATTAACACCGAAGTCGCTGAACTCGAAAAGAAGTTCTGGTCCGCCCCAGATCTGAAGACCGGTGCTGGCAAGCTCGACAAGAACTCGCCGTTCCGCCAGATCGTCGAAGACGGCTTGCGCGCTTCCGATCACCACGAAGGTCGTCTGACCGACAAGATCGATCAGCACGAGTGGGTGACGATGGCGCTGAACCGTTCGGTCTCTGCCATCAACGGCAAGCTGACCACCGGTTTCTCGTTCCTGGCCTCGGTCGGTTCGACCTCGCCGTTCGTCGGGCTGTTCGGCACCGTCGTCGGGATCTATCGCGCGCTGATCAACATCGGCCTGGCTGGTCAGGCCTCGATCGACAAGGTCGCCGGTCCGGTCGGTGAAGCGTTGATCATGACCGCGCTGGGTCTGGCCGTGGCCGTGCCCGCCGTGCTTGGCTACAACTGGCTGGTGCGTCGCAACAAGGACATCGCGGAGCGTCTGAACAACTTCACCGCCGACGTGCATGGTGCCCTGGTTTCGGGTGCTCGCATCGAGCGTCCGAAGATGGCATCGGCTGCTCCGGCCGCTGCGCCTGCTGCTCCGGTCAAGCGCTGAACGGTCTGATCGCCGCCTGAAACGGGAGACAGACAAATGTCAATGAGTGTCGGATCGTCGGACGGTGACGAGAATGCACCGATGAACGAGATCAACACGACGCCGCTGGTCGACGTCATGTTGGTGCTCCTCATCATCTTCCTCATCACCGTCCCGGTCGTGATCCAGGTCGTGCCGCTGAAGCTGCCGACCGTGACCAACCTGCCGACAACCACCAAGCCAGAGAATGTGCTGATTTCGGTGGACTCCAACTGCGACACCTATTGGGGTCAGACGTTGGTGACGACGAAGCAGGAACTGCTGGATCGCGGCGTCAAGGCGCTGAAGGACGAGATTGCCCGCCAGGAAGCCCTGGGCGGCAAGATCGAACTGCCGGAAGTGCACATTCGCGGTGACAAGGATGTGGCCTATCGCTGCATTGGCGGCGTGGTGTTCACCATGCAGCGGGCCGGCTTCCTGAAGGTTGGGTTCATTTCCGAACCCGTCGCCGGCTATGTGACGCGCGATTTTTGATAGGTTGAGGCGGCCGGCCCCCGGGCTGGCCGCCGCTTGACAGACAGGAGTAAGCGCCATGGCAATGTCGGTTGGCAGCAAGGAAGAAGACGCCCCGATGGGCGAAATGAACACGACGCCGCTCATCGACGTCATGCTTGTTCTGCTCATCATGTTCATCATCACCATCCCGCCGCAGACCCACGCCGTGAAGCTGGATCTGCCGCCGCCGAACCCGAACCCCAGCAATATCGATCCGGTTTTCAACCAGATCGACATCGATTTTCTGGGCAATCTGTATTGGAACAAGACCGAAGTGACGCTCGACGTCATGAAGGGCTACATGAAGCAGGCTGCCGCCATGCCGGAACAGCCCGAGCTGCGGATGCGTCCGGAAGCCGAGGCCAAGTATGAACTGGTTGATCAGGTGATGGCCGGCGCACAACAGGCCGGGATCGAGAAGATGGGCTTTGTTGGTAACGAGGCCTACGCGAACTGATCGCAGCCGGGCGCGCACATAGCGTAGCTATTTGTCGACTCCGGCAAGATCAGTCCCTGGCCTAGGCTTGGGTAGGCTTGAACGAAAAAGGCGACCCTCGGGTCGCCTTTTTTTGACTTGTCTAATCCCGGATCAAGTGTGGCGCAGGCTAGCGGCTTTGCCGGCGGCCGTGCGAGCCCGTGAAATACGCTGGCACGCGTGCACCCCCTCTCCCTCCCAGGCCTGCGGCGCGGGCCCCTCCCTCTCCCGCAAAGGGGAGAGGGGACAAAGGTGCACCCTTGCGTTCAGGGGGTTTTTGGTAGCTTTCCCCTGCAGGCCCACGGGCCTAATCTCCCGAAGCATAGGGAGACAGCATATGACCAACTTGCACGGCAAGGTCGCACTCGTCACCGGCGCCGCCTCCGGGCTGGGCGCGGCGGCAGCTTGGGCATTGGCGCTGGCCGGGGCGGCGGTGCTGCTGACTGATCGTGATTTGGCGGGCGAGGAAGTGGCCGGCCAAATGGCCGACAAGGGCCTGAAGGCTGCGTTCCGTTTGCACGATGTGACCAGCGAAGCCGATTGGGCCGCCGCGGTCGAGCATGCCATCAGCGAATTCGGCCGCCTGGATATTCTGGTCAACAACGCCGGAATTTCGGGTGGTCGCCACGAACTGATGGAGCACAGCCTGGAGGCCTGGCGCACGATCCTCGGCATCAATCTGGACGGGGTGTTTCTGGGCCTGCGCCATGCCGGGCCGCGCATTGCCGCTGCCGGTGGTGGCAGTGTCATCAATGTCAGTTCGATCCTCGGCAAGGTCGGCATGGCTGGCGCTTCGGCCTATTGCGCGTCCAAGGGCGGGGTGACCCTGCTCACCAAGGCGGCGGCGCTGGAATGGGCGCCGCTGGGCATCCGCGTCAACAGCCTCCACCCCGGTTTCATCGATACGCCGCTGGTGGCGAACGCGCTGGCCGAGCGGGACGATGGCAACGAAGTACGCGTCGCCTTGATGGCGGCGCATCCGATGGCGCGGTTCGGATTGCCTCGCGAAATCGGCGAGGCCGTGCTGTTCCTGGCCAGCGATGCATCGAGCTTCATGACTGGCGCCGAACTGGTGATCGATGGCGGCTATACCGCCCAGTAAAATTCAGGCGGCAACCTGATCGAACTGCAGCCGCGCCAGCCGCGCATAGAGCCCGCCGCCTGCCATCAGGCTGTCGTGGGTGCCGGTGGCGACAATGCGGCCCTTGTCCATCACCACGATCCGATCGGCATTGCGCACGGTGGCCAGGCGATGGGCGATCACCAGCGTGGTGCGCTCCTTCATCATCTCATCAAGCGCCGCCTGCACCAGCTGCTCGCTCTCGGCATCCAGCGCGCTGGTGGCTTCATCGAGCAGCAGGATTGGCGCGCTGCGCAGGATGGCGCGAGCAATGGCGACCCGCTGGCGCTGGCCGCCCGAAAGGCGCGTGCCGCTTTCGCCAAGATAGGAATGGATGCCTTCAGGCAGTTCGCGCAGGAACGTGTCGGCATGCGCGGCTTCAGCGGCGGCCCACACGTCGGCTTCGCTGGCATTCGGGCGGCCATAGCGGATGTTTTCAAACGCGCTGGCGGCGAAGATCACGGTTTCCTGCGGCACCACGGCGATGCGCTCGCGGATTTCGTGCGGATCGGCATCACGATAGGGTACGCCATCGATGCGCAGATCGCCGCTTTCCGGATCGTAGAAACGCTGAACGAGCTGGAACAGGGTCGATTTGCCGGCGCCCGATGGCCCGACCACCGCCACGGTTTCGCCCGGCGCCACATGCAGGGAGAAGCCGTTCAGTGCCGGCGCATCCGGCTTGGAAGGATAATGGAAATGCACATCGTTCAGTTCCAGCCGGCCTTGCGCATTTGCCGGCAGCGCGGTGGGATGGGCCGGCGCGCAGATCATCGGTCGGGCGGCGAGCAACTCCTCCATCCGACCCGACGCACCGGCAGCGCGCATGAAATCGCCATAGACTTCGGTGAGCGTGCCGAACGCGCCAGCGACAATGGCCGCGGCAAACACGAAGGCCGCGATCGACCCGCCGGACAAGGTGCCGGCAATCACATCGAGCGCGCCCTGCCACAGCACCAGCGTGATCGCGCCGAACACCAGGCTGATGACCATCGCGGTCATGATGGCGCGCAGCCGCATGCGGGATTTGGCGGTGGCAAAGCTGCGCTCCACGCCGGCCGAGAAGCGCGCGGCTTCGCGGCCTTCCTGGGTGAAGGCCTGCACGATGCGGATGGCGCCGAGCACTTCCGAAACCATGGTGCCCAGATCGGCAACGCGATCCTGGCTGGTGCGGGAAATCTCGCGCACCTTGCGGCCAAGGAAGAGGATCGGCAGCATGGTCAGCGGTATGACCAGCAGCATCAGCAGGGTCAGGCGCGGGGAAACCCAGAACATGTAACCAACCCCGCCAATGCCCATCACGCTGTTGCGCAGCGCCAGGCTGGCCGAGGTGGATACCACCTGTTCGATGATGGCGGTATCGGATGTCAGCCGGCTGGCGATTTCGGCGGGGCGGTTCACTTCGAAAAACACCGGATCCAGCGATACCAGGTGGCGCTGCACGGCGGTGCGCAGATCGGCAACGACGCGCTCCCCGATCCAGGTGACAAAATAGAAGCGCGTTGCCGTCGCCAGGCCGAGCATGCCGACCAGGCCGAGGAAGATGGTGAAGAACGGCCGGATGGCGGCCGGATCGCTGCCGCGGGAAAAGCCGTTGTCCACCACCATCTTCAGGCCCTGAGGGATGGCCAGCGTGGTGACGGCCGCCACCAGCAGCGCCGCCAGCGCGGCCGCCAGTTGCCACGGATAGGCGCCAGCGAAACGCCACAACAGCCGCAGCCGGGACAGTTTGCGCTCACCCACGGGTGGCAGCGGTGGTTTCGGCGGTCTGGAAGCCATGGCGGCTGATAACAGGCACGTGCCATTTCCTCAATGATAATGGCACGGCTGTGGCATTGGCAGCCGTGGGGCAGCCGTGGGGCAGCCGTGGGGCAGCCGCGGGGCAGACGTGGGGCAGACGTGGGGCAGCCGGGGCGGGGGCCGCGTTTGCCTGCTGAAACGTGCCTTTGTCCGGTCGTTGCTGATAATTCCGACGCTTCCAGCAGTTTTCGGTTTATGCTGCACCTGCGATATGGCACGGAGGGCGTGCTGGCGGAAAAGGCCGCAACGAAAGGGTTTCCATGCTTTACACGTCGTTCGAGATGCAGCGCGCCTGGA
The DNA here is from genome assembly GCF_987265915.1 of Sandarakinorhabdus sp. Classification (NCBI taxonomy): domain Bacteria; kingdom Pseudomonadati; phylum Pseudomonadota; class Alphaproteobacteria; order Sphingomonadales; family Sphingosinicellaceae; genus Sandarakinorhabdus; species Sandarakinorhabdus sp. The sequence goes on from NZ_OZ503948.1 coordinate 1,553,671, forward strand.
TGGCCGGTGTCGGCATGATGGCCAAGACCAGTTCCGAAATGCTGTTGAGCACGGCAAACCCGTTATCGTGGTCGCCGGCGGCGCCGGTGGTGGCGCGGTCGCTGGAAGTCTTTGCCCACGCGGTGGCGCCGCGCGGCAAGCCGCCGTTCGGCCTGGCAGCCACCATTGTCGATGGCGTATCGGTGGCGGTGTCCGAAGAGATCGTGCTGAGAAAGCCGTTCGGCCAGTTGAAGCATTTCCAGCGTGCCGTGTCTGGCCGGCGCGATCCGCGCGTACTGGTGGTGGCGCCGATGTCGGGCCATTATGCGACCCTGCTGCGCGGCACCGTCGAACGCTTGCTGCCCGACCATGATGTGTACATCACCGATTGGCGCGACGCGAAGTTGGTGCCGGCCAGCGAAGGCAAGTTCGATCTGAATGACTATGTCGATTATCTGATCGAGTTTCTGGAGCATCTGGGGCCGGATACGCACATGCTGGCCGTGTGCCAGCCGTCGGTGCCGGCGCTGGCCGCGGTGTGCTTGATGAACGCCGATGATCACCCATGCGCGCCGCCGACCCTCACGCTGATGGGTGGACCGGTCGATACGCGCAAGGCGCCGACATCGGTGAATGATCTGGCGCACAACCGGCCTTATGCCTGGTTCGAACAATCGGTGATCCAGCGCGTGCCCGATGTCTATCCGGGCGCGGGGCGCAAAGTGTATCCCGGCTATCTGCAACTGTCGGGCTTCCTGTCGATGAACCTGGCCAACCACATGAAATCGCACTGGGAAATGTTCAAGCACCTGGTCGATGGCGATACAGAATCATCGGATGCCACCAAGGCATTTTATGATGAATATCGTGCCGTGTGCGACATGACCGCGGAATTTTATCTGCAGACCATCGATCTGGTGTTCCAGCGCCAGGCGCTGGCTACCGGGCAATTCTGGCATCGCGGCCGTCTGGCCGATCCGGCGGCGATCACGCGCACGGCGCTGCTGGCCATCGAAGGCGAGCGCGATGATATTTCCGGCATCGGCCAGACGAAGGCCGCGCTGGATCTTGCGGTCAACCTGCCCGACACCAAGAAAGCCTATCACATGGCACTGGGCGCCGGCCATTATGGCATCTTCAACGGCAGCAAATGGCGCGAAGGTGTGGCGCCGGTGGTGGAACAGTTCATCCGCAAGCACGACACCGCCAAGGTGACGCCCGCACCGCTGCGCGTGGTGCTGCCGCAGCATGTGGAACCGGCCGTTACGCCCGGAGTCGAGGTTGCCTGATCTGCACGTCCGGCCGCTGGTGGCGGCGGATGTGGAAGCCTATCGCGCGCTGCGCCTGCAAGGGCTCCGCGACCATCCTCATGCGTTCGGCGCCGATGGCGACGAGGAAGCGACGTGGCCGATCGGCGACTGGTTGGCGCGGCTGCAGCGGCGGGCGACCTTTGGCGCCTTCCTTGGGGACGCGCTGGTCGGCACGGCGGCCCTGTCAATCGAGCCGGGACGCAAGCAGGGTCATCGCGGATCATTGGTTGGCATGTATGTTGCCCCTGCGGCGCGTGGGCTGGGCGCGGGGCGGGCGTTGATTGCTGCTGTGCTTGGTCTGGCCAGGGGCCGGGTGGAAACGCTGGAATTGAGCGTCGCCATCGCCAATGCGCCGGCAATTGCACTGTATCTGGCGTGCGGGTTCCGGCCCTATGCCATCGATGCCGATGCAATCCGCGTGAACGGCGTGCCGGTGGATGATGTGCTGATGCGGCGGCTGGTGTGAAATTCAGCCGGCCAGGCCTTCTTCCATCGCCGCCAGTTCCAGCCAACGCAGTTCGGCGCCCTCCAGTTCGGCGCGCAGCGCATCGAGATCGGCGCTGACCGCGGCGAAGCGGGTGGGATTTTTCGAATAGAGCTCCGGATCGGCCAGCCGGGCTTCGCGGGCGGCGATATCGCGGCCCAGTGCTTCGATGCGGCCGGGCAGTTCGGCCAGCTCGCGCGCATCCTTGTAACTCAGTTTGCCGGCCTTTTTCGAAGGGGCCGAGGCGACTGGCGTGGTCGATCCGGCGGAGCGGCCCTTGGCCTTTGCCGCCGGCGTCTGGCGGGCCGCCCAGTCGCTCCAGCTGCCGACGCTGATATCGGCATGGCCGTGGCCATCCATGGCGACGATCATCGTCACCACCCGGTCCAGAAAGGCGCGATCGTGGCTGACCAGCAGCACGGTGCCATCATAATCGCCGATCACTTCCTCGATCAGGTCGAGCGTTTCCATGTCGAGATCGTTGGTCGGTTCATCGAGCACCATCAGGTTGGACGGCGTCGCGAATTCGCGGGCCAGCAACAGCCGCGATTGTTCGCCGCCCGACAGGCTGGCGGCCGGCGCATCCAGGATGCCGGGTTCGAACAGATAGTCCTTCAGATAGCCGGCGACATGTTTCTTGGTGCCGTTCACCTCCAACCACTCGCCGCCATCGGCCAGCACCTCGCGCACGGTGCGGCCCGACAGGCGCAGGCGGTGCTGATCGATGATGGTGGGCAGCATTGTGGCCGCGCGGGTGATGCTGCCGGCATCGGGGGCGATCTGGCCCAGCAGCAGCTTGATCAGCGTGGATTTGCCGGCGCCGTTGGGGCCGACAATGCCGATGCGATCGCCCTTGCGCACGCGCAGCGACAGATCGTCGATCAGCACGCGGCCGCCAAACGCCACGGATACATGTTTGGCATCGATCAGGATTTTCGATCCCGGGTCTTCGCTCTGGGTGGAAATGCGCGCGGTGGTGGGGCCGCGATCGAGGCTGCGGCGGGTTTCGCGCAGGTCCATCAGTTTCGACAATCTGCCCATGTTGCGCTTGCGCCGTGCCGTTACGCCGCGTTGCAGCCAATGTTCCTCGGCGCGCAGTTTCGTGTCCAGGCGCTGGGCGGTGCGCTCCTCTTCGGCGGCGACGGCTTCGGCCCAGGCATCGAACCCGCCAAAGCCCACTTCGGCGCGGCGCAACATCCCACGATCAAGCCACAGGCAATTTTTGGTCAGGCGGGTCAGGAAAGCGCGATCATGGCTGATCACCACCAGGGCGCAGCGGCTGCGATCCAGCCAGTTTTCCAGCCAGGTGATGGCACCGATGTCCAGATGGTTGGTCGGTTCATCCAGCAGCAGCAGATCGGGCGCATCGGCGAGCACGCGCACCAGCGCGGCGCGGCGGCGCTCCCCGCCCGATGACGTGGCCGCGGGTCGGGCCATGTCCATGCCCAGCTGATCGGCCAGCGCCTCGACCTCGTAAGGCTGTGCGCCGCCGGCCATGGCATAATCCCCCAGCGTGGCGAATTGCGCCATGGGTGGGTCCTGCTCCAGCCGGCCGATGCGCAGGCCGGAAGCCGTCGCTCGGCGGCCTTCATCAAATTGCAGGCTGCCGTCGATGATCTTCAGCAAGGTGGATTTGCCGGCACCGTTGCGGCCGATCAGGGCCACGCGATCGCGCGCATCGATGGTGAGCGACAACTGCCGGAACAGCCAGTCGCTGCCGGTTTTCAGGCCGATGGAATCAAGGGTGAGAATGGGTTCGGGCATGGTTGCCATGGCAGTGGCGAAGGATGCCGCCACTGGCAAGTGGCGTGTGGGTGGGGCGCGTCGCAGCAGCCACCGCTTGGGCCACCGGTTGCACCAGCGCGCGGCTTGTTGCATGAACGGATGGCAATGCCAGCGATGTTCAGGGGTTGTTCAAGCGTTTGGCGGCATGCCGGCGGAACCTTGTTGGGAATTTGATGTAGACATGCCAGTTCGTGGACCAGTTTTGGGTTTCCTTCTGATTGCTGCCAGCCTGTTGCTCGCCGCGCCGATAATGGCGGGTCCGAACGATGTGCATGCGATGGTGCAGGCCGGCGAAATCATGCCGTTCGAAGCCATCAGGCAGCGGATCGTGCAGGAAACGCCGGGCGAATATGTGGGGGCGCAATTTGATCAGAACAGCCGCGTATACCGGTTCCGGTTCTTGCGCGACGGCAATCTGATCAATGTGGATGTCGATGCGCGCACCGGTGAGCGCGTGCGGCGTCGGCAAAGCTATTGAGATCGTATTATTGCATGACGGGATCGGCAGACAGTCTTGGTGCTGGCGTCCCGGACCATGTGACGGAGTAACAGAGCAGATGCGTATCTTGGTTGTGGAGGATGAACCGAGCCTGCGGCACCAGTTGCGCAATGCGCTGGAGCAGGCCGGCTATGCCGTCGATGACGCCGGGGATGGCGAGGAAGGCCATTATCTGGGGGCCAACGAAGCCTATGATGCGGTGATCCTCGATCTCGGCCTGCCGGAAATGGATGGTTTGACCGTTCTGGATCGCTGGCGCCGCGCTGGCCGGGTGATGCCGGTGCTGGTGCTCACCGCGCGCGACAGCTGGTCAGACAAGGTGGCCGGGCTGGATGCCGGGGCCGATGATTATCTGGCCAAGCCGTTCCAGATCGAGGAACTGGTAGCGCGGTTGCGCGCGTTGATTCGCCGTGCGGCGGGGCAGGCGACATCGGAGTTGCTGGCCGGCGGCGTGCGCCTGGATGGCCGGTCGGGGCGCGTCACCCTGAACGGCGAACCGGTGAAGATGACCGCCCAGGAATTCAAGCTGCTGAGCTATCTGATGCACCACAAGGGCAAGGTGGTCAGCCGCACCGAACTGATCGAGCATATTTACGATCAGGATTTCGATCGTGATTCCAACACCATCGAGGTTTTCATCACCCGAATCCGCAAGAAACTGGGTGCCGATCTCATCATGACCACGCGCGGCCTTGGCTACAGTCTCAACGACCAGCTCTGATCCGCCGGCTCCTGCAGCCCCGGCTGTGGCGGCCCCGGTGGTGGGTGAGGCCAGACCTGCGCGCCGAACCGTAAGCTCCGGCCGCTCGCTGCGCCGCCGCATGATCCTCATCGCGGCGGTGTGGATCATGCTGCTGCTTGGTCTGGGCGGTGTCGCACTCGATCGCGTGCTCGATGAGACGCTAACCGCCAGCTTCGACGAGCAACTCGCCAACAACCTCAATGCCATGATCAATTCGGCCGAACTCGATGAGGTCGGCGAAGTGCGGCTGTTGCGCCCGCTGGGCGATCAGCGCTTTGCCGAGCCCTATTCCGGCCTGTACTGGCAGATTTCCGGCAAGGGCCAGGCGCCGTTTCCATCGCGCAGCCTGTGGGATCGCCAGCTCGGCGCCCCGCCGGCCGACCGCGATTGCCGCCAGCCGTGCAAATATGAAGCAACGATCTTTTCAGGGGAGCCGCTGCGCATCATCGGGCGCAGCGTGCGGCTGCCGGGCGCGCAGACGCCGCTCTATTTTCAGGTGGCGCAATCGAGCCGCGACCTCGATGCCCAGCGCGTGCGCACAAGATCGATTCTGGTCTGGTCGCTGTCGGTGCTGGGGCTGGGCCTGATTGCCATGGCAGCGCTGCAATCCACCTATGGCCTGGCGCCGCTGCGCCGGGTTTCAGATGCAATTGCCGCGATCCGGTCGGGCCGGGCCAAGCGTGTGGCGGCCCGGTTCCCGGTCGAGGTGGCGCCGCTGGTGGGCGAAATCAACGAACTGCTCGATCATGGCGAGGCGCAGGCTGAAGCGGCGCGGCGCCATGCCGGCAATCTGGCCCACGCGCTGAAAACCCCGATGAGCATCATGCTGGGCGAGGCGCGGGGCCGCGACGATGCGCTGGCGCGCACGATCGAAACCCAGGTGCAGGTGATGCGCCGCCATGTCGATCACCAATTGGCACGCGCGCGCGCCGCCGGGCGCCGCTCCGCATCGAGCGCCCGCACCCCGGTGTGGCCGGCCGTGGAGGCCATCGTGCGCACCGTGGAACGGCTGCACACCGGCCGGGTGACCATCGATCTGGCCGGTGACCGCACCGCGGCGTTTCGCGGCGAGCGCCAGGATCTGGAGGAGATGGTCGGCAATCTGGTGGAAAATGCCGCGATCCACGGCGGCGGCCGCGTGTTCATCACCATCGAGGCCGATGCCGCAAGCGTGCGATTGCTGGTGGAGGATGATGGCAAGGGCATCGCCGCCGATCACCGCAGCCGCCTGTTCGAACGTGGGGAGCGGCTGGACACTGACAAGCCGGGCACCGGCCTGGGCCTCGCCATCGTGCGCGATGTCGCCGAACTTTATGGCGGCAAGATCGAACTGGCAGATTCCGAGGATCTGGGCGGCCTGATGGCCGTGCTCAGCCTGCCGCGCGCGCCGTGAACCGTTGCCGCCGCGCGGCGGCCCCGCACAGGCCAAAGCCGGCGATCAGCAGCATCCAGCTCGAAGGTTCCGGCACAGTTGAAAGCGACGAGACCAAGGAATAGCCGGCAGCGCCAGGTGGCAGGATGAACACCGGATCGGCATAGGCCTTGCCCCTGCTGAGCTCGAAGGGGTCATTGTAAACGGTCTGATATACGCTGGCGCTCAACGTCACCGGATACAGCCGGTTTGGCAGCAGCGAGATGATCAACGCGTCATAGTTCCAAGAGCTGGGGCCTGATGTACAACTGCCTTCAAGGCCGGAACAGGCGGATGCATAAAGTTCCAGCGGAAAGTCCGGAACTTCAGCCGGACCGCCGCCTCCGACACCGCCACCCCCGACGCCCACAACGCCTGGCGGCGGCACGACTTCACTCTGGTAGACGCTGCCGATGCGCAAGCTCGCCGCTGCCGCCATATTGAGGTACGAGGTCGCATAGCCGAGGGTTTTCACCGCCACATTCACGCGCGGTCCGTCCGGGCCGACGAGCATGATGCTGTAGTTCAACGTGGCGTTGGCCTGGCCAAAGATCGAAAAATCCAGATCGACCTTCACGTGGCCGCCATTGCTGCTCTGGGCCTCAGCAATTCCGATACCGCCGCCGTCTGTGGCCAAGATGGTTTTTACATCAATCTTGTCGCCGGGGATGGGCGGAATGACGATCGCGTGGTTCTGAGCAGCTGCAACAAAGCCAGACAGGTCAGACTTCATCAGCACCACGTTGGTGTAGCCGGCCGTCTGAACCGTGTCCAAGGCTGCGGCGGGCATGGCAACCGCAAAGGCGGCCAAAGCTGCGCAGGTTGATGCGGCTGCAAACTTCGTCATCATTGCTGCTCCCCCCGGAAAGCGCGATAATGGTTAAGCTTCCGGGCAGTCAGGGTCAAGCCATGGCGATGCTGATCAGCTTTGTGCGGCCCGGTGATGGCGGATCACCTCATCGATGATGAAGCGTAGGAATTTTTCGGAAAACTCCGGATCGAGATGCGCGCTGACCGCCAAGCTGCGCAGGCGGGCAATCTGCTGGGCCTCGCGGCCGGGATCAGCGGGTGGCAGGCCATGATCGGCTTTGTATTGGCCCACGGCCTGAGTGATCTTGAAGCGTTCGGCGAGCATGAATATCAGCGCCGCATCGATATTGTCGATGCTTTCGCGAAACGCCTTCAAAGCCGGATCAGACACGCGTTATTCCCCTTTCGGCACGGCGGCCGCCGCCTCCTGTTTGCGTCACAGCGGCGCGGTGGGCAAGGCCACGCTTGCGCGCGCCGCGCCATCGGTTAAGGAAAAGCCTGTGAGTGCAACCGTCCATACCTTGCGTCCCGGCCGTGAGCCATCGATCGCCGCGCTGATGCAGCTGACTGCATCGGGGCTGAACGCGGTCAACCATGTCATCCTCGATCGCATGCAATCACCGGTGGCGCTGATTCCGGAACTGGCCGGGCATCTGATTGCCGGCGGCGGCAAGCGTCTGCGCCCGATGCTCACGCTCGGCTGCACCGCGCTGCTCGGCTATGAAGGTAGTCGCCACCATCGGCTGGCAGCCGCGGTGGAGTTCATCCACACGGCAACCTTGCTGCACGATGATGTTGTTGATGCCTCGGGTCTGCGCCGGGGCAAGGTCACCGCCAATGCGCTCTATGGCAACCCGGCGAGCATCCTGGTGGGTGATTTCCTGTTCAGCCGGGCGTTCGAACTGATGGTGGAAGACGGCAGCTTGCGCGTCCTCAAGATCCTCAGTCGCGCATCGGCGATCATTGCCGAAGGCGAAGTGGCGCAATTGACCGCGCAGCGCGACGTCACCACCACCGAAGATCGCTATCTGGAGATCATCAGCGCCAAGACCGCCGCACTGTTTGCTGCCGCCTGCCAGATCGCGGCCGTGGTCGCGGAACGCGATGATGCGGTGGAAGCCGCGCTCGCCAGCTATGGCCGCTATCTCGGCATCGCTTTCCAGCTGGTCGATGATGCCATTGATTATGTGTCGGATGCCCAAACCATGGGCAAGAATGCGGGCGATGATTTCCGCGATGGCAAGATCACCCTGCCGGTGATCCTGGCCTATGCGCGCGGCAACGAATCGGAACGCGAATTCTGGCGCGCTGCAATGACCGGGCGGGCGGCTGGCGATGCCGAACTGGTGCGCGCTGGCGAATTGTTGCGCCAGACCAATGCGGTGGCCGATACGATGGCGCGCGCCCGCCATTACGGCCAGCGCGCAATCGATGTGCTGGGCACGTTCCCCAACGGTCCGGCGCGCAAGGCGCTCACCGAAACGGTCGAATTCGCCATCGCGCGCGCTTATTGAGCTGAAGTTGCGCTTGCCGGCGGGGCGCTCCCGCTGCAAAACACCGCGATGCACGCCCGTCTGTATCAACGCCCCAAACATGCCATGCAATCCGGCCGCGCGCGCACCGGGGAATGGCTGCTGGAATTCGAACGCGATGATCGCATGCGCGCCGATCCGCTCACCGGCTGGACCGGCAGCGGTTTCACCGCCGGGCAGATCCAGCTGCATTTTCCCACGCAAGCGGCGGCCTTGGCCTATGCACAGGCCAATAGTCTGATCGTCGAGGTCGTGCCGCTTGGACCCAAGACGCTGAAGATTCAGGCCTATTCCGACAATTTTCGCTGATGCGCAGCACGTTCGAATCGGCGAGCGTGCGGCTGTATCGGTTGGGTGACGGCGATCCGGTGGCCGAAACCATCTTCTATGGCCCGCTCGCCGAAGCACTGGCGCTCGCCGCCCAGGATCCCGACCCATCGGGGCTGTGGATCGCCACTGACAATGATGTGGTGTCCTACGCCGATCTCGCCGAAGGCTGAAGCTGCGCGCGCCGCACTGGATTTTTGCGCCAATCCCCGGCATTGCCCACCCCAACGCGCCCATAGCTCAGCCGGATAGAGCACGTGCCTTCTAAGCTCGGGGTCGCAGGTTCGAGTCCTGCTGGGCGCGCCAAATTCTTGCCAATATGGGTGCATGTACCTGTCGGTCCCTGATGCGCTTGCCATCCTGATCTCGAACTAGGTCGTGTTGACAAAAGGGATTCCCAAGCTGTCGGGTTTCTGATTCAAAGCTTCTTTTTGGGGAGCAGCGGTGTTTCGCGGAGACCTGACGGACGAGGAATGGGCGGTGGTTGGGGCGCTGCTGCCGCCTGAGCGCGGTCGCTGGGCCCGGCCTGCCGGGGACAATCGACGCTTCTTGAACGGGATGCTGCACGTGCTGCGGGTCGGTTGCCCCTGGCGGGACATGCATGAACGCTACGGCAAGTGGAACTCGGTCTATGTGCGGTTCCGCCGCTGGGCCGAACAGGGCGTTTGGGATGCCTTGCTGCAAACGCTGGTCGATCTTGGGCTCACCGACGACTGGCAGCATATGATCGACAGCACCACGGTTCGCGGCCACGTCTCGGCAGCGGGCGGAAAAGGGGGGCCTGTGCGAACGCTTTTGGTCGATCACGCGGCGGCTTTACGAGCAAAGTCCACGCCCGGTCAGACAATCAAGGACGCCCTCTCGGCTTCATCCTGACCGGCGGCGAAGCGTCGGACTATGCCGCGGCCGACGCGCTGATGACGATCCCCGTGGCGAAGCCGAAGGCGCTCCTGGCCGACAAAGGCTACGACGGCGACGCCTTCCGGCAGAACCTCCTGATGCACGGCATCTTGCCGATCATCCCGCCGCGTTCAAACCGCAAGGCGCCGGAGCATCCCGATTATCGCCGTTATCGAGACCGAAATCGCATCGAGCGCATGTTCGGCAAGCTGAAACAGCAGCGCCGCATCGCCACCAGATACGACAAAACCGCCCTCTCGTTCGCCAGCTTCCTCAACCTCGCCGCCGCGCGGCTATGGCTGAAGTCTTTTGTCAACGCTGCCTAGTCTGTTGGCGTGATCAACGACAATCCTCTGGTTGCAAACGCGAATGTTCAGGTCGCGGTCGGCTTGGGCTGCGTCGGTTTTCGACACTTTTCCACATCAAGGCTTGCCTGTTGGCACAAGGCCGCTTTGTTGCGCCCGTTCATGCGGCGCGACAGGCTGTCGACTCACGCAGACCGCGACGGCAAACGATGTCGTATGTGATGCATACAAAAAAATTGACAGAAATCGTATGTTGAACTTACAAGATTTGCGGTCGCCGGGACGCTGTATTGGCACGGCTATTTTGGGAGGACAGGGCATGGCTGGCCATCGCTCGCTGGAAGCGCTGCTGAATGAAACCCCTGACGTTGTGGGATTGCTGCGCAATCAGCAGGTGGGGCCGAACGTTTATCCCGGCGTGCCCGCCGAATTTTCCAATTGGCGCGACGAGCAGCGCGCCTGGGTCGAGACGTGCGTGCTGTTCAACCAGAGCTACCACATGGCTGAGCTCATGGTGGAAGGGCCTGGCGCCTTCGCTTTCCTCCATGGGCTGGGCATCAACAGCTTCAAGGGGTTCTCGCCCAACAAGGCCAAGCAGTTCGTGCCGGTGACGCCCTATGGTCATGTGATTGGCGACGTAATCCTGTTCTATCTTGCTGACGAAAAATTCAATCTGGTTGGCCGCGCGCCCACGCTGAACTGGCTGATGTTCCATGGCGAAGGCCGCAGCGATGTGAAATTGACCTATGACGAGCGCACGGCCGCCCGCCCCGATCCGGAAAACCGCCGCCATTACCGCTTCCAGATCCAGGGCCCCAATGCCGCCAAGGTCATCACTGACGCCACTGGTCAGCCGGCGCCCGATCTCAAGTTCTTCAACATGTGCTGGATGACGATCGCCAACTGCCAGGTGCACGCCCTGCGGCACGGTATGGCCGGCCAGCCAGGCTATGAACTGATGGGACCATGGGCAGAGCGCGAGGCGGTGCACGCGGCGTTGGTCCAGGCCGGCAAGGCACATGGCATGAAGCTCGTCGGCGGCCGCACTTACGCGTCGAACACGCTGGAATCGGGGTGGATCCCCTCGCCGCTGCCGGCCATCTATACCGGCGAGGCGCTGCGCTCCTATCGCGAATGGCTGGGCGATCGCCACTACGAGTACAAGGCATCCATCGGCGGCAGCCATGTGCCTGAAAGCGTGGAAGGCTATTATCTCACCCCGTGGGATCTGGGCTATGGTCCGTTCGTGAAGTTTGATCACGACTTCATCGGCTGCGAAGCGCTGGAGACGCTCGCTGCTGGTCCGCATCGCCGGAAGGTGACACTGGCGCTGGACAATGTGTCGGTGACGGACACGCTGTTCGGCATGTTCGGCAAAGACGGACTGCGGCCCAAATACATGGATTTTCCCAGCGCGGTGTACGCCATGCACCCGTTTGACCGCGTCGAGCAGGATGGCCGCCTGGTCGGCCTGTCGACCTGGATCGGCTACAGCGCGAACGAAGGCAAGCTGCTGACCCTTGCCATGGTGGATGAGGCACTCGCCATACCCGGCACAGAGGTCGAACTGGTGTGGGGTGAGCCCGATGGCGGCACGTCCAAGCCGACGGTGGAACGACACCGGCAGGTGAAGATCAAGGCCGTGGTGGCGCCCGCGCCTTATTCGGAAGTGGCCCGGACCAGCTATGCCGACAGTTGGCGCACCAAATCGGCCTGATGGGCATGCTGAGTGCGCTGGACCGGATGCTCGCCGAGCATGCATGCGCGCGGCAGATCATCGCCTATGCCGCCGCTGTCGATGCGGCCGACTGGCACGCTGTGGCGGCGCTCTACACCGAAACCGGCCGCATGAGCCGGCCAACCGCGCCAGACGTGTTCATCGCCGGACGGGCGATGATACTGGCGAGCCTCGTGTCCCGACCACCACGGGTCACGCGCCATGTCTGTACCAACATCCGGGTGACGCTGAGCGGTGCCGACAATGCGACGGCGAGCAGCCAGATCCTGCTGTTCACCGGAAAGGACCAGCCGCCGTTGGTGGGCAGCTATGCCGATGTGCTGGTGCGCGAAGAGGGTGACTGGCGCTTCGCCGAACGCCGCGGCAGCCTGGATTTCAACTGATTGCCCTCGGCGGCCCGTATCACCAGTCAAGATCGGGCGCGTTGTTCATTGAGCGCCAGCAACGCCAACGCAGCCACCAGCGAGCCGGCGGACATGGCCATTGCCACGCCGGGCAGGCCGAAGCCGGCTTCGAACAGATATCCGGCCAGCACCGGCGCCAGCGCCGCACCGCCCCGGCCAACGCCGATCGCAAAGCCGGTTCCGGTGGCCCGCACGTGCGTGGGGAAGATGATTGCGAACAGCGAATAAAGCCCGACGATTGCCGAGTTGGTGAAGAAGCCGGTGACAGCCACCATGATTGTGAGCTGGTTGAGGTCGCGCGCGCCCTGGCCAAACCAGACCACCACGCCCACTGAAATCAGCAAAGATCCGATGGTCACGCGCCTCAGGCCAACGCGGGTGGCCAGAAGGCCGAAGATCGCGCCGCCGGTTGCCCCGCCAACATTGGCCCATGTCAGCACATTGGCGGCCGCGCGCGGATCGAAGCCGAGATCGACGACGATCTTGGGCACCCACTTCAAGACGAAATAGAAGCTAGTGATATGGGCAAAATAGGCCAGCGTGATGAGCAGGGTGGCGCTGATCAGGCCGGGCCTGAAGAGGTCGGCCAGCGAACCCTGACGATCCCCGAGATGCAGGGGCGACAGCGTATCGGCCGGGGCATGGCCAAAGCGCCGCAGCGTGCGATTGATGCGCGCCAGCGCGCCTTGTGGCTGCCGGCGATCCAGATAGGTGGTGGTTTCCGGCATGAAGAGCCAGACCAGCGGAATGCAGGCGGCCGAGGCCAGCGCGCCCATGGTGAACACGTCGTGCCAGGTGCCGCCGCTGCCATAGATGATCTGCACACCCCACCCGCCGATCACGCCGCCGATGGGATAGCCGATCACCATCAACGCCATGGCGACGCTGCGCCAGGCCAGATTGGAATATTCGGCCGCGGCCGCATTGATTGCCGCGAGCATCCCGCCGATTCCCAGGCCGGTCAGCAGTCGCCAGGCGAGCAGCGTCTGCACGTCCCCGGCCTGGCCGGCGCACCACATGCCGATCGCCATGGCCACCAGGCAGCCAATGATGGTGGGCCGACGGCCGACCTTGTCGGCAAAGCCGCCGAGCAGGATGGAGCCGATGGCCATGCCGAGCAACTCCATCGACAATACCCAGCCCAGCGTGGCCGGCCCAATGCCCCATTCCTTCGCAATGCCGGGCGAAGCAAAGCTGATCGACAGCACGTCGAAGCCATCGAGCGCATTGAGGGCCACCGTCATGGCAACGGCCAGCCACTGCCAACCGCCCATGCGGCCGTTTTCGATCATGGTCTTCGCGGTCATGCCCGGCATGTGGTCGCCCCCCGTCATGTCAAAGCGCAGTCAAATTATGTGGCTATTGATGAATGCGGGTCAGCAGTTCGATCAGGGTCGCCACCTCTGTGGGGGTGAAACGCGCTTTCAGCCAAGCCTCGTGAGCGCGGATCGCGTCCTTGGCAATCACCAGAATGGACTGGCCAGCCGGTGTGAGGTTCAAGGTCTGCTTGCGCCCGTCGCTGGCGGATTTGCCGCGAACCAGCAGGCTCCGCTCCTGCAGGCGGTTGACAATGGCCATGGTGGTTGCGCGGTCCATGCGCATGCGGCGGGCAAGATCGGTCTGGGCAATGTCGGGACTGTCACCAATCAGCCACAGCACCGCGACTTGCTTCTGCGTCAGCTCAAGCTCCGAGCAGTTTTCCGAAAAATGCCGATAGGCCGCGCCATAGGCCAAACGAATGTGAAAACCGACGATCTCGTTGATCTCGCCGATATCGGGATCGCCGTCGATCGGTGGCGTGGTGGCCGACAGGCTTTCCTTGCGCATCCTTGTCCTGCCTCCCCGAGAATTGTTAGTGCCGCATAGGATCGGCGTCCAGCCGCTGCTCACGGGCCCGTATCCAGTCCAGCGTCGCCTTGAGGCCGCCAAACGGGTAGAAGTGCAATCGCATCGGCCCATGGTCCTCGCCAAGCCGGCGGGCAAATTCATCGACCAGGCGGTCCGGCCCGGCGTTGCCCAGCAGATTGGCGGCAGAGATTCCGTATTTTTTCAGGACCGATGCTGAAACGCCGACGCCGCACCTTGCTGCGAAGCCCAACAACCGCCTGATGCCGGCGGGGCCCGGAATGCCGATGCGCACCGGAACGTCGATGCCGCGCTGGCGCAGCTCGACAAGCCAGGCCAGCTGCGCGTCGGCGTCAAAGCCGAACTGGGTGACGATCAGCGCTGCCATGCCGCGCGACTGGATGGTCTGTACCTTGGCAGAAAGGACATCCCAGCACTGCTGCGCCGTCATCACCGGATGGCCTTCCGGGTGTCCGCCGATGCCGATTGCCTTGATGCCGGCCTGTTCGAAAGCGCCCGTTTCGATCAGCGCCATTGTGTCTTCATAGGGTCCGATCGGTGCGGGCGGATCACCGGCCACGACGAAGCATCGTTCCACCCCGGCCTCGCGGACCACGCGGCGCAGATATGTGCCGAAATCATCCTCCGAAAGGATGCGACGGGCTGAAAAATGCGGCATGGGCTCGAACCCAAGGCGGCGCACCGCCACGGCTGCCGCCACCCGCGCCGCCATGTCCTCGCCGGGCAGGAAGGTGATCGAGAGGGGCGTATCGGTTGGAATGGCCGGCGCCGCCTCCTGAAGCTGGGCGATGTCCTTGGCGGTCATTTCCAGCGAGAAGCCGTCCAGGATGCGCTGCGGTTTTGTGGCCCACGCCGGGTGGATCAGTCGTTCGGCCAGACTGGGCTTTACGGGGCTTTGGTCTGCCATCGCTGTTCATCCGCAAATTCTGCTGGGCAGAGCTTAGGCATTTTTGTATGCAACACAAACAATAATCGAGGAAAATCGCATGGGCCGTCCGCATTTCGTGCTGACTCTGGTTTGTCCGGATCGTCCTGGTCTGGTCGCCGGCGTCGCCCACATGCTGTCACAGTCAGGCGGGAACATCCTCGATTCGCAGCAATATAACGATCAGGAAAGCCGGCGTTTCTTCATGCGGGTGGCGTTCGAGCTGCTCGATGGCGCCGATTGCACCCAATTCGAGAACCGCTTTGCCGGCTTTGCCAAGGCCAGCCTGATGGACTGGACACTCCGCAACACGGACGACAGGCGCAAGGTGCTGTTGATGGTCTCCAGGTTCGACCACTGCCTGGGCGACCTGCTCTATCGCCACCGCATCGGCGAATTGCCGATGAATCCGGTTGCGATCATTTGCAACCATCCGATGGAGGCGCTGAACATATCCCTGATGTCGGACATTCCCTTCCATCATCTGCCTGTCACCCGTGAAACCAAGGCGAGCCAGGAAGCCCGAATCAGACAGTTGGTGACGGACAGCGGTGCCGAGCTGGTGGTGCTGGCGCGCTACATGCAGGTTCTGTCAGACGATCTTGCGGCGTTTCTGTCCGGTCGCTGCATCAATATCCATCACAGTTTCCTGCCGGGATTCAAAGGCGCCAAGCCCTATCATCAGGCCCATGCCCGCGGCGTGAAGATGATCGGCGCAACCGCACATTATGTGACCGCCGATCTGGACGAAGGCCCCATCATTCACCAGGACGTCGAAGCGATCGATCACGCCGACACGCCGGACGACCTTGTGCGCAAGGGCCGCGACATCGAGCGGCGGGTGCTGGCCCGCGCGGTTCACCTTCATCTCGACGACCGCGTGCTGCTCAACGGCAACAAGACTGTCGTGTTCAGTGGCTGAGCGCAGCGGCCGCGGTGACCAGCGCGCCTGCCAACTCGGCCGGACGCGACAGAAAGGGCGAATGGTCTGCATCCAGACTGACCACAGCAGCGCCCGGCACCAAGGCCTGCATCTTGCGCTGGCTCGACAGCAGAATGGTTCGATCCTGTTGGCATTCGACATAGGTGCGCGGCAACCGGCCGAAGCGTTCCGACGAAAGCTGCAGGGGTGTCGTCCGCGGACCGCCAGGCTCGGCCACCAGCTTCTGCATGGCACGTTCGACCCGATCGGGCGGCGACATCTGCGCGAACACGCAGCGCCCGCGTTCCGTATCCACACAGGTTCCGGCGCCGCCGTGAACCGGAGAGATGATCGCATCAAAGGCCGGATTGGGTTCTTCCAGCGCCTTGAAAGCGGCACGGGACATGCCATCGGGCAGCATCATCGCGCAGATATAGACGAGGGCATCCATGGCATCGGGTGCCACTTCGGCCGCTTGGCTGATGACGAGGCCGCCGCGGCTGTGCCCGGCGAGCACAACCGGCCGCTGCCGGGCGCCACGGCACAGTCCAGCCGAAAATTCGGCCCATCCGGCAAGTGTTGCGGCACGAAGAGCGGCTTCATCGCCGCCCATGCCGGGCAAGTCCGGTGCAAGGACCTCGTGGCCTTCGGCCTCCAGCAGCGTCTTGACGTCGTCAAAGCACCAACCGCCATGCCATGAACCGTGGATGAGGATGAAGCTGGCCATCAACAAGCCCCGTTCCCGCATGCCAGCAGGTGCCGATCACGAGGCCGCGCGTGCGGCGCGTCGCAAGGGCGTGGGCGCATCAGACAGGTCTGCCTGATCCTCACTGTACAGGCTCCAGAACCATGTGACCGATTGCTGTGTTGCTGCACGGGATGTGATAGTGGCGATGCAGGCATCGGGTCTGCCTGCCCAGCGCGCCCCGCATGATCAGCCACATCACCATCTCGATGCCTTCGCTGCCGGTTTCGCGCAGATATTCGATGTGTGGCACATGGCGGACCGCCTGGCTGTCCCCGATCAGCCCATCCATGAACCGATTGTCCCATGCCCGGTTGAGCAGGCCGGCGCGCGGTCCTTGCAGCTGATGGCTCATGCCGCCGGTGCCCCAGATCTGGACATTCAGATCCTCGGGGAAGCTGGCCACAGCACGAGCAATCGCTTCGCCCAGCGCCCAGCAACGGTTGCCGGTGGGCACCGGGTAGGTGACGACGTTCACGGCCAGCGGCACGACCTGCACCGGCCATTGTTCTGGCTGACCGAACATCATCGAAAGTGGCACTGTCAGGCCATGATCGACATCCATCTCGTTGATGATGGTCATGTCGAATTCGTCGAGGATCAGGCTCTGGGCGATGTGCCAGGCGAGATCGGGATGGCCGATGACATCGGGCACCGGCCGCGCACCCCAGCCTTCATCGGCTGGCCTGTACGTCTCCCCGCAGCCGATGGCGAAGGTGGGGATGATGCTGGCGTCAAAGGCGGAGGCATGGTCGTTGTAGATCAGGATGACAACGTCGGGCTTCTGTTCCTGCAGCCAGGCCCTGGTCCATTTATATCCCCGCAAAATCGGCCGGAAATAGTCATCCTCCGTTTTGCCCTGGTCCACGGCCACCCCCAGCAGAGGGACATGGCTGGACCCCACGCCCGCCGTGATCCGCGCCATTTCAGTAACTTCCCTTGATCGAGCGGTTGCCTTCCGGCGAGCGGCCACCGTTCATCATCATCGCGCGATAGTCGGCAAAGCTCATGCCCGTCATTGTCGACACGCCTTCCGCCACGCTGATCCCATCTGTTGAGAACAGCTTGGCGAGAAAGTAGATGTTGCCGCCCAGATCGATCAGGGCGTTGTAATCGCGAGCCAATATGGCAGCCTTGGCAGCCTCGGAAATCGCCCATCCCTCCAGATAGCTGCGCTCGTCTGCCTTGAAGCGCGCGCGGTTGGCGGCGTCCATCAGGCTCATCGCAAACTGGTTGATCCAATATCCCTTGCGAGCCCGCGCCCCGGTAAAGACCCGCGTGCCGGGGATGTCTTCCAGTTCGGCCAGATAGGCGCAAATATCCTGTGTCATGTGCATTCCGCCTTGGCGGCGACCGCCTTTGCAAGCAAGGCGCTGTCTTCAGGGGCCGGTTGCCAGTGGCCAGCCAACATACCGCCCCGGCCAAACAGGCCATTGACGACATCCTCGGCGTCGCCCTGATTCCACAGTGACTGCAAGGCAGCAGCGCAGGGATCGGCCAGCGCACCTGTCCGCTTGTTGTTGTCACCGCGCACATGACGCAGCCAGGCCGCCAATGCCGCGAAGATCGCCGGGCAATGGCGGCCTTCGCGTCGATTCAGCTCCAATGTGCTCAGCCAGCGCTGCGGGATCTTCTGGCTGCCATCCATGGCGATTTGCGCCAGCCGGTGTCCGAGCGCCGGATTTTCGAACCGCGCCACAAGCGTGTCGGCGTAGGCGCCGAGATCCTGTCCCGGTGCGGCTGCAACCGTTGGCGCCGCTTCTTCGCGCATGAGGCGCACGATCAGCGCACGCAGTGGCGGATCGGCAATCGCCTCGTGCACATGGGTATGGCCACGCTCCAGACCCAGATAGGCCAGGGCCGAATGCGCTCCATTGAGCATGCGCAGCTTTGCCTGCTCGAAAGGCGCCACATCCCCTACCAGATCAACCCCGACGCCGGCCCAATCCGGCCGGCCGGCGGCAAAACGATCTTCGATCACCCATTGGCTGAAGGGCTCGGTGAACAGAGCGCCCTCATCCCGCATGCCGATCAGTTCGGCAGCACGATCAAGATCCTCAGCCTGGGTCGCCGGCACGATGCGGTCCACCATCGTGGCGGGAAAGCTGCACGTGTTCGCCACCCAGTCAGCGGTCGGCGCATCGTGAACGGCAAGCCAGGCCAGCAGCAACCGGCGCAGTTCCGGCCCATTGTCAGCGATATTGTCGCACGACATCAGGCTGATGCCGCCCAAGCCGGCAGCACGTCTGGCCGCAAGTCCGGCGGCCAGCAATGGAAACATACGCGCCTCAGTGGCCAGTTCGAGATCGAGGCTGCCGCCGGGCGCCCGGCAATAGCCCTTTTCGGTGATGGTGAAGCTGGCGATGCGGGTGGCTTCGGCGGCAAGTGCGGCGACAACAGCGGCCGGTGACGGCCGGGCAGCCAGGATGTGCCCGACCGCACCGATCAACCGTGCCCGTGCGCCATTTCCGTCCCGCTCGATCAGGGTATAGAGCCCGTCTTGCGGATTGAGTCGGTTCCCAACATCGGGTGATCGCATCGAGACGCCCGTGATCATCCAATCGCGGCTGCCCTTGTCCATGGCGCGATCCGTGTACCAGGCCAAATGCGCGCGGTGGAACGCACCAATCCCGAAATGCACGATGCCGGTGGCCATGCGGTCACGCTGATAGCCGAACCGTTCCACGGCGGCCGGCAGCCGCCCGATCGAGGCGCTTGCCAGTCTCACAGGCGATAAGCTTGACGGACCAGGGTGTTGGTCAGGTCACGCGCCAATTCGGCCGCTTCCCAATCCTCCAACTGGTGTTCGGCAACCAGTTCGGCGAGCACCCCACAGTCGATCCGCCGGGCAACGTCGTGCCGGGCCGGGATGGAAAGGAACGCGCGGGTGTCGTCATTAAAACCCACACTGTTGTAGAAACCGGCGGTTTCGGTGGTGGCACGGCGGAACCGGCGCATGCCTTCCGGGCTGTCATGGAACCACCATGCGGGCCCCAGTTTCAGGCAGGGATAATGGCCAGCCAACGGGGCCAACTCACGCGCGTAGCTGCTTTCATCCAGCGTGAACAAGATGATCGACAGCGCCTGCGCGTTGCCGAACCGGTCCAGCAGCGGCTTCAGGGCGCGCACATAATCGGTGCGGGTGGGAATGTCGGCGCCCTTGTCCCGCCCCAGCCGCGCAAACACCTGCGCATTGTGGTTGCGGAAGGAGCCGGGATGGATCTGCATCACCAAGCCATCATCAAGGCTCATGGCGGCCATCTCGGTCAGCATCTGGGCGCGAAATTGTTCGGCATCCGCTGCCGTTGCCTGGCCGCTGCTCACCCGCCGAAACAGGGCTTCGGCTTCGCTGGCCGACAGATTGGCTGTCTGCGCCGTCGGATGGCCATGGTCGCTGCTGGTGGCGCCAACGGCCTTGAACGCTGCGCGCCTGCTCCGGTGCGCGGCCAGATAGCCGGACCAGTTGAAGCAATCCTCACCCGAAATTTCCGAAAAGCGGGCAAGATTGACCAGAAAATCCTCGTGATCGGGGTCGACAACCGGATCGGGGCGGTAGGCGGTGATCACCTTTCCTTGCCACCCGCCAGCGCGATTTTCGCTCTGTATCTTCTGGTGGTGCGCCAGTGTGTCGAGCGGACTTTCTGTGGTGGCAATCACCTCGATGCCGAAGCGATCGAACAGGGCGCGTGGGCGGAATGCGTCCGTTGCCAACGCGGCAGTGATGGCGTCGTAATGGCTGTCGGCGGTTTCGGCGTCGAGTCTGGTCGACAGACCGAACACGTTCGAGAGCACCCAATCCAGCCACAGCCTTGAGGGCGTGCCGCGAAACAGATGATAATGGCTGGCAAACAGGCGCCATGCCGCGCGCGGATTGGCAGCAGGATTGCCCACGCCAATATCTTCCATCGCGATCCCGTGCGAATAGAGCATGCGGAACACATAATGATCCGGCACCAGCAGAAGATCGGTCGCGTTGTCGAACGCTGCGTTGTCGGCAAACCAGGCTGGATCGGTATGGCCATGTGGGCTGATGATCGGCAGGCCGGCAATGCTGTCATACAAGACGCGGGCAATGGCGCGCGTGCCCGGGTCTGCGGGAAACAGGCGGTCCGCGTTGAGATGAAGCGGTCTCGGCATCAGGTCCACCATCCGGATTGCTGACAACCGGCCAGAAATTTGTGCCGCACGACCCGCATGGCGATCAACCGGCACTTCCGGCATAGCGTCGCCGCTTGGCGTCGATTTCGCGTCGGGCTGCGGCGATGGCCCGTTCCTCGGTCGCAAACAGCAGCGAATCCAGCACGGCCGCCAGGTGGGCGCGCATCGCGGATCGGGCTGCGGCCGGATCACGGGTGCGCAGCGCAGCCACGATGGCGGCATGCTCCTCCACCACCGGCTTGACGTTGGCACTGCGGGCCTTTGCGTGCAGCAGGGCGCTTTCGGGCGAATTGGCCCGCAAGTTCCAGAGCGCTTCGATGGTGTTGACGACCGCCGTGTTGCGGCCGGCACGGGCAATGGCGAGATGGAAGGCGCGATCAGCCTGTTCGCTGCCGCCTGGGGCCAGGTTCTCCGCCTCGATGTCCCGCACCAGCTCATCCAGTTGCCGTAGTTCATCGTCGCTGATCTGGCTTGCCGCCAGCGCGGCCGCCTCGCCCTCGAACATCAGGCGGGCTTCCGTCAATTCAAAAGCCGTGATGCCAAAGCCCGGAATGTCATCGCGCCCCGGCAGCCGGCGCACATAGGCGCCAGACCCCACCCGCACTTCCACCAGGCCTTGCACTTCCAGTGCGATCATGGCTTCGCGCACGGTCGGCCGGCTGACGGAATAGGTCAGCGACAGTTCGCGCTCCGCCGGCAGCCTATCACCAATGGCATATCGACCAGAGGCCAGGGCGCCCATCAGCCGGTGCGCCAAATCCTGATACAGCCGATCCTGGGTGTGCGTTTCGTTCATGTCTGCCCCGACATCGGCCTGACCAATTGTGTCGAACTTGACAGGCCAAAAACTGTTGGTCAAGACACTACCACGTTGGTTTGCCGCCTGTAAGGGATTGGTTCGGTCATGCGCATCGTTTCCGCCAAAGTCATCGTCACCTGCCCGGGGCGCAATTTTGTCACGCTGAAGATCGTCACGGATCAGGGCGTTCACGGCATCGGCGATGGCACGCTGAACGGGCGGGAAAAATCCGTTGTCGCTTATCTGGAAGACCATGTGATTCCCTGCCTGATCGGCATGGATCCGCAACGGATCGAGGATATCTGGCAATATCTTTACCGCGGCGCCTATTGGCGGCGCGGGCCGGTGACGATGCGCGCCATCGCCGCCGTCGACATGGCGCTGTGGGACATCAAGGCCAAGCTGGCCGGCATGCCGCTCTACCAGCTGCTGGGCGGGCGCAGCCGCGATGGCGTGATGGTCTATGGCCATGCCAACGGCAGTGACATCGCCGAAACGGTGGAAGCCGTCGGCCAGTATATCGAGATGGGCTACAAGGCGATCCGCGCCCAGACCGGCGTGCCCGGTATCAAGGATGCCTATGGCGTCGGGCGCGGGAAGCTTTACTACGAGCCGGCCGACGCGGCGCTGCCCTCCGTCACCGGGTGGGACACGCGCCAGGCGCTGAACTATGTCCCGCGCCTGTTCGAAGAATTGCGCAAGACCTATGGCTTCGATCATCATCTCCTGCATGATGGCCACCACCGCTACACGCCGCAGGAGGCTGCAAACCTGGGCAAGATGCTGGAGCCGTATCAGCTGTTCTGGCTGGAAGATGTCACCCCGGCGGAGAACCAGGAGGCGTTCAAGCTGGTGCGCCAGCACACGGTGACACCACTGGCGGTGGGCGAGATCTTCAACACGATCTGGGACGCCAAGGACCTGATCCAGAACCAGCTGATCGACTATATCCGCTGCACCGTTGTCGGCGCCGGCGGTCTGACCCATCTGCGCCGCATTGCCGATCTGGCGAGCCTCTACCAGATCCGCACCGGCTGTCATGGCGCCACCGACCTGTCGCCGGTTACCATGGGTTGCGCCCTGCATTTCGATAGCTGGGTGCCCAATTTCGGTATCCAGGAATATATGCGGCACAGCGAGGCGACCGACGCCGTGTTCCCGCACGACTACCGGTTCGCGGCTGGCTATATGTTCTGTGGCGAAACGCCGGGGCACGGGGTCGACATCGACGAGGATCTTGCCGCCAGATATCCTTACAAGCCCGCCTATCTGCCGGTCGCCCGGCTGGCAGACGGGACGATGTGGAATTGGTAGTTGGCCCGGGTCGTCCTTGTCGGCGAAGCCATGCTGGAACTTCGCCGGGCCGCAGGCGCCTGGCAAATGGGCTTTGGTGGCGACACGCTGAACACGGCTGTCCATCTTGCGCGCGCCGGGTTTCACACCGCCTATCTCACCGCACTTGGCCAGGATGCATTCAGCGCCGGCCTCAGGGCCGATTGGCAGGCCGAAGGGCTTGATACCAGCCTGGTGCTCACCCATCCAACCCGTCAACCGGGCCTGTATGCCATCACCACCGACCATCATGGCGAACGCAGTTTCACCTATTGGCGCGAGACCAGCGCCGCTCGCGCCTTGTTCGCGTGCCCAGGCATCGTCGCGGTGGAAGAACGGGTGGCCAGCGCCGACCTGCTGGCTTTCTCGTTGATCACGCTGGCCATCCTGCCCGCCGAAGGGCGGCAACGTCTGTTGACTCTGGCCCGCCGGGTGCGGGAACGCGGCGGGCAGGTGGCGTTCGACGGCAATTATCGCCCCCAGCTGTGGCCATCGGCAGATGCCGCGCGCGCGGCCCGAGATGCCGCGATCGCCTTCGCGACCATCGGATTGCCCACCCTTGAAGATGAAATGCGCCTGGCCGATACCCGAACGGCCGCTGCCGTTGCCGCACACTGGCAGGGCCTGGGCTGTGCGGAAACGATCGTGAAAACCGGCGCCGACGGCTGTCTGCTGCCAGGTGGTGTGGACGTGCCGCCCGCGAAGCTGTTGCAGCCGGTTGATACCAGCGGTGCCGGGGACGCGTTCAACGCCGGCTATCTCGCTGCCCGCTTGAATGGGCAGAGCATGGAGCAGGCCGCACGCGCCGGCCACGCGCTGGCCGGCTGGACGATCATGCGACCGGGCGCCATCCCGGCCCGTGACTGACCGCGGCGGGTTACCGATCCCTGAGCAGCGTCCACAGCACGGCTGCGCCCATCAGATCAAGCGCAGCCAGCGCGACAAACAGCGGGTTGTAGCCGAACTGGTCGGCACTCTGGCCGATCAGCAGCGTGAACAGCATGCCGCCCACCCAGGCCGACGTGCCGGCCATGCCGGTGGCCGTGCCGACGGTGCGGGCATCGAAAACATCGGCGCAAAGCGTGATCAGCGCGCCATTCAGCATCTGGTGGGCAAATCCCCCCACACAGAAAAGCGCGATCGCCACGCCCGGTGATGTGGCCAACCCGATGCAGGCCGGCCCCAGCATGCACAATGCCCCCAGCGACATCGTGATCTTTCGCGAGCCCAGCAGCGAAGCGCCGCGGCGGATCAGCCAGTTGGGCAGCAGCCCGGCGGCAAGACTGCCAAAATCGGCCGCCAGGAACGGCAGCCATGCCCATAGCGCAATCGATTTGAGATCGAGGTGCCAGACCGCAACCAGATAGAGCGGAATGAAGAAATTGAACGTCTGCCATGCCGGCTCGGCAAGGAAGCGCGGCACGGCAATGGCCCAGAAACCGCGGTTCCGCAAAATGGCGGCGCGGGTGGCGGGGCGCTCTTCACCTTGCGTGATCTGGCCCGCCCTGATTTCGGCGCGTTCGGCGTCGGTCAGGCCGGGATGATCATTCGGCGCGCGATAGCCGAACCACCACAGCCCTGCCCACGCCAGGCTGAGCGCACCGGTGACGACGAAGGCGGATTGCCAGTTCCAGACCAGGATGCAGAAGGCCACCAGCGGCGGTGCGATCATGTTGCCGACGCTGGTGCCCATCTGGAACAGGCTGGTGGCCAGTGGCCGCTCGCGGGCCGGGAACCATTCGGCCACGGTTTTGGTGCCGGCCGGGATGGCGGCGGCCTCGGTGGCGCCCAGCAGGGCGCGAAAGGCCGCGAGGCTGATGGTCCCGGTGGCCAGCGCATGGGCCGTGTTGGCCAGCGCCCAGCCCACGGCAAACAGGAAGAAGCCCAGCCGTGTGCCAAGCACATCAAGAATGCTGCCGGCGACAGTCTGCATGACGGTATAGCTGGCCTGAAACGCCAGCACGACCCAGCTGTAATCCTCGGTCGACATCCCGAACGCTTCCTTGAGCGTGGGTGCGGCGACCGAAAGGGTCGAACGGGCCAGATAATTGAGAATGGTCCCCAGCGTCACCAGGGCGATGATCCACCAGCGCAGCGGCAAGCGCCTTCGAACCGGAGAGCGGCTTTGGTCGTTCATGTTCAATTTCGTCCCGCCGCGCCCTGGCCGAAGTTCTGATCCGGGCGATAGGTGCCACCCATCATGGCGCCTGCGGCCTTCAGCACATCGCGGCGCGAGCGGGAATGCGGGTGTTGCTTGCGCACTGTCGGACTCCTGCAACGTCCGGGGCCACGGCCGAACCTTCGACACGCGGCCCCCTTATGCCGATGCTCAGTTCGTGGCCGGCACCACTTCGATGGCAGACACCAGCGCCTTGCCGGTCACACCGCGGAAATCGAGGCGCAACTCGCCACCGGTCACGGTGACCGGCAGGCTCCGGCTAACGGCGGTGAGCGGCGCGCCGGCGGTGGTGGCAATGTCGAAGCGGGTCAGCAATGGCTGGCCGTTGGCGCTCACGTCGAACACCCGCTCAGCCTTCGCGGCTTTTGGCTCGACGAAATGCAAGGTCACCATGTAGCGGCCGTCAGCCAGCGGCAGGCGATAGGCGAAGTCGCCCTCACGAAAGCTGGCCAGAAGATCGCGGTCGGGGCTGCCGGCGATGGCGACCAGCACCGGCCGGCGGCCGCGGCCACCCGGCGTGTCGGCCGTGCCGGCCTCGCCCCCGGTGAAGAACGCGTCGGAGCCGAACTGGCGTCCCCCCACCTTTGCTGCGATGACCGTACCGGCATCGATGCGGAATGCCGCTGCCGCCCCGGGGGCGAGTTGCCAATCGATGCTGTCGCCGGTGGGGCCACCGGCGAACATGCCCTTTGCCGTCAGCCGGTTTTCGCCGGCGGCAAGGCGCACCGCCGGCCAAGTGCAGATGCGGTCCGGGCAGTTGCGCCGTTCGCCCAGGGATTGGCCATTCAGCGTCAGCTCGGTCACCGGCGCGTTGCTGTAGACCCTCACGTCAGTGACGGGATAGGCGCGGTTCACATAGCGACGGCCGGTGATGTGGACCGTCGGCGCGTCTGACCAGTTTGCGCGATAGTAGAAATAGGCGTCCTTCTTGATACGCCGGTCGTATGAAACCAATCCCTTGGTGTTGATGTCCTCGCTGTCGCCTTCGTGGCGGACGGTGGTGGCGAAATCGAAACTGTTCCACAGCCAGGTTGCCCACAGATAGGGCTTGGATTTCAGGATCGCCCAATTCTTCTCGTGCAGCCACGTCTGATAGGCTTCGGGCTGGGTGCGCCCTGCCAGTTCGATGGGGCCACCGAGCGGATCGTCGGTCGCCTGAGCCAAGGCGCCACCGCCGCCATATTCGCTCACCGACAGCGGCTGGCCGGGGCGCTTGGCATGTAGGCCGTCCAGATGCGCCGACAGTTCGTCGATCTTGCCATAATACCAGCCGAAATAGCGGTTGGCGCCGGCGGCATCGGTCGCTTCCGATGTCAGCGGCACCTGTTGCATGCCGCGTTCCTCGCAACAGGTGGCAATCGCGGTCGGGCGGCTGCCATCCTCCTGCTTCACCAGGCCGTTCAGCATCTTCAGCAGCGGCATCGGATCGGGCGCTACCTTGGGGCCGGCCCCCAGGAAATCGGGCCGGCCAGTGCCGAAATCGACTTCGTTGGCAATGCCCCACACGGCAACCGAAGGGTGATTGAAATTCTGCCGCACCATTTCCAGCAGCTGCTGCCGGGCGTTTTCGACCAGCGCCGGGTTGGCCTCGGTCTGGCTGGGCCCCAGCGTCCAGCCGGTGACCAGCGGAATTTCGTCCCACAGGATCACGCCGGTACGGTCGGCAACGTCGTGGATCGCCTGACCGTGCTGGTAATGGGTGAGGCGGATCGTGTTGGCGCCCATGTCGCGGATGGTGGCGACATCATCGGCGATGTCGGCTTGAGTCAGCGCCCAGCCTTTGCCTTCGCGATCCTGATGCAGGCCAACACCGTGCAGGCGCAGCGGCTTGCCATTCAGAAAGAAGCCGCGATCGGCATCAAGCCGCACCTGGCGGATACCGAACGTCTGGGTCAGCCGGTCCAGCACCGCGCCACGCGCCTGCTGCACGCTGACATCGAGCGTATGGAGATAGGGATCGGCGGCGCCCTGCCACAGGTGTGGATCGCTCACGGACAGCGTCTGCGGCAATTCCAGCGTGGTGCCAGCCGCCAGTGTAACGGGTGTTTCGGTCGTGGCGACGGCCTGGCCGCCGGCATCCAGAAGGCGCGTGACCAGCTGCAGTTTCGCCAGCCCCTTGCCGTCGTTGGTAAGCCGGGTGCGCACGGAGACCGTGGCCGTGCCGCTGCCGATCGCTGTCGTCGTAGCATAGACCCCTGGGCCGCCATGGTCGGCAAGATCGATATGGACGGGGGAGGTCACCACCATCCGGACCGGCCGATACAGCCCGCCGTGGACGAAGAAGTCACCCGTCAGCGGCAGGATGTCCGCGGTCGGCCCGCCGGCCTTTGGCTGACTGCTGTCGACACGCACGGCCAGCAAATTGCCGCCGGGCCGCAGCGCGGCCGTGGCGTCGAAGCGGAAGCGGGAGAAGCCGCCATCGTGGCGGCCCAGCAGCACGCCATTCAGCCAGATCTGCGCGGTGCGACTGGCGGCATCGAACTCCAGCCAGACGCGCTGCCCCTTGGCCAATGCCGGTCGATCGAACGAAAGCCTGTACCAGCCGACGCCCTGTACCTTGTTGACATTGTCCGGCGTGTTGATGTGGCCAGCCGCGCCGTCGATATAATAGCCTGCCCGATTCCAGGTGTGCGGAACGCGCACCCGATCCCACGCATCATCGGCAAAGCCCGGCATTTCCGCGCCGGCCAGCGCATTGTCATGCCGGAACCGCCAACCCTCGGCGAGTTCGGAAACACTGCGGGCGGCGGCTGCAGCCGGCTGCGCGCACAGCCTGGCTGGCACTGTCGCCGTGCCCAGCAGCAGGATGGCCGCCACCTGCCGGCCCAAAAGGGCACCTTTACCGGCGCTACGCTTTGCGACCATCTTCGATTCCCTTTTCTGCGGCATGGTTGTTCCGTGTCAGCGCGCAGACCCCGGCAGCAATGTACCGTATGCCTTCTCCAGCGTCTTGGTGAACTGGTCGCGCTTGCGCAACGCATCCAGCATGCCGTTCGCGTCAAAGGCCTCTACCTGCCCGGAGATCAGTGCGGCCCCCTTGGCACCCCATTCGTCGCGCTGCTGGGTGGTCACAGCCTCGACCCAGCCACCATGTTCGGACGGGTCGGCATAGAAACTGCCAGCGGGCGTGCCGTTGAACGGGGGCACAAAGCGCGACAAGTTGCTCGTATCCTTTGGAAATTCATGTTTCGGCTCGCTGAGTCCCACGGGCAGGTCGTTCAGGCGGCCAACGATCTGGTAGGCGCCGTAAGTGACATGCTTGCGCCCGTCCGGTCCGCCTTCGCCGAAGCCCGGTCGCTGGCCAGGCGGCAGTGCGGCCCTGACCATGCCGGTGTCCATCCACAGCACCGGCGCATGCAGTTCGTCGAATGTCTCGCGCACCAGCGGCAACATCGTGTTGCCCGACGGGCCATGCGAGGTCAGGAAGATGATCCGACGGAAGCCCTGGCGGATCAGCGAGCGGGTCAGTGCCTTCAGATACGGCAGGCTTTCCGAGGTCGAGACATGAACAGTGGCCGGGCTGGTGGTGGTGCCGCCGGGATAGAAATAGGCCAGATAGGGCATCACCAGGCCGTCGCTCTTCTCGGCCAGCTTCAGGGCATAAGCGAGCGGAATGACATATTCGACGTCCGTCGGACTGCCGCCGTTCGATTCCGTCGGGCCGACCGGTACGTACAGCACGTCGTTGCGCTTGAGATACTCGCTGACTTCATAACCGGTCAGGGTAGTCATCAGCCGCGACCGCATCTGCGGCACGGCCGGCCGCGCCGCCGGCTGCACGGGCTGCGCCAGAGCGACAGCCGGCAGCGCCAATGCAGCGATCACGCCGCCCAGGCAAAGCGCCCGTCCAATCCTGCTGTGGATGCTCTTCATGATGCGGCTCCTTGCCGGTTGCGGTGACCAGAATTGATGAGGTTGCAGTATGGCGCGCGCAGGCCGGTCGCAGCCAGCGCGTCACCCGCGAAGGCGGTCGCGAAACGAAGATAGGCGCCGCGGTGTGTGTCGTGGCGCGGCCATCGCGGCAGCCCCTTGCCGTTGGGATTGCCGGTGGCCGCGAAATTCGCCCAGGATCGGGTCATCATTGCCGAAATCCGGCGATCGGTAGCGCCATGAGCGTGAGGCAATCCTCGCGGCTGGCATCGGAAAGCTGTGTCAGGCCGCGAAGCGGTGCCTGCGCGCAGGGCGCGCCATAAGTGTCTGCGGCGCGCACACCCGGCCACGCGGGCGCTGGCTGCGGCGGACGCCAGCGGTCGGGGCCGATCGGTGCCGCCGCATAAGCCACGCCCAGATAGGCGACGGCGTCGCCGCGCCGGACACCCTCGACCAATCCGCCGTTGATCTGCACCGGCGCCGCCGTTACCGGGGACATATTGCCGCCCAGCACCAGCAGAACGGGGATCATTCGCCGGCAGGACATGCTGCGATCTCCCCACTCGGATTTTGGCGGCGGGCAACGAACGTGGCCGTTTCCCGCCGCATGGTCAGAAGCCGAACCGGACGCCGACGCGGTACGACCGGCCAAGCAGATCATAATAGGCATTGTTGTTGATGGCGGGCAGCGGCGGGCTGCGGTTGAACAGATTGTTGATGGTCAGATACAGTTCCGTGCGGTTGCCGCCGATCGCCAGGTCATAGCTCATGCCCAGATTGAAATAGGCGACCGACGGAATGATATTGTTGTTGATACTGTTGAACAGAGTTGGGCTGTAGTTCGCCTGATCAGGGCCGATCAGGGCGTTGTTCTGGCGGCTTTCGCTGATGTAGCGCAGCTGCCCGTTGATATCGAACTTGCCGACCCGATAATCGAGTGTCGCATTGACGACCCAGTTGGGCAGACCCGGCGTACCGCCGAACAGGGCGCCGGTCTGGCCGGCACGGTTGACGCCGGTCGGGTAGAGCACCGACACGTCGGTCGACGCGCGATATTCGATGACATGCGTTGCCTGCGCCGTGAACGACACCCGGCCCGGCAGACTGGCGCTGATGGCATCGAGCGGCTGGAGATAGCGCAACGCGAAGTCGAAGCCCTTGGTCCTGAACTCGGCGAAGTTGGCGTTCGCCGCATTGACCGACAGGATCGCACCATTGACCAGATCATTGTTCGAAAAGGTGATCAGCCCGCAGAACGGGTTGCTGACCGAAGCCACGCCACCGGCGGTACAATTCTGGATCGAGGTGGCTGCACCCAGCGCACCGATGGCGTTCTTCACGCTGATGCGATAGAAATCGACCGAGAGCTGCAGCCGGTTGTCCAGCCCCTGCGGCGTCAGCACCACGCCGGCGGTCAGCGTATCGGCCTTTTCCGGAGTCAGCGTGGCGCTGCCGCCGGTGAAGGTATCGAAGGCATAGGCACGACCAACGAAATTGGTGCGCAGATCGGCCGTCCCGCCCTGCGTGAGCGGGCGGGGCACGCTCGCGACGTTGGGCGTCAGCAGTTCGGGCAAGGTGGGTGCGCGGATGTCACGCGAAAGCGTGCCACGCAGCAGGAGGCCGGACACGGGCTTCCAGGTCAGGCCGGTCTTCCAGGTCGTCACCGAACCGGAATAGCTGTAATCGGTGATGCGGCCGGCGCCGTTGAAGTTCAATTCTCCGGGGAAGCTGTCCGCAGCCAGCAGCGGCACGATCACCTCGGCATAGGCTTCCTTCACATTCTGGCTGGCAAACAGGAAGTTGCGGGGAGTCTGCACCCCGAACTGACCGGCCTGGCTGATCGCATCGACACCGGTTTTCAGCGTGTCGCGGCGATATTCGGCACCGACCCCGACCGACACCGGCCCCGCCCACAGCGAGAAGGGTTCGCCGTTCAGGTTGGCCACAAATTCCGTGAGCGACGTGACGGTGCGGGCATTGGCCGTGCCGAAGGCATAAGCATAGGCGGCGGGGGTGAATTTGGCGGTGCCGAGGATGTTGATCGGCACGCAGCCATTGGTGGGTGTGGTCAGCGTCGAGCGGCAAACGATCGACCCGATCGTCTGCCCGGAGCTGCCGACATTCGCCGCCGTCACCTGAACCGCATCGATGGCCGCATTGAAGTTGGCCGTGATCGGCGCCACGGACGTATCCTGGCGGCTGGTGCTGCGGGCGTATTGACCGCTGACATCCCAGCGCCATTTGTCACCGAATGTGCCCTTCAGGCCGCCAACCAGGCGCGCGACATCATTTTGCAGGCGCACCTTCGCCGGACCGAAATCATTGCCGAGATAGCCGATGCTGAGCCCGCCGGCCGGCACGAGCGCCTGCTGCGCCGTCGTCAGAGCCTGGCGCAGGAAGGCGTTGTCTTGCCGGAAAACGATGAACGGCGCGGTGCCGCCGGTCGCAGCCCGAATCTGCGCCGAGATATTGTACGACGTGAACCGGGAATAGGCTGGCTCGATCCACACGGTGACATTGTCGGTCAGATCGTAATGGGCTTCGGCCAGCAAGTTCCAGCGTTCGGTTCTCGCGCGCAGCACCTGATAGGGATTGACGTTGCTGCCGCCAACCATCGAAGTCCCGACCTGGCCCTGATAAAGCCCGGCGTTGAACGGCGCGGTCGTCACCGTGCCATCGGCGTTGGCGACGAACTGCAGGTTGCGCAGCGCCGCCGGATTGCCGGCCACCGTCGGCGTGATGAGGCCGCCCGGGGTCAGCGTGCCGAACAGCACATTGTCGGCAACCAGGTTCGCCGGCAGGTCGGCCGGGCGGGTCCCCGACACGGCCACCAGACCGACATTGCGCATGCCCCAATCCCGCCTGGTGTTGAACAGATCGGTGCCGTTGTTCTTGTTGTACTCGCCGCCGATCACGACATGGCCGCGCCCGCCGGCAAAATCAGTGCCAGCCGCCAGCGAGGCAAAATAGTCCCTGGCATCATTGTAGCGGGTCTGACCGTACTGGACATTGCCCTTGATTCCATTGAGCTTCGTATTGATCTGCAGGTTGACGACGCCGGCAACCGCGTCGGAGCCATAGGCCGCCGAAGCGCCGCCGGTGACAACATCGGCTTGCGCAATCAATACCGTCGGGATCGTGTTGAGATCCGGCACGCCGGCGATGGATTGGCCGGGGAAGGTGGCGCCGGGCAGCCGCAATTTGTCGAGCAGCACCAGCGTCCGCACCGGAGTCAGGCCGCGAAGATCGACGCTGTTCAGACCGCGATTGCCGATGCCGCCCGATTCCGGCGCGGACGTGCGGCGGAACGCCGGCACTTCGTTCAGGACATCGGCAATATTGACCGCGGCGCGCTGTTCCAGAACCGCCGCACCGACTACCGTCGTTGGCGTGGGAGCGGTGAAGCCGGCGCGATCGATGCGTGAACCGGTGACAACGATCTCGCTCACGTCGCCGTCAATTTTGTCGGCGGCTGCGGTCGCCTGGGGCGCCCGCACGGCCGGGGCGGCCTGTGCCATGGCGGTTGCTTCGAT
Organism: Sandarakinorhabdus sp.; assembly: GCF_987265915.1. Taxonomy (NCBI): domain Bacteria; kingdom Pseudomonadati; phylum Pseudomonadota; class Alphaproteobacteria; order Sphingomonadales; family Sphingosinicellaceae; genus Sandarakinorhabdus; species Sandarakinorhabdus sp. The sequence continues at coordinate 1,586,226 of NZ_OZ503948.1, forward strand.
ACCGATCAAGCCAACTGATGCCAGCAACCAAGCTGTATGGCGCATAAGCCTCGTCCTCCCCATGGCCGCATTAAAATCGGCCTTACCGATTTTACGGTATGGGTCAGAACAATAAGTTTCAAATTTATAGAATCGATAGATTCGCATCAGCGGCGCTTATGAGATCCACCCGCGGCGTATCAAAGCATGGCTTTCACCCGTTTCGCGTCCAGCATCAAGCCATATTGGCTTGACCAATTTTGCGGCAGACGCGTGCCAATTGGGGGGATCTTGACCTGCCCTGTTCGTCTCAGTGCAACAATCGTCCCGTTCCCGCGGGCGGCCTGCCGGATTTCATGCGGTAAAGATGGCGACGGCGCGCGTCCAACGCGCGGTCCGCGCATCACCTTGCGCGGTCAGCGGGCAACCGGGAAGCGGCCCTGCAGAAGCGCGGCGAAGTTGTGCAGCGTCTTGAGACGGCAATGGCCAAAGTCCCGGCCGAACTTGTGGCTTTCCCAGAACAGGCTGGTTACGCCGATATCGGACAACGTCCGGGCTGCATGGCTAAACGGCGCATGCCGTGCCTGCGCCTGGGCCAGACCAGCAGAATGATCAGGCGGGCAACACTTCCGGCAATTCCTGGCCGGCAACGCTGACCGGCATGGCCGCGGTCAACACGAAGGCGATCCGGCAGCCTTCGGTCGGGCTGGGATTGCGCCACAGGTGCATCGTTCCTCGCTGGACGATGAAGTCGCCCGGAGTCAGGCGGGTCACGCTGCCGTCGTCCAGTTCCAAGCAAACCTCGCCTGACAGCACGATGCCATAATCGAGGCTGTTGGTCCGGTGCATCGGCGATGCGCAGCCTGGGTGCATGTCCACGATCCGGATCACCGAGCCGCCGTGCACGGTCAGCCCGGCCGCGCGGTCGCGACCATCGACGGGATCCATGTTGTCGGCAGGCAGGTTCGGCGCCGTCCAGACCAGGCAGAAGGCGGCATCGCCGCTGGGAATGTCCACAGCATCGAAGCTGGCCTCGCTGGCCACAACGGCAAGTCCACCGGCATCATGACCGGTGACAATGCGGCGCACCGGGGTGCCCGGTTTGTGGCTCATGCGGCATCTCCTTGTTGCGTGGGCAGCGTGGCGAGGGCGTTGGCCACCAGGCTGGCAAGATCGCCATCGTGCCGGAAGCCAAGCCTGTCGGCCATGCGGGTGGTCAGCGGCGGCTGTGCGGCAAAGGCGCGTTCCAGCCCAGGGTCAGGGCGATAAGTCACCAGCGCTGGATCGGCGCCCGCGGCCTGTGCGATTGCCATGACCAGATCACCGACCGTCACCCGCAGGGCGGGCAGCGTGCAGGCGCGGGCCGCCGGCAGGTTGTCGGTCGCGATCGACAGGGCATGGCCAAGATTTTCCGCGCACCGGCGCACCGATTGCAGCCACACGGTGCCGTTGGCCGACACGGGACAGACAAAGGCCCGATGGGCGCGCAGCGCGGTGAACAGGTCGCTCAAAAACGCTGATTTCAGCCCTGATCGCGCCGGCGGGCGCGCCACGATGCCAGGCAGGCGCAGCGATAGTCCGTCGAGGGCACGGCGATTGGACTGCATCGCCACCAGCGTTTCGACCATTGCCTTGTGCGCACCGTAATGAAGATGTGGTGACAGCGGCGTATCATCATCCACACCGGCGGCCGGCATCGCCTCGCCAAACACGGCAATCGAGCTGGCAAATACCACGCGCGGCCGGTCGGCCACCGCTGCAACCTCGCCCAGCAACTGGCGTGCCGCCGCGACATTCACTTGCCATGCCCGTTCCGGATCGGCTTCCGCCGCACCGCCGGGCACCGTGGCCAGGTGCACCAGCGCCCCGCAGCCGCCCGCCAACGCCGCACGGCGCACATCAGGATCGGCAAGGTCGCCGACAATTGCGGTCATGCCCGGCTGCGGTGCCAGCGTGGTGTCGATCGCGGTGACGCTTTGCCCCTGCTCCAGCAGCAACGTCACCAGCGTGCGACCGACAAATCCGCCGGCTCCTGTCACGATGACCGGCGCTGCCTCAGTCATTGAAGATCGCGACGGCCCGGGTCCAGCCCGCCGAGCCGCGCTTCACCTTGTGCGGAAAGCAGGCAACCGTGTAGCCGAACGGCGGCAGCGCTTCGAGATTGTGCAGCTTTTCAAGGTGGCAATAGCCGATGTCGCGGCCGGCCTTGTGGCCTTCCCAGATCAGGCTGGTGTCGCCGGTTTCGGCCACCTTTTGCGCCGTATAGCTGAACGGCGCGTCCCACGACCAGGCATCGGTGCCGGTGACGCGGACGCCGCGTTCGAGCAGATACATGGTCGCTTCATAGCCCATGCCGCAGCCGCGATTGACGAAGTTCGGATCGCCCAGCGCCATGCCGGCGGCGGTGTTGACCAGCACGATGTCCATCGGCTGCAGCGTGTATCCGATGCGGGCCAGCTCGGCCTCGACCTCTTCCGCCGTCACGACATGGCCATCGGGCAGGTGACGGAAGTCCAGCTTGACGCCGGGCCGGAAGCACCAGTCAAGCGGCACCTCGTCGATGGTCATCGCCGGCTTGCCGCCGTCCATGGTGGGATGGAAGTGCCAAGGCGCATCGAGGTGGGTGCCGTTGTGCGTGGAAAGCTGCACCATCTCGGCGGCGGCAAAGCCTTCGCCGCCGGGAAACTGGTCGGCTTCAACACCGGGGAAGAAAGTCTGCGCCTCTTTCACCGTATCGCCGTGCAGTTGATAGTCGATCTTCGGCCGCATGAACGGTGGATCGGTGATGACGTCATTTTCGAGTGTGATCGAAAGGTCGATGATGCGCATGATTCAGGCTCCTTGGGATCAGACTCAATGAGATCAGGCTCAGTGGGCTGGGACGACGCGCTGGTCGATGGCGCCGAACAGCGGCGCGCCGCCCGGCAGCGTGGCTTCCATCCTCACACGCTCGCCAAAGTGCATGAAGCCGGTTTTCACCTCGCCCAGATCGAGCAGTTCGATACCGCGCCGCTCGGCGATGCACGACGACCCAACCTCGCGGAAATTGGCGTTGGAGACCGTGCCCGAACCGATGATCGTGCCGGCGACAAGATGCCGGCTGCGGGCAGCGTGGGCAACCAACTCGTGGAAACCGAACGCCATCGGATAGCCCTGGGCCGCGCCGAACCGATTCCCGTTCCACCAGACATCCAGCGCCAGATCGACACGCCCATCGCGCCAGTGCGCGCCGAGTGCGTCGGGCGTCACTGCAACTGGCGCCATCGCGCAGGCAGGCTTGGCCTGCACCCAGCCGAAGCCGGTCTTCATCTCGATCGGCGCAATGGCGCGCAGCGACCAATCATTGATCTGCACAACCAGACGGATGTGCGACAGCGCTTGTTCTGCCGTGATGCCCATCGGCACAGCATCGACGATGACCCCGAATTCGCCCTCGAAATCGATGCCATCGGCTTCGGACGGCAGCGGCACATCGGCGGTCGCAGGCAAGAACCGGTCAGACAGGCCCTGATACATCAGCGGCCGGTCGCGCGGGATCGGATCCATGCCGAACACCTTCTGCATCAGATCGCCGTGGCTTTCATAGGCGGAACCATCCAGCCACTGCCAGGCGCGTGGCAGCGGCGCGAGCGCGGCGGTGGCATCGAAAGCGTCCCCCGCCCCGGCGGCAAGCTGCGCGACCAACGCGCGCAGCGCAGGCTCGGCGCGATCCCAGGCTTCCAGGGCCTGCTGCAGCGTTGCGGCGATGCCGCCGGCCGGCAAGCAGCGCCGATGATCGGGCGAAACCACGACAAGCCGGCCGTCGGGGCTGCCATCGGGAAGGGTCGCAAGGTGCATGGTCGTTCCTGTCGGTTGCTGCCGGTGACGTGATGAAGGCTAAAAGGTCTGGCGCAGCGTGGCACGAAGGCCGAGCGCCGTAACCGCAGCGCCAAGGAGGCCGCCGGCGGTGATCTTCATGGCAAGGGCCGGCCACCAGGCGACGGCAATTTCACCCATCGCCGTCGCCAGCCCGGCCGCTAGCACCACGAGCACTGCAGCCGATGCGGCGGCGAACATCAGGGATCGCAAGATCAGCCCCTGTGGTCCCCGGATACGGCCCGGAAGCGATGCCAGCCGGCCGCTGCGTCGCTGGCGCGCTGCCAGCATGCCCGGCACGGCGCTTGACATCAGGCCGACCATGAAGCCCTGTGGCAGACAATCGCTGATCAGCCCTGCGGCGCCCCACACCTGCACCGGCCCGCCGCGACCAAAGACCAGAAGGAAAAACAACGCCGACAACATGGCATTGATCGCCAGGCCGATGGCACTTTCCCGCCGGATATGCTGGGCCGCAGCAATCAATGGTCGCTCCATACCCAGGCCAGCGGCGCCTCGCGGAAGGCGAAGCGGTCGATATGGTCGGCGATGGCGCGCTTCAACCCGTCGCGCTGGCCTTCAGCCGAAGCGGAGATCGTTACCGACAGCGCGTCTTCCGCCGCACCCAGCACCACCTGCGCATCTGCCGGCCATGCGGCGCCGCGTGCGTCCTTGGGGAAGATCATCTCGGCATGGATGGCGTCGGATGTGACCGGCAGCTTGTGGGCGAAGTGCTTCGCCAGTTGCTGCAGGTAGCGGCTGGCATTGGGGGTGGCGACACGGCCGCTGGCGATGCAGGCGCTCATGCGGCACGGCCGCCCAATGTTTCGGCGAACCAGTCGGCGATAGCGTCGCGGCCATAGCTCATGTTGTCGGCGCCGACATGTTCGACTCCCCCTTCGCGGGCCGTGAAGATCAGCTTTTCCCGCCGCGGCGAATTGATGAGCTGATCATAAAGATCATGCGCATAATCGACGCTGATCTGCCGGTCGTGCGCGCCATGGGTCACCAGAAATGGCACGCGGATGCGGTCCATGTGGCCATTGAGGTTCATGTCGTTCGATCTGGCGAAAAAATCGTCCATGTCGGCGGCGCCAAACGCCCACATCACATGGGCCCAGTAATGGGGAATCGGGTTCTCACCCTCGCGCTTCAGGCGCTTGTCCTGCACTTCGCGCCAATTGTGATTGGCGCCCCACACCGCACCGGACGCAAAACGTGATTCATAGGCGACGGCGCGCGGCGCGAAATGGCCGCCCAGGCTGATACCGGTCATCCCGAGACGGGCAAGGTCAACATCGGCCTGTTGTTCGAGCCAATCGACGGCCTTTGACGCCCAATTTTCGCTGTGCGGATCGACGGGCAGGTTTTGCAGCCGCAGGGCCTCGCCGCTGCCGGGCTGGTCGACGCACAAGGTCGAGATGCCGCGCCGGGCCAGTGCTTCGGGCAGGCGCGACCAATAGAGCAGCTCCTTGCAGCTATCGAGGCCGTTGCAATAGACGACGGCTGGCTTTGGCCCGTCGCCGGGCGCGCGGGTCCACAGCGCCGGCATGGTGCCGTTTTCGAGCGGGATCTCCACGCGTTCCCGGTTTATGCGCCCCAGCCGCGTTGACCGGTCGAAGGTGGCGCGGGCCCTGGCATAGGCCTCGGTGCGGCCAGGCGAGCCACGGCCCTGCATCCGTTCGGCGGTGAACATGTACAACGCGGCGCGTTCGAGCTTGTTGGCCGCGCTGATTGCCCGGCCCTTGGCCTCGTCTTCGTCGGCGAGCCCCAGCAGCCGATCTGCGACAGCGACCCATTGCGCCATGAATTGCGGCGTGCCGGCATCGGCGCCATTGGCCGCCGCATCGCGGATCGGCTGGCTCATGTCGATGATCTCACCGATCTGGCCGCCGCTCTCCATCGCGATGGCGACAGACAAGTTCCAGATATAATTGGGAAAATACTCGAATAACGCCATGACTTAAACCTCCGCCGGCTGGAACAGGCCCGGATCGGGCGCGGGAGTCGGCATCGTCTGCGGGCCGCCGACGCCGATGCCCCACTGGTCCATCACCTGCGGGCCGGGTGTGTACACGGTCGACTGGTGGTGTTCGAAATCCACGTCCTCAAGCTCCGACGTATATTCGACGGCGAAGCCGGCCGGGGTGGTGAAATAGCTGAACGTATTGTTCCCGGCCGTGTGGCGGCCAGGGCCCCAGCGCACGTCGGTGCCTGCGTGGCGCAACCGCTTCAGGCCGCGCATCATGTCGTCGACGCTCAGCATGTCATAGGCGACATGGTTGAGGCAGGGCGGGCCGGGCAGGATCGCGAGGCGGTGATGCGCCGAATTGCACCGCAGGAACACCATGAAGTCGCCCAGCCAGTCCGACACGCGGAAGCCAAGCACGTCGGTGAAGAAGGTCGCCATCGCCTTGTGATCTGGGGCGTGCAGCACAATGTGGCTGATCTTGACCGGCACACCCTCCCAACGCACCAACTGACGGGCCGTGCCCCGGGTGACGCCGCTGGAAATCTCGAACGGCAGCCCATCCGGAGAGAAGAAGCGGAAGCCAAAGCCGCCGAACGGGCCGGCCAGATCCTGCGGGCCGTGGATGATGCGGCAGCCGGCCGCCACGACGCGGTCGTGCAGCGCCTCCACATCGGCGGCGGTGTCGGCGGCGAGGGCAATGACATCGACCCGCTTGGTGGCTGCCGCGCGCAGTCGCACCACGGCGGGCTCGTCGGCGCCTTGGGCGGCCAGCCACACCATGCCATCTTCGACATGAGTCTCTTTCAGACCCCAGATGTCGCGGTAGAAGCTGCGCTCATCATCCAGCTCGGGAAGGGCATAGCCGACATAACGAATTTCGGTGACGCGGGACATGAGATACTCCAGATCGGGGGTCAGATCGGTTCGGCGACGCGCGCGAACATTTCGGAATTGATCGCGGCCATGTTGCCGGGCGGGGCAAGGCCGAGTTGGCCGTGACAGATGCCCAGCGAGGCGCGGCAGATCCAGGCACAGCGGTCGAACCGCCGGGCGCGATAAGCGGCAAATGCGGCTTGCGGGCTGTCGGCGCGGGCGATTTCCTCGGCCAGCACGATGCCATCCTCGATCGCCATGCCGGCACCCTGGCCCAGGTGCGGGGTGGTGGCGTGGACGGCGTCCCCCACGAGCACAACCCGGCCGCGGTGCCAGTCGCCTTCGACCAGCAGATATTCCAGCGGCTTGTAAACCACGCCGGCATCGTCGGTGATACCGGCGGCAAGAGCGGTGATGGCGGGCGGCAGGCCGGCCAGCTTGGCGCGCATGGCCGCTGCAAGGCCTTCGTTCGGGTAACGCGGATTGCCCGGCTCAGGCGTCGTCACATACATGTACATCAGGGTCGGCCCGATCGGGACAAGCCCGACGCCGATCGGCCCTTCGTAGGCATGCAGGCTGTCGAGACCTTCGGGCCGGGGAAAATTGTAGCGCCATACCGACTGGCCGGTGAAACTTGGCCCCTTCGCCTCGGGCAACACCATTGCCCGCGTCGCCGAATAGACTCCATCGGCACCGACAACGAAGTCGTAGCGGCCGGTGGTGCCGTCCGAGAAGCTGACATCGACACCCTGACCGTCGTCGACCAGCGCCGTCACCGTCACGCCCAGCCGCACCTCGGTCCCGGCGGCCTTTGCCCGGGTGCCAAGCACGCGGTGCAAGGCCGGGCGGGCGATGCCGATGTTGGCCGGCTTGCCTTCGACCAGCCGATGCGCCGGAATGCGTGCCACGCGCACGCCGTGCGGCGCATAGATCTCGACATGATCAAAGCCGATGCCCGCATCGAGATAATCATCGAGCAGGCCCAGCTGGTCCATCGCGCGCACGACGTTCGACTGCTGGATGATGCCGACGCCGTACACCGTCCAGTCGGGATCGCGTTCGATGATGGTGACGACATGGCCGTGGCGGCGCAGCGCGATGGCGGCGGTAAGCCCGCCGATGCCGCCGCCAATGATCAGGATGTTCGCTTGGTTCATGATGTGGTTGTCCCGTGCGAAGGCCGATGGTCAAAAACAGTCGAGGTCGTTGGCCAGCGTCACCGGCCCCTTGTATTGCGCGCGCACCGCCGCCAGCAGCGTTGCCAGCCGGTCCGGCCCGGCCGTGCCGCCGGCAAAATGCGTGACCACCAGCGACTTGACGCCAGACCGCGCTGCCATCGCCCCGACATCGGCCGGGGTGAGGTGGTGCGTGGTCAGGTGCCGGGTCATCGCGTCCTTTGTCGCGGCCGGCATGTCGGGTGCATTGCGGGCCACCCGCGCCAGAGTCGCATCGATGTCGATCATTTCGGCCAGCAACAGATCGGCACCGGCGGCCAGGCGCTCGACGGCCGGGCTTGGCCCGGTGTCGCCGGTATAGAAGATGGACCGCGACGGCAGATCGAACCGCAACGACAGTGATTTGAACGCGCCATCCTCTTCACTGTCCGGCACAAAATCATAATGGCTGTTCTGGGCGGCGCGAACCCGCATGGTGCCGATCATCACGTCTGCACCGCCAACCAGTTCCACCACCTGTACGCCGTCGGCGGGCGGCGCCCAGTGCTGGCCGGGAACACCATATCCCGCCCGGGCAGCCGGCTGCATCGACGTGATGATGCCGGCGACCAGTGCATTTGTGCCCGGCGGGCCATAGACGGTCAGTCGGTTCCGCACTTCGGTCTGGTTGCGCAACGCCAGCACTGCATTCAGGCCCGCGGTGTGATCAGGGTGAAGATGGCTGAGAAACACCGCCTCGACCCGCGGCAGCGCGATGCCGGCCCTGGCGAGCTGGCCCACCGTGCCATCACCAGTATCGACCAGATAGACCTTGCCTTGATTCACCAGCGCGTTTGCCGGTTGTGACCGGCTGTCATCCGGCACCGGCCCGCCCATCGTGCCCAGCGTGATAAGACCCTGCGCCGGCGCCGGGCATTGCGCCGCCGCGGCAGGCAGGCCCGCCAGCAGCGCGGCGGCCATCAGCGCGGGGTGGGCGCGGCAGCGCATCAGAAATTATAGCCCACACGCACGCCGATGATGCGCGGCGGCGCCAGCTTGCCCACCGGCATGTCGAGCACCGGCCGGGTGCCGGCACGCTGCAGAATTTCGACATCTTCGACATTGTTGACGAACAGCGTGGTATAAAGGGCGCCGTTCATGAACTCTGCTGTCAGATACAGATCGGACATCATGTAGGAGCCCTGGCGCTCCTCTGGCCGGTAGTTGGCGTTGAGGAAGCGGCTGCTCTCGATTGTGGTGCGGGCACCCAGCAGCAGCCGGACATCGCTCGAAACGTCGAAGCCATGCTCATAGCCGGCGTTGATCGACCAGCGCGGTGCATTGACGGCCGGCCTGCCCGAGCAGTCGAGATCGAAGAAACGGGCGGTGTTGCCAGCCACCGACGGGTTGGCCAGCCGGCTGCCGAGCGTGGTGCAGCCGGTGGCGACCGGCGCGCCGGTGCCCGAGAAGTTGGCGGTTTGCAGGCTGCGATACTTGCTGTTCAGAAACTGCACGGTCAGGTTCAGCCGATCGTTGGCCGACGGTCGGAACAGCGTTTCCACCTCGAAGCCATACATGCGCGACTTGCCGGCATTTTCGGTGCGCGATCCTTGCGCAAAAATGCCGTTGCCGGTCAGCACGCCGCCAACGAAGGTGATCTGCTGATCGGTATAATCCCAATAGAAGGCCTCGGCATTCACCTGCAGCTTGTTGTCGAAAAAGCGGTTTTTGACGCCCAACGTGTAGGCGGTCAGGAATTCCGGTCGATAGACGTTGGCCGGCGGTGCCGCCACGAAGAAGCCGCCCGATTTGAAGCCGGTCGCGACATTGGCATAGGCCAGCGACGCCGGGCCGGCGTCCCATTCAAAGCCCGCCTTCCAGGTGAAGCGGTTGAAATCAAGCGCGCCGGCAAACGGTGCACCCAGCGCGGGATTGACCGGGCCGGGACGGCCACCGGACACGCTTGCGGTCAACTGGTCCTTGCTTTCCTTGGTATAGCGTCCGCCCAGCACGGCGCGCACGCTGTCGCTGATCGCATAGGTCAACTGGCCGAACGCGGCATAGCTTTTGGTGGTGACGGTTGGCGTGAAGCGCGTCGTGGAAAGGTCGCCCTGGCGGAAGAAGTTGGTCGAAACCAGATCCTCATAGAAGTAATAGGCGCCCAACACATAGGATAGCGGGCCGTCGCCGTTGGAAGACAGCCGCGCTTCCAGTGTGAACTGGCCGGCGTCTTCCTGGATCTGACCCCTGAAACCTGGCAACCAGGTGACATAATCGACGTCCGACTGGCGCAAGGCCGGCTGCACGGTCAGCGTGGCAAAGCCGAGATCGACATCAAGGATGCCGGTGATGCCATAAAGCTCGTTGTTCAGATAACCGGTGTTCTGAGCCACGTCGACGCAGCCGCTGGTCACCAGACCACCAAAGCCGCCGCAGAACGGCGGTGCCGGCCGCGTCGCCGCAAAGGCGCGGATGGCGTCGATGGCGCCCGGACTGGCAAGGCCGATGCGGTCGGCCAGCGGCGGCGTAGCATATTGCGCGGTTGGCAACAGCACGCTGCCGGCGCCGCGGCCGCCCTGCTTGAAATAATCGCCCACGATCAGCAGCGAGATCTTGTCGGACGGCTTGATCAACAGCGATGCGCGGGCCGCCTTGCCATCCTCGTCATCATAACCGTCGGACAGATAGCCGTCGTGGCGGATGATCTGGCCGGCCACGCGCACCGCGGCAATGCTGCCCAGCGGCACATTCAGCGCGGCCTGGGCATTGCGGCCATCATAGTCGGCAATTTCAGCCATCACGTTGCCACTGACCACGCCAAGCTGGGGCTTGCGTGCGACCACGTTGATCGCGCCGCCGGTGGCATTCCGGCCATAAAGCGTGCCCTGCGGACCCTTCACCACTTCGACGCGCTCAAGATCATAGAACACGCCGCCCAGGCCGGCCGGGCGGGCCTGATAAACGCCGTTGAAATTGAACGCGACGGCATTTTCGGAGAAGCTGTTCTGCGAATTGGTACCAACGCCGCGCAGGAAGAAGCTGGTGGTACCGCCGGTCGGCACAACCCTGAGGGCCGGCACCAGCCTTTGCATGTCAGCCACGTTGGTGACGCCGGCGTTGATCAACTGGTCACCACTGATCGCGGTGACGGCAACGGCCGCTTTCTGCAGGCTTTCTTCGCGGCGCTGCGCCGTGACGATGATTTCAGCGATACCCTGATCGTCGGCGGCAACGGCGCCCGGTGCAGATTGTGCCAGTGTCGGCGCGGCGATCCCCATGACGACAGCGGAACCCGCAGCCAGCAGCAAGAATTTTTGCATCTTTCCCCCCATTGCATGGCCAACCTTGTCTGGTCTGGCGCGTTGGGGACTAAATCGCAGACAATGTACCTATTCAAAAATCAATTGATTTGATTGTGTGATATAAAAGAATCAAATGGAAGTGGCGCAGCGGCAACGACCTGCATCTGCTGAACCAGCCATGCAATGGCCGGATCCCCAGCCCGAACCGAGTGATATTGCACCATCATCCTGAGCTTTGGGATTTGCACAGGCAGCGGCCAGGCCCGGATCGGCAGCGCGTTCATGAATGCCTCTGCAAGCCGCTTTTGCAGAACGGCGATGCGCGCGGTGCCCACCAGCATTCGCGGCACGCTCGAAAAGCTGGGCGTGGTGATTTCGATGCGTTGTTGGGAGACAATCGCCGACAGGTGCCGTTCCGCGAAACTGACATTTGGCAGCGCGCCGAAACGGACAACGACCTGGCCCAGCTCGAACAGCCGGGCCCGCGAGATCGGCTCCGCCATGGCGGCATTGCCGTGCCAGCCGACGACAACATGCTCGTCTTCCCACAACAGCTGCGCTGGATGTTGGGGCTGCACATATTGTTCCGGATCGATCGCGACATCGATATCGCCCTTTTCAAGCAGGACAGGCACTTGCGGACCGGTTGGAACAATGTCGAGACACACACCTGGCGCCACCGCCGACAGATGCTGCAGCAGCGGGCCGATCAGCACGGTCATCGTGTAATCCGACGCGGAAAGTCGGAAGCGGCGGCCGGTCGTGGCCGGATCGAAGGCGATGCCAGAGGCAATCAGCATATCGGCATGCTGGATCAGCTCCTCAACCATCGGCCGCAGCGATTCGGCAAATGAGGTGGGCAGCATCCGCCGTCCGACCTGGATCAAGAGTTCATCCTTGAAATATACGCGCAGCCGCGCCAGTGCCGCACTCATGGCGGGCTGCGAAACATTCATCCGCTCTGCGGCGCCAGAAACGCTCAATTCATCGAGCAGTACTTGCAAAGCGAAAATCAGGTTTAGGTCTAATCCCTTGAACCGCAATGTTCCGCCCTCATCGCAATGGCAATTGCTTAAAACGATTTTCTTGCATCACCCAGCAAAATTACAACTGCATCATTCGCTATAGCAGTCACGCCGCCAAGGGCATAGAGGGTTGATCAACCGTTCCCTGGCGCGAACCGACGGTCGCTGGCCTCCCAAACGTGGAACCCCGTCATGCTTGACAATCCCGACGTCTCGATGCTGCGGGTGACCGAAAGAGCGTGCGCTATTGCTCGACGCGGTTGGGTGATGCGGATCTTCGGGAACGACTGCGCGTGTTGGCAAGACCTTGAGCGCGTGCTCGGCCGGCGGGCCGGAACAGCGGCTGATCGCGGCTTATCTGGGGCAATTATGGGCGCAGGTGGTTCTGCTGCTTTCGCCGCAGCGGATTGATCTGGGCGGTGCTGTTGGGCGAGCCCCTGGCCTTGTTGGGGCAACCCAAGCGGAGATGGTCAGCAGGCTGGGCGGCTATGCAACGCACGGCAGCTTGCAGCTTGATTATATTTGCGCCCCGAAACTGGGCAAGGATGCCGGGATCATTGGGGCCTTGCTCTGCGCGTCATAACCTGCTGTGAACTAGGCATGACGTTCTTCAAGCTGGATCGCCAGATTGTTGCCAAGCCTTGGGGCCGGGATGATGTGCCGGACCGTTTCAACGCGGGCACGGGGCGCATTGGCGAAATCTGGTTCGATGCGGCCGGGGAGGCGCTGCCGCTGCTCGTCAAATGGCTGTTCACCTCCGAAAGTTTATCCATCCAGGTCCATCCCGACGATCAGCAGGCCGCCGCGACCGGGCTGACCGGCGGCAAGGAGGAATGCTGGTTCATCACCGAGGCCGCGCCGGGGGCCAAGCTGGGCATCGGCACGCGTGATCACCTGTCTGCGGAGCAACTGCGTGCCGCCGCCCTTTCGGGCGAGATCGAACAACTGATGGACTGGATCGACGTGATGCCGGGCGACTGGTTTCATATTCCACCAGGCACGGTGCATGCGATTGGCGCCGGGGTTACCCTCGTCGAAATTCAGCAGAATCACGATGTCACCTACCGGCTGTATGATTATGGCCGTCCTCGCGAACTGCATCTTGATGAAGGCATCCGCGTCAGCCGCGCCGAGCCGCATCCCGGCCGGTTCAGGGGCCGTCTCGATCCGAACAGCCGCTTGTCGCAGGTCATGGCCTGCGCCCATTTCACGATCCATCATGGCCGCGGCAGTGGATTTCAGTCTCTCCCTGCCGGCCGGATGTGGCTCGTCCCCCTGACCGGCACGATCGACACGCCGACGCTGACCGCCGGCGTCGGCGATGTGGTGTATGGCGCCGGCAATATCACAGCCACTGCCAGCGTCGATTTCACCTTCCTGGCGGCAACAGCCTGACGGCAAGCCGGCGCTTGCCGGCCCATGTTGTTCAGGTCTGGCGCGCGACTCAGCTCGTCTTGCGGCGGCGCGCGAGGCCGAACAGGGCGATGGCGGCAATCGCGGAGCCCGTCGCCATCAGCATCGCGACCTGTTGCAGACCAAGGCCAACCGCGAACAGCCAGCCGGCCAGCGCCGGGGCCAGGGCCGAACCGCCGCGGCCGATCCCGATGACCAGGCCCGTCGCCGTGCCGCGCAGCAAGGTAGGAAAACATTGGGCGATCAACGCGTAAAGCCCGACCACACCGGCATTGGTGGCAAACCCCGCCATTGCCGCCACCAGCGACAATTGCCCGAGATCTGCCTGTTGCGATCCAAACACCACCACCAGCAGGCACGACAGCACCATCGCGCCGATGGTCAGCCCGAACAGCGGCAGCCGGCTGGTGAGCAGCCCGAGCAACAAGGAGCCAGACGCACCGCCGATGCTGGCCCACACCAGCACCCCGGCCGCGCTGGCGGGCGGATAGCCCATGTCCACCACAATCTTGGGGATCCATTTCAGGATGAAATAAAAGGTCATGATATGCGCCAGATAGGCGATGGTCAGCGCGATCGTGGTGGTCGATAGCGCCGGTGCGAACAGCGGCTTGAACGCGGCCAGTGCGCCTGATCGGGGCGATGCGATACTGGGCGCCACCAGATGCGTTACCGGCTGGTGGCCGAACTGTTCCAGCACGCGGTTGATGCGCGGCAACGCGTTCGTCGGCTGGCGCGTGGCCAGAAAGGCGACCGATTCGGGCGCGAGCCACAGCACCATGGGGATCATCGCCGCCGACCAGCAGGCGCCGAAAACGAATACGGATCGCCAATCGAAGGCCTGCAGCAACTGCGTGGCGGCAAGCCCGCCGATGATGGTGCCGACCGGATAGCCGCCCGCCATCAGCACCACGGCCAGCGCGCGGCGTTTGGCGCTGGCGGCTTCGGCCACGGCGGCGTTGGTGGCGGCCAGCATGCCGCCGATGCCAAGCCCGGTCAGCACCCGCCAGGCTGACAGGGTCGGGATGCTGCTGGCCGTTGCCGCGCCCACCATCCCGACGGTCATCAACATCAGGCAGGTGATGATGGTGGTGCGACGGCCAAATCGGTCGGCCATGCCGCCCAGCGCCAATGAGCCGATCGCCATGCCGACCAATTCCATCGACAGCACCAGGCCAAGCGCGGCGCGCTCCAGGCCCCATTCCGCCGCAATGCCGGGCGAGGCAAAGCTGATCGACATGACATCAAAGCCATCAAGGGCATTGAGTGCCACCATGCTGGCCACCACCAGCCATTGCCGGGCCGACATCGCGCCTTCATCGATGATCCGGGCTGGATCATTTTGCATGGGATTGGACCGGGCCTGCCAGGATGAGCGCATCGAGCGCAACCAGCCCGCGCCATTCAGGGTGCACCACCACCGGATTGAGATCAAGTTCGCGCAAGGCCGGTGTGCCCGCCATCACATCGTGCAGGCGCAGCGCCAATTGCGCCACAGCGGCGATATCGAGCGCGGGGCTGCCGCGAAAGCCCGACAGCAGCGCCGCGCCGCGCAACTTGGCGAGTTCGTCCGCCACGTTTGCGGCCGGCATGTCGGGCGTGATCAGGCAGACATCGTGCAGTATTTCCGCGGTCACCCCGCCGATGCCGATCAGCACCACCGGCCCCCAATCGGCATCGCGGCGGGCGCCGACGATCAATTCGAGGCCCTTGGCCCCCATGGCCTCCACCAGCACGCCATCCAGGCCCAAGGCCGGATCATGAGCGGCGATATTGGCGTGCAGCCGATCCCAGGCGGCGTGCAGGCTGGCGGCGTCGGGCACGCCCAGGATCACGCCGCCGGCATCGCTCTTGTGCGGCAACTGCGCGGCCTGCGCCTTGATGGCCACCGGATAGCCGACACGGTCCGCAATGCTGATCGCATCGGCCACGCTGCGGGCGAGGCCGCCATCGGGGAAGGGCAGGCCGATCGGCGCCAGCAGGGCCTTGGCCTGATATTCCGCCAGCAGGCCGCCCTTGGCCGGCAGGTCGATGCTGATGGGTTCGGGACTGCGGCTGTCGGTCGCGGCAGCGACGGCATGGTGCAGGCGGGCGAGCGCGCTAAAGGCGCGTTCGGTGCCGGGGAACACCGGCACGCCGGCGGCCCGCAGCGCCGCGCGGTGCGCGTCGCCGAGGCCGGTGGCTTCATCCAGTCCGGCATAGACGATGGGCTTTTTGGGGCCGAGCGCGGCGATCGCCTGCAGGATCGGCGGCAATTTGATGGCGGTGGTCGCCGCATCGGTCTGGATGATCCCCACCACGATGCAGCCGAAGCGATCATCATCGTGCAGCGCGTGCAGCAGGCGCGCGTAGATCGCCGGTTCGACCAACCCTTGCGCGGTGATGTCGAGCGGATTGCTGACCCCGGCAAAGGCGGGCAGGGCGGCCCGCACAGCCGACGCATCGCTGTCGGTGATGGCCGGCAGTGGCAGCCCCAAGCCATTGCACAGATCGAGGGTCAACGCCTTGAACGCACCCGATTCGCCCAATACCGCCGTGCCGCCGGACGGCAGCGCCGGGCAGCGCGAGGCGATTTCGGCAATGTCGCCCAATTCTTCCAGCGTGTGCGCGATCACGACCCCGGCCTGGCGCACCATCACCTGCATCAGCGCATGATCACCGGCCATGGCGCCGGTGTGGGTGGCGGCGCTGTCGCGCGCCGCCTGGGATTCGCCGGGATGCAGCAGCACGATCAATTTGCCGGCCAGGCGCGCGGCGCGGGCAGCGGCCAGAAAGCGCTGCGGCTGGCGGAATTGTTCGACGATCATGGCGATCACCCGCGTGGCCGGATCGGCCACCAGATATTCGACATAATCCTCCACGCCGGTCACGGCTTCGTTGCCGGTTGAAATGGACAGGGTGAGATGCATGGCGCGGGCCATGAAGATGCTGCCCAGCACCGCCGCCATGGCGCCGGATTGCGAGACGATGCCAATGCCGGCTCCGTGGCCCGGTGCTGGCACCAGCGTTTCGACAAAGGTCAACGGGATGCGCGCCTGATGGTTGACGAGGCCCAGGCAGTTGGGGCCGATCACCACCATGCCGGCCGCGGCCGACAGGCGGGCGATCTCCTGCTGTTCGGCCTGGCCCTCCGGGCCGGCTTCGGCAAAGCCGGCGCTGAAGATGATCGCCGCGCCGCAGCGCCGCTGCGCCAGCGCCGCGATTCCCGGCACCACCCCGGCCCGCGGGATCGCCAGCACCGCGACATCGACATCCAGCGGCAAGGCGGCAATGTCCGGCAGGCACGGCCGACCGGCAATCGCGCTGCGGTTCGGATTGATCAGGTGGACCGTGCCGGCAAAGCCGTTGCGATCCAGATTGGCCAGCACCGACGCCCCCAGCGCGCCGGGCGTGGCCGAGGCGCCGACGATGGCAACCGATTCGGGCCTGAGCAGCCGGTCAAGCCCGGCGCGGTGCGGTTCGCGCATGGCGTGATCAGCCCTGCGGCCGTGACTTGTCGTAGGCGCCAAGGCCCGGTTTGAAGCTTTTTTCGTCGATGAACTGGTGGATGCCGGCCTTGCGCCCATCATTGTCGAAGAAATTCGCCGCTTCCTGGGCACGGATCAGATAATCCTCGGCGTTATCGTAGGTCATCTCGCGCACCCGGCGGATGGCATCCTTGGTCGCCTTCAACGCCACCGGATTTTTCTGCAGCAGCACCTTGGCCACCTGTTCGACGCGGGCCTTCAACCCGTCCAGCGGCACGGCTTCGTTGACCAGGCCCCATTCGGCGGCGGTGCGGCCATCGACATTCTCGCCCATCATCGCGTGGTACATGGCGCGGCGAAAACCGGTCAGTTCAGTGATCACCTTGGATGCGCCGCCGCCTGGCAGGATTCCCCAATTGATTTCCGACAGGCCGAAGCTGGCCTCCTCGGCCGCAAAGGCCAGATCGCAGCCGAACAACGGCCCGTAGCCGCCGCCAAAGCACCAGCCATTGACCATGGCGATGGTGGGCTTCTGGTACCAGCGCAGACGCCGCCACCAGCCATAGGCCTCGCGCTGCACGGCGCGAGTGGCCCCCAGGCCCTGCGCCTCGGTTTCGCGGAAATATTCCTTAAGGTCCATGCCGGCCGACCAGGCAGTGCCTTCGCCCGACAACACCAGCACGCCGACATCGTCACGATGCTCCAGTTCATCGAGCACCTGCATCATCCGTCGGTTGAGTTTCGGCGACATGCAGTTGCGCTTTTCCGGGCGGTTGAAGCGCACCCAGGCAATGCCATCGGCGACGTCAAAGGCGACAGTCTCGGTTTCGCTGCGGTCGGTCATGCTGGTTGCCCCTTTTGGGTTGGCGGGTTCATTCAACGCTGAAGATGTCGATTTGCACCAATTCGGGACGGCGGATGCCGCGCGCCACGAACAGCGCGCGGCGCAGCCATTCGTGCGGCCCGGGCGCCACATCGAAGCGCGGCGTGGTGCGGAAATAATAGGCGCCTGGATCTACGGACACGCCGCGGGCCAGATCGGCCGTCACGGCTTCGCTGGCCACCCGCACGCCGATATTCTCCACCCCGATCACCGTGCCGTCGCTGGCCTTCAGGAAATAGCGCGCGGTTACCTCGGTCAGCCCGCCCGGCTGAATATCCTGCCAGTCGCCGCCGCCGGGCAGCACCTCGCCCTGCAGCCGTGGCCCGGCCACGCTGCCACCGATGATCGGCACAAACCGCCGCTGCGCCCCATCGATGCGCCCGAGTTCCACCGGCGCCGAGACTTTGACCATCACGGTGAAGGCATGGCGCAACACCGGCGCGGCTTGTGCGAGCAGGCGACTGGACTGCAGCACAGCCATGCCGGCAATGCCGGCCAGAACCAAGCGACGGGTGGAAGCCATGGACACGATACCTGTAGACATAATTGTTATGTCTGATAACATAATCCGCAAGCCAGAATGCGCAAGGCGCAAAATTGCAGGCAGAAGCGGGCGAGCGAGGATGAGCGACGCGAGATTGACCAACCCAGTGGCCGGCCACATCGGTTATCGCCTGCGCCGGGCTTCGGTTCAGGTGATGGCCGGGGCCGCCACATCCATTGCCCACCTTGGCCTGCACCTGACGCCGGCGACCATCCTGCTGTTGATCGATGCCAATCCGGGCTGCCGCCAGAGCGACCTGTGCGTGGAGCTGGGCATGAAGCGCGCCAACATGACCCCGATCATTGCCGATCTCGCGGCGCGCGGCTGGATCGACCGGGCGGCGATCGATGGCCGATCCATGGCGCTGCGCCTGACAGAGGGCGGACTCGATGCGGCTCAGGCGACGGCCGCGGCATTGGACGCCAATGAGGCGAGGCTGGCCGGTGCAATGACGTCGGGCCGCCTGACCGATCTGCTGGCGACACTGGTGCAGCTGGAACGCATCGGCGAGTCGTCCGTCATCGGCACGCAGGCCGCCTGATGCGCACCCTGGTTGCCATCATTGGCGCCGGCCCGGCCGGATTGATGCTGGCGCATCTGCTGCACATGGCCGGCATCGGCGTGGTGGTGCTGGAACGGCAATCGCCGGATCATGTGCAATCGCGCATCCGCGCTGGTGTGCTTGAACAAGTCACGGTGGACATCATGGCGCGGCTGGGACTTGACGCACGCCTTCGGGCTGAAGGCCTGGTGGAAGATGGTTTCTGCCTGGCGGACGGGGAGCGGCTGATCCGGATCGATGTGGCCGGCCTGACCGGCAAACGCGTCACCGTCTATGGCCAGACCGAGCTGCAGCGCGATCTGGTGCAGGCCGCCACCACGCGCGGCCTTGATGTGCGGTGGCAGGCCGATGATGTGGTCCTGCACGACCTGGCGGGCGACGCGCCGTGGCTGACCTGCCGGCATGACGATGCGGTGCTGCGCATCGATGCCGATTTCATTGTCGGCTGTGACGGTTTTCATGGGGTCTCGCGCCGGGCCATTCCCGCGAGCGCGGGCCGCAGCCACGAACGCGTCTATCCCTTTGGCTGGCTGGGCATATTGGCGGATGTGCCGCCCTGCCATCACGAATTGATCTATGCCAACCACGCGCGCGGCTTTGCGCTGGCCTCGCTGCGCAGCCCCACGCGCAGTCGCTACTACATCGATGTCCCCACCGGCACGCCGCTGGCGGATTGGCCGGACGATCGCCTGTGGGACGAACTTGCGATCCGATTGGGGCCACAGGCAGCCGCAGGCATCACGCGCGGCCCCCCCATCGAAAAATCCATCGCGCCGCTGCGATCGTTCGTGTTCGAACCGATGCGCTACGGGCGCCTGCTGCTGTGCGGGGATGCGGCCCATATCGTGCCGCCCACCGGCGCCAAAGGGCTGAACCTGGCGGCGAGCGACGTCCACTATGCCGCCGAAGCGCTCACCGCCTGGTTTGCCCGCGGCGACGCCGATGCCATCGCAGCCTACGCGCCGCGGGCGCTCGCCCGGGTCTGGAAAAGCGAGCGCTTCAGTTGGTCACTCACCCGGCTGCTGCACCGCTTCCCCGAAGACAACAGCTTCGATCGCGCCATGCAGGTGGCAGAGCTGGACTATATCGCCGGCAGCCGCGCCGCGCAGATGACGATTGCCGAAAACTATGTCGGGCTTCCAGTTTAACTGGCTTCCTTCAGGGCCTCGGCCGCAATCGCGCGCTCGATGATCTGCCGGGCGCGCACGCCGCCCTGATCGATGCTGTAGGCGCGCAGCTTGAGATCGGGGTTGGCGATGATGGAGGCCTGCTGGGCTTCCAGGATGGCGCGATCTTCGGCGAACACCCCGGCTTGCTGGCGTTTGAAACGGGCGGTGAAGCCGGCGTCGTCGATATCGAAGCTGCGGGCCATGCCCCAGAAATAATGATGGCTGGTTGCGGTTTCGGGGGTCATGAAATCCACCACCATGCCGCGTACCCCTTGGTCATGTGTCTCCAGCGTGGCGCCGGCGCCCACCGGTGCCACACCGACATCGATCATCACCGCCGCCGGCAGCATGAACCGGCAGATCTGCCAGCGATCGACGGGTCCATCCTGTTTCAAGGCACCGGACCAGAACGGTGGCGGCACGATGCCCGGCATCCAGCGTGACAAATATACCTCGTCGCCGTCCACCCGGCAGTGCAGCGGCGCCGCCATGATTTCCGGCTGACCGATGGAGCCGGCATGGACATGGGTTTCGTGGGTGAGGTCCATCAGATTGTCGATCATCAGCCGATAATCGCTGGCAATGTGGCTATGCCCGCCGTCAAACACCCAATCGGGATGCGAACAGGGCCACAGGTCTGGAATCAGCGCCGGATCGGCCTTGGCGCGATCACCGATCCACACCCAGACGAAGCGGTGCCGTTCGTGCACGACATAGCTTTCCACGCAGATGCTGCGATTCACCGTTTCATGGGCCAGCGGCATTTCCTCGGCCGTGCCGTCGGGGCCGATCTTCAGGCCATGATAGCGGCAGCGGATGGAATCGCCTTCCCGCAGGCCCAGCGACAGCGGCAGCAGCCGATGCGGGCAGGCGTCGCGCAGCGCCACCACCTGGCGGTTCAGCCGGCGATACAGCACCAGCGGCACACCACAGATGGTGCGTGCCAGCGGCGCCCCATCGACTTCGGCATCCCACGCCGCGACATACCAGGCGTTGCGCAGCCAGCTGGTCACAGGTCAGGCGTCACGGCTGCGGGCAAGGGCCGGGAACCATGCATCGGACAATGGCTCCCGACAACACGGCGAGACAAGGCCGCAAACGGCGCGAACCGTCGCAGGGCGAATGGGATGGTTCCGGTGATGTTCATCTTCGGTGACAGGATTGCGCTTTGCCGCCGGCAGATCAACCCCCCTGTGGCGGAATCAGGATGCTGGTTTGGCGGTCCCGCTCGGTGCGGGACAGCGACAGTCCGGCCGAGACATGATCGCCGGCGGCCACCGTCCAGGTGCCGAACGCCAGGCCTTCGAACAAGACATAACCATCGAAATCGGTGAGCGCGCGGGCGGCTTCGCGGCCTTGGGCATCGCGCAGGGTGATGGTGATGCCGGCCAACGGCGTGCGGGCATCGCCGGCGGCGAGCTGCACGCGGGCTTCGATGCTGCCGGTGGGGTGGATGGGGATGGCCAGCGGGCGCACTTCGCCGGGTCGCAGCGCGAGGCGATTGCCGGGCACGGCCGGGCGCAGGGCGAAATCGGGCAGGGAGGACAGCTGGGTTTCGATATCGAGCGCCGGGCCGGGCATCAGGCCACCGATCAGCAGCCGGCCATCGCTGCCGGTGGCATCGGCACGCAGGGCGTTGTCAACGATGACGCGGCCCCCGGCCACGGCCGCTTCGCCAGGATCGCGACGGCCATTGCCATCATCATCCATGAACATGTCGGCCAGCACGGCGCCGGACCGGGCGAGGCCGGTGGAAGCCGTCTGCCACCGGTGGCCCGCGTTGAACAGCCCGACGCTGAGCCCCAGCCCGGCGCGCCAGCCCGAAGCGCCTTGCCCGGCGCTGGCCGACAGATTGAAGGGCCCGATCCGGCGATTGAAGCTGAGCCCGGCGCCGATGCGGCCGCTGGAGGCTTGCCAATCGACATCAACGGCGATGCTGCCGCGGCTGCTGCTGCGCGTGGCGCTGAGGGTGGTGCCGGCGAGCTGCCAGCTGGCGGCCTTGGCAGCATCGATGCCAGCGCGCAGCCGCCAGCGGCCCAGGCTGGCGCTGGCGGCGACGGTGGCTGTGCCCTGCATGGTGCCGGCGCGCTGGCTGAGCCCCAGCGCGGCTGATGCTTGCCAGCGGCCCATCGGCACCGCAAGGCGGGCGGCCAGATCGCTGGCCGTGCCGCCGGCCCGCAATTCCCCCGATTGCACACCAATCTGCCAGGGCAGGCTGAAGCGGCCGAGGGCGAGCTGGCCGCGCGCCTTGAGCGCGGCCAGGCTGGAAAACTGCCGCGACAAGGCAGGCAGCGACGGGCCGATGGCGCGGCCGTGGCTGGCCAGATCGAGAATCAGATCGGTGCTGCCGAAGCGCCGGGCCAGCCGGGCAGCGCCGGCCGGCGCGCCGCTGGCATCGCGCGCCAGCGTGGCGGCAAACAGCCCGCCGGCCAGCGTGCCATTCAAGCCCAGCGCCACGGCCGGGCTGTCGCTGGCCGTGGCGCGCACATCGAGCCGGGCGGTCAGCGCCCGGCTGACCCCCCAGCCGATGGTGGCAAAGCCGGCCATGCCGGTGGGCAGCGCTGTCGTCTGGCCGGCGATCAGCGGCGTGCCGCCATCGACGAAGCCGATGGCATAGTCGATCTCATTCTCGGCATTCATTTCGGTGCCGATCAGACGATTGAAATCCTGGGTGGTGACCTCCCCATGCGGGCCGAACAGCCGCACCTGCCAGACATTGTCGCCAAGCCGCAGCGGCACGCCGGCAAAGCGGAAATTGCCGCTGGCATCAGCTTGCTTCGTGACGGCGACGAGCCGGCCTTCGTTCCACAGTTCGGCTTCCCAGCCGGGCGGCAACGGCCCCGACAGGGTGACTTCATCGACCAGATCGGCGCGCCAGCCGGGGCGCGACGAGATGACGAGACCGCGCCCGGACAGGCTCTGCGCGATCAGCGGCTGGGCCGGGCTGGCGACGTCGCCGAGTTGCAGGCTACGCGCGTGCAGTGGCCCCAACAGATCGGGGGTGTCGCGCGCTTCGGACAGGGTGAGGCCGAACGACGGCACGCCGCGATTGGCGACCGCCAGGCCGGCGCGGGCGGCAAGGCCGAACAGCGCACCGCTGGCCAACACATTGGCATTGGCATCACCGGTGCCGGACTGGCCCTGCAGGGCCAGCGCGACATCGGCGCTCCACAGGGCAAACGGCGCACGCGGCTTGGGCAGCAGCGGAAATTCGGCCCGCGCCGTTTCGGGATGCAGGCGCGCCTGGCGCTCGGCGCGTTCCAGCCGCATCAGCACCGGCAGCGCGGTGTCGGTGGTCAGCGTCAGGGCTTGGGTGACGGTGTCGAACACCAGTCGCATCGGCAGGTGACGCGGCAGGTCCGCCATGGCGAGGCAGGCGCCGCCGGCGCCGGGCAGCAGGGCGCTGGCCGGGATGGTGATGCGGCGTTGCGGTTGCGGCAGGGTGACGGTGATGCTGCCATCGGCACCATCGTCGTGCGCCAGTTCCAGCGCATCAAGGAAGGCGGCGAACGCCAGGCATTGCCCGCCGCCCGGGCCCAGATCGCGCATCGGCAAGGTTTCGGCGACGCGCTTGCCGCCCACCATCAGCGACGGCAGGATCAGGCCATCGCTGGCCTTGCCGGTTTTCGGGGCGGCCGGATCGGTGCCGAATATTTGATCGAACAAGCCGGGCGGATCATCCGCAGCGCAGGCCGGGCTTGCCAGGAACAAAAAGGCAAGCAGCAGGGCCAGCCAGCACCGGCCGGTCGGCAGGTGATGGCTGGCCATGGATCACAGTTTGGCGGTGAGGCTGGCGAGCACCGTACCGGCCAGCGTTGGTTCGGCGGCATCGGTGGAGACATAAGCGATGCGCACGCGCTTGCCGGCCAGCCGTGCCTTCACGTTGGCGGGCAGCGGCAGCACGACGTCCCGCGCCAGATTGGGCGTGTAGATGGCGACGCCGCGCACCAGCCAGGCCGGTTCCTTCTCGCCATCGACGGTCAGGCTGATGTCGCCATAGGTCGATCGCGTGCCGGTGCGGGCCAGCTTGACGACCAGATCGCTTTGCGCCGGGCCTTCCAGCGCAGCGGTATCGACGCTGACCGCCGCATCGAGCTTGCCGACGCGCAGGATGACCGGCACGGTCAATGATCGGATGGCAATGAGTTCGATCGACAGGCTGTTGTCGGTGGGCGCGGCGGACGGCAGGCTGCGGCCTGCACTGACCGGCGCCGACATCAGCCGCAAATGGCTGCGATATTCGCCGGGCGCCAGATCCGGCGCAATATCGGCCATGACCCGCACGACCTGACGCGCGCCGGGTTCCAGCGTGAGCTGGCGCGGCGAGAAGCGCAATTTGTCGTCGGCGAATTTTTCATCGGGTGCCGGCGTGGCGGCGGCTTCCAGGCTGCCATCGGGGCGCATGCGGCGGTTTTCGATGGCGAGGCGGAAGGCGGCGGCTTCGGCGCCCTTGTTGACCAGCACCAGTTCGGCACTGCGGCTGGCGGGGGAAAGCAGGATGCGGGTGGGGGCCACCAGCAGTTCGGCGGCACAAGGCACAGCCGGTGACAGCGCGCAGAGCAGCGCAGCAAGCAAACGGAGTTTCATGGGGAACAGACCTTCGGATGGCAGGGGTTGGTCTGGAAGGTGGATAGGGGGGTCGGGGGCGCGAGTAGCGATCTCGCGCGCCCTTCCCCCCTGCCACGGAGCTTATTACTGATATTCGACAGCGACGGTGAAGCTGCCCTTGTAGCGGCCGGCTTCCTGGCGCACGCCGACGTCGAGCACGCCGCCAACCGTGAAGCTGTCTTCACCCTTCAGCAGCTGACCCTTGGACTTGGAACCGTCGAACTTGAACACGCGCATGGCGGTGCCCTTTTCGTTCACGATCTTGATCTCTTCCGGCAGCGAGATCGTGTAGAAGGCATCGGCTTCACCGGTCACGGCGAAGGCAGCAGCGGTCTGGTCGTCGGTCAGGCAGGTCAGCGCCGGGCCGCACTTGCGGGCGCCATCGGTGGTGACGACGACGATGTCGGCAACGGTGGTCGACGGGGCGATCGTGCCGAAATACAGATCGGCGGTGCGGCTGATTTCCAGCGGCGCGATGATCTTGGCGCCGGCGCCGGCATCGGCGGTGGCGGCAGTGGCGGCGCCCGAGAAGGCAACGGCGATCAGCGCAGCGGCGCTGGCGAGGAACTTGGTATTCATGTGTTTAGTCCTTTCGTGACAGTGGGTTATCGCCGAAGCGCCTGTTTGCGCCGGCTGAGAGCGTTAATGCCGCGGTAACCTTTTTTTGTCATGCGAGCGACGGGATAGGCAGGCCTTGCGAAGGCAGGGGGTGGGGGTGCCGTTTGGGTCAGGCCGCTATACCAAAGTATGAAGAACCCCCCTCGGCTGGTGGGATTGCGCGCGCGCGCCACGCGGGCAATAGGGACGACATGGGCGGAAACGACCTTGAAGGCCCGTTGATGGCCCCAAATGAACTGCGGCGCCTGGCCGTGCTGGATCAGTATGAGGTGCTCGATACGCCGCCTGATCCGGCCCTCGATGTGATCACCCGGCTGGCCGCAGATCGATTCGGTTGCGCCATCGCCTTGGTGAGCCTGGTGGATGCTGACCGGCAGTGGTTCAAATCGCGCCATGGGCTGGATCGTTGTGAAACGCCGCGATCCCAGAGTTTTTGTGCCCATGCGATTCTGGGCGACGGCGTGATGGTGGTGCCCGATGCACGTGCCGATGCGCGCTTTGCCGACAATCCGCTGGTGCTGGGCCCGCCATTCATCCGCTTTTATGCCGGGGTGCCGCTGCGTGCCGAAAACGGTGACGCGATCGGCAGCTTGTGCCTGATTGACAATGCGCCGCGCCCCGGCCTTTCGGGTCACGAAGCCGAAATTCTGAAGCTGATGGCCGGGCAGGTGATGGCGCTGCTGCGCAGCAACCGCTTGCGCCGGTCGATGCAGATCTCCCAGTTGATCGCGGAAACCAGCACCGATGCCTTTGTCTGCGCCGATGCGCACAACCGCATCATCCACTGGAATCGCGCCGCCGAACGGATGTTCGGCTGGCCGCAATCGGAGGCTCTGGGACAGCCGCTCGATCTGATCATTCCCAATCGCCATCGCCATGGTCACAACAGCGGCATGGCCAGAATGCGGGCGCATGGCATGCCCAGGCTGGTGGGCAAAACCGTGGAAGTGCCCGCGATGGTGCGCGCCGGGCACGAGATTCCGGTGGAATTGAGCCTGGGCATGTGGCCGCCGTTCGGCGAAGGCGATCCGGAAGGCTTTGCCGCCATCATCCGCGATGTATCGGCGCGCAAGGCGCTGGAAGCGGAGCGGGTGGAAGCCGAAGCCCGGCTGGCCGCCCAGATCGCCGCCATCGAGGCTTCGAACGACGGCATTGCCATCACCGACAGCGACGGCTGCTTCGTGTTCATGAACCAGGCGCATGCCGCGATGTTCGGCCATGCCACGTCGGCCACACTGATGGGGCAGCGCTGGGATATCCTCTATGACGAGGCCGGGGCGCGTTATGTTTCGGATGTGGCGATGCCGATCCTGGCGCGCGACGGGCGCTGGCGTGGTGAGGTGCAGGGCCGTCGTGCCGACGGCAGCCCGGTGGATCAGGAAGTGTCGCTGTCGCTGTCGGCCAATGGCGGCATCCTGTGCGTGACGCGCGACATCGGCGGGCGGCTGGGGATGGAGCGCGAGAAGACCCGGCTGCGCGAGCAATTGATGCTGGCCCAGCGTCAGGAAGCCGTGGGGCAATTGGCCAGCGGCATCGCCCATGATTTCAACAATCTGATTGCCGCCATCGCCGGCACCGCCAGCTTGCTGGAACGCACCGCCGATGCCGAGGTGCGCCGCCATGCGCTGCGCATCCAGATGGCCGCGTCCACCGCCACCGGGCTGGTGGACAAATTGCTGGGGCTGGGGCGGCGCACGCCGGATCTGAAGCGTGTGGATGTGCGTAACATCGTGGCAAGCGTACGCGATCTGGTGCAGCCCAGCCTGGCCGACTCGCTGCACGCCATCGATCTCGTCATTCCGGACACGCCGGTGCTGGCCCAGGCCGATACCACCGAGATGATTCAGGTGATCATGAACCTGGCGCTGAATGCCCGCGATGCCTTGCCGCCTGGCCAGCCCGCCCGGATCGCGCTGTCGGTATCGCCGGCGGATCATTATGTGCCCAAGGGGCTGGTGATGGTGGGCAAGGTTCCAACCGTGCCCAGTGCGCTGATTTGCGTGCGCGATTCGGGTTGCGGCATTGCGCCGGGCGACATCGCCCGTGTGTTCGAGCCTTTCTACACCCGCAAGGGCGAAGGCGGCACCGGCCTTGGGCTGGCTGTGGTGGCCGGCATCATCGCCAATGCCGGCGGCTCGATCGCGCTGGCCAGCCAGCCGGGCGAAGGCACATTGTTTGAACTATGGTGGCCGTTGAATGCCGAGGTCGATCTGCCGGAACAGACGCCGCCGATCAGCGCGGCCGATGCCGACGTGCTGGTGGGCAAGGCGGTGCTGGTGGTGGATGACAATCCCGCCGTGGTCGATACGCTGGTGGCCATGCTGGAAGACGTGGGCGCCGAAGCCGGCCCGTGCCTTGACCCCGCCGATGCGCTGGCGGCGATACGCGAAGATCCACAGGCCTGGAGCCTGGTGATCAGCGATTATGACATGCCGGGCATGAACGGCGCGCAATTGGTGCAGGCGATGCGGGCCGTGCGCGCCGATGTGCCGGTGCTGCTGTTGACGGCGCTGCCCAATGCCCACCAGCGCCGGGCCGATGCCGAGTTGTTCGATGCCGTGCTGGGCAAGCCTGCCAATCAGGCCGCCCTGCTGGCGGCGGCGCGGGTGGCCATGGCCAAGGCGCAAGCACGGCAGGTGGCCAAGGTTACAACCGGTGAACGGCGCAAGGGCGATCGGCACGCGGCCAAAACGGCCAAATCCAAAGGCAAGACATGACGAGAATATTGATCGCCGATGATCACGAACTGCTGCGCGATGTGCTGCGATCCTATCTGGAAGCCGAAGGCGGATTTTCCGTGGTGACGGTGGCCGATCTGGGCGGCGCGCTGGCGGCCATTGCGGCCGGGCCGGCGTTTGATCTGGTGCTGCTGGATTATGACATGCCGGGCATGAATGGCTTTTCCGGGCTGGAAACCGCAATCGCGGCCAGCGGCGATTGCCCGGTGGCGCTGATGTCGGGCCTCGCCCCGACGGGCGTGACCGACAAGGTACTGGGGGCCGGCGCGGCGGGCTATCTGCCGAAAACCCTGCCGGCCAAATCGGTGGTGAACGCCATCCGCTTCATGGTGGCAGGCGAACGTTATATGCCGCTCGATCTGGGGCGGCCGGTATCGGCAGAGGCGGGGCCTGGCCTGTCGCCGCGCGAACGCGAAGTGCTGGCCGGGCTGTGCGCCGGCCATGCCAACAAGGAAATCGCCCGTGATCTGGGCCTGCGGGAACCCACCATCAAGCTGCACGTCAAGCTGATCTGCCGGAAGCTCGGCGCGCGCAACCGCACCCACGCCGCGATGATCGCGCGCGAACGGCAATTGTGCTGACGACGCGCAGGGCGTGAATGGGCGGCAGGTTCGCTTCAATGCCGTGTGGGTGACGCCGCAGACGCGGATGGCCGAAGGAAGCGCCCGCCCAGTACGACGGCGGCGATGCTGAGGTTCATCAGGGCAAAAGCGACAAGCGCACTGCCCGACCCCGCCGGCGCCGCACCCAGCAGCAAGCTGTCATTGCCGCCGGGAATCAGGCCGATGCCGATCATCATCACTGCGCCACCGGCGATGCTGCGTGCCAGCGCCGCCCATCCGCGCCATTTCAGATGCAACTGCCCGGTGAGCCAGCCCGATGCCAGCGCGCCGGCCAAGGTCGCCATCATGGTGCGCGCCGCCGGGCCAGCGGCGCTGCGCATCGCGCCCAGCAGGCCATCCACCTGGCCGTCGACCACGTCCACCCAGGTCCACCCTGGCATCACCACGAACAACAGGCTGCCGGCAGCGCCCAGGCTCGCCATCAGGCCGGCGAGGTGGCCGGCGTGCGCGCCCCGTGCGCGCAGCCATCGCACCGCCAGCAGCAATACCGCCGCGCCGCCCGCCACCAGCGCCAGCCCGGCGCCATCCGGATGGGCAAAATGGCTGGGCGGCACCACCACCTTCAGGCCCAATATCCGCCCGATCACGTCCCCAATGACGATGCCGATCGGCAGCCCCAGCATATGGATCTCGCCATTGCCCATCCGCCACAAGGACCCCATCAGGCAGGCGCCGTTCAGCACGGCGCCCATGCCGAGCAGTACGGCACCGACCAGCAGCGCCGGGCCGATGGGAACATTGCCGGGCAATTGATCGCCGCGGCCCAGCAGCCAGGCCAGCGGCAGGCACACCATTGTGGCGGCCCCGGTGGCCGCAGCAAAGCCAACGGCCAGGGATGCGTCCCGGTCATCGATCCAGGTGCGCACCGCCGCCACCCCACAAGTGCCGCCGCGATGCGCGGCAAAGCCGACCACGGTTGCCGCCAACAGGCTGACCAGCATCACGATCATGCCGCGTCCTGCGCGGGCAGGGGCCGTTCATGCTGGGTGATCAACCGGGCCGCGGAATCGAAGGTGATGTAGCGCCACAGCCAGTTCGTGCCGACCACCAGCCGATTGCGAAACCCGGCCAGGAACCAGATATGCACGGTGCACCACAACAGCCACGCCGGCTGATCCGACAATTGCATGCGGCCAAGATCGGCGACAGCACGCGAGCGGCCGATCGTGGCCATGCTGCCGGGATTGCGATAGCGGAACGGCACAACGGCCGTGCCGGCCCGCATCGCCACGATGTTGCGGGCGACCTGTTCGCCCATCTGTTTGGCAGCGGTGGCCACGCCCGGGATCATGGCGCCGTCCGTGCCGGCCACGGCAGCGGTATCGCCGATGACCAGGATGCTGCAATCTTGCGCCAGCGCCAGATCAGGCCCGACCGGTACGCGGCCGCTGGCATCGCCGGCCACGCCCAGCCAGCGCGCCGCTGGCGAGGCAGCGACGCCGGCTGCCCAAACGGTCACGGCCGCCGCCAATTTGTCATCGCCGATCATGATGTGGCCGGGGCCGACTGCAGTGACCCGCGCGTTCAGGCGCAGTTCGACCCCCAGGCCGGCCAGCGCGCGCGCCGCAGCGGCGGACAGTCCCGCCGGCAAGCCCTTCAACAGCCGATCGCCACTGTCCACCAGAATCACGCGCACACATTTGCGGGTGATGTGCGGGAAATCGCGTTCGGCGCTGTGGCGGGCAAGTTCAGCAATGGCACCGGCCATTTCCACGCCCGTAGGGCCGCCACCCACCACGACGAAGGTCAGGTGATCTGCACGAACTTCACGATTTTCGGCGCGCATGGTTTCGGCGCGCTCCAGCGCCAGCAACAGATCGCGGCGCAGGCGGATGGCATCATCGATGGTCTTGATACCCGGGGCATGTTCGGCCCATTCGGGATTGCGGAAATAGGCGTGGCGGGCACCAGTGGCGACCACCAGCTCGTTGAAAGGCTGCCGGCCGCCGCTGGACAGCAGCACGCAGCGGTTGACACGGTCGATTCCGACCACCTCATCCATCAAAACCGATACGCTGCGGTGGCGGCGCATGATGGAACGGATGGGCGCGGCAATATCGGCCGGCGACAGGCCGGCGGTGGCAACCTGGTAAAGCAGGGGCTGGAAGAGATGATGATTCTGCCGATCGATCAACACGGTGGCAATGCCGGCCTGGCCGAGGCCGCGTGCAGCCGCCAGGCCGGCAAAGCCGGCGCCGATGATGACCACCGGCGCGGCGGAGCGGATTGTGGCAGGATCCATGACCGGCAGTTCGCGCTGCGACGGCGCGTCGTTACACGCGCCCGCCGTGATTGCAGCAGCGCCCTTGCGAAAGCTGCGGTAGGGGCGATAGGTACGGCCGGGCCGCAGGAACACCGATGAACGACACAGGCAGGACCACCGGCATGCGCCGCATCGAAGGCGGCACGTTCAGCATGGGCGCCACGGACTGGTACCCCGAAGAGGCGCCGCTGCGCCAGGTGCGGGTGGATGCGTATTGGATCGACGAAACCCCGGTGACCAATCGCCAGTTCGCCCGCTTCGTGGCGGAGACCGGCCATGTCACGCTGGCCGAGATCGCGCCCGACCCGAAGGATTACCCCGGCATGCGGCCTGAACTGGCCGTGCCGGGCGCGCTGGTGTTCACGCCCACGGCCGGGCCGGTGCCGCTTGATCAATATCATCGGTGGTGGCGGTTCTTGCCCGGTGCCGATTGGCGTCATCCCCAAGGGCCAGGCCCAGATCTCGATGCGCTGGATTTGTGGGATCATCCGGTGGTGCAGGTGGCGTGGCCGGATGCGGCGGCCTATGCAAAATGGGCTGGCAAAGCGCTGCCGACCGAGGCCGAGCATGAATTTGCCGCGCGCGGCGGGCTGGAGGGCCGGGACTTCGCCTGGGGCGATGAACTGGCCCCCGATGGGCGCATGCTCGCCAATTACTGGCAGGGCGAATTTCCGCACCACAACGCGTGCGAAGATGGCTGGGCCGGTACGTCGCCGGTGCGGAGCTTTCCGGCCAATGGCTATGGCCTGTTCGACATGATCGGCAATGTCTGGGAATGGACTCAGGATTGGTGGCAGGATCGGCCTGAACCCAAACGCAAACGCCAACCCGGCGCCTGCTGCACGATCGAAAATCCGCGCGGCGGCCAATATTGGAGCAGTTACGATCCGGCGCAGCCCAGGGTGAAGATCGGCCGCAAGGTGCTGAAAGGCGGATCGCATCTGTGCGCGGTCAATCATTGCCAGCGCTTCCGCCCGGCGGCGCGCCATCCGGAGATGATCGATACGGCGACGACTCACATCGGCTTTCGCTGCGTGATTCGCGGCTGAGTCGTCGGCCAGTGGCGCTGGCGGCAAAGCCGGTTAGGATGCGGCATGATTCGCCGCACCTTGTTGATCGCTGCCCTGTTCGCCGCCGTTCCGGCGTTGGCCCAAGAGCCGCCACCCGCACCGCCGCCGCCTGCGCTGCCGGCCCCGACCACGGTGACGGTGGTGATGACCACGGCGCTTGGCTCCATCAGCATCGCGCTCGAAACCCAGCGCGCGCCGATCACCGCCAATTATATCTTGCGCCATGTCGATGAGCAGCGGCTGGATGGCGCCGCCTTTTACCGGGCCTACAAGATCACGCCGGATGGCAGCTTGGGGCTGGTGCAGGGCGGCATCCAGGACGGCCGCAAGCTGTTGCCGCCGGTCGCCCACGAACCCACCAGTACCACCGGACTGACCCACGATGAAGGCGCGATCAGCCTGGCCCGCGGCGCGCCCGGCACCGCGCAAGCGCAATTCTTCATCATCCTGGGCAGTCTGAAAGCGCTGGATGCCAACCCGGCCGGGGCTGGTGACAATGCCGGCTATGCGGTGTTCGGCCGGGTGATCGAAGGTATGGACGTGGTGCGCCAGATCCTGAATGTGCCGATTTCGGCCACCAAGGGCGAAGGCGCGATGAAAGGCCAGATGATCGAAGCGCCGGTGAAGATCATCAGCGTCAAGCGGCTGATTCCACTGCCGCCGAAACCGGTGGCGAAGCGGCCGGCGGCGAAACGGCGTTAAGCTGGATACGGCGGCGCGTGCCAGCCCTTGGGCGACGCCGTGAAGATCTCGCAGCCGGTCTCGGTGATGCCAATACTATGTTCGAACTGCGCCGACAGCGAGCGATCACGGGTCACCGCGGTCCAGCCATCTTCCAGCACCTTCACCGCCGGGCCGCCGGCATTGATCATCGGTTCGATGGTGAAGAACATGCCGGGATGCAGCACAACGCCGCGCCCCGGCCGGCCGACATGCACAACATTGGGCGCGGTGTGGAATTCCTTGCCCAGGCCGTGCCCGCAGAAATCGCGCACCACGCTCATGCGGTTTCGTTCGGCATGGGTCTGGATGGCATGGCCGATATCGCCCAGCGTGTTGCCGGGCTTCGCCTGTTCGATGCCCAGCATCAGGCATTCATAAGTGACATCCACCAGCCGGCGCGCCTTCAATGGCACATCGCCCACCAGGAACATGCGGCTGGTGTCGCCATACCAGCCATCGACCACCACCGTCACGTCGATGTTGACGATATCACCGCTTTTCAGGCGCTTGGGGCCGGGAATGCCGTGGCAGACGACATGGTTCACCGATGTGCACAGCGAATGGGAGAAGCCGCGATAGAACACCGTCGCCGAGCTGGCGCCAGCGGCGCGGACGAAATCCCAGGCCATGGTGTCAAGTTCGATCGTCGCCACCTCGGGCTGCACGAACGGGGTCAGATAATCCAGCACTTCGGCGGCGAGGCGCCCGGCAATGCGCATGCCTTCGAATCCGGCCGGGCCGTGCAGGCGCAATTGGCCCTCGTGCGGGTCGATGATGGTGGTGTAGAGCGCCTGCGTCATGGCTTCACACATAAGCGTTGGCGGGGCCCAAGTCCATGTTGGGCATGACAAGCGCGCGTCCGAGCCTTAAGACAAGTTCATGGAACCCGACGATACCCGCATCTATACCGCCGCCCTGGTCATCATTGGGGACGAGATCCTGTCGGGCCGCACCCAGGATGCCAACACCGCCTATCTCGCCAAATGGCTGGGCGTGCAGGGCATCCGCCTGAAGGAAGTGCGCGTCGTGGCGGACGAGATGGACGCCATCG
Source organism: Sandarakinorhabdus sp. (assembly GCF_987265915.1). Classification (NCBI taxonomy): domain Bacteria; kingdom Pseudomonadati; phylum Pseudomonadota; class Alphaproteobacteria; order Sphingomonadales; family Sphingosinicellaceae; genus Sandarakinorhabdus; species Sandarakinorhabdus sp. Next base: position 1,620,118 of record NZ_OZ503948.1, read on the forward strand.
GCGACGCTGTGAACGCGCTCCGGGTGAAGCATGATTATCTGTTCACCACCGGCGGCATTGGCCCGACCCATGATGACATCACTGTCGATGCCATCGCCGCCGCGCTGGGCCGCCCGGTGATCGTGCATCCCGATGCCCGTGCCATCCTGGAAAGCCATTATGGCGACCAGTTGACCGAGGCGCGCTTGCGCATGGCCCGCACCCCCGAAGGCGCGCGTCTGATCGAAAATCCGCGCACCAAGGCGCCCGGCATCCGAGTAGAAAATATCTTCATCATGGCCGGCGTACCGATGATCACGCAGGGCATGCTGGCGGCGCTGGATGGCCAGTTGCCGGGCGGGCTGCCGGTGCTATCGCGCACGGTGGCGGCCTGGACGCAGGAGAGCAAGGCCGCCGAAGTGCTGCGCCGGGTCGAGCGCGCCAATCCGGGCCTGCAGATCGGCAGCTATCCATTCTGGCGCGAAGGCAAGACCGGCGCCAATTTCGTCATGCGTTCCACCAGCACAGCGCAATTGGCCGAGGTGGCACAAATGCTGATGGCGGCGCTGCGCGAAATCGATATCACCCCGATCGACGGGGAATTGTAATTTCGTGATGGTCAAACGCGGGGTCGCACCATGTCATTGATCCGCTGGGTTTTCCTGATAGCGCTGGGGCTGGCCTTCGTGCTGCTTGCCGTATCGAACTGGACGCTGGTTGAATTTGTGCTGCCCGATGGAAGCCCGGCGTCGGTGCCCTTGCCTTTGCTGCTGGCCGCCGCCTTCCTGGCCGGCGTGATCCCGACCTGGGCCTGGCATGCGCTGCTGCGCCCGCTCGCCGGCAAAAGCCGCAGCCGCCGGGTCGAAAAGGCCGAACGGACGGAAGTGGCGCTGGCTCAGCCCGGCATCGTGCCGCCGTCTGGCGCCTGAAGCTGACTGAGTATGCCTGACAATCGGGTTTTCGTCGCCGCAGATGTGGCCGATGTCGCGGCAGCGCGCGATCTGGTGGCCAAAGTCGCGCCTTCGGTGGCCGGGCTGAAGCTCGGCCTCGAATTCTTCTGTGCGCACGGGCCCACGGGCATCGCGGCGGTGATGTCAGGCGCCGGACTGCCGCTCTTTCTTGATCTGAAGCTGCACGATATTCCCAACACGGTGGCCGGCGCGGTGGCCAGCCTGGCGCCGTTGGCTCCCGCCATCCTGACCGTCCACGCGGCTGGCGGGGCTGCGATGCTGGCCGCGGCGCGCGCGGCCGCACCGCCCGCAACCAAAATCGTCGCCGTCACGGTGCTGACCAGCCTGGATGACGGCGATCTGCTGAGCGCCGGGGTTGGCGATGGCAGCGCCGCGCAGGCCCTGCGGCTGGCGCGGCTGGCGCGCCACGCCGGCCTGGATGGCATCGTCTGTTCCCCGCACGAAGTCGCCGCCATCAAGGCGCTGTGGCCCGAAGGCCTGTTCGTGGTGCCCGGCGTGCGCCCCGACGGCAGCGCGGTGGGCGACCAGAAGCGCGTGATGACGCCGCGTGCCGCGCGTGATGCCGGTGCCGGCGTGCTGGTGATCGGCCGGCCGATCACTGCCGCGCCCGATCCGGCCGCCGCCGCCGCCGCGATCGCTGCCAGTCTGGCATGAGCCATACGCCGTTCAAGATCTGCGGCGTGAAGACGCATGATGTGCTCGATGCCTCGGTTGCGGCTGGCGCCGCGCATATTGGCTTCAATTTCTTCTCGCCCAGCCCGCGCGCCATCGATCCGGCCCAGGCCGCGCCATTGATTGCGCGGGTGCCGGCGCATGTTGGCCGGGTGGCGGTGCTTGTCGCCCCCGATGATGAATTGGTCGCCGCTGTGGTCGCGGCCGGCATCACGATCCTGCAATTCCATGATGTGTCGGCGCAGCGACTGGCCGAGCTGAAATCGCGGCACCGCCTGCCAGTATGGCTGGCCGCCGGCGTGCGCACCCGCGCCGATATTGCCGCGGCGACACGCGATGCCGGCCCGGCCGACCTGTTGCTCCTCGATGCCAAAGCGCCTAACAACGCGCCCTTGCCGGGCGGCAACGGTCTGGCCTTTGATTGGCGTCTGCTGATCGACGGCCGGCCGGGCCGCGCGTTCGGGCTGGCGGGCGGCTTGCGCGTCGAAACGGTGGCCGATGCCATCCGCCTGGTGGCGCCGGCGCTGGTGGATGTGGCTTCGGGTGTGGAAGAGGGTGCAGGCGTGAAATCGGTGAACAAGATCATGGCCTTTGCCAACGCCGTGAGGGCAGCATGAACGCGCACGCAGGTAGTTTGCGCGCCGGCCCCGATGCGCGCGGGCACTTTGGCGAATTCGGTGGGCGCTATGTCGCCGAAACGCTGATGCCGCTGATCCTCGATCTGGAAAAGGCCTACACGGCGGCCAAGGCCGATCCGGCGTTTCGTGCCGAATTTGATGATCTGCTCACGCACTATGTGGGCCGCCCCAGCCCGCTCTATTTCGCCGAGCGGCTGACCGATCATCTGAATGGCGCGAAAATCTACCTGAAGCGCGACGAACTGAATCACACCGGCGCGCACAAGATCAACAATTGCATCGGGCAGATCCTGCTCGCCAAGCGCATGGGCAAGACGCGGATTATCGCTGAAACCGGCGCCGGCCAGCATGGTGTGGCCACCGCCACCGTCGCCGCGCGTTTCGGCCTGCCCTGTACCATCTTCATGGGCGCACGCGATATCGAGCGGCAGGCGCCCAACGTGTTCCGCATGAAATTGCTCGGTGCCGAAGTGCGCAGCGTCGAATCCGGCAGCCGCACGCTGAAGGACGCGATGAACGAGGCACTGCGCGATTGGGTGACCAATGTGCACGACACCTTCTACATCATTGGCACCGCTGCCGGCCCGCACCCTTATCCGGAACTGGTGCGCGATTTCCAGAGCGTGATCGGCACCGAGGCGCGCGCGCAGATATTGGAACGCGAAGGCAGGTTGCCCGATCTGCTGGTCGCGGCGATCGGCGGCGGTTCCAACGCCATCGGCCTGTTCCACCCGTTCCTCGATGATGCCGATGTCCGCATGATCGGCGTGGAAGCCGCCGGGCACGGCCTGAACACCGCCGAACATGCCGCGTCGCTTGCCGGCGGGCGGGCAGGGGTGCTGCATGGCAACAAGACCATGCTGCTGCAGGACGAAGATGGCCAGATCACCGAAGCGCACAGCATTTCGGCCGGGCTGGACTATCCCGGCATCGGCCCGGAACATGCCTGGCTGCACGCCATCGGCCGGGTGGAGTATCAGTCCGCCACCGATGGCGAAGCCCTCGACGCGTTCCAGATGATGTGCCGGGTGGAAGGCATCATCCCGGCGCTGGAGCCGGCGCATGCGCTGGCGGCGGTGGCGCGGATTGCGCCGAGGATGGCGAGCGACCAGATCATCATCGCCAATCTGTGCGGGCGCGGCGACAAGGACATCTTCACGGTGGCCGAAGCCCTGGGGGTGACGTTGCTGTGACGCCGTTTGCCGCCCGGAATTTTGTCGCGGATCGCCCGTGGGGCAGCCAGTTGCTGAGCGATTTCGGCGACGTCACGGTGCGCCTGCACAGCACGGACGCGCCCTATCACTGGCATGTCAACACCGGCAACGAAGTGTTCGTCGTGCTGGATGGTTGTGTTGACATGCATGTTCGCGATGGCGGGGCGGAACATGTGCATCGGCTGAATGCCGGAGAAGGCATGGCCTTCGGCCCGGGCGACGAGCATGTGGCGCACCCGCAGGGACTGGCGCGCGTGCTGGTGGTTGAACGCAAGGACTCGCAATGAGCGACCGCCTCTCCACCCGCTTCGCCGCCTGCGCCGCCGAAGGGCGCGCTGCGCTGGTGACGTTCGTCACCGCCGGCGATCCCGATCTCGCCACCAGCGCCCAGATCCTGGCCGCGCTGCCGGCGGCCGGTGCCGATGTCATTGAAATCGGCATGCCGTTCACCGATCCGATGGCCGACGGCCCGGCGATCCAGCGCGGCAATATCCGCGCGCTGGGCGGCGGCGCCACGCTGAAGCATCTGATCGCCATGGTCCGCGCCTTCCGCGCGACCGACAATGCCACCCCGGTGGTGTTGATGGGCTATTTCAACCCGATCCTCAGCTTCGGCCCGGAACGCTTTGCTGCCGAAGCCAAGGCCGCCGGCATCGATGGCTGCATTGTTGTCGATCTGCCGCCCGAGGAAGCCGCCGAGCTGACCCCGGCGCTCGGCGCGCATGGCCTGCATCTGGTGCGCCTCGCCACGCCGACCACCGATGCCGCGCGCCTGCCGGCCGTGCTCGATGGTGCATCGGGCTTTCTCTATTATGTCTCGGTTGCCGGCGTCACTGGCGCCGGCAGTGCCCAGGCCGGTGATGTTGCTGCCGCCGTCGCCCGCCTGAAGGCCGCGACCAGCCTGCCGATCGCGGTCGGTTTCGGCGTGCGCACGCCGGAACAGGCAGCTGCGGTGGCCGTGCATGCCGATGCGGTGGTGGTGGGCAGCGCCATTGTCGATGCGATCGGCGATGCCGCGGCCGCGCGCGCCAATGATATTCCGGCGCGAGTCGCCGCCCAGGTCAGCGCGCTTGCGCAGGCCGTCCGCACTGCCAGGCAGGAGAGAGCCGCATGAGCTGGATCACCCGCACCCGTCAGCAATTGACCGGTTTCCTCGCCAAGCGCGACACGCCGGAAAATCTGTGGACCAAGTGCAAGAATTGCGGCGCCATGGTCTATACCAAGGAATGGGAAGACAATGATCATGTCTGCCCGCGCTGTGACCATCATGATCGCATCGGCGGGCGGGCCCGTTTTGGCCAGTTGTTCGATGCCGAATACCGCCTGCTGACCCCACCGCGCGTTGCCGAAGACCCGCTGAAGTTCAAGGATCAGAAGCGCTATGTTGATCGCCTGAAGGCGGCGCGCGCGCAGACCGGTGAGCAGGATGCGATGCTGTGCGCCGATGGCCAGATCATGGGCCACCGGGCCATCGTTGGCGTGCAGGATTTCGCCTTCATGGGCGGATCGATGGGCATGGCGGTGGGCGAAACTTTCCTGTCGGGTGTCGATGCGGCTCTGGCCGCGCAATGCCCGTTCATCATGTTCACGGCGGCCGGCGGCGCGCGCATGCAGGAAGGCATATTGTCCCTCATGCAGATGCCGCGCACCACCGTGGGCATCCAGCAGCTGAACGAGGCCGGGCTGCCCTATATTGTCGTGCTCACCGATCCGACCACCGGCGGCGTCACCGCCAGCTATGCCATGCTGGGCGATGTGCAGATTGCCGAGCCCAATGCGCTGATCGGCTTTGCCGGGCAGCGGGTGATCGAACAGACCATTCGCGAGAAATTGCCCGAAGGCTTTCAGCGCGCCGAATATCTGCTCGAACATGGCATGCTCGATATGGTCGTGCACCGCCGCGATCTGAAGGCCACGCTCGGTCAGTTGATCGGCCTGCTGATGGCGCGGCGGCTGGCGGCGTGAGCGCAGGCAGCTTCGGGACTGGGGGCGCACCACCAACCGGCGCGCGCATGCCGCCGGCGCGATCGGACAATCCCGCCCTCGATGCGCTGCTGCGCAAGGCCTATGATCTGCACCCGACCGAGATTGATCTGACGCTCGGTCGGTTGGAGCGGCTGCTCGATCGGCTGGGCAATCCGCACCACCGTTTGCCGCCGGTGTTTCATGTGGCCGGCACCAATGGCAAAGGATCGACCTGTGCGCTGCTGCGCGCCTGCCTGGAAGCGCAGGGCCACCGCGTGCATGTCTATACCAGCCCGCACCTTGTCCGCTTCAACGAACGCATCCGCCTGGCCGGGCAACTGGTTGCCGATGATGTGCTGATCATGCTGCTGAAGGATGTGGTCGCCCGCAACGGCGAGGCGCCAATCACCTTTTTCGAATTGACGACGGCGGCGGCGTTTTTGGCCTTTGCCACCATCCCGGCCGATGCCTGCATCATCGAGGTCGGGCTGGGCGGGCGCATGGATGCGACCAACCTGCTGCCATCCGCGCTGGTATCGGGCATCAGCCAGCTTGGGCTGGATCACCAGCAATGGCTGGGGCCGACCATATTGGATATCGCCCGCGAAAAGGCCGGCATCGCAAAGCGCGGCGTGCCGCTGGTCACCGGCCGCCATCCCGCCGCGGTGACGGCGCGCATCGCCGAAGTCGCCGGCCTGGCTGGCGCGCGGCTGATCATCCGCGGCCAGGATTGGGATGCGGCGCTGTATGAAGGCCAGCTGCATTATCGCGACGACACCGGCCGCCTGGCCTTGCCGCTGCCGCGCCTGGCCGGGCCGCATCAGCACGACAATGCCGCGCTGGCGGTGGCGATGCTGCGGGCGCAGAACGCGCTGCCAATGAAAGAGGCAGCGTTCAAGGCCGGCATGGGCTGGGCAGAATGGCCGGCGCGCCTGCAACGGCTGGACACCGGCCCGCTGCCCGAATTGCTGCCGGCCGGGTCCAGCCTGTGGGTGGATGGCGGGCATAATCCGGCCGCCGGCAAGGCCCTGGCCGAAGCGGTGCGGCCGCTGCTGCAACCCGGCCAGCGGCTGCTGATCGTCGCCGGCATGCTCGCCGCCAAGGATGCCGAGGGATTCCTCAAGCCGTTCGCCGGCATGGCGAGCGCGCTTTATGCGGTGCCGGTGCCGGGCCATGCTGCCCATGATCCGGCCTGGCTGGCCAGCGCGGCGTCGGCGATGGGCATGGCGGCGGTGACGGCCCCCGATCTGCGGCAGGCGTTGAAGGCGATTGCGCGCAACAGCGAGACGCCGCCGCTGGTGCTGGTGACGGGATCGCTCCACCTGGCCGGCAAGGCGCTGGCGCTGAACGGGCAGGCGCCGGTTTAAGGCCTACACCCGCCGCACCAGCAACGCCACCATGGCCAGCCACGGCACGTCCACAAGTACCTGTTGGCGCAGGCCGGGCGTGGTGGGCAGCAGCTGGATGCGGTTGCCCTCCACCGCGATCAGACGGCCAAAGGCGAACCGGCCGGCCGGGCGGGGGCAGATGATGTCGCGGTTGATGGCCTGGCTGAACTGGCCGGGGGCAACGCGCCGCGCCCATAGTTCATCGCCGGCGCGATAATCGCCCTGTGCAGTTTCCACCACCAGCCCGATCAGGTCCCCCTGCGGTTGCGGCGGCACCAGGGTGCGCGGGCGTTCGGGCGCATCGACGCCGCCGGCGCCGATGATCGCCACCACCGGCACGTCGGCGCGATCCGGCATGGTGACCAACGTGGAAACCGCCACGCCCATCGCGGCGGCGATGCGCTCAAGCCAATCGATCGACACTGTACGCATGCCGGTTTCCAGCCGGCCGATGGTCTGCGCCGTGGTGGGCGGCACGCAGGCTGCGGCGACATCGGCGAGCGTGAGACCACGGGATTTGCGAACATCGCGGATGCGGGTGAGCATGTCTGGTTCCCTTGAATAACCTATATGGTTATCTCTGTCCTACAAATGCGGGATTATGCAAGAGGGAAACGACCAATTTCGTGCCAGAAGGGAGAATCATATGGCCAAACAGGTTCGTGATGAGGATGATGTGCTGCCGCTGCATGAAAATCGCCTGATCGGCCGGCGCACCTTGCCCGCTGCGGATATGATCGATCGGGCGACGGTGACGGTGAACCACGCTGAACAGCCCCTGGCCTGGCTGGCGCGGCGCGGCCACATCAGCGCGGTGCAATTGCTGGCCAGCGAGCGCCTGCGCCAGGATTTCCATCTGGCGCAGCTCGGCCCGCGGCTGACCATGCGCTGGGACCCGCTGCCCGGTGTTCGGCGCAGTGGCAGTGGCCCGGACCCCAGTGGCGGCCAGATCGCGGCGCGGCAACGTTTTGATGCCGCAGTGGCGGCGTGCGGCCCCGGCCTGTCGGATGTGCTGTGGCGGGTGGTGTGCATGGGCGAAGGCCTGGGAACCGCGGAAGCGGCACTGGGTTGGCCGGTACGGGCCGGAAAGCTGGTGCTGACACTGGCGCTCGACCGGCTGGTCGGCCATTATGGCCTCGATGCGATGGAGTAAGTGATGATGCGTGCGGTCTGGTTTTTGCCTCTGGCCTTGTTGGCCGCCTGTGGTCCCAAAGAAGTTTCGCTGGGCAAGGTGGGCGGCGCGCCGCCGTCCATGGTGCTGAACACGCGGCTGCTCACGCCCGACGGCAACAGCCTGGGCGAGGTGGAATTGCTGCAGATGGTCGACGGCGTGCAGTTGATTGCGCGCGTGGCGGGCTTGCCGGCGGGCACCTATGCCATGCACCTGCACGCCATCGGGCAGTGCAAGGGCCCGGATTTCACCAGCGCCGGGCCGCATTTCAACCCGGAGGCCAAGCAGCATGGCCGTGACAATCCGATGGGCGCCCACGCCGGCGATCTGCCCAACATCATGGTGGATGCCAAAATGGCCGGCGATGTGAACATCATGCTGCCGGGCTTGCGGCTGGCCGATGGTGCCAATCCGCTGATCGATGCCGATGGCGCGGCGGTGGTGCTGCATGCCAAGGCCGATGATTATCGCACCGATCCCGCCGGCAATGCCGGCACGCGCATTGCGTGTGGGGAGCTGAAAAAAGCAGCGAGTGGGGCGACTGACGGGGCTTGAACCCGCGACCTCTGGTACCACAAACCAGCGCTCTAACCAACTGAGCTACAGTCGCCACATGCCTGTCGGCAGGGAGGGCGGGATAGACGAGGCGGCCGGCACTGGCAAGCGGGATTTGGCCGGAGCCGGCTGCAATGGCAGTTGCGCCGTCTTGAAATCTTATTACAAGCGCCGGCAATAAATATCTGTATGGAGCCGGCCATGAGCGCTGCTGATCTGGATCTGGTGCAACTGGCAGCATTTGATGCCAGCGGTGCCGATGGCTTTGATGCGCACGAACAGGTGGCGCTCGTCCGCCATGCCAGCAGCGGCCTGCATGCGATTGTCGCCATCCATTCGACGCACCTCGGCCCGGCCGCCGGCGGTGTGCGGCGCTGGGCCTATGGCAGCGAATCGCAGGCGCTGATCGATGCGCTGCGCCTGTCGCGCGGCATGAGTTACAAGAATGCCATGGCCGGCCTGGCGGCAGGCGGCGGCAAGGCAGTGGTGATCGCTGATGCGCCGAAAACCGATGCACTGCTCGGCGCGTTCGGCGACGCCGTGGCGATGCTGGGCGGGCGTTATGTCACCGCCGAGGATGTCGGCATGACCGAGCATGACATGGTGGTGGTGGCGCAGCGCACAGCGCATGTTGCCGGCCTGCCAGTGGCGGCGGGCGCGGTGGGCGGCAATCCGGGGCCGTTCACGGCGCGCGGCGTGCTGGCCGGGGTGAAGGCCGCGGTACAGCACAAGATGGGCCAGGATGATCTGAACGGCGTGCATGTCACGGTGCAGGGCGTCGGCAGTGTCGGCGGCGCGCTGGCCCGCGCCCTGGCTGCCGAAGGTGCGCGGCTGACGCTTGCCGATGTGGACGCGGCGCGCGCTGCGGCCCTGGCCGCGGAACTGGGCGCGGCGCATGTGCCGGTGGGGGCGATCATGGGTGTCGCCGCCGACGTGTTCAGCCCCAACGCGCTGGGTGCGGTGCTGGACGCGGCGAGCATCGCTGCGCTGGACGTGGCCATCGTCGCCGGCGCCGCCAATAACCAGCTCGCCACGGCGGAGGATGGCGCGCGCCTCGCGGCACGCGGCATCCTTTACGCGCCCGACTATGTCATCAATGCCGGTGGCATCATTTCGGTGGTCGCCGAATATCTGGCGAAGACCAAAGGCGCGACGGTTTCACTGGCAGACGTGAAGGCGGCGACAGATGCCATCGGGCTGCGGCTGAGCGCCCTGTTTGCCGAGGCCGACGCGCAAAGACTGCCAACAGACGTGGTGGCCGATCGCACCGCGCAGGCACTGATCGGCCGTTAGGGTCGGCTCAGGGCTTGTGACGGTCGGCCGTCGCCGCACCGTCCTTTTCTTCTTCCATCAGCACGGCATTGGCCCCGCTGGCGGACAGGCGCACGACATCGCCTTCCACGCCGGCGACCAGGCCGCCGGAAATATAGTGATGATGGCCCTCATGCGATCCACCATCGGCGCGGGTCAGCTTGATGCGATCGCCCTTTACATGATCCACGGTGCCCACCGGCGCGCCATCCGCGCCGATGATTTTCATATGCTCGCGTACCAGATCGAGATTGGACATCTGTTTTCTCCTTGATGGTCGAAGGGCTAACCAGCCGGCGGCCGAAATGTTCCCGGCGCGGCAAGCGGTGGCTTTTCGCCGTTGGCCGCCGGAACCACCGCCTGTCCCGCCTTGTTGGTTGTGTTGACCGCAAGGGCGATGTTCGCCCGTGCCGGCACAGGAGAACGACCATGGCGAGCGATCACGACATCACGGACATCGACGTGGCCCGCAGCGAAACCCACGAACTGATCAGCGCCAGCAAGGTGAACGGCACCGCTGTCTTTGACAGTGAAGGCGACAAGATCGGTTCGGTGGACGACGTCATGCTGGAAAAACGCTCCGGCAAGGTCGCCTATGCGATCATGAGCTTCGGCGGCTTTCTGGGCATCGGCGAACGCTACCACCCGCTGCCCTGGGATGTGCTGCGCTATGATGAAAACCTCGGCGGCTACAATGTCGGCCGCGCCGCGGGCGATTTCAAAGACGCGCCGAGCTACAACCGCGACGAACTGGTCGGTCGCGGAACGGCGGGCTTTGATGATGTCGACGATTTCTACGCCGGCGCGGCGCGCACCGGTTATGGCGGCGGCATGTATGGATAAGCCGATCAGTTGGTCCAGCCGCCATCGATGACGTGGGCACCGCCGGTGGTGTAGCTGGCCTCATCCGACGCCAGATAGACCGCCAGCGCCGCCACTTCCTGCGCTGTGCCCATGCGCCCGGTCGGCTGGTTGGCGATGAAGGCGGCGCGGGCGGCGGCGGGATCGGGCTGGTCGTTCAGGCGGGTAGCCAGCGACGGCGTATCGATCGTGCCGGGGCAGATGGCATTCACCCTGATGCCGTGCGCAACGAAATCCGCCGCCAGCGCCTTGGTCATCCCGATCACCGCCGCCTTGGTGGTGCAATAGGCAAAGCGCGCCGGCAGCGCCTTGATGGTGGAGGCCACCGACGCGATGTTGATGATGCTGCCACTGCCGCGCGCCACCATGCCGGGCAGGGCGGCGCGGCAGGTGCGGATCATCGATGTGACATTCAGATCCCAGGTGAAGGCCCAATCGGCATTGCTGAGCTCCAGAATGGTGCCGCGGTGGACGAAGCCGGCGCCGTTGAACAAGATGTCCGGCGCGGTGCCCGACAGTGCGGCGATGACCGCATCGCCATCGCGCACATCCAGCCGCGCCGTGATGATGCCCGGATGCTCGGCGGCCAGCCTGGCGAGGGCCGCTGCGTCGATATCGGTTGCGGTGACCATTGCGCCTTCGCGTGCAAAGGCCAGCGCCGTGGCCCGCCCGATGCCGGCGCCTGCCGCCGTGACAAACGCCGTCTTCCCTGCCAGCCGACCCATGTGATCCCCTTTGCTGCCTTGCGCGGTCGGTTTCAATAATCCCGCTTCCACCGCACCGAGGCGCTGGTGCCGCCCAGTGTTGCGACGCTGCTCAGCACCGACAAGGACCGCGTCAGACCGATTTCGATGCTGGTGGCGGTGTAGCCGCCGGCGTCCGTCGCCACTTCCACATAGACATTGCGGCCGAGATATTGCCCGGCGGCAAAAGTGGTTTTGCGGCCCATGGCCACATCGGCTGGCAGGATGCGCAGGCGATCGATGCCGAGGCCGCGGCTGACGGCGCCAATGGGGTTGAAGCCGTTGCCACCGCGCAAGCTGGTCAGCGCGCCGGCGAGCTGGATGGCTTCGGGGGCGGAGAGATCGGTGACGCTGGTGCCGAACAGCACGCGGGACAGCACCTCGTCTTCGGGCAGGGCCGGCACGGAGCTGAACTTGATCTGCGGGCGCTGCGCCGTGCCGTCGATATTGAGCAGCGCCGAAAAACCATTGCCACTGTTTTCGGCCGCCACGGCAATGATCGGATCGGGCGGGTTGCCGCCCAGGAAGCGGATGTCACCACGGGTCAGCTGAAAGCGTTTGCCGGCAAAATCATAATCGCCGCGCACCAGTTGCACCCGGCCGAACACTTCGGGCGCAGTGGCGCCGCCGCGCAGCCGCACATCGGCCTGCCATTCGCTGTTGATGCCCATGCCGGTGACCTTCAGGCTGCGATCGGCAGTGATGTTGAGATTGTACAGCCAGCGTGTCGGCGCGACATATTGCATGACCCGGCGGCCGAGCAGACGGGTGTTCTTTTCGGTCACCGCCAGCACCGGCACATCGGCAGCGCCGGTGCGGCCGATGCGATATTCGGCACGCGACAACTTGATCGGGCCGGAAACGACGCCGCCATATTCGTCGGTGGCGATCCGGATGGTGCCGCTGCCGGTGGCGGTGATATCGTCGCGGCCCAACAGGGCGGCATCCTTCAGGGCCAGGCGGATATCGAGCGGGAAGCCGCGTTCATAGCTGAGATCGATCTTGCCCGATCCGGTGATGCTGCCGTTCCCCGAAGTGCCGGAAAAGCGCGTGAGTTCGAGCACGGACGCCGTGAAGCGCGCATCCAGGCTGGCCCTGGTGGCGACCGCGCCCAGCACCGGCACTTCCACGCGCGCCTCACGCGCCAGCATACGGCCCGCCACCTGCGGATTGCCGAGCGTGCCGGAAACATCGGCTGCCAATTGCACATTGCCCCGCACATCGAGCGCGGTGAGCCCCGAAAGCCCCCAGAAATCCTGCGCTGGGCCGGCATAGCGCAATTGGCCGGTGACGCTGGCGGCGAACAGGCGCGGCACCAGATCGGTGGTGTTGGCGCCTTCGGCATCGAGCGTGTTGGCGGGCAGGGGGCCCAGCCTTGCCTGGGCGCGGCCTTCGATCTTGCCGCCGCGCACGATGACGGCGCGCAGCACGGTGCCGTCGGCACCCAGTGCGGCGTTCAACCCGACATCGATCGGCGTAGAGGTGGCGGCGACCGTGCTGCGCGACAGGCCATTGAGGCGCAGCGCCGCGGTGCCCAGCGGCACGCCGCCTTCTGCCAGCCGCAACGCCAGCGTGCCGGAAACCCGGCCACCAAGATTGAGCGTGGGATAGGCAATGCCCAGCATCTGCAGCGAGACCTTGTCCAGCCGGGCATCGAAGCGCCTGGCATCGCCCCAATCGCCGGACACATCGGCACTGCCGAGTGCGCTGGTGAGGGTGACGGGCGCCAGATGCCAGCCGGCGGCATCGTTGGTGATCACTGCCGGGCCGGCCAGCTTCGCCTCCCGCCCGGCATACTCGCCGCCGCCAGCCACCTGATAAAGCCCCGGCGCGATTTGCGCGGTGAAGCCGAGCTTGAACGCTTCGCCGCTGTTGCCGGCGATATCGAGCCGCGCGCTCCCGCGGCCATCGACCAGTTTGACGCTGCCGGTGGCGTTGTCGATCTGCAGCGAGCCGCGTTCGAGGCCGGACAGCGCCAGATCGCCGGCAAGGTCAGCGCCATCCGGGGCAAGCACCAGCCGGCCGGACAGGGCGAGCTTCTCGATGCTGATCGGGGTGGTGGCGGCAAGGCTGACGTTGCTGCCGGCCAGTTTCAGCGCCGCGGTCTGCACGCCGTTCTCCGCGGCCAGCACGGCACTGCCATCAAGGCCCTTGCCGGCAAGCGACAGCGTGCCAACGAACGGCCCCGCCGATGATTGCGCCAATTGCCCGCGCGCCACGAAGCCTGCGGCCTCCAGCCGCCCGACATCCAGGGTAACGCGCGGATCGAGGCCGAGGCCGGCGGCCAGCGTGACCGGCCCCAGCGCCGATTGGCCGCTCGCGTCGATCTGCCAGACGCCGCCGGTGCGGTTGAGCTGCGCGCGGACAGCGGTAAGGCCATAGCCGGGCCGGGGCAGTTGCGCATTGATCTGCGGCGCGCTCAACGTCCCGCGTGCCGCCACGGTAAACGGCCCCCAATCGCGGCTCTGGCCGGTGGCGGCCAGGCTTATGTTGCCACCGGGTTGCCAGCCGGCGCTGCCTTTTGCCGTCAACTGCGGCGCAGTGAGTGCCAGATCAGCGAGGCTGACCACCAGGCCTGGGGCGAGGGTGAAGCGCCCGGTCAGCGCTGCCGGGCCGCCGGCCAGATCGGCGATGCTGCCGGCCGGGATGTTGGCGGCGGTGAGGCGCAGGCTGCCACTGCCGATCACACTGCGGCCAGCAGGCCCGGATTGCAGCGCGGCGGTTACGTTCACATCGCTGCTGCCGATCTGCGGCAGCACCCAGCCGCGCGCCGTGCCGATCAGATTGGTGGCCCAAAGGCCGGTGGCCGTGCGGTAGGCGGCACTGCCGGTCAACTGCAATGGGCCACTGTTGGCGCGCAGGGCCTGCACCTGAATCTGGCCATTGGCCCAGCGCAACTGCCCATCGCCGCGCCAGCCGCCGGCGATCGGCGCCAGTGTGGCGGGCAGGCCGGATACGCTGCCGACCGTCACCTGCACCGGCAGGCGCAGCGGCTGATCGTTCAGATCGGCGATGCCGGCGGCGCTGACATTGTCCAGCACGACGCCGTCCTTGCCGCCCACCGCGAGGCGTTTCAGCAGCAGCCGCGCATCGATCAGCGGCGCCAGCAACGGCCCGGCTGCCTTCGCGGTGAGCACCGCGCCGGCGATGCCGAGATCGCGCGCCATGGCGGCACTGTCGGCCAGAGCCAAGCGGGCGGTGGTATCGGTCAATTGCTCGCTGGCGCGATTGATGCGGCCGCTGGCGCTGGCGGTGATGGCGGTGCCTGCGACGGACAGGCGGGTTTGCAGATCATCGGCAGCCGGCGCCACCTGCGCCGTGAGGGACAGGCCGCCCTGCAGCAGCGCCGCGGCATCACCGGCCAGCAATTGCGCCGGATCGATGCGGCCGTCCGCGCTGATCGTGCCGTCGCGCGCCGCCAGTGCCAGATCGATGAGCGCCGTGCGCGCCGTGCCCATAGTGGCGGCGATGCGGCCGTCCCAGCGCAGCCAGCGGCCATTGCCATCGGCGCTGACCGCCAATGGGCCCTTCAGGCGGGCCAGCGTCGTGACCAGGCCACCAGCCGGCGCATTCAGCCTGGCCTCCAGCTTGAACCGGTCCCGATCCGGTTCGGCATCGAGCAGCAGATCGAGCGAGTCGCCGCCGCTGCCATCGAGCATGCGCGCCAGCAGCGCCACTTGCGCCCGCCCGGTGGCAATATCGATGCGGCCCCCGGCGGTGAGCGCGCGCGCCTTGCCGGCAAGGCCTTCGGCCAGTTCCAGCCGGCCAATCGACAGCGCGGCAATTGCGATATCCTGATCCGGCAGCAGCCGCGGGTCTTTGGTTGGCAACAGTTCGGGCCAGCGGGTGATGCGCGCCGTGCCGGCACGCACCGCGCGGGCGACGAAGCGCTTTTTCAGCAGTTGCAGCGGCTGCCAATCCAGCGCCAGCCGATCGATGCTGGCGAACTGGCCCTTGGGATCATGGGCGGTGATGCCGATCAGCGTGGCCTTGTTCCACAGGCTGCCATCGATGCGCTCCACCCGGAAATACAGGCCGCTTTCGAGGCTGATGCCGGGAATCTGCCGCACCAGCAGCGCGCGGCCTGGCGGCGTGTCGAGCGCGAACGGCAGCGCTGCGATCAACGCCAGCAGCAGCACCGGGAGCAGCCACAGCCAGCTTCTGCGGGTGCGCTTCGCCGCCATCAGAAGGCCTGCCCGATGGAGACGTAGAACACCACGCGTGGATCGCCAGATTGGGGATTCAACGGCGTGGCGATATCGATGCGCACCGGGCCGAAGCCGGTATAGAAACGCGCGCCGATGCCGGCGCCCAGTGACAAGCGATCAAAGGCCGGCGTAGTGCCGGTGGAGACTTCGCCGGCATCGATGAAGGCGGCGACACCCAAATCCTGGCCCCAGGCCTGGAAGCGGTAGCGGCCTTCCACGGCCAGTTCGGTGACGCTGTTGCCGCCGGTGGGCACATTGTCGGCATTGCGCGGGCCGACGCCCTGGAACACATAGCCGCGTACTGATCCGCCGCCGCCGGCATAGAAACGCCGGTCCGGCGCGATCACGCCGCGGCTGGCGCCGACGATGCTGCCGATGTGGAAGCGCGCCGCAACCACCAGATCGCCGAACGGCTGGTAGGCGGTGGTTTCGAACTGCGCCTTCACATAATTGAAATTGCTGCCGTCGCGCAGGGTGATTTCCGGCGACATGCGTCCGGTCAGACGAAAGCCGCGCGACGGATTGAGCAGATCGTCGGATTTGTCCCAGGTCACGCTCATCGGCAGCGCGGCCACCGTGAAGGTGCGGCGCGGATCGCCGGGCACGGATCGGTCGCGCTGGCTGGTGATCAACGCTTGTGCGCCGAGGCTCCAGGTCCAGTCCTTCTGCCAGATGATGTTCGATTCGCGGGCCAGTGCGGCGGTGATCCCCAGGGTTTCGGCAGCAAAAGCGAACTGTTGGCTGGCGGTGAAGCCGCCGCTGACCAGCAATTGCCGGTCACGCTGGCCGAAATTGCGCTTGCGCAGTTCCAGCTGGGCCACCTGTTCGCGCTCGGCGGCGACGGCGCGGGCGGTGAAGGCGCCTTCGGGCGGAAACAGGTTGCGGTGCGTCCAGCTGCCTTCCAGCCGCACGCCCTGGCCGGTGGAATAACCGCCCGACAGCGCGATGGTGCGCGGCGGCGCGGCTTCGCTGCTGATCTCCAGATCGACCGCCTGGCGGCCATCCTCCAGCACCGGACCTTGGACGGCCTTGACGGCGATGGCGCCGAACAGGCCGGTCTGCACCAGCGCGCGGCGCAGATCCTCGCGGCCGGCGTTGCTGTAGCGATCCCCGGTCTTGAAGCGGCTGAGCAAGCCGATATGGTCATTGTCCATGCCCTTCACCGCATTGTCGCTGCGGATGGTGCCGAACACGCCGCGCCGGCCCAGATCGATACGCTGGGTGAGCGTGGCATCGCGGCTGGCGTGATCGATGACGATATCGGGCGCCGCGATGCGCGGGAAGGGATAGCCGGCGTCGGCCAGGCGGGTGGGCAGCGCATCCTGCGCCGATTGCACGCGCGCCGCCTCCACCGCATCGCCAACGCGGATCGGCAGCAGGCGGGTGACGATGCGGGCAGGATCGGCGGCTTGCGCCACGCCGTCCGGCGGGAGGATGCGGATGTCGGCAAAGCTGTAAAGCGGCCCCGGCTCCACGCGGATCGTCACCACGCTGTCTCGCTGGCCGGCGGCGGGCGGGGTGACGCTGGTCTTCACCGTGCTGCCATAATGGCCGATGGAGCGCAGCAGCAGCTCGGCCAGATCGCGATCCTCGGTGATGCGGCGCGACAGTTGCGCCAGATTGGTATCCTCGCCGCGCTGCCGATACAGGCTGGACAGCGCGCGGAACTCGTCATCCAGGCCCAGTGCACTCAGGCCTTCTTCCTCGATGCGGTATCGGATGGCGGCGGTGGCGGCTTCGGGTTCGGCGCTGGTGGTGGATGCGACATCGGGCCACGCCACGGCATCGCCGCCGGGCAGATCGGGCAGCGGTGCATCCGGGGCCGGGATGGGATCGCCGGCATCGACGGGTGCGGTTTCCGATGGGGGCGCAGGCTGCGGCTGGGGCTGTGCTTGGACAGCAGCGCCAAACAGGCCGCTGGCGGCAAGCAGGGTCAGGACAACACGCACAACCCATGTGTTAGCCGATGTGTGGCGGCCAAGCCACTGGCGAGAATCCGCGCGCTGGTGCATGGGCATCGCCATGTCTGCCAAGTTCGATCCTCCGCCTTCCGTTCGTCCGCCACAGCGCGGTGGCGGCGTGTTCATTGCGCTGGGCCTGGTGCTGGGCGCCGGGTTCGGCATGGCGGCGGGTGAACCATCGCTGGGTCTGATGGTTGGCCTGGGCGTGGGCGTGGTGCTGGCATTTGGCTTGGGCGTGCTGGACAAGCGGTGAACCGCGCGTGAAGGTGAAGGGTTCCCGGGGCGGGGGCTCTGCCGGAATGACGGGTTGAGGGATTTTTGCACATGGCCGGTGGCTTGTTTGCACTGCTCGATGATGTCGCGGCGATCGCCAAGGTGGCAGCGGCCAGCCTGGATGACACGGCCGCTGCGGCGGTGAAGGCATCGAGCAAAGCGGCCGGCGTGGTGATCGATGATGCCGCCGTCACCCCGCGCTATGTCGTGGGCTTCAGCGCGGACCGGGAAATTCCCATCGTCGCCAAGATCGCGCGCGGCAGCTTGAAGAACAAATTGCTCATCCTGCTGCCCGGCGCGTTGGCGCTGTCCTATTTCCTTCCGCAAGCGATCACGCCATTGCTGATGGCCGGCGGCGCCTTCCTGTGTTTCGAAGGCGCGGAAAAATTGTGGGAAAAATTCAGCCCGCACGAAGATGCCGGCGACGATGGCGTCGGCATGGATGCGGCGCAGCGCGAAATATCCATGGTGTCGGGCGCGATCCGCACCGATCTGATCCTGTCCGGCGAGATCATGGCGATCGCGCTGGGCACCGTGGAGGACAAGCCCATCGGCGAGCAGGCCGTCGCGCTGGTCGCCGTCGCGGTGGGCATCACGGTGATGGTCTATGGCGCGGTGGCGCTGATCGTGAAGGCCGATGATTTCGGTGTCTGGCTGGCGCGCAGCCGCAATGGCGCTCTGGCGGCGCTGGGCCGCGGCCTGGTGAAGGGCATGCCGCCGTTCCTGGCTCTGCTCGGCTGGATCGGGCTGGCGGCTATGCTGTGGGTGGGCGGCCATATCGTCATCGATGGCCTGAACAAGTTCGGCATCACGCCGCCGCACGATCTGTTGCACGCCGGCATGCACGCCGTGGAAGGGGCCGGCGGCGCCGTGACCTGGCTGGCGGAGGCTGGCGGTTCCGGCCTGTTCGGGCTGGCGCTGGGCGCGGTGATCGTGGCGATACTGCACGCCCTGCCAAAGCGCGGCGCCAAGCCGGCGCATTGACCCTGTCGGCCGATACGTGTATTGGTTCTGCAATACACAGGAGCTTTGACCATGAGAGACGCGCTGATCGCCATTCTGCTGTGCGGCGTTGCCGTCGCCGCCTGCGAAGCCCGCAAGGCCGACACGACGGAGCCGGTGGCGATCACGGCGGATTTTGCGACCGACAGCGATGCCGAAGCGAAATCAGACAGCGTCCCTGTCGATGCTGCCGTGCAATTCCATGCCGATACCGACAGCGGCGAGATGGCGCTGAAGCTGCCCGGCGGCATCGAAGGCCGCATCAGGCTGCCCGAAGGGCTGGACGGCGACAGCAAGTTCGATCTGGACGGGGTTGGCCGCTATCCCGGCGCCAAGCTGACCGGGGTGGATGTGAAGGCCTTTGGCACGGACGACAAGGCCCGCGCCCGCGTGCAATTGGGCTTCACCGCGCCGGGCCGGGCCGACACGGTGGCCGATTGGTATGAAAAGGCCTTTGCCGACAAGGGTCGCAGCGTGCGGCGATCGGGCAACACCCTGTCAACCACCACGGAAGATGGCGAACCGCTGGTGATGGCGCTGCGCGATGGCCCCAGCGGCACCGCCACCGGCCAGATCACCATCCGCGACGAGAAGAACTGATTTGAAGTCAACGCCCTCCCCGCAACGGGGAAGGAGGTTGCGCCCTAAAGATTCCGCGCCGCGAACGTATCGCAACTGTCCATCTGCCCCGATGTCAGCCCGCGTTGCAGCCAGCGCATGCGCTGCGCCGATGTGCCGTGGGTGAAGCTTTCCGGGCTGACGTGGCCGCCGGCCTGTTGTTGCAACCGGTCATCGCCGATGGCTTGCGCCGCGCGCAGGCCTTCCTCGATGTCGCCGGCCTCCAGCAGATCCTTGTTGTGGTGCGCCCACACGCCGGCCAGGCAATCGGCCTGCAATTCCTGCCGCACCGACAGCGCATTGCCCTGCGCTTCACCAGCGGCGCGCCGCGCCTTCTGCACCTGATCCGAAATGCCGAGCACGGTCTGGATATGATGGCCGACTTCATGGGCGATCACATAGGCCGCGGCAAAATCGCCGGGCGCGCCGAGGCGCTGTGACAGATCGTTGAAGAACGCCGCATCAAGATAGACCCGCCGGTCCGCCGGGCAGTAAAACGGCCCCATGCCGCTGTCGGCCGGGCCGCAGCCCGATTGCACCTGGCCTTCGAAAAGCGTCAATACCGGCGCTGGATAAGGCTGGCCGACCTGTTCGGGAAACAGGGCGCCCCAGGTGCGTTCGGTTGTGCCCAGCACCCGCGCGATGAAGCGGTCATGCTCGCCGTTCAGCGCCGCCGCCGGCCGTGCGACCTGCGGCTGCCCCACATCGGCGCCGCCAACCCCGCCGCCACCAGCGCCGCCCAGCAATTGCAGCGGGTTGACCCCGAAGATCAGCCCCAGCACCACCACCACGACAATGGTGCCCAGCCCCATGCCGCCGCCACCGATGCCGAAGGGCAGGCCGCCGCCACCGCCGCCTTCGCCGCGGCGATCGATGATGTTGCTGCTCTCTTCCTCGTCATCCAGGTTCATGCCCGCACCCTATCGCGGTGCCGCCGGGCTGGCCAGCGCCGCTTCGACGAGCAGAGCGATGCGCACGCCAGCCTTGGCCACCTGATTGCGCAGCGGCGGCGTGGCAGCGGTGATATAGGCCGCGGTGACGGTGCCGCGCGCATCACGAGGACGGGAGTCGGCCGGAATCGGGCAGGTGTCGGGATAATCAAGCAACGCCGGATAAGCGATGTTGCGCGAAATCGCCCAGGATTCCTGGGCCCAGATCGCCACCTTGCCGGCGGTATCGGCCGGGCCGGCAGTCCAGGCGCGGCGCTGCGCGGGCGTGATGCGGCCGGGCGTGATCGCCGGCGGTTCGGTCAGCGCGCGTTCGGCCATTTCGGTGTCCCAGATGCGGTGCAGGTTCATGCGGTCGGGCGCCTTGGCACCATAGGCGGCGCGCACCTGGTTGCCGCCCAGATCACCGCGGTCGCCCATGTGCAGCGGCTGGTGCAGATCGCCGACGAAATGCACCAGAAAGGCCAGCGCCTGCAATCGTTCGGCGGCCGGGCGGCTGCGATCGGCCAAGATGGCCTGCTGGCGGGGGATTTGCGCCGTCACGCAATCGCCGTTCGGGCATTTGGCGTTGATGTCGAAATCCGCGCATACGCTGATATTCTGATAATGCCAGGCCGCCGAAGTGGCGAAGCGTCCATCGGGCAAGCCACGCACGCAATCCGGCCATACCGATGCATCCTCGATACTGGCCAGCGCACAGCTTGGCGTGTTGAGCGCCGGCGCGGCGCGCAGCAGCGCGCGGATCTGGCTGCGCGCGGCGGGTGACAGCTCGGCAAAGGCGATGCTGGCGGTCAGGCGGTGGGCATAGCCGCCCCAGGCCTGGGCCGGGCCCCCCGCAAACATCTCCAGCAGCAACAACAGCGGCAGCAACAGACGGACGATGTGGGCGCGGCGAATCATGCCCACCGCATGGCGCAAGTGCGTTACGCTGGCGAGACAGGCGCAGTGTCGCTATGGGGGGCTTGCAATGCCGCATCCGGCCCGCACATCTGTACCGTGACGACCCGATCATCCTTCGGCCAAAACTTCGGAAGTTTCCATGCGTGATCCTTATCTCGTGCTCGGCGTGCCCAAGACCGCCAGCGAAGCTGACATCAAGAAGGCTTTCCGGCGCATCGCCAAGGACAATCACCCCGATCGCCACGCCAACAATCCGCAAGCACTGGAACGTTTCAAGGAAGCCAACGGCGCCTATGAACTCTTGTCGGACGAACAAAAACGCAGCCAATTTGATCGCGGCGAAATCGGCGCCGATGGCCAGCCGCGCAATCCATTCGCCGGCGGTGGTGGCGGCTTTGG
This sequence comes from Sandarakinorhabdus sp., assembly GCF_987265915.1. Taxonomy (NCBI): domain Bacteria; kingdom Pseudomonadati; phylum Pseudomonadota; class Alphaproteobacteria; order Sphingomonadales; family Sphingosinicellaceae; genus Sandarakinorhabdus; species Sandarakinorhabdus sp. The sequence goes on from NZ_OZ503948.1 coordinate 1,641,894, forward strand.
CGCCGGATCCGGTGGTGGCTTTGGCGGCGGCTTTGGCGGCAATCGCAGCGAAGGTGATTTTGCTGCCGGGGCGGATGATCTGTTTGCCGAATTGTTCGGTGGGCGCAGCGGCTTTGGCAGCGGCGGGCGCGGTTTTCGCACCCAGGTGCGCGGGCCGGATGTCGCCTATCGGCTGACGGTGCCGTTCAACGATGCCGTGCAACTGGCGCCGCAGCGCGTGACCTTGCGCAGTGGCCAGACCATCGAGATCAAGCTGCCGGCCGGGCTGGAATCCGGCAAACAGATGCGGCTGGCCGGCAAGGGCGAGCCTGGCCCCGGCGGCCCCGGCGATGCCATCGTCACCATCGAAATCGCCCACCACCCTGTGCTGGAACGCGAAGGCGATGATGTGCGGCTGATCATGCCGCTCCGGCTTGACGAAGCGGTGCTCGGCGCCAAGGTGCGCATGCCGACCGCCGAGGGCAGCGTGACGCTCACCATCCCGGCCGGCACCACATCGGGCAAGATGTTCCGCCTGAAGGGCCGGGGATTTCGCCGCATCGATGGCTCGCGCGGCGATCAATTGGTAACGGTGATGATTGACATCCCGGCCGACCATGAAGCGTTGCAGGCGTTCGCTGCAAACTTCATTGACAGCCGCAATCCGCGCGCGACGTTCGATCTTTGATGGCAGCTGTGGTGCCAGCCCGGTCCTGGCGGGCCCGCTGGCCGCTCCGGCGCATTGCGATCGATGCCGTCAATGGCACGTTTCAGAACGGTTTCACCCACGCCGGCAATCTGGCCTATCTCAGCCTGGTGACGCTGTTTCCCTTTGTTATCCTGCTGGCATCGGTTGCCGGCACGCTGGGCCGCACCCGCGAAGGCCTGGCGGCGGTGGAGGCGTTTCTGCAAGCCCTGCCACCAGGCGTCGCTGATCTGATCGGGCCAACGGTGCGCGTCGTGGTCACCGCGCCGGCCAGCAGCGGGGTGATCACCTTTGGCGTGATCGTGGCGCTGTGGACATCATCGGGTGTGCTGGTGACGCTGCGCACCATGGTCAGCCAGGCCTATGGCACCACGTCGTCGATGCCGTTCTGGCGCTGGCGGCTGGTCGGGCTGGCCGAGGTACTGGGCCTGGTGCTGATCCTGCTGATCGCCTTTGCTGCGCAAGTGGTGGTGACCGGCGCCGAAACCTTCGTGTTCAATCTGATGCCGGTGGCGGCCGATGTGTTTCCGATGCTGGGGTTGCAGCGCGTGGTGCCGGCGGTGCTGCTGTTCCTGGCGCTGTGGGCGTTGTTCAATCAATTGTGCCCGCGCAAATTCCGCCTTGCGGCCAGCTGGCCGGGCGCGCTGGCCACCACGCTGGCCTGGACGATTACGACGCTTACCCTGCCGGTCGCGCTCAGCCTGCTCGGCGGCTATGACATGACCTATGGCAGCCTGGCCGGGGTGATCATTGCGCTGTTGTATTTCTACATCATCGGGCTGGGGCTGGTGCTGGGCGCGCAGGTGAATGCCGCGGTGGGCCGGGCGTGGCTGGAAACGGCCGAAGTTTCGGACTAAGCCGCTGCATAACGATTGGATCGGAGAGAGTTATATGGGGATCATGACCGGCAAGCGCGGCCTGATCATGGGCCTGGCCAACGACAAGAGCCTGGCCTGGGGCATTGCCAAGGCCTTGGCCGAACAGGGCGCCGAACTGGCGTTCAGCTATCAGGGCCCGATGATGGAAAAGCGCGTGCGCCCGCTCGCCGAACAATTGGGCGTGGCACGCCTGTTCGAATGCGATGTGGCGAGCGTGGACAGCATGGATGCCTGCTTCGCGGCGCTGGCGGCCGATTGGCCGACGATCGATTTCCTCGTCCACGCCATCGGCTTTTCCGACAAGAATGAACTGCGCGGGCGCTATGTCGATACCAGCCTCGACAATTTCCTGCTGACCATGAATGTGTCGGTTTACAGCTTCACCGCGGTGGCGCAGCGCGCGGCGGCGATGATGCCCGAAGGCGGTTCGCTGCTCACCTTGAGCTATTACGGCGCCGAAAAGGTCATCCCGCATTACAATGTGATGGGCGTGGCCAAGGCTGCGCTGGAAACCAGCGTGAAATATCTGGCAATGGATCTGGGGCCGCAGAATGTGCGGGTGAACGCCATTTCCGCCGGCCCGATCAAGACGCTCGCCGCCAGCGGCATTGGCGATTTCCGCTACATCATGAAATGGAACGAATATAATAGCCCGCTGCGCCGCAACGTGACGATCGAGGATGTCGGCGGCGCCGGGCTCTATCTGCTGTCCGGCCTCGCGTCCGGCGTGACCGGCGAGATCCATCATGTCGATGCCGGTTATAACGTGATCGGCATGAAGGCCGAGGACGCACCGGATATCGGGTTGGAAAAGTGAGTCTCAACACATTCGGCCATCTGCTGCGCTTCACCACTTGGGGCGAAAGCCACGGGCCGGCGATCGGCGCGGTCGTGGATGGCTGCCCGCCCGGCATCGCCCTGGCCGAAACCGATATCCAGCCGTTCCTCGACAAGCGCCGCCCTGGCCAATCGAAATTCACCACCCAGCGCCAGGAACCGGATGAAGTGCGCATCCTTTCGGGTGTTTACGAAGGCCGCACCACTGGCACGCCGATCAGCCTGACCATCCAGAATGTCGATCAACGTTCGAAGGATTACAGCGAGGTCGCCGCCAAATATCGGCCGGGCCACGCCGATTATGCCTATGATGCCAAATATGGCCACCGCGATCCGCGCGGCGGCGGGCGATCGTCGGCGCGCGAAACCGCCAGCCGAGTGGCAGCGGGCGCGGTAGCGCGAAAGATCATTCCGTATGTGAGCATCACCGCCTATCTGGTGGAAATCGGAGGCATCGCCATCGATCGCAGCCGCTTTGATCCGGCGGAGATCGCAAACAATCCCTTCTGGTGCCCGGATGCTGAAACGGCGGCAATCTGGGCCGAAACCCTCGATGCCGCACGCAAATCCGGCTCATCCCTGGGCGCCATCGTCGAATGCGTGGCTTGCCGAGTGCCGGCCGGCTGGGGCAGTCCGCTCTACCACAAGTTGGACGCGCAGCTCGCCAGCGCGGCGATGAGCATCAATGCCGTGAAGGCCGTGGAAATCGGCGATGGCTTTGCCGCCGCGCGCCTGCGCGGCGAGGAAAATGCCGATGCGATGCGCCCCGGAACCGACGGCCCGCAATTCCTGTCCAATCACGCCGGCGGCATCGCGGGCGGCATTTCCACCGGCCAGCCCATCGTGGTGCGCATGGCGCTGAAACCCACCAGCTCCATCATGACCCCGGTGGAGACGATCACGGCGGATGGCCAGGCCGCCGAAATCGTCACCAAGGGCCGCCATGATCCGTGCGTCGGCATCCGCGCCGCGCCGGTGCTGGAAGCGATGGTGGCGCTGGTGCTGGCCGATGCGTTCCTGCTGCACCGGGGGCAGGTTGGCGGCTGACAGAACCGGCGATTTCCAGCAAACCGATTAAATATTGTCAATGTCTTTACGGAGAGAAGTGTCCCGGATAGCAATATAGTGAATTGCACTATTTTGCGATTCTTCGGGGGGGCTTATGAACCGTATCAGCATCGCGGCCGCACTGTTGGCAGCTGGCTTTTCAACAGCGGTTCTCGCCGCCGCACCGCCCTCCGCCGGCGATGCCTCGGTCATCGAAGGTGTCGGCACCGCAAAGATCATCGCTGGGCCCGTTGTCATCGCCGGTTCTGCGGGCGGCAAGGCCTCCTCCTATCTCTTCTACAATTTCGAAGTGTCCGGCATTGTTGAGCCTTTGCCGCCCGGCCCACATGGGGTTCTTTTTATCTCCGGTACCTATACGTCAGCCGGTTTTCTGTCCGGTTCTGACACCGGATTTTACAGTGCCGAGGTGGGCATCCAGGGCGGATCGTCAATCGGGCATCAATATATATGCAGCAACCTTGATCAAAGCGGCTGCGGTGCCTTCAGCATCGTGGACGAGCCCTTTGTTTTCCCCGTTTTCAGCGTCATCAACGGCACGGCCTTCGGCACCATTACGATGTCTGCCTTTGCTCAGAATGAACATGCCAATGGCTTTGCCTATGCGCAGGTTGATCCCACCGTTGCCTTGAGCGCTGCTTTCCTTGCCAACAATCCGGGCGCGCAGATCAGCGGCTATGGCGCCGTGACGCCAGTGTCCATGACCACAGGCGCTATACCGGAACCGGCCAGCTGGTTGTTGATGGTGATGGGCTTTGGCCTCGTCGCCGCATCGCTGCGCGCCCGACGCCGGCAAGCGCTGGGCCAAACACTGGCCCAAACACTGGCAGCGTGACGCCCAATCGTTTTTAGAACAGCCGCCCGCCATTGGGCACCGGCTGGCTCGGGTGCAGCAAAACCACCTCGCCGTCCGCATCCGGCACGCCCAGGGTGAGGACTTCCGACATATATTTGCCGATCTGCCGCGGCGGGAAATTCACCACTGCCATCACCTGCCGGCCGGGCAAATCCGCCAGGCCATAATGGCGGGTGATCTGCGCGCTCGATTTGCGCCGGCCGATGGTGCCGCCGAAATCGATGATCAGCTTGTACGATGGCTTGCGCGCCTCCGGGAAGGGCAGGGCCTCCACAATTGTTCCCACCCGCACATCCGCCTTCAACCAATCGTCAAAGCCGATCAGCGGTTCCGGCGGGGCATCGGCGGGGTGGAGGACGTGGCTCATGGCGCGGGCTTCCGCTCGGTCGGCCGGTTTGCCGCTCAGTTCGGCAGCGTCACGCTGGCCAGCTTGGGATCACGCGAGCCCACCGGCGCGGCCAGCACTTCGGCCAGGAACACGCCCTTGTTCACCGCGCTGGTGCGTGGATCGCCGGCCTGGCTGCGGATGGCGGGATCGCCGTTATTGGCGCCAGCGCGGTCGAGCAATTGCTGTTCGGCCTGGCTGCGCGGCGGCGGCTTCACGCCGGGGCCGAACAGCGCCTCCATCGCGGCGGCCTGGGAATCGACGCCCAGGGCGCGCGGTGCGCCAGGGGTGGGCGGCGCCAGCGCATAATCCGGCGGCACCACCAGTGGCGCGGAACGGGCAATGGCCAGCTCGTCAGGGCCGCGCCCGGTGAGGCGGTTGCCCTTGCCACCACAAGCAGTGAGCGAAACGGCCAGCAGGCCCAGAACAATCAGGTTACGCATCGCGGGCTTTCCCATCGTTGGTATCGGTTGACGCAAACAGGGCGCGCGCCAGCAGCAGGATCACACCGAGTGTAATCGCACTGTCGGCAAGATTGAAGACATAGAAACTATGCGCTTCCCAGAAGAAATGCAGGAAATCGACGACGTAGCCGAACCGCACCCGATCGATGATGTTGCCGAACGCGCCGCCCAGCACCAGGCCGAGCGCGATGATGTCCACCGCGTTCTTTTCGCGTCGCAGCCAAATGGCAACCGCCAGCGCGATCCCGGCCGTGGCGGCGGTAAGCAGCCAGCGCGCCAGATCCGAATCCGCCGCCAGCAGGCCCATCGACACGCCGATATTGCCGACGAACGTCAGCCGGAAGAAGGGCAGCAGATCGATGCCGCCGATTTCCGGCAGGCGAATGATGTTCAGCACCCAATATTTGCTGATCTGATCGAGGATCAGCACGATGGCGGCGAGGATATAGCCGCGGTTAGGCATGTTCAGCCTTTGGGATCACCGCATCACAGCGCCCGCACAGCTGCGTTTCCTCAGCCACATCGGGCAGATGCCGCCAGCAGCGCGCGCATTTCGGCAGATCGGCCTTGGCGACGGTCAGCATCTCTTCGCCGCCGTGGCTGAGCGTCACCTCCGACACCAGCAGCAGTTCGGCGAGATCGAGGCCGGCCAGCGCGACGATGCGGGTGTCGTGGGTGGTGGTGATGTCGATGCGCGCTTCCATGAAGCTGCCGATGGTCTTGGCGCGGCGCAGTTCTTCCAATTTCAGATAGGCTTCCTCGCGCAACTTGCGGACCAATGTGAACTGGCCATCCAGCGCATCATCGCGCCAGCCGGCATAAATGTCGGGCCAATCGAGCAGATGCACGCTGCCCGCATCCGGGTAGCGCGTGCCCCACACTTCCTCGGCCGTGAACACCAGCACTGGCGCCAGCCAGCGGGTCAGCGCGTTGAAGCTGATATCCAGCACCGTGCGCCAGGCGCGGCGGGTGGGCGCATCCGGCGCGTCGCAATAGAGACTGTCCTTGCGCACATCCATCGCGAAGGCCGACAGATCATTCTGCACGAATTCGGCGATCAGCGTGGTGTAGCGGTTGAAATCATAGGCGGTCGCCGCGCTGCGCAGTTCATCCGACAGCACGGCGAGGCGGTGCAGCACCCAGCGTTCCAGCGCCGGCATCTGATCGGCGGGCAAGCGCTCCGCTTCATCCCAGCCCTCAAGCGCGCCCAGCAAATAGCGGAAGGTGTTGCGCAATTTGCGATACTGGTCCGCCACGCCTTTGAGGATTTCATCGCCGATGCGGTGATCCTCGGTGAAATCGACGCTGAGCGCCCACAGCCGCAAGATGTCCGCGCCATACACCTTCATGATGTCGAGCGGGTTGATGACATTGCCTTCCGACTTCGACATCTTGCGCCCACTGGCGTCCATGGTGAAGCCGTGGGTGAGGATGGCGTTGTACGGCGCCCGCCCACGCGTGCCGCAGCTTTCCAGCAGGCTGGACTGGAACCAGCCGCGATGCTGATCGCTGCCTTCCAGATACAGGTCCGCCGGCCATTGCATTTCCGGCCAGCGCCCGGATTCGAGCACGAACGCATGGGTGCAGCCGCTGTCGAACCACACATCGAGAATGTCGGTGATCTGTTCGTATTCGTCGGCGCGGTCGCCGAGCAGTTCCTGCGCAAATTCTGGCGTCCAGGCATCGACACCCTGTTCGCGGAAGCGGGCGATGATCTTTTCGTTGATGGCGGGATCAACCAGATATTCGCCGGTTTTCCGGTTGACGAACAAGGTGATCGGCACCCCCCAGGCACGCTGCCGGCTGAGCACCCAATCCGGGCGGCCCTCCACCATCGCGCCGATGCGGTTGCGCCCCTTTTCCGGGGTGAATTGCGTGGCGGCCAGGGCGGCGAGGGCTGTCTGGCGCAGCGTCTTCACCTCTCCCCCTGGGGGAGAGGTCGACTCGCGCGCCAGCGCGGCGGGAGAGGGGTGCGCGTCTGTGGCAGCATCAGCGCCAGGCCCCTCTCCCGGGCCGGCTTCGCCGTCTCTCGACCTCTCCCCCAAGGGGAGAGGTGAACCGGGCAAGGGCGCATCCATCGGCACGAACCATTGCGGCGTGCAGCGGAAAATCACCTTCTTCTTCGACCGCCACGAATGCGGATAGCTGTGGCTAAACGGCCCGGCGCTCAGCAACGCGCCAGCTTCCTTCAGCGCCGTGCAGATCGGCCCCTCCGGCGCATTCAACGCCGGATTGATGACATTCTTCGCCTCACCGCCCAGCCAAAGCCAATCGACGCGGTAACGGCCATCGCCTTCCACCGCGAACACCGGATTGATGCCATGCGCCTTGCACAGCGCGAAATCATCCTCGCCATGATCGGGCGCCATATGGACCAGGCCGGTGCCCTGATCGGTGGTAACGAAATCGCCGGGCAGGAACGGGCGGGGACGGGTGAAGAAGCCGCCGAGATGGCGCATGGGGTGGCGGGCGATGGCACCGGCCAATTGCGCGCCCTTTATGGTTGGTGCTTGATGCACGTCAAATTGGCCGTTGCCAAAATCGAAGTCGGACAGCTGGAAATCAGCCGATCCAGACGCCGCCTTGAGGTAGGCGGACAGACGTTGACCGAACTGTTCGAGAAGCGGTTTTGCGATCAGGACCTTACGGTCGTCAGCCAGCAGATCGAGGCTCGGATTTTCAGCGATGAGCTTTTGAAGCCCATCACGTTCGCCATGCGCATCGACATTGAGGGTGACAAGCACATACTCAACGTCCGGCCCATACGCGATCCCCTGGTTCACCGGGATCGTCCACGGCGTCGTCGTCCAGATGACGGCATAGGCGCCCACCAACTCCGGCGCGTTCGGCGCTTCCACAATCTCGAAGGCCACATCGATCTGCGTCGAGGTGATATCGTGATATTCCACCTCGGCATCGGCCAGTGCGGTCTTTTCCACCGGGGACCACATCACCGGCTTGGCGCCGCGATAGATCTGGCCGCGCTCCGCGAATTTCAGCAGTTCCGACACGATGGTGGCTTCCGCCTGGAAGTCCATGGTCAGATAGGGCTTTGCCCAATCAGCATTGATGCCCAGCCGCTGCAGCTGCCCGGCCTGCACATCCACCCAATGCTGGGCATAGGCGCGGCATTCGGCGCGGAACTCCACCGCCGGCACCGCGTCCTTGTTCAGCTTCTTGGCGCGATACGCCTCTTCAACCTTCCATTCGATCGGCAGGCCGTGGCAATCCCAGCCGGGCACATAAGGCGCATCCTTGCCCAGCAGCGTCTGCGTGCGCACCACCGCATCCTTCAGGATATGGTTCAGCGCATGACCGATGTGCATGTCGCCATTGGCGTAGGGCGGGCCATCGTGGAAGATGAACTTCGGCCGGCCCTGCCGGTTCGCGCGCAGTTGCGCATACAGGTCGGCGGCCTGCCATTTCGCCAGAATCTGCGGCTCGCGCTCCGGCAGGCCGGCTTTCATCGGAAAGTCGGTTTTCGGCAGGAAGACGGTGGAGCGATAATCGGTGGTCATGGTGTTCGCGGCTTTAGGGGATGGGGGCGGTTGTGTCACGCCTTCACCTCTCCCCCAAGGGGAGAGGTCGAGAGACGCGCGAAGCGCGGCCCGGGAGAGGGGGTGCGCCTGCGGTGTCTGAGGGCGTCACCCCTCTACCGGCTCGGCTGCGCCGAGTCCGACCTCTCCCGCAAGGGGAGAGGTGATTATGGCCGCAATATCTTCCGCGCGGCCACCACGTCGGCCGCGATCTGCGCCTGCAACGCCTCCAGCCCATCGAGCTTCAGCTCAGGGCGAAGATAGGCGATCAACTCCACCCGCAGCACCTGGCCGTACAAATCGCCGTTCCAATCGATCAGCCAGGTTTCCAGCAGCTCCAACGGTGGCTCGATCATCGGGCGGATGCCCAGATTGGCCACGCCGGGCACCCGCGTGCCATCGGGCAGGATCACCTGCACCGCATAAACGCCGTAAGCCGGCCGCACATAATCGCTTAAGCTCATGTTGGCGGTGGGAAAGCCGATGGTGCGGCCCAGCTTGGCGCCGTGCTCCACCACGCCCTGAATGGTGAACGGCCGCGTCAGCATCGCGGCGGCCACGCCCGGCTGGCGCTCGCGCAACGCGGCGCGGATGCGGGTGCTGCTGATGATGCCGGCATCGTCGCGCACGGCATCGACGACGCGCGCGGCATAGCCATTGGCCAGCCCCAGCCGGGCGAGGTCGCCCACATCGCCCTGGCGGCTCTTGCCAAAGGTGAAATCAGCGCCGGTCACCACGCCGGCAACGCCCAGCCGGGTGAACAGCCATTGCTGAACGAACTCTTCGGCCGACAAGGCGGCGAGCGCGCGATCGAAGGGCATCACCACGGCGCCGTCCATGCCGAACAGATCAAGCCAGCGCGCGCGCTGTGCGATGGTGGAAAGTGCGAAAGGCGGCGTCGCGGGCTGGAACAGCCGCGCCGGGTGCGGATCGAAGCTGGCGACCAGCGCCGGCCGACCCAATTTGTGCGCCCAATCGCGCGCCGCGCCGACAACCGCCTGGTGGCCGGCGTGAAAGCCATCGAAATTGCCCAGCGCCACGATGCCGCCACGCAAAGCGCCAGGCAGGGCGGCGCCCCCGGTGATCAGGTCCATGGCGCGCGCTTATCGCGGAGCGAGGCCAGCGGCAAGCAGGCGCGCCGCATTGCCGCCCATCACCTTGGCAATATCGGCTTCGCTCATGCCGGCGGCCAGCAATGCATCGGTCACGGCAGCGATATGCGCGGTATCGAACCCCACGGTGGTCGAACCATCATAATCGCTGCCCAGCCCGACATGATCGATCCCGGCGACGCGCGCGGCGTGCAGGATTGCGCGGGCCGTGGCCTGCGGCGTCGGCTGGCAGACGGCGGCATCCCAATAACCAATGCCGATCATGCCGCCATTGGCACGGAGCGCGCGCAGCTGATCGTCGGTCAGGTTGCGCGGCGTATCGCAAATGGCCTTCACGCCGCCGTGGGAAACGACCACCGGGCGGGTGGCGATGCGCAGCACGTCGGTAACGGTGGCGGCGCTGCTGTGCGCGACATCGATGATGATGCCGCGCGCTTCGGCGTCTTTCACCACAGCCACGCCAAACGGCGTGAGGCCGCCCTTGGTGATGCCGTGCATCGATCCGCCGACGTCATTGTCAAAGAAATGCACCAGGCCGATCATGCGAAAACCCGCGGCGTGCAGGCGCGCGACGTTGGCGATCTTGCCTTCCAGATTCTGGCTGCCTTCGGTGGAGAGCAAGGCGCCGGTCACCTTGCGGCCCGCCGCGCGGTCGGCGAGCAGGCGCGCCAGATCGGCCGGAGTCTTGATGATGCGCAGCCGCCCGGCGGCGCGGGCCTCGGCATCGTGCAGTTTTTGCGCGTGCCACAAGGATCGTTCCAGCAGGCTGGTCCAGGTGCGGATCGGCTGCAACTGGCCGATGGCGAGCAGGGTGATATTGTCGCTGTCCGCGCCGTTGCTGTCATAATTCTGGCCGACCGGGGTCTTGGTGACGCTGGAGAACACCTGCAGCGCGACATTGCCGGTTTCGAGGCGCTTGAGATCGACATGCCCCTGGCTGGTTTCCGACAGCAGATCGCGTTTCCACAATAGGGTGTCGGCGTGCAGATCGATGATGGCCAGGCGCTGGTGCAGCGCCTGCGCTGGCGCCGCGACCGGCCAGTTGGCCCCGGTGGTGCGGTTCATGCCGCGCTCGGCGATGCCCGGCACGAACACGAAGAAGCCGATGGCCGCCGCCAGCAGCAGCCCGCCCAGCCCGATCAGCAGCTTGCGCATCATTCCCCCTGTCGCCGTTCGAGTGTGACGAAGGCAAAGCCCGGTTTGCCCGCTTCGGGCGGGTGCGTCACGCGGGCAATTTCCCGCCAGTGATCGGACGCGAACGCCGGCATGAACGTGTCGCCATCCGGCTCCGCGTCGATCTCGGTCAGTTCGATCCGCGTGGCGATGGGCAGGGCGAGCGCATAGATTTCGGCGCCGCCGATGATCATGATGTGGCCGCGGATGCGCGGATCAAGGCCGGCGGCGGCAATGGCTTCGGCGAGGTTGGGCACGATGGTGACGCCCTCGGCGCGCCAGTCTGGATCACGGGTGAGCACGATATTCTGGCGGCCTGGCAAAGGCTTGCCGATGGATTCAAAGGTCTTGCGGCCCATGACGACGGGCTTGCCGACGGTGATGGCTTTGAAGCGCTTGAGGTCGGCCGATAGGTGCCAGGGCATGGCGCCATTGAGGCCGATGACACCGTTTTTCGCGCGGGCGACGACCAGAGTGATGTCGAGGGTCATGGTGCGTCCTTCCCCACCCCCAGCCCCTCCCGCAAGCGGGAGGGGAGCGTTTCGCTTCTTGCCCAATCTGCTCCCCTCCCGCTTGCGGGAGGGGTTGGGGGTGGGAAATTTTTGTTCACACCGCCACCGGCGCCGCGATATGCGGGTGCGGATCATAACCCTCGATCACGAAATCCTCGAGCCCATAGCTGAACAGATCGGCCGGCTGGCGCGCGAAATCCAGACGCGGGAAGGGACGGGGGGTGCGTGACAATTGCTCCGTCACCAGATGTTCGTGGTTTACATACAAATGGCAGTCCGCCCCCATCCAGGTGAGCGTGCCTGGTTCCAGCCCGCACTGCTGCGCCAGCATGCGGATCAGCACCGCGGCTTCGAAGATGTTGAACGGAAAGCCCAGGCCCAGATCGCAACTGCGCTGATAGAGAATGCCCGACAGCCGGCCATCAGCGACAAAATATTGATAGGTCATGTGGCAGGGCGGCAGCGCCATGCGGCCCAGTTCCGGCACGTTCCAGCCGGTGAAGATGTGGCGGCGGCTGGTGGGATTGGCTTTCAGGCCGTGCACCAGTTCGGCCAGTTGATCGACCGGCGTGTCGGCACGGAAACTGCCATCCGCGTTGGCGGCAAAACGCGGCCAGCGCCGCCACTGCACGCCATAGACCGGCCCCAGATCGCCCCAGCGTACCGCGAAATCCTCGTCGGCGATGATGCGCGCTTCGAAATCATCGCGGCTGATCGCTTCGCCGGTCGCCTTGCGATAGGCATCCAGCGGCCAATCGGTCCAGATATGCACGCCCTGCGCCACCAGCGGCCGGATGTTTGATTCGCCGTTCAGGAACCAGATCAACTCGCGGATGGCCGATTTCCAATAGACGCGCTTGGTGGTGAGCAGCGGCACCGTGCCATCGCTCAGATCGAATTTCAGCATTTCGCCGAACAGCGCGCGCGTTCCCGTGCCGGTGCGATCGCCGCGCAGCACGCCATCGCGCCATACACGCTGCACGAGGTCAAGATATTGGGCTTCGCCGGTCGCAGTCATTGCCCCTTGTCAGGGATATCGCCAACCGCCGTCAACTGCCGCGATCATCCGGGCATGGCAACAATACACCCCCCCAAGGTCGGCCCAAAATTTGGTAGTGCCGCCGCCGGCACCAGCAAGGATATCCAGGCCATCCCTGGGCCCTGGCGCGACGATCATGGTGCGGCGCGGGCGCTTCGCACGCATGGCCGCAGCGCCGAGACCGCCGCGATCCGATCGGCAATGTGGCAGGATCGCAAGCGTGTGCTGATCGATCGGCTGGGCTGGAATCTGCATTCACCCGATGGCTTGCACGAACTGGATCAATATGATGGCGACGACACGCTGTATCTGATCGTCCACCAGGCGCAAACCGGCCGCCATCTGGGATCGGTGCGGCTGCTGCCCAGCATAGCGCCGCACATGCTGGGCGAGGTGTTTCCGCATCTGTGTGCAGATGGTGTGCCGGTGGGCCGGGACGTTTGGGAAATCACCCGGCTGGTCACCGCGCCGGCGCTGAACCGTGCCGAAGCCTTGCAGGTGCGCCGGCAGCTTTCGGTGGCCTTGTTCGAACATGCGTTGGCGCACGGCATCACCCGCTACACCATGGTCACCCATCTGCCCTGGTTGCCCAGCCTGCTCAGCATCGGCTGGGATGCCGAACCGCTCGGGCTGCCGCATGGTGAGGGCCAGGATGCGATGGCGGCGCTGCAGATATTGGTGAACGCCGACACGCTGGCGCGACTGCGCGGCGCCTGGGATTTGCCCGACGCGGTGTTGCCGCAACGGGCCAACTGAGATCGACACGGTGCGTGCAGCAGCGTTTTGACCCTGCGCTGCTCATGCCCATGTCGAGGGTGCCCCGGTTCCTTGCCCTGATCTGCAAACGGCCCTCCCCGTCTGCTGGATGCGGGCGGGGCCGGGGCACTCATCCTGCGAACTCAAGGCGATGATCGCGGCCGATCTGCTGGCCGTCTGGCATGTGGCGCTTGGCGAAGTGCTGCTGTTGGTGGCGATCATCGTGGCGATCAATGGCCTGGATGATCTGGCGATCGATCTGATCTGGCTGTTCATGCCAGCCGCCGCGCGCGCCGGCCGGGTGAAGCCTGCCCCGCAGCTGGGGCCGCCGCCGGCCTTTGCCATTTTGATCCCGGCCTGGGACGAATCGGCGGTGATTGGCGCCATGCTGCGGCGGTTGCTGGCCGGGCTGGATTGGCCGGATGTGCGGGTGTTCGTTGGCCTTTATCCCAATGATCCGGCCGGCATCGCCGCAGTGGCTGCGGTGGCCGCTGCGCGGGTGCAGGCGGTGATTGGTCCGCTGCCGGGGCCGACCACCAAGGCCGATTGCCTGAATGGCCTGTGGCAAGCGCTGTGCGCCGATGAGGTCGCGTGCGGCCGGCGCTTTGCCGGGGTGGTGCTGCACGATGCCGAAGATGTGGTGCATGGGGCCGAACTGGCGGTGTTCGCGCGCCATCTGCCCGGCCGCGCCATGGTGCAATTGCCGGTGATCCCGCTGGTGGACGAAGCCAGCCCGTTGATATCCGGGCATTACATCGATGAATTCGCCGAAAGCCACGCCAAGGATCTGCTGGTGCGGCAATGGCTGGGCGCCGGCCTGCCTTCGGCCGGGGTCGGCGTGGTCTTCTGCCGGGAACTTCTGGGCCGGATTGCAGCACAGCGCGGCGGGCCGGTGTTCGATGCCGACAGCCTGACCGAGGATTATGAACTGGGCCAGCGCCTGCACGCCGGCGGCGGGCGCGGCGTGCTGGTATGGGAATGGGCTGGCGGTGCCCCCATTGCCACCGCCGAACATTTCCCGGCGGATTTCCGCAGCGCGGTGAAGCAGAAATCGCGCTGGCTGGTCGGCATCGCGCTCGCCGGCTGGGATCGGCTGGGCTGGCAGGGCGGGGCGGTGCAGCGCTGGATGTTGCTGCGCGATCGCAAGGCACCGCTGATGGCGCTGGTCACGCTGGCGGCCTATGGGCTGGCGTTGCTGCTGGCGCTGGATACGGCGCTGCGCATGGCCTGGCCGGCGGCGGCGCAGCTGCCGGTGGCAGCGGGTGGGCCATTGTTGTGGCTGTTGTGGATCAACTGGCTGCTCCTGGTGTGGCGGCTGGCGATGCGCGCCTGGTTCACCTTCCGGTTGCACGGCCCGGTGGAGGCGTTGCTGGCCACCCCGCGCGCCGCGGTGGGCAATCTGATCAATGCCGCAGCGGCGGTGCGCGCGATTCGCATCTATGCTGCGGCCCTGCGCGCCGGCCGCCAGCCGCGCTGGGACAAGACGGTGCATCGTTTCCCCGGCGCGGCGTGACCGGCAGCGCCGCGGCAATCAGCAGGGCGGCGCGGCGCGGGCGGCCGTTCCGCGCCCTGGCCTTGTTGTTGGCGCTGTTCATGGTGTGGCTGGGCTGGCGCTGGCCGGTGATCGGCGCGCGGATGGGCGAGGTGGCGGCGTTGCTGGTGCCGCAACGTCCACCGGCGGTTGTTCGGGTGGCAGCGGTCAGCAGGATTTCAGCGCCTGGGCAAGAGGCTTTGCGCGTCAGACGACTTGACGCTGTCGGGCGCAGGCTTGTCCCCCGGCCACAGCAACCCCAAACCGCGCTGCGGATCGAACTCACCACAGAGCAGCCCGCCGCGCCGCCGCCTCCCGCTGCATCTGTCGCGCCGGCATTGGCCGCGCCCATTCAGCCCCAGAACACCGCCGCCTTTCGCCTCGCGCAATCCGCCTATGATCGGCTGCGCGCCGGCCAGCGCCGGCAGGCCGCCGCGCTGTTCGATGCGGCTCTCAGCCTTGCTGACAACCGCCAGTGGCAGGCCGACCGCGCCGCGCTGGGCCGGCGCTGGCAGATTGGCGGCTTCGCATTGCTGCGTGATGGCGGCGGCGCCAAGGACCTTTCGATTCCGGCTGCCAGCCCGGCATTGGGCGGCGGCCAGATGGGCGGCAGCATCGCCTTTTTGCCTGATCCCCATGCGCAGCGGCCCTTGGCGCTGGTGGCGCGCGCCAATGTCGCCGCTGATCCCGCCGGCGTGCGCGCCGATACTGCCCAGGCCGCCGTCGGCCTACGCCAGACGCTGGCGCCCGGCGTCTCGCTCAGCGTCGAACGCCTGATCGCGATTGGCAGCGCAACGCGCGGCGATTGGACCCTGCGCCTTGCCGCCGGCGGCACGCATGGGTGGTTCAGCGGTTATGGCGAAGCCGGCGTGCTCGGCCGCGGCCAGGCCTATGCCGGTGCGCAGGCGAGCGCGCGCCTGTTGCGCATCGGCCCCGCAATGCTGAGCGCCGGCACCTGGGCCAGCCTGCAAACCGGCGCGCCCGATGTGTGGCGGGTCGATGTTGGCCCCTCGATCAATGCGCAGGTGAAGGGCGTGCGACTGCAAGCGGATTGGCGGCAGCGCGTGGCCGGCAATGCCGCGCCCGGCAGCGGTCCGGCGGTAACGATCTCGGCGGGGTTCTGATTGCTGCGCCCGGTTGTTTCGCAGCCCGGCATTGCCATATGCTCACCCCATGGAAAGCATTGCATTCGATCTGCGCCAGACGCAGCGCCAACCGCTGGCCGACGCCCATGTCGCCGAGATCAAGGCCGCCGGGCAACGGCGCCGCTATGCCGCCGGCACCATGATCGCCGGCCTAGGCGATCCAGTCGATCGCTTCATGCTGCTGGAATCCGGCGAGGTCGAGGTGGTGGACAGCCTGACCGGGCTGCGCAAGCTGCCCTCCACGCTCGGCCCCGGCCAGTTCATGGCGGAAATCGCCTTCCTGTCAGGCGGGCGCTGGTCCCTGCCGATGCGCGCCGCGCAAGACACAGTGCTGATCGAAGTGCCGCGCGAAACCATGCTCGGCCTGATGAGCCGGGTGCCCGAAATGTCGGACATCATCATCGGCGTGCTGGCGGCGCGGCGGCGGCGGCAGATCGAGGAAGGCGATGGCGCGCTGCGCCTGTTCGGTGAGGATGAAAGCCTGACCGTGCGCCGTGTCGCCGAATTCGCCGCGCGCAACCGCATCCCCTATCGCAGCCTGCCGCTGGAAGAGGGCGCGGCGCCGGCGGTGATCTTTGGTGCGGATCAGATCATCGCTGATCCCACCCCGGCCAAGGTGGCGCGATTGCTGGGCCTCGATATCAGTCTTGATGCCGAACAGATGGTCGATGTGCTGATCGTCGGCGGCGGCCCGGCCGGGGTGGCGGCGGCGGTCTATGCCGGGTCCGAAGGCCTGGCGGCGCTGGTGGTGGAGGATCTCGCCATCGGCGGCCAAGCCGGCACCTCCAGCCGGATCGAGAATTACATGGGCTTTCCCACCGGCATTTCGGGCGCCGATCTGGTGTGGCGCGGCGAGGTACAGGCAATGAAATTCGGCACGCGCTTTGCGGTGCCGCTGCGCGCTACCGGCATCTCAAAGCGCGAGGACGGCAGCTTCTGCGTGACGTTTGACGATGGCCAATCGGTGTGCGCCCGCGCCGTGGTGGTGGCGACCGGCGTGCAGTATCGCCGCCTGCCGCTGGCCCGCCTGGAAGAATTCGAAGGCAATGGCGTCTATTACGCCGCCACCGAGAATGAGGCGCGTTACTGCCGCAGCAGCGAAGCGGTGATCGTCGGCGGCGGCAACAGCGCCGGCCAGGCCGCGATGTTCCTCAGCCGCCATGCGGCCCATGTGCATGTGGTGGTGCGCGGCGGCGATCTGGCGGCATCGATGTCGAGCTATCTGCTCAATCGCCTGGAGGCCGATCCGGCGATCACCATCCATTATCATAGCGAAGTCACCGCGCTGGCCGGCGATGACCGGCTGCAAAGCCTGACGCTGACGAACCGCCAGACCGGCGAAGCCCAAAGCATCGCCTGCCGATCGCTGTTCATCATGGTCGGCGCCGCGCCCAACACTGCCTGGCTCGGCGATCTGGTGACGCTGGATGCGAAGGGCTATATCTGCACCGGCACCGACGTCGAAGCCCTTGGGGGCCACCCCAATTCGCCTTATGAAACATCATGTTCCGGCATTTTCGCCGTCGGCGACGTGCGCGGCGCATCGGTCAAGCGCGTGGCGTCGGCAGTGGGCGAGGGATCGGTGGTGATCAGCCATGTCTATCGGCATGTGCGGCCGGAGGGGTGAGGGGGATTGGCCCTCAGCGCTTCGTGGCAAACCAGATGACGTGCGCAGCCCCCTTGCCATTTTCGCGCGCCCGCACCCGCACCGTCTCGACCGCCAGCCCGGTGCGCCCCAGCAGGCGCTCGAACGCCGGGTCGGGCGCGGCTGACCAGACGGCGAGCACACCGCCGGGGCGCAGCGCGCGTTTCGCATCGGCCAGGCCCTGCTTGCTGTAGATCCCGTCATTGGCTTCGCGCGTCAGCCCGTCCGGCCCGTTGTCGACATCGAGCAATATCGCATCATAGGCCGCCGTCGCCTGCCCGATCGTTTCCGCCACGTCGCCCATGGTCAGCGTCACGCGCGGGTCAACCAGGCAGCCATCGGTCACCGCCGCCATGGGCCCGCGCGCCCATTCGATAATCCCCGGCACCAGTTCAACGACCGTCACCCGCGCGTCCGCCGCCAGCCGGCCCAGCACGGCGCGCAGCGTGAAGCCCATGCCATAGCCGCCGATCAGCATGTGCGGCTTGGGGCCACAAGCCAGCCGGTCGCACGCCATAAGCCCGAGCGCCACTTCGGAGCCATGCTGCCTCGTGCTCATCAATTCGTTGCGGTCCAGCACGATCATGAAATCGCCGCCGCGCTGGAACAGCCGCAGCGGCGCCCCGCCGGGCACGTCGGCCACGCCGATGAGTTCACGCGGCGTCACGGCCAAGCGCTCACAGATTGTCGTTCGCGATCCGCCGGCGTTCCGCCAGCTTGCGCAGCAGGGCGCGGGTGCGCAGTTGGCCGAGGAGGTCGTTGACCAGCGCGATGCCCTGTTCGGCCATGTCGAGCGCCTTGGCCTCGCCCACATGCCCGGCGGTGTGTTCGAGGAACAGCCGCAGTTCCTGCGTCGTCACCCAATCGATCAGCACATTGTACAGCCGCATCTGGCCGCCATCGAAGCCGAGTTCGGGGGTGAAGCCGATCTCGTCCAGCCGCTGCACGGTGCGCAGGATGGCGGCGTCGCGGGCGCTGATCGTGCCATCGTCGGCAACCGTTATGGTCAGATCGGCCAGATGGTCGTGTCCATCGTGTTCCGGCAGCGCCAGATCGGCGACCGCCACACGCGCCGGGCCTGCGGCCTCCAGGCGCTGGGCGAGCAGCGCGTCGAGCATCGGGAAGGCTTCGGGCAGCAGCCAGCGGTCACCCCAGAGGCCACTTTCACCGGCTTCCAGCAGCGTGCGGATGACGGCCAGGGGCAGGAATCGCTCTTCCTGCAGGCGCTTGATGGCCTTCAGCCGGGCGACATGTTCATCGGAATAGCGCGCACTGTTGCGGCTGGCCTTGTCGGGCTCCGGCAGCAGGCCTTCGCGGATATAGTAGCGGATGGTTTCGCGGCCGACTCCGCTGGCCTTTTCAAGATCGCGCATGCGCATATGCGGGCCTTAGCGCATCCCGGCCCGCCATGCTAACCCCACAGGTAATGGAGTCGTTCGCCCGCCTGCTCGATGCGCTGCTCTACACGCGGTCGCGCAATGCCAAGCTGCGGCTGATCGCCGATTGGCTGCTGGCAACGCCCGATCCCGATCGCGGCTGGGGGCTGGCGGCCTTGACCGGCACGCTCGATCTGAAGGCGGTGCAGCCCAGCTTGCTCAAGGCGTTGATGGCGCAGCGGGTGGACCCAACCTTGTTTGCGCTGAGTCATGATTTCGTCGGCGACATGGCCGAAACAATCTCGCTGTTGTGGCCTGACGCGCCGGGCGACAAGCCGCCGCCGCCCACGCTGGGCGAGGTGGTCGGGCAGCTCTCAGGCTTGGGCCGTGCAGCGGCGCCCGCCGTGGTGACGGCGCTGCTCGATCGGCTGGATGTGCAGGGCCGCTATGCGCTGATCAAGCTGGCCACTGGCGCCCTGCGCGTCGGCGTGTCGGCGCGGCTGGCGAAGACCGGCTTTGCGCAAGGCTTCGGCCTGGATGTGGAGGCTGTGGAGGAGGTGTGGCACGGGCTCAGTCCGCCGTTTGCGGCGCTGTTTGCCTGGGGCACTGGCAAGGCCGCGCAACCGACCGCTGGCGATGTGCCGGTGTTCCGGCCGTTCATGCTGGCGGGCCCGTTGGACGAGGGCGAGCGGCTCGATCTGGAAACCCATGTCGCGGAGTGGAAGTGGGACGGCATCCGCGTGCAGATCGTCCATGCCGGCGGTGTGACGCGCTTGTTCAGCCGTACCGGCGATGATGTGTCGGGCGCCTTTCCCGATGTCGCCGGCGCGCTGAACCTGCCGGCGGCGCTGGATGGCGAATTGCTGGTGCGCGGGGAGGGCCAGGCTGACAGCATCGCGGCATCTGGCAGCTTCAACGCCTTGCAGCAACGGCTGGGCCGCAAGGCGCCGCCGGCCAAGCTGATGGCGGAACGGCCGGCGTTCATCCGCGTCTATGATCTCTTGAGCGTGGGCGGGGAGGATCTGCGCGCGCAGCCTTGGGCTATGCGCCGGGCGCGGCTGGAGGCGCTGATGCCAGCGCTCGATCCGGCGCGGTTCGAACTGTCGCCGTTGGTGGTGGCGGCGGATTGGGACACGCTGGCCGCCTTGCGCGATGCGGCGCGCGATGCGGCGATCGAGGGCCTGATGCTGAAACGCCGCGATGCGCCCTATGTCGCCGGCCGGCGTGGCGGCCTGTGGTACAAATGGAAACGCAGCGCGCTCACCGCCGATTGCGTGCTGATGTATGCGCAGCGCGGCCATGGCAAGCGATCGAGCCTGTACAGCGACTATAGCTTCGGCTGCTGGACCGACGATGGCCAGTTGCTCCCCGTTGGCAAGGCCTATAGCGGCTTCACCGATGCGGAGCTGGCGATGCTCGACAAGTTCGTTCGCGGGCACACGGTGGCGAAGTTCGGCCCGGTGCGCGAGGTCGAAAAATCGCTGGTGCTGGAAGTGGCGTTCGACAGCATCCATGCGTCGAGCCGGCACAAATCCGGCCTGGCCATGCGCTTCCCGCGGATTTCGCGCATCCGCACCGACAAGCCGGCGGCGGAGGCCGACATGATTGCCACGCTGTTGAAGCTGGCGACCTGAGCGCCTAGGCTGCGAAGATGCTCATCGCCACCTTCAACATCAACGGCACCAACGCCCGCCTGCCGCGCCTGCTGGAATGGCTGGAGGCCGCCAGGCCCGATGTCGCCTGCCTGCAGGAGATCAAGACGGTTTCGGAGAATTTCCCGGTCGATGAGCTGAAGGCGGCTGGCTACCACTGTTTGGTACACGGCCAGAAAGGCTTCAACGGCGTCGCCATATTGTCGCGTGAGCCGGCCACCGAAGTGCAGCGCGGCCTGCCCGGCGATGATGCGGATGAACAGTCGCGTTATCTTGAGGCCGAGGTGATGGGCGTGCGGGTGGCGAGTATTTACCTACCCAACGGCAATCCGCAGCCGGGGCCGAAGTTCGACTATAAATTGGCCTGGATGCGGCGGCTGAACGCGCATGCCCATGGTTTGCTGGCCCTTGCGCAGCCGGTGGTGCTGGCCGGCGATTACAATGTGATACCGAACGATGATGATATCTGGGATCCGCGTCGCATGGCCGATGATGCGCTGATGCAACCCGAATCGCGCGCCGCCTATCGCGAACTGCTCTGGCAGGGCTGGACCGATGCGGTGCGCAGCCTGCACCCGAAAGGCGGCATCTGGAGCTTCTGGGATTATCAGGCCGGGGCCTGGCCGCAGGATCATGGCTTTCGCATCGATCACCTGCTGCTGTCGCCGCTGGCGGCGGACCGGCTGGAGGATGCCGGCGTGATGCGCGACGTGCGCGGGCAGGAAAAGGCCAGCGACCACGCGCCGACCTGGGTGCGGCTGCGGGAGGTTTGAGGCCATGGTGCTGATCGTTGGAACCGTGCGCTTGCCGCCTGAAAAGCTGGCGGATGCTCGGCCGATCATGGAACGCATGGTGACAGCCAGCCGCGCCGAGCCGGGCTGCATCCGCTACGCCTATGCCGATGATCTGTTCGATCCCGGACTGATCCACATTTCCGAACTGTGGCACGACCGCGCCGCGCTCGATCGGCATTTTGCCACAGAGCATATCGCGGCATGGCGGGCGGCGTGGCCAGCACTGGGCATCGGGGAACGGAACCTGGTGCTGTATGAAGTCGGGGACGCGCAGCCGGTTTGACGGCGCGCTGGGCGGTCGCTTTCTGACCGGGAGGTGCTAAAACAACGGCTTGGAGGCGCCCCATTTGGACCTGCTTGGTTTCGCCCTTGCCGTGCTGCTGATCGAACTGACGCCGGGGCCGAACATGGCCTGGCTGGCCGGGCTGGCGGCGACCGAAGGCCGGCGCAGCGGGCTGGCGGCGGTGGCAGGCGTGGCGATCGGTTTGTTGGCCAACGGGCTGCTGGCGGCGCTGGGGCTGGCGGCGTTGTTGCAGGCGGCGCCACAATACTGGATCTGGCTGCGTGTGGCCGGGGCGGCGATGATGCTGTGGCTGGCGATCAATGCCTGGCGTGATGCCGGGCAAGCGCCCACGGCGCGGCCGCCAGCCAGCAGCGCCTGGCGCGCCTTTGCCACGGGCGCAACCATCAACCTGCTCAATCCGAAGGCCTATATCTTCTTCGTGGTGGTGGCGCCGCAGTTCATGCCCGCCGCAGAGCTTACCTTGGGGCCAGCGATGATCCTGTCGCTGGTCAGCGCGGCCATTGCCACGGCCATTCATCTGGCCATCGTACTTGCCGGCGCCGGGGCGCGGGCGCTGCTGACGAGTCCGGCGCGCCTGAAGCCTGTCCGGCGCGGCTTTGCGCTGGTGATGCTGGCGATTGCGGTATCGTTTCTGGTGGCCGATCTGTGAGGTCGGCGCTCAGCGGCCTTGCGGCGGCTTTTGCGGCGCCGGTTCCTTCAGCGTCTGATCCAGCCAGTTCTGATCCAGCCGCGGCGCGTCTTCGGCCGGCGCCGCCTCGCCCTCCGTCGGCTGGGTGCCATCGGGGGTGATGCCATAGGATTCGGCGTCCGGCTCCAGCAGCATCGTCTCGTCGGCGAATTCCGTCACCAGCGCTTCGGGCGGGGTGCCGCCGACGGCGCGGGCCATATATTGCGCAAAGGCGCGGGCCGGGGCGCGGCCGCCTGCGAGGCCAGGCACGGCGCGATTGTCATCCCGGCCCATCCATACGCCGGTGGTGAGGCCGGAGGAAAAACCGATGAACCAGCCATCCTTGTTGCTGCTGGTCGTGCCGGTCTTGCCCGCCAGCGGTCGGCCGATCTGCGCCGCCCGCGCCGTGCCCTGTTCGACCGCGGCCTGCATCAACTGCGTCAGTTGCGCGGCCACCACGGGCGCGATCACCTGGCGGGTGTCGCCGGCGGCGCGGCTGAACAGCACGCGGCCGCTGCCGGTGACGACGCGGGTGATGGCATAGGGGGCGTTTTCCTGGCCGCCATTGGCGACGGTCGCATAGGCGTTGGTCATTTCGAACACGGTTGCTACCGAAGCGCCCAGCGCCATCGCCGGCTGCCGATCGATCGGCGTGGAAATGCCGAAGCGCCGCGCCATTTCGGCGACCGTATCGAACCCGACCTGCTCGGCGATCTGCACCGCCACGGTGTTGATCGACAGCGCAAACGCCTGTTTCACCGACACCGGGCCGGCGAAACGGCCATCATTGTTCTTCGGGCTCCAGTTGCCGATGGTGACCGGCTTGTCTTCGTAGATATCGTCTGGCGTGATGCCGGATTCGAGCGCGGCGGCGTAAACGAACATCTTGAATGCCGAACCCGGCTGGCGCCGCGCCGTGATCGCGCGGTTGTAATTGGACCGCACATAATCGGTGCCGCCCACCATCGCCTTCACCGCGCCATCGCGCGCCAACGCCACAAGCGCGCCTTGCGA
The DNA here is from genome assembly GCF_987265915.1 of Sandarakinorhabdus sp. Classification (NCBI taxonomy): domain Bacteria; kingdom Pseudomonadati; phylum Pseudomonadota; class Alphaproteobacteria; order Sphingomonadales; family Sphingosinicellaceae; genus Sandarakinorhabdus; species Sandarakinorhabdus sp. The sequence goes on from NZ_OZ503948.1 coordinate 1,665,320, forward strand.
ACCCTTGGGGGCTTCGGCGCGGATGGCGGCTTCGGCCCAGGCCTGCCCTTGCGCGTTCAGCGTGGTTTCAACCGAAAGCGGCTCATTGGCTTCGTCGGTCAGATTTTCGAGCTCGGCGAGCACCCAATCGGTGAAATAGCGCACGCCGGCCACGCGCGCCTGCGGGGTGAAGCGCACCAGCGCCGGATCGGCGGCGCGGGCTTCTTCGGGCGTGATGCGCCCGGCATCGACCATGACGGCGATCACCGTGGCGGCGCGGCGGCGGGCGGCTTCGGCATCGGCCGATGGGGAAAAGCGCGACGGCGCCTTCACCAGCCCGGCGATGATCGCCGCCTCTTCCAGGCTCAAGCGGCGGGCGCTGTGGCCATAGAATTTGCGTGATGCGGCATCGATGCCATAGGCGCCGCCGCCGAAATAGACGCGGTTCAGATAGAGTTCGAGGATGGTTTCCTTGGAGAATTTGCGCTCGATGGCCAGCGCCAGCACCACCTCGCGCAGCTTGCGGGTATATTCCTTCGACGACGTGAGGAACAGGTTGCGCGCCAGCTGCTGGGTGATGGTCGATGCGCCCTGGGCCTTGTTGCCGCGCATGGTGTTGACCACGAATGAACGCACGATGCCGATCGGATCGATGCCGGGATGATACCAGTAACGCCGATCCTCAACGGTGAGCATCGCATTGGTCATGGTGGCGGGGATTTCGGGGTAGCTCAGCCATTCGCCATAGCTGGGGCCGATGCTGGCCAGCACGGTGCCGTCGTCGGCCTTGATCTCCACCGATTGGCCGTTGGGGCTGCGCTTCATGTCGTCAAAGCTCGGCAGGTCGCGGTAGGCCAGCGCCACCGCAATGCTGAGCGCGATGACGCAGGCAAGCGCCAACACCAGCCCCCATTTGACGATGGAGCCGAGCAGCAGGGATTTCGGGCGGGCGGATCGGGGGGGCACGGGCAGTGTATTATCCATCAAATACGGCAGCTATGGGGCGCTGCAGGCGTTCAAGCACAGGCGGGGCAGGCCGGATCCTTGGGCAAGGATATGCTGCGGAACCGGCCGGCGCGGGCATCGAACAACAACAATGAACCGGCGCTTGACGGCGCATATCCCGATAGTTCGCGAATGGCTTCCAGCGCCATCAGGCTGCCGATCACGCCGGTGAGTGCGCCGATCACACCGGTGGCGGCGCAGTTGCGGTCCGGCTGATCCTGTGGCGAACCGACGAAGCAGCGGTAGCAGGGCAGGGCGGGATCATGCCCTTTGAACAGCGCCACCTGGCCATCATAAGGCCCGACCGCGCCCGACAGCAGCGGCACTTGGCAAGCCAGCGCCGTATCGGCCACCAACAACCGCGTCGCGAAACTGTCACAGCCATCGATGATCAGATCATGGCCGGCGAGCAGCGCGTCGGCATTGTCGGCATCGAGGCGCAGCGGCACCGCAACGGTTTCGATGTTCGGGTTGAGCGTGTGCAGATGCGTGGCGGCGGTCACGGCCTTCATGCTGCCGGCATCGGCGGTGGTGAACAGGATCTGGCGCTGCAGATTGGACAGCGCGACTTCATCATCATCGATGATGGTCAGCCGGCCGACTCCGGCGGCCGCGAGATAGAGCAGGCAGGGCGAGCCCAACCCGCCGGCGCCGACGACCACAACCCGCGCGCGGGCCAGCGCCGCCTGGCCGCGTCCGCCGAATTCGGGCAGCACGAGGTGGCGGGCGTAGCGTTCAAGCTCGTCGTCGGAAAAATTCACGTGGAGAGGCCCGTCGAGCCAAAGCCGCCCGTGCCGCGCGTCGTGTCGTCCAGCGCTTCAACCTGCACCAGCGCGGCGCGGGTGACGGCGGCGGGCACGAGTTGGCAGATGCGCATGCCGCGCTCGATGGCGAACGGCTCGTTGCCGAGATTGATCAGCAGCGCCTTCACTTCGCCGCGATAGTCACTGTCGATGGTGCCGGGACTGTTGGGCACGGTGATGCCAGCTTTAAGCGCCAGGCCGGAGCGTGGGCGCACCTGCACTTCATAGCCTTCGGGAATGGCCATGCAGAAGCCCAGCGGCACCGGGAAGCGTGCGCCGGGCGCAAGGATATGGGTCTCGGTGACGGCGGCGACCGCGTCCATGCCGGCGGCGCCCGGTGTCGCATAGGCGGGAAGCGGCAGGCCTGCCGCATGCGGCAGGATGGTGATGGGGATGCTGATCATGGCTTGAAATGCGCGGCGATGCGGTGGGCGAGACGGTCGGCCACCGCCTGTTTCGGCGCTGCGCCCCAATCCTCGCTGCCGGCCTGGCTGACGAAATGTACATGGGTGGCGTCTGCGCCGAACACGCCGGCGCTGACATCATTGGCGACGATCCAGTCGGCGCCCTTGCGCGCGCGCTTGGCGGCGGCGCTGGCCAGCAGATCTTCGGTTTCGGCGGCAAAGCCCACCACCAGCGCCGGGCGCTGGGCATGGTGGCCGATGCCGGCAAGGATATCGGGATTTTCCACCATGGTCAGCGTCGGCGGGGCCGCGCTGCCCTTCTTCAATTTCTGGCCAGCGGTCGCGACTCGCCAATCGGCGACGGCGGCGACCATGACGGCAATGTCGGCGGGCAGGGCGGCTTCACAGGCGGCTTGCATCGCGCGCGCGGTCGTCACATCGATGCGGGTGACACCGGCCGGCGTGGCCAGATGCACGGGCCCGGCAACCAGCGTGACCCGCGCGCCCAGCGCTGCCAGCGCGCCGGCGATGGCAAAGCCCTGCTTGCCCGAAGAATGATTGCCGATGAAGCGCACCGGATCGATGGGTTCATGCGTCGGCCCGGCGGTGACCAGCGCATGGCGGCCGGAAAGCGGTTTCGGGCCGAACTGTGCCGCAATCGCCGCCCCGATTTCTGCGACGATCGCCGGCACTTCGGGCAAGCGGCCGGGTCCATATTCGCCGCAGGCCATCTCACCGTCGTCAGGCATCATCACGGTCACGCCATCGCCGCGCAAGGTCGCGATGTTGCGTTGCGTGGCAGGGTGCTGCCACATGCGCACATTCATCGCCGGCACCATCAGCACCGGCGTATCGGTGGCGAGCAGCAGCGTCGCGGCCAGATCATTGGCCTGGCCGGTCGCGGCGCGCGCCAGCAGATCGGCGGTGGCCGGGCAGACGACGATCAGATCGGCAGCGCGGCTGAGCTGGATATGCCCCATCGTGGCTTCATCTTCGAGATCCCACAGGCTGGTGCGCACCTTTTCGCCGGCCAGCGCGCCGAGCGACAGCGGCGTCACGAAGCGCGCGCCATTTTCGGTGAGCACCGGCAGCACGCGGGCCCCGGCGCGGCGCAGTTCACGCACCAGTTCCAGCGCCTTGAATGCGGCAATACCGCCGCCAACGATCAGAAGGATGGTCTTGCCGTGCACGGCTGCGCCCATAGCGCAGCGCCGCGGTTCACGCGAGCCGTTTGGTATAGACCGTCGTGGGCGCCATCGCGCCATCCGGCATCAGCGCATAGGCCGGGATATCGCCCACCCGTTCCCAGCCGCCGCGTTCATACAGGCGTGCCGCCGCGCTGCCGGTGATGGTATCGAGCACCAGCGTGGTGCGGCGCAGCGCCGATGCCTCGCGCTCCACCGCCGCCAGCAGCGCTGCGCCCACCCCCTGGCACTGGCTGCGCGGCGCCACCAGCATCTTGGCGACATCGGCGCGGTGCAACTGGTTGGGCATGGCGGCCGGCACCAGGCTGACAGTGCCGGCCGCGCCGTCGGCATCCTGCGCCACCAGGATTACCACCTCGCCGCCAACTGCCGCCGCAGCGCGCGCCTGCCACCAGGCCAGCGCCTGCGCCTGATCAAATCCCGCCATGAAGCCGATCGACGCGCCGCCCGCCACGGCCGCCACCATCATCGCTGCCAGGTCCGGCAACAGCCCCGCATCGGCCACGGGATCGAAGCGCTTGATCTCCATGGCGCTTGGCTAACACGCAGCACTTGACGGGCCAAGCCTGCGCCGGCCAAGTCATCGCTTGGGGAGACTGGTGATGATTTCGGCGCAATTGCGATGGGCGATCATCCTGATCGGGGTGGCCATTGCCTTGAACTATATCGATCGCGGCGCGGTCAGCGTGGCGGCGCCGTTGATCAAGGACGAATTCGGCCTGACCAACGAGCGCTATGGCGTCATCGTCTCCAGCTTCTACTGGACCTATGTGCCGGCGCTGGCGCTGGCCGGCTGGCTCGCGGACCGGATGAGCGTGCGGCTGCTGATGGCGCTGGGCGTTGGCACCTGGGCACTGGCCACGATCGGCATGGGCTTTGCCGGCGGGGTGACCGCGCTGATCCTGCTGCGGCTGGCGATGGGGCTGGGCGAGGGCGTCGCCTTCCCGTGCGGATCGAAACTGATCGCCAAGGTGCCGGAAGGCGCGCGCGGGTTGGCCAATATCTCGCTTTCGGGCGGCCTGGCGGTGGGGCCGCTGATCGGCACGCTGGCCGGCGGGGTGATGCTCGATCTGTGGGGCTGGCAGGCAATGTTCATCGCGTTCGGCCTGATCACCCTGTTGTGGCTGGTGCCGTGGTGGCTGGCGCGGCGCGGCATTTCCGAAGGCGAAGCGCCGGTTTCCACCACCGAAACGGCGGTGCCTTTGGCGCAGATGCTGCGCAACCGCGGCCTGTGGGCGATCACCGCGCTGCACCTGTCGGCGACGTTCCCGCTTTATTTCATCGTGGCCTGGCTGCCGCTGTGGCTGATCAAGGCGCGCGGCTATTCGATCATCGACATGAGCCTGCTCACCGCGTCCTTCTATGTCGCGCAGCTGGCCGGCGGCACCATCGGCGCCTGGGCGATCGACCGCGCCATCCGCGCCGGCGGTGACGGCTCGAAATGGCGGCGCGGCATGTTGTTTTTCGGTGTCGGCACCTGCGTCGCCGGCCTGCTGCTGCTGCCCGATGTGAACGGCTGGCCGCTACTGCTCACGTTGATTGCCGTCACTGGCTTTGGCTATGGACCGGTGCCCAACCTGCTGTTCGTCATGGGGCAGACGATGGCCGGGCCGGCGTCGGCCGGACGCTGGGTGGGGGTGCAGACCAGCCTGGGCAATTTGTCGGGCGTGATCGGGCCGGTGGCCACCGGCATCATCGTCGATGCCGCCGGCTATCGCCCGGCCTTCCTGATGACCGCCGGCATCGTCACGCTGGGCACGCTGATCTTTGCGCTGGCGGTGCCGCGCGTCGTGCCGGTCAGATGGAGCGTCAGGCCTTTGGCGGCGTAGCAGGCGGGGGGGAATCGGGCACCATCGTCACCGGCGGTGCTTCGGTCGGCACCATGGTCGGGCCTTTCGCGCCCGCCGGGCCCACCGTCTGCCCGCGCGCCTTCCTGTGCTCATCCAGATCGAGCACGGCCGATTCGTCCTCGGTCAGCAGGCCGAGCCGGCGCGCCACCTCCTGATACGCCTCGACCTCGCCGCCCAGATCACGGCGGAAGCGGTCCTTGTCCAGCTTGTCGCCGGATTTCATGTCCCACAGCCGGCAGCCGTCCGGGCTGATCTCGTCGGCCAGAATGACGCGCGCGAAATCGCCATCATAGAGCCGGCCGAATTCCAGCTTGAAATCCACCAGCCGGATGCCGACGCCGGCAAACATGCCGGCCATGAAATCATTCACCCGGATCGCCATGTCGGCAATGTCGTGCATCTCGTCCTGGCTGGCCCAGCCGAACGCGGCGATATGTTCATCGGTCACCAGCGGATCGCCGAGCGCGTCATCCTTGTAATAATATTCGATGATCGTGCGCGGCAGCATCGTGCCTTCCTCGATGCCGAAGCGCTTGGCGATGCTGCCGGCGGCGACATTGCGCACCACCACTTCGATGGGGATGATCTCTACTTGGCGCACCAGTTGTTCCCGCATGTTCAGGCGGCGGATGAAATGCGTCGGGATGCCGATCAGGCCGAGCAGGGTGAAGACATGTTCGGAAATACGGTTGTTCAGCACGCCCTTGCCGCTGATCGTGCCCTTTTTCTGGGCATTGAAGGCGGTGGCATCATCCTTGAAATACTGGATGATGGTGCCGGGTTCCGGGCCTTCATACAGGATCTTGGCCTTGCCTTCGTAGATCTGGCGGCGGCGGGTCATGCGGTTCTCCTGGGCGGTGCCGCCTGGCTTGTGGGCTGAGGGCGGCGCCGGAAACATGGTCTGCGCGTGGCCAGTGCGGGCCTGCAAGGGCAGGTTAACACGCCCGACGCGCGCGGGGGAGTGGCCATAGCCGCAAAGCCCTTCCGGCACAACTTGCCGGCATTGGCCCGGCATTGACATTGAACCCGGCGTTCGCCTCGCCTATCTGGGAAACGCAGAGTGCAGGAGCAACGGCGCATGACCAGTTTCGATAATCGCGAACAAGCCTTCGAAGCCAAGTTCGCCCACGACGAGGAAACTCGTTTTCGCATCCTGGCGCGCCGCGGCAAGCTGATCGGGCTGTGGGCGGCGGAAAAGCTCGGCAAATCCGGTGAAATCGCCGAGGAATATGCCAAATCGGTGCTGATTTCCGATCTGGAAGTGCCCGGCGACAGTGACATCATCGCCAAGCTGCTCGGCGATCTGGCGCCGCACGGTGTGGGCGAATCCGATATCAAGGCGATGTTGGCGGAAAAACTGGTGCAGGCCGAAGCCCAGATTGCCGGGGTCGCCTGATGGCGATGCCCGCACACGAGATCGAATCGGCGATTCTGGCGGCGCTGCCCGGCGCCGTGGTGCAGATCACCGATCTCGCCGGCGATGGCGATCATTACGCCGCCGTCGTCACCGCGTCGCAGTTCGCCGGCCTGTCCAGGGTTGCGCAACAGCGGCTGGTGTATAATGCTTTGGGTGGGCGCATGGGGGCAGCATTGCACGCCCTGAAACTCACCACGATTCCGGCCTGATCACGGCCCAGAGCGCCCAACCCAGTTTGCAAGGATAGAGCCTCCCATGAGCAATCCCGTCCATGATCGCATCAATGCCCTCGTCACCAGCAACGATGTCGTGCTGTTCATGAAGGGCACGCCGTTTTTCCCGCAGTGCGGCTTTTCCTCCACCGCGATCCAGATCCTCGAGCGCCTCGGCGTCGGCTTTGAATCGGTCGATGTGCTGGCCGATCCGGAAATCCGCGCTGGCATCAAGGCCTACAGCGATTGGCCGACCATCCCGCAGCTGTATGTGAAGGGTGAATTTGTCGGCGGCAGCGACATCATGATCGAGATGTTCCAGGCCGGCGAATTGCAGGCGCTGGTGGCCGAAGCCGGCATCGCTTCGCAGGTCTGATCGCAGCTGATCCGGCCCGCCCGGTGCCACCACCTTCCCCGCGGCTTGCCGTTTCCGCCATCTGGGATGGCATGACATCGCTGTTGACGGCTGATCTGTCGCGCATGTTCTTCGTTGCGGCGCCGTTCACCTTGCTGGTCGGCGTGGCGGTCGAACTCTATGGCCCGCCGCCACCGGCCGATCTGACCAACATCAGCCCGCCGCAATTGTTGTGGCGGTTGGCGCTGCCCAGCCTGTTGGCGGCGCTGGCGCAACTGGCGATCACCCACATGGTGCTGTTTCCCGGCGATGCCCCGCGCCGGGCGCTGGCCGCAGCGGCGGCGATGTTCCCGGTCTATGTCGCCGCGCAGCTGTTGGCATCGCTGCCGGTCGGTTTCGGCTTTCTCGCGCTGCTGGTGCCGGGTTTCTATCTGTTTGCGCGACTGATCTTTGTATCGCCCGCCGTCGCCATGGCCGAAGGCGGATCGCCGATTGCCATTCTCAAACGCAGCTGGGCCGCAACCGAAGGCCAGGGCCTGCCGCTGTGCCTGTTCCTGGTCGCCGGCCTGTTCAGCGTGATCGGCATCTCGATCCTGGCCGAAGGCGCCGGCGCGGCACTGGATGTGGTGACGCGCCTGATCGGACTGGACGGCGCGGCGCGCTTTGTCCACGCGCTGCTGGTCGGCATCGGCAGTTGTTTCGTGGCAGTGGGGACCGCCGTGGCCGGGGCCGTCGCCTACCGCTTGCTGATGGTGCGCTGAACCCGAATCAATCCCCCCATCAATCCCAGCGTGCGTGCGGCGGCAGACTCATGAGGATTGCATCGGTGTTGCCGCCGGTTTTCAGGCCAAAGGTTGTGCCGCGATCATAGACCAAGTTGAATTCGGCATAGAGCCCGCGATAGCGCAGCTGCTCGGCGCGTTGTTCCGGGGTGTAATCCTGGTGCATCTTGGCGCGCACCAGTTTCGGGTAGGTTTCCAGGAAGCAGCGGCCGACGGCCTGCGTATAGGCAAAATCCGCCGCCCAGTCGCCACTGTTCAGATGGTCATAGAAAATGCCGCCAACGCCGCGATGGCGGTTGCGGTGCGGCACCCAGAAATATTCCTCCGCCCATTTCGAATGTGCCGGGTAATAGTCCGGGCTGTGGGCATCGCAGGTGGCCTTCACGGCGGCGTGGAAGGCGGCGGTCTCATCGGCATCGGGCAGCGCCGGGTTCAGATCGACGCCGCCGCCGAACCAGCGCTTGGTCGTGACCAGCATGCGCGTGTTCATGTGCACGGCCGGCACCAGCGGGTTGACCGGGTGGATCACCAAGCTGATGCCGGTGGCGAAAAAGCGCGGATCCTCGGCGGCGCCGTTGATCTGCTTGGCGAAATCCGGGTTGAACTCGCCGAACACCGTCGAGATATTGACACCGGCCTTTTCGAACACCCGGCCTTTCATCACGCCCATTTCGCCGCCGCCGCCTTCGCCGCCGCTGTGATCGGTGCGATCCCACACGCGCTTTTCAAAGCGGCCGGCGTCGCCCGGCGCCTTGGATTCGTCTTCCAACTGTTCGAGCATCGCCCAGATGTCGTTGCGGAGTTGGCGGAACCACGCCTGGGCGGCGCGCTGCTGGTCATCAAGCTGGATCATGCGGCCTTCTAGCCAGCCACGACGCGGCGGAAAAGCCCAAACCCGCAGCATCCGGGATCATCCGTATCTTACGGGCTGGTAATGGGCGCGCCAAAATGTCCGAGGGCTGGGGAGTTTTTGCCCGTTGCGTTGCGACCATCGCTTGTCTATCGCCGTCGGGTTGCAGGTGGGCGGCGGTCCTGCCTGTCTTGCATCCATTTTCGGAAGGGACGAAATGGCGAGCGAAGTGCGGCAGGCTCCTGTCGAAAATCTCGGATCGGGCGGCGAGCGTCGCCGGGATTTCCTCTATATTGCCACGGCGGCCTTTGCCGGCGCTGGCGTCGTGCCGGTGGCCTGGTCACTGGTCAATCAGATGAACCCGTCGGCAGACGTGCTGGCACTGGCGTCGATCGATCTCGATCTGACACCGGTGCAGCCCGGTCAGGCCATCAAGACCAGCTGGCGCGGCAAACCGGTCTTTGCCCGGCACCTGACGCCTGAAGAAATCGCGGCAGCCAAGAAGGTTGACGTGGCATCGCTGCGCGATCCGCAGAAGCTGGAAGACCGCACCAAGCCCGGCAACGAACAATGGCTGATCACGCTGGGCGTGTGCACCCACCTCGGCTGCGTGCCGCTGGGCGCGGCCGAAGGCGAAGTGCGTGGCGATTTCGGCGGCTATTTCTGCCCGTGCCATGGCTCGCACTATGATACGGCCGCGCGCGTCCGCAAGGGCCCGGCGCCCAAGAATTTGGAAGTGCCGCCCTATCAATTCAAGTCACCCACTTCGGTGACGATCGGCTGAGGAGGAGAAAGATGAGCTTTCCCTGGGCAAAACAATTTCAGCCGACGAGTGAAGTCGGCAAGTGGATCGATCAGCGGCTGCCGCTGCCACGCTTCATCTTCAACGCACTCGGGCCGGGCTATCCCACGCCCAAGAACCTGAACGCATTCTATAATTTCGGCGTGCTTGCCGGTGTGGCGCTGGTCATCCAGATCATCACCGGGGTCGTGCTTGCCATGCACTTCGCCGCCGACACGCGCGTCGCTTTCGACAGCGTCGAGCACATCATGCGTGATGTGAACGGCGGCTGGATGATCCGTTACATGCACGCGGTCGGTGCCAGCTTCTTCTTCGGCGTTGTGTATATCCACATATTCCGCGGGCTTTATTACGGTTCCTACAAGCCGCCGCGTGAAGTGCTGTGGATGCTCGGCCTCGTCATCTTCCTGCTGATGATGGCCACGGCGTTCATGGGTTATGTGCTGGTCTGGGGCCAGATGAGCTTCTGGGGTGCGCAGGTCATCACCGGGCTGTTCTCGGCGATTCCGCTGGTTGGCCCGACGATCCAGACCTGGCTGCTCGGCGGTTTCTCGCCGGACAACGCCACGCTCAACCGCTTCTTCTCGTTGCACTATCTGCTGCCGTTCGTGACGTTCGGGGTGATCATCCTGCACGTGTGGGCGCTGCACATTCCGGGTTCCAACAACCCGACCGGCATCGAAGTGAAGACCGAGAGCGATACGGTTCCGTTCCACCCCTATTACACAGCCAAGGATTTCGTTGGCCTGGGTGTGTATCTGATCATCTTCTCGGCCTTCGTGTTCTTCATGCCGAACGCCCTGGGTGAAGCCGACAACTACATCCCGGCCAACCCGCTTTCCACGCCGGCGCACATCGTTCCGGAATGGTATTTCTGGCCCTTCTACGCCATCCTGCGTGCCTTCACGGCCGATTTCCTCGGCGTGCCGGCCAAGCTGTGGGGCGTGCTCGCCATGTTTGCCTCGATCCTGCTGCTGTTCCTGCTGCCTTGGCTGGACACGTCGCCGGTGCGGTCGAACAACTATCGTCCGCTGTCGCGCATCCTGTTCTGGGTGTTCGTCGCCGTGGCGTTGGCACTGGGCGTTTGCGGCGGTGCGCCGGCCGAAGAGCCCTATCTGCGGGCCAGCCAGCTGCTCACCGCTTATTATTTCGCGCACTTCCTGATCATCTTGCCGATCGTCTCCAAGCTGGAGAAGACCAAGCCGCTGCCCAACTCGATCTCGGAAGCTGTGCTGGCCAAATATGGCAAGGCTGGTGGTGGTGCGCCCCTGGCGCAGCCGGCCGAATAAGGAGTAGATGTAAATGATCCGCTGGGGCGCTCTTGCCGTCGGCCTGCTGTTTGTCATCAACGCCTTGTGGGGGGCGATTGTCCCCCGCGAAGACGTGACGCCAGACATGGCCAAGGCCTTGCTGAAACATCCGAAGCATATGGAATGGGCGCACAACGGCCCGGGCAACATCGGCGTGCTGGGCACGTTCGATCGCGCCCAGTTGCAGCGCGGCTTCCAGGTTTACAAGGAAGTCTGCTCGGCCTGCCATTCGATCAACCGCATCGCCTTCCGCGATCTGGCCGATCTTGGCTTCACCCCGGCGCAGATCAAGACGATCGCCGCCGAATATGAAGTGCCGGCCATCGACAGTGCGGGCGAACCGACGACGCGCAAGGCGACGGCCGCTGACAAGTTCCCGCTGGTCTATGCCAACGAAGCCGCGGCGCGTGCGGCGCAGAACGGCGCCAATCCGCCTGATCTGTCGCTGATGACCAAGGCGCGCCCGAATGGCACCAACTATGTCTATTCGCTGCTGACCGGCTACTCTGACAATATCCCGAAGGGTTGGACCAAGCCGGACACGCTTTATTACAACCCCTATTTCCACAGCATCAATATCGCCATGCCGCCGCCACTCGCGGCTGACGGCCAGGTGACCTATGCCGATGGTTCGCCGGCGACGGTTGACCAATATGCCAAGGATGTTGCGACCTTCCTGACCTGGACGGCCGAACCCAAGCTGGAAAACCGCAAGGAAACCGGCGTGGCGGTGATCCTGTTCCTGATCGTCATGACCGGGTTGGGCTATCTGAGCTATCGCAAGGTGTGGGCCGACATCAAAAAGGCCTGATCGCCGATTTGCGAGTTGAACAGGCGGCGGCCCTCCGAAAGGATGGCCGCCGCTTTGTTGTTGGGAGACGGTGATGGCCAACGAGGGTATCTCGCGGCACTGGTGCGGACGATTCCGGATTATCCCCATGCCGGCGTCCTGTTTCGCGACATCACCACCTTGCTGCTGGATGGGCCGGGCTTTGCCGCCTGCACCGATCGGCTGGCGGCGGCAGTGGTCACGCCGCCTGATCTGGTTGCCGGCATCGAAGCGCGCGGCTTCATCTTCGGCGCGGCGCTGGCGCAGCGGCTTGGGGTGGGCTTTGTGCTGCTGCGCAAACAGAACAAGCTTCCCGGTCGGGTGACGGGCGTCAACTATGCGTTGGAATATGGCACCGACCGCATCGAGATGCATGCCGATGCGGTGCAGCCGGGCCAGCGCGTGCTGTTGGTTGATGATCTGATCGCCACGGGCGGCACGGCGCTGGCCGGCGTGGCGCTGCTACGCGGCGCTGGCGCCGTGGTCGATGAAGCAGCGTTCGTGATCGATCTGCCCGATCTGGGCGGGGCAGAAAAACTGCGCGCTGCCGGGATCGGCGTGCACACGCTGTTGGAATTTGAGGGGGATTAAGCCTTACACGGCTCCCCTCCCGCTTGCGGGAGGGGCTGGGGGTGGGATTGATGGGCCACCTTCAGTGCGCTGTGGGCAAGACTGACCCACCCCCGACCCCTCCCGCAAGCGGGAGGGGAGAAACAAGTCCTTACTTGATCCGCTGCTTGCGCGCTGCATAGCGCGCGTCGCGCGCCGCCTTCTGGGCGGCTTCGCGAGAAATCGCTTCCAGACGGGCCTGCTCGGCGGCCTTTTCGCGCTGGGCTTCGCGCAGCTTCTTTTCCTCGGCCTGCTGGCGGGCACGCTCGGCGCGGGCGGCCTTGGCTTCGGCTTCCTTCTGGGCGCGCTTTTCGGCGCGGGCCTTGCTGGCGGCCAGGGCTTCTTCGCTGGGCGGGGCGGCTTGCTTGAACTTTTCCAGCTTGGCCAGGCGTGCTTCGGCCGCCGTCTTGGCGCGGTCGTTGTGATCGGGGAGTTTGAACATGCGCGTGCTTTACCCGCTCAGGGTTGCTGCCGCAACTGTGAACGGCGTGGCTGATCCCCCCTATCACGACAGGCTTTGCGCTGGGCGGCGCTTGCGATAGCAAGGATGCATGAACGACAGGCTGCATCCGCGTGCCCGCATTGCTGCTGCCGGCATTGCGATGCTGGCTGGCACGGCTTTGCTCACCCAGTTCAGTCTGGATGTGGTGGAACGCGGCCGTGATCCGGTGCGTGCTGCCGCGATGCTCTATGGCTGGTTCACCATCTGGTCGAACACCGCGGTGGCGTTGATCGCGGTGCAGGCGGGCATGGGCGGGCGTGCCGCCGGCCTGGCGCACCCGGCGCTGCTGGCAGCGAGCACGGCGTGGATCGTGGTGGTCGGCATCATCTACAACACGCTGTTGGCGGGCTTCAATCATCCGCCGACGGTGCTGCGCCAGGCGGTGGACATGGTGTTCCACATCATCACGCCGCTGGCCTGGGCGTCGTGGTGGCTGTGGCTGCGCCCGGCCGGGCAGTTACACTGGCGGCATCTGGCGGTGGTGCTGCCGCTGCCGCTGGCTTATTGTGGCTTTTCGCTGTGGGTGGGCGGGCAAACCGGGCGCTACGCCTATTTCTTCATTGATGCCGGCAAACTGGGCTGGAGCCAGGTGATGCTGAACATCACCGGCCTGGCTGCGCTGTTTGCTGCGTTGATGGCCTTGGCAATCACATGGGACCGGCGTCGGCCGGCCTGAAGCTGAATTTGGGGAGACGCGCATGCATCCGTTCCACCACGCCACGGCACAGCCGGACACACCGGCAATCATCATGGCTGGCAGCGGCCAGATGCTGAGTTATGCCCAGCTTGAGGCCGAATCGAACCGTGTGGCGCATCTGCTGCGCGGGCTGGGGCTGGTGCGCGGCGACACGATCGCGATCCTGATGTACAACGAAATCGATTATTTGCCGATCTGTTGGGCGGCGCAGCGTTGCGGGCTGATTTTCGTGGCGATGTCCACCAAGCTCAACGCGGACGAGGCCGGCTATATCGCGCAGGATTCCGCTGCCAAGGCGATCTTCTGCTCACCGGCGCTCGCGGCGGTGGCCGTGGCGGCCACGCCAGGGCTCGATATCGGCGCGCGCCTGTGCACCGGTGCTGGCGCAAGCGCAGGGGTTTCGGGCTGCGTGCGGCTGGCCGATGCCGTCGCCGGCCTGCCCACCAGCCGTATCGCCGATGAAAGCACCGGGCGCGACATGCTTTACAGCAGCGGCACCACCGGCCGGCCGAAGGGCGTGCGCGGGGCCTTGCCGGAAGGCCCGATCGATCAGGTCGATGCGCTGTCCGGGCTGGTGGCGGCGCTTTACCAGTTCGGGCCGGGCATGATGTATCTGTCGCCGGCACCGCTCTATCACGCCGCGCCGCTGCGTTACTGCATGGCGGTGCACAAGTTCGGCGGCACCGTGGTGGTGATGGAGAAGTTTGACCCCGAAACCTATCTGGCGCTGGTCGAACGCTTTGCCATCACCCACAGCCAGTTGGTGCCGACGATGTTCGTGCGCATGCTGAAACTGCCCGAAGATGTGCGCGTCGCCCATGATCTGTCGTCGATGAAGGTCGCCATCCACGCCGCCGCGCCCTGCCCGGTGGATGTGAAGCAGGCGATGCTCAGCTGGTGGGGGCCGGTGATCTATGAATATTACAGCGCCACCGAAGGCGCCGGCTTCACGGCGATTTCCCCGCAGGAATGGCTGGCGCGGCCGGGCAGTGTCGGCAAATCCATCCTGGGCCAGGTCCGCGTGCTCGATGATGATGGCAATCTGCTGGGCCCGAACCAGACCGGGCGGATCTTCTTCCACGGCGGCGGATCGTTCAGTTACCACAATGATCCCGCCAAGACGGCGAGCGTGATGAGCGAGCATGGCGCCACCTTCGGCGACATCGGCCATGTGGATGAAGACGGCTATCTGTTCCTGACCGACAGAGCCGCCTTCATGATCATTTCGGGCGGGGTGAACATCTATCCACAGGAAGCCGAAAACGCCCTGACCCTGCATCCCGAAGTCGCCGACGTGGCGGTGTTCGGCATCCCCGACGATGTGATGGGCGAAGCCGTGCACGCCGTGGTGCAACCGCGCGATATGGCGCGCGCCGGGCCAGACCTGGAAGCCGAACTGATCGAATTCGTCCGCGGCCGGCTCAGCCACGTGAAATGCCCGAAACGCATCGATTTCCGCGCCGAACTGCCCCGGCATGATACCGGCAAGCTCTACAAGCGGCTGCTCAAGGACGAGTATTGGGCCAAGAGCGCCTGATCTTGCCCAAACGGCCCGGCCTGTTATGCCGGGCCATGGTGATGCGTTTTTTCCGTCTGGTTCTTGCGCTGCTGCTCGCCGCGCCGGCGCTCGCTGCGCCGGCGATGTGGCAGCTGGAGGGCGGTGCGGCGCGCATCACGCTCTATGGCACGGTGCACGCATTGCCGCGGGGCAAGAGCTGGATGAGCGATGCGGCGCGCGCCGCCTTCACCAGCGCCGACACATTGGTGGTGGAGGTGGCAAACAGCGGCGATCCGGTGGCCATGGCGGATGTCGTGCGGCGTATCGGCATGCTGCCGGCGCCGATCCCGCTGGCCAGCCGCTTGCCGGCCGATTTGCGGCCGCGGCTGTCCGCGCAGTTGCGCAGCCTGGGCATGCCCGCCGACAGCCTGGATCGTTACAAAAGCTGGCTGGCCGCCATCACCATCCTGGCCATCGACATGCAGCGCAGTGGGCTGGACGCGAATGATGGCGTCGATCGCGCCCTGATCGCCATGGCCAAGGCGGCGGACAAGCCGGTGGTCGGGCTGGAAACCGCGGAATTTCAACTCGGCCTGTTCGATGCATTGCCCGAAGCCGAACAGCGGCTGCTGCTGGGCTCGGCGATCATCGATGCCGGCGCCGCGCAGGATGAAATCCGCGCGCTGCTCAAGGCCTGGGAAGCCGGCGATGTCGAACGCATCCGTTCGGAGTTCGATGATGGCAGCCTGTCGCCCGAACTGGAGGCAGCGCTGATCATCCGCCGCAACACAGCCTGGGCGGATTGGCTGGCGAAGCGCGCCGCACAGCCCGGCGGCGTGTTCGTGGCGGTGGGCGCCGCGCACATGGCCGGGCCGGACAGCCTGATTGCGCTGCTGAAGCTGCGCGGCTTGACGGTTCGGCGGGTGGAATGAGGTGGCTGCTGCCCCTGCTGTTGTTGCTCGCGGCGTGCAGCCGTGCGCCGGGCGAGGCGGACAGCTTGGCGGTGATCGACCGCTTCCACGCGGCGCTCAATGCCGGTGACACCGCCGCCATCGACGGCCTGCTCAGCCAATCGACGCGCAACCTGCGCCCCGGCATCGGCACGGCGCGGGCCTTTCGCGCGATCAGCGCCCGCCATGGCCGCTATCTGGACGGCCGCGCCGCCCGCGTGTCCGGCGCGGACGCACGCACAAGCATTGATTGGCAGGCCCGCTATGAACGCGGCCCGGTTCTGGAACTGTTCGTGCTGGTGGACGAATCCGGCGCGGTGAAGATCGACAGCTACACCGATCAGCCCTGACCGCTTGCCTTTTGCCGCCGCTTCGCCTAAGCGCCGCCCTTCGCGTGGCCACCACCATTTTCGCATCCCTGGAGGCGGGGCGGCACCGCGATTGACCAATCAGGAGCGAGCAATGAGCATTACCGTGAAGCTCGCGGCCGAAGTTCGTGCCAAGGCAGGCAAGGGAGCCTCCCGCGCGATCCGCCGCGAAGGCCGTGTCCCGGCCGTGATCTATGGCGCCGGCGAAGCCGCGACCCCCATCCACATCGAGGAAAAGCTGCTGGTCCGCCAGTTGCACACCGGCCATTTCATGAGCGCCGTCGTCGAGCTGGAACTGGATGGCACCACCATCCGCACCCTGCCGCGCGATGTCGCCTTCCACCCGGTGAGCGACCGCCCGATCCATGTCGATTTCCTGCGCCTGACCGGCAATGAACTGGTCACCGTGACGGTGCCGGTGCACTTCGTCGGCCAGGACGAATCGACCGCGATCAAGGCTGGCGCCATGCTGAACATCGTCGCCCACGAATTGAAGCTGGATTGCCCGGCCGACAATATCCTGGATGAAGTGACGGTCAGTGTCGCTGGTCTGGCCATCGGCGCGTCGATCCACATCGGCGATGTGGCGCTTCCGGCCGGCGTGAAGCCGCACGGTCGCGAAACCGGCATGACCATCGCCACCATCGTTGCGCCCAAGGCGATGCGCAGCGAAGAAGCCGTTCCGGCGTAATCCCAGCCGTCGCGCCCTGCCCAACCGGCGGGGCGCGACGCTGGCCTTCCGGCCATGCAAATTCTGGTCGGCCTCGGCAATCCCGGCGCGCAATATGCGCTGCACCGGCACAATGTCGGCTTCATGGCGGTGGACGCCATCGCCGCGCAATGGTCCATCGGCCCGTTCAAGCCGCGATTTCAAGGCCTGGCTGCTGAAGGCCGCATCGGCGCGCACAAACTGCTGCTGCTTAAACCCGCCACCTTCATGAATGAGAGCGGCCGCAGCGTTGCCGAAGCGGTGCGCTTCTTCAAGCTCGATCCGGCCGCGGCGCTGACAGTGTTTTACGACGAGCTTGATCTGGCGCCGTTCAAGCTGCGCCTGAAGCACGGCGGCGGCGCAGCCGGGCACAATGGCATCCGCTCCATCGACGCGCATCTCGGCCCCGATTGGCGGCGGGTGCGCATCGGCATCGGCCATCCCGGCCACAAGGACCGGGTGACCGGCCATGTGCTCGGCAATTTCGCCAAGGTGGAAATGGACCCGCTGGCCGATCTGCTCGGCGTGATGGCAGCGGAATTGCCGACCTTGCTGGCCGGCGATGAGGCGCGTTACCTGTCAGACGTGGCGCTGCGGTTGCAGGCGTGACACCCGCGCTCTAGAGAACCGCGCAAACCTTTTTCATCCGGAACACCAAAATGCCCATCCGCTGCGGTATCGTCGGCCTGCCCAATGTCGGCAAATCCACCTTGTTCAACGCGCTGACGCAAACCGCGGCGGCGCAGGCGGCGAATTATCCATTTTGCACGATCGAGCCGAATGTGGGCAATGTCGCGGTGCCCGATGCGCGGCTCGATCGGCTGGCGGCCATCGCGAAATCCCAGAAGATCATCGAGACGCAATTGGGCTTCACCGATATCGCCGGACTGGTGAAGGGCGCATCGAAGGGGGAGGGGCTGGGCAACCAGTTCCTCGCCAATATCCGCGAGACGGACGCCATTTGCCATGTGCTGCGCTGTTTCGAGGATGACGATGTCACCCATGTCGCCGGCCGCGTGGACCCGGTGGAAGATGCCGTAACGGTCGAGACCGAGTTGATGCTCGCCGATCTGGAGAGCCTGGAAAAGCGCGTGCCGCAATTGCAGAAAAAGGCCGCGCAGGGCGACAAGGAGGCCAAGGTGCAGGCCGCGGTGCTCGGCCAGGCGCTGGCGCTGTTGCAGCAGGGCAAACCGGCCCGCCTGACCGAAGCCAAGGACGAGGAAGAAGCGCGCGCGCTGAAGAACGCCCAACTGCTCACCACCAAGCCGGTGCTCTATATCTGCAATGTCGAGGAAGCCAGCGCCGCCAGCGGCAATGCCCATAGCGAAGCCGTGGCGAAAATGGCCGCCAGCATCGGCGCCAGCGCCGTGGTCGTCTCCGCCGCGATCGAGGCGGAGATTGCCACCATGGAGCCCGCCGACCGCCAGGAATATCTGGAATCGCTGGGTCTGGCCGAAACCGGCCTGACCCGGGTGGTGACGGCCGCGTACGCGTTGCTCGGCCTGATCACCTTCTTCACCGTCGGCCCCAAGGAAGCCCGCGCCTGGACCGTGAAGAAAGGCGCCCGCGCCCCGCAGGCCGCTGGCGAAATCCACGGCGATTTCGAAAAGAAGTTCATCCGCGCCGAAACCATCGCCTTTGATGATTATGTGACGCTGGGCGGCGAAGGGCCGGCCAAGGACGCCGGCCGGCTGCGGGCGGAAGGCAAGGATTATGTCGTGGTGGATGGCGATGTGATGCACATCTTGCATGGTGCGTAGCGGGGCCAGCGCGCGCGCCGCGCGCGGACTCGCGCAAGCACGGCCGGACTGGCGGATGGCGCTCCTGCCATCCGAACAGCTTCGACGGCGTGGCTCCGCCACGCTCTTTCTTTCTTCCTTCTCGCACCGCTCCAGCGGACTCGGCGGCTTTGCCGCCGGCCGCGCTCGCCAGGCCCACCTACCGGCGTGACAGCCCATCACCCACCGGCTACACCATCCCCATGCTCACCCGCCGCACCCTGATCGCCTCTGCACTGGCCGCCCCGGCCGTCGCCCAGGTTGATCTGGGCTTCAGCGACAATCCGCTGCGCCAGACCACCACGGCCTTCCCGCAGAAAGGTGCGATGATCCTGCAGCGGTCCAGTCCGCCGCTGCTGGAAACCCCTGCATCCGTGTTCGACGCGGCGGATTTCACGCCGAACGACCGCTTCTTCGTGCGTTGGCACCATCCGTTTCCCACCGAGATCGATCCGGTGCAGCACCGGCTGGCGGTGACCGGCCATGTCGCCAAGCCGCTCTCCCTGTCGCTGGCTGCACTGGCCCGGCTGCCGCGCCACCAGGTGGCGGCGGTGAACCAGTGCGCCGGCAATGGCCGCGGCCTGTTCAACCCGCGCATTCCCGGCGCGCAATGGGGCAATGGCGCGATGGGCAATGCCTTGTGGGAAGGTGTGCGCCTGAAGGATGTGCTCGCCCTGGCCGGCGTGCAGGCCGGCGCGGTCGCGGTGCGCTTTGGCGGGCTGGATGCGCCGCTTACCGAGAGCGCCCCCGATTATGAAAAATCGCTGCCTATGGATCAAGCGCTCACCGATGACGTGCTGATCGCCTGGGGCATGAATGGCCAGCCGTTGCCGCTGCTCAATGGCTTCCCGCTGCGGCTGGTGGTGCCGGGCTGGTACAGCACCTATTGGATCAAGATGCTGGATCGCATCACCGTGCTCGACAAGCCCGACGATGGCTATTGGATGGCCAAGGCCTATCTGCAACCCGCCAATGCGCTGGCGGATATCGCACCCGGCGCGCCCGCCGGCCCGCGCGTGCCGGTCACCACCATGCGCCCGCGCGCCATCATCACCAACATCAGCGGCGGCGCTAGGCTGCCGGCACGCAGCTTCACGCCCGTGCGCGGGGTGGCGCTGGGCGGCGATCAGGGTGTGAAATCGGTCGAGCTTTCGGCCGATGGCGGCGCCACCTGGCTGCCGGCGCAGCTTGGCCCCGATCATGGCCGCTTCGCCTTCCGGCGCTTTCTGGGTGGGCTGGCCTTGCCGCCGGGCCGCCACGTCATCCTGGCGCGCGCCACCAACGCGGCCGGCGAAACCCAGCCCGTGCGGCAGAACTGGAACCCTTCGGGTTACAATCGCGCCGGGGTTGAACCGGTGCCGGTGGAGATCGGCTGATGCGTGTATTGCTTGCCTTGGGTGCCGTCTTGCTGCTGGCGGCTGCGCCGCCCAGCCGTCGTCTCAGCGTGGAATTGCCCGATGCCGATGGCCCGTTGCCCGAACGCTATGGCGTGTCGTCCGATGCAGTGAATGCCAATTGCCTGGCCTGCCACAGTGCCGGGATGATCACCGCGCAGCCGCGGCTGACGCGGATGCAATGGGGCGAAACCATCACCAAGATGCGCAGCGTCTATGGCGCGCCGATCGACAAGGCCGATGATGCCGCCATTCTCGATTGGCTGGTCGCCGATTGACCGGTTCATGCTGCACCCGCTAAGGGCCATGCACCGTGAGCAAGCCGCTTTCCTTTCAAGCCATGATATTGGCGCTTCAGGCCTATTGGGGCCGCCAGGGCTGCGTGATCCTGCAACCCTATGATCTGGAAGTGGGCGCCGGTACCTTCCACCCCGCCACCACGCTGCGCAGCCTGGGTCCCGACCCTTGGAACGCCTGTTATGTGCAGCCCTGCCGACGGCCGTCGGACGGGCGCTATGGCGAAAACCCCAATCGCTTGCAGCATTATTACCAGTTTCAGGTCATCCAGAAGCCGTCCCCGCCCGATCTGATCGGGCTGTATCTCGGCAGCCTGGACGCCATCGGCATCGATCGCGCCAAGCATGATATCCGCTTTGTCGAGGATGACTGGGAAAGCCCGACGCTGGGCGCCTGGGGCCTGGGCTGGGAAGTGTGGTGCGACGGCATGGAGGTGAGCCAGTTCACCTATTTCCAGCAGGTTGCCGGCATCGATTGCGCGCCGGTGGCGGGCGAGCTGACCTATGGGCTCGAACGGCTGGCCATGTATATCCAGGGCAAGGACAGCATCTATGATCTGGCCTATAACGATTCCGGGGTGACCTATGGCGATGTGTTCCTGAAGAACGAACAGCAGTTTAGCGCCTATAATTTCGAACATGCCAATACCGAGCGGCTGTTCCAGCATTTCAAGGATGTCTCCGAAGAATGCCGTCTGCTGGTGGCGGCCAAACTGCCGCTGCCGGCCTATGATCAGGCGATCAAGGCCAGCCACCTCTTCAACCTGCTGAACGCGCGCGGCGTGATTTCGGTGGCGGAGCGCCAAGCCTATATCGGCCGTGTGCGCGATCTGGTGAAGGCCGTGGCGGATGTGTGGGTGGAGCAGGCAGCATGAGCCAGTTCCTCCTCGAAATCCTGTCCGAAGAAATCCCGGCGCGCATGCAGGCGGCGGCGGCCGATCAACTGCGCACGCGTTTCATCGATGCGCTCAAGGCCGCTGGCCTGGCCCATGGCACGGTGACGGCCGACGCCACCCCACGCCGCCTGTGGCTGATTGCCGACGATGTGGCGGCGGCCAGCGAAGGTAGCGCCGAGGAACTGAAAGGCCCGCGCGCCGATGCGCCGGCGCAGGCCATCGACGGCTTCCTGAAGAAAACCGGCCTCACCCGCGACCAACTGGAGCCACGCGATACCGGTAAAGGCGTGGTGCTGTTCGCCATGCTGCGCCGCGAAGGCCGCAGCGCGGCGGACATTCTGGCTGAGGTGGTCCCGCAGATCATGCGCGATTTCGCCTGGCCCAAATCGATGCGCTGGGGCGCCGCCAGCCAGAGCACGGCAAGCCAACGCTGGGTGCGGCCGCTGGTCGGCATCGTGGCGCTGCTGCACGATGCTGTGGTCCCGCTTGAGGTCCATGGTGTCACCGCCGGACGCGCGACCGCCGGCCACCGCATCCACGCGCCGGGGCCGCTCGATATCCACAGCGCCGAAACCTATGTGGCGCAATTGCGCGCCGCGCATGTGATCGCGTCTTCGGCCGAACGCCGCACGCTGATTGCTGCGCGCGCGGCCGAACTGGCGCGGGAGGCTGGCCTGGCGCTCATCCCCGATGATGGCCTGGTGGCTGAAAACGCCGGGCTGACCGAATGGCCCGTTCCGCTGTTGGGCCGCTTCGATCCCGACTTCCTGACCGTGCCGCGCGAAGTGATCGTGCTGACCATGCGCACCAACCAGAAATATTTTGCGCTGGCCGATGGGGCAGGTGCACTCGCCCCGGCGTTCATCTGCGTCGCCAATCTGGTGGCCAGCGACGGCGGCGCTGCCATCATCAATGGCAATCAGCGCGTGCTCTCTGCGCGGCTGTCGGATGCGCGATTCTTCTGGGAACAGGATTTGGCCACGGTGCGTACCGGCGGGCTGGAGGCGTTCCTGCCCAAGCTGGAGAATATCGTTTTCCACGAGAAATTAGGCACGATCGCCGACAAGGTCGCGCGCGTCGAATTGCTGGCGACGTGGCTATGCGACCATATCACCTCTCCCCTTGGGGGAGAGGTCGACTCGCCGCAGGCGGCGGGAGAGGGGGCGGCCACAGACAGCGCCCAGCCCCTCTCCCTGGCCGCCGCTGCGCGTCGTCTCTCGACCTCTCCCGCCCAGGCAACCTTGGGGGGAGAGGTGAGCGCACTCGCCGCCCGCGCGGCACGGTTGGCCAAGGCCGATCTCGTCTCCGCCACAGTGGGCGAGTTCCCCGAACTGCAAGGCCAGATCGGCCGTTACTTGGCGCTCGCCAACGGCGAAGACCCGCGCGTGGCTGACGCGATCCGCGACCATTACAAGCCAGTGGGGCAGGGCGATGATGTGCCGACCGCGCCGGTGAGCGTGGCGGTGGCGTTGGCGGATAAATTTGACGCCTTGGTTGGGTTTTTTGCAGTCGGAATCAAGCCCACTGGCTCTAAGGATCCATTTGCACTTAGAAGGGCTGCGCAAGGCGCAAACAGTTTGCTTGTGGAAAACAGTTTGCGGGTATGCTTGCAAACTGTGTTCCTAAAATCTCTCAATCAACATTCAAATACAATTCCCGAAGATGCGCTCATCGCTCAGCGGCGGGAAACTGTTGACGATGTTTTGGATGCCATGGGTGTTAATGCCGATCAACTATTATCTCCGCAAAAATGGAATATTGAAGCTTTACGTGGAACAGTTGAAGCCCGATTGGAATATGAAACTATTCACGAAGTTCTGAAGTTCATGGCCGACCGCCTCAAAGTCCAGCAACGCGAAGCCGGCGTGCGACACGACCTGATCGATGCCGTGTTCGCCCTCGGCGGCGAGGACGATCTTGTCCGTCTGCTGGCCCGCGTGAAGGCGTTGCAGGCGTTTGTGGAGACGGATGAGGGCACCAACTTGCTCGCCGGCTACAAGCGGGCGGCGAATATATTGAAGGCGGCTGAGAAAGAAGGCCCACCCCCGGCCCCTCCCGCGAGCGGGACGGGAGATGGAAGTGAGGCGCTGCTTGCCGCTGCTCTCGACGTCGCTTTGCCCACCGCCACGCAAGCTGTCGCCGACGAACGCTTCACCGATGCCATGGCGGCGCTGGCTTCGCTGCGCGCGCCGGTGGATGCGTTTTTCACCGATGTGATGGTCAACGATCCCGATCCGGCCATCCGTGCGCGGCGATTGGCGCTGTTGGCGCGGTTCCGCGATGCGGTGCATGGCGTGGCGGATTTTTCGAAGATTGAAGGCTAACAGCCCGTTCTCCCCTTGCGGGAGAGGGGGGACTCGCCGCAAGGCGGGTGGGGTGAGGGGTAAGGCACGATGATCAAATCAGTGTTCAAATTCGGCGGCGGCATGGCCGAGGGCGATGCCAAGCAGAAGGAACTGCTCGGCGGCAAGGGCGCCAATCTGGCCGAGATGGCCGGCATCGGCTTGCCGGTGCCCCCCGGCCTGACCATCGCCACCCATGTCTGCGCGGCCTATTATGACGCCGGCGGCCGCCTGCCCGATGATGTGCAGGCCGCGGTGCTGGAGGCGCTGAAATTCATCGAAGCCACCACGGGCAAGGTGTTTGGCGATCCGGTCAATCCGCTGCTCGTCTCCGTCCGCTCCGGCGCGCGGGTGTCGATGCCGGGCATGATGGATACGGTGCTCAATCTCGGCCTCAACGATGCCACTGTCGCCGGCCTCGCCACCGCATCGGGCAATGCGCGGTTCGCGTGGGACAGCTATCGCCGCTTCATCCAGATGTACGGCGATGTCGTGCTGGAACTTGACCATTATCTGTTCGAAGACGCGCTGGAAATCGCCAAGGAAGACAAGGGCGTCACCCAGGATACCGGGCTGGACGCCGCCGATTTGCAGGGCCTCGTCGCCCGCTACAAGGCCATCGTCGAGCAGAATCTCGGCCGGCCGTTCCCGCAGGACCCGCACGAACAATTGTGGGGCGCCATCGGCGCCGTGTTCGGTTCGTGGCGGTCGGACCGCGCCCGCACCTATCGCCGCCTGAACGACATCCCCGAAAGCTGGGGCACCGCGGTCAATGTGCAGGCGATGGTGTTCGGCAATCTGGGTGATACTTCGGCGACGGGCGTGGCCTTCACCCGCGATCCGTCCACTGGGGAGAAGGCCTGGTACGGCGAATATCTGATCAACGCCCAGGGCGAAGATGTCGTCGCCGGTATCCGCACGCCGCAATATCTGACGCTGAGCGCCCGCGAAAAGGCCGGGGCCAAGGCCGCCTCGATGGAAGAATCGATGCCGGTGGTGTTCGCCGAACTCGGCCGGGTCTTCGATCTGCTCGAAGGCCATTACCGTGACATGCAGGATATCGAATTCACGGTGGAAGATAACCGTCTGTGGATGCTGCAAACCCGCGCCGGCAAGCGCACGGCCCGCGCCGCGCTGAAGATCGCGGTGGATATGGTGGGCGAAGGCCTGATCAGCGAAGCCGAGGCCGTTTTGCGCGTCGAGGCCAGCGCGCTCGATCAATTGCTGCACCCGACGCTCGATCCCAAGGCGGTGCGTGATGTGATCGCGCGCGGTCTGCCGGCCAGCCCCGGTGCCGCCAGCGGTGCCGTGGTGTTCGACAGTGACACCGCCGAAGCCCGGTCCCGCACCGGCGAGGCCGTGATCCTGGTGCGCACCGAAACCAGCCCCGAAGACATCCACGGCATGCATGCGGCGCGCGGCATCCTCACCGCGCGTGGCGGCATGACCAGCCACGCCGCCGTGGTGGCGCGCGGCATGGGCCGCCCTTGCGTGTCGGGCGCCGGCAGCATCAGCATCGATCTGGTCGGCCGCACCATGCTGGCCGGCAACCGCCGCATCAATGAAGGCGACCGCATCACCATCGATGGCGCCACCGGCGATGTCATGGTGGGCGAAGTGCCGACGGTGGACCCCGATCTGTCCGGTGATTTCGGCATATTGATGGTGTGGGCCGATCGCCACCGCCGCATGAAGATCCGCACCAATGCCGAAACCCCGGCCGATTGCCGCGTCGCCCGCCAGTTCGGCGCCGAAGGCATCGGGCTGTGCCGCACCGAGCATATGTTCTTCGAACCCAGCCGCATCACTGCGGTGCGCCGCATGATCCTGGCTGAAGACACCGCCGGGCGTGAAGCGGCACTGGAAGAATTGCTGCCCGAACAACGCAGCGATTTTGCCGAGATTTTCCGGGTGATGGCCGGCCTGCCGTGCACCATCCGCCTGCTCGATCCGCCGCTGCACGAATTCCTGCCGCATGATGATGCCGGCTTTGCCGATGTCGCGTCGGCAACCGGGCTCAGCGAAGCGGTGGTGCGCCGGCGCATCAGCGAACTGCACGAATTCAATCCCATGCTTGGTCATCGGGGCTGCCGGCTGGGCATCACCTATCCGGAAATCTACGCCATGCAGGCCCGCGCCATTTTCGAGGCCGCGGTTTTGGTGCGTCAGGAAACCGGCGAGGCCGTGGTGCCCGAAGTGATGGTGCCGTTGGTGGCGACACCGAAGGAACTGGAACTGACCAAGGCCGCCATCGATGCCGAAGCGCAAAAGGTGTTTGCGGCCACCGGCACCACGCTGGATTATCTGGTCGGCACCATGATCGAACTGCCGCGCGCCGCCCTGCGCGCCGCCGAGATTGCCGCCTATGCGCAATTCTTCAGCTTTGGCACCAACGATCTGACCCAGACGACCCTGGGCATCAGCCGCGACGACGCCGCGCGCTTCCTGGGGCCCTATGTCGAAAAGGGCATTTACCCGAAGGACCCGTTTGTTTCGATCGACGAAGAAGGCGTGGGTGAACTGGTCGCCCTGGCCGTCGAGCGCGGCCGCCGCACCAAGCCCGATCTGAAGCTGGGCATCTGCGGCGAACATGGCGGCGACCCGGCCAGCATCCTGTTTTGTGAAGGCCTGGGCCTCGATTATGTCAGCTGCTCCCCCTACCGCGTGCCCATTGCGCGGCTGGCAGCGGCGCAAGCGGCGTTGAAGCGGGGGTAAGGCGTCAACGCCGCCAGATCCACCACCCCGTCGCCAGCCCGACGGCAAAGCCTGCCAGCACAATCAGCCAGATTTCGCCAAACAGCCAGCTCATGGCGCGGTCCTTTCCACCCAGATCGCATCGGCGATGCCGGGGTGCTGGCGCAGGCGGGCGAGCACGCGGGCCCGGGTGGCGGCATCGGCCGTGCCCGAAACGCGCGCGACCCGTCCGACCAGGCCGCTGGCGGCGCGGAAGCTGACGCTGCCATCGGCAACATGTTCGGCGGTCATCGCATCGGCCGCCGCCCCGGACAGCGTCGCCAGTAGCGCCTGGCCCTCAAGCATGACTCCGGCCCGCGCCACCACCATTGTGGCGGCCACCCCGGCCAGCAGCTTGAGCGCGATATGCATGCGCCTCTGCCTATGGCGTCACCAAGGCGCTGGCAAGCATGGTCGCAGCAAGCTATCGACGGCGGCATGAGCGATGTCGATCTTGGGCCCGAGGATGCCTATGTCGTGCAGCCGGTGCCCAGCATGGGCCCGCTGGCGCAGGCGTGGCTCTCCGAACCGGATAGGCGCGATCCGTTGGTGCGCCGCCGCGTGTTGCCGCCGGGCGGGGTCAGCGCCTTTGTGTTGATGCGCGATGGCTGGCCGGTGCGGTCCCTGCGCTGGCCACCGCGTGAAGCTGACCGGCAGACCATCCTGATCCTTACTGGCCGCGCTGATTTTGCCGAAAAATATTGCGAAACCCTGCACGATCTCACTGAGGCCGGCTGGGGCGTGGCGATCTTTGATTGGCGCGGGCAGGGCCTGTCGCGGCGGCTGGGCAAGACACCGCAGCACGGCGCGTCGCCGGGCTTTGGCGTGTGGATTGATGATCTGAAACAGATGCTGGAATGGGCTGCTGATGGTGGCCCGGTGCATGTGATGGCCCATTCGATGGGCGGGCATCTGCTGCTGCGCCATCTGGCCAGCGGCGGCGCTTGCGCGCATGTGGCGCGCGCGGTGGTGATGGCGCCGATGGTCGGGCTGGCCAGCGCATCGCTGGTTACCCGCTTGCTGACGGGCTTTCAGATGCTGCGCGGGCGGGGCAGCGATTATGTGCTGGGCGGCGGGCCATGGCAGCCGGGCATGGCTGGCGATCGCCGCCAGACGATGTTGACCAGCGACCCTGAACGCTATGGCGATGAGAACTGGTGGATCGGCCAATATCCTTCGCTGGCGCTGGGCAGCGTGACCTGGGGCTGGGTGGACGATGCCCTTGCCAGCATTGCGGCGCTTAATGCGCGCGGGGTCCCCGAAGCCATCACGACGCCGCTGCTGGCGCTGCTGCCGGCCAAGGACGTGCTGGTGGACAGTGCCGCCACACGCGCCCTGATCAAGCGCGTGTCCGGCGCGCAGTTTGTTGACTATCCCGGCGCAGGCCACGAACTGCTGCGCGAAGTAGAGCCGCTGCGCAGCCAGGTGCTCGCCCGCGCCGTGGACTTTCTCACCAGCGGCGAATGATAGATTCCGGGACAGACGCCATGTTCGATATCGCCATCATCGGCGCCGGCATTGCCGGGGCCAGCACCGCCTGGGCGTTGCTGGATGCCGCGCCGCAGCTGCGTATCGCGCTGATCGAGATGGAGGATCGCCCAGGTTACCATACCACCGGGCGATCGGCGGCCTTCTGGGTGGAAAGCTATGGCGGGCCGAAAATCGTGCCGCTGTCGCGCGCCAGCCGGGCGTTTTTCGGCGCGCCGCCGGCCGGCTTTCCATCGCTGCTGTCGCTGCGCCCGGGCCTGACGATCGAATCGCCCGATGACCCCCAAGGTCTGGAGCGTGTCGCGGCCGAGTTTGACGAAGGCGGCGTGGATTATCGCTGGCTGGATGCAGCCGATATGGCGGCGCTGTCCGCCGCGCCGATGTTGCGCCCCGAATGGCGGCAACGCGGCCTGTTGGAACCCGATTGCCACGATATCGATGTGGCCGGCCTGCATCAGGGATTTCTGCGGGGCTGCGGCGATGCCAGGCCGACCCTGATCTGCAATGCCCAGGTGGAGCGGCTGGAACGCAGCGGCGGCCAGTGGCGGATCACCACGCGCGCCGGCGTGGTGCAGGCGCCGGTGCTGGTCAATGCCGCCGGGGCCTGGGCCGATCAAGTGGCGACGATGGCCGGCGCGCGCCCGCGCGGGGTGCAGCCGCTGCGCCGTTCGATGGCGGTGCTGCGCATCGACCCACCGCCGCCGGCCGATCTGATGGTGGTGATGGACGCCGCCGGGCAGTTTTACTTCAAACCCGATGGCGGCCGGCTGTGGCTGTCCCCCCACGATGAAACGCCCGATGTCGCCCATGATGTGCGGCCCGATGATCTGGACATCGCCACGGTGATCGACCGGTTCGAACAGGCCACCACGGTCAGCGTGCAGCGGCTGGAGACCAGTTGGGCCGGCCTGCGCAGCTTTGCACCGGATCGCGCCCCCTTGTTCGGCTTTGATGGCGCGGTCGATGGCCTGTTCTGGTGTGCGGGCCAGGGCGGCTTCGGCATCCAGACCGCACCGGCCGCCGGGCGGTTGTGCGCGGCGCTGATTCTGGGGCTGACGCCGCCGATTGATCCCGCGCCCTATGCGGCGACGCGCGCACTCTAACCCCCGCGCGCCTTGTAACGCGCCAGAAAGCCCGCTGCGAAATCATCCAGCCCGCCGCCCGCAATTGCGCTGCGCAAGCCCGCCATCAATTGCTGGTAAAATCCGATATTATGCTGGGTCAACAGCATGGCGCCGAGCATTTCGCCGGCCTTGATCAGATGGTGGAGATAGGCGCGGCTGGCGGCCTGTGGCCCATGGCACACCGGGCAGCGGCAATCCGCGTCCATGACGCGAAGATCCTCCGCATGGACGGCGTTGCGTAGGTTCAAAGGCCCACCGTGAGTGAAGGCCTGGCCGTTGCGGCCTGATCGCGTCGGCAGCACGCAATCGAACATGTCCACACCGCGCTGCACGGCGCCGACGATATCATCGGGCTTGCCGACGCCCATCAGGTAACGCGGCGCGTCCTCCGGCAGTTGCGCCGTGGCATAATCCAGCACGCCGAACATCGCCGGCTGGCCTTCGCCCACCGCCAGGCCGCCGATCGCATAGCCATCAAAGCCGATGCTGCGCAGCGCTGCGGCCGATTCGGCGCGCAGCCGTTCGTCCAGCCCGCCCTGCTGGATGCCGAACAACGCGGCGGCGGCCGCATGGTCCCTGCCGGCATCGAACGCCGCCCGGCTGCGCGCCGCCCAGCGCATGGAGCGGTCCATCGCCGCCTGCACCACCTCGCGAGGGCTGGGCAGCGCCACCAGTTCGTCAAACGCCATGACGATATCGCTGCCCAGCAGGCGCTGGATTTCCATCGAGCGCTCCGGGCTCATAAGGTGGCGCGAGCCATCGAGATGGCTGGCAAAGGTCACCCCTTCCTCGCTGCGCTTGGTCAGGCTGGACAGGCTCATCACCTGATAACCGCCACTGTCGGTGAGGATTGGCCGCTCCCATCCCATGAATGCATGCAGGCCACCGAGGCGCGCGATGCGCTCGGCGGTGGGGCGCAGCATCAGATGATAGGTGTTGCCCAGGATGATATCCGCACCCGCCGCGCGCACTTCGGACGCGCGCAGCGCCTTCACCGTGGCGGCGGTGCCCACTGGCATGAACGCCGGCGTGCGGATTTCGCCGCGGCGCATGGCGATTGCACCGGTGCGCGCCTTGCCGTCGCGGGCGCTGATCGTGAATTGGAAACGGGGTGCGGTCATGGCGGCGGGGCTTAGCCGGCTTCTCCGCAGTGTGCAAAGCTGGTCACCAGCGGCTCAGTCCGACTTGTCACGCTGATTGCGGAAGTGATCGCGAGTCTGCGTGGCGCGTGCAGCGGCTTTGGCGATGTTTGCATTTCCGGGAGAGCCAGAGACCAGTGTTTCGAGGCGCTGTTGCATGGCATCGACCCGGTCCCAATCTCCGGCCGCGCCGGCCTCGAAGGTGACATCGACCGCAGCCTTGGCATCTCTCAGCGCGATCTCTGCATTGTCGGGGAAGGCGGCAACCAGTGTTTCGAGGCGCTGGCGCATGGCATCGACGCGCTCCCAATCCCGAGCCGTGCTGGCCGAGATGGTGGCATTGTACGCAGCCTTAGCAAGTTCCACTGCGAACTCTATATTACTGGGGAAAGCGGCAACCAATTCGTCCAGACGATTAAAGAGTACGTCCACTTGGATCCAATTCTCGGTACCAGAAAAAAGTACAATTGCATTGTTAGTGAATTCCGCAATTGCTAGTGCTATATTGCAATCGTCTTGGTAAAGTTCTGAAATCGATTCAATTTGTTTTAGAAATTTATTAACTCTGTCTAAATCGTTCGATTCGACTGCATCAGCTGTTGCGTTAACAATGGCACTTGCATTTACGAATGCAATTTCGGCATTTCCCGGGAATGCTGATGCTAATAATGCCATTCTGATGCATATAATGTCGACTAAGTCGTGAATCTTGCTTTCGCCGTATAACTTGGCATCGTTGTGCATTGATTTGCAGTAACTTAAAGCAATGCCGGCGTCCGTGGGAAAAGTGGAAACAAAATGATGTATCAGAAGGTCAAGGCGAAAAAAATGGAAGCTTTTTTCATCATCATCATATTCAGGGCTCATAAAGATTGCAATACGAATTTCCGAACATCCATTTATAAACAAATCTGCTGCTTCGCGATTGTCTGATGCTGGCGCGAGATAGCCGAGCGCACTCACGCGATGCGGAAAATCCCGCCATGCCCGCAGCAGGAATACAGCCGCATTGTCACCCGGGCTTTCGAACATGGCGGTGCAAAAGGCCGCAAAGGCTTCGGAATCGCGGTTCCGCAGGCTGGTAAGTTGTTCGAGGACGAAAAATTCACCAAGGATATCTGGTTCAAGCGGTGGGATATGGCCGGGTGGTGCAGCGACCATCGCCCGCAGCAGTTCTTCATCGATCCGCAAGGGATCACGAGGCGACAGGCCGGGCAAATGCGCCTGCAATACCGGCGGCGCGTGGCT
Source organism: Sandarakinorhabdus sp. (assembly GCF_987265915.1). NCBI lineage: Bacteria > Pseudomonadati > Pseudomonadota > Alphaproteobacteria > Sphingomonadales > Sphingosinicellaceae > Sandarakinorhabdus > Sandarakinorhabdus sp. The sequence goes on from NZ_OZ503948.1 coordinate 1,696,894, forward strand.
GATCCGGCTGGTCGCCATGCCCAGGCACGCGGTCGCCAGCGCCAGCAGCAGTTCATGGGCTTCACGCCGGGTGGGATCGGGGCAGGCGGCGTCCCAGCGTTGCGCGCGATCTCGGGCAATCAGGCCGCGCAGCACCGTTTCCCGATCGAAATCGGCTCTACTGGCTCCGCCGCGCGCGATGATTTCTTCCGCCACAGCCGCGGCAAACAGCGCGCGCGGTGGTAGGCGAAAGCGCTGGCCTTGATACTCCATGATTCGCGGATCGACTTGCCATGCCGCCGCCATCAAATCGTCATCATCGGGCGGCGTCATCCCGGCGCCCATGATGCGTTCCCGCATCAGCGTGACGATGCCTACCGTGGACACCGGCGGCAGTGGCCAATCGATCCGGCTGTCATCCGCGCTGCCAAAACGATGCTGGCGCACGGCGGCATCCGCAGCACTTTCGCCAAACACCCGCTTGGCCCATTCGCCGCTCGCCTCGCGTTCCAGCAGCAGGATGCGCACCCGGAAATCATAATCGGCAACATGGGCCTGCACGGCCAGCAGCAGGGCGCGCACCGCGCCGGGCTCCTGGGCGGGATAGTCGATGATGATCAGCGTATCGCGACGCGGCCGCCAGCGCGCCGCATCGAACTTGGTCAGATCCTCCCGCCGCAGCGCGCCGGCATGCCAATTCTGGCCAAGCAACTGCGAGAATTCCAGCGCCAGCCGCGTCTTGCCTTCGCCGCCCGGCGCGGTGATCAGCAGCCACTGGAACCGGCTGCGTATGCCAGCGGCGCTGGGATCGCCGGCAAAGCGGTGCAGATGATCGAGCGCGTCTTCGCGGCCCACCAGATCGAAATGACCGCTGTTGTATTTGATGCGTTCGGCCGCCGATTGTTCGGAGAGCGGCGCGGTTTGCAGATTCCAGCCCAAAGCTGGTTCGTGATAGAGGCCGTCACGCTCCAGCAAGCCGGCCATCGCTGTCTGCATGGCCGTGAACAAATCGGCAAAGCCCGCGTCAAGCCCGTCCAAGCGGTGCTTCAAATACAGGCCCTGGGTCACATCCAGCTTGGTCTGGTCATCCACACCAGCGGCTGTGGCCGCATCGCCCATATCGGCGCGCAACGCCTCCAGAAGCGCATTGCGATCGCGCGCTTGCCGCCCGAGCTTCTCAACTTTTTGCAGGAAACCGGCGATGCCGGGAATGCGCACCATCCAGTCGGCCAAGATGGACTTGAATGTGCCGCCAAACAGACTGAGCGTGCCCAACGCCACCTTTTCGATGCAGAACAGCACGAGATGGTTGACCGGCGCTGGTGCGCAGCCAACCGCCAATAGTGACGAAAGACAGGCCGCGCGGACGTCGTCATCCTTCAGCAGGTCGGACAGGCCACTATCGATCAGTGCAGCGATCAACTTGTCGCGATCAAGAGACGCTTCACCTACCGGCAACGGGATCGCTCCAATTCAAACTGCACTGAACCCAAACTATCGCAAGATTGTCGCATGCCAAGTGGATTGATGCACGGCAGGAGATGCCATGGCCCATCCGGGGCCGAAGATCGTGTTCGTGCGCTGATTGCCAAACCGCGCCGCTTGTCCGAAACTTGCGCAGTTCAATCGGGAGGCCGGATATGATGAAGACACTTGGCATTGGCGTGGGCATATTGGCGGTGGGCTTTGGCGCGGGGCTTGCGTTCGCACAGGCGCAGGCCCCCACCGGGCGCACGCCGCAGTTTGCCAATGCGGAGGTGAAGGTGTGGAAAAGCCTGATCCAGCCGGGCAATCCGTTGCCGCTGCACCGCCATGATCATCCGCGCATCATCATCGCGCTGAAGGGCGGCACCATGCACATCCTCGAGGAAACCGGCCCTGCGGCCGACAAATCCGATATTCAGACCTGGGAAAGCGGCAAAGCCTATTGGTTGAACGCCAATCCCAAAACCCAGCATCAGGATGTGAACATCGGCAAGGAACCCATCGAAGTGATGGTGGTGGAACTGCAGAAAGCCTGGTGACTGGCCGTGGCGGCCGGATTCCTGTAGATCAACGGCCATGATCCTCGCCGCCGCCCTGTTGCTCGCCGCCGTCGCTGCCCCCGAACCGGCGACCTGCCTGATCACCGGGCGACAGCTGGATTACAAGGTGGTCAGCGAATCCGAACTGCTGATCCGCGCCGGCGGGCGCTGGCACCGATCGCAGCTGCCGGATGGCTGTCCGGGCCTGAAGCCCAACATGATGCTGGTGCGGCGCGAAGCGTCACCCCGGCTGTGCGCAAATGATCTGTTCGAGGTGCGGGACAATTTCACGCCGGCGGTGTTCAGCCTGTGCCGCTTTGGCCGCTTCGAGACATTGCCGAAGGACGCAAAGCCCTGAAAATTCGCGTCGATCAACTGCTGGTGGCGCGCGGCTTGGCGGAATCGCGTGCCCGCGCGCAGGCGTTGGTGATGGCCGGTTTGGTCTATTCGAATACCCGCAAGATCGCCAAATCCGGCGACACGCTGGCCGAGGATGCCCCGTTGGAGGTGCGCGGCCGCGATCATCCGTGGGTGTCGCGCGGCGGCGTGAAGCTCGATCATGGCCTCGCGCATTTCGGCTGGGATGTTGCTGGCACGGTGGCGATCGACGTGGGGTCTTCCACCGGTGGCTTCACCGATGTGCTGCTCAGCCGCGGCGCCACGCGCGTTTATGCGGTTGATTCGGGCACCAACCAGTTGGCGTGGAAATTGCGCCAGGATGCGCGCGTGGTGGTGCTGGAACAATTGTCGGCGCGGCTGCTGACACCTGAGCATGTGCCGGAGCCTGTTGATCTGATCGTCTGCGATGCCAGCTTCATTTCGCTGATGAAGGTTCTGCCGGTGCCGATGGGTTTCGCCGCGCCCGGTGCGCGTCTGCTGGCGCTGATCAAACCGCAATTCGAAGCCGGGCGCGCCGATGTCGGCAAGGGCGGCGTGGTGCGCAATGCGGCGGTGCATGACCGTGTATGTGCCGAGGTGTCGGCATGGTTGGAAAGCGCAGGCTGGCCGGTGCTGGGCCTGACGACCAGCCCGATCACCGGGCCAGAAGGCAATGTCGAGTTCCTGATTGCGGCGCAGCGGAGGTAGGGGGCCAATCTCGGCTGCGTCATCAGCGGCCATGGCTTTCGATAGCGCCGCGCCGGCCAAGCCGCTACACCACGGGCAATGACCGCTGAGTCCCCAGCCCAGGTGCAATACAAGTGGTTCGCCGCCGGCAGCTTTGCGCGCGCCGCGCTGGTGGCAGTGCCGGCCATATTGTTCGCTGGCGGCATCGCGGCGCGGGTGTCGGGATCGACCGAAACCAACCCCTGGTATCAATCGCTCACCTTGCCGGTGTTCCAGCCGCCTGGGCCGCTGTTCGGCCTTGCCTGGGCGATCCTCTACACGCTGATCGGCTTTGCCTTTGCGCTGGTGTGGGGCACGCGCGATGCGCCCGGCAAGCGACTGGCGATTGGCCTGTTCCTGGCGGGTTTTGCCATCAATCTTACCTGGTCGCCGCTGTTCTTTCGGCTGCACATGATCTCTGCCGCGCTCGGCGTGCTGGCGCTGATGCTGGTGGTGGCCTTGCTGACCACCTCGGCATTTTATCGCGTCAACCGGCTGGCGGCCTGGCTGATGCTGCCCTATGTGGCGTGGCTGTGCTTTGCCGGTGTGCTCAACACCCGGATCCTGATGCTCAATCCGATGGCCGATGCCATGCAATTGGGAGTATGACTGTCATGCAGAACGACAATAAATTGTTTGAAGACCTGTCCAAGGTCGCCACCGCCGCCATGGGCACGCTGGCCGGTGCCAGCCGCGAATTTTCCGATGTTGCGCGCGAACGCATGAAGGATTTCGTCGGCGCCAGCGACATCAGCCGCGACGAATTCGATGCGGTAAAGGCGATGGCGGCCTCGGCGCGCGAAGCCGTGGCGCAGTTGCAGGCCGAAGTGGCGGCACTGAAGGCCGAGCTGGCCAATGCGCGCACATCTGGTGGCGACGCGGCCTGATATCCACAAGAGATTGGGGTTCGCCCTCTTGCCGAATCGGCAAGCCTTGCCCAGCCTGCGGGCGCTGCTGTAAAGGAGGGGCGAAATGAGCTTTTCCGAGATTGAATCCGCCGCCATTGATTCGGCCCCCATCGACTTGCTCGAACAATTGTTCGACGCCAACGGCTGGGCCTCCGAACGTGTCGCCGATGAAGAAATTGTCACCAGCATCAAGGGTGGCTGGACCAGTTACCAGCTGCGGGCGCTGTGGCGCGGGGAAGACCGGGTGCTGCAGATCATCGCGCAATCCGATCTGGTCGCCAGCCCCGAACAGCGCGGTGTCGCCTATGAAATGCTCGGCCTGATCAACGAACAATTGTGGATGGGCCATTTCGAGCTGTGGTCGGCCGATGGCAGCATATTGTTCCGCCACGCTACTTTGCTGGCCGATGATGATGCTGCCGATGGTGGCGATCTGTCGGCGGCGCAGGCTGAAATCCTCACCGAAGCCGCGGTGGAGGAATATGAACGCTATTATCCGGTGTTCCAGCTGGTGCTGATCGCCGGCAAGACGCCGACGGAAGCCTTGGCTGCGGCGCTGATCGAAACCGCCGGCGAAGCTTGAGCGCGCGCTCGGCCAGGGGCTGAATGATGGATGGTGAAGGTCACGCGCCGATCTGGTTGATCGGCTGCGGCAACATGGGCGGCGCGCTGCTGCGGCGTTGGCTTGATGAAGGCTTGGGGCCGGTAGCGGTGATCGATCCCGCCGCGCGCAGCCTGCCCGAAGGCGTCACCGCATCGCCGCGCCCGCCTGCCAGCGGCAAACCCGATATCGTCGTGCTTGCGGTGAAGCCGCAGGCCTGGCATCAGGCGGTGTTGCCGCTGGCCGGGCGGCTGGGGCCGCTCACCCTGGTGATCTCGGTGATGGCCGGCGTTTCCACGGCCGATCTGTCCCGCTTGTTTCCCGGTGCCGGCATCGTGCGCGCCATGCCCAACACGCCGGCTGCGGTGGGGCAGGGGGTGACGGCGCTGTACACCCGCGATGGCGATATCGTGCAGGGCGCCGCCGAAGCGCTGTTCCGCCCGGTGGGGCCAACGGTGTGGTTGTCGGACGAAGCCCAGTTCGATGCCGTCACCGCGCTGTCGGGCTCCGGCCCGGCCTATGTTTTCCATGTCATCGAAGCGCTGGCCGCGGCTGGCGTGGCGGCCGGTCTGGAACCGGGCATGGCGATGGCGCTGGCCCGGCAGACGGTGATCGGCGCGGCTGCGCTCGCCGTGCATGATGGCGCGACGCCTGCCGCCGTGCTCCGCGAACGCGTCACGTCACCGGGCGGCACGACGGCGGCGGGGCTAGGCGTGCTGATGCCGGAACTGACGCCCTTGCTGGAGCGGGTGATTGCCGCGGCGGCAGCGCGCTCTCGAGAGCTGGGCTGACGGATCGACTCTGCGCTTCAACCGAAACGGGCGGGTTTGGCGGTCAATCTTGTGGCAAGCGCCCGGCCGATGCGGATGCCGGGCCGTTCAATGGCCAGATAGGTGGCGGCCGTCATCGCAACCACCAGCAACGCCATCACCGGCAGGGCCAGCCAAGGCATGCCCGTGATGATGCCGGGAATAGTGTTGAATGCAGTATACAGGATGACGCTGTGCAGCAGATAAATCCCGTATGAAACCTCGCCCAGCATGCGGGCGCCGGGCAAAGCCAGCAGGCCGAACAGGCTGTTGCCGCACACGACAGCCGTGAAGGTGAAAGCGAGCAGCGGCATCGCGGCGCCGAATGGATCGCGGAAAAACACCATATTGATGGCCAGTGCCAGCACCGCAATCACGGTCGGGATCGGACCAAGCAGCCGTTGCGCCAACTGCGGACGGTCCCGAATTTCATAGGCCAGCATGCCAAACGCAAACAACGGCGTGTAGATGAACAACGGCACCGGCGTCAGCCGCCCGATCAGGCTGATCACCAGCAGCCCCACGGGGACCAGCCAGGTGCGGCGGCCTACCAGGCCCCGCGCCAATGCGCAGGCCGGCAACACCAGGATGTAAAAAAGCCATTCGAACCAAATCGACCATAGAACGCCGCCGACCGCCAAGCGGGTAAGATCATCGCCCAACAGATTGCGCGGGCGACCAGCCACCCAGCTTGCGACATCCAGCGGATAGCCAAAGCCCGGCACCCGCCCGGTTCTCACCATGATCATGGCCGTGGCGATCAAGACCAGGGCCAGCAGCAGCGGCACAATCCGGAAGATCCGGCCAACATACACATTGATCCAGTTGGTGGCGGCGATTCCGGCCAATATTCGCGGATAAAACACGTTGCCGGTGATCATGAAAAACATGCCGACACCAGTTTTCCCAAGCTGATTGTAAAACGCCACGTCCGGTGCCTGCCAGGGATTGCCGGCCATCGTGCTCAGCCAAATCGTGAAATGATGGCCCATCACAGCCAGCGCCAGATAGCCACGAAGGCCGTCAATCTCACCAATGCGCCGCCCGCCTGGCATCGGGAAGCCAGCCCGCGCCAAAGCACTTGCTGCAATCGTGGCCACAACCATGGCCAGCACGACAACTGCAGCCAAATACATCTGGTCCATCGCAAACCCCTGCATCACGGCCTACGTGTCACACGTCGTCTTGCAAAGCCAGCACTGTTGCCCGGCTGTCGGCGGGTACCAACCCCAACAAGACCGCCCAGAAGCCTGTCACCGCCTGTTGCCCGGCTTCGCCATACGCACGGGCCATGCTGCGTTCCAGTTCGGTGAACAGCCGTGTTTCCAGTGCCGTACCGGCCGGGGTGAGCAGCAACAGCCGCTGGCGCCGATCCGTCGTGCCGACCTTCTGTTCCATCAGGCCGCGCTGGTTCAGATCGTTCAGCACCCGGCCCAGCGACTGTTTGGTGATGCCGAGCAAGCCGAGCAGTTCGCCCACCGACAGGCCGGGGCGCCGCGCGATGAAATAGAGCGCGCGGTGGTGGGCGCGGCCCAGGCCCTGCACCTCCAATATGGCATCAGCGCCGCGAATCATCGCGCTATACCCGAAATACAACAGCTCGATGCCGCGGCGGATTTCGTCCTCGCGCAGGAACAGCGGGGAAGCGGGAGTCACCTTCAGCGGCGATGCGACCACAGCGGAAAGGGGTGGCTGGCGATTTGGGACAGTCATGTTGACATATCTGGCACAGCCATTATGGCAGCACAAGCGGCCAGCGCAAGAACATGCCACAACCGGACGGTTCGTCGTTCGTTTGTTGCACTGCATCAGCGTTTGCGCTGCCGAAAATTGCCACAACGCCAATATGGGTGCCACATGATCGACGCCACCTTCGACGACCGCGACGGCTTCATCTGGATCGATGGAGTCATGAAACCGTGGCGCGAAGCCAATGTGCATGTGCTCACCCACGGCCTGCACTATGCCAGTTCGGTGTTCGAAGGCGCGCGGGCCTATGGCGGGCATATCTATGCGCTGTCGGCCCATTCGCAGCGGCTGATCGATTCGGCGCGCATCATGGGCTTTGCGCTGCCCTACACGGTGGAACAGATTGACGAAGCCTGCCGGCAGACGCTGGCCGCCAATGGTCTGACCAGTGCCTATGTGCGCCCGGTGGCGTGGCGCGGCAGCGAGCAGATGGGCGTTTCGGCGCAGAAGACCAAGCCGCATCTGGCGGTCGCCTGCTGGGAATGGGGCGCCTATTTCGGCGCGGAAGCGCTGAAGAAGGGCCTGCGCCTCAACATCGCGCCGTGGCGGCGGCCGGCGCCCTATACCGCGCCGGTGCGCGCCAAGGCGGCCGGGCTGTACATGATCTGCACGATGTCGAAACACGCCGCCGAAGACGCCGGCTACAATGATGCCATGATGCTCGATTGGCGTGGGCAGGTGGCCGAAGCGACGGGGGCCAACATCTTCTTCTTCAAGGATGGCGCGCTGCATACGCCAACCCCGGATTGTTTCCTGGACGGCATCACCCGCCGCAGCCTGATTGCATTGGCGCAGCGCCGCGGCATCAAGGTGATCGAACGCGCCATCTGGCCGGAAGAACTGGCGACCTTCAGCGAAGCCTTCCTGACCGGTTCCGCCGCCGAAGTGACTCCGCTGGCTGAAATCGGGCCATGGAACTTCCAGGTCGGCGAAGCGACGCTGCAACTGGCGCAGGATTACAGCGATCTGGTGCACGGCCGCATCACCGGCGTTGTGCCGGTGGCATCGACGCAGGCCTGAGCGCCAGACAGAAAAAGCCCGGCTCCTGAACCCAGGAGCCGGGCTTTTGCACCTTTGCCGGTGCAATCAGGCGGCGATTGCAGCCTTGCGGCGCAGACCGACACCGACGAGGCCGAAGCCCGCAATCATCAACATCCAGCTTGCCGGCTCAGGCACGGCACTGACGGGGTTGACCGTGGCGGTGAAGCTGGCCGAACCATATTGAGCGGTCCCGATATCGGTGAGGTTGGCGAAAGCGCCGCCGGTGCCAGGCAAGGAGTAAGACGACAGCAAAGGCGTAAGAGCACCGCCCAAGGTGTTGAAAGAAATGGCGCCAGGCAGGCTGAAGAATGCTGCGTTGTAAATTTTGTTGGTGTCGTTGAAGCCCCAGGCGGCCAGCTGATAGCTGCCGGGTGCAAGCGTGAACGGAGTCACAGCCATGCCTTGATAAGGTCCGCCTGAGGTGCCAACCCACACAAAATTGAACACCGGCGAGGCAGAATTGCCAAGGCTGTCGAAAAACGTCACCGAAAGATTATCGATCAGGGGTGCGGTGCCAACAAAGGCATGAACGGCACTGACGGTGATTGCCTGGTTGACCTGAAAATTGAGACCGAGTGTTCCGGTCCACGCCTGGTTGCCGGCAAGTGGGGCAGCAGAAGAGTAGACTTGTGTCGCAGCTTGCGCCGAACTGGCGGCCAGCAGGCTAGCGACGGCACCGAACAGGGCTCTTTTAATCAACGTCACGATCGAAATCCCCTATACTAACTGACTGAATTTGTTCATGCAAAAAGCATGCCGAATGGCCGGAGCGTGTAATTTCAGTATGTTACTTTTGATGTTCTAGCACGAGTGTAAACACTGCCGACACTTTCAAGCCCGGTCTTCGTACAACAAAGCGATACTGATCTGCCGGTTGCGCGGATCAATCCGCACAAAAGGAACTGGCCAAAATCGGGCCATGGAGTTTCCAGGTGGGGGAAGCGACACTGCAACTGGCGCAGGATTACAGCGATCTGGTGCATGGCCGCATCACCGGTGTGACACCGGTGGCATCGACGCAGGTGTGAAAATTCGGGCCTGTAGTGACTCCAAAAACGCATCAACCTTGGCGAAATGCCCGGCCCAATCGGGCGCCCTGAACCCCGCCAGCCGAGCCATCTGCGCGGCGCGATCCGGGCTGCCATCGGCGGCATAGGCCATGATGGCCGCCTGCCAGCCGGCCACATCGTCGGGCGGCAACAGATCGGGCACCCCCTGGCCGATCTCGCGGAACACCGGCAGATCGCTGGCAATCACCGGCACGCCGGCATCGAGCGCCTCCACCAGCGGCAGGCCATAGCCTTCGGCAAAGCTGGGGAACAGCAGCGCCCGGGCATTGGCCAGCCGGCGGGCAATGGCACCATCATCCAGCGCGCCGGTTTCCACCACCCGATCGCCAAAGCGCCCCGAATCCAGCCGCGCCAGCACATCATCACACGCCCAGCCGCGCCGCCCGATGATCACCAACCGCGGCGCCGCATGGCCATGTTCGCGCATCAGCCGTTCCCACACGTCCAGCAGCAACATGTGATTCTTGCGGCCTTCGATGGTACCCAGGATGACAAAGTCCCGCTGCGCCCCGCCGGTTGCGTTGGTTGGCATGGGCAGATGCGGCGTGCCCGGCCAGGCCACCAGCGCCGCCGGCATGGCGAGTGCTTCGCTGCGGGCGAAGTCTGCCAGCGTGTCGATGGTGTGCTGGCTATTGCCGATTACAGCGTGGCCGATGGTCAGCAACGCACGCATGCGCAGCCGATGGCGATCGGCTTCGCCAGCGCGGCAGTATTGCGGATGGGTGATGGGGATGAGATCATGCGCCATTATGATGGGCTTGACCTTGACGGCACTGCACCATGCTTCCAACCCCGGCAAGTCGAGCCCCGTGTGGCCGGCATTGAGCCATGGCCGTCCAGCGCCAGGCCGCGCCGCCATGCTGATCGCGCCATGCTGCATCAGCCACTTGGCCAGACGCAGTCTTTTCCTGATCAACCCGGCGGGCTGTGCATTATCGTCAGCCAGCAATCGGAACAGGTCCTGAGACGCGGCCTTGCCCAGAATGTACCGGCCGCGCCGATGCAGCAGTGTTGCCTGTGCATGCCCGCCGAAATGATCGAGCCAGGCCATGCAGATACGATCGATGCCAGTGGGCCGTACCCCAGCCCAGTGTCGCCAGATCAGCCGCGAGACATCGAGCAGCAGCGGCGCATCATCATCGCGCACGGTCAGCTGGTCAGTTCTGCTGGATCACGGTCGTGACCGTCGCAATTGGCAGCAGGGTCTGCGAGACAATGCTCACGAATCGCTGCAACTCGGCCACCGGGGAATTGGTAATGTAGATCAGATCCTTGTCGGACATGCGGAACTGCTGGGCCAGGAAATAGACAGCCGGATCCTTCAGATCGAAACTGTAGATTACCGGCACGCGTGCACCGCCCGGCGATGCCGGATCTTCCCACCGGAACAAGAACACGCCGCGCGGATTGGCTCGGCCATCCTGCAAACCGCCGATCCGGCCGAGCGCCTGGCTCAGTGTGATGCCTAGGGCCTCGAACCGGATTTCGTCATTACGTCCGGCGGCGCCCAGTACAGTGAAGCTGTAAGTCTGGAACAGCGCCGTCACGACGTCGTCCTTGGCCAAAACGATGTTGTTTTCGCTGCGTTCGATAATGTCAGAAAGCGCCATGCGGTGGATATGGCCTTCACGCGTCACCTGGATCGTCGTCAGGTTGACCGGTGATTTGACCCCGCCCACTTGCGCCAGGGCATCAAGCAGGCGCTCGCCGCGGGGGCTGATCGGCACGCGGCTTGATTGCGTGACCTCGCCAACCATGGTCACGGTCGCCGTCGAATTGCGCACCAGCCGCACCAGCACCTGCGGAGCGTTGGCGCGGCCGCGCAAGCGGCGCACGATATCGGTTTCGATCTCGCGCAGCGTCCGCCCGCTGGACGGCACTTGGCCCGCGAATGGGACGTTGATGCTGCCGTCGGGCCCGACCGTCAGTTCGGGCAATATGTTCGGCCGCGACGTGTTGATCGGGGTGCCGATGCGGGTGTCGCTGGGCGGTCCGAAAAGTGTTGCAGGCGGCGCCTCCCAGATCGTCACTTCCAGGGCATCACCCACACCCACCACCGTGCCTACCGGTCGGGCGCCGGCCAGCACGTCGGCAAAGGCCGGCCACGGCGCGGGCGCTTTGAACTGCGCCGCCATGTCACCGCGCACCTGCACCAGCTTGATGTCCTTGGCAGCCTCGGTCGGCCCAGCAGGAACAACCCCGCCGCGCAACACGGCCTGCCGCCCTGGCCCGAATGGCTGGCAACCGGCCAGCGTCAAGCCGGCAGCAAGGAAAATCAAGAGGTTGCGATTGGACATCGGCGGGCTCATGGTCACTCGGCTGGTTGGCGTGTGTCTTGATAGCATGGGGTCGGTAGAACGGCCACGCTGCCAGGCCGGGGCGAACCGATGATCAAGGCCTTGTCTATGCCACGCCCCATGGCACTGCCGCCATGGCTTGTCAAAACCGCCGATAACGTCCGGCATGATCGTTGCCGCCAAGCCATTTCGGGCAAGCGAGCGTTTTTCGCGGCAGGCGGAAACCGGCGCCGGAGCGGGAGTGTTGCATCCACTTGACCTTTAGCGCTGGTCACCGCAAGAGCATCGCTATCGCGTGGCATTGAGGTAACCCGTTTCGGCAGTAACGGGCGTGTTCAAGCCGAAAATAGCTTGGGTCTGTCAAAGGGATACGGGGGATACAGGCATATTGTCACCGACGGCTGCCGATCGGCAATAGTGCAGAAATTCTCCATTTCGCGCTGATCGGAATCCTCAGATGGTGACGGATGCGCTGCGTCAGATTCGTTGCGAGAGGATGCCCATCATGACCGGCTTCACCATTCACCCCGTCATATTGTGCGGTGGCTCCGGCACGCGGCTCTGGCCGACGTCACGGCGGAACCAGCCCAAGCAGTTCGCAATGGTGGTCGACGGGTACAGCCTGTTTGAGCACGCCGTCATGTTGGTGGATACGCCGGCCTTTGGCATGCCGGTCGTGGTGACCGGGGCGGATCAGCGCTTTCGCGTGATGGAGCAATTCGCCCGCATCGAGCGGGTGGCGGGGGCCATCATCGTCGAACCCGATGCGCGCAACACGGCGCCTGCCGTCCTCTCCGCGGCGCTGCATCTGTGTGCGCAGGATCCGGATGCGTTGATGCTGGTGCTGCCATCCGACCACCGTATCGTCGATGGCGATCATTTTCGGGCGACGGTTGCCGCAGCCGCTGAACGTGCCCGGTCGGGCGACATCGTCACGTTCGGCATCCGCCCTGTGCGCGCTGAAACCGGCTATGGCTATCTGGAACTCAGCGATGCTGTCACGATCGATGACGGCACTCCGCAAGCGCTGGTTCGCTTCGTGGAAAAGCCCAACGCCGCCGACGCCCAGGCCATGCTCGATGGCGGTCGCCACCTGTGGAATGCCGGCATCTTCCTGATGTCCGTGCGCGCCGTTATTGCCGCTTACGAACTCCTGGCCCCTGATCTGTTGGCTGCGGTCCGCGATGCCGTCGCCGAAGCCCTCGTCCAGGGCGGCTTCACCCTGCTGGGCAAGCGCGGTTGGTCGCAGGCGACCAATATATCTGTGGATTTCGCCATCATGGAAAAGTCGACCAATCTGGCCGTTATGCCTTATCCCGGCCAATGGAGCGACCTGGGCGATTGGGCGAGCGTGTGGCGCGACGGTGTTCGCGACGCTGATGGCAATCTTCTTTCTGGCGATGTGCTGAGCTTCTACTGCCGTGACAGCATGATCCGGAGCGAAGTGCCTGACCAGATGGTTGTCGGCCTTGATCTTGATCAGATGATCGTGGTTACCACGAATGATGCCGTGCTGGTGGCGCCGCGCGCCTCCAGCCAGCGGCTTTCAATGGTGGTGAGTGAACTGCGCCGGCGCGAGCGCCCCGAAGCCGACCGCGGACGAACCGATCACCAGCCGTGGGGCTGGCTTGAAAGCGTCGCGATGCGGGAAGGTTTCCAGGTCAAGCAGATCATGGTCAGACCGCACCACGACCTCTCGCTGCAGTCCCGCAATCAATGTTCCGAACACTGGATCATTCTGTCAGGCAATGCCCGGATCACCATCGATGGGAAGGTTCAGGACATCGGCGCCGGCGGCCATGTCCATGTGCTGCCCGGCGCGATCCTCCGCCTTGAAAACATCACCGACGATTCGGTAATATTGGTCGAGGTGCAGATTGGCACCTATCTAGGCGAGGATGACATTATCCGCTATTCCGACCGTACACGTGAGGAGGCTGTTTGAGCCCTGGCGCCGGACTCTCCAGCAGGAACGTTGAATAGCATCATGATTTTACGAAGTGAAACGCTGCCCTCGTCAACCGACGTGATTGGGTTGGATGCGCCATCGGCGCACACTCCATATCGGGCAGGACGTCCAGCCCGCAGCGGGCTGTTTGCTGTGATGGCCGGCTGGCTGCGGCGGCAGGGGCCGCTATTCTGGTTCACTGTGCTGTTGCCGGGCATTTTTGCGGGGCTCTACTTCGGCATCATCGCATCTGACGTCTATGTGTCGGAAAGCCGATTTGTTGTGCGCAGCCCCGAAAAGCCCGCGCGGTCGGGTCTCGGCCTGCTGTTGAGCTCTGCCGGGTTCGCCAATGCCAGCGAGGAAGTACGCGCGGCACAAGGCTTCATCCAGTCGCGCGACGGCCTGCGCACCCTTGAACGCGACCGCCTTGCCAGTGCAGCATGGGGCAATGATGATGTCAGCATTTTCAACCGCTTCGATCCGCTTGGCTTTTCGAACTCGTTTGAGGAGCTTTATGTTTATTATGGCGATAAGGTCGGGGTGGAGTTTGATGCGGAAACCGGCATCACCACGCTGATAGTAAAGGCTTATTCGGCCAAGGAGGCCCAGGCGATCAATCGCCGCCTGCTCGAAGGTGCAGAAGGCCTGGTGAACCGGTTGAACCTGCGGGGCCAGACCGATCTTGTCCGTTATGCCGAGCGTGAAGTCACCGAAGCTGTGACCCAGGCGCGCACGGCGGCGCTGGCATTGGCCGCCTATCGCAACAGCGCGGGATTGATCGATCCCGAACGGCAGGCAACGGTCCAGCTGCAAATGGTTTCCAAGCTGCAGGATGAATTGATTGGTGCGCGCATGCAGTTGATGCAGCTTTCTGCCATCGCCGGCCAGAATCCGCAGATTCCCTTGCTGCGTGTGCGCATTCAGGGGTTGCAACAGGCGATCAACGAACAGACCAACCAGGTGGCCGGCAATTCCAAATCGCTGTCGGCGGCCGCTGCCCAGTATCAACGGGTGCAGCTGCAACGCGAATTCGCCGACCGCCAGCTCGCTGCGGCGCTTGTGGCACTGCAGGACGCCCGCAACGAGGCACGCCGGCAGACGGCCTATGTTGAACGTGTCGCCCAGCCCAGCTTGCCCGATGTCGCGATGGAACCGCGCCGCATTAGGGGCTTTCTGGCGACGTTGATTGTGGGCCTGGTGGCATGGGGTATCCTTGCTTTGCTGCTCGCCGGCGTCAAAGAGCACAAGGGGTGATGCGCGCGTGAATGATCTGGCTGCCTCATGGGCTGTCCAGCGCCGCGTAATCGGTGCGCTGCTGATGCGGGAGATTCTTACCCGCTACGGCCGGCACAACATCGGCTTTCTTTGGCTGTTTGCCGAACCGATGATGTTCACGCTCGGGATCGCCGCGCTTTGGACTGCGGTGGGCCTGCATCGCCTGTCGAACCTGCCGATCGTGGCATTTGCACTGACCGGATATTCCATGGTGCTGCTGTGGCGTTCGATGCCGAACCGTTGCATCTCGGCCATCGAGCCCAATCTTACCTTGCTCTACCATCGCAACGTGAAGATTGCGGACGTGTTTTTCGCACGCCTGCTGCTGGAAGCAGGCGGCACCACCATATCGTTCGTGCTCCTGACGCTGGCATTCTGGCTCGCAGGTTGGATCAAGATGCCTGAAGACGTGCTGCAGGTGGCTGGGGGGTGGCTGATGATGGCCTGGTTTGGCGCCGGCCTCGGCATAACCATGGGCGTGATGTCATGGAAAAGCGAAGTTGTGGAGAAGGTGTGGCATCCCGTTGCCTATCTGTTGTTTCCGGCCTCGGGCGCGGCCTTTCTCGTCGATGCCTTGCCACCGGCAGCACAGAATGCGGTCTTGCTGTTGCCGATGGTACATGCCACGGAATATCTGCGTGAGGGCTTTTTCGGCTCGGTCATCAATGCACATTATGATCTCACCTACATGGCCAGCTGCAATGCCGTGCTGACGCTGACCGGCCTGCTGCTGTTGCGCTCGATTGCTGATCAGGTCCGACCGGAATGATCCGGCTGGCGGACATTTCCAAGGCGTACAGCACCTCATCCGGAAGGGCACCTGTGCTGAGGAACGTCGATTTTCAGGTCAAACGTGGAGAATCCGTTGGAATCCTGGGTCGCAATGGCGCCGGGAAATCGACCCTGATTCGCATCATCAGTGGTGCCGAAAAGCCCGACTCCGGGGCCATCGACCGCAGCATGTCTGTCTCGTGGCCGCTGGCGTTCAGTGGCGCCTTCCAGACCTCGCTGACCGGGATCGACAACCTGAGGTTCATTTGCCGGGTCTATGGGGTCGATATTGATCGGCATGTCCCGTTCGTCGAGGAGTTCAGCGAACTCGGCCTCTATCTGCGGGAACCGGTGCGGACATATTCGTCTGGCATGCAGGCGAGGCTGGCCTTCGCACTGTCGATGGTGATCGAATTCGATTGCTTCCTTATCGACGAGATCGTCGCCGTCGGCGACAGCCGCTTCCAGGCAAAATGCCACGAGGAATTGTTTGTGAAGCGCGCCGATCGCGCCCGCATCATCGTCTCGCACGATCCCGGTTACATCCGCAGCCATTGCAATCGCGCCGCTGTCCTGCAAGCGGGCAGGCTTCACCAGTTTGACTCTGTCGATGAAGCCTATGATTTTTATAAGGAGTTGTCTTCATGAGCAGTGAACCGGGCTGCGGCTGCCTCAGCTTCAAACCGCCGTTCGTCGCCGTCTGAAAGCGATGAGCCTGCGCTTCGGACCCGGCTGTCCCGAACTGTGCCGCCGGTCCTGGTCAACTCCGGCCGCGGCTGTACGCCAGAACTGAGATCGGGAAGATGCGCGGTAGACCGAAGCGATGCCGAGCTATACCATCCCGTTCGTCCGGCTGAGGGGTTGATTTCAAAGACCCTTCTGATTATCAACAAGATTGAGCCACAGAAGAGTAAGAGCATGGATTTGCCAGTAGTTATTCTTGCAGGGGGCCTTGGAACGCGCCTTCGCGAAGAAACTGATATCAAGCCGAAACCTATGGTTGACGTGGGTGGATATCCAATCATCTGGCACATAATGAAGCATTACGCTTCGTTTGGCTGCAAGGAATTTGTGATTTGCCTTGGCTATAAAGGCGAAGTGATTCGCAAGTACTTCATGGATTATGCGCTGCAGCGGGCCAGCCTTACCGTGCAGCTTGAAACCAGCAGTTGGCAGCTGCACGATCACAAAACGCAGGAAGACTGGACGATCCATCTGCTCGAAACCGGCGCTGAGACGATGACCGGTGGGCGGATTGGCCGTGCAGCTCGGTTTCTGGGCAATCGGCCCTTCATGGCGACCTATGGCGATGGCGTCAGCAATATCGACATTGCAGCACTGGTTGAATTCCACAAGGCGTCCAATCGGATCGCAACGTTGTCGGCTGTGCGTCCGCCCGCCCGTTTTGGTGGCCTGGTGATTGAAGACGGGATCGTCAGCGAATTCGTCGAAAAGCCCCAGATCGGCGAAGGCTGGATCAATGGTGGTTTCATGGTGTTCCAGCCCGAATTGGCGCCGTTGCTGACCGCCGACGACACGATTCTCGAACGCGCCCCGTTGGAAACGCTTGCACAGGACGGGCAGCTGGGTGCCTATCTTCACGACGGCTTCTGGCAGTGCATGGATACGGTGCGCGATCTTACCTATCTGCGTGAACTGTGGGCCAGTGGGCGGGCGCCCTGGAAAAGCTGGCAGTAACACGCAGTTCATTCTCAAGTGGCAGAGACGACACCATGTTTTTCAATGATGCTTATGCGGGCCGACGAGTGCTCATCACGGGCCACACGGGCTTCAAGGGAAGCTGGTTGACCGCATGGCTTGTCGGCCTCGGGGCGCAGGTTTGCGGCTATTCTGACGCGGTGCCCACAACACCTTCACTTTTTGAGACGGCGGGCCTCGCTGCAAAGATCGATCACCAGTTGGGAGATGTGCGCGACTTGGCCCGGTTTTCCGAGGTGCTTCACGCGTTCCGGCCTGACTTCGTGTTCCATCTGGCGGCGCAGGCAATCGTCTCGACCTCCTACAGCAATCCGCTCGAAACGCTCGACGTCAACGTGATGGGCACGGCCACGGTGCTGGAGGCGCTGCGCCGGATCGATTGGCCCTGCACTGCGGTGATCATCACCAGCGACAAGGTTTATGACAATGTTGAGTGGCCGTGGGGCTACCGCGAGACCGACGCGCTGGGCGGCAAGGATGTCTACAGCGGCTCCAAGGGTGGGGCGGAACTGGCCTTTAAGTCCTATTTCCATTCCTTTTTTGCCAAGCCCGGCGTCCCGGTACGCCTGGTGACGGCACGGGCGGGTAATGTGATTGGCGGTGGCGACTGGGCCGCCGACCGGATTGTGGCAGATTGCGTGCGCGCCTGGTGCGACGGCCGAACGGTGGAGATCCGGAGCCCACAAGCGACCCGGCCCTGGCAGCATGTCCTTGAACCGCTGAGCGGCTATTTGTGGCTCGGCGCGCGACTGGCCGAAGACATGACGTTGAACGGCGAGGCCTTCAACTTCGGTCCGCGCGCCGAGCAGAACGCTACTGTGCTGGAACTGCTTGCCGCGTTGGCCGAGGTATGGGGCCACGATAACCCGCAACAAGCCTATCGTGTCACCGGCAACATTCAATTTCACGAAGCGAGCCTGCTCAAGCTGAACGTCGACAAGGCGCTGCTGGCGATCAAGTGGGAACCAAATCTGTCCTACGCCGAATGCATGAAGATGACCGGTGAATGGTATCGCGAAGTGCTGAAGGCGGACCAGGATGCTCTGGCCATGACCCTTGATCATATCACCGCCTATCAGGCCAGTGCTGCCGCTCGCGGTCGGGTGTGGGCCCGCCAGTGAACGGGGTGACGCTAACCCCGTTGCGCCGGATCGCGACGCCGGGCGGGGATGTCCTGCATGGCATGAAGCATTCGGACCCTGGGTTTGCGGGGTTTGGAGAAGCCTATTTCTCGATGATTGATCAGGGCTATGTGAAGGGCTGGAAACGCCACAGTCGCATGACCTTGAATTTTGTTGTCGCGACGGGTTTGGTACGGGTGTGCGTTCACGATGGCTCGTCAGGTGAGTCAGCCCGGTTTCTGCTTGGACCGGGATCGCCGGATGGTCATGCACGACTGACGATCGAGCCGGATCTGTGGGTGGCATTCGGTGGGGTAGGCGTAGGCACGAGCGTGCTGCTGAATATCGCCAGCATTGCGCACGATCCGACCGAATCGGAAACCGTTCCACCAGGGGCGTTTGACTGGAAATGGTAGCCAAAGGCGCCTCAAGCTTGGTGGTGGGGGCTGGCGGATTGCTGGGCACCGCGCTGGTGGCCGCGCTGCACGAACGGGGCGAGCGCGTCATCATGCTTGGCCGTCATGATCTCGACATGACGCGCCCCGACGGCATCATCGACAAGATCAGGCAGTTTGCGCCGGCCCGTGTGTTCAACTGTGCCGCCCATACCGACCTGGAAGCCGCCGAAGTCGCGCCTGAACTCGACGAGACGGTCAATGCCCGCCTACCGGGAGTCATCGCTGCGGCCTGTGCTGATCTCGGCAGCAAAATGATCCATTTTTCCAGCACCGGCTGCTACGGCAACTGGAAGGACACACCCTTTACTGAAGAAGATCCGCTGCGCCCGCTTAGCCGGCACCATCAGGCCAAGCGCGACGGCGAACAGGCGGTCGCCGCCGCGAATGGCGCGCACGTGATCTTCAGGCTTGGCTGGCTCTATGGCGGCGATCGGCAACAGCCCAAGAATTTCGTGTGGAAGCGCATCGTCGAGTCGGCTGGCAAATCTGAAATGGTCAGCGACAATGCGCAGCGTGGTTGTCCGACGCATGTCGACGCGGTCGTGCGGCAAGTGCTGCTGGCAGTGGATCGGGGTGCGTCAAGTGTCTACAATGCGGTCGCGCAAGGATCGGCATCACGCTATGAATATGTCAGTGCCATTGTGGCGGCGTCCGGATTGCTTTGCGCCGTGCATCCGGGTCCCGGTTTTGTGCGCAAGGCGCCGGTCTCGGCCAACGAAACAGCAGTCAATGCGCGACTGCAGGCAGAAGGCCTGGACGTGATGCCAGAATGGCGGGAAAGCCTCGAAGCCTATGTAACTTCGCTCATGCACAACGCTCAGTTAACTTGAGCCGCGCTTCTGCGCGTCCAATCAGATAATCCAGAAAGTAATCGTGGTCATGGGTGGAAAATCTGAAAGCAATCCGAAGATCCTTCATCGGATTTACTTTGATAATTTCAAACCTTTTCACGATCCGTTCCTGCACTATCTTGAAAGCTGGCGCCAGCAGATGCCGGAATACGAGATTAAGCTGTGGGGGCCGCATAATCTTGATGTTGATGCGAACAAGTGGACGCGCATCGCCGCTGAGAAGAAATCACCGGTGTTCCTGTCGGAATATTTCCGTTGGAAGGTGCTTTCGGAATATGGGGGGCTCTACCTGGACGCCGATTGCGAGGTGCTGGATGGCAAGGTTCTGCACGGCATCATCGACGAGCTTTACAGCCAAGACAAATATGATTGCTTCTTTGGTGTCGAGGAAGCCAGCAACGGCCACCCGACTGCACAGACATTCGGCGCGAAGAAGGATTCAGACATCGTTCGCTTCATGGTCGATCTCTACGAGAACCGGCTCGACCCGCTGTGGCACTGGCGCGAGACCCGCGGGCTCATCGGGCCGCAGCTTTTGTCCCTCTATTTCCGCAACCGCGATATCAACAACCAAGATGACGGCTTTTTCAAGAATTTGACTGCGCCGGTCATCAGCGCCCGAGCCAAGGTCTATCCCCAGAAATATTTCTCACCGAAATTTTCCCTCGTTGGTGAAACGATCGATTTCGAAGAGGGGAGCACCTGCGTCTATCACATGTTTGCCAACTCGAACGTCGATCTCAGCAGCAACAAGCGGATGCAGCAAGCGCAGACAAAGGCGTTGACCTTTTCTGAATATCGCGCCGAGGTCGCGAAGTCGTCCAAGTTCCCGCGTAACTATCATGCCTCCCACTTTTCGGTTCGCGATGGCGTCCAGACCGACGATGGCGTGAAAGGTGAAGGCTCGGGGTTGCTGTTTTACGGGCCTTATGTTTCGTTGCCGGCCGGCGAATATATTGCGACCCTCGATTGTGCCCGGCGTCCGAAGAAGGGCCGTGCGACGTTGACGGCGACGGCCGAATCCGGGACGCTGAAGCTGGGCGAGGCCAGCTTCAGTTTTTCATCCCGCAATAAGGATCCGCTGGTCGTGGCGTTCCGCATCGACCGCGAGGTCGCCAACATGTGCGAGATCACCTTGGCAGTCGAGGGCATCGACAGCATCCTCGTTTCTGGCGTCACCGTCGCCAAAACGGCTGACGTCGAGATGAAAAAGACAGCCGCCGTGAGTTCCGGCCCGGCCGGTCCGGGAAGCGCAGCGCTCGTCAAGCCTTCGCTGAAACGGATCCATCGCGTCTATTTCGGCTTCGATGGCAAGCCCGATCCTTTTGGCCGTTATCTCGACACATGGAAGCGCCAGTTGCCCGACTTCGAGATCTTGCATTGGAACGCCAGCAACCTGCCGATGGACGAGAACGACTATGTCCGACAGCTATACGAAGAGAAGGATCACGCCTTCCTGACGGATTACTTCCGCTGGTACTTGTTGCGCAAATATGGTGGAAGTTATTTCGATGCCGACTTGGAAGTGGTGAATGGCTCGATCTATACGCAGTTGATCGAAGAACTCGAAACCTCGACCAAGTTCGACGCTATGATCGGTATAGATGAGCGCAGCGGTGGTTGGTACACAGCGCATTCCATGGCCTCGAAGCCGGACAGTGCGCTCGCAACATTCATGTGCGAGGTCTATGACAGCTTCGGTAAGTTCACCGCTTGGCGCAAACGCGGCATGTATTTCTGGGCTCCCCAGTTGGTCGGCCTGTACTTTGCCGACCGGGGTTTCCACAAGGACGGCATGGGCACCATGCCGCATCTGACTACCCCGCAAGTGGTTGAAAGGGTCAAGGTCTATCCGCAGGACTGGTTTTCTCCTCTATCACCGACAGGTTCTGCCGATAAACCCTTTGCCCTCAACGGTTATTCGGAGAACACGACCCTTTGTCACCATTTCGCCTGCTCGTGGCACGACGAGAATTCGATCTATCTGGCGCATTCGCAGGAAAAGGGCGGACAAGCAAAAGTGCTGTTGCGTGAACTGGTCAAGGCCGAGGGCGTTCCGATTGTCACCGAGAATTACAGCGCTGCCGCTCATCACATGACGTTTGTCCCCGGCGGCCTGAAGCTGTTGACGCAGGTCGGCGCGGCGAGAGGCCTGGTCTATGCCACGACCGGACGCGCCGGCTACCTCGTCCACGGCTTGATACAGCCGGTCGTGAAAGGACGTTATCGGGCCGCCTTCCATTTGACCAAAATCACCGCGCCAGGCGAAGTGACAATAGAGGTCACTGCAGAGGCGGGGACCAAGTCTATCGGCCAGGTAAAGATCGATTTGCCCGCCAAGGCTGAGAAGGGTGCTGTCTACTGCGACTTCGAAGTGGGGGCCGAGGTCGCCGATCTCGACTGCCGCCTTTCGGTCGATGGCCACACCGAGTTCCTTTTCACCGAGCTCACGATTGATCGCGATCCCGACTGACCCGGATCTGGCTGACTGCGGCCTGCCTGAGGAGTTTACGCAGGCAAGCCCGTGGGGCGGATCGAGATGCGGTCAATCCTGACTTCGATGGCGTTTTCCGGTCGGATCACGATGTCAAACGCCCCAGCTCTGGGGGTAATCTCGATCAAGGCCGACCAGGTGAAGCGATCGTCCACGGCGCGGTCGACACGGTCCGTTCCCTCGTTACGAAGCGAACAAGGTTTACCGGCCAACTCGGCGGTAATTTGCGGAAGCGGGCACGATCTTGGTGCGGCACCTTCAACCGTGATGTCATAACAGCCAGCCGCCAGCGCAGCGCCTGGACCTCGCAGGGTGTCGGCCGCGGTGACCGTGACGCTCTGTCCCGAAATCTTCGTCGCCGGGGGACGCAGTGCAGGACCGCTTGCAGGATAGACTCGCACGAGGGCAGGCGTTTCGCGCGCAAGCGCAGTGCACATGCCCTCGATCCTGGCGGCGATCCGATCGAAGCCCAACTGTGCCACGAAGTCGGCCGCGGCCTCGAGCTGGAGCCTGGCTTCGTCGCTGCCAGCTGCCGCGAGCGCATCTGCGATACCGGTCGCGATACCCTCAGGAGTCTTGGCCGGCAGGACGTGGACCAAGCCTGCCAGTTCGGCGAAAATGGGCGCCGCAGTCACCGCCACCGGCCGGCCACTGGCAAGCGCATGGCGGACCGCTCCGCTCACGGATTCGTCGGTGCCCTGATATGGAAAGATAATGAGATCGGCTGCCGCAAGCGCTTGCGCTACATCTGCCTCACGACGGAACGTGAAGTCGCATTGGATTGTGTCTGCAAGCGAAAGCTCGGCAATTCGTTCCTTGATTTGCGCAATTGTAGCTTTCGAGGCGGGTACGGGAAACTCGGCATTCAGCAGCAACAGCTGCACCGGTCTCCCCGCATCCCGCAGATGTGCGGCGGCTTCGACCAGTTCGACCAGTCCCTTGTGAGGTAGGGCAAATCCAAAGGAAATTATCAACGGCAGATCGGCAGTCTTGCGGGTGTGGTGGCCACCCATGGTGCCCGGCACCGTAACGGGTGCGCCCGCGGGCAGGCCGTGCGGTAGCAGCGAGACATTGTCGACCAGACCTATCGCCTTGAGCCGATTGAGATCACCCACCGAATGGACGAGAACCCGGGCGCAGCGCTGGAGCATGCTCCTCATTTCGGAAAGGATCTGCTCGCCCCCTTCAGCGGCTGGCAGCGCCGTCGCATGCAGTTCCATGACGACAGCGACGCCATCACGCGTTGCGTCAGCGACCAATGCAGCCAACTCCTGCAGATCGTAGAAAGCGAAACTGAACTGGATGACGATGGTGTCGAAACGGCGGCGGTCCACGCGCCCCGCGAGCATCGATAGGCCGCCTTTCGGATGGGGGCGGCGCCATGCAGGCTCCACGACATGAGGATGGAACGGTTCGTGTCCTCCTTCCCGCTCCGGTGCCAGGATTGTTACTGATAGGCCAAAATGCCTCAGCAACTGGTGCGAATATGTCGCGATTCCGCAGTTCTCGTCCCAAGTTGAAAGCCAGGCGATGCGGGGTGAAGACGGTGCCCCTGGTCCGCCAATCCGATTGCCTCTGGCCCTTTCAATGCCATGATTGCGGACGTGGGCCGCTTGGCACGCAGCGACAAGCTGCCAGTTCTGGTCGTGTAGGATATTCGCCTTCGCGCGCATTGCCATGGCTTGCCGACGCCCGTTCTCGCAAGCGAAGGCTTCGCGCAACCGGTCGGCCAGCATCGCGCGATCGGGCTCAGCCCAGACCGACCCAGCCAAGCGCAGGCGGCTCCGCGCTGGCTCGAAGGTGAAGTCAACAAGCCACGAGTCGCTTATGGGGCAAAAATCGACCTGACCGCTCCACCCAGTCACAATCACCGGAAGGCCGCATACCATCGCTTCTGCGATCGGTAGTCCAAATCCTTCCGCTCGACTTGGATAGACCGCGACCTGGCATTGCTGATGCAGGGACTTCAGTTCCGCCGACGTGAGATCGTCCAACAACAGCAAGACATCAGGAAATTCCGGGTCCTGACCGCGCCGTTCTGCCAATAGCGTTTCGATCAGATTGCCTTCGTTGCGCGAGGTTTTCAGGACCAGTGAAACGGGATCGCCGGCCCGAAATGCATCGCCATAGGCGTCCAGCAAGATATCTACGCCCTTGCGCGCCAACCCGGTCGATACATGCAGGAAGCGGAAGGGCTTTGCCGCGATGCGGTAGTCCGGATCGGGATCCAGAGTTTCGAGATGATCGGTGCCCAGTCCGCAGACGTGGATGGGGACGTGCACCCCGTTGTCGATCAGGATTTTCTTGACGTGTTCCGAAGTCGCAAAGATCAGGTCGAGGCTTGCGTTGAATTCAGCGACGCTGCGGTAGGGAAACCCCGTTTCTTCCCAAGCATAACAGTGCAGCGTTCGCAGCGGTCCGTCCGCACTCGTCCCGATCATGTCGGAAACGCGGGGAGGAAAGAGATTGCGGCTTTGGATCGAGAGCGTATCGGTCGGGATCTCCCACGAGCTGCGCACCATCCTGTCGAGGTCAGGGTTGGCATCCAGGAAATCGGAGTCGGGCGCGAAGTCGCCGTTGCCATCGGTTGAGACGAGCGTCACCTGGTGGCCCAGCCGCTCCAGGCTCCGGGCCAAATTGCGGTTCACTAGGGACAGGCTGTAGCTGGAGTCGAAGGGCCCCTCGATCCGCCACGATTGCACGCCGCCGTGGGCTGCATGGCCCAAGTGAAGTTGTGCGGTTCGTTCGTTTTCCGCCAGCGCGGTGACCGCTAAGGCGATGTCGGCGGGAGACACGGCTCCGGTGGCATGCAGGTCCGCGATCCGGTCAAGCACTGCATCTATTGACAGCGCCGCCAGGGCGGATGCGGTACGGCGTGCCAGTTTGGCTTCACTTGCAAGCGCTGCAAGCGCGGCCTGCGCGCTCCTGTCCCAGTCGAACAGTTGCGAGCGCTCGCGGGCATGATCCTCCAGCGCATGCCTGAAGCCCTCATCGGTCAGCACCTTTTCGAGTAGCCGCGCCAAGTCGCCCGGGGCGTGAGGATCAAACAGCGCATCACGCCGCCCAATCACTTCTGGAAGGCTGGAGTTGGCAGATGCAATCGTTGCCGTTCCACAGGCCATCGCCTCCAGGGGGGGCAGGCCGAAGCCTTCACGCAGGGATGGAAAGGCAAAAACCGTTGCGCTCGCATAAAGCGCCGCGAGTTCAGAATCGGATACGAAGCCGGTAACGATCAGTTGATCCGCATCCAGCCCCAGTTCTCGCGCATGTTTGTGCAGGTACCCCCGGGCAGGCTCAGGAGGGTTGCATACGAAGACCAGCTGTCTGCCGGTGCGCACCACTTTGGGGAGCAAAGCGAACTCGCGCAGCAGACCTTCGAAGTTCTTGCGCGGCTCGAAGGCGCCGGCATGCATGACATAGTCTCCCACGATGCCGAATCGGGTACGCAACATTTCCGGCTGTGGGGCAACGCCGGCCGCGAAGATGCGCGGATCGACGGCCGAACCAGGCGAATGAACGCGATCAGCGGGAAAACCCAACAGTGCGATCGCTTCTTCGCGCGATGTCTCCGAATTCGTCAGGAGAAAGTCGCAACGACGCAGGGCCGCAAGGCGATTTTCAAACCAAGCCCGCACCCGTTCGTCAGGGAGGTAAAGATCGACGTCGCTCAGGGGGATCAGGTCGTAGAAGATCGATCCCAAGCCATAGCTGCGGGCGAAATGGCCACCATGGATCACGGTATCGTCGAGGTACCCTTCAATCGTGCTGGCCACCAGCACCACGTCGGGTGAAAGGTCCGCGAGCATCTTTTCATAGAGCAGCTGGGCCAGCTGTGCGCGGCCGTCGTTTTCAAGCGCTTCTTCGCAGCTATTGGCCAGAGAGGCGAAGTTCATGTGTCTTTTTCGAAGACCTTTGCCCGGAAGGCCAACCAGGATTTCCTGCCGGGGAGCGTCCAGTTGCGAATTGCTCAGAAGGATCAGTTCGTGGCTTCCGTCGGCATTTACCAAGGCATTGACGAAATCGCGCGTGTGACGGCCGATACCCCGATCCCGGCTGTCATTTTGCACCGCTTGGATATCCACGACGATGCGCATCAGTTCAGTCGGGCTCCCAAAGACTTCATGATTTCTCGAACCCGTACGATATTTTGGCTCGAGCCTGACCCGATCCAAGACTCCGCTCGGGAATCAGCATCATATGCTTTGGCTTCCAATTGGCTTTCCAGGCGATGGAGACGTATCGCAGTCATTTCGTGCAGTTTCGCAGCGGCGAAAGCGATCGCTCGTTCGTGCCGATGCACTGCTCCGACCAGCTCGATCCCTAGCAAGGGGCGCATCAGCAGGCCAACCAGCGGCAAGCGGCCGATCGCCCGGCGGCGAAGGGCGGACGCCAGGCCCGCCACCTCAATTGCAAGTTTCTGGCCTTCTTCCGAGCGGGCGAGTGACCAGATCAGGTCGATCTTGCGGCCGCCGCGGCGCATGAACGCCTCCGCACTTTCCCGGCCAGAAGGATCCGGTTTCCGACACAATACGGTGAGGTAGGCCGTGCGAACGAAGTCCGGGCCATCCGCCGCCATGAGCGTTGCGACGTCCGGGGCAACGCTGCTGCGAAAAACAGCCGCTACCTGCTTCATCGCGCTTGCTTCACGACTGTTGGCTTCCAATTTCGCAGATCCGGCCATGGTCTGCCTATGCGGGGATGAATCCGCCTTTTGCAGGCTCGGTGGTTACCGGCTTGACCAGTTTGACAGCCTGTTCATGTGTTGGCGGCGAGGTAACGGGGGAACCTTCGGTCCCCGTTGTTCTCGACAGTACCAATGCGTCGACGCGATCGAGCCTGCCGAGAATTTCGGCAGCATTGGCGTGGATCGCATTTTCGATACTGCGCAACTTGCGTTCGTGCGCGCCATCGCTTTCCGAGGACTTTATAAGCCGAAACAGCATTCCGATGATCGGCCGGCGCGATTGCCGATAGGCCGCGACCGCCTTTGGCAGTTCCGGCAGGTTGGCGGCAAACGCGCGACCTTCGGCGGAGCTGTAAAGCTGGGAGATTATCGCCATCTTGCGCTCGCCCATGCGGACCTGCCGAGTGTAGGTGCTCAGCCCGTCAGGGTCAGGGGCGCGGCCCAGCAAGGTCAGGTAGGCACAGCGCACGAAATCCTGATCGTAAAGTGCCAACAGCTGAGCAAGGCTATCGGCGGGCTGGTTCGGCATGACCAATCTCATTGGGCGCGCTCCGGATAAAGGGCAGGGTCTCCCCCGGCATTTGAAAAAGCAGCTTCAAATCGCGCTTTCAGCGTTCAAGTTTCAAGGTGCGATACCTTGGCATTTTCCAGCTCATCATATCCCAGGACTCTTGCAGCAAAACGCCTTGGGCGGGTCGACTTCCAGAACTCTCCTACGGATTTCAAATGTGATTGCAACCCGAAGCGCTCGTCCTCCACGCCCTTAAGCTGGGCTGCCAGGACGTCGAGGGCCGCGCGCAGCGCATCGGCTTGCATATGTGCCTCATCACGATCCGCGGTCATGGCAGCCAGATCCCTTGCGCTCATCTCTTCGAGCGCAAGGCTTTGTGCAAGGGCGCGATCGCGATGATCGCGATCCTTGATCGCGCGCGACAACTCAGCAGCCAACAGGTCACGGTGAAGTTGCGCGTCGGCGCATTCTGCGTCGATGCGGTTGCGGTCGGCTATGGCGTGGTCCAGTTCGGCACGCAGCACTTCAGCCGTGCTTTCCGCATCCAGGCGCTCTGCATCGATACGGTCGCGGTCGGCTATGGCGTGGTCCAGTTCGGCACGCAGCACTTCAGCCGCGCTTTCTGCATTCAAGCGCTCTGCGTCGATGCGGTTGCGGTCGGCTATGGCGTGGTCCAGTTCGGCACGCAGCACTGCAGCCGTGCTTTCCGTATCCAGGCGCTCTGCATCGATACGGTCGCGGTCGGCTATGGCGTGATCAAGTTCCGCACGCAGCACTGCAGCCGTGCTTTCCGCATCCAGGCGCTCTGCATCGATACGGTCGCGGTCGGCTATGGCGTGGTCCAGTTCGGCACGCAGCACTTCAGCCGCGCTTTCTGCATTCAAGCGCTCTGCGTCGATGCGGTTGCGGTCGGCTATGGCGTGGTCCAGTTCGGCACGCAGCACTTCAGCCGTGCTTTCCGCATCCAGGCGCTCTGCATCGATACGGTCGCGGTCGGCTATGGCGTGGTCCAGTTCGGCACGCAGCACTTCAGCCGCGCTTTCTGCATTCAAGCGCTCTGCGTCGATGCGGTTGCGGTCGGCTATGGCGTGGTCCAGTTCGGCATGCAGCACTGCAGCCGTGCTTTCCGTATCCAGGCGCTCTGCGTCGATACGGTCGCGGTCAGCTATGGCGTGGTCCAGTTCGGCATGCAGCACTGCAGCCGTGCTTTCCGCATCCAGGCGCTCTGCATCGATACGGTCGCGGTCGGCTATGGCGTGGTCCAGTTCGGCACGCAGCACTTCAGCCGCGCTTTCTGCATTCAAGCGCTCTGCGTCGATGCGGTTGCGGTCGGCTATGGCGTGGTCCAGTTCGGCACGCAGCACTTCAGCCGTGCTTTCCGCATCCAGGCGCTCTGCATCGATACGGTCGCGGTCGGCTATGGCGTGATCAAGTTCGGCACGCAGCACTGCAGCCGTGCTTTCTGCATTCAGGCGCTCTGCGTCGATGCGGTCGCGGTCGGCTATGGCGTGGTCCAGTTCGGCATGCAGCACTGCAGCCTTGCTTTCCGCATCCAGGCGCTCTGCGTCGATGCGGTTGCGGTCGGCTATGGCGTGGTCCAGTTCGGCACGCAGCACTTCAGCCGTGCTTTCCGCATCCAGGCGCTCTGCATCGATACGGTCGCGGTCGGCTATGGCGTGGTCCAGTTCGGCACGCAGCACTTCAGCCGCGCTTTCTGCATTCAAGCGCTCTGCGTCGATGCGGTTGCGGTCAGCTATGGCGTGGTCCAGTTCGGCACGCAGTACTTCAGCCGTGCTTTCTGCATTCAGGCGCTCTGCGTCGATGCGGTTGCGGTCGGCTATCGCGTGGTCCAGTTCGTTCGAGAGGACCTTCTGAAATTCAACGGCCTGTGCTTGCTGGCGATCCAAATCATCGCGCTGCTTGATCGCGTGCTGCCATTGGACGCTCAACGCGTCGTATTCATGCACGGGCACAGACGCCCGCAGCATGAATCCAGCAGGTGGCAATGCGATCGAATGGGACACATCGCCGAACAGCGCTTGTGCTCTGGGCAGTGACCAGTCCGCCAGATCAAGGTACCAATTTGCGGCGGTGCCATCGCGTGCCCGCTCAAAATGCGGCTTCATTTCAACAGGATCGGCCATGATCGCTTCGTGCAACACAGAGAAGCGATGGGTGAGCACAGCCATACAACGGCTTGACTCTACCCGGCTCAGCGTCGGGGCCTGTTCGATTGCTTCCGGCCTGCTGGCGCACCAGCGGGTAAAGGGTGAACGCCCCACGACCACGGCCTTCTTGCCAAACAGCAGTGCGGCCATGGCCGATGTCGAAGAAATGGTAACCAGTCCGTCGGCCTGCGTGATGAGCGCTTCCGAAAGGCCGCAAGACAGATTGCGCGGGAGCAGCCGGATGCGCTGGCTCGAACATGCGAGCGCTGCCTCCAGTTCCTCCGAAAGCGTTTGTCCAGCATGATAGGTGGGCACGCCGATCCAGCCCGGGGGCAGCCGTTCCGCCCAGTCGAATAGCAGGTCGTGCATTTCGGCCTGGCGGTAGGCGCCCTCGAACGTCACAGCGTCGGTGGGCTGCGTAGCCAGCAGCGCGATACGTTCGCCTCCCGCAATCTCCGCCAGCGCTTCGCAGGCCAGCCCAGCCAAGGGGTTAATGGTCCGGCGCGTCTGTTCGACGTGTTCGAGAAGATCGGCAGCCCCGCGCGCCGCATGGACAGGCAAGGCAAGGTTGCGAATGGCGTCGTGATGCACATCCAAAAAGGCACCCACCTGATGGCCGCACGGGTCAAAGCCGCTGCGGAAAGGGTGCCCCATACGCGGCAGTGCGGGCTGTTCCACGTGCAGCATCCCGATGCCGACGAAGGCATCGACGGCATAGGCGTTCTGCGCCGTAGTCAGGATCAAGTCGGGCTGAAACCGCGCTCGAATGGTGCGCAGCGCATTGGTTAGAGCGCAAGGGGGCGGGGCCGTCTCGTATAACGCCTGAGAGTAGCCAACCTTGTCGCGAAAGCCGGCCAGCATGGAAAAGGCATTGAGTTCAAAGATCTCCACGTCCAGACCCGGCTGTTCCACCGTCTGCCAGGCGCGGCACGTTTCGCGATTGGCGGCGAGAGCGAAGCGGCCGCCAATACTCTGGGAAATCCTGCGAAATGCTTCGACCCAGGGAAAGTGCGCTTGGAGCGCGTCGGGATCCTGACGGTATATGACAGGCTCGAGGAACAGCAGGACGTTCATCGGTTATCTGGCGATCCCAATGTCGACCATTCCCAAGGCGCCGTTTGGTTTATTGTGAGTTATGAGGCGATCCTCTCATCCTTGGCTTGTTGCCAAATCCATCTTCCGCCGAACGGGAAAACGTTCATTATTACTTCAAATCTGTAAAGTCTCCAAGATATTCCCGGACATGACATGCATTGACGTGTCGCCGAGATTGCCTGTCAACGTGGATGGGAGCATGCCCCCTCGCCGCGTATCCATCACAGCAACTATCTGCGATCAAAGCAAACCATTCTACCTCTCAACCCTATCAATCGGGCGCGCATCTTCAGTCGACACGGCTGTGCCGAACCCTGGAAATGTCAAACACTCACGCCAAGGCACGGAGCATGAACATTGCGGTATCCCGCCAGGTAGGTTGCGATATCAAGGGTATCGGAGCTGTTCGGTCGGCAACGCCAATCCAGCCATCGATCACCCTGGCCAATCCCGCTGCGTCCAGATCGGCATCAAACAGGGTCACGCCGGATCCTGAAAGCGGCTCAAGCACCTCCAGTCGTCGGGCAAGCACCGGCTTGCCATGGGCCAGCGCCTCGATGACCGGCAGGCCGAAGCCCTCGGCAAATGACGGGAAGATCATGCCAGTGCACACGGCATAAAGCCGATCCAGGGCCTCGTCGCTGATCCGGCCGGTCCAGAACAGGCGATGGCCGCGTTCGGGATGAGACTGTAGCCTGGCGACGAAATCATCCATCTTCCAGCCGGCGTTGCCGACCAGCAATAAACGCGTCGGAGAACCTTGGCGCCAAAGATGTTCCAGCGCTGCCAGGCTGTCCCGATGGCCCTTGCGCGGTTCGATCGTGCCTACCTGCAGCAGCACCTGCGCACCGGCCAACTGCCGAAGCAGATCATCGAATTCGGCAGGCAGGCCCTGCGATGGCTGGCTCCCGCCAAGGTCCCACCCCAACGGAATCACCGCCACCGGGGGACAATCGACTATGCCGAAGCGCTCGGCGAGAATATCCTGCAGTTCGCGCGCCACCGGCGGGGATACGCAGAAAAAGCCATCGGCCGTGCCAGCCATGATCGCCAGCCAATTGGCAAAGCGCAGTACGGTCGGCGCGGAAAACCAGTGCGGTTGGGTCAGCGGCAGGAAATCATGCACCAGATACCAGAAACGCACGCCGATGCGGCGCATTCGGGCCAGCTCGGCGCGCATGCGCCACAGCGCATCGAGCGAGAAATCCAGCCCCAGGAACAGATCGCCAGCGCGATAGATCAATTGCTCGCCGGTTGACCGATATCCGCCATCGACCAGCTCGATCCGAAAATGCCTGCGGCCGCGGGTTTCGACGAACAGCACCGGCCGGGCGATATCAGGGGCAGCATCGGCCAGATGGAAGGCAATCGCCCGCACGACACGCTGGATGCCGGTGCCGGCATCATGCTTGCTGATCACCGACAGATCGACAATCAGCCGGCCGGCGGGTGGCAGCGTCGAAGCGGTCGCGCCGCGCAAGGCCGCGACATAGCGATAGCCACCGACATGCTGGAACCAGAGCATTTGCAGCTTGGTCACGATGTTGCCCAGGATGCGCGCCGTGCGTTTGGCAAGCCGCTTCATGATCGGCGCCGTCCAGCCGCAAGGAAGCCAGGGATCATTGCTGGAGCAACCGCCCGACGCCCGCCCGCACCCGCCCGGTGGCGCGGCGCAGTTGGATGACGGCGGCGGCTTTCGGATCGTGGCGGGGCGCGCCGCTGGTCAGGCGCTGGACCAG
Organism: Sandarakinorhabdus sp.; assembly: GCF_987265915.1. Lineage (NCBI taxonomy): Bacteria > Pseudomonadati > Pseudomonadota > Alphaproteobacteria > Sphingomonadales > Sphingosinicellaceae > Sandarakinorhabdus > Sandarakinorhabdus sp. Next base: position 1,729,310 of record NZ_OZ503948.1, read on the forward strand.
CACCTCCGCGGGGCAGGGTAGGCCGGTGAGGGGATCGAGATAGCGCGGGTAGAGCAGCAGGGTGGCGGCGACCAGTTCATCCAGTGTGCGCCGGGCGGTGCGCCGCGCCGGCACCGGGCCGTGATCGGTGGTGAGGCCCCAGCCGGCGTAGAAGGGCACGCCATGGACGGTGACGGGCTTGTGGCGCAGCAAGGCTTCGAAGCCGGCCAGCGAGCTGTTGACGTGCAGTTCGTCTGCCATGGCGATCAGGGCCGCCATCGGTGCGCTGGTTTCGATCATGTCAGCCAGTGCCGCCGTGTCGGCCGCCGGTATATTTCCGCGGCGGTGGCCGGCCAGCACGTCGGGGTGGGGCTTGTAGATCACAAACGCATCCGGCCCGGCGGCGGCGCGGGCGCGGCGCAGCAGTTCCCGATTGCTGGCCAGCGCGCCGCCACTGGTGACGGCGCGATCATCCTCGACCTGGCCGGGCACCAGCACGTGGCGGCGCGCACCACCGGGGCGTTCGAGCGCGACGGCCTGGCCGCTTTCATATTTGGACAGGCCGCTGGCGACGATTGCCGAGCGCAGGGCGGCGGCACGGGCCAGCAGATCGGGCGGAAAATCGCCGTGCTGCAACAGATTTTCGAGGCCGCTTGGGTAGTTCGGATCGAAATGCACGCCCACGTCGTCCACGATCACCGACAATGGCGGCACGCAATCGGCGCCCAGCCCCGCCGAGCGGATGAAGCCATCCTCCACTTCCAGAACCGGCACGGCGCTGCCGGCCAGGTCGCGCGCTTGCGCGGCGGTCAGCCGTGATCGCCACACCGCCACTTGATCAGCCGCGCCCAGCACCGGCAGATCGCGCCGGAAGGGCGCGGCGGCACCGTTCCACAGCAGCGGCGCCACGGTCGGTCGCTTCCAATAGGCAAAGCCCAGCGCCGCCACGATGGGGCGATTGCCATCGATCAACTGCCGCCAGAACCCCGCCAACGAGATGGCCTGCAGGCAGGTGATGGCCGCGCCGCTGAACGGATCCTGCCAGTGCCAGCCGGTGAGGTGGGTGTGCAGCAGCGCCGCAATCATCGCTGCATCAAGGGCCTGGTCGCGCCCCGAATCGGTGACCACCACGTCGCGCCCGGCCGCCACCGCCAGCAGGATGCGCGCGTCGGCCGCTGGCAGCCGCACCCGCACCGCGCCATCGAGCATATGCCAGGGATCGGCATCGGCGGGCCAGGCCTGCGCCCCGCTGGCCAGCGATGCGGTGCCATCGAGATCATAACCCGCCAAGGGCAATGCCGGCTGCCGGCCCCAATAACAGCCGCCAACCCGGTGCGCGGCCAGGGCCGCCAGCAGGCCAGCCGCATCCTCGCCGCTGCCGCCCCACACCGCAAAGCGCGGCGGACGCGCGCCGGGGAAGGGCGGGATAACCAGCAGGGGCGCAGCCGCCACCACCTACCCCACGGCTGCGATGGCGATCAGCCGCTGCATCAGGCCGGGCAATTGATCGAGCGGCACCATGTTTGGCCCGTCCGACAGCGCCGCATCGGGATCGGGGTGGGTTTCCATGAACAGGCCATCAACGCCGATCGCCACGGCGGCGCGCGCCAGCGGCTCGACATATTGGCGCTGGCCCAAGGATCGGTCACCACCGCCACCCGGCAATTGCACGCTGTGTGTGGCATCGAACACCACCGGGCACCCCATGTCGCGCAGGATCACCAGCGCGCGCATATCGACCACAAGATTATTGTAGCCAAAGCTCGATCCGCGTTCGCACAGCAGGATGTTGCTGCTGTCCACCCCGGCCGCCGTGGCCGCGCCCCGCGCCTTGGCCAGCACGGCGGCCATGTCGTGCGGCGCCATGAACTGCGCCTTCTTGATGTTCACCGGCCGGCCACTGGCGGCAGAAGCGCTGATCAGATCGGTCTGCCGCGCCAGGAACGCCGGAGTTTGCAGCATGTCCACCACTTCGGCCACCGCGGCCACCTGATCGGGCAGATGCACATCCGTCAGCACTGGCAGCCCGGTTTCGCGGCGCACGGTCTCCAGCACGCGCAAGCCTTCGTGCAGGCCGAGACCGCGATAGGCCCCGCCCGATGTGCGGTTGGCCTTGTCGAAGCTCGCCTTGAAGATCACCGGCAGGCCCAAACGATCGGCCATGGCGCGCAATTGCCCGGCGACGGCCAGGCACAGCGCCTCGCTTTCGATGACGCACGGGCCAGCGATCAGGAAGGGCGGTGCGCCGGGCGCGCGGGTGAAATGGGGAAGCATCAGGCGGATTCCTCGGCGCGCCGCGCCAACTGGGCCTCGATCAGGGGCGTGTCGGTCGGGTTGTTGAGTTCGATCAGATCCCAGCCCGGCGCCGGGCACACGGCAACGCCCACCGGCAGCCCGGCATCGAGGAAGCGCAATTGTTCCAGCCCTTCCTGCAATTCCAGCACCGCCGGGCCGGCGGCGACATAGGCCGCCAGCGAATCCGGGCGATAGGCATAAAGCCCGACATGCAGCAGCACCGGTTGCGCCGGCACGCTGCCCGGCGCCACGTGCGGGATGATCGATTTGGAAAAATACAGCGCGCGGGAACCGCGGTTGCATACCACCGTGGTGCCGCCGACGCGCCCGGCCGCGGCATCGCTTTGCAGATGCGCCAGCACGGCCGGGCTGGCCGGCACGGCGGCAGTTGCCAGGGCGAGGCCTGGATCGGCGGCCAGGCAATCGATCACCGCTGCCACCATCGTTGCCGGAATCAACGGCGCATCGCCTTGCAGGTTGACAACGATATCCGGCGTGGTGGCCAGGCCGGCCAGCGCGGCGGCGCAGCGTTCGGTGCCGTTCAAACAGTCCGCCGGCGTCATCACCACCGCCATGCCGTGCGCGCGCGCGTGGATTGCGATCCGGTCATCATCGGTTGCGACCACGCATTCGGCAATGCCCGGCACGGCGCGGGCTGCGGCCCACGTCCATTCCAGCAAGCTGTGCGTGCGGCCATCCGGGCCCTTCAGAAGCGCCAGCGGCTTGCCGGGAAAGCGGCTGGAGGCAAAGCGGGCCGGAATGATCAGGGCAACGCGCGCCATGGCGGTTCAGGCCTGCACCAACGGGGCTGGTGCAGCGATATCATAAATCTGCACCGCGCCCAGCGGCCGGCGCGGCTCGGCATCGTCCACCACGAACAAGGTGGTGATGCGGTGGATGTTCATCATCTCCAGCGCGTCTTCCACCAGGGCGGTGCGCGGGATGGTCTTGGGTGCGGGCGTCATCGTGGTGGCGGCGGTGCCGGCCAGCATGTCGGCGGCATGGCGGCGCAAATCGCCATCGGTGATGATGCCAACCAACAGGCCCTGATCATCGACCACGCCGGTCATGCCCAGCCGCTTTTCGGTCATCGTCAGCAGCGCCCGGTGCATCGGCGTGTCCATCGCCACCAGCGGCAGCCGGTCGCCGCCGTGCATCACATCCTCGACGCCGCGCAGGTGCAGGCCGATGGTGCCGCCGGGGTGCAGCGCGCGAATGTCAGTGCCCGACAGGCCGCGCGCCCGCATCACCGTCACGGCCAGCGCATCGCCCAGCGCCATCATCATGGTGGTGGAGGTCGTCGGCGCCAGGCTGGCGGTGCAGGCTTCCTCGACCATGGGCAGCAACAGGCCCAGATCTGCGGTGCGCATCAACAGCGAGGTCGGGTTGCTCGACACCCCGACCAGCCGGCAGCCGATGCGCTTGGCGTGCAGGCACAAGGGTTGCAATTCCACGGTGCCGCCGCTGTTGGAAAACACCAGCAGCAGATCGCCCGGCATCACCATGCCGGCATCGCCGTGCGCGGCTTCGCCGGCATGCACGAAATGCGCCGGCGTGCCGGTGGCGGCCAGCGTCGCGGCGATCTTGCGGGCAATATGGCCGGATTTGCCGATGCCCGATACGATCACCCGGCTTTGGCAGGCCAATATGGCATCGACCACGGCGGAAAACCGGCCGTCGATCATGGCTTCCAGCTGGCGCAGCGCTTCGGCTTCCAGGGCAATGACCTGCCGGCCGATATCCTGATGCAGATTGCCGTTCATCGTGTTGGTCTTTCCGTGCAACCGCCGGCCCTGCGGGCTCAAGTCTTTATCCATGGCCCGGTTGGCGGTCAATTGCAGCGCGCTTGACAGGGCCGGGCCGGGCAGGGGATGCGTCGGCCATGCCGGCGCCCCCCCCCGACGCGATCCTGTTCGATCTGGATGGCACTTTGATCGATTCGGTGCGGATCACCTGCTCGATCATCGACGCGATGCTGGCCGCGCGCGGCAGCGATCATCGCGCCGATCCGGCGATCGCCCGCGCCATGGACGCGGTGGGCGGCGCTGCGATGATCGCCGCGGTGCTGGGCCGCCATTGCGGCGATCCGGATGCTGAAATTGCCGAATTCCGCGCCCGCCATGCCGTGGTGCCGACGCCGGCCGATCTGGCCTTTGCGGGCGTGGCGGCGGCGCTGGCGGCGCTCAACGATGCCGGCGTGCGCATGGCCATCTGTTCCAACAAGCCGCAGGCCCTGTGTGACAAGATTCTCGCCGATCTTGATCTCGCCCGCTATTTCGGCGCCATCATCGGCGCGCGGCCCGATCGGCCGCGCAAGCCGGCCCCCGATGCGGCGCGCCTTGCGATGGCCGGCATCGGTGCCGATGCCGCGACCTGCCTTTATGTGGGCGACTCGGCGGTGGATGTGGCGACGGCACATGCGGCCGGGCTCCCGATCATGTTGGTCGGTTGGGGTTATGGCCTGGCAGAGGCGAGATCGGCTGCCCCGGCCGCGCCGGTGCTGGCCAGCATGAACGCGCTCGTCAGGCTTGCGACGCAGTCGCCGGCCGCTTGACGCTTTCCACGCGGGTGGCGAACAACCGATCCCACATCATGCCGGTGATGGCATAATTGCCTTTGTCGTGAGCATGATGGTGGCGCATGTGATGCCGTTTCAGCATGCGGGCAATGCGGCCCTTCATCGGCCACTGGTGGCAGGCATAATGCACCAGATCATAGGCGACATAACCGGTCATGAAGCCGAGCAGCAGCCACACGCCTGATGGACCGATCAACGCGACAAAGCCGGCGCCGACGGCCAAGCCTACCGTTATGCTCACCATCGGCGGCATCAGATTGCGCAGTGGATCGTTGGGCACTGCATGATGATTGCCGTGCATGATGAACACGAATTTTTCCATCAATACCGACGCCGGTTCCCAATGGAACAGGAAGCGGTGCAGCGCATATTCGGTAAGCGTCCAGATAGTGATGCCGACCAAGGTGAGGCCGACGGCCGCTCCAGGCGACGCCGTGCCCCACGCGGCCCACAGGATCGCGGGCAACAGCACCGCCCACAGGGCGATGAACACAGGCGCTGACACCACCGTCAGCTTTTCCAGCCAACGGTTCTGAAACAACGTGATTCGAGTTTGGGATCCAGCCATTAACCTCGCTCTCAACAGATGCGCGCGCCAACTGTCAAGGATGATACGACCCATATGCGAAGCATTGCGGCGATTTGCCAAATCCTTCAACTTTTTGGGTGAATTGTGAAAAAAACGTGACAGTGCAGAATAATGCGCCAGAAGATCGCGCTGCCGTGACGACGATGTGTGTGGCGATTGCGCTGACCTGACAGCCTGGCTTGTGCCAGAGGCGGTCTTTGCTGATGAAGCATACATCATGTCCACACCCCTGCCGCCCGATCGCCCCGATTCAACGCAGCCGGATCCTCCGATCTCTCGTGCTGAACCGTCGCCAACGCACAGTTCCGCGCCGGTCCGCCATATCCTGATCACCGGCGCGTCCGGCGCATTGGGTGGCGCGCTGGCGCGCGCGCGCGCCGCGCCTGGCGTGGCGCTGCTGTTGTGGGGGCGTGACCTTGGGCGGCTTTCGGCCACGGCAGACGCCTGTCGCGCGGCGGGAGCCGATGTTGCGGTGCGCAGTCTCGATCTGGCGGACATCAGCGCCATGCTCGCCGCCGTGGACGCGGACGCCGCCACCCCGTTTGACGAGGCGCTGCTGGTGGCCGGGCAGGGCGATACGGCAGCGGCCGATGCCCGGGTGGAGGATGCGGCGCAGGTGGCGCGGCTGGCCCAGGTGAATTTCGCAGGCCCGGCAGCGCTGGCGGCGGCGCTGGCGGATCGGATGGCGGCGCGCGGGCAGGGGCGCATCGTGCTGATCGGATCGGCCGCGGCCTTTCATGCCCTGCCGTTCGCTCCGGCCTATGCCGGCAGCAAGGCCGGGCTGGCGCGCTTTGCCGATGCGCTGCGCCTGGCGGTGCGGCGCCATGGCGTGCAGGTGACGTTGGTGTCGCCCGGCTTCATCGATTGGCCCGACGGTGGGCGCCCGGTGCCGAGGGGGCTGCTGATATCGCTTCCCACGGCGGCGCGGCTGGTGCTGGCGGCGGTGGATCGCGGCCAGGCCCATGCCATCATCCCCTGGCCGTTTGCCGTGCTGCGCCTGATCGATCGGCTGTTGCCGGCACCGTGGCGCGACCGGCTGTTGCTTTCGCTCACACCGCCGTAAGGGCGGCAATCAGGGCGTGATGCAGTTGGGCGGGTGACAGATCGCAGGGGCTGTCGCCGCTGCGAATCAACTGCCCATCCGCCCCGAAGCGCAGCAGCACGAACGGCGTGTGGCGCGGGCCATCCGGGCACGCCACACCTGGGATGCTGGGCCGATGATCGCCGTAAAACACCAACATTGCCGGCTGCTGCCGCGCCGCAAGGCTGGCCTGCAGGCGCGCCAGCATGGCATCGCCCCGGCGCACCAGTTTCAGATAGGCGGTGCACAGCTTGCCGGTGGCAGCCGGCGCGTCGACCGGCCAGGGCCCGTGGTTTTCGATGGTGACCGCGTGCAGCATGGTCGGGCCGGTTGCCGCCGCGATCAGGTCCAGCAGCTGATCGGTGATCGCCGCATCGGAGACATAGCGGCCCTGTTCGGCGGTGGGCGGAGCAAAACGCTCCGGCCCGATCAGTTCCGCAAAGCCGGCAGCCGGCAGGATCGTGTTGCGGGCGTAAAAGCGCATGTCGTGCGGATGGACGAACAGGCTGCGCCAGCCGGAGCGTGCAAGGCGCGCCGGCAGGGCGTGGCTGGCCTCCCCCAGGGCGGTCAGATAGGGATCGAAGCGCCGAAACCCCAGCGCATCCTCGTCGCGGCCGAAGATCACGCCATATTCGGTGCGATTCGTATAAGCGCCAAAGCCCGGTACCTGCAGGCGCCCGTGCAGCCAGGCCGATTCGCGTGCTGCGGTCAGGCCGGGCAGGGCGACGGCCGGATCATCGAACAGCTCGGCCGGATCGGCAAAGGATTCGCACTGGACGATCACGACCAGCGCGGCATTGGCCGGCGCCGGCAGCGCTGCGGTGGATGGCAGCGGATCGGTGCTGGCGCGCCAGCGCTGCCGGTGCAGGATGATGGTCGCCACCAGGCCATGGCGCGCCACATCGGCATCGGCATCGGGCACCGGCGCCAGATCGCGCCAGGGCGGCAGGCGCAGGCTGATGGCCAGCAGCGCCACCGCCCCGCCCAGCACGCCCAGGCCCCACAGATGCGGGGCCACCGCCGGCACGAACAGCCAGGTCATCGCTGCCGGCACGGCCAGCGCGCCGGCTCCCAAGGCGAGCAATTGCCCAGGGTTCAGCGCGGTGAAATAGAATTGCGGATGCTGGAACAGCGCACGCAGCAGCGCCAGATCGGAAAATATGATCGGCTCGCCCAGCAAAAGATGCTTGGCATTCGATCCCAGCACCAGCGCTGCCATCACGATCAGCACCGCCGCCACCGCGGCCAGTGGATTGCCGCACAGCGCCAGCACCAGGCCAAAGCCTGCGACCACAGCCAAGGCATGCAGCCACAGCCCGGCCAGGCTGCGCATCCGTATCGCGGCGCACGGCTGTACCTGCATATCCATCAGCATGGTGCCAACCAGCAAAACGGCAATGATCAGCGGCAAATCGGGCACTGCAAAGGGGAGCTCCGTGGGGTCTGGCGATGCTGTCATGGCCAAGGCGTGGCCAAATGCCCACAACATTGGTTGAAATTAAGGCAGCCCTTGCGCAAATGCCGCCCGAAAGGCAGGGAGCGCGGGGGGCGGCGGCTATTGTAACCGCAGGGCAGATGCAACGGTAACGGGTCGCAAAACGGGCCTGATTCGGCCCGCCACGGAGCGCAGTTGATGCCCGAAGGATCGATCATTGCCCAGGCCACCCTCACGCCCGCGTCCGCTGCGCGGCGCAGCGTGTTGTTGCTGCAGGGCCTGATGGGGCCGCTGTTCCGCCGGCTGGGCCAGGGCCTGTTGGCGGCTGGTCACCAGGTGCACAAGGTGAACTTCAACGGCGGCGATCGCGCCTTCTGGCGGCTGCCTGGCGGCATCGATTATCGTGGCACGTTGGCCGATTGGCCCGAAGCGCTGGCTGGCATCATCCGCGCGCACGCCATCACCGATGTCGTGCTGTTCGGCGATTGCCGCGATCACCATATCCTGGCCACGCGCGTCTGCCGCGAACTGGGCATCACGGTGCATGTGTTCGAAGAAGGCTATGTCCGCCCCGATTGGGTTACGCTGGAACGGGATGGCGTAAACGGCCATTCCACACTGCCGCGCGATCCGGCCTGGTATCGCGAACTTGCGGCATCACTGCCGCCGGTGCCGGTACATACCCGCGTGCTGTCATCTTTCCCGCGCCGGGCCACCGAAGGCGTGATTTACAATGTCGCCGATCTGTTCAGCCGCTGGCATTATCCCCACTGGCGCAATCACCGGCCTTGGCACCCGTTGGTGGAGGCCACCGGCTGGGCGCGCAAGCTGCTGCGCCGCAAACGCCGCCAAGCCGAAGCCGCCGCCCTGCTGAACCGCCTGGCCGCACCCGATGCCCGCTATTTCCTGTTTCCGCTCCAGCTCGATTCCGATGCGCAGATTCGGCTGCATTCGCCCTTTGCCGGCATCGCCGATGCGCTGAAGCTGGTGATCGAATCCTTTGCCGCCCATGCGCCGGTTGATGCCCGGCTGGTGGTGAAGGAACATCCGCTCGACAATTGGGTGCGCGATTGGAACCAGGAGGCGCAGGATGTCGCCACCCGTTGCGGTGTTGCCGATCGGGTGGATTATCTGGCGTGGGGTGATATCGAAACCATCGCCGAAGGCGCACTGGGCATGGTGACGATCAACAGCACCAGCGGCACGTTGGGCCTGGCCAAGGGGGTGCCGGTGATCGTGCTCGGCCATGCGGTGTATGACATTCCCGATATCACCTGCCAGAACGGGTTGGATGATTTCTGGCAGCGGCCGGTGCCGCCCGATGCCGCCACCTTTGCTGCCTTTCGCCGCGTGTTGATCGATCGCTGCCTGATCCCGGGCGGCTTCTTCAGCGAGGAAGCGCTGGCCCGCGTGATCCACCATGCCATTGCCCGCTTCGAAGGCCGACCGCTGCTGCCGGAATAGGGCCTACGCCGGGTCCTGATACAGCAAGGTGATGCTGATCCGGCGGTTGCGCGGGTCGGTGGGCGCGTTCTTCACGAAGGGATCGGTATCGGCCACGCCTTCGATGCGGCGGAACCGGTTGCCGGGAATGCCGGCGCCCATCAGCAGGCGGCGGGTGGCATCGGCGCGGGTGGTCGAAAGGCTCCAGTTTGACGCTCCGCCCGGTGATTTGAAGCTCAACGCGTCGGTATGGCCGCGCACCGCCAGATGATTGGGCGTATCCTCGATGGCATGGGCCACGGTCTGCACCAGGCTGCCGGCGGCGGTGGTGGGCGCGGCCGTGCCCAGCGCGAACATCGAAAAATCGGCGCGCTCCACCAGATCGATGCGCAGGCCGTCGCGGGTTTTCACGAATTTCACCTGGCCTTTCAGGCCCTTCAACGTCGGATCGGCTTCCAGCCTGGCTTGCAGTTTGCGGGTGATCGCCTCGAAACGCGCTTCGTCACCCGCCTGCTTGTTGCCCGCCGGGCCTTGCAGCGGCTGGTTCGGGCCGGGCTTCGGATCGAGTCGTGTGGGCTTCTGGTCGCTGCCAGCCTGGGTCACCGGCCGTTTGCCTGTGGTTTCCGGGCGCACGGCGCTGCCTTCGGGCGCCGCCACGGATTTGCCGCCGAACAGGCCGTTGGAACCGCCGCTGGCCTGCATCTGGATGACGGTGGGGGTGAAATAATCGGCGATGCCCTTGCGCTGCTGTTCGTTGGTGGCGCCCAGGATCCACAGCAGCATGAAAAACGCCATCATCGCCGTCACGAAATCGGCATAGGCGATCTTCCAGGCGCCGCCATGATGGCCATGGCCGTGCACCTTCACCTTCTTGATGATGATTTCTGGCTCGATCCGGCCTTCCGGTTTCATGGGGCGCTGTTCACTTTGCCGTCCGCAGGCCGTCGAAAATCTCGCTGAAGCTCGGCTGGTGGGTCGGGCTGATCGCGGTGCGCGCCGCTTCGATCACCAGCGGCTGCGGCTGGCCCTTCAGCGTGGCGATGATCACCCGGCGCACCACCAGGTAAATCTCGCTGTCCTCGTCGATCACCGCCTTCAACCGCGCCGAAAGCGGGCCAACGATCCCATAGCTGAGCAACACGCCCAGGAACGTGCCGACCAGCGCCGATCCGACCATCGCGCCCAGGATGGCCGGCGGCTTGTCGATGCTGCCCATCGTCTTGATCACGCCCAGCACGGCCGCGACAATGCCCAGCGCCGGCAGCGCGTCCGACATGGTTTGCAGGCGCTCGACCGGTTTCAGTGCGGCGTGATGGTGGGTTTCGATATGGGTGTCGATCACCTCCTCCACCGCCATCGGCGACAGCGTGCCGGTGGATACCACCAGCAGCCGGATCGAATCCGTCACCAGCGCGATGAAAAAATGATCGCTGGCGAACTGCGGATATTCACCAAAAATGCTCGATGATTTCGGGTCCTCGATATGGGGTTCCACCGCCGTCGGGCCATCGGTGCGGAACAAGCGCATCAGCCGGGCGGTAAGGAAGATGGCGGCGCCATAATCGGCTTTTTTGTACTTCGGCCCCTTGACCACCTTGCCCAGGCCGCCGCCCATGTCCTTGATGCCCTTGATGTCGGTGGCCACCAGCGTCGCCCCGGCCGCCGCGCCGCCGATGATCAGGAATTCATGCGGCAGCGCATGCAGCACCGGCCCCAGGCTGCCCCCCGTTATGGCAAAGCCGCCAAACACCATGACGACAAGCACGACAAGGCCGATGATCGACAGCATTGGGCAGGGCGGCTCCGGGTGCGGGTTCGCTTGGGATTACGGCCGGTGCCAAAGCGGATTAAATAGGTCCGTTGTGGAGGGTGCTCTCCCCAAGGCGCGCCTTACCGCATGTCATCCCACAGGCTCAGCCGTGAGACTCGCGCAAAGCTCGCCTGCGCCGCATCCAGCACCACGCCCAGCCGATCCAGCCGCGCGATCGCGGCGGCCATGTCGGTGTCCTCCAGCTTCGACACCTCGGTCTTCAACTGCAACTGCGCCTTGTCGAGCCGTTCGGCCTCCGCCTCCAGCCGCGCCGCGCGGGTGCCCAGCGTCGCCTGGGCCGCGGCCAGGCCATCGATATGCCCGTCCATGGCCGCCAGCGCTTCGTCCATGCCGGCGTCGAAGAACACCGGTCGGGGCTCGGTCAGGCTGTCGGCCAGATGCGCCAGCGCGTCGAACAGATTGCGCACGCGCGGAGCCGGCGGCAGCAAGGGGTCGATCGGCAAAAGCGGGTCGGGTGGGGGCAGGGGCGCCGTCACGCCAAAGGCTTCCGGGCCAGTGATACCGGCGGCCAGCGTGCGGCCCAGCAAAGCGACGCGCGGGCTTGTCCCCAGCCCAGCCCAGGCGGCCAGACCATCGGCGTCGTCGGCATAGCTGGGCGGCAGGCCGGTCCCGGCAAACAGGGCCTCGCCATCGGGCCCGCGCGCTTCGGCCAGGCCGCGCGCGGCGCTGTGCAATTCTCCCACTTCGCTGGCCAGCACCTTGCGGTCGGCCGCGTTCAGGCTGGCGTTGCGCCCGGCCAGCGCCAGTTCCTTGGCGCGCGCCATGATGTCGGCGATGCTGGCCAGCGCCGTTTCGCTGGCGGCGAGGCGCGATCCGGCGGTGTCCATGGCCCGGCGCTGCACATCGGCGCTGGCATCGGCGCGCTTCAACGTGGCGGCGCGGGCAAAAGCCATCGGATCATCGCCGGGGCGCACCAGCTTGCGCCCCGTGGAAATCTGCTGCTGCACCTCGGCCAATTGCCGCGACAGATTGGTCAAGCGGCGCACCGCGGCATCATGGCCGGAACGGGTCGAGACGGGCGGAATCACCGGCTGAGGCCCAATATCTGATCGAACAGGTCACGCGCCACGCCGATCACCTGCGCATTGGCGCGATAGGCGGCCTGCAGGCGGGTCAGCTCGGCGGCTTCATACTCCAGATCGACACCCGACACGGCATCATTGGCGCGCGCCGTGTCTTCCTTCAGCGTCGCGGCGGCGGCCTCCAGCCGGCGCGTATCGGCGACGCGCGCGCCGATACCGGCGCTTTCGGCGGCCAATTCCGCCTCCAATGTGCCGTTCGGCCCCGGCTCCACCCGCAGACGGCCCAGCAATATCGCATTTGCATTGTCCGGGCTGCCGGCCGGGGTCGGGCTGATACGGAACAGATCGCCTGCTTCTGCATCGGCCGGCACGCTGAAGCGCACGCCCGGCCCTTCGATCAGGCTGTCATCGGCCGGCACCGTGTCGATCAGCGTGGCACCGGCATGAATCTCCGCGAGGCCGCCGGCGATCACGCTGATCCGCCACGGCGGCGGTGTCGTGTCGCCGCCGGGCAGCGTCAGCGCGGTCGCATCGTCGATGATCGTCGGCAGGATGGTGGTGCCATTGTCCGGTGGCGCATCGATCTGCCAGCGCCCAGCGGCGGCCACTTCGCCATGCAGCAGTGGCCGCAGCACCAGAGCGCGCGCGCCGTCCAGTCGGGCCAGCGTCCATTGATCGCCGGCCACCGCGCCGCCGCCGATGCTGACGGTCAAGCCATCGAGCAGCAATGGCCCCGCACCGGTCACGCTGGCGCTGCCATCACCGCGCGCCAGCGTGAAGCCGGTGGCATCCGCGATCAGCCGGTATCCCGACACTTCCGGCACCGCCCCGTCGGCCAGCACCACATCGACCGGCGCGCGGCCGGCATTGGCCTTGCCCACCGTGGTTGCCACGTCGATGGTCGTAAACACCGCCTGGCCCGGCGCGCCGGCCGCGTCCACACCGCGCCCGTGCCAATCATTGACCAGCGCGGCAAAGCCGGTGGCGCTGCTGTCCAGCGCGGCGCGGGCGCGATTGATGTCGGCGCTGGCCTCCAGCAAGCCAGCGAGCCGCCCGGAGGCGGGCAGGCGCAGCGGGGTGGGATCGAATTCCGGATTGAGCAGCACCGTCACGCCATCGGGCGCGACCCCGATGCGCCGGCTGTTGCCGGCCTGCGGCACCAGTTGCACCGCCGATGGCCCGCTGCCCAGTTTCACCTCGACGACGCCGCGCGGGCCTTCGCTGATGCTGATCCGCACTTCGGCGGCCAGATCGGCGAGCAGCCGGTCGCGATTGTCGAGCATGCCGGCTGCCGCCGCATCGCCGGCATCGCCGCGCCGGAGCTGTTCGTTGATGCGTACCAGTGCGGCGGCGAGATCATTCACCGTGCGCGCCGACAGCGCGGCTTCGCTGTGAATGTCGTCGCTGAGCGCGGCCAGCGCCTCGCCGTGCCCGGCAAAGGCCGAAGCCGCATCATCGGCGGCGCCCAGAAACAGCGTGCGCGCGGCGCGATTGGTCGGCGCGGCGGCCAGATCGGTGGCGGCGTTGAAGAAGGCGCCGACCCGCGTCGCCACGTCGGCGCTCACCCCCAGCCCCTCCAGCCGCTCCAGCCAGTCCAGCCGCGCCGCAAAGCGCGCCTGATCGCCGCTGGCGGTGCGCGCCGCATTGGCTTTCAACGCATCGACATCGCGCACCAACGTATCGAACCGCACCCCGGCCGAGGTTGGTGCGCGCTCCAATGGCCCGCCGCGCCCGGCCGGCTGCGTCGCCAGCACGGCGCGGCGCCGCACGAAGCCCGGCGTGTCGGCATTGGCGACATTCTCGCCGGTGGCGTTCAACGCGCGCTGAAACGCCAACACGCCGGACCGACCAAGACCGAGCAGATCCATCAGCGTTTTGCCTCCCGCGCCAGCAACTGCGCCAGGCCGAGCGGGGCGGCGGCGGTGAGGCTGCGCGCGCGGGTTTCATCGATCAGATCGCGGATCTGATCGTTCTTGCCCATAAGATCGTCGCCCAGCCTGGCGGCGCGCGCGGTTTTCAGCAGGCGGGTGACGAGCAGGGCTTCGAAATCAGTGCTGGCCTTGGCGGCGAGTTTGGCCTCGTTGCGCGGTGGGTCCATCGGTAAGCCTCCGCTCACCCTGAGCCTGTCGAAGGGCGACAGGTTCAGGGTGAGCGGTGCCTTTGGAGACAACGGCAGGCCATCCATCAGATCACCACCAGCTCGGCGCGTAACGCACCCGCCGCCTTCAGCGCCTCCAATATCGCCACCAGATCGCCCGGCGCTGCACCAATGGCGTTAACCGCATCGACGATGTCGCCCAGCTTCGCGCCGGGGGCGAACAGGTTCATGCGGGTCTGCGCTTCACCGGCCTCGACACTGGATTGCTGGATCACCACGGTCTGGCCGCGCGCCAGCGGGGCGGGTTGGCTGGCCTGCTGGTTCTCCGTGACGCGCACGGTCAGATTGCCGTGGGCGACGGCGGCGGGCAGGATGCGCACTTCGCCGGATATCACCACGGTGCCGGTGCGGGCATTGACGATCACGCGCGCTGGCGGCGGCGCCAAAGCCACTTCCAGCGCCTCCACCCGCGCCGCCAGTGCGATGCGGCGGGCGGGATCATCGGGCGCGTTCAACCGGATGCGGACGCCGTCTTCGGCGGTGGCCACTTCGCCGCCATAGGCGCGGTTGATGGCATCGGCGACCGCCTTGGTGGCGGAAAAGTCCGGCTCGTTCATATCGAGATGCATCGGGCCACGGTTGGTGAACGGCGATGGCACCGATCGTTCGACGATGGCGCCGCCCGGCACCCGCCCGGTGGCGGGCGTGCCGACGACAATGCGGCTGCCGTCGCGCCCCTCCGCACCGAACCCGCCCACCGCCAGGCTGCCTTGCGACAGCGCATAAATCTCGCCGTCGGGCCCTTGCAGGCTGGTGAGCAGCAGCGTGCCGCCGCGCAGGGACTTTGCCTGGCCCAGTGCCGCCACCGTCACATCCAGCCGCTGGCCGGGCTTGGCGAACGGCGGCAGCTCGGCGGTGATCATCACTGCGGCGGCATTGCGCAATTGCGGATTGACGCCGGGCGGCAAGCGCACGCCCAGCCGGCCCACCGCAGCCGTGAGCGACTGGATGGTGAATTCCAGATTCTGGTCGCCGCTGCCGGTCAGGCCGACGACGACGCCATAGCCGGTGAGCGCATTGGCGCGCACGCCGGCAAAGCGCGCGATATCCTTCACCCGCTCGGCCTGTGCCGGGGCGGCCAGCAGGGCCAGGGCGACCAGAGCCCGCATCAGAACGGCAAGATCTTGGCAAAGAAGCGCGCCAGCCAGCCTTGCCGGCTGTTGTCCGCCACCTGGCCGGTGCCGCCAAAGCGGATATGCGCATCGGCCACGCGCGTCGATTCCACGCTGTTGTCGGCGCCCAGATCGTCGATGCGCACCAGGCCGCTGATCTGCAGATGCTCCTCGCCGCGATTGAGCGCCAGGCGCTTTTCGCCGGCCACGCGCAGCACGCCGCCGGGCAGCACTTCGGCCACGGTGACGCTGATCTGGCCGATCAGTTCATTGTTCTGCGCGGCCGTGCCGCTGCCGGTGAAACCCTGGCTGCTGCCGGCTTCGGTCGCGCCGGGCGGCACGCGGGTGAACGGAAAGAATTGCGGCAGCCGGATGGCGGTTTCGCTGTCCCGGCTCGATCCGGCGCTGGCGGATTTCGATGCGGTGGTGCGCTCGGTCAGGCGGATGGTGATCAGATCGCCCACCCGCCGCGCCCGCCGATCGGTGACCAGCCCGGTATAGCTGGCCGGGTTGAACAGGCTGCCGGTGATTGCGGCCGGTTCGATGACCACGACGGGCCGGGCAGGGGGCATGGGCGTGACCTTGGCGGCCAGCGCCGGCGTCGCAACCAGAGCGGCAATCAGCGCCAGCCTAGACATTCTGCACCACATACCGGCTCATCTCGTCGGCCGCGCTGATCACCTTGCTGTTGATCTCATAGGCCCGCTGCGTCTCGATCATGTCCACCAGTTCCTGCACCGTCGAGACGTTCGATCCTTCCAGCATGCCCTGGCGGATCTGGCCCATGCCGGCCTGGCCGGCGATGCCCTGGGTTGGCGGGCCGGACCCGGCGGTTTCGCGATAGAGATTGTCGCCCACCGGCATCAGCCCGGCCGGATTGAGGAACCGCGCCAGTTGGAGCTGTCCCACCTCCACCGGTGCGGCCTCGCCGGGCAGGGATGCGGTGACGGTGCCATCCGGCGCGATCACCAATTGCGTCGCGCCATCCGGCACGGTCAGCGGCTGCGCCAGCCGCAGCCCCGCCGTGGTGACGATCTCGCCGGTGGCCGACAATTTGAAGCCGCCATCGCGCGTATATCCTACCGTGCCATCCGGCATCTGCACGGCGAAGAATCCGGCGCCGTCCACCGCCAGATCGAGGGCATTGTCGGTCTGGATCATCGTGCCTTGCGCATGGATGCGCTCGGTGCCGACGACGCGCACGCCGGTGCCGGTGCCCAGCCCGGTGGCATATTGGCTGTCGGCGCCGCTGGCCGCGCCGGGGCTGCGATCATCCTGATACATCAGGCTGGCGAAATTGGCGCGATCGCGCTTGAAGCCGGTGGTCGAGACGTTGGCGAGATTGTTCGAAATTGTCTTCATGCGCTGATCGAGCGCGTCGAGGCCCGAACGGGCAATCTGCAGGGCGGTGGTCATCGCATAGGCTCCTTACTTGCCATCCAGGCTGATCAGCCGCGCACCCTGTTCGTCCATGTCCTGCGCCAGTTTCAGCAGCCGGGCGTTCACTTCAAAGCCGCGCTGTTCCTCGACCAGTTCGACCAGGGCTTCGGCGGCGGTGATGTTGGCGCTTTCCAGCGCACCGGTTTCCAGACGCGCCGTGGGGTCGGCCGGCAACGGGTCTTGCGGCATGAACAGGCCATCGGCGGCCTTGTCGCGCGACTTGAGGCTGCTGCCATCGACGAGCTTGAGCTTGCCAAGGGCTTGCGGGCCATCGGGCAGGGTGGCGGTGATGCTGCCATCTTCGCCGATGGTCAGCGCGGCGCCCGGCGGAACAGAGATCGGCGCACTGTTGCCATTCAACACGACGCGGCCATCGCCCAGCGTGATCAGCCCGGCGGCATTCACCTGCAGATCGCCGCGCCGCATATAGGCTTCGCGCACATCGCCGCCGACGATCGGGCCTTGCACCGCCAGCCAGGATTCGCCGCCCAGCGCGATGTCGAGCGGGCGGCCGGTCGCCGAAATGCGCCCCGGCTGGTGCGGGGTGGCCAGGCTGGGCGCACCGGCCTGCGCGCGGGCGCGCCAGGCACCATCGATATCGCGCGCCGCATTCAGATAACGGCTTTCCTGCGCCACCACATCGCGCCTGAATCCCGGCACGCCGGCATTGGCCAGATTGTTCGCGGTCACCAATTGCTGGCGCGCCCGGGCGTTGAGGCCGGTCAGGGTGGTATAGATCAGCCGGTCCATGACTTAGCCGATCAGCTGCGCAGGTTGATGATGGTCTGCATCAACTGATTGTCGGTTTCGATGGATTTGGCCGCGGCCTGGAAATTGCGCTGCGCCGCGATCAGATTGACCAGTTCGGTGGTCAGATCGACATTGCTGCGCTCCAGATTGCCGGAGAGCAGGCTGCCGATGCCGCCCCGCCCGGCCTCGCCGGTCAGGGCCTCGCCGGATTGCGGCGTCACCACCCAGCTCGCATCGCCGGCCTGCTTCAGGCCCTGCGGGTTGGAAAAATTCGCCAGCGCCACCTTGCCCAGCGTCTGCACCTCGCCATTGGAGAAACTGGCGCGCAGCAGCCCGGCGGCATCCACCGACACACTTTCCAGTTGCCCGGCCGGCACGCCGTCCTGCTCGATCACCGCCACGTTGAACGGCTGCGCCTGCTGGGTGGTGGCGAGCCCATGATCCACATTCAACGCCAGTGGCGCCGTGCTGCCGGGCGGGGTGATCGGATCGAAGCTGAAGGGCGCGGTGGGAGAGGTCAGCAAGCCGGCGGCGTCGAACGCCATCGGCAGGCCGCTGGTGCCGCCCACTGCAAGTTCGGTATCGCCCACGAACACCCGCGCCGTCCAGCGGTGCAGCGGATCGGGCACGGTGGGCAGGCTGTCCTTCACATAATAGATCGTCGCGGCCAGCGGATTGCCGAGATTGTCATAGACGGTGGTGGATGTGCTGGCGTTGAAGCTGGCCGCATTGTCACGATCGAACACATAGGGGTTGGTGGGCGTATAGATCGGCGAATTGGCGATGATCGCCGCATCCGCGGGCAGATTGGCGGACACATTGATGGCCGTGGTCGGCACCGGCACGCCCGATGCCAGCGGCAGCGTGGCATTGATGGTGCTGGCCAGCCCGGTGGCCAGCACTGCGCCATCCTTGGTGGTGGCAAACAACTGCATCTGCCGGCCTTGTGCATCAACAATGGCGCGATCGGCGTTCACCCCGAACGAACCATTGCGGGTGAAATGCGTCTGGGTGCCGCCCGGCCCGGATTTGACGATGAAGAATCCCTGGCCGGCCACGGTGAGATCGAGCGCCGACGTCGAGGTTTCGGTCGGGCCTTGCGCGAATTGCTGGCTGATCGCCCGCACCGTGCTGCCCGATCCGATCACGCGGTTGGGATTGGCCAGCGGCGATGCCGAGAAGATGTCGCCAAAGGCCACGCGGCTGCGTTTGAAACCGGTGGTGCCGACATTGGCGATATTGTTGGCGATGGTGGACATTTCGGACTGGGCACCGGACAGCCCGGTGAGCGCGGTGTAAAAGGCCATGATGTCACTCCTCTGGTGTTGAGGCTTCTGATGTTGAAGCTGCGATCAGTCGGTCCAGCCGGTCGGTGATGGCGGCCAGCTTGCTGTTGGTTTCCGTGGTGCCGGCCAGCTGGCTGAACATCGCCATCTGCTGGACATATTGCAGGTTATCGACCGGCTTGGTCGGGTCCTGGTTCTTCAATTGCGCGGTCATCAGGGTGAGGAAATCGCCCTGGTCCAGCGTGGCCTTGGGGCTGCGCACTGCCGGTGGCGGCGCGGATGGGATGGCATTCACGGGCGCAATGCTGCTCATTTGCCGATCCTCAACGTGTCGAGCGCCAGGCCGCGTGCGGTGCTGAGCACTTCGACATTATTGGCATAGGCGCGCGCGGTTTCGACCATTTCCACCATCTCCTGATTGGGATCGACGGCGGCTTGCCAGACATGGCCGGTGGCATCGGCCAGCGGATGATGCGGATCGAGCTTGCGTTCCGGCGTGCCGGTGCGCGCCATGCTGGCCACATCCACAGTTGCCGCCGTGCCGTCATATCGGGTGGTGAACACCGGGCGCAGCGCGCGATAGGCGCCCTGTTCGGTGCCGGAAATGCTGCCCGCATTGGCCAGGTTCGATGCGATGGCGTTCATGCGCACCAGCTGCGATGCCATGGCGCGCCCGGCGATGTCGAAGGTGGAAAGGGTCTTCATCATTCCGGCCGCATCGCGCTCATCAGCGTCTGGATGCGTCCCGAAAGAAACTCCAGGCTGGCGCGATATTTGAGGGCGTTTTCGGCAAAGGCGGCCTGTTCGGTGGCCATATCGACCGTGTTGCCATCCAGGCTGGGCTGCATGGCGGCGCGGAATCTCAGCGCGCCGGCACCGGCCTGTTCGCCCGCCAACATCCCGGCAAAACCGCTGCCACTGATCCGCGCCAGCGCCGCATCGGCATCCAGATCGCGGGCCTTGAAGCCCGGCGTGGAGGCGTTGGCGATATTGCCGGCGATCACCTCCAGCCGTTGCCCGCGCAGTTTCAGCGCGGCGGCGGACAATCCCAGGGCTGAGTCGAATATGGTCATGGCCGGCGCAATGCACAGGCCGTGCCAAGTGCCTGCAACGGCCGCAGCGCCATGGGTGAGGCCCGGGGCGCGGCAAGGGCCTGCCGCTGCGGCGGCAAGCCATTGCCGGCCCCGGGCCGGGTCGCGGCGCGCCAATCGGGGGGATCAACAATTGGCGCGGTTCTTGCTGGTCGGGCTGTGATGCCGGGGGATCGCACCTTGGCCTGACCGAAAGGATCAACGGCCGATGCGCGCCATGATTAAACGGCTCACTATGAAAATCGCCCACCTGGCCATCTTGCTGGTCGGCCTGGCCGTGCTGCTGTTCTCCGCGCCGGTTTGGGCCCAATCCGGCCCCGCCCTGCACGATGTGGCGGTGCTGCGCATGGCGGTCGAACGCTTTGCCGGTGGGCCGGCGCGCCTTGATGATCGGCTGGTGGTGCCGCGCTGCCCGTCGCCAGCGCTCAGCTGGGCGCGCGCCGACGTGGTGCGCGCCGATTGTGCCGATCCGGCGTGGACGCTTTATGTGCCCGTCGCAGTCAGCGCCCCCCCCAGTCAAGCGGTCGCCCGTGCCAAACCCGCCATCCGCCGCGGCGAGCGGGTGCTGGTGGAGGCCAGCGGGCCGGGTTTCGCCATCCAGATCGAGGCCGAAGCCGAACGCGATGCCGATGGCGCACGGGTCGCCCTGAAAGGCCCCGCCGGCCGCCGCTTCACCGGCCGCATCGAAGCCGGTGGCCGTGTCGTGCTGGCGCGATGAGCGGCGATTTAAAGGCCATGGTGAATGGCCGTTAACAGCGTTGTGCGGCCGGTGACGACGGGCCGCCAGCACAAGGGACCAGACAGATGATCGATGGCATCAATGGCGGCGGCCCGATCCGCAGCCCCTTTACAGCGCGCAGTCAGCCAGCTGGCGAAACCGCCGCCAGCGACCCCGGCAAGCCGGTGCGCCGCATTGCGCCGGCCGCAACGGTGGCTGGCAGCATCGGCAACAGCGGCCTGATCAAGGAACTGGCCAGCGCGCCACCGGTGAACAGCGCCCGCGTCGCCCAGTTGCAGGCAGCGATCGCGGCCGGTCGTTATCCGATCGATGCCGATGCCATTGCCGGCGCCATGCTGGCGCTCGATCGCGGCCGGCCTTGATCATGGCGGGGGGCATCGACGATCTTGCCAGCGCCCTGGTCGACGCGATCCGCGCCGAACTGGCGGCGCTCGAATCCGAAGATGCCGACGCGATTCAAAGCGCCACGGCCGCCAAGACCGCTGCTTTGGCTGCGGTGGCGGCGGCGGTTGCGGGCGGTGCCGCGCCGCCGCGCCCGCTGCTCGAACAGGCGCGCGATCTCAACAGCGAAGCCATCTTGCGCAGCCGCGCCAAGCTGATCAGCGTCGAGCGCCGGCTGGCGGCCTTGCGCCCGCCCGGCGCGGCGTTGCGCCCGGCTGCGGTCACCTATGGCAGCGACGGCCGCTGGGCATGACCATCGCGCTCTCCCCAACGCCGGTGCGCAGCACCATCATCGCCGCTGTCGAACAGGCGGCGGCGCGTACCGGTGTGGATTTTTCCTATCTGCTCGCCAACGCCCGCGCCGAATCCGGGCTGAACCCCGTGGCCCGCGCCAGCACCTCGTCGGCCAGCGGCCTGTTCCAGTTCACTGATGCCACCTGGCTGGGCGTGGTCGCCCGCCATGGCGACAAGCATGGTCTCGGCTGGGCGGCCGACGCGCTGAGGAATGGCGCCAGCCGCGCCGTGAAGGACTCGATTTTGTCGCTGCGCCACAACGCCGAGGCTGCTGCTGCCATGGCCGGCGAGTTCACGCGCGACAACGCCGCCAAATTGGAGCAGTCGCTGGGCCGTGCCGCCGGCAGCGCCGATCTCTATCTCGCGGCTTTTCTGGGTGCCGGCGGTGCGATCCGGTTCCTCGGCGCGATGGCCGCCAACCCCGCCGCCGCCGCCGCCGGCCTGCTGCCCGCTGCGGCTGCCGCCAACCGCAGCATTTTTTTCCACAAGGATGGTTCAGCGCGCTCGCTGGGCGAGGTCCATGATGTCGTCGCCAGCCGCATCAACCGGCATATGGGCGGCAGCGGGGGCGGCAATCCGCTGCCGCCCGCCGGCCGCAGCCTGCCGGCAGCCGATCCGGCGCTCATGGCGTCGCGCGCGCAGATGGCCTATCTCGTGCTGGCGGCCATGCAATGAATCTTGCCGCCAGCCTGCCGGCGCAGTTGCGCGCCAACCTTACGGCCCGCACCGCGCTGATGCCGGCCGCCGTGTTGCTGCTGGTCGGCCTGATGGTGGTGCCGTTGCCGGCGCTGCTGCTCGATCTGTTCTTCGTCACCAACATCGCGGTTGCGCTGATTGTGCTGATGGTGGCGATCAACATCCGCCAGCCGCTGGATTTCTCCGCCTTTCCGACCGTATTGCTCTACGCGACGCTGCTGCGCCTCGCGCTCAATGTCGCCTCCACCCGCGTCGTGCTGGTGCACGGCCACGAAGGCACGGCGGCGGCCGGGCATGTGATTGAAAGCTTCGGCAATTTCCTGGTGAGCGGCGATTATGTCGTCGGCCTGTTCGTGTTCGGTGTGCTGATGATCATCAATCTGGTGGTGATCACCAAGGGCGCCGGCCGCGTCTCCGAAGTTGCGGCGCGCTTCACGCTCGATGCCTTGCCCGGCAAGCAGATGGCCATCGATGCCGATCTCAACGCCGGGCTGATCACCGCCGAAGACGCCCGCCTGCGCCGCGCCGAGGTGACCACCGAAGCCGATTTCCACGGCGCCATGGATGGCAGCAGCAAATTCGTGAAGGGCGATGCGGTTGCCGGCGTGCTGATCCTCGCCATCAACATCATCGGCGGGCTGATCCTCGGCACCGTCTCCCACGATCTGAGCCTTGCTGATGCGGCACGCACCTATCTGCTGCTCGCTGTCGGGGATGGCCTGGTGGCGCAGGTGCCGGCGCTGCTGCTGTCGATCGCGGCCGCCATGGTCGTCACGCGTGTCGGCAAGACGCAGGATCTCAGCCAGCAGGTGGGGGCGCAGCTTGGCCTCACCGCGCCATGGCTGCCGGTCGGGGTGATCTTGGCGCTGCTCGGCCTGCTGCCGGGCATGCCGCTGCTGATCGTGGCGCCGGCGGCCGGCGCGGCCTTCTGGCTGGCGCTGCGCAAACGCCCCGCCCCAGCGCCAGAAGCCGCCACCACCAGCCCTGACGCGCCCGACAGCAGCGCCCGCATCGATTGGGCCGATGTCGCCGATACCGCACCCGCCGCGCTCGATATCGGCTTTGCGCTGGTGCCGCTGGTCGATGCCGCCCGTGATGCCCCGTTGATGGCGCGGATCACGGCGGTGCGCCGGCAATTGTCGAAAAATCTCGGCTTTGTGTTGCCGCAGGTGCGGGTGCGCGACGATCTTGGCCTCGCGCCATTCCGCTATCGCATCACCCTGGCCGGCGTGGTGGTGGGTGAAGACGAGCTTTTCCCCGACGACATGCTCGCCATCGAAGCCGGCGCCATCGCCACGGTCATTCCGGGTCGCGAATGTGCCGATCCGGCCTTTGGCCTGCCGGCGCGCTGGATCGATCCAGCCGAAGCCGATCTGGCCGAGGCCGCCGGCTATACCGTCGTCGATCCTGCCGCCGTGGTCGGCACCCATCTCAACCAGCTGCTGTCGTTGCATGCCCACCGCTTGCTGGGGCAGGATGACACCCAAGCGCTGCTTGATACGCTGGCCGATACCGCGCCGGCGCTGGCCGGGGCGCTCACGCCGAAGTTAGTGTCAGTCGCGGTGGTCACCCAGGTTCTGCAACGCCTGCTCGAAGAAGGCATCGCCATCCGCGATCTGCGCTCCATCGCCGCCGCGCTGGTCGCGGTGGCCCCCAAGACGCAGGACCCGGCCGAACTTGCCGAACTGATCCGCCCGGCGCTCGGCCTGGCCCTGGTGCAGCAACTGGCCGGGGTGAAGGGCGCGCTGCTGGCGGTTGCGCTCGATCCCGGCCTGGAAGGCCTGCTGGTGCAGGCGGTGCGCGCCAATCCGGGCACCGCCCACCCGTTCGATCCGGCGCTCGTCACCCGCGTCGCCGAAGCGGCGGCCGCGGCCTGTGCGCCGCTGCTCGCCGATGGCCGGCGCTTTGCCATCGTCACCGTGCCGCAGATCCGCCGGCCGCTTTGGCAGATGCTGCGCGCGCGGCTGGCCGGCGTCGCCGTGCTCGCCTTTCCCGATATCCCCGATGACCGCGATGTGGAGGTTGCCGCAATCATCGGCGCGACCCCCGCCAAAGGAGACGCCTGATGGACGCCCGCCTTGGCCTTGATCCGGCGCTCTATGCGCCCGCCCGGTTGGCGCAAGTCGATCCCGAACGGTTGATCTCCAGCCATCTGGCGCTGGTGCGCCGCATCGCCTGGCATGTGCATGCCCGCGTGTCGTCGGCCATCGAGGTGGAGGATCTGGTGCAGATCGGCATGATCGCGCTGATCGAATCGGCGCGCAGCTTTGAAGATCGCGGCCACGCGGCGTTCGCCACCTATGCCAGCGTGCGGGTGCGCGGCGCGATGATCGATCATTTGCGCAAAGGTGCAACGCTGGTGCGATCGGCCATGCGCCGCAAGCGCGAATGGGGCCAGGTGCGCAGCCGGCTGGAAGGCCAATTGGGCCGCAGCGCCACCGATGCCGAAATGGCGCAAGCGCTGGAGATCAGCCTGTCCGATTACCGCGCCGGCCTGGCGCAAACCGTGGCAGCGCACACCGAAAGCATCGACGATGTCTATTCCGATCACAGCGACTGGTTTGCCAGCAACGATCCCGATGCCCATGATGTGCTGGAAAGCGACCGCCGCCGCCGCGCCATCGCCGGCGCCATCGCCTCCCTGCCCGAACGCGAGGCGCGCGTGCTGCAACTTTATTTCGTCGAGGAGCTGAATTTGGAGGAAATCGGCCAGGTGCTCGGCGTCGGCGCGGCGCGCATCTGCCAGATCAAGAAGGCCGCGCTGACAAAATTGCGCGGCACGCTCACGGGCTGGGCTGACGATTAGGGTGATTGCACCCGCCAGGGCAGGCTGGCACCCTGCCGGCCATGGATATGACCCGCCTGAAATCCCTGCTCTACCTGCCGGCCAACCGCGCCAGCGCCATTGCCAAGGCCCGCACCCTGGCCAGCGATGCGGTAATTCTCGATCTGGAAGACGCGGTGCAGCCTGATGCCAAGCCGGACGCCCGCGTGGCTGCGGTGGCGGCGGCGCTGGAAGGCGGCTGGGGTCATCGCGCGCTGTTCCTGCGCATCAACGGCGTTGGCACGCCGTGGCATGATGATGATCTGGTCGCGGCGCATGTCGATGGCTTTGCCGGCGTGGTGGCGCCCAAGATCGAAACCGCCGCAGAGGCCGCTGCCATCGTCGCCCATGCCGGCGGCCGGCCGCTGCTGGCGATGATCGAAACGCCCGGCGGTGTGCTGAATGCGCCAGCCATCGCTGCCGTGCCAGGCGTTGCCGGGCTGGTGGCGGGCTTGGCTGATCTGGCCAAGGCGCTGAACACCGGCGCCGATCCGGAGCGCCGGCCGCTGCTGTACGCCATGTCCGCCATGGTAATCGCCGCCAAGGCCGCCGGCATCGCGGTGTTCGATGGCGTCTGCACCGATGTGCGCAACGAAGAGCGCTTGCGCGCTGAAGCCGCGCAAGCGCGGATGCTCGGCTTTGATGGCAAGACGTTGATCCACCCCGGCCAGGTCGATCCCTGCAACGCCGTCTTCGCGCCCAGCGCTGCCGACATCGCCGAGGCAATGGCTCTGATCGCGGCCTATGAGGCCGCACTTGCCGAAGGCCGCGGCGTCGCCACCCACAAGGGCCAACTCGTCGAAGTGCTGCACGTGGCGCAGGCCAAGGCCATGCTGGCGCGTCTGTGATCAACTGCGGCCGATTTTCGCTTGGCAAACCCGGCCCGATTGCCTAACGCCGCAATCCGTCCCGGCTGCCGCGCCCGCGCAGCCGGACGCCTGCTGGGGCGTCGCCAAGCGGTAAGGCACCGGTTTTTGGTACCGGCATTCCCAGGTTCGAATCCTGGCGCCCCAGCCAACTTTCTTTCCGGGATATTGATAGCCAAGGACACTCGTTCCCAATTCGGGGGTGTGGCCGGGGCTCTGCTGCAATGGCGCATAGCGGCTCTCCTTGTGGCGGGAGGCGCTTCGGGGATCAGACGACGAGCCCCGATCTCATTGATCTTCAGGGAAGAACGGATGTTCGGGGCGGCAACTCGCGCGGAAAATACGAGGCCGTGAACTCATAAATACCATGCCCCGACACGGCCCGGAGCGACCCGGCACAGTCACGTGAGCGCCGTGGCGGTGGCAGAGCCACCGTCCAAGCGAAACGAGCGCCCAAGCGGCGTTTACGCGGCGTCCGCCGCTCCGCTCCGGGCCGCGTCGGCGGGCGATGACGGTGTATGGAATTTATGAGTTCACGGCCCAAAGCGTTGCAGCCAGGACCGAAAAACCAGCGTCGGGCGTGATGTCAGGCTCTACAGAACCGTACAGCACGTCGTCGACTCTTGCCGATCCCGACGCTGTCTGCACCGTGCCTCGCGCCCATGTTCAGATCTCGCCATGTTGGGATTGTGCGCACAGCAAGGCGCCAACGACCCCTGCGTCTTTTCCGAGTTCCGGCGCACAGACATAATCTGGCCGCAATATGCCGTCCGTTGCATAGCCACCCAATCGGGCGAGCATCTCGGCATGGGCCGCGCGAATGAGGCCCGGCGTCTGCCCGACCCCGCCACCCAGAACAATACGCTGGGGCGACAGGAGCAGAACCAGTTGTGCGCACAATTGGCCCAGATAGCCGGCGATCAACTGCTGTTCGGGTTCACCGGCGCCGGGGTCGCTCAGCGATCGGCCGAAACGCGCCATGATCGCCGGGCCTGCGGCCAGACCTTCGGCGCAGTCGCTATGAAAACGGCAGGTCGAAACGAAATCGTCGCCCGCTTGTCTTTCTAGTCGCAAATGGCCCATTTCCGGATGGAGCATGGCGGGCAAAGGCTGGCCCCGGCACATGATCGCGCCGCCAATGCCGGTTCCCACGGTCAGATACACGCCCAACGCGGCCTCCTGCAACGCGCCGAACCGTGCCTCTGCCAGACCAGCAGCGGCAACATCGGTCAGCAGGCGAACCGGGACGGCAAGTCCGTCCGAAAGCGCGGCGGCCAGATTGAAGCCGCTCCAGCCCGGCTTGTTGGTTTCCAGCAGATGTCCATAATGTGCCGCCGCCGGATCGAGGACAATCGGGCCGAAGGCGCCGACGCCCAGCGCGCTGATGGTCTCGGCCTGATTGCGAAAGAAGCTGACCAGCGCGTCAACCACACCGGCCGGGTCGATCGTCGGCATCGTGCAACGGGCAAGGATCGTCCCGTCGGCGCGGCCGACCGCTGCAACCACCTTGGTGCCGCCCAGTTCGATGCCACCGACAAACGCCTCAATGCTCACGGACAGCCTCGTTTTCCTGTTCTGCAATCACCCGGTTCACGATCGGCATGCCGAACAGAAGCAGGGCAACGGCAATCAAATAAAGCGCTGCCATGAAGGCAAATCCAGCGGCCAATCCCGTATACACAGCGATGGCCGGCAGGGCCACGGTCGTAATGCCGGCACCGATGAAGCCCAGCATGGTCAACAGCCCGGCGGCCGTCGCGCGCGCCTCGGGCGGCACCACATCATGCATGGCCGCGTAAATGCAGCCATCATAAAGCCCCTTGCCAAAGCTGGTGGCAAACAGCAGTGCCCCGACCAGGGGAGCGCTTTTCGCCAAGGGGAACGGCAACAGGAAAAGCGCCGCAAAAGCCAGTCCGACGGCGAGAATGGCAAAGCGCCCGGCCGCCATTCGGGTCGCAAGCTTGTCGGCAAGATAGCCGCCGACCAGAACGGAAATGAATCCGGCGGTCGTGATCATCACCGGGCCGACAAGGGCGCTGTCAGCCAGATTGAGCTTCAGCACGTCATGCGCATAGGTGTTGCACCAGTTCAGCACGGCGGACGATGCAGCCGTCGCCAGAAAGGCCACACCACACAGCAGCATGGCCGCAGGGTTGCGCAGGATCAGCCGAACCGGCTCGGTGCGCTTTTCCGGTGGCAACGGCCGTTCGCCTGGCACGTCATCGCGCAGAAACCTGAACAGGATGAAAAAGACGACGATACCGAACATCGCAAACAGGATGAAGGGCGCCGACCAGCCCTGGCTGTCAGCCAGCCGGCCCGCCGCCCAGCCACCGATGCCGCCGCCGGCAAAAACCGCCGTCTGGTGAACCGACAGCGCCCGGCTGCGTACCGCGGGCTGATGCCAGGCGCTGATCAGCGCCGTGGCGGTGGGATAATAGGTGGATTCGCCGACCGCAACGAAGGAACGCATCGCCAGCAGCATGGCAAATCCGGTGGCCAGCGGCATCAGGCCCGTCGCGATGCTCCAGAAGACCAGACCAAAGATGATCATGTTCCGTCGCCGCACGCTGTCGCCGACGCGGCCAAACAGAAAGGCCGACACGGCGTAGAGCCAGAAGAACGACGCATCCACGATGCCAAGCTGAACGTCGGTGATACCGAATTCGACCCGCAACAGGGGCTTGACCGAATTCAGGATCGATCGATCGGCGGCGTTCAGGAAGGACACCATCCAGAGCAGACCGACCAGCACCCAAGGGTAGGCGGCGGATGCAGGCTTCTTGCCCAGCTCATGCACAAGCGCGATCCTCCCCACACCAGGCCAGCCACATCGCGGCCGTCCAGGAAAAGTCCGGCCCGCCGGAACCCTCCCCGGTTTCCGGACTGAAACTCTCGTAAAAGCCCGACAACGCGATCAGTTGCGCGGAATCGCTGCGGATGCGGTCGGCCCAATCGCTCTGGCCTTGCTCCGCAAGGCCCTGTGCCACCATGTAGCTGACCACCAGCCAGACGGGGCCACGCCAGTAACGGCGATGGTCATAGGCGCGGCTGCCGGCCTCCAGACTGGGCAGCAGATAGCATGCGCTGGCGGTCAGCCGTTCAAGCGACGCCAGCATCCGGCTGCGCTGCTGCGCGCAGCCGACATCGGCATAAAAAGCCAGGAAGCTGGCATTGGTGATCAGGCCGGAGCTTTCGCCGGTGGTGGCATCGCGTGAGCAATAGGCGCCGACGTCCTCATTCCACAGCCAGTCCATGCCCTGTTCCGACAAGGCGATCCGTTCCGACAGCTCCTTGACCACGGCATCATCGCCGACAGCGGCGGCCAGCACCGCGAGATCGCGGTTTGCGCGCAGCAATTCCATCGACATGCCGACATCCACCATGCGGAACGGGCCGGCATCGGCAATCCTGCGATGATCCCACCCACAGGCGCGGCCGAACTGCAGGATGGCGACATAGCGATCATATTCAACCTGTTGCGGGCGCATCGCCGCGTCCACATGGCCGGTATCCCGCCGCGTATAGGCGCCCACATTCGCCGTATCCACCCTGGCGAGGGCATCGTCCCATTCGCTCGAATTGTCCCGGCCGGTTTCCCAATTGTGCGTGACCATCACCAGTCCGTTGGACAGCGGGTCGCGATAGGTGTGGAACCAGCGGTGGCTGTTCAGCGCGGCCGCATACAGCGCGCGCATCCGCGGATGCCCCGGATCGCTGCCATCCTGTTCCCACAGTTTTCGCACGATGGTAGCGAGGACCGGCGGCTGCGTGATCCCCGATGTCGGCGGAGTCTTTCCGGTCGCCCAGACGGAGGGTCCCGGAAAATAGCCGTCATCGTCCTTGTGGAACACGATGTGCGGGATCATGCCATCGTCCCACTGCGCGCTGACCAGCGTCTCGATCTCCTGCCAGGCGCGGTCCTGGTCGAACGTGGCGAAGCCCAGCGCCACAAAGGCGGAATCCCAGTTCCACTGAAACGGGTACAGGCCCGGCGTCGGGACGGTGTAGCCGCCGCGATCGTTGTGGCGAAGGATCTGGCGTGCGCGTTCGTCAAGGCCCGGGTCACGACGCATCAATCCGCTCCCACTGCGATCATTCTAATGTCGTTGACATTGGTGCGGGTCGGCCCGGTGAAGATCAAGCCGCCGGCTTCCCTGAACAGGTCGTAACTGCTGTTGGTTTGCAGCGCGATCGCGCAGCGCGCGGCCGTGGCTCGGCAATCGGCATCGAAATAGCCACCGGCATTGTCTTCGCTGCCATCAATCCCGTCGCTGTCGCCGGCAAGGGCGGCAATGTCCAGGCCTGGCGGCAGCGCCGCCATCAGCGCCGCAAGATATTCGAGATTGGGGCCGCCGCGGCCGCCGGCATTGCGCACCCTGACCGTCAATTCGCCGCCCGACACCAGCAGGTGACGGCCCGGAATCCCGGCATGTTGCGCGGCAACAGCGGCGTGCGCGTGGCCGGTCTCCGCCGCGTCGCCGCGCAGGGCGCCGCCCAGATCGACGACGTTCCAACGGTCGTTTGCCGCAAGGCCGGAAATGGCCTTGAGCGCATCGTCATTGGTCGCAATGATACGAACCGGGTGTGCCGCCATTGGCGGCTTGCGATTGGCGTGGATGGCCCGGGCCAGGTCCGGCGTCACCGGCCAGCCGGCGTCTTCCAGGATCGACAGCGCCCGTTCCGGCGCATGCGGACCAGAAATGCTCGGGCCGGATGCCACGATCGCCGGATCATCGCCGGCCACATCGGAAATGACGTAGGTGAACAATCGTGCCCCCTTCGCGCCCGCGACGGCCGCCAGACCGCCACCCTTGATCGCGGACAAGTGGCGACGCACGAGATTGATCGCCTCGATCGGCACGCCGGATAGCACCAGATGGCGATTGATGGCCTGTTTTGTGGCGAAATCGATGCCCGCGGCCGGCGCGCACAGCAGCGCGGAACCGCCGCCGGAGGCGAGGAAGATCACATGGTCGTCGGCCCCGGCCTGCGCGGCATGATCGAGCAGGCGCCTGCCCGCCGACAGGCTGTGCGCATCGGGTGCGGGATGGCCGGCCTCGATCACGTCGATATCGGGGATCGGGTCCGGGACCCCGTGGCCATGACGCGTCACGACAGCGCCTGTCACCACGCCGCCAAGCTGCTCGCGCGCTACCGCCGCCATAGCTGCCGCGGCCTTGCCATAACCCAGGACGATCGTTCGTCCATCTGGGGTCATTCCAGGCGGTGCCGTCGACAACCGGTCTGCCAGCATGGCCGCAGGCAATGTGCGGCGCGCGCTGGCCGCGGCCACGCCGGCCAGGAAATAGCCGGTCAGCTGTTCTTTGCGCGCGCTGACCAAGATTGCCCCCGCAGTTCCAGTGACATCCGCGCCGCCCTCGTCGAAGGCGGCGCGGACATTTCAGATGTTGCGCCCGATCAGAAGTCGAACGTCAGGCGGGCAACGGCGCGGCGTGGCAGGATCGGGCGGCCATTGAAATATACGCCGGAACCGCCGGCCTGAATGGCCCCAAGGCGCGAGTTCCCTTCGGAAATGCCCTGCGAATTGAGCAGGTTCCAGACAGCCACGCTGAAACGCAACCGGTTGCCCGCACCAAGATTGTCGAGGACGTAACCCGCCTCGGCCCGCCAGATGCCATAACCGAAGAGCGGCACATTGTTGGTCGAGTCGGCGAAGGTCTTGCTCTGGTAGTTCCAGAACAGCGCGGCACTGAACCCGCTCTTGTCAACCTGGGCGCCAAGGTTGACGAGGATCGGCGAGAGGCGCTCCGGCCGCTTGCCCAGCACCGCCAGCGTCGGATTGGCGTTGGTAGGGCTGTTCCCGACGAACTTCGAATCCTGGTAGGTGAAGTTGCCGGTCAGGTTCAGGAAGTCCGTAGGCCGATAGGTCAGGTCCATTTCGACACCATAGGCATCGGTCTCGGTCAGCAGCAGCTGGGGCGTGAGGTTGGCACCGACAAAGGCCACCGATGTCCGCTTGCGCAGGCCCGTGTAGAACAGGGCGGCATAACCCTGCACCTTGTCGTTGCGGAACTTCACGCCGGCTTCGGCCTGATAGACGGGTTCAGGCTCGAAAAAGACGATGTCGCGTGCAGCGGAGTTCAGCTGCACGTTCGTGCCCTGGGCCTGCGGGAAGAAATAGCCGGCCGAGGCGTTGGCATAGATGTTGACCTGGTCGGTCAGCTTGTACAGGCCGCCTACGGAGAAGGCCGTCCCGGTTGTCGAAGCCTTGCCGTTGCGGAACGTCCCCGTGCCGAACACCATCGTGTTGATCGGCGCGCCCACAACCGGATTGGTTGCCAGCGTACCCGGGCGGCTGGCGGTCACTTCGATCTGGTTCTGGATGGTCGCCTCTTCGATGCGCATGCCGAAGTCAAATGCCCAGCGATCGCCTTCCATCTGGTCGGCGATGTAAATGGCCCGCTTGAAGGCACTGCGGGTTTCCTGGGTATAGGCCGACGGCGCCTGGATGATGCCGTTGACCGTATATTGCTGGCCGCCGATGGTGAGGTTGACCAGGGTCGGGTTGTTGATGAACTGCCCCAGATATTGCATCGTGCGCTGGTTGTTCTCGGCCTCGGCCCGCGAAATGAAGCCGCCCACCGTGATCGTGTGGTTGATGCTGCCGGTGGAGAGCGTCTTGATCAGATTGACTTCCATCGTGGCATCGGTCGTCGGCCGCTGCCGCTCGTTATAGGCATTGGCGTACAACAGATGGCCCGACGGCAACACCGCGCCGGTTTCGACATCGGTGAACACGGCCTGTGCCAGCGTCGCTGTCGGGGCGACACGGGTCAGGAACTGCGTCTGCGTTTCGGGCGCCGCCGGGCCGATCCCGTTGTTGAAGAAGTTGGATGAACTGCCGAAGCGCGCCCATTTGGCCTTGGCATTGAAGCGCCAGCCATCACCGAACGACTTGTCCAGCACGGCAGCGAATGAGCCGCCCTTGGTCTGGAATTGGTCGGCCGAGCGGAATTCGGTCGATCCTTCCGGCGTGGTCACCCGAATGCCGTCGGTGGCGCTGGAATTGGTCGTGAAGACGATGTTGCCGTCATTGCCCGTCAGGCGCTTGCGGGTCGTGCCATCGAGGGGCACGGCGAGATAGAAGTTCGCACGGTCATCGATGTAGTTGGCAAAGACGGTGAACGAGCCGCTGCCGTCGGAAAACTCGTGCTTCACGTTGCCGCGCAGGGAAAAGCCCTCTGTGGTCAAGCCCGTATCGATGGGGCCGTCATCGGTGCGGTAAAAACCGGAAAGCGCGATGAAGGTGTTTTCGGCCAGCGGACCCTGATAGGCAAAGTCGGCGCGGTAACGGTTGTTGCCGGCGACTTCGAGCTGGAAGGTCCCATGCGGATCGGCTGTGCCGGTCTTGCTGATATAATTGATGATGCCGGCGGTGGAACTGACGCCGAACAGGTTGGATACGCCGCCCTTCACGAATTCCAGGCGATCGATGCCAAGATCGTTGCGCGCGAAGAAATCGAACGCCGACGAGTTCAGGCCGAAGGCGCTGAGCACGGTGATGCCATCATAGTTGATCGGGGTGAATTCGAACTGCGAGCCACCCGGCAAGCCGCGCACCCGGAAGTTGGTGGCAACTTCACCGCCGCCGCCTTCTGCCTTCAGGCCAGGCAATTGCTGCAGCATGTCCGCCTGGCTGCCCGAACCGGCGAAGATCCGCAGTTCCTGCTGGCTCACGATGGCAATCGACAAGGGCGTGTTCTGGGCACTTCGGCGCGTGCTGGTGCCGGTAACGACAATCTCGTTGTCTTCGGCGGTGTCATCGCCGGCAACCTGAACAGCTGCTTCGGCTTTCTTTTCGGTCGTTGCGGTTGTGGCCTGCGCCAGTGCCGCAACCGGGACAAGCGCCAGCAACGAGACGCCGGCCAACGCCGAACCCAAGATCATTCTCATGAGATTCTCCCCTCTCCCCGATGGCACTTGTTTCTGCCATTCCTCATCAAACTTTAGAGGCGGGCAAACGGTAATACAACCCACAAAAGGTTTTAAAGAGAGTTTTAAACCCCGTTGCCGGAGCGGGGGCAAACTGCCAGAAGGTGGACGAGTTGGCGAAATGAAGGTAAATTCTGTTTTGTTTCAACCCTCTGACACCGCATCCAGGATCCTCGGCTTCGTCTTGCGTTCGCCCGGAACGACGCAGCCAGACATCGTCACGGCAACGGGATTCTCACAGCAGACCGTGTCGCGGCTGGTCAACGACCTGGTGGCGCGCGGTGCACTGCGGCTGGGGCCGCGCCAGGCGAGTGGTCGCCGGGGGCAGCCAAGGGTGGAAATCGAAATCCATCCCGAGCACGCCTATTCGCTGGGCGTGGCCCTGATGACTGATGCCATGTCGGTGCTGCTGATGGATTTCGCCGGCAATGTCGTTTCCTATGATTGCCTCGACATGCCGGACATGAGCCGCAAGGCCGTGTTTTCGCGGCTGAAGCAGGTCACCGGGCGCCTGCTGGCTGACCATAGGGTCGCGGTGGGGCGGCTTTGCGGCGTTGGTGTCGGCATTTCCGGTTACTGTCTTGATGGCAAGTCGCGCTACAACCCGCCGCAAGCGCTGGATGATTGGGCGATGGTGCCGATCGATGCCCTGTTCCATGATGCGCTGGGCCTGCCGGCGTGGGTGGAAAACGATGGCAACGCCGCCGCCATCGGCGAAAGCTTTCTGGGGGCTGGCCGGTCTTATTCGAATTTCGTCTATGTCTTTGTGGACGCCGGCATCGGTGGCGGCGTCATCATCGATCATCGGCTGCTGCGCGGTGTCAACGGCAATGGCGGGGAACTGGGCTTGATCCTGCCGCGCCACATCCAGCTGCCGACTCTGGAGGCGCTGTTCGACACCATCACCAGCCATGGCATTGAACTGCGAAGCATTTCGGACATGCTGGCCCGGTTCGACATGGGCTGGCCCGGGCTGGACAACTGGGTCGACACGTCCCGGCAATCCCTGTCGTTCATTGCCTCCTCGATCGCCGCGATCCTCGACAGCGAGGCCATCGTTCTGGGTGGCCGCCTGCCACCGGCGCTGGCCGAACTGATCATTCCGGTCATCGAACTGTTCGACGATGCCCGGCGGCAGGAACCACGCCCCTTGCCCAAGATCGTGCGTTCCCAGACCAGCGTGGACGCCTGCGCCATCGGATCGGCCATGCTTCCGCTGGAAAAATGCTTCTTCTCATCGATGCTCTGACGGTTCGTTCAGCCATCCCACGCAAGAAAGTGCAGGATCCGGTCGGAAGCCCCATTGTACGCTTCATGCTGAAAATCGGGATAGACGAGCATCGTCTTGGCCGCCGTGATCCGGTTGTAGGCGGCAAATTGCGTTGATGGCGGGCACACCGTGTCCATGAGGCCGGTGACAAACAGCGTTTCCCCCCTGATCCGCGCGGCCAGATGCTGCAAATCGATATAGCCCAAACGCGTCCACACTGCGTCGGCATCGCTGTGCAGCGGGTCGAACCTGCGAAAATAATAACCCAGTTCCTCGTAGGCGTCCTTCAACAGATCGAGCTGCCAGACGCGCTTGAAATCGCACAGGAAGGGGCATTGGGCAGCGACCTTGGCGATCCGCGGTTCAAGCGCCGCACAGGCGAGGCTCAAACCGCCGCCCTGGCTGAAGCCGGTCGCCGACACCCGCGTCTCGTCAACTTGGTCGTGCGCCATCATCAATTGGGTCAGGCGCACTGCATCGAGATAGACGCCGCGATAATAGAGATGCTCCGGATCGTCGGCCAGACCCCGGATGACATGGCCGCGCCAGGTCGTTCCCGATCGCGTGCCGGGGTCTTCCGATTGTCCGGCCTGGCCGCGGCAATCCAGCGCTGCAACGGCCCAGCCCATGGCCACATAAGGCAGGAGATCGGCCCATTCCCCGGAATGGCCGGAATAGCCGTGAAAGCGGATCACCGCCGGAACCGGGTCTGCCGCGTTGTGCGGCAGGATGACCTTGGCATGGATCCGCGCGCCGCCAATGCCATCGAAATAAAGGTGGAAACATGCCCCGGCCGGCGTTTGAAACGCCGCCGGAACAAAGCTCGCATTGGCCGGCACCAGGCGCAGTTGTTCGATCGCGGTGGCCCAATAGGAATCGAAATCTTCGGGGCGCGGGTTTATGCCCGTATACAACTCAAGCTCGTGCAGCGGCAGGTCAAAACGCGAGGGCATGTGGG
Source organism: Sandarakinorhabdus sp. (assembly GCF_987265915.1). NCBI lineage: Bacteria > Pseudomonadati > Pseudomonadota > Alphaproteobacteria > Sphingomonadales > Sphingosinicellaceae > Sandarakinorhabdus > Sandarakinorhabdus sp. Next base: position 1,765,444 of record NZ_OZ503948.1, read on the forward strand.
CGTTGCCCTTTCTTACGCGGCGTCGAGATTGGTTTCGTCGATACCTGCCAACATCATCCCCTGGCCACGCGATTTGTGCCGGTCCACAATCGGCTTGTCGGTCGGGTCTTTCAGTTGCACCAGCAGGGTAGTGCGTGCCGTGTCTGACACATTCGGCCCCGAACCGTGGATCAACAGATATTTGAAGAACACCACGTCGCCGGCGCGGGCCGGCAAGGCCAGCCCATCCTCCAGGGGATATCCCTCGACATGCCGGTCCTCACCGATCGGCGTCAGCGGCCCCAGGCGGTGCGACCCGGGCACAACCCGGAGGCAGCCGCGCTCCAGCGGCGCATCGTCAAAGTGGAAGATGGCAGCGACGAGACTATCCTTCTCATGCGGAAAATAGGGATAATCCTGGTGCATCGGAAAGGGTGATCCCTGTTCCGGCGGCTTCACGAACATCTTGCAATGATGCAACTGCACATTGGGCCCGATCAGGGATTGCGCGGCTTCGGTGAAACGCGGGTCGAGCAGCAGGCGCGCAAACGCTGCCGAGTGGAATTGCACATTGTGGCAATGGGTGATGCGGGTCGGCTGCGCTTTCACACTGGCCCAGGTTGCATCCGGATGTCCCAGACGATCGGCCAGCGCATGCGCCTCTGCCCGCAAGGCGGCCGCTTCCCCGGGCGACAGCAGGCCGCGCACAAGAAGATAGCCATCCTCTTCAAACGACTGGATTTGTTCGGTGGTCAGGGGCAAGGCTCGTCTCCCGCAAATGTCACGATCATGAAATGACCGACCGATCGCAATCGGTACGCTTCAAGGTCGGGAAGCGATTGTTGCGCATGGCCACGTTGGACGCAATGGCCCGTAAAGCGCAGTTGGCGCAGGGACCGCCCGCGGCCCGGGGTTGCACGTCATCGCACGCCAGACCGATCGCAGCTGGCGCGAAGACGGGAGCTCTGACCCGGCAGCCCGGTGTGAAGGCCGAATCTTTGGGGCCGAACATGGCATCAGCTGGCCAAAGCAGACGCCGTGACATGGCGATTGGCTTGCGCGGGGAAGGCCGGGTCGCTGGCCTGCCGACGTAAACGCCCAGGGGGCCGAAGCAGGTCGCGACTCTGGCGCTGAGCAAGGTTGCGGCCCTGCCGCCTGCAGGGTCAATCACAGGCGGCAGGGCTCGCGCCGGCTGGGGTGCCGGATGGCTGGGCCAGCGGCGGTGTCGGAAAGGGATGGGCGTCAGTGTGGTTCCGGCACCCGTCGCCCCGCGTCCTGGGTCGATGGCCACCTTGTCATCCTGTCGCCCGCCGCCACCGGCCGCTGGCCTGATGTGGGCATCCAGGCAGGGCGATGTGGGTCCTCATCGCACGCCCGGGTTGTTCCCCCGCATCATTCTTCTGGCTCTTGTGGCAATGCCAAGGGTTATCTGCCCTTTCGCATTGCCAAGCCATTCCTTCGAACCGGTGAGCAAACCCGAAAGCGGCTGACCGGTCACGATTGGGCCAGGTGCGCCGCCGTCGGCAATGCCGACAGCCCGATCCTGGGCCAGATCACGCTGGAATGGTCTTGCGACCAACTCCTTGAAAAATCTTTAGCCCATGCCGCAGCGCCGGTCATCCCGGCTGCCGTGACGTTGCCGTGAAAAATGCGTGACTTCGCTGGCTGGCCCATATTAACCAGACGTAGGGCAAGGCATGGAGAGACATGTGCAACAGGGCGATGACACGGATGATCATGCCGATACCCGCCCATCCGGCGACGGCAGCGGCCATCGGGGCGCGCATCCGCGCGTGCGGATCGGCCTGCATGGGCCGTTCCGCATGCTCGATGCGGCCGGCAACCGCATCGAACTGCCCAGCCGCAAGGGCATGGCGCTGATCGCCATGCTCGCGCTTGTCCCCCGCCACGAACATACGCGCGATTGGCTGCGGCGCATGCTGTGGGCCAGGGTGGACGAGGAACAGGCCCAGGCCTCGCTGCGCAAGGAATTGTCACGCCTGCGCCAACGGCTGGAATCGGTGGCGCCGGATCTCGTGCAAGCCCGGGGCCGCCGCGTGTGGCTTGATGCGGCGGCCTATGATCTGCTGCCGGCCGAACCGGGGCAGATGCTGCTGGAAGGGCTGGATATTCCGGGCGCAGATCAGTTTGCGGAATGGGTCGCGCAGCAGCGCGCCGATGCCCCGCACCGCCAGCCGGACGGTTTTTCGGCACCGCGCGCTGCCGCCAGCCTGGCGGTGTTGCCGTTCACCAACGACAGTGGCGATGCCGCGGCGGATTATCTGGCGGCCGGCATCGGGGACGAACTTGCCGGCCGCATCGCGCAGCTGCGCTGGTTGAAGGTGATCGGTTCGGGCGCCAGCTTCCCCATCGATGGCTCCGAATCGGCGCTCGATGCCGGGCGGCGATTGGGGGCGGCCTTCGTGTTTGGCGGGCGCCTGCGCAAATTGGGCAGCGGCTGGCAACTGGCCGGGCGGCTGATCGATACCAGCGATGGCAGCTTGCTGTGCGCGCCCAGCCTGGATCTGGACAATCCGCAGGAAAGCAACGCTTTTCTGCCGATCATCGATCAACTGGTGGCGATGCTGGCCGAGCAACTGGATGATGCCGAACGCAGCCGGGCGGCGACCTTGCCGGCTGATGCGCTGGCGGTGAATGATCTGATCTGGCGCGGCCGCTGGTATCAGAACCGGCTGGCGCTGCCTGATCTGGACAAGGCAGCCAGTTATTTCGATCAGGCCCGGACCGCGGCGCCGCTGTCGGCCAATGCCGCCATCGAATGGGCGCAGAATTTCGGCTATCGGCTGTGGAGCCGCCGCGCCGGCACCGACGAGATCGCCGCCTTTGGCGATGCGGCGCGGCGCGCGGTGGAGCTCGATCGCCGCGATGGCCGTGCCCATATGCTGGTTGGCATCGCCGAAATGTGGCAGCGCCACATGGAGCCGGCCGAAACCTGGCTGCGCCAGGCCGTCGATCTCAGCCCCAGCCTGGCGATGGCGCATGAACAATTGGGCACACTGCATAATTTGGCGGGGCGGCCGGCGGTGGCGGTGGACTGGCTGGACACGGCGCTGCGCCTGTCGCCGCATGATTTCCACCGCTTCTATCGCCACTCCGAACTGGCCCTGGCGATGCTGTTGCAGGGCGAGTGGGAGGCCGCGCAGCGCCATGCCGCCATCGCGACGGCCTTGCAGCCCGGCTATTGGCACGCGCATGTGATCGTCATCAACGCCCTGTGGCGCAGCGGTGATGATGCCGGCGCCGCCGCCGCGCTGACCGCGCTGAAGGCAGGACGGCCAAGCTTCAAGATCGGCCATATCGACTGGATTCCGTTCCGCAACACAGTTTGGAACGATTGGTTGAAGGAACCGCTGGCGGCGTTGCAATCGGGATAGGGGCGTTTTGGTGGCATGGCGGGATTTCGGGTAAAATATCCGGTGGCAGACGAGCCGGACGATTGGCATCTCGCCGGGCAGGATCTGGCGCAGGTCGATTTCCGGCTGGAGCGGCTGGCGCCCGGCACCGGCTTTGTGGCGCGCTTCAAATCCTGGCTGTTCGCACTGGCGCTATGCCTGTTCAAGATTGTCGCTGGCCGCCTTGGCAAGCTGAAACTGTTCGGCGTCACCATCTTTGCCCGCCACGCCAATGTCACTGCGGTGCTCGGCGATCCCGCCACCTATCCGGTGCCGTTCGGTGCCGAAATGCGGTTGCTGGCGCATGGTCCGCCCGGCACTGGTGATCACTCGGCGCTGCGCCCGGCATTCATGCTCGGCACCGAAGGCGAAGATCATGGCGGCCAGCGCGCCTTTGTGCTGGCCGCCATGCAGCAAGGCGCAGCGAGGAACGCGCGCTTTGCCGCCGATACCAGCGCCCTCACCGCAGCGCTGGTGGCGAACAGCGATGGCCAGATCGATGTGATGCGCGACGTGTTTGCCCGTGTCATCACGCAAACCGGCGCGGACTGGCTGGGCCTGGCGCCGCCCGACATCGATGCCTATTCCGACTGGACGCAGGCGATGTCGGCGATGCTGTTCGGTGAAGTGCTGGGCGATCCCACCACCCGTGATCTGGCCCAGCATGCCGGCTGGCGGCTGCGCGCCCTGATCGATGCCCAGATTGCCGCCTGCGTGGCCGAACTGGCGCCGCTGGCCGACCAACAGCGCGCCGACATTGCCGCTGCGCGCGGCCTGATCTGGGCGCTGGTGTCTGCAAAGATGGCCGGTGAAGCCAGCCTGGCTCCGGCCGATCATGCCCTGATCCGTGCCATCCTCACCGGGCTGGCGATCGGGTTGGGGCCGACCACCGCGCTGGCCGGTGGCAAGGCGTTCGAATGGCTGCTGCGCCATCCGGCGGCGTTCGATGCGGCGCGCACGGCCGCGACCGACGGGAACCGCGATGGCCTGCGCCGCATCGCGCTGGAAGCCGCGCGCATGGCCCCGGCGCTCGATCCCGGCCAGTTCCGCATGGGTCCCGATGGCCCCGTGCTGGCCGCCACCGCCATCGCCATGCACGATGGTGCCAAATGGCGGCAGCCCGGCCAGTTCAACCCCGATCGCTGGATCGGCATCGAACAAGCCGGCAATCTGATGTTCGGGTACGGTGTCCACAGCTGCATCAGCCAGCATATGGCCATCGATCAGCTCACCCGCATCTTCGCCGTGCTGTTCGCGCTGCCCGGCCTGGCGCGCGCGCCGGGGGCTGCCGGCAAATTGCAGATGGCCGGGCCGTTCCCGCGCCGGCTGGAGGTGCGCTTTGGCGCGGCACAGCCCGCTGGCCCGGCAACCCACAGCATGATGACTCTGAACGTGCCGGTATTGCAGGGCGTGTCGCCTGCCGATGCGCCGGCGGCGCTCACGGCGCTGGAGGATGATCTGCTCGGGCTGGGCAATCCGGCCGGGCCGCTGATGCGGGCGTGGCTGGACGATGCCGCCATCGTGCATTTCCTGTCGATCAATGCGCTGGATGTCGGCACGCCGGCGGCGCCCGATCTGCGCCTGCTGATCGAGATCAGCGCCGATGGCCCGCCCGAAGCCGCGCTCGACATGATTTTTGGGCTTGCCCCGGCCGAGGTGACGGCGCTGCTGGCACGGGTCAGCCGCTGGGATGGCGGGTCGCCGTTGCCGGCGTTCCTCAACCGCCACCGGCTGGATGTGCGGCCGCGCGCCTGGGGCGCCACCGGCCTGCTTTATGATGGCTCGCCCGGCTTCACCATGGCGGCCAAGCGCGCCCGCGATGAACTGGCGGATTTCGCCCGCAAGGCGCTGGATGATTGGCAGCAGCATTGCGCCGGGGCCATGCAGCCGCCGCTGGCCGCGCTGGCGCATGTGCGCGGCCTGCTGAATGGCAGCATCACGCCGCCGCCGCACCTCGCCGCCGCCGCTGCGCGGTTGCGTCCAATGCTGTATGTGCCGGGCCGGCAGCGGCTGAACTTCGTCGATTTCCGTTTTCCCAGTCTGTGGGGCGGCCTGCTCGCCTATCTCGGCAGCCCGGCCGGCCGCTGGATCGTGGTGGTGGCGCTGCTGCCGGCGTTGGTGTTCGGTATCCTGGCCTGGGCCGCGCTGGCCGGGGACATTTCGCGCGGCCGGCTGCTCATTGCGCTCAGCACCGGTGTCGTGATGACGCTGGGACTTTGGCTTGGGCTGGGCCTGCGCGCCTATCTGCTGGTCCGCAAACTCGAAACCGCCGACGCGCCCGACACGCGCGACCCCGATCTGGTGCGCCGGCTGCGCATAACGCAACGCGAAAATCCGCCCGGCCACGAACAGAGCCACATCATTTCGGCCAGCGATTTCAAGCCCGGCATCTTGCGCCGGCTCACCTTCGCCTTCGCCATGTGGGGCATCGGCGTGTTCGCCCGCCATTACACCCGCCCCGGCTTCATCCTGTCGATGGGCACCATCCATTTCGCGCGCTGGCTGCGGCTGCCCGATGCCGAAAAGCTGATCTTTTTCAGCAACTATGATGGCACCTGGGAATCCTATCTCGAAGATTTCATCACCAAGGCCCACCCCGGCCAGACCGCGGCGTGGAGCCATGGCATCGGCTTTCCGCCCACCGTGGGCCTGATCGGCGAAGGCGCGAAGAACGGCGACCTGTTCAAGCGCTGGGTCCGCCGCCAGCAACAGCTCACCGGCTGCTGGTACAGCGCGCTGCCGCACCTGACGCTTGATCGCATCCGCGCCCAGGCGCTGATCCACCACGGGCTGGCCCGTGCCAGCGATGCCGCCGCTGCGCGCGATTGGCTCGATCTGCTGGGCGCCTTGCCGCGCCCGGCCGCCACGGTGGACACTGCGCAGGTGCAAAGCCTGGTGTTCCGCAGCCTCGGCAGCTTGCAGCACGGCGCGCATATCTTTCTGAATTTCCCTGACAATGCCCCCGGCAAGGCCCAAAACAATGCGCTTTCCCGCATCCTCGCCGGCGAAGGCGCGTTGCCGCCGGTGGTCTTTGGCGATCTGCCGTCCGGTTCGGCACGGATCGGCGGCGCGGCGGCCATCGCGCTGTCACCCGCCGGCCTGGCCCGCCTCGGTCTGCCAGGGCCTGACAGCGCGCAAGGGCTGGCCAGCTTCCCGCTTGCCTTCATGGCCGGCATGCCGGCGCGGGCTGACATCTTGGGTGATACCGGCCCGTGGCGGCCACCGGGCAGCGGGCAACCGGGCCTAGCCGCCTATGATCGCTGCGATGCCGTGCTGATGCTGGTGGCGCAAACCCCGCAGGATGTGGCCGCCGCCCTCACGGTGCTGGGCGACATCGTCACCATCGTCAATTCCGTCATCACTGGCCCCACCAGCACAGCGCCCGATGGCCAGCCCGGCCTCGATCATGATCATTTCGGCTTTCGCGACGGCATTTCACAACCGGCCATCCGCGGCACCGGCGATTGGCGCGATCGGCCGGCGCGTGACCATCTGGCGCCGGGGGAATTCCTGCTCGGCCACCCGGCCAGCGCTGGCTATACCGCGCCGCCGCTGCGCCTGGCCGCTGAACAGGATCCCGCCGGCCTGCTGCCCGGCACGGCCGAACCGGCGCGGCCCTATCCGGATTTCACCGCCAGCGGGGGATTCCGTGATTTCGGCCGCAATGGCAGTTTCCTGGTGGTGCGCCGCCTGAAGCAGGATGTCGCCGGCTTTCACGCTGGCACGGCGGCGGCGGCCGGTGATCTCGTCGCGCGCTGCCCGCATCTGCCCGCCGCGCTGCACCAGACCATCGATGGCGCGTGGTTGCAGGCGCGCATCATCGGCCGCTGGCCCGATGGCACGCCGGTGATCGATCGGGCCGGCGCCACCGGTCACAGCGGCGCGCGCAACGATTTTTCCTTCGGCGTCGAAGACCCACAGGGCCTGGCCTGCCCGCTGGGCGCCCACATCCGCCGCGCCAACCCGCGCGACAGCCTTGATCCGACCGATCCGCTGGCCTGGGATCTGTCCAATCGCCACCGCATCATCCGCCGTGGCCGGCCGTTCGATACGGGCACGGAAAAGGGCCTGATGTTCACCGCCATCTGCGCCGATATCGAACGCCAGTTCGAATTCGTGCAGCAGCGCTGGCTGCTGGGCCGGAGCTTCCACGGCCTGCCTGGCGAAGTCGATCCGCTGTTGGGGCAGGGCGATTTCACCCTGCCCACCGCCATCGGCCCGGTGCGGGTGCATGGCCTCAGCAACTGGGTGGAAATGCAGGGTGGCGGTTATTTCTTCTTGGCCGGCCGCGCTGCGCTGCAATGGCTGGCGCAGGCGCGCGTTACCGGCTGACCGGTCGCATGCCCGGCGATCCAGCCTCGCAAAAACGCGCAGGCGTCGCAGGGTTCCCCGTTGGGGTGCTTGGCGTTACACGGCGCGCACAGCATCAGGGGGATCATCATGACCGGCCGTTTTCTCACCACCCACGTCGGCAGCCTGCCGCGCGCCAGTGATCTGCTGGATCAGATCATCGCCCGGGAAGAGGGCGCCACGGTGGACGAAGCCGCGCTTGCCACCCGCATCGAACAGGCCGTGGCCTATGTGGTCGGCAAACAGGCCGCCGCCGGCATCGACATCATCAACGATGGCGAACAGTCAAAGCCGAGCTATGCCACCTATATCAAGGATCGCCTCACCGGCTTTGGCGGTAGCGGCACCAGCTATGTGTTTCAGGACATAGAGGATTTCCCCGGCGTCAAGCAGCGCATCTTTGGCGACGAGGGCCGCAAGCACCGCAAGACCCCGGCCTGCAACGCGCCGATCACCGTGAAGGACATGGAAGCGGTGAAGCATGATGCCGCCAATCTGAACAGCGCGCTTGCCGCCCATCCGGGTGCCCAAGCCTTCATGTCGGCCGCTTCGCCCGGCGTCACTGCGCTGTTCTTCCGCAACGATTATTACGCCAACGACGAAGACTATGTGATGGCCTTGGCCGAAGGGCTGCGCCATGAATATGAAGCCATCGTGGAGGCGGGCATCCTGTTGCAGGTCGATTGCCCCGATCTCGCCATGGGCCGCCACACGCAGTTTCGTGACCTCGATCTGTCCGGCTTTCGCGACCACATGGCGCTCAACATCGCGGCGCTCAATCACGCCACCCGCAACATCGCGCCGGAAGCAATGCGGATGCACCTGTGCTGGGGCAATTACCCCGGCCCGCACCATTGCGACGTGCCGTTGCAGGATATCATCGATCTGATCTGGCAGGCCCGCCCGCACGCCATCCAGTTCGAAGCCGCCAACCCGCGCCACGCCCATGAATTCGCCATCTTCGAATCCGTGAAGCTGCCCGACGGCAAGAAGCTGATCCCCGGTGTTGTCGAATGCCAGAGCCCCTATATCGAACACCCCGGCCTGATCGCCCAACGCATCGCCCGCTATGCCCACCTCGTCGGGCGGGACAATGTGCAGGCTGGCATTGATTGCGGCTTTTCGATCCACGCCGGTTCGGGCGGCGTGGACCCGGACGTGGTGTGGGCCAAGATGGCCGCGATGGCCGAAGGCGCGGCGATTGCAAGCAAGCAGTTCTGGCCCTGAATATTCACCTCTCCCCCTGGGGAGAGGTCGAGAGACGCCGCCGGCGGTCCGGGAGAGGGGGAGCGCCCCTCAGCTCCTCTCACGCCCCGTCATAGGCAATCGCCGCCGCCGCCGCACCTGACATGATGAACCCGATCGGGCGGGTGGTTTCTTCCTGCAGATGCCCGATCAGGCTGGCGGTGCGGGCGAGCAGCGAGATGCCCTTCAGGGCGGCGAGTGGGAAGCCGACATCGAGCATTACGGCGGGAATGGCGCCGTTGACGTTGATCGGCAAGGATCGGCCGATGGCGGCGGGCAGGGCGGCCTGGATGGCGCGCAGGGCGGCGATGTGCGGGCCTTCGATGCCGTGTTCGGCTGCCAGCCGCAGCAGCAGATTGGCGCGCGGGTCGCCATCGCTGTGCTGCGGGTGGCCAAAGCCGGGGATGGCCTGTTTGGTAGCCCGCAACCGCGTGATCTCGGCGGCCGGGTCGCCGCTGGCGACCACCTGGGCGAGGAAGCGCCCCGCGACTTCGGCAGAGCCGAGGACGACGCTGCCGCAGCCGAGCAGGCCCGCGGCCACGGCGCCGTGGAAGGCTTCGGGGGCGGCGGCATAGGTCATGCGTGCGGCGACCACCGATGGCACCAGGCCATGTTCGGCAATGGCGCACAGCACGGCATTGGCGAAGAATTTCTGGGTGTCAGTTGGCGCCTGGCCGGTGACGAGCAGCCAGAAATAGCTGGTGAAATCAGTGTTGCCGATGATCTCGCCGGTCAGGTCGCGGCCGCGCACGGTGATGCTGTGCGCGTCGGATGTGCAGATGGCGGTCAAGGGGGCATCTTGCTTGCCGATACGCATGAACAGGGCTCCTGAGAAATTCGCAAATCGAACTTGCCTTCGATATGCGAAAAGACTAACGACGGCAAGTCTGACAGGGCGCTCCGTATTCGGGCTGGGGTGCACAAGGGGCGCCCTGTCGGCAGCCGGCGCTTCGGGCAGGCTGTGCTGGCCCGGTGAAGGATGTTTCCAACCGGAATCTGGCGGTTTCCAACAGGCTGAACGGTGGTTTTTGGGGCGCATTGGTGCAGCAAACCGCCGCATACAACATCAGAAGCCGCACATTGGCGGGCCGAAACGGTGATTTTGTGGCGCAGGAGGACGGGTGATGCAGGATCAGACGCAAGCACTGCCGAATACGTTACCTTTGACTGGCGTGACGGTGCTGGAAATGGGCACGTTCATCACCGGGCCATGCGCCGGAATGCTGCTGGCCGATCTGGGCGCGCGGGTGATCAAGGTGGAGCAGCCGGGCACCGGCGATCCGTTCCGCGCCTACAAGGGCACGCTTTATTCCCCGCATTTTCAAACCTATAACCGCAACAAACAATCGATCACGCTCGATACGCGCCTGCCCGATGATCTGGCCGCCTTCGATGATCTGGTGCGCGGCGCCGACGTGTTCATCCAGAATTTCCGGCCCGGCGTGGCGAAGAAACTGGGTGTGGATTGGGAACGGCTGCACGGCCTGAACCCTGCCCTTGTTTATGCAAGCATTTCCGGTTTCGGCAGCAGCGGGCCTGATGCGGCGCGGCCGGCGTTCGACACGGTGGCGCAAGCGGCCAGCGGTTTCTTGCGGTTGCTGGTCAATCCGCAGCATCCGCGCGTGGTCGGCCCGGCGATCGGCGATGCGATGACCGGGTTCTATACGGCGCAGGGCGTGCTGGCGGCGCTGTATCAGCGGCAGCAGACCGGGCAGGCCAAGGGAAAAGGACGCCTGGTGGAAACATCGATGTTCGAAGCGATGTGCCATTTCAACCTCGATGATTTCACACATCTTTTCGCCGCCGATCAGGTTATGGACGCCTATTCCCGGCCGCACGTGTCGCAATCCTATGTGTTCCAGTGCAGCGATGGCCTGTGGCTGGCCCTGCACATGAGTTCGCCGCCGAAATTCTGGGAGAATCTCAGTGTGGCGGTGGAGCAACCCGACATGCTGGCGCTGCCAGCCTTTGCCACGCGCGACAGCCGCATCGCCCATTATGACGATGTGGTGGCGCACCTGGCACCGCTGTTCGCGGCCCGCCCGCGCGCCGATTGGCTGGCACGGCTGCGCGCGCTGGAGGTGCCATCGTCTGCGGTCGCCACCAGCGCCGAAGTGCTTGAAAATGATCAGGCAAAGCATCTGCAGTTGGAGGTATCGGCACCGGGGCCGCTGGGCGAATTCCGCACCATCCGCTCCCCGCTCAGCTTCGATGGGCAGCGCAGCCTGAACGTCACCGCGCCGCCGCTGTTGGGGCAGGACAATGCCACGATCCTGGGGCGATAATGCAGGGTTGGGCGACGAGTTGACGCCGCGCGCGCAAGCCTGTCAGACGGCGCGGATGACGCCCGACAAGGATCCGGAATATCTGTCCACCCTGGAACGCGGGCTGAAAGTGCTGCGCGCGTTTGATGCGACGCGCCCCGAAATGGCGCTTTCGGAGGTGGCGGCGGCGACCGCGCTGTCACCGGCGGTGGCAAGGCGCTGCCTCAACACGTTGGTCGCCTTGGGTTATATCAAACAGGATGGCCGGCGGTTCCTGTTGACGCCGGAGGTGTTGACCTTTGGTTCGGCCTATCTGGATTCGATGAACATCGAAAGCGTGGCGGTGCCGCCGTTGCAGGCGTTGGGCCAGACCACCGGCGATTCGGTCAGCCTGGCGGTGCAGTCCGGGCGCGACATCCTCTATGTCTGCCACATTCCGTCGAACCGCCGCATCCGGCTGGGTGCCGGGGTGGGTACGCGCTTTCCGCTGCACGCCACCTCGATGGGCAAGGTGCTGATGGCCTACAACAGCGACGCGGTGATCGCGGAATTTCTTGGCCAACCGCTGACCAGGCTGACCGAGCGCACGATCACCGATGCCGCGAGTTTCCGCAGCCGCCTGGCGGCGGTGCGTGACCGCCATTACGACAGCGCGCTCGACGAACTGGATTATGGCATTGTCTCTGTGGCGGTGCCGGTGCGCGACAGTGGCGGCAAGGTGGTGGCCGCGATCAACTGTTCCACCTCCACCACACGCATCAGCCAGGATGAGCTGGTGCGCACAAGGTTGCCGCTGCTGCAGGACGCCGCCGGTGCCATCGAAGCGGAGCTGCGCCGTTTCCCGATGCTGGCGCGATCGCTGGCGCGCTGACAGCGCAGTGGAGGGCAACGCCAACAGGGCGTTGCCGAAATGCGACATGGTGAAGCGAAAGCGCCGGCGAAGGCTGTCAAGCCGCGCCCTTGGGTCATTTATTCGCATATCGAACTTGACTTCGCATGACGAAAGACTAATCGCCGGATCAGGCAAGCCGCACCGGCCGTGCCTGCCGGTTACCGGCGGGCAACATCAGGGGGCAGCCGCCGCGGTCCGCCGCATCTGGGGAGGTTCAACATGGCTATTTCGTTCATCCGCATCATCGGTCTGGCTGGCGTATCTGCCATTGCCCTGGCGGCGGCACCGGTGCTGGCGCAAACCGCCGCTGCACCCGAAGCGACTGACGACGCGGGCGAAATCATCGTCACCGCCACCCGCCGCGCTGGCACCGTGCAGGAAACGCCGGCAGCCATTGCCGCCTTCAGCGCTGCCACCATCCAGGCCGCCGGCATCGAGCGGCCGGGCGATTTCATCGGGCTGACAAGCAACGTCAATCTGGTGGAAACCCAGAACGCCGGCAACGCCTTCGTCATCATCCGCGGCATCACCCAGGCCCGCAACAGCGAGCCATCGGTGGCGGTGATCGTCGATGGCATCCAGCAGGTGAACGCGGCGCAGTTCAACCAGGAACTGTTTGATATCGAACAGATCGAAGTGCTGAAGGGCCCGCAGGGCGGCCTCTATGGTCGCAATGCCATCGGCGGCGCCATCATCATCAAGTCCAAGGCGCCGACCAATGAGCTGTCGGGCAAGGTGACCGCCGGCGTGGACAATGGCTTCGGCTATTATGTGCGCGGCAACATTTCCGGGCCGCTGGCGGAAAATCTGAAATTCCGCCTGTCGGGCAGCTGGTATGACACCGATGGTTTCATTCAGAACACGTTCCTGAACGAGAAGGCCGATCCGATCAAGGATCTGAACTTGCGCGGCAATCTGTTGTGGAACCCCACGGCCGGTCTCGATGTCGATCTGCGCGTGTCCTATTCCAATCTGCAGACCCAGGCGCTGTATTTCAACATCGTCAATGATGTGAACAACACCTCGCTGCCGGTGCGCGTCAACAACCGCGGCCAGAATGATCGCGAAATGTGGAACGGCGCTCTGAAGCTGAAGTACAGCGGCGATTTCGGTACGGTTTCCAACGTGTTCGCCTATGATCGCGTTACGGAGGTGTTGACCGGCGATGCCTTCAACTTCCTGCCGATCCGCGAATCCCTGTTCTTCCAGTTCTTCGGCTTCGATCTCAACCAGAGCCAGTATCTGGAAGTCGATGCCTGGTCGAACGAGCTGCGCTATGAATCGCCGGCCGACAAGCCGGTGCAGTTCGTGGCCGGCACCTACATGGTCGGCACCAAGCGCTTCATTTCCACCGGCAACATGATCGATACCGGCGCCGGCGTGTTCCCGGTGTTCCGCACCCCCAGCACCAACCCGGCCAATCCGCAGTTCAGTTTCCTGTCTGACAGCCAGGACAATTTCGCCTGGGCGGTGTTTGCCAACACCAGCTGGAAGGTGAACGATCAGCTGCGCCTTGACGCATCGCTGCGTTATGATCGTGACAAGCGTGAGAACACCACGCTCACCCCCACCGCGTTCCTGCCCAACGTGGCCGGCTTCCCGCAGGGCCGCAGCGGCGATGTCCGCGAACGCAGCTTCCAGTCCTGGCAGCCGAAATTCACCATCAGCTACAAGCCGATCGACGAAGTGAATCTCTATGGTGGCTGGAGCCGCGGCTTCCGTTCCGGCGGCTTCAACCAGACCGGTGTGGGCGCGGTGGCAGCCGGCAACGGCATCGTGGGCGTGGGCGACATCTTCAACGCCGAAGTGGCCGAAACCTGGGAAGTCGGCGTGAAGACGCAGACCAGCGACCGCCTGCTCACCTTCAACGCGGCAGCCTTCACCACCCGCACGGAGAACAGCTATTTCTTCGTGTTCCTGGCGGCCAACTCGACGCAGAACCTTGGCAATGTGCCGCTGGCGCAGATCAAGGGCTTTGAACTCGAAGCCAGCCTGCGGCCGATGAAGGGCCTCGATATCAATTTCGGTTTGGGCTATACTGACAGCAATATCAAGGCCTTCGCTGACGCGCGCCGCATCGGCAACGAACTGCCGCTGATCAGCCGCTACACGCTGAATGCCGGCATCAACTATGCCCGGCCGATCACCGACACGCTCGATCTGAATGCCCGGCTCGATTATCGCCGCACCGGGCGGACCTGGTGGGATGTCGAAAACAGCACCAGCCGCGATCCGGTGGATATCGTCGATGCCCGCCTGGGCGTTTCCACCAAGCGGTTCAGCGTGACGGCCTTCAGCCAGAACCTGACCAACAGCATCTACAACGCCGAATTTTCGCCGGGCGGCTTTGTGTTCAAGGCGCGTCCGCGGCGCTATGGTATCGAAGCCAGCGTCAATTTCTGATCAGGAGTACCTCCATGGCCCGCGTCCTTGTCCTCTACTATTCCAGCTATGGCCATATCGAAACCATGGCGCATGCCGTGGCCGAGGGCGCGGCCAGCGTGGCGGGCAGCCAAGTGGACGTGAAGCGGGTGCCCGAACTGGTGCCGGCAGAGGTGACAGCGGCCTATGGCTTCAAGACCGAGCAGGACGCCGCCATCGCCGATCCGAACGAGCTGGCCAATTATGATGCGATCATCATCGGCACGCCCACCCGTTTCGGCAACATGGCGGCGCAGATGCGCAACTTTCTGGATCAGACCGGCGGCCTGTGGGCCAAGGGCGCGCTGATCGGCAAGGTCGGCAGCGCTTTCGTGTCCACCGCCAGCCAGCATGGCGGCCAGGAAACCACGCTGACCAGCATCCACACCACCTTGCTGCATCATGGCATGATCATCGTCGGCCTGCCCTACAGCTTTCCCGGCAACACGATCATGAGCGAGATTTCCGGTGGCACGCCCTATGGCGCCAGCACCATTGCCGGCGGCGATGGCAGCCGCCAGCCTTCGGAAAACGAGCTGGCCGGCGCGCGCTTCCAGGGCAAGCATGTCGCGGAAATTGCCACCAAGTTGTTCGGCTGAAATCAGTGGGGGATCATATGAGCATCACACGTCGCCCGAACCGCCTGCATCACACCGCCTATGTCACCAAGGATCTGGAGGCGACGCGCGCCTTTTATGAAGACGTGATCGGCCTGCCGCTGATCGCTACCTGGACCGAAGCCGACGAATTGTTCGGCAAGGTACGGACCTATTGCCACGTTTTCTTCGAACTGGCCGATGGCTCGTGCCTGGCGTTTTTCCAGTTTGTCGATCCGGCCGATCAGGCCGAATTCGGCCCCGATATCCCATCCAGCCCGTTCATCCACATCGCCCTGCATGTGGACAAGGACACGCAGGAACAGATGGAAGCGCGCATCGCCGCCGCTGGCATCGTCGAGCCGCAAACCTATGTGCTGGAACATGGCTATTGCCGCTCGGTCTATGTCACCGACCCGAACGGCATGATCCTCGAATTCACCCATGATGCACCGGAAGCGCTGGATCCGGCGCTGGATGCCGCCCGCCGCGCCTCTGCCCATGCTGATCTGAAGCGCTGGCTGGCCGGCGATCACAGCAACAACAATCATTTCCGCCGCGACGCGGCGTGAACCCATCGGCGTCGTCCAGGGTCATGGATGGCGCCTTTGCCGGCGGCCGCGTGATGCGCGTTGCTGTGCCCGGCGGCGATCTGGTGGTGGAGGTGGCAGGGGAAGGGGCTGCCATCATCTTTCTCCATGGCTGGACACTGGATCGCCGTCAGTGGCGCGGACAGGCGGCGCTGGCCGATCGCTTCACGTTGGTGGCAGTTGATCGGCGCGGCTTTGGCGAAGCGACCGCCCCGCCCGATCTTGGCGAAGAGCCTGCCGATGTCGCGCGTGTTGCCGCAGCGCTGGGCCTGACACATTATCATCTCGTCGGGCTCAGCCAGGGCGGCAAGGTGGCGCTGGCGCACGCGGCAGGCCATTCCGGGGGCCAGCCTGCCGGCCTTGGGCGCCTGCTGGTGATCGGTGCGCCTTTGGATGCCGACCTGCCGGAGCCACAAGACGCCCTGCCGCTGGCCGAGATGACCGCGCTGGCCCGCGCCGGGCAATTGGAGGCGATGCGGCAGTTGTGGCTGGCGCATCCGCTCACCGCGGCCCGCCCGTTGGTGCGCAGCGCGCTGGCGGCGATGCTGGCGCGCTATGACGGGCGGGACCTGCTTGAGCCGGGGCAGCCCCTCACCGTAACGCTGGATGATGTGCGCCGCATCCGCGCGCCGGCCACGGCCTTGGCCGGCATGGACGACACGCCCTGGCGGCGCGCGGTGGCGCTGGCGCTGGGGCAGGCCGGCTTTGGCCACGGCCTGATTGCCGGCGGCGGCCATCTGGCGCCTATGGAAGCGCCGGACGCCACCAACGCGGCCATCAGGGCGGCGCTGGCCTGAAGGCTTGCTGCTGGGTCGCCGGGCTGCCATGGCGGATAGGCAAGCGCTTGGCGGGGGGGCAAAATCAGATGGGCAAGCTTTCCGGCATCCGCGTCATCGATCTCAGCCAGTTTCTGCCTGGCCCGATGCTGACGATGATGATGGCCGATCAGGGTGCGACCGTGATCAAGATCGAGCCGCCCGCCGGCGATCCGGCCCGCAGCCAGGGCCCGTTCGAGGCGGGGCACAGCATCTGGTTCGCCAATCTCAACCGCGGCAAGGCCAGTGTGGTGCTCGATCTGAAAAGCGATGCTGGCAGGGGCGCGCTCATCGAGCTGCTGCGCGATGCCGATGTGTTCGTGGAAGGCTTCCGCCCCGGCGTGATGGCCCGGTTGGGCTTTGGCTGGGCGGCGGTGCGGGCGATCAATCCGCGCATCGTCTATTGCTCGCTGTCGGCGTTCGGGCAGACCGGCGCACTCGCCGATCATCCGGCGCACGACATGGCGGTGCAGGCACTGGCCGGCTTTCTCAGCGTGAACGATGGCCCGGACGGCCGCCCGGTGGTGCCCGGCGTACCTGCGGCCGATGTGGCGGCGGGCCTGACGGGCCTGTCGGCGGTGCTGATGGCGTTGATCGGCCGGGAACGGACGGGCGCGGGCGACCATATCGATATCGCCATGTTCGACAGCCTGCTGCCGTGGTGCGCGCACACGGCGGGTGCGGCGATGGCCGGCGGGCCGGCGCCGAAGTCAACGACCCAACGCTCGCTGGGCGGTGCGGCCTTCTACAATGTCTACAGCTGCGCCGATGGCCACCACATCGTGCTGGGTGGGCGTGAGATCAAGTTCGCGCGTAGCCTGCTGACCGCGCTCGGCCGGCCCGATCTGATCGCGCTCGCCGAAGCCGAGGCCGGGCCGGCACAGGCGCCGCTGATCGACTATCTGCGCGCCACCTTCGCCACCCGCAGCCGTGATGCGTGGGCGGCCTATATGGCCGATCTCGATGTCGCCTTCGCACCGGTGCTGGATTTTGCGGAAGTCTTTGCCAGCGACCATGTCGCGCAGCGCGGGCTGGTGGTGCACGCCAATGGCCGCCACCAGATCGCGCCGGCCATCCGCTTTGCCGGCGAGGATTATGTGCCGGGGCCGGTGCCGCCGCTGGGAGACTCCACGCCATGAGCTTGCGCTTGCACCAGGAGGGCGCCGTTGCCCGGTTGCTGATCGACCGGCCCGACAAGCGCAATGCCTTCAGCCTCGCGATGTGGCAGGCGCTGCCGCGGCTGCTGGCCGAAGCCGCCGCCAATGCGGATCTGCGCGTGCTGGTGCTGCAATCGGCGGGTGGCGGGGCGTTCTGCGCCGGGGCTGATATCGATGAGATGCTGACCAACCAGCACGACGCCGACTGGCGCGCCGCCAACCAGGCGGCGATCAACCGCGCCCAATTTGAGCTCACCCGCTTCCCGTTGCCGACCATCGCCTTCGTGACGGGCGATTGCGTCGGTGGCGGCTGCGGGCTGGCGCTGGCCTGCGATCTGCGCATTGCGACGCCGGCGGCGCGGTTGGGCATCACCCCGGCCAAATTGGGCCTCGTCTATCCGCTGCATGATGTGAAATTGCTGGTCGATCTGGTCGGGCCGGGGCAGGCGCGGCGCCTGTTGTTCACCGGCAGCCTGCTGGGGGCCGAGGAAGCGTTGCGCATCGGGCTGGTGGAGTTGATCGCCGAGACGCCGGCAGCGGTGATCGAAGCCATTATTGGCGGTTCGCGCCATTCCACCAAGGCGATCAAGGGCTTCGTGCGCCGCGTGCTCGATGGCCAGGTGGCGGAAGATACCGAAACCGCCGCCATCTTTGCCGCGGCTTTTGCCGGCGCGGATTTTGCCGAAGGCGCCGCCGCCTTCGTTGCCAAGCGCAAGCCGCAATTTCGCGCCTGACGTTTGCACCAAGTGGCGCGGTTGCGGGCGCCGGGCCATGTTGCACCATGCGCGCCGCCGTCTGTTCCCGCCTGTCCGATGATCTATCGGGCCTTGCCCTCGTTGAGGATTGGCCGGAACCGTCCGCGCCGGGGGCGGGCGACGTGCAGGTGGCGGTCAGCCATGTCAGCCTGAACTTCCCGGATTGGCTGATGCTGCAAGGCGGCTACCAGTATAAACCGGACTTGCCGTTCATCCCCGGCTCCGAAGCAACCGGCACTGTCATTGCCGCTGGGCCGGGGGCGGAGGCGCTGCTGGGCCAGGCGGTGATGCTGGGCGGCCGCTCCGGCATGATGGCCGAGCGCATCACCCTGCCAGCGCGCAGCGTGCGGCCGGTGCCGGCGGGGCTCAGCCTGGCCGAAGCTGCAGCCTTCACCGTGGGCGCGCTCACCGCCTGGGTCGGCCTGGTGACTCGCGGGCGCATCGCCGCCGGGGAGCGGGTGCTGGTGACGGGCGCGGGCGGCGGGATGGGCCGGGTGGCGGTGCAACTGGCGGTGCATCTGGGCGCGCATGTCGTGGCGCTGGCCAGCAGCCCGGCGCGGCTGCAATTGGCGCATGAGGCGGGCGCGCATGAGGCGTTGCTGATTGACCGCGCCACGCCGGAGATCCCGCTGCGCGATATCGATCTGGTGTTCGATCCCGTCGCCGGGCCGCTGGTGCTGCCGTTGGTGAAATCCCTGCGCCGCGGCGGCCGTTATGCCATTATCGGGTTCACCGGTGGGCGCGGGCCAGCGGTGCCGCTCAATCGCCTTTTGCTGAAGGAAATCGAACTGGTCGGCGTGCGCGCTGGCGAACAGGGAAGGCAGGACCCGGCCGCCGGCGTGCGCCACATCGCCGAGATCGACGCCCGCGCCGCGCACATGCGGCCGCACATCGGGCTGGAATTGCCGCTGGGCGACGTGCGGGAGGCCTTTGCGGCGATGGGGGCGGGGCGGATTGATGGGAAGTGCGTGATCGGGATTTGAAACCCCCTCTCCCATCAAGGGAGAGGGAGTCAGCCAAACGCCGCCCGCGTCGCCTCATCGGCCGGAAACAGCAATTCCAGCCGCAGATCGCGCACCGTCACATCTTCCGACGTCCCGCACTGCGCGATCAGCGACAGGAACGACAGGCACCCGCCGGGGCTGTTGTAGATCACCGGCATGATCGGCGATCGCAGCCGTGCGCCGGGCTTGAACGGGTGGCGCTGCGCCGCGACGCGAGTCATGGCGATCAGATCGGCCAGCACTGGATCATCGCCGGCCAGGGCCTGCTCCAGCGCCAGCCGCTCCAGGCTTTCGTGCAGCACCTGGGGCAAATTGGCGATCAGCTCGGCCGCGCGCGGATGGGTGGCGGCCAGGGCAAACACATTGGGCGGCCCGTTCCAGCCCTCCAGCAACGGGCTGAGCATTGCCGCCGCCGACGCGCTTGCCTCCAGGACATTCCAGTGCCGATCACACAGCAGCGCCGGGAAGGGCGCGTGGTTCTCCATCATTTGGCTCAGGATCGCCCGGAACGGCGCCACCGCTTCGGAACTCAGCGGCGACGCCGGAAACGCCGCGGCAAAGCCGGCCGCGGTCAGCAACTGGTTGCGCTGCCACAACGGCAAGGCCAGCGCCTCGGCCAGGGTCAGCACCATCTCCCGGCTTGGGCTGGCGCGGCCGGATTCAAGGAACGACAAATGCCGCGCACTGACCCCGGCATCGAGCGCCAATGCCAACTGGCTGAGCCGCCGGCTGGCGCGCGCGGTGCGCAGGGCGTTGCCGAACGGGCCGGGATCGTTGAGGTCGGGACGGGTTGCCATACGCGCACTGTGCCACACAGGCGCGGGCGCGCAATGATGTGAGAGGTAAGCGTAGGGATGATGTGGTTAGCAGAAGGCAAGCGGTCCCCTGCCGGCAAGGACTGAGACGCGGCGATCATGATCGTTTTCTTTTGTGGCGGTGGGGCTGGTTGGCCTTGGAAATGCAAGTGATCATGCATTAAAAGAAGGTACGGATATTTCTTTTGCGATGGGCCCTAGGCCGATTTGGCAGTAGCATATGGCAGGTTGGGACCCATATTTCTCCAGAATATCACAACATTGACGTGATCAATAAACATTAATATTTCATTTATATTTGACTTTCCGATCCTTTGAATTTATTTTTACGGAACGCGCAAATTTTGCTCGCCAAGTACTTGAAAGGGTTCTCTGATGCCGCTCCCTGTCTATGTGCCCGGATGTTACAGAGGCAGCAGTGTCGTCGAGAACGAACAAGGAAAAAGCTCATACACGTTCATGGTCGAATCACCTTCGGGCACTATTTTTGCCAAAGTCGTCAAGGACACGGCAAATGATGGGTTGTCTGACGGGCTGTTCCGGGAACATAACTGCAATGCCTTATATCGTTACGCAGTGTCCAAAGGAGCCGCCACCGTCGGAAATATTATTCGGGTTCCTGATACCAGAATTGCGTCGGATCAGGAGCGCTCGGAACTTGTTCAAGTGAATTCAAAATTGTCGTCATTTAACGGCTGTCCGATTCTTATTCAGGAGCGTCTAAGAGGTGAGACCCTGCAAGATAAACTGCTGCTGAATCCAGGCAGGCCGGATACAGCTTTCGGAACGGCCAGTACATTGCACGCGTTTGGTATCCTCGCCGGCTTGGACGTTATCTTTTGCATGAACGACAGGTTGCCGGTTGGTCCAATCTTTTCTCATTATGGAAATCTTAACAACATCATGGCCTATGAGAAGGGGCCGGGTGAGTTTGAACTTTCAGCGATCGATAATGCTGTGACAGTCCGGAAAGAGTCGGCTGTCTCGATGCACACCTCGAAGGTTGCGGCGTTCCTTGCGGCCGATCCTGACCTTCGCAGCGTTGGCGGAGCGATCTTCGACAAGGTGTTCAGCGATGCGCATGGCTTTCTCAACCAAACTCGCCGTGAAATAGGCAATCCCGCAACATACCCGCTTTTCACCTTCACCGGACCAGAACGAGAATTCGCGGTCAATCACATAACCAACGGTTTCCTGAAATCGATCGAGTTGCTGAATGATGCGATGAAGGATGACGAATTCGTTGAACTGGTGAACAAGGTCGATTCCATCGACAATGTGAATTCGAACAATGCGGGTCTGATCACCCAGGTTCTCACCCTTATGAACAGCAGGGGAAACTCGAGCGTCAGCGACGCCATGCAGGAAATCTCGAGTTCGAGTTCGAGTTCGCTTGGCTGACGGGCAATCAAGAAAGCCAACGCGGTTCATCTTCTTCATCAATCTGCGGAGCGTCGCGCCGCCATTTCCGTTGCCCAGAACCTGCCAGTCTGCAAGCCATGCCAGTCCAGTTGCAATCCTTCGGATGGCTTTCGGTAGCAGGCCGATGCGCGGCCTGTCCTACACCGCCAAAGCCTGTCATCATCGCGCTGTCCGGTGGGGCAAAGCTGGGCGAAGACAGGCAATGAAATCAGCGCTGAATCCCGCCCGATTCGTCCAATGTGTCCAAACTGGTGCTGATGGATTCGCTATTCTGGCCGCAAGGGTGCGGACTGGGGCAGGGGATTTTTGATCGTTCTCAACGCAACGATGGGTGCGCAGATGTCTTGCAAACTGCCTCGAAGCATCCCGATAAAATTGGCACGGTGAATGCCAAAAAACCTGCAAAAGCGGAACCTTTGTAACCTTGTAAATAACAATTGGCGCACGCCCACGTCAAACTTACCCGCGCGGTAATTGCTGCGCTTCCCCGCCCGGCGCAGCTTGTCCCGGCAATCCGGCGGAGGAGACGACACATGACGCGCAAGTTCTGGGAGCAATGGCTGCACATCTGGTGCTGGGCGGTGATCGGTTTTGGCGTGGTGTTTTCCGCCGCGGGCGTGCCGGGGCTGGATGGCGGCGCGGGGGCGTTTTATCGGTTGGTCAGCCTGGGCACGTTGTCAGAGGCTGATTTCACGGCGCCGGGCATGCGGTTGTCGGTGGCGCTGGTGGGTGCGGTGATGCTGGGCTGGGGCCTGTGTCTGCTCGGCATCTTCCGGGCGCGCGGCGCCGATCCGCTGGTGTGGCGCGGGCTGGGCTGGGGCGTGATCGGCTGGTGGGTAGTGGATTCGGCGCTGTCGGTGCTGAACGGCGTGCCGGTGAATGCGGTGACCAATTCGGTGCTGCTGGTGGCGTATCTGGTGCCGGCGGTGAAGCTGGGGTTTTTTGGTGGGCGGGTGGCCGTTGTTTCGTAAGCCGCTCCCCTCTCCCGCCGCGCTTCGCGCGAGTTGACCTCTCCCCAGCGGGGAGAGGTCGAGAGACGGCGCAGCCGGTCCGGGAGAGGGGGAGCCGGCAGCCGGGGGCCATCACACCGGAAACGGTGTCCACATCACCTGCCTGATGTCCGTGCCGCCCAGCGCCAGCAGCGCCAGCCGGTCGAAGCCGAGCGCGACGCCGCTGGCCGGGGGCATGTGGCCCAGCGCGGCAAGGAAATCCTCGTCGATCGGGTAGCGCCGGGCGTAAATGCGCTGCTTTTCGTCCATGTCGGCCTCGAAACGGCGGCGCTGCTCGGTGGCATCGGTCAGTTCGCCGAAGCCGTTGGCGAGTTCCACCCCGCAGGCATAGGCTTCGAAGCGTTCGGCCCAGCGCGGATCGGCGGGGCAGGGGCGGGCAAGGGCGGCTTCGCAGACGGGATAATGGGTGAGGAAGGTCAGGCGGTCACGGCCCAGCTTTGGTTCAAGGCGCACGATGATGCGGCTGAAGATGTCGCTCCAGCTGTCGTCGGGGCGCGGCGTGAGGCCGGCGGCGGCAGCGAGGGCGTCGCGGTCATCGAGGCAAGCGGCAAGATCAATGCCGGCATGGAGGGTGAAGGCTTGTTCGACCGTGATCATCTCCGGTTCCGCGCTGGCATCGCAGGTGCGGCCCTGCCAGCGCAGCGCGCCGTTGCCGCCGGCGCCTTGCGCGGCGCGGGCCAGTGCCAGCGTGTCGGCAATGATGGCGGTCCAATCGGCATTTGCGCGGTACCATTCGACCATGGTGAATTCCGGGCTGTGCAGCGGGCCGATTTCGCCGTTGCGCCAGACGCGGGCGAAATCGACGATGCGCGTTTCGCCAGCGGCGAGCAATTTCTTGGCGGCGAATTCGGGGCTGGTGTGCAGATAGCGGGTCTGTTCGGCACCCCCGTCCGGCCGCCACAGCACCGGGAAGCCATGAAGATGGGTTTCGTTGCCGGGCGACAGCTGCACGGCGCCGCATTCCACCTCGGTAAAGTTCTGATCGGCAAACCAGTGGCGCAGCGCGGCCTTCACCCGATTGCGGCCGATCAGGAAGGGCCGGCGGTCGGCGTGGATGTCGGCGTGCCAGAACGGGCGAGGCAAGATGATTTTCCCAATCATGATTTAGCTTGAACAGTCATGCTGCCATGCCCTAACGCCGGGCAGCATTATGGGCGCGTTGGCGCATAGGGGATAGCATGGTCAAGGAAATCGCGAGCAATTTCCGCAAGGGGCAGGTGATCGAGCACGAGGACAACCATCTGTATGTCGTGCTGAAGGCGGAAACCTTCCGCCCCGGCAAGGGCACGCCCACCACCACCATCGACATGCGGCGCATTTCCGACGGTGTGAAAACCGTGATCACCGTGAAGACCACCGACAGCCTGGAGAAGGCCTTCGTCGAGGAAGTGCCGCACAATTACCTTTATAAGGATGGTGAGGAATATATCTTCATCAACAACGAAACCTATGACCAGATCAGCCTGACCGAAACGATGATCGGCGATGGCATCGGGTTCCTGCAGGAAAATGCCGAGTGCAAGATCCTGATGTTCGATGGCAAGGCCATCACCATCACCCTGCCGACGCGCGTCACCATGGAAATCATCGCCACCGAACCGGTGATGAAGGGCCAGACCGCCAGCTCCAGCTACAAGCCGGCGACGGTGGAATCGGGCGCCCGCGTGATGGTGCCGCCGCATATCGAAGTTGGCACGCGCATCGTCATCAACACCGAAGATTCGAGCTACGTCGAGCGTGCCAAGGATTGAGGCGAACGCCAATGTTGCGCATGGAGGCCGGCAGCGATGCCGGCCTTTTTGCTGCGTGGGCAAATCAACTTAGGCACAAATTCGATCAGCCTGAGCGCAAATGCCAATTTCTTCGATGGAACCGTGCGGGCGTATTGGACGTTGCAGTGGGAACCGACCCGCGCCAACCGCAGGGAGCGAGCATGACACGCAATTTCGCATCGATCGTCGCACTGGCCATCGCCAGCATGACCAGCAGCCTGAGCGCCACGGGCGCCGCCGCGCAAACCAGCCCGACCGCCAACACCAGCAACCAGTTCTGGTGGCCGGAACTGGTCGATCTGTCGCCGCTGCGCAGCCAGGCGCCATCATCCAACCCCTATGGCAGCAATTTCGATTACGCTGCCGCCTTCAGCAAGCTGGACCTGAAGGCAGTGAAGGCCGACATCGCCAAGGTGCTGACCACCTCGCAGCCGTGGTGGCCGGCCGATTATGGCAATTATGGCCCGTTCTTCATCCGCATGGCCTGGCACAGCGCCGGCACCTATCGCATCGCCGATGGCCGCGGTGGCGCCGGTGGCGGCCAGCAGCGCTTTGAACCGCTCAGCTCCTGGCCGGACAACGCCAATCTCGACAAGGCCCGCCGCCTGCTATGGCCAGTGAAGCAGAAATATGGCCGCGCGCTCAGCTGGGCCGATCTGATGGTGCTGGCCGGCAACGTCTCCCTCGAAACCATGGGCTTCAAGCCGTTCGGCTTTGCCGGCGGCCGCCAGGATGATTGGGAAGCCGACAAAGTCTATTGGGGCCCGGAAGCCAAGATGCTGGACGACAAGCGTTACAGCGAAGGCCGCAAGCTGGCCAACCCGCTGGCTGCGGTGCAGATGGGCCTGATCTATGTGAACCCCGAAGGCCCGAACGGTGTCCCCGATCCGCTGCTCGCCGCGAAGGACATCCGCGAAACTTTCGGCCGCATGGCGATGAACGATGAAGAAACCGCGGCACTGATTGCCGGCGGCCACACCTTCGGCAAGGCGCATGGCGCAGCCAAGCCCGATGGCAATGTCGGCAAGGAACCGGCCGGCGAAGCGCTTGAAAAGCAGGGCTTTGGCTGGGAAAACAAGCTCGGTACTGGCAAGGGTGCGGACACCATCACCTCGGGCCTGGAAGGCGCCTGGTCGGCCAGCCCCACCCAGTGGACGATGCAATATCTGGAAAACCTCTATCAATATGACTGGGTGCAGACGCGCAGCCCCGCCGGTGCCATCCAGTGGGAGCCGAAGAACGCCAAGGACGTGAAGTTCGTTCCCGACGCCCACAAGGCGGACACGTTCCACGCGCCGATCATGTTCACCACCGATCTCGCGCTGCGCATGGACCCGGCCTACAAGAAGATCACGCAAGCCTGGCTGAAGAATCCCAAGGGCTTCGAAGATGCCTTTGCCCGCGCCTGGTTCAAGCTGACCCATCGCGACATGGGCCCGCGCGGCCGTTACATCGGGCCGGATGCGCCGAAGGAAGTGCTGATCTGGCAGGATCCGGTTCCGGCCGTCGATTACCCGCTGGTGATTGAGGCCGACGTGGCCAGCCTGAAGGCCAATGTGCTGGCCAGCGGCCTCAGCGTGCCGGAACTGGTGCGCACGGCCTGGGCGGCGGCGGCGAGCTTCCGCGGCACCGATATGCGCGGCGGGATCAACGGCGCCCGGCTGCGGCTGGCCCCGCAAAAGGATTGGGCGGTGAACAACCCGGCCGAACTGGCCAAAGTGCTCCCCGTTCTGGCCAAGGTGCAGGCCGATTTCAACGCAGCAGCGCCGGGTGGCCGCAAGATCAGCCTCGCTGATCTGATCGTGCTGGCCGGCAATGCCGCGGTGGAAAAGGCGGCCAAGGATGCCGGCGTGGCGATCAGCCTGCCGTTCACGCCGGGCCGCACCGATGCCAGCCAGGCGCAGACCGATGTGAACAGCTTTGCCGCGCTGGAACCCAAGGCCGATGGCTTCCGCAATTACTGGAGCGCGGACAGTTTTTACAATCCCACGCAAGGCCTGATCGATCGCGCCAATCTGCTCGGTGTGACCGTGCCGGAAATGACCGTGCTGGTGGGCGGCCTGCGCGTGCTGGGGGCCAATGCCGGCGGCAGCACTGTGGGTGTGTTCACCGCGCGGCCGGGCGTGCTCAGCAACGACTGGTTCGTAAACCTGCTCGGCATGGAGACCAAGTGGCAGAAGTCTGCCACGGAAGGCCTCTATGACGGGCTTGACCGCACGACCGGCCAGAAGAAGTGGACGGCCAGCCCGGTCGATCTGCTGTTCGGTTCGCACAGTGAATTGCGCGCCGTGGCCGAAGTCTATGGCGCTGCCGATGGCCACAGCCAGATGGTGCAGGATTTCGCCAAGGCCTGGACCAAGGTGATGGCGAACGACCGCTTCGGCCGCTGAGCCGCAAGCATCGCGGCGGCGCTCCACCCGGAGTGCCGCCGTTGCGCCGCCATTGCCTTGTCAGCCGGTCAGGCCCGGTTGGAATAGATCAGGCTGCCAGCCGGGAGACGCTGCAGCACCAGCGCGGCGTCGGTGGCCGAAAAGGCAAAGCAGCCTTCACTGCGGCCCAACTTGCCGGTTTGCTGCAACACATCCGCTTCGCAATACCAGGCGCCGTGGATGACGATGGCACGGGCCAATGCCGTGCGATTTTCGGGATCGAGCCCGAACAGGCGGCGCGAAAGGCCGTGCTGCCCGACATAGGTGTCGCCGGAAAGATAGGCGCCCGCGCTGCTGGCGGCGGAGCCGGGCTGATCGGAGAAGCGATGCAGGAAACCGGTGTGGGCCGGATCGGAGCCCCGGCCATGGGCGACACGCAGGGATATGGTCTTGCCGGTGTCGGGTTCGAACAGAAAGAAGCGTGGGCGGGCGCTGTGCAGGCCATAATCGGCAATGGCCACCATGGTCTTGTTTGAAATCCGGGCCGCGTGGCGATCGAAGGCGGCGCGCGCCTGTTCCAGCAGGCGCGGATTCAGGCCCTCGCCGACCCCAGCGGCAAGGGCAGGACGCACAGCAATCAAGGCGCCAGCGAAAAGCCCAGCCCCAGTCAGCGCAGCGCGTCGCGACAGCGCGGGTATTCCGGGGGTGCGGTGAAGGTCCATATCAGGGTAAGATGGCGCAGCTTGATGGAAATACCACGCCTGCCGCGTCAGACCGCCCCGAATCGTCGCCCAATGCGATTGGTGCCGGGCCTTGCCGTTTTCCTGGCGCTGACGGGGGCAGCACCGCCTGCAGCGCTTGCGCCGGCTGGCATTCCGGCGGGGCAAGAACAACTCTTGGCCCGGATCGATGTCGCGGCCTTGCCCCAAGGGTCACGCGGCGCGGTTGCGGCCAGCCTCGCCCGCTGGCGCATGCTGTCGCCGTTGCCGACTGGTCGCTATCTGCTCGTCAATATCCCGGCCTTCGAAATCAACCTGTACGATGGCCAGGCGCGACTGGGCCGCTGGCGCGCCATTGTCGGCAAAGCCCGGACGCCAACGCCGTCCTTTACCTGGCAAGCCAGCGGCGTGATCCTGAATCCGTCGTGGGATGTTCCCAAAAGCATCGTGACCGAAAGCGTGGGCGCCTTGCTGGCGCGTCGTCCGGCCGAAGCGGCGCGGCGTGGTTATGTGCGGGACGGAACCCACGTCCGCCAGAAACCGGGGCCGGACAATCAGCTGGGGCAGATGAAGCTGGATTTCACCAACGCCATGGGGATCGGCATCCACGACACGCCGGCCCGCAGCCTGTTTGCCCGCGACAAGCGCGCCCTGAGCCATGGCTGCATCCGGGTGGATGATCCGCTCGGCTTTGCCGCCACACTGCTGGGTGGCAGTGCCACACGCGACGGACTGGCCGGGCTGCTGCCAGGCGGCCAAACCCAGCGTCTGGCGTTCGAGGCGCCAATAACGGTGATCATCGGTTATTTCACGGCGGAAGTGGACGATGACGGCACGCTGTTGATCCACAACGACATCTATCGCCTCGACCGGCAGGAACTGGCCGCAGCCAGCCCTGATAGCGAAAGCGAATGCGCCGTTTGAGGCGGGTTACTGGCCGCGCCGGCTCATGAAGGCCAGCCGCTCGAACAGCATCACGTCCGCCTCGTTCTTCAGCAGCGCGCCGTGCAGCGGCGGGATCAGAGTCTTGGTGTCGCGATTGCGCAGCACCTCGATGGGCAGATCCTCGTGCATAAGCAATTTCAGCCAATCGAGCAACTCGCTGGTGCTCGGCTTCTTCTTCATGCCGGGCACTTCGCGCATGTCGAAGAAGATATTGAGCGCTTCGCCGACCAGCGCGCGCTGGATGTTCGGGTGGTGCACGCGCACGATGGCTTCCATCGTCTCGCGATCGGGGAACTTGATGTAGTGGAAGAAGCAGCGGCGCAGGAACGCGTCGGGCAGTTCCTTCTCGTTGTTGCTGGTGATGATCACGATCGGGCGCTGCGCGGCTTTCACCCGCTCGCCGGTTTCATAGACGTCGAATTCCATGCGATCGAGTTCGGTCAAGAGATCGTTGGGAAATTCGATGTCGGCCTTGTCGATCTCGTCGATCAACAGAACGGGGAGCTTTTCGGAGGTGAACGCCTCCCACATCTTGCCGCGGCGGATATAATTGTTGATGTCCGACACGCGCGGATCGCCGAGCTGGCTGTCCCGCAAGCGCGAGACCGCATCATATTCATAAAGACCCTGCTGCGCCTTGGTGGTGGACTTGACGTTCCATTCGATCAGCGGCGCATCGAAGGCATTGGCGATCTGTTGGGCCAGCACGGTCTTGCCCGTGCCGGGCTCGCCCTTCACCAGCAGCGGCCGGCGGAGGGTGACGGCGGCGTTGACCGCAACCTTCAGATCATCAGTGGCGACATAGCCGGCGGTGCCTGTAAAGCGCATGGAATATCCTCTTCTGATCGCACGCTAAGCAGGCGCGCGCATTGGTGCAATCCTGTCAATCTGCGAAGGGGTCATTGGCCAATCAGCGGTAGGTGTAGGTGACCTGATTCACCTCGCCGCCGCCAAAGCCGAACATCTGGCCCTCGCTCTGTGCGCTCTGGCCGGTGAGTCGCGGGCGGCCATTTGGACCGAGGCCATAATCCAGCGTCTGACGGAATATGGTGACCTTGATGCGGCCACCCAGCTTGAAGGGCTCACGGGCCTTCAGGTTGAGCTGGCTGACCCAGGGCTTGCCGTTGGTGGTGGTGATGACCGCCTCGCCCGAAAGGTGGCTGGAAATATCGTCATTCTCGCTGCGCACCGAAGCTGCCGGCAGCACCGCGATCTTCAGCACCTTGCGGCCCTTTTCGTCGGTGCCAATTTCCCCGGCAGCGGCCAGCATGATTGCCAGGCGATGATAACCCGGCACCGGGGCACTGACGGTGGCCTTCTGGAAATATCGGCGCTGCGATGCTTTGGGCGCGCCGCCGTTGACGCTGACCAGGGTCCAGCCCTTGCCGTCCCAGCGTTCGATGGTGACGCTTTTCTCAGCGCCGAGCGGGCTGTGCTTGGTGGCCGTGGTGGTACGGTCAAAGGCCAGCGCGGCTGGTTCGATGCGGCTGGCTTCGGCAATGATGGCGTCGCGCACCAGCACCAGATCAGGCGGCGGCGCTGCTGCAACGAGCAGGCTGGCGACAGCCGGCAATAGCGTGCGACAATGGTGGCTCATGGGCAGATGCCTAGCGTTCGCGGCGTTATGCCACAAGTTGCAATGGCATCAGCTTCACCGCCCCGGCACGGATTGGCGCAAGGGCATCAACCTATAGCCTCACGGCCTTGCTTGGGTGTGAACCGGGTGCGATCACCCCAAGGGGGTATAAAGGCTTTCACTGCGGCTGGTGCCCGATTTGCCCATCTGCTTGCCGGCGATGGCCTGGGTCTGGCGCACCAGCACCGGACGGCCGCCGACCAGACGATAATCGGAAATCGCCTCGAAACTGTCCAGCCGGGCCACGAACATGAAACCCAGCGGCTTGGGCAGGGTGATGCGCAGCCGGCTCACAAAGGGCTGCGGGCCGCTGCTGTCGATCAGCGCCTCCGCCACCAGACTGGCGGAAATATCCCGGCCGATGGTGATGCTGCCTTTGGGCAGGCCGTTGACCCGGTACAGCGTCCGCCCTTGCGCATCCTGGCTGCGGGTGGCGCCAGGCCCAAGAAAATCGGCCACCCGATGATAGCCGGGCAGTGGCCGGCCGGCGCTGGCCTTGCGGTGGCTGGTCAGGTCGTCGGCGGAAGGCGGCTTGCCATCGACATTGATCAGGGTCAGCTGCTTGCCGTCCCAGCGCTCGGTGCGGCTATGGCTTTCGGCGCTGCTGTCGCCGGCTTCCTGGCCCGTCTGTTTCAGGATGCGTTCCCAGCGGACACTGGCCGGCGGCACGGCGCGGGCGCCGGCCACGATCTGCTGCAGCAGCGGATCAGGGGCAGGGGCGGCCGCAACGGCGAGCAGAAACGAAAGGGCGGCAAGGAGAAGGCGCATGCCCTGTCCTTACCGCCCTTTTTCCGTCTTGCAAGAGCAATACACTCAGACGTCGAGGAAGCTGCGCATCTTGCGGCTGCGGGACGGGTGCTTCAGCTTGCGCAACGCCTTGGCTTCGATCTGGCGGATGCGCTCGCGGGTCACGCTGAACTGCTGGCCGACCTCTTCCAGTGTGTGATCGGTGTTCATGCCGATGCCGAAGCGCATGCGCAGCACGCGTTCTTCACGCGGGGTGAGCGATGCCAGCACGCGGGTGACGGTTTCCTTCAGATTGGCATGGATCGCGGCATCGACGGGGATGACGGCGTTCTTGTCCTCGATGAAATCGCCGAGATGGCTGTCTTCCTCGTCACCGATCGGCGTTTCCAGGCTGATCGGCTCCTTGGCGATCTTCATTACCTTGCGCACTTTTTCCAGCGGCATGGAGAGGCGTTCGGCCAGTTCTTCCGGAGTCGGCTCGCGGCCGATCTCGTGCAGGATCTGCCGGCTGGTGCGCACCAGCTTGTTGATGGTTTCGATCATGTGCACCGGAATGCGGATGGTGCGGGCCTGATCGGCGATGCTGCGGGTGATGGCCTGGCGGATCCACCACGTGGCGTAGGTGCTGAACTTGTAACCGCGGCGATACTCGAACTTGTCCACCGCCTTCATCAGGCCGATATTGCCTTCCTGAATGAGATCAAGGAATTGCAGGCCGCGGTTGGTGTATTTCTTGGCGATGGAAATCACGAGGCGCAGATTGGCCTCCACCATTTCCTTCTTGGCGATGCGGGCTTCGCGCTCGCCCTTTTGCACCATATTGACGATGCGGCGGAATTCGCCGAGGTCCACGCCGGTGGTTTCGGCAATGCCGGCCAGCTCGCGGCGGTTCTGTTCGACCGACGCGCCTTCGCTCTGCACAAAGGCCGCCCACTTCTTGTCGATGGCAGCTACACGCGGCAGCCAGCCTTCGGCCAGCTCGTTGCCGACATATTCATCCAGGAAATTCTTGCGGTTGATGCGATGCTTGTCGGCCAGGCGCAGCATGTTGCCGCCTAGCGCCATCAGCCGCTTGTTCTGGGTGTAGAGCGATTCAACCAGCAGCTCGATCTTGTTGTTGTTGAAATGGATCGACTGCACGCCGCGCGTCAGTTCCTCGCGCAGCTTCTGATATTTCTTCTCGTCACCGCCGGCAAAGGCCGGGCCGCCGTGGATGGCCGACAGCCGGGCTTCCTGCAGCTTCTGGAATTTCTTGTAGGTGCCGGTGATCTCGGCGAATTTTTCCAGCGCAGCGGGCTTGAGCTGCTCTTCCATCTGGCCGAGCGACAGTCCGCCTTCGTCGTCTTCTTCGGCTTCGGCGGCGCGCTGCGGCGCCCGACGCTCGGTGAATTCGTCTTCTTCGTCGGCAACCGGCGTTTCGGCTTCCGGCTCTTCGTCTTCCTTGAACTGCACGGTGGGCAGGTCGCTGCCTTCCGCCACGTCCTCACCGTCTTCGCCCGGCACCTTGGCCAGCATGGCTTCCAGATCGAGGATCTCGCGCAGTTGCATGCGGCCTTCGTTCAGCGCGTTCGACCAATCGATGATGGCGCGGAAGGTCATCGGGCTTTCGCACAGCCCGGCGATCATGGTGTTGCGGCCGGCCTCGATGCGCTTGGCGATGGCGATTTCGCCTTCGCGGCTGAGCAGTTCGACCGCGCCCATTTCGCGCAGATACATGCGCACCGGATCGTCGGTGCGATCGAGCGGGGCCTTGACGACCGCAACCGGCGCTGGCGCCAGATCGCCATCGACGGCTTCCGGTTCGTCCTCGGCCTCTTCGGGGGTTTCCGCTTCGTCGGACGTGTCTTCGTTTTCGACGATGTTGATGCCCATCTCGTTGATCGACGACATGATGTCCTCGATCTGCTCGCTGGTCATCTGATCCTGGGGCAAGGCCTCGTTGATTTCGTCATAGGTGATGTAACCGCGCTTCTTGGCGCGGGCGATCAGCTTCTTGATCGAGGCTTCGTTCAGGTCGATCAGCGGGGCATCGCCCTCCGCCTTGGGATCGACCGCTTCGTTGGCGCCAGCTTTGGCCATCCGATTTTGCATCCTTGCATCTGGCCGGGGGCAGGGACCTGCTCCGGCAAAAACCTTCTCACGCGGTTGGCAAACCGTGCCAATCAAACCGCCCGAATATACAATGTCCCGCCCGCCCGGCTGGTTGCGCGGGCGGAGCAGGATGAGACTGCCCGCATATTATACAGGCTCCTTA
The DNA here is from genome assembly GCF_987265915.1 of Sandarakinorhabdus sp. Classification (NCBI taxonomy): domain Bacteria; kingdom Pseudomonadati; phylum Pseudomonadota; class Alphaproteobacteria; order Sphingomonadales; family Sphingosinicellaceae; genus Sandarakinorhabdus; species Sandarakinorhabdus sp. Next base: position 1,798,614 of record NZ_OZ503948.1, read on the forward strand.
ATCCTCCCGCCGCGATTCCACCAGCTTCATCATTGCTGCATCGAGCGATTCCATATCCTGGCGCAAGGCCTGCTGTGCTTCGAAATCCGCCTCCGACAGGCTGTCCTGAAACCGCGTCGTGGCTTCGGCCAAACCGGCCAGCAGCGCCGATCGTGCCGTGGCCTGGCGCAGGGCCAGCCCGAAATCCGCATCGGCCACCGCTGCCGCGGCATCCGCCCGCGTGAACGAGAAAGCCAGCCGGTTCATGGCCTGCACGCGCCGGGCGGTTTCACCGTATCCGATGCTGGTCAGATGGGCGGCCAGGCCCGCCGATTCAAGGCCCGGTGTGCTGGCCGTTGCCGCCAGCACTTCGGCAAGCAGGGTGGCTTCGTCCGGATGGTCAAGCTGCAAGGCGGCCAGCGCGTCGGCATGGGCGTCTGCCAGGCCGGGCCGCACCAGCAGGCCGGCCAGGACAGCGGTGAGCAACGGGTCGCGATCCCGGCTGACCAGCGCCTTCAGCGCTGCCGAGGCGCCGGGCACCGGCGACTGCCATTTTTCGCCGGGCTTGCGCGGTTGCCAGGGCGCGCGCGCCGGGCGTGACAGGAAGGCGGCTTCGAAGCGGTTGTTGAACTCGGCCTGATACAGGCTGCGCACATCGGGATCGGCGATGCTGGCGGCGGCTTCGCGCAGCCGGGTGCGGGCCTGGGCGCGGCGTTCGGGGATGGCGGTCTCCAGCCCGGCCGTCTCGCTGGCCCAGATATGATCGATCAGCGGAACGGCGGTGGCCAGCACGGCTTCGAATGCGGCTGCGCCGCCAGCGCGGCACAGATCGTCCGGGTCCTGCCCCGGCGGCAGCGTGGCGATGCGCAGCGATTTGCCGGGCTGCAGCAGCGGCAGCGCGCGCGCCGCTGCGCGGGTGGCAGCGCGCAGGCCGGCGCCGTCGCCATCGAAGCACAGCACGGGTTGATCGACCAGCCGCCACGCCAGCGCGAGCTGGGTTTCGGTCATCGCGGTGCCCAGCGGCGCGACGGCTTCGGCGATGCCGGCATTGGCGAGGCCAATCACGTCCATATAGCCTTCGACGACGATCAGCCGGCCGCTCTGGCGCGCTGCCGGCCCGGCGAGATCGAGATTGTAGAGCAGCCGGCCCTTGTCAAACAGCGGCCCATCGGCGGAATTGAGATATTTGGGCTGCACATCGCCCAGCGCGCGCCCGCCAAACCCAACCACGCGCCCGCGGCGGTCGCGGATCGGGAACATCAGTCGGCCGCGGAAGCGATCGAAGATCTCGCCCTGGTCCGATTTGCCGATCAGCCCGGCTTCGAACAGCTTGTCGGCCTCCACATCATTGAAGTGGCTGCGCAGCGCTGTGCGGCCCTCCAGCGCCACGCCAAGCCCGAAGCGTTTGGCGAGATCGGGCGACACGCCGCGCCGATCAAGATAGGCGCGCGCCGCCGCACCGGCTTCGCCTGCGAGCTGCGCCTCGAACCACTTGGCGGCGCGGGTCGTCAGTTCGGACAGGCTGTCGGCGACCTTGGCCTTCGCCTGCGCTTCGGGGGAGGCGGCGGGAACCTCAAGGCCGGCTTCGGACGCCAGCTGCTTGACCGCCTCCATGAACGGCAGGCCCATATTGTCGGTGAGGAACTTGATGACATCGCCGTGCACGCCGCAGCCGAAGCAGTGGTAGAAGCCCTTGTCGTCGTTGACGTAAAAACTCGGCGTCTTCTCGTTGTGGAACGGGCAGCAGCCCTTCATCTCCCGCCCGGCCCGCGTTAGCTTCACTCGCCGGGCAACGACGCCCGACACCGGCACCCGGGCGCGCAACTCGTCGAGAAAGGCTGGGGATAGGGTCAAGCCAGCGCAGCCTTCACCATCCCATTCGCCTTGCTCATGTCGAGCTTGCCGGCAAAGCGCGCTTTCACGGCGGCCATGACCTTGCCCATGTCCTTCACGCTGGTCGCGCCCAGTTCGGTGACCAGTGCCTTGATCGCGGCCATCGCCTCGGCCTCGTCCATCTGCGCCGGAAGGAAGCTTTCGATCACACCCAGTTCGGCGCGTTCGGCATCGGCCAGTTCGGCGCGGTTGCCAGCCACATACATCTCGATCGATTCGCGGCGCTGCTTGGCCATTTTCTGCAGCACATCCACCACCACCAGATCATCGTCGGCCGGCGCGGTGCCGGTGCGCAGTTCGATATCCTTGTTCTTCAGGGTGGAGCTGATCAGGCGCAGGGCGCCCAGGCGGGCAGTGTCGCGCGCCTTCATGGCGTCGGTGGTGGCGGCTTTGATGGCATCGCGCAGCATGGTGGGCTCCGATCCGGAAAATTGCGGGTTGATGTTTGGCGGTCGATAGCGTCTTGGACCGCGAAAGAATAGATTGACGGCCAGAGCGGTGAACCCTATCGGCCCCACCGTTTGCCTGCCCGACAAAAGGAATCACTGCATGGCCGTCGCCAAAGCGCCTGTCCAACCCAAAGGCGCGACTGGCGTTCTCGTGCTGGCCGATGGCAGCGTTATCTGGGGCCATGGCTTCGGCGCCGAGGGCGCGGCGGTGGGCGAGGTATGTTTCAACACGGCAATGACCGGCTACCAGGAGGTGCTGTCCGACCCGAGCTATGCTGGGCAGATCATCAACTTCACCTTTCCGCACATCGGCAATGTCGGCGCCAACAACGACGATATCGAATCGCCCAACCCGCATGCGCTGGGCTGTGTGGTGCGGGAGCCCGTTACGGCGGCAGCCAATTTCCGGTCGCAGCGCCGGTTTGATGACTGGATGCGCGCCTGGGGCCGCATCGGCGTGTCGGGCGTCGATACCCGCGCGCTGACCAAGCGAATCCGTGAAGGTGGCGCACCCAACGGCGTGATCGCCCACAATCGCGCCGGGCAGTTCAATGTGAAGAATTTGCTCAATCAGGCGCGCGGCTGGCCCGGGCTGGAGGGCATGGACCTGGCCAGCGTGATCAGCGCCACGCAGAATTACACCTGGGACGATGGCCTATGGACGCTGCAGGGCGGCTATGCGGTGCACAGCGGCAACCCGAACGGCCCGCATGTCGTGGCCGTCGATTATGGCATGAAGCGCAACATCCTGCGCAATCTGGTCGCCGCCGGTGCGCGGGTGACAGTCGTGCCGGCCACGGCGACATTTGACGAGATCATGGCGCTGCAGCCGGCCGGCATCTTCCTGTCCAACGGCCCGGGCGACCCGGCCGCCACTGGCATCCATGCCGTGCCGACCATCCAGAAGATCCTGAACGCCGGCCTGCCGCTGTTCGGCATCTGCCTCGGCCACCAATTGCTCGGCCTGGCGGTCGGCGCGAAGACGCTGAAGATGACGCAAGGCCACCGCGGCGCGAACCATCCGGTCAAGCGGCTGAGCGATGGCCGGGTTGAGATCACTTCGATGAACCATGGCTTTGCGGTGGACACCGCGACGCTGCCGGCAACGGCGCGGCCGACGCATATTTCGTTGTTCGATGGCACGCTGGCCGGGTTGGAGTTGACGGATCGCCCGGCGTTCAGCGTGCAGTATCACCCGGAAGCCAGCCCCGGCCCGCAGGACAGCCATTATCTGTTCGAGAAGTTTGTCGGGGGGCTGACGTGAGCGTTGCGGGAGAGGGTTTCACCTCTCCCCTTGGGGAGAGGTCGAGAGACGCCGAAGGCGGCCCGGGAGAGGGGTTGCCCCGCGCAACCACAGCCGGCGCTCAGCCCCCCTCCCGGGCCGGCGCTGCGTGCCGTCTCTCGACCTCCCCCCGGCGGGGAGAGGTGACGGACGTGCAGCGTGGGCGCGCCAAGGCGATGCGCCACGAGATGACGCCGCCCGAAGTGCGGCTGTGGAATGTGCTGCGGGCCGCGCGCCTCAATGGCTGGAAGTTCAGCCGGCAGGTGCCGATTGGCATCTACATCGCAGATTTCGCTGCTCGCCGTGAAAAGTTCATTGTCGAAGTCGATGGTCAGTCCCATCAGCAAACCCACGCGCATGACCAGAGCCGGGATGCTTGGCTGACAACCCAAGGTTATCGCGTCCTGCGCATTGCCGCGGCCGACGTGCTTGCCAACCTGGACGGCGTTGCCCGTAGCATCGATCATGCACTTGGCTTGCATGTTGCAAAAATCCGGAACCACTGATGCCCAAACGCACCGACTTCAAATCCATCCTCATCATCGGCGCTGGCCCGATCATCATCGGCCAGGCCTGTGAGTTCGATTATTCGGGCACGCAGGCGGTGAAGGCGTTGAAGGCGGAAGGCTACCGGATCATCCTGGTCAATTCCAACCCGGCGACGATCATGACCGATCCGGAGCTGGCGGATGCCACTTATGTCGAGCCGATCACCCCGGAAATCGTCGCGCGCATCATCGCCAAGGAGCGGCCCGATGCGGTGCTGCCGACGATGGGCGGGCAGACGGCGCTGAACACCGCGCTGGCGCTGGCCAAGGATGGCACGCTGGAAAAATACAATGTCCAGCTGATCGGCGCCGATGCCGAAGCCATCGACAAGGCCGAAGACCGGCTGAAGTTCCGCGACGCCATGGACAAGATCGGCCTGGAAAGCCCGATCAGCCGTATCGCGCACACGGTGGAAGAAGCGCTGGCGGCGCTGGAGCATGTCGGCCTGCCGACGATCATCCGCCCCAGCTTCACCATGGGCGGCACCGGCGGCGGCATCGCCTATAACCGGGAGGAATTCATCCGCATCGTTACCGGCGGCCTCGATGCCAGCCCGACCACCGAAGTGCTGGTGGAGGAAAGCGTGCTCGGCTGGAAGGAATATGAGATGGAGGTGGTCCGCGACAAGGCGGACAATGCCATCATCATCTGCTCGATCGAGAATGTCGATCCGATGGGCATCCACACCGGGGACAGTATCACGGTGGCGCCGGCGCTGACGCTGACCGACAAGGAATATCAGATCATGCGCAACGCCAGCATCGCGGTGCTGCGCGAGATCGGCGTGGAGACCGGCGGGTCGAACGTGCAGTTCGCGGTCAATCCCAAGGATGGCCGCCTGGTGGTCATCGAAATGAACCCGCGCGTCAGCCGCTCGTCGGCGCTGGCGTCCAAGGCCACCGGCTTCCCGATCGCCAAGGTCGCGGCGCTGCTGGCGGTGGGTTACACGCTCGATGAAATCATGAACGACATCACCGGCGCCACCCCAGCGTCATTCGAGCCGACCATCGATTATGTCGTGACGAAAATCCCGCGCTTCGCCTTTGAAAAGTTCAAGGGTTCGGCCCCGCTGCTCGGCACGGCGATGAAGTCGGTCGGCGAGGTGATGGCGATCGGCCGCAATTGGCAGGAAAGCGTGCAGAAGGCCTTGCGCGGCCTGGAGACCGGCCTGACCGGCTTTGATGAAGTGCCGGAACTGGCCGGCGCGTCGATCGAGGAAATCGAAGCCGCGTTGTCGCAGCCCACCCCCAACCGCCTGCTGGTGGCCGCCGACGCGCTGCGCGCCGGGATCAGCGTGGAGCGCATCCACCAGATCGCCAAGTTCGAGCCCTGGTTCCTGCGCCAGATGCAGGAACTGGTGGAGGCTGAAGCCGGCGTGAAAGCCAGCGGTCTGCCGAAGGAAGCCGCTGACCTGCGCCGCCTGAAATCCATGGGCTTTTCCGATGCACGCCTGGCACATCTGACCGGCCTCAGCGAAGCCGATGTTTCCGCCGCGCGCCGTGCGCTGAATGTGCGCCCAGTGTTCAAGCGCATCGACACCTGCGCCGGCGAATTCGCCGCCAAGACGCCGTACATGTACAGCAGTTACGAAGCACCGAGCTTTGGCGAACCGGAATGCGAAAGCGCGCCGAGCGCGGCGCGCAAGATCGTCATCCTGGGCGGCGGGCCGAACCGCATCGGCCAGGGCATCGAATTCGATTATTGCTGCTGCCACGCCTGCTTCGCGCTGGGGGATGCCGGGTACGAGACCATCATGGTCAACTGCAACCCGGAAACCGTCTCCACCGATTACGACACATCGGATCGCCTTTATTTCGAGCCGCTGACCGCCGAAGACGTACTGGAAATCCTCAACGTCGAGCAGCGCAATGGCGAATTGGTCGGCGTGGTCGTGCAGCTCGGTGGGCAGACGCCGCTCAAGCTGGCGCAGGCCCTGCAGGATGCCGGCATTCCCATTTTGGGCACCAGCCCGGACAGCATCGATCTGGCCGAAGATCGCGAGCGTTTCGCCGCGCTGATCACAGAGCTTGGCCTGAAGCAGCCCGACAACGGCATCGCCCGCAGCGCCGAAGAGGCGGTGAGCGTCGCCGAAACCATCGGCTATCCGGTGCTGATGCGGCCGTCCTATGTGCTCGGCGGGCGCGCCATGGAGATTGTCGACAACCGCGCCCAATTGGAAACCTATATCCGCGAAGCCGTGGTGGTATCGGGCACGTCGCCGGTGCTGATCGATCGCTATTTGCGCGATGCCATCGAGGTTGATGTCGATGCCGTGGCCGATGGCACCGATGTGCATGTCGCCGGCGTGTTGCAACATATCGAGGAAGCCGGCGTGCATTCGGGCGACAGCGCCTGCTCCTTGCCGCCGTACAGCCTGCCGGACGACATCATTGCCGAAATCGAGCGGCAGACCGCCGTGCTGGCCCGCGCGCTGAAAGTGACCGGCCTGATGAACGTGCAGTTCGCGGTGAAGGAAGGCGATGTCTATCTGATCGAGGTCAACCCGCGCGCCAGCCGCACGGTGCCGTTCACCGCCAAGGCCACCGGCATTCCGGTTGCCAAGATCGCGGCGCGGGTGATGGCCGGCGAAAAGCTCGCCAGTTTTGATCTCAGCCCGCGCAATGTCGGCTATCACATCGCGGTGAAGGAAGCGGTGTTCCCGTTCGCGCGCTTCCCCGGCATCGATCCGGTGCTCGGCCCCGAAATGAAATCCACCGGCGAAGTGATGGGCATCGATGTCGATTTCGCCACCGCCTTTGCCAAGAGCCAGCTTGCCGCCTCCACACGGCTGCCCGACACCGGCAACGTGTTCATTTCGGTGAAGGACAGCGACAAGCCGCAAATGATCGATGCGGCGCGCGATCTGGTGACCATGGGGTTTGGCTTGGTCGCCACCGAAGGCACGGCCGCCGTGCTGTCGGCCGCGGGCATCCCCGTCACCCTGGTCAACAAGGTCGCCGAAGGCCGGCCGCACATTGTCGATCGCATCAAGGATGGCGATATCGCCTTGATTTTCAACACCACAGAAGGCCGTCAATCCTTGACCGACAGCCAATCGATCCGCGCGTCGGCGCTGTATGGCCGCATCCCTTATTTCACCACGGCGCCCGCCAGCCGGGCCGCTGTGGCGGCGATTGCTGCGCTGCGGCGACAACCGCTTGATGTGCGGCCGCTTCAATCCTATCATCGCAACCCCTGACGCATTGGGACGTAGTGCGTTATTGCTCTGCCGGATCTGCATCAGCAGGTGCGGGCAGCGTTTTGAACCGATTTGCAGGATGTGACAAAAGCCATGGCGACGTTGGAAAAGGTGCCGATGCTGCCAACCGGACACCAGTCCCTGTTGGTGCAGCTGAAGCAGCTGAAGGAAGTGGAGCGGCCGGCGGTGGTGCAAGCCATCGAGGAAGCGCGCGCCCACGGCGATCTTTCGGAAAATGCCGAATATCACGCCGCCAAGGAACGTCAGGGCCAGATTGAAGCCCAGGTGATCGAATTGGAAGACATGCTGGCGCGCGCCATCGTGATCGATCCCAAGACGCTTTCCGGCAACAAGGTGGTGTTTGGCGCCACCGTGCATCTGCAAGACGAAGACGACAAACCGGTGACCTATCAGATCGTCGGCCAGCATGAAGCCGATGTGAAATCGTCGCGGATCAGTTTTTCCTCGCCGCTGGGCAAGGCGTTGATCGGCCGCCTGGTCGGCGACGAGGTGGAAGTCCACACGCCGTCGGGCGACAAATATTACCAGATCGACCGCGTTGAATTCATCTGAACCTGGCGTTTCGGCGCGCGGGGAACCGTATCTGACCCGCGCGTTGCTGCTGGCCAATGTGGCGGTGGCGGTGGCCTTGTTTCTGGCCGGGCCGGTGCTCAACCAATATGTGTTGCTGCATTATGGCCTGGTGCCGCTGCGCCTGAGCATGGCGTTGGATGGCAACGCGGCGCTGCTGCCGGCGCTGGTCAGCCTGGTCACCCACTTGTTCCTGCATGGCGGCTGGCTGCATCTGGCGATGAACATGATCATGTTGTTGGCCATGGGCAATCTGTTGGAGCCCATCGCGGGGGCGCGGCGGCTGGGGCTGCTGTATCTGGTCGGCGGGCTGGCCTCGGCGCTGGCGGAATGGGCCCTGCATCCGATGAGCATGGTGCCTACGGTTGGTGCCTCCGGGGCGATTTCGGCCCTGATCGGCGCACAGGCGATGTTGGGCGGGGGCGGCAATCAGGGCCCCTGGCTGCGCGGACTGGGGCTGGCGGCAGCGTGGATTGCCTTCCAGTTGCTCGCGGGGCTGGTGATGAACGGGCCGGGGTTTCAACTGGCGATCGCCGGCCATATCGGCGGCTTCATCGCGGGGTTGCTGTTGGCGTTGCCAGTGTTTGCCGGGCCGCTGTCAATCTACCGGAACGCCCGGCCGTGACAACGATGTGCGGATCACGAAACTGGTCTTGACGCTTTCGACGTTGGGCGCCGGCGTCAGCTCGCTGGTCAGGAACTTCTGGAATTCCTGCAGATCATGGGCGACCACTTTCAGGATGAAATCGATCTCGCCATTCAGCATATGGCATTCGCGCACCTGGGGCAGGGCGGCGATATGGTCTTCAAAGGCGCGCAGATCGGCTTCGGCCTGGCTTTTCAGGCTGACCATGGCGAACACGGTGATGCCATAGCCCAGTGCCACCGAATCGAGATCGGCATGATAGCCGCGGATGACGCCGCCTTCTTCGAGCGCCCGCACCCGGCGCAGGCAGGGCGGTGCAGTCAACCCGGCGCGGGTGGCCAGATCGACATTCGTGACCCGGCCTTCGGCCTGCAGGTGGCGCAGGATCACCCGGTCGATATCGTCGATCGGCAGACGCGAGCGGTGGACCAAGAGCAATACTCCAAGCTTTGCAGCCCGATATTGATAACATTATTTCACGAACGCGCAAGATGCAGGCTGGTTCCCGGCCTGATTCGGCAAGCAGGGCCGGTACCCTCTGGCCGGGCTGGAAATGCTGGCAAATCCGGTTAAGTCAGGGTGTCACGCGGCGCGCGCACTCGCGCCCTTTCGGAGATTCGGTTGAATGACTGCCGCCACCACGCCCCTGCGCCATACCAAGATGCTGATCATCGGTTCCGGCCCTGCCGGCTATACGGCCGCCGTTTATGGCGCCCGCGCGCTGCTGGCGCCGGTGTTGCTGCAGGGCCTGCAACCGGGCGGGCAGTTGACCATCACCACCGAAGTGGAAAACTGGCCGGGCGACACCATGGTGCTCGGGCCTGATCTGATGCTGCGCATGGAGGCGCAGGCGCGGCATGCCGGCGCGGAGATCATCACCGATATCGTCACCAGCGTTGACCTTTCGAAGCGGCCGTTTGCAGTGCAGACCGACAGTGGCCAGGCTTGGACGGCGGACACGCTTGTGATTGCCACCGGTGCCCAGGCACGCTGGCTGGGGCTGCCGGGCGAGACGCGCTATCGCGGCTTTGGCGTGTCGGCCTGCGCCACCTGCGACGGCTTCTTCTTCCGCGGCAAGACGGTTGCGGTGGTCGGCGGCGGCAACACGGCGGTGGAAGAGGCGCTGTTCCTCACCAAGTTCGCTTCGCAGGTGCATCTGATCCACCGCCGCGGCGAATTGCGCGCCGACAAGACGAACCAGGCCCGGCTGCTGGAGAATCCCAAGGTCGAAACGCACTGGTACAGCGAAGTCGCCGATGTGCACGGCACCGACATGCCGTTGAAGGTGGAGGCGATCACGCTGGCTGACACGCGCGACGGCAGCACGCGGCAACTGCCGGTCGATGGCCTGTTCGTTGCCATCGGGCACGTGCCGGCCACCGCGCTGTTTGTGGGGCAGGTCACGATGGACGATGAAGGCTATGTGATCACTGCGCCCGACAGCACCGCGACCAGCGTCCCCGGCGTGTTTGCCGCCGGCGATGTGAAGGACAAACTCTATCGCCAGGCGGTGACGGCGGCCGGCATGGGTTGCATGGCCGCGCTGGAAGCGGAGCGGTTTCTGGCGCACGGATGATGCGGTGATCGGCACCTTCCTGCGCTGGTTCCTTGCGCCCATCGTGCTGCTGGGCGTGCTGGGTGTGATGTTCGGCCACGCGGGGCTGCTGATGAAGATCGTTGCTGGCTTGATCGGTTGCATCGTGATCAGCGGTGGGCTGCTGGCACTGGCGTCGCACGGCAGGAGGGGGTGAAGTCCGCCATGGGCCTTGATTGGGAAAAACTGCGGCTGTTCGATACGGTCGCCGAAGCCGGCAGCTTCACCGAAGCCGCGCGCCGCCTGCACATGAGCCAACCAGCCTTGTCGCGCCAGGTGGCGGCGCTGGAGGAAAGCCTTGGTGCCAAATTGTTTCACCGCCACGCCCGCGGCCTTGCCATGACCCATGAGGGCGAACAGCTGCGCGCCGCGACGGCCGACATGCACGAACGCATCGACAAGGCGGCGCAAGCCATCGATGCCAGCCGCGATCGCCCCACCGGCGCCATCCGCCTCACCACCACCGTCTCCTTCGGCTCGACCTGGCTGGCGCGCCAGCTTGGGGATTTCCTCGATCTTTATCCTGATATCAGCGTGCATCTGATGCTCACCGATGCCGATCTCGATCTGGCCAAGCGTGAGGCTGATGTGGCCATCCGCTTCCACCGGCCGTTCCAGTCCGAACTGATGCAGCGCCCGCTCGCCGAAATCCGCCATCACCTGGTCGCCAGCCCCGACTATATCGCCCGCCACGGCGAGCCGCAGACCGTGGCCGATCTCGATCATCACCGGTTGATTGCCTATGGCGATGCCGCGCCCGACTATCTGAAGGGCATCAACTGGATTCTCGAACTCGGCCACGAAGGCCATCCCCGCGCCGCCGCGCTGACCATCAACAACAGCCACGGCGTGTTGCAGGCGGTGGAGGCAGGGGCTGGCATCGCCGCCTTGCCGACCTATCTGATCCGCTCATCCGGCCGGGTCAGGCTGGTGCTGCCGCAGGTGGAAGGCCCGCTGTTCCGCACTTTTTTCACCTATCCCATTGAACTGCGACGCAGTTTGCGGATCGCCGCGCTGCGTGATTTCCTGCTGGCGCGGATGACCAACGCTGCGCTGGACATGTAGCGACATCATGTCGCCCCCTTTGGCTATGCACTGGCTGCATGGCTGCACCGCAGTTTTGTGCACTGCAATATAATCTCCCAGCGTCTACTTAGGGTGGGTCGCCGCGATAGTGGCAACGCCGGGTCTGCTGCTCTCCCCTCCTTGCAGCGCCCCGGCAGGCTGGCTGCCTCTCCCTCCCCCGATGTGGGCAGCCGCCAGCCCGGACCGCGCCTCCTCCCCCCCCGGCGCCTTCCGGGCCATATTGAAGGGCCGGGTGCCGAACAGGCATCCGGCCCTTTTCTTTGCCCCTGCGACCACGCGCCATCTCGCTGCGACGGGCCGGCCTTCCCAAATCAGCCTCCATCGGCTAACCGCGAACGTCCCGGGTCGGGGCCTGTAGCTCAACGGTTAGAGCTGGCCGCTCATAACGGCTAGGTTGGGGGTTCGAATCCCTCCGGGCCCACCGGTGTTGGAAGGACAGATGTTGGGCGTATCGGCGGACGAAGCAGTTGGTGCAGCACAGGACCAGCGCCCCCGCGCCAACTGGAAAAGCTGGGCCGGTGCCGCGCTGGGCCTGGTCGTGCTCGGCTTGGCGGCCTGGGGGCTGAACAAGATCGCCGGGCAGGTCACGATGGCGCAGGTGATCGCCGAAATCCAGGCAACGCCAGCGCATCTGATTGTCTTTGCGGCCATTTCCACCGCCCTGTCTTATGTGGTGCTGGTCGGTTACGATTGGTTTGCCACCCGTCATCTGGGTTACAACATCGGTTGGCCCACCCTGGCCGCCGCCAGCTTCGCCAGCTTCACCATCAGCCACACGCTGGGCGTGACCGTGCTGACCGGCGGCACCGTCCGCTATCGCATCTATACACGTGTCGGCGTGCGGCCGGCCGATATTGCCATGATCATCCTGCTGTGCGGCTGGACCTTCTGGTTGGGTATCATCTTCGTGGCCGGGGTCGGCCTGATCGTGTCGCCCGATCTGGCCGCGCCGATCCGCGCCTGGATGCCGCCGCAGGCCGAGGAATGGACCGGCGCCCTGCTGCTCGGCGGCGTGGCGGCCTATACGGTGTTGACCAGCCTGTGGAAGCACGAGTTCAAGCTGTGGCGCTATCGCTTCGCCTTGCCCGGCGGCAAGCAGACGCTGCAACAGATTGCCATCGGCACGCTTGATCTCGCCCTGGCCGGCGGCGCGCTCTACATCCTGCTGCTGCCGGTGGCCGGCGTGCCCGATCTGCTGACGTTTCTGGTGATCTATGCCGTTGCCATGGTCTCCGGCGCGTTGGCGCATGCGCCGGGCGGCCTTGGCGTGTTCGAACTGGTCGTCGTTGGCCTGATGCCGGATGCCGAAAAGGCCGGCGTGCTGGCGGCGGTGGCGCTGTTCCGCATCCTCTACACCTTCATCCCGTTCACGCTGGGCGCCACCTTGGTGGCGATCCTGGAGTTTCGCGCACTCAGAGCTGCCCGCGCTGCTCAGACACCTTCTGCTCAACAAGGCGCTGCGCCAGTTTCGCCCGCCAATAGCCACTGAGGCCGGGCAACACCGCCAGTTCGGCAAGCTCTTCCACACGGCCCGCCTTGCTGGCGGCAATCGGCGTGAAGCGGCTGATCGGCCAGGCCGGGTTGGGCCGATCGATCACGTCATGCCCATCCCCGGCGGCCACGGCGCCCGGTTCCAGCACGCGGAAATACCAGCCACAGCGCCCGGATTTCGCCATCGCCTTCACCACGGACTTGGTGCCGAGCGCGATGGCAAAGGTGCTGCACGGCTCGCGGATCTGCGCAATCTGCAAGGTGGCGGTGCCGCAACGCACAACATCGCCCAGGCACATCGCCGCTTCATCAAGGCCATCGACCACCAGATTCTCGCCCATCGCGCCCGCCACGAAGCGCTCGGCAATGGCCGGAAACTCGGCCGCCCACTTGGCATAGCCCGACAGCGGATAGGCATAGACGGCTTTTTCCGGGCCGCCATGGACGTGCGTGTTGCCGACCTGATCGCCGGCGAGGCCCAGTTCGTGCACTGCGACACGGCCGTCCACTGGCTGGCGGCGATAGGCAGAAGGGTAGGGCGCCCCAGCCAGCGGCTGCGGCCGGCCGATGCGCAGCTGCGCGATTATTCCACTTGCGATCATGGCCGTTATCCCTGAAGCTGTAATTCCTGCTCAACAAGCTGAAAGGAGGTGATCCAGTGTCTCATTGCTTCATCATTGGCGCAAACGCGCTGGTGGCCACAGTCAAGGTTGTGGCGTTCTGAACACCAGACACCGGCCTTTTGCGACCGGATGACAATGTGGGGGCTGCCTGGCAACGGGCGGCCCCCTTTGCGTTGGGGCGGCGCCACCCTACGGCCATTGATCCTCCCCACCAAGGGGAGGTGCCAAGCGCCGCGAGGCGCAGGGGTGGCGCCTTCCGGGGCAGGGGTGCTGATTGTTTCAACGCGCGCCACCCCTCCCCCGGCCTGCGCCGGGGCAGGCTTCGCCTTCGGCTGCCACCTCCCCTGAAAGGGGAGGATTTTTTACAGCAACGTCAGCACCTTCTGCACCGTAAACCATGCTCCCCAGCCGAGCGGCAGCAGCATGGCGCTCCATGCGGCCACCCGCAGCCCCCAGCGGGCCGGCGCTGGCACGGCCGCTGCTGCCGGCATCACCATACCAGTTTCGGGCGCATCCCGCCACCAGTGTGCCGCCACCGGGCGCACCAGCAGCGCTGCCACCAGCCCCAGCGCCAGCATCGCCGCCATCAACAAATAGATAGGCGCATACACGTCTTCGCGCGCAACCCCGGCAGCCAAACCAGTATCGCGGGCATAGGCGACCAGCAGCGGCCCCAGCACCCCGGCGGTGGACCAGGCGGTGAGCAGGCGGCCGTGAATTGCGCCCACGTTTGCTGTCCCGAACAGATCGGCCAGCCACGCCGGCACCGCAGCAAAGCCGCCGCCATACATCGAAGCCACCAACGCAAAGCCGGCCAGGAACAGCGGCAGCGACGCTGACGACGATATCCCGGGCAGCGCCAGGCCGTAACAGGCCGCGCCCAGCGCCAGGATGGCGGCATACATCGCCTTGCGGCCGATGCGATCCGACAGGCTGGCCCAGAAAAAGCGGCCGGCGATGTTGAACAGGCTGATCAAGCCGACAAAGCCGGCGCCGGCGGCGGCAGCGGCGGTTTTCTGGCTTTCCGTGAAATCGCCGAACCGCACGCCGGCTTCGCCAAACAGCCGCCCGCCGAACATTTCCTGCACCATCGGCGACGCCAGCCCGATGATGCCGATCGACGCCGAGACATTGAGCAGCAGCACCGCCCACACCAGCCAGAATTGCGGGGTGCGGTGGGCATCGGCCAGCGCCACATAACGCCCGCCGGCGGCGCGTATCGTCTTGCCCGGCGGCGCCCAGCCCGGCGCCGGCAAGCGGAAGCCGAGCGCGCCGGCCGCCATGACCAGCGCATAGATTGTGGCCAGCACCAGCATCGCCGGCGCGGCGCCGACGCTGTCCGGCCCGGCGAAAGCGTTCATCAAGCGGTCCGCCGCCGGGCTGCCGACCATGGCACCGCCGCCAAAGCCCATGTTCGCCATGCCGGTCGCCAGGCCGCGGCGATCGGGGAACCATTTGATCAGCGTCGAAACCGGGGTGATGTAACCAATGCCAAGGCCAATGCCGCCGATCACCCCGGCGCCCAGCCACAGCAGCCACAATTGATGCAGCTGTACGCCGACGGCACCAATCGCCATACCGCCGCCCCAGCAGGCGGCGGCGACCAGGCCGGCCCGCCGCGGCCCGACGCGTTCGACCCAGCCGCCGAACAGCGCCGCCGATGCGCCGAGCACCACGAAGAACAACGTGTAGACCCAGACGAGATCGCTCACTCGCCAGTCGCAGGCGGTGGTGACCAGCGCGCCGCCAAGCGTCAGGCCGTCACATGCCACACTTTCAGTGATTCCGATGGCGTGGGTGAGCGGCAGCCAGAATACCGAAAAGCCATAGGCCATGCCGATGCACAAATGGATGGCCGGCGCACACGGCGGCACCAGCCAGCGATCATGGCCAGCAGGCGCGGGGGTTTGGAAGTGGGATGGGTTTGTCGGTGCCATTGCGTAATGCGCTGCCCCAATTGCACCTCCCCTTCAAGTGGAGGAGCAGCGCGGCGATTGTCACCTCTCCCCGCTGGGGAGAGGTGAGTTCATTTGCCCTGCCACACCGGCTTGCGCTTCTGCGCGAACGCCAATGGCCCCTCACGCAGATCCTCGCTGCGGAACAGCGCCTGCACGGCCGGAAACGCGCCCTGGCCTTCGTAAGCCGCGCGCAGGGAAGGGGCCTCCAGGCCTTTCAGCACGGCCTGTTTCGAGGCGCGCAAGCTGAGCGGTGAGAGTTCGCACATGGCGGCGGCCAGCGCGCGCGCCGTCGCCAGCAGATCGGCGGCCGGCACTACATCATGGACGAAGCCGAGCGATCTGCCTTCGGTCGCCGAAACCGTGCGGGCGGTGAGGATCATCGCCATGGCGCGCGACACGCCGATGGCGCGCGGCAAGCGATGCAGCCCGCCGGCCAGCGCGGCCAGGCCGACCTTGGGTTCGGGCAGGGCAAAGCTGGCATTGTCCGACGCCAGGATGATGTCGGCCGCCAGCGCCACTTCGAAACCGCCGCCCATGGCGACGCCGTTCACGGCGGCGATCACCGGCTTGTCGAGATCCCAGCGCGTGGTCAGCCCGCCAAAGCCCGATGGCGGGACGGTGATGGCATTGCCTTCGGCTTGCCATCTGAGATCATTGCCGGCGGAAAAGGCGCGATCGCCGGCACCGGTGATGATCGCCACCCACAGGTCAGGATCGGCGGAAAAGCCGTTGAACACGCTGTCCAGCTCGGCATTGGCTGGCGGGTGCAGGGCGTTCATGCGTTCGGGGCGGTTGATGGTGACGATCAATATCTTGCCGTCGCGTTCCACCGTGATGTGATCATAGCTCATGGTTGCAGCCTCCCTTTGGCGGAGACTTTTGCACGGCGCCTTGGCTTGGGCGGCCTCATCAAATCCGGGGGCCAAAACGAAAAGGCCCGGCCAGTTGCCTGGCCGGGCCTTCCGTGACGAGACGGAACCAGTTTCCACCGCCCAGCGCCGGCCGGAGCCAAATGCCCCCATCTGCCCCGGCCAGCGCGCGCAGCTGCGATCTTGCGATCGGCGCGCGGCGGTGGAAAACGACTTTCGCCTTTCTCCCCGGACACCGACCCTTACAGGCCGTCATCCTGTTGCACTTGATATGCCGATTCTTTTGCGCTGTCAGGCGGGCAGAATCATTGCAGGTAACGAAATCGTGCACTGTGGCGGGAACGCCACAGTTTGGCCGCGGTTGATCGGTGCCGATGCTGTTGCCGGCCGGGCCAGAAATGCTAAGGCCGCGTTCATCCGCGATTGCCGAAAGAAGAAACGTGCGCCTGTCCAGATTTTTCATGCCCGTCCTGAAGGAAACCCCCGGCGAAGCCCAGGTGATTTCCCACCAGCTGATGCTGCGCGCCGCAATGGTGCGGCAGACAGCGGCGGGCATCTATGCCTGGCTGCCGATGGGCAAGCGCGTGCTGGCCAATATCGAACGCATCGTGCGGCAGGAGCAGGACCGTGCCGGCGCCATCGAAGTGCTGATGCCCACCATCCAGGGCGCCGATCTGTGGCGGCAATCCGGGCGTTATGATGCCTACGGCCCGGAAATGCTGCGCATTACCGATCGCCACGATCGCGAAATGCTGTTCAGCCCCACGGCCGAGGAATTGTTCACCGCCATCTTCCAGAATGGCGCCAAGAGCTATCGCGACCTGCCGCGCAATCTTTACCAGATCCAGTGGAAGTTCCGCGATGAGGTGCGGCCGCGCTTTGGCGTGCTGCGCGGTCGCGAGTTTCTGATGAAGGACGCGTACAGCTTTGACGCCGACTATGCTGGTGCGCTGCACAGCTATAACCGCATGTTCGTGGCCTATCTGCGCACCTTTGCGACCATGGGCCTCAACGCCATTCCGATGCAAGCCGATACCGGGCCGATCGGCGGCGATCTGTCCCATGAATTCATCGTGCTGGCCCCAACCGGCGAGAGCGATGTGTTTTATCACGAGAATTGGCTGAAACCGCGCGACACGTCCGGAGTCGATCCCGATGATGCAACGGCGCTGGCCGGGTTCATCGATGGCCTGAACGCCGATTATGCCGCGACCGACGAAAAGCGCGATCTCGCTGCCGAGGCGGCCTGCGGCGCGGCGTTGCAGCAATCCAAGGGCATCGAGGTCGGGCAATTATTTTACTTCGGGGACAAATATACGGCGCCATTGGGCGTGAGCGTGCAGGGCAAGGATGGCCAGCCGGTCACGCCGTTGATGGGCAGCTACGGCATCGGCGTATCACGCCTGGTCGGCTCCATCATTGAGGCCTGTCATGACGAGGCCGGCATCGTCTGGCCCGATGCCGTGGCGCCGTTCCGTGTCGCCCTGATCAACCTGCGCGCCGATGATGGCGCCTGCGCGGCGGCGTGTGACAAGCTTTATGCGCAATTCACCGCGGCCGGCGTTGATGTGCTCTATGATGACCGTGATGAGCGCGGCGGGGCGAAATTCGCGACGGCCGATCTGATCGGGCTGCCGTGGCAGGTGATTGTCGGGCCGAAGGGCCTGGCCGCCGGCATTGTCGAACTGAAGCGCCGCGCGACCGGCGAGCGGGTGGAAGTGCCGATCGAAGCGGTTGTGGGGCGGGTGGTTTGAGGGCACCTACCCCTCTCCCGCCGCGCTTCGCGCGAGTCGACCTCTCCCCAGCGGGGAGAGGTGATTGTTCACCTCTACCCGCTGGGGAGAGGTCGAGAGACGGCGAAGCCGGCCCGGGAGAGGGGCAAGGCGCAGAATGATCACCGCCTACGAACGCATGATCACCCGGCGCTATCTGCTGCCGGGCAAGGGCGAAGGCTTCATCTTCCTCGTCGCCGGGATCAGCCTGGTCGCCGTGGCGCTGGGCGTCGCGGCCCTGATCGCGGTGATGAGCGTGATGAACGGGTTCCGTGCCGAATTGTTCGATCGCATCCTCGGGCTGAACGGCCATGCCGTGGTGCAGGGCTATGGCGGTCGGCTGGACGGCTGGCCGCAGGTGCTGGCCGACGCCAAGGCCTTGCCCGGCGTGACCAGCGCCGTGCCGATGATCGAGCAGCCGTTGATGGGCAGCTATGGCGGGCGCGTCGAAGGCGTGGTGGTGCGCGGGCTGCGGCTCAACGATCTGCGCGCCAACGCGACCATCGCCAGCAACATCACCGGCGGCAGCCTGAGCGCGATGCGGGTGGGCAGCAACACCGTGGCGATCGGCGCGCGCCTGGCCGAACAATTGGGCGTGCGGGTGGGCGAGCAGATTTCGCTGATCAACCCGGCCGGACAATCGACGCCGTTCGGCACCGTACCGCGCATCGTCGCCTATACGGTGGCGGCGGTGTTCGAAGTCGGTGTCTATGATTATGACAAGGCGTTTGTCATCATGCCGCTGGAAGACGCGCAGACGCTGATGCGGCTCGATGATGCGGTCGGTATGATCGAGGTGGTGACGGACGATCCCGATCAGGTGGGGCGGATCCTCGATCCGCTGAAGCAGAAACTCGCCGGCATCGCGGTGGTGAATGATTGGCAGGCCAGCAATTCGGCACTGTTTTCGGCGCTGGTGGTGGAACAGACGGTGATGTTCTGGGTGCTTTCCATCATCATCGTCGTGGCGGTGTTCAACATCTTGAGTTCATTGATCATGCTGGTGCGGGCGAAAACCCGCGACATTGCGATATTGCGCACGATGGGCGCCAGCCGTGCCGCGGTGATGCGGGTGTTCGTGATGGTGGGCACCAGCATAGGCGCCGCCGGGGTGGCGGCCGGGCTGGTGCTGGGCTTTGGCCTGCTACATTTTCGCCAGGGCATCGTCGATGGCGTCTCGCGGCTGA
The DNA here is from genome assembly GCF_987265915.1 of Sandarakinorhabdus sp. NCBI lineage: Bacteria > Pseudomonadati > Pseudomonadota > Alphaproteobacteria > Sphingomonadales > Sphingosinicellaceae > Sandarakinorhabdus > Sandarakinorhabdus sp. Next base: position 1,817,782 of record NZ_OZ503948.1, read on the forward strand.
CTGGCACTGATATCTGGGACCCGTCGGTGCGCTATCTTACCTTGTTGCCGGCGAAGACCGATCCGATGGAGGTGCTCGGCATCGTGCTGCTCACCTTGGCGCTGTCGCTGCTGGCGACGCTGTATCCGGCGTGGAAAGCGGCCTCCACCGATCCGGTCACGGTGCTGCGCTATGAGTGAAGCGGTGCTGCAAACCATTGGTCTTGCCAAGAGTTTCGAGCAGGCGGGCGCGCGCATCGATGTGCTGACCGGCGTGGACCTGGCCGTGGCGCCCGGCGAGATCGTCGCGCTGCTGGGGCCGTCCGGTTCGGGCAAATCGACGTTGTTGCAGGCGGTCGGCCTGCTGGAGGGCGGCTTTTCCGGGCGCATCCGGATTTGCGGCGAGGACGTCGGCAGCCTCGACGATCTGGGGCGCACGCGGGTGCGGCGGCAGCGGCTGGGGTTCGTCTATCAATTCCACCATCTGCTGCCCGATTTCACCGCGCGCGAAAATGTCATGCTGGCGCAAATGGTGGCCGGCGTGCCGGCGCGTTCGGCCACGGCACGTGCCGATGAATTGCTGACCGCGCTGGGCCTCGGCGCGCGGCTGACCCACAAGCCGGCGCAATTGTCGGGCGGGGAGCAGCAGCGGGTCGCGGTGGCGCGCGCGCTGGCCAATCGCCCGGCGCTGGTGCTGGCCGATGAACCGACCGGCAATCTGGATGAGGCGACGGCCGCGCTGGTGCTGGCGGCGTTTCTCGATCTGGTGCGCGGGCAGGGGGCGGCGGCCCTGGTGGCGACGCACAATCTGGCGCTGGCGCGGCGGATGGATCGGGTGCTGACGCTGCACGAAGGGCGGTTGATAGCATTATAGTGGTTGGCGTTCGTCCAGCCACAATCGGTGGTGGATAACTCACCCTGCACCCTTTCCCCCGCCGCCCACGCCGGCCATGGTAGCCCGATGCCGCACGCCGGATTCGTTCCTCTTCGTTGCCACAGCGCCTTTTCGATGCTGGAGGGCGCCATCCAGCCCGAGCAGCTGGCCAAATCGGCGCGCGTCGGCGGGTTTCCCGCCATCGGCCTGGCCGATCGTGCCAACATGTTTGCCGCCATGGATTTTTCGGCCGCTGCCAAGGATGCCGGTGTCCAGCCGCTGATTGGCGCGATGCTGCCCGTCGAAAGACCGGGATCGGCGACGCCCCTGGGCCGCGCCACGGTCGATTGGCTGGTGCTGTTTGCGCAAGACGAGGCGGGCTACACCAATCTGATCGCCCTGGTGTCCGACGCGCATCTGGAATCCGAATCCGCCGGCGATCCGGTGTTGCGGATGGAAACACTGGCCGGCCGCACCGATGGCCTGATCTGCCTGACCGGCGGCGCCGATGGCGCATTGGCGCGGCTGCTGGCCGATGGGCAGTCGGCCGATGCGATGGCGGACAGCCTCCAAGCGCTGTTTCCTGGCCGGCTCTATATCGAGATTTCGCGCAGCAACGACCCCATCGAGCTGCGCAGCGAGGCCGGCCTGCTGCGGCTGGCAGCGGCGCGGCATCTGCCGATCGTGGCCACTGCGCCGGTGAAATTCCTTACCGCCGACATGCACGCCGCGCATGATGTGCTGCTGTGCATCGCCGACAGCGCCTATGTCGAGGCCGAGGATCGGCGCAAATCCAATCCCGAACACTGGCTGAAATCCGCCCGAGAATGGCACACGCTGTTCGCCGATCTGCCCGAAGCCATCGCCAATACCATCGTTGTGGCGCAGCGCTGCGCCGTGCTGGCGCCCAGCCGCAAGCCGATCCTGCCGCGCCTGGCCGCTGGCGGCGAGGATGAGGCGCTGCGCGAGGCCGCCCGGACCGGCCTCGATGCCCGGCTGGCACTGCTGGGCCACAGCGGGGAGGCGCGGGCCGCCCATGACAAGCAGCTGGCGTTCGAGCTGGATGTCATCATCAACATGGGCTTTGCCGCCTATTTCCTGATCGTGGCCGACTTCATCAAATGGGCGAAGGCGCAAGGCATTCCGGTCGGGCCGGGGCGCGGCTCCGGCGCCGGTTCGGTGGTGGCCTGGGCGCTCACCATCACCGATCTCGATCCGCTGGCGCATGGCCTGCTGTTCGAACGCTTCCTCAATCCCGATCGCGTCTCGATGCCGGATTTCGATATCGATTTCTGCGAAACGCGGCGCGGAGAAGTCATTGATTATGTGCAGGCGCGGTATGGCAAGGATCGCGTGGCGCAGATCATCACCTTCGGGAAGATGAAAGCGCGCGCCGTGTTGAAAGACGTCGGCCGCGTCTTGCAGATCCCCTATGGCCAGACCGACCGGCTGGCCAAATTGGTGCCCAACGCGCCGGCCGATCCGTGGACGCTCGATCGCGCGCTGGGCCTCGGGCGCGACAAGGATGGCAACAAGCAGCCGGGCGAACCGCAATTCATCGCCGAGGTTGAGCGCGACCCCAAGATCAAGGCGCTGGTCGATATCGCACTGCGGTTGGAGGGCCTGCCGCGCCACAGCTCCACCCATGCTGCCGGCGTGGTGATCGGCGATCGACCGCTGCAACAACTGGTGCCGCTGTACCGCGATCCGCGATCGGACATGCCGGTGACAATGTTCGAAATGAAGGCCGCGGAAAAGGCTGGCCTCGTCAAGTTCGACTTCCTTGGCCTCAAGACATTGTCGGTGCTCGATCGCGCCGCACGCATGCTGGCCGAGCAGGGTATCGATGTCGATTGGGCGACGCTGCCCACTGATGATCCGGCGGTGTACAAATTGATTGCCGAAGGCGACACGGTCGGCGTGTTCCAGTTTGAATCGGAAGGCATGCGCCGCGCGCTCACGCAGGTGCGGCCCGATTGCTTCGCCGATATCGTCGCGCTCGGCGCCCTGTTCCGCCCCGGCCCGATGGACAATATCCCCAGCTTTGCGGCGCGAAAGGCCGGGCGCGAGAAGGTGACCTTGCTGCACCCGGCGATGGAAAACACGCTTCGGGAAACCTATGGCATCATCGTCTACCAGGAACAGGTGATGAGCTTGGCGCGCGAGCTGGCCGGCTACAGCCTGGGCGAAGCCGATCTGCTGCGCCGCGCCATGGGCAAGAAGATCCATGCCGAAATGGTGGCGCAAAAGGCGCGTTTTGCGCAAGGCGCGGCCGCCAATGGCATCGACCCGGCGACGTCCGACGCGATCTTCGATCTGATCCTGAAATTCGCCAACTATGGCTTCAACAAGAGCCACGCGGCGGCCTATGCGGTGATTTCCTACCACACCGCCTGGTTGAAGACGCATCACCGCGCGGTGTTTTACGCGGCGTCGATGGAATATGATCTCGACAACAGCGACCGGTTGGCGGCGTTTGTCGATGATGCGCGGCGTGGCGACGTGGCGGTGCTGCCGCCGTGCCTGAATGCCTCGGCGGCGGACTTTACCGTGCAAGACGGGGCCGTGCGTTACGCGCTGGCCGGCCTGAAGGGTGTCGGCCGCAAGGCAATGGAGGCGCTGGTGTCCGAGCGGGTCGCCAATGGCCCCTATCGCGATCTTGCCGATTTCGCGCGCCGCGTTGACCCCAAGGGCCTGAACAAGCGCCAGTTGGAAAGCCTGATCGGCGGCGGCGCATTCGATGTGCTGCACGCCAATCGCGGCGGCGTACACATGCTGGCCGAAGCCGTGATGGCCAGCGCCAATGCCGCGGCGCAGGAACGCGAATCAGCCCAGGCAGCGCTGTTCGGCGAAAGCGCCGGCGATGATCATGCTCGGCTGGTGTTGATGGTGCCGGCCCAGGCCTGGACCGAAGCGCAGCGCATGGCGCACGAACAGGAATCGTTCGGGTTTTTCTTTTCGGGCCACCCGGTGGATGCCTTTGCCAATGTGCTGGTCGCCAACAAGGTGATCACCCATGCCGATGCGCTGGCGACTCCGGCGCCACAGGGCGGCGGCAAGCGCAACGTGATGATGGCCGGGCGGCTGGAGGAACGGCGCTGGCGCACCACCCAGGCCAGCAATCGCCGGTACCAGATGCTCACTTTCTCCGACCGTTCCGGCCAATATGTGGTCAGCCTGTGGGAGGAGGAACTGCAGGAGCGCATCGAGGCGATGCTGAACGACGCGCCGGCGCTGTTGCTGACGGTGGAATTGCAGTGGCGCGATGCCGATGACGTGCCGCGGCTGACGTTGCGCAGTTTCCAGCCGCTGAGCGAGTTGGCCAAGCGCACGCGCGGCCGGCTCGTGGTGCAACTGGAACAGGCGCACGAGGTTGCGGCAATGCTGGGCGTGCTGGAGCGCCATCCAGCGCAGGGCCGCGGCGAACTGGTGGCGCAGGTGGCGACCGCGGCAGGCACGGCGCGGCTGGTGCTGGGCCGGCGCTGGCTGATCGATGCCGATCTGGAAGCCGCGCTGGCGCGTGCGTTGGGGCCGGACCGGGTGGAACAGGAAGCGCTCGATCCGCCGCATCTGGCGCTGGTGGGGTAGGGGGAAGATGATGCGTGCAGTGGCCGGATTGGCGATGTTGCTGTTGGCTTGGCCGGCGTCCGTGGTCGCGCGGCCGCCGATCATCGATATGCACGTACACGCGCTGGCCGCCGATGATCAGGGGCCGCCACCGCTGGCCATGTGCACGCCGCTCAATCCCATGCCGCTATGGGACCAGAAAGGGCCGTGGATCGAGCGTTTCGTCGGTACATTCAAGCAGCCGGCGTGCAAGGATCCGGTGTGGTCGCCTACCACCGATGATGAACTGCGCACCCGCACCTTGGCAGTGATGGAGGCGCACAATGTGATCGGCGTGGTGACCGGCCCCATGAAGCGGGTGCAGACCTGGGTCCAAGCTGCGCCGCAGCGCGTGTTGCCGTCACTGGAACCGGCGATGTCCGATCTGGCCGACGTGAAGACGCTAACCGCCGAATTGGTGGCGGCCAAGGCGGCCGGGCAACTGGTGGTGATCGGCGAGCTGGGATTTCAGTATGACGGGATTTCGGTGGATTCCCCGAAACTTGATCCGTTGTGGACAGCAGCCGAAGCAGCCGAAGTGCCGGTGGCCATCCACATGGGGCCGGGGCCGCCAGGTGTCGCCTATTTCCCCGAGTCCGGCTATCGCGCGCGGCTGAGCAGTCCGTTGCTGCTGGAAGAGGTGCTCCTGCGCCACCCGAAATTGCGGGTGAACGTCATGCACGCCGGCTTCCCGCTGCTGGATGATACGCTGGCGCTGCTTTATGCGCATCCGCAGGTGTATGTGGATGTCGGCGTGATCGCCTACACACAGCCCCGGCCGGCGTTTTACCGGTATCTGCAGGCGCTGGTGGATGCCGGCTTTGGCAATCGCATCATGTTTGGTTCCGATCAGATGGTGTGGCCCGAAACCATCGCGCGGGCCATTGCCGTAATCGAGGCGGCGCCGTTCCTCAGCCCGGAACAGAAGCGCGCGATTTTCTATGACAATGCCGCGCGCTTCTTGCGGCTGGATGCCGCGACACAGGCCAAGCACCAGGCCATGTAGCGCGACTAGCAATCCGGGTTGAACACGCTCCAGCCCATGCCGTGCGCCAGCCGTTCCAGCGCCGCAGTGCCCAGCAGTGAATTGCCCTGCGGCGACAGGCCGGGCGACCACACCGCGATACTGGCGCGGCCGGGCGCGATGGCGAGGATGCCGCCGCCGACGCCGGATTTTGCCGGCAGGCCGACCTGGAAGGCGAATTCGCCGCTCGCATCATAATGGCCGCAGCTGAGCATCAGCGCGTTGATGCGGCGGTTGCGCTCCGGGCTGACGATGCAGCGGCCAGTGGTGGGATCGATGCCGCCGTTCATCAGGAAGCGGCCGGCGCGGGCGAGTTGCCGGCAACTCATGGCGATGGCGCATTGGTGAAAATAGGTGGAGAGCGTCGTTTCGACCGGGCCGTCGATGGTGCCGTGCGCCTTCATGAAATGCGCCAGTGCGGCGTTGCGGTGGCCGGTGGCGGCTTCGGAATAGGCGACGGCGCCGTCGATGGCGATGTCGTCGTCGCCGGCGAGCGATCGCACCAGCCGCAATATGGCGCCGATGCCGGCGCGGCTGTCCTCGCCGGCCGCCACCAGATCGGTCACCGCGATGGCGCCGGCGTTGATGAAGGGGTTGCGCGGGCGGCCGCCTTCGGCTTCCAGCTGCACGATGGAGTTGAAGGCGCTGCCCGATGGCTCGCGCCCCACCCGCGCCCACACCCGATCCGCATCGCGGCTGAGTGCTTCGACCAGGGAAAAGAGCTTGGAGACGGACTGGATGGAGAAGGGCACATCGGCATCGCCGCCCGCCACTTCGCGGCCATCGGCGGTGATCACCACCATGCCGAAATGGTCGGGCGAAACCTTGGCCAGTTCGGGGATATAGTCCGCCACCTTGCCGCGTACCGGGGCAGCGGTCATTTCGGCGGTGATCTCGGCCACCAGCGTTTCCAGATCGGGCATCATGCTCTCCCAATTGCGGTCGTTATGCGTTGCACAGGCCACGCACGCAAATGCGTAAGACGAATCCGCATTTTCGGGTGGCAACAGCAGTTTGCGTAGTGTATGTCCGTAAATGAGGGGCCCAGAGTCAGACAATTAACCGGGCTGCGGCCCAGGGGAGAGTATATGGCCACGCAACTGAAAGACACACGGGTGACGCAATCTCTGCCGCAGGGCAGTGTCAGCTGGCCGCTGCCGCCGCGCGACCGGCCCGATCTGCCGAACCACGAAACCGCGACGCTGGAAGCCTATCTGAACTCGGCGCCGCTGGAAGAGGTGGATATCGCCGATCCGCTGTGGTGGGAAACGGATACCAACCGCGTCTATTTCAAGCGACTGCGCGATGAAGCGCCAGTGTTCTTCACAAGCGTCAACACCAATCGCCACCGCGGTTTCTGGAACGTGACGCGCTGGAATGACGTGATGGCGGTGGATACCAACCACCAGCTGTTCAGTTCCGATGCGCATCTGGGCGGCATCACGCTGTTCGATATGGACCCGGATTTCATCATGCCGATGTTCATCGCGATGGACCCGCCCAAGCATGACGTGCAGCGCAAGGCCGTGAACCCGATCGTGTCGGGCACCAACCTGGCCAGCTATGAAGAGCTGATCCGCAGCCGCACCTGCGAAGTGCTGGACAGCCTGCCGCGCGGTGAAGTGTTTGACTGGGTCGATCTGGTCTCGATCGAATTGACCAGCCGCATGCTGGCGACGCTGTTCGGCTGGCCGCAGGAACGCCGCCGCATGCTGACCTATTGGTCGGATGTGTCCACCTCTGATCCGGAACTGCCGGGCAACCCCGGCAAGGAAGAGCGGCAGGGCATCCTGCTGGGCATGTTGCAGGAATTCACCATGCTGTGGAACGAGCGGGTGAATGCCGAGCCGACCGGCGATCTGGTCTCCATGCTGGCGCACAACCCGGCCACGCGGAACATGCCGCCGATGGAATTCATGGGCAATCTTGTGCTGCTGATTGTCGGCGGCAACGACACCACCCGCAATTCGATCACCGGCGGCCTGTATTTCCTCAACAAGAATCCGGGCGAATACGCCAAGCTGCGCGCCAATCCGGCGCTGGTGGAAAACATGGTTTCGGAGATCATCCGTTTCCAGACGCCGCTGGCCCATATGCGCCGCACGGCGCTGCAGGATACGGTGCTGGGCGGGCAATTGATCCACAAGGGCGACAAGGTGGTGATGTGGTATGCCTCGGCCAACCGCGACGAGCGGGTGATCGAGAATCCGGATGACTTCATCATCGATCGGCCGCGCGCCCGGCAGCATATGTCGTTCGGTTTCGGCATCCACCGCTGCGTCGGCAACCGCCTGGCGGAACTGCAACTGAAGATCCTGTGGGAAGAGATTCTGAAGCGTTTTGACACGATCGAAGTGATCGGTGAGCCGGAGCGGGTGCCCAGCGCCTTCGTGAAGGGTTACAAATCGCTGATGGTCCGCATTCCGGCCTGATTGGGGGACACATGGTCAAGATCATCTATGTCGAGCACAATGGTGCTCGCCACGCCATCGACGTGCCCGAAGGTGAAAACCTGATGGAAGGCGCGTTGCAGAACAATGTGCCGGGCATTGATGGCGATTGCGGCGGCAACGCCGCCTGCGCCACCTGCCACTGCTATATCCCTTCGGAATGGGAAGCCGTGACCGGCGCGCGTTCGGACACGGAAGACGCCATGATCGAGCTGGCGGACACCGCCAAGCCGAACAGCCGGCTGGCCTGCCAGATCAAGGCGAGCGCGGCGATGGACGGGATGGAAGTGCATATGCCTTCATCCCAACATTGATCGCAGTGCGGGCGCATCGCAGCCGGGCGCGCAAATAGCGGAGCTATTTGCCGACTCCGGCAAGATCGGACGGCGAGCGAAAAGGGCGGCCCCAACAGGCCGCCCTTTTTGACTCGTCCGACCCCGGATCAAGTCCGGGGCAGGCATTGTGGGTCCGCCACGCTTTTCCTTCCCTGCCTTCCTTCGCCTTCTTGACACAAGACAAACGGACTCGGCGGCTTTGCCGCCGGCCGTTCCCTGGCCGGCGAACGCGCTTGTGCCGCCACGACCCTCCGACAAGCTCAAGGTGAGCGGGTGGGTGGGAAGGCGAGCGGCTGCTTGGCAGATGGCTTTTAGTTTCGGCGTGGCCCCTTGCGGCACGTCTCCACCCCCAACCCCTCCCGCAACCGGGAGGGCAGCCGTTGGTGCCTGTTGCGCAGCCGCGGCAATCGCGCCACAACCCGGCAACATCAACCGGGGAACCCAACCATGCCCATTTCACTCCACGCCGCCTTCGTGCCGTCCTGCCGCCAGGTCATCGGCGGCTGCCTCGGCGTACTGGCCAAGGCTGAGGCCGCCGGCTTTGCCGATCTCGGCGCGAAGCTGGCGCCCGACATGTTCCCGCTGGCGTTTCAGGTGCAGAGCGTGGCGGGGCACAGTGCCGGCGCCATCGCGGCGATGCGTACCGGCCAGTTCAGCCCCGGCGGCGGTTTTGCCATGCCGAATGCGGACTATGCCAGCTTCACGGCCATGCTGACCGAAGCCGATGCAGCGCTGGCGGCGGTGACCGAGGCGGAGATGGAAGGCTTCATCGGCGGCGACACCGCATTCGTGTTTGGCGAACGGCGGATGCCGTTCAGATCAGAGGATTTCCTGCTGAGCTTTGCCCAACCCAACTTCTATTTCCACGCCTCGACGCTCTATGGGATTTTCCGCAGCAAGGGCGTGGCGCTGGGCAAGAAGGATTATCTGGGCCGGCCCAGAATGGCGGTGTGACCATGGCGGTTTGAGGTGTCGCATTGCCCGCCGGGCTGCGCGGCTGCATGAACTGGTATAAAGGAGATTTCCCGTGCGCTTCCCCCTCATTCTCGCTGCTCTGCTCGCTGCGCCGGCCTGCGCTGCACCGGTTACCCAGGCCGCGCCCAACGTGCCGGAAAAGTCGCCGGCCTTTCCCGGCCAGACCCGTGCCGAAGCCGCGGTGTCGAAAACCAAGCTGATCGTCACTGAAATCGCCACCGGCCTGAACAAGCCGTGGGGCGTCGCCATCCTGCCTGATGGCCGCTTTATGGTCAGCGAGAAGGCTGCCGGGCGGCTGACCATCGTCGGCAAGGACGGCACGAAAACGCCGCTCACCGGCACGCCGGCCACCGATACGCGCAACCAGGGCGGCATGCTCGGCGTGGCCGCGCCCGGCGATGGCTATATATACTGGAGCTATGCCGAGCCACGCGAAGGCGGCAACGGCACGTCGGTGGCGCGCGGGCATCTGGTCGGCAGCGAAATCCGTGATGTGCAGGTGATCTTCCGTCAACTGCCGACCATGGAATCCGCGCAGCATTATGGTGGGCGCCTGGTGTTTCCCAAGGATGGCACGTTGATCATCACGCTGGGCGAACGTTCGATCCTCGCCGGGCGCATGCAGGCGCAGAAGATGGACAGTCTTCTCGGCAAGATCGTGCGGGTGAACCGTGATGGCTCTATCCCGACGAACAATCCGTTCGTGAACGCGCCCGGCGTGCGGCCGGAAATCTGGAGCTATGGCAACCGCAACGTGCAGGGCGCCGCGCTCGATGCCAAGGGCCGGCTGTGGGAAGTGGAGCACGGGCCGCAGGGCGGTGACGAGCTGAACCAGATCCAGATGGGCCGCGATTATGGCTGGCCAACCATCACCTATGGCGAGGAATATAGCGGCAAGCCGATCAACGAAAACACCACCCAGGCACCCGGCATGGAACAGCCGGTCTATTATTGGGATCCGGTGATCGGCCCGTCCGGCCTGATTTTCCACAGCGGCAAGGGTGCGCCGGAATATAAGGGCAATGTGTTTGCCGGCGGCCTGCGTGTGCAAGCGCTGGTGCGGCTGGTGCTCAGCGGTGATAAGGTCGTCGCCGAGGAACGCCTGCTCACTGACCGCAAGGAACGCATCCGTGATGTGATCGAAGGCCCGGATGGCGCGATGTATCTGCTGACGGATGACATCAACGGCAAGTTGCTGAAGGTAACGCCGACGAAGCAGTAATTAAGTATTAACTAAGAAATAATATTTGGCCATCGGGGTGCGGATGGCGACGCGCCCGACGCATGTGCACATGGCCTCAGCGTTAGATTCAGGCTTATGCCCGGCGCACCGACCGCCAGCGCGTTGGTTTCGGTGCCCAGAACGTCTGGATCGTCCTGACTGTGATCGGCACCACCGCGGGTCCTGAATCCACAACCTGGACGATATTGCGCGCCGGCTTCAGCATGGCCTGTTTCGCCTCGGATCGCCGCCGAAACCCTTGCGTCGCTTGAACTTAAGCCTCTTTCAACAACGATGGCATCACCGCAAACGCGGTGGTGCCATTGCTGTTTTGATCGGACCATGCGGCTTGCGCCTGCACGTGTAGTCGCGGTCGTTACAAGACGGTCGGCGAGACGCGACAGCCTGCGCCACGCAAGGTGCGCAGCGGCGATGGGACCGAATGCCCGGATCTCGTGATGCATTTGCTTACGGTTAACGCCAACGGCTGACGCGTTAAGGTTAAGGCAACGAAGTAGTAATTAAGTATAAACGTATGATTAACGAATCGGTAACCTTATTGTCAGGTGCAATTGGGCTGCGCCTGGCTACCGGGCAGCGCACTTTGACCTGGACTGTCTATTGATCGGCAAGAACTCAGCGCGCGATGACCTGAAAAATGTCGGTGGAGTTTACACTCGCCCATGGCTGAGATGGGCCATATCGCGATATTTCAATGGGTTAATGGTTTGGCACGGGTGTTGCATAGAAACAGCCAGAAGCATTCATCGGTTCCAATACGGGAGACTATTATGCGCACTTCGACCAAACTGACTCTGGCCGTCCTGCTCAGCGCCACCGCCGCTCTGCCTGCCATGGCAGTGACGCCGCTGGTGACGACCATCACCAACAACAACAGCAACACCACCACTGCGCTCAAGACCGCCACTCGCGCGGCGGCTGGCGGCGGTCTCCTGCCGAATGCCGCCAGCACCGTGACGGTCGGCCCCGGCACGCCGGTCGCCGGTTCCACTGTCAACATCACCAAGTTTGATACCACCACTGGCATTCTGGTCGGTGCGCAGGTGTCGGTTTCTGGTGTGAACGTGGGCGTCGACACCCGCCTGTCCGCTACCGTGCCGAACAGCGGCAATGGTCGCAACGCCACGTCGACGTCGTCGGGTTGGACGGGTTCCGTGTCCGGCGTCGGCTTCTCCGCCATCACCAGCGGCACGGTCGCCTCTTCGACCCGCACCTGCGCTGGCTCGGGCGCTGGGGCTGACACCTGCAAGACGGCGCCGGCCGCAGGCTCTTTCGCGACTGGCGCGACGTCGGTGTTGTCTGGCACGCGCACGATCGATGCCGCAAGCCTCGATGCCTATGCCGCCGCTGACCAGAGCAGCGTCGCGCTGAGCCGCACGGCGGATGGCACGACCTCGGTTGGCACCGCGCAGCGCACGACCAACGCCGTTGGCGCAAGCCGGTTCGGCTTCACGGGCGGCACCTACTCGCTGACCTATGATTACCTGAAGAACGCGGTTGCATCGTTTGACGGCACGTCGGAAGTCACTGCCACCACGCTCGACTTTGGTCGTGTCGTTGCCGGCAGCGGTCCGGTGACCCTCAGCTTCACCCTGTACAACCTGCCCGACGCCGAAGGCGCCGCCGCCACTGCCGGTTTGCAGCTGCTGAACATCACGCGTGGGAACAGCGAGCCGGTGTTCACCACCAACTCGGCGATCTTCACCAACCTGGTTTCGGGCAACTCGGTTACTTACAGTGTGACCTACAACCCGCTGGTTCAGGGCACCTACAGCGATACCTTCACCTTCAACTTCATTGATTATGCAAAGCGGACTGGCGATAACAGCCTGGATGGCCTTGGTCTCCGCAACTCGTCGATTGAACTGACCGTGCTCGGCGGTACGGTTCCTGAGCCGCAGACCTGGGCGATGCTGCTCGCTGGTTTCGGCATGGTTGGCTTCGCTTCGCGCCGTCGCCGCGCCACCGTCGCCGCCTGAACGTCTCTCTGCTAACAGGATTGGCACCACCGCAAAGCGGTGGTGCCTTTTCTGTTTTTGGCTGAAGCCTCTCGCCACATTTTGAGCTGGGCGTAAACAGGTCGAGGGATTGAGGCCTTGACGTTTGGCCGATGTGCGATTATGGCCGCGCTTCCATCAAAACCCCACGCGGGGCGACATATCCGGTGCCGGGCATGATGCCCTGTCACTCCCCCGCGGCGGCTCAACCGGAGGTTAGATACTATGGCGGCTCCCGTCGTTTCCATGGCGAATCTGCTCGAAGCAGGCGCCCATTTCGGTCACCAGACGCATCGCTGGAACCCGAAGATGAAACCCTACATCTTTGGTGAGCGCAACGGCGTCCACATAATCGATCTCAGCCAGACCGTGCCGCTGTTCGCCCGCGCGCTGGATTTCACCCGCGCTGCCGTGCAGCATGGCGGCAAAGTGCTGTTTGTCGGCACCAAGCGCCAGGCGCAGGATCCAATCGCCGAAGCAGCGCGTCGTTGCGGCCAGCATTATGTCAACCATCGCTGGCTGGGCGGCATGCTCACCAACTGGAAGACGATTTCGGGTTCGATCCGCAAGTTCAAGCAACTGGAGGAGACCCTGTCGGGCGACACCACCGGCTTCACCAAGAAGGAAGTGCTGAAGCTGACCCGCGCCCGCGACAAGTTCGAAGCGTCGCTGGGCGGCATCCGCGATATGGGCGGCCTTCCGGACGTGATCTTCATCATCGATGTCAACAAGGAAGAGCTGGCCGTCAAGGAAGCCAATGTGCTGGGTATCCCGGTGGTGGCGATCCTCGATACCAATACCGATCCGACCGGGATCGCCTTCCCGGTGCCGGGCAATGATGACGCCAGCCGCGCCATCCTGCTCTATGTCAACGCCATCGCCGATGCGGTGATCGATGCCCGCCAGGGCCGCGCGGCCGACATGGGCATCGATCTGGGCGCCATGGAAGAGGCTCCGGCCGAATATTTCGCCGACGAACCGGCGGTGATCGAAGCGGCCCCGATGTTGACTGAGGCGGCTGCCGATGATGAGGCAGCGGCCGAGGCACCGACGGCCTGAGCCTGCCCCATGTGACTGATGGGAGGCCGGGCGCACCCTGCGCCGGGCCTCTTGTCACACTGTTTTCATATTGGCGGCGCATGGCCCCGCCAACCCCAACGAACCAAAGGAGCATCCCATGGCTGATATCACTGCCGGCATGGTGAAGGATCTGCGCGACAAGACGGGCGCAGGCATGATGGATTGCAAGAAGGCCCTGGCTGAAACCGCAGGCGAAATGGAAGCCGCCATCGATTGGCTCCGTGCCAAGGGCCTGGCTTCAGCCGCCAAGAAGGCCGGCCGCACCGCGGCCGAAGGTCTGGTCGGCGTTGCCGTGTCGGGCACCAAGGGCGCTGCGGTCGAAGTGAACAGCGAGACCGATTTCGTCGCCAAGAACGAGATTTTCCAGGGCTTCGTGTCGACGGTGACCGGCTTGGCGCTGGCCACCGGCGTTGACGCGGCGGCGCTGGCGGATCTGCCCTATCCCGACAGCGAAACCAGCGTTGCCGAAAAGCTGACCGCCAATATCGCCACCATTGGCGAGCAGCAGGCGCTGCGCCGCACGGCGATCCTGGAAGTGAGCCAGGGCGTCGTGGCCTCTTATGTCCACAATGCCGTGGTGCCCGGCCTCGGCCGCATCGGCGTGCTGGTCGGCCTGGAATCGGCTGCCGACGCTGCCGTGCTGGAGCCGCTGGCCAAGCAGATCGCCATGCACGTCGCCGCGGCCAGCCCGCTGGCGCTCGATGAAGCCGGTCTTGATCCGGCGCTGATCGAGCGTGAGCGCGCCATCGCCCGCGAAAAGGCCGCCGGCAGCGGCAAGCCGGCCGACATCATCGAAAAGATGATCGAAGGCGGCGTGCGCAAGTTCGCCCAGGAAAGCGCGCTGATCACGCAGGTGTTCGTGATCGACGGCAAGACCAAGGTGGGTGATGTGGTTGCCGCCGCCGCCAAGACCGCCGGCACCGCCATCACGCTGAAGGGCTTTGTGCGCATGCAGCTTGGTGAAGGCATCGAGAAGCAGCAGAGCGATTTCGCCGCGGAAGTGGCGGCTGCAGCCGGCCTGTAATTTTCACGGACGCGTGTTTTGGGGGCGGGCAGGGGCAACCTTGCCCGCCCCTTTTTCTTGAGTGCGCTCCCAAACCCACGTCCAGGCCCTGGCCATCCACCGATTTTCGCAGCGTTGCGCTTGGCAGTCGCACCAACCGCCGCTAGTGACCCTGTAGTTTCCACAGCCGCAGAGACACATCGCACCATGCCCGGCTTCAAACGCATCCTCCTGAAGCTGTCCGGCGAAGTGCTGATGGGGCAGGGTGCCTATGGCATCGATCCCGAAGAAGCCGCCCGCATCGCCGGCGAAGTGAAGGCAGTGCATGATACCGGCGCCGAAATCTGCATCGTGGTGGGCGGCGGCAATATCTTCCGCGGGCTGGCGGCGGCGGCCAAGGGCTTCGACCGGGGCAGCGCCGATTATATGGGCATGCTGGCCACGGTGATGAACGCGCTGGCCATGCAGAATGCGCTGGAAAACATCGGTGTCGAAACCCGCGTGCAATCGGCGATCCCGATGCCCAGCGTGTGCGAGCCCTATATCCGCCGCCGGGCCGAGCGCCATTTGGAAAAGGGCCGCGTGGTGATCTTTGCCGCCGGCACCGGCAACCCGTTTTTCACTACCGACACCGGCGCGGCCTTGCGCGCCGCCGAAATGAACTGCGATGCCCTGTTCAAGGGCACCAGTGTCGATGGCGTCTATGATGCCGATCCCAAGCAGGTCGCCACCGCGCGCCGTTATGACAGCGTGAGTTTCTCGCGGGTGCTGGCGGACAATCTGAAGGTGATGGACGCCAGCGCGGTTTCGATGTGCCGCGACAACAACATTCCGATCATCGTGTTCTGCATCCGCGAACCCGGCATGTTGCTGTCGGTGCTGCGCGGTGAAGGCACGTCGACCATCGTGATAGGAGAAGGAGCGCCGCATGGCTGATTTCGCACCAGGCCCCTGGAAGGCCGATCTTGAGCGCCGCACGGCCGGCGCCGTTGACGCATTGAAGCATGATCTGGGCAGTTTGCGCACCGGCCGCGCCAACACCTCGTTGCTCGATACTGTGCATGTCGAGGTTTATGGCGCCAGCATGCCGCTGAGCCAGCTGGCGACCGTGACGGCGCCGGAAGCCCGCATGCTGAGCGTGCAGGTTTGGGACAAGAGCAATGTGACCCCGGTGGAAAAGGCCATTCGCGCCGCCGGCCTGGGCCTCAATCCGATCACCGATGGCCAGACGCTGCGCTTGCCGATCCCGGACATGACCGAGGAGCGCCGCAAGGAAATGGTCAAGCTGGCCGGCACCTATGCGGAAAAAGCCAAGATCGCCGCCCGCAATGTGCGCCGCGATGGCATGGAATCGCTGAAAGCCGCCGAAAAGAAGGGCAAGATCAGCCAGGATGAACAGAAGCGGCATGAAGCCGAGGTGCAGAAGATCACCGACAAAGCGATGACCGACATCGACGCCACGGTCACCGCCAAGGAAAAGGAAATCCTGGGCCGGTGAAGCCGGCAGCGGCCTCCTTGGCGGATGCCGGCACCGCATGCCGGCATCTGGCCATCATCATGGATGGCAACGGCCGCTGGGCCAAGGCCCGGCGTCTGCCGCGCATTGCCGGCCACCGCGAAGGCGTGGAGGCCGTGCGGCGCGTGGTGGAGGCCGCTCCCGATCTGGGGCTGGAAGTGCTGACGCTCTATGCCTTTTCCAGCGAGAACTGGAAGCGTCCGCAGGATGAAGTCACCGATTTGATGGGCCTGCTGAAACATTATGTGCGCAGCGAGATCGATGCCTTGCACAAGAATGGCGTGTGCCTGGATTTCATCGGCGATTGGCGCGCGCTGAAGCCCGATCTGGTGAATTTGCTGGAAGACGCGCGGGTGCGCACCGCCGGCAATTGCCGGCTGAAACTGGTGATGGCGTTGAACTATGGCGGCCAAAGCGAACTGCTGCGCGCTGCGCAGCGCCTGGCCGCCGACGTGGCGGCCGGGCGGCTCGATCCGAACGCGATCGGGTTGGACGCGCTGGAAAGCCGGCTCGACACGGCGGGCCTGCCGCCCCCCGATGCCGTGCTGCGCACATCGGGCGAGCTGCGCTTGTCGAATTTCTTGTTGTGGCAATCGGCCTATGCCGAATTTCTGATCACCGAGACGCTGTGGCCGGATTTCGATGGTCCGGCGCTGGCGCGGTCGCTGGATGAATTTGCACGCCGCGAACGGCGTTTCGGCGGGCGTTGAGCGCGGTGCAGCGCCAATTGCGTCAGCGGGTGATCACCGGCATCGCGCTGGTGACGGTGGCGGTGGCCGCCTTGTGGTCTGGCGGTGTGGCCTTTGCCGGGTTGGTGGCGGCGGCCGTGCTGGTGATGTTCAACGAATGGGCCGCGATGCACCGCTTGCCATCCATGCTGCGCCGGCTTGGCCTGGCGGTGGTGGGCGGCGCGGTCTGGGTCGCGGCAGTGATGGGCAATCCGGCCGAAGCACTGATGTTGCTGGGCGGCGGCGCCGGGCTGGGCGGCTTGTTTGCCGCTCGGCTCAAAAAGGGCACCGGCCGCGCCATGATGCTCGGCTTGCTCTATTGCGGGCTGCCGGCGGTGGCGCTGGTGTGGCTGCGCGGGTTGCCGTGGGGCTTTCATGCGACCCTGTTCGTGATGGCGGTGGTGTGGGGCGCTGATATCGCCGCCTATTTCACCGGGCGGGCCCTTGGTGGCCCGAAACTGGCGCCGGCGATCAGCCCGAACAAGACCTGGAGCGGCGCGGCCGGTGGCATCGCAGGGGCATTGATCGTGGCGGCTATCATGCTGGCGGTGTGGCCGGGCTATGCCAACATGGCCGGTGCACTGCGTTTGATGCCGCTGGCGGTGCCGCTGGCGATCCTGTCGATCATGGGTGATCTTTATCAAAGCAGCCTGAAACGCCGCGCCGGGGTGAAGGATAGCGGCACGATCTTGCCCGGCCATGGCGGTGTGATGGACCGGCTGGATGGGTTGGTACCGGTGGCCGTGGCCGGCGCGGCCGCATTTGCAGCAACGGGGTGGGCGGGATGACACGCAGCTTGACGATCCTGGGCGCCACCGGATCGGTGGGCAGCCAGGCGCTCGATCTGGTGGCGCGCAATCCCGGCCGTTGGCAGGTGGAGGCGCTGACCGCGGGCAGCGATATTGAAGGCCTTGCGCAGGCAGCGCGCAATTGCGGCGCGCGCTTTGCGGCGGTGGCCGATGTTGCCAAGGGCGCGGCGCTGAAGGAACTGCTGGCGGGCACCGGCATTGAATCCGCCGCGGGCGCCGACGCCGTGATCGAAGCGGCAGCGCGCGATGCCGAAATCGTCATCACTGCAGTGATGGGCGCGGTCGGGCTGGCGCCGACCATGGCGGCCGTGCGGCGCGGCGCGCAGATCGGTATCGCCAACAAGGAAACGCTGGTGTGCGCAGGCCCGGTGGTGACGGCCGCCGCCAAACAATATGGCGCAACGCTGTTGCCGGTGGATAGCGAGCATAACGCGATTTTCCAGGTGTTCCCGCATGATGATCCGTCGCAGGTCGAGCGCGTCATCCTCACCGCCAGCGGTGGCCCGTTCCGCAGTCGCAGCCGCGACACGCTGTGCGGGGTGAGCGTGGCGGACGCCTGCAAGCATCCGACGTGGAGCATGGGCGCCAAGATCAGCATCGACAGCGCCACCTTGATGAACAAGGGACTGGAACTGATCGAAGCGGCGCAACTTTTCCCGGTCGATATCGCCAGGCTGGATGTGATCGTCCACCCGCAATCGGTGATCCATTCGATGGTGGAATATGTCGATGGCAGCGTGCTGGCCCAGCTTGGCAGCCCCGACATGCGCATCCCGATTGCCTATGCCATGGGCTGGCCGGAACGCATTGCGACGCCGGCGGCACGGCTCGATTTCGCCCAGGTGGCCAATTTGACGTTTGAAGCGCCTGATCTGGAACGCTTTCCCTGCCTGGCGCTGGCCTGGGCGGCGATGCGTGCCGGCGGCAGTGCGCCATGCATTTTGAACGCCGCCAATGAAATTGCCGTGGCGGCGTTCATCAATGGGCAAGCAAGCTTCCTTGATATCGATGCCATCGTGGCGGAGACATTGAACATGGTGGCATCGGGACCGGTGACGACCCTGGAAGAGGTGGTGGCGATCGACGCCGCGGCGCGCACCGCTGCGCGCGGTCTTGTGGTGAGACGGGCCGCATGAACCCGATCGATTCGCTGCAACAACCGGGGCTGCTGTTCACCCTGGCCAGCTTCATCGCGATGATCGCGGTGCTGGTGGTGGTGCATGAAGGCGGGCATTATCTGGCCGGTCGCCTGTTTGACACCCGCATCGAAGCGTTCGGCGTCGGCTTCGGCCGGGAACTGATCGGCGTCACCGATCGGCGCGGGGTGCGCTGGCGCATCAACGCCATTCCGCTTGGCGGCTATGTGAAGTTCGTCGGCGACATGAACGAAGTCAGCCAGACCGATCCGTCGCTGATGAACCTGCCGGAGGGCGAGCGGCGCGGGCTGTTCGCCTTCCTGCCACTGTGGCAGCGTGCCATCATCGTCGCTGCCGGGCCGGCCATCAATTTCGTCTTTGCCATCGCGATTCTGGCGGTGTTCAACATGACACTCGGCCATCTTTCCAGCCCGCCGGTTGTGGCGCAGGTGCAGCCGGGCAGTGCGGCGGCGCGTGCCGGCATGCAGGCCGGTGACCGCGTGACGGCGGTGGATGGCGTTGGCGTCGAACGCTTTGAAGATGTGGTCAATCGGGTGATCACCGGCATCGGCAAGCCGGTGCGGCTTGATATCGAACGCGGTGGCGAAGCCCGCCAGATCACCATTGTGCCCGACATGGTCGAGGCAATCGACCGGTTCGGCAATGTCATCCGCCATCCGCGCCTCGGCCTCGCTCGCCCGGCCGAACAGGTGCAGATTGTTGGGCCGGTCGATGCCGTGCGCTGGGCAGCGATCGACACCTGGAGCATTACCCAGACCATCGGCCGCACGCTGCGCCAGGTGGTGATGGGCGAACGCAGTCTGAAGGAAATGGGCGGCCCGGTGAAGACCGCGCAGATCGCCGGGCAACAGGCCAGCCTGGGCCTGATCTCGGCCGTGGCATTCATGGCGTTCTTTTCCATCAACCTTGGCTTCATCAATCTGCTGCCCATCCCCACGCTGGACGGCGGACATCTTCTGCTCTACGGCATCGAGGCCGTGCGGCGGCAGCCTCTGGCAGAGCAGGTTCAGCAATGGGCCTTCATGTCGGGTTTTGCTGCGCTGATGTCGCTGATGGCGGTGCTCACCTGGCATGACATGAGTTCCCTTGGGGGCTCGGTCGGGGTGTTGGGCCGCATTGCCGGCTGGCTCGGTTGATGGCCGTACTGGAAACGCCACCGGGTCAACCGGGGCAATCGCGACTGGGACGACTGGTGGAGTTGATGCAGGGCAGTTCAAAGACAAGAGCGGCAGGGTTCGGCTGGCGGCGTCCGGCGGCGATGCTGCTGATGTCGACCGCGCTTGCCGGCCCCGCCCTGGCCCAGCAGCGCCCGCGTCCGCCCGCGCCGCAGCCTGCGCAGCCCTCGGCCGACGCCGAAGCCCGCGCCTTTGAAACGCGCGGCCAAGCGGCGCTGCCCGCCACCGCAGCAAATGTGGGCATCGTGCGCAGTGTCGTGGTGCGTGGCACTGAGCGGTTGGAGCCTGAAACCGTCCGCTCCTATCTCAATCTTGCCATTGGCGATCGCTATGATCGCGACGCACTCGATACCGCGCTGAAGGCGCTTTATGCCTCCGAACTGTTTGCCGATGCAACGATCCGCGACGACAATGGCGCGCTGACCGTTGAGGTGAAGGAAAATCCGGTGATCAACCGGATCATCATCGAAGGCGGCAAGCGGGTTAAGGAAGAAAAGATCCGCGAGGAAATCCGCCTGGCGCCGCGCCAGATTTTCACTCGCTCGAAGGCGCGTGCCGATCTGGGCCGCATCCTGGAACTGTATCGCCGAGGCGGGCGTTTTGCCGCCAGTGTCGAACCCAAGATCGTGCAGCTGGAACAGAACCGCGTCGATGTGGTGTTCGAAATCAACGAAGGCCCGAAATCCAAGATCCGCCAGATCAATATCCTTGGCAATGTGAAGTTCAAAGAAGGCCAGATCCGCAAGCAGATGGCCTCCAAACAGCAGCGCAGTTGGCGTTTCTTCACGTCGAACGATACCTATGATCCCGATCGCTTGGCGTATGACCAGCAGAAGTTGCGGCAATATTATTTGACCGAAGGCTATGCCGATTTCCGCGTCGCCTCGGTGGTGGCCGAACTCACGCCCGACAAGCGGGATTTCATTGTCACCTATGTGATCGAAGAAGGCGACCGCTACAAATTCGGCAAGGTCGATCTGAAATCCGATCTGCGTGACATCAAGCCCAAGGAGTTCCGTTCGATCATCCGTATCAAGGATGGTGACTGGTACAACGCGCAAGCCATTGAAAATACGGTGGAAGGTCTGTCGGAAACCGCTGGTCTGCTGGGTTATGCCTTTGCCGACGTCCGGCCGCAGTTCGACCGTGACAAGGAAAAGCTGCAGATGAACGTCACCTTCCAGATCGGGGAGGTGCCGCGCGTCTATGTCGAAAAAAATGCCATCAACGGCAATACCATCACGCATGACAATGTGATCCGCCGTGAATTCCGCCTAGCCGAAGGTGATGCCTTCAACTCGATCAAGGTCAAGCGTTCGAAAGATCGTCTGCTCGGTCTCGGCTTCTTCCAGGACAAGCTGGATATCGAACAAAAGCCGGGCACCACGCCTGACCGCATCGTGCTGGAAACCAATGTGCAGGAAAAGCCGACCGGCGAACTGCAATTGTCTGCCGGCTTCTCCAGCATCGAACGCTTCATTTTCTCGGCCAGCGTGCGCCAGCGCAATTTCCGCGGCCGCGGCCAGGAAATCCGGTTGTCGGGCAATATCTCCAGCTTCGCCCGATCGGTCGAAGCGGGCTTTACCGAGCCCTATCTGGGTGGTCGCAACCTGGCGCTGGGCTTTGACGTGTTCCGCCGTGATTTCCGTTCGTTCCGCTTCACCGGCAATAACACGCGCGACACCACCTACACGCAGGTATCGACGGGTTTCCAGATCCGCACCGGGTTTTCGATCACCGAATTCTGGGCCGCCTCGCTGCGCTATGGACTCAGCCGCGAAGAAACCGGGCTGGACCAGTCGGTGTTCTTTACCAACGGCGTCTGCGATCCGTTGCTCGCCGGGCGTTTCCTGTGCGAACAGATCGGCAATCGCACCGTTTCCACGGTCGGCTTTTCGCTGATCTACAACAGCTTGAACAATGTGCGGCTGCCATCGGCCGGGCAGCGCTTCACATTCAGTTCCGATGTCGCAGGTCTGCCGATCGGCATCAAGTTCATCACCACCCGCGCCAATTATGATTGGTTCACGCCGCTGTTCGGCACCGATTTCGTGCTGAATGTCGGCGCGGAAGGTGGTTATGTCACCGGCTATGGCGGGCAGGATGTGTTCCTCACCAACCGCTTCTTCCTGGGGCAGCCGCAGTTTCGTGGCTTCAACATCCGCGGCGTCGGTCCGCGCGTGCTGCGCCGTCCGCTCGATGCCACTGGCGGGATCGTGCAGGATCGCCGGCAGGCGCTGGATGATGCCCTGGGCGGCCGTGCCTATTATCTGGCGCGCGCCGAAATCCGCATTCCGCTGGGGTCTGCCGTGCAGGAACTGGGCATAAGGCCGTCGATCTTTGCCGATGTCGGCGCGCTGTGGAGCCTGAAGACGCCGTCGCTGACCTGCCAGAACGGGCCGACCATTGCGGCCCCGCGGTTGGCGGGCCAGACGGCGGCGTGCCTGCCGTCGGATGGGTTTTCGTCGGGTTTTGTCGAGGAATATCTGGGTAATACGCCCAAGCCGCGTGTTTCGGTGGGGATCGGGGTAAACTGGAATTCGCCGTTCGGGCCGTTCCGGTTTGACCTTGCCAAAGCCCTGGTCAAACAGCCAGGGGACGATCCACAATTATTCCAATTCAACGTAGGGACCGCGTTCTGATGAAAAAACTGCTGCTTGCTCTGGCACTCGCCGGGGCTTCCACCCAAGTTCTTGCCCAGCAACTGCCGGCGGCCGTCATCGTGACGGTGGACAATCAGGAAATGATTGCCGCCTCCGCCGCTGCCAAGGCTGCCCAGGCCGAGCTGAAGCCCAAGGGCGATCAGCTTGTCGCCCGGCTGAACCAGCTGCGCACCAGCCTGTCCGCCGAGGAAAAGACCCTGCGCGACACCCAGCCCCAGCAAGGTGCGGCCCCCGCCGCCATCACCGCCTGGCAAGCCAAGGTGAAGGATTTCGATACCCGCCGCCAGCAGGCCGACGCCGAACTGCAGCGCCGTCAGCAGGAAATCCAGGCCGCCGAGCAGTGGGTGATCAAGCAGATCACCGATGCCTCCACCCCCATCATCAGCACGATCATGCGCGAACGCGGCGCCAACATCGCTGTGGATGAACGGGTGACGTTGCAGCATGCCGCCGCTATCGACATCACCGCCGATGTGCTGGCCCGCCTCGACAAGGCGCTGCCGAAGGTGTCGGTCACGCCGCCGGCCGCACCGGCTGCGGGTGCCGCTGGTGCTGCGCCGGCGCCGGCGCCGGCCGCGCCGCCGCGCCGTTGATGTGCCGTTGAAGAGGGGGCTGATCCCGATGGCCGAGCCGATTGCGGTCAGCCCGATTGATGTGCGGGCGGTGATGGCGATGTTGCCCCACCGTTTCCCGATGTTGCTGGTTGACCGGGTGATCGATCTGATCCCCGGTCAATCCGCCACCGGCATCAAGGCGGTGACGATCAATGAACCGTTTTTTGCCGGGCATTTTCCGGCCCGGCCCATCATGCCCGGTGTGCTGATCATCGAGGCACTGGCGCAGACCGCTGGCGTGCTGGCCATCCATGGCGCGCGCGCCAAGGCGGCGGACGGGGAATATACAGACAAGCTCGTCTATTTCATGGCGATCGACAACGCCAAGTTCCGCGTGCCGGTGGAGCCGGGTTGCCTGCTGCACCTGAAAGTGGAACTGGTGCAGGATCGCGGCCGTATTGCCAAATTCACCGGCCGGGCCGAAGTCGATGGCAAATTGGTTGCAGAGGCCAACTTCACGGCGATGATTGCCGATCCCCCGGCCTGAAATCGGCCGGGGCACGCTTTTGTCCCGAATATCTGCATTGCATCGCCGCTGGCCAGCCCCATATTGCGCAGCGGAGACTTTGTGATGATCGTTGCCCTTGCCCTTGGCCTTGTGCTGTCCGCCAGCCAGTTTGCGGCCGATGCCGCCAAGGATGGCCCGCGCCCGGCGGTGACGAAATTGGTGGGCGGCGGCGACTGGCCGCGCGTGCTGGGCGCCATCCGCAACGGCGCGGCCGACTGGATCGCGCTCAGCCCGGAACTGGCGCGGGGCAGCGATGCCCAGCATGGCGCCGAATTGACCGCGGCCCTGGCCGCTGCCCTGCCGCGCGCGCCATCCGATGTGCTGGCGGTCGCCGATCCGCGCCGGTCGCCGGTGCTGGGCATTCAGGCGATTTGCAGCGCGCCGGCCGGCAGCCACAAGCCTGAAGCCAAGGCGCAATATCTGGCCGAGGCGCGCGAAGCGCTGGAATTGCTGCCCGATGTCGCCGCCATTGGTCGCGCCAAGACGGTGTGCCTCAAGGAACTGGCGCTGGCGGCGCCTTGACCGGTATCGTTTCCGGGCGGGTCGCCCACAGGCAGGCGGCCGCGATGATCAGCGCGCCGATGATTGTGGTGGGCGCCACCGGTTCGGCAAAGATCATCCAGCCCAGCAGTGCCGCCCACGGCAGGCCGGTGAACTCCATTACCGCCGAGGCTTGCGCTTCGAGATGGACATAGCCGCGCGCGATCAGCTGCACGCCGATGTTGCCGACCAGGCCCGTGCCAAGCATCAGTGCCAGATCGAAGGCACCAACCGGTCCGGCGCCGATCAGCGTGGGCGACAGGATCAGGGCAGGGACGGCCGCGGCCATCAAGGTGATGACCGTGGCGCCATCCGACGCGGCCCGGGCGCGCAGCACCAGCGCCGACAGCGCATAAAGGAACGCCGCGCCCACCGCCGCCGCCACCGCCAGTAGCCGTGTGCCAGCGAGATCCGGCACGCCACCGGCCGCCACCACTACCCCACCAAAACCGATCACCCCGGCCAGCACGAAGCGCGGCTGCATGCGCTCCTTCAGGAACAGCGCCGCCAGCGGCGGCACCAGCAAGGGGCCGACGAAGGCCAGGGTGAGCGCCAGCGCCAGCGACAGCAAGGTGAGCGCCCAGAAGAACAGCAGCGCCATCGCCGCGATTAACGACCCGCGCAGCAGATGCGCGCGCAGACCGCCGGGTGCGAGGCCGGGCCGGCCCTGCCATTGCCAGACGCCAAGGGCGATCAACACGCCGCTGCCATAACGCGCAAAGGTGGTGAGCGGCACGCCGTGGCGCAGCGCCAGATATTTGACCAGCGCATCCATCACGCACAGCGCCCCGATGCCGGCGGCAACTTGGACATAGGCAACAAGGCTGGAAGCGCGCGGCATGCGCCGGCCTTAACCGGCCGGGGCAGTCGCGTCTATCGGCCCAGTTTGCGGATCAGGCTGGCCGCCAGATAGAGCCGGCGCGGGATGGCATCGATCACCACATATTCTTCGGCGCTGCTGTGATAGCCAAAACCGGGCAAGCCCAGCGCTTCGAGCACCGGCACGCCAGCGCGGGCGGCAAAGCCGGCATCGGTGCCGCCACCCGTGCGCGGCAGCACCAACAGATCAGGCCCGCCGGCTTGTCTGTAAAGGGAACGGGCCCGCGCGATGAGTTTCAGGCCCGCGGCATCGGCGGTGAAGGCCGGGCGGTTGATCGCGACGCTGACGCTGATCCTGGTGCCGGGCACCGACGGGGTGGCCAGCCGGCGCTTCAGTTCGGCTTCGAACGCGCGCACATTGTCGTCGCTGATGTCGCGCAAATCGCCGATCAGAGTGATGTCGTCGGGAATCATGTTCCGGGCACCGCCATCTTGCGCCACCTGGGTCCAGTTGAAGCGGCGCTTGCCCTGGCCCAGATCAAGGTCCGTGGTGACGGCGATGACATGGGCGGCTTCCACCAGCGCATTATGGCCCAATTCAGGATTGTTGCCGGCGTGGGCGGCTTTGCCTTCGATGCGCACGGTAACGACATTGGTGCCGCTGGTGCCGGCGATCAGCCCTTCGGCCGGGGTGGCCAGCGTTGGTTCAAAGCTGAGCACCGCGGTCTGGCCACGCGCCAGTTCGGTGATGCGATCGCCGGAACCGATCGAACCAATTTCCTCATCCGGATTGAAGGCAACGGTAATCTGGCCATAATCATTCGGTTTCAACAGCTTCAGCACAGACAGGATCACCGCCGTGCCGCTCTTGTCGTCGGCGACCCCCGGCCCATAGGCCTTGCCATCGGCCACACGCCACGGCAATTCCGCCAGTTGGCCACGGGTGTAAACCGTATCGGTGTGCGACAGCAGCAGCAGGCGGCCCTTGCCGGTGCCGGTGAAGCGCCCGACGATGATATCGACGCGGGTGCCGGGCTTGCCCTTCACCCGCTCCACCTTGGCGCCCAGCGCGGTCAATTCGGATTCCAGCAGCGTGGCCGCCGTGGCGAGGCCTTCGGCATCATAGCTGCCGGATTCGATCTTCACCAGGCGCTCCAGCATGGCGAGCGTGGCCGGCGCTTCGGCCGCTGCCGCCTTTAGCAGCGCCGCATCCGGCTTGCCGACTGCCACCGGGGCTTGTCGCGGCAAGCCGGCAATTTGCGCCGAAACCGGTGCCGCGATGGCGGCAAGGCACAGCAACAACAAGGGCTTCATCGCATTCATGTTGGCATGCCTCACCTGGTTTCCTCGAACAATTCCCGGCCGATCAGATAGCGGCGGATTTCGGACGTGCCAGCGCCGATTTCATACAGCTTGGCATCGCGTAGCAGACGGCCGGTGGGATAATCGTTGATATAGCCATTGCCGCCCAGGCACTGGATCGCCTCCAGCGCCATCCAGGTGGCTTTTTCGGCGGTGTAGAGGATGCAGCCGGCGCTGTCCTTGCGGGTGGTTTCGCCGCGGTCGCAGGCTTGCGCCACCGCATAAGTGTAGGCGCGCGCCGTGGACAGCGCGACATACATGTCGGCCAACTTGCCCTGCATCAGCTGGAACGTGCCGATCGGCTGCCCGAACTGTTCGCGGTCATGGACATAAGGCACCACCACATCCATGCAGGCTTGCATGATGCCGATCGGCCCGGCGGCGAGCACGACCCGTTCATAATCGAGGCCCGACATCAGCACGCGGGCGCCATTGCCGACCCCGCCCAGCACATTCTCGGCCGGCACCGTGCAGTTTTCGAACAACAGCTCGCACGTGTCGCTCCCCCGCATGCCGAGCTTGTCGAGCTTCTGCGCGGTGGAGAAGCCGGCCATGGACTTTTCGATCAGGAAGGCGGTGACCCCCTTGCTGCCGGCGGCCGGGTCGGTCTTGGCATAGACCACCAGGGTTTCGGCATGCGGCCCGTTGGTGATCCACATCTTGTTGCCATTCAGCACATAATCGCCGTTGCCCTGGATGTCGGCGCGCAATTTCATGCCGATCACGTCGCTGCCCGCGCCCGGTTCGGACATGGCGAGGCTGCCCACGTGCGCGCCGCTGATCAGATCGGGCAGGTAGCGTGCCTTTTGCGCAGCGGTGCCCCAGCGCGCGATCTGGTTGATGCACAAATTGGTGTGCGCACCGTAAGACAGGCCGACACTGGCCGAGGCGCGCGAGATTTCCTCCACCGCCACGACATGGGCGAGATAGCCGAGGCCCGCGCCGCCATCGGCTTCCGGCACAGTGATGCCGTGCAGGCCGAGATCACCGAGCTTGGGCCACAGGTCGCGCGGGAAGGTGTTGGTCGCATCGATTTCAGCGGCGCGCGGCGCGATTTCGGCCGCCGCAAAGGCACGCACCGTATCGCGCAGCATCTCGATGGTGTCGCCATGATCGAAGCGCAACTGGCTGAGCATCTGGGTGGTCCTTTGCTTGTCGTGGCTCTGTTCTAGACAGGATTGCCGGGTCGTTGAACCCATCATCGCCTTGCCTGCCGGCATCCGGCTGGAGATGCACCCCGCGGTCCATGCGAATCGGGCCGGCAGTTTTGACAGATTTGACGAATGCGGCGGGATTACGCCTTGATTTGCTTGCATAATCTAAAAACGGACGCATTCCGGGTTGCGCCATGAACAAAATTCCGGAGCCTGCCATGATGACAGGTTGCGGCGGCGTAGGACAGGCCAGGGCCGCTGCAACGATGGCGGCTGCCGAGCGCGATTGAAACATCCCCATCTCGGGATTGACGCAAAGGTTTGTTGTGTATAGACAACGAATCATGGCTCCTGACAACGAAGCCCTGCACAATCGCCTCGCCCTGTTCCGGGCCGAGGCCGGCCTGTCGCGCAAGGATCTGGCCGAACAGGTCGGCGTCAACCCGCAGACCATCGGCTTTCTGGAACGCGGCCAATACGGCCCCAGCCTGGAACTCGGCCTGCGCCTGGCCCGGGTGTTCGGGGTGCCGGTGGAGACGCTGTTCAGCCTGGAACCGTTCACGCCGCTGGCGGAATCGCTGGCCGCGCCGCGCCTGATCGAAGGAGGTCGCCGATGAGTTCACGACACAAGGGTCGGTCCTTTGAGGCGTCATGGTGGCGGCTCGATCTGTCGCGCAGCCAGTTGCGGCTATTGTCGCTGATTGCCGTCGCCGGCATCGTCGGGGGCTTTCTTGTGCCACTGATTGCACCTGATTTGCTGCCCCGTTGGCTGGCGTCCGCGCTGCGCACTGTGGGATACATTATGGCGTTGCGATTTGCCGCTCAGGGTCCCGTGGCGTTCCCGGGTCAGCCCGGCGAACTGGATGAGCGTGAGCTGGCGGAACGCGCACGCGCCTTGGCCATCAGCTACTGGGTGATGATGTTTGGCTTCGGCGCTGTGATGATGTGGCTTGTTACAAGCTTCTTGTGGGAACCCTGGTCGCCCAATGCCGTCGAGGCGATGTTGCTCGGCTGGGGTGTGTTCTGGCTGTTGGTCTTGCTGCCGGGCATGCTGCTGGTCTGGCGCCCCAGCCCGTCGGATGGGGATGATTGAGCGGTGCGCGAGCGCGACACATCACCGACACCATTGACAAGCTATCGAGTGGGAGGCCGCCGATGAGTGTACGGCAAACTGCACCCGGGAAGCCTGCGCAGCCATGGACGTGGAATCTTCCGAGTCCACGGGTGCGGGTGCTGTCGAGCATCGCAATCATCTGTCTAGTGGCCGGTACGGCTGGCAAGTTGATCGCGGCGGCCGGCGCTTACAGCCTGTTGTGGGGAACATTGCACGGTGTCGGATTCTGCCTTGCGGCGATGATCATGGTCACTTCGCCTGGCTGGCGCGCTGCCAAGGCTGGCGAACTTGATGAGCGGCAGCGAGCCGAACGCACATTGGCGCTGTCGCTAAGCTACCGCGCTGCGGTGCTGTGCCTGATGGTGATGTCGCTCTGGCTGAACCGTGCAGATTCCTGGCAGCTTTGGCTGCCTGTCGTGGACCAAGCGCGGGCGCTGCTGACGGGAATGGTTTGGCTGCTGGTCATGCTGCCAAACACCATCCTCGCCTGGCGGGACACCAATGATGAAAATGAGGAGTGAGTTATGGAACGGACGAATCCCATGAACGCCCCCCTGAAGCTCAGCCGGCGCAGCGCGCGCATCCTGTCTGTGTTGGTGCTCGCGGGCCTCGGCATCGGCTATCTCGGCGGTGCGATTGCCAGCGGGCCGGATGGCGATCAGCCGGTGGTGTTCACCCTGCTGCGGCTGCTCGGCCTGCTGAGCGCGCTGGCGCTGTTCATCGAAACGCGCGGGCAGATGGCCCAGTCCAATGATGCGATGCTGGATGAACGCGAACGGGGCTTGCGCGACCAGTCCTACCGGCTGACCCACCAGATCATGGTGGCGTTGATGTTCGGCTTTTTCCTCTGGTCGATCCTTGCCAAGTTCATCGGTGGCTGGATGCCGGATCAGGAACAGGCCCTCGATCTGCTCAGCGGCTTTGCGATCGCGTCGCTGGCCCTGCCGGGCATCATCATGGCCTGGCGGGAGATACCGGAGGCCGACGCGGATTGAGCCCGTTCAGACGGCAGCGACCAGCGTGAGGCTGCGGCTGTCGACGATCCGGCCAAGCGCCGCCAGCGGCTGGCCATCCGGTTGCACGGGGCGATGGGCGGCGCGGATGGCCTCGAAGGCGCTGCGCACCGCATCATAGCCAGAAGGCGTGGTGTAGCCGACCTGCACCACCACATCCCACGCCGCGCCATAGGCGGGATCGGCGCGCAGCAGGCGGGCGTGGGCAAACAGGCCTTGCGCCACGGCGATGCGATCCATGGCCAGCCAGTTTGCCTCAAGGAAGCGCAGCAGCGCAGCCGGATCGGCGCCTGCGGCTTTCAGGAAGCTCCATTCCTCAACGGCAATGGCAGGCGCCGGCGCAGCGAGGGCCGTGACGGGCAGGCCGAGCGCCATGGCCGTCAGCAACCCGCGCCGGGCGATCACGCGATCTCCACCAGCAGCATGCCGTCGTTGACCTGATCACCGACCGCGATGTGCAGCGCCTGCACGGTGCCGGCGGTTCGCGCGAGCAGGCGATGCTCCATCTTCATCGCCTCCAGCACCAGCAGCCGGTCACCCTCGGCCACGGTCTGGCCCGGCGCCACATCGACGCTGAGCACGCGGCCCGGCATCGGCGCATGCACATGGGCCTGGCCGCTGGCGGTGCTGGCGCGGCGCGGTGGACGGGTGCCGAGCTGCCAGCTCTGCCCGGCCAACCGCACATCGACGCCATTGTTTCCCGGCACCACCGTGGCGGGCAGCAGGCGGCCCCCCAGATCGACCATCAAGCCAAATTCGCTTGTCCGCCGCGCCGTGACTTCGCCGATGCCGGCCAGACCGCCGATGCGCCAGCGATCTTGCCCCACCGCGCGCAGGTTGATGTCGTGCCGCACATCCTGCCACCAGAGTTGCACCTGGGTTTGGGTCGGCAGGTTGATGCGGATCGGCAGCCGTTCGAACATTGTGGCCGGGGCAGACGCCGGCAATCCAACCCCCAGCGCCGCCACCAGCAGCACTGGCGGCGGGCACAGGGTGGCCGCGCCCAGATCGGCGGCATGGCGGGCGATGAAGCCGGTATCGACATCGCCGGCACGAAAACGCGGGTGATCAGCCAGCCGCGCCAGAAACGCCCGGTTCGATTTCAGCCCATCGACAATGGTGGCATCCAGCGCGCCGACCAGCCGATCAATGGCCTGGGCGCGGCTGGCACCATGGGCGATCACCTTGGCGATCATCGGATCATAATCCAGCCCGATGCGGCTGCCGGGCTCGACTCCGGTATCGATGCGTACACCCGCCCCGGCGCCAAACACCAGCCGGCTGAGCGTGCCGGTGGCGGGCAGAAAACCGCTGTCCGGGTCTTCGGCATACAGCCGCGCTTCCACTGCATGGCCGGTGATCGTCAATTCGTCCTGCCGTTTCGGCAACGGCTCGCCGCGCGCGACGCGGATCTGCCATTCCACCAAATCTTCGCCGGTAATGCATTCGGTGACCGGATGTTCCACCTGCAGGCGGGTGTTCATTTCCATGAAGTAGAAGGCCGGATCACCCGCCGCGTCGATGGTGTCGAGATCGAGGATGAACTCCACCGTGCCGGCGCCGGCATAGGCGATGGCATGGGCGGCGGTGACGGCGGCAACGCCCAGCGTGTGGCGCAGCCGATCGGACAGGCCGGGGGCGGGGGCCTCCTCGATCACCTTCTGGTGGCGGCGTTGCAGCGAACAATCGCGCTCGAACAGGTGGACGGCATTGCCGTGGCTGTCGGCGAACAATTGCACTTCGACATGGCGGGGGCGTTGGATCAGCTTTTCCAGCATCACTTGCCCGTTGCCGAAGGCGGTTTCGCCTTCCCGCTGGGCGGCCATCAACGCGTCCTGAAATTCGGCCGCGCTGTGCACGGCACGCATGCCCTTGCCGCCGCCGCCGGCCACCGCCTTGATCAGCAATGGGAAGCCGACGCCTTCAGCGGCCTTTTGCAGGCGCACCAGGGATTGGTCATTGCCCTGGTAACCCGGCGTGATCGGCACGCCGGCTTTCTTCATGGCGGCCTTGGCGGTGTCTTTCAGGGCCATCACCCGCATCGCGGCTTCGGGCGGGCCGATGAAGATCAGGCCGGCCTGGTGCAGTGCATGGGCGAAATCGGCATTTTCACTGAGGAAGCCATAGCCGGGGTGGACCGCATCGGCGCCGGTGCGCTTGGCCGCCGCGATGATGGCGTCCATGTCCAGATAGGCGCGTGCGCCCGGCAGTGGCACCGCCTGGCCGGCTTCGCGCACGAAGGGGGCATCGGCATCGGCGGCACTGTGCACGGCGACGGTCGCGATGCCCATGCGGTGCGCGGTGCGGATGATGCGGCGGGCGATTTCGCCGCGATTGGCGATGAGGATCTTATGCATGGATCGTCTCCGTCACCGGCCGTTCGCCCAGCACCTCGATGAAGCGCAGCAGATAGCCGTCTGGATCGCACACCAGCAACTGGCGCTGGCCGTGCTCGACGGCGCCGGCGCGATACCAGGCGGTCTCGGCGGGCCGGAACAGCGTGATGCCGGCGGTGGCGAGGGCTGATTCCAGCGCCGCCAGTGAATCCACCTCGATCTGGAAATTGATGCCGCGTCCGTAGGGAGGTTCCGGCGGCGCGGTCTGCCAATCGCTGGGCCCCTGTTCCAGCATCAGCTGCGCCCGGCCCTGCGCCAGATAGGCAAAGCCGGGGCGCCGATAGCAGATCGCAAAGCCGCAATGGCTCGTGTAGAACTGCAGCGAGCGCGCCAGGTCGGAACAGACGAGTTCCGGTACCAGCGCGGCCCACCCGCCGGGCGGCGGAGTATCGGGTTCTGCTGCTATCACTTCGGCGGGCAGCCTTTGGGATCGGCGGTCCAGGCGAAGCTGGTCAGCAGCCATTGGCCGTCGATCTTGCTCCAGCCGAAGCTGTCGATGCCGCAATGAATGCGCTTGCCGTCGATATCCAGCGTGTACGGCCCCCAGACATGGGCGAAATCGCGGGTGAGTTCGATCCTGGGCTTCACCAGATATTCCTCGAACTTGCGCGGTGGCGCGGCCCGGAAATTGTCGAACAATTGCTGGCGGGTCAGGGTGCGGAAGGCGGACGGCTTGTCGGGCGGGAAGTTCAGGATCTGGATGGTCAGGGTGGGGTGCGTCATCGCCTCGGCGGCATTCGGATTGTTGCTGTTCAGGGCAGCCATGAAGGCGTTGGTGGCAGCCAGCACGTCGTCCTTCGGCCCGGCGAAGGCTGGTACGGCGAGCAGCAGTGCGGCGGCGAAAACGGCTCTCATTCCTGTACCCATGACGGTGTCCCCTTGCTCAGGAAGGCGTTGATGCCTTCGCGGCCTTCATTGCTCACCCGGCGCGCAGCGATGCGGCGGGCGGTTTCCTCGCGCAGATCGTCGGTGATCGGCTGGTCGGCAAAATCCAGCGCCAGGCGCTTGGCGTCGGCGACGGCTTGCGGCGCGGCCTGGCCGATATGGGTCAGCCAGTGCGCCACTACGGCGTCCGCAGCGTCGGCGTCTTCGGCGACTTCATCGACCAGCCCCATGGCCTGGGCCTGTTCGGCCGTGAAGGCTTCGGCGGTCAGGAACCAGCGCCGCGCCGCCGCGCCGATCTTGGCAATCACGAAGGGCGAAATGGTGGCCGGCGTCAGGCCCAGCCGCACTTCGGACAGGCGGAACTGCGTGCCGTCGATGGCCACGGCCATGTCGGCACACGCCACCAGCCCGACGCCGCCGCCCGTCACATGGCCATGCGCCACCACGATCACCGGCTTGGCGCAATTGTTGATGGCGGCCAGCATGTCCGACAGGCGCAGGGCATCGGCCTGGTTCTCCGCTTCGCTCCAGCTGGCGGCGGCGCGCATCCAATCGAGATCGGCACCGGCCGAAAAGCTCTTGCCGGCGCCGCTGAGGATGATGGCGCGCACATCGGCCACGTCGGACAGGCGGGTGAACGCCTCGGTCAGCGCCGCGATCAGATCGGCGTTGAAGGCGTTGTGCCGCTCCGGCCGGTTCAGCGTCAGCCGGGCGATGCCGCGGTCGTCCAATTCCAATATCAGCATTGATGCTGTGCTCATGGCTGGGACAACCACAGCTTCCCTTCCTTCGTTAATCGAAAGAGTAGGACGCCACGGATCGATTGAGCTTCTAAAATTGGAGGACTGGCTAGGGTCATCGCCTTGATAACTCCTTTGTCCGGGCGGCGACTGTCGCGCTTTTTATTGAAACGGAACATCGCTGGAAAAGATATACCGTCGGCATAGTTTTCAATTCTGGCTGCCAAAGCAAGATACAGATTTATAGCCGCCTTATGTCGAGTTGACGGGATTTCCAATCTTCCAGGGTCCTGCCACCAGTCCAACCTCATTAGGTCGATCGAATTCTCAGTCTGGCTGAGTTTGCTTAGTGGCGGGCTGCCCCCATCGTACACGACCTCAGCAAGGCGGTCAGCCTGGAGAGCAGTAAGACCATTTACATCAAGCATAACATCACATCCGGAACGTGCCGAAGCGCGTTTCGGCTACCTGCTGCTGCAACGACGCCGCGAGGCTCAGCGCCACCACGGCGCGTGTGTCTTCCGGCGCGATGATGCCATCGTCCCACAGCCGGGCGCTGGCATGCAAGGGATGGCCTTCGCGTTCATATTGGGCGCGGATCGGCGCCTTGAACGCCTCTTCCTCGGCGGCCGATTTGAAACCGCCGCCTTTCACCGTCGCCAGCACGCTCGCCGCCTGTTCGCCGCCCATCACGCTGATCCGCGCATTGGGCCACATCCACAGGAAGCGCGGGGCGTAAGCGCGGCCGCACATGCCATAATTGCCGGCACCGAAACTGCCGCCGGTGATCACCGTGATCTTCGGCACGGCAGCGCAGCTGACAGCCGTGACCAGCTTGGCACCATGCTTGGCGATGCCTTCATTCTCGAACCGGCGGCCGACCATGAAGCCGCTGATATTCTGCAGGAACAGCAGCGGAATGCGGCGCTGGCAGGCCAGTTCGATGAAATGCGCGCCTTTCTGGGCGGATTCGCTGAACAAGATGCCGTTGTTGGCGATGATGCCGACCTGGTAGCCTTCGATTTCGGCAAAGCCGGTCACCAATGTTTCGCCATAGCGCGGCTTGAATTCATGCAGTTCGGAGCCGTCCACCAGCCGGGCGATGATCTCGCGCACGTCCACCGGTACGCGGGTGTCAATGGGGGCGAGCGCGTTGAGTTCGCTGGTGTCAAACAGCGGTGCCCGCGCCGGTCCGGGCAGCACAGCGCGCGGCGCAGGGAAGGTGGCGACGATGCGGCGGGTGATATCCAAGGCATCCTGATCATTTTCGGCGAGGTGATCGGCCACGCCCGACAGCCGCGTGTGCACATCGCCGCCGCCCAGTTCCTCGGCGGTCACTTCTTCGCCAGTGGCGGCCTTCACCAGCGGCGGGCCGCCCAGAAAGATCGTGCCCTGATCCTTCACGATGATCGATTCGTCGGCCATCGCCGGCACATAGGCACCGCCAGCGGTGCAACTGCCCAGCACGGCGGCGATCTGCGGGATGCCTTGCGCGCTCATATTGGCCTGGTTGAAGAAGATGCGGCCGAAATGCTCACGATCGGGGAACACTTCGTCCTGGCGCGGCAGGTTGGCGCCGCCGCTGTCCACCAGATACAGGCAGGGCAGGCCATTTTGCGCCGCGATTTCCTGGGCGCGCAAATGCTTCTTCACCGTCAACGGATAGTAACTGCCACCCTTCACCGTCGCATCATTGGCGACGATCACGCACAGCCGGCCCGCCACTTGGCCAACGCCGGCGATCAGGCCGGCGGCCGGCACATCCTCGCCATAGACATCATGGGCGGCGAACTGGCCGATTTCGAGGAAGCCGGTGTGCGGATCGAGCAGCGCCTCGACGCGCTGGCGCGGCAGCAGCTTGCCGCGCGCCACATGTTTTTCGCGGGAGGCCTGCGGGCCGCCCAGCGCGATGCGCGCGGCTTTCTCGCGCAGATCGCTGACCAGATCGGCCATGGCGCTGGCCGTGGTGCGCGCGGAGGGGGGCAGGGGTTGGCCAATGCGGGGCATGTTATGGGTATAGGCGGCACCGCGGCAGTCGCCAAGTGGCGCAGAGTCAGGCCATCTGTCAGGCGCGCTGCCAACCTTGTTCGCCGCGCCGCACACCGAAACTGGCGGTGAGCCGGTCATCGCTTAGCACCTCGGCCGGCCGGCCATCGGCCACCAGCCGGCCGCCATCGATCAGCAGCAGGCGATCGCAGCGCGCCGCCAGATCGAGATCGTGCAGTGCCAGCACGACGCCGGTGCCGCGGCCCCCAGCTTCTGTCGATGCCTCGGCGGCGAGCAGGGCCATCACGTCGAGGCGATGGCCGGGATCGAGGTTGGCAATCGGCTCATCAAGCACCAGCCACGCCGGCCGCGCCACCAGCGCGCGCGCCAGCAGCACGCGGGCGCGCTCACCGGTGGAAAGCAGGTTGACGGCGCGGGTGGCGAGATGAGTTGCGTCACAGGCGGCCAGTGCGGCAGCGACGGCGTGTGCATCGGGCGCGGCACCGGGACCGAGGCCGAGCGCAACCAGCGCGCTCGCCGTCATCGGCCAGACGGCATCGCGGCTGGCCGGCAGCCAGGCCAGGGTGCGCGGGTGCGGCCGCACAGGCTGGCCGTCGATCAGCACCGTGCCGGGGCCGCTCGACACGCCGGCCAGCGCGCGCAGCAGCGTGGTCTTGCCGGCGCCATTGGGGCCGATCACGCCGGTGACGCGGCCGGGGTGAAGGGCCAGTGTGAGGGGTGCCAGCATGGGCGGGCGGGCGAGGGCGACGGCTTCAAGCATCAGCGCCCCTTCAGGATCAGCCAGAGGAAGAAGGGCGCGCCGATCAGCGCCGTGAGCACGCCGAGCTTGAGATCAAGCCCGGCCGGCAGCAATCGGATGGCGATGTCGGCGGCGAGCAGCAGCGCTGCGCCGGCCAGCGCCGCCGGCACGATCGCCGCGCCGGGGCGATGGCCCACGAAGGGCCGCACAAGATGCGGCACCACCAGCCCGACAAAGCTGATGCTGCCCGCCACCGCCACGCCAGCACCGGTGACCAGCGCAATGCCGATCACGACACGGGCCCGCACCGCTGGCAGCGCGATGCCCATGGTCTGCGCCACCTCCTCGCCCAGGGTCAGCGTGTCCAGCGCCGGTCCGCTCCGCACCAACAGCACGAGGCCAAGCCCGATCAAAGGCGCCGCCACCAGCAACTGCGGCAGCGTGCGATCAGAGAGGCTGCCCATCAGCCAGAACATCAGATCATAAAGCGCGAACGGCGACGGCGCGAGGCTGAGCGCCAGATTGATGGCCACGCCGAACAAGCTGGCCACCGCAACGCCGGCCAGCACCAGCCGCGTGGTGCTCGCGCCTCTGCCGGCCAGCGCCAGCAGCAGGATCAGGCCGCCGCCGGCCCCGGCCAGGCTGCCCAGCGCCATGCCGGCAAGGCCGAAGCCAAGGAAATAGCCGGCGAGCACGGCGCCCAATGCCGCGCCGCTCGATGGCCCCAGCACATCGGGGGAGGCCAGCGGATTGCGCAGCAGCGCCTGCGCCGCCGCACCCGCCGCGCCCAGGCCAGCGCCGATGGCCAGCGCCAGCCCGGTGCGCGGCAGCCGCAATTCCACGAACAGGGTGCGCGCCAGTTCGGGATCGCGGGCGTGGACTGCAGCCAAGTCCACCGGCCCGATGGCCAGCGACGCGACCAGCAGCGTCGCGCACAACAGGGCGAGGCGCAGGTTCATGGCTTCAGCGCCGCGCGCAAGCGGCGGATTTCGGCCGGCATGGCCGCCCCGCCGCACAGGAAGGCGCGGCCATCGGTTGCGATGCGGCGGCTGGGCATCCGGGCCAGCGCCGGGTGGCTGGTCCAGGCGTGCGGTTGCGAAAACTGGCCGGGGCGATAGGTGTTGATGACCAGCACGGCCGGCGGATCGGCAAGCAGCGCCTCCATCGCCACCGGGCCGGATTGGCGCTGAGCCAAGCCGGCGAGCCGCAGCCAGCCGGCGGCCAGCCCGCCCATGGCTGGCGCCAGACCGCCGCCGCCGAGCATCAGCGCCGCGATCGGCGCAGCCGGCGCGGTGCGGCCAAGCGATTGCACGTCGCGTGCAAACGCCGTGCCGGCGGCGGGATTGCCGACCAAGGCGGCAATCTGCTGCACCTGGCGCGCCACGTCGGCGGGGCTGTGCGGATAGGGCAGGGCGATCAGGCTGATGCCCAGCCGGCGGGCGAGGGCGGCGTCTTGCGGGCTGGCGCCCATGGTGAGCACCAGATCGGGCGCGGCGCCGATCACATCGCCCAATTGGCCATTGTTGGTGGCGAGCCCGCGCGCCTGACCGGCCAGCGGGCTTTCCTGGCGGTCAGCGCCCAGCCGGCTGATGCTGGCGATCTGGTTCGGCCGGGCGGTGATCAGCAGATATTCGTCGGTGCACAGGTTCAGCGAGACGATGCGGGCAGGGGTGGCGGCAACCGAAGTTGCCGCCAATGCCAGCAAGGCCGCAGCGGCCCTCACAGCCGGAACCGCACCCCACCGTGCGCGGTGATGCCTGGGCCGCGATAGGCAAACACATCGATCTGCTTCGCATCAGCTGCATTTTCGATGCGCACGGTCAGGTCGATCCTGTCGGTCAGATGCCAGGCACCGGCGATTGTCACCAGCGTATAGGCCGGCAGCGTCACGGGCACGAAACGGGCGAAATCCGTATCACCGCGGGCGCCGGTGATGGCCGCCGCAGCGGACAGATCGAAGCGCTTGCCCGTGTAGGCCAGCGCAACGCTGCCGCTGTGGCGCGGGCGGCGGACCTCGCGCACAGCCAAGGCGCCCGCCACCTGCTGCTGATCGGCATCCAGCCAGGTGTAGCTGGCGGTGAGGTTCAGTCCGTCGGCCAGGCTCGCTGCGCCGGCCACTTCGATGCCGCGCCGCTTGCTGCGCCCCGACGCGTTGGCGACGCCGGACTGGAAGGTGGTGCTGTTGAAGGTGCCGATGATTTCATTGTCCAGCGTGGCGTCAAAGGCGGTCACGTCGAGCCGGTGGCGGCCATTGTCCCAGCCGATGCCGGCCTCCACGCTACGGCTGCGTTCGGGGGTCAGATTGGGGTTGCCACTGAATGATCCGGGGAAAAAGCCGAACTGATCGAAGAAGGTCGGATCGGCGATGCCGGTGCCATGGGCGGCGTGCAGGCGCAGTTGGCCGATCGGGGCGATAGCGTCAAAGCGCACGGTGGTCACATCGGCGAAGCGGTCGTTCAGGTCGCGGCGCACGGCGGCCCCGGCCGAAAAGCCGCTGGCATTCAGGCGATATTCGCCGATCAGGCTGGTCTGGCGGCGGCGCTGGCGCTGGTTCGATGCGGCATTGGCGTTGGCATCGATGCTTTCGAAGCGCTCGGTTTCCACATCGAGTGCAGCGGTGACACGGTGCTGGGCGCCCGCTGCAGCGAACCGACCGCTCGATTGCAGGCGGAACAGGTCACGCTCGCCATCGCTGCGGTTCTGGAAGGCGCCGGCGCGGCGGTTGCTGTTGTCGGCGCGCACCGCCATGAAGCTGGCCTTGGTGATCCAGCGTCCCTCGAACGGATCGAGTGCGGCTTCGGCACGCAGCGCGGTCTGGCGGCTGCGGGTGGAGAGTGGCTCGTCGCGCGGCACGCCGGTGACGAAGTTGAAGCCATCGAAACGCGAGGTCGAATCCTGGTGGCGGCCGACCAGCAGCAGGGTGAGCGCCGGCAGCGCCCGCCATTCCAGCCGGCCATGCGCCGTCACATTGTCATAGCCGTCGCTGTCGCCGCCCACACGCGCGATGTCATAGCCATCGGTCGAAAGCCCCGATACCTGCGCGCTGACGGTCACATCCTTGCCGGCCCAGCCGCCGCCGATGCCGCCGCGGTACGTACCGAGGCTGCCGCCCTGCACCTCGCCATACAGCAACGCCCCGCGCACAGGTGCGCGGGTGGTGATGCTGATCACCCCGCCGATGGCCTGGCTGCCCCACAGTGCGCTTTGCGGTCCGCGCAGCACTTCAATGCGGCCCACCCCGTGGCTGAGCAACGTATCGATGCGAAACTCGCCCGACGAGGCCGGGTCATTCATCTCGATGCCGTCGATGAAGGTGATGCTGTGATTGGCCTCGGCGCCGCGGATGCGAATTTGCGTCTGCGCCCCCAAGGGCCCGGTTTGGGCGACGGCGACGCCGGGGATGAGAGTGAGATAATCCTTCACCAGCGGCAGCGACAGGCCTTCGATCTGCGGCTGGCTGATTTGGCTGATGCTGATGCCGGTTTCGGCCAGTTGCAACGTGGTGCGGCTGGCGGAGACGGTGATCGGCGCCATCGTTTCAACGACGCGGATGGGTTGGTTATTGGGCGCAGGAGTCGAGGCTGCAATGGCCGCTTGGCCGGCAAGCATGACAAGGGAGAGCATCTGGCATGACCTTTCGTTCAGGCCGGCACTTTGGCCGGACGTGTGGCGACACGAAGTCGCCACGAACGAAAGGGCGGGCAGGGCGTGCGCCTGCCTGTCCTCGTCACATGCGCTGCTGGTC
The DNA here is from genome assembly GCF_987265915.1 of Sandarakinorhabdus sp. Classification (NCBI taxonomy): domain Bacteria; kingdom Pseudomonadati; phylum Pseudomonadota; class Alphaproteobacteria; order Sphingomonadales; family Sphingosinicellaceae; genus Sandarakinorhabdus; species Sandarakinorhabdus sp. The sequence continues at coordinate 1,858,031 of NZ_OZ503948.1, forward strand.
CCGGCAGGCATGGGGCGACCCCGAAAGGCGCCAAGGCCAATCGGGGAACGGCAGGTCTCCTGGCTCGCGGCTCGTAACGCTGGCGTGCCGTCTTCCCGGTTGCCCAGTGACATGTGGCACAGCAGCTGGCCGCTTACAGTTGCGGGTACAGCGCCGGACTTGAGGTTTCCCCCGCACCGGCTTCCCTATTCTCCCGCCGGTCAAGGCGGGCACCGTTCGCGGGCAGGGTTACGCCTGTTGCCAAGCTGTGGTCAAGCCGCTAAGGCGCATCCCTTTCCAGGGCCGGTCGGAACCGGTCCACAGCAAGGAACCTCCCCATGAAGTCCGGCATTCACCCCAAGTATCACACGATTACCGTCAAGATGACCGACGGCTCTTCCTATCAGACCCGCACGACCTGGGGGAAGGAAGGCGATGTGATGACCCTGGAAATCGATCCGACCAGCCACCCGGCCTGGACTGGCGGCACCGGGCGCATGCTGGACGCCGGCGGCCAGGTGGCGCGCTTCAACAAGCGTTTTGCCAGCTTTGGTTTGGCGAAGAAGTAACGCGCAGCGCGGCGCGCAAATAGCGCAGCTATTTGCCGACTCGCGCCAGCGCGGACGGCGAGTGAAAAAGGCGGCCCCTGCAGGCCGCCTTTTTTGACTCTTCCGACGGCGCGGCTTTGCCGCGCTCTTCCTTCTTTTTCCTTCGAAAAACAAACGGACCCGGCGGCTTCGCCGCCGGCCGTACGCGCAACAGCAAAGCGCGGTCCCGGCGGCACAGCCCCACCCCCAGCCCCTCCCCTCAAGGGGAGGGGAGGTTAGCTGGCCATCATCGCCTTCGCCGCCGCATAGTCCGCCTTGCCATTGGGTGCGCGCGGGACTTTCTTCACCACCAGCACGGTCTTGGGCGTCTTGTAGCCGGCGAGATGCAGGCGCACATGCGCGCGCAGTTCCTCGATATCCACCGGCCCTTGCGCTTCGACCACGGCGCTGACGGCCTGGCCCCATTTTTCATCCGGCACGCCGAACACCAGCGCGTCTTCGATGGCGGGGTGGGTTTTCAGCGTTTCTTCCACCTCTTCGGGGAAAACCTTCTCGCCGCCAGTGTTGATGCATTGGCTGCCGCGTCCCAACAGGGTGAAGCTGCCATCGGCTTCGATGATGGCGAAATCACCGGGGATCGAATAGCGCTTGCCGTCGATTTCCGGGAAGGTGGCAGCGCTCTTCACCGGATCCTTCCAGTAACCGCGCGGGATCAGGCCGCCGCGCGCAATGCGGCCCATGGTGCCGGGCGGCACCGGCTTCATGTCGTCGCCGATGATCAATGTGTTGCCATCGGCCATGAACTTGGTCGGCGCGCCGGCATTGTCGGCAGTCTGTGCGGCGGCGCCGAGGCCAAGGCCTTCGGAGGAGCCGAGCGAGTCGACGATCATCATGGTGCGCGCGTGCCCGAGCAGGCCGGCCTTGACCTCCGGCGACCACATGGTGCCGGACGAGATCATCACATTCAGCGTGGCGATGCTGCCGATGCCGGCATCGAGCGCCTTCAGCAGCGGCCGGGCAAAGGCATCGCCGACGATGACCGCATAATCACAGTATTCACGCTGACAGGTGGTGGTGGCTTCACCCGGATCGAAATTGGCGCCTGGCAAGGTGACGACCGTGCCGCCCTTGCACAGCGTGGCCAGCGCGATGATCAGGCCGGTACCATGCATCAACGGTGGCAGCACCAGCGCGCGTTGCCGGCCGACCGCAGCAGCAATATCAGCAGCGTGGGCAGCGAGCGAGTCCGGTGACAACCCGGCGGTGCCAGCGTTCATCAATTGCCACAGCGCGCCCTGATCCCACATCACACCCTTGGGCAGGCCGGTGGTGCCGCCGGTGTAGATGAACAGCATGTCGGTAGGGTCATGCGCCTGCGGGGCCAGCGCATGACCGGCCGCGGCGACCGCATCGAAATCCTGCGCGAAAGCTTCGGTGTCGCCGCCCACCTGCAACCAGCATCTGGCCGAAAGCCGCCCGCGGATCGAAGCGACCAGGGGCGCAAATTCCGCATCATAGATGACCACGGCGGAATCGCTGTTGTCGAGGATGTAGAACAGCTCTTCCCCGGTGTAGCGATAATTCACGTTCACATGGACCAGCCGGGCGCGCAGGCAGGCGATCAGCCCTTCGACATAGGCCGGGCCATTGCGCATCAGCAGCGCGCAGCGATCGCCAGGCACGGCCCCGGCGGCCAACATGGCGGCGGCCAGGCTGGCGCTGCGTTGCCCGACATCGGCCCAACTGCGCCGCATGTCCCCATGAATCAACGCCGGCAGCGCCGGATCGACAGCAGCGACAACCGTTTCGATGACGGCGCCCAGGCTCATTTCTTGTGGCATGGCTCGTCCTCCCCACCGCGCACTCTATGGGCGCAGGCGGGCAGGGCAAGCCTGAACTTGTTGGGAGTCAGCTGTCCGGCTGCAACAATTTGTGCAGATGGACCACGACATATTTCATGGTGGCGTCGTCCACGGTGCGCTGGGCATTGGCGCGCCAGGCGGCTTCGGCGTGCGCATAATCGGGGAAAATGCCGACGATATGCAGATCGTCGGGATTGGTGAAATCCATGCCTTGCGGATCGGCCACGCGGCCGCCGAACACCAGATGCAATTTGCTCATACGCGGGGGTCTAGCGGGGCAGGCGCTCAGGCGCCAGTGGTGTTCACCGCATAGTCGCCCTGCAAGCGCTGCATGGTTGCAGCGAACCAGGTTTCGAATTCGGGGCCGGCCCAGGCGCGGTGGTTGCCGACGGCATAGCATTCGCCGTTGCGCATGTAGAATTCGGCGTTGATGCGATTGGGCAGCCGGTTGTTGCGCGTGGCGATCACCTTGGCCGGGCTGCCGACCACGATGCTGTCCGGCGGCACCTGGGTGCCATCCTTCAGATAGGCATGCTGGCCGACGATCGATCCGGCGCCGACATGGCTGCCGTTGTAAACAGTGGCGTTGATGCCGATCAGGCAATGATCACCGATGGTGCAGCCATGCAATGTCACATGGTGGGTCACGCTGGTATAGGCGCCCACGATCACCGGTTTGCCGGGATCGGTGTGGATCATCACGAAATCCTGAATATTGGCACCTTCGTGGATCTCGACATGGGCGGTTTCAGCGCGGATCACCGCGTTGCACCAGACGCTGGCGCGGGGGCCGATGGTGACATGGCCATAGATTTGCGCCGAGGGATGGACGTATGCAGTCGGGTGAATCTCGATCCGGCTCGTCATTTGCTTCCCGCCTGCACCGCCAGGCTCTTGGCGTTGGCGCTCTTCAGGAAGGCCACCAGCGCATCAAAGCCGTTCTTGGCGATGTAACTGGTGAAATCGGCTTCCTGCGTCAATGACAGATTGACGCCGCCGACCACCAGATTGTTGACCTGCAATTTGCCATCTGTGTTCTTCACCTGCCAGATCGTGTCGATCGGCTGCGCGCCGGGGCGGGTGACGCGGGTATAGACCTCGGTGAAGGGGCCGCGCCCGATGGTGCGCTGCACCTGCACCCGCGCGTCGGCATAATCATACAGCCGATCAGCATAGGCGTTGAGCACGAATTCCGGGAAAGCGGCGCGATAGGCCGCAAGCTGGGCCGGCGTCAGACCAGCGCGCTGCCGGCGGATCAGGCGCATGCCGATATCATCAAGCGCCACATCGCGCTGCAGGATCTGCCGGAATTTGGCGCGGGCGGCCTGCCGATCGATCGCCTTGTTGCGCAGGATGGCGAAGCCTTCGCCCACCAACGCCTCGACGAACGGCCGCGCTGCCGGGTCGCCGGGGCTGGCCGCGGAGGCAGCGCCCACCTGCGCCGCCGCCGGCAGCGCAGGCACGCCGAGCGCCGCAAGAAGGCTGATGATGGCAATGAAGGGCTGTTTCATGGGCACCGGCATTGGCAGCAAATGGTTGAACCGGAGATTAAAGCCCGGTCACCCGCTTGGCGAGCGCCCCAAGACTGCGCCGTTCGGAATCGCTGCTGGGGAACAGCATGGCCAGCGCCGCGCCAGCGGCCAGGCCGGCGAGAATGGCCAGCACCGGATTTTCGGTGACCAGTTCCCGCGCATCCGCCGTGCTGCTGGCAACGGAGGCGGGCGGCACATCGTCATAATCGGTGTAGCCAGCCAGATCATTGTCGATATCCAGCTCCGCGCGCGAAATGCGGCCGCCGGCATAGACCGCCAGCCCGACGGCGGCCACGGCAGCCCCCACCACCACCGGATGCGCCTTGACCAGGCCGGTGGCATCCCGCGCCAGTTCCGTGCCGCGGGCTTTGGCGGCGTTCAGGGCATCGTCCATGATGCGGCGCGGTGTCAGCCGTTCCGCCAGATCATTGACGCCATCGGCCAGCCGGGCACCGGCATCGTCGGCGGCACGGGCGAGGTCTTCGATGGTGGCCTGCTCAGTCATGCGCTTTGTCCTTCTGGGCGTCGCCGCCATTGTTGGCCAATCCGGCGAACCGGTCAATCTGGCCCGCCAATGCCGCAATGCTCCGGCGCGGCGCAAGATTGGTCTGCTCCAATCGCGACAGGCCGGTCCAGCCCAGCGCCAGGCCCGCGCCGGCGGCGACCACCGCGACGATGGCCGTGGCCGCCGTGGCACCGACCAGTTCAGCCAGCGCCAGCACGGCGGCGACCAGCAATAGGGTCATGCCGATCATCAGCAATCCCATCGCGGCCGCCAGCATCAGCAACGGCCCGCGCAGGGAACCGAAATTGGCCTTGAGTTCAGCCGAGGTCAGCCGCGCCAGCGCCTGCAGCAGGGTCAGCAACCCCGCAATCAGATGGCGCGGCTGCATGATCAGCGGGGACTTTGGCGGAATCATCAATCTTGCGAAGCCTTTGCGATGCGGCCGATCAGGAAGCCGACAGCAATCGCCAGGCTCACGGCCACAACTGGCTGCGCGCGCACCAGTTCCCGGCCATCTTCCACCAATTCCTCCACTGATTTTTCGGCCAGCGTATCGGCAATGGTGTCGATGGTATCCGTGGCATTGCCGATGAACCGCTTCACCGGCACGCCATTGTCGCCCAGCGAATCGCCGATATTGTCGCCCAACAATTCGGCCAGCGATTTCAGGCCGCGCACCTGGCCAACCAGGCTGTCGCGCGCGTCTTCGACCAGCATGGTCAAGCGGCCGCGCGCCAGATCGGTGAGCATGTGCAAGCCGGCATTGGTCGGCGCCGCAACCTTGCTGGCGGGTTTGCGGACGGCGGGAATGGCCACGTCATCGGGCGACCAGTCATCAGACCAGTCAGCAGCGTCGATCGGCAACGGATTGGTGGCGGGATCGATCATGCTCATCAAAGCGCTACTCCTGGGCTCGCGGATGCTTGCCCGCACCGGCAACCCCCTCTATCTGGCCTGTCACGCGCTGCGGTTCAAGGCCGACGGTGTCCAGTTTCCCGTTCCAGAAGGGCCAGACCGCCATGACTGCCATCGTCGATATCCACGCCCGCGAAATTCTCGACAGCCGCGGCAATCCCACTGTCGAAGTCGATGTGGTGTTGGCCGATGGCTGCACCGGCCGTGCGGCCGTGCCGTCGGGCGCCTCCACCGGCGCGCACGAAGCGGTTGAACTGCGCGATGGCGACAAGGCGCGGTATCTGGGCAAGGGCGTGCTCAAGGCCGTGGCGGCGGTGAATGGCGAGATTTTCGATGCGCTGGCCGGCATGGAGGCCGAGGAACAGGGCGCCGTCGATGCCGCGATGATCGAACTGGATGGCACGGCCAACAAATCGCGGCTGGGGGCCAATGCCATATTGGGCGTCAGCCTGGCGGTGGCAAAGGCGGCGGCGGATTCGCGCGGCCTGCCGCTGCACCGCTATGTCGGCGGCGTGTCGGCGCGGCTGCTCCCCGTTCCGATGATGAACATCATCAACGGCGGCGCCCATGCCGACAACCCGATCGACGTGCAGGAATTCATGGTGATGCCGGTGGGTGCCGGCAGCATCGCCGAAGCCGTGCGGTGGGGCGCGGAGATTTTCCACACGTTGAAAGCCGAGCTGAAGGCGCAAGGCCACAACACGGCGGTGGGTGACGAAGGCGGCTTTGCGCCCAATCTGAATGGCACCCGCGCTGCGCTGGATTTCGTGATGGCCGCGGTAACGAAGGCCGGCTTCGTGCCTGGCGAGAATGTCATGCTTGCGCTCGATGCGGCGGCGACCGAATTCTTCAAGGATGGCCACTATCATCTGCACGGCGAAGGCCTGACCCTCAGCCCGGCGCAGATGGCGGAATATTGGGCCAGCCTGTGCGGTGACTATCCGATCCTGTCGATCGAGGACGGCATGAGCGAAGACGATATGCTTGGCTGGAAGATCCTGACCGACAAATTGGGCGGCAGTGTGCAACTGGTGGGCGATGATTTGTTCGTCACCAATCCGGCGCGGCTGGATCAGGGCATCAAGGATGGCCTGGCCAATGCGCTGCTGGTGAAGGTCAACCAGATCGGCACGCTCACCGAAACGCTGAGCGCCGTCGATCTGGCGCACCGCAACCGTTATCGCACGGTGATGTCGCACCGGTCCGGCGAAACCGAAGACGCCACCATCGCCGATCTGGCGGTGGCCTGCGGCTGCGGTCAGATCAAGACCGGCAGCCTGGCGCGTTCGGACCGGTTGGCCAAATACAACCAGTTGATCCGCATCGAGGAAGAGCTGGGCAGTGAAGCGGTCTACGCCGGGCGGTCGGTGCTGCGCTAAGGGGGAATTCCCACCCCCAGCCCCTCCCGCAAGCGGGAGGGGCGCCGTTTAGGCTGGTGGAGCGCGCGTCCTGCGGTGCCGACCTGCTCCCCTCCCGCTTGCGGGAGGGGCTTGGGGGTGGGTTTCGAACGCGCTAACCTTGCCGCGAAGGCGACACGCCACTATCCCTCGCCATGTGCGCTGCCTTTTTCTGTCCTTGTGCCTGATACTTGCCGCGCCGGCCTGGGCCGCGCGCATCACGGCCATCGAAAGCCAGGCTGGCCGGGTGATCATCACCGCCGATGGCCCGTTGCCGGCGGCGCAGGCCTTTGCATTGGCGGAGCCGTTTCGGCTGGTGGTGGATTTCGTCGGCGTGATCGATCCGTTGACGGCGCCGGGCAGCAACAGCGTGGCCGCGCTGCGCGCCGCGATGTTTGCGCCGGGCACGGCGCGGCTGGTGATCGATCTGAAGGCGCCGGTGATCATCCGCGAGGCGCGGGCCAGCGGCAACCAGGTGGTCATCGCGCTGGAGCGCACGGACCCTTCCGTGTTCGCCGCCACCGTGGCGCGTGGCCGCCGGCCGCTGGCCTTGCTGCGAAGCGATGGCCCACCGCCACCGCCGACGGTGGCCACCGGCGCGTTCAACCTGCCGGACAATTTCGGCCGCAAGCCCGATGCTGGGCCGCCAGCGGTGGTGGTCGAACCCGCAGCTACCCCTGCGCCGGAGGCTGAACCGGAGCCGGCCAGAGCCGAACCCGGCAAGGCTCGCGTCCCGGCGCGGCGGGGGCGCGGCGGCAACAAGCCGCTGGTGGTGATCGACGCCGGCCATGGCGGCAAGGATGTCGGCGCGATCGCCGTGAGTGGCGGTTATGAAAAAGAGGTAACGCTGGCCATCGCCCGCGAAGCCGCGCGCATCCTGCGCCAATCGGGCCGGGTGCGGGTGAAGCTGGTGCGCGAGGATGATCGCTTCATTCCGCTGGGCGGGCGGGTGCGCATCGCCCGCGATGCCCGTGCCGATCTGTTTGTTTCGGTGCATGCCGACAGTGCGCCCAACGATGGCGCCCGCGGCGCGTCGGTCTATACGCTGTCTGCCGTGGCCAGCGATGCCATCGCCGAACGCCTCGCGGCGCGCGAAAACAAGGCGGACATCATCGGCGGCGTCAATCTGGGGGTTGAGGCGCCGGAGGTCGGCGAGATCATGGTCGATCTGGTGCGGCGCGCCACCGGCAATGTCTCGTCGGAATTTGCCGAACTGTTGCAGGATGATCTCGAACGCGAAGGCGTCAACTTTCGTGGCCAGTTCCACCATTTCGCCGCCTTTGCCGTGCTGAAGGCGCCCGATGTGCCGTCGGTACTGCTGGAAACCGGCTATGTGACCAACAAGGATGACGCCGAGCGGCTGTTTTCCAATGATGGCCGCAAGCGGCTGGCCAAGGGCATCGCCCGCGCGATCGAACGGCATCTGACCGGTGAGTAGGGCTATCGCTGCGCGCGGCCGGCGGCTATTCGGGGCCGCGTGAAGCGATTGCGCCGCCTTGTGCTGATTGTCGTGCCGCTGCTGCTGGCCGGCACACTCTATTGGCAGGCGACCACTGGCCTGCCGGCGGAGGCCGAATTGGCGGCATTCAGCCCGGCGCTGCCTTCCACGGTGCGCGACGTGAACGGCTTGGTGGTGACCAGCTACAGCCGCGAGCGCCGCATTTTCGTGCCCTATGATGAACTGCCGCCGCGGCTGGTGCAGGCCTATGTTTCGGCCGAAGACAAGACCTTTTTCGAACATGGCGGCATCGATTGGGTGGGCCTGGCCGGCGCAGTCGTCACCAATGTCCAGGCGGTGTTTACCGACAAGCGGCCGATCGGGGCCTCGACGATCACCCAGCAGGTCGCCAAATCGCTGGTCGGCAACGAAGTGTCGCTGTGGCGCAAACTGCGCGAGGCGATCTTGGCGCGGCGGCTTGAAGCGGTGCTGACCAAGCAGCAGATCCTGGAGTTGTACCTCAACCAGATTTTCCTGGGTCGCAACGCCTATGGCGTGGAGGCCGCGGCGCAATCCTATTTCGGCAAGTCCGTCGATCAGCTCGATCTGGCCGAGATGGCCTATCTCGCCATCCTGCCCAAGGCGCCCTCCACCTATGATCCGGTGCGCCAGCGCGCGCGGGCGCTGGCGCGGCGCGATTATGTGCTGGGCCAGATGCTGGCCAATCGCCAGATCAGCGAGGCCGAACGCGCGGCTGCCGCCGCAATGCCGCTCAACGCCATCCCCAATCGTGCCATTGCGCGCAGCCGCGACGATTATTTCATCGAGGATGTGCGCCGCACGCTGATCGCCAAATATGGCGATGCGCAGGAGGATGGCCCGAACAGCATCTATGGCGGCGGGCTGTGGATTCGCACCTCGCTCGATCCCCTGATGCAGGCGGCGGCCGAAACCGCCATGCGCGATGGCATGACCCGTTATGAATCGCAGCGAGCCTGGCGCGGACCGGCCGGGCATATCGAACCGGGCGATGGCTGGCAGAACCGCCTGTCGGGCGTGGCGGTGGCGCTGGGCTATCCGCGCTGGGTGAAGGCAGTGGTGCTGTCCAAACGCGGGCTGGACAGCACGATTGGCCTTTCCGATGGCAGCACCGGCATATTGCCCGGTCGCAATGCCGCCAAGCCCTATCGTGCCACCCAGCGATCGGCGGCGCAGGTGTTGCGGCCCGGCGATGTGATCATCGTGACGCGCACGGGCGCTGGTTGGGCGCTGCGACAGACGCCAGAGATTTCCGGCGGCATGGTGGTGGAGGAAGTCGCCACCGGGCGGGTGCGGGCGATGGTGGGCGGCTTTGATGCGCGCGCTCAGGCGTTCAATCGCGCCACCCAGGCCAATCGCCAGCCCGGATCGACGTTCAAGCCGATTGTTTATGCGACCGCGATGGACAATGGCTTCACGCCGGCCAGCATCGTCGTTGATGGGCCCTATTGCGTGTTCCAGACCAAGCTGCTTGGCACCAAATGTTTCCGCAATTTCGAAAATATGCGCGGTGCGGGCGCGCAGACCTTGCGCTGGGGCCTGGAACAATCGCGCAACCTGATGACGGTGCGCATTGCGGATGCCACCGGCATGGATCGCATCGTGGCGCAGGCCAAGGCGCTGGGCATCGGCGATTACCAGCCGGTGCTTTCGATTGCCTTGGGGGCTGGCGAAACCACGGTGATGAAGCTGACCAACGCCTATGCGCAGATTTTCAACCAGGGCCGGCGGCTGGAACCCGGCCTGATCGATTATGTGCAGGATCGCAGCGGCAAGGTGATCTGGCGGCGCGACACCCGCGGCTGCCCGGGTTGCAATGCGCCGGCCTGGAACGGCGGGGCGATGCCGCGGCCGCAGGGGCGCGTGCAGCAGGCCATTGACGCCCGCACCGCCTATCAGATCGTGCATGTGATGGAAGGCGTCATCCAGCGCGGCACCGGCACGGCGTTGGCGGTGCTGAACCGGCCGCTCGCCGGCAAGACCGGCACCACCAGCGGCCCCAATGATGTGTGGTTCGTCGGCGGCACCCCCGATATCGTCGCCGGCCTGTATCTGGGCTATGATCAGCCGCGCAGCCTCGGTGCCTATGCCCAAGGTGGCACCACCGCCGCCCCGATCTGGCGGCAATGGGGGGAGGCGGCGCTGAAGGACTGGCCCAAGCGCCCGTTCGCGATTCCGCCCGGTGTGCGCATGGTGCGCATCGACCGGCGCAGCGGGCAGCGCGTGTTCGGCCTGTGGCCCGATCCCGGCCCGCGCCCGGCGGTGATCTGGGAAGCGTTCAAACCCGAAAGCGAACCGCGCCGCACGGGGCGCGCGCAAGATGTGCTGGCGCGGCGCGCCTCCACGCGGGTGCGATCCGACGCGCAGTTCCTGGAGCAGGAAGGCGGGATCTACTGAGTTCTTGCGCGCCGCGCGCCACCCCTCTATCCCGCTGCCTCTGTTTCATTGGACCCAAGACATGAGAGCCGAAGCCGAATCCGCTGCCCTCCAGATCAAGCAGGCGCTCGACCTGCTGAGGAGGTCTCTTTGACTGGGATCGTGCCCTCCGCCGCCTAGATGAACTGAACGCGCGGGTTGAAGACCCGAAGCTGTGGGACAATCCCAAGGCTGCCCAAGCCTTGATGACCGAGCGGCGGCGGCTGGATGAAGCCATCACTGCGACGCGCAGCATCGAACGCGATCTGGCCGACACCAGCGAACTGATCGATATGGCCGAAGCCGAAGGCGACGAGGCGCTGGTCGAAGATGGCGTCGCCGCGCTGAAGGCGCTTGCTGCCAAGGCCGAGACCGACAAGGTGGCGGCGCTGCTGTCGGGCGAGGCCGACAACAACGACACCTATATCGAAATCAACAGCGGCGCTGGCGGCACCGAAAGCCAGGATTGGGCCAGCATGCTGCTGCGCATGTACCAGCGCTGGGCCGAAAAACATGGCTACAAGGTCGAGTTGATGGATTTCAACAGCGGCGAAACCGCGGGCATCAAGAATGCCACGCTGCTGGTGAAAGGCGCCCAAGCCTATGGCTGGGCCAAGACCGAAAGCGGCGTGCACCGGCTGGTGCGCATCAGCCCCTATGACAGCGCGGCGCGGCGGCATACCAGCTTTGCCAGCGTGTGGGTCTATCCGCAGGTGGATGATGATATCGAGATCGAGGTGAAGGAAAGCGATCTCAGGATTGATACCTACCGGGCGTCGGGCGCCGGCGGCCAGCATATCAACACCACCGACAGCGCCATCCGCATCACGCACGTGCCCACCGGGGTGGTGGTGGCGTGCCAGAATGAACGCAGCCAGCACAAGAACCGCGCCACGGCGATGAAGATGCTGAAAGCGCGGCTCTATGAGCGCGAACTCGCCATTCGCGAAGCCGAAGCCGCCAAGACCGAAGCCAACAAGACCGATATCGGCTGGGGCCACCAGATCCGATCCTATGTGCTGCAACCCTATCAGCTGGTGAAGGATCTGCGCACCGGGGTCACCTCCACCAGCCCGGATGATGTGCTGGACGGCGATGTCGATCCGTTCATGGCCGCCGCCCTGTCACAGCGGGTAACCGGCGACGCGGTGGACGTGGACGACGTGGATTGATCCGTGTCGATTGATCAGCGGCGCAAGCTGATCTCGCTTTCGGCATCGACATAACGCCATTCCTCACTGGCGCGCAGGTCAGCCAGCATCGTCTGGAAGGCCGGTTCGGCGTCCGGGGCGAATTCGAACCAGGTGAGGAAATCGAAGGTCTCGCCAAGGTCTCGGCTGTGATAGAGGCGCCGCAGAACCGCGGGCAGCACCGACAGGCCGATGCGCGTATGCTGCGCGCGCGCAAAGATCGCCAGCCGCTCATCCTGCGCCATCCCCCACCAGGCGGCATTCTTGCGCATCGGAATCAGCACGGCACAGCGATCCTCGCGATTCGCCGGCGCGCCATTGGCCAGCAGCACGGAGCGTTCGGCAGCGGTGGTGTAGCGCAGATTGCTGGTAAAGCCGCGGGCACGCCAGCGCGGCGCGCCCATCGGAAACGCATCCGGCCCGATCGACAGGCGGGCGAACGCCGGGATGGGCGGGCCAACCAGTGTGCGCTGGCTGACCACACGCCAGGGGCCAACATCGCCACCGGCAAACAGGCTGATATTCGTCATCATGGCAGCAGGTTCGCTGCCAATGCGGCGCTGGTTACGCGAATTGGGCCATATAGCGCGCCAACCCGGAATCGAGATCGGCAATCAGATCGTCCACATCCTCCAGCCCGATCGACAGGCGCACGATCGGGCCGGGCAGGGGGGTGTGGGTGGCTGTGCGGATGCGGTCAAGCTCCACCGGCAGCACCAGCGATTCATAGCCGCCCCAGGAAAAACCGATGCCGAAATGCTGGAGCCCGTCGATCAGCGCAGCGGTGTGCGGCCGGCTGCCCTGATTCAGAACACAAGCAAACAGGCCGGTGGCGCCGGAAAAATCCCGTTTGAACAACGCGTGCTGCGGGTGGGACGGCAAGCCAGGGTGCCAGACGCGATCGACCGCCGGATGGCTTTCCAGCCAGCGCGCGATGCGCAGTGCCGATTGTTCATGCCGGTCCAGCCGCAGGCCCAATGTGCGCAGGCCGCGCAGCACCAGCGCCGTATCATCGGCCGAGACATGATGGCCGAGCCGGTAACTGGTGGCCTTCAGGGGCGGCCACATCGCAGCGGTTGCCGTCGCGCTGCCCATCATCACATCGCTGTGGCCGGCCACATATTTGGTCAGCGCCTGGATGCTGATGTCCACGCCCAGCGCCAGCGGTTGCAGGCGCAGCGGCGTGGCCCAGGTGTTGTCGATGATGGTGGTGATGCCGCGCGCGCGCGCGACCGCTGTGATCGCCGGCAGGTCCTGCACTTCGAACGACAGCGATCCCGGCGATTCCAGCAGGATGGCACGGGTTTGCTCAGACACCAGATCGGCAATGCCGGCGCCGCAGCAGGGATCGACATAACGGGTGCTGATGCCCAGCGGCTTCAGCAGCTGATCGGCGAACGTGCGGCTGGGTTCATAGGCACTGTCGGTGACCAGCAGCTCATCGCCGGCCTTCAGGCAGCTCAGCAAGCTGGCGGTGATGGCCGCCACGCCCGACGGGAACAGCTTGGTGCCGGCGGCGCCCGGTTCCAGCGCAGTCAGTGCGTCTTCCAGCGCCCAATGGCTCTGCGTGCCGCGCCGGCCATAATAGAGCCCGGCATCGGGATCACGCAGCGCGGCATCAAGATCGGCGAGATTGTCGAACAAGATGGTCGAGGCGCGCGCCACCGGCGGATTGACCATGTCGTGCGCGTGATCCCGGCCGGCCTGCGCCAGCTGGGTGCCGATGCCGAGGGTGGACAGGTCGGTTGGAATTGGTCGGCGTGCGGTCATATTCGAAATTCACCTTCACCCCCCGGATCAAGTCCGGGGCAGGCCTTTCGGCGAAGACGCCGAGTCGCCCTCTCCCGTCAGCCGTAGGCGACGCAAAGCGTCAACGGAGAGGGGTTATGCCCCTGTCACCACCGGATTGTGCGGATGCGCGCCCCATTCGCTCCAGCTGCCATCATAGACCGCAACATTGGCCTTGCCGAGCAGCGCAGCGCCGAAAGCCAGCACCGGCGCCGTGATGCCGGACCCGCAAGTGGCCACCAGCGGCTTGGCCAGATCGATATTGGCCGCGTCGAACAGCGCCTTGATCTCGGCTGCTTGCTTGTAGGTGCCATCCTCGGCGAACAACGCCGAATAGGGGATGTTGCGCGATCCGGGCATATGGCCGGGGCGCACGCCGGGGCGCGGTTCGGGCTCGGCACCGGCGAAGCGGCCGGCGCCGCGCGCGTCCACCACCTGTTCGGCCTTGGTGCGCAGATTCTCGGTCATCTGGCCCATGTCCCGCACCAGGCTCTTGTCGGCCCAGACGGTGAAGTGGCGATGGCGCACGATCGGCTTGCCACTTTCGACCGCGCGGCCTTCGCCCTGCCATTTGCCGAAACCGCCATCCAATATGGCAACCTCGTGGGCACCGAACAGGTTGAACATCCACCACACCCGCGCCGCCGAATGCAGCGGGCTGTTGTCATAGATGACGATGCGGCTGCCATCGCCCAGGCCCAGCGCCTGGCAGCGTGAGGCGAATTTCTCCGGCGGCGGCAACATGGTCGGCAAGGGATTCGCAGTGTCCGACACCTCCTCGACATCGAAGAATACGGCGCCAGGGATATGGGCGGCTTCGAATTCGGCGCGGGCGTTGCGGCCAGACCCCGGCAGGAACAGCGTGGCATCGATGATCCGCAGGTCTGATTTGCCCATCTCTGCGGCAAGCCAATCAGTGGACACCAGAAGGTTCATGCGTCACTCCCCGCGGATCATTGTTCCGTCCGCTGCTGAGGTGACATAATTACGCGTTGCCCGCATGTCACCCCCAAGCGGTGCGAAGATGAAGATATGGAGACGATAAGTGGTGGACGTGTTGCATCTTGGCCAGACCTCAGGCTTGCCCGCCAGCCCCGAAGCGGCCGTGCTGGATTATCCGCCCAATCCGCGACCGGATGCGCTGTATCTGGTGCGCTTCACCTGCCCGGAATTCACCTCGCTGTGTCCGGTGACGGGTCAACCGGATTTCGCGCATATCGTCATCGATTATGTGCCGGCCGCGACCATTGTCGAATCGAAGGCGCTGAAGCTGTTTCTGGGCAGTTTTCGCAACCACGCCGGCTTTCATGAGGATGTGACCGTGGGCATCGGGCAGCGGCTGGTGGCAGAAATGCGCCCGGTCTGGCTGCGCATCGGCGGTTATTGGTATCCGCGCGGCGGCATCCCCATCGATGTGTTCTGGCAAAGTGGCCCGGTGCCTGATGGGCTGTGGTTGCCCGATCAGGGCGTGCCGACGTATCGCGGCCGGGGATGAATTGGGGGGACTTTGATGATTCGCACGATCTTGGCGGCCATATTGCTGGCCGGCAGCGCAGCGGCGCAAACCGCGGATAGCCAGCTAAAGGCGATTTACGACGCGGAATGGCAGTGGCGGCTGGGGCAGACCGGGCAGCAGCAGGCCGGGATCGAGACCAGGCCGGGCAATCGCCTGTCGTGCGTGACGCCGGCCTGCCAGGCGCAGCGCCGGGCCTATTGGCAAGATGTGCTCAAGCGCATGGCCGCGATTCCCGATGCCGATCTGTCGCCAGAAGAGCGGCTGAACAAGGCGGTGCTGACCGAATCGCTGCGCAGCGAAGTGATGAGCATCGGCTGGCGCCAGTATGAAATGCCGATCAACAGCGACAGCAATATCTGGAGCTATCTGCCGGCGCAGGCGGCATTCCGCACACCCCAGGAATATCGAAACTATCTCAGCCGTTTGCGTGACATGCCGCGCTATTTTGATGAGCATATGGCCAACATGAGCGCCGGGGCCAAGCGCGGTTTCACGCCGCCGGCGGTGACCATGGTCGGCCGTGACGAGACGCTGGCGGCACAGATCAAGCCCGCGGCGGACAGCCCCTTCTTTACGCCCTTCCGGTCGATGCCGGCGCAGATGCCGGCAGTCGAACAGGAGGCGATGCGCGCCGAGGCGCGGCTGGTGATCGATACCATCGTCAATCCGGCGCAGACGCGGCTGCTGGGCTTCCTGCGCAGCGAATATCTGCCGGCGACGCGAAAGACGACCGGCGCGCGGGATTTGCCGGATGGCCTCAACTATTATCGCGATCAGATCCGCGAATATACCACGCTCGATCTGGCGCCGGCCGACGTTCATGCGCTTGGCCTGCGCGAAGTGGCGCGCATCGATGCCGATATGCAGCGCACCATGCGTGAGGCCGGCTTCACCGGTGATTTCAAGGCATTCCTGGCCTTCCTGCGCACCGATCCGCAATTTTATGCGCGCACGCCGCGCGAGCTGCTGGGGTTTTCGGCGCTGGTGATGAAGAAGATGGATGGCAAGCTGGATCAGGTGTTCACCACGCTGCCGCGCTATCGCTTCACCCTGCGCCCCGTGCCGGATGCGATCGCGCCGGTCTATACGTCGGGGCGCGGTGGGCTCGATGCCTGCTTCATGAACACCTATGATCTGAAATCGCGGCCGCTCTACAATCTGGTGGCGCTCACGCTGCATGAATGTGTGCCCGGCCACAGCCACCAGGCCGCAATGGCACTGGAGGCGCCCGCCCGCCCGGCGTTCCGGCGCCGCACCTATTTCTCCGGCTATGGCGAGGGCTGGGGCCTCTATACTGAATGGCTGGGCACCAAATTGGGCATGTACGAAACGCCCTATGAGGAATTCGGCCGCGAAACCTTTGAAATGTGGCGCGCCGCGCGGCTGGTGATCGATACCGGCCTGCACACCATGGGCTGGAGCCGCGACCAGGCCATCGCCTATCTGGAAGACCATACCGCGCTGTCGCGTCGCGATATCGAAGTGGAAGTGGACCGCTACATCAGCTGGCCGGGCCAGGCGCTGGCCTACAAATTGGGCGAGCTGAAGATCCGCGAGCTGCGCGCGAAGGCCGAGGCTGAACTGGGCCCGCGCTTCGACCAGCGGCCGTTCCACGATACATTGCTCGGCATGGGCAGTGTGCCGCTGCCGGTGATGGAGGCGGAAATGCTGGCCTGGATCGCGCGGGAGAAGGCCAAGCCGGCGCCGTGATGGTCAGGCGATGCCGATGACCTTGTGCGTCTGCAGGCCCAGCCGCCACTGCGGGTGGGCGAGGCAATAGGCGATGGCGGCCTGGATGTTGGCGGCCTGGTCGGGGCCGTCCATCGGTTGCAGGAAGAAATGCGTGAAGGGCAGGGCGGCGAAACGTTCAGGCATGGCCTTGGGCTGGGGATAGACCAATTTCAGTTCATTGCCGGCGGTGAGTACCAGTGGTGCATCGGCCTTGGGTGACACGCAGATCCAGTCGATGCCCGGCGGCGGTACTTGGGTGCCGTTGGTTTCGATGGCGATTTCGAAGCCGTGGGCGTGGAGGGCTTCGACCAATGCTGTGTCAAGTTGCAGCAGCGGCTCGCCGCCGGTGCACACCACCAGGCGATGGTCTGGCGTGTCGCCCCAGCAGGCGGCAACCGTGCTGGCCAGGTCAAGCGCATCGGCAAACTTGCCGCCGCCGGGCCCGTTGGTGCCGACGAAATCCGTGTCGCAGAAGGTGCAGACGGCAGTAGCGCGGTCCTGCTCGCGGCCGGTCCACAGGTTGCAGCCGGCAAAGCGCAGGAACACCGCGCGGCGCCCGGTCTGCGCGCCTTCGCCCTGCAGGGTGAGGAAGAGTTCCTTGACGGCGTAGGTCATAGGGTAGGACGCTGGGCGGGGTCCACCACGCCGGCTTCGGCAAAGCCCTTGGCGCGCAGGCGGCAGCTATCACACGCGCCGCACGGGCGGCCTTCCGGCGTCGGATCGTAACAGGACCAGGTGAGGTGCAGCGGGGCCTGCACCGCGTGCGCCGCCGCGATGATGCCGGCCTTGTCCAGCGCCATCAGCGGGGTGTGCACGCGGAAGCGCTCGCCCTCCACGCCGGCCTTTGTGGCGGTGTTGGCCATGGTTTCGAACGCCGCGATGAATTCCGGGCGGCAATCGGGGTAGCCGCTGAAATCCAGCGCGTTCACGCCGATGAACAGGTCGCGCGCACCGGCGGCTTCCGCCCAGCCCAGCGCCACCGACAGGAAAATCGTGTTGCGCGCCGGCACATAGGTGACCGGAATGCCGGGCATCACGCCATCTTTCGGCACCGCGATATCGGCCGTCAACGCCGAACCGCCGAAGCCGGTCAGGTCCAGCGGCAGCACGATATGGCGTTCGGCACCCAGCGCGGCGGCGACGCGGGCGGCATGGTCAAGCTCGATGCGATGGCGCTGGTTGTAATCGATGGTCAGCGCCAGGATGCGCCAGCCCTGCGTCTTGGCGATGGCCGCCACCGTGGTCGAATCCAGCCCGCCCGACAGCAGGATGACGGCCAGGCGGGAGGATGCATTCATGGCGCTGCCTTACAACCAGGGCGGCGGCCTTGGCAAATTTGCAAAATAGGGGGTTGACCGGTTGTAAATTAATTATTAGCAATTCACTCATGTCTATATCTTGAGACATTGTTAACAGGGGTCTTCCAGACATGGTGTTTCGTTCGATGTGCGCAGCAGCCGCCCTGCTGTGCGCGGTGCCGGCTGCTGCGCTTGATGTGATTGCCAGCTTCACGCCATTCACCAGCACCACCGGCAATTTCGCGCCAGTCACGGCCCGGCTGACCGGTCTTGTTGAGGGCAACAATCTGGGCAGCAACATCGGAATCACGTTGCTGACCTCGCCATTGCCCGGCTCACTGGGTGGCGGATATTCTCCCCGTCGCAGCAACGATGCGACGTTCGGCGACACGCAGGTGGCCCTCACCGTTTCTGGTGGCCAGGTCACTGTTGCCGATTTCTACTGGATGAAGGGCGATTTCTATTTTTCAATCAGCAAGAACAGCCCGTCGATTCCGCAGATCACGGATTTCAACACCTACCAATATGCCGATACGTTCGATGGCAGCACTGCGACAGCGACCCCGACGGTCTTCACAAACGCCGTGCCGGAACCGGCCAGTTGGGCGATGCTGATCGCCGGCTTTGGCCTGGTCGGTGCGTTCCAGCGCCGGCGCATCGCGCTCCTCGCCTGAAACTTGCGCTGCCGGGTGCGCCTGCGCCCGGCAGCGGTTCAGGCTGCAATCGCGAACACGCGGCTGCAGAACTGGCAGTCCACCGAAATCAGGCCTTTGTCGTCGCGCATGTCGATGCGTTCGGCTTCCGGAAAGCGCATCAGCACGTCGCGGATGTGCGCCGCTGAACAGCGGCAGCCCTTCACCGGCCTTGGCCCCGGCACGACACGCACCTGCTCTTCGTGGAACAGCCGCCACAGCAAGGCTTCGGCGGTCAGATCAGGATCGGTCAATTCCTCGGCACTGATGGTGCCGGCCAACGCCGCGACATGCTCCCAATCCGGATGCTGGTCACCGGCATCGAGCCGTTCGCCGCCGATTTCGGCACGGGCCAGATGCTGCACAATGAGCCCGCCGGCCAGCCAGCCGGTTTGCGCGCTGCCGGCCACGCCGATGCGCATCAGCGTCGGCAATTGTTCGGATTGGCCGAACCAGCCTTCCAACGCAGCGGCCAGGCTATGGCCTTCCAGCGGCACGATGCCCTGCCAGCGTTCTTCGGATGCGGCCTGGTCGACGGTGATCGCCAGATAGCCCTTGCCGAACAGTTCGGGCAGGCTCATGCCTTCCGTCACAGGGACTTGTCCATCGAACTTGATGTGGCCGCGCAGCTCGCCTTTGCGCCAGTCACAGGCCAGCAATTCCACCGGGCCGCCCTTGGCCGAGGCCTGCACCGTCACCTGGCCGTCGTGCAGCCGCATCGTGGCACCCACCAGCGCGGTCAGGGTGAGTGCTTCGGCGAGCAGGCGGATCAGCGGTTCGGGGTAGGGATGGGCGGCGAGGATGGCATTGAGCGTCGCATCCAGCCGCACCACTTGGCCGCGCGCGCCGCGCGCCGGCACCATGAAGCCCAGCGTGCGATCGGCGGTGGGGGCGATGCCTTCAACCCGCATCAGATCAGCCCCGCACACCAGAGCAAGATGGCCTTCTGCACATGCAGCCGGTTTTCGGCTTCATCCCACACGGCCGATTGTGGCCCGTCCATCACGCTGTTGGTCACTTCATCGCCGCGGTGCGCCGGCAGGCAATGCAGGAAGATCGCACCGGGATTGGCCCGCGCCATCAGCGCATCATTCACCTGGAAGGGCTGGCACAGCGCCATCTTCTCCTTGGTGTCGGCCTGGCCCATCGACACCCACGTGTCGGTCACCACAACATCGGCGCCATCGACGGCGGCCTTGGCATCGTGCAGCACATCAATGCAGCCGCCGCGCGCGCAGGCCATGGCCATCACGCCGGAATCCGGTTCCAGCCCGTGCGGCACGCCCACTTTCAGATCGAACTTCAGCAGGGATGACGCCTCGATCAGCGAATTGGTCATGTTGTTGCCATCGCCGACATAGGCCCAGGTCGAACCCGTTACCAGCCGGCCACAGCGTTCTTCGAAGGTCATGATGTCGGCCATCACCTGGCAGGGATGGGACAGATCGGTCAGGCCGTTGATCACCGGCACTGTTGCATGTTCGGCCAACGCTTCGAGCTTTTCATGGTTGTTGGTGCGCAGCATCAGCGCATCGACCATGCGGCCGAGCACGCGGGCGGTATCGGCGATGGTTTCACCGCGGCCCAACTGCATTTCGCCGGCGCTGGAAACGATCGTGGTGGCGCCCAACTGGCGCGCTGCCATGTCGAAGGAAAAGCGCGTGCGGGTGCTGGGCTTTTCGAAGATCATGCCCAGCACCTGGCCGGCGAGCGGCGCATCGGCGTCGATGCGGCCCTTGGGCCAGCCTGCGCGCGCCGCCTTGCGGCGATGCGCTTCATCGAGGATGGCACGCAGACCGGCGGGTTTGGCAGTGGCAAGATCAAGAAAATGCGGCATTTTTCAAGTTCCTCCCCTCCCCTTTGGGGGAGGGGTTGGGGGTGGGGAAGGTGGGGCCAGTGGCACGGCCCCACCCCCGGCCCCTCCGTGCAAGGGGAGGGGAGCAGTTAGGCAGCAACCGCCGGCTGATAGCTGCGCGCCGCGGCCGACAACCGGTCCACACATTCGCGAATCTGCTGTTCGCCGATGGTGAGCGGCGGCAGCAGGCGCACGACATTGTCGCCAGCGGCCACAGCCAATATGCCATGGCTGCGGGCGTGGGCCACGAAGGCGCGGCTGTCGCTTTTCAGCTTCAGGCCGAGCATCAGGCCGGCGCCGCGGACGCTGTGGAACAGATCATCATGGTTGGGGATCATCTGTTCCAGCGCCTGCGTGAGGCGCACGCCCATCTCGCGCACCTGGGCCATGAATTCCGGCTCGGCAACGATATCCAGCACCGCCTCGCAGGCCGCCATTGCCAGCGGATTGCCGCCATAGGTGCTGCCATGGGTGCCGATCACCATCCCGGCGGCGGCGCGTTCGGTGGCGAGGCAAGCGCCGACTGGGAACCCGCCGCCAATGCCCTTGGCGATCGCCATGATATCGGGCGTGATGCCATAGAGTTCATGCGCAAACAGCGCGCCTGTGCGAGCGACGCCGCATTGCACTTCATCCAGGATCAGCAGCAGGCCATGCGCATCGGCCAGCGCGCGCAGACCCTTCAGAAATTCCGGGCTGGCCGGGCGAATGCCGCCTTCGCCCTGGATCGGCTCCACCATGAAGGCACCGACGCTATCGTCGATGGCGGCTTCGGCAGCGGCCAGATCGTCGAACGGCACCACCTTGAACCAGTCCGGCAGCGGCTCGAAGCCCTTGCGCAGCTTTTCCTGATCGGTGGCGGAAATGGTCGCCAGCGTGCGGCCATGGAAGGCGTTGGAAAAGGTGATGATGCGATGCTTGTGCGGGTTGCCCGCGGCATAATGATAGGAAAAGGCGGTCTTCACCGCGCATTCGATGGCTTCGGCACCGCTGTTGGTGAAGAACACCGTGTCGGCAAAGGTCAGCTCGACCAGGCGCTGCGCCAGATGCTCCTGCGCCGGCACCTTGTACAGGTTGGAGGTGTGCATCAGCGTGGCGGCCTGCTTCTGGATGGCAGCGACCAGATGCGGATGGCCATGGCCCAGGCAATTGACGGCAATGCCGCTCGCCATGTCGAGCCACTCGCGCCCCTGTGCATCATAGAGATAGCAACCTTCGCCTCGCACCGGCGCAACCTCGCACCGGCCATATACGGGCATCAGCGGGCTGATCGTCATCGTCTCGTTCCCAAGCGGCGCCGGGATGCGGGCGCCAAAAAACGCATGAAGTGCAACGCAAAAAGGCGGCCCCGAGCGAGCACGCCTTGATACTTGCGCTATAGCGATTTGGCCGCCGCGCCTCAACCCCTCCTGCCAAGGCTTGTGTGCGGGCACAAAGCCCGGCAATTTGCAGCCCATGGCCCATGAAGATGTTCTGAACTGGCTGGCGACGCATGCGCCTGATGTGCCGGTGATCGTGCCCGGCGCTTCGACCGCAACAGTGGCCGAGGCGGCCGCAGCCCTGGGAGTCGAACCGGGGCGCATCGCCAAGTCGCTGGCGATGCGGGTGAATGGCGAGGCGCTGCTGCTGGTAACGCGCGGTGATGCCAGGCTGGACAATCAGAAATGCCGGGCGGCGCTGGGCGGCAAGCCGCGCATGCTGGATGCCGAGGAGACGCTGGCGCTGACTGGCCATGCCGTGGGCGGCGTCTGCCCGTTCGGGCTGGCGACGGCGCTGCCGGTGTGGCTGGATGTGTCGTTGCAGGCCTATCCGACCGTGTTTCCGGCCGCCGGTTCGCGCGAATCCTCGGTCGAAATCGCGCCGGATAGGCTGGCGGCGCTGGTGTCGCGCGGCTGGGTGGATGCCTGCAAGCTGCCTGAATCGGTGTAGGGCCGCACCAGCGCCGCCACGTCCACCCGCGCCTTCAGCTTGGCGGCCAGCAGATACATGCCGGCGATCTTGCGCTGAATGAACAACAGGTCCGGCGGCGGCGCCCGGAAATGCTCGCGCGCCGCGATGAGGGTGGCGGATTGCGCCTTCAGATTGGCGGCAAGACCGGTGCCGCCGAAATCGAAGTCGCCGTCATGGCGCAGCGGCGCAAAGCCATCGCGGGCCATGTCGATCAACGTGTTCCGCATTGCAGCCGGCGCATCCGGCGGGATCAGGCCAATGCCCTGCATGGCGGCGAGCAGGCCCTCATCATCACCGGCCATGCCGGTCGCCAGCATGGCGCGATAGGCATCGCTGGTCGCCGGCAGCACCTCGCGCGCCGCGCCGAAATCCAGCAGCACCAGCCGGCCACTGTTGAGATCATAGCGGTAGTTGGCGAAATTCGGATCGGTCTGCATCAGCCGCCAATCGAACAATTCCGCCATCAGCAGCCGCAGCATCAGCGTCATCACCCGATCGCGTTCGGCCTGTGGCAGCGCGGCGGTGCGATCGATGGCCACGCCCTTTACATGGCCCATGGCCAGGATGGTCGGGGTGGACAGGTCGGCGGCCAGCGATGGCACCACCACATCGGGCCAGCCGGCGGCCAGTGCGCCATAGCGGACCAGCATCTCGCCTTCCCGCCCATAATCTGATTCTTCGTGCAACTGGCGCTTGGCCTCAACCAGCAATGGCCCGATGGCAAAGCCGGCCGGCACCAGGCCCGACATCTTTACCAGCGTGGCGACATTGTCCACGTCTGCGTCGATGCTGGCGGCAACACCCGGATATTGCACCTTGATGGCCAGATCGCGACCATCGATGGCGGTGGCGCGGTGGACCTGGCCGATGGAGGCAGCGGCGATCGGGCGATCATCGAAATGCCGGAATTGCGCGCGCCAGTTCGGCCCCCAGCTGGCAACCAGCACCTGTTCCAGCTGCGCCTGCGGCATCGGATCGGCGTCTGATCGCAGCCGCGCCATTATGTCGGTCAATTCCGGCGGCAGGATGTCGCCGCCGTCCATGGAGATCAACTGGCCCAGCTTCATCGCCGCGCCGCGCAACCGCGCCAGTTCATCGGCCAGGCGCTTGGCATTGCCCGGGGTGAGGAGCAGGCTGGGCAGATCGGGGCGCTGGCCTTTCAGCATCTGGCCGGCGCCAGAGCCGATGACATTGCCGACAATGCCGCCGGCCAGCCGCCCGAACCCCGCAAGACGCGACAGGCGGGACGACGGAACGGCGCGCGGTTTGTGGGTGGGGCGGGTTGGCAACATGGCGCGTCAATGCCTTGGCCGGTGCGCCGGCGCCAGTGCGCGCCATTGCCGCTGTTCAGGCTGCCAGTTCGAACGCCTGTTCCAGCGTGTCCAATTCATCCCGCATCATGTTGGCCAGGCGTTGCACGTCGGGCAGGATGTTCGCGCCGGCAATCAGGCCGAATTCCAGCTGATCGCGATAGCTCTGCACCGTGATGTTCAGCGCCATGCCGTGGGTGACGATCGACACGGGATAAAGATGCAGCAGCTCCGCACCGGCGGCATACAGCGCCATGCGCGGCCCGGGCACATTGGAAATGCACACGTTGGTCGCCGGCGGCAGCACATCGGCCAGGCCGGAGCGCGAGTAGAGCAGGGCCAGCACCTGCGCTGCCATCGGCAGGCCGATGGTCGATGCATTGCTCACCAGCGGCACCAGATCCTTGAACGGGCTGACCATCGCCTTCGACTTGCCGCTTTCGGCGATGATCGTTGCCAGCCGCTGCCTGGGGTCTTCGACGTCGGTGGCAAGCTGGCAGATCATGGCAAACACCTGGTTGTTGGCGTTGGCATTGCCGTCCTCACGCAGGGAAATCGGCACGCCGGCCGTCAAGGCGCGCGGCGGCAGGCTGTTGCTCTCCTGCAGATAGCGGCGCAGCATGCCGGCAGAGAGCGCCATGACGGCATCGTTGATGGAGCCGCCCGCCGCCTTGCCCACGGCCTTCACCCGGCTCAATGGCAGGGTCACCGTGGCAAAGGCCCGTTCCGAACTGATCGACTTGTTCAAGGGGGTTTTGGGCGCCGTCATGTTGCGCAGGTCTGAAAGTCGTGACACGTCAAACAATTGCGGCAAATTCTTCGCGGCGGTCCCGGCCATCGCTGGCACGGCTGCGGCAAGTTTCACGCCGATCTCGATCTGGCCGGCGATATGGTCCCTCAAGACCGAGCCCAGATCCGTCCGGCCCGAACGCGGCAGGCTGAAGCTGCCGGCGGCATCAGGCTTGAACGGGGCCTGCCAGAACCGCAGATAGGATTCCATCGCTCCGGTGGCGGTGTCGACAAGGCTGGGCTTCGGCGCTTCGCTCGGCGCGGCGATCGCTTCGCGCACGCGCGGTTCCGGATTGGGCACGGCGTCATAGATGATCTTGGTCAGCGCCATGCCGGCACCGCCATCGATCAGGGCGTGGTGAATCTTGACATACAGGCCAACCTGATCGCCCGGCATGTTTTCAAAGAGATAGAATTCCCATAGCGGCCGGGCGCGGTTCAGCAGCTTGGCGTGCATCCAGCCCACAATCCGGCGCAGTGCGTCCATGTCGCTGGGGGCGGCCAGGCTGCCGCGAAAGATATGCCGGTTGATGTCGAACTGGTCATCCTCGATCCAGCTCGGGTGATCGAAATCGAGCACGGTGCGCGCCAGCTTGCGCTTCAGCATCGGCGTATCGGCCAGTCGATCCTCGATCTGCGTCTTGAAGGCTTCGAAAAAATCGCCCTGATACCCTTTGGGCAACTGGAACATGGACAAGGAGCCGACGTGCATCGGCATTTCCGGCGTTTCCAGATACAGGAAGGCCGCATCCATCGATGACAGTTTGACGGCGTCCGCCATGTCGTGCCCCCCCTTTGTCTGCTGCCCCGTGCCCGTTGGCCGGGCCGATTTCTTCATCCCGCAGAATGCTGACCTGCCTCGCGCAAAGTCAAGCAGCCGGCTCAAGCATAAGCGAACGCAAACGGGCCCTTGCGGGTGAAGGGTGTGAACTGACCATCGGCCTGCGCCAGTCGATCAGCCACGGCCCACAACGCCGCCGGATTGCCGCCAATGCCAAGATGGCTCGCAAGATGGACTTCGATGGCTTCGGCATTGGCTGCGGGCTTGGGTATGCACGTGCGCCAATTCACGACGCCATCCAGCCTGGTGTAGATGGAACTGTTCTGGACCGGCAGGTCCCCGGCCAGCCGCGCCACGTCATTGAGATCGGGCTCACCTTCGCCCGACATGAATTCGTAAAGGCGTTTGGCATTGGTCGCGTTGATGTCGCCGGCAAACGGGCTGCCAAGCGTGATGACGCTGCGCACGGCTTCGGGATGGGTGAGCGCCAGATAGCGCGAGAACACCCCGCCAAGGCTCCAGCCGACCAGCGACACCTTGCGCCCGGTTTCGGCATGGATATCGAGCAGTTGGCGGCTGAGCACATCGCGCATCTTGTAGAAGCGCCCCAGATTGCGGCCATTGCCCCAGGCGCGGGCGTCATAGCCCAGATCGGTCAGATATTTGCGCAGAAACCCGGTGGAACGGTCACTGGCCATGAACCCCGGCAGCACCACGACAGGATGGCCATCGCCGCGCGGCGCCGTCATCATCATCGGCCGCAGGGCCATGCCGGCGGCGAACTCCATCAGCCCCCGGCCTTCGGACATGGTGAGCAACAGGCCGGGTGGCTTCATCCTGCTGCCGCCTGGCTTGGCCGTTGCGTTCATGGTGGCTTCGGTCATGGGGCATGTCTCGCGGCTCAGCGGGAAGAAAGAGAAAGTCTGCACCTCGGAACCGGATCATGCAAGCGGCGGGCGCGAACCGCAAAACGGCACGCCCATGGCCTTGTTTGCGCCAGCGCCAGCGGGGGCCATTGCCGCTGGTTGCCGGCCCTGCGACATGTTAGCCTGCGGCTGTTCAAAACCGGGAGCCGACACGATGAAATATGTTGCCGCCGCACTGATCAGCCTGATCGCCATGCCGGCGCTTGCGCAGCAGCGCCCCGCCGATGATGTGGCGCGCGATGCCGACCGCAAGCCGATGGAGATGGTGGCCTTCGCCCGCATCAAGCCGGGGCAGACCGTTGCCGATTTCCTGCCGGGCGGCGGCTATTTCACGCGGGTGTTTTCGACCGCGGTCGGCCCGAAGGGCAAGGTCATCGGCGTGTTCCCGGCTGTCGTTGCCGCGAATCCGGAACGGACCAAGGCGGTGCGCGAACTTGCCACCACGGGTTGGTCGAACGTCAGCATCGGCGCGTTCCCGATGGATGCCGCCATGGCCGGCACGCTTGATCTGTTCTGGACCGCGCAAAATTATCACGATCTGCACAACAGCATGACGCCGGAACAGGTGATCGATCTGAACAAGGCCGTGTTCGCCGCGCTGAAGAAGGGCGGCACCTATATCGTGATCGATCATGCCGCCGTGGATGGCAGCGGCCTGTCCGCCACCCGGACGCTGCATCGCATCGACCCGGCGGTCATCAAGGCGGAAGTCACCGCCGCCGGCTTCACATTCGATGGCGAAAGCCAGGCGCTGCGCAATCCGGCCGATCCCCGCACCGCCGGCGTGCGCGATGCCTCGATCCGGGGCAAGACCGACCAGATCGTCTATCGTTTCAAGAAGCCGTAAACGCGGCTGGTTCCGTCAGGGGCGGTGCCGCCAGCGGCGGCGCTGCCCCGCCCATGCTGCCATCGTTTGTAGATGGTGATCCCTACGGGACTCGAACCCGTGTTTTCGCCGTGAAAGGGCGACGTCCTAGACCGCTAGACGAAGGGACCATCAGCGGGAGGCCGCCTGTTATTGGTCTGGCAGGGCGGCGTCAACCGCGATTTTCAAAAGACGCATGGAAATAGAGGGCGTTCAGCGGCCATCGGCGTAGGCGGCATCGTCCAATTCCAGCTCCACCGCGTCGCCGCCGGTCCATTCGTCGCGCTTGACGCGGCCGGCGACATGGATGGGCCGGCGACCGGCGCCCTGTAAAGCGGCGCCCAATTCGCTGTCGCCGTGGCGCCAGGCCATCGCCTTGATCCGGCCGCCATCAGGGCCAGTCAATTGCAATCGCAGGTGATTTTCACCGACAATGCGCGCATCCACCACCTGGAACGGCCCGGCGGCCACGCGTGGTGCCGGCCAGCCCTGGCCATAGGGGCCGGCAGTTTCCAACACATCGACCAGCCCGGCATTGAGCCCGCGCGGCGTGACGGCGGCATCGATGGCAAGGTGACGATTGGCGGTAGCGATTTCCACCGCGGCCAACAGGCGTCGATCCAGAAATTCGGCCAGCGCGGCAATGTCGCTGGCCGATACGGTCAACCCCGCAGCCATCGCGTGGCCGCCGCCGGCGATCAGCAGGCCGGCATCCTTGGCGGCCAGCACGGCGGCGCCCAGATCGACTCCGGTGATCGAACGGCCAGAGCCCTTGGCGGTGCCATCCTCCTGAATGGCGATGACGATGGCTGGCCGGCCCAGCCGCTCTTTCAGGCGGGAGGCAACGATGCCGATCACGCCGGGATGCCAGCCCACCCCCGCCACCACGGCGCAGCCCGCTGCAGCATCGCCGGCGCCTGCCATGGCGGCATCAGAGACCTCTTGCTCGATCCCGCGCCGTTCCTGGTTCAACCGATCAAGTTCGGCGGCAATCGCGGCGGCTTCGCCGGCATCATTGGTGGTGAGCAGGCGCACGCCCAGATCAGCCTGGCCTACGCGCCCGCCGGCATTTACACGCGGCCCCAGCGCAAAGCCGAGATCGCGGGCAATCGGCGCGCGCGACAAGCGGGCGGCATCGCACAGTGCCGCCAGACCGATATTGCCGCGCCGTGCCATCACCTTCAGCCCTTGCGTGACGAATGCCCGGTTCAGCCCCTGCAACGCCGCGACATCAGCCACCGTGCCCAACGCCACCAGATCGAGCAGATCGAGCAGATTGGGCGCTTCCCGGCTGGCGAACCAGCCAGAATCGCGCAGCAGGCGATTGAGCGCCACGGCGAGCAGAAAAGCCATGCCAACCGCCGCCAGATGGCCAAATGCGGCGGCCTCAGCGCCTTCATCCAGCCGATTGGGGTTCACCAGGGCCAGCGCCTGCGGCAGCGCTGTGCCGGCCTTGTGGTGATCGACAACAATCACATCCAGGCCAGCGGCCTTCGCGGCGGACAGCGCTTCAAAGCCTTGCGTGCCGCAATCGACCGTCACCACCAGATCGGCGCCGGCCTGCTTCAACGCCACCAGCGCGCCGGCAGACGGGCCATAACCTTCCAGCAGCCGATCCGGGATATAGTGGCCGACCTTGCCGCCCAGGCCCCGCAGATAACGGATCAGCACGGCGGCGGAGGTGGCGCCGTCCACATCATAATCGCCATAGATCACGATGGCTTCATCGCGGCGCAGCGCCAGCGCCAGGCGCTCGGCGGCAACATCCATGTCGGCAAAGATCGACGGATCGGGCAGCCAGTCGCGCAGGGTCGGGGTTTTCAGCCGAGCAAAATCGGCCGGATCGCCGCCTCGCGTGCGGAACAGATGCTGGAGCAGATCATCGGCGCCGCGCCCATCCAGGCCATCGCCGGGCACAAGTCCGCCACGCCAGGCCCAAGGCTGGCCGGAGAGCGAGGTGGCAACGCCGAGGACGGGGCGGGGAGGGGGCAGCATCCCGGCCTTATGCGGGGCGCTGGCAGCGCCGCGCAAGTCAGCTATGGCGATGGCCGCGATGTTCGCCGCTGACCCAGCGGATCGTGCCGGAACTGGCGCGCATCACCACACTTTGGGTGGTGATCACGCCGTCCTTGCGGCGCTTGACGCCTTTCAGCATCGAACCATCGGTGACGCCGGTGGCGGCAAAGATGCAATCGCCCTTGGCCAGATCGGTCAGGCCATAGATGCGATCCAGATCCTCGATGCCCCAGCGCCGGGCGCGGCCACGTTCATCATCGTTGCGGAACAGCAATTTGCCCTGCATCTGCCCACCCACACAGCGCAGCGCGGCGGCGGCGAGCACACCTTCTGGGGCGCCCCCCGATCCCATGTAGATATCGATGCCGGTATCGGGATTGGTGGTGGCGATCACGCCGGCAACATCGCCATCGGGGATCAGCATGATGCCGCAGCCCAGGCCGCGCAGTTCGGCCACCAGCGCCTCGTGGCGCGGACGATCGAGCACGCAAACGATGAGATCGCCGGGCTTCACGCCCTTGGCGGCGGCGACGGCGCGGACATTTTCGGTGGCGCTGCGGCGCAGATCGATGACGCCTTCGGGATAACCGGGGCCCACGGCGATCTTGTCCATATAGACATCGGGTGCGTTGAGCAGGCCGCCTTCTTCGGCAATGGCCAGCACGGCGAGCGCGTTGGGGCCGGCCTTGGCGGTGATGGTGGTGCCTTCCAGCGGATCGAGCGCGATATCGATGCGCGGCCCGGTGCCGATGGCCTTGCCGACCTTTTCCCCGATGAACAGCATTGGCGCTTCGTCGCGTTCGCCTTCGCCGATCACCACTGTGCCATCGAGATCAAGCTGGTTGAGGGCATCGCGCATGGCTTCAACGGCGGCCGCATCGGCGGCTTTTTCATTGCCGCGGCCGATCAGGTGTGAGGCAGCGATGGCGGCATTTTCGGTAACGCGAACCATTTCAAGTACTAACACGCGTTCGAGCATGTTGCTGGCAACCGTCATGTTTGAAATTCCCCGTAACGAATCACTGATCGGCGTTCGCTTTACGCGCGCTATTGGCGCCGCGCAAAGCGTCAAAAGTCCAATATGTGCATCATGACCGGCTGCCCAGTCACCGACGGCGACGCCGCCATATGCGCCAGGCTGGCCAACACATCGGCTTCGCGCGCTTCATGGGTGATCATCACCAGCGTCGCATCGCCCTCGCTGGAGGTGCCACGCTGCACCAGGCTTTCGATGGAAACGCCGCAATCGCGCAGCACCGCCGTGAGTTCGGCGAGCACGCCGGTGCGATCCGCCACACTGAGCCGGAGATAATAGCGGCCCCGCCGGTCGGCAGCCGGGGCACGCGGCATGGCGGCCAACGCGCCCACTGGCATCACGAACGGCGGCCGCACATCACCGCGGGCAATATCAATCAGATCGGCGACAACCGCGCTGGCGGTGGGGCCTTCGCCGGCACCGCGGCCCTGGAAGAACAGCCGGCCGACGAAATCGCCTTCCACCACCACGGCGTTCAGGCTGCCCATGGTGGTGGCCACCGGGTTGTCGATCGGCACCAGCGCCGGGTGGACGCGTTGGAACAATTGCCCATCCTGCACTTCGGCCAGGCCAACCAGCTTGATGCGGAAGCCCAGCGCGGCGGCCTGGGCGATATCGGTGCGGGCGATGGCGCGGATACCGTGCGCCGCCACCCCGGCAAAATCGATGCGCGCGCCAAAAGCCAACGCCGCGAGAATCGACAATTTGTGCGCGGTATCAATGCCATCGATATCGAAGCTGGGATCGGCCTCGGCAAAGCCCAGCGCCTGCGCATCGGCGAGCACGGCGGCGAAATCCAGCCCTTCGGCTTCCATGCGCGACAGGATATAATTGCAGGTGCCGTTCATCAGGCCATAAACGCGGGTGATGCGATTGGCGGCCGCGCCTTCGGCCAGCCCCTTGATCACCGGGATGCCGCCGGCCACGGCCGCTTCATATTTCAGCGGCAGGCCCGCATTTTCAGCGATTTGCGCCAGTTCCATGCCATGATGGGCGAGCATCGCCTTGTTGGCTGTGACCAGCGGCTTGCCGGCAGCGAAGGTGCGGCGGGCGAGCGTGAGCGCCGGTCCATCGCTGCCGCCAATCAGCTCGACCACCACATCCACGTCTGCGCGCGTCGCCAGCTCGGCCGCATCATCTTCCCAGGCGATGCCACCCAGGGAAATCCCGCGATCACGGTTGCGATCCCGTGCCGACGCCGCTGTTACCACAATCGGCCGCCCGGCGCGGCGGGTTATGAGATCAGCGTTCTGATTGAGGACCTTGACCACACCGGCGCCAACATTGCCCAGCCCGGCGATGCCGATTTTCAGCGCGTGCACCATGGTTCAGGCCCCCACCTTCGCCGCCGGCGTGTTGACGCCCATCATCTGCAGATATTTGCGCACATTGCGCGCCGCCTGCCGCAGGCGCTGCTCATTTTCAACGAGCGCGATGCGCACATGGCCCTCGCCATCCTCGCCATAGCCAACGCCCGGTGCGACCGCGACGCCGGCGTGGACCAGCAACTGCTTGGAAAACTCCAGGCTGCCCAGATGCTTGAGCGCCGGTGGCAGCGGCGCCCAGGCAAACATGCTGGCGCGCGGCGGCGGGATATCCCAGCCGGCGCGGCCGAAGCTTTCGACCAGCACGTCGCGGCGGCGGTGATAGAGCAGGCGGTTCTGCTCGACGATATCCTGCGGGCCATTCAGCGCCGCGACGGCCGCCGCCTGGATCGGCGTGAAGGCACCATAATCCAGATAGGATTTCACGCGCGTCAGCGCCGAAATCAAGGTCTTGTTGCCGACAGCAAAACCGATGCGCCAACCGGCCATCGAATAGGTCTTGCTCATCGATGTGAACTCGATCGCCACATCGCGGGCGCCCGGCACTTGCAGGATCGACGGCGTCGGGCAGCCATCGAACCAGATTTCGCTGTAGGCCAGATCGGACAGCACCCAGATCTGGTGCTTCTTGGCAAAGGCGATCACCCGTTCATAAAAGGCCAGATCGGCGACTTCCGCGGTGGGATTGGACGGATATCCCATCACCAGCACGCTGGGGCGGGGCACGGTGAATCGCACGGCGCGCTCCAGCGCTTCGAAATAGGCTTCGTCCGGCGTGGTTGGCACGCTGCGGATGGTGGCACCGGCGATGATGAAGCCAAAGGTATGGATCGGGTACGACGGGTTGGGCGCCAGCACGACATCGCCGGGCGCGGTGATCGCCTGCGCCAGATTGGCGAGGCCTTCCTTCGATCCCAGCGTCACCACCACTTCGCTATCCGGATCAACATCGACCCCGAACCGCCGGGCATAATAAGCCGATTGGGCCTTGCGCAGGCCGGGGATGCCCTTGGAGGCGCTATAGCCATGCGCATCGGGTTTGGCGGCGACTTCGGCCAGCTTGGCGATCACATGCGGCGGCGGCGGCAGATCGGGATTGCCCATGCCCAGATCGATGATGTCTTCACCGCGGGCGCGCGCCGCCGCGCGCATGGCATTCACTTCCGCGATCACATAGGGCGGCAAGCGTTTGATGCGGTAAAACTCGTCCTGCATGGGTTCGTCCGTTGCGCTGAAGGGCTGCGTGTAAGCAACATTGGTTCAAAAGAAAAGCGGCGGGGGAAGCCTGAATGTTCCGCCGCCGCTGCTGTGAAATCCGCTGATGTGTGCGGGCTTCAGGGCGGCGCGGCAGCCGTTGCGCGCGCTGCGGCGGCCGCAATTGCAGCGCCTGCACCTGAAATCGCAACAGTCATGGCCGAAAAGCGGATCATGGGATGCTCTTAACGCAAACAGCCAAGCTTTGCAAAACCGGCCCGGCCAAGGCATGGTTCGGCCAACGGAGACACACAATGCCTGACCCCACAAAAACGCCCGATCTCGCTGACCCGGCTGCCCTGCAGGCCGTGGCCCAGCAGAATTTCCAGAAGGCCACCGATCTGATGGGCCGCGGCCAGCAGATGATGATGGAGTTCTGGAGCAAGGAACATGGCCAGGAGCCACTGATCCCCGATCCGCTCGGCATGATGACCACCTGGACGCGGGCGTGGACGGCAATGCTCGCCGATCCGGTCAAGCTGATGGAGCAACAGCAGCGTTACATGACCGATGCGCTGGCGCTGTGGCAGCGCTTCCTGGTGCCGACTGCTGAACAGCCGGCTGTGAAGGACAAGCGCTTCGCCAGCGCTGCTTGGGCGGAAACCCCAGCCTTTGATTTCCTGCGCCAGTCCTATCTGCTCACCGCCAGCCATGTGATGGAGGCCGCGCAAGGCATCGATGGCCTCGACGCCCAGGAAAAGACCAAGGCACAGTTCGTCATCAAGCAGTTCGTCGATGCGATGAGCCCGTCGAACTTCGCGCTCACCAACCCGGATGTGCTGAAGGCGACGGTGGACACCGGCGGCACCAACCTGCTGAAGGGTCTCGAACATCTGCTTGATGATTTGCGCGCCGGGCGGATGCGCATGACCGACGAGAATGCCTTTGAAGTCGGCCGCAATGTCGCGATCACGCCGGGGAAGGTGGTGTATCAGAACCGGCTGTTCCAGCTGATCCAGTACGCACCGGTCACGAAAACCGTGTTCGAAACGCCGCTGCTGATCTTCCCGCCGTGGATCAACAGATTCTACATCCTTGACCTGACGTCCGAAAAAAGCTTCATCCGCTGGTGTGTCGAACAGGGCATCACCGTGTTCATGGTCAGTTGGAAGAATGCCGACGAGACCTTGGCCGACGCCACGCTCGACACCTATGTCGATGAAGGCATGTTCACGGCGATGCGGATCGTGCGCGAAATCTGCGCTGCGCCGGCCGTGCACACCATCGGTTATTGCGTTGCTGGCACCACGCTGGCGGCGGCGCTGGCGGTGCTGGCGGCGAAGGGCGAGGCCGATCAGGTTGCCAGCGCAACGTTCTTTACCGCGCAGGTGGATTTTGCCGATGCCGGTGAGCTGAAGATCTTCATCGATGATGCCGCGGTCGACACAATGGCGCGCATCAAGGCCGACAAGCCGGTGATGGACGGCCGCCATCTCGCCAGCACCTTCAACCTGCTGCGATCGAATGACTTGATCTGGAATTATGTGGTGAACAACTACATGCTGGGGAAGGATTATTTCCCGTTCGATCTGCTCTATTGGAACAGTGACATTACCAATGTGCCGGCGAAATGGCACACCGACTATATCCAGCAAATGTATCGCGAAAATCTGCTGGCGACGCCCGGCGGCATCAGCGTGGCCGGCGTGCCGATCGATCTTTCGCTGGTAAAGACCCCTGCCTATATCCAGGGCGGCAAGGAAGACCATATCGCGCCGGCGCGCAGTTGCTTCAAGCTGACCAAGGCGTTCAGCGGCGAGACGCGCTTCGTGCTGGCCGGCAGCGGCCATATCGCAGGCGTGGTCAACCCGCCGTCATCGGGCAAATATCAATATTGGACGAACGAGGCCGGCGCCGACTCGCTCGACGCGTTCGTGGCGGGTGCCAAGGAGACCAAGGGCAGCTGGTGGCCGGACTGGCTGGCCTGGCTGACGCCGCGGTCTGGCAGCCAAGTGAAGGCAAGGGTGCCGGGGAAGGGGGCCTATGCGGCGATTGAGGATGCGCCGGGGGCTTATGTGAAGGAGCGGATTTGAGGGGGGAAGTGAGTCTTCAGTTTGGAGGACCTCAATGCTCGCACGCCAAATTCGCTGTTTACGTCTCGGCCAAGGCTGAAACGGCCGCCGTTTCGAGTGCCACAGCCTGGCGGTGGAACGGCTGATCGAGGGTAACAAGCGCGAGGCCGTGATGGCGGGCAACGGCGAGATGCAAGGTGACGCGTGTGTCCCCGCGCGTGCACCCCCCTGGGGCAGGCTGCGCGGCTGCGCCGGGTCGCCTTCTCTCGCGGGGGGAGATGGGTTGGTCTGATGCACCTTCCCTTTTACTTCACCGCCACATCCCGCACGGATCGGTTGTAAAACTCCTCCTTCGCCACCACGCGGCCTGATGCATCCCGTTGGAACGTCACTTCGTGCATTTCACTGCCATCCTTGGCGATGCGGCGGAAGCGGTCCGGGGCGATGGGTTTC
Source organism: Sandarakinorhabdus sp. (assembly GCF_987265915.1). Lineage (NCBI taxonomy): Bacteria > Pseudomonadati > Pseudomonadota > Alphaproteobacteria > Sphingomonadales > Sphingosinicellaceae > Sandarakinorhabdus > Sandarakinorhabdus sp. The sequence continues at coordinate 1,893,448 of NZ_OZ503948.1, forward strand.
AGGTATGAGAGATGTTCGGCAAGATTGGGGTCGGGCAGGTCGACGGTGACGAGGCCGCCGTTCCAGGGGAGGATGATCGTCTCGTTGTTCCAGGTGTTGTTGGTGTAGCGGCCGGCATAGTCTTCGAGGGGGATGGCGACCGGGGGTGTGCCCCCAGAGCCTTTGTTCCACGCATGGGCGCGGCGGGCGTCGAGCAGTTTGTGGACTTGCTGCGTATCGCCCCAGGTTTCGTGGCTGTCGGTGGTCATCACCGCCACCGCCGTCTCGCTGTCGGGCCGCATCAGCATGGCGGTGTGATAACCGGGGCAGCTGCCGTCGTGCCCGACATAATGGCCTTCATCGGCGTCTTCGTTGAAGAAGCCCAGGCCCCAGCTGCCGCCGTTCACCTTGTCGATGAAGTGGACGCGCTGCATTTCGCGCAAGGTGCTGGGTTTGAGGACGCCCGGCTTGGCGGGGGCGGTTTCCTGTGCCAGCAGGCCGATCTGCCACAGGCCGAAGCGCACCAGATCTTCCGCGGTGCTGGTGAAGCCAGCGGCCGGCGTGATGGCCCTGGCGTCGAAACGCGGGAGGATGGTGCGGTTGCCAGCGCGGTCCACCGGGCTCCAGCCCACGGCCATGCGGGTGCCGATCAGATCATAGGGGTGATCGGGCCGCGTGTCGTTCAGGCCGAGCGGGATGATGATGCCGCGCGTGACCAGGCTGGCGTAATCCTTGCCGGAAACCGCTGCTGCCGCTTCGCCGGCCAGCGTGAGGCCGACATTGCTGTATTGGTAGGTGCGGCCGACCGGATAGAGCGGCTGATGCTGCGCAATTTCGGCCTGCAGATGTTCGCGGGTGGGGAAGATATAGTTTGGCCCGGTCCAGTTGCCGACATCGCTGTCGCGCTGGACACCGGCCGAATGGGTAAGCAGGGCGCGCAGGGTTATGGGCACGGAATCGCGGCCATCGGGCTTGGGGGCGGCCCAGGGCAGATAGGTGGTGATGGGTTCATCAAGCCGCAGCGTGCCGGCCTCCCACTGCTGCATCACGGCAACGGCGGTGAACAGTTTCGAGATCGAGCAGATGGAATAGATGGTGTCGCCCCGGGCCGGCCGCTTCTTCCCGGCATCGACGGTGCCATAGCCTTTTGACCAGAGCAGCCGATCCTTCTGCCCGATCGCCACAGAATAGGCCGGCCAGCCGCCATAGACCTGCGCCGCATCGGCCCAGGCATCGATCAGGCGGATGGCTTCCGTGGTGGCCACGTCGGTTGGCGAGGTCACAGGCTGTGCGCTCACGGTGGTCGCCAACAGGGCGATTGTGCCGGCAATGAAGTGATATGTGGCCACGCGATGCCTTCCATGGGCTGGCATCGGGACTGCGCCAGCCGTGTTTGAATATCGCAGTTGCCCGGTGCGGCAAAGCCTGTGGTTGGCAGGCCTCGCCTTGGCCATGGCGGCGCATGGGGGGAACCGCTGGCGCTTCACTTCGTTGATGCCTGTGTAACATAGGAGAACGCACATGCGTGCAGTGATGGTGATGATGGCGGGTGCCCTGGTGGTTTCGGGCTGTGCCGATGGCTTCAATGACAGCCGGCCGCAACGCAATTGGCGCGGTTATGATTATAACCGGCCTGATCCGGGCTATGGTGGCTATGATGCCGGGCGTTATTATCGCGACAATCCGCGCCAGCAGGAGCGGCGCTTGTCGCGCAACGACCGCGTGTATCGCGGGCAGGATGGGCGCTATTATTGCCGGCGCAATGATGGCTCGACCGGGCTGATCATCGGTGCCGTGGGCGGCAGCGTGCTGGGCAATGTGATTGCGCCAGGTGGCTCGGAAGTGCTCGGCACGATCCTGGGCGCGATCGGCGGCGGCTTGGCCGGGCGGGCGGTGGAGCGCGGCGGCAATCGGAATGATGTGCGCTGCCGGTGAGCGGCGCATAACTCGAGGCTGAGGACCCCTCTCCCGGGCCGGCTTCGCCGTCTCTCGACCTCTCCCCAAGGGGAGAGGTGAAGGGAGGGGGAGAGTGGGTTTACTCCGCCGCTTCCAGCATTGGCTTCAGGGCGTGGGCTTTGCTGAAGACGATCTCATCCGTCACTGGGCCTTCCAGCAATTCGCGGCGATCATATTTGTAATCGGCGGTCACCACCCACGGCGCGCGGTTGCCGGATCGGGGGAGGGCGTCGGCGCCGCGCTGGACGTAGCCGGATTGCAGATCCATCGCCAGGCGTTCGGGCACCACATCGGGCGCCGGGGTTGGCGTGGCGATGTCCACGCCGGTGGCGCGCATGTGATTGAGCAGCCGCGACACATATTCGGCGATCAGGTCTGACCGCAGGGTCCAGCTGGCGTTGATATAGCCGAAGCTGATGGCGAGATTGGGGATGCCGGAGAACATCATCCCCTTGTAGGCCAACGCATCGGCGGTGCGGCGAAGCTGGCCATCGACGGTGACGGCCATGCCGCCCAGCGCCTGCAAGCTCAGGCCGGTGGCGGAAACGATGATGTCGGCCTCCAGATATTTGCCCGAAACCAGGCGGATGCCGCCGGCCTCGAACCGTTCGATTTGAGCGGTAACGATGCTGGCGGTGCCGGCGCTCAGGGCTTGGAAAAGATCAGCGTCGGGCACCAGGCACAGCCGCTGGTCCCAGGGGTTGTAGCCGGGGGTGAAATGGGTTTCGAGGTCATAATCCGCCGGCAACAGCTTCGCGAGCCGGCCGAGCAGCGCGGTGCGCACCTTGCCCGGGTTGGCGCGCGTCTGCTTGTAGAACCACTGGCCCATGGTGACATTCTTCCAGCGGGTCAGGTTGTAGGCGGTTTGCGCGGGCAGCACGGCGCGCAGCAGATTGGCGATCTTGTCGGCCGAGGGCCGCGAAACCATCCAGGTCGGCGTGCGTTGCAACATCGTCACATGAAGGGCGCGCTTGGCCATTTCGGGCACCAGCGTGACCGCGGTGGCGCCGGAGCCGATCACCACGATGCGCTTGCCCGAATAATCCAGCGTTTCCGGCCAGAATTGCGGGTGGATGATCTGCCCGGCAAAGTCCGCCTCGCCCGGCCAGTTCGGGCGATAGCCTTGGGCATAATTGTAATAGCCGGAGCACATGTAGAGGAAGCGCGTGGTGAGCGTGACCGGGCCGTTGGCCGTGGTGGCGGTGACCGTCCAGCGCGCGGTGGCGCTGTCCCACGCAGCATTGGTGACCTTGTGGCCAAAGCGGATGTGCGGCGTGATGCCATGTTCGGCCGCGGTTTCGCGGATGTAGCTGCGGATGGAGGGGCCGTCGGCGATGGCCTTGGCGGCCGTCCACGGCTTGAAGCGATAGCCGAGTGTGTGCATGTCGCTGTCGGACCGCACGCCGGGGTAGCGGAACAGATCCCAGGTGCCACCGATGGCGTCGCGGCCTTCGATGATTGCCCAGTGCTCGTTCGGGCAGTTCTGCTTCAGATGCACGGCCGCGCCGATGCCGGACAGGCCGGCTCCAACGATCAGGACGTCAAGATCGGGTAGGCTCATGGGTCAGTCTCCGCTTTACGTTCACGTAAAGCGGGACTGGCTCAGCAGCAATGGGGCAAAGTGGCAGTTATTTGTGGCCAAAATTATTTGCGGATGGGGCCGAAGGTGGTCGGCAACTGGCGCGGGCGATCGCGGCGGGCGACCTGTGCCTGATAGGCGATCAGGCAATGTTCGTTGCAATAGGGGAAGCCCGGCTGGGTGCCCTTGCCGCAGAAGTGGAAATCCGCCTCCCCGGGATGGCCGATCGGCCATTTGCAGACCTTCTCGTTCAGATCGAGCAAGGTGGTGCGCGCCTGCTTGCCGGATTTGGCCTTGGCCGTGGCACGCGGCGCCGGTTGCGCGGCGACTGGGACAGTGCTGGCTGCGGGCGTCGGTGCAGCGGCGGGAGCCGGCGCAGCCGCCGGTGCGGGCGCCGGACGGGCCGGCGCCGCGACCGATGGAGCCGCGGCAGCGGGGGCGCCCACTGCAACGCTGGCAGGCTCAGGCGTGCCGTCGGTGGCCTTCACCGGCGACGGACGGCTTTCGAGGCCGAGGCGATGCGCCTTGCCGATCACGGCGTTGCGGGTGACGCCTTCGCCCAGCAATTCGGCAATCTGGGTTGCGGTCATGCCGCTTTCCCAGCCATGCTTCAGTTTGGCGATGCGTTCGTCGGTCCAGGCCATGGGCAATATCGATCCAAAGGGCGGGCGGCACCCACTTGGCAGCCGCCGCGTTCATCCGTAGGTGAGATAGCCATGACGCCCTCAAATAACAAGCCAGAGCAGATGTTCGAACGGGCGGAGCCGGGCGTGACGGTCATTGCCCGCTTCAACATCGAAGGGCTGAAAACGCTCTATCTCAAGGAAGTGCGGCGCTTCTGGAAAGTGCAGTTGCAGACGGTGTGGGCGCCGGCGATCACCACTTTGCTGTTTCTGGTGATCTTTGCCGTGGCGCTGGGGCGCAGCGGCAATGCCGTGCTCGGCGTGCCCTATGCCAATTTCCTGGGGCCGGGCCTGATCGTGATGGGCATGATCCAGAACAGCTTTGCCAATACGTCCTCGTCGATCCTGGTAGCCAAGATGCAGGGGTCCATCATCGATGTGCTGATGCCGCCGCTGTCGGCCGGGGAATTGCTGATCGCCTGGGTGGCCGGCGCGCTCACCCGCGCCTGGGCGGTGGGCCTGGCAGTGTGGGTGGTGATGGCGCTGGCGCCGGGGGTGGATGTGGTGGTGCGCGATCCGTTGCTGATCCTCTATTTCGGCACCATGGGCTCGGTGCTGCTGGCACTGCTGGGGGTGCTGACGGGTGTGTGGGCCGACAAATTCGATCATGCCGCCGCGGTGAGCAATTTCGTCATCCAGCCGCTGACGCTGCTGTCAGGCACATTTTACGTGGTCGATCGCGTCAGCCCGTTGATGGCGGGCATGGCGCGGGTGAACCCGTTCTTCTATGTGATCGACGGGTTTCGCGCCGGCTTCATCGGCATCAGCGACGGGCATTTGCTGCAGGGCGGGATCGGCCTGGCAATCGTCAATGCGCTGCTGTGGTTTATCTGCTATCGGGTGCTGAAATCCGGCTGGAAGTTGCGCGCCTGACGTTGGGCATGCGGCAACGACGTATTTGCGTGGCCGGTGCGGAATGGTTAACGGCACTTGCGCCTTCCTAAGCGGGGGAAAGCGGGATGAGCCGCGTATCAGTGTGGGCTGCGTAAGGGTTTGAAGTGCAAGACCATGGTTGATCATCCGAACCTTTCAAATGCCGCTTTGCGTGCAGCGTTGCGCACCGGCTCCGGACTTGCCCTGCTGCTGCTGGCCGCTTGCGGTGGCAGCAAGGAAGAAGCCGGTCGCGCCGGTGGCCGTCGTGGCGGCATGCAGACCGTGGCAGCGATGGCCGTGCCGATGGAAAACTATGCCCCGACGCTGGTGGCGCTGGGCACAGTGACGCCGCGGCAGAGCGTGGCGGTGCGGCCGCGTGCCGATGGCGAGATTGTCTCGATCGCATTCACCGAAGGTGATTTCGTCCGCGCCGGGCAGGTGCTGTTCCGCCTTGACCGCCGCCAGGCCGAAGCGGCCGTGGCGCAGGCACGCGCGCAATTGGCCAGCGCGGTCGCCACCGAGGCACAGCTTCGTGCCGATTTCGAACGTGCCCAGGCCTTGGTGGGCAAGGGCTTCATTTCCGGCACCGTGCTGGACCAGCGCCGGGCCGCGGCTGAAGGTGCGCGCGCGCAGATCGCCAGCGCCCGCGCCCAGGTGAAGTCTGCCGAAACGTCCCTGTCATTCCTGACCGTGACGGCGCCGATTTCCGGCCGCACCGGCGAACTCAGCCTGCGGCTGGGGTCCAATGTGCGCCAGGGCGATGCGGCGCTGGTAACGATCAACCAATTGTCCCCCATCCACGTGCGCTTTCTGGTACCGGCCAGCGACATTGCCGCAGCGCGCGCCGTGCTGCGCCAGGGCGGCGGGCGCGTGATCGCCAAGACGCAGGTGGGCGGTGAAGTGCTCGCCACCGGCAAACTGGTGTTCCTGGATAACAATGTCGATCCCGGCAACGGCGGCGTGACGGCGCGTGCCGAATTTGCCAATGCCGATGATGGCCTGTGGCCCGGTTCGATCGTCAATGTCGAATTTCCGCTGGCCGCGCCGACGCCGCATCTGGCCGTGCCGGAAGGCGCCGTGCAGACGGGGCGTGACGCGCCATTCGTGTGGGCGATCCGCAAGGGCGGCGGCAAGCCCGCGGGCGATGCGGCCAAGGCTGGCGTTCCCCCCGGTGCCGGGCGCAATGGGGTGACCGTGCAGATGCGCGATGTCGTGGTTGCCGGCCGGTTGGGCGGCAAGGTCTATCTGGAAAGCGGCGTGAAGGCCGGGGAGCAGGTGGTCGTGGACGCGCTGGCCAAGCTGAAGGATGGTGACACGGTGCGGGTCAAGCCGGCCGGGGACGCCCAGATGGCCGTGCGCCCCGGTGACGAAGCCCGCACGCTGCCAGCCGGGGCGGCAGGCTGATGGGTTTCGTTCGCACCTTTGTCGAACGCCCGGTCGCCACGACGCTGCTGACGCTGGCGATGATCTTCGCCGGCATTTTCGGCTATCGCCAGTTGGCGGTTTCGGCCTTGCCCGAAGTCGATCTGCCCACCATCCAGATCCAGGCCAGCCTGCCCGGTGCCAACCCCGGCACCATGGCTGCATCGGTGGCCACGCCGATCGAGCGCCAGCTTTCGACCATCTCCGGCATCGAGCAGGTGATTTCGACCAGCAACACGGGCAGCACCAACATCACCGTGCAGTTTGCGCTGGATCGCGACATCGATTCCGCCGCGCTCGATGTGCAGTCGGTGCTGTCGGCCGTTACCCGCCGGTTACCGCCCGAAATGCCGAGCCCGCCGAGCTTCACCAAGGTCAACCCGGCCGATCAGCCGGTGTTGATTCTTTCGGTGCGGGACAAGACGCGGGCGATGAACCAGTTGCAGACTTTGGTCGACACGCTGATGATTCCGCGGCTGTCCACGCTGCCCGGCGCCGGCCAGGTGCAGACCTACGGCGACCGCCGCTTTGCCATTCGCGTGCAATTCGATCCGGATGCGCTGGCGGCGCGCAATCTGACAGTGGACGAACTGCGCACGGCGATTGCCAGCGCCAACAGCAATCTGGCAGTCGGCTCCATCACCGGCGGTGATCGCAATTTCGTGCTGGAAGCGTCGGGCAATCTGGAAAAGCCGGAGGATTTCGCCCGCGTTATCATCGCCACCCGCAATGGCCTGCCGGTGCGCGTCGGCGATGTCGCCAGCGTCATCAGCAGTTATGAACGGCTGCGCGGCGGCGCCAAGTTCAATGGCGAGCCGGCGCTGACCATCGCGGTTTCGCGCCAGCCCGGCGCCAATGTCGTCAAGCTGGTCGATGAAATCCGCCGCGTGCTGCCATCGGTGCGCGATGCGATGCCGCCGTCGGTGGAGATCAGCGAACTGGTCGATCGGTCGGAATCGGTGCGCGAATCGGTGTTCGATTCGCAGGTCACGCTGGTCGGTACGGCGCTGCTTGTCATCCTGGTGATCTATCTCGTGCTCGGCGATGCCCGTGCCACCTTCATTCCGGCGGTGGTGCTGCCGGTCGCGGCGATCGGCACCTTTGCCGGCATGTATCTGTTCGGCTTCAATCTAGACAATCTGTCCTTGCTGGCGCTCACGCTTGCCACCGGATTCGTGGTCGATGACGCCATCGTCGTGCTGGAAAACATCGTGCGCCACACCGAAGAGGGCGAGGATCCACGCTCGGCAGCTGTCACCGGCGCCAACGAGATTGCCTTTACCGTGCTGTCCATCTCGGTCAGCCTGGTGGCGGTGTTCATCCCGCTGCTGTTCATGGGGGGGATCATCGGCCGGCTGTTCTTCGAATTTGCCGTGACCATGACGATTTCCATCGCCGTATCGGCCGTGCTCAGCCTGACGCTGATCCCGATGATTGCCGCGCGCCTGCTCAAGGCCGGCCATCAGGAACCCGGCCGGGTGGCGCGCATCACCACCGGTGCCTTCGACAAGCTCAGCCGTGGCTATATGCGCGGCTTTGATTGGACGATGCGTCGCCGCAAAGTGGTGGGTGTGCTGATCGTGGCGTCGCTCGGCGTGGCGGTGTGGGGCTTCACCGTGGTGCCCAAGGGCTTTTTCCCGACCGAAGACACCGGCACGATCTTCTTCGGCACCGAAACGGCGCCCGATGACGGTTACGCGGATATGCAGACCAAGCAGGACCAGGCCGCCGCCATCGTGCTGAAGGACCCGGCCGTGGCGCGAGTGAACTCCATTGTCGGCGGTGGCGAATCCAACCGTGGCCGCATGTTTGCACCGCTGAAACCGCGCGATGAACGCGATTCGGCCGAAGTCGTGCAGGCGCGGCTGCGCAAGGCGCTTTCGGGCATCCCTGGCTTCTCGGCCTTCCCCAACATGCCGCAGAACCTGAATCTGGGTGGCCGGCAGAGCCCGACCAATTATCAATACACGATCAATTCGGTGGACAAGGAAGAGCTGTATAATTTCGCGCCCAAGCTCGAAAGCGCGATGCGTGGCCTGCCCGGTCTGCTCGATGTGAACAGCGATTATCAGCGCGGCAGCCGCCAGGCGTTCGTAGAGGTCGATCGCGACGCCGCGGCGCGGCTGGGCGTGCCGGTGGAGGCTGTCCGCCGCGTGCTGCTCGCGGCCTATGGCAACCAGCAGGTCAGCCGGATCTTCACTGATGCCGATGATTATCAGGTGATCATGGAAATCAACCAGGCCAGCCAGATGAACCCCGATGCGATCGGCCGGCTGACCGTGCGCGGTTCCAACCAGGGCGGTGACGGCCAGGTTGGCGGTGGCCAGCTGGTGCCCTTGTCGGCCGTCACCCGCATCCGGGTCGAAGGGGCGCCGCTGACCGTGTCGCACCAGAGCCAGCTGCCAGCGGTGACGCTGTCGTTCAACCTTGCACCGGGCGTGGCGCTCAGCCAGGTGAAGCCGCTGATCGAAAAGGCCGCCGCCGATCTGGGGCAGCCCAGTGGCGTGACCGGAGCGCTGGGCGGCAATGCGCAGCAGTTCGAAGCCAGCACGGCGACCATGCCGATCCTGTTCCTGGCGGCGATCATCGTGATCTACATCGTGCTGGGCGTGCTGTATGAAAGCTTTGCGCACCCGATCACCATCCTGTCGGGCCTGCCGGCCGCCGGTATCGGTGCGGTGGCCTTCCTGTGGCTGTTCAACATGCCGTTGGACGTGATCGGCATCATCGGCGTCGTGCTCTTGATCGGGATCGTCAAGAAGAACGCCATCATGATGATCGATTTTGCCCTGGCCGGACAGCGCCAGCATGGCTGGACGCCGGCCTATGCCATCCGCGAAGCCGCATCCAAACGCTTCCGCCCGATCATGATGACCACCTTTGCCGCCATGGCCGGTGCGGCGCCGCTGGCGCTTGGTCTGGGTGCCGGTGCCGAACTGCGCCAGCCGCTGGGCATCGCGGTGATGGGCGGGCTGATGGTCAGCCAGGTGCTCACGCTGTTCATCACCCCGGTGGTGTATCTCGGCATCGAAGGCCTGATGGCCCGCTTCCGCGCCCGCGGCGGTGCCGCCGAAATCGCCGAACTGCCGGGCAGCAAGGCCTTCCAGACTGAAGCGGCTGAGTAAGCCGTTCCGCGATCAGCGGAACGGCGAAGTGAAGCGGCGGTCTGCCACGAAGTCTGGATCGTTGAAGGTGACCATGAACGCCACCAGCGCGGCCTTGTCGGCGGTGGACAGGTTCAGCCGTTGTGGGGTGCCGCCACGTCCGCCCAGCCGGTTGTCCAGCGCCGGGCCGGCCTGGATACCGCTGTTGTAGAATTCGACCACCTCCTCCAGCGTGGCAAAGCGACCATCGTGCATGTAGGCGCGCGACAGGCCGGCGTTCTTCAGGCTGGGCGATTTGAACACGCGGGTTTCGCCGGCATCGAGGCCATTGCTCTGCGAATTGGCGGTCAAGGCAAAGGTTGGCGGCACATGGCAGGCCGAACAGCCGGCGCCCCCGGCGTTGCCACCGGTCATGAACAATTGCCGGCCGCGATTTTCCTGATCGCTGAAGCCGGGCAGCGTGACGTTCAGGTTGCGGTTGGGTGCAGTGGCGTTGAACACCTGGGCATAGGCGGTGTCCCAGCGGCTGTTGCTGCTGATCATCGCGCGCTCGAACTGTGCCAGCGCCTGGCCGATGCGGGCCTCACTCACCACCGCCGAGCCAAAGGCAAAGGCGAACAATTCCTGATAATAGGGCAGGGCCTGCAACCGCGCGACCAGGGCGGTGATGCCGCCGGCGGACGCATCCCAGCCCATTTCCACCGGGTTGATGATCGGCTGGATGGCCTGTGCCTCCACCGATGCGGCGCGGCGATCCCAGAACATGGTGCCTGGCCGCCAGTAACGGATATTGCCCAGCCGCATCGCGTGGGCGGTGGTGAACTGCACGCCGGAAAAGCCGGTGGAAAACCGGTTCGGATCGTCAAAGCCGTTTTCCTGGCGGTGGCACGAAGCGCAGGCCAGGGTGGTGTTCACGCTCAGCTGCCGATCATAGAACAGCACGCGGCCCAGCGTGGCGATGCGGTTGTTGATGGCATTGTCGGCAGGCGTGTTATCCAGCGCGGCCACCGTGGCATCATAATGGGCGGGCAGGACGGGCGCCGCATATTCGGGCAGATTGGCAAAATCGATGGTCAGCAGCGCGCTGGCGTTGGGCAGGGCGGTCGGTGTTGGGGTGGGTGTGGGTGTCGGTGTGGGGGTCGGCGTTGGCGTCGGCGCCACTGCCACCGGCGTGGTGGCGGCATTGTTGGTGGCGGTGGTGTCACCGCTGCTGCACCCGGCAAGCGCGATGGCCATGGCCAGAACCGACGTTACACTTCGGTAACCCATTTTACATTCTCCCTAGGGGTCCCTACGCATGCGCCGCCGGCTTTCCCCCGTCGCTTGCCAAACATGGCAGGCAGACACAGCGCGATCTTGCGATAGGATCAGCACAAAGGAGACCCATGGCCATGTCTTTTGCAGCCGAGAATCTGTCCCGCTGGCATGCCCATGTGAAGAACCCCGATCATCAGGCGTTGTGGGATATGCTGCACCCCGATGCGGTGTTCGAAAGCCCGGTGGTGCACACGCCGCAGCGCGGCCGGGACATCGTGTTCAAATATCTCGCCAGTGCTGATAAGGTGCTGGGCGGGCCGGGCTTCACCTACACCGGCGAATGGCTGAACGCGAATGGTGCGATCCTGGAATTCGAAAATGTGATCAATGGCATCAAGGTGAACGGCATCGATATGATCACTTGGGATGATCAGGGCCGCATCGTGCATTTCAAGGTGATGGTGCGGCCGTTGAAGGCGATCCAGATGGTCCACCAGATGATGGGCGAGATGCTGCAGACCATGGCGGTGAAACCGGCCTGATACCTCAACCGCGACGTCGTGTCGGCGGGGCAGGCGGGGGCGGCATCTGCTAGGGACGCTACCATGCGCTGCCCGCCATTCCTCGCCCTGATTCCGCTTGCCGCCTGCACGGGCGAACGGGCGCCCGAACAGGTTGCCGCCCAACGCGCCGAGGCGTTGGTACAGGGCACGGGCCGGCCCCAGGCGCTGCTGCTGGGGCCGGTGATGGGGCTTGATGCGCGCAGCCAGGCCGGGGTGTGCGGGCTGATCGAAACCCCGAATGGCCCGGTGCGGGTGGTGATCGATCTGGCCGCCGCGACCGTGCGGGTGGGTGTGCCCGCCAGCCAAGGCGGCCACCGCGGTGATCTGGGCGAAAGCCGCTTCTGCAGCGAGGCAGCGCGGGCGCGCTGGGATCAGGTCAAACGGGTTGATCCGGTCGGGCTGATGGCGCGGGTGACCAGTTAAGCGCCGTAATTCGGCGCGCGCTTCTCCAGAAAGGCGGCCAAGCCTTCCTTGAAATCGTCGCTGGCGGCGCACATCAGCTGGTTGCGGTTTTCGAGCGCGATGGCGGCTTCCAGGCTGGGGGCATCGATGGCGAAGTTCAGGCCTTCCTTGGTCATGCGCAGGCCAATGGGCGAGGTGGCGAGCAGTTCGGCGACCAGCGCTTCGCCGGCGGCTTCCAGATCGGCATCGGGCACGACTTGGCTGACCAGGCCGGTGGCCAGCGCGCGCGGCGCCGCGATGAAGCGGCCGGTCATCATCAATTCGGCCGCCAGCGACGCGCCGACCAGTCGCGGCAGGAAGTAGCTGGTGCCCATGTCGCAGCTGGAAAGCCCGAGCTTGATGAAGGCGGCATTCATCCGCGCGGACTCAGCCGCGATGCGGATGTCACTGGCCAGCGTGAAGGCAAAGCCGCCACCGCAGGCCGCGCCATGGATCAGGCTGATGATCGGCTGCGGGCAACGCCGCATCTTCACATAGACGTCGGCCAGCCAGCCCTGAAAGCCGAAGCCGCCCGCGAACGGCGCTTGGCCTGTGCCGCCCTGCGCCTTGATATCGAGCCCGGCGCAAAACGCCCGCCCGGCGCCGCGCATCACCACGATGCGCGTGTTCCGTGCATGGGGCAGGCGGCCGAAATAGTCGGACAGGTCGGCGACCATCTGGTTGTTGATGCTGTTCAGCGCGTCCGGCCGGTTGAGCGTGAGCCAATCGACCGGGCCGCGTTGTTCGATGTGGATGGTTTCATAGGTCATGGACGTCACCTGTTCGATTGCCCATCATCGATCTTGATCACCGTGCCGGTCACCGCCTCACCGGCCGGGGCGACCAGATAGAGCAGGGTCGAATCCATCATCGCCGGATCGCCCAGGCGCTTGCGGCGGAAATGCTGGGTGATGTCGCCCATGCGGGCCAGCATGCCGTCCATCATCTCGCTGGCAAAGGCGCCCGGCGCGATGGCGTTGACGTTGATCGGAAAGCGCGCCCATTCGACGGCGAGCACTTCGGTCATCCGCACCACCGCCGCCTTGGTCATGCTGTACAGCGCCGCGCCCTGGCCGCCATATTCGAATGCCGCCATCGATGCGATGTTGACTATGCGCAAAGGGGCACCATCGGCGATGCGGCGCGCGGCCAGGCTGGTGGCAAGCAGCCACGGCGCGTGCACATTCACCGCCATCACCTGGTTGAACAGTTCGGGCGGCAATTTGTGGGCGCGGGCCGCATCGGGAATGCCGGCATTGTTGATCAGGATCGAAACCGGCCCCATCGCCGCTTCCACCCGCTCGGCCAGCGCGAGGCACTGCGCCTGATCGGCGACATCGACAGCAAAGGCCTGGGCGGTGCCGCCCGCCGCGGTGATTTCCGCGACCAAGGCCTCCAATTTGTCCACGCGGCGCGCGCACAGCGCCACCTGCGCGCCCGATGCGCTGAGCACGCGGCCAAAGCGCGCGCCCAGGCCGGATGAGGCGCCGGTGATGATGGCGATCTGGCCGGTCAGATCATGGCCGGCATTGGGCAGGGGATAGGTCATGGCCGCCAGTGTGGCGCGGCCGCCGCCTGCCCGATATTGCCAGAAGTGACGGGCTGGCCTCAGGCCGCCGCGCTCTCCACGCGTGCTTCCCGTTCGGCCTTCAGCGCTTCGGCAATCAGGAACGCCATTTCCAGGCTCTGGCTGGCATTCAGGCGCGGATCGCACTGGGTTTGATAGCGGGCGCCCAGGCCTTCATCGGAAATGGCGATGGCGCCGCCGGTGCATTCGGTGACATCCTGGCCAGTCATTTCCAGATGGATGCCGCCGGCGTGGGTGCCTTCGGCGCGGTGGATGGCGAAAAAGCCCTTCACCTCTGAAAGGATGCGGTCGAAGGGCCGGGTTTTCAGCCCGCCAGCGGCCTTGATCGTGTTGCCGTGCATCGGATCACAGCTCCACAGCACATGCCGGCCTTCGCGCTTCACGGCGCGAAGCAGGCGCGGCAGATGCTGATCGATCTTGTCGTGGCCAAAGCGCGCGATCAGGGTCAGCCGGCCTGGGGTGTTGCCGGGGTTCAGCGTGTCGATCAGGCGGATCAGATCGTCCGGCTCCAGGCTGGGCCCGCATTTCAGGCCGAGCGGATTGCCGACGCCGCGCAGGAATTCGACATGGGCGCTGCCGGCAAAGCGCGTGCGATCGCCGATCCACAGCATGTGCGCCGACGTGTCGTACCAATCATTGGTCAGACTGTCCTGCCGGGTCATCGCCTCTTCATAGCCTAGCAACAGCGCCTCGTGGCTGGTGAAGAAGCTGGTGCCCTGCAATTGCGGCACGGTTTCAGGCGACAGGCCGATGGCGGCCATGAAATCCAGCGCTTCGCCGATGCGATCGGCCAATTGCGCATATTGATCAGCCCATGGGCTGCGGGCCGCGAAATCCAGGTTCCATTTGTGGACCTGGTGCAGATTGGCATAGCCGCCGCTGGCAAAGGCGCGCAGCAGATTCAGCGTGGCAGCCGATTGCATGTAGCCGCGGATCATGCGCTGCGGATTGGGCACCCGAGCTTCGGGCGTGAAGTCATTGTCGTTGACATTGTCGCCGCGATAGCTGGGCAGCGACACGCCATCGATTTCCTCGAAATCCCCGGAGCGTGGCTTGGCAAACTGGCCCGCCATGCGGCCGACCTTCACGATCGGCATCTTGCTGGCGAAGGTCATCACCACCGCCATCTGCAGCAGCACGCGGAAGGTGTCGCGAATGGTGTTGGGGTGGAATTCGGCAAAGCTTTCGGCGCAATCGCCGCCCTGCAACAGGAAGGCGTTGCCGGCGGCGGCATCAGCCAGCTTGGCCGTAAGGTCCCGCGCTTCGCCGGCAAACACCAGCGGCGGATAGGACCGCAGCTCGGTCTCCACCGCGTGCAGCGCCGCGGCATCGGGGTAGATGGGCAACTGCCGGGCTTCGGCGGCGCGCCAGCTGGCGGGGGTCCAGGACTTGGTCATGATGGCGTTCCCATGGCGCAGGGCCGCGGATTTGGCAAGAAACGCCATCATGCCGGATCAAGGCGCCGTGTCAGTTTGGCGGCGGGGTTGGCTGGCGCGGCGGCCGGGCTTCCAGCAGCGGCCGTTCGTTGCCGGCGGTTGCCAGCCGCCAGCGCTTGCGCGGATTGTCGATGATGATGCTGAACCCGCTCAGCGCATCGGAACCCATGTTGGCCATCGGAATATCGGCAAACAGCGTCTTGCCCAGGCGCACATCAGCGCCCGCCACCCGGGCATCGCGGCCAAGATCGGCCAATTGAATGGGAATCTCGCGATCGACGGTGCGGATGGCGCCGATCTTCATCATCGCCACGCCCGGCGCGACGCGGTCGGCGAAAGCTGTGGGCAAGGTGATGGCGCCCGGATTGCCGCTGTCGATATGCAGCGGGATCGTGACGGCGCCGATCTCGATATTGCCTTCCAACAGGCCCTCGCGGCTCAGCTTCTGCCAGCGCGCCGCATCGGCGGGGGCAGCACGGCTGAGGATGAAACGCCCGTTCGGATAATCGAGCGTGATGACATGGCCCGGAAACTGGCCGGGGCCGATGATCGGCGGGGCATCGGCACCGACAAAGCTGGCATCCTCCATCACCACGGCGTCAGTTGCTGCCGCTGCCACGCCGCCAAGGGTCAGGGTGTTCAGCCGCACCACCTTGGCCTTGGTCGGCGGCGCATTGCCATAGGGGCTTGCCAGCGTGGTTTCGCCCACCACCGGCGCATGCAGCCGATTTGCCGAGGCCCGCTGGATGACCATGCCGGGGGAACCGGTGTCAAATTCCACCAATTCTGGTGGGCCGCCGTTGATGCTGGCCAGCAGGCGCGGACGGCCGGTGCTCAGGTCCATCGGCAGGCTGATGGTGGTTTCGGCCGCTGCGACGGGCGTTTGGGCAGCAACATTTGCGGCGAGGGAGAGGACGAGCATCGGCAGCAGACTGTGGCGCATAATGGATTCCCTTATTACGATTCGTAATATCTTGACGCATGGCCCCATTGCCGTCAAGGCATTGGTGATGATGCGGTTGACCGATCTTGAAGGCGGCGCTTTGGCCGAAATCGCCAAGCGCGGGCCCACCACCAGCTATGTGGTGGCGCAGGCCTTTGCCAATTCGCCGTCGGAATATTGGTCAGGCTCGGCCGGCGCGGTCTATCCGATGATCAAGCGATTGGCAGCGCGCGGCTTGCTGGAAACTCAAGCGGCGCAGGATGGCCGCCGCCAGCGGGTGGATTACCGGATCACCCCGGCCGGGCGCGCCGCGCTGGAGGCGTGGCTGCTCGATGCCGATCGCGCCGCCGGCATGGGCTTCGATCCGCTGCGCACCCGGCTGGTGCATCTCGATCTGGTGGCGCCGGAACGGCGGACGCAGTTTCTTAATGATGTGCGGGCACGCGCCGCCGAATTCGCCGAGCGGCCGGCCTTTGCCAATGTGCCGCTGTCTCAGCGTGTGCACCGCACCTGGCTGGCGGCGCGGGCGCAGTGGCTGGCGATGCTGGATTTCGTCGGCGACTGAGCTCAGCGCATCAGCACCAGTTCCTCGCTCATCGTCGGGTGCAGCGCCATCGTGTCGTCGAATTGCGCCTTGGTCAGGCCCGCCTTCACCGCGATGGCGACCGCTTGCAGGATTTCCGGTGCATCGGGGCCGATCATGTGGGCGCCGACCACCTTGTCGGTGCTGGCATCCACGATCAGCTTGTAGAGCGCACGCTCGTTGCGGCCGGCCAGCACGTTGCGCATCGGGCGGAAATCGGATGTGAACACCCGCACCTGGCCAAAGGCGTCGCGGGCCTGAGCCTCCGTCAGGCCGACGCTGCCCAGCGGCGGGTTGGAAAACACTGCCGAGGGAATCGCGGTGTAATCGACGCGCCAGGGCTTGTTGCCGAACTGGCTGTCGGCAAAGCTGTGGCCTTCGCGGATGGCGACGGGGGTCAATTGCACCCGGTCGGTCACGTCGCCGACGGCGAAGATGCTGGGCACGTTGGTGCGATTTTCGGTGTCCACGGCAATGGCGCCTTTGCTGTCGAGCATCACACCCACGGCATCGAGGCCCAGGCCTTCGATGTTGGGCACCCGGCCCAGCGCCCACATCAGCACATCGGTATCCAGCGTCTTGCCATCGGTGAAGTGGATGCGCAGGCTGCCATCCTCCAGTTTCTCAACGCGATCCAGCCGGCAGTTGAGCTTGAAGTTCAGGCCCTTGGCGATGCTGATCTGCAGCAGCCGGTCGGCCAGCGCCGGTTCCCAGCCGCGCAGGATGGTCTCGCTGCGGTTGATCAGCGTCACGTCGCTGCCGAATTCATGGAACACGCCGGCAAATTCGGTGGCGATATAGCCGGCGCCGGCAATGACCATGCGGCGCGGCAGTTCCGGCAGATGGAACACCTCGTTCGATGTGATGCCATGTTCGGCGCCGGGCAATTCGGGGATATAGGGCCGCGCGCCGCTGGCGATCAGGATGGTTTTCGCGCTGTGACGGGTGCCGTCCACTTCCACCGTGTGGGCATCGATGATCCGGGCATGGCCGTGAAAGGTGGTGACCTGATTGTTGTCCAGCGTCGTCTGATACAGGCCGTTCAAACGATCAACTTCGGCCAGCACATTGTCACGCAAGGTCGCCCAATCAAAGCTGCGGGCGGTGATGTTCCAGCCGAAGCGGCGGGCATCATCCAGATCCTCAGCAAAATGCGATCCATAGACCAGCAATTTCTTGGGCACGCAGCCGCGGATCACGCAGGTGCCGCCGACGCGAAATTCCTCGGCCACCGCCACGCGCGCGCCATGACCCGCGGCGATGCGGCTGGCGCGCACCCCGCCCGAACCGGCGCCGATAACGAACAGATCGAAATCAAAATCGCTCATGTGGATCTCCTGAGCGTTCGTTACGGCAGAGACGTGCGCTGCACCAATTAATTTGGCTGGTCAGGCTGAATGATCGCGCCGATCACGCGGTTAGCCAATACCAGAGGACGCTCAGTTGCATTCCAGGTGTTCAGGTTGATCACCGCCAGGGCCAGCAGCGCCAGACCGGTGTGCTGCATCGACATGGTCATCGCGGATCCAGCATCGAAACCGGCTCGCCATCGATGAACAATTGCGCGGTCGGCACCTGGCGCACCTCCACCTTGCCGGCGCGGATGGCGGCACGGATTTCGGCGCGGCGCGCGTCGGACAACTCTCCCGGCGGTTCCGGTTCCGCATGGTCCCAGCCGGTCGCGGTTTGGCGATAGCGGACCGCAGGCGTTCGGTAGCGATCGGCCGCCAGGAAGAGGGTGGCGCTTGTGGCGTCCGCGGGCCAATACAGCACGCAGATGGCATCCGGTGATTGGCAACCGATCTGCTTGGCAATCAGGGCCAGCAGGGCCGACGGCACCGGGCGCGCCACCGGGATCACCACAAGATTTGCAGCCAGTTCGCGTTCCGCTTGCTTGTCACGTTGCTGCGCGGCCAGATCATGGCGATTGGTCGAGCGCAGCGCCTGTGCAGCAAGGCGGGCGGTTTCCTTGTCTTTGGCAGCGGCAAGGCGACGCAGCGCTGCCACGCCGTTCGGCCCGAAATCATGCCGCAGTGCGGCCCAATCGAAGTCAGCGGGCTTCACGTCGCTGCTGGTCAACCGTGCCAACTGGCTGCGCGTGGAAAGCGCGCCGAAATCCGCCAGCGGCGTTGCCAGCACCATCGCCATCGCGCACAGGGCGAACGCCAGCACCAGATTGCCTTGCCGCACCCGCGCCATCCACACAGCCGGCCGAGCCAACACCCACAGCGGCGCCGCGCCATAGGCCAGGGCCATGCCGACGATGGTGGCAGCCCACAGCCGATCCGGCGTCAGGCCATATTGGTTGATGCGCGCCGCGGTGGAGACGGCGGCGATCACCGCCAACGGCAACATGCAGCCCAGCAGCACGGCGGCGGCCAGCCGCAGCGGGCGGCGCTGACTTTCGTCGGCGGGCACATCGGCGATGATGGCATTGGCCAGCACCAGCGCGCCGGCGATGCAGACCAGCAGGATCGGCGTGGTGGACTTGGTCGCCTCCCACAGCGGCGCCAGCCCGGTGACCGGCAGCGCAGCCAGAAACAGCGCCAGGCCCAGCGCCAGCACCGGGGCCAGCGCCGACAGGATGAAGCGCAGCACGCGTTGCAGGGTGGACAGGATGCTTGCCTGATCGCGCGCCAGCCCCAACCCGCCGCCCAGCGCGGCCCCCAACAGGGCGGCCGAGAAGTGCGCGTTCTGCAACAGGCGTTCAAGCGCATCGATGCCGATCAGCTTGAACAAGCCCGCCAGCAGCCAGGCCAACAGCCAGCTGACCAAGGTGAAGGCGAGGGCAGCCCCGATGGTGACCAGCCCGGTCCAGGCGCAATCATGGGCCTGTTCATAGGGGACGCGCGGGCCGTCGGGCGGCGCATCACGCCAGCTTTGAAACAAGGGCGTCGCCACCGCGACCGCGATCATCGCGCAGGGCAGCCGCCACAGATCAGGGCCGAAATCCCCGATTCCGCTGGAAAACCAGGTGCCGCCGGCGACCACCGTGGCCGCCAGGGCAGCAAAGGCCAGTGCCAACCATGGCCTGGTGCGTTCCCACACCAGCGCGAAGATCAGCCCCAGCGTCACCAGCCCGGTGACCGCCGCCTGCGCGGCCAGCGTGGGCCGGGCATTGCCGGGCAACAGGGCGTCAACGATCAGGCCGATGGCCGCCCCCAGCAGGGCGAGCAGGGCAGCGCGCGAGGGCCAGGGGGCGGTGATCATCGCCGGCAATCTGGACGCGCCGCCACGCGGTGGCAAGCCGGGTCAGTCGTTCAGCGCGCCAGTGCTTCGGGGCGGGCGTGGCGCGCGATCAGCACATAGGCGATGCCGGTGCTGATGAAGTTCACGCCGAACAAGATGCCGAGCACGCTGAGCGAGATGGCCGGCCAGCCCGCCGCGATCAGCACGGCCAGCAAGATGCTGGCAAGGCCGGACAGCAGCATGCCGACCCAGCGGCGGTTCGGTCGCATGCCGAATGCCAGCACGATTTCCGTCGTCCCCTGAAACACGAACAGCGCGCCCGCCATCAATGTCAGCGACAGGGCACCGACGGCCGGATTGAACAGCAGGAAGACGCCGCCGCTCACCGACAGCAGGCCGAGCAGCAAAGTGCCGAAGAACGGCCCGGCGCCGCGGATCGAAAATGAGCCGATCAGCAACATCAGGCCGAACAGCAGCAGCATCCAGCCGACAAATTGCACGGCCGCTAGCGTGGCAAAGGTGGGGAAGATGATGGCGGCGATGCCCAGGGCCAGCATCGCCAGGCCCACCCACATCAACAGGCCGGGCGAACCGGCGAGGCGGACACCGGGTAATGTGGCTGGGGCCGTCAGAGGGATATCGGGTGCGCTGCTCATGGCATTTCCTTTGGAACATCGTGGCCAACCCCCCGGCCGTTTGGCCGGCCGAGGGAAAGCGCCGATCAGTTGACGCGGATGTCGTTGGTGACCGACATCACGCCGGGCGCGGCCCAGGCGGTGGTGCCGGCCAGCGAACGCTCGCTCCAATCGTCAACATTGCCGGTCAGCGTGACCTTGCCGTCATTGGCCGTCACCACGACATGTTCCGGGTTGAACCATGAACGGTCCAGCGCCTTGTCGATATCGGATTTGATGTTGCTGGCATTGGCCTGCGGCTTGATGCTGATCTGGTTGGACACGCCGGTCACGCCCCACAAGGTGCGCACGGCTTCGGCCGCGACTTCCTGCTGGAAATGCCAATGCACCTCGCCGGTCAGTGTGATCCAGCCTTTGTTGACCGTGACCTTCACGGCATCCTTGGGCACCGACGATGTCCAGGCGAGGCGGTTCACCGCAGCTTCGGCGATCTCGGCATCGCCATGCTTCATGCTGAACGGCAGCTTGACTTCGATCTCTTCAGCGACGGCCTTGACGTCCTTCACCCGCAGTGTCGCGGTTTCGGCGGCGTGCTTTTCTGTGTAGGATTCAACCGATCCGGTCAGGGTGACGACGCCGTGCTTGGTGGTCACGCCGATATGGGCGGCGTTGACGCTCGGCTCCCACTTGAGTTCATCGAGGACGGATTGCTTGAGCTGCTGGTCGGTGGACATGGCTGTCTCCTGCGGCTGGCAACAGCGGGTCTCCCGGCAAATTTGGGGGGATCGGGCTCGCCAGACGCAACCGTGATAGCATCAGGGGCGACAGGGCCGTCAGAACCGGAAACTACCCCAAGAAAGGGCATGGCACGCCAGGTCAGACGGCGGCGAGGGACCAGCAGATCAGCGCGCCATCTTCATCATCTACCCGGGTGCCGGTACGGGTGAAGCCACAGTGTTGCAGCACACGTTGTGAAGGCCGATTATCCACTGCGGTTTCGGCAGCAATCCGGCTGACCCGCGGGTCATGGCGGGCCCAATCGACGACCGCCTGCACGCCGGCGCTGGCGTGACCCAGGCGCCGGCGGCTGGCGGCGATGCCATAGCCGATGTGGATCGTGCCGGCTTCCGGCAGGGCCACCAGCGAGCAAAGGCCGACGATTTCGGCATCATCGACGATCAACCAGGCGGCGGGCGCGAACTGTGGGCGGATCGTGGCGGCGAGATCGCGCAACATGGCCAGCACGTCTGCGGCTTCGATGCCGCCATCAGCCACGGCGAGGCCGGGCAGCGGCGTGGCGGCGATCAGCGCGGCGAAATGCGAATCATCGGCGGGGATGATGCGCACAGTCATCCCGGTTCAGCCGCGCCGGCAATTCAGCGCGCCATAACGCGCCACCGCCTGGCGCGCGGCGATCATGGCGCAGCCGATGTTGACGCCATCGGCGGTGCAGTTGACGATGCGGCGGCCATAGCTGTCCACGTCCAGCGTTTCGCAGCGCACGGCGCGGCCGCGGGTGAGGCGGCGCAGATAATCACGCGACGCAAAGGGATCGCCGCGCACGCAGCGCCGGCCGGGTTTGCAAGCACCGGGCATTTCCGGCGCATCGATGCCATACAGGCGCATCGATCCGGGCACGTTCCTGCAGCGGATATTGTCGCCATCATGGTGAGACGGCGCCGCGCAGATGAAAGCGGCCGCGCTGGCCAGGGCGAGGAGCGGCAGGGGCATGCCGGCATTTGTACCGGAAATGTTCTGGTTGGCAAGAGGTGGCGCAGCGGCCAGCTTGCAACCCCTCACCCTCCCACGCCTTCGGCGCGGGCCCCTCCCTCTCCCGCAAGGGGAGAGGGGCGTTAGTCGCGGAACGGGTCTTTCACCAGGATGATGTCGTCGCGCTCGGGCGAGGTGCTGACCAGCGCCACCGGGCATTCGGTCAATTCCTCGATGCGGCGGATATATTTGATGGCCTGGGCGGGCAATTGCGCCCAGCTGCGTGCGCCGGCGGTGGATTCGCTCCAGCCTTCGAAGCGTTCATAGATCGGCTCGACCCGGGCCTGATCGGACGGGTGCGCTGGCAGGTGATCGAGCACGGCGTCATCCAGCCGATAACCGGTGCAGATCAGCACCTCGTCAAAGCCGTCGAGCACATCGAGCTTGGTGAGCGCCATGCCGGTGATGCCGCCCACCGCCATCGCCTGGCGCACCAGCACGGCATCGAACCAGCCGCAGCGGCGTTTGCGGCCGGTGACCGTGCCGAATTCATGGCCACGCTGCCCAAGTTTCTCGCCGGCGTCATTGTCCTGCTCCGTGGGGAAGGGGCCGGAACCGACGCGGGTGGTGTAGGCCTTGACGATGCCGAGCACATAGCCGGTGGCATCCGGCCCCATGCCGCTGCCCGCCGCCGCCTGGCCGGAGACGACGTTGGATGAGGTCACGAACGGCCAGGTGCCATGATCGACATCGAGCAGCACGCCTTGCGCGCCTTCGAACAAGATGCGATCGCGCCGCCAGCGTGCATCGCGCAGGCGCTTCCAGGTCGGCTGGATGAACGGCAGCACGCTTGGCGCGACCTCGGCCAGTTGCGCGCGCAGTTCATCGGCATCGACCGGTGCAACGCCGAACCCGGCGCGCAGAGCATTGTGATGGGCGAGCAGGCGCTCAAGCTGTGGCGCCAGCTCATCGAGATGCGCCAGATCGATGACGCGCAGCGCGCGGCGGCCGACCTTGTCTTCATAGGCCGGGCCGATGCCGCGCCGCGTGGTGCCGATCTTGCCGGCGCCCATGGCATCTTCGCGCAGCGCATCGAGATCGCGGTGCAGCGGCAGGATCAGCGGGCAGGTTTCTGACACCGCCAGATTGTCCGGCGTGATCGAAACGCCCATGCCACTGATGCGCGCCACTTCGTCACGGAAATGCCAGGGATCGAACACCACGCCATTGCCGATGATGGAAAGCGTGCCGCGCACGATGCCCGATGGCAGCAAAGAGAGTTTATACACCTGGTTGCCGACCACCAACGTGTGGCCGGCATTGTGGCCACCCTGGAACCGCACCACGACATCGGCACGCGCCGACAGCCAATCGACAATCTTGCCTTTGCCTTCATCGCCCCATTGGGCGCCGATCACGGTGACGTTGGGCATTACAGTCTTTCAGATGATACGCGGGCGGCGATTAGGCCCTGAAGGCCCAAGCGTCAACGCCAGCCCCCTCACCTGACGTAGCTGGCGCCGTTGATGTCGAGCGTCGCCCCGGTCAGGCTGGCCGGCGCGTCGGTGGCCAGCCAGCGGATGGTTTCGGCCACTTCCGCCGCGTCGGCCACCCGGCCCAGCGGAATATCGGCCAGCAATTTGTCGCCGCCGCGGCTGGCCAGATACTCCTCGGCCATGCCGGTCATGGTGAAGCCCGGCGTGATGGCGAAGGCCAATATGCCTTGCGCGGCATAGCCCCGCGCAATCGTCTTGGTCATGGCCAGCATGCCGCCCTTTGCCGCTGCATAATGCCAATGTTTCGGCGAATCGCCGCGGTGGCCGGCGCGGCTGGCGACGTTGATGATGCGGCCGCCCCCCTGTTGCTGGAAGTGCAACACCGCGTGGCGGCACAGATCGGCGGCGGATTGCAGGTTGATGGCGAGGCTGCGTCCCCAGGCGTTCGCAAACGCATCCGCATCATCAGGTTCCGCCGCTTCAAACACGCCGGCATTGTTGACCAGCACATCGATGCGCCCACCGGCTTGCGCCAGGGCCGTTTCCCAAAGCGCAGCGGCGGCATGTGCCTGCGCGAAATCGGCGGCGATCAGCCCGTCGCCGCCTGCGGTCGATTGGCCGATCACCTGATGGCCGGCTGCAATGAGGGCGCTGCGGGCGGCGGCGCCGATGCCGCGGGATGCGCCGGTGAGAAGGATGGTCGCCATGGCTGCGCCTATGGGGCGGTGCTGGCGGCTTTGTCCAGCCGGCGCATGATGGCGGTGATCGCAGACGTTCGGCGTTGCTGCCAATCGCCGGCGATCAGCAGTGCATCCAGCCCACGCACGGCCAGCTCATCCTCGATCGCAGATTGAAAGGCCAGCCGATCCTGGCCGACGAATTGCCGCGTGCCATCGTCAACCCAGGGCGTGTCCGGTGCGAACAGCAGGTGCAGATCGGCGCGCGCCGGGATGGCGGAGATTTCCGGATCGCGGCGCCCATGCAGCATGCGGAACCAGGCAGCGGTGATGACCACATCCGTGTCTTCGATCAGCAGCGGCGGGCGGGTCTCGCGCAAATCATTCAGTCGGGCGGCGTGTTCGCGGGCGATATGGCGCAGCGCTTCTGGCGTGAAATCGCTGCCGATCGTCTCGGCATATTCGCGGCCATATTCGGGCATCACCACGCCGCCCAATTGCGGTGCCAGTTGCGCCGCCAGCGTGGATTTGCCGGTCGATTCCACCCCCAGAAAGGCGACGTGTAGCATCAGATCGACGACGCGCGCTGCCATTCGCGCCAACTGTAAAGGGCGATGGCAAGGAACAGCCCATACAGCCCGGCTGTCACCCACAGCGCCTGGCCGGCATAGAGCGCCACCGAACCGATGTTGATGCCCACCCATAGCGGCCAGCATTCGACGATGCGCAAATTGGTCAGCGCCTGGGCGACCAGCGACCATGCGGCGACGCTGCCATCGGCAATGGGGGCGGCCGCATCGGTCTGGCGCAACAACAGCGCCAAGGCCACCGACAGCACGGCCCCGAGGCCGATCACTAATGGCCAGCGCCCGGCGGGCAGGCGACGCACGGGCACCGCATCATCGCCGACCGCATCGCCGCTGGCCCGGCGCCACGCCCACAGGCCGTGGATTTGCGCCGCGAAGAAGAAGAGCTGCAACCCTGCCACGGCGTACAGGCGGGCCTGAAAGAAGATCACGGCAAAAATCGCCACCATCACCATGCCGCACGGATAATTCCACGCCGACCGCCGCGCAAGCAGCAGCAGATTGGCCAGCCCGAAGGCCGAGGCGAGCAATTCCCACGGGTTCATGGCGTGTGATCAAGCATGGCCGGCCAGCGGACACAACAGGCGTACACGCTTG
Organism: Sandarakinorhabdus sp.; assembly: GCF_987265915.1. Classification (NCBI taxonomy): domain Bacteria; kingdom Pseudomonadati; phylum Pseudomonadota; class Alphaproteobacteria; order Sphingomonadales; family Sphingosinicellaceae; genus Sandarakinorhabdus; species Sandarakinorhabdus sp. The sequence goes on from NZ_OZ503948.1 coordinate 1,918,746, forward strand.
CAGTGAACGCCCGGCAAGTGGCAGAGGATGTGTTTCGCAACCGGAAGCACCCGCCGCCATGGCCGAATGGGACATTATCAGTGATCGCCTGCTGATCCGCCCGATGCAGGTGGAGGAGGCGTCCGACTGGCACCGCATCCGGTCCAGCGCGCCCTTCGATCCGCTGACCCGCAGCGTGGAGGAAAGCATTGCGCTGATTGGCGCCATGCAGCGCCGTGTGGCTCCCGATTCCGATGGCTGGCAGCAATTCTCTGTTCTGGGCAGGGAAGGCGGCATGTTGGGAGACTTGGGCATACGTTTTTCACCGCCGTGGAACGCCACGTGTGAGATTGGTTTTGCCGTAGATCCGCGCGAACGCGGCAAGGGCATCTGCTCCGAAGCGGTCGAGGCCATGTTGAAGCGGCTGTTTCACCGCGGCCGGCGGCGGGTGGTTGCAGTCACCGATATGCGCAATCGCCCGGCGCAGCGCGTGCTGGAACGCAACTGGTTCCGGCTGGAAGGGCGGTTCGTCGAAAGCTGGCGCGACGGCGATTTCTGGCATGACGAATTGTCCTATGCGCGGCTGGTCAGCGATTGATGGCGGTTCCCGATAACGACACGATTACGGCGCTGATCGAAGCGCCGGTGACGCGGGTGGAGGCGCTGTCGGGCGGTGCGTCATCGGCCACCTATGCCGTCGATGCGGTGCGCGCGGATGGCACGGCTTGGCCCTTGATCCTGCAATGTGCCGCCACCGGCAGCGTGCCCGAAGGCGGTCTGTCGCGCGCCGATCAGGCCAGGCTGCAACAACGGGCATTTGCCGCCGGGCTGCCGGTCGCCGAGGTGGTGCGGGTGCTGGAGCCGGGTGATGGCTTGGGCGAAGGCTTCATCATGGCGCGGCTGCCGGGTGAGGCACTGGCATCGAAATGGCTGAAATTGCCGGATTATGCGCCCGCGCGTGCCATGCTGACCCGGCAATGTGCCGAGGTGCTGGCGCGGTTGCACCAGATGCCGCTGAGCGCCGCCGCCGGGCTGGCGCTGCCGACCGCCAGCACCGCCGAGGCGCTGGTGCGGATGTTTGCCAATTATCAGCGTTTCGGCGTGGATTCGCCGGTGTTCGATCTGGCCTTCGCCTGGTTGCGGGAGCGCGTGAGCGACCGGCCGGCGACCAATATTGTCCATGGCGATTTCCGCTCCGGCAATTTCCTTGTCGCGCCCGACGGTCTGGTGGCGGTGCTGGATTGGGAACTGGCGCATCTGGGCGACGGGCATGAAGATCTGGGCTGGCTGTGCTGCAACAGCTGGCGGTTCGGCGTATGGCAAAATCCGGTCGGTGGTTTCGGCCAGCGCGAGGAACTTTATGCCGCCTATGAAGCGGCGGTTGGCGGCGCGGTGGACCGGGATCGCGCCGCGCTGTGGGAGGTGTGGGGCACGCTGAAATGGGGCATGGCCTGCTTGCAGCTTGGCGATGATCATGTGTCGGGCCGGCTGAAATCGGTGGAGCGCGCGGCGATCGGCCGGCGGGTGTCAGAGGTTGAGCTTGATCTGATGCACTTGCTGAAATTCGGAGGCATCTGATGGCCGAGCAGATCGAGGCACAGACCCTGATCGAAGCGGTGGCCGGGTTCCTGGCCGAGCTGGAAGGCGAATTGTCGGGCCGTCGCGCCTTTCATGCCAAGGTGGCGCAAAATGCGCTGGCCATCGTGGCGCGCGAACTGGCGCAGGCCCCGCAGGCGAAGGAGCATGCGCTGCTGGCCGGCGTGATGGGCGTGGATGCCGATCTCGATGGCTTGCGGGCCGGCCTGTGCGCGGATTTGCGCAGCGGTGCGAAGACAGCCGATACGCCGGGGCTGGTCGATGCGCTGCTCGGCGTGGCGCTGGCCAAGTGCGCGGTGGACAATCCGCGTTATGCAACGTTCAGGCGGCTTGGCGCCTGAACCAACAAATGCGCTCAAGCGTCTTGCCGCGCCAACCACGGCCTGAGCAGCGCCAGATACCAGCCGGGATTGTCGAGCATGATGCTGTGCGCGGCATCAGGTGCCGTCGCCATCATCGCGCCCGCGGCGCCGGCAAAGCGGGTGATGGTTTCCGGGCGGGCTTCATCATGCTGGCCAGCCACGAACAGCGTGCGGCGGCCATCGAGTTTCGGCAGCAATGGCCGGCCATCGTAGGTTTTCAGCGTGCCGGTGCAGGTGAATTCAGCGCGGCCCCACATGTGATTGTACAGATTGGCGGCAAACGGCACCGGCAGCGCGTCGCGATAGGCGGCAAAGGCCGGCGGCGGGATGACCCTACGCACGTGGCGCGCATAAAAGGCATCGGTGGCGGCATCGCAGGCTTTCTGCATCGCCGCATCTGGCGTGTCACAGCGGTCGAGCAACGCGCGCACGTCGGCGGGCATGCCGGCCTTCAACAGCGCGGCGTCCTGCAGCCACAGATCGGTTGAGACCAGCGGCGATTGCAGCACCAGGCTCGCCAAGGCCGCGGGGCGTGTCGCGCCATATTCCAGCGCCAGCGTGCCGCCCCAACTGCCGCCGAGCACATGCCAGCGCGCGATGCCGAAATGGGCGCGGATCGCCTCGATCTCCGCCAGAAAGCGCGGCACCGTCCAGTTGGCCGGATCGCCCGGCGTATCGGAGCGGCCACAATCGAGCTGATCATAGAGGATCACGGCGCGGTCGTCGGCGAGCGCCGTGGCATTCAGCCAGCCCCAGTGCGAACTGCCTGGACCACCGTGGATGAACAGGATCGGCGGCTTGCCATTCAGCGCGCCGTTGATGCGCACATAGATGCGAGCCGACCCTCCTTTGGCTGATACGGGCACCATGGCGTCGCGGTCGGGCACCAGGCGGACGCCGGGCGCAGTTGCCCCCTGCGGCATCGCCCCCTGCGGCATCGGTTGCGCCGCGGCCGGCAGGGGCAGCAGGCTGGCCAGGCCCGCGGCCATCACATCACGCCGGGCCATCACTGGCCTGCATCCGTCTTGCGGCGATAACCTTCGGGGCCCAGGTGCATATCGATATCCGGGTAATGGCATTGATCGATGGCGACGTGATCGGTGCCGACCGCCAGGAAGCGGCACGGCGCGTCCGATCGGTTCTGCAGGTGATGGCCGTTGGCGACCCCGGCCGGAAAACAGGCGACATCGCCGGGGCGCAAGATGGTTTCGCCATCGTTCTCGACCAGCACGGCTTCGCCCGCCAGCATCACCACCAATTCGTCTTCATGGCTGTGCCAGTGGCGCTGGCTGGACCAGGCTCCCGGCGCCAGCGTTACCAGATTGGCACCGAACTGGCTGATCCCGCCGGCCGCGCCCACCGCCTGCCACGCCCGCCCAGCCATCACCGCGCCGTGGGGCGGCAGGTAATTGGAACCGGTGCGAACGGGCAGGGTGGTGGCGTCGATCTTCGGCATCGAATGGGTTCAATGGCGCTCGATGGTAACCGGCAGGTTGGTATAGCCATGCACGAAGCATTGCACGACATGTTCGGGCTGGCCGGTGACCCGCACCGTCATGTGCCGCGCCAGCATCTGTTCGAGCAGGATCTGGATTTGCAGCTCCGCCAGCCGGGCGCCGACACAGCGGTGCACGCCAAAGCCAAACGCCAGGTGGCGGCGGGCGTTGGCGCGTTCGATGTCGAGGCGCTCGGCATCGGGAAACACGCTTTCGTCGCGGTTGCCGGATAGATACCACATGACGATCTTGTCGCCCTTCTTCACCGGTTGGCCGGCGATCTCACTGTCGGCCACACAGGTGCGACGCATGTGGGCCAGCGGGGTTTGCCAGCGGATGATTTCGGGCACGGCGCCGGCGATCTTGCCGGGATCGTCGATCAGCTTGCGCCATTGATCGGGATAGCGATCAAACGCCGCCATTGCGCCCGACATGCTGTTGCGGGTGGTATCATTGCCGCCCACGATCAGCAGGATCAGATTCCCGATCCGCTCTTGATCCGGCATGTTTCCCATCGATTCCGAATGAACCATCATCGAAATCAGATCGTTGGTTGGTGGCAGCGCCTTGCGCTCGGCAAACAGCCGATCGAAATAGGCCAGCATGTCCTTGCCATGCTGCACGGACTGGGCGGCAGTTTCCGGGTTGAGTGCCATTTCGATATCGCCGGCAATATCGGACCACAAGGTCAGCAGATGCCGATCCGCCCACGGGAAATCGAACAAGATGGCCAGCATGTCGGTGGTCAGCGGGATTGATACCCGCTCGACCCAATTGAATTGCTCGCCAATCGGCAGCGTATCGAGCAGTTCGCCCGTGCGCCGCCGGATGGCATCGGCCATTTTTGCCATTTCGCCGGGACCAAAGGCCGGCGCGATCACCCGGCGCTGTTCGCCATGATAGGGCCGGTCTGCCGCGATGAACTGCGGACGGTTGATCTCCCCCACCTGGTCCAGGATGGTGATGCCGCCATATTTCATGTCGGACGAAAAAATATCGGGCCGGGCTTCGACCGCTTGGATATCGGCATGGCGCGATACCGACCAGAAGGGGCCGAACGGGCTGTTCGGCTGGAAATGCACCGGCGCTTCTTCGCGCAGCCGTTCAAAGACTGGCCGCCAGCTGTCGGTCGCATACAAGGTGGCATCAGACGTATCGATTGCCGACAGCGGCACATCCAGGCCGAACGCAGGTGCAAGAGTCGCCATGTGATCCTCCCCATTTTTGCTGCCGCCATTCGGCGGTCATTCGTGCGATGCTATCAAGCATTCCGGTTATGGCAAAGGGTTCTTCCATGGCGATTCCCGCGCTGGGCAATGTCGATACCAGCATCGATCCCACCCGCGATCAGGTGCGGCACTTGCGCGATTCCGGCCGCGACGGCCCGGTGGTGATGCTGAACCTGCTGAAATTTCGCGCGGAGGCGCAATATCCGCCCGAGCTGGGCTTGCCGGCGTGCAGCGGCGTGGACGCCTATGCCCGTTACCAGCACGCCTTCACGGTGGCGGTGGGCGATATCAGCCAGGCGCAGGTGATCTATGATGGCCCGTGCGAGCAGGTCTTCATCGGCCAGGCCGGCACGGCGGAAGCCGATTGGGACAAGGTGCTGATGGTGCGCTATCCGTCGCGGCAGCATTTCCTGAACATGATGGCTGATGGTGGCTATCGCGATGCGCTGGTGCATCGTTATGCCGGGCTGGAACGCACGGTGCTGATTCAGTGCGGGGGCTGAATTGCCGTCATGATCCAGCCGTTTTTGGGGGGCGGCTTGTCGCGGCTGTTGCACCGCAGCGCCAGCGGAGTATGAACAGCAAACAACATGCGCCGCCGTTTCCGGGCTGGCGCAAGGGGGTATGATGGCTTCTCGTCCGATTGCGCCGCCGCCAAGGCCTTTGTCACCGCACCTGACCATCTGGAAATGGCGGGTGCACATGGCGGTTTCGATCCTGAACCGGGTCACCGGCCATGCGCTGGCCTTTGGCGCCGTGCTGATCTTTGCCTGGTGGCTGGCGGCGCTGGCCAGCGGGCCGGACTATTTCCGTTTCTTTCAGTCGATCGTGGTGTCGCCGTTCGGTGCGCTGGTTGGCATCGGCCTGACGTGGGCGATGTTCCAGCACATGGGCGCGGGCATCCGCCATTTCATCATGGATGCCGGCGAAGGCTTTGATCTGGTCACCTCGCGTCGCACGGCGTGGGCGACGATCATCTTTGCTGTCGTTGCCACCGCGGCGCTGTGGGGCTTCATCATCCTGGGCAAGGGGCTGTAACGATGGGCAACGGAACCCAATTGGGCCGGGTGCGCGGCCTGGGCGCTGCGGGCGGCGGCATCGTGCACCACTGGTGGGTGCAGCGCGTGACCGCGGTGGGCAATCTGTTCCTGGTGCTGTGGTTTGTCATCAGCCTCGCCCGGCTGCCCAGCCTGGATTATGGCAGCACCTTGCTGTGGCTGCGCCAGCCGCTGGTGGCGGTGCCGATGTGCCTGCTGATCGTCACGGTGTTCTGGCATTTCCGGCTGGGCGTGCAGGTCATGCTGGAAGATTATCTGCATGGGTCAAAGCGCGTCATCGCCATGCTGGCGCTGAATTTCTACACATTCGCCCTCGCCGCCCTCGCACTGTTTTCGGTGCTGAAGGTGGCGTTGGGCACTGCTGCCTGAGACGATGGGAAATATACGTGGCTGAAGCCTATCAGATCATCGATCATGTTTATGATGCCGTGGTGGTGGGGGCCGGCGGCTCCGGCCTGCGCGCGGCGATGGGCATTGCCGAAGCCGGGCTGAAAACCGCCTGCATCACCAAGGTGTTCCCCACCCGCAGCCACACGGTGGCAGCGCAGGGTGGCATTGCCGCGGCGCTGGGCAACATGGGGCCGGATCACTGGACCTGGCACATGTATGACACGGTGAAGGGCAGCGATTGGCTCGGCGATCAGGACGCGATCGAGTATCTGTGCAAGGAAGCGCCGGCAGCGGTTTATGAGCTCGAACATTTCGGCGTGCCGTTCAGCCGCACCGAAGCGGGCCGCATCTATCAGCGCCCCTTTGGCGGCATGATGCAGAACATGGGCAACGGCCCGCCGGCGCAGCGCACCTGCGCCGCCGCCGACCGTACCGGCCACGCCATGCTGCACGCGCTCTATCAGCAGAGCCTGAAGTACAGCACGGATTTCTATATCGAATATTTCGCAATCGATCTGATCATGGTCAACGGCGAGTGCAAGGGCGTGATCGCCATCAACATGGAAGATGGCAGCATCCACCGCTTCCGCAGCCACCAGACCGTGTTGGCCACCGGCGGCTATGGCCGCTGCTACTTCTCGGCGACCTCGGCGCATACCTCTACTGGTGATGGCGGCGGCATGGCGATCCGCGCCGGCGTGGCCATGCAGGACATGGAATTCGTGCAGTTCCACCCCACCGGCATCTATGGCGCCGGCGTCCTGATCACCGAAGGCGCGCGCGGGGAGGGTGGTTATCTGACCAACTCGGCCGGCGAACGCTTCATGGAGCGGTACGCGCCGTCCGCCAAGGATCTGGCTTCGCGCGACGTGGTCAGCCGTTCGATGGCGATGGAAATCCGCCAGGGCCGCGGTGTGGGTGCAGAGGGCGATCATATCCACCTGCATCTCAATCACATCGATCCGGCCGTGCTGGCGCAGCGCCTGCCGGGCATTTCCGAAACCGCGAAGGTTTTCGCCGGGGTGGATGTGACCAAGGCGCCGATCCCGGTGGTGCCGACGGTGCACTACAACATGGGCGGCATCCCGACCAATTATCACGGCGAAGTCGTCACCCTGAAGGATGGCAACCCTGACAGCGTGGTGCCCGGCCTGTTCGCGGTGGGCGAAGCCGCCTGCGTGTCGGTGCACGGCGCCAACCGCCTGGGTTCGAACAGCCTGATCGATCTCGTTGTGTTCGGCCGCGCCACCGCGCATCGTGTGGCGGCCATCCAGAAGGCCAACGCCGCGCATCAGCCGCTGCCGAAGGACAACGCCGATTTCGCGCTGGGCCGCCTTGATGGCTTCCGCCACGCCAAGGGCGGCTCCACCACCGCCGAAGTGCGCCTGGCCATGCAGAAGACGATGCAGGCCAACGCCGGCGTGTTCCGCACCAGCGAAATCCTCGATGAAGGCGTGCGCAAGATCGATGCCGTCTATCAGCGCATGGCCGATATCGGCACCACCGATCGTTCGATGGTGTTCAACACCGATCTGATCGAGACGCTGGAACTGGACAACATGATCGGCCAGGCGGTTTTGACCGTGCACATGGCGCAAGCCCGCCACGAAAGCCGCGGCGCCCACATGCACGAGGATTTCCCGACCCGCGATGACGACAAGTGGATGGTGCACTCGCTGGGCTGGTTCCGCGATGGTTCGGTGGAACTGGCGGCGCGGCCGGTGCACACCTACACGCTGTCGGACGACATCGAGTATATCAAGCCGAAGGCGCGGACGTATTGAGCGCATATGAGTAGTCTCAATTCCGCTAAGGGTTGGCTGGATTTTGGTGCTACTCTTGTAGCGTCGTCAGGACTTGCAACACTGTCCGTTGGTCTCGTGTCCTACGCCTATGCGAGGGGGCTACTTGGATCAATAAATTCGCCAATCATATCTATTCTATCGTTTTCGGATATAATTTGGCTGTTTTTAGCTTCGAGTAACATTATTTATATATCAATTCTTATGTTTATGTTATTTTTGTCGTCAATATATTTTTTCAGATTCGAATCAGATCCTACAGCCTCTACGAAATTCAATTATTTATTTTTTATTTTGTTTCCGATATTTGGTTCCTTTGGAACATTTAAATTACTAGGGGGTAGTTTCTTTAGTATAAAATTGCTTTGGTCTGTTTCTATTTCTCTGCTTTGTGGGTTTTTTATAGTTATAAAATATATACCAAAAATTCCTACAGAGATAAAGATATTGTTAGTATGTGGATCTTTCTGTTCAATGTTGTTTGGCGCTACTCTGTCGGGTGCAGAGGATTTTCAAGTGCGGATAGATAGGCCCTCCGCCATTCTTAATACAGATCGCGGGTCAGAAAGCGTGAGCATTATATTTATGACTCCTGAACATGTTCTTCTACGATCAGATTCAGGAATAAGATTGATGAACTATGATCAAGCAAGTGCGCTATCATATTTACAGAAAAAACCTATAGCTATTCGCGATTTCAACGAAGCTATCGAGTGTGATTTCTTTCTCAGATATATGTCAAAAACGCCTGTAAAATGTAAATAAGTTTCCTTTCAAAATTGATACTTATGCCTCACAATCAGCGTTGGCAGTGCGATTTACGATTCCTATCCATCATGGTTCGTGCGGTTTCCATCAAGAGATTTAATACTTGTTTCTGTAACACAAACGACGGCCGAATCTCACGTCAATCGATCATCCCATTGTCGCTCCTCCTTACCTGATGTAAGGATTAGGAATGTCCACCGCCGTCCTCTCCAGCAAAGGCCAGTTGACCATTCCCGCCGATGTGCGCGCAGATTTGCGGTTGAACACTGGTGATCGGGTCAGTTTCGAGAAGGCCGAGGATGGCAGCTACACGATGAGGGCCGTGAAGGGCGACATCATGCGGCTGGCCGGTATCCTGAAGCATGACGGGCCGACGGTTTCGATCGAGGACATGAACGAGGGCATCCTCGATGCCGCGGCAGAGCGTTTCCGGCGCGAAACGCGTTGATTGCCATTGATACCAATGTGCTGGTGCGGCTGCTGGTGCATGATGAGCCTGCCCGGCACGAGGCGGCAAAGCGCTTTTTCAAGCGCCACCCATTGCCCTCACGCGCCCGCTGCATCCAGCCGGTCGGCCAACCACATCTTGATCAGGGCCTGGCGCGTGACGCCGCGCTGCTGGGCCTGGGCATCCAGGCGGGCGACCATGTGGGCGGGGAAATCCACATTCACCCGCTTGCTGACCTGACCGGGGCGACGGGCACGGCTCATATCCAGAAACTCTGACACATCTTCGCCATCGTCAAAACGGCGGTCGAACTCTTCAGCGGAAATAGTCCTCACGTTCCTCACTCCTGGCACGCCTGACGGATATGATCCTGATATTGCTGCCCCGATAGGTGACAATGGCCGACCAGACCACATCGTCGATTCGCCCGGTCACCAGCCAGCGTTCTTCGCCGCTGGCCACCGGTGATGGAATCTCCAGCCGATCCGCATCGCCCCACAGGCTTTGTGCCGTCACAAAATCAATGCCATGCTTGGCGAGATTGGCATCGCTCTTGATGGCATCCCATTCGAACATCACCGTCCCCATCTAGCACGGAAATGATATGATTTCACCACCTATTGCCGCAGCGCGTCATATCGGCAGTTGTCAGCCGCAGATGAGGAGGTTAGCGTTGCAAATCTCGATAAAGTGAGCGGTCATGGCTGAATTTTCCCTCCCCCCGAACAGCGTCATCAAGGGTGGCGGCAAGTCCTATCCGGCGCCGGCGGGGGCCGCGCGGACCAAGAGCTTCAAGATCTATCGCTGGAACCCGGACGATGGGCAGAACCCGTGGTACGACACCTATGCGCTTGATCTTGATGCCACCGGGCCGATGGTTCTGGATGCGCTGATCAAGATCAAGAATGAGGTGGACGCGACGCTCACCTTCCGCCGCTCGTGCCGCGAAGGCATTTGCGGGTCGTGCTCGATGAACATCGATGGCACCAATACGCTGGCGTGCACCATGCCGATCGCCGATGTGAAGGGCGAGGTGGTGATCACGCCGCTGCCGCACATGGAGGTGATCAAGGACCTGGTGCCGGACTTCAAGCATTTCTATGCCCAATATGCCTCGATCAAGCCGTGGTTGCAGACTGTTACCGCCGCGCCGTCGGGCGAAGAGCGCGTGCAGAGCCCGGAGCAGCGCGAGCAACTCGATGGCCTTTACGAATGCATCCTGTGCGCCTGCTGCTCGACGGCCTGCCCGTCGTACTGGTGGAACAGCGACAAGTTCCTCGGCCCAGCCATCCTGCTCCAGGCCTATCGTTGGCTGGCCGACAGCCGTGACGAGATGACCGGCGAACGGCTGGATGCGCTGGAGGACCCGTTCCGCGTTTATCGCTGCCACACCATCATGAACTGCGCCAATGTCTGCCCCAAGGGCCTCAACCCGGCCAAGGCGATTGCCGAGATCAAGTTGATGATGCTGGAACGGGTGGGCTGAAGCGCCTGGTTGCAGATGGCACTCGTTTGGCCTGTATCTTGCAGTGCAGCATCAGCTTTGATAAGGCGAGAAGATGGGCGCCCGTTGAGTGCCACGGGTCCTGAGGGTGGAAGGGTGACGACGTGAAATCAACTCTGGCCACGAGATCAGCCTTCTTGCGGTACGGTCAACGCATCCTGCCGGAATATTCGAGTGTCGAATACAAGCGCTGGTGGCCGGCAGCCAAGCTGTTCGCGATTGCCACGCTGATATTCTTGTCAATCTTCGTTGGAATGGTGACAGCGGCCGGAGGGACGCGAGCCGTCGGCTTCATCATTGTGCCGCTCGGGGCGATGTTTGGCCTGCTCCTGTGGCTGTTGCCTGATGTCGATCGGGTCAGCAATCCACCGATTTACAAGCTTGCTATCGCCTATCTGATTGCGATGGTGGCATGGCCAAATTATATCGCGGTGGCATTGCCAGGGCTGCCATGGATTACTCCGCCTCGGCTGATACTGGGTGCTTTGCTGGTTACCATGGTGGTGTATTTTGCCCAGCATGCCGAAGGTCGTCGTGCAATTTCCAATATTCTCGGCTTCGACAAGATCGCCTTGGGCCTCTACGCACTGTATCTGGCGACTGTCGTGTGGACCTTGCCCATGGCGCCGCACCCCGTAGACACCGTCCGATATTCCCTCATGCAAGAAATCTTGGCTCTGTCCCCCATGATCGCCGTTGCGTGGGCGTTGGCAGATATGCGGCGAATAAGGCCGATCATGTTAATGCTAAGTTTGACATGCATCTTCACGATGTTGGTATCAGTGCTTGAAAACTGGATGCAACAGCCACCCTGGTTGAACTTCATCCCGTCCTTCATGCGAATTGATCCAAATCTGCTGGAAACTTATCTTAGTTCCCAGACGCGCCTTGGCGATGGCCGGTATCGTACTCGTTCTACGTTTGGCATCGTTCTCTTTTATTCACAGTATTTGTGTTTGGCGTTTCCGCTTCTTTTCGAAGAAATTCGAAAGATGCGGGGAACGAAGATTGTTCTGGGCATATCGCTGGTCGCCCTTGTTCTGCAGACCGTGTGGTTTACAAACAGCAGAACAGCAACCTTGGCGATGTTGATCCCTGTTTTCGGCGGCGCAGTACTGTATGGATTTCGCTTGATCGCGTTCCGTCGGTCTGGTGATCCGTTCAAATCACTTTTAGTTCTCGTATTTGTGTTCGCTGCTGTTGTCGCTATGGCCGGCGCCATCGCCAGCAGTCACAGATTGCAAACATATACCATCGGCGGCAAGCAGCATGCTACCAGCGATGAGGTACGCGACACGCAATGGGCCAGTGCAAGGAGCCAGCTTCTAAAGAATCCTATCGGTGTCGGTAATGGCAATTCTCCACCGGTGGTTGGGCAGATCAGTCCGCAAGGCGTTTATATTATCGATAGCCTCTACATCAATTATCTCGTTGACTTTGGGCCAATTGGGTTTATCGGCTTCTTCGGCTGTCTTGCCAGATTGTCATGGCTCGGAATCATCACTTATCTTCGCGCTGAAGATGATACGGATGAATTGGCCGGGTCTCTGGCATTTGGCATCATCAGCTTCATCATTACGGCTTATGTTATCAGCAGTACTGATAACAATTATATGGTGTTGACTCTTGGTGCCTGCATCCTTGCGCTGCATCGTCGGCAGACGCTGCGTATCGCAGCCGCCCCGCCGACCCGGGCATTGATGCACTCAGCCGTTACGGCTGTCGCCCGCACATGATGCCTGCAAACGGCAGGCTTGGCGGTGGCTTGGTGGGTGAGCCTGCAATCAAGGCTGGAGCCGGCATGTCTGCGCGGTCCTTGATGTGGTTTGTTGGAGTGCGCTTCTGTACAGCGCCAGATTTGGCGATGAATTCTGGCTCGAACGTGGTGCGGATTTGAACTGCATCAATTGTGGATCATGGCGATGAAGTGATTGGACGGATAAAGGCCATGATTGGCGTTGCAGCGGCAACCCGGGTGATCGAATTGAAGTTTGAAATCGTGAGCTGACGCTGCATCACATCGGATTTTCCGGGATGGGCGGTTTTGGAAGGTGGGTTGCATGCCAATGATCGTGGAAGTGGCTGCTGCAACCCTGTTGGCACCAATCGCATCAGCTTTTCGCACCCCGCTGGCTGGCCGAGAACGTCTTTGCGGCGGGCGCATGCTGCCCTGGTTTGCGCGGACCTGCCTCGATATGTTCTTTGTTTTCACGTCCAGCCAAGTCCATGTCGGAAAGGCCAGCTGACCCTTGTGACTATGCCGACGTCTTTGGGAGCATCGGTCTGGCAGAGACTGGCATCGCCGGCTCTGGTCGCTTATGCCGTGACGGGTGCCGCCGCGGCATCGTCTGCCATATCCGGCATCATCATCGCGCGATACGCGGGGGCGGAAACCCTTGGCCACTATGCTTTGGGCATCTCCACTGCGCAGGTTCTGTCCACCTTCGCCCTTTTTGGTCTTGATCGGATTGGCCTGCGCGAGGTGGCGGGCGACCTGGAATCGGGGCTTGGCGGTCGGGCGCGGGCAAGCTTGTGGCGCATGACCCGCTTTGTCGCGCTCGTTGCAACATCAGTTATCACATTTTACGTTCTGCTGACCATCAACTTTCCAAGCCTTATTGGTGGTGATCCCAATACGATGCTCGCGGCGTCCATGGGCATCCTGGTGTGGCCGATGATGAAGATGGCGTCTGGCGGCCTGCGGGGATCGGGTGCACCCATTATCGGCCAGATCTGCAATTCTGCGGGGATTTGCTTGTTCGCGCTTGTCATCCTGGCGCTGGCGATTGCCAAGGTCCCGCTTTCCGCAGGGCTGGCCATCCTCTTGTTTTTCATCGTGAACGGCCTTTCAGCAGGGCTCGGCTGGGCGAGTTTGATTACGCGCGCCCGGAACTGGGGGCTGCCGGCAGCCCCCCGAAATCTTGATTACAGCCGAGCAGGCCTGATGATAATGGCCATCAGTTTCATGCATATCGCCGCAGATTGGTCACTGCTCATTCAGATCAGCAGCACCGGCAGCGCTGCCGCAACTGGCGTCTTCCGCGCGGCCTATCAGATCATCACCATAGGCACGCTCATCGTTACCACGTCCGAAAACTTCGTTTCTGGCCCGATTGCTGCTGATGTTCGCGCCGGCCGCCTCGACCTTGCCTGGCGACGACACCGCCGCGCCACCTGGTTGATGCTGGCGATGGGCGGCCCGCCGATATTGGCCTTGATCTTGATGCCTGGGCCAATCGTCGCCTTCGTTTACGGGCCCGAATTTGCGGGCGCGGCTTTGCCGCTTGCGATCATGGCTTTTGGACAGTTGTGCAACTTGTTCGCTGGCCCCGTTGGCGCCATCATCATCATGTCCGGCAACGAGCGCCTCCAGATCGGCATCACCATCGCCAGCTTGGGAATATTGGCGATCTGCCTGTTCACGTTGATCCCCTGGTATGGTCCCGCAGGTGCTGCCACGGCGGTAACGGGGATGATCGCTTTCCGCGCCATCGCGAATGTTGTGGTCGCGCGCCGTTATGTGTCCCCGGTACGCACGCCCTGACGTGCTGATATCCGGCCGCCAGCGGTCATGGCTTGCGCGACCAAGGGGGTTTTTCGTGGCAGGCTAATCCGGACCACAGTCCCGGATTGTCACGCGCGAACGGTCTGGACGGTCGCGGCTCCGGGCGCTAACCGTGGCGATCATGGCGCGCGAAACCTTCACTGATGGCCCCAATGCTGGCTGGACCTGCTGGCGCCGTGATCCCGACGGGCGCTTCGCCTCCATGCTCGGCGATTTTTTCTTTCGCGAAGGGCCGCGCGGCGTGGAATGCCGCATGGAAACCGCGCGCAAACACAGCAATGGCCTGGGCTATCTGCACGGCGGTTTTATCATGTCGTTCATCGACATGGCGATGTTTGCCTTCATCTTCCGCCAGCTGGAAAACAGCGCCGCCGTCACGCTCAGCTGTGCCACAGATTTTTTGTCGGCCGGCATCGTCGGCAAGCCAATCGAGGCGCACGGTGAAATCTTGAAGGAAACCGGCAAGATGCTGTTCGTGCGCGGGCTGGTGACGCAGGATGGCGTAAACCTCGCCAGCTTCACCGGCACGATGCGCAAGATCCCGCGCGTGGCGCGGCCCAGCGGTGAGGGCCATGCGACCCGGCCCGGGGAAACTCAGGTTGACTGACGTTCTCAGCCGCTATCTGGCGTTGCTGGCGGCGGGCGAACTGAAGGTCGACGCAGCCCAGGCCGGCGTGGTGGGACAACTGGCGGCACTGGAATCCGCGCTGGCGCAGCCGGCGCCAACGCCGGGCCTGTTCGGCCGCCTGTTGGGCAAGTCGCCGCCGCCGGCTCCGGCAGGCCTGTATATCTGGGGCGGGGTGGGTCGCGGCAAATCCATGTTGATGGATCTGTTTTTTGCCGCCTCCAGCGTCAGCCCGAAGCGCCGGGCGCATTTTCACGAATTCATGGCCGATGTGCACGGCGCCATCCATGCTCGCCGCCAGGCCGGCGATGCCGATCCGTTGATGAGTGTGGCCGAGGCCATTGCGGCATCGGCACGCCTGCTGTGTTTCGACGAGATGCAGGTGAAGGACATCGCCGACGCCGCCATCCTGTCGCGCCTGTTCACCGCCTTGCTGGCGCGTGGCGTTACGGTAGTCACCACCAGCAACCGGCCGCCGACCGATCTCTACAAGGACGGCCTCAACCGGCATCTGTTTTTGCCGTTCATCGATCTGTTGCAGGCACGGATGCAGGTGATCACGCTGGATGGTCCGACCGATTATCGCCTGGCGCGATTGTCGGGCACGCAGACCTGGCATGTGCCGAATGGGCCAGAAGCCAGCGCCGCGCTGTCGGCGGCCTTTTTCCGGATGACCGATTATCCGCCGGAGGATCGCGCCAATGTGCCGACCGCCGAGCTGGAATTGTCGGGCGGGCGGACATTGCATGTGCCCAAATCGCTGAAGGGCGCCGCCGTGTTCAGCTTTGCCCGGCTGTGCCGCAATCCGTTGGGGGCGGCGGATTATCTGGCAATCGCGCGCAATTATCACACGGTGCTGATCGTCGGCATTCCGGTGCTGGGGCCGGAACGGCGCAACGAGGCGATCCGCTTCATCCACCTGATCGACGCGTTGTACGAGTGGAAGGTGAAGTTGATCGCTGCCGCTGATGCGGAACCGGCCGGCCTGTATGTTGCCGGCGATTCGAGCTTCGAATTCGAGCGCACGGTGAGCCGGTTGATGGAGATGCAGTCGGCGGATTACCTGGCGCTGGGGCATGGCGGGTAGCGCTTACGTGTAACCGCCTCCCAGTTTTGCCCGGATAGGTGCATGCTGCGGTTGCACACAGCGCCGCGTCGCTCTATCCAGCCTGCGACATTCTGACCAACGCAACGGAAAGGCCCAACCCCATGGCTCGCAAGAAAATCGCCCTGATCGGCGCCGGCAATATCGGCGGCACGCTGGCCCACCTGGCGGCGCAGCGCGCGCTTGGCGATATCGTGCTGTTCGACGTGGTCGATGGCGTGCCGCAGGGCAAGGCGCTCGATCTGGCGCAGTGCGGCCCTGTCGAAGGCTTTGATGTCTCCCTGAAGGGCAGCAATGATTATGCCGACATCGCCGGTGCCGATGTGATCATCGTGACGGCCGGTGTCGCCCGCAAGCCGGGCATGAGCCGTGATGATCTGCTCGGCATCAACCTGAAGGTGATGAAGGCGGTGGGCGAAGGCATCAAGGCCAATGCGCCGGGCGCCTTCGTGATCTGCATCACCAATCCGCTCGATGCGATGGTGTGGGCTTTGCGCGAGTTTTCGGGCCTGCCGCATCACATGGTCGTCGGCATGGCCGGGGTGCTCGATTCGGCGCGCTTCCGGCATTTCCTGGCCGACGAATTCAAGGTGAGCGTGCGCGACGTGAACGCCTTCGTGCTCGGCGGCCATGGCGATACCATGGTGCCGGTGATCGAATACAGCACGGTCGCCGGCATCCCGGTGCCCGATCTGATCAAGATGGGCTGGTCCACGCAGGAGCGTATCGATGCCATCGTGCAGCGCACCCGCAGCGGCGGCGGCGAGATCGTCGCGCTGCTGAAAACCGGCAGCGCCTTCTATGCGCCGGCCACCAGCGGCATCGAGATGGCCGAAGCCTATCTCTACGACCAGAAGCGCCTGCTGCCCTGCGCAGTGAACCTGTCCGGCCAATATGGCGTGAATGATCTTTATGTCGGCGTGCCGGTGGTGATCGGCGCCGGCGGCGTGGAGCGCGTGGTGGAAATCGCCCTGTCGGATGAGGCCAAGGCCAATTTCACCGTGTCGGTCGATGCGGTGAAGGAACTGCTGGCGGCGTGCCGGGCGATTGACCCGTCGTTGGCTTGAGGGGCAGTACGAAAGCGTTCGCACAAATGCATGTAATCACCAGCACGATTGCAGACGGAGAGAATGAACTCCTCTTCCTGCCGCCTCAATTTGCCTTCGGCATTGGCGTCGAGTTGTTGATCGAACGCAAGGGCGACAAACTAATCTTGTCACCTTTGCCACCTGAAGGCGGTGCCGAGCTTGAACCCACGATTAGATCGGGCCTGTGAACTTTACTCGCTATGCTGATCGGTCGGTAATTATAGATTGGCCAGCGATGCATGGTAGCGCTTGCCGCCGTAATGCTGCACCGCCATAAATCGCCCGCCATGCGTTTGCGCGCAACGAGTCACGACCAACATCCACCCACAGGGGGACGACAGTGAACATCCATGAATATCAGGCCAAGGAACTGCTGGCCAAATTTGGCGTCCCGGTGCCAATCGGCTTTGCAGCACTCAGCGTTGATGAGGCTGTCGCCGCCGTGGCGCAACTGCCCGGCCCGCTCTATATCGTGAAGGCGCAAATCCATGCCGGTGGGCGCGGCAAGGGCAAGTTCGTCGAGCTTCCGCCCGAAGCCAAGGGCGGTGTCCGCCTGGCGCGCAGTGCCGATGATGTGCGCGCCGCGGCCACCGACATGCTTGGCAACACGCTGGTCACCATTCAGACCGGCGCGGCCGGCAAGCAGGTCAATCGCCTCTATGTCACCGACGGCGTCGATATCGCCAAGGAACTGTATCTGGCCATGCTGGTCGATCGTGCCAGCGGGCGCATTGCCATCGTCGCCAGCACCGAAGGCGGCATGGACATTGAGGACGTGGCGCACAACCACCCCGAGAAGATCCACACCATCACCATCGATCCGGCCACCGGCGCCATGCCGCACCATGGCCGCGCCGTCGCCGCTGCGCTTGGCTTGACCGGCGATCTGGCCAAGCAGGCCGAAAAGGTGACGCTGAAGCTGTATGATGCCTTCGTCGGCACCGATGCCAGCCAGATGGAAATCAACCCGCTCGCCGTCACGCAGGATGGCAAGCTGCTGGTGCTCGATGCCAAGGTTGGTTTCGACAGCAACGCGCTCTATCGCCACCCCGATCTGGTCGCGCTGCGCGACCTGACCGAGGAAGACCCGGCCGAGGTGGAAGCCTCCAAATATGATCTGGCCTTCATCAAGCTGGATGGCAACATCGGCTGCCTGGTCAATGGTGCCGGCCTCGCCATGGCGACCATGGACATCATCAAGCTGAACGGCGCCGAACCGGCCAATTTCCTCGATGTCGGCGGCGGCGCCGACAAGGAGAAGGTGACCAACGCCTTCAAGCTGATCCTCAAGGACCCGGCGGTGCAGGGCATTCTCGTTAACATCTTCGGCGGCATCATGCGTTGCGATATCATTGCCGAAGGCATCATCGCCGCCGCGAAGGAAGTGCAATTGTCCGTGCCGCTGGTGGTGCGCCTGGAAGGCACCAACGTCGAATTGGGCAAGGAAATTCTCGCCAATTCGGGCCTGCCGATCGTGTCGGCGGACAATCTGGGGGATGCGGCGGCCAAGATCGTCGCCGAAGTGAAGAAGGCCGCCTGACATGAGCATCCTCGTCAACGCCAACACCCGCGTCATCACACAGGGTTTCACCGGCAAGCAGGGCACGTTCCACAGCGAACAGGCCATTGCCTATGGCACCAAGGTCGTCGGCGGCACCGCGCCGGGGAAGGGTGGTTCCACCCACCTCGGCCTGCCGGTGTTCGATACCGTGGCGCAGGCCCGCGAAGCCACCGGCGCCGATGCGTCGGTGGTCTATGTGCCGCCGCCCGGTGCCGCCGATGCGATCTGCGAAGCCATCGCCGCAGAAATCCCGCTGGTCGTCTGCATCACTGAAGGCATTCCGGTGCTCGACATGGTCCGCGTCAAGCGCGCGCTGCAGGGTTCCAAAACCCGCCTGATCGGGCCGAATTGCCCCGGCGTGCTGACGCCCGGCGAGTGCAAGATCGGCATCATGCCGGGCAATATCTTCCGCAAGGGTTCGGTTGGCGTCGTCTCGCGTTCGGGCACGCTCACTTACGAAGCCGTCCACCAGACAAGCGCGGTTGGCCTGGGCCAGACGACGGCGGTCGGCATCGGCGGCGATCCGGTGAACGGCACCAATTTCATCGACATGCTGGAACTGTTCCTGGCCGATGATGCGACGCAATCCATCATCATGATCGGTGAAATCGGCGGCGATGCCGAGGAGCAGGCCGCGCAGTTCCTGATCGACGAAGCCAGGCGTGGCCGCAAGAAGCCGATGGTCGGCTTCATCGCCGGCACCACGGCGCCTCCGGGCCGCCGCATGGGCCATGCCGGCGCCATTGTGTCCGGTGGCAAAGGCGACGCGGCCTCCAAGATGGCGGCGATGGAAGCCGCCGGCATCCGGGTGTCACCGTCGCCCTCGTTGCTCGGCGAGACCCTGATCGAGGTACTGAAGGGCTGAATTTTGCAGGGCCGCCATGTCGGGGGAACATGGCGGGCATGCGGCAGTTTGTCATGACATGCGGTTCATGTGTCGTTACAGTCGAGATGACGACGCGTTCGAGGAAGTGAAGATGGATATCGAAGCCCTGCTGCCAGGCCCCGAAGATCGGCCGGGGCCAAGCTGGGCGCGGCCAAATTGGCCGATCCTGCCGGGCGACGATCTGACCCGCGGGTTGGATGCGGCAGCGATGTTTGCCGACAATCCCGCCAAGGTGGCAGCGCGCGCCGCCGGTGCCGCGGCGGCAGGCGGCGCCAGCCCGGCCGAAGTGGCGCGGGCGGCGCAGGATTCGATCAGCGCGATGATGTTGCTGCGCACCTATCGCGTGCGCGGGCATCTGGCGGCCAATCTCGATCCGCTCGGCCTGTCTACGCGTGACCTGCCGGCCGATCTCACGCCGGGCTGGCATGGCTTTGGCCCGAATGATCTCGATCGCCCGGTCCACATCGGCGGCGCCCTAGGCCTGCAAACCGCGACCATCCGCGAATTGGTGGCGATCCTGCAGCGCAATTATTGCGGCAATGTCGGCCTCGAATATATGCACATCAACGATGTGGAGGAGCGGCGCTTCCTGCAGGAAAAGTTCGAAGGCCGTGACAAGGACATCAACTTCACCGCCAACGGCAAGCGCGCGATCCTGAACAAGCTGCTGGAAGCCGAACAGTTCGAAAAATTTCTCGGCCGCAAGTTCGTCGGAACCAAGCGATTCGGCCTGGATGGCGGCGAATCGATGATCCCGGCGATGGAATCGATCATCAAGGTCGGTGGCCAATTGGGCATCACGGAAATGGTGTTCGGCATGCCGCACCGCGGCCGGCTGAACATGCTGGCCAATGTGATGCAGAAACCGTTCCGCACCATCTTCCACGAATTTGCCGGCGGATCGTCCAATCCCGATGATGTCGGCGGGTCGGGCGATGTCAAATATCACCTCGGCACCAGCACCGATCGCGAATTCGATGGCAACAAGGTGCATCTGTCGCTGGTCGCCAACCCGTCCCACCTTGAGGCGGTCGATCCCGTCGTGCTCGGCAAGGTGCGCGCCATCCAGGATCTGATCGGCGATGCCGATCGCCGCAAGGTGATGCCGGTGTTGCTGCACGGCGATGCGGCGTTCGCGGGGCAGGGCATCGTCGCGGAATGCTTCGGCTTTTCCGGCCTGACCGGCTATGGCACCGGCGGCACCATCCACTATGTGGTGAACAACCAGGTCGGCTTCACCACCAGCCCGCAGTTTGCGCGATCATCGCCCTATCCGTCCGACATGGCCAAGATCGTGCAGGCGCCGATCTTCCACGTGAATGGCGATGATCCCGAAGCTGTGACCTTCGCCACCAAGGTCGCCACCGAATTCCGCCAGCGCTTTGGCCGCGATGTGGTAATCGACATGTGGTGCTATCGCCGCTTTGGCCACAATGAAAGCGACGAGCCGAGCTTCACCCAGCCGTTGATGTATGCCGCCATCGGCAAGAAGAAGGCGGTGAGCGAGCTGTATGCCGAGCGTCTGGAACGCGAAGGCGTGCTGACGACAAATGATTACAAGGCGATGATCGACCAGTATGTGAACATGCTGGAGGATGAATTCGACGCTGCTGCCGGGTTCAAGGCCAATGAAGCCGACTGGTTCGGCGGGCGCTGGGCCGGGTTGGGTCGGCCCAAGGAAGGCATTGCCAGCCGCCGCGCCGCGATGACCGGGGAATCGATCACGCAATTGCGCGAGATCGGCAAGGCGCTGACTCAGGTGCCCGAAGGCTTCAACATCCACCGCACGCTGGCGCGTGTGCTCGATGCCAAGGCGGAAATGTTTGCCACCGGCACCAATATCGATTGGGCGACCGGTGAGGCGCTGGCGTTCGGCACCTTGCTGAAAGACGGGTTCAACGTGCGCCTGTCGGGCCAGGATGTCGGCCGCGGCACCTTCAGCCAGCGCCATTCGGTGTGGACCGACCAGAAGGACGGCAGCCGGTACGTGCCGCTGAAATCGGTGGGGCCGGGCTTTGACGTGCTCGACAGTCCGCTGTCGGAATTCGGCGTGCTCGGTTTCGAATATGGCTATGCGCTGGCCGATCCCAAGACGCTGACCCTGTGGGAAGCGCAGTTCGGCGATTTCGTCAACGGTGCCCAGACCATCATCGATCAGTTCATCGTATCCGGCGAAATCAAATGGTTGCGCGCCAACGGCCTCGTCATGCTGTTGCCGCATGGCTATGAAGGGCAGGGTCCGGAACACAGCTCGGCGCGCATGGAGCGTTTCCTCAGCCTGTGCGCCGAAGACAATATCCAGGTTGCCAATTGCACCACGCCGGCGAATTTCTTCCATCTGCTGCGCCGGCAGATGCTGCGCGATTTCCGCAAGCCCTTGGTGGTGTTCACGCCCAAATCGCTGCTGCGCCACAAGCGCGCGGTGTCAAATCTGGCCGACATGGGGCCGGCGACGACCTTCCACCGCTGCCTTGATGATCTGGCGCCGTGCAGCCCGGAAAAGATCCGCCGGCTCGTGCTGTGCACCGGCAAGGTCTATTATGATCTTCTCGACGCGCGTGAGAAGGAAAGCCGCGACGATGTCTACTTGTTGCGGGTGGAGCAGCTCTACCCGTTCCCCGGCGACGTGGTCAGCGAATATGCCGCGAAGTTCCCCAATCTGGAGCAGGTGGTGTGGGCCCAGGAAGAGCCGCAAAATGGCGGCGCTTGGACCTTTGCCGCACCGTTGATCGAAGCCTGCCTCGGCCGCCGCCCGATCTATGCCGGCCGCGCACCGGCGGCGGCGACGGCAACCGGCCTTTTGAAGCGCCACAATGCCGAACAGGCCAAGCTCGTCGCCGAAGCGCTGGGGGCCACCAACACGCAAGTCGCTGCTGCGATCCGCAGCGGCGCGACGGATAATTGAGAGAGCATAGACCATGGCCGTTGACGTTGTTGTGCCCACCCTGGGCGAATCCATCACCGAAGCTAGTGTTGGCCAGTGGCTGAAGCAGCCGGGCGATGCCGTGGCCGCCGACGAAGCCATCGTGGCGCTGGAAACCGACAAGGTCGCGGTGGAAGTGCCGTCCCCCATCGCTGGCGTGATGGGCGAGCAGTATCACCAGACCGGCGACACGGTGACCGTGGGTGCGCTGCTCGCGCGGATCGAGGCCGGCGCCGCGGTGGCGAGCGCGCCGCCAGCCCCGGCAGCGTCTGCACCGGCCGTTACGGTTGAAGCCGTGGTGCCGGAACTGGCCGCATCCGATGCGATGATCGCCACCGGTCATGCAGCGGCGCAGGCCGGCACGGCGCATGAGGCGATCAGCCCGGCGGTGCGGGGCCTGATCGACAGCTATAATCTCGATCCCGCCAGTATCAGTGGCACCGGCAAGGATGGCCGGCTGACCAAGGGCGATGTGTTGGCCGCGATCGAAGCCGGCACGGCGCGGGTGAATGCCCCAGCAAAGGCTGCGGCCCCGGCGGTTGCACCGCCTGCGGTCGTGTCCGCCGCCCCGGCTGCACGCCGGGAAGAGCGGGTACGGATGACCCGCCTGCGCCAGACCATCGCGCGCCGCCTGAAGGAAGCGCAGAACAGCGCCGCCATGCTGACCACGTTCAACGATGTGGACATGAGCGCGGTGATCGAGGCGCGCGCCCGGTACAAGGATCTGTTCGAAAAGAAGCACGGCGTTCGCCTTGGCTTCATGTCGTTCTTTGCCAAGGCCGTGGTGCTGGCATTGAAGGATGTACCTTCGGTGGGCGCCGCGATCGAAGGCGACGAGATTGTTTACAAGGATTATGCCGATCTTGGCGTCGCGGTGTCTTCGCCCGGCGGCCTGGTGGTGCCGATCCTGAAGGATGCGCAGGCCAAGAGCTTTGCCACCATCGAAAAGGAAATCGCCGATTTCGGCCGCCGCGCTCAGGCCGGCACGCTGACCATCGCCGACATGCAGGGCGGCAATTTCACCATCTCCAACGGCGGCGTGTTCGGCTCCTTGCTGTCCACGCCGATCCTCAATCCGCCGCAATCGGGCGTGCTCGGCCTGCACCGCATCGAGGATCGGCCGGTGGTGCGTGACGGCGCCGTTGTTGTGCGTCCCATGATGTACATGGCGCTGAGCTATGACCATCGCCTGATCGATGGCCGCGAAGCCGTGACCTTCCTGGTGCGCGTGAAGGAAGCCATCGAAGACCCGGCCCGGTTGTTGATCGACCTGTGATGGACGCATGGCGGCGGCAATGGTAGAATTGGTGCACCCATTCTACCATGAGGCTTGAGCCATGCAGATGAACATCAAGAATCCTGATGCCTGCCTGATGGCGCAGCAGATCGCTGCCTTTACTGGCAAGAGCATCACGGCAGTCGTCAAGGATGCGCTGGCCAGCGAACTGGAACGGATAAATCGCGTCAAGGCTGACGATATCGAACATCGGATGCAAAGACTGGCCGAACTGACGGCCGCCATTCGCAGCAATATGCCCAAGCCGCTGCCCACCCAGGCAGAACTGGATGCTTGGATGTATGATGATGATGGTCTGCCAAAGTGATTGTTGATTCCTCAGCCTTGCTCGCCGTCATTTTCGCTGAGCCTGAAGGAGATGAGTTTGGCCAGTTGATCATCAGCAACGGCACGGCCAGATTGCCGGCGGCGAGTTATGTTGAGGTCAGCCTGAAGCTGGATCGTGGTTTGGCAGGGCGACAGAACCCGTTGCTGGAGCAAACGCTCGCCGTGTTGCGGCTGGAGATTCTGGCGATGTCGGTACAGCAGGCGCGTCTGGCGCGAGATGCCTTCAATCGCTTTGGCAACGGTAATGGTGGCCCCCTGAATTTCGGCGATTGCCTCAGCTATGCCGCTGCGCGCGAACTGGATTTGCCTTTGCTGTTCAAGGGCGACGATTTCACCCGAACCGATATCACCCCGGCGTGGCCGGCAGGAGCAAACCCATGAGCGATTTTGATGTGTGCGTGATCGGTGGCGGCCCTGGCGGCTATGTGGCGGCCATCCGCGCGGCCCAGCATGGCCTGAAGGTAGCGTGCATCGAAAAGCGCGCCGCGCTGGGCGGCACTTGCCTGAATGTGGGCTGCATCCCATCCAAGGCATTGCTGAACGGCAGCCATCTCTATGAGGAACTGGCCGGCGGCCACCTCGCCAAGTTCGGCGTGAAGGCCGACAATGTCTCCTTCGATCTTTCCACCTTGCTGGGGGAGAAGGACAAGGCGGTGAAGGAACTGACCGGCGGCATCGCCATGCTGTTCAAGAAGAACAAGGTGGAATGGATCAAGGGTGCGGCGAGCTTCGTCGACGCCAAATCGGTGCAGGTGGAAGGCCGCACCATCACCGCGAGGAATTTCATCATCGCCACCGGCTCCGAAGTCGCGCTGTTGCCTGGCATCGCGCCCGATGGCGAGGTGATCATCACTTCCACCGAGGCGCTCAGCCTGCCCAAGGTGCCCGGCCATCTGGTGGTGATCGGCGGCGGCTATATCGGTCTTGAGATGGGCAGCGTCTGGCGGCGGCTCGGCGCCAAGGTCACGGTGGTGGAATATGCGCCGCGCATCGTGCCGGCGATGGACATCGAAGTCGCGGACGCCTTTGCCAAGATCTTGAAGAAGCAGGGCCTTGAGCTGAAGACCTCCACCAAGGTGGTGAGCGTGGCGCGCGATGGCGCTGGCGCCGTGGTGACGGTGGAGCCGGCGGCGGGCGGCGCGGCCGAAACCATCGCGGCGGATATCGTGCTGCTGTCGATCGGCCGGCGGCCCAACACCGATGGCCTCAATCTGGGCGCGACCGGCCTGGCGGTGGATGCCAAGGGCCGCATCCCCATCGATCATCATTTCGCCACCAACGTGCCCGGCATCTGGGCGATCGGCGACGTGGTGGAAGGCCCGATGCTGGCCCACAAGGCCGAAGACGAAGGCTTGGCCTGCGCCGACAATATCGCGGGCCTCGCCGGTTACGTGAACCATGATGTGATCCCGGCCGTGGTCTACACCCACCCGGAGGTCGGCACCGTCGGCAAGACCGAGGAAGAATTGAAGGCCGCCGGCGTCGCCTACAAGGTCGGCAAGTTCCTGTTCGCCGCCAACAGCCGCGCCAAGACCAACCGCGACACCGACGGCTTCGTGAAGATCCTGGCCGACGCGAAGACCGACCGCGTGCTGGGTGTGCACATCATCGGTGCGCTCGCCGGCACGATGATCGCGCAAGCCGCGCAGGCGATGGAG
Source organism: Sandarakinorhabdus sp. (assembly GCF_987265915.1). Taxonomy (NCBI): domain Bacteria; kingdom Pseudomonadati; phylum Pseudomonadota; class Alphaproteobacteria; order Sphingomonadales; family Sphingosinicellaceae; genus Sandarakinorhabdus; species Sandarakinorhabdus sp. Next base: position 1,944,413 of record NZ_OZ503948.1, read on the forward strand.
TTTGGCGCGTCTTCCGAAGATATCGCGCTGACCTGCCATGCGCATCCGACACACTCGGAGGCGTTGAAGGAGGCGGCGATGGCGGTGACGGGCAAGCCGATTCATATGTAGCGCAGCGCGGCGCGCAAGTAGCGGTGCTAATTGCCGACTCGCGCAAGCTCGGACCCTGTCCTTCGCCGGGGCAGGCTTGAGCGGAAGGGGCGGGCCTCCCCGCCCTCTTTTGTCTCGTCCGATGGCGTGGCTCAATCGCGCACTTTCTTCCTTCCTTGTCTAAACACCTAAAGCGGATGCGGCGGCTTCGCCGCCGGCCGTTTGCAATATGCACATGGACCGGAGAACCCCTCCGCCTCACTTTGCTCAGCACCTGCCATGAGAGGAGAGCAACGCGAGATCGGCGATGGCGCCAGGATGCTCCCCTCACGGGGAGGCGGCTCTCGGAGGGCGACGGATGGGTGACGGCCCGCGCGCGCACCGCTACAAGCGAAATCATGCTCTCCCCTCGCGCCACTCGCACCGTTCGCTGGCTCCATCTGTGGACCGGCGTGATCGTTGGCATCCAGATCATCCTGTGGGTGGCATCTGGCCTGGTGATGGTGGTGCGGCCGCTGGAGGTGGTGCGCGGCGATGACGTGCGGCGCGACAAGCCTGCGCTCAGCATGCCGGCCGGGTTGCCGGCGCTGACCGGGGTCGAGAAACTGGAATTGGGCCAATTGCTTGGGCGACCGGTATGGAAATTGACCGACGGGCAGGGCAAGCGGCTGCTCGATGCCGCCACCGGTCAGCCGATTGCCATCACGCCCAATCAGGCTGAAGCCATCGCGCGGGCGGGCACGACGCTGGGCGGGCCGGCAACGCTGACGGCGGTCAGCGCGGCCCATCCGGCCAGCGACTGGGGCGACACGGCGGGATATCGGGTGGAGTTTGCCGGTGAGACCCGCGTCTACATCAACACCCAGGGCGAGATCGGCGCAGTGCGCACGCCGTGGTGGCGCTTTTACGATCTGTTCTGGGGCCTGCACATCATGGATTGGCAGGAGCGCGACAACACGCATGGGCCGGTGATCATCGCCACAACCTTGCTGGCGCTTGGCGTGGTACTGACCGGCGCGCTGCTGACGATCAAGCATTTCTGGCGCCGCCGCTGATGGCGATTGTGCCGGTTCCGCTGCCGCCGCTGGAGCCCCTGTTGGCGGTGCTCGACATGGCCGGGGTGGCGGTGTTTGCCGTGTCCGGCGCGCTGGCGGCGGCGCGCATCAAGCAGACCATCGTCACCTTCGCCTTTTTCGCGGCGGTCACCGGCATTGGCGGCGGCACGCTCAGGGATCTGCTGATCGGGGCGCCGGTATTCTGGGTGGGGCGATCGGATTATCTCGGAATCTGCCTGGTCGGGGCGGCCGCCGTCTGGCTGCTGCGCGCCGATCGCTGGCGGCTGAATGCGCTGCTGTGGTTCGATGCGGTCGGCCTTGGTGCCTATGCCGTGCTGGGGGCGGCCAAGGCGCTGAACTATGGCGTTCCGGCGCTGCCAGCAGTGGGTATGGGCGTGCTTACGGCCAGTTTTGGCGGCATCGTGCGTGATCTGCTGGCGGGTGAGCCGTCGATCCTGCTGCGCAAGGAAATCTATGTTTCCGCCGCTGCACTGGGGGCGGGAACCTATGTCGGCCTGACCTTGCTGGGCTTGGGGCTATGGCCGGCTGCGATCATCGGGGCCGCCGCCGGCTTTGGCCTGCGGGCGCTGGCCATCGCCACCGGGCTGTCGTTGCCCGGTTACCGCGACGATTGAGCCAACGCAGCGAGCCTGCTGACCGTGTCGGCGCTGGCGCGTGCCGTGACCGGGCGGGGGCTGCCGCCGGCGGCGCATTCGAGGCAGGCGGCCTGCATGGTGGCACCGCGGCCCGATGCCAGGAAGGCGAAATCCGCCATGCTGCTGAGCAGGCGCTGGCGGGAGGCCAGCAGCAGCCGCGCCCAGGGATCACGCGCCTCCTGCTCGGTTTCGGTGCTGCTGAAGCTCTTCAGCGCCTTGACCCAGGCCGGCTCCGGCTTTTCGATATCGATCACCCGCACTTCGCCCTTGATGTCGGCCTTTTTGGCGGCTGCGGCGATGGCCGCATCAAGCCCGCCCATCTGGTCAACCAGTTTCAGGCGCTGCGCCTCCGTGCCGGCCCATACGCGGCCCTGCGCAATGCGATCAACCTCGGCCACCGGCAATTTGCGCGCCTGTGCGACCAGGTTGATGAAGCGCTGATAGGTGTTTTCGACGCCCATCTGCAGCACCTGGCGCACTTCGGGGGACAGGCCGGCGACCACATCCGGCTCGCCGCTGTAGGGGGTCGTCTTCACGCCATCGCTGTTGATGCCCAGATTGTTCAGCGCCCGCGGGAAGCTGGGCAGGATGGCGAACACGCCGATCGAACCGGTGATGGTGGACGGCTGCGCGAAAATCTCGTCCGCCGCTGTGCCCACCCAATAGCCGCCGCTGGCCGCTACCGGGCCAAAGCTGGCGACCACCGGCAGGCCATCGGCCTTGGCGCTGATCAGGGCAGCACGGATTTCTTCCGATGCTGTCACCGAACCGCCGCCTGAATCAACGCGCACCACCAGCGCCTTGATGCTTGGGTTTTCGTTGAGCGCTTCTTCAAGGGCATGGCGGATCGTGGTGCTGCCGGCGGTGCCGCGCGGCGCTTCGCCATCGACGATATTGCCGCTGACATAGACGACGCCGACGGCATCGCCGCTGGTCTTGTCTTGGCCGGCAGTGGCGCTGAGATAATCGGTAAGCGATACGCCGGCATAGTGGCCCCAATATTCAAGATCGCCGTCACCGACAAGTTTGACCATCGCGGCGTCAAAATCGTCTCGGCTGGCGAGCTGATCGACCAGCTTGGCATTGAGCGCGGCGCGGGCCCCATCGCCGCCGGCCTGGCCAAGGCGCTGCGGCAGTTGCGCGATGAACGACGGCACATCGGCCGCTGGGCGCAGCCGCTTCACATCGGCAAGCCAGCTGTTCCACAGGCTGCTGGCCAGCGCCTGATCGGCGGCCTTGGCTTCGGGCGAGGCGCTGGCGCGGGTGTAGGGTTCCACGAAGCTTTTATAGGTGCCGACGCGGAAGACGTTGACATCGATCTGCAATTTTTCGAGCGCCCGGGCAAAATACAGCCGCGATCCGCCGGGGCCGGTGAAGATCACGCCGCCCAGCGGATTGAGCCAGATGCGGTTGGCGCCGGCCGCCAGCAGCCAGCTGTCATCGGAATAGGCGGTTGCCCAGGCGTGCACCGGCTTGCCGGTCTTGCGGAACCGGCTGATGGCGTCGGTTACGGCGGCGATATTGGCTTGGCCGCCGCCGGCAAACAGATCGAGATCGAGCACCAGCGCCTTGATGCGGCTGTCTGCGGCGGCGCGATCGATGCCGCGCACGATATCGCGCAGCTGCGCTTCAGTGGCGACATTGCCGCTGATCGTGTCGAACGGCGATGTCTCGCTGCCTTGATCGACAATAGACCCATCCAGCGACACCACCAGTGCGCCGCCGTCCGGCACGGTGGCCGGCGAAGAGCCGGACAGCGCCGCCGAAACCGCGACGAAGAAGATCACCAGCAAGGAGAGGACCAGCAGATCCTTGATGCCAACGATGACGCGCCAGATCAGACCAAGTGTTTTCAAGAGAACGCACCTTCAGAACCAAATGTCCGTCAGATCCTTAGCAGGCCGGCATGCCCTGCCGCAACCGGCTCGCGCGCCATGCCGCAGCCGGCCGGCACCGGCGCCGGTCATTCGGGCAGGAAGTTCAGCTCAATCAGCCGGTCGGGCGTGGCGCGGCATGTCGCAGGCGTTGCATGGGTATCGTTGGGCCAGCTGGCTTCGAGCGGGATCTGGAATTGCCAGTCGCCATTGTTCACGTTGGTTTGCACGCTGCCCAGTAAGCGGATCGACGTGCCGCCGGTCGCGCCGATCTGGCGCGCCGCTTCTTCGACGCAACGGCGGAACGCGGGCTGGGCGGCCGGCGTCACCCGGTCTGGGCCGATGTTGATTGCGGCGGGCGTCTTGGCGCCGGGTTGGGAGGCGCCGTCCGCTTCCTTCTTCTTGCCCTTTGAAAGCAGCAGGGCCAGCAGGCCGGCCGCGACCGCAGCGCCGGCAATGACCGCGCCGGTCGATGCGCCACCACCACCGCGGCGCAATTCGAATTCGGCCCGGCACCCATTGTTCACCCAGATATAGTTGCGGGCGGTACCCCAATTGCGGCCGTTTGAACAATTGCCGGCAAGTACCCGCGACAGGCGAACCCCATCGCGGGTGTCGGCGTTGCAGCGGGCATAACGATAATTCCAACTTTCGCAGCGAACGATTTGTCCGCCTTGATTGTTCCAGCCGTTGTTGTTTCCCCAATTGGATTGGGCGGCCACCGGTGCAGCCAGTGACGCTGAAAACAATGCCACAAGTGCGGCCAGGCCGGCGCTGCGCTGCATGAAAACCCCCGAAGATCGTATCAGAAGATATCGAACGCGGCGCGGCAGCCGCCGTTCACCCAGATGGACCGTGCATCCCAGCCCCAAGTGCGGCCCTGGCGGCAATCGCCAGCCAGCACACGGCTCAGCCTGACCTGATTTGCGCGTGGGATCGGGCAGCGCGCCGGCTGGTAATTCCAGCTTTCGCAGTTGATCGTGGTGACAGACTGGCCGCCACCGGAACCGCCGAAGTTGCCGCCAGAACCGCCGAAGCCGCCGCCGCCAGACCCCGGGCCGCCACCGCCACCCCAACCGTTGGAACTCAACAGCACTTCAAAATCGGCGCGGCAGCCATTGCGCACATAAATCGCACGGCGATCCCAGCGCCAGGTGGCGCCGTCGCGGCAATCACCGGCCAGAACCCGGCTGATGCGCACGCCGCCGACGGAGCCAGACACGGCACAGCGCTGATCGCGATAATTCCAGCTTTCGCAACGCACGGTCTGTACGGCATTCGGATTGCTGCCGCCGCCATTCCAGCCATTGTCCCAGCCGCCCACGCCCCAGCCGTTGTTGGCATCGATGCGGAAAACGGCCCGGCAGCCATTGCGCACCCGGATGGCGCGGCCATCGTGAAACCAGCTTTGCCCTTCGACGCAGTTGCCGCCGTTGACCCGCAGCAATTGCACGCGAACGGCGCCGGGTGCCGGGCAGGCCGCTTCACGATAATTCCAGCTTTCACAGGTGATTTCGCGCCAGTTCTGCGCGGCGGCCGGGCCGGCCGGAAGCGTGACCGCAAGGCCAGTCAGGATCAGTGACGAACTCGTCAACAAAGTCCCGCTCAACACAGACAACAGGCGCATGATCGATCCCCGGCAGTTATTGGCCGCTTGTTCCCCCTGGCGACGTCAAGTAGTGTTCGCAGACTGGTTTCGAATGTCAATAGCGGTTGATTGCCAGTATGTTGGCGTGAATCAACGACGTTCTGGCCGCATTAGATCACGATGGCTTGCGCCCCGGCCTGTTCCACCGTGAATTGCCACGCCACCCGCCCGGATCGCGCGCCGCGCGCCATCGCCCAGGCAAGGGCAGCGGCGGGATCAAACGCCAGGCCATGCGCCGCGGCATAGGCTGCACACATCGCCAGATATTGCGGCTGATCACAGGGGTGGAAGCCCAGCCTCAGCCCGAAGCGATCGGCCAGCGCCAGATGATCATCGGCGACATCGCGCGGATTGATCGCGTCGCCCTCGTTTTCCGAAAGACTGCGCGGCACCAGGTGGCGGCGGTTGCTGGTGACGATCAGGCGCAGATGATCGGGCCTTGCCTGCACCCCGCCATCGAGCAGGGAGCGCAGCGCATGGACTTCGCCGGCATCGGCGCCCAGCGAGACATCATCGAGAAACAGCAGAAACGGCCGATGGACGCGTTCCAGATGGCGGAACAGCAGCGGCAGGGTGGGCAGAGCCGGCAGCATCAATTGCACCAGCGCCAGATCCTCGCCCTTGGCCAGCAGCTCGGCAACCACACTGCGCGCCAGGCTGGATTTGCCCATGCCGCGCGCGCCCCACAACAGCACATCATGGGCCGGCAGGCGCCGGGCGTGGCGACGGCTGTTTTCCAGAAGCGCCTGCGCCTGCGGGCCGACGCCCTGATACAGCGCCAGCGGTGTGGTGCGGGCCGGCGGCAAGGCCAGCAGGCCGGCACCATCCCAGCCGAACCAGTGGCCGATGGCCGGATCAGCCGTCGGCGCCGGGGGCGGCGACAAGCGTTCCAGGGCGGCAGCCATCCGGGCCAGCAGGGCGTCTTGGATTTCCATGACCATCCGATAGCCAATGGCGGGCCGCATGGGAACTGCTGGCCAGCCAACCCGGCACGCCATGGTTGCGTGCCATGGTTGCGTGCGGGGGGGCAAGCCGCTAGAGCCCGTGCCAACCGGTTTGCCGGCCGATTTTCCGAGAGCGAGACCATGATATTTGCATCCCCGGCCCATGCCCAGACCGCCGGCGCGGCCGCTGCGGGCGGCACTGCCGCCCTGATCGGCTTTCTGCCCTATCTGGCGATCTTCGGGATTTTCTATTTCCTGATCATCCGCCCGCAGCAGCAGCGGGTGAAGCAGCACCGCGCCATGGTCGATGCCGTGAAAAAGGGTGACGATGTGGTGACCGGCGGCGGGATCATCGGCAAGGCCATCCGCGTGACCGATACCGAGGTGGAAGTGGAAGCCGGCCCGAATGTGAAGTTCCGCGTGCTCAAATCCACGCTGGTCGATGTCAAGCCGCGCGGCCTGACCGCTGCCAATGATGTTGCAACGGTCGGCAAGGAATAAGCGCCCGTGCTCGATTTTCCCGCGTGGAAGAACTGGTCGATCTGGCTGACCGTGTTCGTCTGCTTCCTGCTGGCGGTGCCCAACGCGTTGACGCCCTCTCAGATCGCCATGATCCCCGACGGACTGCCGAAAAGCCAGTTGCCGCTGGGTCTCGATCTGCGCGGCGGTTCACACCTGATGCTGGAAGCGACCGCGAACGAGGTCGAAAAGGCCAAGCTGGACACGCTGGAGGACACGGTGCGCAGCGAATTGCGCGTGGCCGAGGGCGGCGCCATTGTCGTATCGGACCTGTCGATCAACCGCGGCCAGTTGAGCTTTGCGGTGGGGGATGTCACCCGCGTCGATCAGGCGATCGCCATCCTCAACAAGGTGACTGCGCCATTGGGTGTCGGCGCGGCGCGGGAAGTTTCGGTCAGCCGCGGCAGCCTGCCCGGCCAGATCATCCTGCAACCAACCGCCGCCGGCATCAGTGCCGCTGTCGATGGCGCCATGGCGCAGGCCGTGGAGGTCATCCGCAAGCGTATCGATGAGCTCGGCACCCGCGAGCCGACCATCGTGCGGCAGGGCAAGACCCGCATCGTCGTGCAGGTGCCCGGCCTCCAGGACCCGGAAGCGCTGAAGGCGCTGCTCGGCAAGACCGCCAAGCTGGAATTCAAGCTGGTCGATACCGCGGCCGATCCGGAAGAGGTCGCCCAGGGCCGCGCGCCGCCGGGCAGCCAGATCCTGCCCGTTCAGCAGGGCGGGCAGGTGGTGGTGAAGCGCCGTGCCATCATCACCGGCGATCAATTGGTCGATTCCCAGGTGTCCACCGATCAGAATGGCGCACCGGCGGTGTCGTTTCGCTTTGATTCGACCGGCGGCCGGCGCTTTGCCCAGGCCACCACCGAAAATGTCGGCAAGCCGTTCGCCATCATCCTGGATGGCATGGTGATCTCCGCGCCGAACATCAACGAGCCGATCCTGGGCGGCAGCGGCGTCATCAGTGGCAGTTACACGGTGGAAACTGCCAACGAACTGGCCATCCTGCTGCGTTCGGGCAAATTGCCGGTGGAGCTGAAGGTGGTCGAGGAGCGCACCGTCGGGCCTGATCTGGGTGCCGAATTCGATCCGCGCCGGCGCCATCGCTTCGATCGTGGCGGTGCTGGCGGTTTCGCTGCTGATGATCCTCACCTACGGCCGCTTCGGCGTTTATGCGGTGGTTGCGCTGTTCATCAACATCATCATGATCCTCGGCATCATGTCGGCGGCGGGTTTCACCCTGACGCTGCCGGGCATCGCCGGCATGGTGCTGACCATTGGCGCGGCGGTGGACGCCAACGTGCTGGTGAATGAACGCATCCGCGAAGAACAGCGCAAGGGCAGGGGCGTGATCGCCAGCGTGGAGGTGGGCTTCCGCGAAGCCACGCGCACCATCTGGGACGCCAACAGCCTGAACATCATCGTTGCCATCATCATGTTCCTGTTCGGCTCTGGCCCGATCAAGGGCTTTGCCGTGGTGCTGTCGATCGGCATTGCCACATCGGTGTTCACCGCGGTTACGCTGGTGCGCTGGATGGTGGCGCGCTGGTTGATGTCGGCGCGCCCCGCCACACTCAACATCTGATCGGGAAAGGACTGGCCCATGCCGTTGAAGATCGTTCCCGACAACACCAACATCGGTTTCGTCAAACTGCGCTTTCTGGCGTTCGCGTTCACCATCGCGCTCACCATCGGCGCCGGCGCGCTGCTGGGCCTGCGCGGGCTCAATCTGGGGGTCGATTTCCTCGGCGGCCTCACCATGCAGGTGGAATTCAAGGCACCGCCTGAGCTCGATACGCTGCGCGTGCGGGTCAATCAGGTCGGCGTTGGTGATGCTGCACTGCAGGAATTCGGCAAGCCTTCGACCATCCTGGTGCGGCTGCCGTTGCCAGAAGGCGATCAGGCAGCCGTGCAGCGCGTTGTGGCCAAGGTGCGCACGGCGCTGGAAAAGGATTATCCCGGCGTCAATTTTGCTCGCGTTGAAAGCGTGTCGGGCAAGGTGTCGGACGAGTTGATCACCGACGGGTTGTGGGCCGTCGGCCTGTCAATGCTGTTCGTCGCCGTGTTCACCTGGTTCCGCTTTGAATGGTACTTTGGCGTGTCCACGGTGGTCGCGCTGGTGCACGACGTGGTGGTGACTCTGGGCTTCTTTGCGCTGACCCAGCTCGAATTCGATCTCAACATCGTCGCGGCGGTGCTCACCATCATCGGCTACAGCCTGAACGACAAGGTGGTGATCGACGATCGCATCCGCGAAAATCTGCGCAAGTTCCGGCAGATGGACATCAAGGGCATCATCGATCTGTCGGTGAATGAAACCCTGCCGCGCACGGTGATGACCTCGGTCACATTGCTGGCTGCGCTGCTGGCGTTGCTGTTCCTGGGCCCGGAGGTGATTTTCGGCTTCACCGCGGCGATGGTGCTGGGGATTGTGGTCGGCACCTATTCATCGATCTTCGTTTCATCGTCGCTGCTGATCAGCCTGGGCGTCAAGCCGCGCCCGGCAACGGTGGAAGACAAGCGCGCTGCCGGCGCCGAACGGGTCGGCTGAGGCGGTACTTTATTCCCGTCACCCCGGCGAACGTCGGGGTGACGGCAGCATGTTTCAGATCGGTGCCCCGCACGGCCCAAAGGCCATGCACCATTGGCTGAGTGTGCCGAGCACCATGGCGCCCACCAGCCATACCAGGCGGGTCTTGGCGGTCAGTTCAACGTGCATATCACTCACTCCGCTGCGATGGCTGCGGCGTTCATGCCGATGCGCGCGCGCGCCACATCATACTCGCGGATCAGTCGCGCCACCAGCTCGCCGGCGGGGAGGACGGCCTTGACCGCGCCGATGCCCTGGCCGCAGCCCCAGATATCCTTCCAGGCCTTGGCGTCGGTGTTGCCGCCGCTGCCGAAGTTCATTGCAGAAGGATCGCTGGTCGGCAGCGCATCCGGGTCCATGCCGGCCTTGATGATCGACGGGCGCAGATAATTGCCGTGCACGCCGGTGAACAGGTTGGAATAGACGATGTCGGACGCGGCGCTTTCGACGATCATGTCCTTGTAACCCTGCACCGCGCGGGCTTCGGCGGTGGCGATGAAGGCGCTGCCGATATAGCCGAAATCGGCGCCCATCGCCTGGGCGGCCAGCACCGCATCACCGGTGGCGATCGATCCCGAAAGCGCCAGCGGGCCATCGAACCATTCGCGGATTTCCTGGATCAGCGCAAACGGGCTGGTGGTGCCGGCATGGCCGCCGGCCCCGGCCGCCACGGCGATCAGGCCATCGGCGCCCTTTTCCACGGCCTTTTTGGCGAATTTGTTGTTGATGATGTCGTGCATGACGATGCCGCCATAGCTGTGGATGGCCTCGTTCACGTCTTCGCGCGCACCCAGCGAGGTGATGATCATCGGCACCTTGTATTTCACGCACAGCGCCAGATCGTCCATCAGGCGATCGTTGGAGCGGTGCACGATCAGGTTGACGGCATAGGGCGCATCATTGGGCCCAAGTTCGGTGGACAGGCGTTGCAGCCATTCTTCGAACTGCGCCAGCGGCCGGGCGTTGAGGCTGGGGAAGCTGCCGATGATGCCGGCGCGGCACTGGGCCATCACCAGTTCCGGCCCGGAGATGATGAACAACGGCGACCCGATCACCGGGATCGACAGGCGGCCAGCAAAGGCGGCAGGCATGGACATGATTTGGCTCCCCAACAGGTCAGGCTGCAAGGATTAGCCGCGGTTGCGCCCGCGCGCCACCTCATCCTCGTCTGAGGGTCGTGCGGCTTATTGTCGGTTATGGTAGCAGCGGGCGGATTTGAACCGCCGACCTCCGGGTTATGAATCCGGCGCTCTCACCAACTGAGCTACGCTGCCACAAGGCCCTGCGCATGTCGATACGCGGGCAATCGGACGGTCGCTCTAATGCGCGGCCCCGCTCCGGTCAACAGGGGCGCGGCCCTGCGCCGTCAGAAGTTGTAGACCAGCGAGGCGCGGGTGACGGTGTCGCTGTTCAGGCGCCGCGGTGGCGGGTTGCTTTCGTTGTTGAACTGAACGGACAACCGGCCCGAAAGGCGGCTGCCGAATTTTGCGGTGAGCTGCGAGAGCGACAACAGCGAATTGTTGCTGTCGTCGTAATAATAGGTCGTGGTCTGGGTGAAGGCCAGCGCATCGCTGATCTGCCAGTTGGCGTTCAGACCGACACGGGCGGCCACATTGTTGTTGGTCAGGCCTGTGATGAAACTTGTCTGCCGCAGCGCCGGGCCGCCATCGACGGCAATCTTCAGGCGCGGCGTGTCGATCAACCGATAGCCGATGCCGATGGCCTGGGTGAAGCGACTGGAAAAGCCGGTGAACTTGTCACGCTCCCAACTGAGAGCCAGCAGCGCGAAGCCGCGCTGGGTGAATTTCCAATTGCCTTCATAGCCGGCGAAATAACGCTCGCGCGAGGCAACGCCATTGTCTTCCTGATAATCGACGATGCCGCGCAGGCCATGCTTCCAGCTGCGGCTTTCCTTGGCCAGGCTGACCCCGACGGCGATGCCGCGGTTGCGCGTATTGCCGGTGGAAATAAAGCCGCCGGCCTCACCCTGGCCGCTCCAGCCATCCAGAAAGCCCTGCGAGGCCAATTTTTCTTCGCGCGCCTTCGTCTGTGCTGCAGTAATGGCCGCCACCTTGGCGTTGATCTCCGCCGCGCTGCCGGGGTTGGCCTGCTTGGCGATGTCGGCCACCAGCTTCAACTGATCGGCATTGGCAGCCGCCGCATCGATCATCCGATCAACCGGTGCCGGGATCGGTTCGGCATGGCCGGGCGCAGCCGCGGCCACGGCGGCCAGCACGCCAAAAGCATATCGACGCATCAAATCTCTCCCCTCCGCTGCGCTGTGCGGCATTTCATATTTCCGTTTTGGATCGGTCAAGCGCCGCGCGCGTCACCCCCGCAAATCGTTGGGGGGCTGGCAAGCCGCGCCAATCCGGGGCAAAGCTGTGGCATGACTCTTGCCGCCGATATCACGCCGATTCCGCTTTCGTTGATCGATTCCGATCTGGGCGCGGCTGCAGCCGGCTTTGGCGATGCCTTTGCGCGCACCGGCTTTGCTGTCGTTTCGGATCACGGTATCGATCAGGGCCTGATCGATCGGGCGATGGTGGCGACCAAGGCGTTCTTCGCGCTGCCGCAGGCCATCAAGCAGCAATATGTCGTGGTTGGCGGCGGCGGCCAGCGCGGGCTGACGCCATTCGGTATCGAAGCCGCCAAGGGCGAAGCCAAGGCCCATCTGAAGGAATTCTGGCATGTCGGGCGGTCGCTGCCGGCCGGCCATGCCTATGCCGCGCTGATGCCCGCCAATCTGTGGCCGGCGGAGGTGCCGGAATTCGAAACGGCCGTGGGTGCGCTCTATGCGGCGCTGGATGCAGCCGGAAACCGCATGCTGCGCGCCATTGCCGTGCATCTTGGCCTGGCGGCGGATTTCTTTGTCGATCCGGTGCGCGATGGCAATTCTATCCTGCGTCTGCTGCATTATCCGCCGGTAACGGCAGATGCCGCCGGTGCCATACGCGCTGGCGCCCACGAGGATATCAATGTGATCACCCTGCTGCTCGGCGCCGAGGAGGCCGGGCTGCAATTGCTGGACAAGGATGGCCAGTGGCGCAGCATCGACGCGCCGCCGGGCAGCCTGGTGTGCAACGTCGGCGACATGCTGCAACGGCTGACCGGGCATCGTCTGCCCTCCACCACCCATCGTGTGGTCAATCCGGCGCCGGACCGGATGGGAGTGGCCCGCTATTCCACGCCGTTTTTTCTGCATTTCCGCCCGGATTATCTGATCCGCACGCTGCCAGGCGGTCTGCGCGAGGCGCCGCCAATCACCGCCGACGATTATCTGCGGGAGCGGCTGCGCGAAATCAAATTGCTGTAACAATCCGCGAGCAGGGTAGAACCATGATCATGATGCGCAAAATTCTGCTGGCCGCGACGCTGGCTGTTTCCGCTCCCGCCTGGGCTGCTGGCCCAGTGCTCGACACGCCGGTGCAGGATGATTGGTGGCAAGGCGGCCGCGCCGCGCTTGATGCCAGGCTGAAGGTGGTCAACCGGCCGAAGCGCGCGAAAAACATCATCCTGATGGTCGGCGACGGCATGGGTGTCACCACCATCACCGCGGCGCGAATCTTCGATGGCCAGCACCCCATCGATGGCCGCAAGCCCGGCCCCGGTGAAGAGAACAGCCTGGCCTGGGATCGCATGGCCAACACCGCGCTGGTGAAAACCTACAATACCAATGCCCAGGTGCCCGACAGTGCCGGCACGGCGAGCGCCTTCAACACCGGCGTGAAGACTCGCATCGGTGTGATCAACTTCGGCCAGGATCAGGGCGCGGAGGCGTGCAAGACGCCGGAAAAATTGCCGCGCACCTTTGCCGAGATCGCAAGGGCGCAGGGCATGGGGTTGGGCATCGTCACCACCACCCGCATCACCCACGCCACCCCGGCTGCGGTCTATGGCCATGTGCCGAACCGCGATTGGGAAGGGGCGGATCGCGCCTATCCGGCTGCCGATCGCGCCTCGGGCTGTGCGGATCTCGCCGCGCAATTGGTCGGCTTCAAGGGCGGCTTCGATGTCGCGCTCGGCGGCGGCAGCGCGCGCTTCTTCCCCGTCGGCAAGGGCGGGCAGCGCGACGATGGCCGCAATCTGGTCAGTGAATGGCAGCAGCGCTGGCCGACGGGTCAGTTTGTCGGCGATGCCAAGGGCCTGCGCGCCTTGGCGGCGACCGGCAGTGGCCAGTTACCCGGAGGACCGGTTCTGGGCCTGTTCAATCCCGACCACATCAGTTTCGAACATGATCGCAAGGATGATGCCGAACCGGGCTTGCCGGAAATGGCGCGCTTTGCGTTGGCGAGGCTGGCGGCCGGCGCCAAGGCGCGCGGCGGCAAAGGCTATTATCTGATGATCGAAGGCGGCCGCATCGATCACGGCCATCATGCCAGCAATCCCTATCGCGCCCTGAAGGAAGCGCAGATGTTCAGCGCCACGGTTGCCGAGGTGCTCAAGTCGGTGAATCTGGATGAAACCCTGGTGCTGGTGACCGCCGATCACAGCCATGTGCTGACCATCGCCGGCTACCCGGAACGCGGCAACGACATATTGGGCTATATCAAGCCGTCGCGTGACGGTGAGGGCAGCGGGCCGCTCAGCCCGGAAGGCTTCGCGCTGGATGATCGCGGCCAACCGATGACCACCCTGTCTTACGCCAACGGGCCGTTCCTGTCGCGTGGCCTGTCACGCTTGCTGCCGCCAACCGATCCCAATTATCTGGCGAACAAAACCTATGGCACCGGCAGCGAAAGCCATGGCGGCGAAGATGTGGCGCTGTTTGCCGAAGGCCCGCGCGCTGATCTGGTGCGCGGCGTGATGGAGCAGAATCTGATCTTTCACATCATGGCCGAAGCGCTCGGCTGGCGCTGAATCACCGGCACACAAGCACGCATTGTGAAGCGATCAGCCGACCAACATCCAGCCGGCAGCGCCGCCTGCCACCAGGCCGATGGCCAACCCGACCAGCAAGCGCAGGCGAGGCGAATTTTGCGCATGTTGCAACCAATTGGCCATGGTGTCCGTAACTCGCTAATTGCTTTGCGCTGATCGCAGACCCTGCAATAACCATGCCAATGGTCAAGCAACTGATTTTACAAACGACATGCCGCAGGCCGACGTTCAGCCTGTAAAGCCCACCGACAGCGCCGGGTAGATCGCGCCAACAAACCACAAGCCGTCCGGCGGGGCATTGAGGCCGAGCGCGTCCCGGTTGCGGGCTGCCAGTGCAGCCGCCAGATCATCCGGCAACCACTGGCCTTCGCCGACCAACTTCAGGCAGCCGACCATCGATCGCACCTGATGGTGCAGGAAGGACCGGGCCGCTGCGAACACTTCGATTGTGTCGCCGTCGCGGGTCACCTCCAGCCGATCGAGCGTGCGCAGCGGCGAATTGGCCTGGCAGTGCGATGAACGGAAGGTGGTGAAATCATGGCGGCCGATCAGCAGCCGCGCCGCCGCCTGCATCGCTTCGACATCGAGCGGCACTGGCACCCGCCACGCCAGCCCCGTCTGCGCGGTGAGCGGCGCGCGCCGGTTGATGATCGTGTAGCGATAGCGCCGGCCCAGGCAATCGAAGCGCGCGTGCCAGTCCGGCGCTTCGGTGCAATCGACGATCGCCACCGGTTGTGGCCGCAACCGGGCGTTGATCGCTTCCATCAACTTGAACGGCGTGAACGGCTTTTCGATATCGGCATGCGCCGGCATGGCGCTGGCGTGCACGCCGGCATCAGTGCGGCCGGCGGCGATCACTTCGACCGTTTCGCCGGTGATGGCGTGGATGGCGGCTTCGATGGCGGCCTGCACGGTGGCCCCATGCGCCTGGCGCTGCCAGCCCATGAACGGCCGGCCATCATATTCCACCGTGAAACGATAGCGTGTCACGCCACGCTGGTTCCCACTGGCACCCGCCAGCCGTTCAGCAGCGCCTGGACCGGCATGGCCGGCTTGCCGGCGCGCTGGACGATGCTGGGCCGCAGACCGCCATCGGCGGTGCCGATCAGCAAGCGATCATCCAGCGTGATGCCCGGCGCTGATGCTCCCGGTTCCACCGTGGCCGCCAATATCTTCACGCGCTCCCCGCCGATCGCCAGCCACGCGCCTGGCGCCGGGTTGAAAGCGCGCATCCGCCGCTCCAGCGCGATCGCCGGCAGGTGGGTGTCCAGATGCGCCTCGGCCTTGTCGATGCGCGGCGCCAGGGTGACGCCGGCGTCGGGCTGCGGCACGGCGGAGCGCGGGTTCGCCAGCACATCGATCAGCAGTTCGGCCCCCAGGCCGGCCAGCTCGCCGAACAGGTCGCCACTGGTCTTCGTGCCCACCGGCGTTTGCGCTTCGGCCAGCATCGGCCCGGTATCCAGGCCTGCCTCCATCTGCATGATCGTCACCCCGGTCATCGTGTCGCCGGCCAAGATCGCCCGCTGAATGGGAGCGGCCCCGCGCCAGCGCGGCAGCAGGGAAGCATGGATGTTCAGGCAACCCAGCCGCGGCGCCGCCAGCACGGCCTGCGGCAAGATCAGGCCATAGGCGGCGACCACGGCCACATCACAATCGCGCGCCACATCCAGAAATTCGGCCACGGCTTGTGCATCGCGGAAGGTGCGCGGGGTAAACACCGGGATGCCCAGCGCATCGGCGCGGGCGTTGACCGGGCTGGCCTGCAGCTGCTTGCCGCGCCCGGCCGGCTTTGGCGCCCGCGTATAGACCGCAATGATCTCGTGCCCGGCACCGCGCAAGGCATCGAGCGCCGGCACCGCGAATTCCGGCGTGCCCATGTGAATGATCCGCATGGGCGCTGCTGTTATCGGCTTGGCGCGCTGCGGGGAAGTCCCCTCAGCGCGTCACAGTGGTCACGGCGCGGCGGTTCTGCGCCCAGGTGGCTTCATCGGCGCCCTCCACCACCGGGCGTTCCTTGCCATAGGAAATCGTCGCCAGGCGCGCCACATCGACCCCTTCGTTGGCGAGGAAGTTCTTCACCGAATTGGCGCGGCGTTCGCCCAGCGCCAGATTATATTCGCGGGTGCCGCGCTCATCGGCATGGCCTTCCAGCGTCACGCGCACATTGTTGTTCTTCAGCCACGCGGCATGGCGAGCCAGGATGGCGCGGGCATCGCCATCCAGTTCATAGCTGTCATAGGCGAACAGCACCGTATCATTGCCGGCCTGGGCGCGCAGATCTTCCTGGCTGCCCGGCACGATGCTGGTGGTGACCATCGGCGTCGATACGACACCGCTGCTTTGCGGGGTGGGCGTGGCGGGCGCCTCCGGCCGGGCGGCCGTGGGCGGCGCCTGCATCACGGGTTTTTCCTTCTTGGCGCAGGCAGCCAGGGTGAGACCGAGCGTGGCAAGCAGGGCGAAATTGGTTGAAGTGCGGTGACTTGTGCGGTTCATGGGGGTGGGGGCTCCTTTCAACTGCAACGATCAAACATGACAATGGGCCGGGTGAGGCTGTCAAGGCTCAGGGCAACAACGGCGACCAGGCCGGATCGGATGCATCCAGCGGCGTCGCCAGCCGACGCTCGTTCAATCCGGAAATGTCCACCGACCACAGCGCTGCGCGCCCGCTGCGTTCGGATCGGGAAAACAGGATGACCCGGCCATTGGGCGACCAGGAGGCGCCTTCGTCCTGATAGCCATTGGTCAGCAGCCGTTCGCCGCCGCCATCGGGCCGCATCACGCCAATGCCGAAGCGGCCGCCGCCGATGCGGGTGAAGGCGATATAATCGCCGCGCGGGCTCCACACCGGGCTGGCCGAGCGGCCCTCACCAAAGCTGATCCGGCTCTGGCCGCTGCCATCGGCATTCATCACATAGACTTGCTGGCCGCCGCCGCGATCACTTTCAAACACGATCTTGGTGCCGTCCGGCGAATAGCTTGGGCTCGTGTCGATGCCAGGGCCGGTGGTCAGCCGCATGATCTGTTTGCTGGCGATATTGAAGCGATAGATATCGGTGTTGCCGCCCACCGCCATCGAAAACACCAGATTCTGGCCATCGGGCGAGAAGCGCGGCGCAAAGGTCATCGCGGCGAACTGGCCCACCGCCTCCTGCCGGCCGCTGCCCAGCGTGTATAGCCAGACGCGGGGCCGGTTGTTTTCAAAACTCATGTAGGTGATCGTCTGCTGCCCCGGCGCAAAGCGCGGGGTGAGCACCAGATTCTGCCCCGAGGTGAGGAAGCGGTGGCCGGCGCCATCCTGATCCATGATGGCGAGGCGCTTGATGCGTTTCGTGCGCGGCCCGGTTTCGGAGACATAGACGATGCGGCTGTCGAAATAGCCGCTCTCCCCGGTCAGCCGCGAATAGACGAGATCAGCGCATTTGTGCGCCGCCCGCCGCCAGCCGGCCGCCGTGGTGACGAACCCCTGCCGGGCGATTTCGGCGCCGGCAAACACATCATAGGCATAGCAAGCGAGCGTGATGCCGCCATCGGGATTGGCGCTGACCGTGCCCGTCACCAGCGCCTGTGCCGCGATGGTACGCCAGGCCGGATAATCCGGGCGCAGCACATCATCGATCCCCACCGTGGTGGTGAAGGCCGCCGGATCGAGCGGGCGGAACAGGCCGGAGGATTTCAAGTCAGCGGCGATCACCTGCGCTGCGCGCTCGCCCAGCGCCGTGGTGGTGCCCGCCTCCGTGGCGCCGCCATTGCCCGGCGCAAAGGCCGGCACGGCGATCGGCATGGGTTGTGTCAGGCCGGCGTTGATATCGACGCGCAGCGGCCCGGCGGCGGGCGCTTGGGCCAGGGCAGGGGCGGCAGCCAGCAGCAGGGCAAGGGGAATCAGGTGCATGGGTGCAGCTTATCAGCACCGGCCGCTGAACGGGAGATAAACCAACCGCAGATCGCCCGCAGCGTGATGTGGCGGCGCAGCGCGGGCCTGTTCCGATGGTTGCAGCATGGGCGATTCCTCCTGTTTTGGGGCGGAAATCGGATGATTGTTATTTACAAGGTTACAAAGGTTCTGCTTTTTCCCTATTTTGTGATGAACAAGATATATCTTGGCGTCGGACGGCAAGACGCACATCCGAATATGACGATATTCACCGCAAAAGGCCGTTGTAGGACATCGTGTGGCTGACGGCGCGCAACGACACCGCAGCAGAATCATATGGTCCGCGCTAGGCCGTCATCACAATGCCGGCGAGGCGTGAATAAGCAGAACCTGTTGGAACCGAAAAACGTGGCCATTTGGTATTGTGTTCGCGGTATGGAAGGTGTCCCCGGAATCGGTGTCCCCGGATTTGTATCCCGGAATTGAATAATCAACACCAGCGACTGGGTTCAACCGTCCTTCCAGCACAGACTTTGCCAGTCCTCGCTGCTCATCACATGCGTCAGCATCACCCCTGCAGGCCAATCGAGCGGAGCAGGGTCCCACCAATCCTTGGCTTCAATAAAACAGGTATAAGGATAGCCTTCAAAGGCTCCGTGGC
Source organism: Sandarakinorhabdus sp. (assembly GCF_987265915.1). Taxonomy (NCBI): domain Bacteria; kingdom Pseudomonadati; phylum Pseudomonadota; class Alphaproteobacteria; order Sphingomonadales; family Sphingosinicellaceae; genus Sandarakinorhabdus; species Sandarakinorhabdus sp. The sequence continues at coordinate 1,963,202 of NZ_OZ503948.1, forward strand.
CAAAACCGCTACCGGTTGCTGTCCAAGCCCATTGTCTGTTCACCCAAATGCATTCCGTAATATTCGTAAAACCGAGATTGCTGAATGCTGTATGAAAAAAGTCACCACCCGCGCCAACACCGACCTTTCCACCATTCTGGTTCGCAAAATTTCTGAAGTTATCACTGTCAATCAAATCCCAGCCTGTAAAACCGGTCACCGTCTCCGCTTGTGATACTAGGTCGCTAATTGGAGGCGGACCCTTAGGATCTTGCTGACCCCAGGGGGTGATTTGGCCTATGGCTCGGGGATCGCTTATGTGAGCGTAAATCGCGATACCCCCATTCTTCCAAAGAACAACCTCCGGGAATGAGTGCAGAACTATGTCTTCACTGCTCACTGTATTATGCTGACCAAACGCATATACGCGGGCGCTGCCCACCGTCGGCCCCCGCAGCATCAGCAACTGGGACTTGCGTGCCTCTTGCCAAGCATTCAGATGTGCGATCGCCGCTTCGATACCAACGGGTCCCGGCGGCGCCGCATGGGGATCGGCAAGAAACTCCGCATAGAACAGAGCTGATAAGGCCTGGTGCCCGTCCAGCCAGTTCCAAAATGCCTGCATCTGTTCAGCCTGTAATTTGCCATAGGCGTTGACACTGTCGAAGAGTAACTTGCCCTTGGCAGCCAAGAGGCTGGTCTGGCCCGACAAGCCGCGAATCGCATTGTCCCAGGCGCTGAGCGAACTGAACAGTAGATCGCCGCTAACCCGCTGGCGTAGTTCATTCGCCTTGCCGATACGTGCGGTAGGATCATTGCAGTTAACAAGAAAGTAGAATTGGTCGGGCGCTAGCATCGACATATTGAAATTTACAAGATCATTTACCTGAGAATAGGCAACATCAAAGGAAAGTATATCGAATCCTACTTTCAACTCATCTTCGATCTTTGAAATCTCTTGCAAAATCTTATCTAGAGTTTGGCGAATGGCCGCCAACTGTTCTCCGGTGTCATCGGAAAGACCGCAATTAGCAAGAACCGCCCCCAAAGCGAGTTGCGTGAACCCATCGGCTGCGCTCCCGAGCAGGCTTTCGCCGAGCGCTGTGGCAATGTTAAATTCCATGTCGCTCACATCAAGCTCCCATTGGTGATGTCCGGGGACACAATACTCAAACTCGAAAGAAATGCCCACCTGCCGATAGCGACCGGCGCGCCTCGCCCTGGAACAAAGCCATGTCGACGGTGAGGTGTCGTTTCGGTGATAGCGGTCAGGTCATCTCCTCAGGATCGAAATTGATCTCCAAGCTGGCCCACAGATCATACAAATCCGCCGGCAGCTTCAACGGCTGACAGCGCAAAACCGCGCGGCGGGCGGTTTCGGCGAAGGTGCGGGCGAAATCGGCGTTGGCGGCAGTGCTCCCGGTGGGGGTGCCGGCTTGCGGTTGGCCGATGACGCGGCCGTCGCGGCCGTATTGCACGCGGATCACCACGGTCATCTTGCGCACGTCGCGGCCGCCCACCGGCGGGTTCCAGCACGGGGCGACCTGGGCGCGGATGGCTTGCGCCAGCGTGGCGGCGGCGCGCGGATCGATGGTGGCGCGAGCCGGGGCGGCGGTGCTGAGCTCCTTGGCGAGGCTGGAGGTGTCGAGCGGCTTAGTCTTCGCCTTGGGCAGCGCCTTGTCGATCATGCTGGCCAGGCTGGAGGTGTCGAGCGGGGAGGGCGGGGCCTTGGCGGGCGCGGCCTTCGGTTTGGCGGCGGGCTTGGGCTTGCTGGGTTCGGGTGGGGGCACGGCGTCGGGCTTGACCGGTTCCGGGGCGGGGGCGGCTTCGGCCACGGGTTCGGGTGCGGCGGCCGGTTCTTGCGGGGCGGCTTCGATGGAGGGCTTGGGCGGTTCGGTGACGCGCGGGGCGTCGGCGATGGTGACCAGCTCCACCGGCACGGCATCGGTGGGGGCGGGCATGACGCGCTGGCTGTTGGCCCAAGCCAGGCTGAGCCCCAGCAGCAGCAACAGATGCGCCACCGCCGCGCCGGCAATGCTGATCCGTTCGCTGCGACTCATTTGGCTTCGGGGGCTGCCACCGGCCGGCTGCCGTCGGTCACCAGCGCGACCTTCTTGAAGCCGGCGGCATTCACGTCGCCAACCACTTGCATCACCCGGCCATAATCCAGGGCGCGATCGGCACGCACATAGACGCGCGCCTCATCGCTGCGTGCCGCGCGCAGGGCGGCCAGCTTGGCGGGCAGGGCGGCCGGCGCGATGACCAAGCGGTCGATGAACAACTGGCCTTGCGCATCCAGGCTGATCTGGATCGGCGTGTTATCCTGCGGCAGCGATTGCGCGCGGGCATCGGGCAGGTCCACCGCCACGCCGGTGACGAGCAACGGCGCGGTGACCATGAAGATGATCAGCAGCACCAGCATGACATCGACCATTGGGGTGACGTTGATGTCGGCCATGGGTTGGCGGCGCGCTCGCCTGCCGCCCCGCCCGCTGGGCGTGATCATCGCCATCAGCGACCCTCCATGCCATCAAGCTGGCGGGAGAGCAGGTTGAGATATTCCTCGGCAAAGGCCGAGAGCCGCGCCTCCAGCCGGTTCACGCGGTGCAGCAGCCGGTTGTAGCCGATCACCGCCGGGATGGCAGCGAACAGCCCGATGGCGGTGGCGAACAGCGCCTCGGCAATGCCCGGCGCCACGACGGCGAGCGTGGTATTCTGGCTGGCGGCGATGCTGGCAAAGCTGCGCATGATGCCCCACACCGTGCCGAACAGGCCGACGAACGGCGCCACCGACCCGATGGTGGCCAGCACCGAGAGGCGATCCGACAGATTGTCGATGTCGCGGCCGATGGCGACGTTGATGGCGCTGGCCAGGCGGGCGCGCAGGCCTTCGCGATCGACGCCGGTGCGGCCATTCGCAAGGCTTTGCCGCCATTCATTCATGCCGGCGATGAAGGCGCGTGCCGAGGGGTGATCGGCGCGGGAGGCCGGTTCATACATCTTGTCGAGATCGCCGGCTTTCCAGAACCAGTCTTCGAACTTGGCGGCTTCGCGGTTCATGCGGCCCAGGCGGCGCGAGCGTTCGATGATGATCGCCCAGCTGAGGATCGACGCGAGCAGCAAGCCGAGCATCACCGCCTTCACCACGATGTCGGCGGCCAGGAACAGCGCCAATGGCGACAGTTCGGCGGTGGTTTTCATTCCAAGAATTGCGGGGGCAAGTTCAGGGTCCATCATGCATCCTGTGGCACAAGTTGGTGATAACGCGCGATCCATTCGCGCGGTTGCCGGCGGGGGCGGCCGGCGGGATCGAGAAAAGCCGCGGTCAGGCTGGCGGTGAAGATCGGCGCGGCGTCGCGGATGATCGCCTGATCGATGCGGCAGGCGGCGGCGCGCACCGCGACCAGTCGGGTTTCGACCACAAGCACATCATCCAGCCGCGCCGGGCGCAGCCAGCGGCAGTCCATCTGCGTCACCGCATAGGCACCCAGGCCTTCGCGCACCGCCGCGCCATGATCGATGCCGGCCACGCGCAGGAATTCGGTGCGGCCGCGTTCCAGGAAATGCAGATATTTGGCGTGATAGACGATCGCCGCCGTGTCGGTGTCTTCAAAATAGACGCGCAAGCTCAGGCGGTGCATGCCGCCTGTGATCAGGCCGGATGGGGGAAGCGAGGCCATGACAGACAGATAGGGTTCCGAACGGCGCAGACGCAACGAAAAAGGCGCCAGCGGCCATGCCACCGGCGCCCTTTCGGCAGTCTGAACGCAGCAGCCGGATTATTCCGGACGCGCCGTGCGCTTTTCGACGATGCGGGCGCTCTTGCCGCTGCGGCCACGCAGATAATAGAGCTTGGCGCGGCGGACGACACCGCGGCGCACGACTTCGATGGCTTCGATGCTCGGGCTGTACAGCGGGAACACGCGCTCCACGCCTTCGCCGAAGCTGATCTTGCGCACGGTGAACGAGCTGTTGATGCTGCGGTTCGAACGCGCGATGCACACGCCTTCGTAATTCTGCACGCGGGTGCGCTCGCCTTCGACGACCTTCACGCCAACGCGCAGCGTATCGCCGGCGCGGAAATTCGGGATGCTGCGCTTTTCGGTCAGCTTGGCAATCTGTTCGGCTTCGATCTGCTGGATGAGATTCATCTCATTCCTCCTTCTTCTGTTGTCGCGCGCCAGAGGGCGAGTGGACCGGACCATCGTCGTGATGATCCACCAAGTCCGGCCGCCGTAGCCGTGTGTCCTGTTCGGACCGCGCGCGCCGCCAGCGGGCGATGCGTGCGTGATCCCCCGATCGCAACGCTTCGGGGATCGCCAGGCCTTCCCATTCGGGGGGCCTGGTATAGTGGGGATGTTCGAGGAGGCCGCGTTCGTGGCTTTCCTCATCCCCACTGGAAGCCGCGCCCATTACACCGGGCAACAGGCGCACGCAAGCATCCATCACCACCAGTGCCGCGACCTCACCGCCGGACAGGATATAATCGCCGATCGACACTTCCTCGATGGCGCGGCGCTGGAAGATGCGTTCGTCAAAACCTTCGAAGCGGCCGCAGAGCAGCACCACGCCGGGGCCGGTGGCGAGGCTGCGCACCCGGGCCTGGGTGAGCGGCCGGCCACGCGGAGTCATCGCCAGCAGCGGGCGTCCATCGGCAACATCATCGATGGCAGCAGCAATCACATCGGCGCGCAGCACCATGCCGGGGCCGCCGCCGGCTGGCGTGTCATCCACGGTGCGGTGGCGATCGGTGGCAAAATCGCGAATGTTGACGGCGTTGCAGGCCCAGGTGGCATTGGCCAGCGCGCGACCGGCGATGCTGTGACCGAGGTGGCCGGGGAACATGTCAGGGTAAAGGGTGAGGATGGTGGCGCGCCAGGTCATGGCTGCATCCAGTCTTCAGCGGCGAGGCCGGGGACGTCGGCGAAATCGGCAAGATTGGCAGTGACGACGGTCAGGCCCCGAGACAGGGCATGTGCCGCGATCAATCGATCATAACTGGAACGGCGGAAAGGCAGTGTGGCATAGACGCGGGCAGCGGCTTCATCAAAAGGTTCGACCGTGATGATGGCGAGCAGGGGTTGCAGTCCGGGCTGTTCGTCCGGGCGCAAACCGATGAGCATTTCACCCAGGCAAATGCTGGAGGTGACGACGCTGCCGAGTGGGCAATTGTTCAGCCGGGCCAGCGCATGTGGTGCATTGCCCTGCAGCAGATAGATGGCGATGTTGCTGTCCAGCAACCAGCGGGCAGGGGTCATTCGTTGCCGGACGATGCCAGCGCCGCCCGCTCCGCCGCTTCGCGCGCCAGGCGTTCGGATGGCCGCTCATCGAAGCTGCGATCGGTGATCGGCTTGAGGCCGGGCATGCTGCCATAGATGCCGTCCAGATTGATCATCGGCACATCGGTCGGGGCCGGCTCGATCACCCAGCGGCCGGCTTCCTCGCGCACTTCGACGACCGTGCCGGGCGGTGGCGCGAAGCTGGCGGGCAGGCGGACGGCGGCACTGTTGCCTGATTTGAAGATCTTGGTGCGGGCCACGACGGCGCTCCCCTGTGTATACGCCGCGTATATACTAGGCCAGCCAGGCGCGGTCAACGACCAGGCGGGTTCCGTCTTCGCGCACCACATCGGCGACGAAGGGCACCATGACCGTGCCGCCGGCGTCCAATGTGATGTCCAATATGTCGGACGCGCCGAAATTTTCGATGGCGCGCACCGTGCCGACCGCCATGCCGGTTTCATCCACCACCGTCATGCCGAGATAGTCGGCGACATAATATTCGCCATCAGCCAACGCCGGCAGCGCGGTGCGCGCCACCGACAGTTGCAGGCCACGCAAGCCTTCCGCGGCGTTGCGATCGACGATGCCTTCGAAGCGGGCAACCGCGGTGCCGGGCTTGTCGGGCCTTATGGCCTTCAAAACCAGCGCCCGCCCGCCCGCATCGAAGCGGACATGGCGGGCGAGGTTTTCAGCCGCGTCGGTGAACAGCTTCAGCCGCACCTCGCCGCGAATGCCATGGGCGCCGGCAACGGCGGCCAGCACGATCATGTCGGCCGCCATGCCAGGGCCGCCTTACTGGGCTGCTTCACCTTCGGCAGCAGCCTCTTCAGCCGGGGCTGCTTCGGCCGGCGCAGCAGCGGCTTCAGCAGCAGCGGCAGCCGCCGCTTCGGCGGCTTCAGCGGCTTCAGCAGCAGCCTGAGCGGCGGCTTCTTCGGCTTCGGCGATCTTCTGCGCGGCGAGTTCGGCACGTTCCTTGGCCTTGGCGCCGGGTTGCGCCTTGTTGGGGTTGCTGCGGACGGCGCGGGTGCGCAGGCCGGCGGCATCCAGGAAGCGGGCGACACGATCGGTCGGCTGCGCGCCAACGCTCAGCCAATAGGCAGCGCGGTCGGTGTCCAGGGTCACGCGGGCATCGCTATCCTTGGGCAGCAGCGGATTGTAGGTGCCGAGCTTTTCGAGGAACTTGCCATCACGCGGATTGCGGCTGTCGGTCACCACGATGCGATAGACGGGACGCTTCTTCATGCCACCGCGGGCCAGACGAATTGCCAGAGACATTCAGTTTTTCCTTCCAGTAAACTTGGGTTTAGAGAGAGTAACGTTCATTTCCTGCCGAACTTGTTGAAGCCGGGTGGCAGGCTTCCACCAAGGCCGGGGCGACCAAACATCCGGCCAACCGCCCCCAGATCGATGGCACCGCCCCCAGCATCGCCAGACGCGTCGCCGCCCGGGGCGCCATCCGCACCGGGCATGCCGCCCAGCCCGCCTGCACCCGCCAGCATCTTCATCATGCCCTTCATGCCGCCCATTTTCTTCAGGCGCTTCATGGCATTGGCCATTTCCTGGTGCATTTTCAGCACCTTGTTCACATCCTGCACTGTGGTGCCGGAACCGTTGGCGATGCGGATCTTGCGCTTGGCCGTGAGCAATTCCGGCTTGGCGCGCTCCTTGCGGGTCATCGACAGGATGATGGCTTCCATCCGGTCGAGCAGGCGTGGGTTGATCCCGCCGCTGTCCATGGCCTTCTTGGCGGCGCCCATGCCGGGCATCATCGCCGCCAGGCCCGACAGGCCGCCCATCTTCTTCATCTGGGCGAGCTGCTGGCGCAGATCGTCCATGTCGAACTGGCCCTTCGACAATTTCTCGGCCATTTTCTCGGCCTGTTCGGCTTCGAAATTGGCAGCGGCCTTTTCGACCAGGCCGACAATGTCGCCCATGCCCAGAATGCGCCCGGCCACGCGGCGGGCATCGAACAATTCCAGCGCATCGATCTTTTCGCCGACACCGGCAAAACGGATCGGCGCGCCGGTCACGTGCCGCATCGACAGCGCCGCACCGCCGCGGGCATCGCCGTCCATGCGGGTCAGGATCACGCCCGAAATCGCCACGCGCGCCTTGAACGCGGCTGCGACGTTCACCGCGTCCTGGCCGGTCAGGCTGTCCACCACCAGCAGGATCTCGTCCGGGGTGGTCGCGCCGGCAATGGCGGCCATTTCGGTCATCAAGGCTTCATCGACACCGAGGCGGCCGGCGGTATCGAGCACCACCACATCAAAGCCTTGCAGGCGCGCGGCTTGGCGGGCGCGCTCGGCAATCTGCACCGGAGTCTGGCCCGCGATGATCGGCAGGGTGGCGATATTGTTCTGCTCGCCCAGCACCCGCAATTGTTCCTGCGCCGCCGGGCGGGCGACGTCCAGGCTGGCCAGCAGCACCTTCTTGCGTTCGCGCGTGCCCAGCCACACGGCCAGCTTGGCGCTGCTGGTGGTCTTGCCCGATCCCTGCAGGCCGACCATCATGATCACCGCCGGCGGCGTCACCGCGATCTTCAGCGGCGCCGGTTCCTCGCTGCCGCCGAGCAGATCGACAAGGCAATCGTTGACGATCTTGACGACCTGCTGGCCGGGCGTCACCGATTTGATCACTTCGGCGCCGATGGCGCGCGCCGTGGCATCATCCACGAACTGCTTGACGACGGGCAGGGCGACGTCGGCCTCCAGCAAGGCCACGCGCACCTCGCGCATGGCGGCGCGCACGTCGATTTCGGTCAGCGCGCCGCGGCCACGCAACCGATCGAAAATACCGCCCAGCCGGTCGGAAAGACTGTCAAACAAAGGCCTCGGCCTCCAAATTCAATTTCACGTGCCTCCAAATGAAAACGCGCCGGCGGGCGAAAACTCGCTGGCCGGCGTGCATCCTCGGACGCATGACTTCCTTTCGGAACTCGATGGCCCCTTACGCGGCAGCCCATCCGGGGTCAAGTCCACCGGCCTTCGCCGCCGAAATGCGCCGCCTGGAGGGTCGTGCTTGTGTAATGCGCGCTGATCCTGCCGGCCCAACCACAGTGGTTGCGCAGCGGGCTTGGTTCAACCGGCAATGCCGTGATAGGCTCGATTCCGTGCCAATCCCATTGCCTGCCAGCCATGATGTCCGCGCGCCCAATCGCGTTTGGAAAGCTTGGCAAATCCGCCTGTTCGGGCCACCGCTGCCGCCGGAGTTGATGGCCGAATTCACGCGTTCAATCGCCAGCTATTTCGGTCCGTTTCTGATCGCCGGACTTGTGGCAGCGGCGCTGGCGCTTGCGATTGCGTTGTCCTTGGGCAGCCTGTTGGCATTGGCGTTCGCGACGATCGCCCTGGTTGGCGTCTTGTTCATCCTTATGGCCTGTTGGCAGGCCAAGGCGTCGTTGGACACCGCGGCTTTGCCCGCCGTGGAAGCGCGTTATGCGCTTGGCTGCGTCATGATATCGGCGGGTCTGGGCGGGATCGTGCTGGCCGTGCTGGCCGCGCATGCGCCGATGCTGGTGCAGACTCTCGTGGTGATGGTCGCGCTGGCGGCGTTGGGCGTCGCCAACGGCACCGGGGCGGGCCGCCCGCAGGTGGCAGCGGCCCAAGCGCTGTGCACCAGCCTGCCGATGGCGATTGCCATCATCGTGCAATGGGAATGGCCGTGGGGGCTGGCGGCGGGTGTCGGTACACTGGTCTATGGCATCATCTGCATCAGCATTGCGCGCCGCAGCTATGCCACCCAGACCGAATTGCTGAAAGCGCGTGAGCGCAGCCGCGCTGAACGCGCCCGCATGGATGCGGCGGTGGCCCACCTCAACCAGGCTGTTGCAATTCTGGATGAATTGCTGCGGGTGTTCGTGATCAATCGCCGGGCGCTCGATATGCTGGGCGTTGCCGGTATCGATCCGGCGAATCCGCCGATCTTTTCGGAGCTGTTGACCAGCGCACCCAATCTGGCGCGCGCGTCGGGCGATCGCGCGGAGTTTCTGGCCCACGCGACCCTGCTGGTCGCCGCGCGCCAGCAATTCAATGGCGTGCTCCGGTTGAACGACGATCGGGTCATCGATCTGGAATGTGTGCCGATTCCCGGCGGTGGTTGGGTCAGCGTGCTGCGTGACAGCACTGGTGAACGCAACGCCATCGCCGAACTCAACCGCGAAGTGCGCCGATGCCCGCTTACCGGCCTGCCCAATCGCCGCGCCTTCATCGAAGAACTGAACCGGCGTCTGGGGCGCGGCGCACAATTTTCCTTGCTGGTGATCGATCTGGATCATTTCAAGCAGGTCAATGATCGCCATGGCCATGCCGTTGGCGACCGCATGATCACCCGCATCGGCTTCCGGCTGCGCACCGCCGATCCGGGCCTGTTCACGGCCCGGCTGGGCAGCGATGAATTTGCCATACTTGCGGATCTGACGGACGTAGCGGCTGCCGAGGCGCTGGGTTGGCGCCTGATCGAGACCGTGGATGCGCCGGCGCGATTTGGCGAGGACGAGGTGCAGGTGGGTGCCGCCGTCGGCCTGGCCATGGTGCCCGGCGATGGCGAACTGGCTGAAACATTGCTGCGGGCCGCCGATCTGGCCTTGCTGGCGGCCAAGGCACGCCCTGGCAACAACGTGCGCCGCTTCACGCCGGAATTGCAGCAGCAATCCACCAGCGCCTCCCGCAATGAAGCCAAGGTGCGCAAGACCCTGCGTGCCGGGGTGATTGATGTCGCCTATCAACCGATCGTCGATGTTGCCAGCGGCCGTGTCGTGGCGGTGGAGGCGCTGGCCCGCTGGCCGGACGATGGCAGCGAAGCGCTGGATCCGGCCTGCTTGGTGGCCATTGCCGAATCCCAAGGCCTGATCTCGCGCTTGCGCCAGCTGGTCCTGGATCAGGCGGCCGCCACGGTTGCTGCGCTGCCCGGCGAGATCGCCTTGTGGGTGAATATATCGGTGCTCGACCTTCGCAGCGACACCATGGTGGAAGACGTGATCGCTGCCTTGCAACAGGCGGGTCTGCCGGCATCCCGTCTGGCCATCGAGATCACCGAAACCGCGCTGATGACGGACGAAGCGGCTTGCCAAAGCACCCTGCAATGGCTGAGCGCACTTGGCGCAGGTGTGGCGATGGATGATTTTGGTGCCGGCTTCTCGACGCTGGATCGGCTGCGTCGGCTGCCGATCTGTGCGTTGAAAATTTCCGGTTCCTTGCTGGCCGGTGCCGCTGACGATGCGGTTGCGGCCAGCGTTTTCAGGGTGGCGGCCAGTCTTGGCCAGTCCCTGGGCCTGATCGTCGTTGCCGAAGGGGTGGAAAGCCCCGCCGATCTGGCGCTGGCATGCAGCGCCGGCGTCGGGCGCCTGCAAGGCTTTGCCCTGTCGCCGCCTGTATCGGCGGCGCATTTGCCGAACGCCATCCTCAATGCCGAAGCGGCGATGTGCGCGGCAGCGAGCCAGACCGCCGCCTGATCTTCGCGATCAATCCGCGCCGGCCAGCGCCGCAGCAAAATCGGCCGCCGCAAACGGCCGCAGATCGTCCATGCCTTCGCCAACGCCAATGGCGTGGATCGGCAAGCCATAGGCCTGCGCCGCCGCCACCAGCATGCCGCCGCGCGCCGAGCCATCAAGCTTGGTCATCACCAGCCCGGTCACGCCGGCCACCTGCCGGAACACCTCGATCTGCGACAGCGCATTCTGGCCGGTGGTGGCATCGAGCACCAGGATGACATCGTGCGGCGCATCCGGATCGATCTTGGCGATCACCCGCTTCAGCTTGGCGAGCTCGTCCATCAACCCGGCCTTGTTCTGCAGGCGCCCGGCGGTGTCGATGATCAGCACATCGATACCCTCGGCCTGGGCGCGCTTGACCGCTTCAAAGGCCAGGCTGGCTGCATCGCCGCCCTGTTCGCCGGAAACCAGCGGCACGCCGACCCGATCCGCCCAGATCTGCAACTGGGCGATGGCGGCGGCGCGGAACGTGTCCCCGGCGGCCAGCATCACCGTGTGGCCATCGGCCTTGAACAGCCGCGCCAGCTTGGCGATGGTCGTCGTCTTGCCGCTGCCATTGACGCCCACCACCAGCACGACATGCGGGCGATGTGTGATGGCCAGCGGCCGGGCGACGGGTGCCAGCACCTGCTCGACCTCTTCGGCCACCACCTGCCTGATGCCGGCTTCGTCGATGCCCTTGGCGAATTTCTGATCGCCAAGCCGGTTGCGGATGCGCGCCGCCACCGCCGGCCCCAGATCGGCAGCGATCAGCGCCTCCTCGATCTCGTCCAGGCGATCATCGTCCAGCGGCAGCGTGCCGGTGGCCAGCCCGGTGATATTGTCGGTCAGGCGCTTGGTGGATTTCGCCAGCCCCTGCGTCAGCCGCCCCAACCAGCTCATGCGTAACGCTCCAGATCAACGAGGCCGGTAAAGGCCACCACCGCCGGGCCGGAGAGCAGCAGATGGCCATCATTACGCCGTTCGACCTGCAGATCGCCGCCGGGCAGGGTGACACGCACGGTGCCGTCAACCAGCCCGCGCCGCTGCGCCGCCGCCACCGCCGCCACCGCGCCGGTGCCGCATGCCAATGTTGCGCCGGCACCGCGTTCCCACACGCGCAGAATCAGATGATCGCGGGACGCGATCTGCGCGATGCCGACATTCACCCGTTCCGGAAACACCGGATCATGTTCGATTTGCGGGCCAATGGTTTCCAGCGCCTCGGCCGCCGCATCGGCGACGAAAAACACCACATGCGGATTGCCGACCGACACCGCCACGGGATGTTCCAACTCCCCCCATGCAAGCGGCAGGGACGCAGTATCCATCGCATAGGCCAACGGCAGGTCTTCCCAGCCGAAACGTGGTGGCCCCATGTCCACCGCCGCGCCGCCGGCTACCGCATCGCTGGCCAGCAGGCCGCCGGCGGTTTCGATGCGCTGTTGCCCACCCAGCAACGCTGCGGCAGCCCGGCTGCCATTGCCGCACGCCGCGACTTCGCCGCCATCACTGTTCCAGAAACGCAGCCGGACATCGGCAATTGCACTGGGCTCGATCAGGATCAGCTGGTCAAATCCGATGCCGGTGTGGCGATTGGCCAGGCCGCGCACCTGGCCGGCCGTCAGGCTCACCGGAGCCTCGCGCGCATCCAGCACCAGGAAATCATTGCCGAGGCCGTGCATCTTGAAGAAAGGGCGATCCGCCATGCCGCGGGGTTAGCCGGTTAATCCACTCTCCGGCAAGTCATACTCGCCGCGAATGACGGTACGCGCTGTGCCGGTGAGGATGACATGGTCGCCCCTGTGCTGGCAAATCAGCCGGCCACCGCGCGCGCTGGCTTGTTCGGCGGTAAAGCGGTCGCGCCCGAAACGCGTGGCCCACAATGGCGCGATCACGGCATGCGCCGATCCGGTCACCGGATCTTCATCAACACCGGCCGTCGGTACGAACACCCGGCTCAGCACATCGGTGGCTTCGCCAGGCGCCGTGGCGATCAGCATCAGATCAATCCCCGGGGCCAGCGCGATCACGTGCGCGAAATCCGGCCGCAAGGCCCGCACTTCATCGGGCGAATCGAACACGGCCACCAGATAATCCGGCCCGCGTGCCCAGACCTCGCTGGGGCTGGCGCCCAGGGCGGTGGCCACCGCCTCGGCCTCCGCGCCGGTCAGGCGGCGCTCGACGGGCCGCGCCGGCAGTCGCACATCATAGGCCGCGCCCGCGCGCGCCACCGCCAGCACGCCCGATTGGCGGGTCTGAAACCGCACCTCGGCCAGATCGGGCAGGGCATCGAGCACGACATGGCCGCTCGCCAGCGTGGCGTGGCCGCACATCGCCACCTCCAGCACCGGCGTGAACCAGCGCAGATCGAACATGGCATCGCCGGTTTCGCCGGGCACCAGAAAGGCGGTTTCCGAAAGATTGTTGTCGGCGGCAATGCCCTGCAGCACGGGATCGGGCAGCCAGCGCGGCAACATCATCACCGCTGCCGGATTGCCGGTGAACGGCCCATCGGCAAAGGCATCGACCTGAACGAACGGCAGGCGCATCAGGGATAGACCAGGCCAAAGCGCCAGCCGTCAGCTTCACGCCAAAACACCTCGCGTTCGTGCCAGCGGCCATCACGCGCCTGCCAATATTCGATGCGTTCCGGCGTCACCCGCCAGCCGCTCCAGCGCGGTGGCCGCGGCACGTCGCCCGGATATTGCGCGGCGATGTCAGCAACGCGGGCTTCGAAGGTGGCGCGGTCGGGCAGGGGCTGGCTTTGCAGGCTGGCCCAGGCACCCAGTTGCGATTCGCGCGGGCGGGTGGCGAAATAGGCGTCGGCCTCCGCATCGGACACCAACGCCGCCTTGCCGCCGATGCGCACCTGGCGCTGCAAGCTTTTCCAGTGGAAATTCAGGTGGACATGGCGGTTGTCGGCAATCTCGCGGCCCTTCTGGCTGTCGAGATTGGTGTAGAAAACGAAACCGCGTTCATCCCAGGCCTTCAACAGCACGACCCGAAGCGACGGCGCGCCGTCGGGCGTGGCCGTCGCCAGCGCCATCGCATTGGGATCATTCGGCTCACTCGCCTGTGCCGCGGCGAACCAATCGGCAAAGCGGGTGAACGGGGCAGCGTGAGAAAGCAGCGTCATGCCGCGGCGTTACGCCGGCGCGTGGCCGCTGTCACTTGCCTTCACGCCGCACAGGCAATGCAACGTGTGGCCATGGGTTGGGCGACGAGCCGTGCCGGGGGGATCTCGGCACCGCAATTGTCGCACACGCCGTAATGGCCGGCCTCGATGCGGGCCAGCGCAGCCACAATCTGTTCGGCCTCGTGGATTTGCTGCACTTCACGGCCTTCGTTGGTGGCCAACGCCTCCAGATCGCCCACCTGGTCGGCAAATTTCGGCGAAAGCGGCTGGATTGTTGCGTCTTCCAGTCGGGCGATATCGGCCTGCACGTCGGCCAGGCGGGCGCGCAGCGTATCGGCAATGTCTTGATGTTTCATGCTTCTTCTCCCGTCACGTCGCCGTTCACCACCGCAGCGATCTGATCGAGCACGGCCAGCCGCTCCCGCTTCAGTTCATCGCTGTGGGCATCATCCATCGCCGGTGCCACCCCGGTTTCGCTGCGCCTGATCTCATCATCCAGCGCGGCATAGCGATCGGCCAGGCTGCGGAAATGCCGGTCGCTGTCCTTCAATGCGCGCAGCCGGTCCGCTGAATCCGGGAAAATGTCGTGCAGGTCTTGCGGCAGATGGCTCATGGCGTGGTTCCTGCTGTGTGGGGGTGGTGGCGATTGGTTGGCCCCATGTCGTCAATCTGTGGCCATCGGGGTTGCTTTGCTATCGTGGCGAATGCGTAGGCCACCGCCCGCAACCGACAGCGCAAACATTGCCTGGATGTAACGATCGAGCTATGGAATGGGTTCCCTCAGCCTGGATCTTCAGCATGCACGACGCCCGGATTTGCCTCTGGCTGCCCACCATTGCCGCCGCCGTTACCGCCATCATCGCCGCCCCCGCCGCCGCGCAACAGGGCCCGGCGCCCGGTGTGCCCACCACCTTGCAAGGCGCGCAGGCCGCGCGCCCGCCCCAGAGTCCGCTGGCTCCCAAGGCCTGGACTTTGGGCATCGGCATCGCGCCGGTGGTGGCGCCGGCCTGGCAGGGCAGCCGTGACACCGCACTGTCGATCTTTCCCGATCTGCGGCTGAATTATCGCGATGATGTCTTCCTCTCCATTCCCGATGGGCTGGGCTGGAACGCGGTCAACAATGATGGCTGGAAGCTGGGCCCGCTGGTGAAACTGCGTTTCGGCCGGCAGGAAAGCACCGGCGGCTCGCCCTTCCTGATCACCGGCGGCTCGACGGCGCTGCGCGGCATGGGCAATGTCGGCATCGCCGGCGAATTCGGCGGCTTTGCCCAGAAAAGCCTGGCCAAGGGCCGGCTGCGCCTGCGCGCCGAGCTGCGGCAGGGCGCCGGCGGCCATGATGGCCTGGTGGCGGACACCAACATCAGCTGGAACGGCCGCACTCCCACCGCCAGCCTGCTCTACAGCATCGGCCTGCGCGCCACCTGGGCCGACAGCGATTACAGCAATGTCTATTTCGGCGTGACCCCCACCCAGGCCCGCGCCGCCGGCCTGCCGGCGTTCCGCACCGGCAGCGGGCTGATCTCGGCCGGCATCAACGCCAACCTCACCAAGCCCCTGGGCCGCTTCGGCAAGAACGGCGCGCTCACCCTGTTCACCAGTTATGACCGGCTGGGCGATGCGGCGGCGGATTCGTCGCTGATCCGCCTGCGCGGGGACCGCAACCAGGTGGCGGTGGGGTTGGCATACGGGGTGCGGTTCGGCTGGAATTGAGCGGCTGCGGCAGTGACTGGCGTGGGTTCACCAGTTCCCGCCGGCTTTCACGATTGCATCCAGCAAAACCTGCTTGCTGGCAGTGCGGCGTGTTCCCATATTGCGTGGAAGTTCAGGGCCGCCGAGCGCTGCGCGGCGCCGGCCGAGCGCTTCGCCAAAAGCAGTCAATGACGTGGCAGATGGTTCTACCGCGCGGTCAATTGTCTGGCTGCTTGCTGCGTCATCCTTCGGGATGATCGTCGTCGAGGATTTCGCAGCCATGATCGCCTCCCGTTTCCTGCCTGATGCGTCGCTCCAGATAATCCTTGTCCAATGACTCGGCAAGGTCGCGAAGAATTCGGGCCTGGACCAGCATTTCATTGGCCGTGCCGGAATGATATTGGGCAACACGGTCTGCGATCAGATCTTCCAGCGGGATCACGGCGAGCGCGTGCCCTGCATCGACCGTGAACAGGCGGATGCGGTCTCGATCAGCATGGCCATCCATCAAGCTGTCGGCGACGATTTCAAAGCCGAATGCCAACTGGTGATGCACCCAGCCTCGTGTCAGCATTCCTGGCCCTGACGGCCTGATGAAGCCGCGTGAAATGAGGGCCGTCTCGACGATATCCTGTCGGACGGTGACGAGATCGAAGTCACCCGTGACGATCGCGCTGCCGGAATAAAGCTCCGCCGCCGCACCGCCAACCAGAACCGGGCGGGGGAAACCCGCATGGACGACGGCTTCGCTCACCTCGGCAAGGATTGACAGGGCGGCATCAAATTGTGGCCGCCACAGGGTCATGCCTTGGCCCTGCGGGGGCGACCCCTCACCCCGCTCGCCTTCGGCGAGTCGCTCTCTCCCGCAGAGGGGAGAGGGGAGGTTAGCAACGGCGCCAGATATTTGCCGGTCCAGCTGCCCTCGCACGCTGCCACTTGTTCCGGGGTGCCGGTGACGTTGATCTGGCCGCCCTTGTCGCCGCCGTCGGGGCCGAGGTCGATGATCCAGTCGGCGGTCTTGATGACGTCCAGGTTGTGTTCGATCACCACGACGCTGTTGCCCTGTTCGACCAATGTGTGCAGCACTTCGAGCAGTTTGCGCACATCTTCGAAGTGAAGCCCGGTGGTGGGTTCATCGAGGATGTAGAGCGTGTTGCCGGTGGCGCGGCGGCTTAGTTCCTTGGCGAGCTTGACGCGCTGGGCTTCGCCGCCGGACAGGGTTGTCGCCTGCTGGCCGATCTTGACATAGCCGAGGCCGACTTCGAGCAGCATGGCGAGGCGCTCGCGGATCGGCGGCACGGCCTTGAAATACTCCACCCCGTCCTCGATCGTCATGTCGAGCACGTCGGCGATGCTCTTGCCCTTGAACTTCACTTCCAGCGTTTCGCGGTTGTAGCGGGCGCCGTGGCAGACGTCGCAGGTGACATAGACGTCGGGCAGGAAGTGCATCTCAATCTTGATGACGCCGTCGCCCTGGCAGGCTTCACAGCGGCCGCCCTTCACGTTGAAGCTGAAGCGGCCGGGCTTGTAACCGCGCGCCAGGCTTTCGGGCAGGCCGGCGAACCAGTCGCGGATATTGGTGAAGCAGCCGGTGTAGGTGGCGGGGTTGGAACGCGGCGTGCGGCCGATCGGCGATTGATCGATGTCGATCACCTTGTCGAGATGTTGCAGCCCATCGATGCCATCGTGTGGGGCGGCGAGCACGCGGGCGCCGTTCAGCTCGCGGGCGGCGGCGTTGTAGAGCGTGTCGATGGTGAAGGTGGATTTGCCGCTGCCCGAAACACCGGTGATGCAGGTGAAAGTGGCGAGCGGGATGCTGGCGGTCACGCCCGCCAGATTGTTGCCGCGGGCGTTCTTCACGGTCAGCTTTTTGCCGCTGCCCTTGCGGCGCTTGGCCGGCACCGGGATGGCGCGGCGGCCCGAGAGATAATCACCGGTGATGCTGCCGGGTGTGTTGAGGATATCGGCAAGGCTGCCGGCGGCGACCACGCTGCCGCCGTGCACACCGGCGCCGGGGCCCATATCGACGATATAATCGGCCAGGCGGATGGCATCCTCGTCATGTTCGACGACCAGCACGGTGTTGCCGAGATCGCGCAGCCGCTTCAGCGTGGTGAGCAGGCGATCATTGTCGCGCTGGTGCAGGCCGATCGAGGGTTCATCGAGCACATAAAGCACGCCGGACAGGCCGGAGCCGATCTGGCTGGCGAGGCGGATGCGCTGCGATTCGCCGCCGGACAGCGTGCCGGATTTGCGATCGAGATTGAGATAATCCAGGCCGACATTGTCGAGAAAGCCCAGCCGCTCGGTGATCTCCTTGAGGATGCGATCCCCGATGGCCCGTTGCTTCGGCGTGAGGTGATCGGCGACACTGAGCGCCCAGCGCAGCGCCTGGCCGACCGGGCGGCGCACGGCCTGGGCGATGGTTTCGCCAGCGATCTTCACCGACAGCGCTTCGGGGCGCAGGCGATCGCCGTGGCAGACTTCGCAAGGGGACGGGGATTGGTAGCGTTCCAGCTCCTCGCGCATCCAGGCGCTTTCGGTATTGAGGCGCTTTTCGAGATTCTTGATGACGCCTTCGAAGCTCTTGACCACTTCATAGGCCTTGCGACCGTCTTCGAAGCGCAGCGGTATGGCGCGGCTGCCGGTGCCGTGCAGCACGGCATGACGGGCTTCGGGCGTAAGGTCGCTCCACTTGTTCTTCAGGGTGAAGCCATAGGCGCGGCCGACGCTGGCCAGCACCTGCAGATAATAAGGCGAGGGCGGATTGGATTTGGCCCAGGGGGCAACAGCGCCCTTTTCCAGGGTGAGCGCGTGGTTGGGGACGATCAGATCGGGATCGAAATGCTGCTTTTCGCCCAGGCCATCGCACGCCGGGCAGGCGCCTTGCGGGGCGTTGAAGGAGAAGAGCCGCGGTTCGATTTCAGAGATGGTGAAGCCGGAAACCGGGCAGGCGAATTTTTCGGAGAAGAGGATGCGTTCGGGTTTGGCGCTGTCATTCGGCGCTGGCGACCCCTCTCCCGGGCCGGCTTCGCCGTCTCTCGACCTCTCCCCGGGGGGGAGAGGTGAGTCGGCAAGCTCAACAATCGCCAGTCCTTCGGCGAGTTTCAGCGCGGTTTCGAAGCTTTCGGCGAGGCGCGATTCGAGGCCCTCCTTCACGGCCAGCCGATCGACCACCACATCGATGTCGTGCTTGTATTTCTTGTCGAGCGCGGGCGCTTCCTCGATGGCATAAAATTCGCCGTCAATCTTGACGCGCGTGAAGCCGTCCTTTTGCAGTTGCGCCAATTCCTTGCGATATTCGCCCTTGCGGCTGCGCACGATGGGGGCGAGCAGGTAGAGCCGGGTCGATTCGGGCAGCGCCATGACGCGATCGACCATCTGGCTGACGGTTTGCGCCGTGATCGGCAGGCCGGTGGCCGGCGAATAGGGCACACCGACCCGCGCCCACAGCAGGCGCATGTAATCGTAGATTTCCGTCACGGTGGCGACCGTGGAGCGCGGGTTCTTGGATGTCGTCTTCTGCTCGATGCTGATCGCCGGGGAGAGGCCCTCGATATGATCGACATCGGGCTTCGACATCATCTCAAGGAACTGGCGCGCATAGGCCGACAGCGATTCGACATAGCGGCGCTGGCCTTCGGCATAGATGGTATCAAAGGCGAGCGAGGATTTGCCGGAGCCGGACAGGCCGGTGATCACGGTCAGCGCGTTCTTGGGCAGATCGACGTCCACCCCTTTCAGATTATGCTCCCGCGCGCCGCGCACCTGGATCTGGTTCAGCATCCGCCATTTGTTCCATATTTGTTCAGTATGCGCAACGCTTTTGCACGGCCGGGGTTAGGCCGCAACACCGGCAACGGCAAGCGCAGGTGTGTCGCGGGCCGCCGCAATGAAACGGGCCGCCCGTGCGATTGCAAGGGCGGCCCAGTGCCTGTTGTTGGACGTTCCACGCTATCAGAGACTGATAGTCGACAAGATTTCCAATGGTTTATCGCCCCGAAAGCTGCCGACTGCGCGCTTCCAGCCAGGTGCCGGCCATCAGGGCGAGCATGACCGGGTATGACCAGAACACCAAGCCCACCGCATAGGCCCAGGCGTAATCGCCCTGCTCGGCCATGCTGGCGACATGCACGAGCGTCCCGACGAACTGGAACGCCGCGGCATACATCGGCCAGAAGCGGTCGCTGGTCAGAGCCAGCACGATCAGACCGGCGAGCAGAATGAAATCCACCACCAGCACGCCGGTTTCGGTGTGCGCGTAATTATGCTGCACCAGCCGTGATGCAAGCGTGGCGGCCACGAACGCTGCGGCTGCTACTTTCTCATCGAAGCCACCAAATCTGAAGGCCAGATAGCAGGCTGCGGCCAAAGCAAGGATGCCGATGATTGGGAACATTTATTCCTCCCCGACGCGAGCGCGGCCGGACGAAGTGCCATCGCAACATCGCCGGCCGCTCAGGCACCTGTGATCAAGATCAGGCGGCGACCGTCAGGTGGCGGCGCGCAGGGGCTTCCTCGGTCAGATGACCTTCTTCGGGCGGGCAGGTGCCGTTGAAGTTGACCGCGCCCAGGCCGACCTTGGTCTGCGCATCGCGCAGCGCGGCATGGGTGGCAATGATCCGGCCGCGGGCTTCGATCAGCTGCTGGCAGGTTTGCATGGCGCCCATCAGGGCGTCCTGGCCGATGCTGGCGGCCAGATGGGCTTCCTGCCGGGCCATCGGCATGATCGCGGTGAGCTGGGCCACGGCAGCGACGGCGGCATCGATGGCGGCTTCAGCCGCAAACAGTTGCTCGGCGATCTTGTTGGCGGCGAGGCGACGTTCTTTCAGCATGGCACAATCCTTCGGTTGCCGGCGCGCCGATGCGGCCGGGAGGTGGGGTCGTCCTTCCGGACGACGACCGTCCGGAAGTGCTAAAGCAGCGTCTTGAGAGCGGCGAGGGCAGCGAGAATGCCGCCGAACGTCATCGCAGACGCAAATGCGATGAACAGGATCCAGCCGAGCCGGTGTCCGATCGCCAAATCGTTTCGCGATCCCCAGGGACGTGTGTTCAGGAAAGGCCGGGCATCAATGCCAGGGTCGGGGGCTGCAATGCCCGGCCAATCCGTTGCAAGCGTCGACCCAAGGGTCACATTGCCTGTCAGTGCGGAAGGCTGGGCGAGGGTGCCGCCGACCGGACCAACATCCGGACTGGTTAAGGGCGAGTGTTGCGCCCCTTCGAGGGATCCTGGTTCTAGCTGATTGGGGTCGCTGGAACGTTGGAGCGCTGCACCTGCCCTCGTCGAGGCCGGTGAGCCAAATGTGACCGTTGCCACATTTTCCTCAAGCTCCGGCGCCTGATATATCAATGATTGATAGTCATTCCCCATTGATTCTGTTGGAGAAATGCCTTCGGCCGCAATAAGGGCGCGTGCCGCATCGATCCGGCTGATCACATCCAGTTTGCGGATGGCCTGGCGCAGACGCATGTCGACAGCGTGGTGGGACACACCAAGCTGCCGGGCAATATCCTTGGATGTCATGTGCTGATAGACGAGTCGCAGGCATTCCCGCTCGCCCTCGGTCAACAGCTTCACACGCGGGTTGCGCGGGCTTTCGGGATGGGACCGTGTTGTCACAATAGGACAGGCGACGTTTGCCGCACCAAAGTCAAGCGCAGGCGCACCGCCGACACCGGATTTTTCCAGCAAAGACCCACTATACATAGCCGCGACCCCTGCGACCCAAAACGACCCAATGCCTTCTATCTCCTGTTTCGATGCTGTATACAAGTCTTAACCTTGGTGTTCAGCATGGGGCAAATGCCTTGGTGGCCCGTTTGCCGCCCTTCGGGTGGCGGTTCATGCAGGCCCAATGTCAATTCCCAAAGGCGTCCAATCGCCTGAAATACGTGCTGCATTGAAGAATTGGCGGGCTTTGCCGCGGGGCACCGGCCTGCCACATTGTTGCAGTAGCAGGCACCAGGCGCGACCATAACGCGCGGATACGAAGGGCACATCCATGGGCTGGGAACAGGAAATCGCCGAACTTCGCCAGCGCCAGCATGCCGCGCATGCCATGGGCGGCGCGGACAAGCTGGTGCGGCAGCGCGCCCATGGCAAGTTGAATGCCCGCGAGCGATTGGCGGCGCTGTTGGATGACGGCAGCTTCCAGGAAATCGGCGAACTGTCTGGATTTGCACAATATGATGCCGCCGGCACAATGCTGTCCTTCCAGCCGGCCAATTTCCTGTTTGGCCTTGCCAGCATCGCCGGCCGCCCGGTGGTGGCTACTGCCGATGATTTCACGGTGCGCGGCGGCGCTGCCGATGCCAGCCTGCACCGCAAGCTGATCGATGCTGAGCGGCTGGCGCAGGAATATCGCCTGCCGTTGATCCGCATGATCGAAGGCACCGGCGGCGGCGGCAGCGTGCGCACCCTTGAAAAGGCCGGCTATACCTACATCCCCGAAATCCCCGGTTGGGAGGTGATGACAGCCAATTTGTCGCAGGTGCCGGTGGTGGCGATGGGGCTGGGCCCGGTGGCCGGGCTCGGCGCTGGGCGCATGGTGATGGCGCATTATTCGCTGTTGGTGGAGGGGACGGCCCAGATGTTCGTCGCCGGCCCGCCGGTGGTGGCCGCCGCCGGCGAACATCGCACCAAGGAAGAATTGGGCGGCGCCGGCATTCACGCTGGCAATGGCGCCGTGGATGACCGGGTCGGCAGCGAGGCCGAGGCCTTCTTGCGCACGCGCTGGTTCCTTTCCTACCTGCCGTCATCGGTGGACGAACTGCCGGCGCGCACGCCGTGCCATGATCCCGTTACCCGCGCCGATGACTGGTTGATCGGCGCGGTGCCACGCGATCCACGCCGGCTCTATCCGGTGCGGCCGATCGTCGAATCGGTGGTGGACGCCGGCAGCTGGTTCGAAATCGGCCGCGAATGGGGCACCGGCGTCGTTACTGGCCTGGCGCGGTTGGATGGCTGGCCGGTGGCGATCATCGCGTCCAACCCGGAATGTTTGGGCGGGCTGTGGACGGCGGCCACGGCGCGCAAGGTGGAGCGGATGGTCGATCTGGCCGACACCTTCCATCTGCCGATCATCCACATGGTTGATAACCCCGGCTTTCTGATCGGCCGACGGGCGGAGGAGGAGGCGACAATCCGTTGGGGTTCGAGGGCCTTGGCGGCGATCTATCAAGCTTCGGTGCCCTGGTGCTGCGTGGTGATGCGCAAGGCCTATGGCATGGCGGGCAGCGGCCACGCGCCGGCGGACCGGTTTCGCTGGCGCATGGCCTGGCCCTCGGGTGATTGGGGCAGCTTGCCGATCGCCGGCGGGCTGGAGGCGGCCTATCGCGCCGAACTGGAAGCGGCCGATGATCCGGCGGCGCGCCTGGCCGAGATCAAGGCCGGGCTGGAACAGGTGCGATCACCGTTCCGCACGGCCGAACATTTCGGCGTGGAGGCGATCATCGATCCGCGCGAGACGCGGGCCGAACTGTGCCGCTTTGCCGGGATGGCGCAGCGGATGTTGAAGCCGGGGGCGAAGGCGCGGGGGTTGCGGCCCTGACAGGATCGGCCGGCGGCATAGCCGCCGAGTCCGATTGGTGTGGAGACAAAGAAGAAGAAAGAGCGCGGCAAAGCCGCGCCGTCGAAGCTGTTCGCCTGGCCTGAGGGCCAGACGCCAGCCCGGCCGGGCACTGCGCCGAGTCCGTGATTATCGCCTTGCGATAATCACGGCCGGCTTGGCCTTACTGCGGCGGTGCCATGCCCATGGCGCGCATGCGCTTCATGCCCTCGGCCAGTTCGGGGCGGGTGACAAAGCCGTCCTTGTCGGCATCGATCAGGTTGAAGCCCATTTCGCGGCGGCCGGCGGCCAGCCATTCATCCTTGCTCCACTTGCCGTCCTTGTTGGCATCGGCGGCCATCAGGCGTTGACCGGCGGCCGATTGGGCCGGTGCAGCCGCAGGTGGAGCGGGCGGTTCCTGCGCCAGAACGGGGGTGGCAAGCAGGGCAGCAAGGGCGAGCAGGCGCATTTCGATCTCCAGCAGCAAAGCTTCAGCTTACCAACGTCGCCGGCAGGGGCAATCCCTCGCCCGAATCACTCCCGGCGCAAGTTCGCCACCCGGTCACGCGTCACCGGATAATCCAGACCTTCGGGGATGGTCAGCCATTGTTCGCCATCCACTGTCTCGAACGCCGGCTGCACATAGGGGGCGGGCAGGACGGCGACGGCATCGAACAGCGAAGCCATTGTCTGATATTGCGCCAGCCGGTGCATGTTGCACCAGGTCGGGAACACCATGGCGGCGCGCCCGGCATCATAATCGGCCAAGGCTTGCGCCGCGGTTGTCCAGCGCAGCGCCTTGGCCTCGAAACCATCGGGCGCGATGGCGGCACTGGCCGAGCGGCCGGCATCGGCCAGATAGAATCGCGTGTCGAAGCGGCGGACGATGGCCGCGGCCGATGGTGGCTCCCAGCGGGCGAACGGGATGAAACGTGCCGCATCGACTTTGTGGCCCATGGTGCCGAGCATGAAGGCAAAAGTCGCGGCCTCGGCGGCATCCGGCCCGCTGGCCAGGCCCTGGCGGGCGTCGGCCAGTGCCTGTGGATCGGGCAACGGTCCTTCGGTCAACAGCACGCCGGTTTCCTCCAGCGCTTCGCGGGCGCAGGTGACGCGGGCAGCGGCATCCAGGTCGTCGAGGCCATCGAAGCCGCTCGCCAGATCGGGATTGCGGGCAATGGCGATATCGGTTGCATCCACGCGTCCGCCCGGAAACACCAGTGCGCCGCCGGCAAAGGCCAGATTCTCGCCGCGCTGCACCAGCAGGAATTCCGGCACGCCGTCGGGGCCAGCACGCGCGAGGATCACGGTGGCGGCCTGGATGGAAATGGGCTTCGGACTGTCTGACATATCACGCGATGATAGGCCGTGATCTCATGAATAACACCCCCCGTGATGGCCCGGAGAGGCGAAATCGGCGTTAGCGGGCGGCGAAGGCGGGGCATAGCCCCCCGGCGAGCCGACCGATGACGTTGATTTCGCCTCTCCGGGCCACCGATGGCGGGTTTTTCAGCCCCGATGAAGCGCTCGCTGCGCTTGGGCGGTGGCGCTGCCACCGCCACTGCGCTTGCTCACTCGCCTCGGGGCTGAAAAACCCGTCACGGGGGGTGTTATTCATGAGATCACGGCCCAGGCCGCGTCTTGCATGGATGCACCCCTGTGCTATCGGGCAGGGCATCAAATTTTGCCGGGCAGGGCAGGCGAAACCAAGGAGCCAAATGGCATGAGCGTGCGTCCGTGGCGCGACATCATTCGTCGCAAGAGCCGGCAGATCATGGTGGGCAAGGTGCCGGTGGGCGGCGATGCGCCGATCGCGGTGCAAACCATGACCAACACACCCACCGAAGATGCCGCCGCCACGATCGACCAGATCCGCGCCTGTGAAGAGGTGGGTGCTGACATCATCCGGGTGAGCTGCCCGACCAAGGAAGCCACCGCCGCCTTCGGCAAGATCACCCGCGCCGCGCGCGTGCCGATCGTTGCCGACATCCATTTCCATTACAAGCGCGCGCTGGAAGCGGCGGACGCGGGCGCTGCCTGCCTGCGCATCAACCCCGGTAACATCGGCAGCCGCAGCCGCATCCGCGAAGTGGTGAATGCCGCCAAGGCCAATGGCTGCGCCATCCGCATCGGCGTGAACGCCGGCTCCTTGGAAAAGCATCTGCTGGAAAAATATGGCGAGCCTTGCCCGGAAGCGCTGGTGGAAAGCGCGCTCGAACATATGAAATATCTGCAGGACGAGGATTTCCACGAGTTCAAGATCAGTGTGAAGGCCAGCGACGTGTTCCTGGCGGTGGCGGCCTACAATGGCCTGGCCGAAGTCTGTGATTATCCGCTGCATCTGGGCATCACCGAAGCCGGCGGCTTGATCGGCGGCACGGTGAAATCCTCCATAGGCCTTGGCATGCTGCTGTGGGCCGGGGTGGGCGATACCATCCGCGTCTCGCTGTCGGCCGATCCGGTCGAGGAAGTGAAGGTCGGCTATCATATCCTGAAGTCGCTTGGCATCCGCGCCCGCGGCGTGCGGGTGGTGTCGTGCCCGTCGTGCGCCCGCCAGGGTTTCGATGTGGTGCGCACCGTGGAAGCGCTGGAAACGCGGCTGGCGCACATCACCACGCCGCTGTCGCTGTCGGTGCTGGGCTGCGTGGTCAACGGGCCGGGCGAAGCGCGCGAAACCGATATCGGCCTGACCGGCGGCGGCAATGGCCGCCACGCGGTGTTCCTGAACGGCATCAGCGACCATGTGATCGACAGCGAACAGATGCTGGAACATATCGTCAAGCTGGTCGAAGCCAAGGCCGCCGAGATCGACGCGTTCAACGCGGCCGCCGCGGCTGCGGCCGCGTAATCGGCCATGCATGGCGGCCCGCCTCGCCCGCGCCGGGTGGAAGAACCCGTGCGCCAGCAGGCCGTGGCCTATGGCTTTGCTGTGGCCACCTGGTGCTTCGGTATCGGCGCGGCGGTGGTGTTGATCGAGGCAATCAATCTGGGCTTTGATGCCGATCGCCTGACCTGGATCGCGCTGCTGGCCGGGCCGGCGGCGCTGGCCTGGGTGCTGAAGCGTCTGTGGCTGCCCGACCGGGTCGATCGCGGCGTGCGATATTGGCTGTTTGCCGCGCCATCGGTGGGCCTGGCGTTTTTCAGCGTCATGTGGATGTTCCGCGCCATGGGGCGGCTGTTGTGACGCGCATTCTGGCTGCGATGTTGTGGCTTGGGGTTGGCCTCGCCAAAATGGCGGCGTTGGCCTTGCTGATCGAAGGGCAGGGGCCGGGCGCCCTGGCGAGCTTGCTGTTGGCATTTGGGCTTGCGGCGCTGGCTCTGCGCATCCGGTTTGCGGCGCGCTGACGCATTTCTGGAACAGGCCATTGTCGCGGGAGTTTCTGATGAAAAAGATCAACATCAAGTTTGCGTTGGGCGTTTTTGCGGGCGTTGTGCTGTTCGCTATCGGCAGCAATTATTTCGGGCTCTGACCGGGTGGTCTTGCCAGCCGGCTGAACGCTCGCCATGGCAGGCGCCATGATCATTCGACCTGCAACACCGGCCGACGTGCCGCAAATCCTGCAATTCGCGCACGATCTTGCCGCCTATGAACGCGAGCCAGACGCGGTTTGCGCCACCGCGGCCGATCTTCACGCCGGACTGTTTGGGCCGGACCCGCTGGTCGAGGCGCTGATTGCCGAGCATGAAGGCGACATCGTCGGCTCGGCGATTTTTTACCGGACCTTTTCGACCTGGACCGGCAAGCCGGGTTTTTGGCTCGACGATCTTTATGTCCGCCCCGAATCGCGCGGTCTGGGCGCCGGCAAGGCGTTGCTGGTCAGCATCGCCGCGCTGGCGGAAGCGCGCGGCTATGCCCGGTTCGAATGGTGGGTGCTCGATTGGAACGAGCCGGCCATCGGTTTCTACAAGAAGCTGGGCGCCAAACCGATGGATGAGTGGACGGTGATGCGCGTCGAGGGCGCGGCGATCAAGGCGTTGTCGGCGGGGTAGCATATGACCAGTCTCGAAACGGATTATCTCCTCATCGGGGCCGGCGCGATGGGGCTGGCCTTTGCCGACACGTTGCTGACCGAACTGCCACAGGCGACGATCACCATCGTTGATCGCCATGGCAAGCCGGGCGGCCACTGGAACGATGCCTATCCGTTCGTATCGCTGCACCAGCCCTCGTCCTTTTATGGCGTCGCGTCTTTGCCGCTGGGCGCGGGGCATATCGATACCCATGGCATCAACGCCGGCTTTCACGAACTTGCCTCTGGCCCGGAAGTCTGCGGTTATTTTGATACCGTGATGCGCCGCCAATTGCTGCCGACCGGGCGGGTCCGCTATTTCCCGATGAGTGATTATCGCGGGGAGGGGCGCATCATTTCCCTGATTTCGGGGCAGGAAACGCAGGTCAACATTGCCCGCAAGACCATCGATTCAACCTATCTGGCGACCAGCGTGCCATCGACCCACCGGCGCAAGTTTGCCGTGGCCGATGGGGTGCGGATCGTGCCGCCCAATGATCTGCCCAATCTGTGGCAGGTCCCCGCCGCCATGCCGCGGCATTTCACCGTGCTGGGCGCCGGCAAGACGGCGATGGATACATTGATCTGGCTGCTGGGCGCCGGTGCCACGCCCGCCATGATCAGCTGGGTGGCGCCGCGCGCCTCCTGGTATTTCAACCGCCGGTCGGTGCAACCGGGGCTCCAGTTTTTTGAAGACAGCATCGGTGGCCAGTTGGGCATGATGCAGGCGCTGGCCACCGCGACCGACGCCCGCGACCTGTTCCTGCGATTGGAAGCCTGTGGCTTCATGCTGCGCATCGATTCCGACGTGATGCCGACGATGTTTCATTATGCCATTGCTTCGGAAGCCGAAATTGCCATTCTGCGCGGCATTTCCGATATCGTCCGCATGGGCCGCGTGCTGGCGCTGGAACCCGATGCCATGGTGCTGGAACAGGGCACGCGCGCCACTGCGCCCGGCACCTTGTTCATTGATTGCACTGCATCGGCGGTTGAACGGCGGCCGCCGGTGCCGGTGTTTCAACCGGGCCTGATCGTGCCGCAGATGATCCGCGTGCCGCAGCCGGCGTTCAGTGCCGCGATGATCGCCTGGGTGGAAGCGCATATCGACGGCGAAGCGGCGCAGAACGCGCTGACCATGGCGGTACCCTTGCCCGACAGCATCGAGGATTATCCGCGCGCCAGCCTGGTCAATCTGTTCAATCAGGGGTTGTGGGGCCAGAACAAGGCGCTGTCGGCGTGGATCCACGATTGCCGGCTGGATGGCTTTGGCAAGACCATAAGCGCTGTGCGCCCGGAGGAAACGGCCCGGATCGCGCTCCTGCAACAATTCCGGCCAACCGCCATGGCGGCGATGGCCAATCTGCAGAAATTGATCGCCTGACCCCGCCGCACGGGCAGAATGCGGACCGCAAGCCCATCGGCCAGCGGTCGCATCATTCCGCGCCGTGGATCAGCGTGGCGCGCCCGGGTGTTGCTTGTGCTCGATGGCCAGCTTGCCGGCCTTTTCGGCTTCATAGCGTTCGATCGATTCCAGGATCAGCCGCTCGGCCGTGGCCTTGCCTTCAAAGCCCTGGCACTTGACCCACTTGCCGGGTTCCAGATCCTTGTAGTGGGTGAAGAAATGCTCGATCTGATCCAGCACGATCTTGGGCAGATCGGTATATTCGACGACATCGTCGTAATAGGGGTGAACCTTGGTGACGCTGACACAGATCAGCTTGGCATCGCCGCCGCCATCATCTTCCATCATCAGCACGCCAACCGGGCGCACACGCGCGATCGATCCGGGGATGAACGGGGTGCGCGCCACGATCAGCGCATCGATGGGATCGCCATCTTCGGCCAGCGTGTGCGGGATGAAGCCATAATTGCACGGGTAACGCATTGGCGTGTGCAGGATGCGATCGACGAACAAAGCGCCAGACGCCTTGTCCATTTCATACTTCACCGGCTCACCACCCATCGGGCATTCGATCACCACATTGACATCGTGCGGCGGGGCAACCCCGATCGGAATGGCATCGATACGCATGGGTGATCTTCTCCTGTTTTGCTTTGGAGGCGGGTTAGGGGCAAGCGGCGGATTCGTCCATGCCCGAATTGCCACGCCATCCCGTTCGGGGTGGCGTTATTTGCGGGCCGTCAGCAAGCGTTCCAGCCCGGTGGGATTGGCGGCGTCCGCCGGGGTCATGCGCTCCAGCTTCGGATAGCGCAGGCCGCCGGTCCACGCGAGGGTCATCGTCTGCACCCGGTCAGACGTCTTTACGGTCAACCGGATCGGCTGCTTGCTGTCCTTGGCGGCCGTGATCGCGGCCTTCAGCTCATCATCGCTGTATGGCTGCTCGTTCACCGCCAGCAGCATATCGCCCACCGCCAGCCCGGCATCGAAGGCCGGCGTCGCCCAGGTCACCTGCTCCACGCGGCCGGCCGTGCCGATCACCATACCGCCCGAAAACGCCAGGTTCAGCGTGCGGCGGGTGGAATCGGTGAAGGCGGCGCTCGGCTTGTCGGTATAGACCAGCTTCCAGCCCGCCAGTTCAAAACCCTGCAATGGCGCGCCGCCGGCCTTTTCGGTCAGGCGCCGCGCCAGCAGCCCGGCCCAGTCATAGGGCTGCACCGCATTCAGCGCCGCGACCAGGCTGGCCATGTCATAGGGCTTCACCCCCCAATCGCCATCGCCGGTGCCAAAGAAGCTGCGCGCGAAATCATCCATGCTGCGCTTGCCGGCGCTTTCCCGGCGGATGATGGCGTCGGCCTCCAGCCAGATCAGCATGCCTTCGGCATAATAATCCTCGCTGCGCTGCCAGCTCAGCCAGCCCTTGGGCGCGCGCGGCGTGATCACCGGATCGTTGGTGGTATCATCCAGGCTGCGCCAGCCGCGCGCCGGGCGATTGTCCAGCGTGGCGGCGATGGTGGCGAGTTGATCGATGGTTTCTTCTTGCGTCACCAGGCCAGATCGCGCCTGCAGCACATAGCCCCAGAATTGCGTCTGGCCTTCATACACCCACAGCATCGAATTGCGCATCGGCGTGCGGAAATCCGGCGTCACCAGATCGGCGCCGCGGCGGTGCTTGCCGTTCCAGCTGTGCGTGAATTCGTGCGGCAACAGATTGCGCCGGCCGGGGCCTTTCGCCCAGTCGGTGAAATAGCCGGTATCGACACCGTTTTCGGAAGAACGATGATGTTCCAGCCCGATGCCGCCCATGCGCTCGGTCAGCGACACCAGCAGATCATAATGATCGAACTGGCGGGTGCCGAACAATTTCACCGCCTGGGTGACAAGATTACGGTGCTTGTCGATCTGATCGGGCGTCGCCTTCAGAAAGCGGGCATCATCGGCGACCACGTTCATCGTGACATTCTGGCCGAGATCCCATTTGGCAAAATGGCGCCCGGCGAAGAACGGGCTGTCCACCATCGCTTCATAATCGATGGTGGCATAGGTGATGCGGTTGCCGGCACGGCTGGCCTCCCGCATGGCGCTGGCCGCCGTCCAGCCCGCCGGCCAGGTGACCGACAGGTTGACCGGAATCTGCCGCGTGAACCAGCCGGCCGGATACAGCGACACGCTGTTGGGTTGCAGGTTCATCATGTCCTGCGTCACCACGATGCGCCCCTGCGGACCATCGGTGGCGGACAGGAAATCGAACTTTACCTCCAGCACGCGGACGCCGTCGGGCACATTCACCCAGAAGGCGTACATGTCGAGCGGGTCACGCTTCCAGGTGAGCAGCTTGCCGCCGGCGCTGATTTCCAGCCCGGCGACCTTCTCGATCTCGCCGCGCGGACCATGCTTGCCGGGCAGCCATTTCGGGAACAGCAGCGCCATGCGCTTGCCGGCCATGCCCGCTGGCACTGGAATGGTCTCGGTCACCTTGAACACGCCGCGCAGCGTATCGGTCGCATCGACATGCAGGGTGAGCGCGCCAGGGAACGGCCGGTCACGCGCGGCCGGCACCTCGTCCACGATCGGCAGCGGTTGCGGCATCGAGCGCTGGGCGAGCGCCGGGGCGGCGATGAGGGCGGTGAGAAGGAGGAGGGTGCGCATATGTATTGGTTAGCGAAGCGCGTGACCGTGGGGAAGGGGGTGTTGCCCCCACACGCGCCACCCCTCCGTCTCGCTGCGCTCGCCACCTCCCCTTGAAGGGGAGGATCAAAAGCTCCTCCCCTTCAAGGGGAGGTGGCGCCCGAAGGGCGACGGAGGGGTGGCGAGCGCAGCTCCCCAGCACTTGCGGCCCACCCGTTGCACCCCGCGCTTTGCTCGCCTATTCCCCACCACCATGAGCAAGGCCCCCCAGAAACCCCGCGGCACGCAAGACATGATCGGCGAGGCCGCCGCCCGCTTCGATCATGTCATCGCCACCTTCAACCGTGTGCGGCAGCTCTATGGCTTTGGCCGCGTGGAAGTACCGGTGTTCGAAAGCACCGCCGTATTCGCGCGCTCGCTCGGCGAGACGACCGATGTTGTTTCCAAGGAAATGTATGAATTTCAGGACCGTGGCGGCGACAGCATGTGCCTGCGGCCGGAATTCACTGCCGGCATCGCGCGTGCCTATATCGAGAATGGCTGGCAGCAGTTTGCGCCGTTGAAGCTGGCGACGTGGGGGCCCTTGTTTCGTTATGAACGCCCGCAAAAGGGCCGGTTCCGCCAGTTTCACCAACTGGATGCCGAAATATTGGGCGCAGCCGAACCTTCAGCAGATGTGGAAGTGATCGTGCTTGGCCAACTTTTGTTGAAGGAGTTGGGTATTGCTTCCGATGTTCGCCTAACGTTGAATACCATGGGCGACCCCGAAACACGCCAGGCATGGAGCGCGGCTGTTGCCGCATATTTTGCAGCTCATCGGGGCGAATTGAGTGAGGACAGCCTGCGCCGGCTGGCAATTAACCCTCTACGTATTCTGGACAGCAAGGATGTTCGGGACCAAGCCATTGCAACGGATGCACCGCAGATCGACAATTATTTTACTCATGAAGCCGGGGCATTTTTTGAAAGTTTGATGAAGGGATTACAGGCTAAAGGTATCGAATCATACCGTAACTCCCGGCTCGTTCGAGGATTAGACTATTACCGGCATAGCGTGTTCGAGTTTGTCACTGACAATCTCGGTACGCAGGGCACCGTGTTGGGCGGCGGCCGCTATGATGGCCTTATCACTCACATGGGCGGCCCAGCGACTCCTGCGGTAGGTTGGGCGGCAGGGATTGAACGGCTTGCAATGCTGGTTAGCGGGGCGCAAAAGAACTTGCGCTCCGTGGCGATGGTGCTTGAGACAGAGCAATTAGAACTAATTGAATTGTTTGACAGTTTCGTCAATCTAATTCGAAGTCGCGGTATGCCAGTATTCGTATACAATACTGGAAATCAAAAAAAACGCTTTGAGAAGGCAATGCGATCAGAAGCCGACTACGTTATGTCCATGTCTTTGGATAACGGTTCCAACCATATGCAGCTTTATTTAAAGCGGAACATAAAGGATCAATACAGATCCATTGGTGCCATTTATGCTGCACTTGCCCCAATATTAAACAAAAGATTTGGAATCGAAAAAACTACTTTTCGCGAGGTCACATCGAAGGGTGGCCGCATTTCTTTACCCATCGGCAAATGATCCTGCCCATCGAGCGCATCGCCCAGATCGAGCGCCGCCATGCCCAGGTGGCGAACGACATGGGCAATCCGGCGCTGCCGCCTGACCAGTTCGTGGCATTGTCCAAGGATTATGCCGAGCTGACGCCGCTGGTCGAGGCGGCGGCCGGCTGGCGGGCGCTGTTGGCCGAAGCCGAAAGCCTGCGCGCCATTCCGGCCGGCGATGAAATGCACGAAATCGCCCAGGAAGAACTGGCCGCGATCGCCGCGCGCCTGCCGGCGGCGGAACGCGCGCTGGCGTTGCAATTGCTGCCGCGCGATGCCGCCGATGATCGGTCTGCGGTATTGGAAATCCGCGCCGGCACCGGCGGCGACGAGGCTGCGCTGTTTGCCGGCGACCTTGCGCGCATGTATGAACGTTACGCTGCAAACCACGGCTGGCGCTGGGAAATCCTGTCTGCCAACATCTCCGACATCGGCGGTTTCAAGGAAATCATCGCCAGCGTGTCCGGCGCCGGGGTGTTCGCGCGGTTGAAGTTCGAAAGCGGGGTGCACCGGGTGCAGCGCGTGCCGGCCACCGAAGCCGGCGGGCGCATCCACACCAGCGCCGCCACCGTCGCCGTGCTGCCCGAAGCCGGCGATGTGGATATCGCCATCGACGACAAGGATTTGCGCATCGACGTGTATCGCGCGTCGGGTTCGGGCGGCCAGCATGTCAACGTCACCGACAGTGCGGTGCGCATCACCCATATCCCCAGCGGCGTGGTGGTGGCGGTGCAGGACGAACGCAGCCAGCACAAGAACAAGGCCAAGGCGATGAAATTGCTGCGCACCCGCCTGTTCGATGCCGAACGCGAGCGCCTGGCGAGCACGCGCTCGGCGGACCGCAAGGCGATGGTCGGTTCGGGCGACCGATCCGAACGCATCCGCACCTATAATTTCCCGCAAGGCCGGGTGACCGACCACCGCATCAACCTGACCCTGCACCGCCTCCCCGAAATCCTGGAAGGCGCACTGGATGATGTGGTCGGCGCGCTGATCGCCGAGGATGAAGCCGCGCGGTTGGCGAGCCTGGGGTGAAGGTTTGACCCGCATCATCGACCTGCTCATCTCCGCTGTCCCCCGCATTGGTGGGGACACGGCGCGGCTGGATGCCGAAGTGCTGCTCGCCCACGCGACCGGCACCACCCGCGGCGAATTGCTGCTCAACCAGCAACGCAGCATCGACCCACAAGATTTTGAAACCATGGTCAATCGCCGTGCCGCTGGTGAGCCCGTTGCGCACATCACCGGCGCCCGTGAATTCTGGTCGCTCGACCTGATCGTCACGCCGGATGTGCTGATTCCGCGCCCGGACAGCGAGACGCTGATTGAGGTGGCGCTGCGCCTGTGCAAATCCCCGCCGCAGCGCATCCTCGATCTCGGCACCGGCTCCGGCGCGCTATTGCTGGCCGCGCTCAGCGAATGGCCGGCCGCCACCGGCCTGGGCATCGACGCCAGCCCGGCGGCGCTGGCCGTGGCGCAGGCCAATGCGCTGCGCACCGGGCTGGGCGCGCGCGCCGTGTTCCAGCGTGGCAATTGGGGCGCGGGGCTGACCGAACGCTTCGATCTGATCCTGTGCAACCCACCCTATATCGGCACCGGCGAAGCGCTGTCCGAAGACGTGCGCCGATACGAACCTGCAGCCGCGCTGTTTGCCGGCGCCGATGGCCTGGATGCGTATCGCCGCATCCTGCCTGGGCTGCCCGGCCTGCTGGTCGATGGCGGCTTGGCGGTGCTGGAAATCGGCCATGAACAGGGCCCGGCGCTGTTGGCGATGGCCGTAGCAACCGGAATGTCGGCCACGCTGCACCACGATCTTGCCGGCCGCGATCGCTGTGTTGCGCTGCGGGTCAAGCAATAGACGGATCGTCCGCGCGCCGCACCGCAGCCATGAAGGCGCGCAACTTGTCGTCGTCCAGGCCCCCGTCCGTGCGGATGCCGGAGCACAGATCGACGCCGAACGGCCGCACCTGCGCGATGGCCTCGCCGACATTGTCCGCCGTCAGGCCGCCGGCCAGAAACACCGGCACCGGGCTGGCGCGCACGAACGCCGCGCTGATCGCCCAATCATGGGTGCGGCCGGTGCCGCCAAGCTCTGCAACCGACGGCCGGCCGGAATCGAGCAGGAAGGCGTGCACATGCGGCGCATAGGCCGGGATCAGATCGAGCGCATCCGGCCCTTCGACATGGATGACCTGCACGCGGCGCAGCGCCGGCAGCATTTGCGCAAGGCGGGCGGACTGCGCCGGTTCGATGTGGGACACGATCTGCACCGTCGTCACCCCCGTGGCCTGCACATGGGCCGCGATTGTCTCGGCGCTGGTTTCGCTGGTCAGCAGAAAGCTCGCCACCGGCGGCGGCACCGTGGCTGCGATGGTGGCAATCGCCTCATCGGGAATCGGGCCCGGCCCGGATGGCATGCGCGCCACCAGGCCCAGCGCATCGGCGCCGGCGGCAATGGCCATCGCGGCTTCGGCGGGTGAGGCGATGCAGCAGATCTTGACCCGCGTTCTCATTGGCCCGCGCGCTCGGCGGCCTTCACCTGTTGCCAGAGCCTTTCTTGCGCATCGAGGCTGAGCGACGGGAATTCCGGCCCGGCGAGCGCTTCCATCGCCTTGAATCGCCGCTCGAATTTGGCACTGCCAGCGCGCAGGGCGGCTTCGGGATCGATGCCGTGGCGCCGCGCCAGATTGGCCGCCACAAACAGCACGTCGCCAAATTCCTCGGCGCGATGGGCATCATCGGTGGCGGTATCGAATTCCGCGAGTTCCTCGTCCAGCTTGGCCCGCACCCCGGCAATATCGGGCCATTCAAAGCCGACGCGCGCCGCGCGGGCCTGCAATTTTTCGGCGCGCATCAGGGCGGGCAGGGCGGTCGCCACCCCATCGAGCGCGGACACGGGCCGATCCGGCTTGCCCGCAGCCGCGCGTTCGGCGGCTTTGATGCGTTCCCACTCATCCTTCTGCGCATCGGCATCGGCGGCGCGGGTGGCATCGCCGAAGATATGCGGGTGGCGGCGCTCCATCTTCTCGCACAGGCCGGTTACCACATCGGCCAGCGCGAAATGCCCGGCCTCCTCGGCGAGGCGGCTATGGAAGACGACCTGGAAGAGCAGATCGCCCAGTTCCTTCTTCAATTCGGCCATGTCGCGCTGCGCGATGGCTTCGGCGACTTCATAGGCTTCCTCGATCGTGTAGGGCGCGATCGTGTCGAAATCCTGCGCCAGATCCCAGGGGCAACCGGATTCGGGGTCACGCAAACGCGCCATGATGGCGGCCAGGCGATCGAGGGCAAGGGCAGGGCTGGTCATGCGGTGCATCCTGCCGCAGCGCCGGGCGGCTTTCAATCGCGCAGCCGCTTCGCTATGGCCGTCGCGGCAGGAGGATGGTGATGTTCACGCTCTATGGTGACCTGATGTCGGGCAATTGCCTGAAGGTGAAATGGGTCGCCGATCATCTGGGCCTGCCCTACCGTTGGGTAGATGTGAATGTGGTCACCGGAGAGGCCAAGGCCCCGGAATTTCTTGCGAAATTCCCGATGGGGCAGGTGCCCGCCGTGGCGTTTGACGATGGCCGGCACCTGGCGCAATCCAATGCGCTGATGCTGTATCTGGCCGACGGCAGCGCGCTGATCCCGGCCGATCCCTTCGCCCGCGCACAGATGCTGCAATGGCTGTTCTGGGAACAATATAGCCATGAACCGGCTATCGCCGTGCGGCGGTTTCAGAAACATTATCTTGGCAAGGCGGAAAGCGAAATCGATCCGGCGCTCGACCTCCGCGGCCGTGCGGCGCTGGACCAGATGCAGCGCCACCTGGCCGAGCAGCACTGGTTTGTCGGCGATGGCCTGACCTGCGCCGACATTGGCCTGGTCGCCTATACCCGCGTTGCCCATGAAGGCGGTTTCGATCTTGCCGAATGGCCGAGGGTAGCAGCCTGGGTCGGGCGGGTAGAGCGCGCGCTGGGGATTTAGCGCCTACAGCCCATCCATAAAGGCCGACAGCGCCGCGTTGGTGGCTTCGGGCGCTTCCTGTTGCACCCAATGGCCGACGCCTTCAATCAGGGTGGTGCCGCGGAAATCATCACAACCGGCACCGGCCGTGGCGAACAAATCCATGCCCGGCGCGAAAAAGCGCACCGGATCGCGGCTGCCGGCGATGAAGGCCGCCGGCTGAGTGATGCGCTGGCCCCGCAGCGGCACGGCCTCTTCGAAATCAAGATCTTGCGCGCGATAGCGGTTGAGCGGCCCGCGCCAGCCACCGGCAGCAAAGGCCGCGCGGTAAATGGCCAGATCGGCCTCCGGCAGCCAGGCGGGCGTGGGGTCGGGCAGGGCGACTCCTTCCAGCAAGGTCGCCTCCGGCCCTTTGCGGCCAAAGCCCGGATAAGTCGCATCGCCGGAGAGCGCATGGTAGATTTTCAGCAAGGCATCGGGATCAGCTGCCAATTCGGCTTCGGCCACGCCTTCGGCCTGAAAATAGAACTGATAGAAGAATTTGCCGGCGTGCATGACGCGCATGACATCGAGGAAGCGCGTTTCACCCCAGGGTGTGAACGGCACGCTGAGCCCGGCGACGGCCGCGACCTTTTCGGGATGGCGCAGCGCCGTGTTCCAGACGATCGGTGCACCCCAATCATGGCCAAACAAGATGGCGCGGCCGCCCAGCGCAGCGATGACCGCGGCAACATCGGATGCCAGC
This sequence comes from Sandarakinorhabdus sp., assembly GCF_987265915.1. Lineage (NCBI taxonomy): Bacteria > Pseudomonadati > Pseudomonadota > Alphaproteobacteria > Sphingomonadales > Sphingosinicellaceae > Sandarakinorhabdus > Sandarakinorhabdus sp. The sequence goes on from NZ_OZ503948.1 coordinate 2,000,646, forward strand.
GCCGACAATGTGTAATCCGATATCGCGTGCGGCTTGGCGCTGCCGCCATAGCCGCGCACATCCATGGCGGCGATGCGGCGGCCACGCGCGGCGAAATGCGCGAGCTGGTGGCGCCAGCTGTGCGAAAGTTCCGGCCAGCCGTGAACGCACAGGATCGGCAATTGGTCATCATTGTCCGGCCCGGCGACCACGACGTGGAGAGCGATCTCGCCATTGTTGACCATGATGGAGCGCATTGGAAACCTCCGCACGAATGCGATCAATTGGTGAACCATCGTGGGGCAGGTTGGCAAGCTACCGCTGCAACAAACAATATCGATAATATATATTATGTATAATTATATGCATCGAAAACGCCCCCTCTTGGCGAAACCCCGCTGCCGGCCTAACCACGAAAGATGGACGCCGGCCAATCATCGCCATTGCCGCAAGCCGCCGATCTGTTCGGCGATATCGAACGCACCGCATCGGCCGGTTGGCGTGAGTATGTACCTGGGCTGCTGGTGGCACTGCTCGCGACGCTGGCGGCCGCGAGCCTGGCGGATCGTTATGGCGCGCCGCTCACCTTGCTGGCGCTGCTGGTCGGGCTCGCCATGAATTTCCTGTCGGCCGATGCGCGCCTGACGCCGGGCCTGGCGCTGGCCAGTCGCGAATTGCTGCGCTGGGCCATCGTGCTGGTCGGGATGCGCATCACCATCGCGCAGATTGCGACACTGGGGCCGCTGTCGTTGCTCGCAGTGGTCGGAATCGTCGGCATCACCATCGGCGCCGCGGTGCTGACGGCGCGCACGCTGAAGCTGGGCGCGGCGTTTGGCACCTTGTCGGGCGGTGCCGTTGCCATCTGTGGCGCCTCCGCGGCGATGGCGATTTCCGCCACCCTGTCGGAACGCCGCGTGCGTCAGGCTGAACTCACGCTGGTGCTGGTCGGCACCTCGGCGATGAGCAGCGCGGCGCTGGTGGTCTATCCGGCGATTTGCGAATTGCTGGGCCTGTCCGATCTGCAGGCAGGTTTCGTATTGGGCGCCTCGATTCACGATGTGGCACAGACGCTTGGCGCCGGTTATGCCTTTTCGCCGGCGGCTGGGGAAACCGCCACCATTGTCAAGCTGGCGCGCGTGGCGCTGCTGGCACCGGTGCTGGCGCTGGTGGCGTTGGCGTTTCCGGCGCCGCTGAAGATCAGCGGCGGCAAGCGGGTGGCGCCGTTGCTGCCATGGTTCGTGGTCGGGTTTTTCCTGGTCGCCGGCATCAATTCCACCGGGATCATCCCGGCGCAAGTCTCTGGTTTTGCCGCAGATGTGTCCAGCTGGATGCTGGCGATATCGGTTGCCGCCACCGCCATCAGATCACCGCTGGCCGAGATCCTGCGCACTGGGCCAAAGCCGTTGATCGTTGGCGGCATTGCCAGCCTGACCAGCCTGGCCGCGGCGCTCGGCTTTGCCATATTGGCGCTATAGGTCGATCACCTGGCCATCAAAGGCCGGGGCGACACCGCCCGGCAGTTCGGTCAGCAGGGTTTCATAATCCATCGACTGGTCCATGTGGGTGAGCAGTGCCCTGCCCGGCTGCCAGCGGCTGATCCAACCCAATGTCTGTTCGAGATGGCTGTGTGTCGGGTGCGGTTCACGGCGCAAGGCATCGACCACCCACAGATCAAGCCCGGTCAATGCCGCATAGGCGCGTGCATCAAAGCCTTTCACATCAGTGGAATAGGCGAAGCTCTTGCCCTCGCAATCGAAGCGGATACCGGTGGATTCAATATCGCCATGCAGCTGCGGAAACGGCGTGATCTTCAGGTTGCCCAGGTGCAGCGGCGCATCGAACAGATGGGCCGCACAGGTTGCCGGATAGCCGGCAGCGCCTTCGAAGACATAATCAAACCGCCGGGTCAGCACGGCCAGCGTGGCGGCACTGGCGTGCACTTGCACAGGCGCATGCATGGCGTGGAAAATCTGCCGCAGATCATCGATGCCATGGGCGTGATCGGCATGATCATGGGTAATGATCACGGCATCCAGGTGCGCGGTGCGTGCGGCCAACAATTGCTCGCGGCAATCGGGGCCGCAATCGATCAGCACGCGTTGGCCCGCCGCTTCCACCAGCACCGAAACGCGGCGGCGGCGGTTTTTGGGGTTGGCGGGGTCGCACAGGCCCCAGTTGCCGGCGCCATCCGGCCCGCCCAGGCGCGGCACGCCCGACGAGGTGCCGCAGCCGAGGATGGTGATCTTCATGCGGCTTTCGTGAACAGCGCGTGGAAATTGGCGGTGGTGGTGGCGACCAGTTCCGCCTCGCTCACCCCGCGCAGGCCGCTGAGAAAGCGGGCGGTGTGGGCCACGAACGCCGGCTCGCAGGTTTTGCCGCGCATCGGCACCGGGGCGAGATAGGGCGAATCCGTTTCCACCAGCAGCCGGTCGGCCGGGATGGTCTTGGCGGTTTCGGCCAGATCGCGGGCGTTCTTGAAGGTGACGATGCCCGACAGCGAGATGTAGAAGCCCAGCGCCAGCGCCGCATCGGCAAAGGCTTGGGATGCAGTGAAGCAGTGGATGACCCCGGTAAGGGTCCCTTCTCCCGGTTCCTGCAGCAAGGCCAAAGTGTCGGCTTCGGCATCGCGAGTGTGAACGATCAGCGGCAGGCCCGTGGCGCGCGCCGCGATGATGTGGCTGCGGAAACTGGCTTTTTGGCGATCGCGGTCGGATTTGTCGTAGTAATAATCGAGGCCGGTTTCGCCGATGCCGATCACGCGCGGGTGCGCGGCGGCAGCGATTAACGTGGCGGCGTCGGTTTCGGGATGCGTGTCGGCTTCGTGCGGATGGATGCCCACTGTAGCCCACACGCCGGGGTGCGTATCGGCCAGCGCAATCACGCCGTCCCACTCATTCTGCCGGCAGCTGATCGCCAGAAAGCCGCCAACGCCGGCCGCGCGGGCGCGTGCCAGCACGCCGGGCAGATCGTCACCCAGGCTGGCGTAATTGAGGTGGCAATGGCTGTCGACAAGCATGGCTCAACCGTCGAGCGTCAGGCGGGGGAACACACCGGCGGGTGCAGGAAGCTGCGTGCCCGCTTCAACCGGCGTATTGAACGCCTTGAAATCACGGACATCGGCGGCCACGCCGAGTTGATCGAGCAGTTGCGCGCTGCTGCCCGGCATGAACGGCTGCGCCAGCAGGACGATGCGGCGCGTCGCATCCAGCGTCGCCGCCAGTACTTCGGCCATGCGCGCCGTATCGGTTTTCGCCAAGGCCCAGGGTGCGTTCTCGGCGAAATAGCCATTGGCAGCCGCCACCATGCCCATCACCGCATCCAGCGCCTTGTGCAGCGCCAGCGCGTTCATGTGGGCGAAATAGGCCTCCGAGCCGGCCATGAACGCCGCTTTCAGGCGCAGTTCGCTCTCACCGGCAGCGCCGCGCACCGGCATGACGCCGCCCAGATTCTTGGCGACCATCGAAAGGCTGCGCTGCGCCAGATTGCCGATGCCATTGGCGAGATCGGCGTTGGTGCGCTCGACAATGGCTTCATCGCTGTAGCTGCCGTCCTCGCCAAAGGCGACTTCGCGGCACAGGAACCAGCGTAGGCGGTCCACGCCGAAGCGCGTCGCCATATCGACAGGATCGACGACATTGCCGACCGATTTGGACATTTTCTCGCCGCGGTTGAGCAAAAATCCATGGCCGAACACGGTTTTCGGCAAGGCCAGGCCGGCCGAAATCAGGAATGCCGGCCAGTAAACCGTGTGGAAGCGCACGACATCCTTGCCGACCACATGCAGATCGGCCGGCCACCATTCACCGTCCAGCCCGCCCCGACCACTACCATCTGCGCCGGTCAGATAATTGGCCAGTGCATCGAGCCAGACATACATCACATGGCGCTCGTCGCCCGGCACGGGAATGCCCCAGGTGAAGCTGGTACGGCTGACCGACAGATCTGAAAGTCCACCGGCAACAAAGGCGCGCATCTCGTTGAAACGGCTGGATGGCTGGATGAATTCGGGCTGGCTGTCATAGATCGCCAGCAGCCGATCCTGATAGGCGGACAGCTTGAAGAACCAGCTTTCCTCCACCGTCCATTCGACCGGCGTGCCCTGCGGCGACAGTTGCACCGTGGCGCCGGCGGCGTCAGTGGCTTCGACCAGCTCGGCCTGATCATAATAGGCCTCGTCGCGCACCGAGTACCAGCCTTCGTAGCGGCCAAGGTAGAGATCGCCGTTGGCGGCCATGCGCTGCCACAGGGCCTGCACCAGTGCCTTGTGATCGGTATCGGTGGTGCGGATGAAGCGATCAAAGCTGATGCCGAGCGCTGCATCCATGGCGAGAAACGGCGCCACCATGTCATCGACATAGACCTTGGGTGGCTTGCCGGCGGCGCGGGCGGCCTGGTCGATCTTCAGGCCATGTTCGTCGGTGCCGGTCAGGAAGCGCACATCATGGCCATCCAGCCGCTTGAAGCGCGCGATGACATCGGTGGCGATCACCTCATAGGCGTGCCCCATGTGTGGACGGCCATTGGGATAGGCAATGGCGGTGGTGATATAGAAGCGCGGATTGATCATGCTGCGCTGCAATGGGGCAATACAGCCGCCAATTCAAGTTTGGGCTTCAAGCCGGCAGCGACGCCACATGCATGCCCAGCGCATAGCCGACCTGGCCGGGATCGAGTTGCAGCGGCACCGCCTCGCGCGCCAGCCGGCTGGCCTGTTCCCAGGCAGCGATGGCATCTGCACGCGCGCTGCCGCCAAGCAGTTGGGCTTTGGCAGCCATCACCGCCGGCGCACGATCGAGCAGCGCGGCATAGCGCCCCTCCCCGCCCTTGCCGCTGATGCTGCGCGCCAGCGCCAGCGCGGCCGGGCTGGCCCGCTCGATGGGCAAGCCGATCAGGCCGGCCAAGTCCCGTTCCAGCGTGGTGATGCCGGCAGCGGCCAGGCCGAGCGCGCGGCCGGGGCAGCCTTGCGCCAGACGCACCAACAGGCCGGCATCCTCGCCGCCCAGATCGGCGCCAGCCAGCACGCGGGCAACCTCTGCATCGGGCAGGCGCGAAAAGCGCAAGGTGCGGCAGCGCGAACGGATGGTGGGCAGCAGGCGGCCGGGCGTGTGGCTGACCAGCAGGAAAATCGTATCCGGCGACGGCTCCTCAAGATTTTTCAGCAAGGCATTGGCGGTGTTGCGATTCATGTCGTCGGCGGCATCAACGATCACCACCCGGCGCTGGCCCAGCATCGGCGTTCCGGTGAGAAATTCGCGCAGGGGCTGGCCTTCGCTGTCGGAGCGGCGGACGATCTGGCCGATGACGATTTCGGCGCGCAGCTTGCCGGTCTTGGCCGGCAGACGTTCGAGCAGACGGAAATCGAGGTGCGATCCCGCCGCCATCAACCGAGCGGCCTCGCAATCGTCGGCCACGCTGAAATCCGTTCCCGCCGGCGCACCGGCCAGCAGCCAGGTGGCGGCAGCATGGGCGAACTGCGCCTTGCCGAGGCCCTGCTGGCCGGCGAGCAGCCAGGCGTGGTGCGGCCGGCCGCCGGTGAAAGCGTCCATGAACGCCGTGACCTGTTGGTGATGGCCGATCAGGCCGGTCACAGGGCCGCCATGATGCGGGCTGCCACGGCGTCGATGCGGCCGCTGGCCGTGATGGCGTGGCAGCGTTTCGGGTCACTGGCCGGCAGGCCGGCGAAGAAGCCCTGCACGCGGGCATGGAAATCGCCGCCAATGGCTTCGAAACGGGCTTCGGCGGTTCCCCTCTCGGCTGCCAAACGTGCGGCGGCGCGGCCCAGGCCCTCGGCCTCATCCAGCAGCAATACCAAGGTCAAATCCGGCCACAGGCCAACCGACATTTCATGCAAGGAAATCAACGCGACGTCCGCCAGTCCGCGCCCGGCGCCCTGATAGGCCCGCGTCGAATCGATATAACGGTCACAGATCACCGTCGCACCGCGATCCAGCGCCGGGCGGATGACGCGCGCGACATGATCGACGCGCGCTGCCGTAATCAGCAGCGCCTCGCTCCACGCCGTCCAGCGCGCGTCTTCGCCGGTCACCAGCAGGCTTCGTATGGCTTCGGCGCCCGGCGTGCCACCCGGTTCGCGGGTCAGCACGACCTCAAGTCCCTGCGACCGCAGCGTTTCCGCCAGCCGGCGGGCCTGCGTGGACTTGCCGCTCCCCTCCCCGCCTTCCAGCGTGATGAAGCGGCCGGCAAGCATCAGCCGAACAGGCCCATCAGCCAGTTCCAGCCGCGGCGGACGAAATTGGCTTCCTCGATGGCGACCGGGGTGACCAGCGGCAGCTTCACCGCTGCCTGGCCGGGCATGGTCACCACCAGATCGGCGACCTTGGTGCCGGCCTTGAGCGGTGCCGTCAGGCCGGGTACCGCGACGACGCTGGTCTTGCGCTCCATGCCAAAGCCGCGCGGCAGGGTGGCGAACAGGTCGCGCGGCGCGGTGGCGGCCACCGTGGCTTCGGCAGCGCCGGAAATCGCGGCCTGGCCCACCACCTGGCCTTTTTTCCCGAGCGGCACATTCTGCCAGGCGGCAAAGCCCCAGTTCATGAAATCGACGCTGGACGACACGCGGCCGCCGAAACTGTCCAGCCCGGCCACCACCATGACCAGACGGCGGCCATTCTGCACCGCCGAACCGGTGAAGCCATAGCCGGCTTCATCGGTGTGGCCGGTTTTCAGGCCATCGGCGCCGGCAACCTTGCCCAACAGGGGATTGCGATTGGCCTGGGTGATGTCCTGCCCGGCCCCCATCGTCTTGCCCCAGGTGAAATTCTCCTTGCCATAGAAACGTGTGTAGAGATCGGGGAAGTCGCGGATCGTCGCTTCGGCGATGGTGGCGAGATCGCGGGCGGTGACATATTCATTCGGGTCGGGCCAGCCATTGGTGTTGGCGAAATTGCTGTTCTTCAGGCCCAGCCTTTTGGCTTCGCGATTCATCAGCGCGACATAATTGGCCTCGGTGCCGCCCAGGCCTTCGGCCAGCACGACGCAGGCATCATTGCCCGACAAGGTAACGATGCCGTGCAGCAGATTTTCAACGCTGACCTGCTCGTTCACCGACAGGAACATCGTGCTGCCCGTGTTGTTCCATTTGGTCCAGGTTTCCGGCCGCACCAGCACGGTCTGGTTCAGGTTGGCCTCGCCGGCCTTCAGCAGCTTGAAGGCGACATAGACGCTCATCATCTTGCCCATCGATGCCGGCGGCATCTTCTGATCGGCATTCTTGGCAAACAGCACGCGGCCGGTTTGCAGATCCTTCAGATAGGCGATCGGGGCAGCGGTATCATAAGCGGGGGCTTGAGCCAGAACAGGCGCGGCCAGAGCGGCGGCCAGAAACATGGGAGAAACCAAAGAAATCAAACGCATCGTAACACTGATCCTTGTTGGGTCTATCGACCGCCCGCAGGCGGAATCAATCTGGCATCGCCATAGCCCGCAGCGCGCACCTGCGCCAGCGCCGCGCTGGCATCGGCCTGACTGGCGAACGGGCCCAGCCGCACTCGCGTCAGGCCGCCGGGCGCGGCTTCCGTGCGCACCGGGCCGAAACTGGCCAGATAGGCGCTCAGCCACGACACCCGGCCGCCATCGGCCAGCGCGGCAACCTGCACCAGCCAGGCGGAGGCGGTGGTCGCCGTTGGCACAGCGACTGTCGCGATCGGCGGCACTGGCGCGGCGGCAATCACTGTTACGGGGGCCTCGGGCGGCTTGCCCTCCGGATAGACCCGCTTCAACCGCACCCGCGCGGTGCCGGCGCGGTCAACCCCCAGCAGCTGCGCCGATTTTCGCGACAGATCGATGATGCGTTGGCGGGCAAACGGGCCGCGATCGTTGATACGCACGGTCAGCCGGCGGCCGTTGTCGAGATTTTCCACCTCCACCCAGCTCGGCATCGGCAGAGTGCGGTGCGCGGCCGTGATATCGTCCTGATCATAGGTTTCGCCATTGGCCGTGCTGCCGGCGTGGAAGCCGGGGCCGTACCAGCTGGCGATGCCCTCTTCGGCATAGTCGCGATCATCGGCGGGGACATAGGTGACCCCGGCGACCTGATAAGGCTTGCCGATCTTCACCGGCCATTTGCCCAGCCGGGCCGCATCGCGGGCAACAGCGCTGGCGTCTTCCGACAGCACGGCCGCGCGCGGCGGGGTGGTGCGCGGTGGCGGCTTGTTGCCACTGGCGCAGGCCGTCACCAGCAGCCCGGCCAGCAGCGGCCGCCAGAGCCTGATCATGGGGCGTTGTTCCCCGCCAGCACGGCAGCATCGGGAACGCTATTTGCAGTCGGGAGGCTGATGGCATCGGCCAGCAGCCCCACGGACAGCGCATAGAGATTGGAACAATTATAGCCCAGGATCGCCCGATAGCTGCCGGTGACCAGATAGGCGCCCTGCCCGGCCCCGTCCGGTTCGATCAGGCTCATCGCCACATCATCGCCCGGCCAGGCAGCGTTGACCGGCGTGAAGCCCAGGGCGCGCCATTCGCGCGCGGGTTTCAGCGCGCTGTGCCGGGCCAGCGGCGCCACGCAGCGCGTGGGCGGCTCGGCCGCGGCCACGCTGGCGCGATCAAAGCCTTCCGGCACCAGCGCGCGAAAGCCCCAGCCTTCGCCGGCCTGCCAGCCGGAGGTGCCGAGATAATGGCCGATGGAGGCAAAGACATCGGGGAGGCTGCCCCACAGATCGACAATGCCATCGCCATCGCCATCGCGGCCGTGGCTGAGATAGGATGATGGCAGGAATTGTGTCTGCCCGAAGGCGCCGGCCCAACTGCCCTTCATCGCATCGCGCGCCACATGGCCTTCGCCCACCATCTGCACCGCGGCATCGAGCTCGCGGGTGAACAAGGCGGCACGGCGGCCATCGAAGGCCAGGGTGGCCAGCGCTGAGGGCAGATCGTGGCGGCCGAGCACCCGGCCATAGCTGGTTTCGATCCCCCAGATCGCCGCGATCACCGCCGCCGGCACGCCGCTGCGGGCTTCGGCTGCGGCCAGTGCGTCGCGATTGGCGGCGAACTGGCGCTGGCCATGGGGGATGCGGTCGCCGCGGAATTTCGCCGCGAGATAGTCCGGGAAACGCACCGGGCGCGCGGCGCCGCCAGGCTGGCTGCGATCGGCGCCGATCACGCGCGGCACGAGCTCCACATCGACCAGCGCGGCCTCCAGCCATTCCGGCTTCAACCCGCGTGCCGTGGCTTCGGCACGATAGATGTTGAGCCAGTCGGCAAAGGCCGCCAATTGCGCCGGCGTGGCGCGTGCGTCATCGGCGCGCGCGGGGGCCATGAGGCCGAGCGCCAACAATGGGGTGAGAGCAAGAAAACGGAACAGGCTACGCATTTGCCGCTTGTGCCACCGGCGACAGGCCTGGGAAAGACCCTATCTATTGCGGCTGGTTTGCCGGCAGCGCTGGCGGCGCGGCCGCCTGCGCGTGCAGCGGGCCATAAGGGTTGGGCGGCAGCGACGAAATGCAGCCGGCGGTGCCCGCGCAATCACGTGCGGCCATGTTGCCGTCCCACGCACAGGCCGCGAGCATGGGAGCAAGCGCCAGCAATACCGTCAATCGAATCATCTTCGCCCCTCTTGCCGCCGATACCGGCAAAGTCGCCAGCCGGGGCTGTCTGCAAGCTGAACGGCGATCAGGCCAGTTCCATCGCCGCAAACCGGGCCCGGTCCTTGTCGGACAGGCGCACTTCGATGGTGACGCCGTCGTCGTCATAGGCTTCGCTGACGACATCGCCGTGGCTGTGCAGCCAGGCCAGGCGCTTGCCATCGGCCGCCGGCAGCACGAAACGGTGAACGCGCGCGCCGGCGCGCAGCACGATGTCCATCGCTGCGCGCAGTTCGTCCAGGCCCTCCCCGGTCAGGGCGGAGACCGGGATGGCATCGCCGCCGGTGCGTGCCTGCAACGCTTCGCGCTGCTCGGCATCCATCGCGTCGATCTTGTTGAACACGGTGAGCATCGGCGTTTCACGCCCTTCCGGCGCCAGGCCGAGTTCGGTCAGCACCTTCATCACATCTTGCGCCTGCGCGTCGCTGTCCGGATGGCTGATGTCGCGGACATGCACGATCAGATCAGCCTCCAGCACTTCCTCCAGCGTGGCGCGGAACGCCGCCACCAACTGCGTCGGCAGATCGGAGACAAAACCGACCGTGTCGGACAGCACCAATTTGTCGTGCCCCGGCAGCTTGATGGCGCGCATGGTGGGATCGAGTGTCGCGAACAGCAGATCCTCGGCGCGCACATCGGCGCCGGTCAGCCGGTTGAACAAGGTCGATTTGCCGGCATTGGTATAGCCGACCAGCGCCACCACCGGCCACGGCGCCTTCTGGCGGTTGTGGCGGTGCAGGCCGCGCGTGCGGCGCACATCCTCCAGTTCCTTGCGCAGCCGGGCGATGCGATCCCGGATCAGCCGGCGATCGGTTTCGATCTGCGATTCGCCGGGGCCGCCGAGAAAACCGAAGCCGCCGCGCTGGCGTTCGAGGTGGGTCCAACTGCGCACCAGCCGGCTGGCCTGATAATGAAGATGCGCCAGTTCGACCTGCAACGTGCCTTCGGAGGTGCTGGCGCGCTCGCCGAAAATCTCCAGGATCAGCCCGGTGCGGTCGATCACCTTGGCCTTCAGCTCTTTCTCCAGATTGCGCTGCTGCACGGGCGTCACCGGGCCATCGATGATCACCACCTCCACGCACAGCGCCGCAACCATCCCGGCCAGCCGGGCGATCTGCCCGGTGCCGAGCAGGCGCGACACGTTGGGCGCGCGCAGCTTGACGATCTCGGCATGCACGACATCGAGCGCGATGGCATTGGTCAGGCCGACCGCTTCAGCCAGCTTGGCATCGGGGGAGCGCAGCGCGCTGGCGCTACCACTGTTGAGTACGGGCAACACGACCAGCGCGCGCGATCCGGTGCGGATGCCGCGTGCTTCGTCGAATGCGCCGATGGTGATGTCGGGAACGCCGGCCTCGGTGGGTCCGGGTGTGTTTGAATTCAAACGCTTGCTCTCAATCTTCTTCGGTTTCGGCCTCGAACAATTGCAGCGGGGTGGCTGGCATCACCGTCGAGATGGCGTGCTTGTACACCAATTGGCTGTGGCCGTCACGGCGCAGCAGCACCGAGAAATTGTCGAACCAGGTGATCACGCCCTGCAGCTTGACGCCGTTGACCAGGAACATCGTCACCGGCGTGCGCGTCTTGCGCACCGTGTTGAGGAACATGTCCTGCAAACTGTTGGGTTTGTCCGCCATTGGGCCATCCTCTTGTTTTTGGGCGGCCGCAACCGCCATCCCCGATCCGTAGCGTTTGCCCGACGGACCAACAATGGCATCATTCGCCACAGTCGAGGCGCTGTGGCAGTGGTCATTCATCCCCCGCCGCCATCGACGTCGTCTTCGCCGGCCGGTTCATCGGCCAGGCCAAGCGCCTTCAGCTTGCGGTGCAGCGCGCTGCGTTCCATGCCGATGAAGCTGGCGGTGCGGCTGATGTTGCCGGAAAAGCGCCGGATCTGGGCGCGCAGATATTCGCGTTCAAAGGCTTCGCGGGCTTCGCGCAGCGGTGTGCCCATGATCGACCGCACCGCCTGGCCGGGCACCAGCCGCGCCGGTTCGGCGGTCACTTCCGGCGGCAGCATGTCGATATCGATCTGCGCCATGCTCACCGGCGCCAGGATCAGCGTGCGTTCGATGACATTGCGCAACTGGCGGACATTGCCGGGCCAATCATAGGTTTGCAGCGCGGCCAGCGCATCGTCCGACATGCCGGGCGTCGGCAGGCCGCGTTCGGCGGCAAAGCGCGCCAGGAAATATTGCGCCAATTCGGCAACATCCTCGCGCCGTTCCGACAGCGGCGGCAGCCGGACCGGCACGACATTCAGCCGGTAATAAAGATCCTCGCGAAAGCGGCCCGCGGCAATCTCACCCGAAAGATCGCGGCTGGTGGCGGAAATCACCCGCACATCCACCCGCACCATGCGCGCCCCGCCCACGCGGCTGAACACCTGTTCGGTCAACACGCGCAGGATCTTGGCCTGGGTGGTGGCCGGCATGTCGGCCACATCATCCAGGAACAATGTGCCGCCATGCGCCTGTTCGAGCAGGCCGGCACGGACGCGATCGCCAGCGGTCTCTACTCCGAACAGCGCTTCCTCGACGGTTTCCGGCGTCATGCGCGCCGCCGAGACGACCACAAACGGCGCTGCGACACGCGGGCTCCACTGGTGCAGCAGGCGTGCGGCGACTTCCTTGCCGCTGCCGGCCGGGCCGGTGATCAGCACGCGGCTGCCGGTGGCGGCCACGCGGCGCAGCGTGGCCCGCACCTGATTGATCTGCGGCGAGGTGCCGGTCAGCTCGGCATCATAGCCGACCCGTTCCTTCAACGCCTCATATTCGCGGCGCAGCCGTTCGGTTTCAGTGGCGCGGCGCACCACCAGCAGCAATTGTTCGGCCTGGAACGGCTTTTCGATATAGTCATAGGCCCCGCGCTTGATGGCGGCGACCGCGGTATCGAGTGTGCCGTGGCCGGAAATCACCACCACCGGCAAGGTGGGATCGCGGGTTTTGATCACATCAAGCAGTTCAATGCCATCCATGGTCGAGCCTTGCAGCCAGACATCGAGGATGACCAGGCTGGGCCGGCGTTCGGCAATCGCTGCCAGCGCGCCATCGCTGTTGGCGGCGACCCGGGTTTCGAAGCCTTCATCGCCGAGCACGCCGGCCACGAGATCGCGGATATCGGCTTCATCATCGACGATCAGGATATCAAGGGCCATGGGCAGTCCTGTTCAGGCGGAAACGCTGGTGGGGGCGATATTCTGGGTGGCGGCCGGCGCCGCGCCGGACGCCTGGGGCGTGGCAAGCAGCGCGCGGCTGATGTGCGCCACCACCAGCGCGCCGGGGGGGGCTGCCGACCCGGCGGGCGCCGGATTATCCGACAGCAACAGCGTGCCGCCATGTTCCTCGATGATCTTGGCCGCGATGGCGAGGCCAAGGCCGGTGCCGCGCGCCCGGGTGGTGACATAGGGTTCGAGCAGGCGGGCCCGGTCTTCGGCCGGGAAGCCCAGGCCATTGTCGGCAATGGCGATACTGGCCTGATCATCATCGGTGGTGACGCGGATCGTGATTTCACCGGCGCGGCCGGGCCTGCCGGCCTGTGCATCGCGTTCGGTGCGCGCCGTCACGCTTTCGGCGGCATTCTTGATCAGATTGGTCAGCGCGCGTGCCAGTTGCTGGCGGTCACAGACCAGCGCCAGATCCGTGGCGACCTCCAGGCTGAAGCGGATTGCGGGAAAGGCCACTTCCTGCAACACCAGCGCCTGCCGCAGGATGCGATCGAGCGGTTCGGGCGCGAACACCGGCTTGGGCAGGCGGGCGAATTCCGAAAATTCATCGACCATGCGCCGCAAATCGCCGACCTGGCGGACAATGGTGCCGGTCAGCGTGGTGAAGATTTCGGCATCCTCGTTGATCTGGCGGCCGAATTTGCGCTGCAAACGCTCGGCGGCCAGGCTGATCGGGGTGAGCGGATTCTTGATCTCGTGGGCGATGCGCCGCGCCACATCGGCCCAGGCGGCGCGGCGCTGATCGGCAAGCTGTGCGGTGATATCATCGAAGGTGAGCACATAGCCATCATCGGCACCAATCCGATGGCCGTCGGCAGCCGCGCCGATGCGCACCGCCAGCGTCTGGGTTTCGGTGCCGCGCTGGATGCGCACCTGGCCGGCGGCGTCGCCGGTGTGCCGCGCGGTATCAAGCAGTTCGGCCAGTTCCGGCGCGACATCGCGCAGATATTGCCCGCGCATGGCCCGGTGCGGCACGGCCAGCAGCGCGGCGGCCGACGCGTTGGCGACGCGGATGATGCCTTCGGGCGCAATCGACATCACCCCGGCCGACACGCCGGCCAGCACGGTTTCGGTAAAGCGCCGGCGGGTATCGAGTTCATCATTGGCCGTAAGCAGCGCGCTTTGCTGGGTTTTCAATTGCCCGGTCATGCGGTTGAAGGCGCGTTCCAGCGCGCCGATCTCGTCAGCGGCGCCGCCCACCGGCACGCGTGCATCCAGATCACCGGCCCCCACCCGCTCGGCGGCAAACACCAGCCGCGCAATGGGCTCCACCAGCCGGTTGGCCAGCCACAGCGCGAACCAGATGGCGACGATCAGCGTGAGCAAGGACACCGCCATCAACACCAGATTGAACCGCAACTGCATGGTGCGGCCGCGTTCCATCAACAGGTTATAGTCGCCCAGCGCGCTGGCCGCCTGGCGGGCGCGGGCCAGCACGGCGGGATCGACCTTGCGGCTGACATAGAGGAAGGTGCCGGGGTTGGCGGGCACGGCGACGGCGGCCTCCACCCGGTCAGCCCCGGTGCCGATCAGCGTGACCGGCGCGTTGACGGCGCGATCGAGGCGCATGTTGGCGATATGGCGCAGCGCTTCGGCCGGAGTCGCCTTGCTCACCGCGATCAGCGCGAGGCCGTCGGCATCGCTATGCACCACGGCGGCTTCGGTGAGGGTGCGGCCAGCGACCTGGAAATCGAGGCCTCGGCGATACAGGGCGCTGCCCTCGCCGAAATCGCGGGCATAGGATGCGACGTCGGCGGCCATCACCACGATATCATCGGCGATGCGCTTGCGGTTTTCCTCGACATAGGCCTGCGCGACCTGGTTGGAGCCATCGAGGATGGTTTTCACCCGATCCGAAAACCAGAATTGCACACCAAACTGGAACAACAGCGAGGCGAACGCCACCACCAGCAGGGTGGGCACCGCCGCGATCGCCGAGAACAGCGCCACCAGCCGCAGGTGCAGCCGTGCGCCGGCCAGGCCGCGGCGGCGGTTGGTGATGAGAATGGCGACGCGGCGGCCGATCAGCACGATCAGCAACATCGCCGGCACCAGGCTGGCGACCAGCAGCAGGCCCACCAGATTTTGCGACGCGCCATTGGCCGGCAGGCCGCGCCCGGTCAGATAGGCATAGCTCGACCAACCGAGCACGATGGTGGCGATGGCCGCCGCCAGTTCGAGGCGCGGGTAGATGTTGCGCGATCGCGACAAGCGCCGCCACTGCCAGCGCAGGCGCATGGCCAGGGCGCGGCGACGGGGCCGTGCGGTGCGGTGGAATGGAATCGAATCGGCCGTCACTGCCGACCGGTATAAGGCCAAACTGTTGCGCCGGGAACACACAAGGTCGCCGCACCGTTGCGCAGGTGCGACAGGTGCCGTTCAGGCCGCGGCGCGCAGCTCCGGCAGGCGCGTTTGCGCCGCGTAGAAGCGGTCGATCATGTCCAGCGCCACCTGCGCATCGGTGATCTGGTTGACCGCGTGGCGGAACTGCGCGCTATCGTGCAGGCCTTTCGTGTACCAACCCAGATGCTTGCGGGCGAGATTGACGCCGTTGAGCGGCCCATACAGGTCGAGCATCAGGCCATAATGTTCACGCACCAACGCGTGCTGCTGCTCCAGCGTCGGATCTGCCGGCACGGCGCGACCCGTGAGCGCCGCCATCACCTGGCCGATCAGCCAGGGGCGACCATAGGCACCGCGGCCGATCATCACGCCATCGGCGCCGCTTTGCGCCAGCGCGGTGCGGGCATCATCGATCGAACAGATATCGCCATTGACGATCACCGGCAGGCGCACGGCATTTTTCACCTGCGCGACATAGGCCCAATCGGCATGGCCGCTGTACAGCTGGTTGCGGGTGCGGCCGTGCACGGTGATCATCTGCACGCCCTCCCCTTCGGCGATGCGCGCCAATTCGGGGGCATTCAGGCTGTTGTGATCCCAGCCCATGCGCATTTTCAACGTCACCGGCAGTTCGACGGCGCGCACCGTGGCACGGATCAGCCGCGTGGCCAGCGGCAGATCGCGCATCAGCGACGATCCGGCGTGACCGTTGACCACCTTCTTCACCGGGCAGCCCATGTTGATGTCGATGATCGCCGCGCCCTTCTGCTCGTTCAGCTTCGCGGCATCGGCCATGCGTTCGGGCTCGCAGCCGGCGAGCTGCATCGAAACCGGTTCTTCCGATGCGTGCCAGGCGGCCTTTTGCAGGCTCTGGCGGGTCTCGCGGATCATCGCTTCGGATGCGATCATTTCGGTGACGGTGAGGCCGGCCCCGAAGCGCTTGACCAGCGTGCGGAACGGCATGTCGGTCACGCCGGTCATCGGCGCCAGGATGACCGGCGCGTCGATGCGGTTGGGGCCGATGTGGATGGGGGCGATCAGGGACATTGCGCGCGGCCATAGCCCACAAAGGGCCTTTTCGACAAGGCGGGCCGGGCCTAAGCACGCCGGTATGCGCATCCATGCCATCATTGTTGCGGCGGGCTCCGGCATCAGGGCGGGCGGCGGCGTGCCCAAGCAGTATCGCGATGTGGCCGGGCAGCCGCTGTTGCGCCATGCCGTGCTGGGGTTGCTGGGCCATGCGGGCGTGACGGTGGTGATCAATCCGGACAGCCGCGCACTCTATGATGAGGCGGTGGCTGGCCTTGGACTGCCCGAGCCCGTCGCCGGCGGCGCGACCCGGCAGGCGAGTGTGCTGGCCGGGCTGGAGGCGCTTTCGGGCGATCCGCCGGATGTGGTGCTGGTGCATGATGCCGCGCGCGCCTTCGTGCCGGCGCAGCTGATCGATGCGCTGCTGGCGGCGTTTGCGGATCCGGCGGTCGATGGCGCCTGCCCGGCCCTGCCCCAGGTCGATAGTCTGCGGCGCGGTGCGGATGGGCGGTTTTCGGGCAGCGTCGATCGTGACGGGCTGTGGCGGGTGCAGACCCCGCAAGCCTTCCGCTATCCGGCGCTGCTGGCGGCGCACCGGGCGGCTGCGCCGGGCGCGACCGACGAAGTGGCGATTGCCCTCGGCGCCGGCCTGAGCGTGGCGATCACTTGCGGCGATGAACGCGCTTTCAAGGTGACGGAGCCGGCCGATTTTGCCAAAGCGGCGGCGATGACGATTTACTCTTCGCGCGCCGCCTCCGGTTTCGATGTGCACCGCTTCGGGCCGGGCGATCATGTCTGGCTGTGCGGGATCAAGGTGCCGCACGATGCCGGCCTGATCGGCCACAGCGATGCCGATGCCGGCCTGCATGCGCTCACCGATGCGCTGCTCGGTACTATCGCTGCCGGCGATATCGGCGATCATTTCCCGCCCAGTGATGAACGCTGGCGCGGTGCGGCGTCGGACCAGTTCCTCGCCCACGCCGGCAGCCTGGTACGGAAACGCGGCGGCATCATCGATCATGTCGATGTGACGCTGATCTGTGAGCGGCCCAAGATCGGCCCGCACCGCGATGCGATGCGGGTGCGGATTGCCGAAATCCTGGGTCTGGCGCTGGAGCGGGTGAGCGTGAAGGCCACCACCACCGAGAAATTGGGCTTCACCGGCCGGCAGGAAGGTATCGCCGCGCAGGCGATGGCCAGCGTGCGGCTGCCCGAAGCATGACCCCCGACCTCATCGCACTGGCCGAGATCGTGCTGGCGGAAAATCGCGCCGCCGGGCGTACGGTGGCCACCGCTGAAAGCTGCACCGGCGGGCTGGTGGCGGCGGCGCTCACCGAGATACCCGGATCGTCGGACGTGTTCGATCGCGGCTTCGTCACCTATTCCAACGCCGCCAAGATGGAGATGCTCGGCGTATCGGAGGATGTGCTGGGCACCTTCGGCGCGGTTTCGGTGGCGACGGCCTGGGCGATGGCGCGCGGCGCGCTGGAGCGCAGCGGCGCCGATATTGCGGTATCGATCACCGGCATCGCCGGGCCGGGCGGCGCCACGCCCGGCAAGCCGGTGGGCCTGGTGGTGTTCGCCCGCGCCGTGCGCGGCGAGGATCCGGAAGCCGTGGTGGCCGACACGCGCCAGTTCGGCGATCTGGGCCGCGCGGAGGTGCGCCGGCAGGCGGCGCTGGTGGCGCTGGAATTGCTGCGGCCTTGAGGCCCCCTAACCCCGCGGTCCGTACAGCGCGCCCGCCCGGGTGACGAACGCCGCCACCATCCGTTCGAACGCCTGGGTGAAGAACAGGCCGGCCAGCCGCTCGAACGCCTTGTTGCGGAATTCGAAATCCACCTTGAAATCAATCTCGCAACCGCCGCCGGGCGTGTCGGCAAAACGCCAATCGTTGAACAGATGCTTCATCGGCCCATCGAGATAATCGACATGGACATGACCCGGCCGGTCCAGTGTCACCCGGCTGGTGAAGCGTTCGCGGATGAAGCGGAAACCCACCACCATGTCAGCCTGCACGACCCCGTTCTGCACCGGCCCGACCCGCATGGCCTGCACCCACGGCAGGAATTCGGGATAGCGGCCGATATCGGCGACCAGATCGAACATCTCGGCGGCCGACCATGGCAGCCGGCGGATTTCATGGTGCTTCGGCATCAGCGCTTATTGGCTACCTGTTGCCGGCGCCGCGCCTGCATTTCGGCAAAGTCGCGCCCGGCGTGATAGCTGGAGCGGGTGAGCGGCGAGGCGGCGACCAGCAGAAAGCCCTTCGATCGCGCCACGGCGGCGAGGGCCTGAAAGGCGGCCGGCGGCACATATTCCATCACCTTGGCATGGCGCGGCGTCGGTTGCAGATATTGGCCGACGGTGAGGAAATCGACTCCGGCCGAGCGCATGTCGTCAAACACCTGGTGCAGTTCCGGCGCGGTTTCACCCAGGCCGACCATCAACCCGGATTTGGTGAAGACCGTTGGCGAAAGGCCCTTCACCTTGTCCAACAGACGCAGCGAATGATAATAGCGCGCACCCGGCCGAATGGTCGGATACAGGCGCGGCACGGTTTCCAGATTGTGGTTGTACACATCCGGCCCGGCCTCAACGATCATTTCGACGGCGCGGTCCATCTTGTTGCGGAAATCCGGGGTGAGGATTTCGATGGTGGTGGCGGGCGACGTGCGGCGCAGTTCCTGGATCACCTTGACGAACTGGCTGGCGCCGCCATCGGGCAAATCATCGCGGTCCACCGAGGTGATGACGATATGTTCGAGACCCAGTGCCGCGGCGGCTTCGGCGACATGGCCGGGCTCCGCGGCGTCGACCATGGCCGGCATCCCGGTTTTCACATTGCAGAAGGCGCAGGCCCGCGTGCACGTGTCGCCCAGGATCATCACCGTGGCGTGTTTCTGGCTCCAGCACTCACCAATGTTCGGGCAGGCCGCTTCCTCGCACACGGTGTTCAGTTTCAACCGGCGCATCAGCGCGCGGGTTTCGGCATGCGCCTGCCCCGTGGGCGCGCGCACGCGGATCCAATCGGGCTTGCGCTGAAGCGGCAGACTCAACACGGGTTCGTTCATGCGACAGGCCTAGCGAAGCCTGCGACCAATGCCAAGTTTCGCGGGTGACGCAGCAGCCATGCCGGATTAGCATCACCCTTCCGCCGCAATCCGCACGAGGATGAACATGCCCGCTTTCAAGGCTCTGCTCGATGGCTATGCCCGGTTCCGCACCGGCGCCTATCAGGAACAGCGCCGCCGTTATGACGCCTTGGCCGACAAGGGGCAGGCCCCCGGCGTGCTGGTGATTTCCTGTTGCGACAGCCGGGTTGATCCCACGCGCGTTTTTGATACCGAACCCGGCCAGATGTTCGTCGTGCGCAATGTCGCCAATCTGGTGCCGCCCTGCAGCCGGGACAGCGCCCAGCACAGCACATCGGCGGCCATCGAATATGCGGTCACGCAATTGAAAGTGCACCACATCGTGGTGCTGGGCCATGCGCGCTGCGGCGGCATCAAGGCCAGTCTGGAAGGCACATTTGATGATGCCCCCATGGGTGAAGGCGGTTTCATCGACCGCTGGATGAGCCTGATCGCGCCAGCCCGCGATACTATCCGCGCCGCCGCCCAATTGTCGCCCGATATCGATGCCTGTGCTGCGCTGGAACTGGCGGCCATCCGCCTGTCCATCGACAATTTGCGCACCTTCCCGTTCGTGGCCGAGGCTGAAGCGGCCGGCACCCTGCATCTGCAGGGCGCCTTGTTCGACATTGCCGAAGGTGTGTTGAAGGTGTTGAACCACGCCACCGGCAAATTCGAAGCTGTAAATGTCGAATGGGATGATGCCAGCGCGCCCCGCCTGGCAGCCGTGTGAAACGGAAACGGGCGTACCGGGTGCCCATTGGGCAGGCCCCCGGTACGCCCGCACCGGCCAGGCTGGCGGCAAGGGCAGTTGCCGCTTCGCCTGGCCGTTGATTGCGATATAGGATTGAATTGGTCTTGTATTCAAGCGCCAAACATTGCTTGTTTGTCATGTGAGGGTGCGGCAGGCTGACGCACCCTATGGCGGCGCTCGTTCATACACGCGGCCACGCGGATCACGGCTGCCGGCGGCCTGGTTCACGTTGTTCTTGAATTCCTGATATTTGCAGCCGAACGGGCCGGAAGGGCCAATGCCGGAACAGGTGCCAACGGTGCCGGCATCCGGCCCAAGCAAGCGGTTGCGTTCCGCCGAGACGCTGGCGGTGCCGCGCTCCCCGAATTCGCGCGGGATGGCAATCGGCGCGCGATAGGGTGACGGCGGCGGATCGCGATTGGTGCACACGACGATTTCATCAGGGCGCGCCTTGGGTGGGCACAGCGCGCTCCAGCCCCGTGGCAGCAACGCCGCCGTACCGCCTGCGGATTGCCCCGCCAGCAGCAAGGCGGCCAGCAGCATCAGAAATGGATCGCGCGGCCGTAGGCGTCGAGCACGCTCTCGTGCATCATTTCACTCAGCGTCGGGTGCGGAAAGATGGTGTGCATCAATTCCGCTTCGGTGGTTTCCAGACCCATGGCGATGGCATAGCCCTGGATCAGCTCCGTGACTTCGGCGCCGATCATGTGGGCACCGAGCAATTGCCCGGTGGTGGCATCGAACACGGTTTTGACGAACCCTTCCGCCTCGCCGAGCGCAATCGCCTTGCCGTTGCCGATGAACGGGAATTTGCCGACACGCACCGTGTGCCCGGCGGCCTTGGCCTTGGCTTCGGTCAGGCCGATGCTGGCAACCTGCGGGCGGGCATAGGTGCAGCCCGGAATCAGCGCGGTGTCCATGGCGTGTGGGTGGCCGCCGGCGATATGCTCGACCGCGATGATGCCTTCATGGCTGGCCTTGTGCGCCAGCCACGGCGGGCCGGTAACATCGCCGATGGCGTAAATGCCCGGCACATTGGTCTGGCACATTGGATCGGTGACGATATGGCCGCGGTTGGTGGCGATGTTCAGCGCTTCCAGGCCGATATTTTCGGTGTTGGGCACGATGCCGATGGCGACGATGACATGGCTGTACTGCTCGGTCGCTGCCTTGCCGTCGGCCGTGGTGATGGTGGCGGTGACGCCATCGGGGCCGGGGCTGACGTCGCTGACCTTCGCGCCGGTGATGATGGTCATGCCCTGCTTGGTGAGCGATTTCTGCATGAAGGCGGACACGTCTGCATCCTCCACTGGCAGGATGCGGTCGAGCATTTCGACGATGGTCACCTTGGCGCCCATGTCGCTGTAGAAACTGGCGAATTCCACCCCGATCGCGCCGGAGCCGATCACCAGCAATTTGGTCGCCATCGCCGGCGGCACCATGGCGTGGCGATAGGTCCAGATGCGGTTGCCGTCGGCTTCGACGCCAGGCAGATCGCGGGCGCGGGCGCCGGTGGCGATGATGATGTTTTTCGCAGCTAGGTCGCGGGTGCCGCTGGCAGTGGTGACGGCGATGCTGGTGGCGGATGTGAGCCGCCCCTGCCCTTCGACAACTTCGATCTTGTGCTTCTTCATCAACGATTTGACGCCGCTGTTGAGTTGTGCGGCGACCTTGCGGGACCGGTCGGTGACCTTCTTCAGGTCGAAGGTCGGCTTTTCGACGCTCAGGCCATAGGCGTCAGCGTGGGTGATATAGTGATAGATTTCCGACGTGCGCAGCAGCGCCTTGGTCGGGATGCAACCCCAGTTCAGGCAGATGCCACCGAGCCGCTCGCGCTCGATGATGGCGACCTTCAGGCCGAGCTGGCTGGCGCGGATGGCGGCGACATAGCCGCCGGGGCCGGAGCCGAGGATGAGGAGATCGTGGGTCATGGTTCTTTCCTTCCCCTCTCCCCTCGCGGGAGAGGGCGACTCGCCGCAGGCGAGCGGGGTGAGGGGGCCAGGAGCGCATGATGAAGCCGAAGGGCCACATTCTCCCGATCGGTCAAAATCTCGTGATTCCAAAAGCGCAGCACACGAAACCCTTGCGCTTCCAGCCAACGAGTGCGGGCAGCATCGGCAGAATTTTCAGCGTGTTGGCCACCGTCCGCTTCAACGATCAGGCGCTCGGCGTAGCAAAGAAAATCAACGATAAAGGACCCGATGGGAACCTGGCGTCTGAACTTGTGCGCCGCGAAGCGTCTGTCCCGCAACAGATACCAGAGTGCGAGTTCGGCGGGCGTTGGGGTGCACCGCATGGTTTTGGCACGGGCGCGCAGAACCCCCTCACCCCGCTCGCCTGACGGCGAGTCGCCCTCTCCCGCGAGGGGAGAGGGAAATTGGGCCTCTCCCTGTGGTTGGTTCACGCCACCAACCCCAGCGGGCTTTCGATCAGCGCCTTCACCGCACCCATCAGCGCCGCACCATCCGCGCCATCGATGGCGCGGTGGTCGAAGCTGCCGGTGATGGTCATCACAGTGGCAATCGCCAGCGCATCGCCCTTCACCACCGCGCGCTTCTCGCCGGCGCCGACCGCCAGGATCATCGCTTGCGGCGGGTTGATCACCGCGTCGAACTGCCGAATCCCGAACATGCCGAGGTTGGACAGGGACGCCGTGCCGCCCTGATATTCGTGCGGCTGCAATTTGCCGGCACGTGCTTTTTCGGCGAGGGCCTTCATCTCGGTGGCGATGACGCTGACGGATTTGCTGTCGGCACCGACGATGATTGGCGTGATCAGGCCGGACGGCGCGGCCACCGCCACCGAGATATCGGCGCGGTCATAGACAATCAGATTGTCACCGGCGAAGCTGACGTTGCATTTCGGCACCTGGCGCAGGCCCACGGCGAGCGCTTTTATGACGAGATCGTTGACGCTGACCTTGATGCCACGCGGTTCCAGCGCCTTGTTGAGATCGGCGCGCAGTTTGAGCAGTGCATCGAGTTCGACATCCAGCGTCAGATAGATGTGCGGCACCGTCTGCTTGGCTTCGGTGAGTCGGCGGGCAATGACCTTGCGGACATTGCCGAGCTTCTCCAGCGTGTGCGGGATGTCGGTGGTTGGGGCCGGCGCGGTGGGTTTCGGTGCTGGTGGTGCGGTTGGCACATCCGCTGGCACAGGCGCCCCTTCTCCCGGGCCGCGCTCCGCGCGTCTCTCGACCTCTCGCGCTCCAGAAACCTTTGGGGGAGAGGTGATTGCGGCCTCGACGTCGGCGCGGATGATGCGGTTGTTGGGGCCGGTGCCCTTGATGCTGGCGAGGTCGAGGCCCTTCTGCTCCGCGATGCGGCGCGCGAGCGGGCTGGCGAGGGTGCGCGAGCCCGAAGGCCCACCCCGAGCCCCTCCCGCGAGCGGGAGGGGAGCCGATTGTGCTGGTGGGGCGGGCGGTGCTGCGGGCGCCGAACTGCTCCCCTCCCGCTCGCGGGAGGGGCTGGGAATTTTCGGCGCCGCCTCCCCTTCCCCATCCAGCCGCATGATCACGGCACCGACGGCCACATTCTCCGTGCCTTCGGCCACTAGCAATTCGGTCACCACGCCTTCATCGACGGCTTCCACTTCCATGGTCGCCTTGTCGGTTTCGATCTCGGCGATGATGTCGCCGGATTTCAGCGCGTCGCCCGGCTTCACATGCCATTTCGCCAGCGTGCCCACCTCCATGGTCGGCGACAGGGCGGGCATGGTGACATCGATGCTCATGTTCAATTGTCCACAAACAGCTGGTCAACCAGATCGATCTGCTCGTCGCCGCGCGGGTTGTCGATCAGGTCGGCCATGTCGAGGAAATAGGCGGCGGTGCCGGCCAGGCTCGCGGAATAGCGCACTTCGGTGCCGGTTTCGGATTTCATGCCCCAGGCCACCACCATCGCGCGCTTGCCGATGGCGTTGATCTTCTTCACCAAGGGCACGAAATCGCCATCGCCGGCGACCAGCGCCACCACATCGCAGCGGTCGGACACGGCAAGGTCGAAGGCTTCCAGCGCCAGCCAGACATCAATGCCCTGTTCCTTGGGCGGATCGGCGATGGTGTCGATGCGGGTATAGTGTGAGGTGATGTTGCTCGCCGCCAAGATCTGATCGAACACCCGGTCGTTGCGCAGCAATTCCTCGACGAAGCTGGGCGAGCGCGCCCGGTCTTCCAGATCGCGCAGCGTGTAACGGCCACGGAAATAATGCGCCGCCACCACGCGGGCGCGGGCGCGCGGCACATCTTCCATGTCGGCGGTGGCGGCGCGGATCAGTTCGAGCAACCCGGTCATCGACACACGGCGGCCGGTGTGGTGTTCGAACTTGTAATAGTTCGACACGCGGTTGAAATAACTGCCGTCGATCATCACGGCGATGCGGGTTTGTTCAGCCATGACTTACCTGTAGCAAACGGTGCGAGCGGCGGCGACGACATCCTCGGCCTTCAGCAGCGCCGCCTTTTCCAGATTGGCAGCATAAGGCAGCGGCACATCGACATTGGTGACGCGCAGCACCGGTGCATCGAGATCGTCGAAGCCTTCCTCCATGCAGATCGCCATGATTTCCGAAGCGATGCCGCAGGTCGGCCAGCCTTCCTCCACCACCACCATGCGGTTGGTCTTCTTCAAACTGGCCAGCACTGCCGCCCGGTCGAGCGGGCGCAGGGTGCGCAAGTCGATCACTTCGGCCTCGATGCCATCGGCGGCCAGTGTTTCGGCGGCCTGCAAGGCCACGCCCACGCCGATCGAATAGCTGACCAATGTCACATCCTTGCCCGCCCGCACCGTGCGCGCCTTGCCGATCGGCACGACATGATCGCCCTCCGGCACGTCAAAGCTCTGGCCATAGAGCAGCTCGTTTTCCAGGAACACCACCGGATCGGGGCTGCGGATGGCGGCCTTCAACAGGCCCTTGGCATCCTCCGCGCTGTAGGGCGCAATCACGATCAGGCCGGGGACGCTGGCATACCAGGGGCCATAATTTTGGCTGTGCTGCGCGCCCACACGGCTGGCGGCGCCGTTGGGGCCGCGGAACACGATCGGGCAGCGCATCTGGCCGCCGGACATGTACAGCGTTTTCGCCGCCGAGTTGATGATGTGATCGATGGCCTGCATGGCGAAATTGAAGGTCATGAACTCGACAATCGGCTTCAGCCCGCCCATCGCCGCGCCGGCGCCCAGGCCGGCAAAACCATATTCGGTGATCGGCGTGTCGATGACGCGCTTGTCGCCGAATTCGGCGAGCAGGCCCTGCGTGACCTTGTAGGCGCCCTGATATTCGGCGACCTCCTCGCCCATCACGAAAACCGTCGCGTCGGTGCGCATTTCCTCGGCCATGGCGTCGCGCAAGGCTTCGCGCACGGTCTGGCGTTTGGTTGGGCCGGTAGTCGGCTCCCCTCCCGCTTGCGGGAGGGGTTGGGGGTGGGCGGTGGGGACAGGAACCTGCTCCGGAACGGGTGCGCTGGCAGCAGGCCCACCCCCGGCCCCTCTTGGCTGCGGGAGGGGAGCAGTAACATCATCCTCCCCTGCAATATCAATGATCGGCGTCCCCACCTTCACGCCCTCACTGCCGGCTGCCACCAGCAGCGCCGTCACCGTGCCGCCATCGTCGGCTTCCAGTTCCATGGTCGCCTTGTCGGTCTCGATCTCGGCGATCACGTCGCCGGGCTTCACCATATCGCCCACAGCCACCAGCCATTTGGCCAGCGTGCCCTCTTCCATGGTCGGCGACATGGCGGGAAGATTGATCTGTGGCATCAGTAGCGTCCCAGCAGCACGTCGGTGTGGAGTTCGGCCAGCGCCGGTTCCGGCGCATCGAGCGCGAAATCGGCGGCGTCGGCCACTTCATCGCGAATCTCGCGGTCGATGGCTTTCAGGGCCGCTTCGTCGGCATGGCCAGCTTCCAGCATTTCCTTCTTCAGCCGCTCGATCGGATCGCTGTTCTCGCGCATCGCCTGCACTTCTTCGCGGCTGCGATATTTGGCCGGGTCGCTCATCGAATGGCCGCGATAACGATAGGTCTTCATTTCCAGCAAGAGCGGCCCCTTGCCGTCGCGCACCCAGGCCGCCGCCGCCTTCGCGGCGCCGCGCACCGCCAGCACATCCATGCCGTCCACCTGCAAGCCGGGTACGCGGAAGCTTTCGCCGCGCCGGTACAGTTGGTCCTCCGAACTGGCGCGGTTCACCGATGTGCCCATGGCGTACTGGTTGTTTTCGATGATGAAAATCACCGGCAACGACCACAGCTCCGCCATGTTGAAGCTTTCATACACCTGGCCCTGGTTGGAGGCGCCGTCGCCGAAATAGGTCACAGCGATATGGCCGTCGCCCTTGTATTTGTGCGCAAACGCCAGCCCGGTGCCGAGCGGCACCTGTGCCGCAACGATGCCATGGCCGCCGAAAAAGCCATGCTCCACGCTGAACATATGCATGGAACCGCCCTTGCCGCCGCTGATGCCGGCGGCACGCCCGGTCAATTCCGCCATCACCGCGCGTGCCGGGATGCCGCAGGCCAGCATATGGCCATGGTCGCGATAGCCGGTGATGATGCTGTCGCCCTTTTGCAGTTCGGCCTGCATGCCGACCACCACGGCTTCCTGGCCGATATAGAGGTGACAGAAACCGCCGATCTGGCCCATCCCATAAAGCTGGCCGGCGCGTTCCTCGAACCGGCGGATCAGCACCATCTCCCGGTACATCGCCAGATATTGTTTGGCGCTGGCAACGAACCGTTCCGGTTCTTCCGGGCGTGGCCAGTTCGATGCGGGCGGGGCGGAATCTGCCTTGCGGCCGGCGCTGCGTGCCAAATCGGTCACCCTTCTTCCAGTGGGCGGCAACGGCCGCGCCATGATTGAGGTGAGCATGAATGTCGCACCCTGCGGCGACAAGCAGTGATTTCAGGAAGTGAACCTGGTTGGTTAGCGGGCCGCCGGTGGCGTCGTGTCTGGCTCGACAGGAAGAGGCACCACTACTTCATCGGGGCGGATCAGATCCAGATTGCGGCGCACCAGTTCGTCGGCCAGATCGGGATTGACCGCGCGCGGGTCGAGCAAGGCCAATTGGCGTTGCAGCGCGATCTTCTGTTCCTTGCTGTTGTCCACCGCGGCATTGAGCCTCGCGTGCTGCACCTGATATTCCCGCCAGGCGCTGTAACCGGTCGGGCCATCGACGGCGTGGAACGCGAAATAGCCAGCCACCAGCACGCACAGCGCCGGCAGCGCCGCGCGCATCAACATCTGCCGAAAGGTGAGCAGGATCGCCATCACCCGAACTTTACGAAGATCCGCACCTATCCACAACACTAGAATGCTTGGGCTCCAAAACCGCTGAGCCGCATGCTAACAGCAATCAGCAAACAACATCCGGGGAGAATGACCATGGCCGCCATCAACAGCGTCGTCGATTTGAGCAAGCAGGGCGAGATCGCCATCGTCACGGTCAATTCGCCGCCGGTCAATGCGCTGTCGGCCGATGTGCGCGATGGCCTTGCCGGCGCGTTTGCGGCGTTGGCGGATCACGCTGATGTGAAGGCCGTGGTGCTGGTCTGTGCCGGGCGCACCTTCATCGCCGGGGCGGATATCAGCGAGTTCGGCAAGCCACCGCGCGGTGCTTCGCTGCCGGCCGTGCAGGATGCGATGGAAAATTCGCCGGTGCCGGTGATTGCTGCCATCCACGGCACCGCGCTGGGCGGCGGCCTGGAAGTGGCGCTGTGCGCGCATTACCGGGTGAGCGATGCCAAGGCCAAGTTCGGCCTGCCCGAAGTCAAGCTGGGCCTGCTGCCCGGCGCCGGCGGCACGCAGCGGCTGCCGCGCATTGTCGGCGCCAAAAAGGCCACCGAAATGGTGACCAGCGGCGCGCAGATGAATGCCAGGGATGCACTGGCGGCCGGACTGGTGGACCAGGTGGTCGATGGTGATCTGACCGCCGGCGCGGTGGCGTTTGCGCAAGCGGTGGTGGCCGAAGGGCGCCCGCTGAAGAAAGTGCGCGACGACGCCAGCAAGCTGGGCGGCACCGCCGAGAGCCTTGCGCCGTTCTTCGCCGAGTTCCGTGCGAAGAATGCCAAGGCCTTTGGCGGTTTCGAAGCGCCGGAAGCCAATATCAAGTGCATCGAGGCCGCCGTGGCGTTGCCATTCGATGACGGCCTGAAGGTCGAGCGCAGCGAATTCATGAAGCTGATGACCGGGCTGCAGTCCGCGGCGCAGCGCCATGTGTTCTTCGCCGAGCGCGCCGCCGCCAAGATCGACGGCCTCGCCGCCGATGTGCAGCCGTTGCCGGTGAAGAAGGTTGGCGTGATCGGCGCCGGCACCATGGGCGGCGGCATTTCGATGAACTTCCTGAGCGTCGGGATCCCGGTGACCATCGTCGAAACCGCGCAGGCGGCGCTGGATCGCGGTGTCGGCGTGATCCGCAAGAATTACGAGAACAGCGCCAAGAAAGGCCGCTTCTCGATGGAGGAAGTGGAAGCCCGCATGGGCCGGCTGACGCCCAGCCTCGACATGAACGATCTGGCCGATTGTGATCTGATCATCGAAGCGGTGTTCGAGAACATGGCGATCAAGAAAGAGATTTTCGGCCGCCTCGACCAGATCGCCAAGCCGGGTGCGATCCTGGCCAGCAACACCTCCTATCTGGATGTCGATGAAATTGCCGCGGCCACGTCACGCCCTGAATCGGTGGTGGGGATGCATTATTTCTCGCCCGCCAATGTGATGCGCCTGCTGGAAGTGGTGCGTGGCGAAACGACCGATCCCCAGGTGCTGGCCACGGCGATGGCGATGGGCAAGGCCACCGGCAAGATCGCCGTGGTCGCCGGCGTCTGCCACGGCTTCATCGGCAACCGCATGCTCAGCCGCCGCCAGCAACAGGCCAATCTGCTGATGCTGGAAGGCGCAGCGCCGGCGGATATCGACCGGGTGCTCACCGATTTCGGCTTCCCGATGGGGCCGTTCCAGATGAGCGATCTGGCCGGGCTGGACATCGGCTGGAATGCCGAAACCAGCAAGAGCGAGACCGTGCGCGACCGCCTGTGCGAAGCCGGCTTGCGCGGCCAGAAGAACGGCAAGGGCTTCTACATTTACGATGAGAATCGCAACCGCACGCCCAATCCGGAGGCGCTCGCGATCATCGATGCCTATGCCACGGAAAAGGGCATCAACCGCCGCCAGATTGACGATCAGGAAATCCTGGAGCGTTGCCTGTTCCCGATGGTGAACGAAGGCGCGCGCATCCTGGCCGAAGGCAAGGCCCAGCGCGCCAGCGACATCGATATCGTGTGGATCAACGGCTATGGCTGGCCAGTGTATCGCGGCGGGCCAATGTTCTGGGCGCAAAATGATGCCGGCCGCCCGCGGATTGTCGAAGTTCTGGAGAAAATGGGCGAGGATGTGTCGCCGTTGTTGAAGGACGGGTGGAAGTAAAGCTTTCCCACCCCCAGCCCCTCCCGCAAGCGGGAGGGGAGTTGCTTTAGCACTCGCCCTTTCTGCTCCCCTCCCGCTTGCGGGAGGGGCTGGGGGTGGGGCCAGCAAGGACCAGATGATGAAACTGACGCTCCTCCCCCTCCTCGCCCTGCTCGCCGCGCCGGTCATGGCACAAACTCAACCCGCCCCCGCTCCCGATTATCGCGATCCCGCCGCCTGGCTGTGTCGGCCAGGCGCCAATGATCCGTGCAGCGGCGATGCCAGCGCCAGCATCGTGGCGGCCGACGCCGTGGTGAAGCTGGACATGCAGGCGGCCGCAAAAGATCCGCCGATCGATTGTTTCTATGTCTATCCCACTGTTTCGACCGATCCGACGCCCAACAGCGACATGATCGCCGATCCGGCCGAGAAGAATGTCGCGCTGTTCCAGGCTGCGCCGTTCCGCCAGGCCTGCCGGGTTTATGCGCCACTGTATCGCCAGGTGACGCTGGCGACCTTGCGCGACCGCATGCTCGGCAAGCCGGTGACCGCCGATATCACCATGGGCTATCGCGACGTCGCCGCCGCCTTTGCCGATTACATGCAACACGACAACAAGGGCCGCGGCGTCATCCTGATCGGCCACAGCCAGGGCAGCGGCGTGCTGAAGGCGCTGCTGCAGCTGAACATCGAAGGCAAGCCGGTGGCCAGCCAGGTCATCGCCGCCTATCTCGCCGGGCATAATCTGCTGGTGCCGGCGGGCAAGGATGTCGGCGGCGATCTGAAAGCGATGCCGCTGTGCCGTTCGGCGACACAGACCGGCTGTGTGCTCAGCTGGGTCAGCTTCCGTGACACCATGGCGGTGCCGGCGGCGAGCCTGTTCGGGCGACCACCGGCGACGGCCCCGGCCGGCATGGCAGCGGCCTGCACCAATCCGGCCGCGCTGGCCGGCGGCCGCGTGGCGGTGAACGCCCTGATGGTCAATCGCGTCGGCATCGTCGACAATGGCGCGCCGCCGCCGAAATGGGCGAAGGGCCGCAACATCTACACACCGTTCGTCGGGCTGCCCGGCCTGCTCACCGCCGAATGCATGAACCGCGACAATGCCAATATCCTTTCGGTGGGCATCAATGCCGATCCGGCGGATCCGCGCACCGATACGATCAATGGCGATGTCGTCGTTGGCGGCCAGGTGCAGGAAGTGTGGGGCCTGCACCTGATCGACATGAATGTGGTGATGGGCGATCTGGTGACGCTGGCGAAAGCGCAAGGCGCTGCCTGGATCAAATCCGGGGGCAAGCACCGGAAGAACTGACAATGGCCGATGCTGCTGGCGGCGGACCGGTGATCGCAGTGCGGCCGTGAGGCATCTTCAAGGCCCTCGGTATCCACGGCGTGGTTGCGCGTGGCGGCAGGATGCAACTGCTCCACCAAGCTGACTGGGATCAGCAGCCGGCCACTTGCAGCGCCAATGCCGCGATGCGATGATCGGTCTTCCCGTGACGCTTCGGGTATTTGGTCTCGATCTTTGTGCAACGATCTATGCGCATCGAAC
Organism: Sandarakinorhabdus sp.; assembly: GCF_987265915.1. NCBI lineage: Bacteria > Pseudomonadati > Pseudomonadota > Alphaproteobacteria > Sphingomonadales > Sphingosinicellaceae > Sandarakinorhabdus > Sandarakinorhabdus sp. The sequence goes on from NZ_OZ503948.1 coordinate 2,031,656, forward strand.
GTCACATCGTTAGCGCCGCCAGTTTGGCTGCGATCATCCCGCTCAGTGCCATACTAGGCCGTGGACTCATAATGGCGCAGGCGTAGCCTGATGCAGGCCAGCTTGGTCATTGCGAGGAAGGATGAGCCGAGCTTGTCATAGCGGGTGGCGATGCGGCGGTAGTATTTGAGTTTGTTGAAGAACCGCTCGATGAGGTTGCGCTGGCGGTAGAGCCAGGGCGAGAAGCAGACGGGATCGCGCCGGTTGCGCTTGGGTGGGATGTTGGCCCAGCCACCGCCACCAGCCACCATGGCGCGCAGCCAGTCGGCATCATAGGCCCGGTCTGCAAGCACCATCTGGCCGTGGCGGATATCGGCGAGCAGTTCAGCAGCCGCCTTGATATCGTGGGTCTGGCCGGGCGTGATGACGATCTTCACCGGCAGGCCATCGGCATCGGTCAGAGCATGGATTTTCGTAGTAAGACCGCCCCGGCTTCGTCCAAGACATCGATCTGGGTGGCTTTTTTTAAAGTGGCAGCGGCATGATGCACACGCACGCTGGTGCCGTCGATCATGCGCACGTCGCCACCGTAAGCATCTGTAATTGCATCCATGATCCGGTCCCATACGCCGGCCTTCGTCCAGCGCCGGAACCGATTGTAGCACGTGGTGTAGGGGCCATAGCGTTCCGGCAGATCACGCCAGGGCGAACCCGAACGCAGCACCCAAAAGATGCCATTCAACACCCGCCGGTCGTCCACCCGCACCACACCGCGCGGCTTGTTCGGCAGCAGCGGCGCAATCACACGCCATTCAAACTCCGTCAGATCGTAGCGGCTCACCATAGGCTCCCTTCCGGAAACCTTGAATCAGAACCTCGCCGCCTTGGGAATCCCATTTATGGGTACACGGCCTAAAGCACTCAGATACTCTCAAAGCCGGTGTTTTCGATCTGCAAATCAACCACCGGAACGATATAAAATTTCTCGCCAGGCGGAACTTTATCGACGAACTCTGACGATTTTTCCATCCTGATGGCATGATAGGAAGCAATAAGATGAGTTCTTACATGTTTAAGGGGGCCAATATACTTTTGTTCGTGACCATTTTTATCTTTGACAGTTTCATGTTCACCGATCCAAACAGTTTCTGAAACACGAACGCTATATTCTATACCATACCAATAAGGATGCTCCTTGTTGTAAAGCTGATGGCTGTAGGCGCGCTCAATGTAGTTCTTGATCTTGGACTCGCAGTCATTGAGGTGGTTTTTGTTTCCCGCCGCAGTCAGTGGAGTGAGATTCTCATGGATTCCCGGCCCTCCCAGATTTTCATTCAGCAAATGGCCAGCTTTCCACCCCATATTGTTGTTCGGGCCATTCAACAGCGCGTTCATGGTCTTGGGTGTATTGGGCAGCGGTTTGCTTCCTCTGTTCTCCGATAATGCCCCTGCGGGGCCAATCTGAACCCACACGGATGTGCCGCCAGTTGCTTCCGTGGCATCGCCATAACGGGGGCCATCAAAATATCTCGGCGGTTCGGTCTTGTTCAACTTGGCCGCTCGATTGGCTTCGATCCGGGAATTAAATCGTTCAGACCATCGTTCGGACGGCTTATTCAGACGTATATTCTTGCCGGGTTTGCCTCTCAGCAAGATCTTCCTTAGCTGGGCAGCTCGCTTTACTTTTCGCGAAATTTTTATTTCCTTTGTCATAGAAATATACCCCCATTTTATGATCGTCGCACGATCAACATAAGGTACAATTCCTTGCGAAAGCGCAAGTCGCAATACGGTCACTCTACACATGGCCCAAATGCCGTACGTGGCAAGATATCGCGACGCTGAACGCCGTCTCCATCGGCTAAGCCCTGCGGCATCACGGAAAGTAACCATTCAGCCTGGCCATGCGTATATGCATGTATGACAACGCGCAGAACATTCCTGGGTGCCATGGCCGCCCTGCCCTTCGCCGCTGCCGCCGCGCCCACCTGGGCTGCAGCCGGCCGCTTCGCGGTCAGCTTCACGCCGGCCGAATGGCAGCGGCGGCTGGGCAAGGATGCCTATGCCGTGCTGCGCGAGGAAGCCACCGAGCGGCCCTTCACCTCGCCGCTGAACACGGAAAAGCACGCCGGCATCTTTGCCTGCCGTGGCTGCGCGCTGCCGTTGTTCAGTTCGGCGCACAAGTTCGACAGCGGCACCGGCTGGCCGAGTTTCTGGCAACCGATCAACAAGACCGCGATCGGCACCACCACGGATCGCAGCTTCATGATGGAACGCATCGAAGTGCATTGCAGCCGTTGCGGCGGCCACCAGGGCCATGTCTTCGATGATGGACCCAAGCCGACCGGCCTGCGCTATTGCATCAACGGCCTGTCTTTGCAGTTCATTCCGGGGAAAACCGCATGAAGCGCGCCTTGATTGCTTTGGGTCTGGCGCTTGCTACGCCCGCCTGCGCCGCCGAGCGTATGGTGCTGGCGCCGGCGCCAGCCGTCGATGCGCCGTTGCAGGTGGGCAGCTTGCAGAAGGCGGTATTTGCCGGCGGCTGTTTCTGGGGCGTCGAAGGCGTGTTCGAGCGGGTGAAGGGTGTGAAGTCCGTCGTGTCGGGCTATGCCGGCGGCGCGAAGGCCACAGCGGTCTATGAGATCATTGGCACTGGCATGACCGGCCACGCCGAGTCCGTTGAGGTGACATATGATCCGGCCGTGGTGTCCTACGGCACATTGCTGCGCGTGTTCTTCTCGGTGGCGCATGATCCGACGCAGCTGAATTTCCAGGGCCCCGACCAGGGCACCCAATATCGCACGGCAATTTTTGCGCGTTCAGCTGAGCAGGACCGCATCGCCAAGGCCTATGTGGTGCAACTGGCCAAGGCCGGCACCTGGAAGCCGAAGATCGTCACGACCTTCGAAGGTGCCAAGCCTTTCTATCCGGCCGAGGATTATCACCAGAATTATCTGCGGGCGCATCCGCAGCAGCCGTACATTGCGATCAACGATATCCCGAAGGTGGAAGGGTTGAAGCGGCTGTTCCCCGCGTTGTGGAGTGAGCGGCCGGCGGCTTGACGGAACCTACCAGCCGCTCGCACGAGCGGGGGGCCGCATTTTCTTCTCCCTTCCCGTTGAGCTTCGCTCGCCTTCGGCTCAGGGGAGGGGCTGGGGGTGGGGGCGTCCCGACAGGACCAAGCTTAGAAGCTGAGAGAACGGCCGGCAGCAAAGCTGCCGAGTCCGTTTGGACATTCAAGAAGATAAGCAAGAAAGAGCGCGGCAAAGCCGCGCCGTCGGACGACACACGAAAAGGGCGGCCTGTTGGGCCGCCCTTTTTGGTCGCCGGCCGATCTTGCCGGAGTCGGCAAATAGCGCCGCTATTTGCACGCCCGGCTGCGATCAGTGCCCCAGCGCCTTGACGATATTCTCGACCATCTTCTTCGCGTCCGCCAACAACATCATCGTGTTGTCGTTGTAGAACACCGGGTTGTCCACGCCGGCATAACCCACGCCGCCCATCGAGCGCTTGATGAACAGCACGGTCTTGGCCTTCTCCACGTCCAGGATCGGCATGCCGTAGATCGGCGACGTCTTGTCGGTCTTGGCCAGCGGGTTGGTGACGTCGTTGGCGCCGATGACGAAAGCGACGTCGCACTGGCCGAATTCGCTGTTGATGTCTTCCAGTTCAAAGACTTCATCATAGGGCACATTGGCCTCGGCCAGCAGCACGTTCATGTGACCGGGCATGCGGCCTGCGACCGGGTGGATAGCGTATTTGACGCTGACGCCTTCCTTCTTCAGCAGCTCGCCCATTTCGCGCAGCGCGTGCTGCGCCTGGGAAACGGCCATGCCGTACCCCGGCACGATGATGACGCTTTCGGCATTCTTCATGATGAAGGCGGCATCGTCGGCCGAACCGGCCTTGTACGATTTCTGGATGGCCGAGCCGGCCGCAGCGGGCCCGCCGGCATCGGCACCGAAACCACCGGCGATCACGCTGATGAAGCTGCGGTTCATCGCCTTGCACATGATGTAGGACAGGATGGCGCCTGACGAGCCGACCAGTGCACCGGTGATGATCATGGCGGTGTTCTGCAGCGTGAAGCCCATCGCCGCGGCCGCCCAACCCGAATAGCTGTTGAGCATCGAGATGACGACCGGCATGTCCGCGCCGCCGATCGGGATGATCAATGTGACGCCGATCACGAAGCTGAGGCCCAGGATGATCCACAGCAACGGCCCCTGCCCCATGCCGGCGGCAGCATCAGTGGCAAACAGGCCGGTGAGCACGAGGATACCAACCAGAACGCCCAGGTTCAGCACATGGCGGCCCGGCAGCAGGATCGGCGAGCCCGACATGCGGCCCGACAATTTCAGGAAGGCGATGATCGAACCGGAGAAGGTGATCGCCCCGATGGCGACGCCCAGGCCGAGTTCGACACGCGACACGGTGAGCATGGCACCGGCGCTGTCCACAATGCCGAACGCCGCCGGATTGAGATAGGCTGAGCAGCCGACCAGCACCGCGGCCATGCCGACCAGGCTGTGGAAGCCGGCGACCAGTTCCGGCATCGCCGTCATCTGGATGCGCTGGGCCACGACCCAACCGATGCCGCCGCCGATGGCGATGGCGCCGATGATCAGCGGCAGGCCGGTGGGGTGGAGGATGAGCGAGGTGCCCACCGCCAGCGCCATGCCGATCATGCCATTGCGGTTGCCCGCCTGGCTGGTTTCCGGCGACGACAGGCCGCGCAGCGACAGGATGAACAGCACCCCGGCGGCAAGATAAGCGAGCACCGCCCAGGCGGGCGTGGCAGCGACTGCATGTTCCATTGTACTGCCCCTGCCTTACTTCGAAGCCGCCGGCTTCTTGTCTTTTTTCTTGTACATCGCGAGCATGCGCCGCGTGACGGCGAAGCCGCCGAAGATGTTGATGCTGGCCAGCACCACACCAGCCAAGCCCAGCCATTGCGACGGGCCGCCGCCTTCGGTGATCGCGCCCGCCGCCGCGGCGATCAGCGCGCCGACGATGATGACGGACGAAATGGCGTTGGTGACGGCCATCAGCGGCGTGTGCAGCGCCGGGGTGACCGACCACACGACATAATAGCCAACGAACACCGCCAGCACGAAAATCGACAGGATCGACAGGAAATCCATGGGTAGTGCCCCCTTAACCCAGCAGCCGTTCGTGGACGATCTTGCCGCCCTCGGTCAGCTTGATGCCCTTCACGATATCATCATCGGCGGGCCAGACGGCGGCTTTCGCCTCCTTGTCCCAGAAGGCGTTGATCATGTTGAACAGGTTGCGGCTGTACAGCGCGCTGGCATCGGGTGCCATGCGGCTAGCCGGGTTGCTGTGGCCGATGATCTTGACGCCGTGCCGCTCGACGATCTGGCCGGCCACCGCGCCTTCAACGTTGCCGCCGCTGTCCACCGCCAGATCGACGACGACACTGCCCGGCCGCATGCTGGCCAGCTGCGCATCGGTGATCAGGCGCGGTGCCGGGCGGCCGGGGATCAACGCGGTGGTGACCACCAGATCCTGCTTGGCGATATGGCTGGACACCAGCTCGGCTTGCGCCGCCTTGTATTCATCGCTCATTTCGGTGGCATAGCCGCCGGCGCCTTCGCCTTCGATGCCGGCGACCTTTTCGACGAAGATCGCCTTGGCGCCCAGCGATTCAATCTGTTCGCGGGTGGCGGAGCGCACGTCGGTGGCGGACACCAGCGCGCCAAGGCGGCGGCCGGTGGCAATGGCCTGCAGGCCGGCCACGCCGACGCCCATCACGAACAGGCGCGCGGCGCTGATCGTGCCGGCCGCGGTCATCATCATCGGGAAGGCACGGCCATAGGCTTCGGCGCCGTCAATCACGGCCTTGTAGCCGGCGAGGTTGGACTGGCTGGACAGCACGTCCATCGATTGCGCGCGGGTGGTGCGCGGCATGAATTCCATGGCGTAACCGATCAGGCCGGCGGCGGCATAGGCCTCGATCTTGGCGCGATCGTTGAACGGCGCCAGGATGGCGGCCACGATCGTGCCGGGCGTGATACCGGGCAGATCGGCCACGGCCGGGCCCTGCACGCCCATCACCATCTGCGCGCCGCCGATCACGTCGCTGCGGCTGGCGATCGTCGCGCCGGCAGCGATATAATCATTGTCGCTGATGCGCGCGCCGGCTCCGGCGCCGCTTTCGATGGCGACGCTGGCGCCCAGGCCAAGCAATTTCTTCACCGTTTCCGGTGTCGCGGCCACGCGCTGTTCGTTGGCCGCCGTTTCCTTCAGCACCGCAATTTTCATGATTCAGGCCCCCAGGCTATCGCAGTGCAGATCAGACCAGAAACACATAGAGCGCCAGCAGGACCGTGATCACGAAAATCGTGCCCCACTTGGTGAAGCCGGTGAAGCTGGAATAGGTCGAGCGATGTGCGTCGTTCTGCTGTTCGTTGCTGGCCATGACAGGCGAAACCTTCGATTGTTGCATGTGCACACGGCAATCCCCGCAGCCGTGCAGCCCAGCCTGTTAGCAGTTTGGGCGCGGCTGTGAAGGGGCAAATGGCTTTGCAGGCCCATCTCATCCGATTGCCGGGTGGCAGGCCGCCCACAACGCCAGCGCCTGCACCGTTTCCGGTACATCGTGGACGCGCAGGATTTGCACGCCGGCGGATGCGCCAGCCAACGCAATGGCCAGACTGCCGGGCAGGCGATCTTCGATGCCGACACCGCCAGAGATGGTGGAAATCAGCGATTTGCGGCTGGCCCCCAGCAGAATCGGCACGCCCAGCCCGTGGAACAGCGACAGCCCGCGCAGCAAGGCCAGATTGTGCGCCAGCCCCTTGCCAAAGCCGATGCCGGGATCGGCGATGATCTTGTCTGGGCTGATGCCGGCGGCGACCGCTGCGGCAATCCGTCCCTCCAGCCAGTCAAACACGTCGAGCAGCGCATCATCATAGCGCGGCGCGGCTTGCATGGTGGCCGGTGTGCCCTGGTGGTGCATCAACACCACGGGCGCGCCACGCGCCGCGACCAATGCCACCGCCGCAGCATCGTGGGTGAGCGCGCTGACATCGTTGACCAGGCAGGCCCCGGCATCGAGCGCGGCGGCCATGACGGCGCCTTTGCGCGTGTCGATGGAGACCGGCAGCCCGGCCAGCCCGGTCCACAGCGGCGCGAGCCGCGCCAGTTCGTCCGCCACCGGCAATTCCGCCGCGCCGGGGCGGGTGGATTCGGCGCCGATGTCGATCAGCCCGGCCCCTGCCCTGTGCATCGCATGGGCCGCCGCAATGGCCGCGACGGGTTCAGCATTGCGGCCGCCATCGGAAAAGCTGTCGGGCGTGATGTTGAGCACACCCATCACCAGCGGCAACGGCGCCGCGTATCCCAATTGCGCCAACACCGGACGCGGCCGCGTCAACCGGTACAGCCAATCAGCCGGCACATCCCCGGCCGCGACATGGCCTTCGCTGCCCGCCCGCGTCAGCACTTCGGCCCGCGCGAAACGGAAGGGGCCGCCGGCCAATGGCAACCCCTCTCCTTCGCTCAGGATTGGGCGAAAATAGCGCTTCACCACAGTCTGATGCGCTCTTCCGGCGGCAGGTAGAATTTCTCGCCCGGTTTTACGTTGAACGCCGTGTACCAGGCATCGAAATTGCGCACGACATAGGGACGGAAAAAGCCCGGCGTGTGTGGATCGGTGGCCAGTTGCTGCAGCACCGCGGCGTCGCGCCATTTCTGGCGCCACGCCTGCGCCCAGCTCAGGAAGAAGCGCTGATCGCCGGTGAAGCCTTCGATCACCTGGGGCTTCCTGCCCTTCAGGCTGCGCAGATAGGCGTCATGGGCGATGGCGACGCCGGCGAGATCGGCGATATTCTCGCCCAGGGTCAGCGCGCCGTTCACGCGGTTGCCGGGCACCGGTTCATAGGCACCATATTGTGTCACCACCTTGTCGGTTCTGGCCTTGAAGCGGCTGATATCCTCCGCCGTCCACCAATCCGCCAGCCGACCGGTCTTGTCATATTTGCGGCCCTGATCATCGAAATGATGGGTGATTTCATGGCCGATCACCGCGCCGATGCCGCCATAATTCACGGCGTCATCGGCAGCCGGATCAAACAATGGCGCCTGCAAAATGGCAGCCGAGAACACGATCTCGTTCCAGGCGCGATTGGCATAGGCGTTCACCGTCATCGGCGTCATCCGCCATTCGCTGCGATCCACCGGCTTGTTGAGCTGGGCAACCTGCTCGGCAAACTGGAATCGGGCGGCGCGGCGGGCATTGCCCAGCGCATCGCCGCGCACCACGGCCAAGGCGCTGTAATCCCGCCATTTGTCCGGATAGCCGATCTTGGGTGTAAAGGCGGCGAGCTTTTCGCGGGCGGCGATGCGGGTCTTGGGGTCCATCCAGGCCAGGGTGGACAGGCGGGCGTCCATGGCGGCGATGATATTCTTCACCAGCGCATCGACCTTGGCCTTGGCTTCGGGCGGGAAATATTGCGCGACATAGAGCTTGCCGACCGCGTCGCCGAGCGTCTCCGACGTCTGGTCCACACCCCGCTTCCAACGCGGCGCCAGTTCGGGCTGGCCGCTCAGCGTGCGGTTGAACAGCTCGAAATGGGCCTCGACAAACGCCTTGTGCAGATAGGGCGCGGCATTGATGATCGTGTGCACCGCCATATGATCCTTCAGCACGGCAAGATCGGTCGCGGCCATCAGCCGGGCGGTGCCTTCGATGGCGCTGGGCGTCGCCACGATCACATCGCCCTGCACCGGGATCGCACTGCCGGCGAGCAGCCGGTTCCAGTCCACCCCGGCAAAGCGCGCGGCGAGATCGGCAGACGGCACCGGATTATAGGTCCTTTCGGCCTGCCTGCGCTCGACGCGGGTCCAGTGGGTGCGCGCCAGTTCGGTTTCAAAGGCAAACACCGCTTCGGCGCGAGCGGCGGCATTGTCAAAGCCGGCCAGGCCCAGCAGCGTCGCCATGGTAGCCTTGTACTTGGCGCGGGCGGCGACGAAGTTGGGCTTTCTGTCATCCAGATAATATTCACGGTCCGGAAGGCCCAGTCCGGATTGCGTCAGCTCGGCCACATAGCGATCCGGGTTCTTCTGATCGACGGACACGCTCACGCCGATCGGGCCGGGAACGCCAGCCTGCAGGTTGCGGCCGAGCGCTTCGGCATAGTCCGCCCTGGATGCGATGGCAGCGATGGCCGCGAGCTCCGGCTGCAGGGGTGCGATGCCCTTGGCTTCGATTGCGGCTTCGTCCATGAAACTGGCGAAATAATCGGCGATCTTCTGGGCTTCGCTGCCAGGCGCGGCCGGCGCTGCGGCCAGTTTCTCAATGATGGCGCGCGAGCGCTCCTGGCTTAGATCGCGCAGGCGGCTGCCGACGCCGATGATGGTCTTGTCGGCCGGGATCTGCAGGCCGGCCAGATAGGTGCCAGAAGCATGGGCGGCGAAATCATCGCCTGCTTTCACGCTGCGGTTCATGCCCGCTGCGTCAAAGCCGAACGTGCCAAACTCGGGCTTGGCATCGGCGCTCAGGGCCGGGGCCGACAGGGTCAACAGGCTGCTGGCGAACATTATCGTGCGCAACATCATGAACTTTTCCTCGAAAGGTGAAGAGCAGCAGCATAAGCCATGCCACTGCCCCCTCACAAGCGCGCCAGCCGGGTGCGCCCCGGCCAACGCGCAGGCCCGTTTACCAAGGCCGCGCGCGCTGCTCCGGCGGCAGATACAGCTTGTCACCCGGCTTGACGCCAAAGGCCGCATACCAGCCATCATGGTTGCGCACCGCCTGTGCGCGATATTCCGCCGGGGAATGCGGATCGACAGTGAGCACCTGCATCAACAGCTCCGGGCGCATCTTGGCGCGCCAGGCCTGGCCATAGCCCAGGAAGAAGCGCTGTTCCGGTGTGAAGCCCGCGGTGGTGACATTGGCGGCCGGATTGGCCGTTCGGGCAAGCTGCCAGGCATCCCAGGCCACCAGCAGGCCGGCGATGTCGGCGATATTCTCGCCGAGCGTCAGTTCGCCATTCACCTTGCTGCCCGGCACAGGTTCATAGGCGCCATATTGCTTCACAACCACGGCCGCACGCTCTTCGAAGCGCTTGATATCCTGCGGATTCCACCAATCGGCGAGCCGACCGGTCTTGTCGTACTTGCGGCCCTGATCGTCGAAATGGTGCGTGATCTCGTGGCCGATCACGGCACCGATGGCCCCATAATTCACCGCATCATCGGCGCCCGCATCGAAAAACGGCGCCTGCAGGATGGCAGCCGGGAACACGATCTCGTTCCAGGTCGGGTTGGCATAGGCATTCACTTCCATCGGCGCCATATACCATTCGTTGCGATCGGCCGGCTTGCCGAGCTTGGCGAGTTCCTTCACGTGCTCGAATTCGGCAGCGCGCATGCGGTTGCCGACCGGATCGGCCTTGTCCACCACCAACGCACTGTAATCGCGCCATTGATCGGGAAAGCCGATCTTCGGCCGGAACGCTGCCAGCTTTTCGCGCGCCACGGCCCGGGTGGCCGGCGCCATCCAATCGAGATTGGCCAGCCGGCGATCCATGGCGGCGATGATGTTCTTCACCATCGCATCAATCTTGGCTTTGGCATCGGCCGAGAAATGCTTTTCAACATAGATCTGGCCAACGGCATCGCCCAGCGCGGCGCTGGTGGCGCCACCGGCGCGTTGCCAGCGCGGCCGCAGCTGCTGCTGCCCGGTCAATGCCTTGCTGAACTGGAATTGCGTATCAAGCACGGCCTTGGGCAGCACGCTCGACGCCCAGCCCATGGTGCGCAGCGCCAGATAATCCTTCCACACGGCCAGCGGCGCTTCGCCGATCAGTTTGGCGGTGCCGGCCACGGCGCTGGGCTGCGACACGATCAGTCGTGCCTGGCCGGCAACCCCGATGGGCCCCAGAAATGCCGGCCAGTCGATGCCGGGAAAGCGCGTGCCAAGCTCTGCCATGGCGACAGGATTGTACAGCTTTTCGGCCTGGCGGTTTTCCACGGACGACCAGTGCGCGGTGGCGATCCTGGTTTCCAGAGCAATAATCGCATCGGCGCGGGCGTCTGCACCCTGGATGCCGGCATGGCCCAGCATTGCGACAATATAGGCGCGATAGGCCGCACGTGCCTTGGCGAATTCGGGGTTCTTGGTGTCGAGATAATAGTCGCGATCAGGCAAGCCGAGGCCGCCCTGGCTCATGAACACGACAAACGCATCCGGGTCCTTGTCGTCCGCATTGATCGAGACGTTGATCGGGATCGACAGGCCCATGCGGCTCGCCTTGCCGAACGCGGCGAGCAATTGCGCCGGGGTGGAAATGGCGGCGATATCCTTCAGCAGCGGCTGCACCGGGGCAAGGCCGCGGGCTTCGATGCCCGCTTCGTCCATGAAGGCGGTGTAGTAATCGCCGACCTTGCGCGACACGCTGCCGGGCGCAGCCTTGGTGTCTGCGGCGGCGGCTTCGATGATGCTGCGCACCTGCGCGCGGGCCTTCTCATCGACGTCGATGGCCGCGCCGATATAGGCCTTGTCGGCCGGGAATTGGGTGCGCTTCATCCAGCTGCCGTTGACATAGGCATTGAAATCGTCGCCGGGCTTGATGCTGCTGTCCATTGCCGTGGTGTCGATGCCAAAACTGCCGATGGCGGCGGTGTCGGCGGCGACGGAAGGTGTGGCCAGCAAGGCGAACAGGCTGGTGGCAATCAATAATCTGCGCATGTGCATTCCCCATCAAGCTTCAGCGGCAATGCCGCCTTGATGGCCGGTGTATTACGCAGTCGATACGCGCCGGGCAAGAGCGCGGCGCAGGCGCGTCAGCCGGCCGCTGCCGTCGCCGCCCGATAGCTTTGGCGCGCGGTATCGATGGGCACCAATTGGCCATCGTCGGCTTCGATGTGCCAGAAGGTCCAGCCATTGCAGCTGGGCAGGCCCTGCGCAGCGGCGCCCATCTGGTGGATCGATCCGGTGCGCCCGGCCATGTCGAGGCTGCCATCGGCGCGGACCTGCGCGCCAAAGCGGCGGCCGGGGCCCCACAGGCGGGTGCCAGGGCGGACCATACCGCTTTCGACCAAGCTGCCGAACGCGATGCGCGGTTCGGCGCGGCGGCCGGCGCTGACGCTCGTGGCGCCGCCATCGAGCGCCAGAAGATTGTCGATGCGCTGCTGCGCAAGGCGGGCATAGTTCGCATCCCGTTCAATGCCGATCCATTGCCGGCCGAGCAGTTTGGCGACGGCGCCGGTGGTGCCGGTGCCGAAAAACGGATCGAGCACGATATCGCCGGGCCGGGTGCAGGCGACGAGGATGCGATACAGCAGGGCTTCGGGTTTCTGCGTCGGGTGCGCCTTGGTGCCAGCGTCTTTCAGCCGTTCATTGCCGTTGCAGATCGGGATCAACCAGTCAGACCGCATCTGCAGATCATCGTTCATCGCCTTCATGGCGTGATAGTTGAAGCAATAGCGGCTGTTTTCGGATTTCGACGCCCAGATCAATGTTTCATGGGCATTGGTGAAGCGCGTACCCTTGAAGTTCGGCATCGGATTGGCCTTGCGCCAGACGATATCGTTGAGGATCCAATAGCCTTCGTCCTGCAGTGCCGCGCCGACACGGAAGATATTGTGGTAGGAACCGATCGTCCAGATGGCGCCATCGGGCTTGAGCAGGCGGCGCGCGGCCTTCAGCCAGGCGCGGGTGAAATCATCATAGGTCTGGAAACTGGCGAACTTGTCCCAATCATCGTCACAGGCGTCGACTTGGCTGCCATCGGGCCGGCGCAGATCGCCGCCCAGTTGCAGATTATAGGGCGGATCGGCGAAGATCAGGTCAACACTGCCAGCCGGCAACGCGTTCATCGCCGCGATGCAATCGCCGATGATGATGCGGCCCGTTTCGATCTTCGGCGCCGTCTTGCGGCCTGATGCGCCGGTGTCGGCGGGCAAGCGCTCGGCATCGCGCAAATCCGTGTCTCTGAAACCAGCCATCATCCGCTCCACCAACCATGTGGACAAGGGATGATTCAGTGCGGAGTCGCGGTCAAGAATCATTTGGAATCAACAAGATTCCCTGATTCGCTGCGCATGTGAATCAAATCGGGAACGCCACCATATCTTGAGTCCCGGCAGCCCTGGGGGACTCAACCCCTAGTGGTGTGACTCAAAAGACTCACTGCGCCGATATTCGCAGCAGGGCGCGAATGGGGGCAAAGCTGCGGCGGTGGTGCGGGCAGATGCCGTGGATTTGCAGCGCCGCTGCGTGCGCCGCGGTGCCATAGCCCTGGTTGCTGGCCCAGCCATAATGCGGGTGCTGGCCATGCAGATCGGCCATGATGGCATCGCGCGTCACCTTGGCGATGATCGAGGCGGCGGCAATGGCCGGCACGCTGGCATCGCCGCCGATGATCGCCCGCGCCGGCCAGCGCCATTTCGGCAGGCGATTGCCATCAACCAGGATTTCGGCCGGATCGGTGCCCAAGGCTTCGACGGCGCGGGTCATGGCGAGATAGGTGGCCTGCAGGATGTTGAGCGCGTCGATCTCCGCCACGCTGGCCTGCCCGACGCCGATGAGCGCATCGCTGGCATGCAGGGCGGCGAAGATCTGTTCGCGGCGTTTGGCGGAGAGTTTCTTGCTGTCGTTGATGCCGGGCGGAATGGTGACGCGCAGCACCACGGCGGACGCCACGACGGGGCCGGCCCACGGGCCGCGCCCGGCTTCGTCAACGCCGGCGATCATGCGTCACCATGCCAGCCACCCCTCCGTCAGCCTTCGGCTGCCACCTCCCCTTGGAGGGGAGGATCAAACCGCTCCTCCCCTCCAAGGGGAGGTGGCACGGGAAGCGTGACGGAGGGGTGGCGCGCACTGCGCCGATCACACCCGCCACGGCGGAAAGCGGCGATTCTCGCCGGCCGCATAGAAGCAGATTTCGTTGCCCGCCGGATCGCGCAACCGCGCCTCACGCCACAACCAGGGTTCATCGCGCGGCATCTGATCGATCACCAGCCCGGCGGCCTGCAGTTCGGCCACCCAGCCATCGAGCCGCAGCGATTCCAGATAAATCACGCCGCCGCCTGGCGATCCATGGCCGACGTGGATCGACAAGGTCGTGCCATTGCCCGCCTCGAACCGGGCATAGCCATCCGCCGGGCTGTCCACGATCAGCCGCAAGCCGATCTGGCGATAGAATGCCACCGACGCGCCATAGTCCGTCGCCGGCAGGGTCACCTGATTGAGCACCGGCGCCGGGGCCGTGATGTCGTTCACCACCGCGCCATGCCCCAACGGGCCGTGTCCGGCGCCAAAGCCAGGCGCCGACAACAGGCCAAGCCGCACGAAACGCCGCGCCCGCGCCACCGCATCCGGCAAGGCCAGCCCCTGCCCCAAGCCGCAAGCCAGCGCACTGGCCAGGGTGCAGCCGGTGCCATGGCTGTGCCGCGTTTCGATGCGTGTGTCACTGAAGCCCTGGTGGCCGTGGCGCGTTACCAGCCAGTCGGTCAGCACATCGCCATCGAGATGCCCGCCCTTGGCCAGCACCGCCCGCGGGCCAGCATTGAGCAATTCCTGCGCCGCCAGCAGCATGTCGGCGCTGTCCTCGATCTCGGTTTCGGTAAGCGCGATCAGTTCGGGCACGTTCGGCGTGATCACCCGCGCCAGCGGCAGCAGGCGCTGCATCAGGGCCCACACTGCCTCCTCATCGATCAGCGCCGCGCCGCCCTTGGCGATCATCACCGGATCGAGCACGATCGGCACCGAAACACCGGCCAGCGCATCGGCCACCGCATTGATGGTGGCTTCGTTGCCGAGCATGCCGATCTTGATGGCATCCACGCCGATATCATCGATGCAGGCACGGATCTGCGCCGCGACGATGTCGGGCGGCACCGGGTGGATGGCGCTCACACCCAGCGTGTTCTGCACCGTGATCGCCGTCACCGCGGTCATCGCATAGCCGCCCAGCGCGGTGATCGTCTTTATATCGGCCTGCATGCCGGCACCGCCACCACTGTCCGACCCGGCGATGGCGAGGATGCGAGCTGTCATGCAGCGCCGCGCATCGGATTGGTCTGGTCGCCCAGACCGGCGAGCAGGCCCGCTACCGACACATCTTCATCCAGTTCCGGCCAATGGATGCCGCGCCGGCTCAGCTCAAATTGCTCGCGCTGCGCCGGGTTGGCCGCCAACAGGCGCGGGAACCAGGCCAATGGCACGCCAATGGTACGACCATCGGAAATGCCGACCCACATGGCATCAGCATCAAAGCGGACGCTTTCAGGCGAAAAACTCATGCTACACCCTTTCGATCCGATCGCGTTCAACCACAACCACCATCATCGTATCGCGCAATTCGCGCTGGCTCAGCCCATCATTATACGACAGCCGGACGAACGGGTGCAGCCAGTATTTGGCTTCATCGCGGCCGCGGCGCACATGGACATGCGGCGGTTCTCGCGGTGTGCCCTCGTTGGCGTAAAAGAAATATTTCCGACCATCGCGGCGGAAGACTTCCGGCATCACACCACCGCCGCCACGGCCGCGCAGATATCGTCCACAACCGCCGTCACCAGCGCCTTGTCTTCGCCTTCGGCCATCACGCGGATCAGCGGCTCGGTGCCGCTCTTGCGAATGAGCAGGCGGCCGCTGCCGGCCAGCCGCGCTTCGCCGCCGGCAATCGCCGCCTTCACCGTCTCGGCCTCCAGCGGCGCCCCGCCCTTGAAGCGGACATTCTTCAGCAGTTGCGGCAACGGATCGAACAGGTGCAGCAATTCGCTGGCGCTGCGCCCCGTCGCCACCAGCGCGGCCAGCACCTGCAGCGCCGCCACCAGGCCATCGCCGGTGGTGGCATGATCGGCCATGATGATATGGCCGGATTGTTCGCCGCCCAGGTTGCAGCCCTGCTCTCGCATCAATTCCAGCACATGGCGATCGCCCACCGCAGCGCGCAGCATGCCGATCCCCTGCCCGGCCAGAAACCGCTCCAGCCCCAGGTTGGACATCACTGTCGCCACCAGCGCGCCGCCCTTCAGCGTGCCCGCCGCGGCCGCGCGCGACGCGATCAGCGCCATCAACTGATCGCCATCGACGATCTGGCCCTTTTCATCGACGACGATCAGCCGATCGGCATCGCCATCCAGCGCGATGCCGATGTGCGCGCTGGTTTCCAGCACCTTCATCTGCAACGCCTTCGGGTGGGTGGAACCGACATCGGCATTCACATTGAAACCATCCGGTGCCACGCCGATTGCAATCACCTCTGCGCCCAATTCCCACAGCGCTGCCGGCGCGACGCGATAGGCCGCGCCGTGCGCGCAATCGATGACGATCTTCAGGCCATCGAGCCGCAGATGTTCGGGAAAGGTCGCCTTGGCAAAGTGGATATAGCGGCCCTGTGCATCATCGATACGCCGCGCCCGGCCGATGGCGCGCGGTTCGGCCAGCGGGATCTCTTCTTCCAACAGCGCCTCGATCGCCGCCTCGTCTTCGTCGGACAATTTATAGCCATCGGGGCCGAACAACTTGATGCCATTGTCGGCATAGGGATTGTGGCTGGCCGAGATCATCACGCCCAGATCGGCCCGCATCGACCGGGTGAGCATCGCCACCGCCGGGGTGGGCATGGGCCCGAGCAGCGTAACATCCATGCCGACGCTGGTGAAGCCGGCGGTGAGCGCCGATTCCATCATGTAGCCCGACAGGCGCGTATCCTTGCCGATCACCACCCGGTGCAGATGCTGCCCGCGCAGGAAATGCCGGCCGGCGGCCTGGCCCACCTTCATGGCGATGGCCGCGGTCATCGGCGGGGTGTTGGTTCGCCCGCGGATGCCATCGGTGCCGAAATAGCGGCGCTGCTGCTTTGCTGTCATGGCCGGCTATTAGCGCGCCATCGCGCATTTGCCAAAGCCCGAACCACATCCATGCAGCTGGCGGAAATCGGCCATGGCGTTTGCCCGCCCACTGGCTTGCCGTGCGGTGCAGGCGTATCGTTTCACCATCATGCACGCTCCTGCATCCCCGCTGGCTCAACCGCTCACGTTCGAAGCCATGGACCAGGCCCGGCTGGCGCGCGACCCGGCCTATGATGGCATCTTCTTCATCGCGGTGCGCACCACCGGCATCTATTGCCGGCCGGTCTGCCGGGTACGCCAACCGCTCACCCGCAACATCAGATTCTTCCCCAGCGCGGCGGCAGCCGAAAAGGCCGGTTACCGCCCCTGCCTGAAATGCCGGCCGGAATCGGCGCCCTTCTGCCCGGCCTGGAACGGCACCCGGACCACCGTGGAGCGCGCTGCCAGGCTGATCGATGCCGGCGCGCTGGATGGCGATGGCAATGTGGCCGCGCTGGCCGAGCGCTGCGGCGTCGGCGCCCGCCACCTCACCCGGCTGTTCCACCAGCATCTCGGCGCCTCGCCCATCGAAGTGGCGCAAACCCGCCGCGTGCAGCGCGCCATGCAGATGATCGCGCACAGCGACTTGTCGATGACCGAGATTGCCCTGGCTTCGGGCTTCGGCTCGCTCAGGCGCTTCAACGAAGTCATCGCCGCCCGCTACAACCGCACCCCCACCGCCCTGCGCCGCGTGCGCCCGCATGATGTGACCAGCAAAGCGGTCGCCCCTTGACCTGCCCTGCCCCCGCGCATTACGCCCGCCACTGGACAGATGGCCGAGTGGTTTAAGGCAACGGTCTTGAAAACCGTCGTAGGTGAAAGCTTACCGTGGGTTCGAATCCCACTCTGTCCGCCAGCAACCCTTCGCCTTGGGCGCATCAATCGGCGGCGCGGATCTGCGGTTGCAGGATCTGGATGAAGCCCAGCGCCGTGAGATAGGCACCAGCGGCGATGGCAAACATCGGCCAATAGCCGATGCCATTGGCCAGGCACCAGCCCGTCAGCTCGATGATGCCGGTGCCGGTCAGATTGCCGGCGATGCCGCCCATGGCCATCACGCTGCCCAGGCGCGCCACCGGCACTGTGTCCGCCGCCAGCCCGAAGATGCTGGTAGAAAAACCTTGGTGGGCAAACAGTGCCAGCCCGATGAGCAGGGCGGCGATCGTGGCGGTGGGGGCCTGTAGCGCCAGCGGAATCGGCAGCACCATCAAGGCATAGAACAGCATTGATGCCTTGCGCGCCGCGTTCAACGATAGCCCGCGCTTCAACAGCGCGCTGAACAGGAAGCCGCAGCTGAACGCGCCCAGCGCCGCCATGGTGAAGATGATGGCATTGGGCTGGCCGACCTCGCTCTGGGTGAGGCCATAGCTTTTCACCAGAAAATCGGTGCTCCAGAACAGCACGAACCACCACACGCAATCGGTGAGCGCCTTGGCGCCGACAATCGTCCAGGTGCGCCGATCCTTGAACAATTCGCGCCATGGCACATGGGCGACGGCGGCCTTTGCCGGCGTGGCCGGCGTCAGTCCGCGCGTGCCCCACCACCACAAGGCCAGCCAGGTGAAGCCCAGCCCGCCCGTGAGCAGGAACGCCGCCTGCCAGCCAAAGGCCAACGCCAGCGGCGGGATCAGCAAGGGTGTGAGGATGGCGCCGATGTTGGGCGCGGTATTGACCAGGCCCAGGCCCAGGCTGCGTTGGCGCAGCGGCAGATAGGTGGCGGCGGCCTTCACCGCAGCGGGGGTGTTGACGCTTTCGGCCACGGCCAGCACGCTGCGCGCCATTACGAACTGGCTGACGGTTGCAGCGGCGGCATGGGCCATGCCCGCCAGGCTCCAGACCGTAACCGCCAGCCCATAGGCGAAGCGCACGCCAAAACGATCGACGAACCAGCCAACCGCCAACAAGGACAGCGCGGCGGACAGCTGGAACACGCTGCCCATATGGGCAAATTCCTGATCGCTCCAGCCGAATTCGGCTTCCAGCGTCGGCTTCAGCAAGCTGAGCACCTGACGATCGACATAGTTGAGCGCGGTGCCGGCAAACAGGAGGGCGATCAGCAGCCAGCGCACGCGGGCCTGGGCGCGATCCTCAACGTCATTGCCGGCTGCCGCGTCCGTCATCACTGCTCCTGCAAGTTCAACGGTTCATATGACGCGCGGTCGTTGACCCAAAACCAGTGCCGGGCTGGGGATGCTCACCAGCCCGGCATAGGCCTTCAGAAGTTCACGCGGGCCTGCACGCCGAAATAGCGATCGGCTTCGCGCGGGATCAGGTAGCGCAAGCCGATCACCTGGTTGCCGCCCAGGCCGGAGTTGGTGATCTGCGCCGGGAAGCTCTGATCGAACAGATTCTTGACCAGGAAGGTCACGCGGAACTTGTCGTCCTTCTCGACGATGCCGAACTGCAGATCGACCAGGCTGTAAGGCCGGATGTAGCTGATATTGCGCAGCGCCGGGTTGGCGTCGAACAGGCTGAGCTGGCTCGATTGGGTGGAGACATTGCCGGCCACGGTGAAATCAACCGGCAATTCGGTGCGATAGCGATAATCCAACCCGAAGCTGCCCTTCCAGCGCGGCGCAAAGCCCAGCGGGGTGCCCGACGGGATGATCGGCTGGCCCGGAATCTCCAGGAACTTGTCAACCTGCGCATCGGTGAAGGCGAGCCCGCCGGCGATGTTCAGATCCTTGGCCGGGCGGAGCAGGAAGTCCATTTCGATGCCACGGGTCGAGACGTTACCGGCGTTGGTGAAGCGCGTCACCGGCACGGTACCCACGAGATCCGGGATATTGGCCTGGAAATTCTTGTACTTGGCGTAGAAGGCCGCGAGGTTCAGCGTCAGCCGTCCGCCGAACAACGTGTTCTTCAAGCCGACTTCGAAGGAGTCGGCGATTTCCGCGGCGATGGCATTGGTGCCGGTGGCGTTCAGGTTGAAGAAGGTGTTGAATGCCGGGCCTTTGTAGCCGCGGGTATATGAACCGTAGCCCATGACATCACTGCTGACATCATACTGCAGTCCGATCTTGCCCGACAGGTTGGTCGCATCCGTGCTTTTGCGGAACGGCACGCCATTGGTCGCACCGGCATCGCCGTTGACGAGGCCATTGTTCGACGTTGCAAAGACGCCGGCATCGAAATTGCGCTGAATGCCCGGCAGGCCAGCGATGTTCGGCGTCGCCACGCGGCTGTGGAAGATGGCCAGATCATCCTTGGTGAACCGCAGGCCGACAATCGCGCGCAGCGTTTCGGTGAAGGCATAGGTGCCCTGGCCGAACAGCGCATAGTTGTCGAACGTCGAGCCGAAAGTGGCCGTGCCGCTGACATTTTCCGTAACCGCGCCGGGGCTGCCGCACGTCAGCAGCGTCGCCACCGGGGTGGGCGCATTGCCGCAGCGCGTCACACTGCGGGTGAAGGTGCGATCGGTGTCGGCGTGACTGAAGAAGCCGCCGATCACATAGGTGAAGGCCTGATCGGCCGGCGAGGTCAGCCGCAGTTCCTGGCTGAAGGTGGTGCCGGTCTGTGGGCCGAAATCATGCAATTGGGCCTGGCCGGCCAGCGCCAGCTGCATCCAGTCGCCATCACGGACTTCCGTGTTGTTGTATTTGCGCCAGGCGGTGATGCTGGTCAGCGTGTGGTTGCCCAGCTCCGCGTCAATCTGTGCCGAGAGGCCATAGCTCTCCTCCTCGGTGCGGGTGATCAAATTCTGGCGGATGGTGCGGGTCTTGTCGCCCTGGAAATTGATGCCGTTCAGCGCCAACGCGGCCACACCGGCGGGCTGATCGCCGATCACTTCGGCGCAGCAATCGTCGTTGGCGCGGCGCCAATCACCGATCACGGTCAGCTTCACGGTGTCGGAGATGTCGGCTTCGATGATGCCGCGCAGGCCATAACGATCATAGCCATTGACCCGGCGGTTCACACCGGGGGCATCGTTGAAGATGTTGCCGTCATAATTGCCATAGAAGGCCGTCCAGCGGCTGCGGATGCCTTCGCCGAGCGGCAGATCGATGCTGCCACGCACGCGATATTCCGTGCCGTTGCCAAAGAAGAAGCCACCTTCGGCATAGCCGGCCAGCTTGTCGCCGGGGCGCTTGGTGACAATGTTGACCACACCAGCGGACGCGTTCTTGCCGAACAATGTGCCCTGCGGGCCGCGCAGCACTTCGATGCGTTCGATATCGACGAGGTCGGAGAAGGCTTCACCAGCGCGCGCCAGCACGACGCCATCCAGCACCGTGGAAATTGACGGTTCGCCGGCCAGGCTGAAGGTCGCGGTGCCAACGCCGCGGATGTACAGCGACTGGTTGATGGTGGTGCCCGATTTGCGGAAGTTCAGGCTGGGCACCAGATACTGGGCGTTTTCCAGGTTCAGCACGGCTTGACGGCTCAGCTGATCGGCGCTGACCACCGACACGGCGACGGGGATATCCTGCAGTTTTTCGCTGCGCTTCTGCGCGGTGACGACGATCTCGACCAGTTCATCGTTGGCGACCGCTGCCTGGGCGAAGGCCGGCGCGGAAGCAAAGGCCATGATGGCGGCGGATGTCAGCAGGCTGTAGCGGTTCATGTCACTCCCCCAAATAGGTCCGGCCAATTTGCCGGAAGAATGCCGCCGACTATGTTCGGCAGTGGTTGAAACTCCCAAGGCAGGCTTTCTTTTGTTGCGTCAATGCAGGCTTTCGCAAGGCTTGTGCAGTTGCGGCCACGCTGTGGCCGGGCGGTCACACCTTGCCAATCCGGTTACAGGCCCAGTTCGGCCATGGTGACGGCGCGATGTTCGCGCGCCGAGATTTCGGCGGCCAACCCCATGGCAACGGCGCGATAACCATCGTCGGCCGACACGATCACCGGCCCCTGCCCGCGCACGGCGGCAGCAAAATGGCGATGCTGGAAAAAGGTCGAGCCATGGTGCTGCCCGGCGGCCAGCGCGTCCGGCGGGGTTTCCACATGCCAGCGTGTCGCCTGCTTCGGCTGCATGAAGCCGACTCGCGGGCTGAACACCAGGTCGCCAGCCGGGATCAACACGTCCAACCGCGCCTTGTCGCCGGTGGCCAGGATCTCCTCCTGCTGTTCGGCGCCGTCGGCAAACATGCACAGATCGAGCATGGCGCGCACCCCATTGGCGAAATCCACCACGGTATAGCTGTTGTCGATGATGTCGGGCGTGCGGCCGTCGTAGCGTTCGTCGCGGTGGTTCACGTCCATGGCGCCCGAACAATAGACCCGCACTGGTTCGGCCTGCACGACGTGGCGCATCAGATCGAAGAAATGGCAGCATTTTTCCACCATGGTGCCGCCGGTGTTGACGGCAAAGCGGTTCCAGTCCCCGACTTTCACCAGAAACGGAAAGCGATGCTCGCGGATGGACAGCATCTGCAGCTGCCCGACCTTGCCAGCGTGGACATGGGCGACGAATTCGCTGACCGGCGGCATGAAACGATATTCCATCGCCGTCCAGAACGTCCGGTCATAGCCCTTCACCGCCGTCGCCACTGCCCTGGCATCGTCCAGCGTGGTGGCCAGCGGCTTCTCGCACAAGATGTGCAGCCCGGCGTCCATCAACGGGCCCAGCACCTCCCGGTGGGTGAAGTTGGGCGAGACCACCACCACCGCATCGACCAGGCCGGATGTCGCCAGCGCCGCCGCATCGGGGAAACGCGCCACAGCATGCCCGATGGCCCGTTCCGCGCGATCCAGGCACGCCGGCACCGGATCGGCAATCGCTGTGATGGTGCCGCCGCCCAGCAAGTTGATGTTGGCGACATGCTCCAGCGCCATCATGCCGGTGCCCACTATGCCCCAGCGGATCGTATCGGTGCTTCCCATTTGCCTTGTCCTCGCGCTATCACGCCAAAATGTCGCAGATCGCCCTTAGCCCGAATCCCCGCCCGCTCGGCAAGTCCGAATATCAGGTCAGCCCGCTTGCCTGGGGCATGTGGCGATTTGCCGGCGATGATGTTGCCGCCGCGCACGCCCGTTGCGAGGCGGCGCTGGCTGCCGGGATCAACTTCTTCGACACCGCCGATATTTATGGCCCGGACAATGATGAACCGTTCGGCGCATCCGAGGCCTTGCTGGGCCGCGTGTTCAAGGCTGCGCCGGCCCTGCGCGATTCGATCGTGCTGGCCTCCAAGGGCGGCATCCGCATGGGCGTGCCCTACGACAGTTCGCCGGAGTATCTGGTGGAAGCGGTCGATGCGTCCTTGGCCCGGCTCGGCGTTGAACGCATCGATTTGTGGCAAATCCATCGGCCTGACATGTTGACCCACTGGGCCGACGTCGCCGCCACACTGGATGGGCTGATCAAGTCCGGCAAGATCGGCGCGGTGGGCGTTTCCAATTTCACCGTCGCGCAAGCGAGCGCGCTGAAGAAACATCTGCAGGCGCCGCTGGTGAGCACCCAGCCGGAGTTTTCGCCGCTGGCTCTGGCCCCGCTTCAGAATGGCACGCTGGATTGGGCGATGAAGCATGGCCTGGCCGTGCTGGGCTGGTCGCCGCTGGGCCAGGGCCGGTTGGGCGATGGTGATCCGCGCCCGGGCCGAAAGCAGGCCGAGGATGAGCGCATCGCCCGCGTCAAGGCCGCGCTGTCCGCGCATGGCGCGCTGTTCGGCGTTGGCATTGCGGCGACGGCCTATGCCTGGATCATGGCCCATCCCGCCGGCATCACGCCGATCGTCGGCAGCCAGAATCCGCTGCGCATCGCCGAGGCGGCGGACGCCTTCAAGATCAGTTTCACGCGGGCACAATGGTATGACATTCTGGTCGCTTGCCTGGGAGAAAATTTGCCGTGACTGCTGCCAACGGGCCTGAAATTTCCTGGTTTTCCGCGCTGTGCGACGATGATTATGAATTTTTGGGCGTGCCCGATCCGGCGCTGAAATCGAGCTGGGAACATTGTCGCAATATCGTGCTGACCGCTGAAAAAGGCGGCTTTGACAATATCCTGCTGCCGTCCGGCTATCAGCTTGGCATTGACACGCAGATGTTTGCCGGCGCCATCGCCGCGCTCACGCACCGCATCCGCCTGCTGATGGCGATCCGCGTCGGCGAAACCTGGCCGCCGCAACTGGCCCGCCAGATCGCCACGCTCGATCAGATCCTCGGCGGCCGCCTGACGGTCAACATCATCTCCTCCGACATGCCGGGCGAAGTGCTGGCCTCCAAGCCGCGCTATGCACGCACCGTCGAGGTGATGAACATCCTCAAGACCCTCTTGAATGGCGAGGCGCTCGATCATCAGGGCGAATTTTATCAGCTGAAACTGCAACCGCCGGCGGTGAAGACCGTGTCCGGCAAATGCCCGCCGCTCTATTTCGGTGGCCTGTCCGAAGATGCCCGCGAGGCGGCGGCCGAGGCCGCAGACGTCTATCTGATGTGGCCCGATACCATGGACAAGGTGAAGGAGGTCGTCGCCGACATGACCGCCCGCGCCGCCAAACGCGGCCGCACCCTGCGCTTTGGCTATCGCGTGCATGTTGTCGTGCGCGAAACCGAAGCCGAAGCCCGCGCGGCGGCCGATCGGCTTCTGGTCAAGCTGGATGCCGCTACTGGCGACGCCATCAGGGCCAAATCGCTCGACAGCCAATCCGCCGGCGTGGCCCGCCAGGCCGAACTGCGGGATCAGGCCAGCGATGGCTATGTCGAGGACAATTTGTGGACCGGCATTGGCCGTGCCCGGTCGGGCTGCGGTGCTGCTCTGGTCGGCAACCCCGATCAGATCGTCGCCAAGCTGGAGGCCTATCGTGCGGCCGGCATGGATGCCTTCATCCTGTCAGGCTATCCGCATGCAACTGAAGCTGACCTGTTCAGCCGCCATGTCCTGCCGCGGATTGTCCATGGACCGCTGGTGATCTGATCACCAGCCGACTACGGCGCCATCCTTGCGGTGATCGGAACCGCCACGATACAGCCCGCTGGCCGGATCAATCATGATCGCCTGATAACCGCCCATGCGCCGGCCGTTGCCGCGGTCCACATCATGGCCGCGCGCCTTCAGATCGGCGCCAATGGCATCGAACAATTCGCCTTCCAGCGTCAATTTGTTGGTGCGCTGATTATGGTTGAAGCGCGCGGCATCGGTGGCGGCCTGCGGGTTGGCGCCGAAGGTCAGCATGTTGACCAGCACCTGGGCGTGGCCCTGCGCCTGCTGGTCACCGCTCATCAGGCCGAATGCCATCACCGGCTTGCCGGCCTTGGTCACGAAACCGGGGATGATGGTGTAGAACGGCCGCTTGCCGGGCTGGATGGCATTGGGGCTCTTGGGGTCCATGCTGAATTCGGCGGCGCGGTTGTTGAGCACGAAGCCATGGCCGGGCACGGTGATGCCCGAACCAAATTCGCCATAGATGGAATAGATGAACGACACGACATTGCCGAATTTGTCGGCGGTGGCGATATAGACGGTGCCGCCGACCGGTTCCGGCGCGGACGCCGGATTGCCGGCCTTTTTCATGTCGATGCGGCGGCACAGAGACTTGGCATGATCCTTCGATGCCAGTCGTGCGGCGGGCACCGGGCCAAATTCGGGATCACCGTTGAACCGCTGCAAATCGGCATAGGCCAGTTTCTTGGCCTCCACCATGAGATGCCAGTAATCGGCGGACTTGGGCCCGGCCCTGGCGACATCGACGCCCAACCCGGCGGCGCATTGTTCGACGATGTTGAGGATTTCCAGCACGGCAAAGCCTTGCGTGGAGGGCGGCATTTCATGGACGTCATGGCCGGCGTAGCTGGTCGCCAGCGGCTCGACCCATTTGGCGTGCACGCTGTCCAGATCGGCCTGGACGAAACTGCCGCCCAGTTCCGCCGAGCGCTTGAGCAGTGCCGCGGCGATCGGGCCCTTGTAGAAGGCATCGCGCCCGCCGGCTTGCAGCAGGCGGAAGCACTTGGCCAAATCGGGGTTCTTGAAGCGGGAATAGAGCGGTGGTGCAACGCCGCCGGGCTTGTGGACGCGCAGCGTTTCGGGATCGACCCCCAGTATGCGATCATCGCCGGCCCAATCGAGACCGATGCGTTCGGTGATGCCGAAGCCGTCTTCAGCCAGCTTGGCAGCCGGTTCCAGCACTGCCTTGAAATCACGGCTGCCATAACGTTTCAGCAGCACATCCCAGGCATCGACGGCGCCGGGCGCCACCACAGCCTCGATGCCGGTGTAGGGCACCGCCTTCAGGCCCTTGCCGGTCAGCCGCGCGATGCTCGATCCCGATGCGGCACGGCCGGAACCATCCAGCGCCACCAGTTTCCTGTCCTTGGCGCTCCACGCCAGCACGAAGACATCGCCGCCCATGCCCGCCGATCCCGGCTCGACCAGGTTGAGCACGGCGGCGACCGCGACCGCGGCATCAAAGGCATTGCCGCCGGCCTTCAATATGTCGAGCCCGGCATTGGCAGCGAGCGGGTGGCTGGTGGCGACCATGCCATGTTCGGCCACCACTTCCGATCGCGTCTGCCCGGCCCAGCCGTTGGCGCGCTCACCGCGATACGCATCGAAGTGCGCGGGTTGAGCCAATGCCGTTGCCGCCGAAAATGCCAACAAGCCGGCCACCGCCGCCACATATTTCGCCATGCCAACCCCCAATATACGGCCGCAACCCGAGCGCAACCTAAGGGCGGGCTTTCGGATTGGCCAGTGGCAAGATTCCCGGCGGTTCAGCCTTACTCCGGCGGCATTGCGATCACCGCCCGCCCGGTGCCCAGCGGCGCGGCGGCGGTGTAGAGCATGGCATAAAGCTTGCCATTGCGCAGGTCCGCCCGCGCCAGTGCATCAAGTGCGAGATCGAGGCTGACGCGCGTCTGCCCGCGCAGCAACATGGGCACCAGGATCGGCCCCGGCCCGCCTTCGTGGCTGCGATGCAGCGCCACGGCAAAGGGCGCGTTCCTGCCGGTGGCGCTGACTGTCACATCACCGTGCAACCGCGCCGTGGCCGGTTCATAGGTGAAGCGGATCGTCGCCCCGCTGCCCAGCTTCACCACAGCCCGTTGCGTTCCCGGTGCCTTGCCAGCCACCAGCGCCGGCGTGCTGAACGGCGGCTGGCGCGGCTTGGCCAGTTTCTCCCACGCGTTCGCCAGTGCGAGCAAACGCGGCTCGCTGAACGCCGGCCCCAGCAGTTCCAGGCCAACCGGCAGCCCGCGCGGGGTGAAGCCGGCCGGGATCGCCAGCGCCGGCAGCCCGGTGTCCACGCTCAGGCGGCAATTGCTGGCAATATCCTCGGCGCCGATCACCGGTGGACGGCCCTTCGCGGTGGGATAGAGCAACGCGTCGAGCCGTTCCTTGGCGAACAGCGCATCGGTGGCGGCCCGCACCACGATGCGCTTGGCCAGCGCCAGCTGATATCCCGGCGCTTGCCGGTCAGGGTCGGTCACCGCTTCGCGAAAGCGATTGTCGAGCTGATCATGGTGCAGGCCGGCGGTCACGATCTGCGCCAGCGACGTGACCGGGGCGCCCGGATTGGCCGCCAGATAGCGTTGCAAATCTTCGGCAAATTCGAACTTGCGGGCATTGCTGTCTATCAGCATCTCGTCGAGCCCGGGGATCGTCACGTCGATCACCTCGGCGCCGGCGTCGCGCAGGGCGGCGATGGCCTTGTCGTTGGCCGCCTTCACATCTTCCAACCCATTGGCAAACAGGCTGCGCAGCACGCCGATGCGCGCGCCTTTCAGCGATGCGGTCGGCAGGGCATCAAGATAGGATTTGGGCACATGCGGCCCAGCCCCCGCCGTGATGGCATCCTTGGGATCGCTGCCCACCGTGGCATCCAGCATAATCGCCAGATCGGCAACACTGCGCGCCAGCGGGCCAGCGACATCCTGCGTATCCGAAAGCGGCATCACGCCCGTCCGGCTAGCCAAGCCGCGCGTGGTGCGCAGGCCGAACAGATTTTGATAGGCGGCCGGAATGCGGATCGAGCCGCAGGTATCGCTGCCCATGCCGGCGGCGGCAAAGCTGGCCGCAACCGCCGCGCCGGTGCCGCCGCTGGACCCGCCTGGCGAGCGTTGCAGATCGTAAGGGTTGCGCGATTGGCCGGTGAGCGAGGAGATGGTGATGGTGCCGGACGCCAGCTCGTGCATGGCCGTCTTGCCCAGGATGATGGCGCCGGCTGCGCGCAGCCGGGCCACTTGAAAGGCATCTTGCGCCGGCTGCAACGTCGCCAGCGCCAGCGCGCCGCCGCTGGTCGGCATGTCGCTGGTGTCGAAATTATCCTTCACCAGCACCGGAATGCCGTGCAGCGGGCCGCGTGGGCCTTTGGCAGCGCGTTCCTTGTCCAGCGCATCGGCCTGCGCCAGCGCTGCGGAGTTGAGGGTGACAATGCTGTTCAGCGCCGGGCCGGTCTGATCATAGGCGGCAATGCGCGCCAGATAGGCCGTCACCAGTTGCCGCGACGTGACCTTGCCGTCAGCCAGCGCGGCCTGCAATTCGGGGATGGAGGCTTCGGTCACCTCGATTGCTTGCACCGGCGATGCCAGAACCGATGCCACCAATATTGCCGTCATCCGCATAGGCCCGCTCCCCCGTCATGATGGAGGAGCAAACGTCACTGGCCAGTGGCCGTCAATGGCCGATTGCCCAAGGAGAATGACCATTTCGGCTGGGGCAGGCGAGTTTGTGCCGCGCGCTGCCCCGGGAAGAGTTCAAGCGGCCAGCACGCGGCGGCGCCGGCTGGCGACACCCACCAGGCCAAAACCAACAATCAGCATCGCCCAAGTGGACAGCTCTGGCACTGCAGAAATCGTCGCAGGCGACCAGCGTATGTTATCAATCGAGAAACCATCCGTAAGGCGTGGTCCGACACTCAAAAACTTGATGGTGGTGAACGGTGTGGTGGAAACGAAACCGAAGAAGCTGATCGTGTCGCCAGGCTGAAGCGGCGGTATCATTTGCGTGTCGGCGGCCTCAATTGCCGTGCCCAATCTATCCTGAAGCGCAGCTGCATCAAAACCGAAACTGGTGATCGGTGATGCAAAGAAGAATTTCATTCCATCTTGGCCAACGACCAAGGCATTGATGTTGGGCGTTCCATCAATATCAAATACCGTGAACTGAGCCGGCGGCACGTCGATATAATGCCGACCGTCGAAATCTTCAAAACCACGGACCTGAAAAGCCCCGCCGCCCAGGGTGATTGGTGTCAACTGGAAGCTGGTTTCGACCGTGAAGCTGTTCAGGGTTTCAATCTGCAATGGTCCGGATGCAGCCGCAAAACTGGCCAGGTCGGTATAGGTCGTGACGGCAGCCGACACCGACGTCGATGCACACAGCGCCGCAACGAGCACCGCAATCCGGGGGAATTTCATCAACCAACTCCGCTGTAAGGCATTCGAAAATCGAATGCCGCAGCAGCAAATTCCTGCAACGTAAGTATTTGTCAATAGATAATTAAGGATATCCTCAGCGCAGCATCAACCCGCCATCGATGGCCAGGCTCTGCCCGGTGATATAGCTCGCGGCCGGGCTGGCCAGGAACAGGATCGCGTTGGCGACCTCGGCCGGATCACCCCAGCGCAACATCGGGATGGCGCGCATCAGTTTCTTCTCGCGTTCCGGGTTGGTGCGCGCGCCTTCGGTCATGCGCGTCGCGATGAAGCCCGGCGCCACCAGATTGACCCGCACGCCATCGGGTGCCCATTTGTCGCCCAGCGCCCGTGTCAGGCCCAGCAGGCCGGCTTTCGATGCCGTGTAGGCCGGGGTTTCCTTCAGCGCGAGGAAACTGGCGAGGCTGCCGACATTGACGATGCTGCCGCGCGTCTGCTTCAGATAGGGGTGCAGCCGCACCGACAGGTCCATCACCGCATTCAGGTTGGTGTCGATGACATGTTCGAACTCCTCCTGCTCATATTCGCGTGGGGAGCCGCGGCCGGCATTGTTGATCAGCACATCGAGATGATCGAAATGCGCCGCCACATCGGCACGCGCTTCCGGCCAGGTCAGGTCGGCCTGGATATAGGTGACCCCGGCGGGCGGATCTTCATAGCAGCCAAGGTGGATGCGCGTGCCGGTGATGGTCACGGTTGCGCCCTGCGCCAGAAATTGTTCAGCCACGGCCTTGCCGATGCCCTGGGTGCCGCCGGTGACCAGCACCGTCTTGCCGGCGGCCCAGTCCATGTTGCCCGCATTCATGCGCTCAAACCCCCATCGATCACCAGCGACGTGCCGGTGACATAACGCGCCGCATCCGACGCCAGAAACAGGATCGGCCCGGCAATATCGTCCGGCTCGCCGATGCGGCCCAATGGCACCTGGCGTTCCGTGGCCGCCAGCCGGTCGGGATGTTCCCAGGTGATCGCGGTCATTTTGGATCGCACCAGCCCCGGCGCGATCAGATTGACCCTGATCCCCTCCCCGCCCAGCGCCTGCGCCAGCGTGCGGGTGAGCGTGAGCAGCCCGCCCTTGGACGCGGAATAGGCCGGCTGGCCGATGGTGCCGCGGAAACTCGCGACCGATCCGATGAAGATGATATTGCCCTTGGCCGCGCCAAGTTGCGCGCGAAACTTCATGGCCAGCTGCATCGGCCCGGTCAGGTTGGTGGCCAGCACATCGGCGAAGGTCTCGGGCTGGAATTCAGCGCGGCGATAGGCGACCTTGGCGCCGGCGATGACCAGCACATCAAGCGTTTCGATGCCGGGATCGAAGGCCGCCACCGCCGCCATGTCGCCCTGATCGAGGCGGTGATATTCCATGCCATCCATATTGCCGTCGCTGCCGGCATAGTCGGCGGCCGCGGCGCGCGTGCCGGTGACGATCACGCGCGCGCCGGCGGCCATGAACAGGCGCGCGGCGGCATTGCCGATCCCGGTCGATCCCCCTGTCACAAGCACGGTCTTGCCGGCAAATTCGCCCACGCGCACCTTCTCCCCTCAATCTGAAGGGGATTTCAGCCATGGCACTGTTGGTCGGCAAGGTCGCGATTGTGACAGGCGGTGGTCGCGGGCTGGGCCGCTGCCACGCGCTGGCGCTGGCCGCCCATGGTGCAGCGGTGGTGGTGAATGATCTGGGCGGCACCGTGACCGGCGGTGGCCCTGATCAATTGCATGGGCCAGAATCGGGGGACGCGGCCGGCGCGGTGGTCGCCGAAATCATCGCAGCGGGCGGCCAGGCCGTGGCCAACCGCGCCAGCGTGGCCGATTGGGCTGGTGCGGAATCGATCATCGCCGATGCCATGGCCGCGTTCGGCCGGCTCGATATCGTCGTCAACAATGCCGGCATCAACCGCCCGGCCAGCCTGATCGACCTGACGGAGGCGGATTATGATCTGGAAACCGGAGTCCATCTGAAGGGCACCACCGCCGTTTGCCACCATGCGGCGCGGCTATGGGCCAGCGAAGGTCGGCGTGAAGGGCGCGCGATCATCAACACCACATCACCGGTCGGCGTGCACCCGATGCCCAATGGCGGCCCCTATTGCGCGGCCAAGGCCGGCATCGCGGCGCTTACCGTGGTGGCGGCGCAGGAGTTGGCGCATCTGGGCGTGCGCGCCAACGCCATTGCACCGGCCGCGCGCACCCGCATGGTGATGGCGAGCCCATCGGTGGACCAGTTGATGCCGCACCATGATGGCTTTGATCGCCACTTGCCTGATCATGTCTCGCCACTGTTGGTCTATCTCGCCTCGTCCCTCAACCGCTTCACCGGGCGGGTGTTCGGCGTCGAAGGCCCCGATGTGGCGCTGTATCAGCCCTGGAGTGCCGATTGGCTGGTCACCGGCGATGGGCAATGGCAGGTCGCTGCCTTGGCCGAAGCGCTGGCGTCGTTGCCGGCTCAGGCGCCGATCAGAGCCTTTTATCCGGGAGGGCGCATCGATACGGTCATTCCGCCGGGGCGCACGCACAAGGCACTCCAGCACGGGTAACTCCTGCTGGCGCGCTGCTACGACGGTTTCGAATCTTGCCCGGCTACCCGGTGAAAGTTGGCGGCGCGCTCATCGCGGCTGCTTGAGGCGAGCCTCTTCAGCGACAATGCGCTGCCCGACCAGCGAAAATTTCTTGCGAAAACGCAGCAACGGTTTCTCGATCGTATGCCAGCTGAACATCGCCATCAACGTCACCGGGATGAATGCTGAAATCAGCAGAACATACCAACCCGAAAAACCAAACAACTGTTGCATGGCTTGCAGGATGGGAAAATGATAGAGATAGACGCCGTAGCTGTAGTCGCCGCGATCAAAAATCGGTACCTTGGGAAGGTTGACGAATCCGAGATAGAGCACGATGTAGACACAGGGTATTGCTGTTACCAAACCGAAAATCGGGCGGTTCCACCAGATGTCACCGTCCAGCATGAATGACGCAGCGGTAAGACCAGCTACAAAGACAAGGAAAATCCTGCTGTCGAACGGGATGCGATCGCGAACAAGGAAGAACACCGACCCGAGCAGAAAATACGGGATCAGCAACGACCCATGGAATACGAAAATAAAATTGAGTGACTTGTCCAGATCGGTGATGCCCGTAACAGGATCGAGCACATCATAGGCCACGCTGGCAATCAGCCAACCAAAAGCGATCAGTGCAGACAGACTGGCATAGCGGATCAGTTTAAAGCCCACCATCAATGACATCACGACGTAGCAGCCGATTTCCCACGGCACTGTCCACAATGAACCGTTCACAACATTCGCAAACGGGTTTGTTTCGAACACACCGGGCAGGATATATTGAATGCGGCCCACGATATTCAAAAAATAACGAAAGAAGCGAGGGTCAGTAAAATAGTCTGACAGGCTAAGTACAGTAAACAGTGGCCCCAGTACCAAGGCCGACAAGCCTATATCCACAGCCAACGCCGGCACGATCCTGAAACTGCGGTTCAGAATATACTCGCGAAGTGGCAATCGCAGGGCAGAACCGGTTACAAGAAAGCCCGATAAGGCAAAGAACATCGGCAAAATGGCATAGACGGCCACCCAGATATCCGAGTCGCTTCCGGCATCAGCATCACCATTGACCACTGATACGGTGTGCCAGGCCATCACGCCAACCGCCAAAGCGATGCGGACAAAATCGAAGCCTGGGCCAACGCCGCCAAATTCCTCCATCCTGCGGCCGAAACTTGCCATTTTACCCCCCAGTACGGCGCAAACCAGCGCCGCTGGGCTATAGCGTGTGGGCTGAAGGAATGTCCAGCAGCAGGAATACGGGCGATGGCCGATGCTGCTTGGCCGTGGCACAATCCCACCGCATGCAGCCAATGAGGCCATGGATGATCGCCATCATAAGTGTATTCGCCAATTCGCCCGATCGCGGTCGCGGCCTGGCGCGGGACATGGCGGTGCGCTGGGCGCTGGCCGAATGTGGGCTGGATTATCGGATCGACCCGCTGACCTTTGCTGATCTGAAGACGCCGGCGCACAAGGCGCGCCAGCCGTTCGGGCAGATCCCGACCTATGAGGATGATGGCCTGATCCTGTTTGAGTCGGGTGCCATCGTGCTGCATATCGCGCAGGCCCATGGCGCCTTGCTGCCGGCCGATCCGGGGCCACGGGCGCGGGCGATGGCCTGGATGTTTGCCGCCGTCAGCACGGTGGAACCGGTGATCGTCGAGCGCGAAACGGCGTTGCTGCTGGAAGGCGATCGCGACTGGACGGCGGCGCGTCTGCCGCTGCTCGACGCGCGCATCCTGCGCCGGCTCGATGATCTGGCGGCGTGGCTGGGCCCACGCGACTGGCTGGAAGGCGATTTCACCGCCGGCGACCTGATGATGATCTGTGTGCTGCGCCGGCTGGCCAGTTCGGGGCTGCTCGCCGATAGGCCGGTGCTGGCGGATTATGTGGCGCGCGGCGAAGCGCGGCCGGGGTTCGTCACCGCCTTTGCCGCGCAGCGGGCACTGTTCACCGGTTAGGGTCCAAACTCAATCAGGGATAGGGTCGGCATGGGCCGGAGCGGCGATATGGCCCAGAAGTCCCTTGGGCGCGGGCGCGCTGGCGGGGCTTCCCCCCCGGTGAGCGACCGCAACGACGCCATATCGCCGCTCCGGCCCACCCTTCGGGCGGTGTCAGGAAGCCCGATAGCGCGCTCGCTCGATTGCCGGGTAGCGCTGCTACCCGGCTGCACTCGCTCACTCCTATCGGGCTTCCTGATACCGTGACGACCCTATCCCTGATTGAGTTTGGACCCTAGGCCCTGTCAACAAAACGCACTGGCAGGCGGCGATTGACGTGTTAGATTTGCACCATGTTCCTGACCTTTCTCGAAGAGCTGCGCGCAGCGAAAATCAAGGCCTCCATGAAGGAGCATCTCGTGCTGCTGGAGGCGTTGAAAGGCGACGCCATCGATTTTTCGCTCACTGATTTCTATTATCTGGCCCGCGCGACCTATGTGAAGGACGAAGGCCTGCTTGATCGCTTCGACATGGTGTTTGCCAAGGTGTTCAAGGGGTTGGAGCCGAGCATCGAGACTGGTGAGACCGAAATTCCCGCCGAATGGCTGCGCGCGGTGGCCGAGCTCAATCTGTCCGCCGAAGAACTGGCCGAGCTCGAGAAAATGGGCTGGGACAAACTGATGGAGACTCTCCAGAAGCGGCTGGAGGAGCAGAAAAAGCGCCACGAAGGCGGCAACAAGTGGATCGGCACGGCGGGTAAATCGCCCTTCGGCGCCAATGGATCAAACCCGGAAGGCGTGCGCATCGGCCAGAATGAAGGCCGCAAGAACAGCGCCGTGAAGGTGTGGGACAAGCGCGAGTTCAAGAATCTCGATTCCACGGTCGAACTGGGCACGCGCAACATCAAGGTGGCGTTGCGCCGGCTGCGCCGCTTTGCCCGCGAGGGCGCCGCGGATGAGCTTGACCTGGATGCCACCATCAACGGCACCGCCAAGCAGGGCTGGCTGGATATCGTCATGCGCCCGGAACGCCACAATGCGGTGAAATTGCTGCTGATGCTCGATATCGGTGGTTCGATGGACCCGCATATCAAGTTGTGCGAAGAATTGTTCTCGGCCGCCAAATCCGAATTCAAGCATCTGGAATTCTTCTATTTCCACAATTGCCCCTATGAGGCGGTGTGGAAAGACAACAAGCGCCGCTGGTCCGAACGCACGCCGATGATGGAAATCCTGCACAAATTTCCGCATGATTACAAACTGGTGTTCGTGGGCGATGCCTCGATGAGCCCCTATGAAATCACTTATGCCGGCGGCAGCACCGAACATTGGAACGAGGAACCCGGCGAGGCCTGGCTACGGCGGATGACCGATGTGTATCAATCATCGGTGTGGTTGAACCCAATCCCGGAAAAACATTGGGAAAACGGCCAATCGATCCGCATGATCAAAGAGATCATGCACGACCGCATGTTCCCACTGACACTGGACGGCCTCGATCGCGGCATGCGGGAGTTGAGCCGGAAGAAGTGAGGCAAGTTAACAACTCCCATCAAATCGCACCCCTTGCCGGCTGGCGAGTGCAGCTATGTTGATTGGCGAAGGGAGTTTCCAGTGCCAACCATTCATCGCGAAGCCAACCGTCGCTATGTTATCTTCACCAACGACCATCCTCCGCCCCACGTGCATGTGAAAGCGCCAGATAGCGAATGCCGGGTTCGGATTGCCGACGCAGTGGTCATGGAGAACGCCGGGTTCACACAGCGTGAACTTCGCGATATTGTTGCAATCGTCCGCATGCATGCGGCGGCGTTCAGAGTGGTCTGGGATGGCATCTTTACCGAAGATCAATGACGTGCGGGCCGTAGCTGCTCGCTTTGACAATGATCATCTCATTGTCGATCTGGATGACGGTCGCGCCATCTGCACGCCGATCGCATGGTATCCCCGGTTGCGCCGCGCCACCGAATCCCAACGCAACAATTGGATCATCGATGGCGCTGCATGGGGCATCCACTGGCCAGATCTCGACGAAGACCTGAGCGTCGCCGGCATGCTGCGCGGCACGCCTGCCCCGAACTGGCAGCAGCCGGACTGACCCGGCCGAAGCCAGGCCAGCCCGTCTGCCTCATTTGCCCGCCGTCGTCGCCTCCCGCGCGGCCAGTTTCTTCGCCTGTTCACCCACATAGGCGCGCACCGCTTCCAGTTGTGCCGGCGTGTACCAGCGGCTGAACGCGACCATGCCATTGGCCTTCAACGCGCCATCATGCACCACGGCCTTCCAGGTCGCGGCGTCGGTGAGCACGGTGGAGCGCCGCAGATCGGGCAGGATGCCCGACGAATAGGCATCTGGGC
Source organism: Sandarakinorhabdus sp. (assembly GCF_987265915.1). Taxonomy (NCBI): domain Bacteria; kingdom Pseudomonadati; phylum Pseudomonadota; class Alphaproteobacteria; order Sphingomonadales; family Sphingosinicellaceae; genus Sandarakinorhabdus; species Sandarakinorhabdus sp. Next base: position 2,067,665 of record NZ_OZ503948.1, read on the forward strand.
CGTGGCAGAAGGCGCAGGTGCCGGCATAAATGGCGCCGCCTTCGGTCACCTGTGCCGGGGTAAACATGTCCTTGGGCGGGTTGGCCGCCGCAAACACCGGCTGCGTCGCGCGCGGCAACTGGCGCTTGCCGCCAAGCTTGAACACCAGCACGCGGCCATTGCGCACCTCACGCGGGTCTTCAAAGCCGCTGGTCAGTGGATAGGCACCGCCATAGCCGGCCATCACCGCCACATATTGTTCGCCCTTAACGGCATAGCTGACGGCGCCGGCGATGATCCCGGTCTGCGCGTCGAAGTTCCACAATTTGGCGCCGGTGCTGGCGTTGAAGGCCTGGAAGCCGCCATTGCCATTGCCCTGGAACACCAGATTGCCGGCGGTCGCCAGCGTGCCGCCATTCCACGGGCCATCATAGCCGACTTCCCACGCCGGCTTCTGGGCGACGGGATCCCAGGCGATGAGCCGGCCCTTCAGCGCGGACTTGATCGCCTTGAACTGCGCGCGATCATCGGGAACCCCGCCGGCGGCCAGGCTGATGCCGAGATTCCAGCCGCCTTCCTGGCGCTCGAAGCCGGCCTTGGCTTCATAGAATTGCGGGATTTCCTGCGCCGGCAGATAGACAAGGCCGGTGCGCGGGGAAAAGCTCATTGGCTGCCAGTTGTGTGCGCCCAGCGGTGACGGCATCACCAGCGCGCCGGCGGTGCGATAGCGCGCCTCCGGCACTTCGATCGGGCGGCCGGTCTTCAGGTCAACGCCCGTTGCCCAGGTCTGCGTGGCAAAGCTCTTGGCCGAGATGAGTTGGCCGCCCTGGCGGTCGATCACATAGAAAAAGCCGTTCTTCGGCGCCTGCATCAGCACCTTGCGCGGTTTGCCGTCGATCACCAGTGAAGACAGGATGATCGGCTGCGTGGCGGTATAATCCCAGGTCTCGCCCGGCGTGCCCTGATAATGCCAGAGATATTCGCCGGTATCGGGCTTCAGCGCCAGCACCGACGACAGGAAGAGGTTGTCGCCCTTACCTTCAGACCGGATCATGTGATTCCACGGGGAGCCATTGCCGACGCCGATATAAAGCTGATCAAGTTCGGCATCATAAACGATGGCGTCCCAGGCGGTGCCGCCGGCGCCGCCCTTCCAGTAATCGCCATACCAGGTCGGCGCCGCCTTGCCGGCCAGCACGCTGTCCGACACTTCGCCATCGGGGCCCTTGGCCGGATCGCCCGGCACCGTGAAGAAGCGCCATTTCTTCTTGCCGGTGGCGGCATCATAGGCGGTCACATAGCCGCGCACGCCGAGTTCGGCGCCGCCATTGCCGATGATCACCAGCCCCTTCACCACGCGCGGCGCGCCGGTCATGGTATAGGGCAGGCGCGTGTCGATGAAGGTCTGGCTCGACCATTTCACCTTGCCGGTATCGGCATCCAGCGCGATCAGCCGGCCATCCAGCGCCGCGACATAGACCATGCCGTTCCACACTGCGACGCCGCGATTGACCACATCGCAGCAGGCGCTGTGGCCGCGCGCCTTGTCCACCTGCGGATCGAAGCGCCACTTCACCCGGCCGGTGGCGGCATCCAGCGCCATCACCTTGGACCAGGCGGTGGTGGTGAACATGGTGCCATCAACGACGATCGGCGTGGCTTCCTGGCCGCGCGAAGTGTCGAGATCGACCGACCAGGCGAGGCCGAGCTGGCTGACATTGCCGGCATTGATCTGGCCGAGATCGGCAAAGCGCTGCTCAGCATAGCTGCCGCCGTGGGTCAGCCAGTTGCCTGGTTCACTGCGCGCGTTGGCGATCCGCTGCGCATCGACCGTGCCGGCACCGGTGCGCGGTCCTGCCCCGGTCAGCATCGATCCCGCCAGCAGCAGCGCTGCGACCTTGTAAGCCCGTCCCATGATCGTCTCCCCAACGTGTTTGGCGTGAGACTATGGCAGGTGGGGGACGATGCAAGCTGGATAAGGTCGCAGGGGGCGATTTCTGCCAGCCACAACCCCGTGCCGCCATCGGCGATCAGCGGCTGGGTGTGGTGCGCTCATCCGCCTGCGGCTGCGACTTGCCTTGCTGCGATGCGGCCTCGGTGGCGGGCGCCGACGCCACTTCCTGCCGGTGTTCGGCGGCTTTCGCCAGTTGCTGCGCCTGCGTGGCCTTGTGCTGCTGCAGGTACAGGATATCGGCATGGCGCTGGGCGAGCGCCGGGCCAGCGACGAGGGTGGCGGCCAGCGCCGTCAGGAACATCCGGGTCTTCAACATCACCTCCCTTGGCATCATTAACTTCCTGCAATGTATCGCTGGAAGTGATGATTTCAAGGATTCGAGCACTAAAAAGCCGTAATTCCGCCTCCCAAAGAGCACATCCAATCAAACAATGCGGATTTTTGGCTGGATTCAGCCCGGAATGGGCAGGCTGTTGATCCAGGCGTTGAACGCCACAACCGCGCCGGCCACCATCATCAGAATCGCTTTCGTGCGATTTGCGCCGGGCTGGGTGAGCAACCAGAAACCCCCGGCAATGAGCGCGAGAGCCGCCACCAGCGCCAGCCCGACGAGTGGCGTGACCGGACCCATCAGGCCAGCACCCGCTGCACCGCCGCTTGCCAGGCCGCGCGGCGGTCATCGCGGGCGGCGGCATCGATGGCCGGGTGGAAACGCCGATCGGCTGCGGCCATGGCGGCAGCGGCGGCCGGCAGATCGGCGAACAGCCCGGCACCGACCCCTGCCAGCATGGCCGCGCCCATCGCCGTGGTTTCGATGATGCGCGGGCGTTCGACCACCACGCCCAGGCTGTCGGCCAGATCCTGGCACAGCCAGTTGTTGGCCACCATGCCGCCATCGACGCGGAGCATCGCCGCCGGCACGCCATCTGCAGCCAGCGCATCAACCAGATCGGCGGTCTGCTGGCCCTGGGCTTCCAGCGCGGCCCGCACAATGTGAGCCCGCGTGGTGCCACCCGAAAGGCCGCAGATCACGCCGCGCGCATCCGGTTCCCAATAGGGCGCGCCCAGCCCGGCCAGCGCCGGCACGAAGCTTACACCACCATTATCGGGCACGCTTTGCGCCAGTGCCTCGCTCTCGGCGCTGGTGGCGACAAGCCCCAGTCCGTCACGCAGCCACTGGATCGCTGAACCCGCCACGAAGATGGCGCCTTCCAGCGCATAAGCCGGCTTGCCGTCCAGCCGCCACGCCACGGTGGCAAGCAGTCGATTGCGCGACACCGGCGGTTCGGCGCCGGCATGGGCGAGCAGGAAGCAGCCGGTGCCATAAGTGGCCTTGAGCATGCCCGGAGCGAGGCAAGCCTGGCCGATGGCGGCGGCCTGCTGGTCGCCAGCCGCGCCGGTGATCGGGATGGTGCGGCCCAGCAGCGTGGTTTCCGCCAGCGCCCCGGCGCAATCAACGATGGCCGGCAGCGCAGCGCGTGGCACGCCCAGCATGGCGATCAAGCCATCGTCCCATTCACAGGTCGCAAGGTCCATCAGAAGCGTGCGGCTGGCGTTGGTTGCGTCGGTCACATGCGTGGTGCCGCCCGACAGGTTCCAGATCAGCCAGCTTTCGACCGTGCCGACGGCCAGCCGGCCATCGCGCGCGGCGTCGGCCACCATCGGCCAGTTATCCAGCGCCCAACGGAACTTGGTGCCGGAAAAATAGGGATCAAGCAAAAGCCCGGTTTTGGCCTGTACCCGGGCTTCCAGCGTCGGATCGGCCGCCTTCAACCCGGCACAATAATCAGCAGTGCGGCGATCCTGCCAGACGATGGCACGGGCCAGCGGTTCGCCGGTGATGCGGTCCCAGAAACAGATGGTTTCGCGCTGGTTGGTGATGCCGATGGCGGCGATGCGTTCCTCGCCCACAGCAGCGGCCACCTCTTCCAGACAGGCGCGCGACAGGTCGCGGATCTCGGCCGGGTCATGCTCCACCCAACCGCTGGCCGGATAATGCTGGGTCATCGGCCGGCCTGCGCTGGCGACGATCTCGCCGGCCGCCGAGAAGGCGATGGCACGGGTGGAGGTGGTGCCCGCATCGAGCACAAGCAGAAGTTGGTCGTTCATGTCGCCTTTTCTATGGCGGCAAAGCCCGATAGGGAAGCGCTGATGACGATAGAAACGCTGTTCGATCTTGCCATCATAGGCGCCGGCATCAACGGCGCCGGCATTGCGCGTGACGCCAGCGGCCGCGGACTCAGCGTGGTGGTGCTTGATGCGGGCGATATCGGCGGCGCCACCTCGTCGGCGTCCACCAAGCTGATTCACGGCGGCCTGCGCTATCTGGAGCATTATGCCTTCGGCCTGGTGCGCAAGGCGCTGGCCGAACGCGAGGTGCTGCTCGATATCGCGCCGCACATCACCTGGCCGCAGGCGTTCGTGCTGCCGCATGCGCCCGGCATGCGCCCGGAATGGCTGCTGCGGCTGGGCACATTGATCTATGACAATCTCGCCCGCCGCGAAGTGGTGCCCGGATCGCAGCGCATCGATCTGCGCAGCGAGCGCGCCGGCCGTGCGCTCAGCTCCGATTATCGCACCGCCCTGCGCTATTGGGATGGCTGGGTCGATGATGCGCGGCTGGTGGTCGAAAATCTCAAGGATGCCGCGGCGCGCGGTGCCACCGTGCTGCCGCGCAATCCCGTGCAGCGTGCGACGCGCATGGATGGCGTGTGGCAGCTCAGCCTGGCGGATGGCCGCACGATCGCGGCCCGTCGGCTGATCAATGCCGCCGGGCCCTGGGCGGAAGATGTCGCGCGCCGGGTAATGGGCGTGAATGATGCGCCGCCGCTGCGGCTGGTGCAGGGCAGCCATATCATCACCCGCCGCGTGCATCTGGGCCGCGATGCCTTCATGCTGCAACAGCCCGATGGCCGCATCATCTTCATCATCCCTTACGAACGCGACTATTCGCTGATCGGCACCACCGAAGCCGATGTGGCCCGCCCCGAAGATGCCGCCGTGTCGGATGCGGAGGTCAACTATCTGCTCGGCGCTGCCAATCGCTATCTGGCGCGGCCGTTGACGCCTGATGATGTCGTGCACAAATATGTCGGGGTGCGCCCGCTGGTGCTGGAAAGCGGCAAGGCGACCAAGGAAACCACCCGCGATTACCGGCTGGTCGAGCATCCCGGCCTGGACGCGATGACCATCGTGGGCGGCAAGATCACCACTTATCGCGTGCTGGCCGAAGCCGTGATGGCCCGCATCGTGCCGCACTCCAAGCGCTGGACGGCCGATGCCCCCCTGCCCGGCGGTGCCATCGAACGGCGACGCGGCGAGAATGGCCAAGTGGCGTTTGCGCGCTGGCTGTCGCAATTGCAGGCCAACCAGCCGGACTATGATCCGAAATTGATCCGCCGCCTCGCCATGACCATCGGCGCGCCAACGGCCGAACTGTTGGCGCAGGGCCTGGGCCGCAACCTGGGCGGCGTGTTCGAAGCCGAGCTGGATTATTTCCGTCGTGCCGAATGGGCCACCAGCGCTGCCGACGTGTTGTGGCGTCGCACCAAGCTGGGCCTCCACCTCGATGCCCCGGCGCGCGCCGAAGTCGCCCTCTGGTTCGGCGAACAGCCCGACGATGGCGCGGACATTCCCGCCGGGCATCGGTTCGCGCGCCCTGTAGCGTAGCGGAACATTCGACCACGGCGGCAGTAGATGCGGTGGGGCCGCAGTGCGCGGCCAAAGGTGGCGACATGACCGATCCGATTCCCAAAGCCGAAGCCAATGATCTGCCGCCGTCGCCGCAACCGGTGCGCGACGAAACCATGTCGCGCTGGGGCGACGATGGCGGCACCGTGCCGTTGCCAGAGCATGCGGGCAAGGCGGCATCCCCCGATACGGCGCCCGAACGGGAAAATGCCGAACGGGTCCCGCTGCATGTACGGGTGATTGCACTGGAAAGCCTGCTGGTCGCGCTGCTGGCTGATGTCAGCGAAGGCCAATTGGCCAGGCTGCGCAAGATGGCGGCGCAGATCACGCCGCAGGCTGGGCTGACGCCGCACCCGCTCACCGCAGGTGCGGCAGCACAGATGGCATCGCTGCTGCACCGCGCCGAACATTGGGACCGTGGCACAGCGGCTTAGCTGCCCCCAGCCACTACGCGAACGCGCGGCGGATAAGTAGAATTGACAGCATGGCCGCGCCTGGCCGGGTAGTTCCCGCAAGCGCATTTCGCCCACGGCTGCGGTATGAAGATAGGGTCTGCAAAGACCAAACGCCGGAATGCAGCAATTGTTGCATCCCCAGCCGATAAATCAATCCTTCACCTTCATCATTTGCCTGGGATATCTGCTTGTGACCGAACCGTCCGTCAGTGTCCCGGCTTTGATCATGCCCATGGTTCGTGATGCGTGGCGTGCGCCCGCCTTGCAGCCAGCGGGAAACCCCGACTGTTGTTGTGGTGCGGACCATGGCCACGAGAACGGATTGGTGATCGCCCGGGATTTGAGCGCCTTCCCGGACCTGGCGTTGGCCGAAGCGGGTGCCGGGCTGGCGGCCATCGGCATCGGCGCGCCGTCCGCGTCTGGCGGTGACGGCCCTTCCCGCCATGGCCTCGCCGAGAATCTGGTGAATGCCCAGCCGCATCTGATCTGGACCACCGGCGCCGATGGCGAGACCGAATTTCGCAACGATCGCTGGCAGGATTTTGCCGGCGAAACCAGCGATTCAGCCCGCTGGACTGCCCTGTTGCATCCCGCCGAACAGGCCAGCGCCTGGGCGCGGTGGCAGCAGCATCTTGCCAGCGGCGATCCCTATGAGGCCGAGCATCGCCTGCGCCGGCATGACGGCGCCTATTGCTGGGCGCTGGCGCGAGCGGTCGCCGTGCGCGGCCGTGACGGCGCCATCGTGTGCTGGTGCGGCACCTTCACCGATATCCAGGCGCTCAAGGCCAACGAAACCCAGCTGGATTTTCTGGCCTGCGAGTTGACGCACCGGATCGGCAATATCTTTGCCGTGGTCGAAAGCATGTTGATGCTGTCGGCTCGCGGCCAACCCGAGGTCCAGGATTTCGCCGCCAGCGCCTGCGCGCGCATCCAGGCACTGGCGCAGGCCAATGCCTATATCCGCCCCCAGCATGGCACGGCTGCGGACGATGGCCGGGCCAGCCTGCATGGCCTGCTGGCCACATTGCTGGCCCCCTATCAGCCCGCCACGGCAGCACAGATGCCGCCGACCATCATCCTGTCGGGGCCGGATGTCGGCATCGGCACATCGGCCGCCACATTGCTGGCGCTGGTGATCCACGAACTGGCCACCAATGCCGCCAAATATGGCGCGCTGGCCCGGCCCGGCGGGCAGTTGAGCGTCGTCACCGACGTGAAGGATGGCATATTGCAACTGGTGTGGCGTGAGACCGGCGGCCCAGCGCTGTCAGGCCCGCCGACGCGGCGCGGGTTCGGAACGATCCTCACCGATCGCGCCTTGCGCCTACCGCTGGCGGCCAAGGTGGAGCGCATATGGGCCACATCGGGCCTGACCGTCACGATCAGCGTGCCGTGCGCCAATCTCGCCCACTGATCGGCGAACGGGGCGTTTACAGGCCGACCGCCTTGAAACTGCGGGACAGCAGCGCCTGGCCGATGGTGGCGACCACGGTTTCCACCTTGAACGGCTTGGTTACCAGATAGGTCGGTTCGGGGCGTTCACCGGTGAGCAGGCGTTCGGGATAGGCCGTGATGAACACCACCGGCACATCAAAACTTTGCAGGATGTCCCGCGCGGCTTCCAGGCCGGACGAGCCATCGGCCAACTGGATATCGGCGAGCACCAGTTCGGGATCGACCGCGTGGGCGCGGATCAGCGCGTCGGCATGTGTCATCGCCATGCCCGACACTTCGTGGCCCATATCCTCGACAATCTGTTCCAGATGCATGGCGATCATCGGTTCATCCTCGATGATCAGCACGCGCGACCGGATGGTTTCGAAGATCGCCGCCTTGGCCCCTTCGACGAGGGCGCCGATGTCGTCTGCCGGCAGGCCGAGGATCTGCGCGGCTTCTTCGGAAGTGAAGCCCTCAACCTCGATCAGCAGCAGCGCCTGCATGCCGCCTTTGGGCATATGATCGGGCCCGACCATGATGATATCCTGGGTCACGCTGTTGAACAGTTGGAACAGCGCCACCCGCGGCGGCAGGCCGGCCGCATAAGTGTCGGTGGCAGGGGCGGTCAGCAGGGTTTCCAGCGCCATCCTGACATGGGCGTCGCCGCTGCGCTGCGCGCCTGTCAGGGCGCGGGCATAGCGCCGCAGATGGGGCAGATGGGGTGCAAAATTCGCCCTGACCGATGATCCGTCCGCCACATGCCACTCCGTTTTCGATAGTCGTGCGGCAGCACAACGGCGTAGTCGGAAAATGGTTCCATGCCGGGAACCATCGCGCAGCGCGATTGTTGAAACCCCTATCATGCCCATGGACACCCAGCCAATGCCGCGAAAAGCGCCCCTTTCCGGACCCGCTCCGCTGCCGGCGCGCCGCGACCGGCGCCGCGCCAATGACCCGGTTTCGCTGGGCCTGCGCAAGTTGTGGGAAGAGGTGGAAAATGAACCGGTTCCCGATAGCTTTCTGGCGCTGCTCGATGCCATTGACACCGCCCGCAGCGCCAGCTCCGCACAAATCGACTCCCCACCAGGCGACGATCCCGGCAAGGGAGGCCCGTCATGAACGCGCCGGCACAATCGGCCATCGACAAGCCGACCCCGCGCGCCCTTTCGGCGGGCGATGAACGCCAGTTCCGCGCGGATCTGCTGGCGGTGGTCCCGTCGCTGCGGGCCTATGCGCGCAGCCTGTGCTACAATCGCGACCTTGCCGATGATCTGACGCAGGAAGCGCTTACCAAGGGCTGGGCGGCGCGCGCGTCCTATCTGCCGGGCAGCAATTTTCGCGGCTGGATGTTCCGCATCCTGCGCAATCATTATTTTTCCGTTACCAAGGTCTCGCGGCGCTTCGTCATGCTCGATACCGAAGTGATCGAACGCCTGCTGGTCACGCCGGCCACGCAGGAAGCCGGGCTCAACCTCGAAGATCTGCAGCGCGGCCTCGCCACCCTGCCCGCCGAACAGCGCGAAGCCTTGTTGCTGATGGAATCCGGCCTGCGCTGCGAAGACATTGCCGAGATCATGGTCACCCCTGTCGGCACGGTGAAAAGCCGCATCAGCCGCGGCCGTGCGGCCCTGCGCCTGTACATGGACGGCAACCCGCGCGCCCTGCCTGCGCCCGGCAAGCCGCATGCCAAGGCGCGCGCGTTGGTGATCAGCGCCGAAGCAGCCTCGATCGTGCCGGCAACGGGCCGCGTTGCAACCGCCGGGTGATGGTCCGATCGGACCATGAGGGGGGTGCGGGCCCAGCTGCTGACCTGGATGCTGCTACCATCGCCATCGGGCGGCAGACCGGGCGGCCGATGCCGCTGCTCGATTGGCTGACCCGGCGCAGTTCCATCCGCGGCATCCTGTTGGTCATCCTGCTGGTGTCGCTTTTGCCGATGATGGCCTTGTCAACCTGGCAGGGCTTTGCGCGGCTGGAGCGCGACCGGCAGGCCGAGCATCGCCATTTGCGCGAAACCGCCATGCTGATCAGCGCGTCGCAGCGTCAGGTCATCACCGGCGCGCAGAGCCTGTTGTCGGTGCTGGCAGCAGCGCCGGCCGTGCGATCACGCGAGCAGGTCCGCTGTGGCCCGGTGTTGAAGGCGGCCGCCACCAGCCAGCCGGCGTTCCGCAATTTTACCGTGACCGATTCTGCCGGCCGGGTCGCCTGTGCCAGCGATCCAGCCGCCATCGGCGTGCAGACCACCACCGATCCGCGGTTGTGGCAGCAATTGCACCGCCCCGGCTTTCTGGTGACGGCGCCGGTGTGGGGCAGCATATCGAAACGGATGGTGCTGCGCGCCATGCTGCCGCTGAACAGCGACGGCCGGTTTGATGGCGTCCTCATGGCGTCCATCGATCTCGATTGGCTGCGCCGCCTGTTGATCGAACATCATCCCACCAGCGACATCATCGTTGCGCTGGTCGACGGCAATGGCAAAGCGGTGGTGGCCAGCCGGCCCCTGCCGGCAAAGCGCCTTGTCGTGGCCCCGACGAACGGCGTCTCGGTCTTCCATGTCCGCGGCCAGGATGGCACCGATTGGTCTTATGCAGCGGCGCCGCTGCGACTGGAGACCAGCGGCGGCGAAGCCTTTCACATCGTCTATGCCAGGGCGCGGCCGCCGCGCTTTGGACGAGAATGGTGGTTCGTTGCCGGCTATTTCCTGCTGCCGCTGCTGGCGTTGATCCTGGCGTCCCTGGCGATCTGGGTGGGCGCCAATCGCGCCATCCTGGGCTGGGTGTCGCAACTGGGCGAACTGGCGCGGCAGATTGGCAGCAATCAACGGCTGGATGTGCAGCCGGGGCTGGGATTTGCCGACGCGCCGGCCGAAGTGCGCGATCTGGCTGCCGATCTGCTGCGCATGCGCGGCACGATTGCCGATCGTGAACAGCGCCTGCGCGGCGCCGCCGCCGCCCAGACCGAAGTGGCCAAGGAACTGCACCACCGCGTGCGCAACAATCTGCAGGTGATCGCCAGCTTCCTGAGCCTGCAAGCCGATGGCATCGTGGTAAGCGAAGCGCGCGGCGCGCTGGAGGAGGCCCGGCTGCGCGTCGCGGCCATGGCGATGGTCAACGGGCTGCTCTATGCCGATGCCGAAGTCACCACGGTGGCGATGGCCAGGTTGCTCGATCCGATCGTGGAGATGCTGGCCCGGCACACCGGGCTCGATGCAGTTGTGCGCGTGGACCGCAATGTGGTGCCACGGGTGGTCGATATCGATCGCGCCATCCCGCTGGTGCTGTGGCTGATCGAAGCCACCTTGTGCCTGTGTGAACGCGCCGACGTGACCTCACGCCCCAGAAATTTCGCCATCGCAATGGAAAATGAAGGCGAGGCGGGGTGCATCATCGTTACCATGCACGGCCTGATGCCGGATACGGGCCGCCCCAGCATGCACCGCCGGCTGGTGACGGCGATTGCGCTGCAACAGGGTGCCACCGCGCGCATCGATGATGTCGGCCCGACCTGGGGCAAGATCGTGCTGTGCCTGCCGGATGACCCTACCGCCGGCGCGGCTGAACATGACGTCGATCGGCCATCAATGGCCTGATGCCGCCATCACGCCTCCCGGTTTTGGCGCCGGCAGCTTCAGAGCGCGCCGGCCTCGGTGAGGCAATCGACCAGCACTGTCGCATCGATGTTGCCGCCCGACAGGATGGCGATCACCGTCTTGCCACGTACATCCACCCGCCCGGCCAGCAAGGCCGCCAGCGTGACCGCACCGCCGGGCTCCACGACCAGTTTCAGTTCGCGAAAGGCAAAGGCAACGGCCCGCGCCACGTCGGCTTCGCTCACAGCGACACCGGTGGCGCCGTGGTGGACCAGCGTGGCAAAGGTGATTTCTGCCATGCGCAGCGTCTGCAACGCATCGCAGCGCGTGGGGCCGGGGTCGCTGACGGGGATGATGTGGCCGGCGGCCAGGGATTGGCAGACATCGTCATAGCCTTGCGGTTCGACCACCACCAACGGCAATTGGCTGCCGGCGGCAAAGCCACCCGACAAGCCGCCGCCGCCGCAGCAGGTGAGCGCCAGATCGGCGGTTTCGCCCTTGGCGGCAAGATCCTGCACCGCTTCCAGCCCGGCAGTGCCCTGGCCGGCAATGATCAGCGGATCAGCGAACGGCGGCACGATCAGCGCGCCGCGGGCTTCGGCATGGCCGGCAGCGATGGTCTCGCGCGCTTCGGTCAGCCGGTCATAGAACACGACCTCGGCCCCATCGGCGCGGGTGCGCTCCACCTTCAGCTTTGGCGCGTCGGACGGCATGATGATCAGTGCCGGCATGCCGAGCAGCTTCGCCGCACGCGCCACGCCTTGTGCATGGTTGCCGGACGAATAGGCCACGACACCGCCGCGCCGGCCCTCGGGCGGTATCGCCAGCAGGCGATTCATCGCGCCGCGGAATTTGAAGCTGCCGGTCAATTGCAGATTCTCCGGCTTCAGCCACACCCGACCGCCGCAAACTGCATCCAGTGCCGGGAAATTCAGCAGCGGCGTGCGCACCGGCCAGCTGCCCAGCCGATTTGCCGCAGCCAGCACATCGGCATGAACAACGGGATTTGAGGCAAGCGAAGTCATTGAAATACGGCCCTTTCACAAAAATGTCATACGCTGGGCAAGCCCTTGAAAGGCCACATCAAAACCAGCTTTTTCACTGTAACAAAAATCTTCTTTACACCGGGGGCCATGTCTCATAGCTAGCACGTCGCTGCCCCATGGGACTTCCACCGCAAGGCAGCTTTGGTGTCAATGCCGGCGACCGGCCGAGAGGGTTCCGCAAGGGACCATCCCGACAAGCGCGCAGCATTGTCATACTTTGCCCACCCGGAGGTCCCTTGAGTTGCTCAAGCATCATATTGCGCTCGACGTAGCGCGCACCCTGCGTCCCACGCAGCCGGTCACCCTCGTCCGCCCGCATGCGGCGCGTCGTGCCGCCCGTTTCTTCCTCGAGAAGTTTCCGGGCACTTCGATGTATGCGGTCAAGGCGAATCCGTCTCCCGACCTGATCCGCACCCTGTGGGATGCGGGGCTGACGCATTATGACGTCGCTTCCATCGCCGAAGTGCGCCTGGTCCGCGAAGTCGCGCCCAACGCCACGCTTGGCTTCATGCACCCGATCAAGGCGCCGGAAGCCATTGCCGAGGCCTATCATCGCCACGGCGTGAAGGTGTTCAGCCTGGATTCGCTCGACGAGCTCGACAAGATCGTTGCCGCCACCGCCACCAACGGCATTGCTGCGACCGATCTGACGCTGTGTGTCCGGCTGCGGGTCTCGTCCTCGCACTCCAAGCTCAGCCTGGCGTCCAAGTTCGGCCTGCATGCTGATGAGGCGGCGCCGGTGCTGATGGCCGCCCGCCAGGTCGCGGACGCGCTCGGCATCTGCTTTCATGTCGGCAGCCAGGCGATGAGCCCGCAGGCCTATGGCGATGCCATGGCGCAGGTGCGCGCGGCGATCGTCGCGGCCGGCGTCACCGTCGATATCGTCGATGTCGGTGGCGGCTTTCCGTCCATCTATCCCGGCATGGCACCGGCGCGGCTGGAGGCCTATTTCGAGGTGATCCACCGCGCCTTCGAAGCGCTGCCGATTTCCTATTCGGCCGAGCTGTGGTGCGAACCCGGCCGGGCGCTGAGCGCGGAATATGCATCGGTGCTGGTGCGGGTGGAAGCGCGCAAGGACGATGTGCTCTACATCAACGACGGCGCCTATGGCGCGTTGTTCGATGCCGCGCATGTCGATTGGCGCTTTCCGGTGCAGCTGGTGCGCGACACGCCCAGCCGCGCCCGCGACATGGATTTCAGCTTCTGGGGCCCAACCTGCGACGACATGGATTACATGCGCGGGCCCTTTGCGCTGCCGGCGGACATCAAGGCGGGTGACTATATCGAAGTTGGCATGCTGGGTGCCTATGGCCAGGCGATGCGCACCGGCTTCAACGGCTTCACCGCCGGCGAAACAGTGATCATGTCCGACGAGCCGATGGACACGCTCTATGCTGTCACGGAAGAGTCGCCGGACAAGGTTATCCAGCTGCGCAGCAAGTGAATATGTGCCCCCGCCATGGCGGGGGCACCCTCCCCGCTCGGCGCCGGACTCCCCCGGCCGCGGGCGGCGTTTCCGTAAGGAGCGCCGGGCCATCGACATATCAGGGAGAATCTCCATGACCACCCAGGATCTCAACGCCGTCGTCACCGAACTCAGCCCCGCCGAGCGTCAGCGCAAGGCCGAGCTGCTGTCCACCCTGGTCGAGCATATCGACATCAAGAGCTTCGACGCTCGCCCGATCATCGACGGCATGGCCAAGATGAGCTTCACCAGCCGCGATCTGGCCCGCGCCACCGCCATCTACAACCAGATGCTGGCCGATCCCGATTGCACCATCTTCCTGGTCATCGCCGGTTCGACCAGCGCCGGCGGCTGCATGGATCTCTATGCCGAGCTGCTGAAGAACAACATGATCGACGGCATCGTCGCCACCGGCGCCTCGATTGTGGACATGGATTTCTTCGAAGGCCTGGGCCACAAACATTACCAGGCGCTGGAAGTGCCGGATGACGATACGCTGCGCTCGCTGCTGATCGATCGCATCTATGATACCTATATCGACGAGGAAGCGCTGCAGGATTGCGACCACACCATCTACGAGATCGCCAATTCGCTGGAACCGCGCGGCTATTCCAGCCGGGCCTTCATCCGCGAGATGGGCAAATATCTCGTCGAACATGGCAAGAAGGACAACAGCCTCGTCAAGCTCGCTTATGAGCATGACGTGCCGATCTTCTGCCCGGCCTTTGTCGATAGCTCGGCCGGCTTCGGCCTCGTCAAGCACCAGGTGGAGCGCGCCAAGGCCGGCCAGCCCTACATGATGCTCGATGCCATCGCCGATTTCCGTGAATTGACCGACATCAAGATCAAGGCCGGCACCACAGGCCTGCTGATGATCGGCGGCGGCGTGCCGAAGAACTTCATCCAGGACACGGTGGTTTGCGCCGAAATCCTCGGTCACCACGATGTGGAAGTGCACAAATATGCCGTGCAGATCACCGTCGCCGATGTGCGCGACGGCGCCTGTTCGTCCTCGACGCTGCAGGAAGCAGCGAGCTGGGGCAAGGTCAACACCGGCATCGAGCAGATGGTGTTCGCCGAAGCCGGCAGCGTGATGCCGCTGCTGGCCAGCGACGCCTACCACCGCGGCCACTGGCAAACCCGCGCCAAGCGCGCGTGGGGGAAGTTGTTCGCGTAAGAAACTCACCTCTCCCCTCCGGGGACAGGTCGAGAGACGGCGCAGTCGGCCCGGGAGAGGGGGGTAGGGCCCTCAGCGCAACGGTGAAGACCCCTCTCCCGCCGCGCTCCGCGCGAGTCGACCTTTCCCCGGCGGGGAGAGGTGATGCGCATGATTTGACAAACCCCCGCCAAACGAAAATACCCTCCCTGCCACAAACGGGGAGGGTTTTTTCATGTCACAATCCATCTTGCTGCCGATGCTGGCCCTCGCCGCCTGGACGATGATCGTCTGGGTCTGGATGTACGCCACCCGCCTGCCCGCCATGAGCCGCGCCAAGATCGACGGCACCAAGCTGGTCGGCTCCACCGGCAAGAGCCTGCGCGATGATCTTGTCGCCGCCGGGGAAGTGCGCGCCAGCTGGGTGGCCGACAATTACAACCATCTGATGGAACAGCCGACCATCTTCTACGCCGTCACGCTGGCACTGGCGGTGCTGGGCGAAGGCGGCAGCCTCGCCGTCAATCTCGCCTGGGCCTATACCAGCCTGCGCATCGCCCACAGCCTGGTGCAGATATTGTCCAACCGCGTCCTCATCCGCTTTGCGTTGTTTGCCAGCGCCAGCCTGTGCCTGATCGGGCTGGTGGGCATCGCGCTGAGCGTTGCCACGGCATGAGCCACCCCCTCCGTCGCTCTGCGGGCGCCACCTCCCCATAGGAGGTGTCGAGCGAAGCGAGGCGGAGGGGGAAGCGCTCGACGCTATCAGCAGCTCTCGTATTTCCAGTTGAGCCGCTTGCCCTCGGCGGCCTGTGCCGCGGTGGTTTCGATACGGCGGCTGCGGGTTGCCGGCTGCTTGGCGCTGATCACCCACTCGACATATTCGCGCCGTGCGCCGGGCGGGAATTGGTCGAAATGGGCCTGCGCCCCGGCATTGGCCGCAAGTGCCGCCGCCAGATCATCCGGCATGGCCAATTCGGCTTTGGCCGTTCGTCTGGGCGAGCGCGTCGGTTTGCCCGCGACGGCCAGCGCTGCGGCGGCCTGCAGCCGGGCGATCAACACGGGGTCCTCCGGCAGATCGGTCAGGCTGGTCAGCTTGCCGACATTGCCCATCGCCTCGCCGCCGCCCATCGGGGTGCCATCGAAAATGCCCACCCCGGCATGCGCCTTGAACGACGCCATCATGGCCAGATCTCGCCCCGCCAGGGTGAAGAACGGCATGCTCCATTTCACCGCCTCCTGCGCATCGGGCACCACCGCCAGCACGAGCGCCCGCATATGGTGCAAAATCGGCTGCGCAAAGGGTTGCGCGCGATCGATATAGGCGGTGACCTGGTCATCCTGTGGCATGGCTGTTCTCCCCCGCGCCAGCCTAACCCCGTTCGAAGCGCGCCACCAGTTCAACATGGCTGGACCAGCGGAACTGCGCCACCGGCCAAAGTTCGGCAAGCGTATAGCCGCCTTCGACCAAGATCTTCGCATCACGCCCGAAGGTGTTGGGATTGCACGACACGGCAACGACAACCGGCACCGTGGAAGCGGCCAGCGCCCGCACCTGCGCCTCCGCGCCGGCACGCGGCGGATCGAACACCACCGCGTCGAGCCCGGCCAATTCCTTCCCCATCAGGGGCCGGCGGAACAGATCGCGGTGCTGCACCTCCACCCGGCGACCGGCGCGGCGGGCCGCAACACCCAGCGCCATCACCGCCGGCCCGGCCGCATCCACCGCCAGAACAATTGCCTGCCGAGACAAGGGCAAGGCGAAGGTGCCCAGCCCGCAGAACAGATCGGCCACCCTGGCTGCATCGCCCACCGCCGCCAGCACCGCCGCCACCAGCGCCGCCTCGCCTTCGCGGGTCGCCTGCAGGAACGGCGCCACCGGCAGCGGCACTGCGACACCGCCCATCATCAAGGTCGGCTGGCGGCGCTCGACCAGCGTGTCGATGCCGCCCGGCCCCTCGATGCTCAACCGCGCCAGATCATGCACCGCTGCAAAGTCTGTCAGCGCCTCGATCGCCGCCAGTCCTTCGGCCGACACATTGGCGAGCAACAGATCGACGCCATCATCGCTCAGAGTCATGGCGATGCCCGCCCCCTGCCCGTCCTTCAGCCGCACCTTCAGCAGCGTTCGCAACGGCGGCAGCAGCGCCATCAGGTCCGGCGCCAGCAGCGGGCAATCGGCGATATCGACCAGCGCATGGGTGCCCTCGCTGTGAAAGCCCAGGCTGAGCCGGCCACTGCGTTTCAGCGCCTTCAGGCTGGCGCGGCGGCGGCTGCGCGGCGGTGACAAGGCAACCGCATGCGTCTGCGCCGGCAGCCCGGCCGGCAGCACGCGCAACAACCGATCCATGACGAAATCCACATAGGCCGCATCATCCAGGTGCTGCAACTGGCAGCCACCGCAGGCCGGATAATGGGCACAGGCGGCCTCGGCATGGTGCGGGCCGGCAATGATGCGCGGCGGATCGAAACTGAAATCCACGCTGTCGCCAATCGCCGCCAGCGGCACGAACCGGCCATCCCTGGTGATGCCATCACCGCGCGCCGCCAGCCGCACGATCTTCTGAAGATCGCTCACAGGCTGGACAGCACCGCCGGCAGGCTGGCGACCAGATCATCGGCAATGCCGCCGGGGCCGAGCCGACGCCCGGCTTCGCCATGCAACCAGGCCGCCGCGCAGGCTGCTTCGAACAACGGATGGCCCTGCGCCAGCAACGCAGCGATCATGCCGGCCAGCACATCGCCCGATCCGGCAGTGGCCAGCCACGGCGCGGCATGCGCGTTGATGGCGGCGCGGCCATCGGGCGCGGCGATGATGGTGGCGCGGCCCTTCAACAACACCACCGTGCCGGTCTTCACCGCTGCGGCTTGCACTGCCCCCAGCCGGTCGCTGCCTGGCGGGCCGAACAATTGCGCAAATTCTCCATCATGCGGGGTCAAGACCGCCGGCATCCCAAGCGTGGACGCATTGAGCAAGCGCAACGCCCCGGCATCAATCACCGTCGGGCGAGCCGCCCATTGCAATCGGCGAAGCCAACCGCGCGCGCGCGCATCGGCCTCCATGCCCGGCCCGATCACTACGGCGCCCATCCGAGGATCAGCCAGCAGCGCGGCAGCCTCGTCATCACTGCGCCGCATCAGCGCCAGCGCCGGCATCGGGCCAGCATCGTCGCTGGCCAACGTCACCAATCCGGCCCCGCAGCGCAGCGCCGCCAGCCCGGTGAGGCCGGACGCGCCGCCATGGCCGTTGGTGCCTTCCACCATCATCACCCAGCCGCGGGCATATTTGTGGGTATCGGCCGCCGGCCCCACCAGGCGTGGTGGTGCAGTCAGACGCAGCGTGCTGTCCAGCGGCACGCCGATATCGATCACCGCCAATCGCCCCGTCACTGATGCGCCGTCGCCCAACACATGGCCGGGCTTGGCGGCACCGAAGGCCACGGTGAGTTCCGCCGCCAGTGGCCGGCCCAGCAATTCGCCGGTATCGGCATCGAGGCCCGACGCGATGTCGATGGCCACCACGCGGCCCACGCCGCGCAACCGATCGATCACGGCCTGCAAATCGTCTGGCAAGGGCCGCGTCAGCCCGATGCCGAACAGCGCATCGATGATAAGCGGCGCCGCCGGCGCATCGGCCAGCGCCACTACGGCGCCGCCCTGATCGCGCCAGCGGTGCGCCATGGTGGCGGCCGGCTCGGAGATCGGCAGCACGTCGGCCGCCACGGTCACCGCCACGCCGGCCGCGCTGAGCAATACGGCAATACCATAGCCGTCGCCGCCATTGTTGCCCGGCCCGCACAAGATCGTTGCCCGCCGCGCCGGGGCATAGGCCAGGATCGCCCGCGCCGCCCCCGCCGCCGCCCGCTCCATCAGGGTCAGCGCGCTGGTGCCGGCCGCAATCGCTGCCGCTTCGGCCGCCCGCATGGCCGAGGCGGCCAGCAACGGCTGCCCAGAATCGAAAATGAACATCATACCCTTGTCACAAACCACAGGCCGGCAAACAAGGGCGCATCGCTCAATCGTTGCACGAAATGCCGTTTCGGCCCGGCGTTGACCACAGTATAACGCCCGGATGCGCCGCTTTTCCCGCCGTGCCGGCCACTTGCCGGTCTTGCCGATCGTCTCCCTGGTGTCTGCTGGCTTTCTCGCCAGCTGCACCCCGGATTTTGATGATGGCAACACCCGCGTGTGCCGCAACGTCAATGGCTTGCGCGACACTGATGCGTATTGCGAGCGCAGTGGCGGTGCCGGTGGTGGCGGATTTGTCTATTTGCCCGGTGGCCGCACGGTGCCAGCGATTGGCCAGGCGGTGGGCGAATATCGACTGCAGCCCGGCAATGGCGTGGTGCGGGCTGCCGATGGCCGCATCGTGCGCGGCGGGCTCGGCATGTCGGCGCGCAGCAGCGCCTCCTCATGAAGCGCATCGATATGGTGCCGCGCGCCGGCTGGCAGGATGCGGTCGAGCGGTTGGGGTTGGTGTGGCACAGTCAGGCCGATGGCACGCCCTATTGGGACGAAAGCGCTGCCTGGGTGTTCACGTCCGACCAGATCGCAACGCTGGAGGCCGCCACCCACGAACTGCACCGGCTGTATTTCGCCGCCGGCCAGCATGTCATCGACGCCGGCCGGCTGGGCGAGCTTGGCATCCCGCGCGTCTGCCACCAGGCCATCATCGAGGCGTGGGACCATGAACCGCGCGCGCTCAACCACGGCCGCTTCGATCTGGGCTGGACCGGCGAAGGCCCGCCCAAATTGTTCGAATATAACGCTGATACGCCCACCGGCCTGCTGGAAGCCGCGGTGATCCAGTGGGACTGGAAGGAGGCGCAATTCCCCGATCACGACCAATATAACGCCATCCACGATGCGCTGGTGGCGCGTTGGCGCGAGATCGCCCCGCCAGGCACTGCCAAGCTGCACCTCGCCGCCGCCCGCGAGGCCAGCGGCGAGGATGCGGTGACCATCGCCTATCATGCCGATTGCGCCGCAGAGGCCGGTATCGACACCGTGCTGATCGATATCGAGGATCTGGGCTGGCACCCGGATTGGCGCTGCTTTGTCGATCTGGATGGCCAGCCGATCAACGCCCTGGCAAAGCTCTATCCGTGGGAATGGCTGATGGCCGACCATTTCGCACCGCAAGTGCTGGACAGCCTGTCGGCGACGCTGTGGATGGAACCGATCTGGAAAATGCTGTGGTCGAACAAGGCAATGCTCGCCATCCTTTGGGAATTGTTCCCCGGCCACCCCAATCTGCTGGAAACCCGCCGGCAGCCCTTGCAGGGCGCGCAGGTGCAGAAACCCATCCTCGGCCGCGAAGGCGCCAACATCCGCATCATCGGCACCGAAGCAGCCGAAACCGGCGGGCCCTATGATGATTCGGGCCATGTCTGGCAGGCGCATTATGGGCTCCCTGGCCGGGGCAACCAGCGCCCGGTAATCGGCAGTTGGACCGTGGATGGCGCGGCGGTGGGCATCGGCATCCGCGAAGATGGCCCGATCACCGGCAACACCGCGCGCTTCGTGCCGCACCTGATCATGGATTGATTGATGACCCTGACCGTCCGCCCCGTATTGCCGGAAGACGCCGCCGAACTGGCCGAATTGCTGAATGAAATCATCGCGCGCGGTGGCACCACGGCCTTTGAAACGCCGTTCACGCCCGAACATCTGCGCGATGCCTATCTCACCGGCGCAACCGTGCATTGCTGTTTCGTTGCGCAAGGCGATGGCCAACTGCTCGGCTTTCAGACGCTGGGCACGCAGAACTTCCTGCCCGCCAGTATTGGCGACATCGCCACCTTCACCAGGCTGGGCGGCACGCAATCCGGCGTTGGTTCCGCGCTGTTCGCCGCCACCACGGCGCGGGCCCGCGCACTTGGCCTCAGCGCAATCAACGCCACCATCCGCGCCGACAATGCGGGCGGCCTCGCCTTCTACAGCCGCATGGGCTTCATCGATCACGAAGTCGTTCCGGCGGTGCCCCTGAAGGACGGCACACCGGTGGACAGGGTCAGGAAACGGTTCGCGCTTAAGGGCACCGCCTGAGCAGGGCTCAGCGCAGTGCGGCCGCCTGTTCTATCAAACCATTTGACGATGTCAGTCAGGCGGCTTTGCTGCCCTTCAGCGGCAGGGACACGGCCTCAACACTGTCCAGATCAAGCCGGCCCGACGCATGATCGATATCGAAGCCAATGATGTTGCCGGCGGCATCAAAATCGGCGTTGAGGCCATCGGCAAGTTCGCGCGTTTCCGTGGCCGGCACATGGCGGAACGCGATGTAGAGACTGTCTGTCTCGGGATAATAATGGAGCTTCATGGCTGATCGTCTCGAAAATTGCGGTCGATGAAGGCATTGTGCAGCGTCGTACCATCATCGAGCGTTACGACCCGAAGGATGGGCTTTTCTGTCTCGCCGGGCAAGAGCACTGCACCCCAGAAGCGAATACGGCCATCGGGCTGCACAGAGCGAGCCAATGGTCCGGCCAGAACGTCGCGGCAAAGTTGCACGGTAAGGTAGGGGCGTCGCGCCAATATCTGTTCGGTAAAAATAGCGCGTTTCCGCCATTTTCCGGCGCCCCTCTCCTCAGATGTCGGCAAACACGTGCGTCTCAGCCTTGGCCCCCGGATGCGTCACCGCCCCCAATCTCGCGGAACCAACGGTCTGCGCGAATTTCCAGATTGCGCCCGATTGGTAATCGGTCTGACGCGGCACCCAGGCCGCCCGCCGAGCGGCCAGCGTGGCTTCGTCCACCTCCAGATCGATCGTGCCCTGATTGGCATCGATGGTGATGATGTCGCCATCCTCCACCAGCGCGATCGGGCCGCCTTCCGCGGCCTCCGGGCCGACATGGCCGATGCAGAAGCCGCGGGTGGCGCCGGAGAAGCGGCCATCGGTGATCAGCGCCACATCCTCGCCAAGGCCCAGGCCATAGAGCGCCGCCGTGGTGGAGAGCATCTCGCGCATGCCCGGCCCGCCCTTGGGGCCTTCATAACGGATGACGATCACGCAGCCCCGGGCGATGTCACGGGCCTCGACCGCCGCGAACGCCGCTTCCTCGCCTTCGAACACCCGCGCCGGGCCACTGAAGCGCAGCGTCTTCATGCCCGCCACCTTCACGATTGCACCATCGGGCGCGAGGCTGCCCTTCAGGCCAACCACGCCGCCAGTCGGCGACAAGGGTGTCGCCACCGGATAGATCACCTTCTGATCCGGGTTCCACGTCACTTCCGCGATATTCTCGGCCAGCGTCTTGCCGGTCACTGTCATGCAATCGCCGTGCAGAAAGCCGGCGTCGAACAGCGCCTTCAGCGCCATATAGACGCCGCCGGCATCATACATGTCCTTGGCGACATAGCGCCCGCCCGGTTTCAGATCGGCGATATAGGGCGTCGTCTTGAAGATTTCGGCCATGTCGAACAGATCGAAATCCACCCCGCATTCATTGGCCATGGCCGGCAGGTGCAGCGCCGCATTGGTCGAGCCGCCGGTCGCCGCCACGATCCGCGCTGCATTTTCAAAGGCCTGGCGTGTACAGATGTCACGTGGCCTGAGGTTGCGCTCGATCAGGGTCATGATCTGCTTGCCGGCCGCAATCGCGATGTCGCCGCGCGTCTGATAGGGTGCCGGCGTCATGTTGCTATTGGGCAGGCTCAGGCCAATGGCTTCGCCCACGCACGCCATGGTGTTGGCGGTGAACTGCCCGCCGCACGCGCCATGGCCGGGGCACGCGACCTTTTCCAGCGCCGTCAGCCGCGCCAGCGGGCAACTGCCCGCCGCAAAGCCGCCCACCGCTTCGAACACATCGACAACCGTGACATCCTGATTTTCAAACCGGCCCGGCAGGATCGATCCGCCATAAACGAAGATGCTCGGCACGTTCAGCCGCAGCATCGCCATCATCATGCCGGGCAGGCTCTTGTCGCAACCGGCAAAGCCGATCAGCGCATCATAACAATGGCCTCGCATCGAAAGCTCAACCGAATCGGCAATGATGTCGCGGCTGACCAGGCTGGCCTTCATGCCCTGATGGCCCATGGCGATGCCGTCGGTGACAGTGATGGTGTTGAACCGCCGCGGCATCCCGCCGGCTTCGTTCACGCCGATCCGCGCTGCATCGGCCTGCGCGTCAAGCGTGGTATTGCACGGCGCCGAATCGTTGCCGGCCGACGCGATGCCGACGAACGGCCGGGCGATCTCTTCCTCGGTCAGCCCCATGGCGTAATAATAGCTGCGATGCGGCGCCCGCTCCGGACCGACCGAAACATGGCGTGATGGCAGCTTGGACTTGTCGAATCTTGTCATTGCATGGCCTCATTCGATAACAAAATTGCCGTGCCTCAGCCACACCGGCGCGTCAAGCCAGACTGCGCCGCACGCTGGCGATGCAATCGGCCAATATGTGCGTCCAACGCGCCACGCCTTCCTTGTCGCGCAGGCCGTCGTTTCGCACCTCGATGCCGACATAGGGGATACCGGCGGCTTCGGCATGGGTGTCGAGCGTGTAGTTGAGCGTGGTGCCCGAATAGGGCTGATTGTCCCCCACATGCAGGCCGCGCGTCGCCAGCGCCAGTATCGCGGCACGGGCACCGCGATCATCGTGATTGTAGAGGATGCCCACCGGCCACGGCCGTTCCTCGTCCGGCCGGGTGGCCAATTGCGGGGTGAAGCTGTGGACGGCGATGATCAGCGCCGGGCGCTGGCTGGCGATCTGGGCGGCGATGCAATCGTGGTAGGGCCGATGGATGGCAGCGATGCGCAGCTCGCGTTCGGCGGCGGGCAAATCCCAGTTGCCGGCGATGATATGGCCATCGCTGCTGGCCGGCACGGCGCCGGGATCATCCGGATCGCGGTTGAGATCGACCACCAGCCGCGACACGGTGGCGATGATCGCCGGCGCCGCCAAGGTGCGCGCCAACCGGCGGGTGAGCGCATCAGTGCCGATGTCCACCGCCACATGATCGCCCATCAACGCCGGCGGCACGCCCAGTTCGATACCCGGCGGCACATCGGCCGCCGCATGATCGGCGACCAGCAGGATATCGGCGGTGCCAGGCAGGAGTTCGGGCCGGTGCATGCCCAAGCCATAGCCGGGCTGCGCCATGGGTGAAAGCGGACAAAAAAACGCCCGGTGGGGGGCCACCGGGCGTTCAAGGTCATCCTGGGTCAGGATGGAGGGAAAACAGACGGGGCAAGCGCCCCGGCTGGATCAGTTGCCGGTGGTGCTGGCCGACAGCGCGGCCAGTTCGGTGCCGAGCAGCTTGGCAGCAGCGGCGAACTTCTTGCCGGCTTCGAACTTGGCGTCTTCGGCGCACAGCTTTTCGCCGGTGGCAACCAGCTTCAGCGCCTTGGCGGCATCGTCACCGCCCTTGGCATCGGCCAGGGTGCGGATCTGGGCCGGGGTGGCGGTGCAGCTGACGTTGGCAGCGGCAGCCGGAACGGCGGCGATGGCGAGAACGGCGAGCGGCAGAGCGATCAGACGGGTGAACATAGCGGGTCTCCTGGACGGCGGGTGGTTAAGCAAGACTGGCTGATTTGAGCGCCACCGGCCGGCCCGAGGGGGGGAGGGTTGAGCGCTGACTGAGCAGCGCTCAAATCAACTGTCGCCGGTTTAAGCGCGGCTCAGTTCATCGTCAACCGTTATTTTGAGCACAAATCAGTTTGGTGCAGTGCAGCGTCGTTATTCCAATGGGTTGGATGAATGACGTAGGGTGAAATTCGGCATTGCACCCAAGCTGGATGCACGATTTCCAGGCGATGATACCGGAAATTTCGAGTCGCACTTCAATCTTGTGAGTTCGACTCAGGGCTGCGGCCGACTCAGAGGATCGCGGTCGGGCAAAGCCACCAGCCTTGCCCGGCCAGCGCCCCCGCCGCCCGGTCGCGCGCGCCATCATCCGGGTACAGCGCCAGGCAGGTGGCCCCCGAACCGCTCATCCGCACCAGCGTCGCTTCGCCGCCGGCCGCCAGCGCCGCCAGCACATCGGCAATCACCGGCTGGATCGCCACGGCCGCAGCCGTCATGTCATTGCGCAGCGCCGGCAAGGGGGTATCGGCTGCGATGCCGCCGCGATCCTGCCGGTCCCAGCCGGCAAACACCGGGCCGGTCGGCACAGCCACGCGAGGGTTGACCAGCAACACAGGCAAACCTGCAGGGTCATGTGGCCAGGCCGAAAGCGCCTCCCCCTTTCCGGTTCCCAGCAGGGTGCGGCTGAACACGCACACCGGCACATCGGCCCCAAGCGGTTCGGCCAGCGCCGCCAGTCGTTCCAGCGGCCAATCCAGCCCCCACAGCCGATTGAGCAAGCGCAGCGCCGCCGCCGCATCGGCCGAACCGCCGCCCAGGCCCGCCGCAACCGGGATCTGCTTGTCGAGATGCAGGCGCGCGCTTGGCCGTATGCCCGCTGCTGCCGCCAGCGCCCTTGCGGCGCGCAGCACCAGATTGTCGTCGCCCACATCCGCCGCCGCTGCGGTCGGCCCGGTCAGGCTGAGCGTCAGCGTGTCGGCCGCCTCCCCGTGCAGCGTGTCGCCGAACGCGGTGAAGGCAAAGATGCTTTCCAGATCATGATAGCCATCCGGCCGTCGCCGCCGCAGGTGCAGCGCCAGGTTGATCTTGGCCGGGGCATGTTCACTGATCATCTTGGCCGGCATTGGCGCGGCAAGCCGTTCCCTGCAACTTCTATCGAAGGGCCAGCATCGCGCCGGCCGCATCCAGGCCGAAATCCAGCCGCGCCTGCAACTGCCGCCGCTCATCGGCTGCCACGCTGCCGGCACCTGCGCCGGGTGCCGTCATTGCCAGTGCTTCGCGCCAGCGGAAGCGCGCTTCGATGCGGCGCCCCTGCCGCCACAGCGCATCGCCAAGATGGCTCATGATCGTCGGGTCTTGCGGCTCCAGGCTGACGGCGCGTTCCAGCGAGATTACCGCCTTGTCGATCTCGCCCAGGCGCAACTGCATCCAGCCCAGCGAATCGATGATGCCGCCATCCCCGGGCCGCAGCGCCGCCGCCCGTTCGATCAGGCTGCGCGCTTCCGCGGCGCGCGGGCCGGCCTGCTGGTCGCGCTCCAGCAAACTGTAGCCCAGATAATTCAGCACACTCGGCTCTTCCGGCATCAGCAGCAGCGCGGCGCGCAGATCGGCCTCTGCACCCGGCCAGTCGCCGGCGCGATCGCGCATCATGCCGCGCAGATAATGCAGGTTCCAGGCCGTCGCGCCCAGGCTGGCCCCGAACCGATCGATGGCGATGCCATAGGCTGTCGCTGCATCGGCATAGCGCTCGGCCCTGCGATGCCAGCCGGCAAGGCCCGCCCAATCCTCGGCCGACGCACCAGGCGCATCGGCTGCCGATTTCAGCAACTGCCCGGCCGCAGCTGTATCGCCGGCCGCTTCCAGCACCGCCGCCCGCCTGGCCCGGACCGCTTCATCGAGCCCCAGTCCGGCCGGCACCCGCGCCAAGGCCGCCAACGCCGCCTGGGCCTGGCCATCACCGCCCAACACATCGCCAAGCGTCAGCCAAGTGGCTGGCAATTCTGGCGCCATGAAACTGGCCAGCCGCGCAAACAGCAGCGCCAGCGGCTCGGCGCGTTCGCGCGCCAGATCGCCGGCCAGCCGCACCGACAGCCACGCCAGCGCCTGGCGCGGCTCTGTCACCAGCAGGCCGAGCCGCTTGCCTGCAACAAGGCGCTCACGCGCCGCTGCCGTCGGCTGATCGCTGGGGAACAGCACCGCCAGCGCCTCGTCCCGCCGCCCGGCCATGGCCAGCGCATCGGCCTGGCCCTGGCGCAGGAACATCGCCGCCACGCCGCCGCCGATCCGCGCCTGGCGATAGGCCGCCGCTGCCTCATCCCAGCGGCCCAGCCAGGCCAGCATGTGCGCGCGCTGTTCGGCGACATAGGCGCGCATGAAGCCCTGCGACCGCTGCGGATCGAGCAGCGCCAATGCCGTGCTGCTGTCTCCGCGCGCCGCCGCCGTCCACGCATCGATGATCGGCCCGGCCACCAGCGGCCATCCCTGCCCGCCAAGCTTGCTGCGCAGCGCCGCCACTTCAGCCCAATCCTTGCGCACGGCGGCCTCTGCCAGCCGCGTCATGGTGATTTCGGCATTGGTGGCGCCCGCCGCGGCCAAGCTGCGGGCCAATTTGAAGGCGCGCGGTTGATCGCCCGCCGCAACCGCCAGATCCCAGGCCCGGCGCGTGACCGTGGCCGCAGTCGGGTCCGCCGCGCGTGCTTCTTCCATCAAGCGCGACGCGAGACCGAGTTCATTGTCCAGCGCGGCATAGCGGCTGACGACATAGGCGTGCAGCGCGGATTCAGCGGCCCTTGGGGGGGCGGCCTGGGCGGGGGCTGCGAGGATGAGGAGGAGGAGCGGGATGCGCATGTGGCGCGAGTGTGACGTGGTGGGTTTGGGTTGTCGAGGGGGGCTTGGCGGGCACGGCCGGCGGCAAAGCCGCCGAGTCCGTTTGAGGGGTTGAAGGAAGGCAGAAAGGAAGAGCGCGGCGGAGCCGCGCCGTCGAAGCCGTTCGGTTGGCTTGAAGGGCCAACCGCCAGCCCGGCCGAGCTTGCGCGAGTCCGTGCCCATCGCTGCGCGATGGGCACTGGCCGCGCTGCGCTCACATATTCGGATAATTCGGCCCCCCGCCGCCTTCCGGAACCACCCACTGTATGTTCTGCGTCATGTCCTTGATATCGCACGTCTTGCAATGCACGCAATTCTGCGCATTGATCTGCAAACGCGGCGCATTCTCTTCCACGCCGACGATCTCATAGACGCCGGCCGGGCAATAACGCTGCGCCGGTTCGTCATAGAGCGCATAATTGACCTCCACCGGCACCGATGCGTCTTTCAGCGTCAGGTGGCAGGGCTGGTCTTCTTCGTGGTTGGTGTTCGAAAGGAACACGCTGGTCAGCCGGTCAAAGCTGATGACACCATCGGGCTTGGGATAGACGATCTTCTTCGCCTCACCCTTCTTGCGCATGTGGGTGTTGTCGGGCGTCAGTTTGAAGGTGAACGGCAGTTCATAGCCCAGATATTCCATCCACATCATCACGCCGCCCAGCACCGTGCCCACCGTGGTGCCGAATTTCTCGACCGCCGGCAGCACGTTGCGCACCATCTTCAGCTCTTCGGACACCCAGCTCTTTTTGTAGGCGGCCTCATAGGCGGTCAGTTCGTCGCTGCCGCGTTGTGCCGCAATCGCCGCCACCGCCGCTTCCGCGGCCATCATGCCGGTCTTCATGGCGGTATGGCTGCCCTTTATGCGCGGCACGTTGAGGAAGCCGGCCGCACAACCGATCAGCGCGCCGCCGGGGAAGGCCAGTTTCGGCACTGCCTGCCAGCCGCCATCGTTGATCGCCCGCGCGCCATAAGACACGCGGCGGCCGCCTTCCAATATCTCGCGGATTGCCGGATGCGTCTTCCAGCGCTGGAATTCCTCGAACGGCGACAGGTGCGGATTGTCGTAATTCAGCCAGACCGAGAAGCCGAGCGCGACCTGGCCATTGGCCTGGTGATAGAGGAAGCCGCCGCCATTGGCATCGCTCAGCGGCCAGCCCTGGCTGTGGATCACGCGGCCCGGCACATGCTTGTCGGCCGGAATGTCCCACAATTCCTTCAGGCCAATGCCGTAAATCTGCGGCTGGCTGTCCTTGCGCAGGTCGAAGCGCTTGATCACCTGCTTCGACAAATGCCCGCGCGCGCCTTCGGCAAAGAAGGTGTATTTGGCGTGGATTTCCAGGCCCGGGGTCCAGCTGTCCTTGCGGCTGCCATCCTTGGCGATACCCATATCGCCGGTGGCGACGCCCTTCACGCTGCCGTCGTCGTTGTACAGCACTTCGGCGGCGGCAAAGCCGGGGAAAATTTCCACGCCCACCGCTTCGGCCTGGCCAGCCAGCCAGCGTGTGAGATTGCCCAGGGACACGGTGTAGCAGCCGACATTGTGCATGAACGGCGGCAGCAGCGCGTGCGGAAATTCGGTCTTGCCGGTTTCGCTGAGGATCCAGTGGTGATTTTCCGTCACCGGCACGGTCATCGGCGAATCCATCGTCCGCCATTCGGGCAGCAGTTCATCGAGCGCGCGCGGATCGACCACGGCGCCCGACAGGATATGCGCGCCGATCTCGCTACCCTTTTCCAGCACGCACACCGAAAGCTCCAGCCCCAGGCGCTGCGCTTCCTGCTTGGCGCGGATCGCGGCTGACAGACCGGCTGGTCCGCCTCCCACGATCACCAGATCATAGGGCATGGATTCCCGTTCGCTCACGTGACGTTCCCCAACTGTGCCGACATCGGAAGGCTTTGGCGGCGCTCCGGCTGTCGCAGACTTGACATGATCCGACAGATAGCGGGCCAGACAGGGCTTGACCAGACACGCCGGCCTGCGGCTTGTGGGTGATTGTGCTGCCAAATGTCGCCCCCCTGGATACAGACGCCGCCCGCGAGGCGCTGGCGTTCCTGATCGCGGCCGGTTGCGATGTGCCGTTGGACACGTCGCCGCGGCGCTGGCTGGAGACGGTTGCTGCGCCCGCCGTGGCAATCGCGGCCCCCACGGTCGCTGAAGCGCCGCCCCGCGCCCCGGCAAAGCCCGCGCCCCGCGATCCGGCGGCGCCGCACCCGGCGCTGGCCTGCGATGATGTGCCGGCACTGCTGGCGCTGCTCGGCCGCTTCCCGGCGGCGCGGCAGCATCCGCCGCTGCTCTATCAAGGCAATCTGGATTCTCGTGTCTGGGTGCTGATCGATCGGCCCGATCTGGACGCAACCCACCGCGACACCATCGATCGCATGATCGCTGCCATTGATCTGGATTGGTCACGCGCAGCCCTGGTCAGCCGCCTCGCCTTTCCGACTCCGGGGGACAGCGAGCCGACACCCGATCTGCTCGCGCGCTTCACCCCGGTGCTGGACCGTCTGGCCGTGCTGGCGCCGCCCGCGCATGTTCTGGCGCTGGGCCAGGTCGCCGCCGAAATGGCCGGCAGCACGGCCCGCCTGGCCAGCAGCCGCGGCAGCTGGTTTGATTGGGCCGGCGCGCGCCTGCTGCCCTCCATCCATCCGCGCACCATGGCGAACAGCAAGGAATTGAAGGCGCAGGCCTTTGCGCATCTGAAACTGTTCAAGGCGGCCATCGCCTGATGCGCCCGTTGCTGCCGCTGTTCGTCTGGCTGCTGGCCGCACCGGCGCTGGCCATCACCGTGCCGCCCGACCTGCAACCAGCGGCGCAGTTGCAACCTCTGCCGCCTGCCGCGACACCGATGATGGTGGTGAACGGCCAGCGACCCGGCATCACCGCCCGCCAACGCATGGTGCCGCCGCAATTGAGTGAAGCCGAGCGCATCGCCTGGCGCAAAATCCTCCTCGATCTTGATGCCGGCCGTTACAGCAAGGCCGAAGCCGCAATCGCCGCCGAGCCGCCCGGCCTGCTGAGCGAGAGCGCCCGCGCGGCCTTGATCGCGGCGCGCGGGGCCGGTCGGCTGACGCGCGCCGATCTCGCCACATGGCTGGCTGCCAATGCTGATCAGCCGCTGGCCGCCAAGATCGCCAAGCTGGCCGAAGCCATGGCCGGCGCCGATGCCGCGCCCCTGCCGCTACTGCCCGAGGCGCGCGCCTTCCGCCCTGTCAGCGTGCCAGGCTATACGGTCGAGCGCGGCGTGGGCGATGCCGATCTCGCCGATCAGCTGAAGCCGCTGCTCGCCGCCGATCGCAATGATGAAGCCGAACGGCTGTGGCTGGCGCAGTCGGGGCAATTGTCGCCGTGGGCGCGCAGCGAATGGGCGGCGCGCATCGCCTGGAACCATTATCGCATGGGCGATGATCTGGCGGCGTGGCGCATCGGCCTGGATGCTGCCGCCGGATTGGGCCAAGGTGCCGCCGATGGCGCCTGGGCGGCCGGATTGGCGGCGTTCCGGCTGGGCCGCTGGCGCGATGCCGCCGCCGCGTTCGATCTGGTGAATTCTGGTCCCGAAGATGCCCGTGCCGCCGCCTCGTTCTGGGCAGCGCGCAGTTGGCAGCGCAGCGGCGATCCGGCGGCGCAGCGCGATCGGCTGCAGCGGGCGGCCGCATCGCGCAACACATTCTATGGTATCTTGGCGCGGCGCACGCTTGGCATCGATCAGGGCCTGGATTGGGCCGAGCCGGATTTCATCACCGCCGACTGGAATTATCTGAAGGATGTGCCCGGCGCCCGCCGCGCCGCCGCGCTGGTGGAAATCGGTCAATTGGGCCTGGCAGACCGCGAACTGCGCCATCTGGCCGCGACGATGCCCGCCGATACCTATCCGGCGATCTTGCGGCTGGCGGCGCGGCTCGATCTTCCGGCGACGCAATACAGCCTGGCCATCCGCTCCCCTGTCGGGCTGGAGGCTCCGCTGTCGGCGCGCTATCCGGCGCCGGATTGGGTGCCGTTCCGCGGCTGGCGGCTGCCGCGGGCGCTGATCTTTGCCCATGCCCTGCAGGAATCGGCGTTCATCACCACCGCCGGCAGCCGGGTTGGTGCGCGTGGCCTCATGCAATTGATGCCCGACACCCGCGATCTCGTGCACCGCCGCATCAGCCGTGACATGCCCGACGCCGAACGAGCAAGGCTTGGCGTGGTGGGTGACATCACCGATCCCGCCTATAATTTCGAACTGGGCCAGACTTATCTCGAAATGCTGGGCAACATGGGTTTGACCAGCGGCCTGCTGCCCAAGGTGATTGCCGCCTATAATGCCGGGCCCGGTGCGGTGCTGAAATGGAACAGCACCCTGGATGATCAGGGCGATCCGTTGCTGTTCATCGAATCCATCCCCTATCGCGAAACCCGGCAATATGTGCGCGTGGTGATGCGCAACCTGTGGATGTATGAACTGCGCGAAATGGGTGCACCGGCTTCGCTGGAGGCGGTCGCACAGGGCCTGTGGCCGCGCCTGCCCGGCATCGGCGGGCCCGCGGCCGTCAAGCGCGAAGCCCTGGCCATCCGCCCGCGCCCGCTGCCCGGCAGCTTTGCCCCCGAAGCCTGGCCGGCCGACGACCGCGCCGTCGCCGGCGGCAAATAGCGCACCTCAGTCCGGAAACCGCTCGAACGCTGGCAGCGCGTGCGCGCTTGCCATCCAGACGATCCGCTCGGCCGTCTGGATATGCAAATCCGCCGGAAAGGCGTCGGGATCATCGAAGGTCGCGGCCTGGATATCGACGATCCCCGGCAGCATGTCAGCATTGCGATAGAAAAGCCCGGTGCCGCAATCACCGCAGAAACTGCGCATTGCGGCGCCGGATGAATTGCGGGTTTTGGCCGTGCCGCTGGTCACCCGGAAGGCATCGTCGGCAAACATCGCCCAGGCCACCATCGGCGCGCCCGCTGCCTTGCGGCAATCCGCACAATGGCACAGCGCGACATGCATCGGTGCGCCCGTCACCTCATAGCGCACCGCGCCACAATGGCATCCACCTGCCTGTGTCATCCCCTGCCTCCCCAAAACAATCTTCAGAACGTATCAGGAACATATGCAGCGTGCAAGCCTGTCAGCCGACTTGCGTGATGCTCAGCAGATTGCCTTCGCTGTCGTTGAACCAGCCAATGCGCGCCTGGCCACCGGGGGCCAGCCACAGCCCATCCGCGCCCTGCCCCATACCCGGATAGATGATCATCGTCACCCCGTGCGCCGTCAGCGCCGCTGCGCACGCCGCGGCATCATCCACGTGAAAGCCCAACACCGGATGCGGGCCGGGCGCCACATCGGGCAGCGCCGTCAGCCGGATCCAGCCTTCGCCACAGGCAAACTGATCACCGAAATGATCGATCTGCGCCAGCCCCAGGCTCAGCACCGGCCCCAGCACATCGCCATAAAATGCCCGCGCCCGCAGCCGATTGGCCACGCAGATCATCGCCATCAATCGTGCCGTCATTGCCCTTGCCTCCCGTAAAAACCGCCATGGTTGTTCGTCCACCATGACACCGCCGCCCCGCGCAGTTTAACCTCGGTCCATGTCCGTAGACGAGTCGCTTGTGTTCGTGCCCCTCAACATCGCCGTGCTCACGGTGAGCGATACACGCGACGCCGCCACCGATCGCAGCGGCGACACGTTGGTGGACCGGTTGACCAGCGCCGGCCACAATTTGGCCGCCCGCAGCATTGCCAAGGATGAAGTGCCGATATTGGTCGCGCAGCTGACCAGCTGGATCGACGATGCTGGTATCGATGTGATCATCACCACCGGCGGCACTGGCGTCACCGGGCGCGATGTCACCCCCGAGGCGCTGGACCAGGTGATCGAAAAGCCCATCCCCGGCTTTGGCGAATTGTTCCGCTGGCTCAGTTTCCAGACGATCGGCACCAGCACCATACAGTCGCGCGCCTGCGCCGGCGTGGCGCGCGGTACCTATATCTTCTGCCTGCCCGGCTCAACCGGCGCCGTGAAGGACGGGTGGGACGGCATTCTCGCCAGCCAGCTCGACAGTCGCCACCGGCCCTGCAATTTCGCCGATCTCATTCCGCGTCTGCAGGAACGCTGAGCGGTGCGCTATTTTGTCGATTGCGAATTCAATGGCTTCGACGGGCCATTGATCTCGATCGCGTTGGTGCCCGAAGTGGAGAGTCGACCGGATTTCTATGCGGTGCTGCCGTGCCACCGGCCGCGGCGCTGGGTGGCCGATCATGTCATGCCGGTGCTCGGCGCAGTGCCGCATGCCCGCGCCGATGTGGTGGCGGCACTCACCGACTATCTGATCGGCGATCCCGATCCGCTATTGGTCGCCGATTGGCCGGAGGATATCGCCCACGCTGCCAGCCTGCTCGCCTATCAGGGCCGCTGCCTGGTGCCGCACGTGCGCTTTACGCTGCTCAACCTGCCCGGTTTCGACACGGCAAGCGCCAGTGCCCTGCCCCATAATGCCATTGCCGACGCCCGTGCGCTGCGCCGGGAAGTGCTGGCACGGGAGGCCCGGCCGGGCGGCGTGGCGGCCTGAACTGCACGGATTGACGATTCTGCTTGGCAACCGCAGTTTGTTCCTGTTACGTTTCATTTGTTGAGTGGAGCGAGCCATGTTGCGGATGCTGTTTCTGGCTGTGGTTCTGATTTCGGCACCAGCCATGTCCGGGGATGGAAACCGCATGCAGACCGCGACAGGCCAGTTCCAGGTGACACTTACGCCAATGACCGCCGAGATTGGCGGCACCGGCCGCTTCGGGTTGAACAAGCGGTTCGACGGCGCGCTCGCCGGCACCAGCACCGGGCAAATGTGGAGCGCTGGCGATCCCGGCAAGGGCGAGGCCGGCTATGTCGCGCTGGAAATGGTAGAAGCCAGCCTGGACGGGCAGCGCGGCGGCTTTGCCTTGCAGCACAGCGGCACCATGGCGGGCGGCCAGCAGCAGCTGGATATCAGGATCGTGCCGGGATCGGGCAGCGGTGATCTTGCCGGGATCAGCGGCAGCATGACCATCACCATCAACGGCGGGGTGCATCACTACAGCCTCGATTATGCCCTGCCCGCCCGGCCCTGAATACAGCGGGCGCGGCGCCACCGGGAACAGCACGCCAACCCGCTTTGCCTTGCCCGAACGCCACGCCGATGGGGACTGGCGGGATGAGGCCGGCATTGTTGACGGCAAGGCGCCACGCTTGCGCACCACGGTCACCATCGAACGCGCGCGCACGATCATCACCCGCAACCAATCCCCCGATGTGCCGTTCGACCGCTCGATCAACGCCTATCGCGGCTGTGAACATGGCTGCGTCTATTGCTTTGCGCGGCCAACGCACGCCTTTCACGATCTGTCCCCGGGCCTGGATTTTGAAAGCCGGCTGTTTGCCAAACCCGATGCGCCGGCACTGCTGACGGCGGAACTGGGCAAGCAGACCTATGTTTGTCAGCCGATTGCGCTGGGCACCAACACCGATCCCTATCAACCCATCGAGCGGGATTGGAATATCACCCGTCAAATCCTTGAAGTGCTTGAGGATTGCCACCACCCGGTCACCATCACCACCAAATCCGACCGTGTGTGCCGCGATCTCGATATCCTGGCCCGCATGGCCGCACGCGGTCTGGCCGCGGTGATGATCAGCGTGACGACGCTCGACGCGCAGCTGGCCCGCGTGATGGAACCCCGCGCCGCCACCCCTGCCCGCCGTATCGCAGCCATCGCCAGGCTTAGCGCCGCGGGCGTGCCGGTGTTCATCTCATTGTCCCCCATGATCCCGGCGATCAACGATCATGAGATCGAAGCCATCGTCGCCGCCGGGGCCGAAGCCGGCGCGGTCGGAGCCTATTCAATCCCGGTGCGCCTGCCCCATGAAGTCGCGCCGCTGTTCCGCGACTGGCTGGCCGCGCATTTCCCCGAACGCGCAGCCCGCGTGATGCACCACATCACCACCATGCGCGGCGGCCCAAAGCATGGCAGGGACAATGATCCGCGCTTCTTTGCGCGCTTCCAGGCGCAGGGCCCCTATGCCGCCCTGATGCGGCAACGCTTCCACAAGGCCTGCGACGCGCACCGCCTCAGCCGCGACCGCATCGCGCTCGATACCGCGCAATTCCGGCCACCCTCCGACCAGATGTCCCTGTTCTGACGGGAACCGCTTCGTCCGCCATGGGTTGGACAAGCGGAGGTGCCCATGACCAAGCCGCGCGACCGATATATTGAAGACAATTCAGAGCAACGCGAACCGGATCAGGCGCAGGACGTCGCCGAAGATGCGTTGGCGCCGGAGGATGCCGACAATTCCCTCGACAGCCGCAAACCCGAAGGCGGCATCAGCGATGACGACAGCAATGTCCACGACACCGTTGACCTTATGAAGCAAATGCTCACCTCCGGCCGGATCGACATGGGCGCCTTTGCCGGCGAGCCCCTGATGGACGATGGCGACGACGCCATGCCCGGCATGCCGGCTGGCCCGATGCTGGACAGCGATGATGACATGATGGAGCCATCATCGGATCAGATCGACGCGGTCGAAGATAGTGGCAACGATCCGCTGGCATTGGTGGTCAGCGATGATGACGGATATGGTGATAGCGGACGAACCGATCCGATCGCTGCCGCTCACACCGTCGGCAGCACATAATCCTTGTACTGCTCGCGCAGCGCCACCTTCAGCAGCTTGCCCGTCGCGGTGTGCGGCAGGCTCGGCACCACGATCACATCGTCCGGCGTCCACCATTTAGCGATCTTGCCATCCAGATAGGCCAGCACGCCGGCCTTGGTCACCTCCGCGCCCTCCTTGGGCACCACCAGCAGAAGCGGGCGTTCATCCCATTTCGGATGGTGGACGCCGATCACGCAGGCTTCCGCCACGCCGGGCGCGCCGACCGCGACATTTTCCAGATCGATCGACGACACCCATTCACCGCCAGACTTGATCACATCCTTGGCGCGATCGACGATCTGCATGAATCCCAACGGATCGAGCGTCGCGACATCGCCGGTATCGAACCAACCGTCGGGCGTGAAGGCGCTTTGCCCGTCGCCCTTGAAATAGCTGCCGACGATCCACGGCCCACGCACCAGCAGCCGGCCGAACGCCTTGCCGTCACGCGCCATTTCCTCGCCATCATCATCGACAATCTTCATCTCCACGCCGAACACGCCGCGGCCCTGCTTGATACGGATATTGAGCTGATCGCCATAAGCCATTGCATCGGTTTCCGGAATGCCGGCACCCACCGTGCCGAGTGGGGACATTTCGGTCATCCCCCACAGTTGCAGCACCTTCACACCCAACTGGTCATAACGCTCGATCATCGCACGCGGCACCGCCGATCCCCCGATGGCGGTGCGGTCCAGCTTGCCCAGGGTTTCGCCGCTCATTTCCAGATATTGCATCATGCCCAGCCAGATGGTGGGCACGGCCAGCGCCAGATCGACCTCTTCATCGACAATAAGGCGATGCAGCGTCGGCGGGTCGAAATTAGGCCCGCCCATCACCAGCTTGGCCCCGGTGCAGGCCGCGACATAGGGGATGGACCAGGCATTGGCGTGATACATTGGGGCAATGGGCAACACGGTGGTGCGCGCGCCCATGCCAAATGTGTCGGTGGAACTGGCCGCCATCGCATGCAGCACGTTGGAACGATGGCTGTATTGCACGCCCTTGGGATTGCCGGTGGTGCCGCTGGTGTAGCACAGCCCGGCCGGCGCGGTTTCGGGTAGTTCGGTCCATGGCGTGTCAACGCTCTCGCCGGCCAGCAGATCTTCGTAGCACAGCAGGTTCAGGCTGGATTCCGGCATGTGTGCCCGATCGGTGAGCAGGACATAATGTTCGATAGTTGAGAGGCTTGGGGCCAGTTTCTCAACCAGTTTCACAAAGGTGAGATCGAAAAACAGCACGCGATCTTCGGCATGGTTGGCGATGTAGATGATCTGTTCTTCGAACAGGCGCGGATTGATGGTGTGGGCCACGCCGCCCATGCCGGAAATGCCGTACCAGCTTTCCACATGGCGCCAGGTGTTCCAGGCCAGGGTAGCGATACGGTCACCCGGCTGCATGCCCAGCCGCCGCAGCGCACCGGCAACCTGCCGGGCGCGACCGCGCACTTGCGCCCAATTGGTGCGATGCTTTGGGCCTTCACAGCTCAGCGACACGATCTCGCGGGTCGGATGATAGGTCGCGGCGTGGTCGATCAATTTCCATACCAGCAGCGGCCAATCCTGCATCGTTCCCAGCATCATGCGTCTCCCCAAAGCTGCGATCGCGCTTCGCCTGCCCGGCGGCGCGCCTGATGTATGGTTCTTACCGCCCTGATTGCGCGCGCGAAAGAGGGGCTTGACGGAAAGAACATTTGTGGAACATATCAGAAGGAACAGACACAGAACATACTGCGCTGATTCGTCCAGGAGACCATTGATGTTGACGATGTTGCTGATGGTGCTGGCCTGCCTCGCCACCTGGGCGCTGATCGGGCTGATGCTGGGTGATGCGCGCGATGCCTTGCGCGACGCATTGGGCGGTGGCGCTCAGGGTGGAGGTTGGATGCCATCTGCACTGCCGACGGCCACGGCGCGACCCGCGCGCCGGCGATAGGACCGAACCGCAAGCGGCAGCGCGCCGGCATAAAGTGATGTCAGCACGGCGAGCGTTGCCCACGGGTTGGTGAACAGCGCGCCGGCAAACAGCCCGACCGCACCCAGCGCCGGCAGGCGCCACGACGGCCGCAGCCGGATCGATCCCCAGCTGTAGCTTGGCAGGCTGGAGATCATGGTGAAGGCGACCAGCAATGTGGTCACCGCCACCAGAGTCGCTCGCACGGTCATATCGTCCATGGCGTCCGGCGCCAGCCAGAATTGAACGAACATCGGGCTGAGCGTCAGCCCCGCGGCCATCGGGGCCGGCACGCCCGTAAGGAAACCGAGTTTCTTGTGCGGGCCTTCGACGGCGTCGATCTGCGCATTGAAGCGCGCCAGCCGCAGCGCGCAGGCAATGGCATGGGACAGTGCAATCACCCAGCCCATGTTGCCCGGCAAATACTGCAAGGCCCACAGATACAGCACCAGCGCCGGTGCCACGCCAAAGGCCGTCACGTCTGACAAGGAATCCAGCTCAGCGCCAAAGCGGCTGGCGCCCTTCAGCAGCCGGGCGATGCGGCCATCGATGCCATCGAGCACGCCGGCCAGCAGGATGGCGCCCACCGCCTTCTCCCACTCCCCGCCGATCGCAAAGCGCACGGCGGTCAGGCCGAAGCACAAGGCCAGCACCGTGACGGCATTGGGCACCACAGCACGCAGCGGGATGCCGCGGCGCGTGCTCACTGCGCCTGCGCACCCTGCATGGCAGGCAGGCCCTTCACGGCCAGGATGGTTTCGCCGGCAATCGCACGCTGGCCCACCGCCACGGCCGGCACATAGCCCGCGGGCAGGAACACATCGACGCGGCTGCCAAAGCGGATCAGGCCAAAGCGTTCCCCCACCTTCAGCATCTGGCCGACTTCCACCCATTTCATGATGCGCCGCGCCACCAGCCCGGCAATCTGGGTGAAACCGACGCGCGCGCCGCCCGCATCCTCCATCACGAAATATTGCCGCTCATTCTCGTCGCTGGCCTTGTCGAGATCGGCATTCAGGAATTTGCCCGGCACATAGACGATGCGCGTCAAACGGCCGGCAATCGGTGCGCGGTTGATGTGCACATCGAACACATTCATGAACACCGAAACGCGCGTCATCTGGCCCGGTGCCAGCCCGCCTTCGCCCAACAACTGGCGCGGCACCTCCACATTGGTGATCAGGCTGATCAGGCCGTCGGCCGGCGACACGATCAGCGCCTCGCCAATCGGCGTCACCCGCACCGGATCGCGGAAAAACGCCGCCACCCAAATGGCGATACCCAGCAGGAGGAAGCTGAGCGCGGTCCATTCCAGCCAAAGGCCGCTGATCAGCACGGCGACCAGCGCGATCCCAAGGAACTTGCGGCCTTCGGGATGCATGTCGGGCAGGCGATATTTGGCCGATTCGCCGGGCACCAACGGCAGCGGGCCCGACGGCACAGGCGGCGCGGGCAACACGGCTGGAACTTCAGACGGCAATTCCGGCACTGGGGCCGAAGTCACCTTCAAGGCGTTCAACTCGGCCTCGAGTTCCTCGATGGTCAGCTTCTTGTCATTGTCGGTCATCGCGCTGCTTTAGCCCCGCCATACGCCACTTGGCAATTCATCGTGGATTGCGCGCCACGCGGCGATGCGCCAGATGGCGGCCATGATCCAATCGCTGCTGCTGTTCTGCGGGTCGCGCCCCGGCCATGATCCGGTGCATGCCGAACTGGCGGCCGGCCTGGGCGCCTTGTGCGCCGCGCGCGGGATCACATTGGTCTATGGCGGCGGGCGCGTCGGCCTGATGGGGGTGGCGGCGCGTGCCTGCAAGGCTGCTGGCGGCCGCGTGATCGGCATCATCCCGCGGCTGTTGATGACCACCGAAATCGCCCAGGACGGCCTGGATGAACTGCATGTCGTGGAAACGCTGCACGAGCGCAAGGCGTTGATGCACCGCATGTCCGATGCGATTATCGCCCTGCCCGGCAGCATCGGCACACTTGATGAACTGTTCGAAAGCCTGACCTGGCGCGAACTCGGCATCCACGACAAACCGATCTGGCTGATGGGCGGCAAGCATTACTGGCAGCCGTTGACAGCGCTGCTCGGCCACATCGGCGCGGCTGGTTTCGGCCCGCCGCATCTTGAAACGCTGGCGGAGCCGCTGGCCGATCTGTCCGCCCTGTCGGAAAAGCTGGTGGAATCTGGGCCATGCAACCATTGACCGGCGCGGGCGCGCGACCCTAAGACTGCAGCATTCGGTCGCAGCGCACGCAGGATATAGTCAATGCCCAAGATCAAGGTCGAAAACCCCGTCATCGAGCTGGACGGCGACGAGATGACCCGGATCATCTGGCAGTGGATCCGCGATCAGCTGATCCTGCCCTATCTCGACATCAATCTGCACTATTATGACCTCAGCATCGAAAACCGCGACGACACCAACGACAAGGTGACCGTGGAATCGGCCAATGCCATCCGTGAATATGGCGTGGGCGTGAAATGCGCCACCATCACCCCGGATGAAGATCGGGTGAAGGAATTCGGGCTGAAGCGGATGTGGAAATCGCCAAACGGCACCATCCGCAACATCCTGGGCGGCGTGGTGTTTCGCGAACCCATCGTCATCAAATCGGTGCCGCGGCTGGTGCCGGGCTGGACCGATCCGATCGTCATCGGTCGCCACGCCTTTGGCGATCAATATCGCGCCACCGATTTCAAGGTGCCCGGCCCCGGCAAGCTGACCATGCGCTGGGAAGCCCAGGACGGCAGCCAGGTAATCGAACATGAAGTGTTCGAATATCCCTCTGCTGGCGTTGCCATGGGCATGTACAATCTTGACGACAGCATCCGCGATTTCGCCCGCGCCAGCTTGAACTATGGCCTCGATCGCGGCTGGCCGGTGTATCTGTCCACCAAGAACACCATCCTCAAGGCCTATGACGGCCGCTTCAAGGATCTGTTCCAGGAAGTCTATGACGAGGAGTTCAAGGCGCGCTTCCGCAAGGCCGGCATCGTCTATGAACATCGCCTGATCGACGATCTGGTGGCCAGCGCTTTGAAATGGTCGGGCAAATTCGTGTGGGCCTGCAAGAATTACGACGGCGATGTGCAGTCCGACATGGTGGCGCAGGGCTATGGCAGCCTGGGCCTGATGACCAGCATCCTGATGACGCCCGACGGCAAGACCGTGGAAGCCGAAGCCGCGCACGGCACCGTGACGCGCCATTATCGCATGCACCAGGAAGGCAAGCCGACCAGCACCAACCCGATCGCCAGCATCTTCGCCTGGACCGGCGGGCTGAAGCATCGCGGCAAGCTGGATGGCACACCGGCGGTGACGCGCTTTGCCGAAACCCTGGAGCGCGTGTGCGTGGAGACGGTGGAATCAGGCGCGATGACCAAGGATCTCGCCCTGCTGATCGGCCCGGATCAGGCGTGGATGACCACGGAGAAATTCTTCGAGGCGATCCGCGCCAATCTGGATGTCGCCATCGCCAAGGGGCTGTAGGCCCTGCCCCTTGCACTCCCTTGCCGCGCCCGTCAGAAGGGCGCGCAAGGGAGACTGTCATGAATGCAATGAACCTCAGCCGCCGCCACCTGCTGGCCGGCACCGCCGCCGTTGCCGCCACCGCTGCCCTGCCCGCCTTCGCCCAGATGGCCGGCCCTGCCGCGGCTGGTGAAGATGGCAAGTTGCTGGCGCTGTTCGATGCGTTCTTCAACGAAGGCGTCGATGAAAGCCCGGAACAGGCGACCTCGCTTGGCCTCGACAAGGGCGCCCGAGCCGCGTTGAAGGGCCAGCTTTCCGATCAGTCACAGGCCGGCCAGGCCCGGCGGCAGGCGCGCACGGCCGATCAACTCAAGCGGCTGCGCAGCGTGAACCGCGCCGCGCTGTCGGAAAATCGCCGACTCGATTATGATGTGGTGGAATATGATCTCAGCCGTGCCGTCGCCAGCAGCGCGCGGTTCAAATTCGGTTCGGCGCGCGGCAATTTCCAGCCCTATGTGATCAGCCAGCAGCACGGGCCGTTCACGCGCATTCCGGATTTCCTCGATACGCAGCACCGCATCAGCAATGCCGCCGATGCCGATGCCTATCTGTCGCGCTTGTCGGCCTATGGCAAAACGCTGGACGACAATCTGGCCTGGGCCAACGCCGACGCCGCAAAGGGTGTCATCGCGCCGGATTTTGCGCTCGATCTGGCGCTGGCGCAGCTTGATGCGATCCGGTCCACCCGCGCCGCCGATACGGTGCTGGTTACCAGCATCGCCCGCAAGGCCAAGGCCGCCGGGCTGGGCGACGATTGGGCGGCGCGCGCCACTGGCATTGTCGAACAGACGGTCTATCCCGCCTATGATCGCTACATCGCCGGGGTGAAGGCCCTGCGAGCACGGGCCAGCGCCGACGCCGGCGTGTGGAAACTGCCCGATGGTGCGGCTTACTATGACGCCGGGGTCAAATCCTCGACCACCACCAATCTGACGCCGGAAGAGGTTCACCAGCTTGGTCTGGCGCAAGTGGCGGAGATCACGGCGCAGCTCGATACCATGCTGAAGGCGCAGGGCCTGACCCAGGGCAGCGTCGGCGCGCGGCTGGTGGCCTTGAGCGAGCGGCCCGACCAAGTCTTCCCCAACACCGATGCCGGTCGTGCCGATGTGATCCGCCTGCTGAACGAGCAGGTGAAAGACGCCATGCCGCGCCTGGCCAATCTGTTCATCACCCTGCCCAGGGCCCAGGTGGAGGTGCGCCGCGTGCCGGCCTTCATCCAGGATGGCGCCGCCAACGGCTATTACCAGGGCCCGGCCCCGGATGGCAGCCGGCCGGGCGCCTTCTACATCAACCTGAAAGACACCGCCGAATGGCCGCGCTTCACGCTGGCCACACTGACCTATCACGAAGCCGTGCCGGGCCATCACATGCAGGTGGCCATCGCCCAGGAAAGCCCGGATATCCCGATGCTGCGCCGCCGCGGCGGTTACAGCGCCTATTCCGAAGGCTGGGCGCTCTACGCCGAACAGGTCGCCGACGAATTGGGCGTCTATGCGCAGGATCCGCTCGGCCGCATCGGCTATCTGCAAAGCTTCCTGTTCCGCGCGGCGCGACTGGTCGCCGATACCGGCCTGCACCACAAGCGCTGGAGCCGGGACAAGGCGACGCAATATTTCGTCGATACGCTGGGCTATGCCAAGGGGCGCAGCCAGCGCGAGATCGAGCGTTATTGCGTCAACCCCGGCCAGGCGCTCAGCTACAAGATCGGCCATATGCAATGG
The DNA here is from genome assembly GCF_987265915.1 of Sandarakinorhabdus sp. Taxonomy (NCBI): domain Bacteria; kingdom Pseudomonadati; phylum Pseudomonadota; class Alphaproteobacteria; order Sphingomonadales; family Sphingosinicellaceae; genus Sandarakinorhabdus; species Sandarakinorhabdus sp. The sequence goes on from NZ_OZ503948.1 coordinate 2,110,696, forward strand.
GCCAAGCTGCGCGATGCGGTGCGGGCCAAGCAGGGCGCGGCGTTCGATGCGCGCAAGTTCCACGAAATCCTGCGCGCCGGCGCGATGCCGCTGGTGCTGCTGGAACGCGAAGTGATGCGGCGGGCATGAGCAGCCTACCCATCGAGCCAGGAGCCACTATGCCCAGCCAAGCCATGAACCGCCGCCAGCTCCTCGCCGGCACCGCTGCGATCGCCGCCACGCCGGCACTGGCGCAAATGGCCGCCGCCGCACCGGGCAGCGCCGATGACCGCCTGCTGAAATTGTTCGAAGCGATGTTTGCCGAAGGCATCGCCGATTCCCCGGAACGCGCCACGTCGTTGGGGCTGGATACCGGCGCCAACGCCGGGCTGAAATCACGTCTGTCCGATTACAGCCGCGCCGGGCGCGATGCCGATCTGGCCCGTGCCGCCAGCCAGTTGCAGCGGTTGCAGGCCATCGACCGCGCCAGCCTGACGCCGCCGCGCCAGCTGGACCGCGATGTGGTGGAATATGATCTGGCGCGCCGCGTCGCCAACGAACGCCGCTTCACCTTCGGCAGCGCCGGCGGCAATTTCAGCCCTTATGTGCTGTCGCACAGCGACGGCGCCTACCGGTCGGTGCCGGGCTTTCTGGAAAGCCAGCACCGCGTGACCAGCGCCAGCGACGCGCAGGCCTGGCTGGCGCGGGTGGCCGCCTTTGCCACCGCGCTCGATCAGGAAACCGGGCGCATGAACCAGGAAGCCGCACAAGGTGTCGTGCTGCCCGCCTTCCTGTTCGATCTCGCCTTGCCGCAGATCACCCGGCTGCGCGCGGCGCCGGCCGCTGAGACCGTGCTGGTCAAGGCGCTGGCAGCCAAGGCGCGGGCGGCGAATGTGCCCGGCGATTGGGCGGCCGAGGCCACGAAGCTGGTCGAAGAACGGGTCTTCCCGGCGCTCGACCGCCAGATCGCCGCCATCACTGCGCTGCGCCGTTCCGCGACCATGGATGCCGGCGTGTGGAAATTGCCCGATGGCGCGGCCTATTATGACGCTGCGGTCAAATCCTCCACCACCACCAATTACAGCGCCGAAGAGGTGCACCAGCTTGGCCTCGCGCAGGTGGCCGACATCTCGGCGCAACTCGATGGCCTGCTCAAGGGCCAGGGTCTGACGCAAGGCACGGTGGGTGAGCGGCTGGTGGCGCTGAATGAGCGGCCCGATCAGGTCTATCCCAACACCGATGCCGGCAAGGAGCAACTGCTCACCGAATTGCGCGGCCATGCCGCCAGCATGTATCCGCGGCTGGAAAAATTGTTCATCACGCAGCCGCGCGCCAAGCTGGACGTGAACCGGGTGCCGGTGGCCATCCAGGAAGGCGGCGCCGGCGCCTATTACAACAGCGGCACCCCCGATGGCAGTCGCAACGGCACCTTCTTCATCAACCTGACCGACAGTTTCGACCGGCCGAAATTCGGCCTGCCCACCGTCACCTTCCACGAAGGCGTGCCAGGCCACCATTTCCAGGTGATGCTGGCGCTGGAAAGCCCGGACGTGCCGCCGATCCGCCGCCGCGCCGGTTACAGCGCCTATACCGAAGGCTGGGCGCTTTATGCCGAAACGCTGGCCGACGAGATCGGCTATTATGACGGCAATCCGTTGGGCCGCATCGGTTATCTGCAAAGCCTGTTGTTCCGCGCCACGCGGCTGGTGGTCGATACCGGCATCCATCACAAACGCTGGAGCAAGGACAAGGCGATCGATTACATGGTGGCCACCACCGGCTTCGCCAAGGGCCGTACCACCCGCGAAATCGTGCGTTATTGCGCGGCACCGGGCCAGGCGCTCAGCTACAAGATCGGCCATACCAAATGGGTGGCGCTGCGCGATGCGGTGAAAGCCAAACAGGGCGCGACGTTCGATATTCGCCAGTTCCACGAAATCCTGCGGCTGGGCGCGATGCCGCTGGTGCTGCTGGAGCGCGAGGTCATGCGCCGGGCGTAAGGCGTGACACACCGGCGATCAGCCGTCATGGTAGGGTCATGGCGCTTCCGCTGGAATCTTCGGCCTTCAAGGACATGGCGCTGGTGCTGGGTGCCGCCGGGCTGGTGATCCCGGCCTTTGCCGCGCTGCGCATCTCGCCGGTCATCGGCTTCATCCTGATCGGCATTGCCGCCGGGCCGTTCGGCATCGGCCAGTTGCCAGGGCTGGGCTGGCTGCAATTGTCCAACCCGGAGGCCCTGACGGCACCGGCCGAACTCGGTGTTGCCCTGCTGCTGTTCGCGCTTGGCCTGGAACTCAGCCCGGATCGCATCCGCACCATGCGCGACAATATCCTGGGCCTGGGCAGTATGCAGATGCTGATCTGCACCGCGCTCATTGCCGGCGCGCTGCTGGCGCTGGGCCTGGCGCTGGTGCCGGTGGCGGTGATGGCGGGGGCGCTGGCGCTGTCGTCTACGGCGGTCGGCCTGCAATTGCTGTCGGCATCGGGCCGGATCAACAGCCAGGCCGGGCGCATGGCGGTGGGCGTGTTGCTGTTTCAGGACATCGCCATCGCCCCGATGCTGTTGTTGATCGGCGCATCGGCCGGCGGCAGTTTCTGGGGCGGTTTGCTGAAGGGCGTGCTGGCGCTCGGTGCCGTGGCGGTGGCTGCCCGTTATGTGGTGCCGCCGCTGTTCCTGCAGGCCGCGCGCACCCGCCGATCCGAACTGTTCCTCGCCGCCGCGCTGGTGGTGTTGATCGGATCGGCGGCCACGGCGGCAGCAGCCGGCATGTCGCCGGCGGTGGGGGCGCTGATCGCCGGGCTGATGCTGTCCACCGGCGATTTCCGCCGCCAGATCGAGGCGGCGGTGCAGCCATTCGAAGGCCTGTTGCTCGGCGTATTCCTGATCTGGGTGGGCAGCGGCCTGGATCTCGGCGCGCTGGCCACTGATCCCTGGCCGGTGCTCGGCGGCGCGGCGATGATCATCACGCTGAAGGGTGCAGCGATTTTCGCCCTGCTGCGGCTACGCAAGGTGCGCGGTGGCGTGGCTGGCCATGTTGCACTGCTGCTGGCCAGCCCGTCCGAAACCGGGCTGATCGTGCTGGGGGCCGCGGCATCGGCGCGGCTGATCGGCGGCCCGGATGCGCAGATGGTGCTGGCCATCGCCTCGCTCAGCCTGGCGCTGGCGCCATTGCTGGGGCTGGCCGGCGCCCGGCTGGAACGCCAGGCCAATACCGGCCGCAGCGAACCCATTCCCGCCGATACCAGCGAAGGCCAGCGCACCGTCATCATCGGCTATGGCCGTGTGGGCCGGCTGGTGGCGCAAATGCTCGACATGCACGGCCAGCCATGGCTGGCGGTGGACAGCGACCCCGATGAGGTGCAGCGCCTGAAACGCGCCGGAAAATCCGTGGTCTATGGCGATGCCCGCCGTCCGGAGCTGATCGACAAGTTGAAGCTGGACACGGCCAAGGCGGTGGTGTTGACCATCGACGACATGCAGATGCTCGATCTGCTGGTCCGCCGCATCCGCCTGTCACACCCCCAATTGTGCATCGTGGTGCGCGCCCGCGACGCCGATCATGCCGGGCAGCTTTATGCCCTGGGCGTCACTGATGCCGTGCCCGAAACCGTTGAAAGCAGCCTGCAACTGGCCGAAGCCGTGCTGGTTGATCTCGGCGTGCCGATGGGGCCGGTGATCGCCTCCATCCACGAAAAGCGCGACCAGCTGCGCACCCGCATCCGCGGCAGCGGGGTTGCGCCCAGGCGGCAACCGCTGCGTGCGCTGCGGCGGGGCGTGCCGAAGGCGGACTAATCCGGCTTGCGCCAGTTCATGATGTGGAAGTTCGGCACTCGGTTGTAGCGGTCACACTTGTCGGCCGGGCCGCCGGTGGCCGGGGGTTCGTCGAAATGCGTCAGCACCAGGCCGGCCCCCAGCAGCGCCTGCATGTAGCGTTTCAGCGGCCGGTGGTGGTTGATGATGTCGATGCCCCGCCAGCTGGTGCGGCGCGGACGGTCTTCCAGATAATGATCGATGGGAAACGTGGGTTCGCCGATTGCTGGCTTCACCCAACCCAGATGCACTGCGGCCGTGTTGAACGCAGTCAGATTGGCGATCAAAAGATTGCCGCCGGGCCGGATTGCCGCGACGATGCGTGCCAGTGCCACATCGATATCCGGCATGTCGATCAGCGACAGATAACAGACCGCCATGGCGAACCCGCGATCCGCCACCGCCATGGTTTCGGCCGCGGCCACCTGATAATCGCCGTCCACATCCAGCCGGCGTGCCCGTTCGATCAACGCGGCGGTCGGGTCGATGCCGGTGGTGGCGATGCCGCGTGCGGCCAGCATCCTGCAGAAGCGCCCTTCCCCGCAGCCGACATCGAGCACGCGCGCCGGGGCCAGTTGCGTCACCAGCGCCAGCATCGGCGCATCAAGTACATGCACGCGCCCGAAATCGCCGTGTTCGCCCTGCACGTCGATCCAGGCGTCTGCCGATGTGTCCCAACCTGTCATGCTGCCGGCCTCCATTGCGGCCGTCGCCTTTGGGGGGCCCGTGCTGCGGCGTCAACATCTGGAGAATTGCATCCAAATGTACGAACTGGTACATACAAAGAAAACGGGGAGGCTCTCATGAACGTTCTACATCTCGCGGCCCTGCTTGGCCTGCTCGCGGCCGGCGCACCGGCCGCTACACAAACCCCACCAGCGCCAGTGATCGGCCCGGACAAGGATATCGATGGCCGCCCGCTGCCCTTTGGCCGGCAGGCGCGATTGCCGCCGGAAACCCCCGCTGGGTCCGGGCCGCACAAGGCGGTGATGACCACCATGGCGTCCCTGCCGGCCCATGTCGTCTATCATCCCGCGGCGCTGGCCAAGGCCGGCAAGCTGCCTGTGATCGCCTGGGGCAATGGCGCCTGCATCAATGCCGGCAACCGCTTCCGCTATTTCCTCACCGAAATCGCCAGCCACGGCTATCTGGTGCTGGCCAATGGCGTGATGGCAAACCCGGCGCTGGAAGTCGGGCCGCAGGAGAATCCCGCCGTGCGCCCGCCCGGCAGCCCGCCCCCTTCTCCGCCGCCACCGCGTGACCCCAATGCGCCCCCAAGCCCTAGCCAACTGCGTGCGCCGGGCACCACCACGCCCGAACAACTGATCGAATCGATCGATTGGGCCATTGCTGAAAATGCCCGGCCCGGAAGTCCGCTGTTCGGCCGCATCGATACAGCCAAGGTGGCGGTGATGGGCCAAAGCTGCGGCGGCGTGCAGTCGTTCAAGGTGGCCGGCGATCCGCGCATCACGACGGTGATGATCTGGAACAGCGGCATTGGCATGATCCCGAACAACCCGCCCAACCCGGCCGAGGTGCTGGCCAGCATCCACACGCCGATCGCCCTGATCCACGGCGACGCCAAGACCGATGTGGCCTTCTACGCCGGCGATGCCAACGCCCGCGCCCTCACCAACGTGCCGGTGTTCCAGGCCTGGCAGGATGGCATGACCCACCTTGGCACCTATGGTCAGAAGGATGGCGGCTTTTTCGGCAAGATCGCCGTCTCCTGGCTGGATTGGCAGCTGAAGGGCAACCGCCAGGCCGCCCGCATGTTCGCTGGCGATTGCACCTTGTGCCGCGATCCGAGCTGGCATGTGTTCAAGGCGCGGATCGATTAGAGTTGATTGCGTTCAAATGGACGCGACAAAGCTCTCTCCCTTCAAGGGAGGGCGAGAGACGAGCCGCAGGCGAGGCCCGGGGTGGGTGTTGTTTGTGGCTACTACAGGCGGGCTCACCCACCCCCCCGGATCAAGTCCGGGGCTGGCTGCTCGGCTGGCGCCGAGTCGCTCTCCTTTCAAGGGCGGGAGCATTGCGGCCTCAACCTGACCGCAACCGACTCTAGCCGGCCAGCGCTGCCTTCACCGCCAGAAGCGCCTCGGCCGCCTTGTCACCATGCGGGCCGCCGGCCTGCGCCATGTCGGGCCGGCCGCCGCCGCCCTGCCCGCCCAGCGCGGTCGCGGCCACGCGCACCAGATCGACGGCGGTGTGCTGCGCCATCAGATCGGCGGTCACGCCCACCGCCACGCTGGCGCGGCCATCGTTGATCGCGATCAGCACGACGATGCCGCTGCCCAGCGTCGCCTTGGTCTCGTCGATCAGGCCGCGCAGCGCTTTCGGATCGAGGCCTTCGAGCACCTGGCCTTGGAAATTCAGGCCATTCACCTGTTCCGGCCCGGCCTTGTTGCCCGTTGCGGGGCCGGCCAGCGCCAGCGCGCGTTTCGCATCGGCCAATTCGCGTTCCAGGCGCTTGCGATCGTCCATCAGCGTGGCGACCCGGGCCGGCACTTCCTCGGGCCGAACCCGGATGGTGGCCGCCGCCTCCAGCAACAAGGCTTCGCGCTCGTTCAGCCATTCGCGCGCGGCGATTCCGGTCTTCGCTTCGATGCGGCGCACACCGGAAGCCACCGCGCTTTCGCTGATGATCTTCAGCAGGCCGATATCGCCGAGCGCCGTCACATGGGTGCCACCGCACAATTCGACACTGTAGGGCGCAGCGCCGTCATCGACCCCCATCGCCAGCACGCGCACTTCTTCGCCATATTTTTCGCCAAACAGCGCCATGGCACCGGCCGCGATGGCATCTTCGGGCGTCATCAACGTGGTGGTCACATCGCGATTGCCGAGGATCTGCGCGTTCACATCGGCTTCGACAGCAGCCAGTTCGGCCGCCGTTACCGGTTTCTGGTGGGAGAAATCGAAGCGCAGATAATCTTCGCCAACCGAACTGCCCTTCTGCGTGACATGGCCGCCAAGCCGGCGCCGTAGCGCCGCGTGCAGCAGGTGGGTGGCGCTGTGGGCGCGGCGATGGGCGCCGCGCTTGGGGCTGCTGACATCCAGGCGCACGACATCGCCGACGCGCAGTGGCCCGCCGCCATCCAGCGTCACATCGTGCAGATGCAGTTTGCCGAGCGCCTTGCGCGTGTCGGTGATCTGCGCCTGCTGGCCATCGCCCCAGCGCAGCGTGCCGCCATCGCCGGCCTGGCCACCGCTTTCGCCATAAAACGGCGTCTGGTTGGTGATGACCACAAGGCTCTCGCCGGCTTGCGCCTGGCTGACCTGCTTGCCATCCTTCACCAGCGCCACCACCTGGGCCTCGCCCGTCAGGCTGGAATAGCCGGTGAATTCGGTGGCGCCGTTGGTGTCGGCAATGTCGAACCACACCGTCGCGTCCTTGGCTTCACCCGAACCGGTCCATGCGGCGCGCGCTTGGCGGCGCTGTTCGGCCATGGCGGCATCGAACCCGGCGCGATCGACCGCGATGCCGCGGGCGCGCAGCGCATCCTCGGTCAGATCATAGGGGAAGCCGAACGTGTCATAGAGCTTGAAGGCGACATCGCCGGGCAATGTGCCGCCGGTGGCGAGCCGCGCCGTGGCCTCATCGAGCAGGCCCAGCCCGCGTTCGAGCGTCTGCCGGAAGCGCGTTTCCTCCAACTTCAGCGTCTCCTCGATCAACGCCTGCGCGCGGCCGAGTTCGGGATAGGCCTGGCCCATGGTGCCGAGCAGCGCCGGCACCAGCTGATGCATCAACGGCTCTTTCGCGCCGAGCAGATGGGCGTGGCGCATGGCGCGGCGCATGATGCGGCGCAGCACATAGCCGCGGCCTTCATTGGCGGGCAGCACGCCATCGGCGACCAGAAAGCCCGACGAGCGCAAGTGATCGGCAATCACCCGGTGCGAAGCGCGCGCTTCGGCAGTCAGCGCCTTGCCCACCTTGTCTTCGCTGGCGGCGATCAGCGTCTTGAACGTGTCGGTATCATAATTGTCGTGCACGCCCTGCAGCACGGCGGCGATGCGCTCCAGCCCCATGCCGGTATCGATGCTGGGGCGCGGCAGATCGAGGCGGGTATTCGCATCGACCTGTTCATATTGCATGAACACAAGATTCCAGATTTCGACAAAGCGATCGCCATCCTCGTCCGGGCTGCCGGGCGGGCCGCCGAAGATATGATCACCATGATCCCAGAAAATCTCGCTGCACGGCCCGCACGGGCCAGTGTCGCCCATCGACCAGAAATTGTCGTTGGTGGCGATCCGGATGATGCGATGGTCGGGCAGGCCGGCGATCTTTTTCCACAGGCCGGCGGCTTCATCATCTGTGTGATAGACGGTGACAGTCAGCCGATCCTTGTCCAGCCCCCACTGCCTTGTCAGCAGATCCCACGCCAGGGTGATCGCCTGTTCCTTGAAATAATCGCCGAACGAGAAATTGCCCAGCATTTCGAAGAAGGTGTGGTGGCGCGCGGTATAGCCGACATTGTCGAGATCATTGTGCTTGCCGCCGGCACGGACGCATTTCTGGCTGCTGGCCGCCTTGTTGTAGGGGCGGGTTTCCAGACCGGTGAAGACATTCTTGAACGGCACCATGCCCGCGTTGACGAACATCAGGGTCGGATCATTCTGCGGCACCAGCGGCGCCGAAGCGACAGGCGTGTGGCCCGCCTGCGCGAAATGATCGAGGAAGCTTTTCCGGATATCATTGGAAGACGTCATGGCCAAGCGCTTACGGCAGCCGGCGCGCAGCGTAAAGTAGGCGGCTTCAAGCCGGGGGCGCGAAGCTGAACATGATGACCCCGTCGCCATGGCGCGCCGCCGGGGTCGGCACGCCGCCGCAGGCTGCATAAAGCCCGCGCGCCGGCCGATTGCTGCTGTTGGTCAACACCCACGCCGCTTCGCAGCCCAGCGCCCAGCCATGGCCCAGCGCCGCCATCAGCAAGCGGCGGCCGACGCCGCGGCGCTGCCAGGCTTCGTCCACGCCGACTTCGTTCAGCCAATATTCCAGCGGCTTGTCGGGATGGAGATAGGCAACAGCACTGAGGAAGCCGATCATGGTATCGCCCGTGATGGCGGCAAAGAGATGATGATCGGGGTGGGCGAGGAAGCGCGCCGCCATGTCGGGCCGCAGCGGATCGTCGAACAGGGTGCCGGCGCCGAGCAGCAGCGGCAGATCGTCCGGCCCGAGCCGGCGAACGGTCAGGCCCGCGCCGTCACCAGCCATACCGCCCCCGGCAGCTGCACCTCGCCATCGTCCAGATAGGGGCCCAGCGCCGCTGCCAACAAGGGCCGCGCTTCGGCGCCGATGCCGGCATCCCGCACCGCGCGTGCGGCCGGACCGATCTTCAGGTTGAAATTGACGGCATCGGCAATCGGATCATCGCCGCTGCCGATCAGCATCGGGAACGGCAGGCTGTGAAACGTCACATCGTGCCAACCGGCCGTTTCCAGCATGGTGGCGACGCGGGCGGCATCGGCAAAAGCGAACGGACCGGGGGCAAGGGGATCGGCCGGTGCCGATTCCGGCAACAGTCCGGCCAGCACGGTCACCGGAAATGTCGCCCAAAAATTGCGCGCCGCCGGTTGCCAGCAGGCGAAGACAAGCCGGCCACCGGGCGCGGCCAGGCGATGGAAATGGCTGAACGCGGCTTGGGGATCGGCAAAGAACATCACGCCGAATCGCGACATGATCAGATCGAAATCGCCGGCTTCATCCCAAACCGAAGCATCGGCGGCGATGAAGTCGGCCTGTGACAGCAACGCTTCGGCGCGTTCGCGGGCCCGAGCCAGCAGCGGCTCCGAAATGTCGAGGCCCACGGCGTCGCCTTCATCGCCAACAGCAATCGCAGCCGCCAGCGTGGTTTCGCCGGCACCGCAGCCGATGTCGAGCACCGCTTCGCCGGCCTGCGGTGCGGCCGCCGCCAGCAAGGCCGCCGTCACCGGGGTGAGTGCGCGGTCCATGCGTTCCTGCATCAGCACCCAGATATCGCCGACCTTGCCGTTCCAATAATCAATCTGTTCGGCGTTGTTCATGATGCGCGTCCCCCAGTTGCCGACGTTTTGCGCGGGCCAGCCGACAAGGTCAATCGGCCGTCTCGCATCGAAAAAGGGGCGGCCCGTGGTGGACCGCCCCCTTCTGTCGTCAGAACCCGCACCCGATCGGTATCAGGCGTCGTCGGCGTCATCCTGCGCCGACGGGCCAACCAGCAGCGCGTCGGAAATCCCGGCGGAATTGGCGCGGATGATCTTCTCGATCTTGGCGGCCATTTCGGGGTTTTCCTTCAGATATTTCTTCGCATTCTCACGGCCCTGCCCGATGCGGATACTGTCGTGGCTGAACCAGGCGCCGGATTTTTCGACCACGCCGGCCTTGACGCCCAGATCCAGAATCTCGCCGATCTTGGAAATGCCTTCGCCATACATGATGTCGAATTCGACCTGCTTGAACGGCGGCGCCACCTTGTTCTTCACCACCTTCACGCGCGTGGTGTTGCCGACGATATCGTCGCGATCCTTGATCTGGCCGGTGCGGCGAATGTCGAGCCGCACCGAAGCATAGAATTTCAGCGCATTGCCGCCCGTGGTGGTTTCCGGGTTGCCGTACATCACGCCGATCTTCATGCGCAGCTGATTGATGAAGATCACCAGGCAGCGCGACCGGCTGATCGATCCGGTCAACTTGCGCAGCGATTGCGACATCAACCGCGCCTGCAAGCCGACATGGCTGTCGCCCATCTCGCCTTCGATTTCAGCACGCGGAACCAGGGCTGCCACCGAATCGATCACCAGCACGTCGATGGCGTTGGACCGCACCAACGTATCGACAATCTCCAGCGCCTGTTCCCCGGTATCTGGCTGCGACACGATCAGTTCGTCGATGTTGACACCCAGTTTCTTGGCATAGACCGGATCAAGCGCATGTTCGGCATCGACGAACGCCGCGGTGCCGCCATTGCGCTGGGCCTCGGCAATGGCATGCAGAGCCAGGGTCGTCTTCCCGGAGCTTTCCGGGCCATAGATTTCCACGACACGGCCACGCGGCAAGCCCCCGATGCCCAGCGCGATATCCAGGCCAAGCGAACCGGTGGACACCGATTCCACTTCCATCGCGTCGCGCTGGCCGAGCTTCATCACCGAGCCCTTGCCGAACGCCCGGTCAATCTGCGCCAGCGCCGCTTCGAGAGCCTTCTGCCGATCCATCGCTGTATCCACCACCTTGAGTGCTGCTGCCACGACCCCATCCTCTTCCTGAAGCGGCGGCCAATGGCCGTCAATGGAATTTGATGTACACGACTTGTTCCGGGTGAACAAGTGGGGAACGGAAAATGTCCTCAGTCGTCACTGTCCAAGGTGGCGGCAATGGCTTCGGTCAATTCGGCCAGCGCGAAGGGCTTGGCCAGAAAGCGAAATCCAAGTTCATCGGCGGCCCGGTGCCGGGGCAGTTCGGCATAGCCCGACATCAGCACGATGCCCAGCCCCGGCCGCAACCGTGCGGCTTCTATGGCAAGTTCGAGGCCATCGATGCCGGGCATCATCACATCGGATACCAGCACATCGAACACTTGGCCGCCCTGCAGAATGGCCAGGGCGGTCATCGCGTCTTCGGCCGTGGTCACCGTGCAGCCCTGCCGTCCCAGCCCGCGCGCAAACACCGTGCGCACCGCCGGCTCATCCTCCACCAGCAGCACGCGGTGCCCGGCAGGGAGTGCCGGCATGGCCGGCACCACCGGCGTTTGATCGGCGGCGACTTCGTTCGGCATCGCCCGGCCAGGCAAATAGATGGAAAAGGTGGTGCCGCGCCCGCCAGGCCCCGGCTTGGCAAAGATATAGCCATCCGATTGCTTGACGATGCCATAAACCGTGGAAAGGCCAAGCCCGGTGCCCTGCCCTTGCGGCTTGGTGGTGAAGAAGGGTTCAAAAATCTTGCCGATGATCATCGGCGGGATGCCGGTGCCGGTATCGGTCACGTCGATGGCGACATGATCGACGGCGGGAATGATGGCGTGGCCCAGCGACGGGATCTCATGGCCCGGCACGTCCGCGAGGTTGATCATCAGGCGGCCATTGGCGTTCATCGCGTCGCGGGCGTTCACCGCGAGATTCAATATCACCTGTTCCAGCTGGCCGGGATCGGCCTGCACCGCCAGCTTCCCGGGGCCCAACACGATCACCAGCTCCACCGCCGGGCCGATTGTCTGCACGATCAGCGGTTTCAGGCCCAGCACAAGATCGCGCACGGAAAACAGGTTGCGGCGCTGTGGCTGCTGGCGGGCAAAGGCCAGCAATTGCCCGACCAGTTTTGCACCGCGTTCGCCGTTGCGGCGGATTTCGGCCAAGGCTTCGCGATTTTCATCGTGTTGCGGGGTTTCCAGCACCTGATCGGCCAGCGCCAGCACCGCGGTGAGCAGATTGTTGAAATCATGCGCCACACCGCCGGCGAGCTGGCCCACCGCCTGCATGCGGGCGGCGGCCGCGACCTGTGCTTCCAGCCGCACCTGTTCGCGAATGTCGCGCAGCGCGATCATTCCGGTGGCGCCCAGCCCGGGCAGAAACGGCAGCAACCGCATATCCTGCGGCTCGTCCGGCCGGTTGACCAGGGCCACCCGCAAGGTGCGCGCCGCGCCGCCGGCCACCACTTCGGCCACGGCCTGGGCCAGCGCCTGCTCGTCCTCCGCCACCGCCATGTCCTGCGGTTTCAGGCCGGGCCGCCAGGCATCGCCGGCTGTGGCCGCCATGGCTTCATTGCCGGCAAACATGCGCCCCGACGAATCGAGCAGCGCCAGCGCCATCGGGATATTGATCAGCAACGGCCCAAGATCGGGGCTTGCAAGCCCTTCTGCATAGGGTGCAGGCCAGGCGGCCTCAACGGGGTAGAATTGATCCCACTCCACAACGGCCGAATTTGCACTGTATTCAGTTATAGCGCTGCTCCGTCCATGGATCGCCTTCGTTGTGATAGCCGCGCACTTCCCAGAACCCAGGCTTGTCCACCGCCACCAGTTCGATACGTATCAGCCATTTCGCCGATTTCCACAAATACCAGCGCGGGATAATGGCGCGCACCGGCCCACCATGATCGCGCGACAGCGGCGTGCCATCGTGGGCATGGGCAATCAGGCAATCATCGCCGGCAAAGCGTTCGAGCGTCAGATTGGTGGTATAGCCATCGGCGCCGTGCAGCACGACCGCATTGGCGTGCGGCAACGGCTGCACCACGCTCAGCAGATGGCTGGTCGCCACGCCCGACCAGCGATTGTCGAACCGCGACCATTGGGTGACGCAATGGATGTCAGACACGTCCTCGATCTGCGGCTGCGCGCTATATGTGTCCCAATCCCAAGTGACCGGATTGGCCACCAGCCCCTCCACCTTCAGCCGCCAATCCGCCCGGGCGATGGCGGGTTTTACCCCCAGATCGAGCACAGGCCAGTTGGTGACCAAGCGCTGGCCGGGCGGCAACCGATCGGCTCGGTCCGGATCGGGGGCGCCGGTGATCAGCCGGCGGCTTTGCGCCCAAGCCTGCTTGATGGCGATCAGCTTGTCGCGGATGCCGCCACCGCCGTTGTCTGCCATCATCCACCCTCCCGCATCAGGCGTGCCTTGTCACGCTGCCAGTCGCGTTCCTTGGCTGTCTCGCGCTTGTCGTGCAGTTTCTTGCCGCGTCCGATCGCCAGCTCGATCTTGGCGCGGCCGCGATCGTTGAAAAACACATTCAATGGCACCAGCGTCAGCCCCTGGCGGGTGACAGCGCTGTGCATCTTGTCGATCTCGCGGCCGTGCAGCAGCAATTTTCGCGGACGTTTGGGTTCGTGGTTGAAAATATTGCCATGGCTGAACACCGGGATATTGGCGTTGACCAGCCACACCTGCCCGTCCTTCACCTCGGCAAAGCTTTCGACGATGCTGCCCTGGCCGGTGCGCAGCGATTTCACTTCGGTGCCGGTCAGCACGATGCCGGCTTCGAACACATCCTCGATGAAATAATCAAAGCGCGCCCGCCGGTTTTCAGCGACCGTCTTCACCTTGGTGCCGGATGGTTTCGGCCTGGCCATCAGTTCCGGGCCATCAGATCAAGCCAGCGTGGACAAGCGCCGCATCCACCGCGGCGCGGGCAGCGGCTGAGGGTGGCGTGATCGGCAGGCGCACGTCGGGCGACATGCGGCCAAGGCGCTGCAGCGCATATTTGGTCGGCCCCGGCGACGCATCGGTGAACAGTGCCGCATGCAGCGGTTGCAGGCGATCATTGATAGCCAGCGCGGCGGCATAATCGCCGCGCAACGAAGCCTCCTGCATCTGCGCGCACAAGGCGGGCGCGACGTTGGCCGTCACGGAAATCGCCCCGACCCCGCCCTGCGCGTTGAACCCCAGCGCCATATCGTCATTGCCCGAAAGCTGGATGAAATCCGCTCCGCAGGCCAGGCGTTGCTGCGCCACGCGGGCGATGTTGCCGGTGGCATCCTTGACGCCGACGATGCGCGGCAGCTGGCTGAGCACCGCCATCGTTTCCACACTCATGTCGGCCACGCTGCGGCCGGGGATGTTGTAGATGATGATCGGCAGCGCGGTTGCATCATGCAGGGCGGTGAAATGCGCGATCAGCCCGGCCTGCGAAGGCTTGTTGTAATAGGGCACCACGATCAGCGCGGCATCGGCACCGATCTTTTCGGCATGGGCCAGGTGCGCCAGCGCCGTGCGCGTGTCGTTGCTGCCACAACCGGCGATCACCGGCACGCGCTTTGCCGCGACCTCCACACAGGCGGTGATCACCGCATAATGCTCGTCGTGGCTCAGCGTCGGTGATTCACCCGTCGTTCCCACCGGCACCAGGCCGTGGCTGCCTTGCGTGATCTGCCATTCGACATGCGCAGCAAAACCATCGAAATCCACTGCGTCGCCTTTGAACGGCGTCACCAACGCCGGCATCGATCCCCGCAAGCCTGTTGTCATCGTCTCATTCATTGCCTGTTCCTTGGCGCCTCCCTATCACAGGCGCATGGACATGGCGCGTGATAGTCGGGGCTCAGATAGTGAGGGAGGGGCCAGCCTGTCCAGCATTGCCGCTGCCCTGATGCTGTTGTTGTTCGGCTGCGCCGCGCCGAGCGCCACCCCGGCCCGCGCGCAAGCCGCCGCAACCAGCCTGGATGCCGCCACCATCGCCCGCTATCGCGCCCTGCTGGCCGACAATGAAAGCGGCCGTGCCGGACAATTGCCGGCTTCACCGCTGATCGGCGTGGCGGCGGTGCCGGTGCTGGACCTGGTGGTGCAGTGGGATCGCTTGCGCCGCGAGGCTTACCAAGGCGACTTTGCCGAATATGCCGCCTTTCTGGCCGCCCACCCCGATTGGCCGCAGGCCGCCACCATCCGCCGGCTGGCCGAACGCCGCATCACCGATGCCACCCCGGCCGATGCCATCATCCGGCATTTCCGCTCAGGCGCGCCGATCACGGCCGAGGGCAAGTGGCGCCATGCCGAGGCGTTGGCCAGCGCCGGCCAGATGAACATCGCGATCAGCTGGGCGCGCGACGCCTGGGATTCGGCTGGCCTGGATGACGCGGCCGAGGCCCGCCTGCTGGCGCGCTTCGGCGATCAATTGCGCATGGACGATCATGTTGGCCGCATGGATCGGCTGTTGTGGGCCGATCGTACCACGCCGGCGAGCCGCATGCTGCCGCGCGTGGATACCGATACGCGGCTGTGGGCGCTGGCACGCATCGCGCTGCGGCGCGGCGCCCCCGATCTGCCGGCGCGGCTGGGCGTCGTGCCGGCCCGGCTGCGCCGCGAAGCCGGCCTGTTGCATGACGAAGCGCGCTGGTTGCTGCGCAATGGCCGGGCCAGCGAGGCGCACACGCTGCTTGCCGCCGGCGGCGCGACGGCGCTGGTGCCGGGCGGACCGCTCACCATCGCCATCGAAACGTGGCTGCAAACCCGGCTGGAAATCGGCCGCGCCCTATGGCGCGCCGGTGATATCGGCCAGGCCCGCGCCGTGTTGGCCGGCCATGGCCTTGAAGCGGCCGGGATGGTGAAGCAGCCGCTTGCGACCCGCGCTGCCTATCTGGATGCCGAATGGCTGGCCGGCTGGCTGGCACTGCGCCGGTTGAACCAGCCGGCCCTGGCGTTGGCGCATTTCCGCAATGCCCGCGCCGTGGCGCAATCGCCGATCAGCCAGGCGCGCACCGATTATTGGGCCGGGCGCGCTGCCGATGCGGCCGGCCAGGGCGAGGCCGCCCGGCAATATTTTGCCGCGGCCGCCAGCCACCCCGATTATTTCTATGGCCAATTGGCCACGGAGCGCCTGGGCCGGCCGCTGCAACTGGTGGCGACGCCCCTGCCCGCACCTGATGCCAATGCCGCCAGCAACTTCCGCGCCGATCCGCGCGTGCGGGCGCTGTTTGCACTGGCAGACGTGGACCGCGCCCGCCAGACCATTTTCCTGAAACAACTGGCCGAAACCGCCGATACGCCGGCGCGCTCGGCACTGGTTGCCGGGCTGGCCGGGCCGCTGGGGCGGCCGGATGCCGGTGTGCATGCGGCCAAGGCAGCGCGCGGCACTGCCGGGCTGGCGCTGATTGCGGCCAGCTTCCCGGTGCTGACCTTGCCGGACACGCTGATGCCGAATTCCGCCATCATCCACGCCATCACCCGGCAGGAAAGCCAGTTTGATCGCGCCGCGCGCTCCAGCGCCAATGCGCTTGGGATGATGCAACTGGTGCCGGCAACCGCAGCGGAACAGGCGGCAAAGTCGGGCTTGCCCGCCAGCCCGGCGGCGCGGCTGACCGAGGACCCGATCTGGAACGTGACGCTGGGCAGCGCCTACATCAGCCGGTTGCGCGCGGCGCATGCCGGATCGATGCCGCTGGCGGTCGCATCCTACAATGCCGGGCCAGGCAATGTGCGGCGCTTCGTGGCGCAACTGGGTGATCCGGGCCAAGCCGACATCATCGATTGGATCGAGAGCATCCCGTTTGCCGAAACCCGCAACTATGTGCAGCGCGTGCTGGAAAATGCCGTCGTGTATGAAACGCTTCATCCGCAGCAGGCGACAACGCGCGGGCCGAATCGGCTCAGCGAGTGGCTGGGCAAGACGACGCCGGGGTGAGCGGCCTACTCCCTCCCCCTTGCGGGGAGGGCGACTCGCGCCCCTTTGGCGCGAGCGGGGTGGGGGTTGCTTCTGTGGCAACATGGGGATCCCCCACCCCGCTCGGCTGGCGCCGAGTCGCCCTCCCCGCAAGGGGGAGGGAGCAGGAAATGCCCTCAAAACAATGTCTTCCCCAACGCCTTCTCCGCAATTTTCACCAACGCCGCATCCGGTTCCGGCCAGCTGAGATCGACCCCATCCCCCAGCGCATCGCAGATCAGTTCCAGGCTGCGCACCCGCGCATGTTTCTTGTTGTTGGCCGCCACCACGTGCCACGGCGCCGCGGGCGGTGAGCACAGGCGGAACATGTCGTGATAGGCCTTCATATAATCCGCCCGCATCGATCGGTTGTGATAATCATCCGTGCCGGTCTTCCAGCGCTTCCACGGCGTGGTGATGCGCTCGGCCAGGCGCTTGTCCTGCTCCTTCTGGCTGATGTGCAAGAAGATCTTCACCAGCCGCGTGCCATCGGCCAGCAATTGCGCCTCGAACGCGTTGATTTCGTCATAGGCGGCGCGCCAGCGTGGTTCGGGCGTGAAGCCGTCCACCCGCTCGACCAGCACCCGGCCATACCAGGTGCGATCGAACACCGCGATCTCGCGATTGCCGGGCAGGCGCTGCCAGAAGCGCCACAGATAATGCCGCGCCGCCTCCTCGCGGCTCGGCGCCGAAATCGGCCAGACCTTGCAATATCGCGGATCGAGCGTGGCCGCCATGCGCGTCACCAGCCCGCCCTTGCCGGCGGCATCCCAGCCTTCCAGCGCGACAATGGCCTTCAACCCTTGCGCGATATAGGCGGCCTGGATCAGCTCCAGCCGGTGCTGCAGGGCTTCGAGTTGCGCATCATAGCTGTCGCGGGACAGATCATGATCGATTTCGAAATCGGCGAGATTGTGGGGGCTCATGGCGGACAGGCTAACGGCGTGCGCTGCCGGCGCAACCATAATCACCTCTCCCCCGGGGGAGAGGTCGGACTCGGCGAAGCCGGCCGGGAGAGGGGTCGCGTGTGGGAACAGGCAGTGCCCCGCCCCTCTCCCGGGCCGCCTGCGGCGTCTCTCGACCTCTCCCCGGGGTGGAGAGGTGAATTCTCAGTCCACCACCCTGATATGCAATTCCCGCAGCTGCCGCATCGTCGCCGGCGCCGGCGCATTCATCATCAAATCCTCGGCCTTTTGCGTCATCGGGAACAGGATGACCTCGCGGATGTTCGGCTGGTCGGCGATCAGCATCACCATGCGGTCCACGCCCGGTGCCGAACCGCCGTGCGGCGGCGCGCCAAACTTGAAGGCGTTGATCATGCCGGAGAAGTTCGCGTCCACCTGCTCCTGCGTGTAACCGGCGATCTCGAACGCCTTGTACATGATGTCGGGGCGATGGTTGCGGATCGCGCCCGACGACAGTTCGACGCCGTTGCAGACGATGTCGTACTGATAGGCTTTGATGGTCAGCGGGTCCTGCGTTTCCAGTGCGTGCAGCTCGCCCTGCGGCATCGAAAACGGGTTGTGGCTGAAATCGATCTTCTTGGCGTCCTCGTCATATTCGTACATCGGGAAATCGACGATCCAGCAGAATTTATAGGCGTTCTGCTCGATCAGGTTCAGCTCGGTGCCGATGCGGGTGCGCGCCAGCCCGGCCAGCTTGGCGGCCTGGGCCTCCTTGCCAGCGGCAAAGAAGCAGCCATCGTCCGGGCCAAGGCCGAGCGCTTCGTACAGCGCCAGCATGCCGGCCTCGCCATGGTTCTTGGCGATGGGGCCGCCAAACTCGCCGCCCTTGCGGGTGACATAGCCAAGGCCGGCATAGCCTTCGGCGCGGGCCCATTCGTTCATGTCGTCGAAGAATTTGCGGCTCTTGTCGGCAGTGCCCGGCGCCGGGATGGCGCGCACGACATTGCCGGCTTCGACCAGCTTGGCAAACAGGCCGAAGCCCGAACCGACGAAGTGGCTGCCCACGTCGCTGATCACCAGCGGGTTGCGCAGATCCGGCTTGTCATTGCCGTATTTCAGCATGGATTCGGCATAGGCAATGCGCGGGAATGCCCCCTTGGTCACCGCCCACGGGTCACGGCCGCCAAAGCCGGCGAACTCCTCGAACACGCCGGCCAGCACCGGCTCGATCGCTGCAAAAACATCGTCTTGCGTGACGAAGCTCATTTCGAAATCGAGCTGGTAAAATTCGCCGGGCGAACGATCCGCGCGCGCATCTTCATCGCGGAAGCAAGGCGCGATCTGGAAATAGCGATCGAACCCGGCCACCATCAACAACTGCTTGAACATCTGTGGCGCCTGCGGCAGCGCATAGAATTTGCCGGGATGCACGCGGCTGGGCACCAGATAATCGCGGGCGCCTTCCGGGCTGCTCGCCGTCAGGATCGGCGTCTGGAACTCGGTGAAGCCCTGCCCGATCATGCGCTGGCGCAGCGAGGCGATCACCTGGCTGCGCAGCATGATGTTGGCGTGCAGCCGATCCCGGCGCAGGTCCAAAAAGCGATATTTCAGGCGGATATCCTCGGGATATTCGGCCTCGCCCGCAACCGGCATCGGCAGTTCCTCGGCCGCCGATTGGACGACGATTTCGGCGGCACGGATTTCGATGTCGCCGGTTGGCAGGCGGGCATTCACTGCGCCGCCTTCGCGCAGCACGACTTCCCCAACGATCGTCACCACGGATTCGGCGCGGATGCGATCGAGCACGGCAAAGGCCGGCGACGATGGCCCGGCCACCACCTGGGTGATGCCGTGGTGGTCGCGCAGATCGATGAACAGCACGCCGCCATGGTCGCGCTTGCGATGCACCCAGCCCGACAACTTGACGGTCTGGCCGGCATCGGCAGCGCGCAGGGCGGCGCAATTATGGGTGCGATAGGCGTGCATCATGCGGTATCCGGCGATGTTATGGCGAGTGGCGGGTAGCACACGTCAATCACCGCTTTGTCAAGCGGCGAGATTGGAGTAACGAGCCCCATGCTGATTCATCCGCTGGTGACGGACACCGCGACCCTCGAAGACCTTTGCGCCCGCTGGTCCAACGCTGATTTCATCACGGTGGACACGGAATTCATGCGCGAATCCACCTATTACCCCGATCTGTGCCTGGTGCAGGTGGCGTGCAGCAACGAGGCAGCGGCCATCGATCCCAAGAGCCCAAATCTCGATCTGGCGCCGCTGCTGAAGCTGCTGGTCGATGAACCGGTGCTCAAGGTGTTCCATGCCGGCGGCCAGGATCTGGAAATCATCTACAACCTGACCGGAAAGACCCCGCAGCCGCTGTTCGATACGCAGATTGCCGCCATGGCGCTTGGGCTGGGTGAACAGATTGGCTACACGAATCTGGTCGCCGCTTACGCCAATGTGCAGGTCGATAAAGGCGCGCGCTTCACCGACTGGGCGCGGCGGCCCTTGAATGATCGCCAGATCGAATATGCCATCGGCGATGTCACCCATCTGGCGCGGCTGTTCCCCAAGATGGTCGAAAAACTGCGCCGCACCGGGCGCGGCGAATGGCTTGATGATGAAATGGCGCGCGCCTCCGATCCGGCCACCTATGCCAATGATCCGGAAAAGGCCTGGCAGCGCCTGCGCCTGCCCAGCCGCAAGGCCGATGTGCTGGGCCGTCTGAAGGCGCTGGCGCGCTGGCGCGAACTGGAAGCGCAGGACAAGGATGTGCCGCGCGGCCGCATCGTCAAGGACGAAACGCTCGCCGATCTCGCCTCTTCACCGCCGCGCGGGCAGAATGATCTGGCCAAGGTGCGCGGGCTGTCGGCCGCCTGGGCCTCGAACGGCATCGGCGCGCGCCTGATCGCCGCGCTGGACGCCGCGCAGCCACTGGACGCCGACGAAATGCCTGCGCGCGAACCGCAGCGCCCCGGCCTGTCATCCGAAGGCGCACTGATCGCTGATCTGCTGAAACTGCTGCTGAAAATCCGCGCCAAGGAAGCCGGCGTCGCGCCACGCCTGATCGTGCGCGCTGATGATCTGGAACTGCTCGCCGCCGGCCAGCGCAAGGGCCTCGGCATGCTCGATGGCTGGCGCCGCGACATCTTCGGCGCCGATGCGCTTGCGCTGGTCGAAGGCCGGCTGGGCTTTGCCGTCGCTGATGGCAAGCTGAAACTGACCCGGGTGAGCGAGGATTAGAGCCTCCTCTCCCTTGATGGGAGAGGCGAGACGCGCGCCAGCGCGCCGGGTGAGGGTGTACCCCCGCGTTGTCACAGAAGGCCACCCTCACCCCCCGGATCAAGTCCGGGGCAGGCTGCGCGCCGAAGTCGGCGAGTCGCCTCTCCCCTCAGCCGAAGGCGACGCGAAGCGTCAACGGAGAGGGAGTTGGCTTGTCACCCCACCACCAGCTTCGGCTCCAACCCCAGCATGGTACCCAGCAATTTCAACCGGCGCAGCACGGCATCGCCGCCGGCCAGGTCACCCTGCCCGGCCCCAAGCCGCAGCAGCAACGCATCGCCTTCGCGCTCGAGGCGGCTGGCGGCGAGGCCGACCGCGGTGCCGCCAGTCAGGCGCTGGCCCAGCCGCAGCGCCAGCCCCCAGGCGCGGGCGCGAGCCAGCAGCGAGGGCGGCGCCAGCAGCAGCAGCGTGCCCATCACCGGCGCTTCGGGGCTGCCGCCGAAACAATAATGCAGCGCACAGGCCAGCGCGGCGCGCTCGCTGGCGGTGACCGCCACCCAATTGCCGTGCAGCGCCACATCGACGCCGCGTTCCGCGCGAAAATCCGGGTGCGCGCGCCAGGCGATATCACTCAGCAGGCACGCCGCCAGCCGCAGCCGGCGATCACCGGGCGGCTCGTCTGCAAACAACGGGTCCATCCAGTCGAACAGCATGTCGCCATGTTCGGCAAAGCGCCCCTGCCGCGCCCCTTCGCTGCGCGCCGCATCAACCAGCGGATCGAGCGCGCGCACGTCGGGCGCCAGATCGGCAAAGAGCAGCCCTTCGCGCAGGCCGAAGCCCGACGCGATGACGCTGGAAGAGCCGAGCCGCTTCACCACCGCCGCCAGCAGCATCGCCGCGCCCGGCAAAGACGGCAGCCGCGACGTGGACAGGTGCGGAACCGCCTTCAGCGTGGCGGCATCCATGTGCGACAGGCTGCGAAACAGGGATGCCGGCGCCGTGGCCGGCATTTCATATTGGTGCACGATCGGCAGTGGATGGCCGGTCATCCAGATATGGATCTGCGCCAGCGCCCGCCACGATCCGCCGACCATGTAAAACGGCTTGCCGCGGCCTTCGGCGGCCCACCCCACCTGGTCGAGTGCCTTGGCGATGAACGGCGCCAGCGCGCGCCGATCGCGTTTGCGCACCGCATCAAGCCGCAGCGCCCCGATCGGCAACGAAATGCGATGGCCCAGTTCGCCGCCCGATACCCTGACCAGTTCCAGGCTGCCGCCGCCCAGATCACCGACCACGCCATCGGCAAGCGGAATGCCCGACAATACGCCCATCGCCGCGCCATTGGCTTCGGCTTCGCCATCGATCACGCTGATCGGCAGGCCGCATTCGCGCTCCACCCGGTCGATGAAGGCGGCGCCATTGCCGGCTTCCCGCACCGCCGCCGTGGCCACGGTGCGCACATCGGATATGCCCATGGCGCGGGTGATTGCCGCAAAGCGCCGCAGCCCGGCGAGCGCCACCGTGATGGCGCCCTTGCCCAACTGGCCATTGGCCGCCAGCCCGCGGCCCAGCCCGGCCATCACTTTCTCGTTGAACATGATGGTCGGCGTGCGGGTGCGCCCCTGATAGACGACCAGACGGATCGAATTGCTGCCGATATCGATGATGGCACAGCGGTCATCCGCGGCCGCCGATACTGCCGGTGCCTGCACCAAACCGACCCGGCGGGCCAGGCTCATGACCGGATCAGGCAAGGCCGGCATCGTCGCTGACGTCGGTCAGATCGTCATCCTCGTCGGGCAGCACCAGCACCGGCACAGCCGCGGCATTCTTCATGTGCCCGCGTCCCGAAAGCGACGGATTGGTCATGAAATAACGGTGCAGGTTGAAGCTGTCGTCGCGCCCGGCCTTAACCCGCGTGTAACGCCCGTCCGCATCCATGTCCCAGCTCTGCTGATTGTCCTTCAGATTGGCCAGCATCACCTGATCGAGCACCTGGGCGTGCACGGTTGGATTTTCGATCGGCACCATGATTTCCACCCGGCGATCGAGGTTGCGCGGCATCCAGTCCGCCGAACCGATGAATACCTTGGCCGACGGGCTGGGCAATTCGTTGCCGCCACCGAACACGGTAATGCGGCTATGCTCCAGAAAGCGGCCGATCACCGATTTCACCCTTATATTCTCCGAAAGGCCCGGCACCCCCGGCTTCAGGCAACAGATGCCGCGCACGATCAGATCAATCTCGACGCCGGCCGCGCTGGCTTCATAGAGTTTCTCGATCAGGCCGGTATCAACCAGACTGTTCAATTTCACCCAGATCGCCCCCGGCCGCCCGGCCCGGCAATGCGCAATCTCTTCGTCGATCAGGCCATAAAGCCGGTCGCGCATATACAGCGGCGCCATGGCGAGCTTTTCCAGCCTGGTCGGCTGCACATAACCGGTGATGTAGTTCATCACCTGCGCCGCATCGCGGGCCAGCACCGGATCGGCGGTGAAGAACGACAGATCGGTATAGATGCGCGCCGTGATCGGGTGATAATTGCCGGTACCGAAATGGACATAGGTGCGGATCGCCGCGCCTTCGCGCCGCACCACCATGCTCAGCTTGGCGTGGGTCTTCCATTCCACAAAGCCATAAACCACCTGGACGCCGGCACGTTCCAGTTCGCTGGCCCAGCGGATATTCTGCTCTTCATCAAACCGGGCTTTCAGTTCGACCACGGCCGTCACCGATTTGCCGGCCTCGGCTGCATCGATCAGGGTGCGCACGATCGGGCTGTTCTTGCCGGCGCGATACAGCGTCTGCTTGATGGCGATCACATCGGGATCGGCAGCGGCCTGGCGCAGGAAGGCCAGCACCACTTCAAAGCTTTCGTAAGGATGGTGGACCACCAGATCCTTGGCGCGGATCGCGGCAAAGCAATCGCCGCCATGTTCGCGGATGCGTTCGGGAAAGCGCGGGCTATGCGGTTCGAATTTCAGATCGGGCCGGTCTTCATCGACCAGCAGCGCCAGATCGTTGATGCCCAGCACACCGGCGACAAGGATGGTGCTGCGATCATCGACCCCCAGCGAATTCTTCACCAGCGCATGCAGGCTGGGCAGCGCCACTTCTTCCATGGCAAGGTGGATCACCTCGCCGCGGCGGCGGCGTTTCAGCGCCGTCTGGTAGAAGCGCACCAGATCTTCGGCCTCTTCTTCCACTTCGATGTCCGAGTCGCGGATCACCCGGAAGGCGGCATCACCGATCAGATCATAGCCCGGGAATAATTGCCCGAAAAACGCCCGGATGGTGTTTTCCAGGCTGATCCAGCGCACGGCCTGCCCCGTGGTGCCCGGCAGCCGGATGAAGCGCGGCAGCATCGCCGGCAGCATCAGCAGCGCGCGCAGCAATTCATCGTCCGACTGGCGCCGCAATTCCAGAATCAGCGAAAAGCCCTTGTTGGGGATGAACGGAAAGGGATGCGCCGGATCAATGGCCTGCGGCGTGAGCACCGGGAAGATCTGATCGAGGAAATGGGTTTCGAGCCAGGCCAGCTCCGCCTTGGCCAGCTTGGCCGCGGTGATCACGTGAAAATCGGCGCGCGCCAGTTCCTTGGCGAGCAGACCCCACACACGCTGCTGCTCCTCCATCAGGCTGTCGGCCTTGTCGGCGATGGCGATCAACTGCTGCGCTGGAGTCATGCCCTCGGCGCTCAGCGTGTCGATCCCGGCCCGCACCTGGCCGCGCAGGCCGGCGACGCGCACCATGAAGAACTCATCGAGATTGTTGCCGGAAATCGACAGGAAGCGCAGCCGTTCGAGCAGCGGGTGCGCGCGATTCATCGCTTCGGCCAGCACACGATCGTTGAACGACAGCCACGACAATTCGCGGTTGAAATAACGGTCGCTGGGCGGGATTTCGGGCGCGACATGGAGCATGCCGCCTGTCTAACGCGCAGCGCGCCGACGTGGTAGGGAAAAGCGGCGCGCCATCGAAATGTCATGCAGCGCAAAGGCTTTGCGGCAGCTCAAAAGCCCATCTCCCCCTGCCCATCCACCACTTCGCGCGCCAGCGGGATGGTGATGGCGCGGTGGCGGGCGAGGGCTTCGGCATCGAGCCGCGCCACCACCGCCTGCGCCGCGCCCAGGCTGCGTTCGATGCGCACCACCAGCCAGCGGATCAGATCGTCGCCCACCTTGATGCCGCGATCGGCGAACAACTTCGCCAGCACCAGCCCCAGCAATTCATCGTCGGGCTCGCCCAGCCGGATCAGCGGCGTCGCCGCCAATCGGCTGGCGAGATCGGGCAGACCATGGTGCCAATCGCGCGGGGCTTTCTGGCTGGTGAGCAGCAACGGCCGCGCCGGCGTGGCGGCATTCCACGCATGAAACAGGCTTTCAGGATCGTGGCCGTCGGCCGCTTCGATCACCAGACTGTCATGATGCGCGGCAAACCAGCCAGCCAGATGCGATTTGCCCGATCCGGGCGCGCCGATCAACAATGTCACCGGCACCGGCCACAATGAAGGCGCCGCCAGCCACGCCGCCGCGGCGCGGTTGGCATCAGTAACCGCCAGCCGTGCCGGGCTGTGATCGACCGGCCAGGCCAGCGGCAGTGGCGGTTCGCAAGGCAGTTCCGGGAACAGGTTCAACCGGTGGCCGATGGGGCCGCGGTTGGCGCGGCAGCCGGGCGCGGTGCCGGGCGCGGGGGTACCACTGGCGGTTTGGCTGCGACGGGCGGTTTTGCAGCAGCCGGGACAGCGCCCGTAGCAACAGCAGCCGCAACCGGCCGCCGGCGCAGCACCAGATCAACCCCCACCCGCTCCAGCCCCCAGCCGGCCCTGGCCAGCGCCGCGGTCAGCGCCGGCTCGCCGCCTTGCATCGCCACTTCGATGCGGCTGGTGCCACCCACCGCCAACTGCCGCACCACGATATCTTCGGCGATGCCGCGCAGCAGGCGTTCGGCTGCAGCCAGGCTGGCGGCATCCGGCGTGATCACCGCCACCTGCAGCGCCAAATCGTCTGGCAGCGCCTCGCCGATCAGCGGTTCGGAATCGATGATCGGGGCGATATCGATCGCCAGATCAGGCTCGGCCCGCAACTGGCCGGCGCGCAGCGCATCGGCATAGGCGGCATCGATGCGGCGCACGCCATCTTGCAACAGCGCCGGAAGCGCCGCTTCGCTTTGCACCCGCACCGTGAACCGCCCCAGTTCGATGCCATCGGGCCCATGGCGCGCGATGAACAGCGCGGAGATCGGCCCGCCCGGAAAGCTGCGCGTCAGCCGGGCTTCGGCGACCAGCACGTCCACGGTATCGAAACGCGTGATGATCTGGCGCCAGCCCTCGCGATCCCGGCGACCCGTCTGCCACACGGTCAGCCACAGATTGTCGGCCGGGCCGCCGGGCGGCAGCACATAATCGATGGGCGTGACATTGCCGCGCCAGCCGGCCCAGGCCTCGGCCCAGGCGTTGCGCGTTTGAAACAGATTGCCGGCGCCGCCATCGATCAACAACGGCAGCAGCAGCATGGGCGGCGATTGCAACAGGTTGATGCTGCCGCCCAGCCGCTCCGCCACGCGGCTGCGATCGAACACCACGCCGAGCTTCGCGATGTAGCGCGTGTCGGAAAACTGCTCGCCCTGGCTTTCGATGCCGGCGACCATCGCATCGATCTGGCCATCGGCCAGCCGCGGGGCTTCGGCCTCGGCCTTGCCGGTCAACCGCGCCCACAATAGAGGCCAGGCTTGGCGCTGCGCCGTTGTCCAGGCCGCCCGGCGCGCATCATCGACGCTGCGGGCCGTCACATCCACGGCGATGCCGCCCACGGCATAGGCGCTGCTGCTGCCGCCGCCAGACCGGTCGGTCGGCACGATGGCCTTGGGCGTGGATTGCTGGGCCATGGCAATCGCCGCCAGCAACCCCGCCCCGACCAGTATAGGCAAGATTGGCTTCACACCTGCTGTTTAGGGCCGCGGCCTTCCGATTGCCAAGCCCGCATGCTGGCGCGCACGCAAATCTGGCGCTATGGCGGCGCGCATGGCCGACAAACGCCCCCTCACCCCCCCGCTTACCTACGCTGATGCCGGCGTTGATATTGCGGCCGGCAACGCGCTGGTGAAGATGATTGCGCCCTTGGCGCGCGCCACCGCCCGCCCCGGCGCCGATGCCGAACTGGGCGGCTTTGGCGGCTTTTTCGATCCACGCGCGGCGGGATACAAGGATCCGCTGCTGGTCGCCGCCAATGACGGCGTGGGCACCAAGCTGAAACTCGCCATCGATACCGGCCGGCACGATACGGTCGGCATCGATCTGGTGGCGATGTGCGTGAACGATCTGATCGTGCAGGGCGCCGAGCCGCTGTTTTTCCTGGATTATTTCGCCACCGGCAAGCTGGAGAATGGCGTGGCGGCGCGGGTTGTCGCCGGCATCGCAGTTGGGTGCAAACAGGCTGGCTGCGCTCTGATCGGCGGCGAAACGGCGGAAATGCCCGGCATGTATGCGCCCGGCGATTATGATCTGGCCGGCTTTGCCGTTGGCGCTGTCGAGCGCGGCGAGCAACTCACCGGCGACGGCGTGGCCCCCGGCCAGCTCATTGTCGGCATCGCTTCGTCCGGCGCGCACAGCAACGGTTATTCACTAATCCGTCGCATCCTCGCCGTGTCTGGCGCCGATCTGGCCGCCCCTGCCCCATTCGATCCCAGCCGCACCCTGGCCGAAGCGCTGCTCGAACCGACCCGCATTTATGTGCAGCCGCTGCTGCCGCTGATCCGCGCTGGCCATATCAAGGCGCTGGCGCACATCACTGGCGGCGGCTTCCTGGAAAACATCCCGCGCGTGCTGCCTGCCGGCGCGCGCGCACTGGTGGCGGCGCCGCAACTGCCGCCGCTGTTTGACTGGCTGCGCACGTCCGGCGGCGTGGCGGCGGCCGAGATGGCGCGCACCTTCAATTGCGGCACCGGCATGGTGCTGGTGGTGGAACGCGACAAGGCCGATGCGGTGATCGCGGCGCTGGTGGCCGCAGGCGAAGCCGCGAGCGTGATCGGCGAAATCATTGCCGGGCAACGTGGTTGCGACGTGCACGGCGCGCCCGGCCAATGGGGTGAGCCTGCGGCCTGGACGGCCAGCCACGATGGCTGAGCGGGCGCGAGTCGGCGTCCTGATCTCCGGGCGCGGCAGCAACATGGCCGCGCTGCTGTATGCCAGCCGGCTCGATCCGGCCTGCCCTTATGAGATCGTCGTGGTCGGCAGCAACGATCCCGAAGCCGCCGGCCTGATACTGGCGGCAGCGGAAGGCGTGCCGACCTTCGCGCACAGCCATAAGGGCCTGAAGCGAGCCGAATTCGATGAGATCATCACCCGCGAGTTGGAAGCTGCCGGCGTGACGCACATCGCGCTGGCCGGCTACATGCGGCTGTTGTCGGCGGAATTCGTCGCCCACTGGCAGGGCCGCTGCCTCAATATCCACCCGTCGCTGCTGCCCAGGCACAAGGGCCTGCACACCCACGCCGCCGTGCTGGCAGCGGGTGAGGCGGAAACCGGCTGCACCATCCACATCGTCACGCCCGAACTGGATGATGGCCCGATCCTGGGCCAGGCGCGCATTGCCGTGCTGCCGGGCGACACGCCGGAGACGCTGGCAACACGCGTGCAATATGCCGAGCATCAACTCTACCCGCGCGTGCTCGGCGATTTCGTGTCGGCAGCGGATCGCCCGGACGCGCTGCTGGCCCGCGTCCGCGGCCTGGCGCTGAACCTGCCGGCTGCGGCCGAGAAGCTCTCCCACGGCTCGCCCGGTTTCTTTGTCGAGGGCGGCAAATTCTTCGCCTATTTCAGCGACAATCACCACGGCGATGGTATCACTGCCCTGCTTTTGAAAGTCTCCGGCCTGGATGAAGCCGCCATGTTGATCGATCAAGACCCGGATCGCTTCTTCCGCCCCAAATATTTCGGCCCCGCTGGCTGGGTCGGCATTATACTCACCGATGGGCCGGATTGGGCAATGATCGAGGCCATGATCGGCGCGGCATGGCGGCTGTGCGCGCCGCGCCGCTTGGCCATCCTGCCGTTATGACCATGCAGATCGGCTTGATCGGCGGCATCGGCCCGGCGGCGACCGATCATTATTACCGCCGGCTGATTGCCGCCTTTGCGCAGGCTGGTACGCCACTTGAACTGACCATCGTGCATGCCGACGCCCCCACCTTGCTCAGCAATCTGGCGGCCGGGGACGCGGCGGCTCAGGTGGCGATCTATCAGCGGCTGACCGCGCGCCTGGCCAGCGCCGGCGCCGATTTCGTCGCGATCACCTCGATAGCCGGGCATTTCTGCGTTGCGGAATTTGCCGCCGTATCGCCCTTGCCGGTCGTCAACATGATCACGGCGATCAGCGCCGATATCAGCCGCAGCGGTCTGTCGCGCATTGGCATATTGGGCACGCGCACCGTGATGGAAACCCGAATCTACGGCAGCATCACCACGTCCGAACTCGTGCCGCCACGCGGCGACATGCTCGGCGCCGTGCACGATGCCTATGCCGCCATGGCCGCTGCCGGCAGTGTCACGCCAGATCAGCGGGCGATCTTCATGGCGGCGGCAAATCAGTTGCGCGACGAGGACGGGGTGGAGGCGATCATGCTGGGCGGTACTGATCTGGCACTGGTGTTCGATGCGGCCACTGCGCCATTCCCGCTGGTCGATTGCGCCGGGCTGCATGTCGATGCCATCGCCGCTCGCGCCTTTGGCGAATTCGGCGGCAGGCTGATGGCCCACACTCTGTCCCCCGCCGCCGAGCAGAATCTGCTGGCGCTCAATGCCGCCAACGAGCAGGAAACGTCGCCGCTCGATGCCGCGGCGCTGCACCGGCTGGTCACGGGCTGCTGGCACCTCGGCCTCGCCGGCCCGGATGGCCGCAACGGCTTCCTGATCGCGCTGGATGAAACCCATCCCGATTACGCCAGCCCGAATTATCGGTGGTTCAAGGCGCGTTACCCCCGTTTCATCTATATCGACCGCGTCATCATCGCGTCGGCCGCCCGCGGCCAGGGCGTGGCACGCAGCCTGTATGAAGCCATGTTCGCACGCGCCGCGGCCGAATGCGTGCCGCTGATCGGCTGCGAAGTGAACAGCTTGCCCCCCAACCCGGTGTCGGACGCCTTCCACGCCCGGCTGGGCTTTGCCGAAATCGGGCGCGCGACGCTGGCCGGCGGCGACAAGCAGGTGCGCTACCTGGCGCGGCAATGCTGAGCAAGCTCACACGGCTGACACTGCAGCCCTGCTGCCGCCCATTGCCCCGGCCATCGGCCTCGCCTATTTCGGCCGGGCAGACGGTGCGCTGAACGACGCTGCTGCAGGATTGGGGGAGATCATGATGCGCAATTTGCTGCTTGCTGTGGCCCTGGCTGGCCTTTCGGCGCAGCCGCTTGCGGCACAGGCGACCGACACCGTCGCTGCTGCGCCCGCAGCTGCGCCCGCTGCGGCCCCCTTGAGCATCTTCATCACCGACAAGGGGCCCAATGGCATGAGCGATCTGCCCATGGGCGTGAAGCGCATCCCCGATACCAATATCGTCGTGTCCGGCCACCAGAAAGGCGGCGCCCTCGGCATGTTGTTCGGCATCGTCGGCGTGGCGGTGCAGAGCGCGGCCAACACCCAGGCCGGCGCCAACCGGACGAACGACATCCAGGAAGCGTTGCGCTTTGACGTGTCCGGCAAGACCACCGAACTCGTGACCAGCCTGCTTGCCGACGAGGCCTTCCGCGGCGCCTACACGCTCGCCACCGAGGCCAGCCCGTCGGCCATGCCGGTGACGCCCTATGTCGTGCTCACCTACGTCAACGACACCGATGTGCGGCCCTATATTGTGCTGAAGACCAAGCTCGATGCCGGCAACGTCAAGGACAAGCCGAAGACGATCAAATATTTCTGCTGTGAAGGCCCGGCCATGCCGCTGGTTGGCGACGACAGCCTGACGGCCAACAACGGCGAGAAGTTGAAGGCGCTGCTCACCGCCGAGCTGGATACGGCCGTGCGCATCATGCTGACCGACCGCCACCAGCCCTTCGCGCGCAATGATGATGCAAGACTCGACATCAAGGGCTCGCTGCCCTTCGTCGGCAAGTCGTTCAAATGGCGCGGGTGGGATCTGGGCAATTTCAAGGATTACAAGCTGATCGAGTTTCGCGGCGGCATCCTGGTCTTTGGCGGCGTCCATGCCGTCGAGCCGGGGGCGCTGGAGATCGCGCCCTATGTGAAGAAGCAGAAGTGACGCGCGCGAAGGCGGATTGAAGGCACGGGCGATGCTGAGCGCGGCGTGGCGCTTGTGCGCGCCCGAGCGATTGGCCATGATGCCGATCTGGCTCACTGCGGCAAGAGGCTGACGATGTTGACCCTGGATCAAATCTCCCGTCGCCGATTTCTTGCCGCAGCGTCCATCTCGAGCCTCATGTTGAGCGGCTCTGCCCTCCAAGCCGAAATTGATGTGCTTGCACTGGTTGATCCGGAACTTCGGGAAGCGGCGCGACGGGCGCCCGCCAACCGCCTCGGGGCGGAAACACTGGCTGCGCGGCGGGCGAGTGAAGTTGATGGCGTACCGCTGCCCTTGCCAGCGCCGCAGCCACAGATTCGTATGATTCCCGGGCCGAAGGGCGCGCCAGACGTTCGGGTGGCGGTTTTCGATGGATCCAAGGTTCCGCGCGGCAAGCCCGTCTTTTTGCACATGCACGGCGGCGGCTTTGTGGCTGGGCGGCTCATGGCGCGCCCGGCCAGACTGCAGGCCTTGGCACAAGAGGCTGAGTGTCTGCTGGTGTCCGTCGATTATCGCCTTGCCCCCGAAGCCCGCTTCCCCGGCGCATTGGAAGACAATTATTCCGTGCTGCGTTGGTTGATTACTCAGGCCGATAAACTTGGAATTGACCCCAAGCGCATTGCGATCGGCGGGGATAGCGCCGGTGGCGGCCACGCTGCCATGCTGGCCATCGCGGCACGAGATCGCGGCGAATTTCCGATTGCATTGCAGCTGCTGGTTTATCCCATGCTGGATGATCGCACCGCTTCAACACTGTCCATACCGCCCCATATCGGCACGATTGGCTGGAGCCGCGAAGCCAACCGTTTCGGCTGGACAGCGTTGCTGGGGCAGACGCCGGGACGGCCTTCGGTGCCGACGGGCTCGGTCCCAGCACGGTTAGAAAATCTTGCTGGCCTGCCGCCCACCTTCATCGCCGTGGGGGCACTGGACTTGTTTGTTGTTGAAGACATTACCTATGCGCAGCGACTGACGTCTGTCGGCGTCCCGGTGGAAATGTTGGTGGTGCCGGGAGCGTTCCATGCCTTTAACGTGGCTGTGCCTGAAGCGAGAATTTCCCGCCAGTTCAATGCCGCGATAACGTCCGCATTGAAACGCGGGCTGGGCAACGGCTGATGGGTTGATCGGCTGTATCGAGCCGTTGAAGGCTGGCGTCCAGACACAGAAAGGGCCGCAGGATCACTGCGGCCCTCTCATTATTCAAGTCAGATGGCTTCAGCCAACAATTTCCGTCTGCGCGAAGAAATAGGCGATCTCGATCGCGGCATTTTCCTCGCTGTCCGAACCATGCACGGTGTTGGCTTCGATCGATTCGGCCAGTTCCTTGCGGATGGTGCCGGCATCGGCGTTGGCCGGGTTGGTGGCGCCCATGATGGCGCGATAAGTCGGGACGGCGTCTTCGCCTTCCAGCACCTGCACAACGACCGGGCCGCTGATCATGAAGCTGACCAGATCGGCGAAGAAGCCGCGTTCGCGATGGACGGCGTAGAAGCCTTCGGCCTGGGCCTGGGTCAGATGCAGGCGCTTTTGCGCGATGATGCGCAGGCCGGCGGCTTCGATCATCGTGTTCACCTTGCCGGTGATGTTGCGGGCGGTGGCATCGGGCTTGATGATCGAGAAGGTGCGGGTGATCGCCATGGTGAAAAGTCCACTTGTTTGATGGGGAAACAGGATGCGCGGCCCCCTACAGGCCGGGCCTGGAAATGGCAAGGCTTGGTGATCCTCCCCATTGGGCGGAGGAGGCCTTTGTCGCGTCAGGCGCGCCCCCTCCGCCTCCTTGCGGTCGGCTCCTCCCCCAGCGGGGGAGGATTTTCAGGTTCAGCCCTCGAAATTGTCCGCCACGAACCGGTCGAGCAGCCGCACGCCGTAACCCGTCGCGCCCTTGTCCCACAGCGCGCCGGGCTTGCTGGCCCACACGGTGCCAGCGACGTCCAAGTGCGCCCATTTCACGCCGGGCTTGATGAAGCGCCCGATGAACTGCGCGGCGGTGATCGATCCGCCTTCGCGTGGGCCGACATTCTTGATGTCGGCGATGTCGCTGTCGATCAACTTGTCATAGGCGTCGCCGATCGGCATCCGCCACAATTTGTCGCCCACCGCGCTGCCTGCCGCCGCAAGCTGCACCGCCAGGCCATCATCATTGGCAAACATGCCGGCATATTCATGGCCCAGCGACACGATGATTGCGCCGGTCAGCGTCGCCAGATCGACCACCACTTCGGGCTGGAACGTCTCCTGCGCCCACCAGATTGCATCGCACAGCACCAGCCGGCCTTCGGCGTCGGTGTTGATCACTTCCACCGTCTGGCCGTTCATGGTGGTCACCACGTCGCCGGGGCGCTGGGCGTTGCCGTCGGGCATGTTTTCCACCAGGCCGATCACGCCGACCACATGCGCCCTTGCTTTGCGCGCCGCGATGGCGTGCATGGCGCCGGTGACAGCCCCTGCCCCGCCCATGTCCCACTTCATGTCTTCCATGCCGCCCGGCGGTTTCAGGCTGATGCCGCCGGTGTCGAAGGTGACGCCCTTGCCGACCAGGCACACCGGCTTCACATCATCGCGGCCGGTGCCGTTCCAGCGCATCGCCAGAATCCGCGCCGGCCGCACCGATCCCTGCGCCACACCGAGCAGCGCACCCATGCCGAGCGCGCGCATCGCCGCATCATCGAGGATGGTCAGCTCCACGCCCAACGCCACCAGATCGCGGGCGCTTTCGACAAAGCTTTCAGGATAGAGCACGTTCGGCGGTTCGCTCACCAGGCTGCGCGTGCGCGCCACGCCGCCGGCAATCGCCGCCAGCCGCGCGTGGGTTTCGGCATCGCCGCCGCCGATGATGGACAGGCCCACCAGCGTCGGTTTCTGCTTTTCGGGCTGCTTGGTGCGATATTGATCGAACCGCCACGCCCGCAGCGTCGCGCCGTGCGCCAGATGCGCTGCCAGGGCGCCATCCAGCACGCCGGCCACATCGACATTCACATGCGCCTCTCCGCTGGTCAGCAGCCGCGCGCTGATCGCGCCGCCGATGCGCTCGGCGGCCAGCGCGTCGAGCTTGGCGACCGGGCCGGTACCGACCAGCAGCAGCCGACGGCAGGACAGGCCGGCCGGGGCGAGGATTTCGACGATGGCACCGGCTTCGCCATCAAAGCGCGCTGCGGCCGCGGCCGCCGTGACTGCGCCATGGCTGGCCGCGTCGGCCGCCTTGGCCGCCGCAGAAAAGGCCGCATCGGGCCCGGCCAGCACCACCAGGGCATCAGTGGCATCGTCAGCAGCGGCAGGCAGATAGGTGATGGCAAGCATGAGGGCGTCCTTGAACTGATTCGCGCAGTGTCATCCGATTAGGCCCGCCGTGAGCCCGCGCCAAGCAGATGGTTGCGGGTGGGGTCCGGCCCGGCTATCGAGCGCGCGTGGCTTTCACCGTTCCCCCGCCCTGCCGGCGCCGCACTGCGCTGCTGCTGGCTGCCGCAACCCTGGCCCTGGCGCCCGCTCCGGCCCTGGCCCAGCGCCTCAGCCCGGCGCTGTGGGGCAATCGCGAGCCGGCAAACCGCGATCCCGATGCCGAACAGCGCAGCGCGACTCCACCCAAGGCCGGCGACATGCTGGATTTCGGCGCCGACCAGCTCAGTTATGACGAATCGCGGCAACTGGTGATTGCCAGCGGCCGGGTGGAATTGACGCGCGATGCCTATCGCCTGTCGGCCGATCGGGTGGAATATCAGCGCACCAGCGATGGCACGCCCGGCGAAGTGGTGGCGATCGGCAATGTGTCGATCATCGATCCGGCCGGCAATCAAGCGATGGGCGATCGCATCACCCTCACCGATACGCTGCGCGATGGGGCCATCGCCAACATGCTGCTGGTGCTCAACGATGGTGGTCGCCTCGGGGCCCGCACGGCCACCCGCTCCGGGACAAATTATTCGCTCGATCGCGCCGCTTATTCGCCCTGCGCGGTGATCGATGCCACCGGCTGCCCGCAAACCCCGGTGTGGAAGATCAAGGCGGTGAAAATCGTCTATGATCAGAAACGCCACCGTATTTCCTATCGCAACGCCAGCCTGGAAATGTTCGGCGTGCCGGTGCTCTATTTCCCGCGGCTGTCGCACCCGGATGGCGATGCACCGCGCGCCGCCGGTGTGCTGGTGCCGGCCATCGAACTGCAACGCCAGCTGGGCCTGGGTGTCTCCGCCCCGATCCATTTCGCGCCGGGATCGGATTTCGATGCCACGCTCACGCCCTGGCTCTATACCGCCACCAATCCGGCGCTGGCGTTTCAGGCCCGCAAGCTGCTGGCCGATGGCCCAATCCAGGTCGATGGCATGTTCACCGTGTCGCGGCGCTTCGATCTGGGCGCCGATGGCATCACCGAGGTTGATCGCGGCGAGCGGTTCCGGGCCTATGTCGGCATCAAGGGCCGGTTGCAACACAGCCCGCTCTGGCGCAGCGTATTTTCGGTGCGGCTGACCACCGACGACACGTTCAACCGCCGCTATGGCCTGGGCTTTGATGATACGCTGCGCTCGTCCTATGCGCTGGAACGCATCACCGATGAAAGCTGGCTGTCGGTTTCGGCCTGGTATTTCCAGGGGCTGCGCGCCACCGACCGCGCCGGGGAAAGCCCGCTGCTGTTGCCGCTGATCGATTATGACTGGCGCCCGGATTGGGACATTGGCGGCGGCCGGCTGCGCTTTGGCGCCAATTCCACCCTGCTCACCCGCGCCAGCGGGCAGGACATGTTCCGTGCGCTGGGCTGGGCGCGTTGGGATCGCAGCCTGACGACCTCGCTCGGCCATCGCGTCACCTTCACCGGCCTGGCGCGCGGCGACCTTTATGACGTGCGCGACAGCACGCTGGCCACCCTGCCGGAATATGCCGGGCGCGATGGCTGGCGCGGGCGCGGTTTTGGCCTGGCTGCCATCGATATCGCCTGGCCGTTCGCTGGCCCGGCGCTGGGTGGGGAGCAGATGATCTCCCCGCGCCTGCAATTGGTCGCGGCACCGCGGGTGGCCAATCTGGGCTTTCCCAACGAAGACGCCCGCGCCTTCGAACTGGATGACAACAGCCTGTTCGATCTGAACCGCACACCGGGGCTTGATCGCATCGAAAGCGGCAGCCGCGTCACCTGGGGCGGTGAATATATGCTCGATCGCCCCGGCTGGCAGATCCGCGCCGAAATCGGCCAGTCGCTGCGGTTGGACGGCGATGGCAGCGAATTTGCCGCCGGCACCGGTTATCAGGGCCGGGTTTCCGATGTGGTGGGGCGCGCCACGCTGAAGATCGGCCGGCTGGTCGAACTCACCCAGCGCTTTCGGCTGGACAAGGACAGTTTCGCCGTGCGCCGCAACGAGATCGATCTGACCATCGGCGGCCGGCGCACCTATGTGTCGGCGGCCTACATCAGGCTCAATCGCAACGTCACGCTGGAGGATCTGGAAGATCGGCAAGAATTGCGCGTTGCCGGCCGGCTGGCCTTTGCGCGTTATTGGACGTTGTTCGGCAATGCCATCATCGATCTGACCACCAGGGCCGACAATCCGCTGAGCACCGGCAATGGCTTTGAACCCATCCGCCACCGCATCGGGGTGGAATATGAAGATGAATGCTTCCGGGTGGGCTTTGGCTGGCGCCGCGATTATGTGGGTGACCGCGATTTCCGCCCCGGCAACAATTTCCAGATCAGCGTCGCATTTAAGACCATTGGCCGATAAATCAGCCAGGGTAAAACCATTGGCCGATACAAATCGTTTTTTCACCCCGCATTCAGATGCACTCAGGCAACAACGCAACATCGCGCTTTCCCCCACGGGCGGCGATGCGCTAAGGCCAAGCGGCAACGGGGGGTGGGCGCCGCTGCACGACGGAGTGACGGAATGAGATCTGCAAAGCTGAACCGGTCCCTGATGGCCTGCCTGCTGTCTGGCGTGGCGGTGCTGGCCCCGATGGCGGCACCGATGCTGGCTCCCGCTTTTGCGCAGACACCAGCTCCGTCAGGGGCGCAGCGCAGCTTTTCCGCCAATGATCTGCCCGACTTGCTGTTGATGGGTGAGGTCGATCCCGCCGTGCGCAAGGCGCAGGCCATCGTCAACGGTGAAGTCATCACCGATACTGATATCGATCAGCGCCTGGGCCTGGTGGTTGCGGCCAACGGCGGCAAGATCGACGACGCAGAGCGCCAGCGGCTTCGCCTGCAGATCATCCGCAACCTGATCGACGAGAAATTGCAGATGCAGGAAGCCGCCGAGAACGACATCCGCATCAACGAAGCTGAAGTGACCCGCTCATTCGAGCGCATCGCCCAGAATTTCAAGCGCACGCCCAAGGCGTTCGAGGATTATCTGCACACCAGCGGATCATCGGCCAACAGCCTGAAAGGCCAGATCCGCGCCGAACTGGCCTGGAGCCGCGTGCTGCGCCGCAAGGTCGAACCGATGGTCAATGTCGGTGACGATGAAGTGCAGCAGGTGATCGACAAACTGAACGCCGCCAAGGGCAAGGACGAATATCATGTCGGCGAGATTTTCCTGTCGGCCACCCCGGAAACCCTGGAAGCCGTGATGGAAGATGCCGCGCGCATCACCGGCCAGATCCGCGGCGGCGCCAGCTTTGTCGCTTATGCACGACAGTTTTCCGAAGCCTCCACCGCTGGCCTGGGCGGCGATCTGGGCTGGGTGCGGGCCGAACAATTGAACGACAAGGTCGCCCCGGCCGTTGCCACTTTGCAGCCCGGCCAGATCAGCGATCCGATCCCGGTCACCGGCGGCGTCGCCATCATGTCCATGCTGGAGCGCCGGCAGGTGCTGGCCGCCGATCCGACCCTGGCGTTGCTCAGCCTGAAGCAATTGACCATCCCGTTGAAGGCCGACACCACCGAGGTGCAGGCGCGCGAGAAAGTGGCAGAAATCCAGTTGGCCACCCGCGGCATGGGCGGTTGCGGCGGCGTGGAGGCCGTGGCCAAGAAGATCGGCGGCGAGGTTGCCACCAATGATGCCATCCGCATGAAGGATCTGCCGGCGCCGCTGCAGACCATCCTGGGCAAATTGTCGATCGGTGAAGCCACGCCGGCCTTCGGTTCGGCCGAAGAAGGCCTGCGCGTGCTGGTACTGTGCGGCCGCGACGACAGCCAGATCGAAGCCAAGGCGCCGAATTTCGACGAGATTTATGCGCAGATGAACGATGAGCGGGTGAACATGCGCGCCCGCCGCTACCTGCGCGATCTGCGGCGCGACGCCATCGTCGATTATCGCTGATGAGCCCGGCTTCCTTGGCGGCGCCGCTGGCCGTATCCATTGGCGATCCCGCCGGCATCGGCCCGGAAATCATCGCCGGGGCCTGGGAACGCCGCAATGAACTGTGCAGCGAAGGGCGGGGCTTCCCGCCGTTCCTCGCCATCGGTGATGCGCGGTCGATCCGTGCGGTGTGGGATGGCCCGATCGCCGTCTTGTCCGATACCGCCGAAGCCGCCGGCGCCTTTGCCAACGCCTTGCCGCTGATCCAGGTCGATGATCCCGGCGAGATCGTGCCCGGTGAACCCAATCTGGCCGGCGCGCGCTGTGCGCTGGACAGTCTGGAATTCGCCGTCGGTCTCACCCGCCAGGGCATGGCATCGGCGCTGGTCACCGGCCCGGTTTCGAAGGCGCAATTGTTCGCCATCGGCTTCACCTATCCGGGGCAGACAGAATTCGTCGCCGAACGCTGCGGTGTGTCGGCGGCCAACGCGGTGATGATGCTGGCCGGGCCGTCGCTTCGCACCATTCCGCTCACCGTGCATGTGCCGCTGGTCGATGTGCCGCGGCTGATCAGCATCGATCTGATCGTCACCCGCGCCCGCATCGCGGCGCGCGCGCTGGCGCGTGATTTCGGCATCACGTCTCCCCGCCTCGCCATTGCCGGATTGAACCCGCACGCCGGTGAAAACGGCACGCTGGGCCGCGAAGAGGTGGACATCATCCGCCCGGCCATCGAGATCTTGCGCAGCGATGGCCTCGACATCACCGGTCCGCTGTCGGCCGACACGATGTTCCACGCCGCAGCGCGCGCGCGTTTCGATGTGGCCCTGTGCCTCTATCATGATCAGGCGCTGATCCCGTTGAAGGCGCTGCATTTCGATGATGGGGTCAATGTCACGCTCGGCCTGCCGATCGTGCGAACCTCGCCCGATCATGGCACGGCGTTCGATATTGCCGGCAAGGGCCGCGCTGCACCCACCGCGATGCTGGCCGCCATCCGCATGGCCGGCCTCTGCGCGGCGCGGCGCAAGGCGGCCTGATGGCGCTGGCTGATCTGCCCCCCTTGCGCGAGGTGATTGCCGCGCACGGGCTGAACGCCAAGAAGACGCTGGGCCAGAATTTCCTCACCGATACCAATCTGCTCGATCGCATCGCCCGCATCCCCGGCCTGGGCGCTGACAGCCGCGTTTATGAAGTCGGCCCCGGCCCCGGCGGGCTGACGCGGGCGCTGCTGCGCACCGGGGCCAGCGTGATCGCCGTGGAGCGCGATGACCGCGCCCTGCCCGCGCTCGCCGAACTCGCCGCCGCCGCCGATGGCCGGCTGAGCGTGGTGGGCG
Organism: Sandarakinorhabdus sp.; assembly: GCF_987265915.1. Lineage (NCBI taxonomy): Bacteria > Pseudomonadati > Pseudomonadota > Alphaproteobacteria > Sphingomonadales > Sphingosinicellaceae > Sandarakinorhabdus > Sandarakinorhabdus sp. Next base: position 2,150,574 of record NZ_OZ503948.1, read on the forward strand.
GCGATGCCATGGCGGTCGATGCGCGCGGCCTGGCCGGGGACGGCGCCCATATCGTTGCCAATCTGCCCTATAATATCGGGACGTCGCTGTTCACCGGCTGGCTCGACAGCGCCGAATGGCCGCCGTGGTGGGCCAGCCTGACCCTGATGTTCCAGAAGGAAGTGGCGCAACGCATCGTCGCCGCGCCAGGTGATGACGCCTATGGCCGGCTGAGTGTGCTCGCCCAATGGCGCAGCCGGCCACGGATTGCCATGACCGTGCCGGCCCGCGCCTTCGTGCCGTCGCCGAAGGTCGAATCCGCCGTGGTGCACCTGGTGCCGTGCGATCCCCTGTCGGCCGCCACCCCGGCGCGCCTCGCCGCCCTCACCGCCGCCGCCTTCGGCCAACGCCGCAAGATGCTGCGCGCCAGCGTGAAGGGCCTGCCCGGCGCGCTGGAGGCGCTGGAAGCCGAAGGGATCAAGCCGGAAGCGCGGGCAGAGACGGTCCCGGTGGAAGCGTTCGCGAAGGCCGCAGCGCGGCTTTAGTTGGACGCCGATTGGCCTTTACGCCCCCACAGAACATGCCACAATCATCGCAGGGGAGTGTGGGCATATGACAAGCAAATATCTCGGTCTGGCGCTGGCGATGCTGGCCGGGTCATCAGCGCTGGCGGCCACGGCCCTGGCGCCCGTGCCCACCGTGCAGAAGCCGGGCTTTGATCGCATCCGCGAAGCAGATCTGCGCGCGGACCTCGGGTTTCTGGCCTCCGATGGCATGCAGGGTCGCATGTCGCTGCAACCGGGCGATGAGGCCGCCATCCAATGGGTGGCCGCCGAATTCGCCAAGGCCGGGCTGAAACCGGCCGCGACCGATGCCAAGGGCGGCGCCAGTTTCTTCCAGCCCGTGCCGCTGCTGGAATATCGCCCCAATACCGCCGCCAACAGCATCACCCTGACGACCGGCACCGCCACCCAAAGCTGGAAATTTCCGGACTTCACCGGCGGCTACAAGAATGATCTCGATCTGTCGGCGCCGCTGGTCTTCGCCGGTTACGGCATCACCGCGCCCGGCATCGGTTATGATGATTATCAGGGCCTCGATGCGCGCGGCAAGATCGTGGTGGTGATCGAGCATGAGCCGCAGGAGAATGATCCGAAATCGCGCTTTGGCGGCACCGGCAACACCCGCCACGCCACCAACCGGGTGAAGGCCCTGAACGCCCAGGCCCACGGCGCGCTGGCGCTGATCGTGCTGGCCGAGCCCAATCGCAAGCATCCCTCCAATATCGACCGGGTCAACCGCATCGGTGGCAGCATCCGGCGGGTGCCGGGCTTGCCGACACAGGCGCTGATTGACGATGATCTCAACATTCCGGTTCTGACCGTGAACGACAAGCTGGCGGCAAGCCTGCTGGCCAGCACCGGCAGCATCCCGCCCGCCTTGCAGGCGGCGATCGATTCGGGGCCAACGCCGCAATCGCGCAGCCTGCCCGGGGTCAGCCTGGCCATCCATCTGGAAAACAGCGTGCGGTCGCGCGGGCTTTCCAGCAACGTCGTCGGCCTGCTGCCCGGCTCTGATCCCAAGCTGGCCGCCGAAACCGTCATCATCAGTGGGCACCATGACCATGATGGCTTCACCGGGCCCGACATTTATCACGGCGCCGATGACAATGGTTCGGGCACGGTCGGCGTGGTGACGATGGCACGCGCCTTTGCCGCCAATCCGGTCAAGCCGAAACGCTCGATCCTGTTCGTGGTGTTCGCCGCCGAGGAACGCGGGCTGTTAGGCGCCTATCATCTGGCTCGGCAACCGCTGCGCCCGCTGGCCACCACCCGGGCGATGATCAATTTCGACATGATCGGCCGCGACGAAACCGCCAGCGAGCAGACCGACGGCCTGATCGCCATCCCGGCCGACACCAGCAACCGCCTGAACCTGATCGGCGCCGGTTACAGCCCGGATTTCGATCGTGTGGTGAAGGTTGCCAATGCCAGCGTCGGCCTGACGCTCGATGACCGGTTCGACAAGGACAATGCGCTGAATGTCTTCTTCCGCAGCGACCAGTTCCCGTTCGTGCTGCACGATATCCCGGCCTTCTGGTTCTTCACCGGCTTCCACCCCGATTATCACCAGACGACCGATACGGCCGACAAGATCAACTATCCGAAGATGACCAATATCCTGCGCCTGTCTTACCTGTCGGCGTGGCGGTTCGCCGACGATGCCACTGTGCCAGCCTTCGTGCGCGATCCGCCCGGCGCGAAATAGCCGGCTGCCCTGGATAACGCCCACCCCCGGCCCCTCCCGCTTGCGGGAGGGGCTGGGGGTGGGATTGCTGACCTGCCGCCTCAGTTCCGCGCTGACACCGGCTTGGCCGGCGCGGCGCTCGCCGTCTGTGTCCCCTTGGCAATCACGCCTTCCAGCCGCGCCGCGGCCGAGCAATCTGCCTTGCACAGCGCCTTGATGCGGGCGAGGTTGATCTGGGCGCGAGCCGTCGCACCGCGCGCCACCAGCGCGCGGCCCTGGCCTTCCAGCGCGGCAATGTCCGACGGGTTCAGCGCCAGCGCTTCGCGATAATATTTCACCGCCTTGCCGGGCAGGCCCAGCGCTTCATAGGCGCGGGCAATGCCGCTGAACGCCGAAACATTGCGCGGATCAACGGCCAGAGCGGCTTCGAAACTGTCGATGGCATCCTGCGGCTTGCCGGCGGTCAATGCGATCTGGCCGGTGCTGGCCAGTTGCACCGAAACGGATTTCAGCTGGTCGTCGCGGCCGGTGGCGGCAGTTGCGGCGGTGGCCATCAGGGCGGCGGACAGCAGGAACAGGCGCATCAAATATCTCCCTGCCCGCAATCTATCAAAGCCGTGATGACTGCGCGATGAAAAAGCCGTCGCAGCCATCATCGGCTGGCGTGAGCACCCGGCTTTTCCACGGCGCCAGTGCCGGCGTGGCAACCAGTTGCGCTTCGCCTTCGGGCGGCAGCAGCGAACAGACGACATAGACGATCCGGCCACCGGGACGCAGCAGCCGCGTGCCCAGGTTGATCAGCTGCGCCTGCGTCATCACCAACCGCGCCAACCGTTCGCGATTGAGCCGCCAGCGGCTTTCCGGGTTGCGCCGCCAGGTGCCGCTGCCCGAACAGGGCGCATCGATCAGCACGGCGTCACATTGGCCCATCAGATCGGCCAGCGCCGCTGCCTCCTGCCCCGGATCGAGCAAGCGCATGTCGATGCCATCCGCCCCGGCGCGGGCCGCGCGCGGCGGCATCTGGCTCAGGCGCCCGCGATCGGTGTCACAGGCGACCAGACGCCCCCCATTTTCCTTGGGCCCTTTCATGTCGGCGGCCAGTGCCAAGGTCTTGCCGCCGGCGCCGGCGCACAGATCGACCACCGTCTCGCCCGGCCGGGCCGCCAGCGCCGCCGCTGCCATCTGGCTGCCTTCGTCCTGCACTTCGATATGGCCGGCCTGCCAATCTTCCAGCTGCTCCAGCACGGTGCCGGCGGGCAGGCGCAGGCCGTGCGCGGTGCGCGGCAATATTTCCCAATCGGGGTGCGCCGCCAGCACCTGTTCGCGCGTCGCCTTCAAGCTGTTGACCCGCACATCCAGCGGCGCGCGGTCCAGCAACGCCACCAGTTGCCGGCCGACATCGCCGCCAAAGCGCAGGCCCAGCATATCGCGCAGCCACGCCGGGGCCAGACCCATGGTGGCCGCCGGCTCGCCCTGCACCAGCGGCGGCGGCGAATGGCCGGCCGCGCCGAAATGCGCCAGCAGGGTCGGATCATGGGCGCGGGCAAAACCGATCACCGCCGCACGCCCCGAATGCGGACGCTCCCCCAGCGAGCGGACCACCGCGAACACCAGGTCCCGCACGCCGCGGCGATCCTTGGAACCGGCATAGCGGCGCGTTGAGAAATAGCGCTGGATCAGCGTGTCGGCCGCAGCGCCGCCATCACGCGCCGCAACAATCACCGCATCCAGTATCTCGATGGCCGCAGCCAGGCGTGCCGCAGGTGTCATCCGCTGGTCGGATAATTGGGGGCTTCACGCGTGATCATCACGTCGTGCACATGGCTTTCGCGCAGGCCCGCGTTGGTGATGCGGATGAATTCGGCGCGCTCGCGGAAATCGGCCAATGTCGCAGCGCCAGTATAGCCCATGGCCGCCTTCACCCCGCCGACCAGCTGGTGCAACACATTGGCCACCGGGCCCTTGAACGCCACCTGCCCTTCGATGCCTTCCGGCACCAGTTTCAGCTGATCCTTGATATCCTGCTGGAAATAACGATCCGCCGAACCGCGCGCCATCGCGCCCACGCTGCCCATGCCGCGATAGGATTTGTAAGTGCGGCCCTGCCACAGGAAGGTGTCGCCCGGCGCTTCCTCGGTGCCGGCGAGCAGGCTGCCGACCATCACCGCGCTCGCGCCGGCCGCCAGCGCCTTGGCGACATCGCCACTGGTGCGCAGCCCACCATCGGCAATCACTGGCACACCGGCCGCCCAGCCAGCTTCGGCGGCATCGATCACCGCGGTCAATTGCGGCACGCCCACGCCGGCCACGACGCGAGTCGTGCAGATGCTGCCCGGCCCGATGCCGACCTTGATGCCATCGGCGCCGGCATCGATCAGCGATTTCGCCGCCGCTGCTGTCGCGACATTGCCGGCGATCACCTGGGCATTGTTGCTCAACCGCTTGATGCGCGCCACTGCGGCCGCGACCTGATCGCTGTGGCCGTGCGCGGTATCAACGACGATCAGATCGCATTCGGCATCGAGCAAGGCTTCGGTGCGTTCATAGCCAGCATCGCCCACCGTGGTGGCGGCAGCCACCCGCAGCCGGCCGGCGCCATCCTTGGTGGCGTGCGGATGGTTCACCGCGCGCACGATATCCTTCATGGTGATCAGGCCGATGCAGTGATTGTCGTCATCAACCACGATCAACTTCTCGATGCGGTGGTTGTGCAACAGGCGCCGCGCATCGGCTTCGGTGACGCCGGGGCGCACGGTCACCAGATTGTCGCGGGTCATCAATTCGGCAATCGGTTGCGCATCATTTTCGGCAAAACGCAGATCGCGGTTGGTGACGATGCCAACCAATTTTCCGGGGGCGCCGCCGGGGCCAACCCGTTCCACCACCGGAAAGCCGGATATGCCGTGGCTGGCCATCAGCGCGCGGGCATCGCCCAGCGTCTGATCCGGAGTCAGCGTCACGGGGTTCACCACCATGCCGCTTTCGAAGCGCTTGACCTGCTTCACCGCCAGCGCCTGTTCGGCCACAGTGAGATTGCGGTGCAGCACGCCGATGCCGCCCATCTGCGCCATGGCGATGGCCATATTGGCTTCGGTCACCGTGTCCATCGCGCTGCTCATCACCGGGATGTTCAGGCTGATGCCGCGCGTCACCATGGTGGAGGTATCGGCCATGCTGGGCATGATGGCCGATGCCGCCGGCACCAGCAGCACATCATCAAACGTCAGCCCCAGCCGTGGTTCCTTGATACGGGCTGGCATATGGACGACTCCTGTGGCTGGCGGCGGGTGGGCTTCCATAGGGGCAGACGCCCAATAAGAAAAGCGCGCGCCGCTGTGCCGCGGCGCGCGCCTTTCAATCTGTCGTCGAGGCCCGATCAGGCGGCGGCGAGCAGCACGTCGTAGAATTGCGCGATGGTGCGGCGCGGGCCGGCCTTGACCGCGTCGAACGCTGCCTTGGCACCAACCTTGTCACCGGCCTTCATCAACGCCACGGCCAACCGCAGGTTCACCGTATCCTGATCGATCCCGGCCGCACCGACCAGCGCCTTGTAATAGGGCACGGCCTTGTCATACTGGCCCAGATTGGCCAGCGTGTCGGCGACCACCAGTCCGATGCGCGGAGACGTCTTGGCTTCCTTTTCCAGCGCGGCGATGCCGGCCTTGCTCTCGGCATTCTTGGTCGTGGCCAGGCGCACGATCTCGGCAATGCCGGTCTTGGTCGGATCGATCAATTTCTTGGCAATGGCTTCCTTCAACACCAGATCGGCTTCATTGGGCATGCCGCGATCGACCGCCGCTTCGGCATATTCCAGATAATTGCCGGCCGTGGTCATCGCGCCGGCGGCCCACAGCAGACGGCCGAAATCGATCAGCGTATTGTTGTCGAGATTGCCGGCGCGCTGCTTGGTGAGTTCAATGGCGGTGTTGTAGCTGCGGGGTTCCGGGAAGGCCTTCACCCAGCCAAGCAGCGCCGGCATGATCTGATCGGTCATGTTGCCATCGATCACGGCTTGGGCGCGGAATTCATACCAACTGCGATCACCCTTCTGGCCGGCGGCTTCGCGCAGCGCGATCGCCTTGGACAGCAATTCCACCACGCGCGGGCGGTTGTTGAGCGCGGCATTCACACTGGCGGCCTGCACCAGCATGTCCACATCATCAGGCTTGGCGGCCAGATAGGCTTCATAGGCCGTCCAGGCCTTCTGGTAATCCTTGCGGTTGCTGGCCAAGCCAGCGATGAACTTGGTGAAGGTGATCTTTTCCTCGGCCTCGATGCTGGGGGCCAGCACAGCCTCGCTCAGCGCTTCTTCCAGCTTCGCATTGTCCTTCAGGATCTGCGCCGAATAGAGCTTCAACTTGGCCATGATCAGCGCGTCATCCTTTTCGGTGCGCGGCACGTCCTTGGCTTCATCCAGCTTGGCGATGGCGCCGGCATGGTCGCCAGCGGTCTGCAATTTCTGTGCGGCAATAACGATCGCCAGGATCGGCTTGGACAATTTCGGCGGCACCGGCTTTTCAGCCTTCGGCTTGGCCTGGGCCAGCGCCGGGCTGGCGGCGCCCAATGTGGTGCCGGCCATCAAGACCAGCGCCATGGCGGTTGCAAATTTCTTCATCTGATGCCTCCCTCAAGCAATGCTGTGCCGGGCTAAAACGTCGCGCCAGCCGCGTCAACTGATGCTGCATGTTCTGCCACGCGGCCTTATGGTCGCCAACATGAACAAAGCGTGAGTCTGGCCACTTGGCCTTGCCGGCGCGGCCGGTTGCGGCAATTATGAGGCCATGGTTTCCATGATTGCCCGCTTGCCGCTTGCCGGCCTGCCACTGCGCTTTCTGCTGCTGGTTGGCGCTGCGCTGGCGGCGGGGCTGGCCTATCTGCTGCTCGCCCCCCTGATCGATGGCGCGGCCGACGTGGCACTGAAAGGCAGCGGCGCCGCATTGCTGGCGCTGGCGGCGCTGCAATTGCCGGTGCGCGGCGCCGGCAAGCTGGCGCTGGTGATGGTGCTGGGCGCGGCCGGCGATGTGCTGCTCGAATTGCCGGGAATGTTCATGGCTGGGGGAGCCAGCTTTGCCGCCGGGCATGTCGCAGCGATCCTGTTCTACGCGCAGCATCGCCGCCAGACGGCGCCGTCCGATCGGATCATTGCCGCGCTGTTGATCCTCTATGGCCTGGCCATGCCGCCGCTGCTCACCGCCGATGGCCTGCCGGTGGGCTTTGCCATGGTCTATGCCGTGCTGCTGTGCGGCATGGCGGCCAGCCTGTGGCTCAGCCGTTTCCCGCGGCTGGCGGCGCTGGGCGGGCTGTTGTTCGTGCTGTCGGATACGGTGCTGGTGCTGCGTATGGGCGGCAGGCAACTGCTGGGGCCGGCGCTGGACGGCGCGCTGGTATGGATCAGCTATTTCGGCGGCCAGTGGCTGATCACGCTGGGCGTGGCGCGCGGCCTGCTCGGCCGCGCGGCACATCCGGATCAGGCCTGATCGGCCACTACCGCATCCTCACCATCCGGCGGAATCAACGCCGCCGACACGACATGCTCATCATCGGCCACCTTGAACAGGGTCACCCCCTGCGCGGCGCGGCCCATGATGCGAATCTCCGCCGCGCGAATGCGGATCAGCTTGGCCTGATCGGTCACCAGCAGCACATCATCATCATCATGCGCGGTGAAGCTGGCCACCACATCGCCGTTGCGGTCGCTTTCGGCGATGTTGCGGATGCCCTGCCCGCCGCGGCCGGATTGGCGATATTCATAGGCACTGCTGCGCTTGCCGAAACCATTGGCGGTGATGGTCAGGATGAACTGTTCGGCCGCCGCAAACTGGCCCATGCGCAGTTCCGAAAGCACGCGCTCGTTCGGTTCGCTCTTCCACGCCGCGGCCTTCAGATAATCCTCGCGCTCCTCCGTGCTGGCTTCAAAGCCCTTCAGCACCGCCATCGACACAACCTCGTCGCCGGCGCCCAATGTCATGCCGCGCACACCGGTTGAGGTGCGCGACACGAATTCGCGCACATCATCGACGGCAAAGCGGATCGCCTTGCCGCTCTTGGCGGCCAGGAACACATCGTCGGCCACATCGCACAGCGCCACACCGATCAGGCGATCATCATCGCCCTCTTCAAAACGGATGGCCAGCTTGCCCGCCGTCGGCACGTTGGTGAAGGCATCCATGGCGTTGCGGCGCACGCTGCCATTGGCGGTGGCGAACATCACGTGCAACTTGCCCCACTCGGTCTCGTCCTCCGGCAGCGGCAGCACGGTGGTGATCGTCTCGCCGGCAGCGAGCGGCAGCAGATTGTTCAGCGGGCGGCCCTTGGCCTGGGGGCTGCCCTGCGGCAGGCGCCAGACCTTCAGGCGATAGACTTTGCCGGCGGAACTGAAAAACAGCACCGGATTGTGGGTGGAGGTGACGAACAGGGCAGTCACCGCATCCTCATCCTTGGTGGACATGGCGTTGCGGCCCTTGCCGCCGCGCCCTTGCGCACGATATTCGGCCAGCGCCACGCGCTTGATCCAGCCCGACATGGTGACGGTGACCACCATTTCCTCGCGCTCGATCAGATCCTCGTCGTCGATATCATCGCCGGCCATCACGATTTCGGTGCGGCGCTTCGATTGGAAATCATTGGAAACGTCGTCGAGTTCGGCGCGCAGCACGCTGCGCAGCCGGGCACGATCGGTGAGGATATCGAGCAGATCGGCAATCACCGCGGCCAGTTCCTGCAACTCGCTGCCGATCTCGTCGCGGCCCAACGCGGTGAGTTTCTGCAACCGCAGATCGAGAATGGCGCGCACCTGCAATTCGGTCAGGCGGATGGTCGGCGCATCGACATCGACGGTGCCGGCCTCCACCAGCGCCAGATAGGGGCGGATATCGGCGGCATCCCAATCACGCGCCATCAAGGCTTCGCGCGCGTCGGCCGGGCTGGCGGAGCCGCGGATGATGCGCACGACTTCATCAAGATTGGCCACCGCAATGACCAGACCGATCAACAGATGCGCCCGGTCGCGCGCCTTGGCCAGATCATGCTTCGAACGCCGGGTGATGACCACTTCGCGGAAATCCACGAACGCCGCGATGATATCCTTAAGGCCCAGCAATTCCGGGCGGCCGCCACGGATGGCCAGCATGTTGATGGCAAAGCTCTGTTGCGCCGGCGTGAAGCGCCACAACTGGTTGAGCACCACCTCCACCGTCGCGTCGCGCTTCAGCTCCATCACGATGCGCACGCCTTCGCGATTGCTTTCATCGCGCAGGTCCGAAACGCCTTCTATGCGCTTGTCCTTCACCGCCTCGGCGATCTTTTCCACCAGCGCGTTCTTGCCCTGCTGGAACGGAATTTCGGTCAGGATGATGGCGCGCTTGTCGCCGCGGCTTTCCTCGACGACATGGCGCGAGCGCACGCGGATGCTGCCGCGCCCGGTTTCATAGGCCTGGCGCAGCTGCGAGGTGCCCAATATCAGGCCGCCAGTGGGGAAATCCGGCGCCGGCACATGCGCCATCAGGCCTTCGACGCTGATCAAGGGATCATCGAGATAGGCGCGCACCGCATCAATGACTTCGTTCAGATTGTGTGGCGGGATATTGGTCGCCATGCCGACGGCGATGCCGCTGCCGCCATTGACCAGCAGGTTCGGAAAGCGCGCCGGCAGCACCGACGGTTCGGATTCCGAGCCGTCATAGTTGGGGATGAAATCGACCGTATCCTTCTCGATATCAGTCAGCAGTGCTTCGGCAGATTTGGCCAGCCGCGCTTCGGTGTAGCGCATGGCGGCGGCGGCATCCGGGTCCATCGATCCGAAATTGCCCTGCCCGTCGATCAGCGGCAGCCGCATCGACCAATCCTGGGCCATGCGCACCAACGCTTCATAAATCGCGCTGTCGCCGTGCGGGTGGTACTTACCCATCACGTCACCGACAATGCGCGCCGATTTGCGATAGGGTTTGCCGGGCGTGAAGCCGTTTTCGTAACTGCCCCACAGGATGCGGCGGTGCACGGGTTTCAGGCCATCGCGCACATCCGGCAAGGCGCGCGCGACGATGACCGACATGGCATAATCAAGAAAGCTCGTCCGCATCTCCGCAACGATGGAGATCGGCTGGATATCGGGAGCGCCGGTGGGGGGCGGAGTGGTTGTTTCCATTGGCTTTTATTGGCCCGACAAACTGTGTTGCAAACGTATGACCGGATTAGGCGAAAGTGCGGCAAGATGCCAGCGCAAAGGGATTGCCAGCGACGGCGCTTCACCATAAGTTTTGGCCAGGGTCGAATGGAGGTTTCATGGCGAGACACACCGCGACGGCCCTTATCTTCACATTGTTGGCGCTCGCAGCGCCGCTGCGGGCGCAACCCGCCTCACCCGGCGACAGGATGGATCGGATGGCGGCGCGGCTGCCGTCCGATCCCAGCAAGGTGACCGTGACCGATTCGATGCGGATCATGGACCAATTCGGCCAATGCCTGGTCGGCATGCGGGCGCGGCTGGCAGATGTCTATGCCGGCCCCTACCCCCGCCCGATCACCGTCGAGCGCGCCCAGAACGAGGAAGGCATTTTCGGCTGCATGCAATTGTCGCGCGTCAGCAATGGCATGCGCGTGCAGTTCAATTTCGAACATGTGCGCGGCGCCGTGTACAAGGCTCGTTACCGCCAGCGCCACCGCACCAGGCAGCCCGGCTATGCTGCCAGCCCGATCGACTGGACCCCGATCACCGTCGGGATGGATAATGACATGGCGCGGCGGTTCGTCATCATCCAGAAGGTCGCCGAATGTGCGCTGGCCGCTGCGCCGGCGCCTGCGCACGAGCTGGTGATGGCGGACTATGGCTCCGATCCGCACAAGGCGGCCTTTGCCGCGCTGGCCCCGGTGATCGGCAACTGCCTGCCCGAAGGCCTGACGCTGGAACTGCCGCGCCCCGCGCTGGCGGGGGCGTTGGCCGAAGTGGCCTATCGCAAGGCTTCTTCAAATCCATGACAAACCTTGACCAGATCAGCACGGCTGGTTTTCGTCCGCGTGACCTGGCGTTCCGGGTGCGCATGGCCAAGGTGGGACTCTTCTGCGTCGCTTTGGCGTTCGCGATAGCTGCGTTCGGACAAGAGGTGCCGAAAGGATCGCGCATCATCAGCCCCGCGGCTGTAGTAGAGGAAAGGCCGCGCGGTGTGGACCCACGCCTCTATTCGCGGCAAGTTTTGGAGGAATTTGCAAAATGTTTGGTGATCAGCCGCCGGCGTGACGTGGAAAAAATACTGGCGGCGCCTTCAATTGGTCCAGACAGCGCAAATTGGTCGAAAGACTTGAACCTGGATGCATGCCTGTCTCCTGCCTTCGAGGGATATGTGTCGCTGAAACTTGAGCCTGCCCTGCTGCGAGGCGCTGTTTTCAAGATACTCTATGCGCGCGATCGCCGCGATCCGCCGCGTGCCAATACTGGCACACAGACGGTATTTACGCAGCCCGATTGGGCAGCCGATGTGGCGACGGCCAACGCAGCCCCTGCTGACACCAACGTCTATATTGTCATGCGCAAATTTGCGACCTGCATTGCACTTGCCAAACCAGCCGCTGTGCATGCGTTGTTGTTGGCCAAAGCCGGCGAGAAGAAAGAAGACGCCGCCTTTGCCAACATTACGCCGGCAGTTTCCGGTTGCGTGCCTGATGGCCAGAAGCTGACAATCAGCAAGAATATCTTGGTCGGCCTGCTGGCCGAAACTGCTTATCGCATCAGAGCGACCGAGCCCTGAGGCCTACTCCGCCGCGATGGCCTGCGGCACCTGCACAAATCCCTTGCGCTTCGCGATCCGCGCTTCAATCTCCGGGCGGAAATGCCGGATCAGCCCCTGGATCGGCCAGGCCGCCGCATCGCCCAGCGCACAGATGGTGTGGCCTTCCACCTGCAGGGTCACATCCAGCAGCATGTCGATCTCGTGCGGTTCGGCATCACCCGTCACCAGCCGTTCCATCACCCGCCACATCCAGCCGGTGCCTTCGCGGCACGGCGTGCACTGGCCGCAGCTTTCGTGCTTGTAGAAATAGCTCAGCCGGGCAATGGCGCGCACGATATCGGTGCTCTTGTCCATCACGATCACCGCGGCAGTGCCCAGGCCGGATTTCAGGTCGCGCAGACCGTCGAAATCCATCGGCGCCTCGATGATCTGGTGCGCCGGCACCAATGGCACCGATGATCCGCCGGGGATGACGGCCAACAGATTATCCCACCCGCCGCGGATGCCGCCGCAATGCGTGTCGATCAGCTCGCGGAACGGCAGGCCCATCGCCTCTTCCACCACGCAGGGCTTGTTCACATGGCCGCTGATCTGGAACAGCTTGGTGCCTTCGTTCTTCGGGCGGCCGATGCCAGCGAACCATGATGGCCCGCGCCGCAAGATGGTCGGCACCACCGCGATGGATTCCACATTGTTCACCGTCGTCGGGTTACCATAGAGGCCGGCGCCGGCCGGGAACGGCGGCTTCAGACGCGGCTGGCCCTTCTTGCCTTCCAGGCTTTCGATCATCGCGGTTTCTTCGCCGCAGATGTACGCGCCAGCGCCGCGGTGCACGATCACATCGAAATCATAGCCGGTGCCGCAGGCGTTCTTGCCGATCAGGCCGGCGGCATAGGCCTCCTGCACGGCCGCCATCAGCACCTTGGCCTCGGCAATATATTCGCCGCGGATATAGATGAAAGCAGCGCTGGCGCGCATGGCGAAGCCGGCGATCAGCGCGCCTTCGATCAACTTGTGCGGATCATGGCGGATGATCTCGCGATCCTTGCAACTGCCGGGCTCGCTTTCGTCAGCATTCACCACCAGGTACGACGGCCGATCGGCGTTCGGTGTCTTGGGCATGAAGCTCCACTTCAAGCCCGTCGGGAAGCCGGCGCCGCCCCGCCCGCGCAGGCCGCTGGCCTTGATGGCATCGATCAACCCATCGGGGCCGACGCTCATCAGATCCTTGGTGTCCGCCCAATCCCCGCGCGTGCGTGCCGCCGCAAGGTTCCACGGCTGGAAGCCATAGAGATTGGTGAAAATGCGATCCTTTTCGGCCAGCATCACACCATCTCCCTCAAGCTCGTCGGGCCACCTTCAGGGCAGGATGCAGTGCGGCCGATCTGGCTGCCCGGCGTCGGCGTTTCGCCGCGCGCCAGCGCCTCCAGCAGGCCGCGCATCGCATCATAGCTCAGGTCTTCATAATTATGATCGTTGATCTGCACCATCGGCGCATTGGCGCAGGCGCCCAGGCACTCGACTTCGGTCAGCGTGAACAGGCCATCGGGCGTGGTGGCGCCCTTGGCCATCCCCATGTCCTTGCAGGCGCGGATCAGATCATCGCTGCCGCGCAGCATGCACGGCGTGGTGCCGCACACCTGCACATGGAAACGGCCGACGGGCTTCAGATTGTACATCGTGTAGAAACTGGCGACTTCATAGACGCGGATATAGGGCAGGCCCACCTGACGCGCCACAAATTCGATCACCGGCACCGGCAGCCAGGCAATGCCCGTGGTCTCGCGCACCTGATATTGCGCCAGCCACAACAAGGGCATGACCGCACTGGCCTGCCGGCCTTGTGGATAGAGCGCGATCAGCCGCGCCGCCTCAACAGCATTGTCTGGCGTCCAGCCAAAATCACTCACCCGATATACTCCACACGGCTGCACAAGCCCGCTTCGAAGCTGAAGATGCTGACCCGCAACCGGTATGATCCCGAATTCATCCAGACGTTCTCGCTCAGCACGACACACCCAGGAATCCAATCTGCCAGCCATTCCTTGTGCGTGATCTCGATGCGCGTTTGCGGCCATTGGGCAAAGAGTTGCGACAGATATTGCCGCACAGCCTCACGGCCCTTGCGCATTTCCTGGCCAGGATAATTTGCCTCGACGGCGCTATCGGTCAGCAATGCCGCATAGGCATCCGCATCATGCGCGTTGTAATGCGCAATCAACGCCTCGGCGATTTCAGGATTTCCCATGGATCCATATCCCCGCAACAACGTCGATCGTGTCAATGATCGCCAACGGCGCGCTCACCGGATGAACTCCACACGGCTGCACAGGTCGCCTTCGAAACTGTAAACACTCATCACTTCAAATGGCTCACCGGCTGACGTGCGCCACACCTTCTCGTGCAGCACCGCGAACGCCCCCAGTTCATACCCCGTGATGATTTCGGCGCGGTTTTCGGGGAACTGGGCAAACATCGCCTTCAGCCCTGAACGCACACCCTCTTTCCCATCGCGCAGCACGGCGCCGCGATAGCCGGCCTCCACCGCATCATCGGTCATCAGCGCCACATAGGCGTCCGCATCCTGCGCGTTGTAATGCGCGATCATGGCGGTCGCGATGGCCAGCTTGCTCACGGTCGCCACGCCCTGGCCTGCCAGTTCACGAACCATGCCACCCACACCATGCTCGCCCCGGCGACGATCGGCATGCCGGCGCCTTCGCCCCAGATTTGCGCCGCGGCAAAGCCGGCCCCGGCGATCACCGCCGCGCCCACTAGCGCCAGCGTCTTGGGATATTGTGACATGCTCATCGATCCACCTCTCCAAACACGATGTCCAGCGAGCCCAGGATCGCCGGCGCATCGGCAAGCATATGCCCTTTGCACAGGAAATCCATGGCCTGCAGATGCGCCATGCCGGTCGCCCGCACATGGCAGCGCCACGGCTTGTTGGTGCCATCGGCGACCATGTAAATGCCGAATTCGCCCTTGGGGCTTTCGGTGGCGACATAGGCATCGCCGGCCGGCACGTGCAGACCTTCGGTGTAGAGCTTGAAATGATGGATCAAGGCTTCCATCGACCGCTTCATTTCACCCCGCGATGGCGGCGCCACCTTGCGGTTGCTGGTGATATGGGCGCCGGCCGGCAGATCGCGCAGGCATTGCCGGATGATCTTCACGCTTTCGCGCATTTCCTGCATCCGCACCATGAAGCGCGCATAGCAATCGCCATCGGTAGAGACCGGCACGTCGAAATCGACCAGATGATAGGCATCATAGGGCTGGCTCTTGCGCAAATCCCAGGCAACGCCGCTGGCGCGGATGCACGGGCCGGTGAAGCCCCAGGCAATCGCGTCTTCCTTGGAAATCACCCCGATATCGACATTGCGCTGCTTGAAGATGCGGTTGTCGGCCACCAGGCCCTGCATCTCGTCCAGCACCTTGAAGAAACCGTCGCACCAATCGGAAACATCCTGCACCAACCCATCGGGAAGATCCTGGTGCACGCCGCCGGGGCGGAACCAGGCCGCATGGAAACGCGCGCCTGATACCCGCTCATAGAACTGCATCAGTTTCTCGCGTTCCTCGAACAGCCACAGGATCGGCGTCATCGCGCCCACGTCCATCGCATGGGTGGTGGTGTTCAGGATGTGATTGAGAATGCGCGTGATTTCGGCAAACATCGTGCGCAGATATTTGGCGCGCATCGGCACCTCGATGCCAGCCAATTTCTCGATGGCCAGCACATAGCTGTGCTCCATGCACATCGGCGAGACATAATCGAGGCGGTCCATATAGGGCAGCGCCTGCAGATAGGTCTTGTATTCGATCAGTTTCTCGGTGCCGCGATGCAGCAGGCCGATATGGGGATCGCAGCGTTCGATGATCTCGCCATCCAGCTCCATCACCAGCCGCAGCACGCCGTGTGCCGCCGGGTGCTGCGGGCCGAAATTGATCATGTAATTCTGGATGTCGTTGCCATCCTTCGCAGGCAGCACATCAATTGTGTCCTGCGCCGTCCAGGCGGCGCCGGCATTGCCCAAACTGGTCATGGCTTGATCGCCTTCTCGTCGCCCGGCAGCACATAATCCGTGCCCTCCCAGGGGGAGAGAAAATCAAAGCTGCGGAAATCCTGTGCCAGCCGCACCGGTTCATACACCACGCGCTTATGCTCTTCCGACCAGCGCAGCTCGACATGGCCGGTCAGCGGGAAATCCTTGCGGAACGGATGGCCCTCGAACCCATAGTCGGTGAGGATGCGCCGCATATCGGGGTTGCCGGCGAACATCACGCCATAACAGTCCCAGGTCTCGCGTTCATACCAGCCGGCGTTGGGAAACAGGCCGGTCAGCGTCGGCACGGGCGCCGTACCATCGGTGCTGCACTTCACCCGCAGCCGCAAATTGTGCGCCATCGACAGCAGATGCACCACCACCTCGAAGCGTTCGACGCGATCCGGATAATCGGCGGCGCAGATATCGATCAACTGGTTCAGCTTCAGATCGGGCGCGTCACGCAGCGCCTTGACCGCGTCCACCAACGCATCGCGTTGCACCACCACGGTCGTTTCGCCAACGTGGGTTTCGCAAGTCACCAGCGCCGGGCCCAGCAATTCGCCGAGTCGCGCCGTCAGCCCATCGTGGCTGGCCATCACCGGCCAGCTGTGCCGGCCCAATTCAGGAGCAACAAATCCCATCGCTCAACGCTCGAACACGCCGACGCGGCGGATCTTCCGCTGCAGGGCGAGAATGCCATAGAGCAGCGCCTCAGCGGTCGGCGGGCAGCCCGGAACATAGATATCGACCGGCACGATGCGATCACAGCCGCGCACCACCGAGTAACTATAATGATAATAGCCGCCGCCATTGGCGCAGCTGCCCATGGAAATCACATAGCGCGGCTCGGCCATCTGATCATACACCCGGCGCAGCGCCGGGGCCATCTTGTTGCACAATGTGCCTGCGACGATCATCACGTCCGACTGACGTGGCGAGGCGCGCGGCGCGACACCGAAGCGTTCCAGATCATAACGCGGCATGTTGGTGTGCATCATCTCGACCGCGCAGCATGCGAGACCGAACGTCATCCACCACATCGAACCGGTGCGCGCCCAGTGGAACAGATCTTCGGTGGAGGTGAGCAAAAAGCCCTTTTCGGCAACTTCGGCCGACACATCGCCCAGGAACGCATCGCGGTTGCCTTCGGGCAAGGCAATCGCGCCGCCGTTGTTGAGCAGCGTTACGGCGCTGCCGCCCGGCACAAGCAATTCCTTGTTTTCGGTCATTCCCACTCCAGGGCTCCCACCTTCCAGGCGTAGACCAGACCGATGGCCAGTTCGCCCAGAAATTCCATCATCGCCCACCAGGCCGATTCGCCGCCCCAATGCAGACTGACCGCCCAGGGAAACAGGAAGGCCGCCTCCAGATCGAAGACGATGAACAGGATGGCGACGAGGTAAAATTGCACATCGAACTTGGTGCGCGCGTCGGAAAAGGCCGGAAAGCCGCTTTCATACTCCGACAATTTCACCGCTTCCGGCTTGGCCGTGCCGATCAGCGCCGAAACGGCGATGGGCGCACTGACAAAGATCAACGCGAAGGCGATGCCAACCACGAAGAACAGCAGCACGGGCAGATATTGTGACGCAATGGCCGACATGGCCGATACCCTATCTGTTGCAGTGCGTGGGTGTTAGCCGCCCTGCCCGGCCCCCGCAACCCGCACAAATCCCGCACCGCAACATTTTGGGAGGATTAAAGATGTGGCAGCAGCTCAGCGCAACGCGCCGGCGACCAATTTGTGCAGCTTCGATTGGATATTGGCATTCCCCACGACGATCTCCGCGCGGCTGACCATGTCCTGTCCCCCGCGGAAATCACTGACGAATCCGCCGGCTTCCCGCACCAGCAGCATGCCCGCCGCGATATCCCAGTGCGACAGGCCGGTTTCCCAGAAGCCATCGAAGCGCCCCGCTGCAACCCATGCCAGATCGAGCGCCGCCGCGCCAAAGCGGCGAACGCCGGCGACTTCCGGGATCACCGCGTTCAGAATGTTGGAAAATTGCGCGCGGTTGCCATGGCCCTGATAGGGAATGCCGGTGGCGATCAGGCAATCGTTCATCTCGCGCCGGCCCGACACGCGCAGCCGCCGATCGCTGAGCCAGGCGCCGCGGCCCTTTTCGGCCCAAAAACTTTCACCGGTCAGCGGCTGGTGCACCAGGCCGGCGGTCACCTCGCCATCAATTTCGGCGGCGATACTGATGGCAAAATGCGGGATGCCGTGCAGGAAATTGCTGGTGCCATCCAACGGATCGACAATCCAGCGGCAGCGTTCATCCTCGCCAACGATTGTCCCGCCTTCTTCCAGCAACAGCCCCCAATCTGGCCGGGCATGGCGCAGGATTTCCACCACCGCTTCCTCGGCGGCGCGATCGGCGTTGGACACGAAATCCGCCGGCCCCTTGCGGCTGACCTGCAAGGCATCGACCTCACCGAAATCCCGCCGCAACTTCGGCGCCGCCTTGCGCGCAGCCTTTTCCATGACGGTGATCAGCGATGAATGGGCAACCATGGGATATCCTTCGGCCCGGTGGGCGCGCGATTAGGGAACAGCGGTGGAAAGAGCGGGCTGCGACTTAGCGGATGGAGTGGGTGGGGGCAAGAAAAGACCCACCCCCAACCCCTCTTGGCTGCGGTAGGGGAGCAGAAGAGGCAAGCGCTAACGACTCCCCTCCCGCTTGCGGGAGGGGCTGGGGGTGGGAAAACCTACCAGCCCAGCACGTCCCCAAACGCCGCCACGCCCGCACCCGGCCCGCCTTCATGATCCCACACCGCCCGCACCACAGCGATGAAATCGGCCCCGGCTGCCACCAGCGGCGCCGCATTGTGCGGGAAGATCCCGCCGATGGCGACGCATGGCAGCTGCGACAGCGTGGTCCACCAACCGAGGATTTCCGGGTGTGGCCGGTAATGGCTGGGCTTGGTGGTGGTGTCGTAAAACGCCCCGAACGCCACATAATCGGCGCCGTCCTCGCCGGCTTCCATGGCGAGGTGGCGGCTGTCGTGGCAGGTGCGCCCGATCTGCGCCTCGCGGCCGAGCAGCGCGCGCGCATCGGCGATGCTGCCATCGCCCTGCCCCAGATGCACGCCATCCGCCCCGGCCTGCTTGGCCAGATCGGCGCGATCATTCAGGAGGAAGGCCACGTCCGCGGTCTGGCAAATCGGCAGCAACGCCTCAGAAGCGCGCAGGATCTCCTCGTCGCCGACGTCCTTCAACCGCAACTGGAACGCCGCCACGGGACCAGCGCCCAACGCCGCCTTCAGGGCCTCGCCAAACGCCGGAATTTCGATTCGCGGCGGCGAGACCACATAGAGTTGGCACGCCGGCCGCCGCTCGCGATCGAACCGGTCGGCAAAGTCTTCGGGCAAAGGGATGAGGTCATCCGTCATTCAAGGCTTCCCGTTGGGCGGTTGATGAACGGCCTGTCCACCAAACAACCAGTCATGCTGGCGCAGGCCAGCATCCATTTCGCCGCTGGGGCCCCGCTGCTCGGCGGATGCTGGCCTGCGCCAGCATGACGGGGCCCGCGGGGAACACGGGCCCATGACTTGCAAGCTCACACCTTGCCCAGATAGATGTCCACGATCTTGTCGAGCATCGCCAGTGCCTCGGCGCGCGGGCGCTGGAAGGTGTTGCGGCCGATGATGCTGCCGTTGCCGCCGCCGTCGCGGATGGCCAGCGCGTCTTCATACACCGCGTCCGCACCCTTGGTCGCGCCGCCGGAGAACACCACCAGGCGGCGGCCGTTCAGGCAGGATTTCACCACATGCGACACGCGCGACGACAGCGCGCTGAAATCATGGCCCTCATAGGCCTTCTTCGCATCCTTCTGCTCGATATGCGCGGTGGGCAGCTTCACCTTGATGATGTGCGCCCCCAGCAGCGCCGCCATGTGCGCGGCATAGGCACCCACATCCAGCGCCAACTCACCGTCCTTGGTCAGCATGCCGCCACGCGGATAGCTCCACAACACGGTGGCCAGGCCGACCGACTTGGCTTCGGCGGCCAGTTCGCGGAATTCCTCCATCATGTCGAACACATCATCGGCGCCCGGATAGATGGTGAAGCCGATGGCCGAGCAGCCCAGCCGCAGCGCATCATCGACACCGCCGGTGACAGCCTGATTGATGCCGGTGGCCCAGCTGTTGCTGCTGTTCACCTTCAGGATGGTCGGGATCTGCCCGGCGAATGTGTCCGCCCCGGCCTCCAGCATGCCCAGCGGCGCGGCATAGGCCGACAGGCCGGCATCGATGGCCAGCTGATAATGGTAATGCGGATCATAGGCTTCCGGATTGGGCGCAAAGCTGCGCGCCGGGCCATGTTCAAAGCCCTGATCGACGGGCAGGATCACCAGCTTGCCGGTGCCGCCCAGCCGGCCCTGCAACAGGATGCGCGCCAGATTGGCCTTGGTGCCGGGATTGTCGCTTTCGTAATTGGCGAGGATCCCCTTGACGGTAGGTGTGATCGACATGTTCTGCCCTTCCCTGTTCTAAAGTGCGAGCCAACGGCGCAGCGCGTCATCGACACTGCGCATGGTGGCGGGGTGAATGCTGCCGACAATTTCGCCGACGCTATTTTTGCTGACGGTGGCAACCCTGTCGGTCATGATGCGGCTGGGTTGCTTCAGCCCATTGTTCCCGTCCGGCAGCACTGGAATGCGCACCAGCGGCGCATCAATGCCGGTGGTGGTAATCATGGCCACTGTCACCCGGCGCGCATCGCTTGGCGCATCATCGCTTTGCACCACCAGCGCCGGGCGCGGCTTGCTGGTCAGGGCGCCGCGTTCGGCCACGATCACCACATCACCGCGTTTCATCCGGGCAATCCGTCGCATGGTTTGCCAGGACGCTGTTCCGCGGCTTGCTCTTCATGATCGAGATCGTCCAGCGCTTCCGCCACCAGCGCATCCAGAAATGCGTCGGTGTCGTCCACATTGCGGGATTCCCACTCGGCGATGGCCTGCACTTGCCGGACAAATTCGTCGCGCTCATCCTCACGCCTGAGGTAGGTCACCAAGGCTTCGCGCGCGACATCGCTCTTGCTGCGCCGCTGCCGCAGGGCCAGCGCCGTCAATCGGCTATCCATCTCCGCATCAAGCCGCACGCCCAGC
Organism: Sandarakinorhabdus sp.; assembly: GCF_987265915.1. Taxonomy (NCBI): domain Bacteria; kingdom Pseudomonadati; phylum Pseudomonadota; class Alphaproteobacteria; order Sphingomonadales; family Sphingosinicellaceae; genus Sandarakinorhabdus; species Sandarakinorhabdus sp. The sequence continues at coordinate 2,171,691 of NZ_OZ503948.1, forward strand.
ATCATCGCCTCCGTTGAACATGTTCAACATAGGCGGCAGCAAGGCGGCCGACAAGCATCAGGCCTGGCCCAACGCCGCGACGCCCGGAAGCACCTTGCCTTCCATCCATTCCAGGAAGGCACCGCCAGCGGTCGAGATGAAGCTGAAATCCGCTGTCACGCCGGCATGGGCCAGCGCTGCCACCGTGTCGCCGCCGCCCGCCACCGTCAACAAGGTGCCGGCCTGGGTGAGCGCGGCGGCGGTGCGCGCCAGGGCGACGGTTGCGGCATCGAAGGGCGCCATTTCAAACGCGCCCATCGGGCCGTTCCACACGCAGGTCGCGCAAATCTTCAGCGCATCACCCAAGGCTTCGACAGCGGCAGGGCCGATATCGAGGATCATTTCATCGGCGGCAATGTCATGGATATTGGCGATGCGATGGTCGGCATGCGCCTTGAATTCGCGCGCGACGAAAACATCATAGGGCAGATGGATGGTGCAGCCCGCGGCCTCGGCACGCGCCATGATATCGAGCGCCGTGCCCTTCAGATCATGCTCGCACAGGGATTTGCCGACATCCAGCCCCCGCGCCGCCAGGAAGGTGTTGGCCATGCCGCCGCCGATCATCAAATGATCGACCTTGCCGACCAGATTGAGCAGCACATCGATCTTGCTGGAGACTTTCGCGCCGCCAACGACCGCCGCCACCGGCCGCTGCGGTGCGCCCAGGGCCGCGGTCAGCGCCTTCAATTCCGCTTCCATCGTGCGGCCAGCAAAGGCCGGCAGCACGCGCGCCAGGCCTTCGGTGCTGGCATGGGCACGGTGTGCGGCCGAAAACGCGTCGTTGACGAAATAATCGCCATTCGCGGCCAAGGCGGCCACGAACGCCGGATCATTGGCTTCCTCGCCAGCGTGGAAGCGGGTGTTTTCAAGGCAGGCAATCTCGCCGTCTGCCATGGCCGCCACGCCGGCCGCCGCCACATCACCCACACAATCATCGATGAACGCCACCGGCCGGCCGAGCACTTCGGCCAGCGCTGCCGCCACCGGTTTCAGGCTGTTCTTCGTGTCCCGCCCCTTGGGCCGGCCGAAGTGCGACAGCAGCAGCACCTTGGCGCCGGCATCGGCGAGCGCGGCAATCGTCGGCACCGCGGCGCGCAGGCGGGTGGCATCGCCAACCACGCCATCGGCCATCGGCACGTTCAGATCGACGCGCACCAGCACGCGCTTGCCGGCCAGCGCCGGCATCTCATCGATCGAGCGAAAACCAGCCATGGCTCAGAGGAACTTGCCCATGGCGACAGCCGTATCGGCCATGCGGTTGGAGAAGCCCCATTCATTGTCGTACCAGCTGAGCACGCGCACCAGATTGCCGCCGATTACCGCGGTTTCCAGGCTGTCCACGGTCGAGCTCGCCGGGCTGTGGTTGAAATCGATCGACACCAACGGTTCGACGGCGAAATCCAGCACGCCGTTCAGTTCGCCGGCAGCAGCGGCGGCCAGTGCGGCATTCACTTCGTCCTTCGTGGTCGGCCGCGCGCTTTCGAAGGTCAGATCGACCACCGAGACATTGGGCGTCGGCACGCGGATCGCTGAACCATCGAGCTTGCCCTTCAACTGCGGCAGCACTTCGCCCACCGCGCGCGCCGCGCCGGTGGTGGTGGGGATCATCGACAGCGCCGCGGCGCGGGCGCGGCGCGGATCGTCGTGGATCTGATCGAGGATCTTCTGATCGTTGGTATAGGCGTGCACCGTCGTCATCAGGCCCTTGACGATACCGAATTCGCGATCGAGCACCATCGCCACCGGTGCCAGGCAGTTGGTGGTGCACGAAGCGTTGGAAACGATATTGTGATCGGCGGTCAGCTTGTCGTGATTGACCCCATAAACCACCGTCAGATCGACATTCTTGCCCGGCGCCGAGATCAGCACCTTCTTCGCGCCCGCGGTGATGTGAGCGCCGGCCTTGGCGGCATCGGTGAAGAAACCTGTGCATTCCAGCGCGATATCAACGCCCATGGCGGCGTGCGGCAGCTTGGCCGGATCACGCTCGGCGGTGACGGCGATGCGCTGGCCATTCACTATGATGGCATCGCCATCCACGCTCACCGTGCCGGGGAATTTGCCATGCACGCTGTCGCGGGCCAGCAGGCGCGCATTGGCTTCCGGCGAGGCCAGATCGTTGATCGCCACCACGACGATATCGATGCGGCCCGATTCGACGATGGCGCGCAACACATTGCGACCGATCCGCCCGAACCCGTTGATTGCCACTTTCAGCGCCATGTGCGTCGTCCTTCTCGTGTTTGCCCGTCTCAGCGGGCCAGTTTGCTCTTGATCTGCGCGGCGATGGCCGGCGCGGTGATACCGAATTCGGCATAAAGCTGCTCGGCCGGTGCCGACGCGCCGAACCGATCCAGCCCGATGGTGATGCCGCCATCACCGACATAACGATGCCAGCCCATGGTGACGCCGGCCTCCACCGAAACCTTCAATGCGTCGGCCGGCAGCACATCGGCGCGATAAGCGGCATCAGCCTCATCAAACCGCTCCCAGCACGGCATCGACACCACGTCCGCACCGATGCCGTCGGCTTCCAGCAGAGCGGCGGTATCGATCGCCACCCCGACTTCCGATCCGGTGGCGATCAGCACCACCGCGCGTGGCGCCGTGGCGGCCTTCAACCGATAGGCGCCCAGCGCCGTCCTGTTCTCGCTCACATCGTCGCGCACCGGCGGCAGATTCTGCCGCGACAGCGCCAGCACGCTGGGTCGCGTCGTGTCGGCCAGCGCACAGGCCCAGGCCTCCGCCGTTTCGATGGCGTCGCACGGCCGATACACCGCCAGATTGGGAATGGCGCGCAGGGACAGCAGATGTTCGACCGGCTGGTGCGTCGGGCCATCTTCGCCCAGGCCGATGCTATCGTGGGTCAGCACATGCACCACCCGCGCCTGCTGGATGGCGCCCAGCCGGATGGCGTTGCGCATATAATCGCTGAACACCAGGAAGGTGCCGCCGAACGGCACCACGCCGCCGTGCAGCGCAATGCCGTTCATCGCGGCGGCCATGCCGAATTCGCGGATGCCATAATGGATATAGCGCCCGCCATAATCGGCGGCGCTGAACACTGCCTGGCCCTTTGCGCGGGTGTTGTTCGATCCGGTCAGATCGGCTGAGCCGCCCAGCAGTTCGGGCAGCGCCGGCACCAGCACATCCAGCGCCATTTCGCTGGCTTTGCGGCTGGCGACCTTGGGCGGGTTGGCGGCAAGACCAGCCATGTAGTCCCGCATCACCGCAGCTGCCGGCAGATCACCGGCCATGCGCTTGGTGAAGGCTGCGCCTTGGGCATCGGCCGCGAGCCGGGCTTCCCAGGCGGCGCGCTCGGCCGCGCCGGAAGCGCCCAGGCCTTCCCACCAGGATTTGATGTCGGCCGGAATCTCGAACGGGCCATGGCTCCAGCCCAGCGCCGCCTTGGCGCCTTCGATTTCCTTGGCCCCCAGCGCGCTGCCATGCACGCCGCTGGTGCCGGCCTTGGTGGGGGCGCCCTTGCCGATGGTGGTGCGCGCCGCGATCAGGCTGGGGCGGGGATCGGCCGCGGCCGCCGACAGCGCCCGGTCGATATCGGCGAAATCATGGCCATCGCAGGCCACGACATGCCAGCCGGCGGCGGTGAAGCGCAATGCCATGTCTTCGCTGCTTGACAGGCTGACCGGGCCATCGATGCTGATGCGATTATCGTCCCAGATCACGTTAAGCTGGCCCAGTTGCAGGTGCCCGGCAAGGCTGATGGCTTCCTGGCTGATGCCTTCCATCAGGCAACCGTCGCCTGCCACCACCCACGTGCGGTGATCGACAAGATCAGCGCCGAATTGCGCATTGAGATGGCGTTCGGCGATCGCCATGCCCACCGCCATCGCAAGCCCCTGCCCCAGCGGCCCGGTGGTGCATTCCACCCCTTCCAGCTCGGTGTTTTCGGGGTGGCCGGCGCACGGGGAGTGCAGCTGGCGGAAATTGCGGATGTCATCCAGCGTCGGCCGGGCATAGCCGGTCAGATACAGCAGCGCATAGATCAGCATCGAGCCATGACCGGCCGACAGCACGAACCGATCACGATCCGGCCACTTCGGCGCGGCCGGATCAAATTTCAGATGCTTGGCAAACAGCAATGTCGCAACATCGGCCATGCCCATCGGCATGCCGGGGTGGCCGCAGGTGGCCGCTTCGACGGCATCCATGGCCAGCGCCCGGATGGCATTTGCAGCGCGGGAAAGATCGGTCATTGCGGCCGTTCCTGATGTCCGGCCGCCCTGCCCCAAGCGAAAGGACAGCGTGCCGATAAAGATTCATGCAAGCTTGCGCGCGGCTTTGGCCGATGCGCCAAGCTCACGTCAAGTTTTTGCATGCATGGCGCGGCAGTTCGGACGATTTTGCGGCATTTGCGCGGCTTGACCGGGGCTGAGACCGCGCCTTATCAATGGCGCCCAAGATATTGATCAATCGAAGGACGTCACCGATTTCCGAGCTGGAGCAACTGATCGCCCGCGCCGAAGCGGCCTTGGCGGCCATCGCGGCCCACCGCGCCGCCGAGTCCGCGGCGCGTGCGGCGGATCGGGCGCGGCTGGCCCGCATCGAAGCAGCAGCCGCGGACGCGGTGGCGGCGCTGGACGCGTTGCTGGCCGGGAAAGGCTGAGGCGCATGGCACAAGTGGCCATCACGGTGGGCGGGCATCAGTATCGCATCGCGGCGCGCGACGGCGATGAAACCCGCATCGAACGGCTGGGCGCCGAACTGGCAACGCGCGCCGGTCGGCTGACCAAGGCGCTGGGCGTCATGTCGGAGGCGCAGACGCTGGTGATGGTGGCGCTGATGCTGGCCGATGAACTGGCCGAGGCACGCAATGGCGGCACGCCGGCGCCCGATCTGGCGCGGCTGACTCGCATCGTCGAGCAGTTGGAGGCGTTGGCGGACAGCCGCCCTTGAGAAGCCCCCCGCAAACGCCTATATCCCGAGACGGCGGGCACTGCCCGGTACGCGCAAGCAAGCATCCCTGAGGCGATAATCATCCTATCGGGGGCTGGCACTGGATGGACCCTGGTCTGTCACACCTGGCTCCCACCTGACGTTACTGGCGTCAGAGGATCTTCAAGTCCAACGGCCCATGGTGGTCCCGCCAACCCCCTCCCAACGGAAACGCCGCGCGTGAACAAGACAGACCTGCGCCGCCAGTATCGCTCCGCCCGCCGCGCTCATGTCGCCAGCCTCAGCAAGGCGGCGCGCGAAGCCGAGGAGCGCGCGCTGGCCAGCCATATCGCCCCGCTGCTTCCCGGTATCACCATGGCCGGCAGCTATGCCGCCGTCGGCGACGAGATCGACCCGATGTGGATCGAGCGGCTGCTGGGGCCCCACGCCTTCCCGCGCGTCGTCGGCCCCGATCTCAGCTTCCACATCGCCGCCTGGGCCGACATGAAGCCCGGCTTCCAGGGCATCCCCGAACCGGCCGCCACCGCGCCGCGCGTGGAGCCCGATCTGGTGCTGGTGCCGCTGGTGGCCGTCACGCTGGCGGGCGTCCGCCTCGGCCAGGGCCGCGGCTATTATGACCGGGCGTTGGCCACGCTGCGCAGCCAGGCCGCCCGCGCCGGCAAGCCGCTGCTCGCCATCGGCCTTGCCTGGGAATGCCAGATTGCCCCTGCCCTGCCTGCCGACGCGTGGGACATGCCGCTGGACATGGTCGCGACACCGGCGCGGCTGGTGGATTGCCGCAAAGGCCGGTAAACGGCGCCCATGCAACTCGCCCCGCACCGCATCCCGCCCGAACCAAGCTGGCGCAAGCCGGTCGGCATGTTCGGCATGATCCTCTATATCGCCGTCTATGCGCTGATCATCTCGGTCTTGTCCGATCAGATCACCGGCTTGCCGCAACTGGTGCAGACGGCCTTTTATCTCGTCGCCGGCATTGCCTGGGTGGCGCCGTTGAAGCAGCTGTTCCTGTGGATGAACACCGGCCGCTGGAAGGTGAAATGAGCGTGCTGCCCGCCAGCGACTGCCAGACGATGCAGGAGGTGCGCGCCGGGGTCGATGCGCTCGATCGGGAACTGGTCGCGCTGCTCGCCCGCCGCTTCACCTATATGGACGCCGCCGCCCGCATCAAGGCCAGGCGCGAATCCGTGCGCGATGAACCCCGCAAGGCCCAGGTGATCGCCAATGCCGCCGCTGCGGCCAGCGCAGCCGGCCTGCCGGCGGGCCTGGCCGAAACCCTGTGGGAGGCGCTGGTCGAAGCCTCAATCGCCCATGAACTGGGCAAATGGGACCGCTTGCACGCGGATTGATGGGGGTTTCCACAGCGGCGGCGGGCAAGACCACTGAAACCAGTGGCGCGAGTGACGGGGCTCGAACCCGCGACCTTCGGCGTGACAGGCCGACGCTCTAACCAACTGAGCTACACCCGCTTGCGCTGTGGAAGCGCGGCAATATGGGGGGGCCGCCCCGGTGTCAAGCAGGTTATGTCGCCATATTGCCCGCAGCGCGAGATGGGTTATGGGAACCCATGGACACGAGCGCCGCACCCCATACGCCCAACCCCGAAGCTGCCGTCACCAGCCTGCTGGCGCTGCTGCAACTGGAGGAGGTCGAAACCGATCTGTTCCGCGGCCAATCCACCAACGAGGGCTGGATGCGGGTCTATGGCGGCCAGGTGGTGGCACAGGCGCTGATGGCAGCCAGCCGCACCGTGCCGACTGACCGATATTGCCACAGCCTGCACAGCTATTTCATCCGCCCCGGCGATCCGGCCCTGCCCATCGTTTACAAGGTGGAGCGCGACCGCGACGGCGCGGGATTTACGACTCGCCGGGTGGTGGCCATCCAGAAAGGCCGGCCGATCTTCAACATGGCGGCCAGTTTCCAGGGGGTGGAACCGGGGCTGGAACATGATGTCACCCCGCCGGCCGACGTGCCGCACCCCGAAACCCTGGAAAGCGGAGCGGAATGGGCGCGCCGCAACGCACCCAACGCACCCGAACCGTGGAAAACCCTGTGGCTGCGCCGGGATCGGCCGCTGGATGTGCGTAGCGAAGACCAGGGCGATCTCGAAAGCTTCTTCAATCCCGAACGCCGCCCGCCGCAGCAGCGCCACTGGGTGCGCCTTGCGACGCCCATGCCTGAAGCTGCAGCCGCCGATCCGGTGTTGCAACGCTGCCTGTTCGCCTATGCCAGCGACATGACCCTGCTCGATACCTGCCTCAACCCGCACGGCATCAGCTGGGCCAACCCGACGCTGCAATCGGCCAGCCTCGATCACGCCATCTGGTTCAACGCCACGCCCGACATGAACATGTGGAACCTGTTCGATCAGGATTCGCCAATGGCCGCCGGCGGCCGCGGCATCAACCGTGCCATCGTGCATGATATCAATGGCCGCCCGGTGGCCTGCGTGATGCAGGAAGGGCTGATCCGGGTGCGGGGCTGAAAAACTCCCTCCCCTTGCGGGGAGGGCGTTTCGAACTAACTGATATTCCCGCCCGCCTTGATCAGATCGCCGCCAAACAAATGGCTGCCCACATGCCCCAGCTTGATGAACGGCTGCGCATGCACCTGCCCGCCGTGCCGCCGCCACAGCGCACAGAAATGATAATCCTCCGACAATAACGCTCCCGTCTCATCGATGCTGGTGGCGAAAAATTCGTGGGTCAGCGGCCTCAGATATTCCCCCGTCGTGCCATCGCGAATCGTGGAGGTGCGGTATTGCGGCACATGCGGGGCCAGCGCCTCGAACACGCGCCGGTTGATCAGCATGAAGCCGGTGCCACCATGGCGCACCTCGATCAGGCCGCGCGCATCAGGGCGGGCCGCGTTTTCATCCAGCAGGTTGAACACGAAGCTGCCGCCAAAATCCTGCAAGCCCGTCTGGCCCGCCGCAGCCGCCCGCTCGATGCGCGGCCAGTCGATTTCCTTCTTCGGCGCGATGCCGCAGACGATATCGACATCCGCCGCCAGCAAGGCCGGCACCGCTTCGCCATCGAACACCATGTCGGCATCGATGAACATCAGGTGGCTGTAATCGCTGGCCAGGAACAGCCGCGCCAGTTCGTTGCGGGCACGGGTGATCAGGCTTTCGTTCGACAACTGGTGCCAATAGAGCGGGATGCCGCGCCCGTGCATGCTGGCCACCGTCTGCAACAGGCCATGGACATAGGGCGCCGAGCACAGGCCGCCATACATCGGCGTGGCGATCATCACGCTGGGCGTGACGGCGCTCATCAATCCGCGTCCTGCTCCGCCCCCTGCGGCGGCAGCGCATCGCCGAACTTGCGATCACGGAACACCGCGGCGAACTGCGCTTCATCGATGCCGCCTTCCCAGCGTGCCACCACCACGCAGGCCACGGCATTGCCGATGAAATTGGTGAGCGCCCGGCATTCCGACATGAAGCGATCAATGCCCAGGATCAGCGCCATGCCCGCCACCGGGACCGACGGCACCACCGACAAGGTTGCAGCCAGGGTGATGAACCCGGCCCCGGTCACGCCGGCCGCGCCCTTGGACGAGATCATGGCGACGGCGAGCAGCGCCAGTTGCTCCGACAGCGCCAGGTCGATCCCGCAGGCCTGGGCGATGAACAGGCTGGCCAACGTCATGTAGATGTTGGTGCCATCCAGGTTGAAGCTGTAGCCGGTGGGCACCACCAGGCCGACCACTGCCTTGGGGCAACCAGCGCGCTCCATCCGCGCCATCAGGCCGGGCAGCGCACTTTCGGAACTGGAGGTGCCGAGCACCAGCAGCAGCTCGGTTTTCAGATACGCCAGCAGCGTGAAGATCGAGAAGCCCGCGGCACGCGCAATCGCACCGAGCACCAGGCACACGAACAGGATCGCCGTGCCATAGAAACAGGCGATCAGCAGCGCCAGATTGGCAATCGCCCCCAGCCCGAACTTGCCGATGGTGAAGGCAAAGGCCCCGAACGCGCCGATGGGGGCCAGCGCCATGAACAGCGCGGTCAGGCGGAACAGGCCGGTCTGGAAGGCGGCCAGCACGTTCATCAACGGCTCCGCCGGCGCGCCGACGATGGCCAACGCCGCACCCATGCTGATCGCCAGAAACAGCACTTGCAGCATATTGCCTTCGGTGAACGGCGACAGGATCGACGAGGGGATGATGTCCATCAGGAACGGGATCAGCCCGCCCTCCCCGGCCTTGGCCACATAGGTCGCAACCGCACCGGAATCGAGCGCCGCCACATCGACATCAAGGCCATCGCCCGGCCGTACGACATTGGCGACGATCAACCCGACGATCAGCGCCAACGTGGACACCGCCAGGAAATAGGCAAAGGCCTTGCCGGCCACGCGCCCGACCCGCCCCATGTCGCGCATATGGGCGATGCCGGTGACGATGGTGACGAACACCAGCGGCGCCACGACCAGCTTGACCAGCTTGATGAAGCCATCGCCCAATGGCTTGAGCGCGACACCGGCATCGGGCGCCTGCCAACCGATCAGCCCGCCCACGACGATAGCGGCCAGAACCTGCGCATAAAGCTGGCGCCAGATCGGCTTTGGAATATGTGTGACGGCGTCCCCCATGGCCCTTCCTTAACGGGCAGGCTGCGCTGTGGCCAGACCGCTCAACGCGGCACGAACCGATCGGCGGCCAGATTGGCCGCGATGGTGCGTTCAAGATCGGCAACCTCGTCCATCAGGCGTTTGTGGCTGCGCGTGGCTTCGGCATGCGCGGCGCGCAGCCTGGTATGGCGAGCGGCAATGGCGGGTGTGAGGTCACCTTCGGCACCACGCTGGTGATCGCGCAATTCGCTGCCGTGACGATCAAAACTCGTATCGTGCCGGCGCAGCGCCGCCACCACCGTTTCCAACCGGCGGGCGGCCGCCATGTGCTGCGCATTCCAGCGGGCGTGATCGTCAATCCAGCTGCGGTGTTCGGCGATGCGGGCGGTCTCGGCCGGCGCCGCAGCCGGTGATGCCGGCACGGCCGCTGCCAACAGGAGCGAGAGGGCGTAGATCGACATGCAGCGACTCCGGGGCGCAGGAAAACATTGCATCTTTGTAATGTTTATTTGGATACTGGCAAGCACAGGGCAAGCCGGTATCGTTGGCGCTATCGCCCCATAGCCTCAGACAAGGACACGCCACATGGTCACGCTCACCCGCCCCGACAGTTTCGTGCCTGAAGATCTGGCCTTGTCGCGCCGTGCCATGCTGCTGGCCGCCGGCTATGCCGCCTTCGACATCGGTGCGAATGCGCAGCCGATTTCGACGCCAGCCGATGGCCTGATCACGGGCTGGGAAACACTGCCCGGCGGCCTGCCGGCGTTCGTGGCGCGCCCTGCGGGGAAGGGCAAACACAAGACCGTGATCGTGGTCAACGAAGTGTTCGGCGTGCACGAATGGATCAAGGATGTGGCCCGGCGCTTTGCCAAGGCCGGCTATGTCGCCATCGCGCCGGAATTCTTCTTCCGCGGCGATCCCGACAAGACGTTGGGCGGCTTGAAAGATTTTTCCGCCATCCTGGCCATCGTCAACAAGGCCGGCAACGAACAGGTGATGGGCGATGTGAAGACGACGCTCGATTGGGCAGCGGCGCAATCGTTTGTCGATGGACAAAAATTCGCCATCACCGGCTTCTGCTGGGGCGGCGCCGTCACCTGGATGGCCGCCGCGCGCTTCCCGCAACTGAAGGCCGGCGGCGCCTGGTACGGCCGCATCAAGGGCGCGCCCGGCGCCGAAAACCGCAAATGGCCGCTGGAAATCGCTGCTGAGCTGAAAGCGCCGGTGCTGGGTCTTTACGGTGCGCTCGACAAGGGCATCCCGGTGGCGGACGTCGAGGACATGCGCGCGGCCATCAAGGGCACGAAGAGCGACATCATCCTCTATCCGAATGCCGACCACGGGTTTCTGGCGGATTACCGTCCGAGCTACAACGCGGAGGCCGGCAAGGACGCGTGGGCCAAGTTGCTGGCGCATTTCAAGGCGAACGGGGTGTAACGCAAAAGGAAAGCCAAGCCCCGTGTCGAGCACGGGGTGACGAACAAAGTGACCGTCACCCCGTGCTTGACACGGGGCTTGGCTTTTTCTTCGGCCTACCGCATCAATTCAGAATGGAAAAAGGCGGCTGGGTGTACATCATGGCAAACCGCTATCGCGGTGGCATGTATGTCGGCGTGACCGCTGATCTCACCCGCCGCGTCCAGCAACATCGCGAAGGCACCGGATCCACCCACGTCACCGATTACGGCAAGCTGCGCATCGTTTATGCCGAACGCCATGACGATATCGAACGCGCCATTGCGCGCGAGAAGCTGATCAAGAAATGGCGGCGGGAATGGAAGTTCGCGCTGATCGAGAAGGACAATCCGGATTGGCGCGATTTGTGGGACGATTGGTTCCCGGCGCCCAAGCTGAACGAATAGCCAAGCCCCGTGTCAAGCACGGGGTGACGATAAGCTTAACCGTCACCCCGTGCTCGACACGGGGCTGGGCTTCACTCACCAAACCCCACGAACCGCGCCGCTTCCGCCACGCTCTTGCGCTCCGAAACCACGGCGTTCGCCGGGAAACTCTCATCCGGCCACCCGATGGCAATCGCCTTCATGATCACCTGATCATCCGCAATGCCGGCATGTTCGCGCACCACTGGCGATTGCATGATGCCCTGGGAATTGATCACCGCGCCCAGCCCGCGGGACCAGGCGGCGTTGACCAGGGCGGTCGAAACGGCACCGCAATCGAACGGCGTGTCGTCGCTGCCATTCAGCACGCGATCATAGGTGATGATCACGCACACTGGCGCATCGAACTGCCGAAAGCCGCGCAGCACCCAATCCATGCGCGCTGGCGCATCGTCCCGCGCGATGCCCATGGCGCTGAACAATTGCTTGGCGACACCGATCTGGCGTTCGCGGTGGACGCCTTCGAATGCCGTGCCGGTGCGGAATTCGCGGCTGTGGGGCACGCCGGCGATATTGCGCTCGGTGTTGCCGGCGCGGATGCGATCCAGCGGTTCGCCGGTGACCACGGTGAAATTCCATGGCTGGGTGTTCATCGATGACGGCGCCCGCATCGCCAGCGTCAGTATCTCTTCGATCAGCGCGCGCGGCACCGGATCGGGCTTGAACCCACGCGTGCTGCGCCGGCCCAGGATCACTTCGTCGAACGTCATCATGCGCTTCGTCTCTCTGCAATCGCCACGCCCGCCGCATGGCCGCTCGCCCAGGCCCATTGGAAATTATAGCCGCCCAGCCAACCGGTGACGTCCACCGCTTCACCGATGGCGTAAAGCCCCTCAATGTGATTGGCCATCATCGTGCGCGACGACAGGCCGGCGGTGTCGATGCCGCCCGCCGTGACTTCGGCCTTGGCAAAGCCCTCGGTGCCATCGGGCCGGAATTGCCAGCCCTTCAGCCGCTGCATGGCGGCGGTGAGCGCCGCGTCCTTCTGATTGGCCATTTCCCCCGGCAGCGCCACGGCCTCTGCAAGCGCTTCGGCAAGACGTTCCGGCAAGGCGCTGGCAAGTATGGATTTCAGCCCCGCCCTCGGCCGCTGCCGCTTCATGGCGCCCAGCCAGTCGGCCGGTGCATCGGGCAGGAAATCCACCGATATGGCTTCGCCATGCCGCCAGTAACTCGACGCCTGCAACATTGCCGGGCCGGACAGGCCGCGATGGGTGAACAGCGCGGCTTCCCGGAAGGCGGCCTTGCCGGCTGTTGCCACAACGGTCGCCGCCACGCCGGCGAGCTCACAAAACAGGCTTTCGCCCCCTGGCAATGTGAACGGCACCAGCGCCGGGCGCGGCGGAATGATGCGCAGACCGAATTGCTTGCCCACCTGGTAGGCAAAGCCGGTCGCCCCCAGCTTGGGGATGGCCGGGCCGCCAGTGGCGATCACCAGCTGCGGCGCGGTATAAATGCCGCCGCTGGCGGTGACGATGAACTGTCCATCGGCGTGGGTCACATCACTGATCGCCTGGCCGAACGCGAAATCCACGCTGCCGGCGGCGCATTCGTCCATCAGCAGCGCCACGATCTGCCGCGCCGATCCATCGCAGAACAATTGCCCCAGCGTCTTTTCGTGAAAGGCGATGCCGTGCTTGCGCACCAGATCGACAAAATCCGCCGCTGTGTAGCGCGACAGAGCAGATCGTGCGAAATGCTTGTTTTCGCTCAAGTACCGATCAGGCGCGGCGCCCACATTGGTGAAATTGCAGCGCCCGCCACCGGAAATCAGGATCTTCTTGCCTGGCTCCACATTGTGATCGATCACCACCACCCGCGCGCCCGCCTGCCCCGCGGTGGCCGCACAGAACAGCCCCGCCCCGCCAGCGCCCAGGATGATCGCGTCATGCTGCATGATGTGGGCGTAGCGGGTGGCGGCGCACAAGGGAAGGCGCTACCTTGGCTGCCATGACCACCGATTGGCCCGCCCCCATCCTCTCTGGCGCCCACGCCGCCCTGCCCGCCATGGTCGCGCTGCGCCGTGCCATCCATGCCGAACCGGAACTCGGCCTGCACAATCCGCGCACCGCCGAAAAGATCATGGATGCACTCAAGGGTCTGCCGCTGGAGATCAGCACCGGCCCATCGACCAGCGGCATCATCGCCACGCTGCGCGGGCCGGCCAATGGCCGCACCGTGCTGCTGCGCGGCGATACCGATGCGCTGCCGATGCCGGAAGAAACCGGCCTCGATTTTGCCAGCGCCATCCCCGGTGCCATGCACGCCTGTGGCCATGATGCGCATGTGGCGATGCTGGCGGGCGCGGCGCGGTTGCTGTGCGAACGGCGCGACCAGCTCGCTGGCACGGTGATGTTCATGTTCCAGCCTGGCGAGGAAGGCCACCATGGCGCGCGCTACATGCTGGATGATGGCCTGATTGCGCCGCTTCCCGATGCGGCGTTTGCGCTGCATATCATGCCCAATGCGCCGTGGGGCGTGGTGGCAGGGCGCACCGGCGCGCTATTGGCCAGCAGCGACAAGCTGCGCATCACCATCACCGGGCGCGGCGGCCATGCCTCCATGCCGCACGATGCGATTGATCCGGTGCCGATCGCCTGCGAAATCGCGCTGGCGTTGCAGACGTTCGTCACCCGCCGCATCAGCGTGTTTGATCCCGCCGTGATCACCATCGGGCAGATCAGCGCCGGCTCCACCGACAATGTCATCCCCGAAACCGCCAATATGTATGGCACGATGCGCACGCTCTCCGCCGCCACGCGCCAGGCCCTGCACAGTGGCATCCCGCCCCTGGTGCAGGGCATTGCTGCGGCCCATGGCGCCAGCGCGACGGTGGAGATCGTTTCCGGATTTCCGGTCACCGTCTGTGATGGCCGCGCCGTGGCGCTGGGAGAGCGCGTTACCGCCGAATTGTTCGGTATCGATGCGTGGCAGACGCTGGCGCACCCGATCATGGGCGCTGAAGATTTCGCCTATGTGCTTGAAAAAACGCCCGGCGCCATGTTCTTCCTGGGCGTTGCCGAACAGGGTAGCGATTGGCGCGGCTGTTGCGGCCTGCACAGCAGCCACATGCATCTGGATGAAAGCGCCATGGCCCGCGGCGCGGCGCTGCATGCCGCACTGGCGGAGCGCTTTCTGGCCGAAGGCTTTGGCTGACGTTCGGGGTTGAACGCCGCTGTTGCAAAGCCCGAACTTCGCAGCTATTCGGTCCGCCTCCCGCGCTGCGGGACGTCATGAACCGGTGCGGGGCAGTAGCTCAGATGGGAGAGCGCAGCAATCGCACTGCTGAGGTCAGGGGTTCGATCCCCCTCTGCTCCACCACCGGTCTGGCTTTTGATTCCAACAGCTTACGCGCTCACCTTTGCCGGCCGGGTTGGCAGGATGATGATTTTGGGTCCGCATTGGGTCCGACGGTGCGCGCTGGTCAGGGTGTCGAGGTTGGACCAGTAGGCTTCAACCGCTTGAATTAATTCGCGAAGATACTCCGGGCGGAGGTGGGTGTAGTTCCGACCGCTGCCCTTTTCGGCGGCGACGTGGCCGGCGGCCAGATCGATTTGCGCCTGCGGCACGCCCATCGTTTGCAGATAGGTGTGGCAGGTGTGGCGGAACGTGTTCGGGGTCCGCGCGATCGGTTCCCACTGCGGCAGCGGATCGGGCACGCGGCCGGTGGCTGGATCCTTCCGGGTGAAATGCCGCACCACCTGATTGCCCGATTCGTCCAGCATCGGGCGCACCAGGCGCAGCGACCGGTGGGCGATGCCGGCGGCCACCACGGTGCGGGCCAGCGCGTTGCCGATATCCCAGGTGGGGCGCTCCAGATATTCCGGCACCCCCTCCTCCTTCCAGCGCTTTTCGGCAATCGGCACCCGATACTGGATCAGCTTCCCGGTGCGCCCTTCCAGCCACTGCCACAGCGTGGGCGCCACCGGCACGGTCGATCGGCGCTTTCGCGTCAGCCTGTCCCCCGGCACCAGCCAGTTGATCATCTGCCGATCGCCCACCACGCGCAGCTGCTGCGCCAGATCGCATTCCAGGATGGCATCGGTGCGGGCGTGGGTGGAAAGGCTGGTGATGGCGAACAGGCGCACGTGGTGCCGCGCCGGCTCGCTGGCCGCCGCTTCCAGGATGGCGGCCACCTGCTCCGGGCTCCATTCCAGATCGCGCGGGCCCGACAGCAGCGATTCCGGCGCGGCCTTGATGTAGGGCGCCGCGGTGATGATCTCGTTTTTCCGCGCCCAATTCAGCGCGGCGCGGATCGTGGCCAGTTTCCGGTTGATCGTTTCGCCCACGTTGCCGCGCGCCTGCATCGCCGCCACGAAGCCATCGATCAACCGGCCGTTGATGTTGCCCACCGTGATCTGCACCGGCAACAGCCCGGCCCGGCGCTGATCGGCCAGATATTCCTCGAAATGCTGCACGGCCAGCGCATCCTTGTCGGCAAAGCGCAGCCCGGCGCAGTGATCGGTCAGGTAACGGCTGAAGATGGCGCTGACACTGGCCTCGGCCGGCTCCTGCGCTTTGGCGGGGCGGGCGTGGCCGGCAAAATGCGCTGCGAGTGCCTGCTGCGCTGCGATCGGTGCTTCAATTCCGCTGCCAGGGCCAATGTCTGTAAGCTTTCGGCGTCTTGTACGAGCTGCTGCATCGTACCAGCAGATGGTGTATCGCTGCCGATCCCATCGCCAATCGAGGTAGAATTCGCCGAGGCGGACGCGTCGGGCGGCTTCACCACGCTGGGCATCGGTGGCGGTGGGGCCGGCGGCGGGGCTGGGTTCGGATCGGCGCGGCATAGGGAGGCGTTCTCTTCGGCGATCAGGCGGCCCAGCAGGGCCTGAATTTCGGGATGTTGCGCCAGCGCGCGGGCGTGATCAACCTCCAGATGCAACCGCTGCCCCTTCAACGCGGCAGCGCGGGCGCGGGCGGCGATATCGTGAAAGGGCGTGGCGATCACGGCAGAATCTCAACTGTCACGCCTGTTCGGCGCCAGCCTTGGGCGGTCCACTCCCAAAAGGTTCGGACGCGCGCAGAATAGGTGCTGCCGGAATAGCTGCGCAGCTGCACCGTATCATCCCAAATCTGACGGTCGCCGACGATCACGCGGCCAGCCTCCGGCCCCAGACGCGCATCACGCGATCGGCCGGCCAAGCGATCTTCAGCGCGCCGACAACGCGGCGGCCTTGGATCAGGTTCGCGCCGAAGTCGGCGTCGAACTGCGAACCGCCGACGATGGAGCTGAGGATCGAATAGCCGCCGTGCATCCGTTCAAGATCGGCATCGCGGCCGCGCAGGTGGGGGCAGAATTCCAGCGCCAGCCGCGCGCAGGCCAGATGGACGGGCGCTTCGGTGGTCATCAGCCAGCCTTCCTGCACCCGGCCGAGCTTGAACCACCAGCGATCGTTGATCGGTGTCTTCTCACCACAGACGGTGCAGCGCATTTCGGCGATGCTCTTCCGCTGCCGCACCGCGTGGGGCTTGGCGAAGACCGGCTTGCCCTCCCCCGGCGTGTGCGGCTGCCAAAGCGCCAGCTTCCCGCCCACGTACCGGCAGGGGCGGATTTCGTACCGATGCTCGCTCGACCAGGCGGCGTTCCAAGGCACGCGAGTGTTCACCGCCCTGCCCTCCGATCCTGCCAGGCGCGCCACTGGACGGCGTGGGCGGTGCACAGATCCTTGCCGGGCTCGGGCGAGGTGGTGCAGCTGGCGCAGATCGGCGCGTCGCAGGTGCCGCTGCGTTTCGTGGGCACTTTCCAATCGCATTCCAGGGTGGCGCGCCGGCCGCAGCGGCACTGCTTTGCCCGGCCGCTGGTGCAGACAATCCCGCGCAGCGCAAAGGCGCGGCGCATGGCACCGGATTGTTCGAAGGCGATCAGGACGCGCAGGGGGTTCATGACTGGGCCTGATCGATGTTGGCGCGCACGACATCGAAGGTGATGGCGCACACCCAGGGATTTGCATCCCAGGCATCGGGGCCGTTGATGCTGTTCCAGAGTGCTTCAAATTCAGCGATTGCGCCGTCACTGCCGGCGTGACGTTCAACGCCTTCGGCCAGCGCGTCGGCTTCGCTGATGTCGTGCAGGCGCTGCACCCGAACGTCCGTCACCAACAGGGTGAAGCGGGAAGCCCAACGCGGCATGAAGCGGCCTGAACGGTAGCGGCCGGGGCTTTTGAGCATCGCCCGATCTTCGGCAGTGCCGGACTGCAACGACAATTCTAGCCAGACCGGTACGCCGCGCTGATGCTGTTCGGCATGGGCCAGCAGTTCGCTTGGCTTCAAATGGTCAAAATCCTTGTGAGTGCGCCACCCTTCCCGCACCCACAGCCGGTCGCCGGGGGCATAGGGCAGGCGCTGGGTCCAGAAGCCATCGGGTGCCCAGATGCCAAACAGCGGATTGCCGGGCTGTTCTTCGCCGTGTCGATCAACCTTGGTCGGGTGATAGATTCCGGGGCCGTCGAAATCATTGTCGTGTGGCTGCGGCTTCAGCACCCGCCGCGTCTGTGTCTTGCGGCCGGCAAGAAGCGCCTGGATCATCGGGGCGCTGAACAGGATCGGTTTGTCAGCCATTGGCCTAGCCTCCCGGAAATTCATCGTGGGTGCAGCCGTCGAGCAGGCGGCCGGCGCGGGCTTTGCCGCAGCGGGTGAGACAATCGACTTCGTTCACGCCAACGAGCTGTCCGGCCATCGGCACGGCATAGAAGTAGTGTTTGCCGACTTCGGAGCGATCTGTGCTGCTAACCACAGTGCTGCGCACCAGTTCGCCAGGCTCGCCTTCCACCATTGCGTGGGAGCGGCGCTGCCCCCACTCCCCCCACTGTTTGAACAGGAAGGGCACGCCGGCGGCGGCGCACTGGTCGCGCAGGGAGCGTGCCCAGTCTGGATGCATCGGACGGGCGCCGGAGCCGCTTTCGCCGCCGGCGATGACCCAGTTGATGCGGGGCAGGCCAATGTCATCGGGGCCTTTCATGTGGCCGCGAAGCACGTCGTAGCGGCAGATAGGCCAGTTCGGATCGTCGGGCTGCGGCCGTGGTGTTTTGCAAAGGCTGTCGAGAAACGGATAATAATCGACGTTTTCCAAATCCACCGGCCCCAGCAGCGGTTCGCAGCTGAGGAATCGGACGGCGGCGGGGGTGGCCAGAAGGTGCGGGATGCGCCGGTCGGCCTCGGCCTGGTTTTCCACCGTGGTGCCCAGCCAGACGTTCGGCCAGCCCTGGCCCCAATCCGCCGGCAGCATCCTGGCGATGTTCTGCGGGCGCTTCGTCAGCAACTGCCAATCCAGCATCGGCGTGGCGCGGATCAGCGCCCACAGATCGGCGCGCCATTCGGCCGGCACCTGATTATCGAACACATCGGCCAGCGAGGCGCAGAACACGCGGATGCGCCGGCCTTCGGCCAAGGCCTTCGCGTTGAGCTTCACCGGCATCCGCCAGTTGGCCACGGTGGTGCGGCGGCGCTGGCCCTGCCACAGTTCGGGATTGCCGGCGCGCTTGGCCCAGCCCTCGGCATAGCAGTGATCGCACGCCGGGCTGATCTTGTTGCAGCCCACCCACGGGTTGAACGTGGCGTCCGTCCACTCGATTTTGCTGGTTTCAGCCATTGCCCACCGCCCCGTTTTCAAGGCGCTCAATCGCAATTTTCAGGGTGGGCATGGCCGCCGTGATGGTTTCGTTCCAGCTACCCACCATCTGATCGACGGTGGCGCAGTTGCGGCCAAGCTGGGCGATGCCGGCGTTGATCAGCTGCAGCGCTACCTGCTGGCCGCTCACGCCGCCGACGATGGCGCAGCCGGCAATCGCGCCCGCTGCGGCGGCCAGGCCGTTCGCGTCGATCGGGCCGACTGCGGCAACCCCATGAATAATCCGTTTGTAATCGTCAGACATCAGGCGGCCTTTCCGGTGGTGCGGGGGTGGAAGCGGGTGGCGCCGTCGGACCAGCGGGCGAACTGGTACCAGGCGTAATCCTTGGTGCTGCTGTGCTTGCTGTCGGCTTCCCAGCGCAGGCGGCCGATCGACACGATGTGTTCACACTTCGCCAGCAGCGGCGCGGCGCGGCAGGTGTGGGCGAAGTTCGCCTCCAGCAGCAGCCAGACGGTATCGACCTGGTCCAGCCAGTGGGTCAGCAGATCGCGCGGCAGCGGCCAATCGAAGGGCGGATTGGTGATGATCGACGCGCGCCGGTAGGCAAACGGGGCCTGCCATGCCAGCGCGTCTTCCTGCCGGATATCGTCGGCGCGCGGGGCGATATCGAACGCGTCCAGGCATTCCAGGCCGATGTGCTGCAACCCGCGCACCAGATCGCCCTTCCCCGCGCACGGCTCAATGAAGCGGGTGAGGTTCCGAACGTGCGGCCGCAGCGCCGCCACCGCGCGCGGATCGATCGTGTCATAGGCGCAGCGGTCCTTCTTCGCGAAGCTCGACTGCCGCGCGCCGCGTTTGGCGGATTCGAGCGAGGAAAGGCGGGCGTTCACGCCCCTACCCCTTCGCGATAGGTGGCCACTGGCAGCGGGTAGCCACGCAGACGGGCGACTTCGCGGATTTTCTCGCCAAGCCGGATGGTGGCGGCGCGGGTGGCGGCCTCGTAGGCGGCGGTCTCGCCGCCGCCGGTGTTGGCCAGGCCAAGGATGACTGCGCGGTTCTTCACGCCATCGGCGCTGCGGCCGAGCAGCGCGCCGATCGCCGACCAGGAGGTGTTGCCTGCGCGATCGCGGATAATGGCATCATCGGCGGGGGTGTAGGGGCGGGTGGTGGGGGCGGTCATCGGATCAAACTTCCGGCTTGCCGAACAGCAGCGGCAGGCGGGTATCTTTTTCCACCAGCGCGCAGGCTTCGCGGAACGCCACGTCGAAGGTGGCATCGACGTTCCACAGTTCGTACCAGAACTTCAGGCCCTCGTTCGTCTTCCGGTAGCGGAAGCGAGCCAGGATGCGGAAATAGTCCGTCGAACCCTTGAACACCGGGATGCCGATCACGAAGGCGCTGGGCAGCTTCACCGTGTCGCCGCGCACCTGCGTTTCGTGGCTGTCTTCGAACTGGATCTGCGCTTCGCCGCTGGTCAGGTTGCGCGCCTCGGTCACTTTGCTGGTTTCGTTGACCTTCAGGCTGGTGGAGATCGCCAGAAGCGAGCTTTTCCCGGCCAGGCTGCCGCCGGTGGCGCGCAGGTACATCCGCTGATCGGCGTTCAGATCGGCGTCCTCGATCTGGATATCCATCACATCCAGCACGCGATCTTCCAGGAACAGCGCGAATTCGATCATCGACATGACCTTCCGGTCGCGCTCGGTCCACGCCTTCCACTGATCGGACAGCGGGAAGTTGAACTCCGCCCGGTGCCGGCCCCAGCGTGGCGCGCCTTCGGCGGTGGCGCAGTGATAATCGATCACGGCCAGCAGCGACGGAGCGGCGCGGTCAAAGTTGGCGAAGATGGCGGAATCGCTGTCGGCGAAGCGCTTCACGTGGGCGATAAAGCTTTCCACGGTCTGAAGCTTGGCGGTGCCCCGGCGTTCAAACGGCGCGTCGGCCATCTTTTCGAAATCGTCGCGGGTGAATTTGGTCACTGTCTTGCCGGCGGGATGCGTCAGCAGCGCCAGCGCGCCGCAAGCTGGACGGTAAACCTCTTCGAACAGGGTGCCGAACTGTTCTTCGATCAGCTCGCGCATCGCGGCAAAGGTGGCTGGATTATCGGTGGTCATCGGTGTTGGTCCTTTCAGGTGGCAGAGCGGAAGCGAGCGCCAGGCGTGGCATCACGCACGCCGAAAAACTGGCCCTGCATCGGCGGGTTGGGGGTGAACCGGTTGTCTTCGGTGGCGAACATCAGCGCCCGGGCGAACTTGTCGATGGGCAGCGTGGTTTTGTAGGTCGGCTCCAAGAAGAAGGCGGACCCTTCCAGCTTGATCGCCAGATTGATGGTCAGCTTGCCCTTCGCGATGCCATCGGTGGCGGTGGCGTAATCGCGCAGATCGCTGACCAGGCTGGTCAGAACATCGGCCATCACGCGATCGAATTCGCCTTCGCCCATCACGGCGATCAGCTGGCTGAGCAGCGTGGCGGTGGGGGCCAGCGCGCGGCCATCGGCAGCGCGTTCGGGCGGGGGCAAGATTTCGCCGGTAACAGGATCGTGATCAGTCATTGGCGGGGGTGTCCTTCAGGAGGGCGAGGCCGCGGGCGGCGGCTTCGGGCGGGAATTTGGTGAGGTGGGCGATCAGGGTGGGGCGGTTGGCGCGGGCCTTCTGGCGGGCCAGGGCGGCGGCGCGGTTGCCCAGCGTGCTGGCGGCTTCGCGGGCCAGCTCGCGTTCGGTGGGCGCTGGCGGGGGCGGGGCGCTGCCCAGCAGCGCGGCGATGAAGCGCGGCATCACCACGGCAGCCCCGCCGGGCCGATCCAGCCGGCCATCCGCAGCAGGCAGACCGCCATCCCCACCGCGCAGGCCATCATGCCGATCAGCAGCGCGATCAGAACGGGCCACTGCCGCGCGGCGCGCCAGAGGCGGGCGGCGGGATCAAGCGGGTGCCGGGGGTTCACGAGATTTTGCCCGCGATCGGAACCACCACGCAGTCGTTCGGATCGATCAGCGGGTGGACGTTGGAAACGGGCGACGGATCGAGCGGGGCCGGCGCTGGGCGACGGTTCCAGGCAAGAATTGCGCGAAGCCGGGTCTGAAATCCGCCAGCCACGCTGTTCAGAAAGCTGGCAGAGCATCGACTGCAATGGCCGAAGAAAGCCTCCAGCACCGGAGAGCCATCTTTCCACGAAGTATCATCGAGCGCGCGTGAATAGCGCACGGTCCCGATATGGGCATCGCTTCCGCAGAACGGACACGGCAACAACTCCGGCAGCGGGGTCGCGGGATCGGGAACAGCAACAGCGTTCATCAGAACCTCCAGAGGCAGAAAGCGAAGGTGGCCAGGGCGATGATCGCCAGCCGGGCCAGCACCCCGCGCGCGATCGGCGCGGTGGCCAGCGTGGCGAACAGGCCGGGTTCGGGCCGGGGATCGGTGTGGGCGGCGGTGAAGTTCCAGCTGGCCTCACCCGCGCGCGGGTTCCAGGGGCGCGTCACCGCTGCACCTGGATGAACATCAGGAAGGCGCAGAGCAGGAACAGCGCGGTGATGATCGCCATCAGCGCGGCGCTGGCCTGATCGTGGCGCGATTCCGATAGCGCGAACCTGCCGCAGACCACGGCCACCACCAGCTGCGCGACTCCGCCGAGGAGGTAGAGGATCGGCATCATGCCGCAGCCCGATCTTCGGCGAAGTCGGCGCGGGCGGCGCGGAGTTCGGCGACGGCGGTTTGCAGATTGTGGGCGCGGGGTTTGGCCAGTTCGAACCAGCGCTCGGCGGTGGCGGCTTCTTCCAGCGCAGCGGCCAGTCGCCCGGCCATGATCGATTCCGCGTCGGCCAGGCTGACGGCGGGTTGGTTTGGTGCCGGCGGCGTCCTTTCGCCCGCCGCCGGCACCTCGCGCAGCTGCACCGGCTCAGCCGATCGATGACCCATCGACGGGCTGGCAGCATCCGGCGCGCGCAGCGAAACTGGTTCTGGGGATGCCCCGCCCACCCCCGGCCCCTCCCGCAGGCGGGAGGGGAGCAGATCGGAAGAAAATGCCGGCGGGGCCGCACTGCCCGTGCCCTGGTCGGGCTCGGGTGCGGGCGGGGCAGCGGGATCGGCCGCCGCCGGCAAGTCGTCGCTGGGCGCCGGGGGGTGTGGCGCCGGAGCGACGATCTCCGGCGCGGGCGCGGCAACTGTGGCGGTAGGCGCGCCCGCGCCGGGGTCTGGGGAAAGCGTGGGTTCGGGGGTGGCGCGGCCGAGTATATCGGCCAGCCCGGCGGCCACGGCGTGATCCGTCAGCGGACCGAAATCGGCGGGGCTGGTCCAGGCGATTGGCAGGCTGCTGCCGCGACCGGGGCCGTAGAGCGAATCGAGGATGCTACCATAGATCGGTTGCCGGCCGGAGAGGCAATTGGCAATCGTGGTGGAATCCAGTTCCAGCGCGATGCCCAATTCGTGGCACGCGGCGGTGACGGTGGCGGCGCCATCCATCGAGGCCAGCGCGCAGATCAGATCGGCGCGGACCTGTTCGGGAAACAACCCGCGCGGGAACAGCCGCTTCTCTTCGCCGTTCAACTGCGTTTCGGTCAGCTTTGGCCGGTGCCAATCTGGAAATTTGCCCACGAGCGAACCCCCGCCGCCGGCTCGCGCTGGGTGGGATTACCCAGATACGCGGCGGCGACGGGGGTAGAAATACAAGTCTCTTGTGACGTGTCAACAAGAATTTTGTGAGAGCGCAACAAGCGGGAACGCCATAACTTGCCGGTGTGGGAAAACAGTATCCAGTCCGCCTGGTGGGCGAGCAGCACTATGACAATGCGTGCAGCGCGTGTCGGGTGGGTCAGTCCGTTTCGATCTTGCATGAAATCGGCAATCCCCACGACGAAGATGCGCTCGTTGCCAAAAACAAGTTGGGGCAGACCATTGGCTACGTGCCGCGCGACTCATTCGTGCAGGGCGTGATTCACGAGCAGGACCGCAGCGTTTCGGCCGTGATAACGGAGAAGTTCAGGGAGAATGGCCAATGGCAGATCGTGCTGGGTGTTGAAGTGGACGATGATCCAGCCGAAACGGTAAGATACAAGCCGGAGGGGAGTGACCGCACCTACGCAATCACGAATCGGCCCGGCGCGTCGGACGATGACCAGCCGGTGAAGGGAAGCGATGGTACGAAATGGTTGCTCGGCCTGGTGATCTTTGTCGTGATCCTGCTATTGCTCGGTTCGCGCTGACGGCGTTGATGGGCGAGGTGCCATGATCTGGTTATTCATCTGGGTAGCGTGCGGGTTGTTCGCGGCATCGATCGCGCAGACGAAGGGCTATAGCGGCTGCCTTTGGGCGATCATCGGCTTCCTGTTCGGCCCGCTGGCCCTGCTCGGCATCGGCTTCATGGAAAAGAAGGCGCCAGAGGAGCCCGACGATTACGAGGGGCCGGCGATGCGCCCTTGCCCCTTCTGCGTGGAACCGATCCGGTGGAAGGCCATCAAGTGCAAACACTGCGGCAGCGAAGTGACGCCGCCAGGATGATCAAAGCCGGCGGGCGAACCAGACCGGCCGGCCGAGAATGCGCACCGATTCCTCGTCCACTTCATATTCCGAATATCTGGCGTTGGCCGAGAAAACCCTGAAATATTCGCGGCGGCCGGGGATGCGCTCGACCAGCTTCACCACGATGCCATCGCCATCGAACAGTGCGAATGGGCCGGGCTGGCGCGGATTGGTATCGCGGCGATCCACCAGTATCTGATCACCGTGAAGGAATTCCGGGATCATGGAATCACCGCGCACCTCGATCAGCAAAAAATCCTTCGGCTTCCCGCGAAGCTGATCTTCGACCAGCGAGCGCGGTAGCAGGGCCTGCGCGACTTCACCTTCGCCGTTGCCACCGCCACCCATTCCCCCGAACGTCGGCAGAATATCGACTTCAAGATAGGCGGTGCTGCCATCGACCGGTGGCAGATCGGGATGGCTGTCAGGGTGTTCATCGGCGGCTTCGAGTGCGCGAATGGCATATCGAACCCAGCGCGGCACGGTTTTTGTGGTGCCCTTTTCAAACTGGCCGATCAGCTGCTGGCTGAGTTTAAGGCCCTCTTCGGCTTCCACGGCAAAAGCACGGGCGCGTTCGGCCAGCTTGCCCTGGGACCATCCGCGTTTTTCACGCGCCCGGCGCAGTGCCGCGCCTTGTTTTGCCACCTCGTCCATCGGCAGCAACGATACCGGCAAGGGGAAATCGGCGCGCCAACAAGTTTCTTGTTGCCGTTTCGACAAGTCGCTTGTATTTCTCGGGGCCATGACAAATCAGTCCCCAGAATCCGCTGCGCTGCAGCGCGCGATTGACGCTGCTGGCGGCACGCAGGCCGCCCTCGCTGGCAAGGTCGGGTTCACGCAGCAAGCCGTTTCGGAGTGGGTCGTTGCCGGCCGGGTATCACGGTTTGCCGTGCTGCC
Source organism: Sandarakinorhabdus sp. (assembly GCF_987265915.1). Lineage (NCBI taxonomy): Bacteria > Pseudomonadati > Pseudomonadota > Alphaproteobacteria > Sphingomonadales > Sphingosinicellaceae > Sandarakinorhabdus > Sandarakinorhabdus sp. Next base: position 2,197,101 of record NZ_OZ503948.1, read on the forward strand.
GGTGGAGGCCGCGACAGGCATTTCCCGATACGAGCTGCGGCCCGATCTGTATGCGCCCGCCGCAGACGCGGCCTGACGCGATGATGATCCGTTTGAAATCACACTCGGACCCGTTTGCTTCCAAGCCGCCGCCCGGTGGATGGCTGGGCAGGCTGGCGTGGCGGTGCATCACTGCCATCCGATCTTGGGAGAGAGACGAGTCTGACCGCGAAAATTTGGTGTACGCGCAGGCGTCCACTCTGCTGCCGTCTGATCTCGGCCAGTGCGACCGGTATGATTTCGATTCCGCCAGGGCCAGCGTGCGCCGCTATGGCAGGCAGTTGGGCAAATCGCCTGCCGTGATCGAGAGGGCCATCAAGTTCGTGAACGATGCCGAGGCCGGCCAGGAGGCCAGCTTTGCCGCAAAGTGCGACGGACAAAACCCAGACGCTGCGGGTCGTGGCGTGCCCGCCGCGGGCGAGGACAAGCCGGAATGACGGCGGCCTATCCGCCCAGCGGGCGCCCTTTATCGACCTTCTGCTGGTCCGTTTCTTTGCGCAGCTTGTTCTGGATTTCGACCAGATCGGCGCCGTGGAATAGCGCGTCGTTGGTATCGGCGTATGTCCAATGTTTTCCCCGCCGCAGTACACGAAGCATGGCAGACACGATGCCCAGCGCGTTGCCGGGCAAGTCTTGCCGGCCGCGTTTGAGATCATCGATGTCTCGTTCGATTTTCTTGAGCCGCCGTTCAAGCGCCGCGGCTGTGTCGTTTTCCATTGGGATTCCCTTTCGTGGTCGATTCGCACCCACCACGATAGCGCCCCGGCGCTGGCGCACGCCAGCCGCCGGGGTGCGACCCAATATGATCCTTGCCCAACCATGCCGGAGCTATGCCCGATGACCGCTGGCGGAGTCCTTCCGAAACGCGCGCTGCTGACGAAGGATGCGGCGAAGAGTGCGGTGTCTCTGGCGCTGGCGCGGCTGACCCACGCGCACGGAATCGGCACTGTGGCGGATCACGCCGGGTGCAGCCAGCGCACCATCGGGGAGGCCAAGGCCGAACATAGCCTGCCGGAACTGCACACCATCTTGAACCTGCTGCCGCTGGACCCCACGGCGCTGGATGAACTGATGGCGATGCTGGGTTTCAGGATGATGCTGATCCCGACCGGCCAGAGCGATGGCCAGTATTTCGAAATGATGGCCAACGCGGCCGAGCTGGCCTCCACACTGGCGGATGCGTTGCGCGACTGCCGGGTTGACCACCGGGAAGAAGCCAAGATTGAAGGCGTGCTGCGCGCGATCCTGCCGGCGTTGAACGCCTGGGTTGCAGGGCGCGACCAGAAGAAGGTGGCCGCGGCGTGACACCTTTGGCCCATCGCATTCTGGCGAACAGTGCCAGACCAGTTCGAGAGCGCTTCAAGGTGGAAGATGCCGGCGGATACCTGACGCGCACCAGCGAATTCAAATGCTTTGAGGTAAGCCAAATTGAAAGGTTCTGCTTATGGCAGGCCGACAATCTTGTAAAATCAAACGCCCCGTGGCCAAGCCTGTTTCTTCCAGCAGAGCGGACTTGGATTGAGTGGCGCGACGGCGGCATTCGAAAAGCATTTCTTCTTGTTGCCATCGACGGCGCACTCGATTGCTTTGATGTGGCAGTTGCCAGCGATGACGGCGATGGCGGTGTGCAGCTTTGGCCGAGGGGAGTTTACTTTGCAGGCCGCATGAATCATCCCCAGATGTCAGAAGCGTGGGATGCTGACGGCCGTGCCGGTCATTTTCTCGCCTGCCTTCTGTCAGCGATTAATGCTCCCAAGGTGTTTGCCCGAGTTGAGCATAATCCTCACGCGGGCTTGGCTCGAAAGCTGGCTGCTACAAGAGGGGTAGTGGGCAAGTACCCTCTGCACGCCTGGCATGAGATCAAAATCGAAGCGTGGATGCCAAGGGTTGAACCCGGTCTTCGCCGGGCATCACGCGCAAGCGGTGATAAAGCCCAGCATTTTGTTCGGTCGCATCCTCGATTGCAGAACGGTCGCTGGGTCCTCGTGAAATGGCACCATCGGGGAAATCCAGCGCTGGGCATGAAACGCGCGCGATACTCGGTACAGATGCCTAATCAGGGGCCGCGCCTGTGAGCAACCGGCTGATCCATCAAGTGCACCGGCTGCGCGATGTGAAGGGGCCGGCGCGGGCGGTGCTGCTGGTGCTGGCCGATGAAGCCCGCGACTATGCCGGCGGGCGGTCTTCGCTCACCACGGCGCAGATTGCTGACCGCACCGGGCTTTCGCGGCGCACCGTGCACCGGGCCTATGTCGATCTGATCAATCTGGGGCACATCACGCGCGAGCCGACGGCGCCCGGCGCGGCCGTTTCAACGATCGTGCATCCAGGCGAAGGCGGGGCTTGCCCGGCCGTGGCAGCACCTGACGCTGTGGCAGAGGGGTCTGCCAATCTGTCAGCCCCCCCCTGCCAGTCTGTCAGGGGGTCTTATAGTAATAGAGATATTACCCAAGATAACCCATCGCCCACAGCCGGGCGCGCGCGCGAGCCTGCGGCGGCTGATCAGGGGGTGGAAGAAGCTGCCGATCCGGTTGATGCGCTGTTCGATCGGTGGGATGCGATGGCGGCGGTTCTGAAACTGCCGGGGCCGGTGACGCGAAGCCTATCCAGGCGGGCCGACATGGCGCAGCGGATCAAGGAATTCGGGGCGGGCAAGCTGGGCATGGCGATCGACGCCGCCGAACGGGTGGCCAGGGCGGGCGGGTTCCGGCGGTCAACCGGGCAAGGGGATTTGTTCCTGACCATCGACGCCTTGCTGGGCATCGGCAACACCCGCGGGATGCGGATGCTGGAACGGCTGATCGAAGGCGACCGATTCGGCGCGGCGGAAGTGGCTCCGGCGAAGGTGGCCGAGCCGGTGGTGCGCGTCGATCGAACGGATGAAGGCGAGGCGGGCGAGCTGCGGCAGGCGGTGCGGGCCGAGGTGGGGGACCATTCGTATGAAGCGTGGATTGCGCCGTGCCGGTTCGAGTATGATGGCGATGCGCTGGTGCTGACAGGGCCGTCCGCCTTCCTGGCTGATTGGGTGCAGCAGCACTATGCCGACACGCTGCGCCGGCACGCGGCGAAGATGACCGGCGGCCAGATCAAGCGCGTGATCGCAAGGGCCCACGCGCCGGCTTGAGGGCCGATTTCCATAGCTGCCAGCGGGCTTTGGCCCAAAGCAGGCGCCCAAATCCGAAACCCCCCCTGTTTTTTTCACTCGCACAGAAAATGCAAGTTATCGCGGGGTTTTGGGCCTTTTGCCTCCACACTTTTCACCCTCCCCCCCCTCCCTCAACCGCGCAGCGCTGCCCTGACACGCCGCCGCCCAGCGCCGCGCGCACGAAAAAGGGGCGGCGGTGGCTCGCGCCACCGCCGCCCCTCTCAGGCCGCCCACAATGTCTTCACGCCTCAGCCCGGCGGCTTCTTCCCCTTCGGCCAAGCCGCGATCAGCGCCCTCCGCTTGTCGTCACACTCCAGAATATCGACACGCCGCCCATCCAGCGCGGCATCCACGCATTCAGCGCTTGGGCACTGCACCCGCGTGATCGAGCACGCGGTCATCGCCTGCGCCGGCGGCGAGGGCAGCCGCTGCGGCGGCGTCGGCTTCCCGGTGGTGCACGAGCCGGCCGCCAGACAGGCAAACAGCAGCAGCGGCAGCAGGATTCTGAACATAGAACACGTTCCTCTTGTTGTCGTCGCCCTTGCGCGCCGCGGCCAGCTGCGCCGCCATCCGCGCCAGAGCCTCACTCGCGTCGTCCACCTGGTCCTGCAGCTCGGCCTCGCGCTTGCGCACCTTGCGCTCCGCCACGATCTGCCCGCGTAGATCCGCCAGCGTGCGCTTCGTATCGCCATCGCTGTGGCCCTTGGCATAGATCAACCCGGCCACAATCACCGCGCCCAGCCCCAACCCCGCCTTAAGCCACACCATCACCCGCCCCCTTCAACCCCGGCTGCGGCGCCCGGCGCGCGATCCAGTGCACGGCAAACAGCCCGATGCCGATCACCACCCCGGCCAGCGGGCGCCAATATTCCGGCACATAATCCAGCAAGCCGCGCACCGTGTCCGGCTCCGCCACCAGCCACGCCGCCAGCATCGAAAGCACGGCCGAAACCCGCACGCTCCAGAACGCCCACATCATCGCCGCCTCGCGCCGGACGCGCGCCCAAATCGCCGTCATGCCTGAATCCCTTCCAACAGCCGCGCGCTTGCCACCGTGGTGGGGTTGGTCCGCACCTGCCGGCGCATCCGCGCCCCGATGCCAAGGTGCACCGCCCCACTCGGCCGATACCAGATCAGCTGGTCAAACTTGATGGCACTGGCCGCGATCACCTCGGCCACGTCCTGGCCATCGATGCCCTCCACCCGGAAATCTGCCGCCAGCCCGTTGGCATGATCACTCGTCGGCACGCCCTTCACCGCCCTGTTAACGGCTGGCGCGCGATACGCGCTGGCGATGATCAACGGCCGCGCCCACAGCGCCCGCACCTGCTCCAGTACGCCGGCCAACGCGCGCAGATTGGCCAGATGCTGCCGGCTGGCCGGCTGGTTTGGCAACCCCAACCGCGCCGCCGTCTCGCTCACCGTCAATTCGGCCAGCGAGAAATGCTTGGTCAACTGCATCACCCCACATCCACAAACGAAACCGCCGACGCCACCGTCCCCGCCGCGCTGCCCGTAAACGAAACATTCCCGCGCACCTGAAAAACCTGCGCCTCGCCGCCGCTGTTGGTCAGCGTGCCGCTTGGGGATGCCTCCACCGTCGCCGGCGCCGGCTCGCTGCCGCTGGTGGCCGTCGCCGTGGTGGTCCAACTGCCGCTGCTGCCGATCCGATGCTCGATGGCCAGCGTCACCGCCCCGGTGCCGCTGGTCAGGTTGGCCCGCGCGAATCCGGCCACCGCCACGCTCTGCCCGGCCGCGAGCCGCACTTCGATCGTGCCGCTGGCCCCGGTGTTCGATATCTGCACAAATCCCGTCACCGCTGGCCCCGCGGTCGCCGCTGCCACCAGATCGCCAACGCTGATCGGCACCGCCGTGCCAACCAGCAGCGTGTCATCCTCCAGCGCCACCGCCGTCACATCCGCGCCGGGGGCGATATCAGCCATCAGCCAGCTTGCTGCCCTGCGCGGATCGAATTTCACCGGCGCGACCGGCGTCACCACCGCGCTTTCGCTCGCCGACCAGGCATAAACGGCAGCATTTTCTTCGCGAAAAACCGCATTCACCGTGGCATCGGCATTGAACGTCAGCGAACGTACCCGGAACAGCTTTGCCGTCCACCCGCGCACGTTGCTGGTGATCGCCACCACCATGTTCCGCTTCAACAGCCAACCCCGAATGCCCAGCGTCACGCTGAATTCGCCCCGATACAGGTTGCGCTGCGCGGCCTGCTTGGCGATCCGCTCGGCCCGGCGCTGTTCCTGTACCGCGCTCAGATCAATCGTCATCGCCCGCGGTGCCAACGAGGTGCGCGGAATCGCCACCTCGGGAAAATCCACCAGCGCAAACAGGCTTGGCGCGTCTGGCTGACTGTATTTGCCGCGCACCACCGTAAACTGTTGGCCCACGCCGCCCGGCTGCGGCTGCCAGCCATATCCGCTCACGAAATCGTCATCGGTGAAGGTGAAGGCCGGCGTCAGATCATTCACCGCGATACGCAGCGCCAGGCGCCCGCCATCGTCCACCAGCTCGCCGTTCATCGCATCGAGCAGCACCTTCATCACCGCCGCCGGATCGTCGCCGTCGCTGAAGGCCCGCCCGGCCTCGAACCGCCGCTGCGTGCCGCCCGCCGCCAGCGCCACGCTTTCATCGCACAGCGCCGCCGCCGTCGCGAAGCTGGCCAGATCAAGCACGTCGGGCCCCTGACCGCAGCCCACCGAACCCACCCCGCCGATCTTCCACCCCAGCATGAACGCCAGCAGTTGCAGCGCCGGGTTGTTGCCCCGCGCCACGCTGGAAACCGTATAGGCCCACGTCGTCTGATCGTTCGCCCGCTGGCTGCCGCTGCCGCCCGGCACCGTTGAATCGCGCGCGGGATCATATACCGGCATCCCGCGCCCGATCACCGTCCAGCGCCCGCCGATGCCGCTGCCAAATGGCGATTGGCTTGTCTTCGAATTGTTGCTGCGCTTCACGCGCACCTTCATCGTGGTGCAGCCGGTCAGGCGCTGGCTGGCGCCCCACACCGTGCCGTCGTTGACCGTGTGATAGGCGCCCGCCCCGGCCTCCAGGATGATCTCGATGTCGAGATACCCGACATACTTGCCCTGCACCCCGCCGCCGACCGTCCAGGCCAGATCGTCCTCGATGTAAATATCGGTGATCGCGTCGGATTTGTGTGCCGCCAGCACGAAGATATAATCAATATACTCCTGATTGGTCCCGCTTGGCTCGGCATAGCGCAGATCCATCGGAAACGCGGTGCGGCCAAACACCATCTTCCGCGCCGTGCCGGTGTCCGCGTTGATGATCGCCGGATCGAACGCGGTCAGGGTGGCCGCGCCGCCCCTTTTGCCAGAAAACAGGCTGCCGGCCGCCGCCAGGCCCGCCGCCGTGGTTGCTGCAATAACTGCGCCGCTCAACGAACCGACAATGGTGGCAGAAAGCGCCTGCCCCACGCCGGGTATGACGTTCACTGCAATCGCGGCGATGATAGCCAGAGGCTTCAGAACCTTACCCATCGGCGCGCCCAATCGGCCACGCTGCCACCAGCGACCGCCGCGCCATCGCCACTATCCCGCCTTCGCCAAACGCCATCGGCCCGCCGGCGGTCATCATGCCCAGCACCTCGCCATCACTCACCACGTCGCCGCGGTGCGCCGCCAGCGGCGGAATCCGTTCCCCGAAATAGGCATCGGCTGCGGCCGGCAGATCGGCCCAGCCCAATTCACGCAGCGCCCGCGCCTGCCCGCGCTCCGTGCGATAAGGCCGCACTTCAAACGCCAGCACTTCGCCGGTCACTGCCGTCACCGCCGCCAGCACGAACGCCACGCAGTCGCCGCCGCTGCGCGGCTGGTGCGCCCGGGGCCGCCAGTCATCCACCACGTCCAGCAGCCGCGGCTCCCACTGCGGATGCCGCACCGGCAGACGGATCATGGTTCGTACCTCGTCTCGTATCGGTCACCGCCGCCGCCACCGGGCAGGCCGGGAACGTAATTCGATTGACCGCGCATCACCGCTCCGGCCAGATCGCCGGAATCGTACCGGGTGCTAGTCAGATAGGTGCGGTTCTGCGCGCCGGTGATCAGGCTGAGATAATTCTCAGCTTCCATCGTGATGGTGAACCGGCTGCCATCCGCTTCCTGCGCCGGCTGGGTCATATATCCCCGATACACCGGCCGCAGCTGCACCACCTGGCCGGCGCCGTCGTGCAACACCAGCCACACCCGCACCCGCCGCCCGACATAGAGCGAAGGATCCTCGATGGCATTCAGCAGGCCCGGATCGGCCGCGTCGGCGTGCAGCGTGAAGCCCAACGTATCGGTGCCGCCGTCGCCATGCTCCACCGCGCCGATTTCCAGAACCTTGCTGTCCATCGTGGGAAAGGTGAAGCCGGAACAATCCGCATCGGCATCATCCAGCCCGGTCGGCACCGTCAGCGGGCACGGCGCGAACGCGCCCCGGATCGGCAAGTCGGCAAAATCGGCAAAAAACAGGATGCCGGCAATCACCGGGTTGGCCGACAGGCTGGCATCGCTCAGCGCCATCAGAAATTCTCTTCGAACATCAGCGGCGGCAGCTCGTGCAGCATCGCCAGCTTGTTCATGAACCGCAGCGCGTTCGGCAGGCGCATCAGCGCGGTCGGCTGGGCCAGATACACCGTGGCATTGTCCGGCGGCGCGCTGCGCAGCGGCATCGCCATCTGGATAAACGCCTGGCCGGAACCGTTGGCCGCAGCCTCGGTCAAACAGACGTTCAGTTGCCGGCGCGTGACCACCCCGCCTACGGAAACCAGATCGATGGCGACCATCGATCCCGGCCGCAAATTGTCCTGCCCCGGCGTCAGCCCATCGATTTCCAGCCCGCGCCCCAATTGCCCGCCACCGCGCACCAGCGCCGTCGTCGCCGCCCCCACCGGCTGCGCCTGCGCAGCACCGGGATAGGCCGGCAGCGCGCACCAGTCCCCCGGCCGCGACATTGCCCCCAGAAAAAACCGAACCCACGGCAACTCCGCCGCCGTCATCGTCACGATTTCGGATTCGCACGTCCACCGCGCCGCCGGCCCCAGCTCCAGATCGCCAAGCGAGCGCCCGGTAAAAACTGATCGCTGCACGATGCGCGAATCCGAAAGCGCCCAGCTTTCCTGCGCCACGCGCAGTTCCGAAGGGATGGCGATCAACCCCATATCAGGCCGCCCCCCTCACGATGCCGCCGATGCCGGCAGGCGCTGGCGGCCCGCGCGGCGCAGAGTGTCGCCCGCCGCCGCCCGGCTGCCCTGCACCACCGAAGTGACGAACCACTCCGAAGGCTCGGTTCGAACCACAATCTCCTGCACCGGCGCCGGCTGGCCGCCGCCGCGCCCGCCCGCCATCGGATTCGGCGCGATGCGCCCGCGGCTGGTCGGAATAAAAATCTCCGGGCTGTTCTCGCCCACCAGATAGGGCACGCCCGGCTCCACCGGCCCGCCGCTCGATCGCCGGCCGCCGAACAGGCTGCCCAGAAATCCGCCGCCACCGCCGCCGCCACCGATCAGGCTGCCCAGCAGGTTGAAAATCCCGTCCTGGATCATCTGCGCGGCAAAGCGCTTCGCGGCATTTTCCAGCGCGTCGCCGAAACTGCCGCCGTACACCAGCAGATCGGCCCCCACCTGCGCCAGATTGGCCGCCGCACCTTCCAGCAGATACAGCCCCTGCTCGTCCACCGGCTGAATCGGCGGCAGCGCCTGCATCGCTTCCAGCGTGGCGTACATCGCTTCCAGATTGGTCTGCGCCACCGGCAGCTGCGCCGTGAACGCCAGCCCGGCATCAAACGCCGCCGCCGGGCTGTCAAAATCCCCACCGCGCGCCTGTTGCAGCCAGGTGGGCGCCGCCGCGCTGGCCGCCCGCGTGCTGCCGGTGCGCGACGGCGTGGCCGTCATCGCCGGCCGGCTGGCGGCTGGCTGGGCTGTCGAGGCCGACGCGCGCCGGCCGTCCTGCGCGTTCAACAGCCCCGCGAGCCGCTGCTCTTCGCGGCGGGCGTTGGCGATGGCCTGCGGTGCCACCGGGATGAAGCCAAACAGGCCGCCTTCCAGATTTTCCCGGGTCTCGCGCGCCTTCATATAGGCGGTGATCATGCCGCTGCGCGTCGTCGTGTCCTGCGCCCCGGTGAAATTGTCCATCACGCGGCCCAGGCGTTCGAACACGTCGATCACCCCGGCCGACCAGATCACAAACTGGTTGCGCGTCCGTTCGGTGAAGCTGTCGATGGATTCGTTGGCGTCGGCCAGCTTGGCGATCATCTGTTCATCGATCACCGCCCCGGCATCGCGAAACGCGCCTTCGGCCTCGTGAAGCGCCGTGCCGCCGTCCTTCAGCGCGGCGGCCAGCGCCGGGCCGAGCTTCTGCCCCACCAGCGCCGAAACATCGGCGGCATACTGCGCCTCGGTGGTGTAGCGCCCAGCCGCCGCGGCGATGCCATCCAGCAGCTCGTCGGTCGTATCGATCTCGCCGTTGGCAATCCGCGCGGTGATGCCCATCCGGTCCAGAACCTCGGTCACCCCCTTGCCGGCGGTGCCGCCCTGCACGTCGCCCATCGTGGTCAGCAGCCGCTGGAAAATCTTGTCCTGCTGTTCGGTGCCCACCTCCAGGCTGCGCAGCGCCTCACGCAGCGTCTGGAATCGCTCCACGCCGATCCCGGCCTGATCGGCGGCCGTGCCCAGATCATCGGCAAAATTCAGCACGGCGCGGCCGGCGCTGACGATGGTGTCGATGGTCAGCGTGGCGATGAAGCCAGCGGCGGCGCCCTTCAGGAAGTTGAAGCCCTTGCCCGCCAGCTCCGCGCCGCCGCCGGTGTCAGCCAGCGCCTTTTCGGCGCGCGCCGCGCTGCGCTGGGTCTGATCGGCCCACTGGTCGGTAAAGGCCGCCGCTTTCACCATTTCCCGGCGCATCAGCTCAGTCGATGCGTCAAATTGCAAAAGCATGCCGCGTGCCGATCCGTTCATCGCGCACCTCCCGGCCCATCCGGCGGCTGCCGGCTTTCGTCAAAAACCTCGAACGCCGCCCAGAATTCGTGCGGCGTGCAGCGCCGGAACGCCTGCGGAGACCAGCCCCACAGCGCCAGCGCGATTCCCATCAGTCGGCGGCGGGGGTCTGGGGCTTCGCGGGCGGCGCGGCCAGTTCCTTTGCCCACGCGCCCTTGGCTTTTCCCACGGGATCGTACCCGCCAGACACGGCCCCCATCAGCACCACGGCCAGTCGCGAATTCACCTGCACCAGCCCGGCCGAATAAAGATGGTCGCGCACCCCGGCCGGCGTGAACTGCGCCGCGTCGCGCTGGATATCCGGGCTGCCGGCATCGGCCTCGCGGCCCCACGCCTTCACCATTTCCGTCACGATCACCGCCAGTTCGGCCACCTTAAGGCTGCCGCTGCGCGCGCCATTGGCCAATTCCAGCAGCGACCGGCCGGTCTGGGCTTCGATGGCTTCGACGGCCGCCATGGAAGGCCGCAACAGATACGACACGCCCTCCATTTCAAATTCCAGTTCGCCGCTGGAATTCAGGCGCGCGGGCGGGGCTTTCGCGTCAGACATCGGTGGCGGTTTCCTCTTCATTGAACAGTGCCGGTGCCGGCTGGGCCGTGCCCAGTTCGATCACGGCACGCATCTGCGCCGCCCACACCGCCGCCGGCACCCGGCCGTTCGCCATTTCAAACGCCAGCCCGGCCAGCGTTTCATCCCCGCGCAGCGGCGGCACGCCCAGCATCATCAGCGCCAGGCGCGCCAGCACATCCCACGGCGGCTGCGTCGGCGTCAGCAGCTCGGCCACGCTGCACCCGGTGGCCTCCAGCAAGTCGGCAGTCTGTTCTTCGGTCAGCGGGCGAAGCCCCGCCAAATACGCGCGCGTCATCGTGCGGGGCACCTTTCAGGTTTCAGGGTCAGGCGGTCGCTGATCAAGTCGTCAGCAGCAGATCAACCGTCGGCACGGCCGCCGGCACAAACGTTGCCTGCACGCCCACGCCATCCCGGAACGGATAGCTGGTGTTGAAACTGGTGCAGCGCATCACGCAGTCCCACACCACCACGGCAGCCGCGTTGCGGATCTGCAGGCGTACGGTCGTGCGATTGGTGGCCAGCGCTTTCAACCGCGTCGCACCGTTGGCGTCAGGCAGATCGGGCATGTACGCCAGCGTGATTTGGTGGCTCATCGCCGCCGCGCCGTTGATTTCCACCGGGCTGTCCTTGGTGGACTGGCTGTAGGTGCCCATGCTGAAATCATGGCTCAGCTCGCGCTGGCCCTTGATCGGGTTGAAAGTGCCGGCCGTGGCGCTTTCGATGTGAACGGTAAAATCGTCGCCGTTGAAAAACGCCATCGTCTCTCTCCTTTTACAAAATCCGCAGTCGCCAGGTCTGGCGCACCAGGTGGGTCAATCCTTGATCACCGCCCGATTCCGTGCGGCTTTCGATGCAGCGCAGCGCCGTTACGCTGAAACCGGTCACCACCGGCTTCACGCCTTCCAGGCGGCCATAAAGATCAGCGGCCAGCAGCTCGGCATCGGCCCGGCTGCGCCCGTCGAGCACGGCGGCGGTATCGATCAGCGCCTCGCGCGGCCCACCATCCTTCGTGGTGCCCTCGTTCAGGCTGATCTCGTCCAGCACCACCACCGGCGGCGCCACGCTGTCTGGCGGCACGCCATCCCACACCGGCACGGCCGCGCTTTCGAACTGGGGTCCGCCATCGGCGCGCAGCAGCACCAGCATCGCCAGGCGCAGCGCCGGGGTCGGATCAGTCGCCAAGATCACCTCCGGAATATCGCCGCAGCACGCGCGGCCACAGATCGCGCAGCGCGGTGCCCATGGTGTTCAGGGCATGCGCCCGCACCCGGCCGAACACGATATCGTACCGCGCGTCGGGAATCGGCTTCACCCGGAAGGCGTAGCGGCTCAGTTTCCCACTCGGCGTCCGCCGCGATGCCCGAACCGTGCGCGGCCGTCGCCCGCGATCGAGGATGTTCAGATAAAACCCGGCCCGCTGCTTCGCCTTGCTCAGCAGGCCCAGCGACAGGCGCAGCATCTTCCGGCTCACCCGCACGCCCAGCAGATTGCGCCCCGCCCCGGTCTTAACCGGCGTCCGCGCGCGCGCGTAGGCCAGCAGGCCCGGCGCGTTGCTTTCGAACACGTCGGCAATCTCTTCGCGGGCATCGTCGGGCAGCGATCGGAGCAGACGGCGCAGCCGCGCCCGCCCTTTCCACTTCGCCACTATGTCGGCCCGCCGCTTTCGGCGCTGATCACCAGCCGCTCGCGCAGCATATCGGGATCCACCGCGGCCCGGATGCTCAGCGCCAGCCCGCGCCAGATCAGGCGGTGCGCGGTGGTGATATCGGCGCGGTGCCGGATCGTCACCTTCCACGCCTGGCTGTCGCGCACCACCAGATCATCGACGCCGCTGGTGCCGGCCATCGGCACCACCTCGGCCGCGACACTGGCCACCCGCCGCCACCGCGTCCGCCGCCCCGCCGCGTTGTCGGCAGTGTGGTCCGGGGCCTCGATGATCACCCGCGATCGCAGGCGACCAGCGGCGAACGTCACAGCCCGTACCGCCGGCCCAGAAGTTCGGCCACCAGCGCCAGCATCAGCGCCAGGCCAAACAGAAATTCCGGGCCGCCCGGCGGGCTGGAAAACACTGCATCGATCATCTTACTTCCCTTCGGTTCGCCGCTTTTCGGCGTCGACCAGGAACTGGATATTCGTGTCGATCTTGCCCAGTCGCACCTCGGCCTCGCCGGCCTTGGTTTCCAGCGTGGAAATCCGCCCGCCGTGATCCTGCACCTGAAACAGGATGCCGCCGATCGCCAGCACGGCCGCGCCGATCGAGATCAGCTCGCTCAGTTTGAACGTCGCCTGCACCGCGCGCCCTCCTATCCGATCAGCCGCCAGCGATACGGCTTCAACAGCGCCTTGCCGGTCTGCGGAATCTCGGCGACGCTGCTGCCGATATTCACCACCTCGCGCGCGCTGTAGGCGTGCGCCGCCATCTGCAGGATCGCCAGCTTCACATCTTCCGGCACCATTGCCGCCGCCCAGCCCGCCGTGATTGTGATGGCAATCACCGGATCGGTGCCCAGCGTCGGCCAGCTGACGCCGCTCGCCGGGCGCAGCGCTTTCGTGCCGCCGGCCGCGTCGCGCAGCACGTACCCGCTCGCGCTGGCCGGCCACGCCGTCGCGGTGCCATCGGCGGCGGTGTAGGTCAACGCGTCCACCGTGATCACCGGGGCATCCAGCACCAGGCGGCCATCGGATGGCCATTCTTCCAGCCGCGCCAGCATCGGCGTCGGCAGGATCGGCCGCCCGAGAAAGACCTCTGCCGCCTGCCGCGCGGCGATCAGATAGAGCAGCAGCATCGCATCGTCGCTGCCATCGTCCACCCGCACCTGCGCGCGCAGCTCCGCCGGCGTCACCGGCTCGGTGGCCGGCTGATCGGTGGCGGTGAAACTGATCCTCATCCCGTCACCTCGCCCTATCCTGTAACTTCACTGGGCCCGATTCGCAGCGTGATCGTCTGCTCCAGCGTGCGGCCCTGGTTCGTCGTGATGGCGTTGGTCACCTGATAGACCCGCCGGAAAATCCCGCCGCTCAGCAGGCAGCTCGTCACCGCGCTGGCAATCGCCGCGTCGCTGGTCGTCACGCCGCCGGCTTCGGCGGGCGCCACGGTCCAGGTGGACGTGCTGATCGTTTCAGCGGCGGCGAGCGTCCAGCTGATTGGGAAGTCCAGCACCGCGCCGGCCGATTTGATTTCCATTATCCGCCTCCCCGCGTCCGTTCGGCCGCGCTGTCAAACGTCGGGAAGCGCAGCCGGGTGCCACCGCCACCGCCGCGCGTGCGCCGATCGCTGTTCGCCCGCGAAACGCCCGCCGGCACCAGCGTCGCCAGCAGCGCGCCGCCGCCCGCCACCGCCGGTGCCGCCTGCAACCGCCGCTGCGCCGGGCTGTTGATCTGGCCACCGCCAGCCACCGCCGGGCTGGCCGTCAGCCGGCGGACCAGCGTGAAGCCGATCCGCCCCCCGCCGCCCACCAGCGGACTGGTGGTGATGAACGACGCAACGAAGATGCGCGGCACGCCGGAAAAGGGCGCACCCGAAAATGGCGCGCCCGAAAACATCAGCCGATCTTGGCTTCCGCCGCGTCCAGCCGGGCCGCGGCTTCCGCCATCGCCACCCGCGCCGCCGCCAATTCCTCAAGCGCCGACGTGTCGGTCGGCGGCTCCTCATCCGGTGCCGGCGGTGCCCACGACCAGGTGCCATCGGCCAGCGTGCCGGTGAAGCCTGGCCCGACGTAAGTATTGTTGGCAACCCACATCGTCACCAGGCCGGGGCCGGGATCATAAGGCTGGCCAGCCACCAGATTGATCACGTTCTTTACCAGCGCGCTGGTCGGGTTGTTCATCTGCAAAACCAGAGTGGGCATTTCGATCTCCTTCAGTAGAAACTCACGATCACCGCCACGCCGTCGGCCCCGTTGCCACCCGCGCCGCTGTTGCCGACCGAATCGACCGCCGCGCCGCCGCCGCCGCCGCCCGCGCCATAAAGGCCGCCGTCGCCACCGTTGCCGCCGTTGCCGGTAAGGTTGGCACCGCCGCCGCCGCCGCCAGAGCCGCCGGCCCGCACCGCCCCGGTGGCCGACGCGCCGTTACTGCCGCCCGCACCGCCCCCTGCGCCGTTGCTGCCGCCTGCACCTGCCGCGCCGGCCCCGCCTGCCGCGCCAGCCTGCGCGACGTTGGCGGACGTAAGGCCGCCGCCGCCGCCGCCGCCGCCCGTGGTGCCGGCCGCCGAGACGCTGGGCGTGCTGCCGTTGACATTGTTGTTGCCGCCTGGCCCGCCGGCGACCGTGCCGAACCCACCATAAATCACTGCGCTGGTAGAGGCGGCACCACCGCCGACGCCGCCGGTGCCGCCACCCGCCGTTGCCAGCGAACCAAAACTGGTGTTGCCGCCGGGCGCCCCGGGGCTGCCGGACGTGGCATTTGTTGCCTGCGCCGGGCCGCCGACGCCGCCGGTGCCAACCGTGATGGTTATCCCGGTGGTGAACGCCGTTCCCGGCAGATCGCTCGCGCGCAGATAGCCCTCTTCGACGCCACCGCCCGCGCCACCGCCGCCGCCGGCGCGCTGACTTGCCGCCGCGCCCTTGCGCCCCGCACCGCCGCCACCGCCGCCCGCGATCAGCCGGCGATGAACGCCGACAATATCCAGATCGGCAATGAAGGTGCCGGTGTTGGTGAAAACCTCCAGCTTCATGCCGGCACGGCGCGCGCCGGGCGGCGTCACCATCACCATCTTGGTGCCAGCGCCAAAATTGATCGGGCTCGGCGCAGTGCCGGCGCTGTTGGCCAGCACCAGCGTGCGCGTCAGCGTGTTGGCCGCGCTGTAGGTGCCGATGCCGACTTCCCAGGCACCCGTCGGCACGCCGCTGGCGTCGGCCTCGCCAACGAAATAATAGGTGTCGTCGCCCACCGAAAGGGCGCTGGCGAACGTCCGCACGCTGGCATTCAGCGCGCCGGCCAGCGTCAACGCGCCGGTGCCGGTGCTGGTGCTGGTCTCTTGGACCCGATCTGGCGTCAGGAACGTCATCAGAAATTCAGGGCCAGGCTGGCGCCGGAAAGCGTCAGGGTGCCGGCACCGGCAAAGATTTCGGGGATGATCCGCACCAGTTGGCAATCGCTGGCCGCCTGGCTGGTGAGATCGATGGCCGCACCGCCGCTGGTGGCGGCCACCTGGAGGGAATCGGTGGCAGCGCTGCGCACGAAATACACCACGCCCGCGGTGAGCCCGCCGGGCGGGGTGCCGCCAATGAACACGATCTGCTGCGTATCGGCCAGGCCGTGCGCCGGGCTGATGATGGTGTTGGCGGCGGCATCGGTAACGAATTCGCGCGCCGGCTGGTTGCCCAGCGGGTGAAAGCCCAGGAACGTGCCGCCGGTCAGCGCGGTCCAGAAACCGACATGCTGCACCGTGGTGGCGGCCGGCACGGCAAAATCCACACTGCCCGTCTGCGCCCGCGCCCCGCCTGACGCGGCAGCGAAGGTGACCGCCACGCGGGCATAGCTGCCACCCGAAATCTCGTTGGCCCCGTTATCGCCCGGGTGCCCTGAATGCAGGCTGGCGTGCGACACAGCCAGCCCGCCCAGCGCCGCATTGCGCCCAGCAGTGGAAATCGGCATCCGCCACCCTTTCAGAAAAAGGGCCGGCTGGCTGTCCCCCAGCCGGCCCCCGTGTCAGTCGATCAGCCGCCGATCAGGCGGCAGCGGTGGCCGCCTCGATCACCTTGATGATCTCGGCCTTCGTCTTGGCCTCGCCCAGATCAATGCCTTCGGCCGCCGCCATTTCCTTCAGCTGCGGCACGGTCAGGCTGGCAATCTCCACCGCCTCGGGGATTTCGTCGGCTGCCGGCGCAGCCTCTATATATTCCAGCGCCAGAAGGCGGTTGGCATGATCCTGATCAAGATCAGCAGGCACCGTGATGATGGTGCCTTCGTCAACCAGACCGCGCAGCAGCCGGATTTCACGCGTTGCAAAATATCGCATCGCAATTCTCCCGAAAAAGAACGGCGCCAGCCCTGAAGCCGGCGCCGTCTTTCAGCTTTGCGGCCTCAGTTGGCCGGGCTGTTGGCCGGATGGCCAAGAACCGCCAGCGCGCTGACCAGCGTGCCGGTGGCGTGGGTGCCGCCAAACGTCGGCGTGGCTCGCACGAACCGGCGGTCGCCGACATAACCATACTGGGTGGTGGTGGCCGCCGCCTTGGCCGCGATATAGGATTCGACCACGCCGTTGGCGCCCACCGTCAGCGTGGTGCCGTTGGCCGCGACGATCTGGCCGGTCGTCACTGCTTCGAACGTGGTGCCATCGTCGGAATGGGTGATAATCCAATCCAGGCGGTTGGTGCCGGTGAACGTGATGCCGCCGATGCCGGTTGCCAGGAACAGCGACAGGCTTTCAAAGCCGCGCCGATCGATGTTCACGGCGGTGGGAGTGGCGGTCAGCACCGCCGCGAAATGCGCCACGAAGTGGGCGATCCGCGAAACGAGGTCGCGCATGGGTATTTCCTTCCTTGAAAATGGGGTGGGCGGCGTGATGATCAGGCCGCCCAGCCCGTTGGCGATCCGTCAGGATCAGTCGGCCGCAATCTGCAGCAGCTTCACCGCCTCGAAATTGACGATGCCGCCGCCGACGCGCTTGGTGGTGTAGAAGAACACCCGGCCGTTCTGCTTGAACGGGTTGCGCAGCACGCGGGTGCCGACGCGATCCACAATCCGGTAAGCGCGGTTGAAGTCGCCAAACGCGATCGGCAGGGTGCCGCTGGAAGCGGCCGGCATGTAATCGCTGGTGGCCACCGGCTTGCCCAGCAGGGTCGCCGGCACGTCGGCTGCGATGGACGGCTGCCAGATGAAGTTGCCCTGGCCGTCCTTGAACTTGCGGACGCTGGCCAGAACCAGATCGCTCATCAGCCAGGAGCCGTTGTTGCGGTAACCCGCCTTCAGGGCGTGCTGCAGATCAATCAGGCGATCCGTGGCAACGGTGGTGGTCAGAAACCCGGTGGCGCTGCCGCTGCGGATCACGCCAACGCTGCCCCAGGCATAGTTGGTGTTGTCAACCACGCTGTAGGACAGCAGGCCGCGCGGCTTCTTCACGCCGTCGCCGGTGATGAAGGCCGCTTCTTCGGCTTCGCTGAAGCTGATCGCCAGTTCGTCGCCCAGCCACGCTTCCACGTTGACCGAGGCGTCATCGAGGAACCACTGGGTGGCGCAGGGCTCGCCGTAAAGCTCGCCCGGCGTGATTTCGATTTCCACCAGGCGCGTTGTGGGGGTCTCGTCCTTCGTCTCATCTTCACCCGCCCAGCGGGCCGCAGCACCGCCGACGCTGGTGAAGCTCTTCAGACTGGCGCTGCTGATCGGGCGCACGTTGGCCAGGCCGCGCATGGCCACGGTGTTGGTCAGCACGCGGCTGATCATCGTGTCCATTTCCGGGGTGACCAGGAAACCGCCGTCGCCTTCGTTGAAGCTCGTGGCGCGGGCTTCCGGCTGCGGCATCGTGCCGGAACGGGCATAGGCGGTGAAAGCTTCGCGATGCGCGCGGGCTTCGACCGTGTCGCCTGCGCCGCCGCCGCCGATGCCGGTGCGCAGCGCGGCCATCGCCTGAGCGTTGGCATCGATGCTGGCCTGCAGGCTGGCGATGGTGCTTTCCAGCCGGGCCATCTTGTCGGCATCAGGGATGCGGGAATTCACCTCGGTCTGGAATTCGCCCCAGGCGCGCTGCAATTCGGCCAGCACGGCGGTCGGGCCCTGCGCGTCGGCGCGAACCTGCGAAACGATGCCACGCGGGCGCGTGGCCAGAGCCGGCAGGGCGATGCCCGCCAGCAGCAGTGCATTCTTGGACATGGTGTTCTCCTCTGGCGCGGCCCTACCGGCGGCGCATGGCTTCGATCAGGCTGCGGGCGGCGGCGTCTGCCGCGTCGTCCCAGCCGCTCAGGTCGGCAGCGCCAGGCGTGCCGGATTCGGTGGCAGCGCCAGGCGTGCCACGGAAAGTCTCGATATCGATGCCCTTCAGCTGAAGGATGCGCGCGCGCGCCGCGGCGCGGGTCATGCCGCCGCTCACCAGCGTCATTTCCATGGCGCGCACCGTGTTCAACTCGGCCGCGCGGGCGGTCGCCTCGGCGTCTTCGGTCACCGCATCGCTGGCCAGCAGCGCATCGGCAAAGCCGCGATCGATGGCGGTGCGGCCGTTCATGTAGGTTTCGGCGTCCATCCAGCCGGCACAGTCGGCCGCGCTCTGGCCTGACCGCTGGGCATAGACATCGGCCATGGCGGCATCGAACGGCGCGAGTTGCTCCGCCACGCGGGCCATATCGTGGCGGTTGCCCATCGCCACCACCCAGCAATTGTGAATCATCAGGAAGCTGACGGCGCCGATTTCCACCACGTCACCAGCCATCGCGATCACGCTGGCGGCGCTGGCGGCTTGGCCAAGGATCTTCACCTTCACCGAAACACGGTGCTGCGTCGCGTATTCGCGCAGCAGATTATAGATTGCCAGGCCTTCGAACATGTCGCCGCCTGGCGAATTGATATGCACTTCCGGGGCCGCGCCGCCGAGCGCCTGAAGCTGCTGCGACACGCGGCGCGCGGTGACGCCGCCGCCGGTCCAATAATCCTCGCCGATCACGTCCAGCATTGGGATGACGTTGGCGCCAGCCTCGGCCGCGCGCAGACCGGCCTGCCATTTGGCCAGCACATCTTCAGGCGCGAAGGCCGAAAGTCCCGCCGGCGCGCGCAGCATATCCCGCGCGAACAGCGGCGGCGTGGCCATCGCCATGATGCGGCTGGTCTTCATTGTCTGTTCTCCAGTGCAGCCAGTCGGGCTTCCAGATCGGCAATATCGTTCCCGGCGGTGCCGTTCTCGCCGGCACGCTGGGCGTTGCCGCCCACGAACGGATTGGCACCCAAGCCGTCGGGCAGCGGATCCTTGTCTTCCAGCGCGCGGATTTCATCGGGAGTGTCGAGGCCCCACTGCCGCGACACGGCATAGGCGGCATAGCGTGAGCGGATATCGCCGCGCACCAGCGCGTTGCGGTTGAACCGGAAATAGAGATCATTCTCGCCGGCCGTCAGGCAGTCGCGCGCCAGCGCTTCTTCCCACGTCGTCAGCCAATCCTCCAGCGTGTAGGCGACAAAGCCCTGGCTCTGCTGTTCAAGCCCGGTGCCCCAGCTGGTGGATTTGGACGTGTCGCCGGCCATGTGCGGCGGCACGCCATAGAACATGAAGATCTCAGTGCGGGTGACGCCGGCCGCCTCGATGAACTGGGCATCGGCCATTGACAGGCCGATGCGCTGATATTTCAGGCCCTCTTCCAGGATCAGCGTCTTGCCCTCGCGGGCGCCGCCAGCCTGAAATTCCTCCATGCTGGCTTTCAACCGTTCATAGGCCGCCGGTTCAAGCTGGCCGTCAGTTTCCAACGATCCCGACATGCGGGCGCCATTGGCAAAGATCGCCCGCGCGTGGCCGCTCATGTCCAGCGCCAGGCCCACCGTTTCGGCGGCATAGCGCAGCGGCGACAATCCGATCACGCCATCCAGGCTGTGGCCGCGCAGGTGCAAAACCTCGCTCTGCTGCAACACGATCAGCCGGCCCGATTTGCTGGTGTAGCGATACTCGATCGACAAATCGTCGTGCTGCTTTACGTCCATGCGATCCGGCATCAGCGGCAGCAGGCCCACCAGCCGCGTGCCGGAAAACACCTTCATGGCATAGCCGTTGCCGCGCAGCAGGATGTGCGTTTGCAGCAGGCGCTTGAATTCCGATGGCGTCTGCCATTTGTTCGGCCGGCGGGTGACGACGCTCCACACCGGATGGTCGCTGGCATCCAGCCGCCGCCCGTTCACCCGGCGCTTCATATGCAGCGGCATCACCGCCACCGCGCCAGAAATCAGCGTGATCGATCGATAAGCCGCCGCCGCGCGCATCGCGTTTTCCGGCGCGCCCAGCTGCCCCGGCATCCGGCCAACCAGCCCGCCCGCCGCGGGAGAGGCCGCATCGATATCGCGGTACGCAATATTCGCCTGCGGCTGGGCATCACCCATCGCAGGCCCGCCGTTGTGCCCCATCCCGGCCGCAGCCGGCACTGGCGCAGCGCGGCTGATGTCAAAGCCGAGGATCCTCATAGAACGATGGCCCCTCGCTTCGCGTAAACCGATTCCTTGCGCGTCACCTTGAACCCAGCCGCGCCGGCGCCCATCGCCTGGGTGATGATGCCGTCGATACGGCCGCGGCTCTGTTTCTTGTCGAACGCCCGGTTGCCCTGGCCGTCCTTCACCAGCCGCGCGTTGGCGTGGCAGGCGATGGTGACCGGGTTGTCATCGATGGTGATCGTGCCGTCGCGCAGCCGATCCTCCAGCGCGACGATGCTGGTGGGCATCGAAAGCTGTTCATCGCCGCCGCGCACCGCCAGCCCCTGGCCGTGCTTCACGATCATCAGGCCCTTGCCCTGCGGCTTGTCCGATCCCTTGAACTGCCACACCGGCAGATCGATGGTGGCGCAGGCGGCAAGAAATTCCTGCATCTTGGCCCAGTCCACCGCCATGAACTGCACATCCTGCTGGTCGGCCAACTGCGCCACCTGGATTGCCACGAATTCCTTGCTGATCACCGGGCCGGGCACGATCGTGATATGGCCGTTCGCCGCCCAGGCTTCATAGGCCATGCCGTCGATCTTCGCCCGCTCGGCCACGCCGTCGCCGCGCGTCCAATACCAGGTCCGTTGCACCAGCCGCACCGCGTCATCATCGTCATCGGTCGGCGCGGGAATCGCCCACGTCGCGGTCAGCGCGGTCAGATCGTGCCGGTCGGCCAGATCGAGGCTCAGCCAGCACGGATAGTTGACCATCGTCGCCGGATCGACCGGCGCCAGCGCGCGATTGAGCAGCTCGGGATCGTCCAGCCAGAAATCGGCACCGCCGCCGGGGATGCCGAAATACAACCGCTTCAGGCTGGCGGCCCTCGATGGCGAGGTGCGGGCCTTGGCCACCTCGCGCCGGATGTTATCCCACGGAAAGGTGGTGCCGATCGCCGGCATGGCCTTCGGCCAGCAGGCCTCGTTATCGAACACCGTGTCCCAATCGGCCCGGTCCACCCGCGCGACATAGGCGAACAGGCTGTCGTTGGGCTCCTCGCCGCGCAGCACGCGGTGCGCGCGCTCGGCGAGCATCGTCCCCACCGGCTGATCAAAGGCCGGGCAGTTGGTCAGCTGGGCAAAAATGCCACCGCGGGGATTCTTCGCCAGCGCCTTCGCCCACATTTCGGTGTGGGCGTAATCCGTCTTTTCGTGCACTTCGTCGTCGCCAACCATATCGGGCTTGAAGCCGCTGGTCTTTTTGGCGTTGCCCGGCTGGGTGGTCATCACCGATCGGCTGGCGACATGCTCGACAGTGTGGATATTGTCGCCGACGCCGCGCACCCGGAACTTGCCTTGGCTTTCCAGCGTCACCCCGTCTTCTTCGCCGGGGATGGTGGATTGCACCATCGTGCCGGCTTCTTTCAGGGTGATCAGCGATTGTTCGTCTTTCGGCCCCGTGATGATCACGCTGGCCCGCTGCCGGCCGAACCCGCCCAGGATCAGCAGACCGGTGGCGGCCAGCCAAGGCGTCTTGCCCTGGCCCTTGGCCATATCAATCCACACTTCATCGAACCGCCAGCGCCAGTCCCCCTCCTGGCTTTGCGCGTGCCAGCCGAACATGCTGCCCGTGACGAACGCCATCCAGTCCAGCAGCACGAACGGCTCGCCGGCTTTGGGTCCGTCTGTGATCGTGAAATTTTTCGGGTACGAATCGATGATCCGCTGCGCCTCGGCTGGCCGCCATTCCAGCCCGCGCAGATGCCCGTCGCTCAGATCGCGCAGATGCCGCTCGGCCGCCAGCCGGGCGAATTCCCCGCAGACGATGCGCCCATCGGCCATGCGCTCGGCAATGGCCGTGGTGCGATCCGCTTTCGCCATCAGAACTCGACGGCGCCGTCATCGCCGGCAGCGCCGCCGCGCGGCTTCTTCTTGGCCGCCACCTTGCCCTTGGCGGCCGCTGCGCGCTTACCGGGGCCAATGCCCAGATCAGCCTCCAGTTGTCGGATCATCTGGTGGAGCTTCTTGGCTTCGCCCGCGTTGGGGTTGTGCTGATCCACGCCGGTACGCTTGGCCTTGATGATCGAACCGCGTTTCAGCACATCGGCAATGGCGTCTTCGTACAGGATGTACGTCAGCACCAGCCGGCTGATCGCGTGGCGGTTCGCCTCGGCTAGGGTCTGCTGCTGGGCAAGATCGGCGACGATGGTTGCCCAATATCGGCGCGCATCAGCCAGGTCTTTTTCCTGCACGCCAACGGCGGCCCAGTCCGGCTCTTCCATGTCGCCCGGCGGGCACGGACAATCGCTCATCGTACCCTCCTCTGCTACTGTGGGGCCATGCCCGCCGCCCAGATGCCTTCTGTTCCGCCCGCGATCATCTGTCAGGCCCCGCGCGCCATCGATGGTGATACGCTGGCCTGCGCCAATCTGGCCCGGCATGTCCGGCTGGCCGGCATCGATGCGCCCGAACTGCCCGGCCACTGCCGGCGCGGGCGGGAATGCACGCCGGGCGATGGCGAGGCTTCAAAACGCGCGCTGGCGCAGCTGCTGACCCTCCGCCCGGTGCGGGTGGAGCTGGCCGGCGACGGCGGCTATGGCCGAATTGCCGGCATCGTCTGGGCCGGCGGTTTGAACGTGAACTGCACCCTGATCCGCCAGCGCCGCGCCGTGCGGCGATATCGGGCGATCAGGTGTATCAACTGAACGCCACGCGTTCAGCCGTTAAGCCGTACATCCTCTTTCCATCCGTCCTGGCTTGCTTGCCGGCAGGCCGAGCGCAAAACTTCCAGCGCTGGCGTCAGGTTGCCCATTGCCTCCAGCGCGCCTGCGATCCGCATTGCCGTGGCACCAGGGCTGCTCAAACCATTGACCTCAGACCGAGCCCATTCAGCAGCATCCGCAAGCGACCATTCGGTTGTTTTGATACCACTGCTCATTTTCTGTTCCACGGGTGATTGGGATCCAGCGGGCGGCCGTCGCTGCCGCTGCCCAGCGGGCTGGCGTCGCGATCGGTGCGGGCGCCGTGGGCGTTATGGCAGGTGCGGCAGAGCGATTCATGGTTCTTCGGGTCGCCGAACAGCTTGTAATCCGGCGTCTTGTCCGGCCGCATGAATGGCACCCGGTGGTTCAGATCGGTGGCCACCACCCTCCCGCGGCCTTCGGCTTCGCAGCGTTCGCACCACTTCTGGCGTTTAAGCTGCGCGGTGCGCATCTGGCCCTGCTTGGTGCCGTATTTGGCGGCGCTGTTGACCGGCTTCCGGCCCGCCGGCGCGCCGGCCAGGTGCCGCTCGCGCGTGCTGCGAGCCGGCGGCGTGGTCTGGCCGTTCGGATCGGCATATTCATCGTACCAGACGTGCACCCAGCGGACGTTCACCCCGTTCTTCGCCGCCTCGGCCATCGCCGTTTCCTTGCCCGGATCGATCAGCCAGACGCGGGCATTCAGGTGCGTTGCCCACCAGTCCCGCTGCCACTGGCGCGGGCTGGGGGAGATCAGCCAGACTTCTTCGTCGGGCTGCGCCTTCTCCAGCGCCGCCAGTTCCCGATTCCGTTCCTCCAGCGCCAACGGCGCCCAGTTCCCCGCCGCCCCGGCAGACAGGCGATCGATAATCTCGGCAATGTCGATGATCCGCGCGCCGGGCTGGGCGTGCGCAGCCACGTGCCGGCGCAGGCCGGGCCCCGGCGGGCCGCACACCGCGTGCACGGTGCACGCCGGCATCGGCAGCCAATCGGGATAGCTCGCGGCGCGGTTGCTGCTGGGGCTGCTCATTCATGCGGCCAGTTCGCGCCATCGCCCAGGGCGGCGTCGCGCTCGATCTCGGCGGCGAAGCGCGCGGCCTCGGCCTTGTCGCGGATGCGATGAAGCTCGGTGGCGGTTTCCGCTTCGGTCATCGGCGCGTCAGGCCGGGGCGCGGCTTCCAGCTCGGCCACGTTCTGCTCGCCATATTGGGCGACCATCACGAGGCGCAGCAGAGGGTCCATCGTCGCCTCCCCGGCTAAAGTCCATCGGCCGCCAGCGCGGCAGCAATCCGCCGGGCCCCGCGCGCCGCCGCGTCGCGGCGTTCGTGCAGGGCGTGCGGATCGGCGTGCATCAGGGCGATCTGGTTGATCAATTCGGCCAGCGCGGAGACACGCTGGGCATAGCTGCGGCGCGGTGCATCCGGCATCGGCGCGCCTCCCGAAACGTGGGGATGCCCGCCGCCACCTTCAGCCACGCAGAGCGCGGCCGTTTCGGCGGCGGTGGCGGCAGGCAAGAAAAAACCCGGCAGCCCCCTGCCGGGTTTCCTCATGGCGGATTTCCACCACTCGCGTTTTCACTAATCGAAACTCCGGAGCGTTTCAAGCCCGCTTATCGGCTCAGGCAATCACAGCTTGTAGTAATGCACCAACTCGCGCAAGCAGGCCCGCACCATCAGCGCCCAGCGGTCGCGCGAAAAGGCGCGAAGCGTGTCGTTGGCCGGCGGCACGGCGGCATAGCTCAGATCGTGCAGCACCAGCAGATCAAATCCGAAAACCAGGGCAGGATCGATCACGGCGCGGGCGGCATCGTGCCGGCGCATCGCGTCCATCTGCTTCGCGGTGCCAGGCATCGCCGGCTGAAAAACGGCGCCCTGCGCTCCGGCGGTGACGATGCCATAACAGCTGGTGACGCGCTGCTGCCAGCCGGAAAGCTCGTAATCGGTGCGATAGCGGTCGCCGGCGGTGAAGGCGGTATCATCGATGATCTGGCGGTGAAGAAGCCGCTCCAGCACGCGGCCGGTCAGGTGGCGGCGAACGTTGATCGGCCCGCCAGTGTCGGGATCATGCACCTGGTGATGATCGAACGCGCCGCCGCGCAGCTGCTCCGGCGTGGGCTCCACGCGCCCCGGATCAGCAACCACGCGAACCTTCGTCCGTTTGCCCATTTCACCACCAGCGCCAGAGTTGCCTATCTACAACACACCGTGTCGAAAGCGCAACAGGCGCGCGGGGTTTATCCCCAGCCGGGGAAAAACCACCGTGGGTCCGCACTGGGTCCGCAAATCGCTGCATGTTCGCCGCCCGTTCCCACCTTTTGCTGCACCCACCCTCGGTCAGCACCAAGGAAGCGCTCGAAATTTCACCCCACTCCTGAGCAATCGCACTGCTGAGGTCAGGGGTTCGATCCCCCTCTGCTCCACCACCGGTCTGGCTGCTTCCATCCGCATCGCAATCATCAGACAGGCCCCGGAACCAATCCGGGCATAAGGCGTTTTGGGTTCTGCACTCCATCCTGGGGCAAGGACCAAGACATGCTGATTTCCACCATCATCACCCTGATCGTCGTCGGCGTCCTGCTGTGGCTGGTCAACAACAAGCTGCCCATGGACGGCACCATAAAGACCATCGTCAATGTCGTCGTGATCATTGCCGTCGTGTTGTGGCTGTTGCGCAGCTTCGGTGTCGTGAACCTGTAAGGGCCGGCCGCAGCGCGCTGCCGCCTGTGGGCAAGCGCGCTGCACCGGGCTTGTTCTGCCGCCCCGCAACTGCCATGCCCTGACCATGGTTGGGCTTGCGGGGGCAGACAAAGATGACGAACTGGTCGCGGCGTGACCTGTTGGGCGCGGGCCTCGCGCTCGGCGTGGCCGGACCAGGCTGGGCCGCCGCCCCCAGTCTACCTCCGCTGGCAGCGCTGCCACCTGTGGTTGATTTTTCGGCCCTGTTTGGCCCGGTCAAGGATCAGGGCGATCGCTTTACATGCGCCTATTTTGCTACGACAGCGCTCATCGAAGCCGAACTGACACGGTTGACCGGTGTGTGGCGGCCATTGTCTGAACAATATCTGACCGACCTGGCCCATGCCACGAAACGCCCGCCGGCTGACGAATCCACATCCGTTCCAGACGTGTTTGGCCTCGTGTTCAGACATGGAATGGTGCCAGCCAGCGTCCTGCCCTATCACAGCAAGCTGCCGCTCGATCGCTCAGTGCCGCCACCGAACACTGAAGTCCTGTCCCACAGGATAAGGCTGGAGATCGACGCGTTAGGGTTAAGGGGATTTGGAAGGACATTGCGCCAGCTTTCGCAACGCCCTTTGATCATGCCTTTGCCCTCTTCGAACAACTGGGCCGGCTGGCGTGACAGCGATGGTCTGTTTGAGCCGGTGGAGTCTTATGCGCCGGGTGAAGGGAAGACTCTCCATTTTGTCGTGCTGACTGGTTATGACATGCGCACGCAATTTTTCTTCTTTCGCAGCAGTTGGGGACCCAGCTGGGGGCGTGGTGGCTATGGGCGGGTCAGCTTTGACAGCATGCGGACACGTTTGGCGAGGATGTACTTGTATCACTTCACTCGCTTTGCGGTGATCTGACCCCTGCGACGCGGTTGAAGGGCGCTCTTCGCGCGAGGCGCAAGGCGCAAGGCGCGACGCGGTGCCGCTTGGCGGCCCACCCACCGCACTGTAAAGCCCAGCTGTGGTCCTCACCTTCATCCTCGCCGTCGCCTCCATGGCGCTGATCATCACTGTCCGCTACCTGGCGGTGTCGGGCGGCTTCGCCTGGCTCACTCGCGCGCGCGGTGTGGTCGCTGGCCCAGCCGATCCGGCACGGCGCGGCGCCCAGGTGCGCAATGAAGTGCGCTGGTCGCTGATTTCCGCCGTCATCTATGCCATCCCCGCCGGCCTCGCCATCGAAGCCTGGCGATCATTGGGCTGGACCCAGTTGATGACCAGCATCGACAGCCCGCTGCAGGCCGTTTGGCTGCCGCTGTCCATCCTCGTTTATCTGTTCGCGCACGACAGCTGGTTTTACTGGACCCACCGCTGGATGCACCAGCCGCGCCTGTTCAAGGCCGCGCATGCCGTCCACCACGCCAGCCGGCCACCGACGGCCTGGGCCGCGATGAGCTTTCACCCGTGGGAGGCCGTCTCCGGCGCCATCCTCATCCCGGCGCTGATCTTCATCATCCCCATCCACATCGGCGCGCTGGGCGTCGTGATGCTGATCGCCACGATCATGGGCGTCACCAACCACATGGGCTGGGAAATGTTTCCCAAATCCTGGGTGAACGGCTGGTTCGGCCGCCATGTGATCTCCGCCAGCCACCACGAAGCCCATCACCGCCACTACACCTGCAACTATGGCCTGTATTTCCGCTTCTGGGACAAGCTCTGCGGCACCGATCGCGGCCTTGCCAATTGGGCAGGGCAGGCATAACGTCGATCCATTCCCCGGGGAGCCAGCGTTACTGGCTGAGAGTGGGCGTATGCGCCCTGACCCGCTGAACCTGATCCGGTTGACACCGGCGGAGGGAGGGACGTGCGGGGCGAATGGGCCCCTGCCCGCGCCATCCCGTCCGAATTGCGGATGAAGGACAAAGCGCATGGCCGATATCAACAGCAAGCTGGAAGTGCCTGTTACCACAGGGCCGCTGCCCGGCAGCCGCAAGATCCACGTCGCCGGCACGCTGTTCCCCGATATCCGCGTCGCCATGCGTGAAGTGGTGCTGGAACCATCCGCCAACGAACCGCCGGTGCGCATCTATGACACGTCCGGCCCCTACACCGACACGTCCGCCACCATCGACATCGCCGCCGGCTTGCCGCCCCTGCGCACCGCCTGGATCGAAGCGCGCGGCGATTGCGAACGCTATCCCGGCCGCGAAGTGAAGCCCGAAGATAATGGTATCATTGGGGGCATCTCCGGCGGCAAGAAACAGCCGGACACGCCGGAATTCCCCCACGTCAACAAGATGCCGTGGCGCGCCAAAGGGGGCCGGGCCGTCACCCAGATCGCTTACGCCCGCCGCGGCATCATCACGCCGGAAATGGAATATGTCGCCATCCGCGAAAATATCGGCCGCGCGCAGCGCGATGGCCTGATCCGCGACGGCGAGGATTTCGGCGCCGAAATCCCCGATTATGTCACGCCCGAATTCGTGCGCAGCGAAATCGCCCGCGGCCGCGCCATCATCCCGTCCAACATCAACCACCCCGAAGCCGAGCCGATGGCGATCGGCCGCAATTTCCTGGTGAAGATCAACGCCAACATCGGCAACTCAGCCGTCGCTTCCTCCATCGCCGAGGAAGTCGAAAAGATGGTCTGGGCCACCCGTTGGGGCGCTGACAATGTCATGGACCTTTCAACGGGCCGCAACATCCACAACACCCGCGAATGGATCTTGCGCAACAGCCCCGTGCCGATCGGTACCGTGCCCATCTATCAGGCGCTGGAAAAGGTTGGCGGCATCGCCGAGGATCTGTCGTGGGAGGTGTATCGCGACACACTGATCGAGCAGGCCGAACAGGGCGTCGATTATTTCACCATCCACGCGGGTGTCAGGCTTGCCTATGTGCCGATGACCGCCAACCGCGTCACCGGCATCGTCAGCCGCGGCGGCTCGATCCTCGCCAAATGGTGCCTCAGCCACCACAAGGAAAATTTCCTCTACACGCACTTCGAGGAAATCTGCGAAATCATGCGCGCCTATGACGTGTCGTTCAGCCTCGGCGACGGCCTGCGCCCCGGCTCGATTGCGGACGCCAACGACCGCGCGCAATTCGCCGAACTCGAAACCCTGGGCGAGCTCACCCAGATCGCCTGGAAACACGACTGCCAGGTGATGATCGAAGGCCCCGGCCACGTGCCGATGCACAAGATCAAGGTCAACATGACCAAGCAGCTCGAAACCTGCGGCGAAGCGCCTTTCTACACGCTCGGGCCGCTCACCACCGATATCGCGCCCGGTTACGACCATATCACCAGCGGCATCGGCGCCGCGATGATCGGCTGGTTCGGCTGCGCCATGCTCTGCTACGTCACGCCCAAGGAACATCTCGGCCTGCCCGATCGTGACGATGTGAAGGTCGGCGTCATCACCTACAAACTCGCGGCCCACGCCGCTGACCTGGCCAAAGGCCATCCCGCCGCCCAACTGCGCGACGACGCGCTCAGCCGCGCCCGCTTCGATTTCCGCTGGCGCGACCAGTTCAACCTGTCGCTCGACCCGGAAACCGCGCTGAAATACCACGACGAAACCCTGCCGGCCGAAGGCGCGAAAGTGGCGCATTTCTGCTCGATGTGCGGGCCGAAATTCTGCAGCATGAAGATCACACAGGACGTGCGCGATTATGCGGCCAAGCAGAACACCGACGCGATGCTGGAAGCCGGCATGGCGGAAAAGAGCGCCGAGTTCCGGGCCAAGGGCGGGGAGATTTATCTGCCGGCGGCGGAGTGAAGCCGCGCTTGCAAATTATCTCAAAAACGGCATATTAGCCGATGTGGTCGGTCGAGTATCTGAACGGTGTCGCAGAGGCCGAAGTCGAAGCCTTGCCGCGTGACACGCGGGCAAGTTTTCTTCGGATTGCGGATATGATCCGTGCCAATGGCCTCGAACGGATGCGTGAACCCTATGTCAAACATCTGGAAGGCAAGATTTGGGAAATGCGGTTGAAGGGTCGCGATGGCATCGCCCGGTCACTCTATGTGACAGCAACCGGACGGCGCGTCATCGTGTTGCGAACATTTGTAAAAAAGACCGAAGCCACGCCTCGCCGCGAAATTGAAATCGCCCTCACGCGGGCGAAGGAGATATGATGGAGCGCAAGTTCATTCCGGTCGAAGAGTCCTTCGCACGTTGGCGCGAAGACCCCGAATTCATTCGCGAATATGACGCGCTCGAAGAAGAGTTCGCCCTCGCCAACGCGCTGATCGGCGCCCGCAACAGCGCCAACCTCACCCAGGAAGAACTCGCGATCCGCATGGGCACCAGCCAAAGCGCCATCGCCCGCCTGGAAAGCGGCCGCACAATGCCCTCGACACGCACCCTGCGAAAACTGGCGGAAGCGACGGGGACGAAGCTGCGGATTGTGCTTGAGCCGGACAAGGCAGCTTGATCGGTGTAATTAAGTATTGTGTCTCCGGAATTGTATCCCCGGAATTAATAAAGGGCGGGGAGATTTACCTGCCGGCGGCGGAGTGATTGCGACCAGAAATGTGGAAGCCAGTTAACATCGCATCAGCAGAAGAATTGCAGTCTTTCTTCAACGCTTGGAGCGATATGATGCACGCAATCAGCCGCGTTAGGCGGCAATATGGAACCGATATCATACAAAACCCCAAGCTGCCGTCGAAAATATCAGAGGCTTTGGCAGCACGAATTTATGTAAATGAAAATAGGTCAAAAATCGGCGAAATTTGCCGAGGTGGTGGCGCGGATTTGGTTGCTAAGTCATCCAATAGAA
Organism: Sandarakinorhabdus sp.; assembly: GCF_987265915.1. Classification (NCBI taxonomy): domain Bacteria; kingdom Pseudomonadati; phylum Pseudomonadota; class Alphaproteobacteria; order Sphingomonadales; family Sphingosinicellaceae; genus Sandarakinorhabdus; species Sandarakinorhabdus sp. Next base: position 2,228,108 of record NZ_OZ503948.1, read on the forward strand.
TCAAGGCAATCGAGGTTAAGGGAAGCGGCACTGCGGAATTTCAAACAATCGGGCCTAAGGACCGCTCCTGCGACCTACTGATGTGGCTTCGTTTTGGCGAAGTTACCAATCTCAGTTTGGAGTCCGATTTGAATTGGGCGCTATTTGACCCAAGAAAATGTGTTCGAGAGCTAACTGGCACACGTCTGAGCTTCTCCACCTTGCGCTCAAACAAAGAAGGCCTCGTTTTGGAAGGAACGACGAAAATCGGCGACTTACTAAAGATATTTTAGACAACCCCTCTCCCGTCTGCCGGAGAGGGGAGGAGAGTAGCCGATGTCAGTATGTGAACCTGCGAAACACGACCGTCCGCCGCGACATATCAGGCTCGGCCAAATAGCGCGCCGGCATCCAGCCCAGCGCTTGGCTGTTCCCTTCGTGATTACCCCACCAAGCACGATGCAGGCTCGCTGACTTGGGTAGGCCGCCCACCAGCTTCGCAATCTCATCGTACCGCATGGTGACCTGAGAATCGTCCTTGTTGCGAAGATACTCCAGCAGCGGCGCATACTTCGCGCCCTTGCCGGATGATGACGACAAATGCTTCATCTCAATCTCCTGTGAATCGCCTTCTTCCTCCAACGCCCACACCGGCGCCTCCAGCGCCGCCGCCAGCTTGCGCCGGGTGGCAGCCGAACCCGTCCCGCCACCGTTCTCGATCAGGCTCAGCCACACCTGGCTGAGCCCGGTGCGGCGGGCCAGTTCGGCTTGGAACAGGCCGCGATAACGGCGCCAGGCGGCGATGGGGTGCAGCCCTTCATCGAGAATGGCGCCGAGCACTTCGCCGGGCATCATCCCCTCGCCAGCGTCTATGCGCGCCAGCGTGGCGCGGGCGTCGGCAACGTCTTCGGGATTAGGGTGACAGTGCATTAAAGGTGCTTTGGGCATCGTGAAGCGTCAGGCCGCTTGCCTCACGGCCCGTGCTGCAGCTTCCGGCTCGGCGACAATAACGCGCAGATAAGCCATCACCGCAGCCGGCGGTGCCACGCGGACGCTTTCATAGCCGGCATATTCGCCTTCCGGAATGCCGTAGCGATCTGCGAACTCGCCCAGGTTCAAGCCAAGCCGGGTCCGCAACTGCCGCAGTTCGCGCGCCAACAGCCCGCGTTCAAAGCCGGCGACCGACACATCGCAATCCTCCGGATCATTCGGGTCGGCCGGCAGTGCTATGATAAAGTCGTTCTTCACCAGCATTGCTCCTGCGCACCGATATAAACCGGATCACCTCGCCACGCCAGACATGCACGGCGGTGTAGCAGCGACCATCCACCAGCCCGATGACCTTCCACCGCTGTTCATTGTCTTCGAGGCGATGAGACGGCAGGACAAGATGGAAGGGATCATCGAATAGCGTCGCTCCAAAGGCCAAGGACAGCCCATGTTGCGCGATGTTGGTCGCGTCTTTGGCGGGATCAAATTCGACAAGCATGAGCGAGGTATGGCATCATTGGCTGCGGTGCCCAAACGGTGTTGACGCCTGCGCTGGCGGCGGTGATGCAGCGATGCTGCCTCCGATGTTTTCGGCACAACGGCGGTTCAGGCAAGGGAGTGCGCGCGGTGGGCGAGACGTTCGAGCGGCACAAGCAGGCGTGGACCAGCGACGAGGTGGCCAAGCTTCATGCTCTGGCGAAAAAGGGCATGCCCCTGCGCGCCATTGCCAAGGCGCTGACTCGCAGCGAGGAATCGGTTAAGGCGCGGGCGAAGGAAGACAAATTGGGCATTGCCAGCCTGCGGTGACCGCACGGTGGAAAGGCGACGCTCTCCCCGTCAGCTGCGCCGCAAGCCCCTACGGCAGGGCAATCGGCGATGAAGCGCAAATTCACTTGGTCGAAGGGTTGGCCTGGCTCACCTTCTTGGGGGCTTCCTTCTTGGGCTTGCGGGTTTCCTTGTTGGATTTTGCCTGACCCTTGGCCATCGCCTGTCTCCTGAACGGACTGATGTCCGCGGCTGACTATGCGACCTTCCCGGCCCGGCGTCACCGGCCAATATCGGAACGCCGGACAATCATTGCGGGATCCATGATCGATCCCCGCCCCCGAAGGCCTGCTGTCCTACACTGGCAAGGCATGTCATCATGCTGTTGTACGTCCCTTCAGCAGAAAATCGCGAACCGCAAATCCGCAAAACCGCAGCATTTCAAAGGGGATTCCCGCCGGAATCGTCCAAAGGGTCAAAACCGAACCGGCAATCCGGAGGACTTGCCTTCAACAAATCAGGCCGCAGCGCTCTCCCGCATCTTTTCCTGCACCACCAGTTCCTGCGCCACCAATTCAGAGACACGCGGCACCATCGGCACGAACGGCGTATCGCGCACCAGGCCATATTCAGCGCGCACGTCCGCCAATGGCCGGTGCACCTGGTTCTCGAAATCGATGAACTGGATGGATTTTGCCCGCCGGCCCAGCGCCCAGCCGTCGGTAATGGCGTCCATCGCCGGCTGGATCAGCCAGGGATCGACCAGAGTGGCGTGGCTGATGATCACCGACAGGGTCATCGCCGAATAGGGATAGTCCATCTGCGCCAGGCTGAACGCTTGCAGCGCCAGTTCATGGAAGGGATGCGTGGTATAACCGGTGAGCACATGGTGCAGATCGTGGGTCTGATACCCGCGCAACACCTTGTATTTCAGCACCTCCGGCAGGCGCGCCAGCTTGCCGCTGGCTTCGAAATCGGCGGTCAGCCCGGCGTATCCGACGGCGAGCTGTTCGGCCAGGCCGTTCACCACCATATGGTCGCGCCAGGCCGCACCCAGCGTGCCGGGGGCGCAATCGGCCACGTGTGACAGGCTGAACGGCGGCGCCATCCAGCCGGCGGCGGCCAGCGGGCCCTGATCGGGATGCTCGGTGATCGCCGCCACATATTTGTCGATGGCGTCCTGCGGTGCCTGTTCCCACCATTCATTGAACAGCAGGTGCACGCCATAGGCATAGAAATCATCGACAGCGGTGAGGAATTTTTCACCGAATATGCGGTCAACCTTGTGCATGATGTTGCCTCCGATCCGTGCGGCAGCCTTGCATGACCGCACGAACCCAACAAGCCATTTGGTGAAGGCTGCGGCTGGCGATAGACTGACACCGATGAGCAACGACGCGACTTCCCCCGCCGGCCACCGTGAACGGCTGCGCGCGCGGCTGCTGGCCGGCGGCGGTGATGGCTTTCATGATTATGAGCTGCTGGAATATCTGCTGGCGCTGGCGATTCCGCGGCAGGATACCAAGCCGCTGGCCAAGCGGTTGATTGACGAATTCGGCAGCCTGGCCGCGCTGATTGCCGCCAGCCCGGAAGAATTGAAGCGCGTCGAGGGCCTGGGGGATGGCACGGCGGCGGCGATCAAGTTCGTCGAAGCGGTGATGTTGCGGGCGCTGCGCACCAAGGCGCTTGATCGGCCGGTGCTCAGCGGCTGGCAGGCGCTGCTCGATTATCTGCATGCCAGCCTGGCGCAGCGCACCACAGAACAATTCCGGGTGATCTTCCTCAACAATCGCAACATCATGATCCGTGATGAGGTGATGAACGATGGCACGGTCAACGCCGCGCCGGTGTATCCGCGGGAAATCGTCAAGCGTGCGCTCGATCTGGCGGCGGCGTCGATCGTGCTGGTGCACAATCATCCATCGGGCGATCCGCAGCCCAGCCGCGACGATATCCAGATGACCCGCGCCATCATCGAAGCCGGGCGGCACCTCGGGCTGACGGTGCATGATCATGTCATCATCGGCGCCGGCGGCCATGTGTCCATGCGCGCGGCGGGGCTGATCTGACGGCAAGGCGGCAAGGCCATACGCAATAATATCCTTGCCTTGCGCCGCCCTGCCCCGCACACATCAGCGATCAAATGGAGGCGCAATGCAGGCACTGGCGGCTTTTGACGAGATGTTCGGATCGGGCGCAGGCTATGACAGCCAGTCGCCTGACGGCGTCACCGCAGCCTATCGCGCCATCCGGCAATGGATGGCCGATTCCCCGCCAGAGCTGATGGCGGCGCGCCGGGCCCAGGCCGAACTGTTTTTCCGCCGTATCGGCATCACCTTTGCCGTCTATGGCGATGCGCAGGCCACCGAACGGCTGATCCCGTTCGATATCGTGCCGCGCATCCTGATCCGCCCGGAATGGGATCGGCTGGAACGCGGCCTGAAACAGCGCGTTGCCGCGCTCAACATGTTCCTGGCCGACATCTATGGCCGGCAGGAGATATTGAAGGCCGGCATCATTCCGTCGGAGCTGGTGCTGCTCAACCCGGCCTATTGCCTGCACATGGTGGGCCGCACGCCGCCCGGCGGCATCTGGGTGCATATTGCCGGCATCGATCTGGTGCGCACCGGGCTGGACGAATTCTATGTGCTGGAAGACAATGCCCGCACGCCATCGGGCGTGTCGTACATGCTGGAAAACCGCGAGGTGATGCTGAAGCTGGTGCCCGATCTGTTCGATCAGGTGAAGGTGGCGCCGGTGGAAACCTATCCCGAAATGCTGCTGGAAACCCTGGCCAGCGTGTCCCCGCGCAAGCTGCGCGGCAGCCATCCCACCTGTGTGCTGCTCACCCCCGGCCAGTTCAACAGCGCCTTTTACGAACACAGCTTCCTGGCCGACAAATTGGGCATCGAGCTGGTCGAGGGCAGCGATCTGTTCGTGCACGACGATGTGGTGTTCATGCGCACCACCGAAGGGCCGCAACGCGTGGATGTGATCTATCGACGCGTGGATGATGCCTTCATCGACCCATTGGTGTTCAATCCGGATTCAATGCTGGGCGTGCCCGGCCTGATGGCGGCTTATGGCGCGGGCAATGTCACGCTGGCCAATGCCGTGGGCACGGGCATTGCCGATGACAAGGCAATCTACAGCTACATGCCCGACATCGTGCGCTTTTACATGGGCGAGGAACCGATCCTGCCCAACGTGCCGACCTGGCGCTGCCGGGAAGCGGAATCGCTGATGTATGTGCTCGATCACCTGCCGGAACTGGTGGTGAAGGAAGTCGATGGCTCTGGCGGCTATGGCATGCTGGTCGGTCCGCATGCCTCCAAGACGACGATCGCGGCCTTTGCCGCCAAGCTGCGCGCCAATCCGGAAAAATTCATTGCGCAACCGACGCTGGCGCTCTCGACCTGCCCCACCGCCACCGATGGCGGCATCGGCGCCCGCCATGTCGATCTGCGGCCGTTCGTGCTCACCGGCGCCGACGGCGTGCGCATCGTGCCGGGCGGGCTGACGCGGGTGGCGATGACCGCCGGGTCACTGGTGGTGAACTCGTCGCAGGGTGGCGGCACCAAGGACACGTGGGTGGTCGATGGTTGAGGGGACGATTAAAGGTCACCTCTCCCCTTTGGGGAGAGGTCGAGAGACGGCGCAGCCGGCCCGGGAGCGGGGTAACGCCCGTCGGCGCCAAGGCTGGCACCCCTCTCCCGCCGCGCTCCGCGCGAGTTGACCTCTCCCCCAAGGGGAGAGGTGAGATGCTCTCCCGCACCGCAGGCAATCTCTACTGGATGGGCCGCTACCTTGAGCGCGCCGATTTCACCTCGCGGCTGATCGAGGCAACACAGCGGCTGGCCGCCCTGCCCTCCAGCTATGGCGGCGCCTCCAACGCCTGGGATTCGGCGCTGGCCGCCGCCTGCCAGATCGACAATTTTGCCAATACCGGCCTGAAGGTCGATGAACATGACGTCACCGAATATCTGACGTTGAATGCCGGCAACAGCTCATCGATCCGGTCGTGCCTTGAAAGCGCGCGTGGCAATGCACGGTCGGTGCGCACCGCGCTGACCGAGGAAGCCTGGGAAGCCATCAACACCGCCTGGCTGGAGGTCAGCCGTTATGGCACGCACCTGTCCAGCCGCGAGACGCTGGCGCAGCTGATCGAATATGTGAAGCATGCGGTCGCCGCCTTCGATGGTGCGGCCAACCGCACCATGCTGCGCGGCGATGCCTTCTGGTTCATCAATCTGGGCGCCGCCATCGAGCGGGCCGACAACAGCGCGCGGCTGCTCGATGTGAAATACCATCTGCTGCTGCCGCGCGACGAGCCGGTCGGCGGCAGCCTGGATTATTTCCAGTGGACGACCATCCTGCGCACGGTTTCGGCCATGACGGCCTATCGCTGGGTGTATAACGACAGTGTGAAGCCGTGGCTGGTGGCCGATCTCCTGATCCTCAACCGCCAGATCCCGCGCAGCCTGGCCGCCTGCTATGATGAAATCCGCCGCCACCTCGATCTGCTGGCAAGCCAGAGCGGCCGCCGCGGGCCGGCGCACCGGCTGGCCCATGCGGGGCATGCGCGGCTTTCGGGCGGCAATATCGAAGCGATTTTCGGTGAAGGCCTGCACGAATTCCTCACCCAGTTCATTGCCGACAACAACCGGCTGGGCGAAGCCATCGCCGAACAATATCTGTTCTAGGAATAAGCGATGCGCATCCGGGTCGATTATTCCACCGTCTATGAATATGCCCGCGAGGCCAGCGATGTGCTGCAACTGCTGCGGGTGCAGCCGGCGGCACATGATGGCCAGCATGTCGTGCATTGGCGCATCGATACCGATGTGAACGGCCATTTGCGGCGCAATGAAGACGCCTATGGCAATATCACCCACATGTTCTACCCCGACGGCCCGGTAAAACGGCTGTCGCTGCATGTGGCGGGTGAAGTGGATACGCTGGAAAGCCATGGCGTGATCGCCGGCGGCCACGAACCGCTGCCGGCGCTGATCTTCCTGCGCCAGACCGACCTGACCCAGCCGGACGACGCGCTGAAGGCTTTTGCGCGGAAGATCGACACCGGTGATGCGCTGGCGACCTGCCACCGGCTGACGTCCGTGCTTTATGAACAGATGGTGTTCGATCCCGATGTCACCCATGCGCACAGTGATGCCGCGCATGCCTTCGCGATTCGGGCCGGTGTCTGCCAGGATTATGCCCATATCTTCCTCAGCGTGACGCGCACGCTCGGCATTCCGGCGCGCTATGTCTCCGGGCATTTGGTGCGCCACGATGGCCTGATCACCCAGCCGGCCGCCCATGCCTGGGCCGAAGTGTTGATCCCCGATCTGGGCTGGGTGGCGTTCGATCCCACTAATGGCATGTGCGCCACCCAGGCCTATCTGCGGGTGGCGGTGGGGCTGGATTATCGCGAGGCCGCCCCGGTGCGCGGTGCACGGCGCGGTGGCGGCGCCGAAACCATGGCCGTGGCGGTGACGACCCAGGCCAGCATCGATCATCCGGGCCTGAGCGAACTCGGCGATGCCGATGCCAACCGCGACCAGCTTCAGGAACAGCAGCAGGCGCAGGCCTGAACAGGCTTGCCGGCAGCGCGCCGGAAGCGCAATCTTCCGGCAAACAACAGTATCTGGGGGCAAGCATGACCTATTGCGTCGGAATCCTGGTGCGCGAAGGCCTCGCCCTGCTCGCCGACACCCGCACCAATGCGGGCGTGGACAATATCTCCACCTATCGCAAATTGCGCGTGATGGAACACGGCCCGGATCGGGTGATCATGTGCGCCTCGGCCGGGTCGCTGTCGGTCACCCAAAGCGCCTTGTCGCGGGTGGCGCTGGGCGTGACCATGCCCGATACCGGCGACAAGGAATTCCTCGCCGAAGTGCCCACCGTGTTCCGCGCCGCACAACTGGTCGGCCAGGCGCTGTCAGAGGCCAAGACTGAAATTGACCGGGTGGTGAAGGATGCCGATGTTTACACCGGCGCCACGTTGTTGCTGGCCGGGTCGATCGGCGGACGCCGGCCGCGGCTGTTCCTGATCTATGGTGCCGGCAATTTCATCGAATGCCAGCAGGACACGCCCTTCCTGCAGATCGGCGAGAATAAATATGGCAAGCCGGTGCTCGATCGCATGCTGACCCACGAAACGCCGATGGCCGAAGCCATGAAGATCGCGCTGATTTCGTTCAGCGCCACCATGCGGTCGAATCTGGCGGTGGGCCTGCCCATCGACATCGCCACCATCCGCACCGGCGTATCGGATCTGGAACTGATCCACCGCATCGAAGCGGACGACGATTATTACAGCGAGCTCAACAACCGCTGGAGCAACGCCCTGCGCGCGGCAGCCGCCGCCATTCCCCTGCCCCAATTCGCCAGCCAGCCGGAGCTGGAGCAGCGGAGCTGAGGTTCAGGCGCTTACCGCCTGCGCCTCGGATTTCTTCATCCACAGCATCACCGCCAGCACCAGGCCAATACTGGCGATGCCGCTCATCGCGAAATAGCCGGGCGCGCCCAGCCGGTCATACAGCGGCCCGGAAATCAGCACGGCCGCAGCATAAGTCGGCGCATTGGCAAGGCCCATGTAGATCATCTGCGCCGTGGGGGCCCGATCATCGCCATGGATGGTCTGGATGAAGCGCATGCCGCCCAGGAACGTCACCGCAAAGCTGAGCGCGTGCAGCAGTTGCAGCGGCGCCAGCACCCAGAATGGCGGCAGCGCCGCGAGCGCCGTCCAGCGCAACACCGCGCCGATCCCGCCAGCAACAATCAGCGTTTCCGGGCGGAACCGCGCCGACCAATTGCCGAGGAAGATCAGGAAGCCGACTTCGGCCAGCGTGCCGATGTTCCACAGCACCGAGATTTCCTTTGACGACATGCCCTGTTCATTGGCCCACACCAACGATCCGGAGGTGTAGAGGAACCCGGCGCTGGCCTGGATGAGGCCGGCGGCAAAGATGAACAGGGTGAAGCGCGGGTTGCGCAGCATGCCGAGCCCGGAGGACAGACGCTCGAAAAACGGCTGGGCAATCTCGGCGGAAGCCAGCTTGGGCTCGCGCGGCATCCAGGCGCTGCCGGCGATCATCGCCGCCGAAATCACCAGCATGAAGCCCCAGATCGGCCAGAAGCTCCCCGTCCAGTCGTTCAGCACGCCGACGATCGAAGTGCCGACAACGAACGCGGCCGATGCCAGGCCGCGCGCCAGGCCATAGCTGGGCAGGCCGGTGCGGGTCAGCCGCAACAGCGCCGTCTCCACCACCGGCAACAGACCCCAATAGGCGACATCGAGGATCAGGATCACCGCAAACACCGCAACAAAGCCGGTGAGGAAATACAGCGCTGCAAAACCCAGGGTGAGCAGGATGGTGAACATGAACAAAGGCGCGCGGCGGTCGCTGCGGCCATCGGCCCAGGCCGCGGTCAACGGCCCGGCCACGGCGCGGCTGAAGCCGGCAATGGCCAGCACCACGCCGATTTCGGCACCGGAAAAATTATGCACCTTTTCCAGCCACAGCGGCAGGAACGGGATCAGGCAGCCAAAGCCGGCAAAGAACAGGCACGCCAGCAGCGTGGCACGCACCCCGTCGGACGCGAGGGATGCTGAGGACGAAATTGGCGCTGATTCGGGCATGGCAGAGTGATGGCAGGCTGCAATGAACCTGTCATCTGTGCGGCGTGACAATCGGCCGGCCCGCTGTCTAAACTGCGTCGAACATCCAATCTGGCATCCAACTTGGGAGATGAACCATGGCCCTTCCAGCGCTTTTCGATCTGACTGGGCAGACTGCCCTTATCACCGGTTCCAGTCGCGGCATCGGCAAGGCCATTGCCCACCGCATGGCGGAGCACGGCGCCAATGTGGTGATCTCCAGCCGCAAGGCCGATGTGTGCGAGGCTGCCCGCGACGAGATCAACGCCGCTGTCGGGCGCGAGGCCGCCATTTCGCTGCCCGCCAACATCGCCAGCAAGGAAAGTCTGCAGGCGCTGGTCGATGCCACGGTCGTCAAATGGGGCCAGATCGATCATCTGGTCTGCAACGCCGCGTCCAATCCCTATTATGGCCCGCAGGAGGGCATATCGGACGAAGCCTTCACCAAGATCCTGCAGAACAACATCGTTTCCAACCACTGGCTGATTTCCATGGTCGCCCCGGCCATGCGCGCGCGCAAGGATGGCACCATCACCATCGTCAGCTCCATCGGCGGCCTGCGCGGCAGCACGATCATCGGCGCCTATTGCATTTCAAAGGCCGCCGACATGCAGCTCGCCCGCAACCTGGCCTGCGAATATGGGCCGGACAATGTGCGGGTGAACTGCATCGCGCCGGGCCTGATCAAGACCGATTTTGCCAAGGCGCTGTGGGATGATGCCGAAACCCTGAAGCGCTCCACCGCGACCGCACCGCTCAAGCGCATCGGTACGCCCGATGAAATCGCCGGCATGGCCGTGTTCCTGGCCGGCAAGGCCGGGGCCTTCACGACCGGGCAGAATTTCGTCATCGATGGCGGGGTGACCGCGGCCTGACTTTGGGGCCTGACTTTGGGGCCTGACTTTGGGGCCTGAGGTTGCCTAACGCCGATCATAATAAAGCTGCCCCATCAACCCGAACAGGCGCACCACATCTGGCGGCGTCTGATCGCCCGAATATTCGCGGTAAAGTGTATCGACATTCACCGCGATGCGTTCGGCATCTTTCCACGACGCGTAGCGGCCAAGGCCGATGTCGCGCGCGGCATCGGCGGCGGTCAGGCCAGCGTCATAGCGGGCGCGGGCTTCAGTGTGGATATAGCCCAGATAATCCGCCACCTCGCGCACGCCGGCCTTGTCGCACAGCGGTCCGTGGCCGGGCACGATCACATCGACATCCATGGCGATGATGCGATCACACGCGGCGATCCAGTTCGACACCGGCCCGGCCCACATGATCGGCGTGCCTTCGATGAACAAGATGTCGCCGGTGAACACGGCGCGCGCGCCCGGCACATGCACCAGCACATCGCCCGCCGTGTGCGCCGGGCCAACCTCGATCAGCTCGACCGCCCGCCCCGCCACATCCAGCGTCTCGCGACCACAGAAGGTCCGCGTCGGTGGGCGTTCGGTGACGCCGGCAAAATCGAACGGCGCGAAAATCTCGGCAAAATAAATGCCGGCCACCCCCATCTGCCCGGCCGCGCCAGCAGCTTTCATCTGGGCCAGCAGCGCCGGCGAAAACGCCTCCATCTCGCGCGCCGAGGCTTCCGACGCGATGATCTCGGCCTGGGGCAAAAGATGATTGCCGTGGGTGTGATCGCCATTGGCATGAGTATTCACCACCTGGCCGATGGCGCGCGCACCAAAGCCGGTGGCGCGTTCCATGCCTGCCAGCATTTCGGCGGTGAGCGCGGTATCGAACAGCGTATCCACCAGCGCCGCGCCACCATCGCCCGGCGTGCCGACGGTGATCAGCCCGGCATTGGACCAGCCCCAGCCGCCATCGGGTTGCAGCCAGGCGAACAGGCCATCCCCGATTTCATGCAGCCCCCGATCATAGCCCATATGCGCCCCCTCATGGTTCCAGTTCGAACAGCATCGTCAATTGCACCGACAGTTGCAATTCGCCGGCCTGAATCGGCGAATCAGCGGCGGCCGCCTCGCGCGCATCCATCCGCAGCATCTTGGGCTCCGGCTGCGGCGCTTCGCCCGCCAGTTCGCTGATGCTGACGATGCGGCCCAGCATGCGGCCGGCGGCGCGCGCATAGAGCGCGGCGCGTGCCCGGCCCTTGGCCACGGCCGCAGCACGCGCTTCGTCCATCGCGACATCCGGCGCCGACAGCAGGAATTCCGGGCCCTGCACTTCATTGGCGCCGGCCTTCACCACGGCATCGATCATCCGGCCGGCATCCGCCAACCTGCGGCTGGTCACGGTCACCATGTTGCGGGCCTGATATCCGGTCAGCTGCGGCGCCTGTTCGGCGACATAGCGATATTGGGCCGACACATTGAGGCCGCTGGTCTGCACATCGCGGTCGGCAAGGCCCGCGGCCTTCATGGCGGCGATCACTGCGGTCATGCGCGCCGCATTGGCCGCCAGCGCCTCGACCGCAGTGGCCGCGGTCGTCACCACGCCGGCCGACAGCCGCACCTGATCCGGCGGCCGCGCCACATGGGCATCAACCACCAGTGTCAGCAGGCCGGGCCGGGCGGCTGCCGGCTGCGTGACCGGCGCTGGCAGCTGGGCTGCCGCCGGAACGGCGAGAAACAGGAACAGGCCGGCAATCGCGCGCATCATCGTCTCCTTGGGTGGATCATGGCTGGAACGTGCCACGCCTTCGCTCGCTAACTTTGCATTCATCATTATGACCATGGCACAGTTCATCTTTCCGGTACTTGAACAAGCCATGGCGGGTGCGACGTCTGTGCACCGAGTGATACTCAAATTCTGCCAGATTGTGGCTTTCTGCAAACACCGACTTAGGATAAAGGAGGCCCTTGCATGCGGTGATGTATTTCGATAATACACCACCCGCAAAGGAAGACGATGGCCATGAACGCCCACAACAATATCCCGCCGACCGCCGCCGCGGAGGTGTATCCGTTTTCACCGGGAGGTGAAGCCGTAGCACCGGCGCGCAGCCGCAACCGCTGGCTGAAGCCGGCATTGATCGCGCTCGCCGTGGCGCTGGCCGGTGTCGCCGCCTGGCAGGCCTTCAAACCCGCTGCCGCCCCGCCGGCTGCCACCGCCAGCAACCTGCCCGAAGTCACCGTGCTGGTGCCCGGATCGACGATGGTCGCTGATACCGTGACGGCACCGGGCAGCATCGCTGCCAAGCGCGACGCCGCTGTTGGCGTGCAGGGCGAAGGCGGCCGGGTGGTGCGCGTGCTGGTGGAACCCGGCCAACGTGTGTCCGCCGGCCAGGTGCTCGCCCAGATCGATCGCCAGGTGCAGGTGCAGGAAATCGCCCAGTTGCAGGCCAGCGTGCGCCAGGCCGAAGCCGACGCCCGCCTCGCCGAAGCCAATCTCGCCCGCGCCGAAAGCCTGGTCGCCAAGGGCTTCATCAGCCGCGCCGACATCGATCAGCGCCTTGCCACGCGTGATGGCGCACTGGCGCGGGTTGGCGTGGCGCGGGCCCAGCTGGGCGCGGCGCGTGAGCGCAATGAACGGCTCGATGTGCGGGCGCCGGCGGCCGGCCTGATCCTGTCGCGCTCGGTCGAAGCCGGGCAAGTGGTTGGCCCCGGTTCGGGTGCCCTGTTCCGCCTGGCCGAAGGCGGCCGGCTGGAAATGCGCGCGCAGATGGCCGAGCAGGATATCGCCCGGCTCAAGCCCGGCATGCTCGCCGATGTCACGCCGGTTGGCGCCACCACCAGCTTTCAGGGCCGGGTGTGGTTGATCGATCCGGTGATCGATACCGCGACCCGCCTGGGCATTGCCCGCATCGAGATGGATTATGCCCCCGGCCTGCGCGTGGGCGCCTTTGCCCGCGCCCGCATTTCCGCCGGGCAGACCAGCCGGCCGCAGCTGCCGCAATCGGCGGTGCTCGCAGATGTGGATGGCAATTATGTCTATGTGCTGGGCAAGGACAATCAGGTCGAGCGTCGCAACATCACGGTCGGCACGGTCAGCGATTCGGGTGTCGGCATCGCTTCCGGCCTGAATGGCGACGAACAGGTCGTGGCCAGCGCCGGCGCCTTCCTGAAGCCGGGTGACAAGGTCCGTCCGGTGCGGGCGCCTGCCGCCACCACCCGTTGATCTGACCCCCGGAGCCCCTGCACATGCGCAATATTTCCGCCTGGTCGATCAAGAATCCGGTGCCGCCGCTGGTGGGGTTCACCCTGCTGTTGCTGGCCGGCGTGCTGTCGTTCCGCGCCATGGACATCAACGATCAGCCCGACGTGGAATTCCCGGTTGCGCAGGTGGTTGTGGTGCAGCCCGGTGCCGCCCCCGAAGAGCTGGAAAGCCAGGTGACCCAGCGGGTTGAAGCCGCCATCCGCAACATCAGCGGCGTGGATGAGGTCAACAGCTTTGTGTCGGAAGGCAACAGCCGCACGTCGGTGCAGTTCGCCATCGGCACACCGATCGATCGCGCGGTCAACGATGTGCGCGATGCCGTGGCCAATATCCGGTCCGATCTGCCGCAGGGCATCTTGCAGCCGCAGGTCAATCGCATCGACGTTGCCGGCGGGCCGATCGCTTATTTCGCGGTTGAATCGACCGCGATGACGCTCGAAGAATTGAGCTGGTTCGTCGACAACACGGTGGCCAAGCGCCTGCTCGGCGTGCCCGGCATGGCGCAGGTGCGCCGGTCTGGCGGGGTGAGCCGCGAAATCCGCATCGTGCTCGATCCCGATCGCATGCAGGCCTATGGCGTCACCGCGAGCCAGGTGAATGCGCAGCTGCGGCAGGTCAATCTGAACGCCGCTGGCGGCCGGACCGAAATTGCCGGCGGCGAACAGTCGCTGCGCGTGATGGGCAACGCCCGCAACGCCGTCAGCCTGGCCGACACGCAGATCAGCCTCGGCCTTGGCCGCGGCGTGCGGCTTGGCGACATTGCCGATGTGCGCGATTCCTATGCCGAACAGCGCGGCATCGCCAAGATGAACGGACGCCAGGTGCTCAGCTTCTCCTTGTCGAAGGCCAAGGGCAGTTCAGACGTTTCCGTCTATGATGCGGCGATCAAGGATATCGAAGCCCTGAAGAAGCAATATCCCAAGGTGTCGTTCAAGCTGATCTACACCTCGGTTGATTATACCAAGGCGCAATACAAGGGCGCCATCGATGCCGTTGTCGAAGGCGCGGTGCTCGCCGTTCTGGTCGTCTTCCTGTTCCTGCGCGATTGGCGCGCAACGCTGATTTCGGCGCTGGCCATTCCGCTGTCGGCCATCCCGACCTTCTGGTTCCTCGATGCCTGGCTCGGCTTCTCGCTGAACTCGCTGTCGTTGCTGGCGCTCAGCCTGGTGGCCGGGGTGCTGGTCGATGACGCCATCGTGGAAATCGAAAATATCGTGCGGCACATGCGGATGGGCAAATCCGCCTATCAGGCATCGATGGACGCGGCCGACGAAATCGGCCTGGCGGTGGTGGCCACCACCTTCTCGATCGTCGCGGTGTTCCTGCCGGTGGCGCTGATGCCCGGCATTTCCGGTCAGTTCTTCAAGAATTTCGGTGCGACCGTGGCCGTATCCGTGCTGATCAGCCTGGCCGTGGCGCGCTTGATCACGCCGATGCTCGCCGCCTATTTCCTGAAAAGCCACGGCACCGCCGAACATGGCACGGGCAAGTGGGTCGATGTCTACATGAAGATGTTGAACTGGGCCCTGGTCAACCGTTTCAAGACGGTGTTCGGCATGGGCGGCGTGGCCCTGATCGCCACCATCTATCTGTTCGCCGTCATTCCCAAGACCTTCCAGCCTGATGTCGATACCGACAGCAGCCAGGTGACAATCAGCCTGCCGCCCGGTGTGACGCTGGCGCAGACCGAAGCGGTGGTGGACAAGGCCGTTGCCATCCTCAATGCCTCGCCAGAAATGGCGCTGGCCTTTGCCGATGTCGATGTCGGCAGCGCCAACATCTATCTGACGCTGCGCAAGGACCGCAGCATGCACCGCACCCAGTGGGAACGCGCCATTGCACCGAAGCTGTCGGCGATCCCCGACGCGCGGGTCGGCTTTGCCTCGCAGAACGGCGGGCCGCAGCAGGGACGCGACATTTCGATCACGCTCACCGGCACCGATCCGATCCTGCTGGAAACCACTGCCCGCAAGGTGGTGAACGAAATGCGTGGCCTGAAGGAAATCCGCCAGCCGCGTGTGGAAGGCGATCTCACCCGGCCGGAAATCACGATCAAGCCGCGGCTTGATCTGGCCGCCGAACTGGGCGTGACCACCGCTGCGCTGTCGGAAACCATCCGCATCGCCACGTTGGGGGATATCGATCAGAACGTCGCCAAGTTCAGCCTGGCCGATCGGCAGATCCCGATCCGTGTCGCGCTGAACGAAAGCGCGCGCCGCAGCCTTTCGACCATCGAAAATCTGCCGGTGCCGACCACCCGCGGTGGCACCGTGCCGCTGAGTGTGGTCGCCGAAATCAGCTTCGGCGCCGGCCCAACCGAACTGCGCCGTTACAACCAGCAGCGCCGCGTGGCCATCGGCGCCGATCTGGCCCCCGGCCTGGTCTCTGGCCAGGCACAGGCCAAGGTCGATGAGCTGCCAAGCCTGAAGAATCTGCCGCCCGGCGTCGAGAAGGTGCAGCTGGGCATGCAGAAGTGGATGGGCGAACTGGTCGCCAACTTCATCCTGGCGGTCATCGCCGGCGTCGTCATGGTCTTCGCTGTGCTGGTGCTGCTCTACAAGCGGGTACTGCCGCCCTTCGTCAACATGCTGTCGCTGCTGCTGGCGCCGCTGGGCGGGCTGATTGCCATCCTTGCAACCGGCAACGTCATCTCCATGCCGGTGTTGATCGGCATGCTGATGCTGCTCGGCATCGTCGCCAAGAACTCGATCCTGCTGGTCGATATGGCGATCGAGGAAATGGAAAAGGGTGTGCCCAAGCGCGAAGCCATCCTGGAAGCCGGGCACAAGCGCGTGCAGCCGATCGTGATGACCACCATCGCCATGGTGATGGGCATGTTGCCAGTGGCGCTTTCCCTGGGCGGCGACGGTTCGTTCCGCGCGCCGATGGGCATCGTGGTGATCGGCGGCCTGATCCTGTCCACTGCCCTGACGCTGGTGATCGTGCCCGCCGGCTTCTCCATCGCGGTCACGGTGGAAAACTGGTTGGCACCGCGCATGAAGCGTTGGTTCACGAACAACGAGGGGACTGCTAAGCTGCCGCGACCAACCCCTGCGGAGTGAGCCTGCCCTGAAACATCTGTTGCCGGAATTGCCGTTCCACCGGATGCGGCTGCTCGCCACGCTGCTGCTTGGGCTGATGGCGGCGATCTTTGTCGCCACGCTGGCGTGGGCCAATCTTGGTTTGGTGGCCCACCCTGCCCTGCCCTGGCTGCGGGCCTTTGCCGAAGCGGCCATGGTCGGCGGCCTGGCGGACTGGTTTGCGGTCACCGCGCTGTTCCGCCATCCGCTGGGCTTGCCGATTCCGCACACTGCGATCATTCCGCAGCAGAAGGATCGGCTTGGCGATACGCTGGCGCTGTTCCTGAAAGACAATTTCCTGAAAACCCAGGTGATCGCCCGCCGCCTGGACGATGCCGATCTGGCCGGCGTGCTGGCGCGCTGGCTGGCCGCGCCGCCGGAGGCACCCATGGGTCGCCGGCGCGGCATGGGGCCATTGATCGCGCAATTGCTGGATGGGCTGGATGATCCCGCCATCGGCCGGCTGGTGGAAGATGTCGTGCGCGATCGGCTCGGCGCGATGCAGCTGTCGCCGATGGTCGCCGATGCGGTGGACATGATGGTTGGCCGCGGCCGCCATGAACCACTGATCGATGCCGCCATCGATTGGGGCCTGGCCACGCTGAGCGATGAGGAGCCGGTGATCCGGTCGATGGTGACGGAGCGGACCAATTGGCTGCTGCGGCTGGCCGGCGCCGACGAGAGCATGTCCAACAGCATGATCGGCGCCGTGCAGCGCCTGCTGGTGGAGATGCGCCAGGATCAATATCACCCGGTGCGCCTGCGCATCGCCGAATCGCTGAAAACCTGGGCGTTCGATTTGCGGCATTTTCCCGAAGCGCAGGCGCGTGTCGAAGGCTTCAAGGCCGATCTGCTCGCCAATCCGGCGATGGGCGCCTGGGTCAAGGGCCTGTGGGGCACGGCACGCGCGGCGCTGTCTGCCAATCTGAACGATCCGGGCGGCAACAAATTGGGCGGCGCGCTGGCGGCGGTGGGCAACCGCATCGAAAGCGATCCGGCGCTGAAGGCCGGGCTGAACAGCGCCTTGCGCCGCGCCGTTGCCGGCCTGGCCAAGACCCATGGGGACAGTATCGTGACTCTGGTATCCGAAACGGTGCGCGGCTGGGATGCCGCCACCATCACCGACAAGGTGGAACAGGCCGTGGGCCGCGATCTGCAGTTCATCCGCATCAACGGCACGCTGATCGGCGGGATCATCGGCCTGGCCATCCACGGCATCGGAACCCTGGCGCCATGATGCTCGACCGTCAGCCCAGCCTGTCCCACCCGCTGGTGCATTTGCGCCCGGCCACGCCGGATGATTGGCTGGCGCTGCACGCCGCCGCAAGCGACCCCGCCATCTGGGCCGGCCACCCGGCCAGCGACCGCTGGCAGGAGCCGGTGTTCCGCGCGTTTTTCGACGACGGCCTCGCCAGCGGCGGCATGCTGGTCGCAGAGAACCCGGCCACTGGCGTGGTGATAGGGTCGTCCCGCTTCGATTACAGCCGCTGCGAACCCGGCGAGATCGAGATCGGTTGGACGTTTCTGGCGCGCAGCCAGTGGGGCGGCCGCACCAACCACGCCATGAAGGCGCTGATGGTCGGCCATGCCCTTGCCGCGATGGACCGGGTGATGTTCATGATCGGCGTGACCAACATCAGGTCGCGCACCGCCATTGAACGCATCGGCGCCACCCTCACCCCACGCATGCTGGTGGCCAATCTGTCCACCGGGCCGGTTGTGCACGTTATCTACACCATCGACCGCGCCGGCTTTGCCACCGGCCCGTTGGCGGCGTTGTGGGCCGAGCGTTTGCCGGCCACATGACAATGCCGGGTGGCGCCTGCCACTGCGCCACGCTACATTGCGCCTATCAGGGGGGATGATGACCAACCGTCTCTATTATGGCGACAATCTCGATGTGCTGCGCCACCATATCGCCAGCGAGAGCATCGATCTTGTCTATCTCGACCCGCCGTTCAATTCCAACGCCGGCTATAATGTGCTGTTCAAATCCGCCACCGGCACCGGCGCGGAGGCCAGCATCGAAGCCTTTGACGATACTTGGACCTGGGGCGAAAGCGCCCAGAATGCGCTTCTCGACATCGCCAGCGGCACCAACCGCCCGCTGACGGTGATGATGGAAGCGATGCGCAGCGCGGTGGGCGAAAACCCGTTGATGGCGTATCTGGCGATGATGGCGGTGCGGCTGGTGGAGTTGCACCGGGTGCTGAAGCCAACCGGCTCGCTCTATCTGCACTGCGACCCGACTGCTTCGCACTATCTCAAGCTGGTGCTGGATGCGGTGTTTGGCGCGGAGAATTTCGTCAACGAGATCATTTGGAAGCGGACTTCCGCGCACAGCAATGTGTCTCGCTCATTTGGTGTCGTCACTGATACCATTTTCTTCTACGGCAAATCATCGAGTAGGCTTTGGAATCAAGTTTATCGAGGCTCGACGCCCGAAACCATAGAGGCCGCCTTTCCACAGCTCGATGCCGACGGAAGGCGATGGCGATCCGAAAACCTTCGAAACCCAAGCGTACGTCCCAATCTTTTTTACCCTTATACGGCTTCAAACGGTGTAACGTATCAGCCACACCCCAACGGCTGGACAGTTACACTTGATAAGATGAAAACATTTGACGCGGAAGGCAGACTACATTTTCCGACCAAGCAAGACGGGCGACTGCGGAAAAAGTTCTATGCGGATGAGTCGCCCGGTATAAAATTGCAGAGCCTTTGGGACGATATCTCAGCGCTCGGTGCTCAAGCCCAAGAACGCCTCGGCTATCCCACGCAAAAACCCCGCGCCCTGCTCGAACGCATCATTGCGGCCTCGTCCAACCCCGGCGATGTCGTGCTCGATCCCTTCTGCGGATGCGGCACGGCGGTCGATGCGGCGCAGAAGCTCGGGCGGAGATGGATCGGCATCGATATTACCCACATTGCCATCGGCATGATCGAAAACCGCATGCGCGAAGGCTATCCCGGCATCGCCTTTGAAACCATCGGCGTGCCGAAGGATCTGGCCAGCGCCGAACGGCTGGCGCTGGATGATCCGCACCAGTTCCAGCAGTGGGTGTGCTGGCAGGTCGGTGGCTACCCGCGCGACAAGAAGGGCGGCGACAAGGGCGTCGATGGCTGGTTCAACTATCTGGCCGAAGGCGGCAAGCGCATCGAAACCGGCGTTATTTCAGTGAAGGCGGGCGAAAATCTCAACCCGTCGATGGTTCGCGACTTCGCAGAAGTAATGCGACGCGACAAACATCGCTTTGGACTGTTCATCCTGAAGGCAATGCCGACGAAGGGCATGCGCGATGCGGCCGCAGCGCTCGACATGGTCGAAACCGATTTTGGACGCTTTCCCGCAATGCAGTTCGTGACGCTTGCGGAATTGTTCCAGGGCCTGAAGCCCAAATTGCCGCCGTTGATCAGCCCGGTGAAAAAGGCAGCGCGAGTGGAAACCCGTGCCAGCCACCAGAAAGGCGCGCAGGGCGACCTGTTGGCCTAGCGAAGGGCGTTCACCGCGCGCTGGATGCGGTTGCAGGCGTCTTCCAGCATCGCGTCCGACGTAGCATAGCTGATACGGAACGCCGGCGATCCGCCGAAGGCCGCGCCGTGCACGACCGCGACGCCTTCGGTTTCCAGCAGATAGGCCGCGACATCCTCGTCATTGGTCAGCACACCGCCCGCCGGCGTCGTCTTGCCGATCAGACCGCTGCAATCGGGATAGACATAGAAAGCCCCTTCCGGGCGCGGGCAGATCAGGCCGGGGGTCTGGTTCAGCATGCTCACCACCAGATCGCGGCGGCGCTGGAAGGCGGCGTTGCGTTCGATCAGGAAGCTCTGATCGCCGTTCAGCGCCGCCACGGTGGCGGCCATCGAGATCGAGCAGGGATTGGACGTGCTCTGTGATTGCAGCTTGGCCATCGCCTTGATGATCCACGCCGGGCCGCCGGCAAAACCGATGCGCCAGCCGGTCATCGCATAGGCCTTGGACGCGCCATTCACGGTGAGCGTGCGATCATAAAGGCCGGGCTCGACTTCGGCGATGCTGCCGAAATCAAAATCGTCATAGACGATATGTTCATACATGTCGTCGGCCAACACCATTACCTGCGGGTGCTGCATCAGCACATCGGCCAGTGCCTGGATTTCGGCGCGCGTGTAGGCGGCGCCGGTGGGGTTGCTCGGCGAATTGAAGATGAACCAGCGCGTGCGCGGGGTGATGGCGGCGGCCAGTTGCGCCGGGGTCAGCTTGAAGCCCTGATCGACCCCGCAATTGATCACCACCGGGGTGGCGCCGGCCAGCAGCACGATATCGGGATAGCTCACCCAATAGGGCGCCGGGATGATCACTTCATCGCCCGGATCAAGCGTCGCCAGCAGTGCGTTGAAAATGCTGTGCTTGCCGCCCGAATTGATGCTGATCTGGTCCAGACCGTAATCGAGACCATTGTCGCGCTTGAACTTGGCCTGCACCGCCGCCTTGCATTCGGGTGTGCCGTCCACGCCGGTATATTTGGTCTGCCCGGCGCGGATGGCGGCGATGGCGGCGTCCTTGACGAAATCCGGCGTATCGAAATCCGGTTCGCCGGCGCCCAGGCCGATGATATCGCGCCCCTGCCGCTTCAGCTCGGCGGCCTTGTTGGTCACCGCGATGGTGGGCGATGGCTGGATGCGGTTGATGGCGGCTGACAGGCGGTTCATGCGGCTTTCCTTGTGCAATCGCTGCCCTAAACGCCAGATTGTTACGGCGCAACCTTCGATCGGCACCGCACCCCGACATCAGGAGCATTACCTAATAGGGCAACCCCGTATTCCCGTGTGGCCCGTCGGCACGCCAAACAGTCTGCACAAGCAGGTTGGAAAAGGGGTGGTTCGAATGCCGGCAACGCTGGTGAAGACAGGCAGTCTGTTCGTGGCCATGGTGATCGCGCTGGTCGGGCTGGCCGCGGCCAAGGATATGGCCTTTGCCGTCCATATGGGGATCATGGCGCTGGCCGCACTGATCGCCGCGATTGCCGTGTTGGCCGGTGCCGATGTCACCGAACGGCTGCGCACCGATCACAGCGTCTATGATGATGCACCGATCCGCTGGGGCGTGATCGCCACGACCTTCTGGGGCGTGGTCGGCCTGCTGGCCGGGCTGTTCATCGCCTTGCAGCTGGCGTGGCCGATCTTCAATCTCGGCACGGAATACACGACCTTCGGCCGGCTGCGGCCGCTGCACACCTCGGCAGTGATCTTTGCCTTTGGCGGCAATGCGCTGATCGCCACCAGCTTTTACGTGGTGCAACGCACCTGCCGGGCGCGCCTCGCCTTCCCCAGCCTCGCCCGCTTCGTGTTCTGGGGCTATCAATTGTTCATCGTGCTGGCCGCCACCGGCTATGTGATGGGCGTCACCGAAGCCAAGGAATATGCCGAGCCGGAATGGTATGTCGATATCTGGCTGACCATTGTCTGGGTATCGTATCTGCTGGTGTTCGGCGGCACCATCCTGCGCCGCAATGAACCGCATATCTATGTCGCCAACTGGTTCTACCTGGCGTTCATCATCACCGTCGCCATGCTGCACCTGGTCAACAACCTGTCGATCCCGGTCAGCCTGGTTGGTTCCAAGAGCTACTCAGCCTTTGCCGGGGTGCAGGATGCGCTGACCCAGTGGTGGTATGGCCACAATGCCGTGGGCTTTTTCCTCACCGCCGGCTTTCTGGCCATGATGTACTACTTCGTGCCGAAACAGGCCGAGCGGCCGGTGTACAGCTATCGCCTGTCGATCATCCATTTCTGGTCGCTGATCTTCCTCTACATCTGGGCCGGCCCGCACCATCTGCACTACACCGCCCTGCCCGATTGGGCGCAGACCCTGGGCATGGTGTTCAGCATCATGCTGTGGATGCCGTCGTGGGGCGGCATGATCAACGGCCTGATGACGCTGAACGGCGCGTGGGACAAGATCCGCACCGATCCGATCATCCGCATGATGGTGCTGGCGCTGGCCTTTTACGGGATGAGCACCTTCGAAGGCCCGATGATGTCGATCAAGTCGGTGAACAGCCTGTCGCACTATACCGATTGGACCATCGGCCATGTGCATTCGGGCGCGCTCGGCTGGAACGGCATGATCACCTTTGCCTGCATGTATTACATGGCGCCGCGGCTGTGGAACCGCCAGCGCCTGTACAGCCTGCGCCTGATCAACTGGCATTTCTGGCTCGCGACCAGTGGCATCGTTTTCTACACGGCATCGATGTGGGTGGCCGGCATCACCCAGGGGCTGATGTGGCGCGAATATGGGGCCGATGGCTATCTGGTGAACAGCTTTGCCGAAACCATCGCGGCCATCCACCCGATGTATATCCTGCGCGCCCTTGGCGGTGGCCTCTACCTCAGCGGCGCGCTGATCTTTGCCTTCAACATCGCGATGACCATCGCCGGGCGGCTGCGCACCGAAAAGCCGATGACCGAAACCCCCTACAACGCCGCCGCCGATCGGCCATTGCCGGCCCGGATGCCCGGCCTGCAACCCGCCGAATGATTCTGATGAACCGGAGCAAGACCAATGGCTGACCCAGCCCCCCGCGCGGGCTTTTCGCACCGCACCATCGAACGCAACGTCACGCTGCTCGGCGTGCTGGCGTTGGTCGCCGTCGCCATCGGCGGCATCGTGGAGATCGCCCCGCTGTTCTGGGTGGATAGCACCGTGGAGAAGGTGGAGGGCATGCGTCCCTACACCCCGCTCGAACTGGCCGGGCGCAACATCTACATGCGCGAAGGCTGCTATCTCTGCCACAGCCAGATGGTTCGCCCGTTCAAGGACGAGGTGGAACGCTATGGCCATTACAGCCTGGCCGCCGAAAGCATGTATGATCACCCGTTCCAATGGGGATCGAAACGCACCGGGCCGGATCTGGCCCGCGTGGGTGGCCGTTATTCCGATGAATGGCACCGCGACCATCTGCGGAACCCGCGCGACGTTGTGCCGGAATCGATCATGCCGCCCTATGCCTTCCTGGCCGAAAAGCCGCTGAAGGCCGGCGACATGCGTGCGCATCTGGCGGCGCTGCGCACGGTAGGCGTGCCCTATACCGACGTCGACATCGCCAAGGCCAATGATGATCTGGTGCTGCAAGCCACTGCCGACGCCGATGCCAGCGATCTGCAGGCGCGCTTCCCGAAATCCCAGGCGCGCGATTATGACGGCAATCCAGCGGTGGTGACCGAATTGGATGCGCTGATCGCCTATCTGCAGATGCTGGGCACGCTGGTCGATTTCAAGGCAGCCGAGGCGCAGGAGCAGCCGAAATGAGCGCTTACGACATGCTGCGCCATTTCGCCGACAGCTGGGGCCTGGTGGCCATGACCGCGCTGTTCCTTTGCCTTGTCGGCTGGACCTTCCGCCCCGGCGCGCGCCGCCACCTCGATGACGCCGCCAACAGCATCTTCCGGAGCGACAGCGATGACTGATCACCCTGCAGGCCCCAAACGCGTCGATGAAGCCACCGGCACCAACCTGGTCGGCCATGAATGGGATGGCATCGAGGAACTCGACACGCCGTTACCGCGCTGGTGGGTGTATCTCTTTGCCGCCTGCGTGGTGTTTGCCGCCGGCTATGTCGTGGTCTATCCGGCCATCCCCGATACGGAAGGCACCGCCGGCTGGTCGAGCCGTGGCGATCTGGCGGCGATGCTGAAGGCCGAAACCGCGGCGCGCGCGCCCAAGCTGAAGGCCATTTCCGCCACCCCGATCGAAGCGCTGGCCGGCAATCCGCAGTTGATGCGCATCGCCATCGAAGGTGGGCGCGCGGCATTCAAGGTCAATTGCGTGCAATGCCACGGCGCGGGTGCGGCCGGATCAAAGGGCTATCCCAATCTGAACGACGATGATTGGCTGTGGGGCGGCGACATTGCAGCCATCCAGACCACGCTGATCCACGGCATCCGCAGCCCCGGCGAAGATGAAACCCGTTTCAGCCAGATGCCGGCCTTTGCCGAAATCCTGACAAAGGGCCAGATCAGCCAGCTGGTCAGCCATGTGCGGGTGATTTCCCGGCAGGATGGGCCCAGCCGCGCGTCGCAAGCCGGTGCCGCGCTATTTGCCGAAAACTGCGCCAGCTGCCACGGCGATGCCGGCAAGGGCAACCGCGCGCTGGGCGCGCCCAACCTGACCGACGCGATCTGGCTGTATGGCGGGACACGCGCCACCCTGACCACCACCATCGCCAAGGCCCGTTATGGCGTGATGCCGCATTGGGAAAAGCGGCTGGACGCGGTGACCATCAAGATGCTGGCGGCCTATGTCCATTCGCTGGGTGGCGGCGAAGCCAGCCCGGCCCCGGCCCCGACAGGCGAAACCAATGTCCGCACTTGATTTCATCAACCCCGGCAGCGCGCTGTATGCCAAGCGTGAACCGGTGTTCCCGCGTGTGGTGAACGGCCGTTTCCGCCGGTTGAAGTGGCTGGTGATGCTGGTGTGCCTGGCGGTTTATTACATCACGCCGTGGATCCGGTGGGATCGCGGCCAATATGCCCCCGATCAGGCAGTGCTGATCGATCTGGCCAACCGGCGCTTCTACATGTTCGATATCGAAATCTGGCCACAGGAATTCTATTACATCGCCGGCCTGCTGATCATGGCCGGCATTGGGCTGTTCCTGGTCACGTCCGCGGTGGGTCGCGCCTGGTGCGGCTTTGCCTGCCCGCAGACGGTGTGGACCGATCTTTACCAACATGTCGAACGCTGGATCGATGGTGACCGCAATGCGCAGCTCCGGCTGAACGCTGCGCCATGGGGCGCGGCCAAGCTTGGCCGCCGCCTCGGCAAATGGAGCGCCTGGCTGCTGATTGCCGTAGCCACCGGCGGGGCGTGGATTTTCTATTTCGCCGATGCGCCCACGCTGGCCAGCCAGTTCGCCGCGGGCGATGCGCCGTTTGTTGCCTATGCCACCGTGGGCGTGCTCACCCTCACCACCTTCACGCTTGGCGGCTTCATGCGCGAGCAGGTGTGCATCTACATGTGCCCGTGGCCGCGCATCCAGACGGCGATGCTCGATGAAAAATCGCTGATCGTCACCTATCGCGACTGGCGCGGCGAGCCGCGCACGCAAGGGGTGAAAAAGGCCGCGAGCGCTGGTGGCAAGGTGGGTGACTGCATCGATTGCAACGCCTGTGTCGCCGTCTGCCCCACCGGCGTCGACATCCGCCAGGGGCCGCAACTGGGCTGCATCAATTGCGCCCTGTGTGTCGATGCCTGCGACGAGGTGATGGGCAAGCTGAACCGCCCGCGCGGCCTCATCGATTTCCTGAACCTCGATGATCAGGCCAATGAACGCGCCGGTGCCAAACCCGTGCCCGTGCTGAAGACGCTGCTGCGCCCGCGCACCCTGATCTATTTCGCGCTGTGGGGCAGCATCGGCCTGGTCATGCTGTTCACCCTGGGCGAGCGCGCCCGGCTGGCGATCGACAGCGCGCAGGATCGCAACCCGATGGTGGTCACCATGTCGGACGGCGAAGTGCGCAACGGCTGGACGCTGAAGCTGCGTAACATGGAACATCGGCCGCGCCGGGTGACCTTGGCCATGGCTGGCCTGCCCGGTGGCCGGCTGTGGAGCGATGCCATGGACCGCCGCGACGCCACCCGCAGCATCACCCTGCAACTGGCGCCCGATGCCACCAACGTGCTGCATCTCTATGTCATCGCGCCCGGCGGCCCGGCCGGCGAAACGCCGTTCACGCTGACCGCCACGCCGCTGGATGATGTGGCCGGCAGCCGGGAAGCCCGCGCGGCCGCCCGCGATGTGAAATTCATCCGTCAATAAGGACGCGCGATCATGGCCACCAGCAAGGCACTTACCGGACGCAGCTTCGCCGTCATCATCGTCGGCTTCTTCGGCGTGGTGGTGGCGGTGAACATCACCATGGCGCGGCTGGCCCTCGGCACATTTGGCGGCACCGTCGTCGACAACAGCTATGTCGCCAGCCAGAAATACAATGGCTGGCTGGCCCAGGCCCGCGCGCAGGACCGGCTGGGCTGGGCAACGCCGATCCGCCTGGATGTACAGCGGCGTGTGATTCTGGGCGTGCCCGGCGCCGGTTTCGTCGCCACCGGCACCGCCCACCATCCGCTGGGCGGTGCCGCCGATGTGCCCTTGACCTTCCAAAGCGCGGGCAACAGCCGGCTGCGCTCCACCACCCCCCTGCCCGCCGGGCGCTGGCAGGTCAGGCTGGAAATCCGCCGCGGCGGCGAAACCAAGCGCCTGCTGGACACGCTGGCATGAACCGTCCGATCCGCGTGCCGGCCGCAGAAGCCGCGCTGGTCACCAGCCGCTTTGCCGTGCCCGGCATGCGCTGCGCCGGTTGCATCGCCAAGCTGGAGACCGGCCTCTCGGCCATCACCGGAGTCGCCGCCGCGCGCGTCAACTTCACCGCCCGGCAGGTGCTGGTCAGCCATGATCCGGTGCTGGCCCTGCCGGATCTGGTGCAGACCTTTGCCGCCCTGGGCTTTGAAGCCAACCCGATCCAGGATGCGCTGGACGCGCCCGACAGCGAAGCCCGCGCGCTGGTCAAGGCGCTGGCGGTGGCGGGCTTTGCCGCGATGAACATCATGCTGCTGTCGGTGTCGGTCTGGTCCGGCGCCGGCGGGGTGACCCGCGATCTGTTCCATTTCCTGTCGGCCCTGATCGCCCTGCCGACCATCGCCTATGCCGGCCAGCCCTTCTATCGTTCGGCCTGGCGCGCGCTGCGGGCCGGACACAGCAACATGGATG
Source organism: Sandarakinorhabdus sp. (assembly GCF_987265915.1). Lineage (NCBI taxonomy): Bacteria > Pseudomonadati > Pseudomonadota > Alphaproteobacteria > Sphingomonadales > Sphingosinicellaceae > Sandarakinorhabdus > Sandarakinorhabdus sp. Next base: position 2,255,455 of record NZ_OZ503948.1, read on the forward strand.
TGCCGATTTCCATCGGGGTCAGCCTGGCCACCGCGCTGTCGCTGTATGAAAGCGTCACCCACGGCGCCCACGCCTATTTCGACAGTGCGGTGATGTTGATGTTCTTCCTGCTGGCCGGGCGCTGGCTGGATGCGGTGATGCGCGATCGTGCCCGCGACGGTGTGTCGGCGCTGTTGAAGCACATGGCGCCGGGCGCGCTGGTGCTGGCCGATGATGGCAGCAGCCAGTGGCACAAGGCCGAAGCGCTGCGCCCCGGCATGATCCTGTTGGTGGCCAGCGGTGAGCGGCTGGCGGCCGATGGCGTCATCCTCGATGGCCGCAGCCATTTCGACCAATCGTTGATCACCGGCGAAGCCATGCCGGTCGCCATCGGCCCCGGCGGCAAGGTGCTGGCCGGCACGCTGAATATCGGAGACGCCGTGCAGGTGACGGTGACGGCGGCCGGTGCCGACACCGGCATCGCCGACATTGCCCGGCTGATGCAGGATGCCGCGCAAGGCCGGTCGCGCTACGTGCGCATCGCCGATCGCGCCGCCCGGCTCTATGCGCCAGCGGTGCACACGCTGGCGCTGCTGTCGTTCATTGGCTGGATGCTGGCCGGGGCCGGCTGGCATGAAAGCCTGATCATCGCCGTGGCCGTGCTGATCATCACTTGCCCCTGCGCGCTGGGCCTGGCGGTGCCGGCGGCGCAGATTGTCGCCAGCGGCGCCCTGATGCGCGCCGGTGTGCTCGTCAAGGATGGCAGCGCGCTCGAACGCCTGGCCGAAGCCGATGCAGCGGTATTCGACAAGACCGGCACGCTCACCATGGGCCGGCCCGAACCGATCGACCTGGCGCGGCTCGATCCCGACGCTGCTGGGGTCGCGCTGGCGCTGGCCCAATGCAGCCGCCACCCGCTGTCCGAAGCCCTGCGCAGCGCCTTGGTGGCGGCTGGCACCACGATGCAGACGGTGACGTCGATCAGCGAAACCCCCGGCGAAGGCCTGCGCGGCGTTTGGCGCGGGCAGTTGGTGCGGCTCCGCCGGCCGGCCGGCGATGCGGGCGGCCAGATGGCGACCGCGCTGGTGATCGGTGACATGCCCGAACAGATCATCGGCTTTGTCGATCCGCTGCGGCCACAAGCGGCGCAGACCATCGCGGACCTGCAGCAACTGGGCCTTCAATCGCGGATCCTGTCCGGCGATGCCGCCGCGCCGGTGGCGATGGTGGCAGCCGAACTCGGCATAACCGGTGAAGGCGGCCTCGATCCGGCGGCCAAGCTGGCGCGCATCAAGGCAATGGCCACCAGAGGCGCCCGCGTGCTGATGGTTGGCGATGGCCTAAACGACGGCCCGGCGCTGGCCGCGGGGCATGTCTCGATGGCACCGGCGTCGGCCGCCGATGCCAGCCAGACGGCGGCCGACGCGGTGTTTCTGGGCAGCAGCCTGGCGCCGGTGGCCATCGCCATTCGCGCCGCACGCGCCACAAGGCGCGTGGTGAAGCAGAATTTCGCGCTGGCCATCGGCTATAATGTCATCGCCGTGCCGCTGGCCATGGCCGGGCAGGTCACGCCGTTGATCGCGGCGCTCGCCATGTCGGGATCGTCGATCATCGTGGTGGCCAACGCGCTGCGCCTGAAGGGCGCTGCTCGATGAACGGCATCTTGTTGCTGATCCCGGTGGCGCTGGGCTTGGGGCTGCTCGGCCTGTTCGCCTTCTTCTGGGCGGTAGGGCGCGGCCAGTTCGATGATCTGGATGGCGCCGCGCTGCGCATTTTCATTGATGAGGCTGGTGACAGTCGCACGCCAGAGGCCCGCGATAGCGATGGCCCAATGCCGGAGGCCCGCGATGGCGATTGAACGGCTGCGCAACGAACCCTTGGCCTGTCTGCCGGCACTGGTGGCCCTGGCGCTGGCCGGCATCAGCCTGCCGGCGCGCGCCAACGCTCAATTGATCAGCCTGTGCAGCGGCGGCCAGGCGCCGTTAATCCCGCTCCCCGGGAAGCGGCCCGATTGTGACATCGCCTGCCACGCCGGCTGCACCCGCCAGAAACGTCCCGGCGCGTCACACGGGCTCTGATCGCGCCGCGCTGCCATTGGTGGTGGCCAGATCGGCCATGCGGGCGGTGAAGGCGATCTTCAGCGCATCGGACAGCGAGTTCACTGCCAGTTTCGTCATCAGATTGGCGCGGTGGATTTCCACGGTGCGCGGGGATATGCCCAGATCATAGGCGATCACCTTGTTGGAATGGCCTTCCACCAAGCCGTTCAGCACATCGCGTTCGCGCGGTGTCAGCCGGTTCAGTTGCGCGCGCGCCTGATCGGCCATCTGGTCCAGCGCGGCGCGGCCCTGGCTGCGCACCTGGGCCTGTTCGATCGCCGCCAACAACGCCGCTTTCTCAAACGGCTTTTCCAGAAAATCCACGGCGCCGGCCTTCATGGCCCGCACCGCCAGGCCGACATCGCCATGGCCGGTGATGACGATCACCGGCAACATGATGCCGCGGGCTGTCAAGGCTTCCTGCACCGCCAGCCCATCCATGCCGGCCAGTCGCACATCCAGCAGCACACAACCCGGCGCCAGCCCGGCCGCCACCTTCAGAAAGGCTTCGCCCGATTCAAACGCCTCCACATCATGGCCGGCGGTTTTCAGCATGAAGCCCACCGAGCGCCGCACCGCGGCTTCATCATCGACCAGATAGACCCGGAGCGAAGCGTCGATTTCAGCCATCCTGCGGTGCCTCGCCAAGTTCGAGGGTGAAATGAAAGGCGGTGCCGCCAAATGCCGAGGGCTCGGCCCAGATTCGCCCGCCGTGCGCTTCCACGATGGTGCGGCAGATCGACAGGCCCAGCCCCATGCCGCGTTCCTTCGTGCTGTTGAACGGCTGGAACAGCACGGCCGCCACATCGGGGGCAAGGCCGGGCCCGCTGTCGGCCACGGTGACGACGACCAGGCCGCGACCATCGGGGCGGCTGCGGATTTCCAGTTGCTGGCGCGGGCGATGCTGCATGGCTTCGACGGCATTGCGGATCAGATTGAGCAGCACCTGCTGGATCTGGATACGGTCGACCAGCACCTTGTCCACGGCGGGATCGAGGCGGATTTCGAACTCGATGCCATTGGGGCCGGTGCCGGTCAGCGCCAGCGCTGCCGCCTCGGTCACCAGGCGGTGCAGGCGCTCGATCCGTCGTTCGGTTTCGCCGCGGCTGATGAATTCGCGCAGCCGGCGCACGATCTGCCCGGCGCGCAGCGCCTGATCACTGGCGTCGGACAAGGCCTCGCGCACCATGGCGATATTGGCTTCCGAAGGGATGCCCTGTTCGCCGAGCAGGCAGCGCGCGCCCTCGGCATAGCTGGCAATGGCAGTGAGCGGCTGATTCAGTTCATGGGCAAGCGCGCTGGCCAGGCTGCCCATCGCCGAAATCCGGCTGATGTGCGACAATTCCGCCTGTAGATCGGCAAGCCGGCGCTCGGCGCGCTGGATTTCGGTCAGATCACGGATGAAGCCAGTGAACAGCCGGCCGGTTTCGCCCAGCACTTCGCCCACCGCCAGTTCGATCGGAAAGGTGCTGCCATCGCGGCGCCGGGCATTGGTCAACCGCCCGACCCCGATCACATGGGCTTCGCCGGTTTCCATATAGTGACGCATATATGCATCATGGCGATCGCGATCCGGATTGGGCATCAGCCCGCGGACATTCTGGCCGATCGCTTCGCCGGCATCATAGCCGAACATCCGGCAAGCCGCATCGCTGAACAGCAGGATGGTGCCGGCCTCGTCGATGACGATCATCGCATCCGGCACGGTTGCCAGGATGGTGCGCTGCAAGGCATCGCTGCTGTCGAGCAGCGCGCCGTGCTGGGCGTCGTGCTGCGCGGATTTGCTGTCGAGAAAGGGACACATCACATCGATAGTGCCGCAAACACCCGCAGTTTCAACGATGAAATTGCCGGAGGTTTCAATGGGCCAGCAAAAGCGGCAATGTGGTCGTGGCAATCAGCTCACGCGTCACCCCGCCCAGCACCGTTTCACGCAGCCGGCTGTGGCCATAGGCTCCCATCACCATCCAGGCTGCCGAAAGCTCTGCTGCGGCGTGCAGCAGGGCCACCGAAACGCGGCGCCCCTTGGCGGGCCACTCATGCACATCGGCGGCGATGCCATGGCGCGACAGGAACAGCGCTGCGTCACACGCGCTGACGCCCGGCTGGTCGTCGCTCACCTCCACGATATGCACGGCGCTGGCGCGTTTCAGCAGCGGCAGCGCCACGCGCAGCCCATGCGCCGCTTCGGCCGATCCGTTCCACGCCACCACCACCGGTGCAGCCAGCGACATGCGATCGGCGCCATGGGGCACCACCAGCACCGGGCAGCGCGTGTACATCACCACATCGCCGACAATGGCCAGCGGTTGCCGCGCCGGGCGGCGATCGGCGCTGGCCGGCTGGCTCAGCACCACCAGATCGGCCAGCATCGCCTGGCTGATCAGGCATTCCACCACATTGCCGTCGCAACTATGCCACTGCCAGCCCAGCCCGGCGCGCGCCAACCGGGCTTCGGTGGCAAGGCGCAGCACTCGTTCAGACGAATGGATCGTGTCGATCAACGCCGCCATGCCGAACAGCCCGCCATAAGGCTCGCCGGCAAAGGCCTCCATCGGCGTGACCTGCACGCAGGTAAGGTGGCCACCGGTTTGCGCCACCAGATCAAGGGCCAGATCCAGCCGGCCTGGCTGTTCATCGTCGTCGTGGATGTGGAGCAGGATATTCTTCATGACAATGCACCCACCCAGCCGGGGGACCAGACAAATCGCGCCGATCTTCACCCCGCGGACCTTCGCCCTTTGGTGGATTATGGCGCGCCGCGCAGTGGCAAGCCATTACGCAAGAATACGGACAGGGTTTTGCCGGAGCCTGCCCCACGACGAGAGGGGCTTTGCGCCGCACGGCCAAGCCTGTATCGAACGCGCCATGACCAGTGAAACGCTCCGCCTGCGCCGCCCCGATGATTGGCATGTCCATTTGCGCGACGGCGCCATGCTGGCCGCGGTGGCCGACGCCACGGCCCGGCAATTTGCCCGCGCCATCGTCATGCCCAATCTGAAGCCGCCGGTGACCACGGTGGCCGCGGCGGCGGCCTATCGGGATCGTATCCGCGCCGCGGTGTCGCCGGGTTTGAGCTTCGAACCGTTGATGACCTGCTATCTGGTGGATGGCATCGATCCGGACAAGTTGGTGCGCGGGCACGGCGAGGGTGTGTTCACCGCCGCCAAGCTGTATCCGGCGCATGCCACCACCAACAGCGCGCATGGCGTTACCGATGTGCGCCATATCCATGCCGCGCTGGAGGCGATGCAGCGCATCGGCATGCCGTTGCTGATCCACGGCGAGGTCACCGATCACACGGTGGACATTTTCGATCGCGAGGCGGTGTTCATCGATCGCATCCTGTCGGGGGTGGTGCGGGATTTCCCGGACCTGCGGATCGTATTCGAACATATCACCACCAAGAATGCCGTCGATTTCGTGCGCGATGCCGGCCCCAACATCGCCGCCACCATCACCCCGCATCACCTGGCCTTCAGCCGCAACGCCATGTTCGAAGGCGGCATGCGCCCGCATTTCTACTGCCTGCCGGTGGCCAAGCGTGAAGTGCATCGTCTGGCGCTGCGCAGCGCGGCGACCAGCGGCAATCCGAAGTTCTTCCTCGGCACCGACAGTGCCCCGCATGCCGTCGAGACCAAGGAAAGCGACTGCGGCTGCGCCGGCATCTACAACGCGCCCTTCGCCATCGAAGCTTATGCCAAGATCTTTGAAGAAGACGGCGCATTGGCGCGCCTGGAAGGCTTTGCCAGCGAATTTGGCCCGGCCTTCTATGGCCTGCCGCTGAACCCGGATTTCATCACGCTGGTGCGCGAACCGACACCGGTGCCGGCCCGCCTGCCCGCCGCTGGCAGCGAGATCGTGCCCTTCCATGCTGGCGAGACGCTGGCGTGGCGGTTCGTTGGCTGATCACCCCTATCGCGGGCAGCGCGCGGCGCTGGCCACGCTGCACGGCAAGGCGCAGGCGCTGGCCCCGCCGCTGCGGCGCCGGCTGGGGTTGATCGTCGAACCCGTCGCCATCGACACCGACGCATTCGGCACCTTCACCGGCAGCATCGCGCGCACCGGCACCGCCGCCGAAACCGCGCTGGCCAAGGCGCGCGCCGGCATGGCCGCCGCCGGGCTGACGTTGGGCATCGCCAGCGAAGGCAGTTTCGGCCCGCACCCGTGGCTGCCGTTCGGCGCGGGCGGCGTGGAGACGCTGGCCTTCATCGATGCCGCGCGCGGTCTGGCGCTCAGTGTTGCCAGCGTCTCGCGCCGCACCAATTTCGCGCAGCATGAGGTGCAGGCGGGCGATGATCTCGCACCGTTCCTGGTTCGCGTCGGCTTTCCGGCCCATGCGCTGGTGGTCAGGGGTAGCGACGGCAGCATATTGGCCAGCGGCGTGACGGACATGGCGGCGCTGTCGCGACTGGCCGCGCCTGGCACCAGGCTGGAAACCGACATGCGCGCCCATATGAACCCTACCCGCATGGCGGCGATCCGCGCGCTCGCCGGCCGGCTGGCGGTGCGGCTGGCTTGCCAATGCCCGGCCTGCGCCTGCCCGGGCTTTGGTGAAGTAGATGTGCTGCGCGGCCTGCCCTGTTCGTTGTGCGGGAATGCCACGCAGGGGGTGCTGGCGATCATCGAGGGTTGCAGCGCCTGCGGCCACCAGCAAAGCCGCCCACGGCCCGATGGCGTGACGTCAACCGGCCCAGCCAACTGCGATTGGTGCAATCCCTGAAATTCCCACCCCCAGCCCCGTCACCCCAGCCCCATCTGCCGCCCAGCCAGATCGAGCATGATCTCCTCCGATCCGCCGCCGATCGCGTTCACCCGCACTTCGCGGTAGATGCGCTCCACTTTGCTGCCGGTGATGTAGCTCGCGCCGCCCAGCACCTGCGCGGCTTCACGCACCACCTGTTCCAGCATGCGCGTCGCCTGCACCTTCAACATGGCATAATCCGCCGGCACGCCGATGCCCTTGGTGTGCTGCCAGGCACACAGATCGACCCAGGCCTGGGTGGTGGCGATCTGGCGGGCGCAATCGGCCAGCTTGATGCGGATCGACTGGTGCGCTGCGAGCTTCTTGCCGAAGGTCTCGCGCTGCATCGACCAGTCCATCGCTTCCTTCAGCGCGACGCGCGCCATCGCGCAGCAGCCATGCGCCATGCCCAGCCGCTCGCTGTTGAAATTGCGCATGATGCCGATGAAGCCGCCATTTTCCGGCCCGATCATGTTTTCGGGCGGCACCTCGACATTGTCGAAATACACCGCCGCCGTATCGGAACAGCGCCAGCCCATCTTGTCGAGCCGGGTACGCGACACGCCCGGCCGGTCGGTTTCGATCAGCATCAGCGAAATGCCGCCCATGCCCGCGCCACCGGTGCGCACCGCCACGGTCATGTAATCGGCGCGCATGCCGCTGGTGATGAACATCTTCTGCCCGTTCACCACATATTTGTTGCCGACTTTTTCGGCGCGGGTTTTCAACTGCGCCACATCCGATCCGCCCGATGGCTCGGTGATCGCGAGGCTGATGATCTTGTCCCCCGACAGCACTTCGGGCGCGATCCGCTGCTTCATCTCCGCGCTGCCCAGCGCCAAAATGGGCGGCAGGCCGATGCCATGAGTCATCAGGCTGGCGCCCAGGCCGCCCGCACCGGCCGCGGCCAGTTCCTCGGATTGCGCCAGGCCGTGGAACACATCGAAACCTTCGCTGTGCCCGCCATATTCCTCCGGATAATTCAGGCCCAAGATGCCCGCCGCCGCCGCCTTCTTGTGCAACGCGCGCGGCAGCTCGCCCTCAGCCTCCCACTGGTCGATATGGGGCAGCACTTCGGCGGCCATGAACCCGCGCACGCTCATCGCCACGGCTTCGTGGGTTTCGTTGTAATAGGGTGATCGGCTGCGCCATGCGTCAAAACTGATGGTCATGCTGTCAATATCCTGCGTCTGGTGTTGCCATGGTGCGCTTGCTAGCGTTGCGACACAGCCTTTTGAAAAGAACAGGACGGCCCATGAAAACCGCGATTTTCGCTCTCGCCTTGTTGGCCAGCACCGCAAGCTTCGCGGCCAGTCCGGTGGAACCGGCCGATCTCTACCGCATCAGCATGACCGACGCCGTCGCCGTCTCGCCCGATGGCAGCCATGTGCTGTTCACCCGGCAGCAGTTCGATATCCAGACCGACCGCCGCACCGCCGAATGGTGGCTGGCCACCGTCGGCAAGACCGGCCTGAGCAAGCAACTGCTGATCCCGGCGCAGGCCGGCGCCTCCGGCATCAGCTGGGCGCCAGACGGCAAGCGCATCGCCTATGTCGCGGCCTGGCTGGGCAAGCCGCAATTGTGGGTGATGGATCTGGCCGAAGGCGTCGGCAAGCCGATCACCAGCGGCAGCATCGCCCCGCGCGCACCGCAATGGAGCCCGGATGGCACCCGCATCGCCTTCACCGCCCGCGTCGAAGCACCGATGCCGAAGATCGCCGGCATGCCCGAAAAGCCGGCTGGCGCGACCTGGGCGCCCGACCCGCGGGTGATCAGCGATTTCCGCTACCGCACCAACGACGGCGGCTATATCCGGGCCGGTGCCGACCAGCTGTTCGTGGTCACCGCGGCCGGTGGCGCACCGACGCAGTTGACCAGGGGCGATACCGACCAGATCGAAGGCAGCGCCGAATGGGCGCCGGATGGCCAATTTCTGGTCTATGCCGCCGCCGTGCGCCCCGGCAATGATCGCATCGCCGGCGAAACCGATCTTTACCGCATCGCGGCCACCGGCGGCGCGCCGCAGCAATTGACCAACATCGACGGCGGCGAAGGCCGGCCCAGCCTGTCCCCCGATGGCCAGTGGCTGGCCTGGATCGGGCAGCCGAAAACCAGCAAATTCTATGCCCAGCCCGGCCTGTATCTGCGCCGCGTGGCCGGCGGCGATCCGGTGCATCTGACCGCCACACTCGACCGGCCGGTGAATGATTTCAAATGGTCGCCCGATAGCAAGGCCCTGCTGGTCTCCTATGGCGATGTCGGGCTGTACCGCGTGGCCAGCATCCCGGTCACCGGCGGCGCGGCCAAGGTGATCGTGCCGCAGATCGGTGGCACCCGCCTGTACCTGCCCTCCTCCGGCGGTGCCTGGGATATGGATGGCGACACCCACGCCTTCACCACAGTGGAGGCGGACCGCCCGGCGGCGCTGGGCGTGATGCGGGCCGGCAAGCTGATCGGCAGAATCGATTTCAACGAACAATGGCGCGCCGACAAGCAGATCGGCGCCATGGAGCGGCTGACCTGGAAAGCCCCCGACGGCCTGACCATCGAAGGCTGGCTGCAATATCCGCCGAATTTCGATCCGGCGAAGAAATGGCCGGTCGCGCTGGAAATCCATGGCGGGCCGAACGGCGATTACGGCCCTTATTTCTCCATCACCCACCAGCTCTATGCCGCCGCCGGCTATGTCGTGCTGTGGTCAAACCCACGCGGTTCAACGGGTTATGGCGAAAAGTTCGCAAATGGCATCACGCCGGAATATGGCGGCGAATATCCCGGCCCCGATCATGATGATCTGATGGCCGGCATGGACGAAGTGCTGAAACGGCCGTGGGCCGATGCCGGCAACCAGTATATCGGCGGCGGCAGCGGCGGCGGCGTGCTGACCACCTTCGCCATCGGCAAGACCGACCGCTTCAAGGCCGCCGCCGCACTGCGCCCGGTGACGGACTGGTCGATCCAGGCGCTCACCAGCGATCTCAGCGCGCTGACGCTGGGCAATTGGGTGGTGGGCAACCCGTGGGACAATCGCGAGCTGTATTGGAAACGTTCGACGTTCTCACTTGTCGACAAGGTGAAGACGCCGACCCTGCTGATCACCGGCGAAGCCGATTTCCGCACGCCGATTGCGCAGACCGAGGCCTATTACCAGGCGCTGCAGGTGCGCGGCGTGCCGACGATGATGGTGCGCCTGCCCGAAGCCAACCACGGCATGGGCCGGCCATCGCAATGGCTGCAATCCAATCTGGCGGTGATCAACTGGTATAATCGGTTCAGGAGGTAGCACGAAACATCTCCCCTCCCGTTGAGCTTCGCTCGCCTGCGGCTCAGGGGAGGGGAGAAGAGGTCAAAAGCTGGAAAGTTCCACGCCCACCGCCTGGCAATCAGGGTACACATCCGGCTTGCGGGTGCTCACCTTCAAACCCACCACGCCGGCGCGCGCCGCGATCATGTCGTAGATGGCGTGCGCGACCGTTTCCTGCAGGTTGAAGCGGCGGCCTTCCACCAACCGCAGCACCGCCTGGCGCAGGAAATCATAATCCCAGGCCTTGGCCACCGTGTCACAGCGCGGGAAATGATCGGCGTCCACCCACACTTCGATGCCGACGCGCAGGATCTGCGGCGAACCGACTTCGAAATCGTGAAAGCCGATATCGACGTGCAGATCAAAGCCTTCGAGGAACAGCTTGCGGGTGCTCGCGCCCAGGCGGTTCGGCACCAGGCCGTGGGCCGATGGCTCGATGAAGGTTGCAGGCGGCACGGATTCGGGCATCAGATTTCCAGCATATGGGCAACGTCGCGGGGCAGGCCAAGCAGGCGCTGCCCACCATCGAGCACGATCGTCTGCGCGTTGAAAACGGGGGTGGCAATAACAAAGCGCAGCGCGGTGACGATATCGTCCACCGTCACCCCGCGCTGCAACGGGTTCATGGCGTGCACGGCTTCGAAATTCTCGCGCGTCTGCGGCCCCGATACCAGCGTGACCGCCGGCGCGATGCCCACACAGCGCAGCCGCGGCGCATAGCTGCGCGCGGTCAACTCGGTCAGGCCTTCAAAGCCGATCTTTGACAGCGTGTAGGTGAAATAATCCGGGTTCAGGCTGGCCAGCTTGGCATCGAGCAGATTGACCACCAGCGCCGGTTCGCCACCTTCGGGAATCGCAGCGGCAAAGGCCCGTGTCAGCAGCGCCGGGGCGCGCAGATTGACCGCCATGTGATGATCGAAATCCGCGGCGGCGAAATCCTCGATGCGATCATAAACGAACCGGCTGGCGCTGTTGACCAGCAGGCGCGGCGGCGGCAGGCCGGCGGTCGCCGCCATGATGATGTCGGCCGCGGCCGGATCAGCCAGATCGGCGGCCACGACGCTGGCGCTTTGACCCAGCGCGGCAAGTTCCGCCGCCACTTCGTCGGCATCGGTGCGGCTGCTGTGGCAATGGATCAGCACATGCCAGCCATCGGCCGCCAGCGCGCGCGTGATCGCCCCGCCGATGCGCCTGGCGCCGCCGGTGACGATTGCAGTGCGGGTCGGTTGATCGCTCATGGTCGCGCGCCGCCTAAGCCCTTGGCGGCGCCAACGCAATGTCCGTATCAGCGCAGGGCCTTGGCCAGGGTGCGCGCATTGCCATCGGTGGCCATCGGCGGCAGACCCAACAGGCGCAGCAACAACGGGTGCACATCGACATTGTCGAACGGCGGCAACACGACACCGTTGCGGAAGGCCGGCCCGGCCGCCACGAACGCCGCCGCCATGCTGGGGTCGGCCGGATCGTAGCCATGCATGCCGCCCAGGGGCCCACGCGCGGGATCGGGCCGCAGCGGGACCGCATAGACCATCCAGCCCGGCTGGGCCGCGCACACGATCGCCGGCACGCGCGGGTTGCGGCCATAATGCAGCGCGGCGGGAATGGCGGCCTTGTCCCAGCAGTTCATGTGCGGATGCGGTTTCAGCAGCGCGGCGCGCACCGCCGCCTCTTGCCCCGGCAGCGGGTTGATGGCGGCGATGGCGCCACTGGAAACAAGCTTCAGCTTGGCAGTATCGATCAGTTCGTTCAGGAACACCCGGCGATCGTCCGACACCTGCGCCATGCCATGATCGGCAACCAGCACGATATTGGCGTCGATCCCGCGCGCCTGCAGCCCGGCCAGCAGCCGGCCGATCTGCCGATCCACCTCGGCCAGCGCCGTGTTCACCTCGCGCGAATCCGGGCCAAAGCTGTGGCCTTCATGATCGACCGTGTCGAAATACAGCGTGGCAAAGCCCGCCTGCGGCTTGATGTCCAGCCAGGCCAGCACCTGATCGACGCGCTCGCCTTCCGGCTTGGCGCCATCGAAGGGCAGCCAGTTGCGCGGGCGCACGCCGCGGATGGCGGCATCGCTGCCCGGCCAGAACATGGTGGCGGTGGCGATGCCGGCGCGCTCGGCCGTCACCCAGATCGGTTCGCCTTCATTCCACCAGCGCGCATCGCCCACGGCGTCCTTGATCGACATCGCGAAACGGCCGAGCACCGCATCGTCCATGTTGTTGTTGACGATGCCGTGGCGGTCGGGCCGCAGGCCCGTCACCAGCGTGTAGTGATTTGGAAAGGTGAGCGACGGAAAGCTCGGCCGCATCGCCGGCGTGGTCACGCCGCGCGCCGCGAGCGCGCTGATATTGGGGGTGAGACCGCGCCCCAGATAATCGGCGCGCAGGCCATCGACCGAAATCAGGATCACCGGGTGCGCTGGCGCTGCCGCCGCGACGGATGCCGGGGCCGGGGTCTTGCCGGCACAGGCGGCGAGCAGCAGGGCGAGGCCAGCCAGGAGGATGCGGGAAATGGTCATCCCTGCGCGATACCACCCGCATATGGATTTGCAATGACAGGGCCTGTAGGGCGGGCACGACAATGAGCGAGCTGCCCCCCGACCGGTTTTCCGAAGAAAGCGCCACCTTTGCCGTGCGCGGCAAGGACGTGCCCGATCTCGATCGTGGTGTGGAAACCATCCGCGCCGTGGTGAAGACGCTGCCGATCAAGCCCGGCGTCTATCGCATGCTCGATGCCGGCGGCGAGGTGCTCTATGTCGGCAAGGCGCGCGCCCTGAAAAACCGCGTCACCAATTACACTCAGGTCACCCGCCTGCCCCGCCGCCTGCAACGCATGGTGTCGCAAACGCGGTCCATGGAGATCGTCACCACCAACAGCGAATCCGAAGCGCTGCTGCTGGAAGCCCAGCTCATCAAGCGCTACCGCCCGCCCTATAATGTGCTGCTGCGCGATGACAAAAGCTTCCCGTTCATCCTGCTGCGCGACGATCATGAATTTGCGCGCATCTCCAAACATCGCGGCGCGCGGGTGGCCAAGGGCACCTATTACGGCCCATTCGCCAGCGCCGGCGCGGTCAACGCCACGCTGAATGCCCTGCAAAAAGTGTTCCTGCTGCGCAGCTGTACAGACAGTTTCTTCGCCAACCGCTCCCGCCCCTGCCTGCTGCATCAGATCAAGCGTTGTTCCGCCCCCTGCACCGGCCGCATCGATGCCGAATCCTATGCCGAGCTGGTGGCCGACGCGAAGGGCTTCCTGTCTGGCCGCACGCAGGAGGCGCAAAAGAAGCTGGCCAGCGCCATGCAGGCTGCCGCCGAGACCATGGATTATGAACGCGCCGCCGTCATTCGTGACCGGCTGAAGGCGCTGACCTTCATCCAGGGCAGCCAGGCGGTCCACGCCAGCGATGATACCAGCGAAGCCGATGTGATCGCCATGGCGGTGGATGGTGGCGCCGTGTGCGTGCAGGTGTTCTTCATCCGCGGCGGCCAGAACTGGGGCCATCGCAGCTTCTTCCCCAGCCACACCGATGGCGTCGATGAGGCCGAAGTGCTGCAGAGCTTCCTGGCGCAATTGTATGAGGATCTGCCGCCACCGCGGGAGCTGCTGCTCGATCGCGCCCTGCCCGAAGCCGCGCTGCTCGCCGAGGCGTTGAGCGTGAAGGCGGAGCGCAAGGTAACCATCCGCCATGCCCAGCGCGGGCCGGGCAAGCGCCTGGTCGAACAGGCGCAGCGCAATGCCGAGGAGGCCATTCAGCGCCGCCGCGCCGAAACCACCACCCAGGCGAAATTGCTGCGCGAACTGGCCGAGATTTTCGATCTCGATGCGCCGCCAACCCGCATCGAAGTCTATGACAACAGCCATATCCAGGGCACGAACGCACTGGGCGCCATGATCGTTGCCGGGCCGGAAGGGTTTCGGAAAGGCGAGTATCGCAAGTTCAACATGAAGGACGAAGCGATCACCCCCGGCGATGATTTCGCCATGATGAAGGCGATGCTGTCCCGCCGCTTCGCCCGCCTCGATCGCGAAGACCCCGATCGGGAAACCGGCAATTGGCCCGATCTGTGCCTGATCGACGGCGGCAAGGGCCAGGTGTCGGCGGTGCTGGCGGCTTTGGAGGAATTGGGCGTGGCTGACGTCGCCATTGTCGGGGTGGCCAAGGGCCCGGATCGCAACGCCGGCCGCGAGATTTTCCACCTGCCCTCGGGGCGCGAAATGACGCTGCCGCCGAACGCGCCGGTGCTGTATTTCCTGCAACGCCTGCGCGACGAAGCGCATCGGTTCGCCATCGGCGCCCACCGCGCCAAGCGTAGCAAGGCCATCACTCAAAGCCTGCTGGACGACGTGCCCGGCATCGGCCCGGCCCGCAAGAAAGCGCTGCTGATGCATTTCGGCACCAGCCGATCGGTGAAAGGTGCCACTCTGGCCGATCTGGAAAAGGCCCCCGGCATCTCCAGCCAGATGGCGCTGGCGATCTGGCACCACTTCCACCCGAACGGTTGAGGGGGTAGGATGCGCGCATGGCAACACAGCTGAAATCGCCGGACGATGGGATGGATGGTGCCGCGCCGTCGATCGCGCGCGGGCCGGAGCAGGATGCGGATCTTGCCGGTTGGGCCTTCCATCAGGCCATGCTGCTGCGGTCCGGCCAGCTCCACCTTGCCGATGCAGCGCTGATTGCCGAGGAACTGGAAGACGTGGCGCATGAACAATATGACAAGTTCGAATCCGCGCTGCGGCTGATCCTGGCGCATATGCTGAAATGGGATCATCAGCCGGAGCGGCGTTCGCGCAACTGGCAATTGACGATCGCGAACATCCGGGATCGCGCCAGGCGCCTGCTTGAGGCGAATCCAAGCTTCAAGTCCCGTCGCGACGATGCGGTTCAAAATGCTTATCGCAGCGGCCGGCGAGAAGCCTATGCGCAAACCAAGCTGCCGCTGGCGACCTTCCCTGATGAATGCCCCTACGGCTGGGCCGATCTGATGACCCGCCGCCACATCCTGGATGGCGAGACACTCGACCCATGATATTGTTCACCGCACCGACGCCCGATGGCTACAAGATCTCCATCGCGCTGGAGGAACTTGGCCTGGCCTATGACGTGCGCACCCTCGATCTGGCCGGCGGCGAACAGAAACGCGCCGAATTCCTGAAGCTGAACCCCAACGGCAAGGTGCCGGCCCTGGTGGATGATGGCCACGCCATCATGGAATCGGGTGCGATCCTGATCTGGCTGGCCGAAAAGACCGGGCAATTGCTGCCCGCCGATCCCCGCGCCCGTTCCGAAGCCCTGCAATGGCTGATGCTGCAAGTCGGCGGCGTCGGCCCGATGATGGGCCAGGCCAATCTGTTCGTGCATTATTGGCCGGAAAAACTGCCCGCCGTCGTCTCCCGCTATCAGAACGAAGTGCGCCGCCTGTTCGCCATCCTCGATGCCCGGCTGGCCAAATCCGACTATCTGGCCGGCGACTACAGCATCGCCGACATCGCGCATTTCTGCTGGGTGCGCACCGCCACCTGGAGCGGCGTCGAAGTGGCCCCCTTCCCCAATCTGCTGCGGTGGAAAGAGCGCATCGCAGCGCGCCCGGCCGTGGAGCGCGGACTGCTGGTGCCGGAAACCTCGCCGGTGAAATACCCGGTCAAATCCGGGGACGGCAACAGCACCGACAATCGCGCCTTCATCGAACGCACCCGCAAGCTGATGGGGTTGGGTCCGCGAGAGGCTTGACGATAGGCATGGTCGAATGCCCGACACTGGGTCCGGCTCCAACAACGAATATTGTCGCTACTTATGACCGTGACTTGACTTTCCGTTCGTCATGCGTTGTTTTACATCATGCGCGCAGTTCACCGCTTGCTTTTTTTAGTCACTTGGATCGCGCTGGCGCCGGCCATCGCCCAGCCTGCTGCGGGAGCCGAAGAAGATAGCGCCAGCCAGGCCCGGCGCCTGATTACCGTGCTGGACACGCTGGCGCAGCCCAGTTTTGATCTTTTGCCGATACCGTCCGCCGATCTCAACGGCGTCAGCTGGATGCTCCCGATTGTCGATCAGGCGCCATCCGATCTTGCCTGGCAGAAACACTGGCTGCGCGGCCGTCTGCTGGCCGCCGAACTGGAAACGGTCGCCGGCCGGGCCGCGGCCCTCGCCGCCTTCGAAGCCGCCATTGCGGCTGCAAACGGCGGCGACATGGCGCGCCAGCAATTGGCGGCCGAGATCGCCATCGCCAACCTGCTCTGGCCGCACGATCCGGCCGCCGCCACCACCCGGTTGAACGGCATCACCACCACCCTGCCCGAGGCGCGCGCCGCCATCGCCCAGTTGCGCGGCCGCATCGCCCTTCAGGCCGGCAAGGTCGAACCCGCACTTGATCAGTTTGCCGCAGCGTTGGCTGCCGCGGCCACCAGCCAAGATCCCGGCATGGCGGCGCTGATCGGTGAAGTGCAGGCCGATATCGGCATCGCCCACGGCCTTGCCGGTCGCACGGCGCTGGCCACCGTGCACGCCGCTGTGGCCGAAGCCGGCCGGCCGGCCACGGGCCTGCCGGCCAACAGCGTACCCGCCTGCATGCCGGCCATAGGCCTGACGCCGCAAACCCAGGCGATCTTGCGCATCGTCCGCATTGGCAATGGCACCACCATGCCGTCGCTGGTCTGGAGCCGCGGGCCAATCACGCCGCTGGCGCTGGGCCAGTTGCGCATCACATTGGCGGACTGGCGCTGGGAAAGCGCCAATGATCGCAGCACCCGTATCATGCTGGGTTGCAGCAGCGGCAGCATGCGCGTCAACGTGGTGCAAAGCCGGCTGCGCGACAGCAACATCGCCAGAGAAATTGGCAACTGGCTGGACAGCAAAGGCGTGCCAGCCGCCCGGCGCCAGCCGCCGATGGATCCGCAAGGCAACCCTCGCAACATTCTGCAGGCCCGCATCGACAGCACCGAGGCCGGCGACCGCAACGCGCCGGTGCTGGTGCAGGATTACATGCTGCTCGCCAGCGTATCGCCGTCCACCGCCCGCACGGTCGCGCTGGATCGGGCGCTGGCCATCGCCACCGCCAACCAGGCGCCATATGCGGTGATCGCGTTGATCACGGCTTGGCGCTGGGGTCCGTGGATCGAACCGGATTCACTGCCCGCCGCTGCGCAAGTGCTGGAACAGACCCTCGATCGCTTTCCAGCGGCCGAACGCGGCAAATGGCCATGGCTGGCCACCGCCATGAGCCTTTTTGCCGCCCGCGGGCGCGCCGCCGAAGCCGCAACGGCTCAGGATCCCGCCCTCACCGCGCTGGATGTTGCCGCCGCACGCATCCTGGCCTTGCCGTTCACGCTGCTGCCGGCGGACGATGACATGCGCCGATCTGCCCGAGTGGCGCAATCGCAGCGCGCCGAACGCATCGGCCAGCGCGAACTTGCCGCCACGCTGCGCCGGGAGGCCGGGCTGATCACCGATCTGTGCCGGCTGGGCGACAGCCCGCCCGTCATCAGCGGCTTCACCATCGGCACCGGCGATTTTCCGATCGCGGCACGCAAGGCCAATGTTTCGGGACAGGTTGTCGTTGAACGGCAGACCGGTGCGGATGGCAACACCGTATCCAGCCGCATGGTCGCTGCTCACCCGCCGCTGCTGTTCGATGCGCCAACACTGGCTGCCGCCAACCGTGCCACCCAGACGGTGCCGCGCCGTGCCGCCCAGCCGTTCGCCTGCGCCAACAACAGCGCCCCGGTCCGCTGGAGCCTTACCGACTGACACCCAACCCGATCAGCACAGCGCCCACGCACACCACCAGCGCACCGGCCCAGCGCCGGGCATTTACGGCCTCTTTCAACAACAGCGCCGCCAGCGCCGCGCCGAACAGCACGCTCGTTTCGCGCAGCGCGGTGATCGCGCCGATGGGGGCCTGCAATTGCGCCCACAGCACCAGCATGAAGCCGGCGCTGGACACCGCACCGGCCAGCATGCCCGCCCGCCAGCGCCCCGCCGCCGCCACCCGAAAGCTGCCCACGCCGCGCCGCATAATCACGAACAGGCTGATCGGCAGGAAGGTGAACACCGCCCCCCAGCCCTTGTAGCTGAACACATCGCCATTCACCCGCACGCCCAGCGCATCGACGAGGCTGTATCCAGCGATCGCCACGCCGGTCAGCAGCGCCCAACCTGTCGCGGCCGGCGGCGCCGTGCGATTCACCCCCACCAGCATAACGCCCACACTGATCGCTGCGATACCCAGGCCCTCGCCCAGGCTCGGCACTTCGGCCGCAAAGATCACCGCGCCCAGCGTGACCAGCGCCGGCGCGGTGCCGCGCGCGATGGTATAGACATGGCTCATGTCGCCCGCCGCATAACCCTTGGTCAACGCCGTCCAATAGACAAGGTGGATGGCGCTGGACGCCAGCACATAGGGCCAGGCCCCTGCCGCCGGCGCACCGAACAGCGCGATCAGCCCGCATCCAAACACCGTGCCGCCCAGGCCCAGCACCGCCAGATCGATCATGCGATCGCCGGCACTCCCTTTCAGAAACAGATTCCAGCCGGCATGGATCAACGCCGACAGCAACGTCGCAACCAGGGCAGCAAACGGGATCACATCCCGTGGAACTGCGCCCAATCCGCCACAGGCGCACGCGCCGGGCGGACGGCATTGGCCTTGTCGTCGGGATCGAGGAAGCCGATCGCCATGCCGGTGAACAGCATGCGTTCCGGCGGAATCCCGATGAAGTCCCCGATGGTCTGCGGATATACCGCCCAGCATTCCTGCGGGCAGCTATCCAGCCCTTCTTCCTTCAACAGCAGCATCAGCGTTTGCAGATACATGCCGAGATCGCTCCACTGCGGCGGCCCCATGGTGCGCGCCACGCTGCAGAACAACGCCACCGGCGCGCCGAAAAACTGGAAATTGCGCGCGAACCACATGCGGCGCCCGGCCTTGTCCTCGCGCGGAATGCCGAGCCTGGCATAAAGCTCCTCCCCCACCGCAAAGCGATACGAGTTGTACGGCTCCGGCAGTATCTTGGGGTAGATGTCATATTCGGTCGGCTCCGGCCCGCCGCCGGCCATCAACTTGCCCATCATGATGCGCTTCAGTTCATCGAGCCGCACGCCGCCGACCACATCGATATGCCAGGGTTGCAGATTGCCACCCGATGGCGCCCACGCCGCCCGCTCGACCACGCGGCGGATGACGTCGCCGTCCACTGGCGTCGGCAAAAAGCCCCGCACCGAACGGCGGCTGAGCACGGCATCAGAAACCTTCATCACAAACCCTTTCGGCAGTTTTCCCGTGTCCACCGGATTGCCTGTGAAGGGCAGCCGCTGTCCAGCCTCCCCAATCTGCGCAGCCGCATGCGGCTCATCATTGGCCCGGTTTGCGCAGATTGGCCGGCGTATAGCATTCGATCACCAGGCTGATGCCGCGCCCGTCGGCCAGCCGCAAGACCGCCTTGTGCGACAACACGGTGCCCGCCGGGCATTCCGCCGCACGGCCCCGGCGGCTTTCCAACCGCTCCCGCCGGAAACCGAGCGGGCGCACCACCGTGCCAAAAGGGGTATCGGTGGCCAGCAGCGCCGCGTTCATCGCGGGGGTGAGCCGGGTCGGCACATACCAGTTCTTCGCCTCCGACAATATGGCTGGCCCGCAGCGCAGGCGGACCTGGCGGAAGGCCACAGGCTCGTCGGCGCCGATGCCCAGCGCGGTTCGGGTTGCGGCAGACGGCGCCTGAACGGCGCTGCGGTCGGCGATGGCGACAATGTTGGCCGGCGCTGCGATGCCGCGGGCGGCGCACCACTGGCCAAGCGCGGCCGTGGCGCTGTCGTTTGCGGCGAGCGTGCGTTCGAAGCGGTTGAGCGTGGGCGCGCAAGCGGCAAGGACAAGCATCGGCAACAACCAGCGCACCTTGCGGCGGCCGGGCACGGCATCAGAAACCTTGATCCCCTGTCGCATCAGCAACTTTCCACTTGGCCCCGGATTGCCTATGAAGGCCCGGTGTTGTCCAGCCTCCCCAATCTGCTCACCCTCAGCCGCATCCTCGCCGTGCCTGGCCTGGTATGGCTGATGTGGGGTCGCAACCCCTGGGAATGGCTGGCGGCGTTCGGGCTTTATACGCTGGCGGCGGTCACCGATTATCTCGATGGCTATCTGGCGCGGTCGTGGGGCACGGTCTCGAAAATCGGCCAGTTCCTCGATCCGATTGCCGACAAGATCATGGTCGCTGCCGTCATCGTCATGCTGGTCGATGCGCAGGTGCTGCACGGCCTCAGCGTGGTGGCCGGCCTGATCATCCTGCTGCGGGAGATCATCGTGTCGGGCCTGCGCGAATATCTCGCCACGCTGGCGGTCTCCATGCCGGTCAGCAAACTGGCCAAATGGAAAACCGCCGCGCAACTGGTGGCGCTGGGCGCGTTGATCCTGGTCGGCGTCGAGCCGCTGCTGCCCTGGCTGCCGGCGCAGGAAATCGGCCTGGTCACGCTGTGGGGCGCCGCCATCCTCACACTGATCACCGGCTATGATTATCTCCGCACCGGCCTGAGGCACATGTGATCACGCTCGTTTATTTTGCCTGGGTGCGCGAAGCGGTCGGCGTCGATTCCGAACAGATCACCCCACCCGAAGCCGTGACCACCGTCGCAGCCCTGCTCGATTATCTGGCAACCCGCAGCCCTGGCCACGCCACCGCCCTCGCCGACCGCAGCCGCATCCATGTCGCGGTGGACCAGAACTTCGCGCAGCCCCAAACACCTATCACCGGCGCCCGCGAAATCGCCATCTTCCCCCCGGTCACCGGCGGATGACGATCCCAGCCATTGGGGCCAGGCTGCAAACCGAAGCCTTCGATGCCGCCGCCGAACAAATCGCGCTCATCGGCCCCCGCACCGATCTCGGCGCGGTCGTCAGCTTCACCGGCCTGGTCCGTGCCGACGATGGCCTCATCGCCCTCACCCTCGAACACTACCCGGCGATGACCCTGCCCCAGATGCAGGCCATCGCCGATGAAGCCGCCACCCGCTGGCCCGGCACAAACGGCACCATCATCCACCGCCACGGCCGCCTCACGCCCGCAGACCCCATCGTCCTCGTCCTCACCGCCAGCCCCCACCGCGCCGACGCGTTTGCGGCGGCCGAATTCCTCATGGACTGGCTGAAAACCAAGGCCCCCTTCTGGAAACGCGAAGAGCGCGCCGATGGCACGGCCCGCTGGGTGGAAGCCAAGGCGCATGACGATGCCGCGGCGGCCCGCTGGCAGCGAAACTGAACAATCCTTGATCGTGCATGTGCGGACAGAATATGGCATAGTGCCCCGGAATGGCACAGATCAGGAAATGCCAAACATGCAGCATGTGATCAACACCCGCATCGCCGCCAATGGCCGCCTCGTCCTGCCCAAGGCCGTCCGAGCGGCGCTGGGCGTGACCGGCGCTGGCGTGATCGCGCTTTCGGTTGACGGCGATGAGGTCAAGCTCACCTCGATGGCGAGCCGGGTCAAACAAGCGCAGGCGCTGTATCGGCAGCATGTGACGAATGACCTTGCCAGCGATGATCTGCTTGCCGAACGACGGCAGGAAGCCGAGCGTGATCGGTTGGCGGGCCGCTGAACCATGGCATCGGCCGTGCTGGATGCATCGGCGATCATCGCCTTGCTGCGTGACGAGCCCGGTGCCGATGTTGTCGCCGCCTGCCTGGGCGATGCGCTGATCTCCACCGTCACCCTGCAAGACGTGATCAAGGCCATGCTGGTGCGCGGCTTTACGCCCGATATCGTGCGCGAAATGATCGATGCGCTCAGCCTGGAAATCAAACCGCACGACGCCGACGATGCGTGGAGCGCTGCCTTGTTGTGGGACGCCACCAAAGCCAAAGGCAGCGGCCTGGGCGACCGCACCTGCATGGCACTGGCCATTTCGCAGGGTGTGCCGGCCATCACCACCGACAAAGCCTGGCAGGAACTTGCCATTCCCGGCCTGCAGGTCGTCCTGGCGCGATGACCCCCCGCCTAGGCGGACAGAACCAAACCGGCTACACAATCCAATATGCACGCCGCGGCAACAATCGAAGATTTCATCGCCAATTGGCGCGATACCGGCGGGTCGGAACTGGCCAACACGGAAAGCTTCATCATCGGCTGTCATTTTTGTATGGGCAATCAATAGTGGGAACGACCGAACATACCGTTAACGATGCCATTGCGGCTGCGCTGCGAAAAACCCGCCATGTTTGGGCGGCGACAGATGTTGTGCGTTCAGAGAACACGGCGCTGTTGACGGGCAGCAACAAGCGACCAGACATTCTCATCATGGAACCAGGTGTTTCGCCTGTCGTGGTGGAAACCGAGATAATGCCCGCGCTTACGGTGGAATCCGAAGCCAGGGAGCGTCTTGGCCAAGCGCTGCGCACCGATGGCAGGCGGATTCTTTCGTCCATTGCTGTTCGATCAAAGTTTGGCATGCGCGCGATGTCCGGGGAAAGGCTGGCGAACGAAATCGCAATCTCGGAAGATTTTGAGTTTGCCCTGTTTACCGGCGAGCATCCGGTATCAGCCATACGCTGGCCCCAGCAAGGCTGGATCAAAGGCTCAATCCCTGAATTGTCCATCCTGATCCAGGCCGCCGCAGTCCCGCCCGCCGTCGTGGAAAAGGCCGCCGACCAGTTAATGGTTGGTGTGCAGCACGCCGCCGGTCAACTGGCCACCATTCAAGCCAGGCACCCAGGAGTCCTCACGCTCATTGCCCAGGCGCTTTGCCAGGAAGACGGTGAACAGACGCGGCGCATGGCAACCACAATCCTTGCCAACGCATTCATGTTCCATGAAAATCTCGCCCATGGCCCTGGCGATCTGAAAAACATCAAGAACCTTGCCGAACTTGAAGGCGCTGGCCAACTCACACGCGATTATGTGCTGGCCGAGTGGCGCAGTATCTTGAAGGTCAATTACTGGCCAATTTTCGACATTGCCTGCAAGATATTCGAAGTTGTGCCGCCGGAGACAGCGCGAACACTGGCGCATACACTGGCCCGCACCGCAGCCCAACTGGTGGAAAACAGCCTGACCCGCAGCCACGACCTGACCGGCGCAGTGTTTCAGAAACTGATCGTCGATCGGAAATTTCTCGCAGCCTATTACACCACCCCGGCGTCGGCGGCTTTGATGATCGGTTTGGCGCTGAACCGGTCGCAGGCCCCTAACGGCCACCCCTGGTCTGAACGCATTGGGCTGGAGAAACTGAAGGTCGGTGATTTTGCCTGCGGCACAGGCACCCTGCTTTCAACCGCCTATTCGCGGCTGGGACAATATTTCGAGCTGGCGGGCGGCAATGCCGAACAATTGCACCCGGCGATGATGGGCGATGTGTTGGTGGGTGCCGATGTGCTGCCCGCAGCCGCCCATCTGACGGCGGCCATGCTGTCTGGCGCGCATCCCCAAACCACCTACACCGACAGTCATATCATGACCGTGCCATATGGCGCGCAGGGTGGGGACCGCTATGCCTTGGGATCGCTGGACCTGCTGGCCAATGAAGGCACCATCGATGCCATTGCCGCAGTCGGCCTGGGTGCCAAAGGTGCGACGAAGAAGGATGTTTTCGTCAGCGTCGCTCACGAAAGCTTTGATCTGGTTATCATGAATCCGCCGTTCACCCGTCCAACCGGGCAGGAGGCGAGCAAAGTCGGTGTGCCAAATCCGATGTTCGCCGCCTTTTCGGCTGACGACGCAGAGCAGCGAGCAATGAAAACCGCTTTCGACCGCTTGCTGAGCAAACTGACGGGCACGCATTGCTATGACGGGCAAGCCGGTGAAGCCAGTGGCTTCATCGAACTGGGACATCGCAAACTCAAGCCAGGTGGTACTCTGGGCCTCATCACGCCGCTCAGTCTGATGTCAGGCGAAGCGTGGGATGCCGCCCGCAAGAAGCTTGCCGAGAACTATGACAACATCATTTTGCTGAGCATCACCGGCAAACGGCTGAACGAAATGTCCTTCTCCGCCGATACTGGTATCGCTGAGGCTATGACAGTGGGCGTCAAACGCGCATCTGCCCGTGAGACCAATGACGCACGCGCAAAGTTCGTGATTCTGGATGATCGCCCGACCATGCCGCTGGATGGCTATGCAGTTGCCGATGCCATCCGCGCCACATTGGCCACCGGCACCATGCGCCGGATCGAGGACCCGCCGCTGGGCGGCAGCACCATCATGGTGGGTGACGACGTGGTTGGCCATGCCATCGACGCCCCGTTGCCCAGCGATCAGAGTTGGGAAATTTGCCGAATTGCTGATCTGGCGTTGGCGCAATCGGCATGGCGATTGACGGCCAACGCAGAATTGTGGTTGCCAGGCATGCCAAGCCCGCATCCGGCGCCACTGCCGTTGAAGCGCGTGGGCGACATGATTGCCTTCATCGGTCCCTACCACGCAGATATCAACTGGAATGGTTCGGGTGGGTCCATCCGCGGGCCGTTCGCGCTGAAAGCGACCAAGGCGCCGGGCAGCGTGACCTATCCGATTCTGTGGGCGCATGATGCGGATCGGGAACGGACCATCTGTTTCGAAGCCGACAATGAAGGGGTGGCACGCCCTGGCAAGACGGCCGACGAGGCAGCGCGCATTCTGGAAAAGGTCAATGCCGTGGTCGCCACCGCATCGCACCTGCATTTCAACCAGAATTTCCGGTTCAACAGCCAATCCACGGCGATGCAGTATACGCAGCGGCGCACCATCGGCGGGCGGGCGTGGATGACCTTGCGCTTTCCGGCGGCCGACATGGAGGCCGCCGTGGCTCTTTGGGGAAACACGTCGCTGGGCCTGCTGCTGCATTGGTGGCAGGCCAACAAGCAACAGGCCGGGCGCGGCAACATCGGAAAGACGGCACTGGCCAAATTCCTGTGCCTCGATCCCTCGCAATTGAGCCGGGCACAGCTCGATGCATCAACTGCGTTGCTGGCAACGCTGGGCCAACTGCCGCTACGCCCGTTCAACGAGATCGATCTGGACGAGGCGCGGGCGGAGCTTGATCGGGCTTTCCTTGGTGATGTGCTCGGGCTGCCCGCAGCGTATTTTGCAGCAGACGGGCCGCTGGCACTGTTGCGGCGCAAGCTGGCAGCCGAACCGTCCATTTCGGGAAGCAAGAAGCGGCGGGTGCATTGAGGTTGCCCACAGTTATTTCAAGCCCCGGCCTTGATTGCGGCAGATCGCCTCCGCTATTCTCCTGCGGCAGAGGATGGCTGCAATGACACAACCAGAGCAACTTGGATTTTCCGTGCCGGGCATGGAGGCCGCACCACGGCAGATCAGCCCACACGCCATCCGCCTTGAATTGAATGCTCTGCTGGAAACAGCCAAGTCGGCTACTACGGGCGCGCCGTGGGACGCAGACACCCACGGCAAGCACCGCACGATGTTTCTGGAGAAATCCAAGATCTTGCCGCCCGATGAGGCGGAATTCCTGCGCCGGCAGTTTGTTCTGGAGCTTGATAGAATTGCGCTGATGCTCGCGGCCTGAAGGCAGGCGCCGGTCACACAAGCGCTCGATCTGGGCGAGGTGCAGCCCGTGCTGCCCAGCAACATCATCCCCTGGCCCGCCACCCTCCCCGAACAGGTCAGCGCCGTGCATTCCATCCTGTCCGCCGCCCCCGCCCCGCTCGCCGTCACCGACGTCGCCCGCGCCTTCAAGTCCAAACGCGCCGCCACGGTCAAACCCGTGCTCGACGCCCTGGCCGGCATCGGCATGGCACGGCGGCTGGCCGATGGGCGATATGCGGCGTGATATAGACATTCATGTCTATTTTCGATTGCGCCGGATAGACAATAGTGTCTATATAAATCCATGAACAGCAGCCAGTTCCTCCGCTTTCTGAAGGCGAACGGCTGCACCGTTGATCGCGCGCAGGGCAAGGGCGGCCATGTGGTCGTGCGCCGCGGTGATCGGTTCGCGGTGGTGCCGCAGCATGGCGGCGCCAAGCAGTTGGGAACCGGATTGATGAAGGCCATCAGGAAGCAACTCGACCTTGATTGAGGCCGGCGAAGGACCAGCAGGAGCAGGACAGATGTTTTTCCGCGTTGAACTCGAACCCGATGACAATGGCACCACGTTGGTGCGCTTTCCCGATGTGCCGGAAGCCATCACCTTTGCCGAAGCCGATGAAGACGCTTTGGCCCGCGCCGAAGATGCCCTGCGGACGGTGTTGGAGGTCTATATGGCTGAACGCCGACCACTGCCGCCCACAGTGTCGATGCGAGAAGAAGGCATGGCGCTTTCGCTGGGTCTGCTGGGATCGATGAAGCTGGCCATTTATCAGGCGATGCTGGAACGCGGGTGGCGCAAGGCCGATCTGGCACGGGCATTGGCGCAGAATCCGCGCCAGATCGATCGGCTTTTCAAGTTGAATCACGCCTCGCCCGTGCCGCAACTCGAATCAGCCCTGAAGGCCATGGAGCGGGAGGCGCGGTTCGCGCTGGTGTGAACGGGCAGGCGCGCGGAATGATGACGCTGTCCTACACTGTGGCTGCTGGCCTAGAATGGCATATGGTCATCAACTTGCCTGATCTGCAAAAGACCTGGCGTTTTTTGGAAAAACCCCGCCCGTTCAAGGCCATATCCCGCCCGATTTGGCAAAACCGTCAAAACTGCATGGCCCGGCGCCCGCCGGTGCAAGGATGTTCGCCATCATGAATAACACGCGCGTCCTCGTTATCGACGGCCATCCCGATGGCGCGTCCTTGTGTGCGGGGCTGGCCACTGCCGCCGCCGAAACCGCAAAGGCGCGCGGGGCGGAGGTGCGGTTGATGCAGCTTTCGGCGATGAATTTCGATCCCAACCTCGCCCATGGCTACAAGAGCCGCATGGAGCATGAGCCGGACCTGGCGGCGTTTCTGGAGGCCGTGCGCTGGTGCGACACGTTCATCCTGGTCCACCCGTTGTGGTGGGGCGCGGCGCCGGCCAAGTTGAAGGGGTTGATCGACCGGGTGTTCCTGCCCGGCATCGCCTTTGCCTATGAAGGCGACGGGCATTTCCCGAAAAAGCTGTTCGAAGGCCGCACCGCCCGGGTGCTGATCACCGCCGATACGCCGCCCTGGTATCTGTGGCTGGGCTATCGCAACGGCTGGCCCAATGTGCTGCGCCGGCAGATCTTGGATTTTGTCGGGCTGAAGGTGACGCATCTGAAGGTGGTGGGCACCATCCGCGATGCGACGCCGGCGCAGATCGAGGGATTCTTCGCGGTGGCGCGCAAGTTGGCGGGTTAGCGCGTCCTTATATAGCGCAGGTCGGACCATCCGGGCTCAAAACGCACCGGCGGCGCCAGCCGGCGCAGTTCGCCATCGAACAGGCAGCGCACGGTGCGGCGGCGGCCGACCAGCAAGGTGGGCGCGGTGAAGCTGGTGACGCTGGCGGCACTCCGCCAATCGTTCAGCAGCCAGTTCACCGCCACCGCCATGGCATCGGCCAGCCCGCTTCCGGAAAACAACGCCACTTCAAGGCCTTGTTCGCCGGGCAGCAGCAGCACGCCGGGATGGCGGCCGGGATGGCCGGCCACGCGCACACCGCCCACAAAGCCGCGCGCCAGCGACAGCCGCACCGCCTGCACCACCCGCCACAGCCGGCCATGGCGGGCATTTTCCCGCGCTCGCGCCCAGCGGGTGAGCGGCCCGATGATGATCCGGCAATAGCTGGTGTGCCCGGCCGCGCGCACCACCGGCACATGCGCCAGCGTGCCCGTGGCCGCCGCCGCAACGATGGCTTCGGATGTGGCATCGCCGTGCAGCGCCTTGGGCAGCAGGTTCATGGTGCCGCCGGGAATGGCGAGGAACTGGCCATCCCAGCCCTTCGCGGCGCTACTGGCCGCGCCCAGCGTGCCGTCGCCGCCCATCACGACCAGCGTGTCGATGCCAGCCAGGGCGGCGGCATCCGGGGCGGGGTCGCTGGGGAAATCACTGGTGCCGGCGATGCTTGCGCCGGCGGCCAGCAAAGCAGCCTCCAGCGCCGCGATGCGGCCTTCATCGGTGGCGCGGCTGGTGCGGTTGGCCACCAGCCATACCCGCCCCAGCGGGCGAGCCGATTCGGATGGGCGGGGGGCAGCGTCCATGGCCCCTGCCCTGCCGGCTGGCAGGGCAGAGGTCAATCATGGCTCAGAGCTTCGCGCTCAGCTCCTTGATTTCCTTATTCAGGATTCGGTCGTTGTCGCTGTAATCCACCGGGCAGTCGATCAGGTGCACGCCGGGCGTATCGAGGCAGTGTTGCAGCAAACCGGGCAGCATTTCGGCGCTGGTGACGCGGTGGCCCTTGGCACCATAGGCTTCGGCATAGGCGACGAAATCCGGGTTGCCATATTCCAGGCCCCAATCCTTGAAGCCCATGTTGGCCTGTTTCCAGCGGATCATGCCATAGCTGCCATCGTTGAGGATCAGCACGGTGATGTTGAGATTCAGGCGAACCGCCGTCTCCATTTCCTGGCTGTTCATCATGAAGCCGCCGTCGCCGCAGATCGCCATCACCTTGCGATCGGGATAGACCATGTTGCTGGCCATCGCCGATGGCAGGCCGGCGCCCATGGTGGCCAGCGCATTGTCGAGCAGCACGGTGTTGCTGTGATAGGCGGTATAGTTGCGGGCGAACCAGATTTTGTACACGCCGTTATCGAGCGCGATGATGCCGGTGTCGGGCATCGCCTTGCGGATTTCGCTGACCAGATACTGCGGATAGATCGGGAAGCGCGCATCATCGACGGCAGCATCACGATGTGCGACTTCGGCGGCGCGGGCGGTGTGCATGGCGACGAAATCCCAGTGCGGCTGCACCATGATCGCCTCTTTCAATTGCCACACCGCGTTGGCGATATCGCCGATCACTTCGATCTGCGGATAATAGACCGGATCGACTTCGGCCGAGCGGAACGACATGTGGATCACCGTGGTGGCGTCACCCGACATGAAGAAGGGCGGCTTTTCGATGACATCGTGGCCGACATTGACGATCACATCGGCGCGGCGGATGGCGGCATGGACGAAATCGCCGGCCGAAAGCGCCGCGCAGCCGAGGAACTGCGGGTGGCGTTCATCGATCACGCCCTTGCCCAGCTGTGTGGTCAGGAACGGAATGCCGGTCTTTTCAACGAATTCCAGCAGCATCTTGCCGGTCATGGTGCGGTTGGCGCCGGCGCCGATCACCAGGATCGGTGACTTGGCCCCCTCGATGGCGCGCACGGCGGCCAGGATGGATTTGGCATCGGCCAGCGGCCGGCGGGCATAGCTCGGCTTGAACGGCACCGCATCGGTGGGATCGTGAGCGATATCTTCCGGCAGTTCGAGGTGGGTGGCACCGGGCTTTTCCTCCTGCGCCAACCGAAAGGCCTCACGGGTGCGCGCCGGGATATTATCGGCTGATGCCAGCTGGTGCGTGTATTTGGTGATCGGCCGCATCATGTCCACGACGTCGAGGATCTGGAAACGGCCCTGCTTGGATTTCTTGATCGGCTTCTGGCCGGTGATCATCAGCATCGGCATGCCGCCCAGAAAGGCATAGGCGGCCGCGGTGACGAAATTGGTGGCACCCGGCCCCAGTGTCGCGACGCACACCCCGGCCTTGCCGGTGTGGCGGCCATAGGTGGCAGCCATGAAGCCGGCGCCCTGTTCGTGGCGGGTGAGGATCAGGCGGATCTTGGTGGAGCGCTGCAAGCTGTCGAGGAAATCGAGATTTTCCTCGCCGGGCACGCCGAACACATATTCGCAGCCCTCCTGTTCCAGGCATTGCACGAGCAGGTCAGAGGCTTTGGTCATGGTTCATTCCCCGTTGCGTTGAATCTGCCGCCGCCCTTCGGCGCGGGCACGCGGGCCCGTGGCATCGTGGATGGTGCCGGCGCGGCCCACGCCCCAGGCCGGCATGTTGCTGTAGACATTCTCATACTGGCCCGGATCGATCAGGTAAGTTTCGTGCCAGATGCCGACATCGCCATTTGATCCAACCGCCTTGTTGAAACGTTGCCAGGCCGGCAGGTGCAGTTGTTCGCGCGCGGTGGCAAAGGCCTGCAGATGATCGTGGCTGCGCCAATATTGCACCAGCATGGTGCCGGGAAAGCCAAAATGCGTTCGGTTGTGCAACAGGCCCAGTTCCGGCCGCCGCGACAGTTCGGCGATCATCGGCCCCATCGCCGCGAATGTCGGCCACCAGCTGCCGATTTTCGTCAGCCGGTTGATGCGAATGCCGATCAAGAACAGCACGAACGGGCCATCGATCTCCGCGCACACGCGTCGATCGATGATCCCGTTCATGGCAGCTTCCCCCGCCTGGCTCCGCTTACACCACGCCGAAAGCGAGCATGGCGTCGGCCACCTTCTTGAAGCCGCCGATGTTGGCGCCCTTCACATAATCGGTGTGGCCATCGGCGCCGCGGCCATATTCCAGGCAGCGATCGTGAATGCCCTTCATGATGTCCTTCAACATTTCCTGCAGCTCGGCCTCTTTCCAGGCCATGCGGGCGCTGTTCTGGCTCATTTCGAGGCCAGACACCGCCACGCCGCCGGCATTCGATGCCTTGCCGGGCGCATAGAGGATGCGCGCCGCCTTGAAGACATGCACGCCATCAAGATCGGTGGGCATGTTGGCGCCTTCGGCCACCGCGATGCAGCCGTTGGACAGCAGGGTCTTGGCTTCCTCGCCATTCAGCTCATTCTGGGTGGCGCAGGGCAGCGCCACATCGCAGGCCACGCCCCACGGCCGCGCGCCGCCGCCATGGAAGGTCGCACCGGTGAATTCGTTCACATATTCCGAAATCCGGCCGCGTTTCACGTTCTTCAGATGCTTCACCCAATCGATCTTTTCCTGGGTGATGCCATCGGGATCATGGATGAAGCCTTCGGAATCCGAAAGCGTCAGCACCTTGCCGCCCAGTTGCACGATCTTTTCGGCGGCATGCGTCGCAACATTGCCCGAACCGGATATCACCGCGCTCTTGCCGTCAACATCATTGCCCTTGGATTTCAGCATGTTCTGCAGGAAATACACCGCGCCATAACCGGTGGCTTCGGTGCGGATCAGGCTGCCGCCCCATTCCAGGCCCTTGCCGGTCAACACGCCGGTGAACTGGTTGGTGATGCGCTTGTATTGGCCGAACATGAAGCCGATCTCGCGGCCGCCCACGCCGATATCGCCGGCCGGAACGTCAACATCGGCGCCGATGTGGCGGTACAGCTCGGTCATGAAGCTCTGGCAGAAGCGCATGATTTCGTTGCTGCTTTTGCCCTTGGGATTGAAATTGCTGCCACCCTTGCCGCCGCCCATCGGCAGGCCGGTGAGGGCATTCTTGAACGTCTGTTCAAAGGCCAGGAATTTCAGCACGCTTTCAGTGACCGACGGGTGGAAGCGGATGCCGCCCTTGTACGGGCCGATGGCGTTGTTGTTTTGCACACGCCAGCCGCGCTGCACGCGCACATTGCCCTTGTCGTCTTCCCAGCACACCCGGAAGCTGATCACCCGATCCGGTTCGGCAATGCGGCGCAGGATCTGCGCTTCGTGATACTTCACCTTGTCGGCCATGAACTCGAAAATATCCTCGGCGACTTCGGTGACGGCCTGCACGAATTCCGGCTGGCCGGGATTGCGCCGCTTCACGCCCGAAATAAAGCCTTCCAGATCGACATGTTCACTGCTTGCCATGGTCTTCCCCCTTTGCAACTCGGTTTTGCCTGCTCGTCACAATCCGGGCCGCCGTCCCCAGGGCGGCCAGACTCAGGCAGTGTAACAGAATGTCGCAGGCACAAAAGCGGGATTATACCGGCAAGTTGCTATCGTTTCCCGTAGCGTCAAAGCTCCAGACGCCGGGTCCATCCGGCAGGGCGGCCCAGCCGCAGCGCGCCAGCATCGTCGCCACATCCGCCTCCCCCCGGCGCCAGTTCAGCGTCATGGTGGCCCGGCTGAATTCCCGGCCCTTTGCGGCCCCCTGCCACGGTTGGTCGCGATAAATCAGCTGCGCGACCACGGCCCGGCGGCCGCGGGTCAGGCGATCGAACAACTGCGCCTCCTCGCTGCCCCGCAGGTCCGGCGGCAGGCGGGCAGCCAGCCGCGCCCACGCCTCACGCGGGCCATTCAAGCGCGCCTGTGCATCGGTGGTGAAGCGGGTGCGGCTGGAAAAGCGGATATCGGAGGTGCGCTCTTCCACTTCGCTCAGGCTGCTGGGCAACCGGCCGCGCGCCGGAAACAGATCGACCTGAAAGATCGCCAGATCATTGCCGTCATCATCATCCAGAACTTGATCGAGCGGTGTGTTGGACACCAGCCCGCCATCCCACCACCATTGGCCATCGATTTCCACCGGGGGCAGGCCCGGCGGCAAAGCGCCCGATGCCATGATGTGGCGCACGTCCAGCCGTTCCTGCGCGGTGCAGAAATAGCGGAAATTGCCGGTTTCGACATTGACGGCCCCCACCGCCAGGCGCACCGCGCCGCTGTTCAGCACGTCCCAATCCACCAGTTCGTTCAGCGTGTCGCGTAAGGGTGCAGTGTCATAGAGATGGGTCTGCCCAGGCCACCACGCCGGCCACCACGGCAGCTGCGGCCGGAAAAAGCCCGGTGCGCCCACCATCACCGTGGTCGCCGCCGAAAGCTGGTGGCGCAGGCTTTGCGCCCAGTTGCTGCCGCCTTCATCAAGGCCGCCCAAACAGGCCAGAGCCGGGCTGCCGGTCACGCGCTCCCAGAACTGCGACAGCCGTTCGCCGCGGCGTTCGGGCGGATTGCCGGCAATGATCGCGCCATTGATGGCGCCGATCGAAATGCCGGCGACGGCCTGCATGACATAGCCCGCAGCGTCCAACGCCGCGAACACGCCGGCCTGATAACTGCCGAGCGCGCCGCCGCCTTGCAGCACCAGCACCCGTTCACCAGTTAGGGCTAGAACCCCGGGCGCAGCAGCCATCATCTTTGTCCTTTCGCAGCTGCCGGTCAGCGTACTGCCAGCAATTCCACCTCGAACAGCAAGGTGGAATTCGGCGGGATGACATCGCCGCCGCCCGCCTCGCCATAGCCGGCCTGCGGCGGCACGATCAACGTGCGGGTGCCGCCCACCTTCATGCCGGCCACGCCTTCATCCCAGCCCAATATCACCTCACTGGCGCCCAGCGTGAACACAAAGGGCTGGCCGGTGTCGCGCGAACTGTCGAACTTCTTGCCCTTGCCGCCATCGATATACAGCCAGCCGGTGTAATGCACCGCGATCATGCGGCCGGGTTCCGCCACCGGGCCCGTACCGATCTTGCGGTCGATGGTGCGGGTGCCGCCGGGCAGTACAGCGGCAGTGGGTGCCGGCGCCTGCGCCAGAACCGGGCTTGCCGTCGCGGCGGCAAACAGGGCAAGCATCACGAAGGCGGTCATGGATTTCATCAGAGGGTCCTCTTGGCGCCTTCCTGCCGTCAGGCGGGGAGCGGTGCAAGCCCCAGGCGATGCCGCAGGAAGCTGATCACCCGCCGTTCGGCATCCTTGCCGGGGCCTGCATCGGGCAGATGCACGGTGAGCACCGAATGCGGCGCCATGCCGGTGCCGGCGCGGGCATCTTCATCCTCCAGCTCGATGGTCTCCACCCGGCCGGGAAATTCGCGTTCGTAACGGCGAAACCGGGCATTGGGCACCAATTTGTCGGATTTGTAGCGCAGCGCCAGCAGCGACAGATCCTCCGCCTCGAACCGCCGTCGCGCACAGGCGATCTCGGCCGCCGTGCAATCAAGGCTGCCGGCCTTGGCGCCGCGGATCGGCAGGCTGGGCTGGCTGAGCACCGGCGCGATCACGGCGGGTTCCGTCATCATTGCCAACGCAAAGCCGCCGGTGAAGCACATGCCGAGCGCGCCCACCCCCGGCCCGCCGCAATCGGCATGCACCTGCGCCGCCAGCGCCCGCAACCAATCGACAATCGGGGAGGAGCGACCGGATTCCCACGCCGAAAACTCGCGGCGGATGCAGATGTTGAGGAACAATTGCTTCACCGCCGCCGCCTTGGTTGGCACCGAACCCGGGGTGCCGAACAGGCTGGGGCAAAACACCGTCATCCCGGCCGCCGCCAGCCGGTCGGCGAAATCAATCACCAGCGTGTGCAGGGCCGGCACTTCGTGGATGACGATCACCGCCGGGCCACTGCCGCGCCGATAGACGGGGCGGGTATAGGGGCCGGCGGTGAAGTCGGCCAAGCTGTAATCGGAAATTGGCATCTGTCCCTCGTGCGTCAACGGCTGGTCACGGTCTTCCAGTCAAATTCCGGGCGGGCGGCGGTGTTGCGCCGGGCCAGATCGGCCAGCATGGCCCGCAGCTGCGCCGCATCCAGCCAGCGTCCACCGATCATCACACCGGCAATGCGGCGCGTGTTGCGGATATCGGCCAGCGGATCGGCATCCAGCAACACCAGATCGGCGCGCTGGCCGGCTGCGATGGTGCCACGATCAGCCTCCACCCCCAGAAACTGCGCCGGCAACCGCGTCGCCGACTCCAGCGCTTCCAGCGGCGTCAGGCCGGCCCCCACCAGCAGTTCCAGTTCCTCGTGCAGGGAAAAGCCGGGGATGACCCCCGAAACCAGCACATCGGTGCCGGCCACCATCGGCACGCCCTGCGCCCGGAAGGCCGCCACCATTCGCCGCTGGAATGCCAACATGGATTCAAAATAGGCAATATTCTTTGGCGTGGAATTGCGGTTGTAGCGGTTTGCCGTGATCCACCGGCTCTGCAGCAGCGGATGGACATATTGCAGATGGGACGATGCCTTCATCTCGTCGAGCGAGCGCGTCTCGCTGGCAATCCAGCGGATCGCTGCGAGCGTGGGGGTCAGCCAGGTGCCGCTCTGTTTGGCCAGCTGGGCAAAGCGCAGCGCATCTTCATCGCTGAAATTGGCCGAATGTTTGGAAAACTCCTCGGCATGGGCCACCATGGCAAAGCCCGGCACCAGCGCCTTTTCCAGGCTGCCGCGAAAGGCATCGGGAATATGGCCCAGCACCTTCATCTGCTGCTTGCCCGCTTCCTCGATGATGGCCGCGAAACTTTCCTGGCTCAGCCCGGAATAGACCTTGATGTAATCATAGCCTTCGGCCTTCACCCCGCGCACGGCCTGGCGGGCATCGACCGGCGTGGCGGCAATGCGGCCCATGGGCTTTCCGGCATCGATCACTGCCGCCAGTGCGATGTGCGGGCCGATCACCTCGCCGCGATCGACCTGATTGCGCTGGCCCACCGATGCCGGCACCGCATCCATGTTCAGGATCTGGGTCACGCCATTGGCAATATAGGGCGTCATCTGATCCTGGGTGTTGAACTGGATCGTGGCCGGTTCGGTCGGGTACCGGGGCGGGCGCGGCAGGCCATCGACCGGCACATGCACATGCAAATCGGCAAGGCCGGGAATGAGCCATTTGCCGCGGCCATCGATCCGGCGTGCGCCTTTGGGAAGCGGGCCACCGATGGCGCTGATCCGGCCATTTTCGATCACGACATCGGCATCGCGCAGCACCGCGCCGCCCGGCGTCATCGGCAGCACGGTCACATGGGAGATGATCGTGGCCGGTGTTGGCGCTGCCGCCGCCGGCACCGCCAGCAAAGCCACGGCAAGGGCGAGCACAGGATTCTGATATTTCAGCCGCCTTGCCATCAATCCCCCCAAGGCCGCACCTGGCTTTGACCCCGATGCTAGGCGGGTACGGGGGGGCTGACAACTGCGGGTTGGTGGGTCCTTCGGGACTTGAACCCGAAACCTACCGCTTAAAAGGCGGGCGCTCTGACCGATTGAGCTAAGGACCCCCAAAACAGGGTGTGCGCGTCAAGCGCGGGGCCGGCTTTTAGGGCGAAGCGCACGGGCGTGCAACTGTCTTGCGCTGAGATTGTGGACCGGGTGTCGCCAGGCCGGCGCCACCGTCACCAGCGGATCGAGCACGAAGCGCCGTTCAGCCAGGCGCGGGTGCGGAACGGACAAGCCGGGCGCCTTCAGCCGCACATCGCCTGCGGCAATGATATCCAGATCAAGCACCCGATCGCCCCAGCGTCGGCCACGGCGACGGCCAAAGTCATGCTCGATATGTTTCAGCGCCGCCAACAGTTCGGGCAGGCTGCCCAGCCAGTCGATCGCGGCCACTGCATTGACATAGCGGCGGCTGCCCGGGCCGATGGGCGCGGTATCAAACAGCGGTGACCGGCGCGCCACCGGGCCCAGCCCCGCCAGCGCGGCCAGCGCCGCCCGCACCACGCCGGCCGGGCGGCCGAAACGGCCGTGGCAGCGGTTTGATCCGATAGCGATATGCACGATTGCCATATGCGCCCCATCCCCTACAGGCTGCGGGCATGACTGACGAGAATTTTGGCGGGAATTTTGGCGAACCCTCTGGCGATCCCCCCTTCCCCGGCACGCCGCCCATCGATTGCCCGTTGTGCCCGCGCCTGGTCGCCTATCGCGCCGAACAGCGGCAGCGCCACCCCGGCTGGTGGAACGCGCCGGTGCCGCCATTGGGCGACGCGCAGGCCAGCCTGGCGATTGTCGGCCTGGCCCCCGGCCTGAAGGGCGCCAATCGCACCGGCCAGCCCTTCCACGGCGATGATGCCGGCAAATTGCTGTTCGCCACCCTCGCCGAACTGGGGCTGGCCAGCGAAACCCCCGAAGGCTGGCGCGCGCCCGGCCTGTTCATCACCAACGCCGTCGCCTGCGCGCCGCCGGGCAACCTGCCCGAAACGGCCGAGAAACACGCCTGCCGGGCGTTCCTGGCCGAACAACTTGCCGCCCTGCCCGGCCTGAAGGTGGTGGTTGCGCTGGGCGAAACCGCGCACCAGGCCGCCATCAAAGCCATCGGCGGCAAATTGCCCAAATATCGCTTCGGGCACGGCGCGGTGCACAAGCTGCCATCGGGTGTGGTGCTGGTGGACAGCTACCACCCCAGCCGATTGAACCTGAACACCGGCACCATCACGCCGGAGATGTTGCGCGATGTGCTGGCGGCGGCAGTTGCGGCTGGACGCGCGAAAGACTAAACTCCGTCGCATGAAAACGGTCGTCGTCTTGTCCGATGAAGGTCAAATTGCCGTGCCGGCTGAGCTGCGCAATCGGCACGGTTGGCATTCTGGCGCCCGTCTGGAGTTGGTTGAAGAGGGTGATACGGTCAGACTGCAACCCGCAGTCGCTGAAACTCAGACGATTACGAACGGGGATATTGCAGCGCTGCTGGCAGAGCTGAAAGCGATTTCAAATTATACTGGACCGCCAATCTCCGACGAGGAAATTGCAATGGCAGGGCCGCTTGGCGCAGCCGAAAGTTACATGCGCTCGTGCGGTCTCTAGACACGAACGTCCTTGCGAGGGTGATCCTCCAAGACGAACCCGATCAATGTGCGCGCGCAGCCAGACTTTTGGCTGATGCCTGCCTGGTACCAATAACGGTTTGCCTCGAACTTTATTGGGTTCTGGTTTCGGTAGGGCGGATGCCGAAGCCCGCTGCAATCAATGCCATACGAAAACTGACCAACTGGCCCACGTTGTCATTCGCGGAGCCATGGGCAGTGCAATTCGCCCTCACCATGGCCGCCCAGGGCGCCGACTTTGCCGACATGCTGCACCTGGCGCTGTCGGGCGGCGCCGACGTGTTCAACACCTTTGATCGCGGCATCGCGCCATTCGCTGATGGCGCGCCGGTGCCGGTCGAAACGCTTCAGGCCTGAACCCGCGCTTCCAGCCACGCCACCGCAAACGCCGTGATCGCCGCCGCCGGCACCAGCACGGCCGGCGCATCGCCTACGCGGCCTTGGCGGCCCTGGCCGCTGTTCAGGAATTCGCTGACGAGATCGGCAAAATAATCATCGTGCAGGCCATCCACCACCGGGTCGGAGGTGTCATATTCCTCGATGGCCTGCCAGATCACGCCGGCCGGCACGGCGAGCGGCACCTCCAGCCGTCTCATACGCTTGCCGGGAATTTCGGCGAGATGCTCGGCGTGGTGCAGTATGCTCATCGTGTCCCACGGCGCGCCCAGCATCAGCACCAGGCCCTGCGATGTTACCAACCGCGCAAACGGCGATTGCGCGCCATAGCCATAATGCATCGGATGATCGGCGGTGAACCACGCGGCCCGCGGCCCCAGCGCCGCTACCGACGCACCGGGATTGCCGCTGCGCTGCGCACCGGGCGTGGAGCGGATGGCTTCGGCCAGCACGCCATGATCGCGATTGGCCCGCGACGCCGCTGGATCGAACGCCGGGATGTGCGGCTTCACATCATCGGGCAGCCGGCCATCATCATTCAAAGCGTCTTCATATTGTTCATCCCAACTCGTGTAGGCCAGGATGTTGCCCTGCGGCCCCACCACGCTGCGCAGCGCCACAATCACGCCATCCGCACCGCCGAGCACGGCGCCCACACGGCGCAGGCTGGCATGCACCATCACCGCATCGCCGGCGCCCAGCCCCAGCGCGGCCAGATCATCGGCAATGGCTTCGCGAGTCCAATAGGCTTCCTCGCCAAGCCGCACCCGCCGCATCAGATATCCTGCGAAATGCGGCCGTACAGATCGGGCCGGCGATCGCGGAAAAACCCGAACGCGGCGCGGTGGCGGGCAGCCAGATCGAGATCGAAGGTCGCCTGCACCACGCCCGGCGTCGCATCATCCAGATCATGAACAATGTCGCCGCGCTGGTCACAGGCAAAGCTGGTGCCATAGAAGGTCTGCGCATGCGGCGTGCCGGCTTCTTCGGTGCCGATGCGGTTGCAGGCCAGCACCGGCACGACATTCGATACGGCATGGCCGACCATCGCCCGGCGCCACAGCCGCCGTGTGTCCAGCGAGGGATCATGGGGCTCGGTGCCAATGGCGGTGGGGTAGAGCAGCACGTCGGCGCCCATCAGCATCATTGCGCGCGCGGTTTCGGGATACCATTGGTCCCAACAGATGCCGACACCGATCACGCCATGCTTCGTCGGCCACACCTTGAAACCGGTGTTGCCGGGCCGGAAATAGAATTTCTCTTCATAACCCGGCCCATCGGGGATGTGGCTCTTGCGATAGACGCCCATGACATTGCCGCCATCGTCAATCATCGCCAGGCTGTTGTAATGGTGCGGGCCGTCCTTCTCGAAGAAGGAGCAGGGAATGTAAGTGCGCGTTTCCAGCGCCACTTCGCGCATTGCGGCGACGGCCGGATGCCGATCCAGCGGCAGGGCATTGGCGAACAGGCCTTCATCCTCGTGCCGGCAGAAATAATGGCCTTCGAACAATT
Source organism: Sandarakinorhabdus sp. (assembly GCF_987265915.1). Taxonomy (NCBI): domain Bacteria; kingdom Pseudomonadati; phylum Pseudomonadota; class Alphaproteobacteria; order Sphingomonadales; family Sphingosinicellaceae; genus Sandarakinorhabdus; species Sandarakinorhabdus sp. The sequence continues at coordinate 2,294,781 of NZ_OZ503948.1, forward strand.
CCGGCGGCAGCACCACCTGCGCGCCAGTCGCGGCGGCTTCGCGCGCGGCGGCAGCGGTCATGGCGATATCGGCGTCACGCTGGCCGGAAAAGGCCAGTTGCAGGCCGGCGATAGTGATGAGACGGGTCATGCCGGCGATTTAGCGTGCGATTGTGGCGTGGGAAAGACGCGAAACCCCTCTCCCCTTGGGGGAGAGGGAGGGGCCCACGCCGCAGGCGAGGGAGGGTGAGGGCGTGCTCGGGTTGCTTGTCCGCAATTGCCGTCCGGGCCTGTCCTACACGGCCTGCACCTGTCATGATGCCCCTGTTGGATGATCATGGGCAGACGGCGCGTTTTTTAAGAGTCGCGCAATTTCAAGGCTGTATCCCACCCAATTCGTCCAATGTGGAAAAACTGAAGGCCGGAGTTCTTGCATCCGGTGGCTCTTTCTCAATCGAATGGATTGAAGCAAGCCGGCGCAATCGGGTGCGCGTGTGGCAACGCTTGCCCACCCTCACCCTCCCACCGCTGCGCGGCGGGCCCCTCCCTCTCCCCCAAGGGGAGAGGGGTTACTTCGGCTGCTGCTGGGTGATGCAGTGGAAGCTGCCGCCGCCGGTCAGGATATGATCCGCCCGCATCCCCAGCACCTCACGGTCCGGGAACAGCGCGGCAATCGCCTTGACCGCATCGGCGTCGCTGGCGGTGCCATAGAGCGGGACCACCACCACGGCATTGGCGATGTAGAAATTCATGTGGCTGGCCGGCACGATCTTGCCGTCGGCCTCCACCCGCCCCGGCGACGGGATGGGCACAACCTCCAGCCCGAAATCGCGGGCGCGATCGGCGGCATCTTCATACACATCGGCGTTCGGATCATCCCGCCCGGCCGCCACCGGCAGCGCCAGCCGGCCCGGCGCCACGAAGCGCGCCAGATTGTCGACATGGCCGTCGGTATGATCGTTGAGCAGCCCCTCGCCCAGCCACAGCACGGAGGTGATTCCCAGGTCGCGGCGCAAATGGCTTTCCACCTCGATCCGGTCCATCCGCGGGTTGCGGTTGGGGTTGAGCAGGCATTGTTCGGTGGTCACCGCCAGCCCGGTGCCATCGCAATCGATGGCGCCGCCTTCCAGCACCCAGCCATGGCGCGCCAACGGCACCCCGGCGGCCTTGGCGACAAAGGCCGCAACGCCATCATCGCCGGGCAGATCATATTTGCCGCCCCAGCCGTTGAAGCGGAAGCCCGCCGCCGCCGCGCCGACCGGAGAGGCCATGAACAAAGGCCCGGTATCGCGCAGCCAGATGTCGCCAAAGCCATAATCATGGATGCGCACGTCGGCACCGGCGAGCAGGTCCTCGGCGCGCGCCCGGGCTTCGGGCGTGGCCACCAGCAATTCCACCCGCTCGCCGCGCGCCACGGCACGGACCATGGCGGCGACTTCCTCCTGCGCCGGGGCGAGATCGTCCTGCCACAAATCGGCAGCGCTGGGGAATGCCGTCCAGGTGGCGGCGTGCGGCATCCATTCGGCGGGTTGGCGGGCGGTCATTGGGGCGATCTCATCATGAACGCTGATTGCCGGAACCCGCGGCGCTGCGCAACGGCAGCATTTTGGGAGCATCAAGCGCCGGGCAGATGCTATTCCTTGAACCCCGCCCGGCTCTGGTCCCGGATGCTGCGGAACTCACTGCCCGGCAGCCAGTTCGGCCAATCCTTGCCATCGGCCAGTTCGCGGCCGAATTGCGCAAACAACGTCAGATCCTGCACCACGCCGCCCCAATCCCAGTTCGGATCATATTCATCGGATGGCTGGTGGTAACGATGATCGACATAATCATTGGCGGCAGCCGCAGCGGCGCCCTTCGGCTTGCCGATCAACTCGCCACCGCCGGTCGCCATCAGCATCGGCACCCCCAACTTGGCCAGGCTGAAATGGTCTGACCGGAAATAGCGGCCCTTTTCCGGCGAGGCTTCCGGCACCAGCCGGCGGCCCTGCGCTGCGGCCAGGCGGGCGGCCCTGGCCTCCAGTTCCGATTTCCCGGCCCCGGCAATCGTAAGGCCATCATGGGCGCCATACATGCCGAGGACATCCATGTTGACGCCGCCCACCGTCTTGCCGAGCGGAAACAGCGGATGTTCGGCATAGTATCGCGAGCCGAGCAGGCCGGCCTCTTCCAGAGTCCAGGAAACGAACAGCATGGACCGCTCCGTCCGCGGGGCCTTGGCCAGCGCCCCGGCCAACGCCAGCACGCCGGCGGTGCCCGACGCGTTGTCGAGCGCACCGTTGCAGATATCGTCGCCGGTCGCGTCGGCCTTGCAGCGACCGACATGATCCCAATGGCCTGAAAACAGCACCACTTCATCGGGGCGCTTCGTGCCCGGCAATATACCCATCACATTGTACGAAACCGACCGTTCCACCTTGTTCTCTGCCGTCAGCGACGCGGTCAGCCTGGTCGGCACGGCACGGAAGCCCTGGAACTTCGCCGCAGCCTCCAGCGTGCCAAGATCAAGGCCTCCGCTGGCCAGCAGGCGCGCCGCAGCCGCCTTGGTGATCCAGCCTTCAAATTGCAGCGCCGAAGCCGCCTTCGCCCCCTGGTCCAGACCCAGCGCCGGTTTGCCGACGCTGGTGCCGATCACACCCCAGGGGTAGCCGGCCGGTTCCTCATCATGGATGACCAGCACGGCCGCCGCGCCCTGGCGCAGCGCTTCCTCATATTTGTAGGTGAAGCGGCCATAATAAGTGATGGCGCGGCCTTCGAATGGCCCCGCATCCTTGCCGGCAGCCGGCGTCTGCCAATCCGGATCATTGACCAGCACGAGCACGGTCTTGCCGCGCACATCCAGCCCGGCATAGTCGTTCCAGCCGCGTTCCGGCGCGACAATGCCATAGCCGACAAACACGATTTGGGAGGCTTCGAGCGCAATCTGCGGCTGCGGTCGCAGGGTCTTCACCGCTACATCACTGTTCATCGCCAGCGTCAGTGGCGACGCGCCGCCTGCGATGCGGATGGGTGCGGCGGGATCGGTGGTGATCGCCACCAGCGGCACCGGTTGCAGCCATTTGCCGTTGTTGCCGGGCTTCAGGCCGATCGCGGCCATGCGCTGGGCCAGATAGGCGATGGTCTTGGCCTCCCCGGCGGTGGCCGGCGCACGGCCTTCATATTCGTCAGAAGCCAGGGTCGCGAGATCGCGCTTCATCTGCTCGACATCGATGGCCGGTGCAGTCGGGGGCGGTGGCGCTGCGGCGGTGAGCAAAGCCAGGAGTGGGATCAAGGTGCGCATCGGCAAAGTCTGCCAGCCCTGCCGGTCGGGCGCAATATCATCCGGGCGGGATCGGTGCGTCGCCCTTGAAACCTTGCGCCACCACATACCATTCGCTCGATCCCTTGCGGCTGGCTGGCGGCTTCACATGCTTGACCACGGTGAAATGCTGCCGCAGTGCCGCCGTAAGCTGCCCGTCGCCGCCGCCGGCCAGCACCTTGGCGACAAAGCTGCCGCCCGGCCTGAGCAGCCGGGTCGCCATGTCGAGCGCCGCCTCGATCAGGCCCATGGTGCGCAGATGGTCGGTCATCTTGTGGCCGACGGTATTGGCGGCCATGTCGCTCATCACCACATCGGCCGGGCCGCCCAAGGTCGCCAGGATCAGTGCCTCGCTGTCATCATCGGTGATGTCCTTCTGGAACAGATCGACCCCGACCAGCGGCTCGATGGCGAGCAGGTCCATGCCCACCACCTTGGCCCTTGGACGGCGCTCCTTCACCACCTGGCACCAGCCGCCTGGCGCTGCACCCAGATCGACCACACGCTCCACCCCGGCCAGCATATCGAATTGCGCATCAAGCTCCTTCAGCTTGAAGGCAGCGCGGCTGCGATAGCCTTGCGCCTTGGCCGCCGCGACATAAGGATCATTGAGCTGGCGTTCCAGCCAGCGGGTCGATTGCGGGCTGCGGCGCCGCGCGGTCTTCACCCGCACCTTGCCGCCGCGCGAACGGCCATCGCCGCCGGTTGGCTGCCCGCTCATCGTGGCATCCAGACGCCATCGCGGGTCATCAGCGTGCGCAAGATGCCTTCGCGGATGCCGCGATCCGCCACCTTGACCTCGCCGCCCGGCCAGCGCGTCAGGATCGCCTCGAGAATGGCGCAGCCGGCAACGATCAGTTCGGCGCGGTCCGGCCCCACACAGGCGATGCGGGCCCGATCGGCGACGCTGCGCAGCCCGATTGACCGGCACAGCGCCGACAATTCGCTGTTCCCCACCGCGCACCCATCCACCCGGCGCCGATCATAGCCGGGCAGGCCGAGTTGCACACTGGCCAGGGTGGTGATGGTGCCCGATGTGCCCAGCAACTGCACCGTGCCCACCCCACGTGCGGTGAGGCGTTTGGCAAAGCTGGCCAGCAACGGCTGCACTTCGCCCAGCATGCGTTCATAGGCGGAAAGGCGGTCGTGGGCGTCCGGCCATTGCGGTTCGGTTTCGGCCAAGCTGACAACGCCCCACGGCATCGAGATCCAGTCGATGATCTCCGGCGGGCCGCCGCCGTCGGTGGCATCGCCGACCAGCATCAGCTCGGTCGATCCGCCGCCGATATCGAACACCAGCGCCGGCGGGCCATCGGGATCGATCAGCACATGGCAGCCCAGCACCGCAAGCCGCGCCTCCTCGGCCGGGCTGATCACATCCAGCGCGATCCCGGTTTCGGCATAGACACGCTCCACAAAGGCCAGGCCGTTGCTGGCGCGGCGGCAGGCTTCGGTGGCGACATTTCGGGTAAGGCGGACGTCCCGCCGCGCCAGCTTTTCCGCACAGGCGGCCAGCGCGGCCACCGTGCGATCCATGGCCGCATCAGACAGGCGCCCGGCCTCCATAAGGCCCTCGCCCAGCCGCACCACCCGGCTGTAGGCGTCCACCACGGTAAAGCCATCCGGCGACGGGCGCGCGATCAACAACCGGCAATTGTTGGTGCCCAGATCGAGCGCGCCATAGGATCGGCCGCGCTTGCCCGCCGCCGCGGTGTTGCGCGGCAGCGGCCCGCTGCGCGGCGCTGCCGCTTGTCCGCCGCGGGGTGGGGCGGACGGGCCGGGATCAACCGCGGCAAAATCACTTCGGGCCGGCATCGGCAAGTCCAGTCAAAATTTCCCCGCCTTGGCCAATAACCATCCTGATAGATGGCCAGCGCACCGCAACGGAACCTGTTGCCAAGCTAACCGCTTCATCCCACAAACGCAAATCCGTCCCAATGCCGGTGGCATCGTGCAGGTGTTGACCGAAAGTCCACCCGGCGCTAATGCCCTCCTTCTGGCCACTGCCCTGTCGTCTAAAGGTAAGACTCCGGTCTCTGACACCGTTAATCGAGGTTCGAATCCTCGCGGGGCATCCAGCGCTGGTTCCGGGCGTGTTGCCGTGTCTGCCGGTCGTTTCCAGTGCTATCGGGCCTTCGGGGCGCATGGCCCAAACCGGGTTTCTGGTGTAGCGTTCCGCGCGATGCGTGTCGCCGCGAAGGCGGCCGCAGCGATGTCTGGATGGATCATGGTGTTGCGCTTGCCCTCCCACATGCACTTGTTGGCTCTCGCGCTGGCGTGCACCACGACTACCGCAGCTGTGGCGGCGCCGTCGCTGGCGGTCCATTCGAACTGCACCATGCCATCGCTTGCCAATGGCCGGGTCTGGGTGGTCGATCCGGTCAAGGGCAGCCCGGATGGCGATGGCTCGGCAGCACGGCCATGGCAAAGCCTGCAAGCGGTCCTTGATCGCCCCTATCGCTCAGGATTTTTGAATTCGGCGCTGCAAGCGCTGCGCCCCTCCGGGATCAATCCCGGCGACACCATCCTGCTGATGAGCGGCAACCATGGCAATATCCGCATCAATTTCCGCCGGCAGCCCACCGCAAGCAACGCCTTCCTGACGATTGCCGCCGCGCCCGGACAAACACCGCACGCCACAACGCTGCAATTCTTCAATGCCAACCGGATCATCGTGCGCGGCCTGAAGATCCAGTCCACCGCCGATGGGTTCAACCCACTGGTCAACTTTACCGATCGCAAGGGTGAGCAGGCCGAGGACATCATCCTCGATGGGGTTGAGATTTCCTCTGCCGACGATGTGGATGACTGGTCAAAGGCTGATTGGCTGGCCAAGGCCCGCTTCCAAGGCTTGCGCTCAGACGGCAGTTTCGGCGGAATCAAATGTCTCACGGTGCGGAACAGCGTGTTCCGCAACCTGCGCCATGGTGCCGGCCTGATGGCCGAGAACAGCTTGTTCACCAACAATCGCATCGACAATGTCGGCGGCGATTTCCTGGCCTTTGCAGCCAGCAATCTGATCATCAGCCACAATATCCTCACCAACAGCAACACGTTGGGCGATGGCAATCACAATGATTTCATGCAGGGCCAGATCGGCCGGAAGTTCCCCGATATCCCATCAAACCAGTATCGCAACATACTGATCGACGGGAACCTTGCCATCCGCCAGACTTCAGCCAACAGCGTCCGCTTTCCCGGCATGGTCCAGGGCATCAGCGCCTTCAATTCAGACTGGTTCAACGTCACCGTTTCCAACAATGTCGTGATCTCATCAACCTGTCATGGCATGTCGTTTGCCAGTTTGCACGGCGCCAAGATCATCAACAACACCGTGCTCGACGATGGCTCCACGATTGGCACACGCCATCCCAATGGCAATGTCATGTGTCAGTCCTGGATCAGGGTCGGCGGCTCCAGCCATGAAGGCAGCCCGTCCAATGACGTGCTGGTCCGCAACAACATCGCCACCGGCCTGGTTCTGCAAAGCAAAGCGCCCAATCGCAACATGGCCATGGATCACAACATCTGTCTCGCCAACGATGGCCACTGCCTCATGGCCTATGACATCGATGGCAAAACCATCTACAACAACCGCGAAGGCACCTATTCGAATGGTAAAGCCATCGCCAAGAACAGGGTGGATGGTGCTGGCACCAAGGGCATGTTCATCAACTACGCACCCGAGAAATACCAGTTTGACGTGCGGTTGCGGCCCGGCGCCAAGGCAAGGGCGGCCGGCAATCCGGCCGATGCCCCCGCGCAGGATTATTCCGGTACGCGGCGCGGCACCCCGCCCGACATTGGCGCCTACGCCGCCAAACGCTGATCGGGCGCCGGCCCCGCCAGTTTCATCCCTGACCCGCTCCAGCCTTGGGTATGTGGCGAACGGGGCCGGCGTTATTTTGGGTAGATTCCGTGCCTCGCATGGCGGCGGCCAACAAGGCTAGACAAATCGGGCCAGGTGGGCTCGCCCATCATCGCCCCCCGCGATCGCGGCATTGCCGGTCCCCCCCGCGCCAATGCCGGATGCCCAATTGCATCGGCGGCGCTCACCTGGTTCCTTTTTCGTCGCCTCAGCGAAAGCTGACTGCGGCCGGATCGGCAAACATCACCAGGCGCGCCAGTTCCGGCAGGGAACGACACTCGCTGCGCCGCATGATTTCGGCGCGGTGATTTTCCACGGTGCGCTGGCTGAGGTTCAGATCAGCAGCGATGTTCTTGCTGGGGTGGCCTTGCAGCACCATGGCCATCACCTGACGCTGCCGCACCGTAAGCTTGGCGAGCCTGCCCAGCGCCGCGGCCCGTTCGGCATCGGCGGCGTGGCGGCCTTCGCCGCTGGCCAGGGCACGGCGGATGCTGTCAACGATCTGCGTCCCGCTCACCGGCTTTTCGATGAAATCGATCGCGCCGGCGCGCATCGCCGCCACGGCGGTGCCGATGTCGCCGCGCCCCGTCATCAAGATGGTGGGTGGCAGCGTGCCGGCGGCCTTGAGGCTCTTCAGCAGGTCCATGCCGTTTTCGCCCGGCAGGCGCACATCGATCAGCAGGCATCCTGCCTTGTCCGGCTGCCAGTTGGCCCGAAACGCCTCCGCCGACGCGTGCAGCCGGATCGGCAGGTCGGCCGCCGATAACAACAACCCCAAGGCGCGCAGCAGCGAGGGATCATCATCGATCACATGCACGATATTCAGCGTGGCCGGGTTGGTCGGCACAGCAAGGGCATCGGGCACGGCATCCGGTTCCCGCTGGCCCAACAGCCCGGCGATGGCGCTGCGCAGCTCGGTCGGCCGCACCGGTTTTGACAGGCGGACCACATCATGCGCCACGAACCGCACCAGCGTGTCGATGGAGATATCGCCAGTCAGGATGATTACCGGCAGGTTGCGGCCACTGATCTGGTGAGCCGACGTGCGCAGGATCTGTGCCAGTTCCAGCCCGTCACGACCGTCGGCCAGACGGAAATCCGAAATGATCAGATCTGGCGCCGTCGGCAGCAGCGCGGCCAGCGCCTCGGCCTGATCGCGCGCCGTCGTCACCTTGTGGCCGTCGTCGTGCAGCATCTGTTCGAGCAGCTCCAGCAGCTGCGGGTCGTCATCGATCACCAGAATGCGCGAACCGGCCGGCGGAGGTGGCGGCAGCGCCGCCGCCGCCGGCGCGCTATCCGCGCCACAGGCCGGAACGGCACCCGCAGCGGTTGGCGCCAGCGGCACGCTGATGCTGAACACCGATCCGCGGCCAACGCGGGACCGCAGGCTGACATGATGGCCCAGCAACTCCGCCATGCTGCGCACGATCGCCAGGCCAAGGCCAAGACCACGGCCGCGATCATCGGCGGCCGGACCGAGCTGGTGATAGGGCTGGAACACCGCTTCGAATTTTTCGGGCGGGATGCCGATGCCGCTGTCCCATACTTCGATCATCACCTGGTGGCCGCGCCGCCGGGCGCCCACCAACACCCCGCCGCGCGCCGTGTATTTCAGCGCGTTGACCACCAGATTCTGCAAGATGGTCGCCAGATGCCGCGCGTCGGACACGATGGTCAGACCCGATCGCACCCAGCGCAGCCTCAGCCCCGTCGCATCGGCCTGCAACGCCAGCCCCTGCACAGTTTCGCGCAGCAGATCATCCAGCACAACGCTGCCCGCATCGATGGTAACGGCGCCGGCTTCGATGCGATTGATGTCCAGCATGCTGTCCAGCATCGCCGCCATGGCATCGAGCGTGCGATCAACGCGGGAGAGCAAGCTCCGGCATTCCGGATCCGAGACTTTCTGCGACAGGAGTTCCTGCATCAGCACCAGGGCTTGCAGCGGCTGGCGCAGATCGTGGCTGGCCGCCGCCAGGAAGCGTGACTTGGCGAGATTGGCGGCCTCGGCCACCTGCCGCGCCTCTTGCAAGGCGGCCGAACTGCGCTTGCGATCGGTGATGTCGGTATAGGTGATGATCACGCCTTCGATCTGCTGATCGTGGCTGCGATACGCCAGCACGCGCCGGCAATAACAAATGCCGGCCGCCGATTCGACCTCCCTGTCCACGGGCGGGGCGCCGTCCTTCACGCGGGCCATGTCGCTATCGAGCAGCGGATCGGGCGTGAACGGCGCCAGATCGGCCAGCGGCCGGCCGATGTCGGCCGGCAGCATGTTGAACAGCGCGCGCGTGGCCGGCGTGAAAAACCGGATCTGGCCCGTCATGTCGAGGAAGATGGTCGCGACATCGGTGCTGTACAGGATGTTCTGCAAATCGTCGGCCGTGGTGCGCTGGCGGTCGATGGTTTCCTGCAACTGGCCGTTCAGCGCGACCAGTTCCTCGTTCAGGGATTGCAGCTCTTCCTGCGAGGTGATCAGTTCTTCGTTTGCGGCCTGGAAATCCTGGTTGCGCAGCAAGGTGTCGGCATGGATGGCCATGCGTTCGACATCGGCCTGTTCGGGATGCAGGCTGCTGACAATCAGGTCGGCGCGAATGCTCGCCAGTTCCGCTTCCAGCGCCTGCAGCCGCGCCGACGGCAGTGCCGGCAACGGCCGTGTCGCGGGCAACATCGCCACACCGGGAAAGCCGGCCGGCGTGGCACCGGCCGCTGTTGCCGGCACAACTGGCCAGTTGCCGGGATTGCGCCGATACAATTGCGCATCCTTGGCGATCTGGGTGAAGGGGGCCACCGCAGCGCGCCCGGCGACCGGCCAGGCATTGGGTACGGCTTCGGCGCTGCCGAGCAGCAGCAGACCGCCGGGCCGCAATGCGAAATGGAACAGGCTGAAGGTGCGGGCCTGGGCGGCTGGCTGCAGATAGATCAGCAGGTTGCGACAGACCACCATGTCGATGCGCGAAAAGGGCGGATCGGTGAGCAGATCATGGACGGCAAACACCACCGACGCCTGCAACCCCGGGCCGATCCGCCAGCCATCGTCTTCGGCGGTGAAGAAGCGCTTGAGCCGTTCCTCGCTGATATCGGCCGCTATGCTGCCGGGATACAGGCCGCGCCGCGCCGTGGCGATCACATCGGGATCAAGATCGGTGGCAAACAATTGCAATTTCAGGGTGGATTTGCTGCGCGACAGCTCTTCCTGCACCAGCATCGCCAGCGACCAGGCCTCTTCACCACTGCTGCAGCCGGCGCTCCACAGCCGCAGCGGCCCGTCCCCGCTATGGGTGCGCACCAGTTCCGGGATGGATTGCGCGCCCAGTGCCGCAAACACGGCTTCGTCCCGGAAAAAGCTGGTGACGTTGATCAGCAGATCATTGGCCAGCGCCTTGATCTCGATCGGATCATTTTCCAGCCGCGCGGCATATCGGGATATGGCATCATCGCCGGCATAGCCCGCCAGCCGGGCGCGGCGTTCGACGCGGCGCTGCATGGTGCCGGTCTTGTAGCCGCTGAAATCATGCCCGCTGCTTTTCAACCGGGCCAACACCGGCTGCACCCAATCCTGATCCGGTTTCGGCGTTGCAGCGGCTTTGCCGGCAACAGATTTCTGGTCGGGGCCGGCCGCAATATCATGCCGGGCCATGATGGCGGCGCCCATCGCCGCCACCGGCAAGACTTCATCGACGCAGCCCGTGGCGATCGTCGCCAGCGGCATGCTGTCATAGCCGGCTTCGGTCGGCTCCTGCACGATCACGTGGCCGCCGGCGGCGTGGATGGCGCGCACGCCTTCGGCGCCATCGACGCCATTGCCCGACAGAACAATGGCCACAACGCGCAAGCCGGGCTCATGCGCCAGAGACGCGAACAGGAAATCGATCGGCAACCGCGGCCCGCGATTCTTGAGCGCTGCCGACAAGTGCAGCACGCCATCCTTCACGGCGATGCGGCCGCCGGCCGGGATCACATGCACCCGATCCGGCAGCAACGGCATATCCTGGCGCACTTCCACCACCGGAATCGGCGTGCCCGCGCCCAGCAGTTCGGCAAGGATCGAATTGTGATCGGGATCGAGATGCTGAACCAGCACATAGGCAATGCCGCTTACCGCCGGCAGGCCACTGATCAGGCCGCGAAACGCCTCCAGCCCGCCCGCAGAACCGCCGATGGCAACCACGAACTGGCCCGCGCCGCCAGACGGGCCTTCGATCGGGGCGCCTTGCGCATCAGTTTGATCGGGTTTCAGCGATTGGTGCTCCAACAATCAGATATGGTAGCAGATCGGCGGGGTCGCGTCTTGCGTGGTGCAAGACGATCCACAAGGCGCGGTTCAGGCCGGACCATATTGGCCCGGCCTGAACCGGCAAACGCCTGAATCAATCGTCGAGCGCGTGCTTGACCTTGTCGCTGGCCTTGCCGACCGCGCTCTGGATCTTGCCTTCGGTCTTTTCGATCTTGCCTTCGATTTCAAGGCCCTTGTTGTCAAATAATTTGCCCGTGGCTTCCTTGACGCTGCCGACAACTTGCTTGCCCGCGCCTTCGACGCGGTTCTTGTCAATGCTCATGGTGGTTCTCCTGTGCGGAACCGCGCCTGGGGGTTGGCACGGTGCTGCCCCGGCCAAGGGTCTGGATCGGGACCCGCTGGAAATGGCCGGAGCAGCATATCCTCATTAACCGCCATGAGTATTGCCCGGCAGCTTCGGCTTCTACGCAGGCATTTGCCCATGGCCCTGCCCGGCCGGGGGCCAGGCGGACGTGGATTCCGAACCTCGCCCGCAGTGCCGCCAGGCCGGATATGGGTGAATGAAGCAGTTTGGCGTGGTTCGAAGCGTCGGGAGTGAAATGTTGCAAACACGAAGCGATCCTCCATGCCTGCCCGGCACCCTGTGCCTGACCATGGCAGCGCTTACCCCATGCTGATCCGCTGCGGGTACAGGATCGCCATCAACTGCGCCCAGCCCACCCCGATGGTACTGATGATGACGCCGCGCGATGATCAGCATCGCGCCCGTGTGCTGGTGGAAATGCGCCGCAACAGTTCCGCCACGGCCGCCACCTTCTATACCGATGGGTTCGGCAACCGCTGCCAACGCCTGCTGGCGCCCGCCGGCCCGCTGGTGCTGGAGGGCGATGCGGTCGTGGCGTGCGAAGACCCTGTCGATCCGTGGCACACAGATGCCGCTGAAGTGCCGGTGGCGCAATTGCCGGCCGCTACACTCGTCCATCTGATGGGCAGTCGCTATTGCGAGACCGATCGGCTCAGCCAGTTCGCGTGGGACCGCTTTGGCAGCGTCCCGCCGGGCTGGAACCGGGTGCAGGCAGTGGTCGATTTCGTCCACAGCCACATCAGCTTTGATTATGGCAATGCCAGCGCCACCCGCACTGCGCTCGAAACCCTGGAAAACCGGGTTGGTGTGTGCCGCGATTATGCCCACCTCGCCATCGCCCTGTGCCGCTGTCTCAACATCCCGGCCCGCTATGTGAACGGCCATCTTGGCGATATCGGCGTGCCCATTGTCGATCCGATGGATTTCAGCGCCTGGATGGAGGTCTATCTGGCGGGTGGCTGGTTCACCTTCGATCCGCGCAACAACCGGCGCCGCATCGGCCGCATCGTGATCGCGCGCGGCCGCGATGCCGCCGACGTGCCGCTGATCAACAGCTTCGGGCCGCACCAGCTGGATCGGTTCTTTGTGTGGACCTATGAAGTGACCGGCGACGTGCCGGTGCACTGGCAGCCGGTCGACCCGCCCCGGCCCTGAGTCACTCTGCTCTCAGCCCAGTTCATCCGGCCAATACAGCCGCATCGGATTGTCAACGAGCAACGCCTGTTGCAGCGCCGCCGTCGGCGCGATGCGTGGGATCATGTCGATCAACGCGCCATCATCGGGAATTTCGGTCTCCATATTGGGATGGGGCCAATCGGTGCCCCACAGGCAGCGGTTGGGATAATCCGCGACCAGCGGCGCCACGGCATCGGCAAAGGCCTGCCACGGTGCGCCGGCACCGCCATCCTTGATGGCATCCAGCCGGTCCGGACAGGTCGCCTTGAACCAGATATCCGGCCGTGAATTCAACAGGGCGCGAAAGGCCTGCATGTCGGCGCCATCCGGCCCCTGGCGCACATCGGGGCGGCCCATGTGATCGATCACGATCGGCACCGGCAGCGCCGCCAGGAACGGCCGCAGTTCGGCAAGGCTATCGGCCTCGAAATAAACCACCACATGCCAGCCCAGCCGCACGATGCGCTGCGCCACCGCCAGGAACTTGTCCTTGGGCGCATCATCGACCAGCCGCTTGAGGAAATTGAAGCGGATGCCGCGGATGCCGCCGGCGTGCAGCGCATCCAGGTCCGCATCCGAAATACCGGGATCGACCACCGCCACGCCGCGCGCGCGCCCGCCCGAAACGGCGATGGCGTGCAGGGTCGCTGCATTGTCGGTACCATGGCAACTGGCCTGCACGATCACATTGCGTGCCAGCCCCAACCGGTCGCGCAGCGCAAACAGCTGATCGGGCCCGGCATCTTCGGGCAGATATTTGGCCTTCGGGCTGAACGGGAATTGCGCCATCGGGCCAAACACATGGCAATGCGCATCGACTGCGCCCGGCGGCGGCACAAAGCCAGGATTCGAGGGCGTGTCGATCCAGCTCTTGATCCGTGCGGTCATGCGAACACCACGCCTTCCATCAATTTGCGCGCCGTGCGCAGCATGCCGGCGCCGATCACGTGGCCGGTATCATCCAGCGACACCACGCATTCGGTGACCCCGGTGGGATGCTCGATCACGATTGTCTTGTTGGGGCCATCCGGCAGCGCGGCGATCACGGTGGCGGCTGGGCTACCGGGCAGCAGCGCCGCAGTGGCCACGCTGACCGCGCCGAGCACACCGATGCTGGCATGGCAGCGGTGCGGAATGAAGCTGCGCACCGCGAGATGGCCCTGCCCCGCCGGCGGCGCCACCAGCATCATCTTGGGCACGGATTTCTGGGCCACATCACCAAGATTCATCAACGGCCCAGCCGCCAGCCGGATTTCCTCCAGCCTGGCCTTCAGTCCGGCATCGCCGTCCAATATCTCGCGGCTTTCGTGGCCGGTCACACCCAGATCGCTTGCGGCAATCACCACGCAGGGCATGCCATTGTCGATCAGCGTGACGGCCGTGCCCGCCACCATGTCCACCACATGGCCGGTGGGCAGCAACGCGCCGCAGCTGGAGCCGGCGGTATCGCGGAACAGCAGCGGGATCGCAGCCGCCGTTCCCGGCACGCCATCGATGGCGGCATCACCGGCATAGCAGACCCGCCCGCCCGGCGTTTGCACCTCGGCCACCGCGACCTGGCCAGTGTTTTCCATCCAGATCGTCACCCGCGTGATGCCATCGAGCGCTGCCACCAGCCCGCGCTCGATCGCGAAGGGCCCGACTCCCGCCAGGATATTCCCGCAATTCTGCGCGTCAGTGACGATCGCCTGATCGACGAACACTTGCAGGAACAGATAATCGACATCCACCCCCGGACGCACAGAACGCTGCACCACCGCGACCTTGGAGGTGAGCGGATCGGCGCCGCCCATGCCATCGATCTGGCGGGGGTCCGGTGATCCCATCACCCGCAGCAGGAACACATCGCGCGCCGCCGCATCGGCAGGCAGATCATCAGCGACGAAATAGCCGCCTTTCGATGTGCCCCCGCGCATCCACATGCAGCGAACGCCATCAGACATATTTGAGACCCAGTGCCGCCAGCTTCTCGCGCATGCCATAGATATCGAGGCCAAGCTCGCCGCTGGCCAGCCGCGCGCGTTTGCCGGTTTCGGCCGCCTCGCGCGCCTGCGCCGCGGCCAGCACCGCATCTGCAGTGCCGCGCGGCACCACGCACACGCCATCATCATCGGCAACGATCACGTCACCAGCGTTGACCAGCGCCCCGGCGCAGACGATCGGCACATTCACGCTGCCCAATGTCGCCTTGATCGTGCCCTGCGCGAACACTGCCCGCGACCACACCGGAAAGCCCATCGCCTGCAGATCGCGCACATCGCGCACACCGGCATCGATCACCAGCCCCTGGCAGCCACGCACCTGCGCCGACGTGGCGAGCAGATCGCCGAAATAGCCATCCTCGCACGGCGAAGTCGGCGCCAGCACCAGGATGTCGCCCGCCTGCAATTGTTCGATGGCAACATGGATCATCCAATTGTCGCCCGGCGGCGCCGAGATGGTGACAGCACTGCCCGAAATGCGCGCGCCGGCATAGATCGGCCGGATGCGCGGGGCCAGCAGCCCGGTGCGCCCCTGCGCTTCGTGCACCGTGGCCACGCCGGCCGCCGCCAGCCCGGCGATGGTGTTGGGGTCGGCCCGCTCGATTGTCTGCACCACGATGCCTGCCATTCCCTGCTCCTGCAAATGTTGTCACCCGCGCTGCCAAAGCCCCCTGCCACGGCAAAGACGGATTTGCACCTTGGCCATAAGCTGTGGTTAAGTCTGGTGATGGAATTGCTGTTCACCCTGAACCTTCGTCACCTGCGCGCCCTGCCGGTGGTGACGGCGCGCGGCGGCCTAAGCGCAGCAGCGGCGACCATCGGCATCAGCCAGCCGGCGCTGGCACAAGGCCTGGCCCAACTGGAGGCGCGGCTGGCGGTGCGGCTGTTCGAACGGCTGCCGGGCGGCATGGTGCCCACAGCGGCGGGCAGTGCGTTGATTGATCGCATCGTGGCGGCCGAAGCGCGGCTGGCGGCCGGGCTGGCACGCGCCAACCGCCGCGGCTTCAATCCGGTCAACCATCTCGGCATGGCACAATTGCGCGCCTTCATCACGCTGGCCGAAGCCGGCAGCTATGCCGAAGCCGCCGCGCGCCTGGGCCTGTCACAGCCGGCGCTGCACCGGGCCGTGGCCGAAACCGAGCGTCTGGCCGGGCATGATCTGGTGGAACGGCGCGGGCGCGGTGTGGCGCTCACCGCGGCCGGCCGGGTGCTGGCGCGCCAATTCCGGCTGGCGGCGGCCGAATATCGCGCCGGGCTGGAAAGCCTGATGCCCGCCGATGGTCCGATCCGGCTGGTAATCGGCGCCATGCCCTTGTCGCGCGCCCGATTGCTGCCGGCAGCGCTGGCGGCGCTGTTGCCGGCGTGGCCGGGCATGCAGGCCGAAGTGATCGAAGGTGCCTGGGCCGATCTGGTCGAAAAGCTGCGCGACGGCGCCATCGATCTGATGATCGGCGCCCTGCGCGAACCGGCACCGGCCGATCTGGCGCAACTGCCGCTGATCCATGATCGGCTGGCGGTGATTGCCCGCGCCGGCCATCCGCTGGCGTCGCAAGGCACCACGCTGGCGGCGTTGGCGGATTATCCGTGGATCATCGGCCGCCCCGGATCGCCGTTGGCCGCGCAGTGGCAGGCGCTGTTCGGCGCGCACGTACCTGCAGCCCCGATCGCCTGCGGATCGGTGATGACCATCCGCGAACTGCTGCTGGCCACCGATTGCCTGACCCTGCTGTCGCCCGATCAGGTCAGGGTCGAACTGGCGGCGGGATTGCTGACGGCGCTCGATCTACCGTTGCCGCTGCCGCCGCGCCGCATCGGGGTGGTGCTGCGCGATGGCTGGCGGCCCAGCCCGGTGCAGCGTGATTTTCTGGCCCGCATCGCAGCGGTTGCCGGCATCAGCGAGACAGAGCCACTTCCGTTTTTTGAATGACGGCTTGGGTAAACCGATTTGGCAGTCTTGCTGCGTGGCAGGCATCCAAAGGCCATGGAACCTGCCATGGAACCCGTTGTTCGCATGATTGGCTTTGGCGAGGCCGCAATGGCCTTTGCCGGCGATGAAGCGCGCGGCATCTGGGCCATCAGCGCCTATGACATCAAGACCGACGAGCCCGGGCAATGGGCGCAAAAGCGTGCCGATTATGATCGCATGGATGTCGATGGCGCCGCCACGCTCGGCGATGCGCTGGCCGGTGGCCGGCTGATCCTGTCGCTGGTCACCGCGGGTCAGGCGCTGGTCGCGGCCCGCCAGGCGGCGCGGGTGCTGACACCGGGCGCACTCTATCTTGACATGAACAGCGTCGCACCGGCCACAAAACAGGCCGCCGCCGCCGCGATCAACGCGGCCGGCGGGCATTATGCCGATGTGGCGGTGATGGCGCCGGTGCACCCGGCCCGGCGCGCCGTGCCGCTGCTGGTATCCGGCGCAGCCGCGCACGACGCCGCGGCGGCGCTGGCGACTCTGGGGTTCACGGAGGTGACGGTGGTGGGCGAAGCCGTCGGCCAGGCCAGCGCCATCAAGATGATCCGATCGGTGATGATCAAGGGCATGGAGGCGCTGGCCGCCGAATGTGCTGTGGCCGCAAGCCGCGCCGGCGTGCTGGAACAGGTCCTGGCCTCCTTGGGGCCAGCAGCGCCCGCGGATTTCGCCTATCGGCTGGAACGCATGACCAGCCATGGCCGCCGCCGCGCCGAGGAAATGGCCGAGGTTGCCGCCACCTTGGCAACGCTGGGCGTGCCCCCGGCCATGGCCAGCGCCACCCAGGGCTGGCAGCAGCGGCTGGGCGAACTCGACATCCCGGCCGCCACCGATGCGGCCGCGCGGCTTGCCACCATTGATAAGGGCCTGGCCCAGGAAAACGCCATCCGGGCAGACCGTGGAAGAAACGCAGCATGACCCGAAAACCCTTGGTGATCGATTGCCATGGTCATTACACCACGGCGCCGGTAGCGCATGATGCGTGGCGCGAGGCGCAGAAGGCCGCCTACAAGGCCAGCATCCCCAGCCCGGCCTGCCCGGCGATCAGCGATGACGATATCCGCGAGACGATCGAGAAGAACCAGTTGCGGCTGATCCGTGAGCGCGGCGCCGACATGACGATCTTCTCACCGCGCGCCAGTGCCATGGCCCCGCATGTCGGCGATCAGACGATGGCCGTGCCCTGGTCGCGCGCCTGCAATGATCTGATCGCCCGCGTCGTCGGGCTGTATCCGGACGTGTTCACCGGAGTGTGCATGCTGCCGCAATCGCCGGAAGCCGATCTCGCCTCCTCGATCACCGAGTTGCGGCGCTGTGTGGAGCAGCTCGGTTTCATCGGCTGCAACCTCAATCCCGATCCGGGCGGCGGCCACTTCAAGCATCCGCCGCTCACCGATCCCTACTGGTTCCCGTTCTACGAAGTGATGTGTGAACTCGATGTGCCGGCGATGATCCACGTGTCGGGCAGCTGCAATCCGGCCCTGCACGCCACCGGCGCCTATTATCTGGCGGCCGACACCATCGCCTTCATGCAGTTGCTGGAAGGCGATCTGTTCGCGCGCTTTCCCACCCTGCGCTTCATCATCCCGCACGGCGGCGGCGCGGTGCCCTATCATTGGGGGCGGTTCCGTGGCCTCGCCGACATGCTGAAGAAGCCGGCGCTCGACCATCATCTGATGGACAATGTGTTCTTCGATACCTGCGTCTATCACCAGCCGGGCATCAACCTGCTGGCCGAAGTGATCGATACGAAAAACATCCTGTTCGGCAGCGAGATGGTCGGCGCGGTGCGCGGGATCGATCCGACGACCGGGCAGTATTTCGATGATACCAAACGCTATGTCGATGCCCTGCCGATCAACGAAGAGTCGCGCGCTGCGATCTTCGAGGGCAATGCGAGGCGGGTGTTCCCGCGCCTCGATGCGCAATTGAAGGCGCGCGGCCTGTGACACAAGACATCCACGCCTATCTCGCCGAATTTGACGATATTCCCGGCACGCGTGTCTACACCACGAAACGCGCCCGCGCCGGATATCATCTCAACCAGTTCTGCATGAGCCTGATGCAGCCGGAAAACCGCACGCGCTGGAAGGCCGACGAGGCCGCCTATCTGGCGGATTGGTCGCTGACCGACGATCAGAAAGCCGCGGTGCTGGCGCGAGATTACAACCGCCTGCTCGATCTGGGCGGCAACATCTATTTCCTCGCCAAGATCTTCTCCACCGATGGCCTGTCGTTCGTGCAGGCGGTGAGCACCATGACCGGCATGAGCGTCGCTGATTACCAGGCGATGATGATCGCCGGCGGCCGTTCACCGGTCGGCGTGCGCTCTATCCGCGAAGGGCGCTGAACCATGGCCCGCATCACCCACGGCCTGGCCACCAGCCATGTGCCCGCCATCGGCGTCGCCATGGACTTGGGCAAGACCGAAGAGGCCTATTGGCAGCCGGTGTTCGCCGGTTATCAATGGACCCGCCAATGGCTGGCCGAGACGAAGCCCGACGTCATCATCCTCGTCTACAATGATCACGCCTCGGCCTTCGATATGAAGATCATCCCGACCTTCGCCATCGGCTGCGGTGAACGGTTCAAACCGGCCGATGAAGGCTGGGGGCCGCGCCCGGTGCCGGATGTGATCGGCCATCCCGATCTGGCCTGGCACATCGCGCAGAGCCTGATCCTCGATGAATTCGACATGACGATTATCAATGAGATGACAGTTGATCATGGCCTGACCGTGCCGCTTTCGGCCTGCTTTGGCCCGCTGCCCGAATGGCCGGCGCGCGTCATCCCACTGGCAGTGAATGTCGTCACCTATCCGCCGCCATCGGGCAACCGCTGCTGGGCTTTGGGTGAAGCCATTGCCCGCGCCGTCGCCAGCTTCCCCGAAGATCTGAACGTGCAGGTGTGGGGCACCGGCGGCATGAGCCACCAGATCCAGGGCCCGCGCGCCGGCCTGATCAACGCCGAGTGGGACAATCGCTTCCTCGATGGGCTGGTGGGCGACAGTGACGCGCTGCGCCATATTCCGCACATCGAATATCTGCGCGAAACCGGCAGCGAAGGCATTGAAATGGTGATGTGGCTGATCATGCGCGGCGCGCTGGGCCATGCCACGCGCGCCCTGCATCGCCATTATCACGTGCCGGCATCCAACACCGCCGTCGGCCATATCGTCCTGGAGCCCACCCCATGAGCCTGAAACCCGTTCGTGTCGCGCTGGCCGGCGCCGGAGCCTTTGGCGAAAAGCATCTCGATGCGCTGAAGTTGATCGAAGGCGTCAGTGTCACCTCGCTGGTCGGCCGCCAGCTGGAACCGACACAGGCCATCGCCGCCAAATATGGCATCGGCCACGCCTGCACCGATCTGGCCGAGACGCTCGCCCGCGATGATGTCGATGCAGTGATCCTGTGCACACCCACCCAGATGCACGCGGCGCAGGCGTTGCAATGCATGGCATCAGGCCGCCATGTCGAAGTGGAAATCCCGCTCGCCGACAGCCTCGCCGATGCCGAAGCGGTGCTGGCGATGCAGCAGAAGACCGGCCTCGTCTGCATGGTCGGCCACACTCGCCGCTTCAACCCCAGCCACCAATGGGTGCACAATCGCATCGCCGCCAGCGATTTCGCCATCCAGCAGATGGACGTGCAGACCTATTTCTTCCGCCGCCGCAACATGAATGCCAAGGGCGACCCGCGCAGCTGGACCGATCATCTGCTGTGGCACCACGCTGCCCACACGGTCGATCTGTTTGCCTACCAGACCGGCGAGCCGATCGTGGCGGCGAACGTTTTGGCCGGGCCGCTGCACCCGGAACTGGGCATTGCCATGGACATGTCCATTCAGCTGAAATCGGCCGGCGGCGCCATCTGCACCCTGTCGCTCAGCTTCAACAATGATGGCCCGCTCGGCACCTTCTTTCGCTACATCGGCACCACCGGCACCTATCTGGCGCGCTATGATGATTTGTTCACCGGCAAGGATGAACGCATCGATGTGAGCGCGGTGGATGTGTCGATGAACGGCATCGAATTGCAGGATCGCGAATTTATCGCCGCCATCCGCGAAGGCCGCGCGCCGAACGCCAGCGTGGACCAGGTGCTGCCCTGCTATCGGACGTTGCATATGCTGGAACAGCAACTCATGTAATCCAACAGTCGATATCCGGCTGCTGCCGATGCCGGGATCGATACGGAGCGCACCTGACCAGCCGAAACAGTCAGGCCATGCGACACGCTTGCGCTGGCCAGCTAGAAGCCGCTAACTAAGGCCATGGTCGAACAACCAAAAAAACAGATCGCCGAAGCAGACGCCCACAAGGGCCGCAGCAACGATGCGGATGCAACCCGGGCCGATATCCTGCGCGTGGCCGCCACCGAATTTGCCGACAAGGGCCTGGCGGGCGCCCGCATCGACGAAATCGCCGAACGGACCCGCAGTTCAAAGCGGATGATCTACTATTATTTCGGCAGCAAGGAAGAACTGTACCGCGCCGTGCTCGAGCAGAATTATGCCGGTATCCGCGAAGCCGAGGCCGACCGCCATTTCGAGGATTTGCCGGCCCTGGCGGCCCTGCAGGCCCATATCGAACACACGCTGGATTACCATATTCTCCACCCCGAATTTGTGCGGATGGTGATGAACGAGAATATCCACCGCGCAGAACATCTCGGGAGCGTCGAAGGCATCCGCGACCGCAACAGCCGCGTGGTGGCATCGATGCAGGCGATCATCGACAAGGGCGTGGCCGAAGGCGTGTTCCGCACCGGGCTTGATGCCCTCGAACTGCATCTGCAAATCTCATCCTTGTGCTTTTATGTCGTGTCAAACCGCTACACGATTAGGACAATCTTTGGCGTGGACATGTCGGAAACCGAAACCATTGCCCGCCGCCGCGCTGCCATCGTGGCCACGGTGCTGGCGGCGGTTCGCCCGCCCGCCTGAAGCGCCCGCCTGAACCGGTCGATCCAGCCAAACGACTGGCTGCAGCCACCGCTTGCGCCCTGCCGCCGGCCCGATTATGGACGAACCAGTTAATATAATGATTTGGGGAGGTTCTCATGCGACCGTTGGTGATGTGTGCCCTGCTGGCCCTTGCCGGGGCGCCTCTGGCATCGGGGCAGGTTTCGGCCCAGCAACCGGGCGTGCCGCGCGATCTGGCCACGGCCGGCGCCGGCCCGGCACTGGGCGATGCCATGCCCGATCGCGCCCTGGCCTTTCCCGGCGGCATCACCGCGCTTGCCGATGTGCCCTTCTCCACGCCCGTCGGCTATCGCCCGATCACGCTCGATCTTTATCACAAGCCCGGCGCCGGCCCGAAGCCGCTGATCATCTATGTCCATGGCGGCGGCTGGGTAGCAGGCAACACGCGGGCGGCCGGGGCCATCCAGGATTTCCCGGCGGCATTGGCGAAACTGGCCGGCGAAGGCTTCGTGGTTGCCAGCCTTGAATATCGCCTGGCGGCCGAAGCCCCGCATCCGGCACAGTTGCAGGATGTGCGCGCGGCCATCCGCTTCCTGAAGGCCAATGCCGCGCGCTATGGCATCGATCCGCAGCGTATTGCCGTCTGGGGCGGCTCGGCGGGCGGGCATATCGCGGCACTGGCGGCCACCAGTTGCCGGGACACCAGCTTTGATCCCGCCCCGCGCGCTGGCCAGCCGGCCCTTCCGGCGGGCGATACCTGCGTGCAGGCCGCCGCCATCTGGTATGGCGTGTTCGATTTTGCGCCGATTTTGGCCCGGCAGGCCCAGCCCGGTGCGCCGGCCGCGGAGAACCAGCTGTTGCGCTGCACACCTGCCACCTGCCCGGCCGATCGGGTTGCCAATGCCAGCCCGGCCACCTTCTTCAGCCGGCAAAGCCCGCCGTTCCTGCTGATCCACGGCACGGAAGACCGCACGGTGCCGGTGGAACAATCCCATCTGGCAGAGGCCAAGCTGAAGGCCCTGGGCGTCCCGGTGAGTGCCATCTACATCCCGGCGGTGGACCACAGCTTCATCGGCCGCGACGCTGCCACCACCCATGCCGCCACCATGACGGCGGTGAACGCCACGTTCGATTTCTTCCACGCCCAGTTTGGAGGACGCAAATGATCGGTCTGGCCCGTATCACCCTCGCCCTGTTGCTTGCCGCTGCACCGGCGGCGGCTCAGCAGGTGACCGTCGAAAGCGGCACGATTGCCGGCGCCACCATTGCAGGCGGTGTGAAGGCCTGGATGGGCGTGCCGTTCGCCGCGCCGCCGGTGCGCGAATTGCGCTGGAAACCGCCGCAGCCGGCCGCGCGCTGGGCCGGCACCCGCGCCGCCACGATGCCAGCGCCGATGTGCCCGCAACCGGGCCGCGGCCGCACCATGAACCATTATTTCGGCAACGAAGCCGTGTCGGAAGATTGCCTCTATCTCAATGTGTGGGCGCCGCCGGGCAGCCCGCCCGCCGGCAAGGCCTGGCCAGTGGTGGTGTGGATCTATGGCGGCGCCTTCAATGTCGGCTCCACATCGATGGCCAATTATTCCGGCGCCGAACTGGCCAAGAAGGGCGTTGTGCAGGTCAACATCGCCTATCGCGTCGGGCCGCTGGGCTTCCTCGCCCACCCCGAACTGACCCGAGAAGGCGGCGGCCACAGCGGCAATTATGGCCTGATGGACCAGATTGCCGGTCTGGAATGGGTGAAGCGCAACATCGCGGCCTTTGGCGGCGACCCCGGCAATGTCACCATCGCCGGCCAATCGGCGGGATCGATGTCGGTTGCGATGCTGCAGATCTCGCCGCTGGCAAAAGGCCTGTTTCACCGGGTTGTCGGCATGAGCGGCAGCCCATGGCGGCCACGCGGCGGGGTCGGCCTTGCCGAAGCCGAACAACAGGGCCTGGCCGTGCAGAAGGCGCTGGGCGCCGCCGATATCGAAGCCATGCGCGATCTGCCGAGCGATCGCATCCTGGCCGGCAGTGCCGGGGTGCAGCGTGACGCCACCATCATCGATGGTCGGGTGATCACCGGCGATGCCGCCGCCACCTTTGCCGCCGGCGGCCAGAGCAAGGTGCCGGTGTTGATCGGCTTCACCCGTGATGAAGGCAATGGCGGCCTTGGCACCATCGCCAGCAAAGCCGAATATGAAACCGCGGTGCGCGCGCGTTTTGGTGCGCAGGCCGATGCGGTGCTGGCCAGCTATGCACCGGCCAGCGACGCCGATCTAACCCGCGCTTCCAACGATTTGCAGCGCGACATGAGCATCGGCCAGCAAGTGATGCGCTGGGCGACGGCACAGGCAAAATCCGGCGCGCCGGCCTATGTCTGGCTGTTTGCCCGCCGCCAGCCCTATGCCGACGGCATCAGCTTTGCCGATCATGATGCGGCGACGGCCGGCGCCTATCACACCGGTGATGTGCCATATTGGTTCCAGACGCAGGATAGTTTGAACCTGTTCCGCACCACGCGGAACTGGACGGCGGCGGATCGGGCGCTTGGCGAGCAGATGTCGGACATGCTGGTGCGCTTTGCCCGCGGCGAGGCCCCGGATGCGGCCTGGCCGGCGTTCGACCCGGCCAAGCCCAGGCTGATGTGGCTGGATTTGCAGTCGAAGCCCATCGATTGGCCGCGCGCCGCGCTGGTAAATGCGCTGAGCCCCACCCCCGCCCCGCCGCGGGCAATGCAGGCGAACCGGCCCCGTGATTAAGCTCCTGCTCGCCCTGCCCCTGCTTACCGCCACTGCGATCAGCGTCGCGGCAGCGCAGGCACCGGCGCCCGATCTGTCGCTGCTGCCGGCCGGGCCTGGCCGCGAACTGGTCGGGGCCAAATGCGCCACCTGCCACCCGGTCACCATCATCGTCGGCCAACGCCGCGACCGCGCTGCCTGGGAACAGGCCATCGACCAGATGATCGGCCGCGGCGCCGATATCAGCGACGCCGAATATGAGGCCATCGCCGCCTATCTCGGCACGAATTTCGCACCTTGAACAGGATCGCTTTCGGGTCGGACCCGTTACAGTCGCTTTGATTTTCAAAGAGCTGCCGGATCGCGAAAACCGGTCTTCAGTTTTGACACATTTGACGAATCCGGCGGGGTTCGGCCTTGTTTCGACACAAGAAACAAGAAATCCGCGCCGGCAACAATCCAACGCACAGCCATCATGACAGGATCGGGCCATGTAGGACAGGCCTGCGGGCCGGCTTCACTTCGGCAATGCGAACGCCATCACCACATCACTGGCCAGCGGACTGTCGAGGAAGCTGCCGCCCGTCGCCGTGATCGCCACATATTGCCGGCCGTCCTTGCCGCGATAGGTGACCGGCGTGGCGTGCGCGGCGGCGGGCAGGCGATATTCCCACAGCAGCTTGCCGGTGGCGCTGTCGAAGGCGCGGAAGCGGCCATCGTCGCTGGCGCCGATGAAGGTCAGGCCGCTCGCCGTGCTGATCGGCCCGCCGATGTTGGGCCGCCCGGTCAATTGCTTGCCGGCCGGCAGTTCGTCGGTGACGCCGAGCGGCACCGCCCAGGCGATCTTGCCGGTGCGCGTGTCGATGGCGGAGAGTTTCCCCCATGGCGGCTGCTGGCACATCAATTTGGAGCCCGGCAGCTGGAAGCGGCCGCTCACCGGACCGCGCTCGACGGGCAGCGGGCCCTTCGATGGCACCAGCGCCGTCACCTGGCCGAGTTCCGACGTGTTGACGATGATATAACCGCGATCGGCCGCAAAAGTGCCGCCGCCCCAGTTGGCACCGCCCTGCAGGCCGGGGAAGCTGATCGTCACTTCATTGAAGCCGACAGGTACATAGAGGCCGCCCGACACCATCTTGTTCGAGGTGATCCAGTCAGTGCATTTCTGCTTCAGCTCAGGCGTCACATCGGCGACATCGGCCATGGTGAAACTGGTGCGGGACAGCGGCGGCGTCACCTGCGGGATCGGTTGGGTCGGCGCGGTGACTTCGCCGGGCACATTGCTCTTCGGGAACTTCTGGTCCTTCACGGCAAAGATCGGCTTGCCGGTGGTGCGATCGAGGATGAACACCAGGCTGTTTTTCGACATGATCGCCACGGCCGGGATGGTCTTGCCGCCCTTCTTCACATCGAACAGCAGCGGCGGCGCCTGCAGATCATTGTCCCAGATGTCGTGGCGCACCACCTGATAATGCCACAGCCGCTTGCCAGTGGCTGCATCGGCAGCGACCAGGGTGGTGCTGAACAGATTGTCGCCGGGCCGGTCGCCGCCGAAGCGATCAAAGCTGGGCGCGGCGAATGGCATATAGACGATGCCGCGCGCCGTATCGACGGTGAGGAAGCCCCAGACATTGGTGCCGGACCGGGCTTCGGCGCCGTCCTTGCCGGATGCGTCCTTGCCCGCCCAATCTTTCCCCCACGTTTCGCGATAGGGCTCACCGGGGCGCGGTACGCTGTGGAAGCTCCACACCATTTTGCCGGTGCGCGCATCCCAGGCGCGCACATCGCCAGCCGCGCCGCGCGGCGGAAATTCCTGCACGGCCGCCCCGGTTATGACCAGATTATTCCAGACGATCGGCGGCGAGGTCAT
This sequence comes from Sandarakinorhabdus sp., assembly GCF_987265915.1. Taxonomy (NCBI): domain Bacteria; kingdom Pseudomonadati; phylum Pseudomonadota; class Alphaproteobacteria; order Sphingomonadales; family Sphingosinicellaceae; genus Sandarakinorhabdus; species Sandarakinorhabdus sp. The sequence goes on from NZ_OZ503948.1 coordinate 2,321,172, forward strand.
GCCATATTGGCGCACCTCCAGGCCGTTCAGCACGTCGGGCGTCTTCATTTCAACGACGCCATTGTTGCCGAATTCGGCCGCCGGCTGGCCAGTGCGCGCCTCCAGTGCCATCAGCCGGCCGTCGCGCGTGCCGAAGAACAGGCGCGGCCCCACATTGCCGTCCCCCGGCCAATATTCGACACCGCGCACGCTCGGCTGGCCGGGTCCGGGGATGGTCGCTGCCCAGAGTTCGCGGCCTGTGTCAGGCTCCAGCGCCACCACCTTGCCATAGGGCGTAGTGGTATAGAGCACGCCGTCGATGATCAGCGGCGTGGCCTGCGATCCGGCAAACCGGCTGCGCTGCCGGGTGAAGGCACCCCCGCCCCCAGGTGCACCAGCTTGAGGTGCACCGGGCGGCGGCCCAACCCCTTCGGCGGCGCGCTGCGCAGTGGCCGCCGCGTCCGGCGCTGCATCGGCAGAGGCGGGGCGCATGTGATAGGTCCAGGCCGGCACCAGGCTGGCAACATTGCCGGCGGTGATGTCGGTCAACGGCGAATGGCGCTGGCCGCCCTTGTCGCGGCCATAGGTGGGCCAATCACCAGCGGCGGGGGCGGTCGTTTGCGCCAGTGCGGCCGTGCCGATCAGGCCACAGGCCGCTGCACTTGCCACCAATCGTGCCATCTGGCGCATTGCCAACCCTTCCCCATCTTTATATGTACCAGTTCGTACACAGGGGGCGGAAAGATCGCAACCCCTTGCCGGCAGCCTTGCGCTGGGCAACAGGGAAAGCGGCAGCCGGCCTATCGGGGATGATCAGATGACCGCAGCAATTCATGTGTTGAACGGGCCCAATCTCAACCTGCTCGGTGAGCGGGAGCCCGAAATCTATGGCCGCGACACGCTGGCCGATGTCGAGGCGCTGTGCCGCGCCGCAGCCGGCGACCTGCCGCTGATCTTCAGGCAGACCAACAACGAACATGAAATGGTCGAATGGGTGCAGGCCGCCCGGCGCGGCCAGATCGGCATCGCCATCAACCCGGCGGCCTTCACCTATGCCGCCTATCCGGTGCTCGATGCGCTGAAGATGGTCGATTGCCCGGTGATCGAAGTGCATATTTCCAACATCCACCGCCGCGAGGCGGAATGGCGCAGCAAATCGATCATGACCCAGGTGGTCACCGGCATCATCTCCGGCCTGGGCGTGGCTGGCTATGGCCTCGCCGTGCGCGAACTGGCCCGCCGCTGGGCGCTGCGCTGATGGCCCCTAAACCTGGGCAACAAGCCAGCCGGGTGCGGCTCGGCATCCTGGCGCTGATCAGTTGCGCCACCATGCTCAACTATCTCGATCGTTCCGTGCTGGGCGTTGCCAAGCCGGCGCTCACCGCCGAGCTGGAGATCAGCCCGGCCGTGATGGGCCTGATTTTCTCGGCCTTTTCCTGGACCTATGCGCTGGCGCAAGTGCCGGGCGGCTATGTGCTCGATCGCTTCGGCACCAAATTGACCTATGGATTCTCGCTGGCGTTCTGGTCGATCGCGACCGCGCTGCACGGCTTTGCCAGCGGCATCGCCGGCCTGCTGGCGTCGCGGCTGACGCTGGGCCTGGCTGAATTGCCGTGCTTCCCGGCGAACAGTCGGGTTTTGGCGAGCTGGTTCCCGCAAGGCGAACGTGCGCGGGCCAACAGCGTCTATGCCGTCGGCCAATATGTCGGGCTGGGCCTGCTGATTCCGGTGCTGGGCTGGATCGTCGGCACCTGGGGCTGGCGATCGCTGTTCTGGCTGGTCGGCGGCATCGGCGTGGTCTTCGCTGGCATCTGGTTTCTGCTTTACCGCGAACCGCTCGACAGCAAGGCCAATGCGGCCGAACTTGATTATATCCGCGCTGGCGGTGGGCTTTCCACCGGCACCGCACCGCCCTTCAGCTGGTCCATGCTCGGCCAGCTGATGCGCAAGCGCCAGGTGCTCGGCGCCTCCATCGGGCAGTTCTGCGGCAACTCCACCCTGGTGTTCTTCCTCACCTGGTTTCCGTCCTATCTGGCCGATGAGCGCGGCATGGATTTCCTGAAATCCGGCTGGGCCGCCGCCCTGCCCTATCTGGCGGCATCGGTGGGCGTGCTGGTTGGCGGGCAAGTGTCGGACTGGCTGATTCGCCGCACCGGATCGGCGACGCTGGGCCGCAAGTTGCCGATCATTGTCGGCCTGCTGCTCACCTCCACCATGGTCGCCGCCAATTTCACCGACAGCAATGACATGGTGATCGCCATCATGTCCCTCGCCTTCTTTGGCCAGGGCATGGTCAATCTCGGCTGGACGCTGATCACCGACGTGGCCCCGAAAGAGGCTGTGGGTGTCACCGGCGGGTTGTTCAGCCTGTGCGCGAATCTGGCCGGCATCGTCACGCCGCTGGTGATCGGCTTCACCGTCGATGCCACGGGCAGTTTCTATGCGGCGCTGGCCTATATCGCCACATTGGGCCTGGTCGGCGCGCTGGCCTATGTCGTTGTGGTCGGGCCGGTGGTGCGGGTGACGCTCGACTGACTTGAGCCAAACTTGACGCCCATCCTTCGTTTCGCATATGGACGGACCAGTTGGTTCATAATCAAGAAATCAATCCAGGGGAGAAGATCATGGTTTCGTCTGCACGGCTGTTGCCGCATGTTTCCGTCATGGCGCTGGCCATGGCCATTTCCGCCACTCCGCTCGCCGCGCAGGTCGCTGGCGATCAGGCCGCAGGCACTGCTGCCGAACCGGAAGAAGCAGCCGAAATCGTCGTCACCGGGTCCAGCCTGAAGGGCGTCGCACCGGTCGGCTCCAACCTGATCAGCGTCACCTCCGAAGCCATTGAAAAGACCAACGCGCAGACCGTGCAGCAGATCCTGCGCTCGGTGCCGGCCGTTGTCGGGCTCGGTTCGGCGGGCCAGGGTTCGTTTAACTCGGCGTCGCAGAGCGGCACCAACGCGCCGACCATCCATGGTCTCGGCGGCTCGGCGTCCAACTCCACGCTCAACATCATCGATGGCCATCGCATCCCGCTGTCGGGCGTCAACCACAGCCTGGGCGATCCCAACATGGTGCCGGTCACCATGATCGAGCGCGTCGAAGTGCTCGCCGAAGGCGCGTCGTCGATCTATGGCTCCGACGCGGTTGCCGGCGTCATCAACTTCATCACCCGCCGCAAGTTCGATGGCATCCAGACCTCGGGCCAGATCGGCTTCGGCGATGATTATCGCACCTATCAGGCCGGCTTCGTCGCCGGCACCAGCTGGGACAGCGGCTGGGTGACGGTCGGCTACAATTATTCCGATCGTTCGCGTCTGAAGACCCCGAGCCGGCCGTTCCTCGCTGCCGATCAGCGCCAGCGCGCCACCGATGCCGGGCTGGACCTCAGCACCGCCACCGCCCAGAACCGCGCCAATTTCGCCAGCTTCAACTGCGATCCGGCCAGCGTGCAGCCGGGCGGCACCACCAACATCTTCCGCTTTGCCGGCGGCAGCTATGGCAACCCGGTGTCCAACGCCCAGTCCAACGCCTTCTGCGACATCAACCAGCTGACGGATCAGCTGCCGGAAGAGCGCCGCCACAATGTGATGATGAAGGTCGAACAGAAGGTTGGTGACAAGCTGACCCTGGGCAGCGACATCCTCTATTCCAACCGCAAGAACAATCAGCAGGTTTCGCGCGGTCAGGGCGGCACTGGCGGCGGTGCTGTGCTCGCCACCGTGTTCGGCCCCGGCGCTACGCCAACCGGCGGTGCGGGGCAGATCAACCCCTTCTATGTCGCGATGCCGGGCCAGACCTCGACCAGCCAGCAGGTGCGCTTCTCCGGCGATCAGCTGCTCGGGCCGGGCGCCGAGATCAATTCCGGCGAAGAGCATTTCTTCATCAACACCCGCGCCGAATATGAGCTGAGCGACAAATGGGCCATCTCCGCCCTCGCCCTGATCGGCACGTCGAGCAGCTTCGTGCGCGATACCGGCCGTCTCAACCAGTCGGCGGCGCTGCTGGCTTTGAATGGCACCACCAACCAGGGCGGCAGCCTGACGACGATTTCGGTGCCGGCCACCGGCGTGATCGTCACGCAATTGCCGCTCACTGCCGCCAACGCGCTTGACGTGTGGAATTCCGGTTCGGCCAATCGCACGTCGTCCGCCGTGCGCGCGCGTCTGACCGACACCACCACCTATCGCTTCACCCGCCAGGGCATCCAGAATTACCGGATGCAGGTTGCCGGTGACCTGTTCGATCTGCCCGGCGGTGCCGCACAGGTCGCCGTGGGCGGCGAGTATATCGGCTACACCATTCGCCAGAATGCCGCCTTCCCCAACGGCACCGGCCCGGCCAGCAGCGGTTCGACGACGATCAATCTCGATTATCGCCGCAACGTGAAGGCGGCCTATGCCGAAGTGCTGCTGCCGTTCGTGGGCCCGGAACAGGAGATCCCCGGCATCTACAAGCTGGACCTGAATCTGGCCGGCCGCATCGATGATTATTCGGATTTCGGTTCCACCACCAATCCCAAGATCGCGGTGAACTGGGAACCGGTGCGCGGCATCCGCGTGCGCGGCAACTGGTCCAAGAGCTTCGTGGCGCCGGCGCTCACCAGCTTTGGCGCGGATGGCCGCGGCACCACCGCCGAAACTTCGGTCGCCGGCGGCCCGACCAACCTGGCTGTGCCGATTGCGGCCTACGCCGGTGTCAACACCATCCCCGGCGTGTCGTGCACCACCACCACCTGCACGATCGGCACGCCCACCATCCAGGGCCTGCAGATCAATGGCGGCAACAATGAATTGGTGGCGCAAAAGGGCACCAGCTGGGCGCTGGGCGTGGATTTCACCCCCAGCTTCGCGCCGGGCTTGCGTGTGTCTGCCACCTTCTGGAACAATGAATTCACTGGCGGCGTGACGGCACCGGTGTCGGGTTCGGCGGTGAACATCACCGGCCTGCAATCCTTGTTGCGGGTGTTCCCGACCGGCGCCACGCCGGCGCAGATTGCGGAAATCGTCGGCAACCGGCCGCTGACCACCACCATTCCGGGCACCACCTATTATGTTTACGACTTCCGCCAGCGCAACGTGCTGAACCTGAAGGTGCAGGGCATCGATGCCGACGCACGCTACAGCCACACCACCGATTGGGGCAGCTTCAGCGTGGGTGCGGCGATGTCGCTGAAAACCAAGTTCGATCAGAACTTCGGCGGCGGCCCGACCTTCTCCGTGCTGGGCACCACCGGCTTCAACGGCACATTCCCGTCGATCAAGCTCGATCTGCGCGGCGATGTCGGCGTGAAGGTCGGTGATTTCGCAGCTGATCTGTTCATCAACCACACCGGCGGTTACAAGAACTTCAGCGGCAATGCCATCAATCCGGTGGTGTCGGTGGGCGGCGTGCCGACCGGGGCTGGCGGCGATCCGGTCAAGCCTTACACCACCTTCGATGCCCACTTCGCCTATACTTTGCCGGAAGGCTGGATGAAGGATGGCGAAGTGTTCATCGACGCGCAGAACCTGTTCAACGTCAAACCGCCCTTCTACAACAATGCGCAGGGCTATGACACGTTCGCTGGCAACCCGATCCTCCGGGTGATCAGCATCGGCGTGCGGACCCGGTTCTGATCAACAACGGCAGGCGCGGGGCAAACGGCGTGGACGGTATCGACAACGCAGGCAGGGCGTCGGCAGACAATGCCTCCGTAGTGGGGGCCGCTTTCCTGGTTGGACTGATCGGCCGCGACATCGGTGCCTCGCGCTCGCCGTGGCTGCACGAGCGCGAAGCCAACGCCCAGGGGTTGCGCCTGCTGTACATGCTGTTCGACTTCACCAGCCGCGGCTGGGGGGAGGCCCAGTTGCCGCAACTGCTGGCGGCGTTGCGCACGCTCGGGGCTGCCGGCTGCAACGTCACCTACCCCTACAAGCAGACGGTATTGGGCTTGCTCGATGAACTGTCCCCGCAGGCTGCCGCCGTGGGTGCGGTGAACACGATCGTCTTCCGCGATGGCCGCACCACCGGCCACAACACCGACATCATCGGCTTTGGCGATGCGCTGGCCACGGGCCTGGGCGAACGGCCGTTTGGCAGGGTTGTGCAAGTGGGGGCCGGCGGTGCCGGCGCTGCCACGGCGCAGGCGCTGATGCTGCACGGTGTGGCGGCGCTGCGCCTGTTCGACGTCGAGCAAGCCCGTGCCGAAATTTTGGCCGATCGCTTGCGCCAGCAGTTCCCCGGCCGCGACATCAATGTGGGCGGCGATCTATCGAGGGCGCTGGCCAATGCCGACGGCCTGGTGAACGCTACGCCGATGGGCATGGCCAAATTGCCGGGCCTGCCGGTGCCGGTCGACGCGCTGGGGCCGCACCTCTGGGTGACCGACATCGTCTATTTCCCGCTGGAAACCGCCCTGATCGCCGAAAGCCGGCGGCGCGGCTGCACGGTGATCAATGGCAGCGCCATGGCGGTGGGCCAGGCGGCGGCTGCGTTCAGCCTGTTCACCGGCCATGCCGCCGATCACCGGCGCATGCAATCCAGCTTCACCTGCTTCGCGCCTGCGCAAAGCGGGTAAAGGCCAGGCGGCGATGCAGACCTCGATCGCCACCGTCTCGATCAGCGGCACCCTCGAACAGAAGCTCGCTGCGGTGGCCGCCGCCGGCTTTGCCGGTGTCGAGATTTTCGAAACCGATCTGCTCACTTTCCCCGGCCGGCCGCGCGATGTGGCGCGGCTTGCTGCCGATCTTGGCCTCGCCATCACCTTGTTCCAGCCGTTCCGCGATCTGGAGGGCATGCCCGAAGCGCAGCGGATGCGCGCCTTCGAGCGGCTGGAGCGCAAGTATGACGTGATGGCCGAACTCGGCGCGCCGCTGCTGCTGCTGTGTTCCAACTGTTCGCCGCTGGCGCTGGCAGACCGCGCGCGCATCATCGCCGATCTGTGGGAGGCCGGCGAGCGCGCCCAAAGTCGTGGCCTGCGGGTGGGTTATGAAGCCCTGGCCTGGGGCCAGCACATCAACGATCATCGCGACGCCTGGGCGCTGGTACGCGATTGCGACCATCCCGCCCTTGGCCTGATCCTCGACAGTTTCCATTCGCTGGCCCGCCGCATCCCATCCAGCAGCATTGGCGACATCAGGCCCGAAAAACTGTTCCTGGTGCAGGTGGCCGACGCGCCGCGCATGGAAATGGACCTGCTGCAATGGAGCCGGCATTTCCGCTGCATGCCCGGCCAAGGGGATTTCCCCGTGGCCGATTGGGCCGAGGCCATCTGGCGCACCGGCTATGACGGCTGGTGGAGCCTCGAAATCTTCAACGATCGCTTCCGCGCCGGATCGGCGAGCGGCGTCGCCAGCGATGGCCAGCGGTCGTTGCTGGCCTTGCAAGATCAGGTGGCGCGCCGGCCGCGCAGCGGAATGGCGCCGGTGATGCCGCCCCCTGTGGCCAGCGAACGCATCGCCTTCATCGAATTTGCCGCCAGCCATGCCGAAGCCGCGGCGCTGGGGCACATGCTCGGCGCGCTGGGCTTTGCCGCCACTGCCCGGCATCGCCGCAAGGATGTGGTGCGCTGGTGCCAGGGCGACATCAACATCGTCGTCAATTGCGAACCCGAAGGCTTTGCCCACAGTTTCGACATTTTGCACGGCGCATCGGTGTGCGCCATCGGCCTGGTGGTGAATGATGTGCCCGGCGCGCTGGCCCGTGCCGAAGCGCTGGGCGTGCCGCGCTTTGAACAGGCGGTCGGGCCGGATGAACTGCCGCTGCCCGGCGTGCGCGGCGTGGGCGGCAGTCTGTTGCACCTGATCGCCGCCGGTCATGAAGATACGGTGTGGGCGCATGAATTTCCGGATGCGCTCGAAGCCGCTGCCACAATCCCGCTCGGCCTTACGCACGTCGATCATATCGCGCAGACGATGACCCACGAGGAATTCCTCAGCTGGCAGCTGTTTTATCTGACCCTGTTCGATATGGCGAAGACCGCGCAGGTCGAAATCGCCGACACACTGGGGCTGGTGTACAGCCAGGCGGTGGAGTCGGCCGGCAAGGGCGTGCGCATCACTTTGAACGGCAGCCAAGGTTCGCAGACGTTGTCATCCCGCTTCGTCCAGCATTATTTCGGCGCCGGCGTGCAGCATATCGCCTTTGCCTGCCCGGATATCTTCGCCGCTGCCCGCGCTGCCGCGGCCAATGGTTTGGCCGTGCTGGCGATTCCGGAGAATTATTACGACGATATCGAAGCGCGGTTCGGCCTCGATCCGGCGCTGGTGAGCAAGCTGCGTGCTCACAACATCCTCTATGATCGCGATGGCGAGGCCGAATATCTGCAACTCTACAGCCGCGCCTTCGGCCGCCGGGTGTTTTTCGAGATTGTCGAGCGCCGCGCCTATGCCGGCTATGGCGCGGCCAACGCGGTGATAAGGCTGGCGGCGCAGGCGCGGTTCAAGCCGGTGGTGGAATAGGCTCAGACCCCCTCTCCCCTCAAGGGAGAGGGAAATTACTGCGGCACCGGCGTCATCGGGTGCGGCCTTGGCGTCTGCCCGCCATTGATCGCCCACTTGATGCCTTCCAGAAACAGCGTCTGCACGCGCAGATCATCCCAGGCCGCATCCGGGTGGCCCAGCCCCGAATAAAACACCCGGCCTTTCCCGTAGGACTTGATCCACGCCACCGGGAAATCGCCATCCTTGCGGTGCACGCCAGGCAGCGTCAGATCGAGCCCGCGCGTGTCGAGCCGGGCCAGCACATCGACATTGGCGCGGCTGTAGGGCTCGGCCAGCATCTGATAATGTTCATCCTCCAGCTCGGCGCCGGTTTGCAATTGCTGCATCGCCGGGAAATCCGGGCGCTCGACGATGATCTTGGCCTTGGTGACGCCCCAGGGGTGATTGTCGAAACTGCCGCCGATCATCGTCTGATATTCCGTCCAGCTCGGCGCAGTGACGGTGGCGGTGTGGACGCCGATGAAGCCCTTGCCATCCTTGGCGACAAAATCGAGCAGATCCTGCTTCTGCTCAGGCGTCAGCCGCGTCTCGCCATTGGTATAGAATAATACGGCATCAAAATAATCGAGATTGCGCCCGCGCGCCTGTTTTGGCCCGCCCTTCGCATAGGCGCCGGTGCCCCACACCTCGCCCTTCGTCACCAGATCGGTGTCGGTGCGGATGATCGCCACATAAGCGCCGGATTTGCGGCCGAGCTGCTCGATCACCGACACGGCATGGCTTGATCCGATGTGCGCCGATTGGTTGCCGGTGGACAGATCGGCGATGATCAGCAGGCGCTTCTTGTCGGCATAGGGATCGCGATAGCCGCGCGGCGGGCCGGCCGGAGCAGCGGCCGGTGGCGCGGGCGCCGGCTGGGCCGTCACAGACGTCGCCGCCAACAGCCCAAGCAAGATGATCGCGCGTGCCAATTTCATGCCGCTCACTCCCCAATGTTTGTACCAGTTCGTACATGAAACCCCAGCGCATGGCAACCAAACCCCCTGCCCGACTTTACGCAGAACTAACGCCCGGATGGGGGCAACGCCCTCGTTTCCTTATGGGCCGGGGGCGCATTGGCATGTCTGTCGAACCCAAAGGGACTGCCGCCATGAACACCCGCTATCAACGCCTCGAAGCCCGTATTCCGGCCAGATCAAATGCCGGGATCGCCTTGTTCTGCGGGGCGACGATGCTGCCTGTCGCCCTGGTCGCCATGTGCCTGCGTGTGCTGGGTTGAGCGGGATGATGGGCGATCTTGTCTGGCCGGGGCTGCTGGCCGGCCTGTTCGCGCTCACCCTCGCCTGGCTGCGCCTGTGCGGCGGGGCGGGTGAGCCATGAGCATCGATCTCCTGCTTGCCAGTGCCACGGCGCTGGGCCTGCTCATCTATCTCGTGGTCGCGCTGCTGCGGCCCGAGCGCTTCTGATCTTGCAAGAAAGTATCTGCGATGACCTGGCAAGGCTGGGCCCTGATCCTGGGCTTTACCGCCGTTCTCGGCCTGTTGGCGCGGCCGATGGGCCTTTGGCTGTTTGCGTTGCTGGACGGCCGCGCACCGGCCCCCTTGCGCTGGCTGGCCCCGGCCGAACGCGGCCTCTATCGACTCGCCGGCATCGATCCGGCGGCCGATATGGGCTGGCGGCGCTATGCACTGCACTTGCTGGCCTTCCAGCTGATCACTTGCATGTTCACCTATGCCATATTGCGCGCGCAGGGCCTGTTGCCGCTCAACCAGCTTGATCGGGCTGGCGTGGGAGCCGATGGCGCGATGAACATTGCTATTGCCTTTGTCACCAACACCAACTGGCAATGGTATGGCGGCGAATCCACGCTGTCGAACCTGTCGCAGATGCTGGCGCTGGCGCCGCATAATTTCCTTTCGGCCGCCACCGGCCTTGCCGTGGCGTTCGCGCTGATCCGCGGCTTTGCGCGCACGCAGGCGGTGGGTATCGGCAATTTCTGGGGCGATCTCACCCGCGTCACCCTCTATCTGCTGCTGCCGATCAGCCTGGTCTATGCTGTCTGGCTGGTGGCAAGCGGCGTGCCGCAGACATGGGATGCGCAGGTGGTGGCCACCACGCTGGAAGGCGCGACGCAGAAGATCGCGCTGGGGCCGGTGGCGTCCCAGGAAGCCATCAAGATGCTCGGCACCAATGGCGGCGGCTTTTTCAATGCCAATAGTGCCCACCCGTTCGAAAATCCCAGCGCCATCACCAATCTGGTGCAGATGCTGTCGATCTTCGTGATCGGCGTCGGCCTCACCATCTGCTTCGGGCGCGCCGTCGGCGATGAGCGCCAGGGATGGGCGATCCTGGCCGCGATGGGCGTGCTGTTCCTCGCGGCGGTGGGCGTCACCTATTGGGCCGAGGCGGCTGGCAATCCGGTGCTGCACAGTCTCGGGGTGGCCGGCGGCAATATGGAGGGCAAGGAGGCCCGCTTCGGCATTGCCGCCTCCGCCCTGTTCGCCGTGGTCACCACGGCGGCCAGTTGCGGTGCGGTGAATGCCATGCACGACAGCTTCACCGCGCTCGGCGGCCTGGTGCCGATCCTCAACATGGAACTGGGCGAGGTGATCGTCGGCGGTGTCGGCGCTGGCCTCTATGGCATGCTGTTGTTCGCCTTGCTGGCCGTGTTCATCGCCGGGCTGATGGTCGGCCGCAGTCCGGAATATGTCGGCAAGAAGGTGGAGGCGCGCGAGGTCAAGCTGGCGGTGCTGGCGATCGCCGTGCTGCCGCTGCTGATCCTGGGCGGCACGGCACTGGCGACGGTGCTGCCTGCTGGCCTCGCTGGCCCGCTCAACAAGGGGCCGCATGGCTTCTCGGAAATCCTTTATGCCTTCACCAGCGCCACCGCCAACAACGGCTCGGCCTTTGCCGGCCTCACCGCCGGCACACCGTTCTACAACGGCCTGCTGAGCGTCGCGATGTGGCTGGGGCGCTTCTTCATCATCGTGCCGGTGCTGGCCATTGCGGGTTCGCTGGCAAGCCGCCGCCGCGTGCCGCCGGGGCCGGGCGCCTTCCCGACCACTGGGCCGCTGTGGATCGGCCTGCTGGCCGGTGTGGTGCTCATCCTGGGCGGCCTTACCTTCCTGCCGGCGCTGGTGCTGGGTCCGGTCGCGGACGCGCAAGCCGTCGCCGCCGGCCAATTGTTCTGAAAGACCTGACGATGGCGCGCGCTCAACAATCGATGTTTGCCGGCGAACTGCTGCTGCCCGCAGCGGCGCAGGCGTTCGCCAAGCTCAACCCGGCGACGCTGTGGCGCAACCCGGTGATGTTCACTACGGCCGTGGTCGCTCTGCTGCTCACACTGCTGCTGTTCGTCGCCGATGATGGCCTCGGCCTCGGCTTCCGGCTGCAATTGATCGTCTGGCTGTGGCTGACCGTGCTGTTCGGCAATTTCGCCGAGGCGCTGGCGGAAGGCCGTGGCAAGGCGCAAGCGGCTTCGCTGCGCGCCACCAAGGCCGAATTGAAGGCCAAGCGATTGGCCGGCAGCGACGGCGCGCTGGCGCAGGCCTGGGCGATGGTGCCGGCCAGCGAATTGCGCAGCGGTGATCTGGTACTGGTGGAAACCGGCGATTTGATCCCCGCCGATGGCGAAGTCGTGGCTGGCGTCGCCAGCGTCAACGAAGCCGCCATCACCGGTGAAAGCGCGCCCGTCATCCGTGAAGCTGGCGGCGACCGCAGCGCGGTGACGGCCGGCACCCGCGTGATTTCCGATTGGGTGCGGGTGCGTGTGACGGCCGAACCGGGCCAGGGTTTCCTCGATCGCATGATCGCGCTGGTCGAAGGCGCCAAGCGCCAGAAAACCCCCAACGAGATCGCGCTCACCATATTGCTTGTCGGCCTGACCATCATCTTCCTGATCGCCGTGGCGACGGTGCCGGCCTTTGCCTCCTATGCCGGCGGCAGCGTGCCGGTGGCGCTGCTGGCGGCGCTGTTCATCACCTTGATCCCCACCACCATCGCCGGGCTGCTGTCGGCCATCGGCATTTCGGGCATGGATCGGCTGATCCGTTTCAATGTGCTGGCCAAATCCGGCCGCGCCGTCGAAGCCGCTGGTGATATCGACGTGCTGCTGCTCGACAAGACCGGCACGATCACAGTTGGCGACCGCGCCGCCAGCCAGTTCCGCGCGCTGGCCGGTATTTCCGATGCCGAACTGGCCGAAGCCGCTTGCCTCGCCAGCCTGGCCGACGAAACGCCTGAAGGCCGCTCCATCGTCACGCTGGCCCGCGAACAGGGCATCACGACCACCCTGCCCGACGGCGCCGAAATCATCCCGTTCACCGCCCAAACCCGCATGTCGGGCGTGTCTGTGGAGGGCCGCGCAGTGCGCAAGGGCGCGGTGGATGCCATGTTGAAGGCGCACCCCGATCTGGCCACCACCGCCGCGGCCACCGAACTGAAGCGCATCACCGACGAGATCGCCCGCGCCGGCGGCACGCCGCTGGCGGTGATCGATGACGGCCGGCTGATGGGGGCGGTGTTCCTGAAGGATGTGGTGAAAGCCGGCATTCGGACACGCTTTGGCGAATTGCGGCGCATGGGCCTGAAAACCGTGATGATCACTGGCGACAACCCGCTCACCGCCGCTGCCATCGCGGCCGAAGCCGGCGTCGATGATTTCTTGGCCGAAGCCACACCGGAAGACAAATTGGCCTATATCCGCCGCGAGCAGGCGGCCGGCAAATTGGTCGCGATGTGCGGCGATGGCACCAACGATGCGCCGGCGTTGGCGCAGGCCGATGTCGGCGTGGCGATGAACACCGGCACGCAGGCGGCGCGCGAGGCCGGCAACATGGTCGATCTCGACAGCGATCCCACCAAGCTGATCGAGGTGGTCGGCCTGGGCAAACAATTGCTGATGACGCGCGGCAGCCTGACGACCTTCTCCATCGCCAACGATGTCGCCAAATATTTTGCCATCCTGCCGGCGATCTTCGTGGTGCTCTACCCTGGGCTGGACGCGCTCAATCTGATGCGGCTGGGCAGCCCGGAAAGCGCCATATTGTCGGCCATCATCTTCAACGCGGTCATCATCCCGGCGCTGGTGCCGCTGGCGCTGAAGGGCGTCCCCTATCGCCCGGTCGGGGCTGCGGCGCTGCTGAAGCGCAACCTCGCCATCTATGGCCTGGGCGGCCTGATCGCGCCGTTCATCGGCATCAAGGCGATCGATCTGGTCGTCAATGGCCTCTCCCTCGTTTGAAAGAGCTTTCCATGCGCAATGATCTCACCTCCGCGCTGCGCCCGGCGCTTGTTCTCGGGCTGGCGATGTTCGCCATTACCGGCCTGGCCTATCCGGCGCTGGTCACCGGCGTCGCACAAGGCCTGTTCCCGCATCAGGCGAGGGGCAGTCTGATCACCGAAAACGGCCGCGTTATCGGCTCCGAATTGATCGGCCAGGGTTTTGCCAGGGCCGGCTATTTCCACGGCCGGCCATCGGCGGCGGGCAGCGGCCATGATGCCATGGCCAGCGCCGGGTCCAATCTCGGGCCGGGCGCGCAGGCCCTGCATGACCGCGTCGCCGCCGATATCGCCGCACTGCGCGCCGCTGGCGAAACCGGCCCGGTGGCGGCTGACCGGGTGACGGCTTCGGGCTCCGGCCTCGATCCGCATCTGTCGCCAGCCGCCGCGCTGGCGCAGGTGCCGCGCATCGCCGCCGCACGCAGCCTGTCAGAACAGCGCGTGCGGGCGCTGGTGGAGGCGTCAATCGAAAACCCCAGCCTCGGCATCGCCGGCGATCCGGTGGTCAATGTGCTGGCCCTCAATCGCGAACTGGATAAACTTGGCCAGTGACCGACGCGCCCGCCCCAGATCCTGATGCGCTGCTGAAAACCGCCCAGCGCGAAGGCCGCGGCCGGTTGAAGATCTTCCTGGGGGCCGCGCCCGGCGTCGGCAAGACGTTCGAAATGCTCGGCGAAGCCCGCGCGCGCGCTGCCGCCGGCAGCGATGTGGTCGCCGGCGTTGTCGAAACCCACGGCCGCGCCGATACGATGGCGATGCTGGCCGGGCTGGAGCAGGTGCCACTGCGCCGCATCGACTGGCAGGGCGGCACCCTCACCGAGATGGACATCGATGCCATTCTCGCGCGCCGGCCGGCGCTGGTGCTGGTCGATGAACTGGCACACAGCAATGCACCGGGCAGCCGCCACCCCAAACGCTGGCAGGATGTCGAGGAACTGTTGAGCGCTGGCATCGATGTGTTTTCCACGCTCAACATCCAGCATGTCGAAAGCCTGAACGATGTGGTGGCCAGCTTCACCCGGGTGCGGGTGCGCGAAACCGTGCCGGATCGCGTGCTGGAAGCAGCCGAATTGCAGGTCGTCGATCTGCCGCCCGATGAGCTGATCCAGCGCCTCAAGGACGGCAAGGTCTATGTGCCGGCCGAAGCCTCCCGCGCGTTGGCGCATTTCTTTTCGCCGGCCAATCTGTCGGCGCTGCGCGAACTGGCGCTGCGCCGCGCGGCACAATCGGTCGATGCGCAGATGCTCGATCTGGTGCGCGGCCTTGGCCTGCCCGGCCAGTGGCCGGTTTCGGAACGCATCCTGGTGGCCGTATCGGATCATCCGGGCAGCGAAAGCCTGGTGCGCGTCGCCAAGCGGCTCGCCGATGCCGCGCGCGCACCGTGGACGGCGCTGCATGTGGTGACCCCCGCCAGCGCCGGCGCCAGCTCTGGCGCCTTGGGCCATCTGGCGGCGGCACTGGCGCTGGCGACGCAATTGGGCGCCGAAATCGCGCACGTGCCGGCGCCCGACATCTTGGCGGGCATCAAGGCGCACGCCGTGCACACCCGCACCACTCAGATCATCGTGGGCAAAGCGCCGCGCAGCTGGTGGTTCAAATTGCGCAACGGATCACTGGTCGATCATCTGGTGCGCGAAACGCCAGGTATCGCGGTGAATGTGGTGCCAATGGCCGAGGCCGTACCGGATCGCCGCCCGGCGCGGAGCGTCGCGACCATACCGCTCGCCAGCTGGGGATGGTCGCTGCTGATGGTGGCCGCCGCCACCGTGCTGGGCGTGGCTCTGCAATCCGGCCTCGGCATCGCCAACGTGTCCCTGCTTTACATGCTCCCCGTCATGGCCGCGGCCAGCCTGTTCGGCTTGCGTCCCGGCCTGCTCGCCGGGGCAGCATCAGCGCTGGCGTTCAATTTCTTCTTCCTGCCGCCGCTCCACACGCTCACCATTGCCGATCCGGAAAACTGGCTGGCGGTGGCGGTGCTGCTCGGCGTGGCGGTGGTGACCAGCCAGTTGGCCAGCCGCATCCGCGCCCAGGCCGATCTGGCCGCTGCCAGTGCGCGCGACAACGCCGTGCTGGCCGGGTTCCTGCGCCGGCTCACCCGCATTGATGATGATATGGCACTGGCCCTTGCCATCGCATCCGAATTTGCCCGCCAGTTCGATTGCCAGGTGCTGCTGGCCGGGCCGGGTGCCGGCGGCCCGACATTGCTCGCCGCCAGCGAGCCCGACATCAGGCTGGACACCATGGCGCAGGCCGCCGCCAGCTGGGCGCTGGACCGCGGCGAGGTCGCCGGCCACGGCAGCGCCACCCTGACCGCCAGCGACTGGCTGTTCCGGCCGCTGATCGGCGGCGCCGGTCCCATTGCGGTGATCGGCCTGCGCCGCGACGATGGCCGCGATCCGGTGCCGGCGTCCCAGCTGGCGTTGCTGGCCGGGCTCATCGATCAGGCGGCGTTGGCGCTGGACCGCGCCCGGCTGGCCGGCGAAGCGCGCGCGCTGGCCCGGGTGGAGGAACGCGACCGGCTGCGCGCCACCTTGCTGCAATCGGTGGCGCATGATCTACGCACCCCGCTGACCATCATCCAGGCGGCCGCGGCCGAGCTGGAGCGCGGCGCCACCCCGATGCTGATCGCCACGGTGCGCGCCGAAGCCGAGCGGCTGAAACGCTTCGTCGCCAATCTGCTCGACATGGCGCGGGTCGAGGCCGGCGCGCTCAGCCCCTCACCCGAACCGACCGACCTGACCGATGCCATTGCGGCGGCCGTGCACGACACCAGCCATGCGCTGGGTGACCGGAAAATCGCGCTGGATGTGCGGCCCGATCTGCCGCTGGTGCGCCTCGATCCTCGATTGTTCCACCACATGCTGATCAATCTGCTCGACAATGCCGGGCGTTATGCTGCCGCCGGCACCGCGCTGGCGATCACCGCGACGCGCCGTCCCGATGGGCTCGATCTGGCGATCACCGACAGCGGCCCCGGCCTGCCCGTCGGCATCGATCCGTTCACGGCGTTTCGCCGACTGCAAGGCAATGATCGCGCGCCCGGTGGCACCGGCTTGGGCCTGGCCATCGTCAAGGGCTTTGGCGATGCGATGCGAATCCGGGTGACCGCCGCCAACCGCAGTGATGGCGACAGCGGCGCGGTTTTCACCTTGCACATGCCGGCCGATCTGCTGGTGTGCGCCCCGGCAGAGGCGATGCTATGAGCGCGCGCATCCTGGTGGTCGACGACGAAGCCGCCATCCGCCGGCTGGCACGCGCCGCGCTGGAACGCGCCGGGATGCAGGTGCGTGAGGCCGAAAATGCCCGCGAGGCGATGCTGTTCGCCAATGCCGAACGGCCCGATCTGGTGCTGCTTGATCTGGGGCTGCCGGATCGCGACGGGTTGGAACTGGTGCCGCTGTTGAAGGCCAGGGGGCTGGCGGTGATCATCGTATCGGCGCGTGATGCGACGACCGAAAAGGTTACCGCGCTCGATCTGGGCGCCGATGATTATGTCACCAAGCCGTTCGACAGCGAGGAATTGCTGGCCCGCATCCGCACCGCGCTGCGCCAGCGCACCACTGCCGCGCACGCCGCAACCCTGGTCGAGATCGGCGCGATCAGCATCGACATGGTTGGCCACATCGTCTGCCGCGCCGGCACGGAGGTGCACCTGACCCGGAAGGAACATGATGTGCTGGCCGCGCTCGCCCGCAGCCCCGGCCGCGTCGTCACCCACAAGGCGCTGCTTGGCGCGGTGTGGCCTGATGTGACCGATCCGCCGATGGAATATCTGCGCATCGTCGTGCGGAATCTGCGCCAGAAACTGGAGGCTGATCCGGCCCGGCCCGTGCTGATCCGCAACGAAACCGGCATCGGCTATCGCCTTTGCGCCGAATAATCGGCCTTCGATTCGGCGACATCGCGCAAGAAATGATGGTGCCCCTGGCCGGAATCGAACCAGCACGGATTTCTCCATCCGATTTTGAGTCGGACGCGTCTACCAATTTCACCACAGGGGCGGCCGGGCGGCGTTAGCGCATGGCAAGGGCCAGAGCAATGGGTTTGCAATGGGGCTCGAACAGCTTGCTGCTCTGGACAGCGCGGCAGGTGCGGCGCATTGGGTGGCGATGCGACCACCCCGCAAACCGACTGGCCCCCGCAATGGTGCCCCTGCTGGCACCCGCCCGCCCACCGGATCACGATCCGGCCCACCGCGCGCCGATTCGGGTGCAGACCCTCGTCGCGCCGGCACGCCCTCCGGCCCGCGCGGGCGGCCATCGCAGGGCAACCGCTTCATCGATTTCGACGATCGCGCACCACCGAGCGATCGCCCGCCGCGGGGCCCGCGCAGCGTTGGTGATACGCGCTCGGCGCGTAACGGGCACCCGGTCGGCGAAGCCCGCCCTCCCCGTGATGCGCGCCCGCCGCGCGGTCCACGTGCCGATGGGGATTCCCGCTCGCCGCGCGGTCCACGCACTGAGGGTGATCCGCGCCCGCAACGCCGTGCCCGCACCGACGGTGATCCGCGACCCGGCGCCCGCCCCAACGCTCACCTTGGCCGCACCGGCAAGCCTGGCCCGGCCGCCGAAGCCGTGCCGCGCGTCAAACGCGCGCCGCCGCCCGAACGCCTCACCGAAGTCGCGCCGCAGCGCATCGCCAAAGCGCTGGCCCGCGCCGGCGTCGCCTCGCGCCGCGATATCGAACGGATGATCGCCGAAGGCCGCATCGAGATCGATGGCGCCAAACTCACCTCGCCGGCGCTCAACATCACAAGTCTGCGCGGCGTGACGGTGGATGGCCAGGCGGTGGCCGGCATCGCGCCGACCCGCCTCTATCGCTTCCACAAGCCGGCCGGCTTCCTCACCGCGGCGCGCGATCCCGCCGGCCGCCCGACCATCATGGACATCTTGCCGCCCGATCTGCCGCGCGTCGTGCCGGTCGGCCGGCTCGACATGAACACTGAAGGCCTGCTGCTGCTCACCACCGATGGCGAGCTGAAGCGTGCACTCGAACTGCCGTCCTCCAATATCCCGCGCGTCTATCGGGTGCGCGCCTTTGGCGAAGTCACCCAGGCCGCGCTGGAAAGCCTGGCCGATGGCGCCACCATCGATGGCATGCATTATGGCCCGGTGCTCGCCGATATCGAGCGCAAGACCGGCCATAATCTCTGGCTGATCGTCACCATCCGCGAAGGCAAGAATCGCGAAGTGCGCCGCGTGCTCGAACATATCGGTTTGCAGGTCAACCGGCTGATCCGGGTGGCCTATGGCCCGATCGGCCTGGATGATCTGCCGCCGCGCGGCGCCGATGAGATTCCACAAGCCGATGTCCAGGCGCTTATGGCGTTGTTGAAGCCTCTGAAACCCGCGAAGAAATAATGCGCATCATTTCCGGCCGTTGGCGGGGTCGCGCCATTGTAGCGCCCCAAGGCGAATCCACCCGTCCAACCAGCGACCGCGCCCGCGAGGCAATCTTCTCGATGCTCACCAGCCGGCTCGGCAGCTTCGAAGGGCTGGACGTGCTCGATGTGTTTGCCGGCACCGGCGCGCTCGGGCTTGAGGCGCTGTCGCGCGGCGCGGCGCGGGCCTGTTTCATTGACAATGATGCCGCCGCCGTGCGCGCCATCAAGGCCAATCTGGCGGGCATGAACTATGCCGGCGATTTGCGCCAATCCCCCGTTTCCAGCCTGGGCACCGCAGCGCGCGCCCATCATGTGGTGTTTCTCGATCCACCCTATGAATCGGGGTTTGCCGAACCGGCACTGGCGCATCTGCATGGCAAGGGATGGATCGCGCCTGCCGCGCTGGTCAGCGTGGAAACATCCGCCAAGGAAGAACTGGCGCTGGACTGGGAGGTGCTGGTGGATCGCCGCTTCGGGAAAGCGCGCGTGCGCTTGCTGCGAGCGCCTGACTAACCACGATCCCGCGCCTTCGGATAGGTGCCGATCACCCGCACCCAATTGGTGAAATATTCCAGTTCCTCCAGCGCCCGTGCGACCGCCGGGTCGTGCGGGCCGCCCTCGATTTCCGCATAAAATTCCGCCTGCGCAAATTTGCCGTCACGCAGATAGGATTCGAGCTTGGTCATGTTGACGCCATTGGTTGCAAAGCCACCCAGCGCCTTGAACAATGCCGCCGGCACGCTGCGCACTTCGAAATTGAAGCTGGTCATCACCGGCACGTCGGCGGCCGGCAGCACGGCATCACGCGACAACACCACAAAGCGCGTGGTGTTGTGATCGGCGTCCTCGATGCCCTCGGCCAGGATGTTCAGCCCGTATAGCTCCCCGGCCAGCCGCGAAGCGATGGCGCCCACGCTGGCGTCGCCGTCACCTGCCACCGCAGCCGCAGCGGCGGCCGTGTCGAAAAATTGCACCGGCGCGATGCCGAGGCTGCGCAAATGCCGGCGGACCTGGCCCAGCGCCTGCGGATGGCTCTTTACTTCGCTCAAGCGCGCCTTGTCGGCCAAACCCAACAGGCAGTGCCGCACCCGCACGAAATGTTCGCCAATGATCGACAGGCCCGATTCGGGCAGCAGGAAATGCATGTCGGCGACGCGGCCGTGCAGGCTGTTTTCGATGGGGATCACTGCACAGCCGGCGCGGCCGGTCTGCACCGCCTCGATGGCATCTTCAAATCCGGCGCAGGGCAGCGGCAGGCCACCGGGGAACGCTTCGCGCACCGCCTGATGGCTATAGGCGCCCGGCGCGCCCTGGAACGCGACGGCGCGATCCGGCGCGCCAGCGGCGGCGCTGACCATCGTATCGACTAAGGCCTGAGCCAATGGAGGATAGCTGCTGCTCATTCGCCGGTGGATATGA
Organism: Sandarakinorhabdus sp.; assembly: GCF_987265915.1. Classification (NCBI taxonomy): domain Bacteria; kingdom Pseudomonadati; phylum Pseudomonadota; class Alphaproteobacteria; order Sphingomonadales; family Sphingosinicellaceae; genus Sandarakinorhabdus; species Sandarakinorhabdus sp. The sequence goes on from NZ_OZ503948.1 coordinate 2,341,650, forward strand.
TAGTGCGCTGCAACAAGCAAATGCTTGCGGGCGGCGGTGCAACCCCCTAATCGGTGCGCCATCCGGGGCCGCTTGGGTTGATGCCTTTTCGCCGGCCTGCACGATTGGAGCCGCGACGTGGACAGTTTCGAGTGGAACAAGATTTTTGGCGGCCTGCTCGCCGGCCTGGTCGCCCTGTTGGGCGTGTCGATCGCCAGCGACATGATGTTTGCCCGCCATTTGCCGGAAAAGCCCGGCTATGAAGTGGCCGGCGTTGAAGAAGCCCCCGCCGAAGGCGCCGCTGCAGCCGAAACCGAAAAGCCCGCCGCCTTCTATCTGGCGTCTGCCGATGTCGCCAAGGGCGAAGCGGTGTTCAAGAAGTGCGGCGCCTGCCACAACGCGGCGGCCGGCGGCAGCAACGGCACCGGCCCGGCCCTGTATGGCGTCGTCGGCCGCCCAATCGCCAGCCACCCCGGCTTCAGCTATTCCGAGGCGTTGGCCGGCAAGAGCGGCGACAAGTGGGATTTCGATCATCTGTGGGCCTGGCTGAAGAGCCCGAAAAACTTCATGCCCGGCAACAAGATGAGCTTCGCCGGCATCAGCAAGCCCGAAGACCGCGCCGCCGTCATCGCCTGGCTCAACACCCAAAGCGCCAGCCCGCTGCCGCTGCCGGCCGCCCCGACCGAGGAAGCTGCGGAAGCAGCGGCTCCGGCCGAAGCAGCACCGGCTGCCGACGCAGCCGCCAAGTAAGCGCATCACCCGGAATGCGGGCGCGGCGGCCAGATGTGGCCGCCGCGCCTTTTTCGTGCGCGCTGCTCCGGGAAGACGGACCTGCCGGTGCGGGCGATGCTGCGATGCGGATGGGCTTCCAGGCTGGATCAGCCTGCTTATTTCCACTCTCCGGCATCCAAAGCCACCCCGGCGCGTTCTCCTGCTGTCAAGCTCAACAGCAGAAAGAACCCCCATGACCGTCATCGGCTATGGCGCCCTCAGCGCAGATCAAAGGCTTCAACCGGTGATGTTCGATCGCGAGCCGCTACGGGCCGGGGAGGTCGAGATCGACATCGCATTTTGCGGCGTCTGCCATTCCGATATCCACCAATGCACCGGTGATTGGGGCAACACGATCTGGCCCTGTGTTCCCGGTCACGAGATCGTCGGCACGGTCGCCCGAATCGGCGAAGGCGCGGCGAAGTTCGCAGTTGGCGATACGGTCGGGGTCGGCTGCATGGTCAACAGTTGCCTGGTGTGCGCGGCCTGCGTCGCTGGGGAGGAGCAATATTGTTCCGGGCCGATGAGCGCCACCTTCACCTACAACGGCCCCAAGCTGCCGAACGGCAGCAACAGCTATGGCGGCTACAGCGACAGCATCACGGTGCGGGAGGAGTTCGTGCTCCGCATACCGGGCGTGATCGAACCCGCGCAGGCTGCGCCGATCCTGTGTGCCGGCGTGACGACCTATTCGCCGATGAAGCATTTCGGCCTGAAGCCGGGCCAGACCCTTGGCGTCGCCGGGATCGGCGGGCTTGGGCACATGGCCATCCAGATCGGCAAGGCGATGGGCGCCACCGTGATCGCGTTCACCACCTCGGCGGACAAGGCCGATGCCGTCAAGGCGCTGGGCGCCCACGAAGTGGTGGTGATGGATGACGCGGCAGACGTCGCGGCGGCGGCGCTGTCGCTGGACATGATGATCGATACCATTCCCTATCCGCATGATCTTGCCGATTATCTCGCCTTCATGCGGCCGGGATCGACCTTGATCGTCGTCGGCAACATGATGGAGTTCGCCGCCTTCAACCCGGGGCCGCTGGTGTTCAACCGGATCAGCGTGGCCGGTTCGTTGATCGGCGGCATATCCGATACGCAGGCGGTGCTGGATCTGTGCGCCGAACACGGCATCAGGCCAGAAATCCAGATGATCGAAATGGCCGCGATCAACGACGCCTTCGCCCGCATCAAGGCCAAGGATGTGCGGTTTCGGCACGTGATCGACATGGCGTCCTTGAAAGCCGAGCGCCAAGGCGCCGGGCCGACCCGCAAGCAACTGGACGCGCCGACGCGCGGGGATGTGGTCAACCGCAAGACGGCGTGAGGCACTGTCTTGAGGCCGCTGGCCTCACAATCCGTAGTGCGCCTTAACGATGGCCCAGCCTTCTTCTGCCGTTTCGACGAAGTGGAACAGCTTGAGATCATCCGGCGCGATCACGCCTTCTTCCGCCAGCGCCTCGAAATTCACCACCCGGTTCCAGAAGTCGCGGCCGTAAAGCAAGATCGGCAGCGGGGCGACCTTGCCGGTTTGCACCAGGGTGAGCAATTCGAAGAATTCGTCGAACGTGCCGAAGCCACCGGGGAACACGGCCACCGCCTTGGCGCGCATCAGGAAGTGCATCTTGCGCAAGGCGAAATAATGGAACTGCACCGACAGGCCGGGTGTCACATAGGGGTTGGGCACCTGTTCGTGCGGCAGCACGATGTTCAGGCCCACGGACGGCGCACCCTCTTCCCAGGCGCCGCGGTTGGCGGCTTCCATGATCGATGGCCCGCCGCCTGAGCATATGGTGAAGCAGCGCTCGCCATCCTTGCAGTCGCTGGAGACCAGCCGGGCCAGTTCGCGCGCGACGTCATAATATCGCGCCTTGTCCGCCAGCCGCTGCGCCACGGCCTGTTGTTCGGGCGTGGTCGCCGCCGCCATCAGCGCCGGCGCCTCCTCCGGGGATGGGATGCGTGCCGAGCCATAGAAGACGAAGGTGGATGTGATGCCGGCTTCGGCCAGCAGCAATTCGGTCTTCAGCAGCTCCAGCTGAAAGCGCACCGGGCGCAGATCGGCGCGCAGCAGGAATTCATCATCCTGAAACGCCAACCGATAGGCGGGATGCTCGGTTTGCGGCACTGCGGTGGGGGTGTTGCCGCGCCGCGCGTCGGCTTCGGCGCTGGGGAAGATGCTGGGCGTGATGGGTGGGGGAGTCATGGATGGCCTTCTCAACAGTCACGGGGCAGACGAACGGCGGGCGGCGGTAGGCGCGCGGCGCGCGCTTGTCACGCGCTTTGTTGCAGGCCCAGCGCCGCGGTGGCCGCCGCCACCCCCTGCTGACGGGCGGCCATGTCGTCGATCAGATGCCCATGGGTGGGAATATAGAAGAGGCCCAGATCCAGCCCGGCCAGACAAAGCGCCGCCGCCCGTTCCGGCAGGATGATGCCCATATCGGCCGGCCAGTTCGCCGGATCAGGCCCCAGCCCGGCGGATGTGAGCCCGGTATAGACGCCGCCGGGCAGCAGCATGTGCACGTCCATCGGCTTGCCGGCGTTGCGACATTCGGTGGCCAGCCATTCGGCCAAAATCAGCACGCCGTGTTTTGAGGCTGCATAGAGGCCGTTACCGAAATTCTGGATGGAGGGTGGCAGCGACAGGCTGTTTTCCGATCCGGTGATCACCAGCCGCGCGCGCCAGCCGCCGGCTTCGGCCGCCGTGACCAGCGCCTGCGCCAACCTGGTCGGCCCCACCATGTTGATTTCCCACAGCCGCGCCAGGCCCGGATCGTCCAGATTGGCCTTCAGCAGGCGGCGGGTATAGCCGATCCCGGCATTGGCGAACACGGCATCGAGCCGGCCATGGCGCTCGACCAGCCGTTCCACGGCGTGTACACCGGCCGCGCCATCGGCCAGATCGATGGTCAGTGCGTCCCCGCCGCACAGGGCCGCGGTCTCGGCGACGCCGGCCGCATTGACGTCAGCCCCGGTCACGTGGGCACCGCGCGCCGCCAGGGCCACGGCCAGCGCCCGCCCGATCCCGCTGGCCGCACCGGTGATCAGCACCTGTTGGCCCATCCAATCGATCATGCTCTCACTCCCGATACAGTCTCCGGCAATCGCGCATTGACGAGACGCCATCGCCAATGCGACGTCAACCCAGGGAGGAGCGCGGGGTTGGCCGAAGCATCGCTTGAACGCGCATTGTCGCCGGGTGCCGTCCTGCTGCTGGTGCTGTCTGCCGCCTCCCCCGTCTTGTCGGTGTTCGTTGGCGGGTCGGGCATGCTGCACCTGTCGGGCACCACGGCGGCCCTGGCCTTTCTGGTCGGCGGCTTGCTCGCGGCGCTGTTTGCGCTGCTTTATGCCGAACTGGGCGTGCGGCAACCGGGGGCTGGCGGCATTTATCCCGGGCTCGCCCGGCTGATCGGGCCGGGGGTTGCGCATGGCTATATGTTCATGACCATCCTGACGGCGCTGCCCCTGAACGCCTATACCGCGCTGGGGCTGGCGGGTTATCTGAAGGTGTTGGGGCCGGAACTGCCCACCGTGCCGGTGGCGCTGATCAGCCTGGCGCTGGCCGCCGGCATTGCCATGCTCAACATCCGCACCTCGGCGCTGGTGACCGGCATGTTCCTGGGCGTGGAGCTGCTGGCGCTGGCCATCCTCAGCTGGGTGGCCGCCACCGCACCAGCCGTGCCGCTGCTGCCGCTGTTGCTGCCGGCCAACATCGATTGGAGCCTGTTCGGCATCGCCGCGCTTGGCGGGTTGTTCTGGAGCGGCGGCGCCAATTACATGCTGTATTTCGCCGAGGAAGTCAGCGGCGGCCGTGCGGCGCTGGGGAACCTCACCGCGCGCGCTGGCGCCATCTGCGCCTTCACCATCGCGGCGCCGATGCTGCTGCTGGTGCCGGCGCTGGCGGTCAACCCGGCGCTGTTCCAATCCGAAACGCCGATCGCGGCCTTTCTGGATGCCCAGGCCAGCCCGGCGGTGGCGCAGGCGGTATCGGCCGGCGTAATCGCCGCGGTGTTCAACGCGCAGATCGTCACCATCATGGCCTTTGGCCGGCTGGTCTATGCCATGGGCCGCGATGGCGTGTTGCCGGGCGCGCTCGGCCGGCTGGCGGCGCGCGTGTCGCCGCGCACGCAGGCGCCGTGGGGGGCAACCTTGCTGATCACCGTGGCGTCGGCCGCCACCATCGGGCTGGGCGAACGCTGGCTGCTGATCCTGACCAGCGGGAATGTCGCCGATTATGTGCTGGTCGCCATCGCGCTGCTGATTGCCCGCCAGCGCCGCGAAGCCTCGCTGTGGAAGGCGCCGGCGCACCCGCTGATCCCTGTGATGGCGCTGCTGTTCACCCTGGCGGCGGTGCAAAGCTTTTGGAACGACAGCGAAACCGGGCGGCCGTCGCTGATATTGATCGGCGGCACCTTTGCGCTGGCGTGGGGCGCATGGCATGTACGCCGCGCCGCCGGCCATGCGCCGATGCTGAACACAATCGAGGATTAGGATGCTGATCACCCGCCGCCTGCTCGTTTCCAGCCTGCCACTGCTGGCAGCGCCCGAACTGGCGGCAGACCGCTTCGCCCCGTTGCGCCGCGCCATACCAGGCATTGAGCGCGCCGCCGGCGGCCCGATCGGCATCGCTCTGTTCGACTCCGCCACCGGCGCGCGCTTCATGCACCGCGCCGACCAGCGTTTCCCCCTGTGCTCAACCTTCAAGCTGCTGCTCGCCGCCCGCCTGCTGCAAGGCGCACAAACCGGGCTGTGGACCATGCAGGATCGCCTGCCCGTAACGGCGGCCGACATGCTGAACCCGGCCCCCTTCACCCGGCCGCGCATCGGCGGCAGCGCGAGCCTGCTGGAAATGGCCGAGGCCATGGTGGTGCTGTCCGACAATCCGGCGGCCAATCTGGCGCTGGCGCGGGTCGGCGGCCCGGCGGCGATGACCGCCTGGCTGCGCAGCCTGGGGGACTCCACCACCCGGCTAGACCGCAACGAGCCAGAGATGAACAACGAGGTGCCCGGCGACCCGCGCGACACCACCACGCCCGCCGCAATGCTTGCCACCTGCCAGCGCTTGCTCACGGCCGGGCCGCTGAACGCCGCGAACCGCGCGCAACTGCGGGCGTGGATGGCCGCCAGCCGCACCGCCGACACCATGATCCGCGCCGCGCTGCCGCCGGGCTGGGCCGAAGCCAACAAGACCGGCGCCGGTAGCTGGCACGCGCGCAACATCGTTTCGATCATCACGCCGCCAAATCGTCCGCCGATCTGGCTGGCCGCTTATCTGTTTGCGGCAAAAACCGAACTGGAAGAACGCAACCGTCAGTTCGTGCCGCTGGGCCGGGCGATCGTCGAGTCGCTGGGCTGAAACCCACCCCCAGCCCCTCCCGCAAGCGGGAGGGGAGCAGATCGACCAAGCGCGAACGTCTCCCCTCCCGCCTGCGGGAGGGGCCGGGGGTGGGCCGCACCACAAGAGCCAAAACCCGAATTCGCTTGACCCCCTGCCGTTAATCCCTATCCCCGGCAGCGGGCCACGCCGTCCCAACGCGGCGCGCGCTCTCTGTGAGGAGAGAATATGACTGCGAAACCTACCGCGCTTCCGGCGCGGCCCCATTTTTCGTCCGGCCCCTGCGCCAAGCGTCCTGGCTGGACTCCCCAACAACTCGCAACCGAATCGCTCGGCCGCTCGCACCGGTCCAAGCTCGGCAAGGCGCGGCTGCAACATGCCATCACCTTGACGCGTGACATATTGGGTGTGCCCGATACGCACCGCATCGCCATCGTGCCGGCGTCCGACACCGGCGCCTATGAAATGGCGATGTGGACGATGCTGGGCGCCCGCCCCGTCACCGCGCTCGCCTGGGAAAGCTTTGGTGAAGGCTGGGTGACTGATGCGGTCAAGCAGTTGAAACTGAACCCGACCGTCATCACCGCGCCTTATGGCGAACTGCCCGATCTGGCTGCAGTCGATTTCAGCCATGATGTGCTGTTTACCGCCAACGGCACCACATCCGGCGTGCGCGTGCCCGATTATGCCTGGGTGCCCGACGCCCGCGAAGGCCTGACCTTTGCCGACGCCACCAGCGCCGTGTTTGCGCAAGGCGTTGATTGGGCGAAGTGCGACGTGCTGACCTACAGCTGGCAGAAAGTGCTCGGCGGCGAAGGCGGCCACGGCATGCTGATCCTGGGTCCCCGCGCGGTCGAGCGGCTGGAAAGCTACACCCCGGCCTGGCCGTTGCCAAAGATCTTCCGCCTCGTTGCCAAGGGCAAGCTCACCGAAGGCGTGTTTGCCGGCGAAACCATCAACACGCCATCGATGCTGGCCGTCGAAGATTATATCGATGCGCTTGAATGGGCGAACGGCATCGGCGGCCTGGCCGCGCTGATGGCCCGCGCCGATGCCAATGCCGCCGCGCTCGATGCCTGGGTGCAGCGAACGCCGTGGGTGGAACATCTCGCCGCCGATCCCGCCAGCCGCTCCAACACCAGCGTCTGCCTGGTGTTGCCCGGCCTGCCCGAAGATCAGGTGAAGGCGATCGTGTCGCTCCTCGAAAAGGAAAAGGCCGCCTACGACATCGGCGCCTATCGCGATGCCCCGCCGGGCCTGCGCATCTGGTGCGGCGCGACGGTCGACACTGCTGATGTGGTGGCGCTGACCGGCTGGCTCGACTGGGCCTACGCGCAGGTCACGACCTGACGGCTCCCCTCCCGCTTGCGGGAGGGGCTGGGGGTGGGAAAAAGCTCACCGCCCGACACCATTGAATTCGCCAGGTGGCCAGACCCACCCCCGGCCCCTCCCGCATGCGGGAGGGGAGCAGAAAAAGGAAGCTCCCCCATGCCCAAAGTCCTCATTTCCGACCAAATGTCCCCCAAGGCTGCCGAAATCTTCCGCGCCCGCGGCCTGGAAGTCGATGAAATCACCGGCCTGTCCAAGGACGAGCTGATCAAGATCATCGGCAACTATGATGGCCTAGCCATCCGCTCCTCCACCAAGGTGACCAAGGAGGTGCTCGCCGCCGCCACCAATCTGAAGGTCGTCGGCCGCGCCGGCATCGGTGTCGATAACGTCGATATCCCGGCCGCCTCGGCGCGCGGCGTCGTGGTGATGAACACGCCGTTCGGCAACAGCATCACCACTGCCGAACATGCCATCGCGCTGATTTTCGCCCTTGCCCGGCAACTGCCGGAGGCGGACGCGTCCACCCAGGCCGGCAAGTGGGAAAAGAACCGCTTCATGGGCGTCGAAGTCACCGCCAAGACGTTGGGCCTGATCGGCGCCGGCAACATCGGCAGCATCGTCGCCGATCGCGCGCTCGGCTTGAAGATGAAGGTGATCGCCTATGATCCCTTCCTCACGCCGGAACGTGCCGAGCATATGGGCGTCACCAAGGTCACGCTCGACGAGTTGCTGGCCCAGGCCGATTTCATCAGCCTCCACACGCCCTTGACCGACAGCACCCGCAACATCCTCAGCCGTGAAAATCTGCTGAAGACCAAGCCCGGCATCCGCATCGTCAATTGCGCCCGTGGCGGCCTGATCGATGAAGTGGCGTTGAAGGAGCTGCTCGACAGTGGGCACATCGCGGGCGCCGCGCTCGATGTGTTCGCCGAAGAACCCGCCAAGGCTTCGCCGCTGTTCGGCACGCCAAACTTCATCTCCACGCCGCATCTGGGGGCCAGCACCGACGAAGCGCAGGTCAACGTCGCCATCCAGGTGGCGGAACAGCTTTCGGACTTCCTGCTCACCGGCGGCGTCACCAACGCGCTCAACATGCCGTCCTTGAGCGCCGAGGAAGCCCCGCGCCTCAAGCCCTACATGGCGCTGGCCGAACGGCTGGGCAGCCTGGTCGGCCAGTTGGACAAGGAGGGCATCCGCTCCGTCCGCGTCGAAGTGGAAGGTGCCGCCGCGCAGCTGAACATCAAGCCGATCACGGCCGCCGTGCTGGCGGGCCTGATGCGCGTGCACAGCGACACGGTCAACATGGTCAACGCCCCCTTTCTGGCGCGCGAGCGCGAGATCGAGATTGCCGAGGTGCGCCACGAACGCGACACCGATTACAACACGCTGCTGCGGGTAACGGTGCAGACCGCCAATGGCCCGCGCACCGTGGCCGGCACTTTGTTCGGCATGTCCAAGCCGCGCCTGACCGAGATTTTCGGCATCACAGTGGAGGCCGATCTGGCCGGCGACATGTTGTATATCGTCAACGAAGACAAACCGGGCTTCATCGGCCGGCTGGGTTCCGCGCTGGGCAGCGCCGGTGTCAACATCGGCACCTTCCACCTTGGCCGCCGCGATTCCGGTGGGGAGGCCGTGCTGCTGCTCTCCGTGGACAGCCCGATCCCGGCCGATCTGCTCACCACCATCCGCGCCCTGCCCGGCGTGAAGGTGGCGAGCGGCTTGGCGTTTGTGTGATCTTCTCCGCTCCTACCCTGCAAGGAGAGGAGCGGAGGAATCGAAGCGGGAAACACAATATCTCACAAGAACCAAGTCATGCTGGCGCAGGCCAGCATCCACCGCCCCGCCGGGAGCCATCACGCGCAACCAGCCCCTGCCCCGCCATGGATGCTGGCCTGCGCCAGCATGACTTGTTCCTGTAATGAGGATGCACATCAGCAGCCTTGCCCCTGGGGAAGCCCTTGCCGCCCCCTGCCTGAGCCGCTAACCCGCCACCCATGACCAGTTTTGGCCTCCTCCCCGAAGGCTTGCGGGATCGCTTGCCGCCGCAGGCGCAAGCGCTTGCCAATCTGGTGCGCACGCTTACCGATTGCTGTGCCGCGCAAGGCTATGAACGCGTCGCGCCACCGCTAGCGGAATATGAAACCAGCCTCGCCAGTGGCAGCAGCCGGGAACGCCTGCGCTTCACCGATCCGGTTTCGCAACACACGCTGGCGCTGCGCAGCGACATCACCGGCCAGGTCGGCCGCATCGCCGTCACCCGCCTTGCCAGCGCGGCGCGGCCGCTGCGGCTGATGTATGCCGGGCCGGTGTTGCGCGTGCGCGGCGATCAACTCAGCCCCGAACGCGAACGCACCCAGGCCGGCGCCGAACTGATCGGCAGCGACGGCAGCGCGGCTGTGGCCGAGGTGCTGAGCCTCGCCATCGAAGCGCTGTCCGCCACCGGGCTTGCGGGACTTTCGGTCGATCTCACCATGCCGACGCTGGTGGCCGATCTGGCCGCCGCCGGCTGGCCGATGGGTCGCGCCTCGCTGGCGCAGGTGCAGGCCTGGCTGGATGGCAAGGATATCGGCGCGCTGCGCAGCGCCGGCGCCGATGCCTATGTGCCGCTGATCGCTGCTGCCGGGCCGGTCGCGCAAGCCCTTGCGGCGCTGAAGCAGATCGATCTGCCCGATGCGGTGCTGAACCGTCTCGATGCCATCGCGGCGCTGGCGGCGGGCCTGGGCGGCGTCACCGTCACGCTCGATCCGACCGAACGCCACGGCTTTGAATATCAGACCTGGTTGGGCTTTTCGTTGTTCGGCACCGGGCTGATGGCCGAAGTCGGCCGCGGCGGTGCCTATCAGGTGATGCACCCCGCCGGCCAAACCGAAGCGGCGGTGGGCTTTTCGCTCTATGTCGATGGGCTGGTCGATCTCGGGCTTGGCCAGGAGGCGCCGCGCCGCGTGCTGCTGCCGGCGGGCACGGATGCCATGGTTGCCGCCCAACTGCGCCGCGATGGTTGGATCACCGTGGCGGCGCTGGCGGATGAGGATGCGGCGGCGATGCGCTGCAGCCATGTCTGGGCCAATGGCGCCGTGCAGCCGGCATGAGCTGGACCCTCACGCTGCGCTGCAACCGCGCCGACGCGGAACGCTTGCCGCATCTCCCTGATCTGGCCGATCTGCTCGAGGACGCACCGACCCTGAATGTCGAGGAGCCGGACCCGGCGCAGCCCGATGACTGGCTGTTGACCGCCTATTTCAACGAAGCGCCCGATGCGGCGGCCGTTGCATTGGTCAGCGGCTTTTTCCCGTCCGCACAGGATATTGCGGTCGCCGAACTGGCCGAGGCCGACTGGACGACGCTGTCGCAGCGTGGGCTGGAGCCGGTGCGCGCCGGGCGTTTTCTGGTGCACACGCAAGATCACCGCGACGCCATCCGCCCCGGCGACTGGGCGCTGCAGATCGAAGCCGGGCTGGCATTCGGCACCGGCCAGCATGCCACCACGCACGGTTGCCTGCATGCGCTGGTGCGGCTCGGGAAAATCAGGAAGAATGGGGCGCACCGCTATCGCAACATCGCTGATATCGGCACCGGCACCGGCGTGCTGGGCATGGCCGCAGCGCGCGCCAATCGCGGCGCGCGCGTGGTGGCATCCGACAATGATCCGATCGCCATCGACGTGGCGGCGGAGAATTTGGCGCACAACCAATTTGTCGCAGGTGCATGCGCTGGGCGCATCGCTCTGGCGGTTGCAGCCGGTGTGCACGCCCCGATCCTGCGGCGGCGGGCGCCCTATGATCTGGTGCTGGCCAATATTCTGGCGGCGCCGCTGATCGCTTTGGCGCGCGACCTTTCGGCGGTGATCGCACCCGGCGGGCATCTGGTGCTTGCCGGGCTGCTGGGGTCACAACAGCGCGCGGTTGCCAATGCCTATCGCCGGCACGGGATGATCCCGGCCGGCGCGATAGATTTGGTCAGCGAATGGCCCTGCCTGGTCTTGGCAAGGAAAATGCTGCGTTAAGATGGGGTTGCCCCCTGTTCGACGCGCCTCAGGCAGCGTGGAACAGCGGGACGGCCGTGGTGAACCCATTCAGCATCACGCGGCGGCGACGCAGACGAATGGATTGCAGGGGGCGGTCGATGGCCTGGGCTTCGCCAGTGGTCACAACGCGCACCTGCGGTTCAAATTCAGTCGGGATGACCTTCATTGGGGTACGCTCCTGTTTGTCACCGGAACCATTTCCGGCTGACAGGAGACTATTTAGTCCGACTCAGTTTGATTGTGCAGTGCAGCAGACTTGACCCCAGCCATGCAATTTTTGCATGCAACTTCCGATCTAGGCGGTCGTGTCTGACTCCCCTGTCCCCATCTCCGCCACCAAGGCCAGCCAGCCATCTTCATCCAGCACGGTCACGCCCAGCGCCTGCGCCTTGGCCAATTTCGATCCCGCCCCCGGCCCGGCGACCAAGATACTGGTCTTGGCCGAAACGCTGCCCGACACCTTCGCTCCCAGCGCTTCGGCTTCGGCTTCGGCTTCGTCGCGGGTGAATTTTTCCAGCGCACCGGTGAACACGATGGTCTTGCCCGACAGGCCGGTCTGCTGGATCGGCGGCAGCGGCGTGGGCGACACCTGCCCCAGCAGATCAGCCAGCGTATCCTGATTGTGCGGTTCAGCAAAGAAATCGATCAGGGCTTCGGCCACCACGCTGCCAATGCCCTTGACCGCACTGAACAAATTGGTGGCATTGTCGCCCCTGGCCGCATCGGCCACCGCCTCCGCACTGCCGAACGCCCGCGCCAGATCCCGCGCAGTCGTCTCCCCGACATGGCGGATGCCCAGGGCGAACAGGAAACGGTCGAGGCTGACGCTGCGGCGCTCGTCGATGGCGGCCAGCAACTTGTCGACCGACTTTTCCTTGAAGCCCGGCAGCGCCAGCAGCGCATCGCGCTGGTCCCGCAACCGGAATATATCACCGGGCTGCACGATCAGGCCTTGCGCTGCGAACAATTCCAGCCGCTCCGTGCCCAGCCCCTCGATATCGAGCGCGCTGCGGCTGACGAAGTGGCGCAGCCGTTCGTGCCGCTGCGCCGGGCAGGTCAGGCCGCCGGTGCAGCGCCGCACCGCGCCATCCTCCTCGCGCACCGCATGCGATCCGCACACCGGGCAGGTGTCGCGCATAACGAACGGCGCGCCGCGCGGGCTATCCGATGGCACCACGCTCACCACCTGCGGGATCACGTCCCCGGCCCGCTGCACCCGCACCCGATCCCCCACCCGCACATCCAGCCGGGCAATCTCATCCTCATTGTGCAGCGTCGCATTGGTGACCACGACGCCGCCCACTGTCACCGGCGCCAGCCGCGCGACCGGCGTCAACGCGCCGGTGCGGCCGACCTGGATGTCGATGGCCTCCAGCTGCGTTTCGGCCTGTTCGGCGGGGAATTTGTGCGCAACCGCCCAGCGCGGTGCCCGCGCCACCTGGCCCAACTGCTCCTGCCAATCCAGCCGCTCGACCTTGTAAACCACGCCGTCGATGTCGAACGGCAGATCGGCGCGGCGGCGCTCCAGATCAGCGGTGAAGGCCAGGCATGCGTCGATGGTCGCATCGCCCAGCGCCAAGCTGCCGGTGTCAAAGCCCCAGTCGGCGATGACGGCCATCATCCCGCTCTGGGTAGTGCCGGGCAGGCTGCTCATCTCGCCCCAGCCGTGGACGATGAAGGCCAGCGGCCGGCTGGCGCTGATGGCGGGATCGAGCTGGCGCAGCGACCCGGCGGCGGCATTGCGCGGGTTGGCAAATATCTTGGCCGCCGATTCGGCCTGACGGGCATTGAGCGCCGCAAAGCCGGACTTGGTCATGTACACCTCACCGCGGATTTCGGTGACCGATGGTGCAGACCCGGGCAATTCGTGCACAAGGCCGGTCACGGCAGCGAGATTCTTGGTCACCTCTTCACCGACCATGCCATCGCCGCGCGTCGCGGCATGCACCAGCCTTCCGTCTTCAAAGCGCAGCGCACAACTCAGGCCATCAATCTTGGCCTCGGCGCGCAGCCGCACGTCGGCGTCCTCCGGCAGGTCCAGAAAGCGGCGGACGCGGGCGACGAACTCGCCTGCTTCAACATCGCTGAATACATTGTCCAGGCTGAGCATGGGCTTCGCATGGCTGATCTTGGCAAAGCCGGACGCGGCCTTGGCGCCGACCTTGATGCTGGGGGAATCGGCGCGGGCCAGTTGCGGAAATGCCGCTTCGATGGCAACGTTGCGCTGCACCAGCGCATCATAGTCTGCATCTGAAATCTTCGGCGCATCCTCTTGATAATAGGCGCTGCTGTGCCGAGCGATCTCTTCGGCCAGCCGCGCCAGCTCAGCGGCAGCTTGCGCTTCGGTCAGGGCTTGGGGCGGCGATCCGGTCATCCCGTTCACTTATCAGCGGCAGGCAGGCAAAAAAAGGGCGGCCCTGCGGCCGCCCCCTTCCCGCCCGGATCGGGCCGGCTTAAAACTTGAAGCCCACCATCGCATTGAAGGTACGCGGGTCGCCGTAATAGACCGTCTGGATATTGCCGACCGACGAGAATTCCTGGCCGTCGGTGCGATACAGCGTCTTGGTCAGATTCTTCACGCCGCCCTGCAGATACCAGCGGCCGCTGCCGGCGTCGAAGCGCACGAAGCCGTTGACCAGCCAGTAACCTGGCTCGGTCAGCGCCGGGCGGTTGTCCACCGACAGGAAATGCTTGTCGATGAAGCGGGCATCGCCGCCAAAGCTCAGCGTGCCGGCACCGACCGGAATGCGGTAGTCGGTGGCCAGCGTGAAACTGATCGGCGGCGCGAAGGCCGGCTGGCAGGTTACCTGGGTACCGGTGGGATTGCAGCTGAAAGCGGGTGCGCGGCGTCCGTCGTTGAACTCTTCATATTGTGCATCGAGATAGCCGAGGCTGGCCTTGACGTTCCAATGCTTGGTCGGCTTGACCACCGCTTCCAGTTCGACGCCCCAGATCGACATGCGCCCGGCGTTCAGCACCGGGAACACGCCGGTGGCGCCAAGGGTGCCGCCGCCAACCCGCGCCTGGAAATCCCTGAAATCGCTGTAGAACACGTTGCCCGACAGATAGACGCGGCCATCAAGGAAGCTGCCCTTGGCGCCGGTTTCATAGGTCCACACGGTTTCCGGGTTGAAGCGCGTCACCAGCGTCGGAACCCCGCCCACCACCAGGGTGAGATCGGCGGTCGAATTGGCGCGGCCGTTGAAGCCGCCCGATTTGAAGCCGCGCGAGGCCGAGGCATAGAGGGTGGTGTCGTCCGACGGCTTGAACGACAGCGTGACGCTCGGCGTCCAGGCGTTGAATTCGGCCTTGTTGTCGAGGTTCAACGGCGCCGGCAGGTTGCCGGGGAAGCGGAAGCTGATGTTGTTCAGCGCCGCAAATGACGATTGGGTGGTGGTGAACCGATCATAGCGGCGCTCTTCGTGGGTGTAGCGCAGGCCGCCGGTGATGCTCAGCCGGTCGGTGAACTTGTAAGTCGCCTGCCCGAACGCGGCATAGCTCTTGGTATTCTGCGCGTCGTCGATCAGGCGGGTGAAGCTGATCGGCCCGCCAAACAGCGTGAACAGATCATCGGCATAGGCTTCCTGATGCGAGGTGATGTTCTCGTTCAGGTAGAAAAGGCCGAACACGCCGGAAAAGCGATCGGTGTTCCATTTCAGCTGCAGTTCCTGGCTGAACTGGCGCTGGTTGACGCCAACGAACACATCGCCCAGCTCGGCCTGGGTGGCATCGATGTCGATGAACAGATCCGGATCGAGCTTGCGCCAGGCGGTTATGCTCGACAACGTGATCGCATCGGACAAGTTCCAATTCGCCGTCAGGCTCGCGCCCCAATGATCGAGGCGCTGGCCTTCATTGCCGCGGAAGCTGGTGGACGCCTGGTAATTGTACACACCATAAGGCGCCGCCGGCACCAGCGTGCGCGGGCCGGTGACGAAATCGGTCTGCGTCAGGTTCGCGGTGGCATAGCCCAGCGTGAGGGCATTGCGCTGGCGGTTGTAATCGCCGGAGAGCAGAATTTCCAGATTATCGAGCGGCTTGGCGCGCACGATGCCGCGCACGGTCACCGAATCGCGGTCGTTGTATTCGCGCCCGGTGCGCGGATCGGTGACGAGGCCGTCGCGCTTGTCATATTGCGCGGCCAGCGACACGGCCAGACGATCGGCGATCAGCGGCGCCGAGGCATAGCCGTTGAGCAGGATCTGGTTGTAGCTGCCATAGAGCGCCGACGCCTGGACATGGGCGGTGGTGTAATCCGGCTTGCGCGAGACAATCGAAATCGCGCCACCCGTGGTATTCTTGCCATAGAGTGTGCCCTGCGGGCCACGCAGCACTTCGATGCGTTCCACGTCGGACAGGCCGAGCAAGGCGCCCTGGATGCGGCTGAAATAGACGCCATCAACATAGATGCCCACGGCCGGATCAAAGGTTTGCAGCGCATCGGGCTGGCCGAGGCCGCGGATGAAGATGTTGGCGCTGGCGGCCGAACCGCGGCCCTGCACGATGTTGAGATTGGGCGCTGCGCCTTGCAGGCCGGACAGATCGACGGCCTGGAACTTCTGCAGTTCAAGCGGGCTGAAGGCAGTCACGGCGACCGGCACGTCGATCAGGCGTTCGTCACGGCGGCGCGCCGACACCACGATTTCAGAGGCTTCCACGGCATCGCTGGCGGCGGCGTCCGCAACGGCGGCGGCGGTTGGTTGCTGGGCGGCGGCCGGGATGGCGGCCATCAAGCTGGCGCTGGCCAGCAGGATATTGCGGGTGCGGGCGTGCAGGATCATTTGGTCTTCTCCCCATCAGGGCCCGATCGGCGCGGCAAGAGGCGGCGCTGGCCGGGCTTGTGTCTGCTTTGCTGATGCAATACTGAAACCTGAACCAGTATTCAACTACGGATGATCACGCACCCGGCCCGGCCGGCGTTGCGCAAAGGGATTGGGAACCCGCTGTGACTGCCGCGCCACACTCGCCAGGCAAAGCCTCTGCAAAGGCACCGCGCACCGCGCGCGGCCAACGCACGCTGCGCCTGATCCTCGATGCAGCAGCGGAGGAATTCGGCGAGCGCGGCTATCACGACGGCAGCATCGCCCGCATCGCCCAGCGCGCCGGCGTGGCCATTGGCAGCTTCTACACATATTTCGACAGCAAGCTGGCGGTGTTCCGCGCGTTGGTGGCCGACATGAGCCGGCAGGTGCGCGAACATGTGGTGCCGCACATCCTGGCCGCGCCTGATCGATTGTCAGGCGAACGCGCCGGCATCGCGGCCTTCCTGCAGTTCGTGCGCACCCACAAGGCGCTGTACCGGATTATCGATGAAAGTGCGTTCGTGGCCGAAGACGCCTATCGCCGCCACTATGTCGATGTGGCGGAAGGCTATGCCACCTCGTTGACGGCCGCCTTCGGGCGCGGCGAGGTGGCCGATGGCGACATGACGGTGCGGGCCTGGGCCATCATGGGCATGAATGTGTTTCTGGGCCTGCGCTTTGGTGTGTGGGACGAAAGCATTGCGCCGGAACAGGTGGCGGCGGTCGCCGCCGATCTGATCAGCGAAGGCATACGACACCGCTGATCGACACGCATGGGATGGCGTGCGAGGGGTAGCGCGTGACAGATGCCGAACAATTGAAGCGCATCCGTCTGCTCCACACCATCATTTGGGTCATTTTCGTGGCGGCCATCACAGGCATCGCGCCGGCCGCGGCTACGGGTCATTTCAGCGTGGCTGTGGGGCTGAGCCTGCTGGTTTGGGGCGAAGTTGCCGTGCTGGCGGTCAATGGTTGGCGCTGCCCGCTGACCGCTATTGCCGAACGCCACGGCAACAATCTGGCCGCCAATTTCGACATCTATCTGCCGGAATGGCTGGCGCGGAGGAACAAGTTGATCTTTGGCTGCTTTTTTGTTGCAGCCGAGATTTACCTGATGTGGTCGTGGCTACGCTGACGGCTGCGCCACGGCCAATCGGTGATGCCGCCGGCCCACAATGCCCACCACACAATCACTGGCTGCGCAGCCAAACGCGGGGCATGATAGCCCCAGCCCAGCACTTGTCCTGAAATGACAATGCCTTCGATGGCATGCTTGATGTTGGCCGGGAACACGCACACCGCATAGGCCGCCAGCCCCCAAGCCGCGGCGCGACGCAGGCGCGGGATCATCAGGCCGATGGCGCCGGCAATCTCCGCGACGCCGGTGGCCAGCACCACTTCACGCGGGTAAGGCACCCAATCAGGCACGATCGGCAGGAACCCTTGCGGGCTGCGCAGATGGACGATGCCGACAGCCAGATAGGCCAGAGTCAGCACGAGGCGGGCGATACGGCGAACCAGGCTTTCCCGGTTCACCGGCCTTCGGCATCGGCGGCCAGCGCGGCCGCCAGATCGACATCCCGCTTCAGCCGCGAATCCGCCATCGTTTGCAGCATCAGCACCACGCCGAACTGCCGCACGCGATCGGTCATGAACAAGGTGCCGGCCGCGCCGCCCCAGCCATAGGCATCGGCCGTGCTGCCGCCCCAACCGCTGGCGCTGCCGCCAAGCCCGCGCGAATCGAACAAGGTCACCCGGCCCCCGGCGCCAAAGCCGTTGCTGCCATCGAAAAACACGCCGGGCGGCATCAGATTGCTGGTCGCCAACCGGGCGGTGCCGCGCGGCAGGATGGTGCGGCCTTCGAATTCGCCTTCGTTCAGCACGAACTGCGCGAAGCGGGCATAATCGCGCGCCGAACCCACCAGCCCGCCGCCGCCCGACAGCAGTTTCGGCCGCGTGGTGAAGCCATCCTTTTCCAGCACCGAAATGGGGAGCGGCTTGGTCAGCACCGTGGTCGTGCCGGGCGCCGTCCACAGATAATTGGCCGCCAGCCGCGGCTTGTCCCTCGCCCAGAAGCCGGTATCCGCCATGCCGAGCGGCCCGAAGATCTGCTGTTCCAGCACCTTGTCAAAGCTCATGCCGGTCAGGCGCTCCAGCAACGCGCCGGCGACATCAAGGCCGACCGAATATTTCCACGCCGTGCCGGGATCGAGCGCCAGCGGCAGGCCGGCCAGCGCCGTCGCCATCACTTGCAGATCCGGCAACGCGCCTTCGCCGGGTTGCAGGAAGGCCGGCACGCTGCCAGGCTGGATGCCAATGCGCTTGTATTCCCGTTCCAACGGGCCGTTGCCGTTGATCGAATACGAAAAACCGGCCGTGTGCGTCAGCAGGTGGCGGATGGTGATCGGGCGGGCGGCGGGCCGCGATTCCAGGCCCTTGGCCGGATCGATCGCCACTTTCATGTCGCGAAATTCGGGCATGATTTCGGCGATCGGCTGATCCAGCTTCAATTCGCCGGTGGCCACGCGCTGCATGATGGCCATGGCGGTGATCGGTTTCGACATGGAATACAGCCGCCACAATGTATCGGGCGTGGCCTTGGTGGTGCCGCCAAAGGCCGTAACCCCGGCTGAGACAAACACCGGCTTGTGGCGGCCGGGTTCGACCAGCGCCACCACCGCGCCCGGCACCCGGCCTTGCGCAACATAATTGTCGATCAGGCCCTGCACCGCATCGTGGCGCAGCGGCGCCAGCCGGCGAAGTGGCAATTGCGCCGCAGCCGGGCCGGCCCCGCCGGCGGCGCCAAGAGCGGCCAGCGCAACGGCCTGCAACATCTGACGGCGATCAACATTCTGCATCGTTCAGTTCCCTTCCAAAAGGCGCCCGGCCTGCGCTCGCGCTTCCGGGGTAACATCTGCGCCCGACAACATGCGAGCAATCTCTTCTTTTCGGGCGCTGGCATCAAGCCAGGTCAATTTGGTGCGCGCGCTTTGGCCGTCGCTGGCCTTTTCGATGCGCCAATGGCTCAGCCCACGCGCCGCGACCTGCGGGCTGTGCGTCACCACCAGCACCTGCGCGCCGCCCGCCAGCCGCGCCAGCCGTTCGCCGATCGCCGAAGCCACCGCACCGCCGACGCCGCGATCAATCTCGTCAAAGATCATCGTGCCGGCACTGCCGGCGCTGGCGAGCGCCACCTTCAAGGCAAGGATGAAGCGCGAAAGCTCGCCGCCGCTGGCGATCTTGATCAGCGGCGCAAAATCGGCACCGGGATTGGTAGCGATCTCGAATTCGGCGCGTTCGCAGCCCTCCGGACCCCATTCAGGCTCGGCCAGCGGCGTGATACGGGTGCGGAACCGGGCAGAATCCAGCTTCAGCGGTTTGAGCTCGTCCGCTACCGCTGCATCCAGCCGCGCCGCGGCATCCCGGCGCACCTTGCCCAGCGCGGTTGCCGCCCGGGCGTAGGCGGAATGGGTGCTGGCCACTTCGGCATCCAGGCCCAGCAGCGCGTCCTCGCCCGCCACCAGCGCCGCAGCCCGGGCTTGCAGGGTTTGCGCCAGTGCCGGCAGCGCATCGGCCTCCACCTTGTGCTTGCGGGCCAGCGCCCGCAGCTCGAACAATCGTGTCTCCACCTGTTCCAGCCGGGCCGGATCGGCATCGAGCGCGGCTGTGGCCCCCGCCAGCTGGCTCTCGGCCTCGCCCGCCTCCACCAGCGCCCGATCCAGCGATTCGAGCGCTACCGCCAGCAGCGCATGTTCACCGGCAATACGGTCCAGCCGGCGCGCCGCCTGGGCCAGGGCCGAACTGCCGCTCGCCAGTTGATCGGCGACGGTGGTGAGATCGTCGGCCAGCCGCGCGCCCTTTTGCATGGCAGCGCGCGCGAGGGCCAGTTCGGCTTCCTCGCCGGGCTCAGCGTTGAGCGCCGCCAGTTCGGCAACCGCGTGATCCAGCCATTCGCGATCCCGCTGATCGGCGGCCAGGCGTTCGCGCGCCGCCGCTGCATGATCTTGCGCCATCCGCCACGCCGCCCACGCGCTGCGGGTTGCGGCCAGTTGCGGTGCCAGCGCTCCGAACAGATCGAGCAGGCTGCGGTGTCCGCGCGCGCTGAGCAGGCCGCGTTCATCGTGCTGGCCATGGATTTCCACGAGCAGGCCGCCCAATTCCTTCAACAAGGCAGCCGACACCGGTTGATCGTTGACAAAGGCGCGACTGCCGCCGTCGGCTTTCACCTGCCGGCGCAGGATGATCGGCCCGTCCACCTCAAGCCCGTTTTCACTGAGCAGCGCATGGGCCGGATGCGCGGCCGGCAGATCGAATTCCGCCACCACCCGTGCGGCATCCGCACCGCTGCGCACCAGCCCGGCATCGGCCCGGTTGCCGAGCACCAGGCCCACGGCGTCAAGCAGAATGGATTTGCCGGCCCCCGTCTCTCCGGTCAGCACGACGAGCCCTTGCGCCACATCGATGGCCAAAGCCTCGATCAGCACGACATTGTGAATGGCCAGAGCGGTAAGCACGCGGCCATTGTTAGCCGATTGCCCCGGGGCCGTGCGAGCGCATATTTTGAACCAGGGTCCAGTAACGGCTGCGAGGGGCGTCACACCAATCCCTGCTTGCAACTGCCCGAAATTCGCCTATACCCCGCCGCTTCATTCGTCTTCCGATGCGGGTTTGTTCCGACCTTTTTGAGCGGTCGCCACAAAAACGGGCAAGTGTGCATCGGCTGGCGGAAATTGCCCGTTTCAATGATGGATACAGGTGCCTCATGGCCGTTCCCAAGCGCAAGACCTCGCCTTCCCGCCGCAACATGCGTCGCAGCCACCATGCGTTGACCGCAACCCAGTTTCAGGAATGCCCGAACTGCGGTGAGCTGAAGCTGCCGCACAATCTGTGCGGCGCGTGCGGCTTCTACAACGGCCGCGAAGTCGTCGCTGTCGAAGCCTGATTTCAGGCCCGATCCAGGCGTTTGCAGCCCGTCCAGACTTCATGACCGGCTCACCCAACCCTGGCCCGGTGATCGCACTGGATGTGATGAGCGGCGAAGCCGGCGTCGCCGCTGCCGTGGCGGCTGCTGATATCGCTGCCGAGCGTTATCCCCGTCTTTCGTTCCTGCTGCACGGCCGCGACGCTGACATTGCCGCAGAACTGGTGCGTTGGCCGCGTCTGGCCGCGCGCGCGCGCATCATCCACAGCGAAGATGTCGTGCGGATGACCGACAAGCCGGCGCACGCGCTGCGCCGCGCCCGCACCACATCCATGGGCGCGGCCATCGATGCCGTGAAGCGCGGCGAGGCCCAGGCCGCCGTTTCGGCCGGCAACACCGGCGCGCTGATGGCGATGGCATTGTTCGGATTGCGCACCATGCCCGGCATCGATCGCCCGGCCCTGGCGGCGCTGCTGCCCACCTTGAAATCCGAATCGGTGATGCTCGATCTGGGCGCCAACACCGAATGCGATGCCGATAATCTCGTGCAGTTCGCGGTGATGGGCGCGGCCTTTGCGCGGACCGTGCTGGGGCTGGAGCGGCCGCGTGTCGGGCTGCTCAACATTGGCGAAGAAGAGCTGAAGGGCACTGAACAGATCCGCAAGGCTGCGGGCATCCTGCGCACCGCCACGCTGCCCATGCAGTTCGTCGGCTTCGTGGAGGGTGACAAGATCGGCACCGGCGACATCGATGTGGTGGTGACCGACGGATTTTCCGGCAATATCGCGCTGAAAACCGCTGAAGGCACCAGCCGGCTGGTCACGGGCCTGCTCGGCAATGCCTTCCGATCGTCGATCTGGGGCCGGCTGGGGTATTTCATTGCGCGCGGTGCGCTGGAATCGTTGCGCGCGCATCTCGATCCCAATGCCCATAATGGCGCGGTGTTTCTGGGCCTGAACGGTCTGGTCGTCAAAAGCCACGGCAGCGCCAACGCACGCGGCCTGGCCAATGCCATCGGCGTGGCTCACGATCTTGTGCTGGATGATGTCGGTCACCGGATCAGCGCCGATCTGGCCGGCATCGCCAAGGCGCGCGATCATCAGCCGGAGCCTGACGCAGCATGAGCACGTGGCGCTCCGTCATCATCGGCACCGGCAGCTATCTGCCGCAAACCATTTTGAGCAATAATGATCTGGCCGCCCGGCTCGACACCTCCGATGCCTGGATCGTCGAGCGCACCGGCATCCGCCGCCGCCATATTGCGGCAGAAGGCGAATTTACCTCCGATCTCGGCGCGGCGGCTGCCCGCAATGCGCTCGAAGCCGCCGGGTTGAGCGCCAGCGATATCGATCTGGTCGTGGTGGCCACCGCAACGCCGGATCAGACCTTCCCAGCGGTCGCCACGGTGATTCAGCACAAACTGGGCATGACCCGCGGCGTCGCCTTCGATGTTGGCGCGGTCTGCTCCGGCTTTCTCTATGCGCTCACCGTGGCCGATGCCCTGCTGGTGAGCGGCGTGTATTCGCGCGCGCTGGTGATCGGAGCCGAAACCTTCTCCCGCCTGCTGGATTGGGAAGATCGTGCCACAGCGGTGCTGTTCGGCGACGGCGCCGGCGCGGTCGTGCTGGAGGCGCATGCGCAAAGCGGTGGCAATGCCGATCGCGGCGTGCTGGCCAGCCGCCTGCACAGCGATGGCCGCTACAATGATCTGCTCTTTGTTGATGGCGGCCCCGGTTCTACGGGTACCACCGGCCATCTGCGCATGAAGGGCCGCGAGGTGTTCCGGCACGCCGTGGTCAATCTGGCCAGCGTGATGGGCGAAGTGCTGGGAGCCACGGGCCTCACCCCGGCCGATGTCGCCTGGGTGGTGCCGCATCAGGCCAATCTGCGGATTTTGGAGGCAACGGCGCGCAAGCTCGACCTGTCGCCAGACAAGGTGGTGGTCACCGTCGATCGCCATGCCAACACCTCGGCAGCTTCGGTGCCGTTGGCGCTCGATACAGCGGTGCGCGACGGGCGAATCCAGCCGGGCGATCTGTTGCTGCTGGAGGCGATGGGCGGCGGCTTTACCTGGGGGGCCGCAGCGGTACGCTGGTAGGCGGCGCGGACGCTGGCGGCATGGCCGGGCGCGTGCACTATCTTGTGGCGAATCGGCAAAAGCTGCGTAAACTGTAGGTTAAACAGGGTGTGTTTTGTCACGAGTTGCAACGTCGCACGTGTGCGGCATAGGGGGGATGAATGACCAGCACACCTGCCGCCGGGAGCGTGACGCGGGCCGATTTGGCCGACGCTGTGCATCGCGAAATCGGATTGTCACGCACCGAATCGGCCGATCTGGTCGAACAGGTGCTGGACCGGATCAGCGCGGAGCTGGTCGCCGGCCATAATGTGAAGATTTCCAGCTTCGGCAGCTTCGTGTTGCGGGACAAGGGTTTGCGCGTGGGGCGCAACCCAAAGACCGGCGTGGAAGTACCGATCGAACCGCGCACCGTGCTGACCTTCCGGCCCAGCCAGTTGCTGCGCGAAGCCATCAACCGCAGCTGATTGCAATCGTGGCCGAAAAATCGGACAGCGCATTCCGCACCATTTCTGAAGCCGCTGACGATATCGGCGTTCCGGCGCATGTGCTGCGTTTCTGGGAGACGCGCTTCGGGCAATTGCAGCCGATGAAGCGGGCCGGCGGCCGGCGTTACTACCGGCCGGCCGACATGGCGCTGCTGCGGCAGATCAAGGCCCTGCTGCACGATCAGGGCCTGACCATCCGCGGCGCCGCGCTGGCGCTGGAGGCGAAGACCGCGCCGCCGGCCGCCCGGATCGATCCCCCCGCGCCTGCGGCTGCATCTCCTCTGGCCGCTGACCGGCAGGCCCTGCAAGCCATCCGCGATCGGCTGGCTGCGGCGTTGGCGGCCTGAGCGCCAGATGCGGGTTCTTGCCCTGTTCAGTGCCAAAGGCGGAGTCGGCAAGACGGCGCTGGCGGTTAATCTTGCCCATGCCGCGGCAACCATATCGGGCCGGCGGACGCTGTTGGTCGATCTCGATCCACAGGGGGCAGCCAGTTGGTTGCTGCAAGTGGAACCGCGCGGCGGCGCCAAGGCCCGCAAGCGCCTGGGCGACGGCACGCTGGACGATCTGATCCAGACGACCGCCTGGCCCAACCTGGATGTGCTGCCCGCCGATCGCTCGTTGCGCCGGCTGGAGGCCGATCTGGCTGGGCAGGACAGTGAGAAATGGCTGAAGAGGGCGC
Source organism: Sandarakinorhabdus sp. (assembly GCF_987265915.1). Classification (NCBI taxonomy): domain Bacteria; kingdom Pseudomonadati; phylum Pseudomonadota; class Alphaproteobacteria; order Sphingomonadales; family Sphingosinicellaceae; genus Sandarakinorhabdus; species Sandarakinorhabdus sp. Next base: position 2,366,055 of record NZ_OZ503948.1, read on the forward strand.
TGAAGCCGCTGGAGGAGCGCTATGATCGCGTCATCCTCGATTGCCCCCCTGGCCTGACCGAGCTGGCCGATCAGATGTTTCGAGCAGCCGATCTGATCCTGGTGCCGGTAGTGCCATCGCCGCTGTCCACGCGCGCGCTGGCGCAGTTACAGGCGCATCTTGCCGAAGAAATGAGAAATCCGCCGCCGCTGATGCCGGTGTTCAGCCTCGCCGATCGCCGCAAATCGCTGCACAAGACGGCGATGGCGGCCCAGCCTGGCTGGCCGGTGATTCCCTATGCCAGCGCGATCGAGGCGATGGCCGCAAGCCGCCGGCCCATATTGGCCGGTCCGGGCAGCCCGGCCGCGCGTGCGGTCAGCGGCCTGTGGGCCGATGTGGAGCGCCGGCTGGCCGGTTAGCCAGCCACCGCTCCCCCATCATCACACCGTCAACGACATGCCGCGATAGATGCGGCTGCGGTAACGGCTGTCCTCGGCATCCGGCAGCGGCGCGCCGGCCAGCAGCACGGCGCGGGCGAAGCGGCGCACTTCTTCTTCATGTTCGGCGCTGTTCTTCGGCTCTTCCGAACGCACCCGCCGGGTGAGGTTGATCTGGTTTACCGCCACTTCGTGCACCAGCCGCTCGTTCTCCACCGCAATCGTCGCGGTGAAGGCGTGCAGCGTCGTCTTGACGAAATTGGCCAGCGCAAAGGCACCCTTGGCCCCTTCCCCCATCGGCACATCCGGCGACACCAGCACCAGCTGGCAATCATCGAACAGCGACACCTTGCGCGCGATGCGGAAATGATGGGTAAGGTTGCTGTCCACCACATCGGCAAAGCCGTCGCCATCCAGCGGACGATCGGCATCGAACAGTTGATCCGGCAAGGGCTTCAGCGGCGTCGAAACGATGGTGGTGGGATGGCCCCAGTTGGCCAGCGCCGTGTCGAGTGCAGCCTCGATGTCGCCATCGATCACCAGCGTGTCCACGCGATCGCTGCCCTGGCCGATATGGTGACGGATGGCGTCGGCACCGGCGGCGGTTGCGGTGATCAGCACCACGCGCGCCACGTCACAATCGAGGAAGCCCTGGGCCGCGGCGCCGAGATAGTCAGCGAGATGTTCGCCGACCAGCCACACCGTCTTGCCGCCCATCTGCGCCAACCGTTCCGCCTTGGGGCTGCCGAACAATTCGCGCTCGGTGTGCGAGCGTTCGACGTTGAGACCGCCCGACGGCATGAAGGTCTCGCCTGAAACGGCGCGGTCGGCGAGGAAGAACACGGTTGCCTGCGCCACTTCGGTTTCGGTCGGCATCTTGCCGAGATGCAGTTGCGACAGCACCCCGCCGCGCACCTTGGCGGCTTCGCGGCCGATCTGCGCCACCGGCAGCCACGGCACATCATCGGGCGGCACGCGCAGCAGCCAGTCTGCCGCTGCGCGGGTCTGCCAATCAGTGCCGATCAACCAGCCGCCCAGCCGCAGCCGCTTCAGCAGCTTGGCCGCCAGCGGCGGGGTGAGGATGAACCGATCCCAGCAGCAGCTTTCGTCGCCTTCGCGGGCGCAGGCCAGGGCCAGATCGCGCAGCGGCTGCGGATTGGACTTGTCGTGGCTCAATTGCACCGAATCGTTGCGCGCCAGTCGTGCGAGAATCTGCGCCACCGATCCGCCGGCACGCACCGACTTGATCACCGCAGCGTGCACGGCATTTAGCCGCTTGTTTTCCAGGATCAGCCGCCCGCGCCGTTCGAACAGGCCGGGCTTGCCGCCCAGGCCCGCGAGCCGGTCGCCATCCACCGGGCCCGGCGCAATGGCGTTGATCTGGATTTGCGGTCCCAGGTGGCGCGCCATGGACTCGACCATCGCCCGCTGCCCGGCCTTGGACACGGCATAATCGGTGCGATTGGGATACGACACCGCCAGGAACTTCTCACCGCCGAAATAGCTGGAGACGTTGAGGATATAGCCTGAGCCTTGCGCCCGCATCATCGGCACCACCATGTGCATCAGCGCATAGTTGGAGATGAGGTTGGCAAACTGGGTGTGGCGGAAGGCGGCGATGTCCATGTCCACCGCCATTTCCTCGGCACCCGACACGCCGGCATTGTTGATCAGATAATCGATGCGGCCAAAGGCACGCACGGTTTCATCGACCGCATGCTGCAGGGATTCCATGTCGGCCACATCGATATTGGCCAGCGTGCGCACGCGGCGTTCGACGCCGGCAAAGCCGATATCCTGCAGTTCGCCAACGATACGCTCCCGCGCGGCATCCAGTTCGGAGGCTCGGCGCGCCACCATCATCACCTTGGCGCCGGCCAGCGCCAGCAGCCGCGCCAGTGCGCCGCCGATGCCGGCCGAACCGCCGGTGATCAGCGCCACCTTGCCCAAATGGAGCCCGGTGATGTTCTCGGCGGTGCCGGCCAGGGCGCGGCGGGCGCCAGTGGCCTTGGCAATGCTGGCCGGGATATACAGGTTGATCGGTTCGATCCGGCGGCCCCCCATCAGCAGGCGGGCGGCATGGCCGGCGGCGAAATCGCCATTCTCCGGCTCGGCATTGCCGAACCGCACGATCTGATTGCCCCACACGGCACGTGGGGACCGCGCCTGTTCCAGCGCCACGCGGGCTTCGTCGCGCCACACGCGCAGCAGTTCCTCGATGGCGGCGCGGCCGACATCGGCCCAGCCATTGCCAGCGCCATCATCGGGATTGGTGACGAACAGCACGCGCGGATCGCCGGGCAGATCGTGCGGGGCCTGCCAATAACGATCCAGCGTGCGGGCAACCGCGATCGAGCCTTCCAGCTCATCGTCAACGAAGCGTTCGACAAAGGCATCACCGGCCTCGGCCAATGCCCCGGTGAAATAGCCGGGCCCACGCGTCGGCAGGATCACGGCGCTGTCGATCGGGCCGCTGTTGGCGGTGAATTCGGCCAGCGCTTCGTCCATGGTACCGTGATCGTGACGCGGGAAGCGCGCCGCCACCACACCGGCCGGCAGCCGCTCCATCGCATCATCCAGCGCGGCCTGCGCGTGGAAGCCCACCAACACCTTCGCGCCCTGCCCGGCAAACAGCCCGGCCATCGCCAGCGCGTCGTCAAGCTGATTGCCGGCGCTGATCAGGATATTGTGGCCGGTGCCATCAATGGCGCGCAAATCGGGCCGGTGCAGGAATTCGCTCTTTGATTCCAGCGGCACGGCCATGCCGTGGGTGACTTCGAAATCATGGGCGGCAAAGGCGGCGGATTCGTCCGAGCCCAGGAACACGCAGGCATTTGCGATGTCGGCCGGAGTCGGGAAGGTCTTGGCCTTGGGCTCGCCACCAACGCTGCGTTCCAGTGCCATCAGGTTGAAGAAGTGATTGGCGGTGCTGCCGGCTTCGTCGCCCTTCAATTTGTCCATCGCCGCAAACACGGTGCGGATGCGTTCGGATGCGATCGGGCCGGGATAGAGTTGGTTGACGCGGATACCGCGGACGCCAAGCTCGCGCGCCAGGCCCTTGGACAGGATGTTGAGCGCAGCCTTGGGCACCGTATAGGCGGCGCGGCCGAAATAATCGGTGCGGCTGAAGATGGTGGAGACATTGATGATGCTGCCGCCCTCGCCCATCGCCGAGGCAGCGGCGCGCACGAGATTCCAGGCCACCACCATGATGTTGCGGGCGGCGTCGCCCACCGTCTCGGTGTCAGGCGTGCCGTCCAGCTCGCCCGGCAGCAGCGGCAGATGGCCCAGCACTTGCTTGGGGCCAGCCGAACCGGCATTGTTGACCAGCACATCGATGCGGCCGTGGCGAGCGACCACTTCGGCAATACCGGCGCGCACGGATTCGATGTCGGCCCCGTCCATGGTGACGATGCTGGCGTTGGCCGGATCGGCGCCGGTATCGGCCAGCGCCGCTTCCAGCGCTGCCATGGTGCGCGTGGCATCACGGCCCGACATCACGACGGTGGCACCTTCGTTCAGGTAACGGCGCACGATGCTGCCGCCCAGATTGCCGGCCGCGCCAGTGATCAGCGCGACCTTGCCGGCCAGACGGCCGGGGCGATCGCCTTGCGTTTCGGGAACGGGCTTGCCGCCTTTGGTCTTGGTCATGGCGTTCATTCCCCCTGCTCCCCATTCTGGCCAGCGCTCAGCGACGCCCAGGCTTCGTAGAGTTCATCCTTGCCGCGCAGGCCCATCGCCGGCAGCGCGTGGTTGACGATATAGGTCGCGCCAGTGTGGCGGTTGTCCCACATCGCCTGGTGGGCTTCAGGCAGGCCCTCCCACGGCACCACGGTCGGTTCGGTCACGTCCAGGATGCTGGCCGCGATCATGTCGTTCATGCGGGTGACTTCATAGGCATTGCAGAGGTGGGTGCCGCGGATCTCTGCCGTCGGCATCACGATGCGGCGCTGGCGCGTCCACACCTGCGGCGCATAGAAATTATAGCGCTGCCCGGCCATGTCCTCGCAATAAACGACGCGACCGGTGAAGGGCTTCACCATCGCCGTGGTCACCCCCAGCGTATCCTGCGCGGCACGTTCCAGCACGATATCTGGGTTGCCGCGCGGATTGTCCGGCGACCGCAGCAGCTTGCCAACGGCATTGCCGAAGGGCTTCAGCGTCTTGTCCTGGAACTGGCGCACCGCTTCGCGGAAGGTTTCGATGTCGTCGCGCGCCACCGGCAGGCGCGGCATGGTATCGGGCCAATCGAAATTGCCGCCTTCGCGCCGCTTGATGCCTTCCAGGCTGACGACGCCGGCCACCGCATCTTCAAAACCCAGCGACAGGATGAACTCGCGCTGGCCATCGGTGTTGGTGACCACCACGATGCGGCAACCCAGGGCGCGCGTGGCCTCGATCATTTCCAGGCCGGTTTCATCGGCGAGCGTGCGCGTGCCGGGGCCGTAGAAGATCAGCACCGCTTCGCCGCCGCGCGCACCGGCGCGGGCCAGCATGGTCACCGGATCGGAGCCGCCCTGCTTGCCCATGAAGCTGAGGTGATAGCCCGACGAGGCCCCATAGAAGGCCAACTTGCCGCCATCGGCAAGCAGCTGAAACGAGCGCGGGAACGCGGTTTCGCCGGCGTGGCTGACGGCGTAATCCGCCAGCTTGCCGCCGTTCATCGCCTTGTATTCGGCCACCAGCGCCTCGCCAGCTTGTTCCCAGGCGGCCCAATCCGCCTTCGTGCCGTCAGGGACCGAGGTGAACAGGCTCTTGAAGCGCGGATCGGTACGATCGAGCGAACCCACCGCACCCTTGCCCTTCACGAATTCGGCGCGCGCCGGGCTGGAGACGAGACCAGTGACCAGCAAACCGCTGGACTTGGCGGATTTCAGCGCATCCAGGCCGGTGCCGGTGGCGGAGCCTTCGATGAAGATGGTCTTGCCGCCGACGATTTCCAGCGTGGTGAACAGGCAGCGCCAGATGGTGCCGAGATTGAGGATATAGGAGCCGGCCTGTTCCAGCGTCAGATCGCCGGGCACGCCGTGCAGCTGCGGCGCCTGCACCGTCAGGAACTGCGCGTGGCTGCCCGATTTGGTTTCATAACCCTGGATGGCGAAATCGGCATACATCGGATCGCGGCCCGCCTGTGGGGACAGCAGATCGGAGGTGCCGGAATAGACCGCTACCAGATCGCCGACCTTGACCCGGCCCTGCCCGCGCACTTCGCTGCCCAGGGCCGCGACCAGCGCCAGACCGCCCGAACCCGTGAGCTGCACATCTTCTTCGTGATTGTCGAACGGCGACACCGGAATGCCGGTCAATGCCCAGATATCGTTGAAGTTGACTTCCGAGGTGAGCAGATAAACGAGCGCCTCATTGGGCTCCGGCTGCGGCACCGGCACGATCAGCGGCTTTTCGTGGCTGGCCGGCGGGCCGAACTGCGGCGCGCCGGTATCGGGATCACGCGCGATGCCGAAGCCATATTGATGGCCGGGGATCGGCGTGACGCCGGGGAAGAAGGGCGCACCGATCGGCAGCAGATCGCCAGCCGCTTCCAGATGCTCGGCGCGGGCCTCGAACTCGGCGGCGATGTGCACACCGTTGCGGCGAACGGGGAGCGGCGGCGCCTTCTTGTCCATGAACAGGCGGATGCCGGTCTTGCCGCCCTGCGGATCGACCACGGCTTGCGCGAATTCCTCGGCTTCGCGGGCAAGGCCGGCGGCCATGCCCTGATCCCAACCGGTGCGGATGGCGGCGATGGCGCGCTCACCAGCGCGGCCGCGACCGGCCCAATCGAGTTGGCGCAGGATGCGCTGCACGAAATCGTCGGCCAGCGCTTCGTCCAGATCGACATGGCCGGGTTGCTGCCACACGGACTTGGCCGCCTTGCGGCGTTCCGCCCAGGCGCGGCCCAGATGGCTGGTATCGCCCAACCGCACATATTCGCGCACCGCCGCATGGGCCAGGCTGAGCGCGTCGGTGGAACCATCAGCCACGGCATCGACCGCGCCCATGGTCAGCGCCGCATCGGCATCGACACTGCGCCCGCCCAGGATCAGATCGAGCGCATCGAGCAGACCTTCATGGCCGCGGCGATCAGCGAGCAAGCGCGGCAGGCGCTGCGTGCCGCCATAGCCGGGCAGCAGGCGCAGGCGGATTTCCGGCTGGCCAAAGCGCGCATGGGCTTCGGCCACGCGATAATGGCAGGCCAGCGCGAATTCCATGCCGCCACCAAGGGCGACGCCCTGAATGGCCGCGACGCAAGGCTTGCCCATCTGCTCGATCTTGCCGAACGCCAATTGCGCGTTGGCCGGCAGCACGCGGGCTTCTTCGACGGTGTGGATTTCATCGAGGAACTGGCGGATGTCGGCACCAGCCACAAAGCTGGCGGTGCCGTCGCCGGTGAACACCACGGCAGCCACATCGTCACGCCGCGACAGATGCTCGACGACGATCACAAGTTCATCGATGGCGCGTTCGTTCAGCGCGTTGACCGGCGGGTTGGTGATGAACACCGTCGCCACCTTCTTGCCGGGCGCCACCGTATTGTATTGAATGCGGAAATAACGATAGCGATCGAAAATGTCCTGATCGGCCGACAGGCGCTGCTTGCGCTCCCAGGCGCTGATCACGCGGCGCAGCTCATCCAGGCTTTCCGGATTCTTCAGCGTGGTGACGTCACCGATCGGGGTGCCTTCCACCAGCGCGCGGACCATGCGGCGCATATATTTGCCGCTGCGGGTTTCCGGGAACTGGCTTACCGTGATGAAATCACCGGGCACCGCCACGGCACCCTTTTCGCTGCGCACCAGATCGGCGAGGCGGCGTTCATCATCGCGGGTGATGATCTGGCCCGGCGCCGGCGTGATGAAGGCGAGCGGGGTCAGGCCCTTTTCGCGGTGCGGCGCGCCGACCACCAGCACATTGCCGACCGGGCTTTCCGGATTCAATGCCTTGTCGCGCAGGATGGCGCCTTCGATTTCCTCGGTGCCCATGCGGTGGCCGGACACGTTGATCACGTCATCGCTGCGGCCATGCAGCGAGAAGCCGTCATCGTCGCCCTGCACGGCGAAATCGCCCTGGGTATAGGCCCACACACCCTGCCAGCGGCCCCAATAGCCATCGCGCCAGCGGCCGGCATCACCGGCCCAGCCGCCGACCACGCGACCGTCTTCCACGCGGAAATTGCCGGCATCGCCCCAAACGGTTCGCGCCAGATAGGGATAGGGCGCGGCAATGATGATTTCGCCCTTCTCGTCGCGGCTGGCCTTGCGCCAGTTGACGCCTTCACTGCCAGCGCGGTTCAGCAGCACGCGCGCTTGGCGGTCGCCGGCTTCGTCCTCCACCCACACATCGCCAACGATCCACGGCAGCGGGAAGGTGCGGGCATCGGCCGCGAGCGGAAAATCGCCGTTGCCATAGAAATGCGTCCAGGCGATGCCGCCATGCTCGGTCGCCCAATAGCTGTTGATATATTGCGACGTCAGATGCTCCATCCCGAACGCCTGCACCGGCGGCGAGCACGGTTCGGCGCAGAAGGTGGCGACGCGCAGACCCGAAAGATCATAAGCCTCGATGTCCTTCAGATTCTGCGGATCGGTCATCACCGCCTTCAGGAAGGTGACACCGGCCTTGAAAATGGTGACGCCATGCTGCTCGATCATCGCGGCAAAGCGCCCGGCATGCGGGAACACCGGCGAGCCTTCGGCCAGCACGGTGGTGACACGGCTGAGCAGCGAGGCGGCGATCATGTAGCTCTGGCCGGTGATCCAGCCCGGATCAGCCACGACGAACATCACATCACCCGGCCGCGCATCAAAGGCGACCTTCATCGTTTCCATGATGCCGCTGGCATAGCCGCCGTGGACATGCACGACGCCCTTGGGCTTGCCGGTGGAGCCGGAGGTGTAGATGAAGAACAGCGGGAATTCGGCATCGACCGGCAGCGGCTTCGACGCCGCCCAGATCGCCTTCACGAAGCCATTGTCGTCCAGCGCATGCAGCGCGGCTTCATCGGGCAGGCCGGCAGCGGCCAGGATCTCGGCCAGCGCGACGTTGGTGAGATCATGGCCCCACACATCGCGATCGCGCCAGACGATATCGGGCACCTGCACATGGGTGGCGACAATCACGGCTTCGACGCGCGGCGGGGTGGAAACCAGGGCTTCGGCAATGGCGATGCGGATGCGAGCGGACTGTGCCGCATCGACCAGGGCTTCCTTGCCCAGTTCGGCCAGCGCGCGGCCCAGACCGCGCATCACGTCGCCGCGCTCGACCGTCACTTCGCCCTTCAGCGACGCGGTGACGATGCCGACCATGGCGTCACGGGTGGGATCAATCAGGCCGAGATCGCCAGCATCAAGCCGTTCGCGCAGCAACCGCAAGGCCACATCGACCGGCACATAATTGTCGAGCGCGGGATCGGTGTACGCTGTCTTGAACGGCACCACCTGCGCGTTGCGATAGCCGCCATCGGCGGTGATGACGATGCGCGCGCCGGCATCGTGAATGCGATCCGACAATGTCTTGTCGGAAAAGCCGCCGAACACCGGCGTGTAGATCACACCGATGCGCTTGGCTGCTTCGGTCCAGTATAGTTGCGCCGGGATATTGGGCATGTTCAGCGCGATGCGGTCACCAGCCTTCAGGCCGAGCCGCTGCAACGCAACCGCACATTTCGCCGCTTCCAGCAGCAACTGCCGCCGCGAGACGGTGACACAATCGACCGGCGCGCCGCGGCCATTGTCGGCCGCCAGATCCCAGCGATCCCCTTCGAAAATGAACGCCGCTTCGCTGCCATGGCCGGCCAGCACGTGGCGATCGAGCTCATTGAACGCTGCGTTGGTACGGCCGCCTTCGAACCAGCGGAAATTCGGCGCGTCATCGGCATTGAAGGCCCGGTCCCACGGTGCAAAATCTGCCGGCAGATCGGCCGACACCGGTGCCGCGGTTTCGGCGTCCCAGCCGGCCCACTGGCCATCGGCGCTGCGGGTCAGCCAGGCCGGGCGGCCCGCCACGTCAACCAGCCAGTGCAGGTTGCGTGCCGCGATCTTGCCATGAAAGGCGCCGGGGTCGGCCAGCACTTGGGCGCGCATCGCATCCCAATCGGCGCGATCGCGCACCGGGTTGAACTGCGGCGCCGGCACGGGCGGGCGAAACGGAGCGGCGGGATCATACATGGTCGGTCTGCCTTCTGCCGGCCGTCAGACGGACGCCACTGGCGCCCGCAAACGGACAGGAAATTTTGATTGAGCCGGGCTCTAGTGAAATATTATGTCCCTGCCTAGTCAAGAACGGACATATTCAGTGCTGCGACAGATTGTCCTGCTGGGGATGGGCCAGGGTCCTGCCGAAACGTTCGCAGCATCAAAAGGCATTGCGCGGCAGCAGCACCGCCCCCACCGTCCGCAGCAGGATGTACAGGTCAAGCCACAGCGACCAGTTCTCGATATAGTAGAGATCGTGCTCGAAGCGCTTGACCAGTTTCTCTTCGGTGTCCGTTTCGCCGCGCCAGCCGCACACCTGCGCCCAGCCGGTGATGCCGGGCTTCACCTTGTGGCGGGCGGCATAGCTTTGCACGACATCCGAAAACAGCCGGCCGCCAGCGCGCGTGGACGGCGCGTGCGGCCGTGGACCAACCAGCGACATGTCCCCCGTGACCACATTGAACAGCTGTGGCAGTTCATCAAGGCTGGTGCGACGCAGGATGCGGCCCACCCTGGTCACGCGCGGATCATCGCGACTGGCCTGGGTGATATTTTTGTATTCCAGACGGTTGTGATACATTGTCCGGAACTTGTAGCAATTGAATGGGCGGTTGTTGAAGCCTTCGCGCGGCTGCCGGAACAGGATGGGCCCGGGCGAATCGAGACGCACGGCGACGGCAATCGCAAGCAGCACCGGCCAGATCAGCGCCAGGATGATGCCGGTCAGCACCTTGTCTTCGAGATCCTTCATGATCGCCGACATGCCGGTTATCGGCCTGTCGAACAGCGTCATCACCGGCACATCACCCAGGATGACCACCGGGCGGCGTGCGAAGGTGAAGCTGACAAGATCGGGCGCCAGTCGCACCTTTACCGGCGTCAGCGCGAGGCGGCTGACCACATCCTGCAAGCGGCGTTCGGCGGCCCACGGCAGGGCCACCACCACCTGATCGATCAATCCTTCGCGGATCATGCCGATCAGGGTCGAAAGATTGCCGAGCAGGGGCACGCCGGCCACCTCTACCGGCAACCGATCGGCCTTGCGATCGTCGAACATGCCAATCAGGGAGATGGTAAGGCGATCATGGGCCTGAACATATTCGGCAAATCGCACGCCTTGCGGGCCAGCCCCGAAAATGGCCACCCGTTCGTTGAACGTACCGTTGTTCTTCAAGCGGCGCACCCACATTGTCGCCAAGGCGCGTGCCAGCAGCAACGATGCGCCGCCGGACAGGAACCAGCCGATCGCCCAAGCGCGCGAGACCGAGTCCGACGCCTTCAGCAGATAGCCCATTGTGATCAGGAACAGGGCCGTCATCGCCCAGGCGACGATCACACGGCGCCAGCCCTGACGCAGCGAAAACTGCGCTTCGATATCATAGGCGCCCAGGCTTTCCGCAAGAACGGCAAACGCCAGCGCCGCGATCAAGGCGACACGGCCATAAATGGCCGTGTCGCCTTCGAGTTCGAATGCCCCGAACCACACCAGCAGCACGCCAGCCAAGCCGACCACCAGAAATTCCAGCGCGCGCACCAGCAAGATGGCCGCCCCAAGCGGCATGCCGGGCCCCTTGGTGGCAACCCGCAACGAGGGCATATCTGGCGCCCGCAGGGGATGTTGCGAATTCATGTCAGGCGCACCAAGGCGGCGCGTGGCATCCATCCACGGATTTTTTGTGCTGGCGCAAACAACATGGTGCGGACGTCGTAACTTGCTATATAGCGCGACGCAAAGGAGTAAACGAAATGGAAACGCCCTACGATTGGCTCACCGTCATGACGTTTGCCGGGCTGATCGTGTTGTTTCTGCAACGCAGCCAGGGCGAACCGCGTGACCATCTTTGGCAGTATCTGGTTGCAGCGGTCGGCTGTGCCGCCACAAATTTCATTGGCAACGAAGCCTTGAAGTCTGGCGAAATGCTGCTGCATGCCGGTGCGATCGCACTGTTCGCCGCCACGATCGCCTTCATCTGGCGTGTGCTGCAACCCTTCAACCAGGGCTGATCGCGCGCGCCGCTGCCATTGGCCTGCGCTGTTCATGCGATGCGCGCGGCCAGTGGCCGCCCCAACAAGGCCGGACGATCGGCAACCGGCAGGCCGGCCACGATGGCACGCGCAAATTCGGCCAACTGCTCCCGAACCGCTGGCGTCGGTGCCACTGGGCAGGACATGCGCACCAATATGCCGTCAGATATATAGCCGTCGAGCTGCTGGCCTAGCTTGGCAAGACGCTGTTCGGTGCCGCTTGTGGGTAGATCATCCCCGATGCGGGTCCAATAGGTGATGGTTTCCACCCGTTCGTCATTGCGCGCCACCAGTTGCCGCGCCGGCATGTTCACACCCGGTGCCAGCGAGATATCGGTGCGCAGCGTTTCCGAAATATCGAATCCGACGGCTGAATAGCAGACCTCCGGGCGATGCAGCTGAAGCAGGTCGTTCTGCACTTCCCCGTAAGCGATCACCAGCACCACCGGCAGTCGTGATGGCGAGAAATAGACGCGGCTGAGCACCTGACCATAAAGCTTTGCCGAAAGGCCACCTTCGTCCCGTGGCAACACGATCCCGCCGCTTGGTGCGTAGGTCCACAGTCCCAGTTGCTTCGGAATGATCGTTTCAAGTTGGTGCCCGGGAAGCATCAGGCTCAGCCGACCGCGCGGCGTCATCGCAAACGCGGCGCCGGCTCCGGCCAGCAGCGCCCCCCCCATCAGAACGTCGCGGCGGCTGGGGCGCGTCATGCGGCAATGCTCCGACGTTCCAAGGAATTGCGCAGCGGCGTGAGCAGCCAATCGAGGAGGAAGATGAACAGCAGGGCGGACACAAAGGTCACCATACCAGCAAAGTTGTGAAGATATCCCTGCGCCATGGCGTTGCCGAGATAATATGTGATCAACACCAACGCAGACACACGCACGCAGTTGGCCGCGATGGCAATGGGAATGACCATTGCCAACAGCAACAGCGAGTAGACCGGGTTGGACCCGCGGATCAAGTAGACATAAAACAGGCCGATGGCCGAAAGGCTGACAAGCGAATTCAACCCGGCGCAGGCATCTTCCACCAGCAATTGGTAGGACCCGATATACAAGGTTACCCCAAGCCGCCCAACCGGATACCCCAAATTCGCCAGACCGCCCGTGACCAGTTCCGACACCAGCTCTTTCAGCGGCAGTGTCACCGTATCAAGCAGCCATCCGGGGATCGGCACGACAAAGCCCAGATACAGGATCGGGAACCAAAGCAGGCGCAGCACCGCCATTCCCCAATATTGCTGCATCACAGCCACCATCGCCAGCAGCAGCGCGGCAGCTTCGATGCTGATGAATTCAAACGCCCGGCCGGCCACATAGAGCGGGAGTGCAACGGCCAGGATGGCCGCAGTGATCAGCGGTTGCCCAGGGGACCGCATGGCCACGATATCGCTCCACCGGCGCAGCACCAGCCAGATGCCGGTGACCAGCACGATGATGCCGTGAACGCCGGATTCCTCTTGCCATGGCCCCTGGCCCAGGCTGACGATTGTCGGCCCGGCAATGGCCGCCATACCAATCGCCAAAGGCCATTGCTCGGTCAGGAACCGCCGCCAATCGAGGCTGGGCACGGGTGCCGTGTTCGCCATAGCAGCGCGATGTGCGGGTTCAGAATTCATTCAGCACCGCGCCAACCACTGCGCAGCGCGCCGCCGCCAACTGATCGGCCATCGTGCTGATATCTTTGTAAAAACTATGGTTCGCCCGACCGACGATCAGGGCGTAAGCCGCAGCGGCACCGATATTGAGCGCATCGGCGCTGGTATTGGCGGCCGGGGTATCGAACAGCACCAGATCATATTCGCGGAGCAACGCGTTGACCCCGTCGCGAAAGCGGTTGCCCGACAGCAATTCCTGCGGACGGCTGGTTGGCGGGCCGGCGGTGATCAGTGCCAATCCGGGCAGGATATTGGCATTCACCACACGTTCCGGTCGGGCCACCTGCAACGACAGGAAATTGGACAGGCCCGGCGCGTTGGGATCAAGGCCGAAGATCTGATCCTGGCGCGGGCTGCGCATATTGGCATCAACCAGCAAGATCTTGAAGCCGACCTGTGACATCGCGACGGCAAGATTGGCCGCCACCCACGAACAGCCATGGCCATCGGCCGAACCCACCACCGCAAGGCCGCGGCGGCCGTTCTTGATATGTTGGGCGATCACCTGCGTGCGCAGCATGCGGATCGATTCCGCCCGCACCGACGCCGGATCGGACAATACGACCAGTTCATCCGAAACCGGACGGCGCGCCACATCCTGCAACGCCATGCTGGTAATCAGTTGTTCACGCGCACGATCGAGATCTTCGGTGGTGATGTAACCCAATTCCAGTGCGGCCTGATCGAAATCCAGCGCGCGGTCGCCGGCATGGCCAGCCACGCGTGCCGCCTGGTCCTCGGTCAGATAGCCCAACCGGGTCAGAACATCGCGGATCGGCGCATCATAGCGCGTGTTCGAGGTGTAGCCACCGCCAGACACGACGCTGCCAGCGATCTCGGCCTCGACCGCCTGCACTTCGCTTTCGACATTGTCCATCGGTTCACCAATCATTGGGCCGGCTGCCAACCAGGCGCATTACGACCCCGTCTATTCAGTATGCGCTTGAGCCCCTGCTGCCATTCGGGACGACGCCGATCCGCAATCACGGTGAACACCGGCACGCGCGCGGCAAAGGCCAGATCCTCGCCGCCCCGCACGCGCCGGTTCAGCAATTCGATGATCATCGCCATCACCACGCCCAGCGCAAGCCCGGCCCCCAACGCCAAACCAATGATCAGCGGCCAGACCGGGAACGACGGTGAATTGGAAACCGTCGCATCACCCAGCACGATCAGGCCGGAATCCGCCACATTGGCTTCCAGCTGCAATTCGCTGGTTCGCTTGGCTGACTGTTCATATTGCTGCCGGCGCAGGGCCACTTCGCTGACCAGCTGGGTCAGGCGATCAAGCTTGTCCTTCATGGCAAACACCTTGGCGCGCTGGGTGGCATATTGCGCTTCCAACTGCGCAATCCCGCTGCTGGTTGCGCCAAGCTGAGCCGCACCCGCTGCACGCGCACCGGATTGTTCGCGCGCCAGTTGGCGCGTGAGTTCAGTGCGCCGCGCGAGCAGGCCGAGATAGGTCGGGTGCTGGTTGCCCAGCCTTTCCGAGGCCTGTTCGATCTGGTCGTTCAACGTCAGCAGCTGGAGCTTGAGCTGATCGACCAGGCTTGATGCCGTTGCCTGGCGCATGGCTTCGAACTGTTGCAAGCCCTGGTTGCTGCGGGCAGCAGTCAGAGCCGCTTGCAGACTGGCAAGACGAACCGTTTCGACCTCGCCTTCAGCCGTCATCACGATGCCGTTTTCCTGTTCGAACTGGTTCTTGGCCGTCTCGGCGGTTTCGAGCGCCCGCAAAGCGCGATTGGCTTGTTCGCGATACCATTCCGCGGTGCGCCCGGCACTGTCCGTGCGGAATTTCAGGCTGTTGACGATATAGGAATCACGCAGCGCGTTCACCGTGCGGCGGGCAACTTCGGGGTTGCTGGCCTCATAGCTGATTTCCATGATGTTGCTGCCCTCGACAACATTCACGGTCACGCTTCTGACAATCCGGTCCGCAAGCCAGCGACGGAAATCGCCATAGCCACCGGTTTCAGCCTGCCAATCGGCCAGCAAGGCGGCGTTGCCGGTCAAGCCAAGGCGGTCAACGGCTTCACCAGCAATGCGATAATCCTTGATCAATTCCAGCTGCGTGCTGATGAATTGGCGAAAACCATTGCCACTGATCACCGCGCCGGTCACCGGGTCAGGCTTGAAATTGTCCATCAGCACGCGCGCACTGGCAGGATAACGGGCAGGCAGGATCAGGCCCACCGCAACCGCAACGGTCAGCGACAGGAATACCGCGATCAAGACGACCCATCGACGGGCCATCAGGATACGAAGCAATTGAATGATACTCATCGCCTGTTGTCAGCCTTTGTTAATGTTGGGCAACATCCCGGATCCGCCGGCGCTGCGCCCTTCAATCCACGAATCAGAACAACCGCTCCTTGATGACCAGAATGTCGCCATTCAGCACCTTCTGTGACAGATCGGCGTCAATTTCCTTGGCATTACCGCGAATCAATCCAACCTTGTTGGCATTGCCCGAAGCTGACACGCCGCCCGAAAGCGCGACGGCCTGGCGGATGGTCATCCCCGGCAAGATCGCCTTCATCCCTGGGCCGTTGATTGCGCCATAGATGAAGAATGTCTCAGCCGGCGGAACGAACAACGTATCGCCCGGCACCAGCAGCGGATCACTGTCACGCTCCCCCTTCACCAGATCGTCCACCTGCAAAGTGCGGACCGGCTGGCCAGTGCGGCGCAGATAGACAAAATTCGCCGCGTCCACCCGCACCCAGCCTGCCTTCAACAAAATCTCCAGGGCATGATACGGACGATCGAGCGGATAGATGCCCGATTGGCCGACATTGCCGGCAACATTTACCGAACGTGACACATAAGCACCGACTTCGATGTTGACCAAAGGCGATTTGAGAAAACCGCCGGCCACCAGCTTGTCGGTGATCTGCCGTGCCAGGCTGATATTGGTTTCACCTTCGGCCTTCACAATGCCGATCAAGGGCATCACGATCGTGCCATCGTGCTTCACACGGGTGCTGACATTGAATTCTGCCTGACCATAGACAATCACCTGAACCGTGTCGTCCGGCCCAAGCCGGTAACCCTGGTATCCAGCGTCCTGCGCCTGGGCGCCCACCGCAAACGCAGCAGCAAGCATCGCCATCTTGAGCTTGTTAATCATCAACTACCCCTTCCAAATGCGACACTGAGATTGATACCGGCGCCTGTTGAGGTGAAACTGAGCGCTGCCGGGTTCGAAATCCGCCTCGTATGGTTCACTTCCACGCTGGCACGCAGTCGCTGGCCGATCCGCCCACCGAAATTGAGGAAGTAGGACTGGAAGCGATCCGCCCGGCGCGGCGTCGGATCAAATTGCGACACGAAGCCGCCCTGAAACCGGGTTTGGCTGAATCGGGCGCCGGTTGTAACACTATACTGGCCAAGCCGGGCGGTTGCCGACGCCAAATACGAATTGTTGACGGTGAGCAATGCACCAACAAAGGGGCTGGAATTGACATTGCGATCAGCCGTGAACTGCAGGGAAAGCCGCGAAGACAAGTTGACATCAACCGTGCCATCATAGCCAAGGCCGTTGAACCCGGTCCGATCGACAATCTGCGGCAACCCATCCACGATGATCACCGCTGATGGCGTGCCCGGCTTGTTATCGATCACCGAAGCGCCCAGCGCCACCGTAATCCGGGTCCCGATCGCCTTGGAGACACCAATCCGCAGCGATCGCTGCCTGAATCCGTCCTCGACGGTGCCATTGGGGGTTACGACAAATCTGCCCGGAAATTTGGAATCGGCGATTGCGCCACCGAGCGAAAGCTCGCCAAGTCGGTTGGCGTTGAAGGTAAGGCCGGCCGAATAATCCAGACGTTCGGAATTCAGCGCCTGGCTGCTGACCCCGGTATTCTTGTCGTCGCTCCGGCTGATGCCGGCGTTTACCGACAGCGCGCGGCCGATCCGGCAATTGGCGGCAACGCCCGCGGTTACCGCCTGTTGCTGAAAGGCACCGAAGAGCGAGGCGTCACTGCGCAAGTTCAAGCTCTTGCGGAACGATCCCCCGAGTTCGCCAGAACATCTGGCCAAAGCAAAATCCAGGCCGCCCGAAAGACTGCTGCGATCGCCGCCCCGGATCAGCTGGTTGCCGCGCACGATGTCGCGACCATAGCTGCCGGCCGCAAACAGGCCAAGACGGTTGCCGCCGAGGCCGTAACTGGCCGAAACCTGCGGCTGGAACCGCATGCCGTCATCAGCCAGCTGCAGCCGCGACAGATTGTTGTCATATCGGCTGCTCATCGACGCCACAACCGCAAGGCCGCGCCCGCCGAAGCCGAGAAGGCCGGGCACTCTGGCGCCGGACCGCACAGGGCTGTCGTCGCTGTCACTGCCAATTTGGCTGGGTTTCTGCACATAGGGATTGATTTGTGCGGTGGCAGGCTGGGCAGCGATCGCAGCAACAGACAAGCTGGCCATGACCATAACAAAGGCCGCCTTGTCAGGTGACTGCTGCCACGCCACACCAATTGCCTCATGCGCCATTGCGGTCGTCATTCCTTGCTTGCATCTTGCCAACCAATTCACGTCCTTGGCCAGCCAAGCTTCAATCGCCGCCTGCTACACGCCGGCAGGCCAACCGGCAACCGTGCATGCGCCGGCAATCCGGCTTTTCGCACGATTCGGCCTGATAGTGGCCGATTTGACCCTCGCTTCACGCCGGACTTCGTGGCAGAGGCACGACGCAGAGCGAAACTGTTCCGCACGCAATGCCGTAAACGGCACCGAGCGTGCACGCGAACGGTTGATGTCTTGTGCAGGTACAGAGGTGGTGATGATCTGGAAGCGCAAATTGCGGAGCGGTGCCGACGACAGCGCAGGTTCGGATACGCTTGAAACCACGGACACGGCCACGACCCGGTTTCTGGATCCCATGGCGTTGCCACTGCCTTACACGGCCGGTGACGGCCTGCCGCCCGGCGACGACCAGTTGACATCCGAAAAAGCCTTGTGGCGCCAGACAGACTTTGAGCCTGGTCCGATGCTGCCCAAGTTTATCGCAAGCGCGTCTGATGATGTCGAAAGCGATACCACAAGCATATTGGCCCGCCGCAGGCTGGCCTTGCGTGACTCCTTAGGTGCGTCCCAGCCAGTCACCGCCCGCGAGGGCTTTGCCGGCCGCCACGAGGCGATGGCCCAGTTGATCAACGCCATCGAGGAACAGCGGGTTCATGTGGTGATCTATGGTGAGCGCGGCATCGGCAAGACCAGCCTTGCCCACGTGTTCACACAGACGGCCCGCGAGGCGCGCTACCATGTCATCTATGCCAGCTGCGGCACGGCTGCGGTTTTCCCCGACATGTTCCGCAGTGTGCTGGCGCTGATCCCGACCATCTACCACTCGACGGTGCTGCCCAATTCCAGCGAAGCCGAAAAGGGAGGAAATTTCGATTCGATGCTGCCGCCGGGCGATTACGGCGCTCGCGAACTGGCCGATATCCTGGCTGGGGTTGTCGGGACGCGGGTGCTGGTGATCCTGGACGAATATGATCGCGTGGTGGATCCGAACTTCCGCCGCGAAGTTGCCGAATTGATCAAGAACCTGTCCGATCGCGCTGCGCGTGTGCAGCTGGTGATCACCGGGGTTGCGCTCAACCTGGATGAACTCATCGGTTATGCGCCGTCGATCCGACGCAACGTTGCCGGCTTGCCGATGCGGCCGATGACGCCCGAAGAAGTGCTGGACCTGCTGCGCTTGGGCGAGCGGGCCGCTGACATTCGCTTCGGCGAAGATGCCGTGTCGATGATAACAAGCATGTCGGCCGGGTCGCCTTATCTGGTGCGCTTGCTGGGCCACCAAGCCGGCATCAACGCCATCAACGCCGGCCGAGATCGGGTGAGCGAAGCCGATGCCAACAGCGCCATTGAGCGGGTGATCAGCGATTGGCAGGCCAGCTTGCCGCGCCGTGTGCAAGCCAATCTGTCCCGCGAAGAGGCACGCGCCCACTGGGACTTGCTGGTTGCTGCGGCCCGCGCCGGGAACTCGGCAGATGGCTGGTTCACGGTTGACGATGTGTATTCCGAAATGGGCGGTGCATTGACGCCGCTGGTGATCGAACGTGATCTCAAGCTGTTCGTAAACAACGTCGATCTGCTTGAACGGCGTGAAGGCCCCGGCGATCCGCATTTCCGCTTTGGATATCCGGGGGTTGCGGCCTTGCTGATCATCTCCGCAGCGATGGGCCGGCTGGGACTGTCATAAGCCGGCATGAGGGAGAGGCCAAGGCAGCGACGCAGGGGGATAGGCGTGTTTTTGGGATCGGCAAGAAAGATCGGCATGCGCGGGCATCGGCACAACGACCACGCAAGCCAGCCGCTGCGCAGCCTGTTTGCCCCGGCGGCCTTGGCCCTGTCATGAAGAGCCCCGTCATGGACAGCCCTGTCATGAACAACAATGCCCGATCCGCCGGCCCCACGCCGGTGATCTCTGTCATCATCCCCCATCTCAACACGCCGGACTGTCTTGGCTTGTGCCTGGCGTCGGTCGTCGAACAGGATCTGCCCGCCGGCCCGTTCGAGATCATCGTCGTGGACAATGGCTCCAAGGTATCGATGGACGCCGTTGTCGCGGCATTCCCCACCGTGCGCTTTCTGGCCGATCCGCGCCCGGGCCCCGGCCTTGCCCGCAACACCGGCGTGGCGGCTGCCCGCGCACCGCTGCTCGCCTTCATCGATGCCGATTGCCGCGCGCGCCCCGGCTGGCTTGCGGCCGCCCATGCCGCCGCGGCCAGCGGACAGATCGCTGGCGGCGCGGTTGACATCGCGGTCACCAATCCCAGCCACCTGACCGGGGTCGAGGCCTTTGAAACCGTCTTCAGCTTCCGGCAGCAGATGTACATCCGCACACGGAACTTCTCTGTCACCGCCAATCTTGCCATGCCGCGCAGCGCTTTTGATGCTGTTGGCCCGTTCGGCGGCATTGCGATTGCTGAAGATGTGGACTGGGGCCGCCGCGCCCACGCGCTCGGACTCACGCTTACCTACCGAGCCGACATGCAGGTGCTGCACCCGCCTCGCGCCGATGTCGCCGCCCTGAACCGCAAATGGGATCGGCTGGTCAGCCACGCCTGGCATGAACATAATGCCGGGGGTCAATCGCAATGGCGCTGGTTTTGGCTGGTGCTCAAGATCGCTGGTTCACCGCTGATCGATGCGCGCCACATGCTGTTCGATCGCCGGCTCGGCGGCCCCGGCAACCGGCTGCGCGGCCTTGGCGTGCTGTTCGGCAGCCGCTGGTATCGCTGCTGGCGTATGCTGGCCCTTGTGGGCCGTATCGGTCCCGCAGCCGTCACTGGTTGGAACCGTTGACAATGGAATCGTCCGCCACCCCGCCGCCCACTGGTTCCCGCCTTCGCCAGGCGGGTTTGCGTTTGCAATCGGCGGATGCGCTCGATCCCGCGCTGCGCGGCCCGCCCATGCTTGGCGTCGTCATCGTCAATTTCCGCGGCGTGGAAGACACGCTCGAATGCCTCGAAAGCCTGCTGCGCTCCAGCATCCCGATGAAGGTCGTCGTCGTTGAAAACGGTTCCGGCGATGATTCGGCCGATCAGATTATGGCCTGGGCTGCCGGCAATCGCCCGGCCACTGCTGCCTCGCGCGACCTTGCCGCGCTGTCTTCGCCGCCGGTGGCCAAGCCCATTTCCATCGCGCGCCTCGGCCCGGAAGACATCGGCACCGACCCGATCCCCCGGCTCACCCTCATTGCCTCGCCCGATAATCTCGGCTTTGCCGGCGGCAACAACCTAGGCCTGCGCCACCTTTTGGCTGATCCGCGTCTGGAATATTTCTGGCTGCTCAACAACGACACGGTTGTCATGCCTGATTGTGCCGCCGCGATCGTCACCCGGATGCGTGCCACCGCCCGAATCGGCATGTGCGGCACCATCGTTTGCCAGTATTGGAAGCCGGATCACCTCCAGGTCCTCGGCGGCTACAGTTTCAATCGCTTTACTGGCGCTGGCCGGCCGCTCGGCGGGGACGAGCCACTGCTCAACAGCTTCAACCCGCAAGAGGTCTGCGATGCCACCGATTTCATCATCGGTGCCAGCCTCGCGGTCAGCAGGCCTTTTCTGCAAAGGGTCGGCCCGATGGCAGAGGATTATTTCCTCTATTTCGAAGAGATCGACTGGGCCACCCGCAACGAGCGCCTCGGCGATGAGCGCTTCACTGTCGCCTTCGCGCACGGTGCCCGGATGTTTCACAAGGCGGGGGCATCCATTGGCTCCCCCAACAGCAACGCTGGCCGCAGCGCTTTCTCCTACTATTGGCTCACCCGCTCTCGCCTCAAGTTCATCTGGCGCTTTTATCGGCTGCTCTGGCCCTGGCACTGGCTGTTGAGTTGGGCAATCATGGTCCGGCGCCTGCTGCGCCGCCAGCCGCAGCATGCTGCCGCCATCGCCCGCGCAGCGCTGGGCTTGAAACCATGAAATGTTCCCGGTGCGTGGCTGATGCTGCTCCTGTTGCGGCCCCTATTGCCACGATGCGGGCATTGACTGTGGCTTCGGCAACGGCAAGAGACGAGAATGAATCGCTGCCCGGCAAGGCCAGGCGCGGACGACAAGAGGAGACTTTGGGATGAACATGCAACGCGCATCGCTGTTGGTGATGGCTGCGACCACTGCCTTGCTGGCCGGCTGTTCCAAGGATGGTGACAAGCCCGATGGCCAGGTCGTGGCCCAGATCGATGGCCGCGATGTGACCATTCATGAAGTAAACCAGGAAATTTCCTCGCTGGGCGCGCAGGCGCAGGGCGCCCCGCGCAAGCTGGTCGAAGCCGTTGGTCTCGCCCGCGTGATCGAACGCAAGATGCTTGCCCAAGAAGCCCGCAACCGCAAGCTCGATCAATCGCCGCAGTTCGTGCTCGCCAAGACCCGCAACGACGAAAATCTGCTGGTGCAGGCGTTGCAGGCCGAAGTGGCGGGCAAGGTGGCAGAAACGCCGCGCGAACAGGCTCAGAAATTCGTCGAGGAAAATCCGACGATCTTCGGTGATCGCCGCATCCTCACCCTGGATCAGATCCAGTTCCTGCAGCCACGCAATTTCGCCGCATTGCCACTTAGGGAAGCCAAATCGATGCAGGCGGTGGAGCGTGTGCTGCTCGATGCCAACATCGAATATCGCCGCGCGCCGCAGCAGCTCGATACGCTCATCCTTGATCCGCGGCTGAGCACGGAAGTCATCCGCATGGCGCGTGGCCCGAACGGCGAACCGTTCATGTTCACCGATCAACCAGCCGGCGCGCCGTCACCGATCGTTTACGTCAACGTGGTCAGCAACATGAAGGTGGAACCGTTCATCGGTGAACGTGCCATCGCCTATGCCCAGCAGTTGATCGAGCGCAAGGAAATCGCCCGCCGTCTTCAGGCCGAGCTCACCAAGTTGCGCGAAGCGGTCAAAGGCAAGATCACCTACGCCAACGGCCTCGACACGCCCGAGAAGATCGCCGCCCAGCTCGACAAGCAGGCAACGGCCCTTGCCAAGCAGAAGGCTGCAGAGGATGCGCGGGCCCAAGCTGGTGGCGCCAAGCCAGCGGCCAAGTCACCGGCTGCTGCCGCAGCACCCGCCGCTGCGCCAGCGGCAAAGTGAAGAGATAACCGTCGCCGGAAGGGCCACGCCCCGGGTCGTATGATCCGGGCAGCGTTGGCCGGCCAGTGCCGCCAGTGCCGGGTGGCAACAGGATCGAAGGATTGAATATGCGCCGCGGGATCATTCTGGCAGGTGGTTCGGGGACGCGGTTGTATCCGCTGACCAAGCCGGTTTCGAAGCAGTTGATGCCGGTCTATGACAAGCCGATGATCTATTATCCGTTGTCGGTGCTGATGCTGGCCGGCGTGCGCGATATCCTGATCATCACCACGCCGGCCGATGCGTCGGCTTTCCACGGCCTGCTCGGCGATGGCAGCCAATGGGGACTCAACATTCAATATGCCCAGCAGCCGCGCCCGGAAGGCCTGGCACAGGCCTATCACATCGGCGCTGATTTCGTTGGCAATGATCCGTCGGTGCTGATCCTGGGGGATAACATTTTTTATGGCCACGGCCTGCCGGAACTGCTGGCCAGGGCCGATGCGCGCGACAACGGCGCCACTGTGTTCGGCTATTATGTCAAGGATGCGCGCTCCTATGGCGTGGTGTCGTTCGATGGCAGTGGCCGCGCGCTGACCATCGAGGAAAAACCCGCTCAGCCCAAAAGCAATTTCGCTGTGACCGGCCTGTATTTCTATGATGGCAATGCAGTCGCGATGGCGCGTGACCTGAAGCCTTCGCCGCGCGGCGAACTGGAAATCACCGATTTGAACCGGCTCTATCTTGAAGCCGGCACGCTCGATGTCGAGCTGATGGGCCGTGGCTTTGCCTGGCTGGACACCGGCACCCATGGTTCGCTGCTGGATGCGGCGCTGTATGTGCGCATCGTCGAAGAGCGCCAGGGCCTGAAGATCTGCTGCCCGGAGGAAATCGCCTGGCGCAAGGGCTTCATCGATGCCGAACAGTTGGCGCGCATCGCCGAACCGCTGCGCAAATCCGGCTATGGCGAATATCTGCTCGAACAACTGGAGCATGGCCGGTGAAGCTGACCGAAACCGCCCTGCCCGGCGTCTTGCTGATTGAACCCAAGGTGTTCGGCGATGCCCGCGGCTTTTTCCTGGAAAGCTGGAACGCCAACAGCTTCGCAGCGGCCGGCCTCGATCTGGCGTTCGTGCAGGACAATCACAGCCGGTCGGCGCGCGGTGTGCTGCGTGGCCTGCATTATCAAATGGTCAATCCGCAGGGCAAATTGGTGCGGGTGACGCGCGGCGCGGTGTTTGATGTCGCCGTCGATATCCGCCGGTCGTCGCCGCATTTTGGCCAGTGGGTCGGCTATGAGCTGTCGGACAGCAATCACCACATGCTCTATATCCCGCCCGGCTTTGCCCATGGTTTCGTGGTGCTGAGCGAGGTCGCCGACTTCGTGTACAAGTGCACAAGCCTCTATGACGCCGGCAGCGACCGCGGCATCCGTTGGGATGACCCCGCGATTGGCATCACCTGGCCCGACACCGGCACTGTTCCCTTGCTGTCTGGCAAGGACGCGGTGGCGCCGTTGCTGGCCGATGCGGAGATTTTCGCGTGAGGGTGCTGGTGGCCGGCAGCGGCGGCCAATTGGGCCGCGCGCTTGGCGCCAGCGTGCCGGCCGGCGTCACGCTGGTCGCGCCGCCGGAGGCTGAGTTCGACATCTGCAACCCTGATCAGGTGGCCGCGGTGGTCGCCGCCGCCCGCCCGGATCTGGTGATCAATGCCGCCGCCTGGACGGCAGTGGACAAGGCCGAAGCCGAAGAAGAGGCGGCGCTGGCAGTCAACGCCACCGCGGTCGGCCATCTGGCCAGTGCCGCCGCTGCCGCCGGCGCGCGGTTCGTCCAGGTCTCCACCGATTATGTCTTCGATGGCGAGGCCTTCCGGCCTTATGCGCCCGATACCGTGCCGGCCCCGGCCAGCGCCTATGGCCGCACCAAATTGGCCGGCGAACGCGCTGCCCAGGCGCTGCATCCGGCACCGCTGATCATCCGGACCGCGTGGGTCTATGCGGCGACCGGCAATAATTTCGTGCACACCATGCTGCGCCTGATGGCGACCCGCGACGAGCTGCGCGTTGTCGGCGACCAGATCGGTTCGCCCACTCACGCCGCCAGCCTGGCCCGCGCCATCTGGGCCCTGCAGGCGCACAGCGGCATCTTCCATTGGACCGATGCCGGCGTGGCGAGCTGGCATGATTTTGCCGTCGCCATCCAGGATGAGGCACTGGCGCTGGGCCTGCTGACGCGGGCCGTGCCGGTGATCCCGATCCGCACGGAGGACTATCCCACCCCGGCACGCCGCCCGGCGTGGAGCGTGCTCGACAAGGCCAGCAGCTGGGCGATCACCGGCCCGGCGCGGCACTGGCGCCACGAATTGATTGATTGCCTGCACGAGATTGCGAAAGACAAGGCCGCATGACCAATTTGCTCGTTACCGGCGGGGCCGGCTTCATCGGTGCCAATTTCGTGCATTACTGGCGGCAGCATCATGCCGGCGATGGCATCATCGTGCTCGATGCCCTCACCTATGCCGGCAACCGCGCCAATCTGGCGGGGCTGGATGATGTGGTGTTCGCGCACGGTGATATCCGCGATACTGCGCTGGTCGAACGGCTACTCGGCGATCATGCCGTCGATACCATCGTGCATTTCGCCGCCGAAAGCCATGTTGACCGCTCGATCCATGGCCCGGCGGCGTTTGTCGACACCAATGTGCTCGGCACGCTCAGCCTGCTGACCGCAGCGCGCAGCGTGTGGCTGGCAGGCAGCGGCCGGCCGCACCGTTTCCACCATGTCTCCACCGATGAAGTCTATGGCACGCTCGGCCCCAATGATCCGGCGTTCAGCGAGACGACGGCCTATGCCCCCAACAGCCCCTATTCGGCGAGCAAGGCGGCCAGCGACCATCTGGTGCGCGCCTGGCACCACACCTACGGGCTGGATACGGTCACCAGCAATTGTTCGAACAATTATGGCCCCTATCAATTCCCCGAAAAGCTGATCCCGCTGTTCCTGATCAATGCGCTGCACGGCCGGCCGCTGCCGATCTATGGCGATGGGCAGCAGGTGCGCGACTGGCTGCATGTCGAAGATCATTGCCGCGGCATCGAGGCCTGCCTGGCGCGCGGCCGGGTCGGCGAAACCTACAATATCGGTGGTGGCGCCGAACTGCCGAACCTGACCGTGATCGACACGCTGTGTGCGGCGGTCGATGCGGCGTTCGCGGCCGATCCGGCGCTGGCGGCACGCTTCCCCGACGCACCGGCGGCCAAGGGCCTGCCCACCGCCAGTCTGAAGACGTTCGTGACGGACCGGCCCGGCCATGATCGCCGCTATGCCATTGATGAAACCAAGGCCCGCAATGAACTGGGCTATGCCCCGGCGCGGACGTTCGAGCAGGGCTTTGCCGCCACGCTTGGCTGGTATCTGGCCAACGAAGGCTGGTGGCGGGCCATCATGGACGGCAGCTATCGCGACTGGGTGGCGACCAACTATGCCGCCCGAAACTGAAGCGGCTGCCTGAATCGCCGGTTTTGCTTTTGCCCGGTGTGCCCCCCTGTTAATCAGGGGCATGCCCCGTCTCACCCCCCGCTTGCGCCTGACAGTCATACGGCGGCTGCTCGCCAGCCAAGCAGGCGGCGGCTATGTGCTGATGGCCGCCGCTGCGATCGCCATGCTGATCGCCAATTCCGCACTGTCGGCAGATTATTTCCATCTCCAGCATCTGGAGCTTGGCCCGCTCAGCCTGCTGCACTGGATCAATGATGCGCTGATGGCGCTGTTTTTCCTGCTGGTCGGCTGCGAGATCAAACGCGAATTCGTCGATGGCGAAATGGCCACCTGGCCGCGCCGCATCCTGCCCGGCGTCGCAGCGATGGCGGGCATGGCGGTGCCGGCCCTGGTGTTCCTGGCGGTCAATCGCGGCATGCCGGCCAACAGCAACGGCTGGGCGATCCCCACTGCGACCGATATCGCCTTTGCGCTGGGCGTGCTGGCCTTGCTCGGAAAACGCGTGCCGGGCAGCCTGAAACTGCTGCTGACCGCGATTGCCGTGATCGATGATCTGGGGGCGATCGTCGTGATTGCCGCCGTTTACACAGTCGGCGTCGAGGTTGCGGCCCTGGCGGCGGCCGCAGCCGTGTGCGCCGTGCTGGCGTTGCTGAATGCCCGCAACGTGGCTGCGGTATGGCCTTATCTGCTGGTGGGGGCGGCGCTGTGGGTGGCAGTCTATCTGTCAGGGCTGCATGCCACGCTGGCTGGCGTGGTCGTCGCGCTGGCCCTGCCGATCAGGCACAGCCCAGCCATGCCGGAGCATGAGGACAGCCCGCTGCTGCGCGTCGAGCACGCGCTGGCGCCGGTGGTGGCATTTGGGATCGTGCCGCTGTTCGGCTTCTTCAACGCCGGTGTCGATGTGCGCGGGTTGACGCTGTCGGCCGCGCTCGATCCGCTGGTAATTGGCGTTGTCGCCGGGCTGGTGCTGGGCAAGCAGATCGGCATTTTCGGCGCCATCTTGGCGCTGGTGCGCACGGGCGCCGTGACCATGCCGGCCGGTGCCACCACAAGGCAGATTTGGGGTCTGTCCCTGCTGTGTGGCATCGGTTTCACCATGAGCCTGTTCATCGCCGGGTTGGCCTTTGGCGAAGGCAGTGCGCAAGACAGCGCCGCCAAGCTGGGCATCATCGCCGGCAGCGTGATCGCGGCATTGGCCGGCGTTGTCGTGCTGGCGGGCAGCCGGCGATCAGCATGAGCTGGCTGAAGCGCTTCCCGCATTATGCCGCCTTCGCCAGCCTGATGGCGCTGCTGCTGGCGGTCTTGGTGCGTCTGATCGCCCATGAAGCGGCGCTGCTGCTGGCCTTTGATGGCGCAGTGATCGGCTTTCTGCTGGCGCTTTCGGTGCGGATGCGCACCGCAACCCCGGCCATGCTGCGCGCTGGTGCGGCCGAACCGGGCCATGCCGTGCCGCGCGTCATGGCGATGCTGGTTCTGGCCGTTGTTCTTATCGCCCTGACTGCGGAACTGCGCAGTGGCGCCCATGATCCGGGCAGCCTCCTGCTGGCCGCCGGATCACTTGGCCTAGCCTGGCTGTTCGCCAACAGCCTGTTTTCCTTGCACTACATGAACCTCTATTATCGGCCAGCCGGCAAGACCATCGGCGGTGGGCTGGTGTTTCCGGGTGACGATGGCCACCCGGATTTTGGCGATTTCCTCTATTTCGCGTTCACGGTCGGCATGACCTTCCAGGTTTCCGACGTGGTGATCACCGCGCGGTCCTTGCGCCGGCTGGTCTTGGCTCACGCGTTGCTGGCGTTCGCATTCAATATCGCGGTGATCGCCCTGACGGTAAGCCTGGTGGCCAGCGCGCTGGCCTGAGCGCCATCAACCCAGCGTTGAACGCAGCATCCACGCGGTCTTTTCATGCACCTGCATGCGCTGCGTGAGCAGATCGCAGGTCGGTTCATCGTGGGCATCGTCGGCGACCGGGAAGATGCTGCGCGCGGTGCGCACCACCGCCAGCTGATCTTCGGCCAGAATGCGAACCATCTCGGATGCTTCGGGCACGCCGCTGGCTTCCTTGATGGTGGACAGCGCGGCATAGGCCGAATAGCTGCCCGGCGCCGGTTCGCCCAGCGCGCGGATGCGTTCGGCAATCAGGTCCACCGCCAGCGCCAGTTCGGTATATTGGCCCTCGAACATCAGGTGCAGCGAATTGAACTGCGGGCCGGTGACGTTCCAGTGGAAATTGTGCGTCTTCAGATACAGCGTGTAGGTATCGGCAAGGAGGCGCGACAGGCCGGCGGCAATGGCGCGCCGATCGGCATCCGGCATGCCGAGATCGATGCCGGCATCGGTGGGAATGAGCTTCTTCTTGGCCATCGGGGGTTCTCCTTTGATGTGACAATGCCGCAAAATCGCGGTTGGCGTCCAACGGGAATTCCCGATGGACGCCATCGCTTTTCTTGGGACTGTTACTGGCAGACGACCTGGCCGCGATCGATGCTGTTGCCAACCACGGCCCCCAGGCCGCCGCCGATGATGCTGCCCAGCAGCTTGGAGCCGCCCGGTGCGATCACATTGCCCAGTGCGCCGCCGGCCAGGCCGCCGATGATCAGGCCTGTGGTGCCGTCACTGCGCCGACAATAGTAACGATTGTCGTAACCGCGCCATACCGGCTCGTTGCGGCCGAGCGTGACCGGGCGGTAATTGCCGCCCGGGCGGTAGAATTGCTCGGCGTGCCAGCCATTCTGGCGCCAGCCATCCTGCTGCCAGCCAGGGCCATTGCCTTGGTTGTAGCTCGGCTGACCATAGGCATAGCGGGGATTGCCATAACCCTGGTTGCCATAGCGCTGGTTGCCATAGCGGTTGTTGGCCAGGTCGGCGCGCTCGCGTTGGAATTCACGTTGCGCCCGCTGCAGTTCGCGGCGTTCCTGGCGGATCTCGCGCGGGTTGCCGCGCTGTTCGGCGCGAAACAGGTCGCGACGTTCATCCTGCAGGCGTTGGGCAGCGCGCGACACATCGCGGCGGTCTTCACGGCGTTCGTTCGGGCCATCCCAGGCCAGCGCCGGGGTGGTCACCGCGGCGGCGGCCATCAGGCCGGCCAGCATCAGAATCGGAAGTTTCGTCATTGCGTATCTCCTTGGTTGATATTCAGCGGCACACCGTGCGGCCGGAATCGATGCTGCGACCG
Organism: Sandarakinorhabdus sp.; assembly: GCF_987265915.1. Classification (NCBI taxonomy): domain Bacteria; kingdom Pseudomonadati; phylum Pseudomonadota; class Alphaproteobacteria; order Sphingomonadales; family Sphingosinicellaceae; genus Sandarakinorhabdus; species Sandarakinorhabdus sp. The sequence continues at coordinate 2,395,595 of NZ_OZ503948.1, forward strand.
AGCAAGCCGCCGACGATGGCACCGGCCACGGTGCCCAGGGTCTTGTCGCCGCGGCGCGCGACCTGATTGCCGATCACGCCACCAACCCCGGCGCCAATCAGCGTGCCCGTGGTGCCGTCGCTGCGCCGGCACCAGCCGGCATCCTGGCGGCCATTCCCGTTCTGGTTGTACCCGCGCTGGTCATACTGGCCCTGATTGTAACGGCCCTGATTGTACAACCCGCCGGACTGACGATCGTTCCAGCCCTGATTGCGCCAGCCGCGATTGTCCCGGCCGCGATCATCCCATCCGCGCTGGTCATTCCAGCCATGGGATTGTTGCGGCGCATCATGCCACTGGGCCGCAGCAGGGGCGGCCAGACCCAGAAGCAGTGGGCCAATACTGGCAAGCATTGCGGTGGTGATCTGGCTGCGCATCTTGGGTCTCCTCGGGTTGATGAGACCTGATTCGCACATGACGGATGCCGGAAGCCTGAACGGACTTGTTATACCCGGTTCATGTTCGTGAGCAGTATTACAACGCCCACAACGGTGTCTTCGCTGCCTCGCCAGGCACTTCGCGCACAAAGCGTGGCACCAGATAGCCCGGCAGCAGCGCCCGCAACTGCGCTTCGATCCGGCGGGCTTCGGCTTCGCTCACATCAAAATGCGCCGCCCCGGCGACGGGATCGGTGAGGTGCATGTAATAGGGCAGCACGCCACAGGCAAAGAGCCGCCGGCAATGCGTAGCGATGGTTTCGGCCGTGTCGTTCACTCGTGCCAGCAACACCGACTGGTTGAGCAGCATCACCCCCGCCTCGCGCAACCGCGCGAGGGCCGCCGCCCCGTTTTCCGGCAGTTCGTGGGCGTGGTTGCTGTGGATGACGATCACCACCTGCAAGCGCGTGCCCGCCAGCAGTGCCAACAGGGCATCGGTGACACGCGCCGGAATGGCCACCAGGGTGCGGCTGTGCAGACGCAGGGTGGTGATGTGCGGGATGGCAGCAATCGCGGCCACCAGCGCCGCCAGCCGGGCATCGGGCAAATTCAGCGGATCACCGCCAGACAGGATCACCTCGTCGATGGCGGGATCGGCGGCGATGACCGCTAGCGCCTCCGCCTCCCGCGCGCGGGTCAGCATGGTGGCACCATAATCCGTATGACGGCGAAAACAGTAACGGCAATGGATGGCGCATGACCCGCTGGCCATCAGCAACGCGCGGCTGCGATATTTCTGCAGGAGGCCGGGCGCAGCGCGGAAATCCGCTTCGGACAGCGGATCGGTACGGCGTTCGGGCTGCGGCCAGGCCTCCTCACCGCGCGCCAGCACTTGCAACAGCAACGGATCGGCGGGATCACCCGGCCGGATCAGGCCAAGAAAATGCGGCGGCACCATCACCGGAAATTCGGGATCGGCAATTACCCCGGCCGGAAAATCGGCTGGCGATAATCCCGAACGGGCGAGCAGATCTATGGTCTTGATCCGGGCGGCACGCGCCTGCACCTGCCAATCGTCAGGGCCGAATGCCGGATCGTCGGAGGGTTGGGGAGAGGGTTGGGGGGCGGATTGGGGAAATGCCAGCATCGTCATCCTGTTGGCGTTTGGCGGCTCGACGTCGGCCCGGCAAGTGGCGATTTCCCGGAAATGACCGATCTGTGGCGCTGTTGCCAGCCTTTGCCCCTGTGCTATGACAATATTCGGCCGGCGAGGAGGCAGTAACATGGCGTCTGACAGTGATCGCATCGGCAAGATCAACACCACGCCTGATCGCGGGCTGCTGCTGGTGGGAATGACCGCGGTCGAGCGCCTGTCTGAACTTTTCGTGATCGAGGCGGAGGTTGTGGCCCGCGGCGGGCCGATCGATCTGCATCCCTGCCTTGCCAAGCCGGTCAGCATTACCTTCAAGGGCAAGCCGCATGTGTCGCGCAGCTTTCATGGCATCTTGTGTGAATATGTCGAAATCGGCCGCGACAATGACGGGCAGGACTATATCTACCGGCTGGTCGTGCGTCCGTCACAATATCTGAAATCGCTGAACCGGATATCCAAAATCCACTACAAGCGCACCATGCCCAATCTTGTGTCCATGCTGCCATCCCAGAAACAGACACTTTCGGCATCCTATGAGGCGATCGAATATCGCGTGCAATATGATGAAAGCGATTTCGATTTCGTTTCCCGACACATGGAACGCGAAGGCATATATTATTTCTTCGATCACCAGGAAGGCAGCCATACGCTGGTCGCAGTCGATGCGCCGGCGGCCCATACGGCGGGCACCCCCGGCACGGTGCGGCTGCACAGCGGCAAACCCGACGGCAAGGAAGCCGTGCTGTGGTCGTTGCGTGAGCATCGCCGGTTTGGCCCGACCGCCTATACCGTCGATGATTATGACTTTACCGCACCGACCACGGTGATGAAGAAGCAGAAGCAGTTGAGCAATGTCGGTTCCGGGGCAACGCGCTGGCGCAGTGGCCAGGCGCCGGACGTGTCAGGCAATATTGCAGAACGCTTTGAATATCCCGCCAATTATGACAAGCCGGGTATGAGTCGTGGGGAGCGTTATGCCGGCGTGCGCCTGGAGGCCGATCGCGCCGACATGGCGCGCAGCCATGGCGAAGGCGATGTGTTCGCCGCCGCGGTCGGCCGCAAGCTGAAGGTCGCCTTCGATGAAAGCGAGGCGGGCAAAAGCTTCAACGCGGATCAGGAATATCTGATCGTCGGCAGCCGTCATATGTATCGGGCGTCGGACTATCGATCCGGCGGCGGCGGAGACGAGGATATGCGCGTCGAACTGGAAATGATGCCGGCGCGTCATCCGTTCCGGCCAGCCCGCAAAACGCCGATGCCGCGCATTGGCGGCCCACAAACCGGTGTGGTCGTCGGCCCGCCTGGCGAAGAAATCCACACCGACAAATATGGCCGCATCAAGGTAAAATTCTTCTGGGACATTCAGGGCTATGACGGCGGCGGTCAGGTGCACGAACGCAGCCTTTGGGTGCGCGTTGCCCAGATGAGCGCTGGCGGCGGCTTTGGCGCGTTCATGATCCCGCGCATTGGCCACGAAGTGGTAGTGGAATTTCTGAACGGTGATCCTGATCGGCCGCTGGTGACCGGATCGGTTTACAATGAATCCAATCTGCCGGCCTTTGGCACCGCTACGGCCAATCCGTTGCAGGGCATCCGCACCAACAGCACCAAGGGCGGTGGCGGCTTCAATGAAATCCGTCTGGACGACAGCAAGAACAAGGAAGTCTTCTCGGTCCAGGCGCAGAAGGATCTGAAAACCCTGGTGCTGAAGGGCGATGAGACCCGCGACATCAAGGAAGGCAACCGCACCACCACGATCGACAAGGGCAACGAGACCCTGTCGGTGAAGACCGGCAAGCGCACGACCACCATCAAGAGCGATGAAACACTGACCATCCAGAGCGGCAACCGCAAGGAAACGCTGGAACAGGGCAATGACTCGCTGAAAATCAAGATGGGCAATCGTGATGCCGAGCTTGGCATGGGCAGTGACAAGCTGCGGTTGAAGATGGGAAATCGCAACATCAAGCTCGATCTGGGCAAACAGAAAACCGAAGCGCTGCAATCGATCGAGCTGAAAGTGGGCAGCAGCAGCATCAAGATCGATCAATCGGGCGTGACGATCAAGGGCATGATGATCAAGATCGAAGCCAACGTCATGTATCAGAGCAAGGGCTTGCTGATGATGCAGAAAGCCACCGCACTTCACATCGTGAAGGGCGCGATGGTGATGATCAACTGATGGCCAGCACCGCTCCTGCACGCCCTTGGCCCCGGGTGAAATGGACCCGGGCCGGACAGGTTTCGGCACTGGCCGGCGACAATGCGCAACTTGAAGACATGCTGGAACTGCCGCCGGCCGAGGCGTTCGCGCAACTTCGTGAACGCGATGCCATCGAGGCGACCCATTTCATCGCGCATTGCCTGCAGCGGCTGGATGGCGTCCGCTGGCTGGCGCAGTGCCTTGGCTCCATGGCACCGACCAGCCAGGCGCGGCGGCTGGCGGCGCGCAAGGCCGTGAATCGGTGGCTGGCCGAACCATCCGACAACAACCGCCGCCTGGCGTTTGACGCGGGCGACACCGTTGGCTTTGAATCGGCGGAAGGCTGTGCATGCCTGGCCGTGTTCCTGACCGGCGGCAGCCTGGGGCCGGCCACGCAGGAACAGGCAGTGGCGGCGCCACCATCGGCATTCGGCCAGGCCCTGGCCGGCGCGGTCATCTTGGCGGCCTTGGATGATGATCCGATCAATCTTGCGCCGCGGCTCGATACCGCGCTTGCCGCCGCCGAGGCGATGGCCGCCGGAGTTGATACGCCGGCATGACTTGCACGCTTACCATCGAAAATGTCGCCAGCCTGACCTCGGGCGATCCCGTGGTGATGGCGCTCAACGAACATGGCCTGTCGATCGGTCGTGCCGCGCATGCCGATTGGACGCTGCCCGATCCGCGCAACATCGTCTCTTCGCTGCATTGCGACATCGATTTCGTCGATGGCCAATATGTGCTCAACGACCGATCGACCAACGGCACATTTGTCAACGGCGGCAACCAGCGCTTGAACGCGCCGTATGTGCTGCGTGACGGGGATCTGATCCGCATCGCCAGTTATGAAGTGCGGGTGGCGCTGGGGGGCAGCAGCAGCAGGGGCGGCCAAAATGGCAGCGGCGGCTTCGAGGCCAGCGCCGGGCTGGATTGGCTGGCGGTGGCCGGCGGCGGCAGCGCGCCCATCGATGCGCGCCAGTTCGGCCGTGAGGCTGCCAAGCCGCTGTTCCAGACCAGCAATGATCCGTTGATGGCGGGATTTGCCCCACCGCCACCCGTCGCTGCAGCGCCTGATCCGTTCGGCATGGCCGCTGGTGCGCCAGCCGCCGACCCGTTCGGCCTGACCGGCAATGCCGCGCCGCGGCCCAACCCGTTCGGCCTGGCACCGGGTGCGGCACCGCCCATGCCGGCAGCGGCGCCGGCAATCGATCCATTTGGCCTGTCAGCCCCGGCGCCGGCAGCAGCCGCGTTTCCGAGCGCCATGCCCGCGCCCGCTGCGCCATCCTTCGGCAATCCGTTCGGCGTGGCCAGCGGCAACGCACCCGATCCGTTCGGGGTGGGCGGCGGCGCACCGACGTTCGCGCCACCTGCCCCCGCTGCTGCGCCGCCAGCCGACAATCCCTGGGCCAAGCTGCACGCCTTCGACACCATCGATTTCGGCGCCGCGGCCACGACCGCGGTGGAGCCTGCACCGGCGGCTACACCGGCCTTGGCTTCCGCACCAGTCAGTCAGGCCCCGGCGAGCCAAGCAACGCCAGGCAGTGATGGCGGGCAAGCCTATGCGCAGTTTCTTGCCGCTGCCGGGTTGAAGCCGGGCGATATGGAGGGTGTGTCGGCGACCCAGGTGCTCGAAGCCGCCGGGCGCTTGCTGCGTCAGGCCACCGATGGGCTGATCCGGCTGCTCGATGCCCGCACCCGCGTGCGCCACCAGTTCGGCGTGGGCGCGCAGGTGACACGCTTCCAGGCGCAGGGCAACAATCCGCTGAAATGGACGCGCGTGCCCGAACAGGCGCTGCGACAGTTGGTGGGTGAACCCGATCGCGGTTTCCTGGGGGGAACGCAGGCGGTGCAAGGCGCGTTCGAGGACCTGCAAGCTCACGAAGTGGCAATGCTGGCAGCGATGCAGGAGGCCCTGGCCGCAACAGTGCAGCGTTTCTCGCCCGAAGCCATCAAAGCACGCGCCCAGGGACGCGGCGGCATCCTGCCCGGCGCCAAGGAAGCCGCGCTATGGCGGGCGTTCGAAACCGAATATCGCGCGCTCGCCGCCGAAAGCGATGCGGCCTATCTTGATCTGTTCGCGCGCCACTTCCGCACGGCTTACGAACGCAATGTGAAGAAGGACTGATAATGCCACCCGCATCGCGCATCACCGACATGCATGTCTGCCCGATGGTGACCGGCGTGGTGCCACATGTGGGCGGGCCGATCGTGCTGGGCTGCTTCACGGTGTTGACCGGCATGCTGCCGCAGGCGCGGGTGACCGACATGTGCGTGTGCGTTGGCCCACCCGACGTGATCGTCAAGGGCAGTGGTACCGTGCTCGTCGGCATGCTGCCGGCGGCCCGCATCGGCGATTCAACCGCGCACGGCGGTACCATCGTGCTCGGCCTGCCGACGGTGATGATCGGCGGTTAGCGGACCTCGATCCACCCGCTGGTGAGCTGGCAGGCATTGTTGCGGCAGGCGGTAGCGAAGGACGCCGGCGCTCCTGCGGCCGTTACCTCCGGCAAGGATTGCGGTGCAGCCGCAAGCACAAGCAGATAACGACCCGGCTTGCGCTCGAAGTCGATCGCACTGAGATTCAAGCCATACTCATCCAGGTCACCAGAAACCACAAGGCCTTTCGTTGTGGTTGCACGATCGTCAATGGACGACATCAGCAACCGCCCCGGCGGCCGATCAGTCACATGCAAATCGACCTGCACGTCACCTGCTGTTGAACCGCTGGGCAGGCTGGACAGGTTCAGTATCTGACTGCCCGGCATGCGGAAGCGCGTATCGGGGCTGGCAGCGGCCGCAGCGCGGATCGAATCCGCCACCCGGCAGGCCTGTGCCGACGGCGCGGAAACCGGTGCAACGCCGCTGCTGTCCAACTGCCAGCCGCCAACTCTGGCCGGTACAGTCGTGGACGACGCCCGCCACCCGGTCAATCGTACCCGGCCGGATTGTGGCAAACCATCAATACGCACATCGGCGCAGCGCAACTGGCCCAGCGCCGCGAACACCTGCGGCGCCGATGTTGCCCAATTCGCCGCGATGGTGACCGCTTGCGCACCAGCGGCTTCGGTCCCTGCGGGCACGGCACCGCTGCCCGGCGCCGGCGCCTTGGGGCCAGACAAGGCAAGCCACGCACCTCCGCCGATCACTATCGCCGCCACCGCCGCCAGGGCCGGGATCGGCAATTTGCCCTTGGGCTTGTCGGCTGGGGCGGCGACTGCTTCGGCTTTGACGAACGCCGGCGCGGCAGCGGCAGGCGCCGAGCCGTTCGGGGAGCTGGCCATGAACTGGGTGCCACGCGGATCAGCGGCCTCGGCCACCTCTTCCATGGTCTGGAAGCGATCGGCGGGATCGGGGGCCAGCATCTTGGTGATGATCGGCAGCAGATCAGCGGAAATGCCCGACAGATCGGGCACTGTTTCGCGCGCTTCCAGGGCATCGACGATGGTCACGCCCATTTCCACCGGCGCACCGCGCGCCAGCGCCGCGATCACCAGGCCCAGGCTGTAAATGTCGGTCCAGGCGCCGACGCGGCGGCCATATTTACCGAACACCTCGGGCGCGGCATAGCCGAACTTGCCGGCGAATGCCTCCCCCACCACGCTTTTCTGGCCGGGATTATTGTCTTTGGCGATGCCGAAATCGATGATCTTGCAACGATCGATATTGCCGCCAGGCAGCAGCACATTGTCGGGCGACAGATCCCGATGGATCACCCCGGCCTCGTGGGCGGCGTGCAGGCCCAGCGCCAACCGGCGCAGCACCCGGCGCACCAGGGCCGGATCGGCGGGTTCGCCATTCAGCACGTGCGCCATCGACGGGCCATTGACGTATTCAATGGCGAGATAATTGACGCCACGGCCGCGATCGAAGGCCAGGGCGCGATATTTCACCAGCGCGTCATGCCCAATCTTTTCCAGCGCACTGGCTTCACGGCGGAACAGCGCCATGAACTGATCATCGGCGGCATATTGCGACAGGATGACCTTGATCGCCACCTGTTCGCCCGACGCGATGTTGCGGCCTTCATACACCCGGCCCATGCCACCTTCGGCGATGAAGCGCACCACTTCGAACAGATCGTTCAGCTGCACACCGATCAACTGATCCTGATTGCTCGCGAAGTTGCTGATGATGGTCGGCGGTGGTGGCGGTCGATCAACGGGCGGCTGGGCATAGCTGCTGGCAAACGGATCGGGCGCCGGTGTCGAAGCCGGAGGAGTGGAATCCGGGGGTACCAAAACGGCAGGCGGCGCCGAAACACCTTGCTCGCGCAGCGCTGCGGCCAAGGCTTCGGGAGACGCGATCACCGTGCGCTCGCCGCCCGGCGACGCCGCTGGCGGCTGCGGGGTCACCGCATCGGGCTCGCCGTCTTCCGGGGTGCCACTGTTGGGGGGCAGGTCGGTGCTCATGCCTCGGTCCGCATCAATTCAGTCACTTCTTCCACAGACACCAGGATCACCGTAACATTATCGGGCGCGCCACGCGCCAGGGTTTCGGCAATCAACCGGTCGGCCACGCTGTCAATGGTGGGCAGGCGCAGCATCTGGGCAATCTCCGCATCGGGGATAACCTTGGTCAGCCCGTCACTGCACAACAGATATTGATCACCAGGCTGGGCCAGTTCGTGCACCGATTCCGTGCGCAACTGCGCCTCCGTACCAACTGCGCGTGACAGCACATGCGCCATCGGATGGGTCTCGGCTTCGGCGGCATCAAGAATGCCGCGGTCGATCAATTCCTGCACCACGCTGTGATCGCGGGTCAATTGCTGCAATTCCCCCCTGCGAAACCGATAGGCGCGGCTGTCGCCCACCCACAGGCACAGCACATCCTGGCCTTCCAGATGCAACAGCACGGCCGTGGTGCCCATCTGGCTGCCGGCGCGGGTCGCAGCCTCCACGATGGCGGTATTGCCGGCGTGCAGCGCCGCCAATATGGCGGGGCCGCGTTCGGGCAGCGGCACCGCCAGATCGACCGCCGCCAGATGGCTGGCGAGCGTTTGCGAGGCCCAATCGCCATGGGCGTGGCCGCCCATGCCATCGGCGACCATCCACAACGCGCCATCATCGCGGCCCAACGCCATGTCTTCATTCACGCTGCGCACAAGGCCGGGATGGCTTCGCACAGCGGATTTGTATCTAAGCCGCATCGCGCAAGCCTCCTTCCACCAAACGCCCGAGAGTCATGGCATCCAGCGTTGCGGCAGGCAACGCCACCGGCGGGCCAGCCGCGGGATTGGGCACCCAGAACGCGCTGCCGGTCGGGCACGACAGCGATGCCAGAAAGTGGCCGACTCCGTCACCGGCCGGCATTGAATCTGCCAACCGCGCGTGCAGGGCATCGGCATCGAGTTCGCCGGCCAGCGCATCATAGGCCGCCGCTTCGGCGGCAGCGGCAAAGCCCGGTTGCTGGCTGGCAACCGCCCACACCGCCACCGGCGGGCCAGCCACACCTGCGAGCAGCAGGAACAGCCGCCCCGCTGAATCGACAGTGGGAGTCACCACCCCGTGCACGCCCCATTCCCCGTCGAGCGCCAGCCAGCAATGCCACAATGGCGCCGATTGCATGGCCTGGCCAAAGCCCTCTTCACCCAACCGGGCGCGCAGCATGGCGACTCCATCGGTCAGCCAGGCATCGATGCGTGCCACCAGCGCATCGGGCCAGCCGCGCCAGATAAAATCGCCGTGCGCCGGCAATTTGCCGTAAAGGCCCGTCAGCATCACAACGCCGCCGGGCACCGCAGCGCGAACACGCCATCGGCAGCAAAGGGATCCGGGCCGGCAACGACTTCGACGTCAATGGCGGCGTCAGCACCATAGGCAAAGCGGTAACGGCCGGCGCCCAGCAACTGCTTGCGGCCCTTGGCCAACAGGCGGAACAGCGACCACGGCCCTTCCTCGCGCAAGCTCGGCGCACTGCCGCCCTGCAAGGGCGCCAGCTCGGCAATCTGCGAACCGGCCGCGGACCAGCCGAAGCGTTCCGGCGGATTGCCCGGCATCAGATCCATCGGGGCGCCGCCGACGCGCAGCCGCACGCCGCCCTTGATGCCCGGCACCGCGCTGACCCGCAGCACCAGATTGCCGCCCATCAACGCTTCGGCATCGCTGGCACGCTGGAACTGCCGCGCCGATGTGGCGCGGAAACTGCGCACAGTGGGTTCGGCGACCCAGGTCCACGGCTTGTTTCCGGCCGGGCGCACCAGATAGCTGCCCAGCGTGTCCCGCGCGAAGCCCGCCATTTGCGCGGCCGCGCGGCTGACATCGGCCGGGGCCAGATCGGCACCGGTGCCGAATGGATAGCCTTCGCCAAACACACGCGCACAATCTGCCGCTACCGTAGCTGCATAAGCCCCACGCAATTCAGTGGTGCGCTGCGTTTCCGCGGCGTTGCTCGATCCGCTCGCCACTTGCGCCACGAAAGCGCCCAGTTCCGGCGCGCCTGCGCTGGCATTCTGCGCCGCCACCTGCAGCTCGGCCGCCGCCGCCGCGATTGCCCCAGCACCACCGCCGCCACCGCCACCAGCCACCTTGGCCTGCGCCAAGGCCAGTTGGTAGCGGCCCAGCGCATCCAGCAGCTGGCCAATCTGCGGCGTCGGCCCGCCGGCATAGTCGCGCAGGCCCTGGAAATTGGCTTCGATCATGCGTGCCGCGGTTGCCGCCGCACCGCGCCCGGCTTCGGCTGCCAGCGCCTTGCCGGCGGCCTGGCCCAGCACGCCGCCCGGCACGGTCGGCGCCGCCAGCTTTGGCGACAGGCCGATGACATTGGCCACCACCTGGTCGCTGATCTTCTTCAGCGGTGAGGACCCCTTGTTGGCCAGCCGCGCCAGCGCCGTGGTGTCTTGCGCATAATCGCCGGGCTGCGGCGCCTGCAGCACGGCCTTCCAGCGGCGCGAATATTCATCGGCATAAAGCGCGCCCAGCTGCTCCATATTCAACGGCACCTGGGCGGCGGCGCTGCTGCCCAGCATCCAGCTGTCGCGATCCAGCGCGGCCCGGATGGTAGCCAAATTGCCGACAAAGCCCGCCTGGAAACCCGCCTTGGTGAAGATGGACGGCACCGACAGTGCTTCCAGCTCGGCCGGATTGGCAAAGGCCTGCGCCTCGCCAGGCAGCAGGGCATTGCCGACCATGCGCCAGGCCTGGCCCGTCACTTGCTGCTTCATCAGCGCCAAAGCGCGCTGTTCGGGGGTCATCGCCGCGACAATGCCCTGCGTCGCCGTCACCAGCGGGCCATCGAGCAGGGCGCCGGTCAATTGCCGGCCAAAGCGGCCTTCATCGGCCAGCAGCGCCCGCGCATGGGCGAGGATGCGCTGGCGCGTCGGGGCATTTTCCTCACCGGGAAAGGCCCGTGCCACCAGATCGGCTTCGAGCCATTGCAACACATAGGCATCATCACGCTTGGCCCCGGCGCGGTTGCCCAGCATCAGATAGACCTTCAGCGGTTCATACACCGCCACCGGATCATCACCAGCAGCGCGCAAGGCGCTTTCGGCCGCAACGATCAGGCGCGGCAACAGATAGCGCTGCAAGCCATCGCGATAGGCACGCGCCGATTCATCGGCCAGCGCGGTACGATAAAGGCCAAAACGCTGGCCAAGCGGCGGAGCGGCTGCCGGGGTGACGCCATAAGGCAATTTATCGCGCAATGCGTCGAGCAGATCGAGCGGTTCGGCCAGCGAAGCCGACAAGGCCACCCGATCACCCGGATCGAGATTGGCCTGCAATGACTTCATGCCATCGGCCGCCACCAGCGTTGAATCCTGGCCGCCACGGTTGCTGACAAAGCTGGCAATCATCGCGCCCGCCAGACCGAGAACGACCAGCCCGCCGGCAACACCCGCCGCGATCTGCAGATTGCGCACCCGCTTGCGCCGCGCCAGATCAGGTCCGGCCAGGCCGGCTTCCGGGATGATCACTTCGGCGAGCAGGCGATTGACGAAAAAGGCGCGCGGATTGGACGGCCGGGCGCGCTGGCCCTGCCCGATCGCACTCGACAGGCTGCCGAGCAGGCGATCGAACGGTGTGCCCTGCTGCACCCCGCTGGTGAAATAAAAGCCGCGCAACCGCGCAGTTGCCGCATGCGGCGTGGCCGCAGCGCCACTGCCGAACACGCCATCGAGCAGCCGGATCAGCCGCGACCGCAAATCGATGAAGCGCGCCGGCACGGTGAAGGCGGCACCGCGGCGCACCGGATCGCCTTCGGCTTGCAACCGCGACGGCAGCCGATCGGCCAGCGCCTGCACGGCATCGTCATAGCCGGCGGCCAGGCTGGCCATGGTCGGGCGATCCGGCCCGAAGGCCAGCGTATGGCCCACAACCGAACGCCGGCCTTCCACCGACAGATCGTCGAAAAACTCCGTGAAGCCGACGAGCAGATCGGCCTTGGTGAACAGCACATAGACCGGCAATTCCAGGCCGAGTTCGCGCGACAGTTCGGCAATGCGGGCGCGCAGAGTCACCACATGCTTGTCGAGCGCTTCGGCGCCGGCCTTGCCGAGTTCATCGAGGCCGATGGCGACGATCACGCCGTTCAAGGGTTGCAGCGGCCGGGCTTTCTTGAGTGTGCCCAGAAACTTGCGCCAGCCTTGTGCATCGGCGTTCGCGCTGCTGTCCTGGCTGGTATAGCGCCCGGCCGTGTCGATCAGCACGGCTTCATCGGCAAACCACCAATCGCAATTGCGAGTGCCGCCCACGCCGGCCGCCGCTTCGTCATTCAGCAGGCGCAGCCCGCTTTTCTGGATCAGCGTCGTCTTGCCAGAGCCAGGCGGCCCGATGATCACATACCAGGGCTTGGCATAGAGCGCGCCTTTCCCGTCGGCCTTCACCCGATCGAGCGCGGCGCGCATCTTGGCGGCCATCGCGTCGCCTTCGAGATCGGCGGGCTTGGCGATGGCTTCGGTCAAGGCTGCATCGGCCTTGCGCCGCCGCCACAGGCGCCAGCCGACAGCGCCAGCCAGCACCAGCCAGACCAGCGCGATCAGCCACCAGCGCAGGAACAGCGCCGATGCGATCAGCGGCCCGCACACCAGGAACAGCACGATGCTGATCAGCACGGCGGAACCCACCGCCAGCACCCACCAATTGCCGAATATCTTGCGAATCATGGCCATCATTCGCTCCGCGGCAGCACGAGTTCGACGCGCCGGTTCAGCGCCTTGGCCTCCGGTGTGTCGGCACGATCCACCGGTTCCTGATCGCCGCGCCCTTCGGCCGACAATCGCGCCGCATCGCCAACCAGCGGCGCCAGCAGCGAGACGACATCTTCGGCGCGCGCCTGGCTGAGCGCCAGATTGTCCGGATAGGATGCGGCCAGCGCGCCGCGGATCGGATCACTGTCGGTGTGGGCGACCACGGCGATAGGGCCTGATTCCGGCGCCAGCGCGCGTCCGGCATCTTCGATCAACGGCACATAGTCCAGCGCCAGCAGCGACGCGCCGGCCGTGAACATGCCCGATTGCAGCCCGGGGCAAGCGGAAATGATCAGCCTTATGGTGGCGCCATCATCGCGCGCCTCGATGCACGGATTGCGCAGCCGGGCCCTGATGCGTTCCAACTGGGTGGATTGCTGTTGCGGCACATCGGCGCCCAGCCGATCAATGCGGCCGGCAACGATCGGCGGCAAGGGCCGCAGTGCCGTGCGGGCCGGTTCATCACGGCTGTCCAGCCACAGTTTCAGCACCAAGAAAATGATCAGCAGCAGCGCGGCAGCGGCAGCGGCGGCCAATACGGCGCGCACCAGCCAGCCGACTCGCGGCATCGGCGTGGGCTTGCCCTGCCATTGCGGCACCAGATCGGTTTCCGGGCGCGGCCTGATGCCGGACAGCGCGTTGTGGATGGCCGACATGCGGCCATCAACCTGTTGGCGGCCATCCGGCGCAATCCGGGCGCGGCCCAGAAAGCCCACGGCCAGGCAGGCGTGATATAGTTCCAGCATGTCGAGATTTGCCGCTGGGCGCTGCAACATCGTATCGAGGATGGTGAAGAACTGGTCGCCGCCAAAGGCCTGGCCGAAACTTTGCACAACAAGGCTCGATCGCGCCCAATCCGATTGCATGCCGCCGGGCAGATTCTGCACAATGTCATCGACCGTGGCGAGCGCAGCATAGCGCGCGCGGGCATTGTCTTCGGCGGACAGATTCATCCCCGTCAGCAGTTTCTCAAACGCCTTGGCCTCTTCGCCGGCACGGGCGCGCAGCGCGGCGACATCATTGACCTGACGATCCGCCTGCACGGCGGCGGCCAGCGCCAGCAGCCGGGCCGCAGCGGCGGTGAGCAGGTTGCGCACCCGCATCGGCACATCGATCGCCGGCACATCGTCGGCCGCCCAGGATCGCGGTGGCGGGGCGCCGCCCGACGGTGGGCCACCGCCGCCAGAGGGTGGCGGTGGCGGCGGCGTGCCGCCACCTTGCGCCGCAGCCAGCGGCGATGGGCGAAACACGGTCTTTTCCCCGCTCATCGCGTTGTCCTCCGCACGCACCACAATTCCATGGCAAGATCAGGCCATTCCCCAGCGATATACAAGCCCAATGCCGGCGCCGTGGCAAAGTCTTTCCAATCGGGATGGCTGCGATCAAGTTCAAAATAGACATAACCGGCCATGGCGCGGATCTGGCTGGGCGGTGCCGCCACCGGGGCCAGCGGCACGCCGGGCAGCGCCGCCTGCACCAACTGCTGCATCTTGGTGACGGCGCCGATCTTGGTCACCGACGGCAGCGCACGGCGCACGTCCTCGGCGGGCCGGCGCGTTGAAACGGCCAGATAGAAACGCCCCTGATCATAAAGGCCGCGATCGGTAATGGTGGACACATAGGCACCAGGCTGAATCAGCTTGAGTTCAAGCTGCACCGCGGAACGGCTGAATTCGGTGGAGAGGCCCGCGCGCAATGCATCGACCACCGGCTTGAAGCAGGCTTCCAGATCCTCGTGATCATAGGTCGGAAAATCGCCGGGGCGGCGATCGGCGCGGGTGAAGGTAGCGAGTTCGCCGGCGAAGGAAACGAACCCGGTGAACAGGCGCTCGGGATGAACCCGTTCCAGACGTTGCAGATGTTTGAGTTCGGGCTGCCAGCGGTTGAGCAGTTGCAGCAGCAGATAGGCGGCAAAGGTCTCGCTGCCGCCATCGGCACCTTCGACCGCGCGCATAGACAATTCGTCTTGCCGCTGTTCGAGACGGCCCAGAATATCGACCAGAAAGCCGGCCAATGTCGGCGACGCCCGGATATCGAGTACCGGCGGGATATAGTTTTCATCCCAGATGATCTTGCGGCCAACCCGTTCGCGGATGCGGGCAATGCCGATGCGGGTGCGCCCGGCAAGATCGGCCGCATCGATGCCGAAATGCAGGTTGGGCAGCGCGATTTCAATCAGTTCGGCGTTGCGATCGGGATCGGCCTGGTCAACGACTTCGCGTTCGGCGACCAGATAGCGGGTGACATTGGCATCAGCGCTGTCGGGCCGGGTATAGACCACGGCCCCATCCTGCCGCGCCGGCAGGGTGAGATAGACGATATCGCCGCGCACCTGATCATCGACATCGAAGGGTGGAGGCGGCGGCAGGCTGCCGGGGACCGCGACCACTTCGCCATCGGGCATCACTGCCACCAACCGACGCACCCCGACCTGCGCGCCGCTGGCGAGATCCTCATCGAGCGTGAGTTCGATCAGCCCCCAGGGGTGAGCAACAGCGCCGGCAAATCGCGCATGCAACGCAGCCGCAGCCGCATCACCAGACAGTTGCAGATGCTGCGGCCGCAGGAACAGACCTTCAGACCAGACAGGATGCGTCACGTCACTTTACCCCCCACCTGCCGACCGGCAACGTCGGAGGAAGCAGAGCTATTATCAAGTGTCATTCTCAGAGTCTGTGATCCATTCATGGGAGTTCGCATTGACGGTAGGTGTTGTAAAGCTCTAGCGCCACCCCGGCTGCGCCAAACATACACATGGCTCCAACTGTGGCAACGCAGGAAAGACCGGCGAGTCCGCCGGTAGCAACTAAAGATGCAATTGCAAGTTGACACTTGTGCTTATCCGCAAGACCAGCAGCTCCGATGACTTTTTCTGCGGTCTTGAGTGTTACAAAAACGCCAAACTTTGCTGGGGACGAAACTTCTTTCATCACCTTAGCACCTTCGATACCCATTTCTGCAGTTGCAAGCATCGCGCCAGCCACAAATGTAGCGATCCTTACTCCTTGGCCTCCACTGGCAGATCCTGCCACGCCTGCTATGGCAACCGATTTATTGGCAGCAAACATTACAGCTGAGCCACCGCTGGGTCCATCTTCCATCAACTGGACAGTCGCAGCCAGAATTTTCCAAGAGCCAGAAACGACCTCAGCTTCATCCGCCAGTTTCTGAATTTTTTGATCTGGTGAAAATTTCAGGGCAATTCGCAGATCATCTTGCGTAAAGTTTGTCATTGTAATCCCCCCACAAAATCATAATGCAGCGCATCCCCCGGTGCAGTCACGTCGATGCGCTCCACCGTCACGCCATCCGCCATGCGGCCGAGCAGTTCGGTCGACAGCGTCGGCAGCATGTCGTTGGTCAGGATATTGTCGATCATGCGGCCGCCGCTGGCGATTTCGGTGCAGCGGGACACGATGTGATCGACCACCGACTGATCGTAATTCATGGCGATCTTGTGGTTTTCCCGCACGCGCTTGACGATGCGGCCCAGTTGCAAGCGCACGATGCCACCCAGCATTTCCGGCGAAAGCGGGAAATAGGGCAGCACAATCAGGCGGCCGAGCAGCGCGGGCGGGAACACCTTGAGCAGTTCCGGGCGCAATGCCTTGGCCAGCGCCTCGGTGTCGGGCGCGGTTTCGGGATCGGCGGTCAATTCCATGATCAGATCAGTGCCGACATTCGACGTCAGCAGGATCAGTGTGTTCTTGAAATCGATGTAGCGGCCCTCGCTGTCGTCCATATAGCCTTTGTCGAACACCTGGAAGAACATCTCGTGGACATCCGGGTGAGCCTTTTCGACTTCATCGAGCAGCACGATGGAATAGGGCCGGCGCCGCACCGCTTCGGTGAGCACACCACCCTGGCCATAGCCGACATAACCGGCCGGCGCACCTTTCAGCGTCGAGACGGTATGCGCCTCTTGAAACTCGCTCATGTTGATGATGATCATGCTGTCGTCCCCAGCATACATCATCTCGGCCAGCGCGTGCGCCGTCTCGGTCTTGCCGACGCCCGACGGCCCGCACAGCATGAACACGCCCACCGGCTTGTTGGGATTGTCGAGCTTGGCGCGGCTGGTCTGGATGCGCTTGGTAATGGCTTCCATAGCATGATCCTGGCCGATCACCCGCTTCTTCAGGCCATCGGCCATGGTCAGCACGCCGGCGATCTCGTTCTTGACCATGCGGCCGACCGGAACCCCGGTCCAATCGCCGACCACGGCCGCGACCGCATTGGCATCGACCTGGGCAAACACCATCGGCGCATCGCCCTGCGCGGTCTCGACATCGGCCATGGCGGCATGCAGCGCCGTGTCATGCGCCTCGTTTTCCTCGCCTTTCTCGGCGGCATCGGCACGCGCGGTGCGGGCAGCGATCACGGCGGCCACCGCAGCCTTCTCGGCCTCCCATTTGGCCGTCGCTTCGGCCAGGGCGGCGCGGGCCTCGACCAGGGCTTCATCGACTTCCCCGATGCGCTTGGGGCTGGCCAGCCCACTGCCGGCTTCGCGCACGGCGATCTCGCGCTCCACCTCCAGCAGTTCGACCCGGCGCAGGCGATCTTCCACCGGTGCCGGCGTAGCGTGCTGGCTCACCGAGACGCGCGCGCAGGCCGTGTCGAGCAGGCTCACCGCCTTGTCAGGCAGCTGGCGTGCCGGGATATAGCGCTGCGACAGCTTCACTGCCGCTTCCAGCGCTTCATCCAGCACGATGACCTGGTGGTGCTTGACCATGGCGTCCGACACACTGCGCAACATGGCGATGGCCTTGTCGGTTTCCGGTTCGCCCACGTTCACCGTCTGGAAACGGCGGGTGAGCGCCGGATCCTTTTCGAAATACAGCCGATATTCGGCCCAGGTGGTGGCGGCGATGGTGCGCAGCTTGCCGCGCGCGAGCGCCGGTTTCAACAGATTGGCGGCATCGCCGGTGCCGGCCGCGCCGCCGGCGCCGATCAGCGTGTGGGCTTCATCGATGAACAGGATCACCGGGCTGGTGGCGGCCTCCACCTCGTCGATCACCTGGCGCAGCCGCTTTTCGAACTCGCCCTTCACGCTGGCGCCGGCCTGCAACAGCCCGATGTCGAGGCTGCGCAGCGTGACATTCTTCAGTTGCGGCGGCACATCGCCGTCGGCGATCCGGCGGGCAAAGCCTTCCACCACCGCCGTCTTGCCGACCCCGGCCTCCCCGGTCAGGATCGGGTTGTTCTGCCGGCGGCGCAGCAGGATATCGACCACCTGGCGGATTTCGGCGTCGCGGCCGACGATCTTGTCAATCTCGCCGCTGCGAGCCTTGGCCGTCAGGTCAACGCTGAACTTGGCCAGCGCCGATCCTTCCTGCGCCGGCTCCAGCCCAGGTTCGCCGTCACCGCCGCCACCGCCGCCGGTGGTGGCAAGCCCGCCCGCTTCACTTGCTTCGCTGCTCGCTCCGGTGATGCTGGCAAAGCCGGCGGCCAGCTTGTCGGCATCGATCTTACGATACTCGTTCGACACGCCGGTCAGCACATTCTTCAGATTGGGCGTCTTCAACATGGCGAACAGCAGATGGCCGCTGCGCACCTTGCCGGCGTTGAACATCAGGCTGGCATAAAGCCAGCCTTTCTCAACAGCTTCCTCGACATGCGACGACAGATCTGAAACGCTGGAGGCGCCGCGCGGCAGCTTGTCCAGCGCGGCCACCGTGTCGCGCGCCAATTGGCCTTCATCCAGGCCGAAATGCGCGCGTATCGCGGCAAGATCACCCTTGGGATCGGCGTTGAGCGTGTGCAGCCAATGCACCACTTCGACATAGGGGTTGCCGCGCAGCTTGCAGAAGCCAAAGGCAGTCTCGATCGCTTTGAGAGCGCTGGGGGCAAGTCGGCCAAACAGGGCGGCCCGGCTGATTTCGGTCATGTTGCTTCCTTTGGTTCGCCGATCCCTTCGGACATCGGCATGCTGCGTTCGTGAATCGTCAGGTCGCGGCGCAGGCGTGCACGGCCGCGCGGCGCCATCCAGCTGGTCCAGCCCAACCGCGTGCCGCCGCCCAGGGCCATGCCCTTGGCGCCGCCTTTCCCATGCCCAAGCGCGGCCGGGCGGATCAGATGTTCGGCAATGGCGACATGCGCCCGCCAGTTCACATGATGCGGCAAGGCCGCCCTCGCCGCTTCGGCAAGCAACTGGTGGCTGCGCCCGCCGGGCAGCAGATCCTCCAGATCGGCCATCGATCGCGCCCGGATGGCGAAGGCAACATCATATTCCACGCTCCAGAACCGGCCGCCCAACGTGGCACCGCGACCGAGCACGGCATCGGCGCGGCCCAGCCGGGTGCGCTGTTCCACGGGCACCTCTCGCCAGCGGCCCACCGCTTCCCGCACCGTGACCTGGCGACGCAGCAGCTCCGACAGCAACGACCCGATCGCCATCGGCGACCGCAGTGCGGCCAGGTGGCCGCCGTAGGGCAAGCGCCGCCAATCATCGAAGCTGGCACCATCGCCCATGGCCGGGCGCGATGTTGGTGCCAGAAAGCTCAGCGCGGTGGCGCCCGCAACAGCGCCCAGATAGCCGGCGAAGCGATCGTCCGCCGGCCGCGTGGCATTGGCGACAGGGCGGGCATTGGCCCAGGCGCGATAGAAGAACTGCAACGGCCGCGCGCCCAGCAGCGACAGAAACTGGTTGAACGGCTTCGGGCCGCGCCGCGCGCGTTCATAAAAGGCGATTTCGGTGAGGTGGCTGGGCAGCGGCCCCATCGGTCCGGTCAGCCCGAGGTGGCGCGACCACAGGATCGGCCGCCGCCCGTCGGCTTGCCAGCCGGCAATGGTGGTCCGCGGAAAGCTGAAATCGGCGACATGGGCCAGATCAATGGCTTCCTGCGCGGGTTCAAATGCGTCGCCCACGCGCGGTCGTTCCGGATCGGCGGCTTCCACGGCCGCAACGGCGGCAAAGAAATCCCAACGCTCCGGATCGGCAGCCAGTTCAGCGAACAAGCGGCTCAGATCGTCGGTCGACGGCCCGTCCATGCCCCCTCCCCGCTGCCCATGGCCGCTGCCAGGCCCTCCCAATGCCGCCAGTTCCAGCTCAGGCCATTGTCAGCCTTCACCTCGCATTCGGCAAAGCTGTTGATAGTGGCGAAATCCGCCAAGAAGCGCGCCACCACCGTGGAAAACAGATAAGCGGTGCCGGCTTCATAGCTGTTCCACGCCAATTCCAGCGTCAACCGCTGCCCGCGCAGGAAAGCCAACCGGTTGCTGCCGGTCGCGCGCCGCGTCACCAGCCGCGAGGTGAGCCCGGTCAATCCCTGGATCTCGCGGCGCATCGCCGGCGATTCATCGCGCAGATACAGGCTGAGATGATCAGCAAGGGCATCTGCAGAGCCATCGGTGCGCACGAACCCATCCCGGCCAGGTGCCAGATGGCTGACAATGCGCCAGCCCGAATCGACCAGCCCCATCGGCGGGTGCGGCCGCGTTGGCCCAATCAACAAGTCGATGCCATGAATCGCCTTCATGTCCATCATCGTCAGGTTGAGGATCGCCGCACCGGGGCGCAGCCTTGTGGCAAGCGCGCGATTGGTCACCAGGCCACGGGCGCCCAGTTCCTGCACGCCCGCCGCCAGAGTCGCATCGCCCGGCGATGTCAGGCTGATCCAGGTTTCGGTGCCGATATAATCGCCTTCGCGCCGGCGGCGGCTTTCGGCCTCGGTCAACCGCCGCAACCGCCGCCGCAATGTGTAATAAAGCGGCCGCGCGCCGCGCTCGACCCGGCGGGCATAGAGCGGCAAGGCCGGCGTGCCGATCAGATCTTCGTCGCCATAACCGGTCACGCTATCCAGACGATAGACTTCGAAGTCGAGCGCGGCGGTGCGATCGGGCAGCACGATATGTTCGGCCTGGCGATGATCGACCAGCACGCGATCAAACCGCTTTTCGAACAAGTTGATCACCGGCGTGACAAAGGGCTGCAACGAATCATCGGCCACCGCCGCTGCCAGTTGTGGCACCGCGCGGCGCAGCGGAATCACCACATCCAGCGCGCGATCGGCCCGCGCAAAGCCGCGCGCCAGCCCGGTCAGGCAGACGAAACGGAATTTCTGCGGCATGGCGAAATATTCTGCCAACAGGCGATAGCCACCAAAGCTGCGGGCCTCATCGGGCAACAGCGCCTGTTCGGGATCAAAACCCATCGGCACCGGCGGGCCCGCGGCTTCGAACCAGGCTTGCCGGCGGCCACGATCGGGGGCCACCAGCCGTACGCCCAGATTATCCGCCAGCAATTGCTGATAGAGCAAGCCCGGCACATCGCCGCCGCCGCCCAGAAAAAGCGGCAGCCGATCGATGGTCAACGCCGACAAGGGGGCCGCAGAGGTTGCCTCGATCCGAAAGCGCAGCCCGGCTTCGCCTAGCGCCTCCCCGCAGGCCGCGGCGATGGCAGCGCGCGTCGGCAGATATTCCAGCGCCATCAGCTTCAGCGGCAGCAGCATCACATCCTGCCCGGTGGTGAACTGCACCGGTTCCGTCATGTCGCCGGTGAGCGTTGCGATCAGCGTCGATCCGCGCGGATGCAACACACCAGTCGGCGGCGTCGCATCGCCCGCCATCGGGGTGAGTGCGATGATGCCCATGGCCGGGGTTGGTGCCAGATAGTGCGGGTACAGCGCCTCCAGCAGCGATTGGGTAAAGCGCGGAAATTCCTCTTCCATCTTCACGCGCACCCGCGCGTTCAGATATGCAACGCCTTCCATCAACCGTTCGACATGGGGATCAGGATCGGTTGGGGCATCCAGCCCCAGCATGCCGGCAACCTGCGGGTTGTCTTCGGCAAATTCGCCGGCGCGGCGGCGCAGATACAATAATTCGCGGTTGTAGGCCGAAAGCAGCCGCGGGTCGGTGGCACTCATGCCGCCGTCACCTCGACTTCACCGGAATCGAGCGTCACCGCTGTCTTCAGCTCGACGTGACGCATGTCGATGGCGCCACGCAATTCACCCCGAATGGAAAAGCGGACCTTGTTTTCATTCTGCACGTCACTGGTGTCATATTCCACCTGCACCGTCGATGGCACCAGTCGCGGTTCGAACGCATGCAGCGCCGTGGTCAGATCGTGCGATCGGCGCTGCAGGCTGGAGCGCACCACCTGCAACGCGGTAAGATCGGGCACACCCTGGTTGAGCACCGAGGTCGCGATTTCGGGATAATCATCGATCGGCACCGCGGTGGCAAAATTGATATCATTGATGATCCAGGCGACATCACGGATCACCACCTGGCGCAATTCGCGTTCACCAAATTGTTCGACCGGCGCGATGTAACAGGGCGCCGTGTCGCGACTGCCATCACCTTTCACGCGGCCGAGATGGGCAATCAACTTGTCCAGCACGGATGGCTTCAACGGCCGTTCATCACGCATGGCCGGTGTCCTTCCCCCCCTCAGTCGATCGTCAACTGGCGCAGTTCCAGGAGCCCGACTTCCGGATCATCGCTGGTGAGAAGATGCTGGCCAAGGCCGACTTCGATGCCACCCTGGTCGCGCCAATCGGTGGCCCGCGCCAGCAGCAGCGGGGCCTGGCCACTGGCGCCGGTGCCCGGATAGGTGACCGGCAGCATCGCCGCCGAGGTCTGACCGGAGCGCAATTCGATATCGGCCGACAGCCAGATCAGATCGCGCAGATCCTCCGGCCCCTTGGCCACCACCTTGCGCACGGCGGCAAACGGCAAAAATCCATATTGATCGCCGACGATCACTTCCATCATCGGCCCGAAACGCTGATCGGCATCGGCGATCCAGGCAAAGGGCGTGCCATTCAGGCTGCCACTGCTGGCCGGCGCGGCGTCCAGTGCAGCGGCGACGCGCGCTTCGGCATCGGGGCGTTGCATGGTGGTGGCATGCAGGCCGTCGAGCAGCCCTTCCACCCAGGGTTCGCTGCCGACGATCGATTGCGGACGTTCGCGCCCGGCCCACACGGCATCGCGAACCAGCATGGCCGCCAGCGCCTGATTATACACGCCGGCCATCATCATGGCCTTGGGTTCAGCAGTGGCAAGCGCCTGCAGCTGGCTGCCAGCCTTTTCCCATTCGCCGTGCAGGGCGACCAGCTGCCAGAAAAACTGCCGCGCCTGCGGGTTGCCCGGTTCACGACGCAACAACGCTGCGAGCGAAGCGCGAGCGCCTGCAATATCGCCACTTTTCAGCAGCGTTTCGGCTTCCATGGCCTCGTCCCTCGCCCAACCATAAACAGATGAGTGCCAACCGGCCGAAAAGCTTAGAAGCGGGTGCCGGATCGACCGGCACCCGCTGCCACATCACTTCTTCGTGTTGGCCTCGATGTCGAACGTATAGTCGCCGGCAGCGCTGACGGCACCCTTGTCGCCCTGCACGAAATACTCGACCTTCACCTTGGCGAAATTGAGCGTGACGTTCTCGGTCAACCGGTCTTCACCGCCCGATCCGCCGGTGGAAACCGACGAGACCAGCACCTTGGTCAGGGTTATCTTCAGATAAACATAGGGCTTGTCGCCCGCCTTGCGGACGCTGAGCACAGCCGTCCCGATATGCTTGCCGGTCAGGCAGGCCAGCTGCAACGGAGGGGAGGACTTGTCGATATACTTGGTGAAAGACAGATCCTGCACATTGGCCTTGCCGGCACCGCCGCCGCTGCCAAGATGGAAGGTGCCGGACTGCGATGCGCCCCATGACCAGGCCAACACGCTGATATCGCCAACGGTTCCCTTTTCCTTGTCCATCGATTCGCCGGAGATCCCGTCCGAAATCTTGAAAAACATGTCCATTGCCATTGGTCGTCTCCCTTTTTAGGTTTGCCGTCCGATCAGATACGTAATCAGTTTCCAGCCTGACGCAGCGCCGAAGTCATGCCAAGGCTGATATCCATGCCTTCCATCTGGAAATGCGGCACAAACTCAAACTTTGCCCGGTAATAGCCCGGATTTTCCTCATCTTCCTCGATGGTGATGCCCGCCGCCTTCAACGGCTTGCGCGCCTTGTCCTCTTCCGAGGACATTTCCGGCATCATGTCGACATACATCGAAATCCAGCTGGTCAATTTGGCTTGCATCTGGTCCGCCGTCGGCGTGCCGCCAACCCAGTCACGCACCATGCACTTCAGATAATGCGCAAAGCGGCAGCTGGTGAACAGATAAGGCAGGCGCGCCGAAAGCCGGGCATTGGCGGTGGCGCCCTTGTCGACATATTCCTTCGGCTGATGCAGGGTCTGCGCGCCGATGAACGTCGCCTGGTCGGTGTTCTTGCGGTGGATCAGGCCGATCAGGCCGGCCGCCGAAAGTTCGCCTTCGCGCCGGTCCGAAATGGCGATCTCGGTCGGGCATTTCACCGCGGTGTCACCATCCTCGGTCGGGAACATCGCCACCGGCAAGCCTTCGACCGTGCCGCCGGATTGCACACCCCGGATGCGGGTGCACCAGCCAAATTCCTTGAAGGCCGCATTGACGCGCACCGCCATGCCATAGGCGGCATTCATCCAGGAATATTTGTCGTGGTCACCGGCCGTGTCTTCTTCAAAGGCGAATTCTTCCACCGGCTCTGACGTGGCACCATAAGGCCGGCGCGCCAGCACGCGCGGCATGGTCAGCGCGATGTAGCGGCTGTCATCCTTGGCCCGCAGCGACCGCCAGGCGGCATATTCCGGCGTGTCGAAAATCTTGCCCAGATCGCGCGGCTTGGCGAGATCCTGCCAGCTATCCATGCCGAACAGCGTGGCCGACGTGCCCGAGATAAAGGGCGCATGCGCTGCGCTGCTGATCTTGGCCATGCCTTCCAGAACTTCGACATCGGTCGGAACCTGGCTGAAATAATAATCCCCGACCAGACAGCCATAGGGCTGCCCGCCGAGTTGGCCGAACTCCGCTTCATAGACCCGCTTGAACAGTGGCGACTGATCCCAGGCGGCACCGCGATAGCTGGAGAACATCTTGCGAAGCTCTTCCTTCGAAACATTCATCACCTTGATCTTCAGATCGGTGGACGTTTCCGAATTCATCACGGTGTAGTGCAGGCCGCGCCATGCACTTTCAAGCGCCTGGAATTCTGGGTGATGGATGATCGCATTGACCTGCTCGGTCAGCTTGCGGTCCAGCGCCGAAATCATGCTCTCGATGGTGCCGATCACATCGCCCGACACCAGATTGGTGCCCGCCAATGCCTGTTCGGCAAGCGTGCGCACCGCCGATTCGACACGCGACTTGGCTTCATCGGTGCGCGGCTTGAATTCCTTCTGCAGCAGACTGGAAAAATCATCGACCGTGACTTCGGTCGCTGCTGCTGCGGCGCCCTGAACGGCATTGGGATCACTTGCCATGGCTCTTTATCCTAAAATCGCGGGTTTATGGGCCAGGTTCAGGCGTCGCCGCCAGAACGCGCCTTCGATTCGGCGGCCAGCGTGCCCAGCAAATCCGGATTCTTCAAAAGCTGGTCGATGACGTCCTGCGCCTTGTCCTTGCCGTCCATATAGGCCAGCAGATCGGACAACTCGCGCCGGGCTTCCAGCAACTTGGCCGTCGCCGGAACAGATTCAGCAACACGGCCAGGCGTGAAATCATTCATGCTGTTGAAGGTGAGGTCGACGGCGATCTTGCCTTCGCCGGTCAGCGTGTTGTCGGCCATGAAGGCGGCACGGGGCGCAATGGATTTCTGAAACTCACCGAAATTGTCCATATCGACGTTCACGAAATCGCGTTCGCCCATTTCCTTCTTTTCTTTTTCGGACTTGCCGGAAAGATCGGCCAGCACACCCATCACAAACGGCAAGGCAACTTTCTCGACAGAACCATAGGTCTGCACTTCATATTCAATATGCACACGCGGGCTGCGGTTGCGCTTGATGAATTTCTGACCGTCCTGCGCCATCGAAAATCCCCCTTAACCATCTGACTTGAATCCGGAATCGTCTCCGGCTGCATTGGTGAGTGTGCGTCAATCCGAAGCAATTGCCAAGAGCCGGCGCGCGTCGCCAATTGTTTCTGGCGAAATCTCTTCCAACAGCGCGTAGAAATCCATCTCGACCCAGTTGCGCACCCGCCGCATCATCAACGGCACCGGGCTGGTCGGTTCGTTTTCCGTATAGTAACGCACGATCGCATCGATCGCGATCTGCACTTCGGCACGCGACTGCGGCGTATCACCGGAAAAGCGCTTCCGCGTGGGCGCCGGTCCGGCCGGGCCGGCCGCGCCATCCTCCGCAACCGCATCTTCATGGTCGTCGGCATCCGAAACCGCATCCGGATCAGGAAAAATCTCGAGAAACCGCGTGATGGTGGCGATGGTCGATTTGATCTGGTTCAGCACCGGTCCAAGGCTGGGCGAATCGCCCATCTTGCGCTCGAACACATCGATCAGCGTGTAGATCTGGTCAGACAAGGCCTGCAATTGCTGCTGGCGCGCCACCGCAGCGGACCGCAAGGCGATCGCAGCCGGACGCGCGGCCGTCGCATCAAAGCCCTCTGGCAAACAATCAGCATCCACGTCGCGCTGGCGTTCAGTCGCGGACAGACAGATCATGATGCCGCGCAATTGCCGGCCCGTTTCCTGGTTGAGCTTGGCGCTGCGTGCTGCCGTGGCATTGATCGTGCCACTGGAAACACGTGCTTCCAGTTTTTCGTCGTCTTCCTCGGTCCAGGCACTCACCGGTTCCAGGGCGAGTTCGACGGTCGCCGCGATATATTCCGTGGTCGAGGGTGGCGGCAGGCTGACGATGCCCAGGCGTTGCAGCGGCAGCAGCAGGGCCGCCGGCCGGGACAGCGCCGAAAGCTCGTTGACGCGCCCGATTGCCATGTCCTCCGCCGGACCGGGGTGATAGGTTTCCCAATGGTCATCGGCCAGCTGCGCCAGGAACGCGAACAGCGCGGTAGCCGTGGGGATATCCCCGGCGCGGGCAGCGGCCTGGATGCCGACAATGGCTGGCATCTGGTCGCGGGTGCGCATCAACATCTCGGCGCAGCGCTTGACGACTTTGCCGAGCTCCGGCGGCTTCATGCCGGCAAAGTCGCCCGGCGCGTCCTCCAATTCCCGAAATTCGGGTTCGCCGCGCAAATCGGGGCCGCACGGGTTGTCCCCGTCAATCGGCGCCCGCAGCGCTTCGATGTCGATGCTGCTCACCGGCCGTTGCCAGTCGGGCCGCCAAGCATGGGCTTGGCGCCATCGCCAACCAGCATGAACGCGCCCCAGTAATAAGGATGCGACGTGTCGATGCTGCTGATCATGCCGCGCTGCGCCTGGCGCAGCGCGTCACCCATCGGGCCCGATTTGCCGGCTGAAAACATTTCCGAAATCAGTCGGGTCGATGCCTCGATGGTGCGGCCATCACGGGAGCGGAAACTGTCCGGGATGGCCCAGTGCGTGGCAAGAACGGCGCGGCTGCCCGCCACCAGGAAGGCGCGCGCCAGGCCATTGAGCGTTGCCGCCTGGCCGAGTTCACTCCGGAAACCGCTCTGGTTGGCGCGCTTGCTGCTGGAGGTCGCCGCTGTGTTGCACGCCGACAGCACCACGAGATTGGCATCGAGCGACATGCCGGCGATCTCTTCGAAGCTCAGCAGGCCGTCGCTTTGCGGATTGTCAGCGATCGATGTGACCAGCGCCGGCGGGCTGTCACAATCAAGCTCGCCTTCCTTCAGGCCGTGGCTGGCAAAGTGCACCACGGCAAAGTTGCGCAAACGGCCGCCAAGCCCGTTCGCATCGTCGATCAGCGTGTCGCTGAACGCATTCTGCTCGACGGATTCGGCGCCAGCGCCCATCGCCTTGCGCGCGGCAGCAATTTCTGTGTCCCCCACCGGCCGCAACGACGCAAAGCCGGCGCGCAAGGCATCGGCCCGTGTCGCACACTGGCCACGGAAGGCCCCGCGTTGCGGCAGATCAGCCAGGGCCGCCGCCTCTGGCACGGCATGATTGCCGAGGCCGATATAGGGCTGCGACGCACGCGATGCCGAAACACTGCGGCTGATCAGGAACGACCGCGGCGACACGGCGGAATCAATCCGCCGGCTTTGCACCAGGAAACGCACCCCAGTGTAATCGCGGCTGTTGCGCTTCACCGAATCGGCAAAGGCCGCAACGCTGGCTTGATCTTCAACGAGCACCGAATAGGGCAGCTGAGTCATCGGGCCATTTGGTTCGGTGATCAACGTGGTCACGCCATCCAGGGCGGCACCTGCGCCGCCGAGCAGCGCCTGTTTCAGCCGATAAGCCCCTTCAACGTCGTACACCAGCACGATGGTGCGGCCATCGCGTGAACGTGTGCCGTCGATCGAACTGCGAAGTTTCTGCGCCAGCGCCGCCAGTTCTCTCGTTTCCATCCCGGTGGCATAAACCGCCGCATCATTCGATCGCACCAGCATCGCATAGCTGCGGCCCGACAAGGTCACCAGCTTGAGATAGGCTTCGCCGGGGCGCAGGCTCTTCTGCAATTCCGCCAAAGTCGCGACGCTTTCGGTCGCTTGCTGGAATTGCTGATCGCCGGCCAATTCGGCGCGCACACCGGATGCGCGTTCGTTCAAGGCGGCAAGCTGGGCTTCCAATGCGGCCCGATCCGACGCGTCAGGCGCCAGCAGGCTCAGCTTGGTGGCCATCGCCCGGGTTTCGCGATCGAGATATTGCAGAGTCTTGGCGCGCACGGCCCCATCGCTGCTGCCGCTTTCGAAAATTTTCTGCAGCGCTGCAATCTGGCTGGCAACCGCCGGCGGGCTCACCAACTGCGCGGCTTCGAAAAAACGGGCCTTGGCTTCGGCAGCACGTGCACCGCCAGCCGCAGCATCTGCCACCAGCAAGCCGAACCATGGATCCAACCCACCGACCGTGGCGGCTGTGGACGGCCCCAGCTCACGCAAGATGGCAAAGCCGTTGGCGAAGCTGGTCCGCGCAGCCGCTTCATCACCCGCCGCCAGTGCTGCATTGGCGAGTTCGACATGACGCTGCCCAAGCAGCGGCGTGCCGGCATAGACCGACGAGCGCTCCAGTGCGCTCACCGATCGGGCAAAGGCGGCGCGCGCGCCGGCACGATCGCCTGACCGTTGTGCAACCCGGCCTTGCTCGGCGGTCACTTCACTGCGCAGAAATTGCAGCCGCGACAAATCACGGCCGCTGTTGTCGAAACGCGCCAGCAAGCCATCGGCAATCGCCAATGAAGCGCTGGATTCGTTCAACCGACCCAGCTTGCGCAGCGCGGCAGCCCGCACATAATGCGATTGGGCTTCCAGGATGGTCGGGCCTTCCCATGACTGATCGTTTTGCGTCGATGCCGATCGGGTATTGCTGGTATTGAGCTGCGCCAGCACCGCCGCATCCTGCAGTGGCGGCGCACCAGTGCTGGCCACCGTCATCGCCGCCGCCAGCGACGCATCCGACCGGCGCAGCGCTTCAGCAAAATCACGACGATTGAGCGCATCAAAGGCGCGATACACCAGCAGTTTGCGATTCAGCGCTTCGGCGGCCGCCCCGCGCACGGATCGCGCCAGGACTTCGGCCTGATCGAGCCCGGCCCCGGCTGCGTCGGCATAGCCAAGGTTGGACGACGACAACGCCGCTTCCAGAATGAAATCCGCACGATCGGCCGCCGATGCGCCCTGTGACAGCTGGGACAGATAGCGCGTGGCGAGTTCACGGGCTTCGCCATATTGGCCGCGAACGCTGTATTCGATCACTTCGCCGCGGCGGCTGGCAATGCCGCTGGCCACATAGGCCGCGCTTGCCACCACACTGCCGCCTTCTGCGGCCGGCAAGGCACCCAGCTCGATCGGTTTGCCGGCTTGCGCCGCCAGCGCGGCCCGACCGGCCAGAACGGCCCGCGCCACCGACGCCAGATTGGCGGAAAAACGATCCAGGCCATCGAGCGCCAGCAGCTGCCGGCGCTGCGGCGCGGCGACTGCAAAGGCCGCATAGCCGCCTTCACCATTGCGGCAGCGCGCAGCTTCGCCAGCGCCAAGTTCGGCTACGGTCACAGCGCCAGGAGTGGCGCACGACATGCGGCTGGCCACCGCCTTGCGCACCGCATCAGAAAGGCCATCGCGCGCGACGAACAAGCCAACCCGGCCGACGCTGGCAGTTTCGGTCCAACCCCGGCAGCGCACATTATACACTGCATCAAAGGCGTTGGCAGCCGCCGGATCGTTCCAGACCCGTTCGGCCTGGCACAATTCGCCTTGCGGGCCGCGGCCAGCATCGAAACTGTCAGGCAGGGCCTGGGCAGCCGCTGGCATCGCCAGCGCCGATGCCGCCAGCAGCAGGACAACGCGCATCATCGCCGATTCTCCCATCATGGCCGGGCACCATCGGTTGCCGGCACCGGCGGCAGCGCCGGCTTTTCATCATCATCATCTTGGTCGTCGCGCCACAGCGCTTCGTTGGTGGTGCCCGAAATCAGCTCCACCGGCAGCACCAGATCAGGCGTGGTGCGGATCAGCAGCGACTGGTTCGGATCGTTCAACTGCACCAGCGGCAACGGCAGGCCGGTGACGATGCAGCCGGCGGTGGTCAGCGCGACGCAGCCGTTGATGCGCACATTGTTGGGGCTGATGCCGCCAAGTTGATCCACTGACACCCGCAGCGCCGCAGCGATCCCTTCCTGGCCGCCCAGGCTGCCGAAGAAGCCGACGATCGGCCCGCCCGAGGGCCCACCGGACGCCGCCAGCAACTGCACATTGTTCAGCCGCACGCCGCCACCCGGCTGGGCCGCGGTATCGGTGTTCTGCAACAGGCCCCACTGCTGCACCCGCACCACCAGCTTGTCGGCAGTAACGATGGTGTAGCCCGGCGGAACATAGGCCGGGAACGCCCGATAGAAGGGTGAACCGGGGTTTTCGGTGAAGTCGCTGCGGGCCTGATCGGCGGTCACCGTCTGGCCGGTGCCAAGCACACGATCGCCAAACAGACCACCTTGCGGCGCCAATTGCGCCGGTGCCGGCGCAGTCGCCTGGCCAACAGCGACAACCTGCCCGTTGAGCCGGATGGCAGAGCCATCGCCGATGATCCGGCCGCCGGTGATGGCGCCGCCCGCAGGCGTCTGGACCCGCACTGCCACGCTGCGCGCTTGTGTCGCCAGCCCGGCGTTCGCGCTGCTGTCGGCCACGGCGTCGCCGCCAAGCGTGAGCGTGCGCGCGGTGCCCGATGCCGTCCGGAACGTGAGGGCACCGATCACATCGATGTCGCCCGTGGTCGTCACGCCGACATTGGCGATCGATGGGAAGAGATCAGTGGTGCCGATCGTCACCGAGCGGCTGACGCCATCGATGCGCAGCGACGGTGCGAACACGCGCGGCATGTCTTCATTGTCGAACAGGCTGCCGGTGCCATTTGCGACATTCACCGCGGTGGTGCCGCTGTTGGCCCGGAACAGAATGCCGCCGTCGGTGCGCAGTTCCGCCGCAGTGCCCAGGTCGATGCGGTTGGCGGTCAGGCTGGCTTCGCCCGTCACCCGCACATTGGCGGTGAACGAGATGGTGCCGCCCGATGCCAGCGTCAGCCGGGTTGCCCTGGAGATGCCAGAGACGGTGATATTGCCCGTGTTGCCCGTGGCGATGCCATCGATGGTGCCGCCGGCCAGGCTGCCCGTGGTGATGCTGCCACCATTGGCGCGCAGATCAAGCGGCGATGTGCCAGCTGCCGTGATGGCCGCCGTCACCAGATTGCCCGCGCCCGAGATTGTGCCGGCAGCGCCGGTTGCCCCCACCTGCCCGGCCCGCATCGTGACAGCGCCGGTGGTGCTGGTCGCGCCGGTGATCGTTGTGTTGCCGCTGGCCTGCACCAGCGCCGTGCCAGTGCCGGTGATGCTGGCGATCGACACCGCCCCGTTGGTGGCCCGCACATCGACATTGCCTGCGCTGGCGGTCAGTGCGCCGGTGGTGGCCGCGGTGGCGGCGGTGAAGGCGAGGCTCCCCGCGGTCACTGCCTGGGTGCTGATGGCGGCCGCGCCAATCGTTGCGGCACCGGTCAGCGTGCTGGCTGCCTGCAAGGTCGCCGTGCTGCTGGCGGTTGCACTCAGCACCAAAGCGTTGGCCGATGCGATGGTGACATTGCCAACCGGCGCCGCACCCGTGGCCTCGGCCAGCAGCACGCCGCCCGACAGGGCACCCGTGGTGATGTCGCCATTGGTCGCGCGCAGCGTGATTGCGGCGGTTCCCGATGTGACCGCCCCCGCGACCAACGAACCCGTGCCGGCCGTGCCGTCAACCTGGCCAGCGCGCAGCGTGACCGCGCCGGTCGAACTGACGGCGCCGATGGTGGTGTTGCCGCTGGCCTGCGCCAGTACCGTGCCCGAACCGCTGACACCGGCCACATTCACGGTGCCGGCTGTGGCGCGCACGTCGATGGCGCTGGCCGTCAGATTGCCCGTGGCCAAACTGGCTGTGCCGGTGAAGCCGATGCTGCCGGCCGTGACGCCCGCGGTGCTGATCGTGCGAGCCCCGATAGTCGCCGCGCCGGACACGTTGGAGTCCGTCTGCACCGTGGCTGCATTCGATGCCGTCACGGTCAGCGAGGTTGCACCCGCAGTGCCACCCGTGCGCGAAACGCCGCGGATCGTGACATTGCCCGCAGTGCCGGTGCCGCTGGCCGAAGCCACGATGGCACCTCCGGCCAGACGGTCAGTTTCGCCCACGCCCGCCACTACATCGCCGCTATTGGCCCGCAGCGTGATCGCCGCAGCATTGGCATTGATGCCGCCGGTGCGCAGATTGCCGCTGCTGGACCCCGCCGTGTCGCCGATCTGGCCGGCGCGCAGGGTCACGGTGCCCGTGCTGGTGGTCGCGCCGGTGATCGTCGTGTTGCCGCTGGCCTGCACCAGCACGGTGCCGGTGCTGGCAAGGCCCGCCACCGTCACATTGCCGGCCGTTGCCCGCACATCGGTGGTGCCGGCCGAAAGCGTGCTGGTGCCAACGCTGGTGACACCGGTGAAGCCGATGCTGTTGGCACCAACAGCCGCCGTCTGGATGCTGCCAGCTCCAATTGTTGCTGCGCCAGCCAAAGTGGCCGCACCAACGATTGTTGCCGCGCGGCCGGTTGTGGCCGTCAACGACGCCGCATTGAGCGTGCTGTTCAGCGAGGCGTCGCGGCCTGCAGTCAACGTCACGCCACCGGCAATGCCAATGGTGCCGCTCACGATGTCCTGCCCGGCGGTCACGCCCAGGCTGCTGGCGTTGGTCACGCTGATCATTGTCACGTCGCCTGTGGCCGAAGCCACGATGGCGCCGCCGGCCAACCGGTCATCCACGGCTGTGCCCGCCACCACATTGCCATTGTTGGCCCGCAGCGTGATCGCCGCCGTGCCGGCATTGATCGTGCCGGTACGAAGATTGCCGCTGCTGGACCCCGCCGTGTCGCCGACCTGGCCGGCGCGCAGAGTCACAGCACCTGTGCTGGTGGTCGTGCCGGTGATCGTCGTGTTGCCGCTGGCCTGCACCAGCACCGTACCGGTGCTGGCAAGGCCTGCCACCGTCACATTGCCGGCCGTTGCCCGCACATCGGTGGTGCCGGCCGAAAGCGTGCCGGTGCCAACGCTGGTGACACCGGTGAAGCCGATGCTGTTGGCACCAACAGCCGCCGTCTGGATGCTGCCAGCTCCAATTGTTGCTGCGCCAGCCAAAGTGGCCGCACCAACAATTGTTGCCGTTCGGCCAGCTGTGACCGTCAACGACGCCGCATTGAGCGTGCTGTTCAGCGAGGCGTCGCGGCCTGCAGTCAACGTCACGCCACCGGCAATGCCAATGGTGCCGCTCACGATGTCCTGCCCGGCGGTCACGCCCAGGCTGCTGGCGTTGGTCACGCTGATCATTGTCACGTCGCCTGTGGCCGAAGCCACGATGGCGCCGCCGGCCAACCGGTCATCCACGGCTGTGCCCGCCACCACATTGCCATTGTTGGCCCGCAGCGTGATCGCCGCCGTGCCGGCATTGATCGTGCCGGTGCGCAGATTGCCGCTGCCGGCACCCGGCGTATCGCCGATCTGGCCGGAACGCAGCGTCACTGCGCCCGTGGCGCCGATCGCGCCAACGGTCGTATTGCTGTTGGCCTGCACCAGCACCGTGCCCGCCGTGCTGATGCTGGCCACGTCCACCGTGCCGGCGGTCGCCCGCAGATCGATAGAGGTCGTGTTCGTCACGGCACCGGTCTTGATGCTGCCGGTTCCCGCGATCGCCAGTGTATTGGCGGCGGTGCCAACCAACGCGCCATTGCCGAGGCTGATATCGGCCGTCTTGATGAGACCAGCCGCTGTCAGCGTGGCATTCCCGGTCATCACCACATTGCCGATGATGTCCACATTGCGGCCGGCGGTGGCCGTCAGGCCAGAGGCGCGCGCGATGCTGGCAACGCTGATGTCGCCTTGCATGCTTCCCGCTGCCGCCGTGCCGGCACGCGTGGCGGTGAAGCTGATTACCCCGCCGGTCAGGCTGCTTTCCACCAAAAGACCAGCCGTCAACGGACCCGTTTCGATCCGGCCATTATTGGCCAATATGGTGATGTCACGCGCTGTGAATGCACCGGTCTGCACCAGATCGCCGGCACCAGCGATGGTACCCCCCGCACCGGTGGCGCCGACCTGGCCGGCACGCAAGGTCACCGCGCCGGTGGCGCCAATCGCGCCGATCGTGGTGTTGCCGCTGGCCTGCACCAGCACCGTGCCAGAATTGCTGACGCTGGCGACGTTCACCGTACCCGCGGTAGCGCGCACATCGATGTTGGCAGCCGTAAGATTGCCGGTGCCGACGCTGCTGCCGCTCAAGATTACGTTGCCGGTGGTGTTGCTGATGCCGCCCACCGTCATGGCGCCAGTCGATTCCAGATCAACGGCACCGCGAGCGTTAAGGCTGGTGATATCGATCGTGCTCACGCTGTCGAGCGTCAAACCAGAAGTCAGGTCGACAACGCCCAGGCTGATATTGCCAACGGTGCCGGGGTTGATGGTCAAGGCACTGGCAGTCACAATGCCCAAGGTCACAGCGCTGCCCGCACCGGCCGTGACGCTGACGGCGTCCAGGCTGGCAGGCGTGCCGGCAAGGCCGGTCACCAGGTTGGCCGCATTGGCGCCGCCTGACCCGACCGAGCCGCTGGCTGCCGTCAGGGTGATGCCCCGGGCGCCGACAACCGCGTCAACACTGTTGGAACGCAGCGTGCCGCCGCTGGTGGTGATGTTGCCGGTCGTCGCGGTCACCGCGATGCTGGTCTCGGCGGTGATCCCGCCGGCACCAAGCCCGACGCTGCTGCCGCTCAATTGCGCATTGCCGCCGCTGGCACCCACAGCACCAGTCACGGCCAGCGCGCCCGTGGCGTTCAAGACGATGTTGCCGCCCGTGGACGTGGCGCTGGCCACCGTCAGGCCGCTGGTGTCGGTCACCTGGATGCTGCCGCCGCGCAGCGTCACCATGCCGGCGCTGTTGTCGAGGCTGCCCGTTACCAGCGCGCCGCCAACGGCGTTCAGGTCAATCGTGTCGGCCGTGGTCAGGCTGGCAATAGTGATGCCGCCAGAGGCGTTGGCCAGGGTCAGGCCGCCAGACAGATTTGTGGCGCCAAGCGTGATCGCGCCGGCGGTGTTGTTCACCGACAGGCCGCTGGCGGTGATATCGCCCAAGGTCACAGCGCTGCCCGCACCGGCCGTGACGCTGACGGCGTCCAGGCTGGCAGGCGTGCCGGCAAGGCCGGTCACCAGGTTGGCCGCATTGGCGCCGCCTGACCCGACCGAGCCGCTGGCCGCCGTCAGGGTGATGCCCCGGGCGCCGACAACCGCATCGACACTGTTGGAACGCAGCGTGCCGCCGCTGGTGGTGATGTTGCCGGTCGTCGCGGTCACCGCGATGCTGGTCTCGGCGGTGATCCCGCCGGCACCAAGCCCGACGCTGCTGCCGCTCAATTGCGCATTGCCGCCGCTGGCACCCACAGCACCAGTCACGGCCAGCGCGCCCGTGGCGTTCAAGACGATGTTGCCGCCCGTGGACGTGGCGCTGGCCACCGTCAGGCCGCTGGTGTCGGTCACCTGGATGCTGCCGCCGCGCAGCGTCACCGTGCCGGCGCTGTTGTCGAGGCTGCCCGTTACCAGCGCGCCGCCAACGGCGTTCAGGTCAATCGTGTCGCCCGTGGTCAGGCTGGCAATGGTGATCCCGCCAGAGGCGTTGGCCAGGGTCAGGCCGCCAGACAGATTTGTGGCGCCAAGCGTGATCGCGCCGGCGGTGTTGTTCACCGACAGGCCGCTGGCGGTGATATCGCCCAAGGTCACAGCGCTGCCCGCACCGGCCGTGACGCTGACGGCGTCCAGGCTGGCAGGCGTGCCGGCAAGGCCGGTCACCAGGTTGGCCGCATTGGCGCCGCCTGACCCGACCGAGCCGCTGGCTGCCGTCAGGGTGATGCCCCGGGCGCCGACAACCGCGTCAACACTGTTGGAACGCAGCGTGCCGCCGCTGGTGGTGATGTTGCCGGTCGTCGCGGTCACCGCGATGCTGGTCTCGGCGGTGATCCCGCCGGCACCAAGCCCGACGCTGCTGCCGCTCAATTGCGCATTGCCGCCGCTGGCACCCACAGCACCAGTCACGGCCAGCGCGCCCGTGGCGTTCAAGACGATGTTGCCGCCCGTGGACGTGGCGCTGGCCACCGTCAGGCCGCTGGTGTCGGTCACCTGGATGCTGCCGCCGCGCAGCGTCACCGTGCCGGCGCTGTTGTCGAGGCTGCCCGTTACCAGCGCGCCGCCAACGGCGTTCAGGTCAATCGTGTCGGCCGTGGTCAGGCTGGCAATGGTGATGCCGCCAGAGGCGTTGGCCAGGGTCAAGCCGCCAAACAGATTTGTGGCGCCAAGCGTGATCGCGCCGGCTGCGGCGTTCACCGCCAGGCTACCGCCGGTGACGGCGCCCAACGTGACCGGCGCCGCTGCGCCGGGATCCACCGTGATGGCCAGACCGCTGGCCAGGTCGGTGCCGGCCGTGATCGAAAGCAAGCCGCCGCCAGCGCCGATGCCAGTGCCCGCGGTGAGCGAGACGGTGCGGCCAGCCGCAGCCGTGTTGCCGCTGTTGGCCGTGAGCGCGACATTCTGGGTGCCAAGGGTGATGGCACCCGCGCCGGCCGCGATCGCCACGCCATCGCTGGCCGTGATGCTGCTCGTGGTGGCATTGTTGCCCAGCGTCACACCAGCGCCGGTGAGCGAAACCCCGCCCCCGGTGGCACCCACAGCACCAGTCACGGCCAGCGCGCCCGTGGCGTTCAAGACGATGTTGCCGCCCGTGGACGTGGCGCTGGCCACCGTCAGGCCGCTGGTGTCGGTCACCTGGATGCTGCCGCCGCGCAGCGTCACCGTGCCGGCGCTGTTGTCGAGGCTGCCCGTTACCAGCGCGCCGCCAATGGCATTCAGGTCAATCGTGTCGGCCGTGGTCAGGCTGGCAATAGTGATGCCGCCAGAGGCGTTGGCCAGGGTCAGGCCGCCAAACAGATTCGTGGCGCCAAGCGTGATCGCGCCGGCTGCGGCGTTCACCGCCAGGCTACCGCCGGTGACGGCGCCCAACGTGACCGGCGCCGCTGCGCCGGGATCCACCGTGATGGCCAGACCGCTGGCCAGGTCGGTGCCGGCCGTGATCGAAAGCAAGCCGCCGCCAGCGCCGATGCCAGTGCCCGCGGTGAGCGAGACGGTGCGGCCAGCCGCAGCCGTGTTGCCGCTGTTGGCCGTGAGCGCGACATTCTGGGTGCCAAGGGTGATGGCACCCGCGCCGGCCGCGATCGCCACGCCATCGCTGGCCGTGATGCTGCTCGTGGTGGCATTGTTGCCCAGCGTCACACCAGCGCCGGTGAGCGAAACCCCGCCCCCGGTGGCGCCGACATCGCCGGTGACGGCCAGCGCGCCAGTGGCGGACAAGCTGATGTTGCCGCCTGTGGACGTGGCGCTGGCCACCGTCAGGCCGCTGGTGTCGGTCACCTGGATGCTGCCGCCGCGCAGCGTCACCGTGCCGGCGCTGTTGTCGAGGCTGCCCGTTACCAGCGCGCCGCCAACGGCGTTCAGGTCAATCGTGTCGGCCGTGGTCAGGCTGGCAATGGTGATCCCGCCAGAGGCGTTGGCCAGGGTCAGGCCGCCAGACAGATTTGTGGCGCCAAGCGTGATCGCGCCGGCGGTGTTGTTCACCGACAGGCCGCTGGCGGTGATATCGCCCAAGGTCACAGCGCTGCCCGCACCGGCCGTGACGCTGACGGCGTCCAGGCTGGCAGGCGTGCCGGCAAGGCCGGTCACCAGGTTGGCCGCATTGGCGCCGCCTGACCCGACCGAGCCGCTGGCTGCCGTCAGGGTGATGCCCCGGGCGCCGACAACCGCGTCAACACTGTTGGAACGCAGCGTGCCGCCGCTGGTGGTGATGTTGCCGGTCGTCGCGGTCACCGCGATGCTGGTCTCGGCGGTGATCCCGCCGGCACCAAGCCCGACGCTGCTGCCGCTCAATTGCGCATTGCCGCCGCTGGCACCCACAGCACCAGTCACGGCCAGCGCGCCCGTGGCGTTCAAGACGATGTTGCCGCCCGTGGACGTGGCGCTGGCCACCGTCAGGCCGCTGGTGTCGGTCACCTGGATGCTGCCGCCGCGCAGCGTCACCATGCCGGCGCTGTTGTCGAGGCTGCCCGTTACCAGCGCGCCGCCAACGGCGTTCAGATCAATCGTGTCGGCCGTGGTCAGGCTGGCAATAGTGATGCCGCCAGAGGCGTTGGCCAGGGTCAGGCCGCCAGACAGATTTGTGGCGCCAAGCGTGATCGCGCCGGCGGTGTTGTTCACCGACAGGCCGCTGGCGGTGATATCGCCCAAGGTCACAGCGCTGCCCGCACCGGCCGTGACGCTGACGGCGTCCAGGCTGGCAGGCGTGCCGGCAAGGCCGGTCACCAGGTTGGCCGCATTGGCGCCGCCTGACCCGACCGAGCCGCTGGCCGCCGTCAGGGTGATGCCCCGGGCGCCGACAACCGCATCGACACTGTTGGAACGCAGCGTGCCGCCGCTGGTGGTGATGTTGCCGGTCGTCGCGGTCACCGCGATGCTGGTCTCGGCGGTGATCCCGCCGGCACCAAGCCCGACGCTGCTGCCGCTCAATTGCGCATTGCCGCCGCTGGCACCCACAGCACCAGTCACGGCCAGCGCGCCCGTGGCGTTCAAGACGATGTTGCCGCCCGTGGACGTGGCGCTGGCCACCGTCAGGCCGCTGGTGTCGGTCACCTGGATGCTGCCGCCGCGCAGCGTCACCGTGCCGGCGCTGTTGTCGAGGCTGCCCGTTACCAGCGCGCCGCCAACGGCGTTCAGGTCAATCGTGTCGCCCGTGGTCAGGCTGGCAATGGTGATCCCGCCAGAGGCGTTGGCCAGGGTCAGGCCGCCAGACAGATTTGTGGCGCCAAGCGTGATCGCGCCGGCGGTGTTGTTCACCGACAGGCCGCTGGCGGTGATATCGCCCAAGGTCACAGCGCTGCCCGCACCGGCCGTGACGCTGACGGCGTCCAGGCTGGCAGGCGTGCCGGCAAGGCCGGTCACCAGGTTGGCCGCATTGGCGCCGCCTGACCCGACCGAGCCGCTGGCTGCCGTCAGGGTGATGCCCCGGGCGCCGACAACCGCGTCAACACTGTTGGAACGCAGCGTGCCGCCGCTGGTGGTGATGTTGCCGGTCGTCGCGGTCACCGCGATGCTGGTCTCGGCGGTGATCCCGCCGGCACCAAGCCCGACGCTGCTGCCGCTCAATTGCGCATTGCCGCCGCTGGCACCCACAGCACCAGTCACGGCCAGCGCGCCCGTGGCGTTCAAGACGATGTTGCCGCCCGTGGACGTGGCGCTGGCCACCGTCAGGCCGCTGGTGTCGGTCACCTGGATGCTGCCGCCGCGCAGCGTCACCGTGCCGGCGCTGTTGTCGAGGCTGCCCGTTACCAGCGCGCCGCCAACGGCGTTCAGGTCAATCGTGTCGGCCGTGGTCAGGCTGGCAATGGTGATGCCGCCAGAGGCGTTGGCCAGGGTCAAGCCGCCAAACAGATTTGTGGCGCCAAGCGTGATCGCGCCGGCTGCGGCGTTCACCGCCAGGCTACCGCCGGTGACGGCGCCCAACGTGACCGGCGCCGCTGCGCCGGGATCCACCGTGATGGCCAGACCGCTGGCCAGGTCGGTGCCGGCCGTGATCGAAAGCAAGCCGCCGCCAGCGCCGATGCCAGTGCCCGCGGTGAGCGAGACGGTGCGGCCAGCCGCAGCCGTGTTGCCGCTGTTGGCCGTGAGCGCGACATTCTGGGTGCCAAGGGTGATGGCACCCGCGCCGGCCGCGATCGCCACGCCATCGCTGGCCGTGATGCTGCTCGTGGTGGCATTGTTGCCCAGCGTCACACCAGCGCCGGTGAGCGAAACCCCGCCCCCGGTGGCACCCACAGCACCAGTCACGGCCAGCGCGCCCGTGGCGTTCAAGACGATGTTGCCGCCCGTGGACGTGGCGCTGGCCACCGTCAGGCCGCTGGTGTCGGTCACCTGGATGCTGCCGCCGCGCAGCGTCACCGTGCCGGCGCTGTTGTCGAGGCTGCCCGTTACCAGCGCGCCGCCAATGGCATTCAGGTCAATCGTGTCGGCCGTGGTCAGGCTGGCAATAGTGATGCCGCCAGAGGCGTTGGCCAGGGTCAGGCCGCCAAACAGATTCGTGGCGCCAAGCGTGATCGCGCCGGCGGTGTTGTTCACCGACAGGCCGCTGGCGGTGATATCGCCCAAGGTCACAGCGCTGCCCGCACCGGCCGTGACGCTGACGGCGTCCAGGCTGGCAGGCGTGCCGGCAAGGCCGGTCACCAGGTTGGCCGCATTGGCGCCGCCTGACCCGACCGAGCCGCTGGCTGCCGTCAGGGTGATGCCCCGGGCGCCGACAACCGCGTCAACACTGTTGGAACGCAGCGTGCCGCCGCTGGTGGTGATGTTGCCGGTGGTCGCGGTCACCGCGATGCTGGTCTCGGCGGTGATCCCGCCGGCACCAAGCCCGACGCTGCTGCCGCTCAAGATTACGTTGCCTGTGGTGTTGCTGATGCCGCCCACCGTCATGGCGCCAGTCGATTCCAGATCAACGGCACCGCGAGCGTTAAGGCTGGTGATATCGATCGTGCCCACGCTGTCGAGCGTCAAACCAGAAGTCAGGTCGACAACGCCCAGGCTGATATTGCCAACGGTGCCGGGGTTGATGGTCAAGGCACTGGCAGTCACATTGCCCAAGGTCACAGCGCTGCCCGCACCGGCCGTGACGCTGACGGCGTCCAGGCTGGCAGGCGTGCCGGCAAGGCCGGTCACCAGGTTGGCCGCATTGGCGCCGCCTGACCCGACCGAGCCGCTGGCTGCCGTCAGGGTGATGCCCCGGGCGCCGACAACCGCGTCAACACTGTTGGAACGCAGCGTGCCGCCGCTGGTGGTGATGTTGCCGGTGGTCGCGGTCACCGCGATGCTGGTCTCGGCGGTGATCCCGCCGGCACCAAGCCCGACGCTGCTGCCGCTCAAGATTACGTTGCCGGTGGTGTTGCTGATGCCGCCCACCGTCATGGCGCCAGTCGATTCCAGATCAACGGCACCGCGAGCGTTAAGGCTGGTGATATCGATCGTGCCCACGCTGTCGAGCGTCAAACCAGAAGTCAGGTCGACAACGCCCAGGCTGATATTGCCAACGGTGCCGGGGTTGATGGTCAAGGCACTGGCAGTCACATTGCCCAAGGTCACAGCGCTGCCCGCACCGGCCGTGACGCTGACGGCGTCCAGGCTGGCAGGCGTGCCGGCAAGGCCGGTCACCAGGTTGGCCGCATTGGCGCCGCCTGACCCGACCGAGCCGCTGGCTGCCGTCAGGGTGATGCCCCGGGCGCCGACAACCGCGTCAACACTGTTGGAACGCAGCGTGCCGCCGCTGGTGGTGATGTTGCCGGTGGTCGCGGTCACCGCGATGCTGGTCTCGGCGGTGATCCCGCCGGCACCAAGCCCGACGCTGCTGCCGCTCAAGATTACGTTGCCTGTGGTGTTGCTGATGCCGCCCACCGTCATGGCGCCAGTCGATTCCAGATCAACGGCACCGCGAGCGTTAAGGCTGGTGATATCGATCGTGCCCACGCTGTCGAGCGTCAAACCAGAAGTCAGGTCGACAACGCCCAGGCTGATATTGCCAACGGTGCCGGGGTTGATGGTCAAGGCACTGGCAGTCACATTGCCCAAGGTCACAGCGCTGCCCGCACCGGCCGTGACGCTGACGGCGTCCAGGCTGGCAGGCGTGCCGGCAAGGCCGGTCACCAGGTTGGCCGCATTGGCGCCGCCTGACCCGACCGAGCCGCTGGCTGCCGTCAGGGTGATGCCCCGGGCGCCGACAACCGCGTCAACACTGTTGGAACGCAGCGTGCCGCCGCTGGTGGTGATGTTGCCGGTCGTCGCGGTCACCGCGATGCTGGTCTCGGCGGTGATCCCGCCGGCACCAAGCCCGACGCTGCTGCCGCTCAATTGCGCATTGCCGCCGCTGGCACCCACAGCACCAGTCACGGCCAGCGCGCCCGTGGCGTTCAAGACGATGTTGCCGCCCGTGGACGTGGCGCTGGCCACCGTCAGGCCGCTGGTGTCGGTCACCTGGATGCTGCCGCCGCGCAGCGTCACCGTGCCGGCGCTGTTGTCGAGGCTGCCCGTTACCAGCGCGCCGCCAATGGCATTCAGGTCAATCGTGTCGGCCGTGGTCAGGCTGGCAATAGTGATGCCGCCAGAGGCGTTGGCCAGGGTCAAGCCGCCAAACAGATTTGTGGCGCCAAGCGTGATCGCGCCGGCTGCGGCGTTCACCGCCAGGCTACCGCCGGTGACGGCGCCCAACGTGACCGGCGCCGCTGCGCCGGGATCCACCGTGATGGCCAGACCGCTGGCCAGGTCGGTGCCGGCCGTGATCGAAAGCAAGCCGCCGCCAGCGCCGATGCCAGTGCCCGCGGTGAGCGAGACGGTGCGGCCAGCCGCAGCCGTGTTGCCGCTGTTGGCCGTGAGCGCGACATTCTGGGTGCCAAGGGTGATGGCACCCGCGCCGGCCGCGATCGCCACGCCATCGCTGGCCGTGATGCT
Organism: Sandarakinorhabdus sp.; assembly: GCF_987265915.1. Lineage (NCBI taxonomy): Bacteria > Pseudomonadati > Pseudomonadota > Alphaproteobacteria > Sphingomonadales > Sphingosinicellaceae > Sandarakinorhabdus > Sandarakinorhabdus sp. Next base: position 2,438,553 of record NZ_OZ503948.1, read on the forward strand.
GCTCGTGGTGGCATTGTTGCCCAGCGTCACACCAGCGCCGGTGAGCGAAACCCCGCCCCCGGTGGCACCCACAGCACCAGTCACGGCCAGCGCGCCCGTGGCGTTCAAGACGATGTTGCCGCCCGTGGACGTGGCGCTGGCCACCGTCAGGCCGCTGGTGTCGGTCACCTGGATGCTGCCGCCGCGCAGCGTCACCGTGCCGGCGCTGTTGTCGAGGCTGCCCGTTACCAGCGCGCCGCCAATGGCATTCAGGTCAATCGTGTCGGCCGTGGTCAGGCTGGCAATAGTGATGCCGCCAGAGGCGTTGGCCAGGGTCAGGCCGCCAAACAGATTCGTGGCGCCAAGCGTGATCGCGCCGGCTGCGGCGTTCACCGCCAGGCTACCGCCGGTGACGGCGCCCAACGTGACCGGCGCCGCTGCGCCGGGATCCACCGTGATGGCCAGACCGCTGGCCAGGTCGGTGCCGGCCGTGATCGAAAGCAAGCCGCCGCCAGCGCCGATGCCAGTGCCCGCGGTGAGCGAGACGGTGCGGCCAGCCGCAGCCGTGTTGCCGCTGTTGGCCGTGAGCGCGACATTCTGGGTGCCAAGGGTGATGGCACCCGCGCCGGCCGCGATCGCCACGCCATCGCTGGCCGTGATGCTGCTCGTGGTGGCATTGTTGCCCAGCGTCACACCAGCGCCGGTGAGCGAAACCCCGCCCCCGGTGGCGCCGACATCGCCGGTGACGGCCAGCGCGCCAGTGGCGGACAAGCTGATGTTGCCGCCTGTGGACGTGGCGCTGGCCACCGTCAGGCCGCTGGTGTCGGTCACCTGGATGCTGCCGCCGCGCAGCGTCACCGTGCCGGCGCTGTTGTCGAGGCTGCCCGTTACCAGCGCGCCGCCAACGGCGTTCAGGTCAATCGTGTCGGCCGTGGTCAGGCTGGCAATGGTGATCCCGCCAGAGGCGTTGGCCAGGGTCAGGCCGCCAGACAGATTTGTGGCGCCAAGCGTGATCGCGCCGGCGGTGTTGTTCACCGACAGGCCGCTGGCGGTGATATCGCCCAAGGTCACAGCGCTGCCCGCACCGGCCGTGACGCTGACGGCGTCCAGGCTGGCAGGCGTGCCGGCAAGGCCGGTCACCAGGTTGGCCGCATTGGCGCCGCCTGACCCGACCGAGCCGCTGGCTGCCGTCAGGGTGATGCCCCGGGCGCCGACAACCGCGTCAACACTGTTGGAACGCAGCGTGCCGCCGCTGGTGGTGATGTTGCCGGTCGTCGCGGTCACCGCGATGCTGGTCTCGGCGGTGATCCCGCCGGCACCAAGCCCGACGCTGCTGCCGCTCAATTGCGCATTGCCGCCGCTGGCACCCACAGCACCAGTCACGGCCAGCGCGCCCGTGGCGTTCAAGACGATGTTGCCGCCCGTGGACGTGGCGCTGGCCACCGTCAGGCCGCTGGTGTCGGTCACCTGGATGCTGCCGCCGCGCAGCGTCACCATGCCGGCGCTGTTGTCGAGGCTGCCCGTTACCAGCGCGCCGCCAACGGCGTTCAGATCAATCGTGTCGGCCGTGGTCAGGCTGGCAATAGTGATGCCGCCAGAGGCGTTGGCCAGGGTCAGGCCGCCAGACAGATTTGTGGCGCCAAGCGTGATCGCGCCGGCGGTGTTGTTCACCGACAGGCCGCTGGCGGTGATATCGCCCAAGGTCACAGCGCTGCCCGCACCGGCCGTGACGCTGACGGCGTCCAGGCTGGCAGGCGTGCCGGCAAGGCCGGTCACCAGGTTGGCCGCATTGGCGCCGCCTGACCCGACCGAGCCGCTGGCCGCCGTCAGGGTGATGCCCCGGGCGCCGACAACCGCATCGACACTGTTGGAACGCAGCGTGCCGCCGCTGGTGGTGATGTTGCCGGTCGTCGCGGTCACCGCGATGCTGGTCTCGGCGGTGATCCCGCCGGCACCAAGCCCGACGCTGCTGCCGCTCAATTGCGCATTGCCGCCGCTGGCACCCACAGCACCAGTCACGGCCAGCGCGCCCGTGGCGTTCAAGACGATGTTGCCGCCCGTGGACGTGGCGCTGGCCACCGTCAGGCCGCTGGTGTCGGTCACCTGGATGCTGCCGCCGCGCAGCGTCACCGTGCCGGCGCTGTTGTCGAGGCTGCCCGTTACCAGCGCGCCGCCAACGGCGTTCAGGTCAATCGTGTCGCCCGTGGTCAGGCTGGCAATGGTGATCCCGCCAGAGGCGTTGGCCAGGGTCAGGCCGCCAGACAGATTTGTGGCGCCAAGCGTGATCGCGCCGGCGGTGTTGTTCACCGACAGGCCGCTGGCGGTGATATCGCCCAAGGTCACAGCGCTGCCCGCACCGGCCGTGACGCTGACGGCGTCCAGGCTGGCAGGCGTGCCGGCAAGGCCGGTCACCAGGTTGGCCGCATTGGCGCCGCCTGACCCGACCGAGCCGCTGGCTGCCGTCAGGGTGATGCCCCGGGCGCCGACAACCGCGTCAACACTGTTGGAACGCAGCGTGCCGCCGCTGGTGGTGATGTTGCCGGTCGTCGCGGTCACCGCGATGCTGGTCTCGGCGGTGATCCCGCCGGCACCAAGCCCGACGCTGCTGCCGCTCAATTGCGCATTGCCGCCGCTGGCACCCACAGCACCAGTCACGGCCAGCGCGCCCGTGGCGTTCAAGACGATGTTGCCGCCCGTGGACGTGGCGCTGGCCACCGTCAGGCCGCTGGTGTCGGTCACCTGGATGCTGCCGCCGCGCAGCGTCACCGTGCCGGCGCTGTTGTCGAGGCTGCCCGTTACCAGCGCGCCGCCAACGGCGTTCAGGTCAATCGTGTCGGCCGTGGTCAGGCTGGCAATGGTGATGCCGCCAGAGGCGTTGGCCAGGGTCAAGCCGCCAAACAGATTTGTGGCGCCAAGCGTGATCGCGCCGGCTGCGGCGTTCACCGCCAGGCTACCGCCGGTGACGGCGCCCAACGTGACCGGCGCCGCTGCGCCGGGATCCACCGTGATGGCCAGACCGCTGGCCAGGTCGGTGCCGGCCGTGATCGAAAGCAAGCCGCCGCCAGCGCCGATGCCAGTGCCCGCGGTGAGCGAGACGGTGCGGCCAGCCGCAGCCGTGTTGCCGCTGTTGGCCGTGAGCGCGACATTCTGGGTGCCAAGGGTGATGGCACCCGCGCCGGCCGCGATCGCCACGCCATCGCTGGCCGTGATGCTGCTCGTGGTGGCATTGTTGCCCAGCGTCACACCAGCGCCGGTGAGCGAAACCCCGCCCCCTGTCGAAAGGTTGATGACTGAAAGTGCACCGCTCGCTGTCGCGGTGGTATCGCCCAGCACACCATCGATGGTGCCGAGCGTCATGTTGCCAGCGCTCGCCAGGGTCAGGCTGCCGGCGACGATGGTCTGGGAACCATCCAGTGTCAGGTTGCTGTTGCCAGCGAGATCCACAAAGCCGGTTGCCGTGGTGGTCAGCACGGCCGTGTCGCTTACGACGATATCCCGTGCCGTGTTCAGCGCGGCCATGGCCGGCAACGTGATCGGCACCGCACCTGCGGCGTCGCCGGTGCCGGCGCGCAGCACGATGCCATTGGGCGATGCCGATACCGTGGTGGCGTTCATGTTGCCGGTCACGTTCAGCAGGATATCGGCAACTGCGGCCTGGCTGGCGGCGGCGGCATAGATACGCTGACCGTTCACCGTGCCGGCGGCGAGCAACCGTCCATTGGCCACGGTGGTGCCCGCCTGGATACCGATGCTCATCAGGCTGTTGGGCGTCAATTGCACCCGCGCATCCTGCGCCACGACCAAGCCGACATCGCCGCCGGCATTGATGGTACCCGACTGCGACAGATCGGCCGAAACCAGCAACACGACACCGTCGGAGCCAATGGTCGCACCCGAAGACAGCGTGATGCTCTGCGTTGATGCACCGGCAAACGTCACTGGCCCGGTGGCGTCGTAAAAGGCAGCGAAGTCCCCATCGGTCACCGACAATGTCGAAGCCACGAAGCCCGACACATTGCTCACGCTGCCGCCCGGGCCAAACATGATCCCGTTGGGATTCACCAGCCAGATGCTGCCCTTGCTGCCCGCAGCAGCACCCGAATCACCGCTAAGGATGCCATCGATGGTCGATTGCGCCGCTCCTGCCCCAACGCGGTTCAAGACCGCAAAGGGCACGCCGCCCGCGTTGTTCTGAAATTCGACCGTATTGCCCGAACCGATGGAAAAACTCTGCCAATCGATCAGTGTGGCCGTGCTGCCGATCCGGATCGTCAGGTTCGTCGGCGTCGGATCGCCCGGCAGAAGCACCGGGGCGGTGATCACCCCGTTCGTAGAAAAGGCGTCAGCCCCGTAACGCCATTCCAACGTATTGACCGCTACCACGGCCGGCGGGAAGGTGACGGTTCCAAGATCCGGCAAGGCAATCTGCGCGATGGCCGGCGCATTGATGGCCACTGCCATGGCAGCCGCACCAGCCAGCAAATGGCGACGACGGGTGATCCGACGGTCAAGCATCATGTCGATATCCCCCTTCAACGCCACGGAAATGCGCGCACGGTAACCGACAACAACAGTCGGCCGCCTGGTTTCTGCAGATCAATCGCCAGATTCTTGTCCAGCGGTTTGGCATAGACCAGATCCAGGCGGACCCGGCTGCCCCACGTCGCCCGCACCCCGCCGCCCACGCTGCGCAGCGTGCGACGCCGTTCGAAATTGTTGGTGTCCAGGTTCCACAACTCGATATGATCATAAAAGCCGATTGCTTCCACGGCCGTGTCGCGGGCGGTCAGCGGCACCGGCTTGCCGATGCGGAATTCGGTACTGGCACCGATCATGCGATCGCCGGCGGTGGCCCCCGGATCATAACCGCGACCCAGCGTAAGGTTGCCTACGGCAAATTCGTCGAACGCCATCAACGGGTCAGGCGTCCACTGGCCGCGTGCATCGGTGGCCAAGGTGATGGCCCAGGCTTCATTCTTGCCAAAGCGCGCCCGCGCCTCACCATTCAGGCCGCCGCGGGCCACAAATGCCCGTGAATTGCCTTCAAAGCGCGTCGGCAGCGCCGAGCCGCCATTGCCGCCCACCGGCGTCGATCCGAAGATTGCAAAGCCCTGCCGCAGTTCGGCAAACCCGGCAACGCGCCACGTTGGCGCCAAGGCCGACAAGCGGCGCGGCACAGCATCGGCATCAACCCGCAGCCAACCGGTGCGGATGCGATCGAGGTTGATCAATTGCCCCACCGCCCGCGTGCGCTGATCGATGATATCAAGCCCGCCACCCAGCCGCACATTGGCCGACGTGCTGCGGACCAGCGGATAACTTGCACCCAGGGTACCCAAAATGGATTCGGAATTCAGATTGAACCCGGCCGCTGCATTGGGCAGCGTGGGACGTGTACGCGCATAGGTGATGCCCGATGACAGCCGCAGGCCATCGCTGCCCACCGCAAAATCATGGCCACCCTGGAACAGCACCAGCTCGCGGACATCGCTGGTTGAAAACATCGAAACATAGGTACGGTCAGCCAGACCGGTCAGCCCATACAACTCGCCACGGATCAGGCCGCTCCAGCGCCCGATCTGGCTGGAGCCATAATTCTGCGCATTGAGGATCAGGCTGCCAGGGGTACGGGCCAACTGGATTTCGCCGATCACCTCGCCGGGGCGCCCCGACGGTGCCGGCCGCAGTTCAAGTGTCACCTGCGTGCCCGGAATGTCGTTGGCAAGCAGCAGGATACGCTCGGCATCACTTTCGTTCAGCGGATCGAGCGCGCGCAATCTGGCAAGCAGGCCTTCCAGCCGCGCCTGATTCTTGCCCGGCGCGCCGCGCACCCGCAACTCGACAATCTTTGCGGTCGTGACGCGTAGTTGCAGCACGCCATCGGCCAGCGTCTGTTCGGGCACCTGCACGGCCGCCACATAGCGCGCCCGGGCCAACGCAACCGTCGCCTCATCGCGCAGGCGACAGACTTCGGCCAAAGGCACGGCGTTGCCGTTCAGATCGGCACCGATGCCCGCCAGCACGGCCTTGACCTCGGCAGGCAATTCGCTGCCGCCAGGGCCATTGAAGGTAACGCTGCGCAGCGGGGTCGTGAGCGTGCTGTTGGCAATGGCTTCCGGGCACGGGCCCGGCACAAAGCCGCGCGAGCGCACCGTGGCACGCGGCGCAGGCAGCGTTTGCGGAGGCGGCGTGCGATCGAGTTCCTGCGCCGTGGGCGGCCGGGCCGTCGAGCCCGGCAAGGCAGGCGGGGTCACTGGTGCAGCCACCTGGGCAAAGACTGGGGAGACGGCCGGGATCATCACCGATCCTCCCGCCAGCACCACCAATCGCACAACGCGTTGGCTCAAATCTCGCCGGCAAGAATCGCCGGACGCGATTGCGCCTGTGCCACTTGTGCGCCCCATGCGACCACTCCCCCGCTGAACTTACGTTCGCTTTACGTACATTTCCGTCGAATATTTACGCTGACCCATGTGAATTCCCGACCCCTCCGGAACCCACCAAAGTTCAACGTGCCACAATCTCTACTCTGCGATTTGCAGGATCACCAGCACCATGACCGGGCAAAGGCCGATCATAGCCCAGACCACGCGCCGTCAGACGGCTGCGATCAACACCTTTGGCGGCAAGATACGCAACCACGTTCGCTGCACGAGCCTGGCTAAGGGCCATATTGATTGCGGGCCCGCCGCTGCTGTCGGTATGGCCTTCCACGGTGAACGGCCGAAACAGGCCAACCCGCAGCAAGCTCGCAGCAAATCTATCCAGAATTTGCCGCGCTTCCACCGTCAACACGGCAGACCCAACGTCGAAACTCATGTGAATATCCTGACGAACAACCCGCCCCTTCACCCATTGCCGGGTGCAGACCATGTCAGGCTGGGTGCCGTCGGGGTTGGCGGCGGCAACGCCGCCTGCAGGGCAATCCGAGAGCGAATCGGCAAGCGCGTCTACAGTACTCATTGATGCCGAGCTCTGGGCAACGGCTGCACCGCTGACCAAAACCGCAATACTCACCAAAAGCACCCGCGCAAACACGCCTCGATCCCCTCAGAAGTTGCGATCAGCGCGCAGCCACTTCTACGCGCCGATTGGCAGCGTCTTCGGGGCCACGGCCAGCCAAAGGCCTGTCAGAACCGTAACCTTGGGCGACAAGGCGCGAACGGTCAACCCCTTTGGCCGCCAGATAATTTACGACGGCCTGCGCCCGGGCAGCACTGAGCGCCATGTTCGTCTCGCGCGTGCCGGTCCGGTCCGTATGACCTTCCACCACGAACGGGCGATAGGTGGCGACCTGGATCAATGACGCTGCAAAACGATCCAGCGTGGCGCGCGCCTGGGCCGTCAATTCGGCCGAACCCAGCAGGAAGCTCATCTTGATGTCGGCACGAATCGCGCGGGAAGCGGTCGCTGCGATCTTGCCGGCACCGGGCAGGCGCATCTGGCGGGTTTCCGGCTGATCAGCGCAGGTGCCATCCGGAAGGCTCGCTTCGCACACGGCGGCCGCTTCAGCAGCAGGCGGCAGCGCCAATTGCTTGGCCAGTTCCTCGACGTTTTGCGCAAAGGCGGGCGATGCCGAGACTGCCGCGGACATGATCGCCGCAGCGAACAACTTCAATGACACTTGGGTCATGCTATCCGACTCCCCTTCGAGATAATGCCGTTTCCTACGCTTGTTACACGCTTTGTCAACGAACGTCGCTGGACCGGCGCGTTATCGCGACCGTCCCGCAGGCACACGCTGACCGGCATATCAAACGATTATACGAAAAGGCACCCGACGGGGATGCGTTGCAAAATGCCAGAATGGTGGGCGCGACAGGGATTGAACCTGTGACCCCTGCCGTGTGAAAGCAGTGCTCTACCGCTGAGCTACGCGCCCCGATGACCGCAGGCATTCCGGCCGGGAGCGGCGGATTAGGCGGTTTGGGCGAGGCTGTAAAGCCCCGCCCGCGCTTTTTACCGTTCGCAATCGACCGCCCGTTGATCAGTGCCGAACCGCCGGTTCGACAGCCGCTGTGGCCGGCGGCTGCACGGCCAGCGAGTCGGCTTCGTTCCATTCGATGGCGACCAGCGGCTTGGTCAGTGCCAGCGCCAGCACTTCATCGACATGGCTGACTGGCACGATGGTTAGGCCTTGTTTCACATTGTCGGGGATTTCGATCAGGTCCTTCTCATTCTCGGCCGGGATCAGCACCGTGGTGATGCCGCCCCGCAGCGCCGCCAGCAGTTTCTCTTTCAGGCCGCCGATCGGCAGCACACGGCCGCGCAGCGTCACTTCGCCAGTCATCGCCACATTCGGGCGCACCGGCACACCGGTCAGCGTGGAGATGATCGCCGTTACCATGGCAATGCCCGCCGATGGGCCGTCCTTGGGTGTGGCGCCTTCCGGCACATGGACGTGGATGTCCTTTTTCTCGAACACCGTTGGGCGGATGCCATAATTGTGCGCGCCGGCCCGCACGAATGACAGCGCTGCCGAAATCGATTCGGTCATCACTTCGCCCAGCTTGCCGGTGGTCTTGATGACGCCCTTGCCCGGCGCCGTCACTGCTTCGATGGTCAACAGATCGCCGCCCACTTCGGTCCACGCCAGGCCGGTCACCGCGCCGATCTGGTCTTCGACATCGGCCAGGCCGTAACGATATTTGCGCACCCCGGCGAACTCGGCAAGATTTTCGGCGTCGATGGTGACGCTTTCCGCCTTGCCTTCCAGGATGCGGCGCAGGGCCTTGCGGGCCAGCTTGGCGATTTCCCGCTCCAGCGTGCGCACCCCGGCCTCGCGCGTGTAATAACGCACCAGATCGCGCAGCGCCGATTCCGCGACGCTGAACTCGGTTTTCTTCAGGCCGTGCGCTTCATATTGCTTGTCGATCAGGTGGCGCTGCGCGATTTCGACCTTCTCGTCTTCGGTATAGCCCGACAGGCTGATGATCTCCATGCGGTCGAGCAGCGGCTGCGGCATGTTATAGCTGTTGGCGGTCGTGACGAACATCACATCCGACAGATCATAATCCACTTCCAGATAATGATCGCTGAATGCCTTGTTCTGTTCGGGATCGAGCACCTCCAGCAACGCCGAGGCCGGATCGCCGCGGAAATCCTGGCCCAGCTTGTCGATTTCATCCAGCAGGAACAGCGGGTTGGATGTGCCGGCCTTTTTCAGGCTCTGGATGATCTTGCCGGGCATCGAACCGATATAGGTGCGGCGGTGGCCACGGATCTCGGCTTCATCGCGCACGCCGCCCAGGCTGATGCGGATGAACTCGCGCCCCGTCGCCTTGGCGATGCTGCGGCCAAGGCTGGTCTTGCCGACCCCGGGCGGGCCGACCAGGCACAGGATCGGGCCTTTCAGCTTGCTGGTGCGCGCCTGCACGCCGAGATATTCGACGATCCGGTCCTTCACCTTTTCCAGGCCGAAATGATCGGCATCGAGCACGGCCTGCGCCGCCACGATATCCTTCTTGATCTTGGACTTCTTGCCCCACGGCAGACCGAGCAGCGTATCGAGATAATTGCGCACCACCGTGGCTTCGGCCGATTGCGGCGCCATCGCCTTGAACTTCTTCAGTTCGGCAATGACCTTCTCGCGGGCGTCCTTGGAGAGTTTCGTCTTGGCGATTCGCTCCTCGAATTCGGCAACTTCATCCTTTTCGTCTTCGCCTTCGCCCAGCTCGCGCTGGATCGCCTTCATCTGCTCGTTGAGATAATATTCGCGCTGGGTCTTCTCCATCTGCCGCTTCACGCGGTTGCGGATCTTCTTCTCGACCTGGAGCACGCCCATTTCGCCTTCCATGAAGGCAAACAGCTTCTCCAGCCGCGCCGCCACATCGGCTTCGGCGAGCAAGCCCTGCTTGTCGGCGATCTTCAGGCCCAGATTGGCCGCCACCGTGTCGGCAAAGCGGCTGGCTTCCTCGATGGCGCCGATCTGGCTGGAGATTTCCGAGGCGATCTTGCGATTGAGCTTGATGAACTGTTCGAACTGACCCTGCGCCGACCGCAGCAGGCCGGCGACCTCGGTTTCGCTGCGGATCACATCCTCCAGCTCGGCAATTTCGGCCATCAGATGCGGGCCGCTGGCATCAAGCGCCACCAGCCGGGCGCGGCTCTGGCCTTCGACCAGCACCTTCACCGTGCCATCGGGCAGCTTCAGCAATTGCAGCACATTGGCCAGCGTGCCGACATCATAGAGCTCATCGGCGCCGGGATCTTCATCGCCGGGGTTTTTCTGGCTGAGCAGGAACACGGTGCGGCCGGTCTGCATCGCGGCTTCCAGCGCTGCCACGGATTTCTCGCGGCCGACAAACAGCGGCACGATCATCTGCGGGAACACCACGATATCGCGCAGCGGCAGCACAGGCAGGGTTTGACTGGTCATGATCTCTCCATTGGGTCGGCAATTGCCGGTTCCCGTCTTGCCTCGCTGATATGGGAAGCGCCCGCGGCGGACGCAATGGCAGAATCAGCGCAGCTTGATGCCGCATGATGCAAGGGCCGTGCCGAACCGGCCAGAAAATTCATCCCGTGTTTGCAGCGCCCGTGACCACGCCATTGGCAAACAGGGCGGCAATGGCGGCAGCATCATAGCCGGCGGCGGCAAGAATCTGCCGGCTGTGCTCGCCCAGATGCGGCGCCGGGCCGGGGGTGGCCAGCGCCGTGCCAAAGCGGGCTGGCGGGCGGGCCTGGCGCACACGACCAACACTGTCATCATGATCAACCGTGATGCAGATGCCGTTGTGCTGCACCTGTACATCATCGGGCACATCCATCAGCGCCACCACCGGGCCACCCACCGCACCTTCCCGAACGAAGCCGGCCATCAGTTCGGCGCGGGTGCGGCAGGCGATTTCGGCGGAGACTTGCGGCGCCCATTCACGTTGATGAGCCAAGCGCCCGCCCAAGGACTGGAAGCGCGGATCGCTGGCCAGATCGTCGCGATCGAGGCTGCGGCACAGCGCGACAAATTCGCTGGTTTGCAGCGCGCCGATCGCCACTTGGCCATCGGCGGCCTTCCACAGTCGCATCTGTGCGCCATATTCCGGTCCACGCGGCGGCGCATCATCCAGAAACGCATCATTGTACATGCCGTCCGGCCAGTTGAAGGCCACCGCCGCATCGAGCATCGCCACCTCAATGCGCTCACCGCAGGCCCCTGCCCCCGCCATCGCGCGGCGCAGGAGCGCCGCAGTGATCGCCTGCGCGGCGGTGAGCGCCGTCACCTTGTCCGCCACCAGATGGCGCACCAGGCCCGGCGTGCCTTCCTTGTCGGTCTGGCTGGCGGCAATGCCAGAGACCGCCTGGATCACCGGATCATAGACCCGCACGTTGGAATAAGGCCCATCGGGGCCAAAGCCGGTGATGCTGCAATAGATCAGCCGCGGATTGATCGCCTGCAGCCGCGTCCAATCCAGCCCCAGCCGCGCCAGCACACCGGGGCGGAAATTTTCCACAAGCACGTCTGCCGTGGCGACGAGCCGTTCCAGCACGGCCAGTCCCGCAGGCGATTTCAGATCGAGGCAAAGGCCCTGCTTGCCGCGATTGACCGCGATGAACATGCTCGACAGATCGGCCTTGCGTGGCCCCAGCGCGCGCACCGGATCGCCGCCGGGGCTTTCGACCTTGATGACCTCGGCGCCCTGATCCGCGAGCATCTGGCAGGCCATCGGGCCGGAAACGATCTGCGACAGATCGATGATACGGATGCCCGAAAGTGGCCCGTTGCCTTGGGGTCCGGCCATGGTCAGGCTCCAAACTCAATCGTTGATGTTGATGTGACGCGAATCCTTGAGGAACAGCAACATGATCACCAGGCCCACGGCCACGACGACGATCGTGTACCACAGGCCGGCAAACACATCGCCGGTCGAGACCACGATATATTGCGAGATCACCGGCAGGAACCCACCGAAATAGCCCGTGCCGATATGATAGGGCACCGACATGCTGGTGTAGCGCACTCGCGCCGGGAACATTTCCACCAGCACGGCGGCAATCGGCGCATAGGTCCAGCCCGACAGCAGGCCGATGGCCGCAACCGCCAGCAGCAACTGCCAGACGATGACGCGATCGGGATCGGCCTTTTCCGGCCAGCCGGCCGCGTTCAGCGCGGCGCCCCATTTTTCCTTGTCGAAGCCTTCCAGCCGCGCGCCGGCCACGTTCATCGCCAGCACCGGCGCGTCTTCCTTCTCATAGGACACGCCGCGCTTGGTCAGCCATTCCAGCGCCTTGCCGCACTCGGCCTCCTGCTTGAGGAAGATGTTGTATTGGCAGGGCGGCAGTTCGACGGTGACCGGCGCCGTCGCCATGGCTTCGGACAGCGCCGGATTGGCGCCGCTGGCCATCAGGTGGAAAATCGGGAACAGCGACGCCAGCGTGATGGCAAAGCCGACGCTGAGCACCTGCTTGCGGCCGAACCGATCGGACAGCCCGCCGAAATAGATATAGGCCGGGGCCGACACCAGCACACCGACCGCGAGATACAGCAGCGCCTCCCGCTCCGGCAGGCGGGCGGTATTCTGCAGGAAATAGAGCGTGCCGAACTGGCTGGTGTAAAAGATCACCGTGAAGCCGGCCGACACGGCGAGCGCGACCAGCAGCCGGCCCTTGTTGCCCGGCGCCGACAGCGCATCCTTGAATGGATTGGCCGACGTGGTGCCGGCCGATTTCATCTTCTGGAACACCGGGCTTTCCGACAGTTTCAGCCGCACCCACAGCGAGATGCCCAGCAGCAGCAGCGAGACGACAAACGGCACGCGCCAGCCCCAGGCATTGAACTGGTCTTCCGGAATCAGGGCCTTGGTGGTGAGCACCACGGCCAATGTCAGCATGAAGCCACCCGCCGCTGCCGCCTGGATCCAGCTGGTATAGGCACCGCGCTTGCCGGGGGGCGCATGTTCGGCGACGTAAATCGCCGCGCCGCCATATTCACCGCCCAGCGCCAGCCCCTGCAGCGTGCGCAGCACCAGCAGCAGGATCGGCGCCAGGATGCCGGCCTGTTCGAAGGTGGGCAGAAACCCGATACAGGCGGTGGCGCCGCCCATCATCGCGATAGTGATCAGGAAGGTATATTTGCGCCCGACCTTGTCCCCGAACCAGCCGAATACCAGCGCACCCAGCGGCCGGAAGAAAAAGCCGATGGCAAAGGCGAACAGGCTGAACAGCAGTTCGGTGGTGGGATTGCCGGTGGCGAAAAACAGCTTGCCGAGCAGGCCGGCCAGGATGCCGTACAGAAAAAAATCATACCATTCGAACACGGTGCCGAGCGAACTGGCAACGATCACCAGCCGATCCCGCTTCGGATCGATCACGTCTTCAACCGCTGCTGACCCTGCACCCAAGTTCCGGCCTCCCCGCCTGTTGCTTGCCCTTCGGCATAGCGCATGCGGCGGCCGTTGCAATGGGATGTGCACATGGGCAAGGCTGCGGCCCATGCGATACGACGCGATCATCATTGGCGGTGGCCATAACGGGCTGGTGACGGCCTGGTATCTGGCCCGTGCCGGCCTGAAGGTGCACATCTGCGAGGCCCGCGATGTGGTGGGCGGCGCGTGCGTGACCGAGGAATTCGCAGCCGGATTTCGCAACTCCACCGCCAGCTACACCGTCTCGCTGTTGCAGGAGAAGGTCGCGGCTGACATGCGGCTGGCCGATCATGGTCTGCGCATCGTGCTCCGGCCGCTGGGCAATTTCCTGCCGCTGGACGGCGATTATCTGAAGTTCGGCGCCGGGCAGACGCAGGCGGAAATCGCGCGCTTCTCGGCCAGGGATGCCGCCGCCCTGCCCGCCTATGATGCGCGGCTGGAGGTGCTGGCGGATCAGATGCGCCGACTGGCATTGCAGATCCCGCCGGGACGCGGCCTGCGGGGGCTGGCGGCGCTGGCCACGCAAGGCTGGCCGCTCACTGGGCTGGACATCGCCGAACAGCGCGATCTGCTCGCGCTGTTTACGCGCAGCGCACGCGAATTTCTGGATGGCTGGTTTGAATCCGATCCGATCAAGGCGGTGCTGGGCTTTGATTCGATCGTCGGCCATTTCGCCAGCCCCGACACCGCGGGCTCGGCCTATGTGCTGCTCCACCATGTGTTCGGGCAGGTGAACGGCGTTAAGGGCGCGTGGGGCCATGCCATCGGCGGCATGGGCGCCATCACCCAGGCCATGTCCAAGGCCTGCGCCGCGGCCGGCGTGTCGATCGGGCTGGAACAGCCCGTGGCCCGCGTGAACATCGCCAATGGCCGCGCCTGCGGGGTGACGTTGGCCGATGGCCGCGTGCTGGAAAGCCGGCTGGTGGCCAGCAATGTCGGCCCGGCGCTGTTGTTCGGGCAATTGGTGGAACGCACCGCCCTGCCCGCTGACTTCGCCCGCACCATGGATGGCTATGCCACCGGCTCCGGCACGTTTCGCATGAATGTCGCGCTGTCGGAACTGCCGGATTTCAGCGTGCTGCCGGGACCCGGCGACCATCACGGTGCCGGCATCATCATGGCGCCCAGCCTGGATTACATGGACCGCGCCTATACCGACGCCAAGGCGCACGGCTGGTCACGCGCACCCATCGTCGAAATGCTGATCCCCTCGACACTCGACGACACGCTCGCCCCGCCCGGCCAACATGTCGCCAGCCTGTTCTGCCAGCAATTCGCGCCGCGCTTGCCGGATGGGCAGAGCTGGGACGATGTGCGTGACACCGTTGCCGATCTGATTATCGACACCGTCACCGCGCACGCCCCCAATTTCAAGGCCAGCATCATCGCCCGCCAGCTCCATTCCCCGCTCGATCTGGAACGCAAGTTCGGTCTGGTCGGCGGCGACATCTTCCACGGCCGCATGAGCCTGGATCAGTTGTGGGCCGCCCGCCCGGTGCTGGGGCATGGCGACCACCGCATGCCCATCCCCGGTCTTTATCTGTGCGGCAGTGGCGCGCATCCCGGCGGCGGCGTCACCGGCGCGCCCGGTCACAATGCGGCGCGCGCCATATTGTCTGATCGGCGCTTTGCCTGGGCGCGCGTGTAGGCCAGCATCGGCCAGGCCGCAGCCACCAGCCCAAGGCTCCACAAATTCGGTTCCAGCCCGGCGGCATAGAGCGCAAACACCGCATATCCGCAGCCCGCCACGGCCACCAGCCGCAGCGCACCCCCCAGCAGCTTCACCGCGGCCAGCGCCACCGCCAGATAGCCGAGCAGCATCGCCGACGTTGCCACCAGGATGAAAAATTCGAACAGGCCAGCCAGGCTGCGGCTGACATTGAACAGCACCAGGACGGCCGCCAGCCCGCTGGCCAGCCACACAGAAGCAGCGGCGGCACCATGGCGGTTCAGCCCGGCAAAGCGCGGTGGAAACTGCCCGGCCAACGCCATCGCCCGCGGCAATTCCGCGGCCATCAGCGTCAACCCATTCACCGTGCCCAAGGCGGAAATCGCCGCAAACACGCCGATCAGTGCCGCAGTTTCCCGCC
The DNA here is from genome assembly GCF_987265915.1 of Sandarakinorhabdus sp. Classification (NCBI taxonomy): domain Bacteria; kingdom Pseudomonadati; phylum Pseudomonadota; class Alphaproteobacteria; order Sphingomonadales; family Sphingosinicellaceae; genus Sandarakinorhabdus; species Sandarakinorhabdus sp. The sequence continues at coordinate 2,453,983 of NZ_OZ503948.1, forward strand.
CGACGAACGGCGCGGCAAAATCCGCGAATGGCGCATTGGATTTTGCCAGCGCGGCTTCGGGCATCAACGCGATCATCGCCGCCGAGATCGCCATATAAAGCAGCCCGGCCAGCAATGTGCCGATGATGGTGGCCGCCGGCACGTTGAATTCCGGCCTGATCACCCTGTCTCCCGGCACGGTTGCCGATTCAAACGCCAGAAACGCCCACATGGTCAGCGTCACGCTGGTGATCACGCCGCCCGCTTCCATCGGTGCCGGCGGCGTCACCACGGCAGCAGCGCCCTTGGTCAGCAGCAACCAGCCGGCAATGCCCACCACCGCCAGCAACGGCACCAGCTTGGCCAGCAAGGTCGCCTGCTGGAACCAGCTCACCACGCTGGCCCGGTTGAGATTGATCAGGGTCACCAGCCCCAGCACCGCCACCGATGTCGCAACCCCCAGCCCCGGTACGGTCGCCAGCGCCGGCCACAGCACGGTCAGGTTCGACACCACCGCCACCGCCAAGGCGGCATTGCCCACCCAGACGCCAATCCAATAGCTCCACGCCGCATAATAGCTGGCCTGGCCGCCAAACGCCCGTTCCACATAGGCATGCGGTCCGCAAAGCCCCGGCAATTGCCGCGACAGCGCTGCATAGCAGCCGGCCAGCGCCAAGGTGCCGGCAAGCGCGATCACCCAACCGCCCATCGCCGACCAGCCATAGGGCGCCAGCGTCGCCGGCAGCAGGAACACGCCCGATCCCACCATATTGCCCATCACCAGGGCGATGCACGCCATCAGTCCCAGGCTGCGCTGCGGTGTTTCCATGTCTGTCTCCCCGCGCCTTGCTGCCTCTTAAGCTGCGACCCGTCAACGCCACCTGCCCAAACCGCGCAGACCGCAGTAAGCTGCAAGCATGCCGAATCTGCACCCCACCATCGCCCGCGTCACTGATCGCATCATCGAACGCAGCTGGAACGGCCGCCGCCGCTATCTCGATCTGATTGCCGGCCAACGGGAGGCCGGCATGAATCGCGGCAACCTCTCCTGCTCCAATCTCGCGCATGGCTTTGCCGCCGCGCTTGATGACAAGGCCAGCATCAAGGCCGGTGCCCGCGTGAACATCGGCATCGTCACCGCCTTCAACGACATGCTGTCGGCCCACCAGCCCTATGGCCAATATCCACCGCAGCTGAAGCTGTTCGCGCGTGAAGTGGGCGCCACTGCACAGGTCGCGGGCGGCGTGCCGGCGATGTGCGACGGCGTCACCCAGGGGCAGGTCGGCATGGAATTGTCGCTGTTCAGCCGGGATACGATCGCGCTCGCCACTGCCGTCGCGCTGTCGCACGGCATGTTCGAAGCGGTCGCGCTGCTCGGCATCTGCGACAAGATCGTGCCCGGCCTGTTGATCGGCGCCCTGCGTTTCGGCCATCTGCCGATGCTGTTCGTGCCGGCCGGGCCGATGCCATCGGGCCTGCCCAACAAGGAAAAGCAGCGCATCCGGCAGCTGGCGGCCGAAGGCAAGGCCAGCCGCGCCGAACTGCTGGAGGCCGAAAGCGCCAGTTACCACAGCCCCGGCACCTGCACCTTTTACGGCACGGCCAACAGCAACCAGATGCTGATGGAGGTGATGGGGCTCCACGTGCCGGGCGCCGCCTTCGTCAATCCGGGCACCCCCTTGCGTACCGCACTGAATCGCGCCGCCATGCACCGGTTGGCAGCGCTGGGCAGCACCGGGGATCGGGCCTTGGGCGTCTGCGTGGATGAACGCGCCATCGTCAACGCCATTGTCGGCCTGCTCGCCACTGGCGGTTCGACCAACCATGCCATCCACCTGCCGGCCATCGCGCGCGCCGCCGGCATCGCCATCGATTGGCAGGATTTCGATGAACTTTCCGCTGCCGTGCCGCTGATCGCGCGCGTCTATCCGGGCGGTGCCGCAGATGTTAACCAGTATCATGCGGCCGGCGGCATCGGCTTCACCATCCGCACGTTGATCGATGCAGGCCTGCTGCATGGCGATATCCCAACGGTCGCCGGCGACAGCCTGACGGATCATGCCCGCGAACCGATGCTGGAAGGCGAGATTTTGGCCTGGCGTGACGTGCCAGACAGCCGCGACGAAACCATCCTGCGGGCCGTGAGCGATCCCTTCCGGCCCGATGGCGGCATGCGGCTGGTGCAGGGCAATCTGGGCCGCGCCATCTTCAAGACCAGCGCGGTGGACGAATCGCGCTGGTCGGTCGAAGCGCCAGCCCGGGTGTTCGACGATCAGGACAGCGTTTTGGCCGCGTTCAAGGCCGGCGAGCTCGACCGCGATGTGGTGGTGGTGGTGCGCGGCCAGGGGCCCCAGGCCAACGGCATGCCGGAACTGCACAAGCTGACCCCGGCCCTGGGTGTGTTGCAGGATCGTGGGCATGCCGTGGCGCTGGTCACCGATGGCCGCATGTCGGGCGCTTCCGGCAAGGTGCCGGCCGCCATCCATCTGGTGCCCGAAGCCATGGCCGGCGGTCCGATCGCCCGGCTGCGCGATGGTGACATCATCCGGCTGTGCGCCCGCGAAGGCGCGCTGGATGTGGCGGTGGCGGCGGACGAATTTGCCGCGCGTACTGACAGTGTGGCGGCACCGTCAGACCATGGCACGGCCCGCGAACTGTTCGCCCTGTTCCGCACCGGAAGCGACAATGCCGAAGCCGGCGCATCAGCCATGCTGCGCGCCGCCGGTTTGTAGCCCTCAAAGGCTGGCGACAATCCCCACCGCGGGATCGATGCGCCCTTCCACCAGGCCTTTCCAAGCGGCAGCTACGGCCTCGGTGCCGTCCACCACTTCCACCCGCAGCCAGCCCAGCGTGGCGGAAAAGCCGGTCCAGGCCGCATTCAGCCGCTCTTCATAGCCGGCCGGGCCCCATTCCGCGACGCGGTTCTGGCCGACGGTTGGCGCAAAGAACATTTGCGGCGCCGGGCCGGGCAGCTTTGCCGCATTGGGCTGCTGCCAGTGCGTGTCTCCCACGACATGGCTTTCGGCCAGCCGGCCAGCCAGCAGCGAGTGCACATCCAGGCGCACGCTGCCGTTGCCGGCCATGTCGATGAAGGCGATGGCCTCACCCGGCACGCCGCCGATCTCGTCATAGCTGAACACCTGGTCATAATAGCCGGTGGCCAGGCAGAACGCGCGATTTGCCGCCGATGTCAGCCCCACCACCTGGTTCCGGCCTTGCGCCAATTGCGCCACGCCCAGCGCGGTTTTCGACGAGGCCGATGACAGCAGCAACGTATCGACCGGTCGCGTTGCCATCAGCGCATCGATCAAGAAGCTGGTGGCATAGAGCGGCCGGAACAGGCACTGCACGGCATCGCTGCCCCAGGCGCTACCGGCCGGGGCATAGCGGTTGTAAAAGGGCGGCAGCGCGGCACGATGGGCCGCGCCATCGGTGAAGCCATGCGCCGAAATCGCCACCGGGGTCAGCACCGCCTGGGCCGCCATCGGCCAGTAACCGAACCAGCGGCTGCCGACGTCAAGGCCCGCCGCGCGGCTTTCGATCACCCGGCCAAAGCCCCACACCGGCACGATACCGTGACCTTCGGGGGCCGGGAAAAAGCGCCAATAGGCGAAATCCTCACCATGCACGGCATAGGTGACATTGTTCGCGGTCAGCGCGAATTGCTCGACAGCAAAGCGCACCTCACCATCAGCGATCGGGCCGTGATCGGGGAGTGCAGTGGTTTCGGCAAGATTGCCGATGCGGGCAGCGAGAGTGGTCATGACAATTCCTTACAGGCCAGCGAACAATTGTTTGCGAGGCCCCAGATAGCCGAACAGATAGGCCGCCACCTTGCGCATCTGAATCTCTTCCGATCCTTCGGTGATGCGATAGCGGCGGTGGTGGCGATAGATATGCTCGAACGGCTTGTGCCGGCTATAGCCGATACCGCCATGCACCTGCATCGCCCGATCAGCGGCTTCGCACACCAGCCGGTTCGCCCAGTAATTGCACATGGAAATCTTGTCCGACAACTGGCTCTCGATGGCTTCGTGCGGCAGCCGGTCCATGTCCCACGCCGTCTTGTAAATCATCAGGCGCAGCATCTCGCATTGGGTGGCGAGTTCCACCAGCGGGAACTGGATGGCCTGGTTCTTTGATAAGGCCTCCCCGAACGGCTTGCGGGTACGGGCGTAGCGCACGCTTTCCTCGACGCAGAAAGTCGCGGCGCCCAGCGAGGATGCGGCCTGGCGGATGCGGTTCTGGTGAACGAAGCTTTGCGCCAGCGCCAGGCCCCCGTCCGGTGGCCCCAGCAGCGTCGAATCCGGCACCCAGACATTGGTGAAGCTGACGCGCGGGTGATCGGTGGGCATGTTGAACGTCCACAGATATTCCTCGATCTTCAGCCCCGGCGTGGACGTCGGCACCAGGAAACAGGAAATGCCGCGCGCCGCGCCGTTGGCGCCGCTGGTGCGGGCAAAGGTTGCGCAGTGCGTTGCCACGTGCATGCCGGTCGTCCACATCTTCTCGCCATTGATCAGCCAGCCGGCCACGCCATCGCGGGTTTCGGGCACGGCGCGCGTCTCCATGTGGGTGGCGTCCGATCCATGCTCCGGCTCGGTCAGGCCGAAGGCGGTGATGCGCTGCCTCGCAAAGCCGCCCAGGATGAACTCCTCCTGCTGCGCCGGCGTGCCAAAGGCTTCGAACATGGCGACGAAAGGGAAATTGCCGACGATGCTGTGCTCATTCTGCAGATCATTGTGCAGGCCCAGGCCCTTGGCGGCGAAGTGATCGCGGATCACCGCCATCCACAGATTCGATCCATCCTTGCCACCATATTTCTTCGGCGCCGAAAACCGCCAGTGGCCGGCCGCATCGGCCCGAATAGTCGCCTCGCGCAGCAGCAGTTCCCATTCGTGGCGCGGCAAGCCGCCATTTTCAAAATCGGTGCGCGCCCATTCGCGGCGATGATCGAAGAAGCGGATATTGTCGTCCCTGGCTTCCAGCGGCTTGATCTCAGCGGCGATGAACGCGTCAAGATCAGCCAGATAGGCTTTCAAATCTTCCGGCAGTGCAAAATCCACGGGCAATCCCTCCGCATATGACGGATCGAGTGTGGGCCGGGATGGCGCCGGATATAACTGGTGGATTGGGAAGGAAGCGCCCCGCAGCAATGCCGAACTTTGGCTCGAACTTGGAGGATTGCCCGCACCCCTGATCTGCTGGTAATCGGCGCTCGGTTCCAACCTCCCTGACGCGAAAGAGTCTCCCATGAAGCATCTCGCTGCCCTCCTTGCGCTGACCCTTGCCGCGCCATTGTTCGCGCAAGCGGCGCCACCCGCTGCCCCGGCAGCGCCGGCCGAAGCTGCTGCGCCGGCGCCGAAGTTCACCGTCAACACCCCGATCGAGCAACTGCTCGCCGATCCGGCCGCCAAGGCCGTGCTGGAAGCATCGATCCCCGGCATTTCGATGCACCCCAGCCTCGATCAGTTCAAGGCGATGAGCCTGACCGAAGTGCAGCCCTATTCGGCCGGCGCAATCACCGACGAAATCATCGCGACGGTGAAGACCAATCTGGCCGCGATCAAGTAACGCCTGGCGCGCTGGCGCCATCCCATGATGACGGGGCCACACGGGCTGCGCGGCAGCCCTTGTGGCCCCGTGCAGTTTTGGCCGGCGCTTTGGCCGCCGTTTTCCCCCTTGCACCGCCGCCCACGCGGCGCGACCATGCGCCGGGGAGACACGCACATGACCTTGCACACCAACCGCCGCACCTTGATGTCCGCAGCACTTGCTGCGCCGCTGTGGGCCAATTGGGCAGCCCGCGCCATCGCGCAGGAACGCGATGCCGATGCCATCCTCTTCAATGGCCGGATGATTACAATGGACGATATGCGGCCGCGGGCGACGGCCATGGCGATCAAGGCGGGGCGCATCATGGCCGTGGGCGATGACAGCGTGCGCGGCCTGGCCGGCAAGGCCACGCGCTTGATCGATCTGAAGGGCGCCTGCGTGGTGCCGGGCTTCATCGATTGCCATAACCACCCGATCGGCGATGTGCTGCTGTATGAAACCTTGGTCGGCAACCCCTATGAGGTGGAGTTCGTCACCATCCAGTCGATCATCGACAAGCTGAAGGCCAAGGCCGCGCAGACTCCGGCCGGATATTGGGTGGACGGCTATTTCCACGATGATACCAAGCTGAAGGATGGCCGCCAGTTGACGGTGGATGATCTCGACAAGATCAGCACCACGCATCCGGTGATGGTGCGCCACCGCGGTGGCCACACCGTGTTCGTCAACAGCTTCGCCCTGAGCCTGGCCGGGGTGACCAAGGACACGCCAAACCCGCCCGGCGGCACCTTCGATCGGCTGCCCGATGGCCGGCTTTCGGGCCGCATCACCGACAATGCCATTGATCTGGTGGAGGAAAAGGGCCAGCGCCCGGTGCTGGATGCCGCCGAAAAGGCCAAACGCGCCCGCGCCGGCATGGCGCATATCAGCGGTGCCTTCAGCCGTTATGGCCTGACCACGGTGCATCATCAGGGCGGCGATCTGGCAGCCATCCAGGATGTGCGCGCCGCCGGGCAGCTCACCCACCGGGTCAGTTACGAAGCGCGCGGTGCCTTTCTGGACCAGATGATCGCCGGCGGGCTGAAAACCGGGTTCGGCGATGACTGGATTCGGTTGGGCGCCACCGCCGAACATACCGCCGACGGCAGTTTTTCGGAACGTACCATGGCGCTTTCAACGCCCTATGCCGGCCGCACGCCGGCCTATTATGGCAATGTCACCGAGCCGCAGGACGTCCTCGACGCCTGGGTCGAAAAAATCGTCCGCGCCGGCATTCAGCCCAATATCCACGCCAATGGCGATGTAGCGATCGACATGGCGCTCACCGCCTTTGAACGCGCGCAGGCCAAGCTCGCCGTGAAGGATCTGCGGCCCAAGATCACCCACTGCACCCTGGTCAACGAAAGCCTGCTGAAGCGCATGGCGGCGCTGGGGGCGGTGCCGGCACCGTTCACCAGCTATGCCTATTACAACAGCGACAAGTTCGGATTTTACGGGGCTGACCGCATGGCCCATGCCATGGCCTTCCGCGATTTCCTCGATCACGGCATCAAGGTGTGCGCCGGCAGCGATTTCTTCCCCGGCCCGTTCGCCCCCTTGATGGGCATCCAGGGCATGGTGACCCGCACCGGCTGGAACGGCGAGACCTGGGGCGCCAATCAGAGGGTTTCGGTGCTTGAGGCGATCCGCATCAACACGCTGAACGGCGCCTGGGCTGCGAAGGAGGAAGCGGTCAAGGGCAGCCTGACCGCCGGCAAGCTGGCCGACTATGTCGTGCTGGCCGATGATCCGACCGCAATCGTGCCCGACAAGATCAAGGATATCAAGATCATCGAAACCGTGGTGGACGGCCGCAGCCAGTATCGGGCATGACCGCCGCCGACATGACCATGCTGCATATCCGCCCTGCCCTCGCCAGCGAAGTCCCCGCGTTGGAAGCCCTGATCGCCGCATCGGCCCGCGGGCTCAGCCTGGGCCATTACACCCACGCGCAAACCGAAGCCGCGATCGCCCATGTGTTCGGGGTGGACAGCGAACTGGTGCGCGACGGTACCTATCTGGTGGCCGAAGCCGATGATGGCATCACCGGCTGCGGCGGCTGGAGCCAGCGCGCCACGCTGTTTGGCGGGGATCGATTTGCTGGCCGCGTTTCGGGCCTGCTCGATCCGGCGCGCGATGCGGCCAAGGTGCGCGCCTTTTTCGTGGCGCCGCACGCCGCCCGCCGCGGCGTGGGGGCGGCCCTCCTTAATGCCTGCGAAACGGCCGCAGCGGCGGCGGGATTCGCGCGCACCGAATTGATGGCGACGCTGCCCGGCGTGCCGTTCTATGCCGCATATGGTTACCAGGCAGACGCAGCGATCAGCCTGGATTGTGGCGGCGTGGCCGTTCCGTTTGTGCCGATGCACAAGCAATTATTGCAACGCGGCGCGGCGGTTTGACGCATCAACTGTTGCGCAAAGGCCACGCCCAGCAACTGTAACTTTGCGGCAACAGCATAGTGGCGATTTTTTGAGATGCGCAAATAGCGTATGTCAGGCAACAGCAGTTCATCGCTTGAAGCAGTTGCCCGATGCGATGTTGCGAGCCTTGAAAGAAAGGCTTTGTCGACGGACATCGGCAGGTTTTGCCACCTGCAGGGCAATGCTGAACAGTTTGGCTCTCGGGCCGAATCTGTTGGCGTCGCGAGTTTGCGGGCAGGCAGGGTCGCATGGTTCGGCGTGACGTATGCGCGGAACGAAGCGAACTGATGACCAGATTGATCCAACCCAGGGGACTGACATGATGCAAAGCAAGAACACGGCCCGCGCGGGCGACTTCAAGTTGGCCACCTCCGTGCTGGCGCTGATGCTGGCCGGCATGGCCGCACCGGCATTCGCCGCGCAGGACCAGGCCGCGACGGCCGCCGCCGAAGAGAAAGAAGATTCGACGATCATCGTGACCGGCACCCGCCGCACCGATCGCACCGTCGCTGAAAGCGCCGTGCCGATCGATGTGTTCAGCGCCGACGATTTCAAGGCGCAGCCTGCGCCGCAACTGCAGACCATCCTGCAAACGCTCGTCCCCTCCTTCAACCAGCAGCGCAACCTGCTCGGCGATGCCTCCGCCTTCGTGCGTCCGCCCACGCTGCGCGGCCTGCCGGCTGACCAGATCCTCGTCCTCATCAACGGCAAGCGCATGCATCGCTCCGCGCTGGTGCAGGTGGCCGCTGGCGCGCTCAATGCCGGTTCGCAAGGCGCTGACCTTTCGCAGATCTCCGGCATCGCCCTCGGCCGCCTGGAAGTGCTGCGCGATGGCGCCGCCGCCCAGTACGGCTCCGACGCCATCGCCGGCGTGATCAACCTCGGCCTGCGCCGCGACACCGGCGTCGAAGTCACGGCCCGTTATGGCCAGACTTATCAGGGCGACGGCCAGGACACGCAGCTGTCGGCCTTCTACGGCACCAAGCTGGGCGATGATGGCGGCTTTTTCAACATCACCGGCGAATTCATCGATCAGAACATCTGGGATCGTTCGGTTGAGCGCCCGTCGGTGGCCCCGCTGCGCCTCCAGAACATCATCACCGATTTCCCCACCGGCAACCGCCTGGGCGGCCCGGAAAACCGCGCCTATCGCGCGGTGTTCAACATGGAACTGCCGGCCGGTGACACCACTTTCTATGCGTTCGGCAACTACGGCTGGCAGCGTCAGGGCAATGACTTCAACCTGCGCATTCCGGTGACTGTCACCCATGCCCCGATCCCGGGCCGCCCCGGCACGGCCACAACCAGCCGTTCGGTCAACCCGGTGTTCCTGAACCGCGTCGGCTTCACGGCCACCGGCACGCCGCTGTGGGATGAGAACGGTGCGACCTTCAACATCAACGATGATTCGCGCTTCCCGTCTTTCCGCAACGGCTTCGTGCCGTTCTTCGAAGCGACCAATGAAGATATCGGCCTGGTCGGCGGCTTCAAGGGCACCGAGCTCGGCATTAAGTATGACGTCTCGCTGATGTACGGTCAGAACCAGATCCGTTATTTCATGAGCGACACGATCAACGCCTCGCTCGGCCCGGCGACGCCCACCGATTTCTACATGGGCAAGCTGGTGCAGCGTGAATTCAACCTCAACGCGGACTTCACCACCGAAGCCGAAATTGGTTTTGCCAAGCCGCTGTTCATCGCGTGGGGCTTCGAAGTCCGCCGTGAAGCCTATGAAGTCGGCCTTGGCGACAAGGCATCGTGGGAAGTCGGCCCCTATGCCGCCCAGTCGCTGGTGCGCTGCACCCTCGCGGCGGCCACGGTCCCCTGCTCCACGCCGGGCGCGGTGGTCAACCCGACCGTGACCCGCGTTGCAACCAGCCTGCCCGGCTCGAACGGCTTCCAGGGCTTTGGCCCGGCGTCGGTGATCGAAGGCGGCCGCAACAACTACTCCGCCTATATCGATTTCGACTCCACCCCGGTGGAAGGTCTCGATATCGGTGTTGCCGCCCGTTACGACTATTTCAACGACTTTGGTGACACGTTCAACGGCAAGATCAGCGGGCGTTATGCCTTCAACGATGCCATCGCCATCCGCGGCGCGGCCTCGACCGGCTTCCGCGCCCCGACCCCGGGTCAGCAGTTCACCCAGAACCTGACCACCGGCTTCCCGTTCGGTTCGACCGTGCCGCTCGGCATTGCTACCGTGCGTCCGGACAGCCCGATCGGCCAGTTCTTCCTGGCCCAGCCGCTCAGCCCGGAAAAGTCGACCAACTTCTCGGGCGGCTTCGTGTTCACCCCGGGTGGCGGCTTCAACGTCACCATCGATTATTACAACATCAAGGTGAAGGACCGGATCGGCATCACCGGCAACCTGAACCCCAACCAGGCCAACGGCACCGGCCTGACCGCCACGCAGTTCCTGCTGGCCCAGGGCGTTGCCGAAGCTGCCGAGCTGGGCGCGCTGCGTTACTTCACCAACGCCTTCGACACCCGCACGCAGGGTTTCGACATCGTGATCCAGCACAAGGCTGATACCGGCATCGGCCGCTTCAACTCCAGCCTGGCCATCAACTACAACAGGACGAAGGTCACCGATCGCAAGGTGATCACCGGCACGCTGGCCAATGGCCAGTCGCTTTCGAACTTCCGTCCGGTTGACGATGTCCGCGTTGGCAACATCGAACAGTCCAACCCGAACTGGCGCGCCGTGCTGTCCACCACCTGGCAGCATGATATCTTCGACGTGACCGCACGTGGCAGCTATTTCGGCAAGTTCACGTCGTTCAACGATCCGATCACCACCGGGATCGGCGCGACGCCGGGTGTCGATGCCGCGCAGGCGGCAGCGCTGTATCCGGTGCCGTTCAGCAAGACCTTCGGGGCGCAAGTGGCCTTCGACATCGAAGTCGGCGCGACCTTTGCCGAGAAGTATCGGATTGCGGTGGGTGCGCAGAACCTGTTCAACACCTACCCGGCCCGCGAAACCCGCAACGCCTTCCCGCAGACCGGCGGTCAGGCCAACGGCTCGCTCTATCCGGATACCGCGCCGATCGGGCAGATGGGCGGCTTCTGGTACGTGCGCGCTTCGGCCCGCTTCTGATCGAAAGGCGGGTTTTACCGCTTGCCAAGCACGGGCGGCAGGGCAATCCTGCCGCCCGTTGCCGTTTCAACCAACCGGAGGATCATCTCATGAAATTCGTCGCCCTCGCTGCCGCCAGCCTCGTGCTGGCCATCGCTGCCGCCCCGGTCGCCGCCCAGAATGTCCAGAAGGTTGGCACGCCCGGCGGCCGCATCCTGACCACGGCTGTCGTCAAGCCCGGTGCCACCACCGTCTATCTGTCGGGCAATCTCGCCTCGCCGATCGATCCGGCCAAGCCGACCGAATTTGGGGACACCAAGACCCAGACGATCAGCACGCTGAAGAAGATCAAGGCGTTGCTGGAAGCCCAGGGCATGACCATGAAGGACATCGTGCGCATGGATGCCTATCTGGTTGCCGCGCCCGGCATGGACGGCAAGATGGATTTCAATGGCTTCAACGCCGGTTTCGCCGAATTCTTCGGCAATGCCGAAAACCCCACCACCACCACCCGCACCACCATGCAGGTCGCCGCCTTGGCCGGCCCGAATTTCCTGGTGGAATTGACGGTGATCGCCGCCAAGTAAGGACTGCGCGTCACCTCTCCCCGGTGGGGAGAGGTGACGTTTCTGCAGCCCGCTTTCCGGTTTGGGCAAGTCCGCGCATCAACGGCTTGCATGCGTCGGCGCTGCGCGGCACAGATGTTCGTATGACCACCGCACCGCTTCAGGCCGTCATCATTCCCGTCACGCCGTTGCAGCAGAACTGCACGCTGATCTGGTGCACCAAAACCATGCGCGGCACCTTCACCGACCCGGGCGGCGATCTCGATCGGTTGATGCATGAGGCCGACAGCCGCGGCGTGATCATCGAGAAATTGCTGGTGACGCACGGACACATCGATCACTGCGGGCTGACCGCGGTGCTGGCGCGGCAGTTGGGCGTGCCGATCGAAGGCCCGCACATCGATGACAAATTCTGGATCGACATGAACCCGGCGCAGGGTGCGGCCTATGGCCTGGCCGGCGCCGAAGCGTTCACGCCGGACCGCTGGCTCAACAATGGCGACCAGGTGACCGTGGGTGAGCTGGTGCTGGATGTCTATCACTGCCCCGGCCACACGCCCGGCCATGTCGTGTTCCATCATTCGCCATCAAATCTGGCGATCGTCGGCGACGTCCTGTTTCAGGGCAGCATCGGCCGCACCGATTTTCCCAAGGGCAATTTCAATGATCTGGTGGAATCGATCACCAGCAAGCTCTGGCCGCTCGGCAATGCCACCGCCTTCGTGCCGGGCCATGGCCCGATGAGCACCTTCGGCCGTGAGCGCCAATCCAACGCCTTCGTGGCCGATCGAATGCTGAACTGATTTCCGAAAATTGTATTTTACAAGGTTACAAAGGTTCCGCTTTTTTCCAACAATTGGCCCGCCAAGATATATCTTGCGTTGGCAGAGCGCCAATTGTTACGCAGCAGCATAGTGGCAGTCGGACCTGTAGGACAGGCCCTGCGGAAAACGCCTGATCCGGCAGCGTTCAGACGAAGTCGGTGGAACCCGGCGATGGCGCGACGCCCAGCCACAATGCCCACAGCGACAAGCCGACCAACAGCAGCCAGGTGACCACCACGCCAACCGACCGGAACAGATTTGGTGATGGGCGCGACATGCCGATGGCGTGGGCAATGCGAGCCACAATCAACAGGGCGCCGCAGCCCCACAACAACAACGAACCATGGCCAGATGCCAGTTCAACACCGGCCATCAACAGCAGCAGGAAGGGCACATGCTCTGCAAAATTGCCGTGCGCGCGCACCCGTTCCAGCAACGCCTGGTCACCACCGTCACCAAAGGCCACCATGCCGGCCAGGCGCTTTTGCACCACGCGCAGGCTCAGCAGGAAGAACAGCAGGCCCAGGCAGCCCGCCGTGATCAAGGTGACTGGCAACAGCATCAGGCGGCCTTCTTCGGCGCATCCGGCACGAAACGCTGCACCAGTTTATAGCTGCGCTCATACCATTTGGAGGCTGGATAATTGTTGCCGAGCACGGCAGCCGCCTTCACCGCTTCTTCGGGAATGCCCATGGCCAGATAGGATTCGACCAGCCGGTGCAGCGCTTCGGGCGCGTGGCTGGTGGTATCATATTGATCGACCACGGTGCGGAACCGGGTGATCGCGGCGACCTGCAGGCCCTGGTTCTGGTAAAAACGGCCGATTTCCATTTCCTTGCCGGCCAGGTGATCGCGGGTCAGATCGATCTTCAGCCGGGCATCGGCGGCAAAATCGGTGTTGGGATAACGGCGGACCAGTTCGCCCAGCGCATCCAGCGCCTGCTGGGTGATCTTCTGATCCTTGGTCACCGGCATGATCTGGTTGTAATAGCTCAAGGCCACCATGTAATAGGCATAGGGTGCCTCGCGGCTGCCAGGGTGCAGCGACAGAAACCGCTGTGCGGCGCCGATGGATTCCTGATATTCGCCCGAAACATAATAGGCAAAGGCCGACATCAGCTGCGCGCGGCGCGCCCAGACACTATAGGGGTGCTGCCGCTCCACTTCATCGAATTGCGCAGCGGCCAGGCGATACTGGCGCTTGTCCAGCGTCTGCCGCGCGGCGCTGTAGAGGGTTTCCACATCCTGTGCGATATAGCGCTGATCTTTCTTGGCCTTGCCGCCGCTGCCAGCGCAGGCCGACAGCAGCACCAGGGCAGACAGGGACAGGATGGCGATGCGGTTGGGGCGGGACATGGCAGCCTATTAGCAGGATGGGTTGGCGGGGGGAAGGTTCGCACATCCGGATGAATGGGGGGTGTCTCGCCCGGCCCACCCCCAGTCCCTCCCGCAAGCGGGAGGGGAGCCGTGTCGGCTTGTGGGGAGCGCGTTCTCCACTCCCAATCTGCTCCCCTCCCGCTTGCGGGAGGGGCTGGGGGTGGGAAAATCCCGCTCAAAAATCCTGCGGCCGCCGCCGGATCACCAGATTGCGGATCTCGGTCATGTCCTCCATGGCAAAGCGCACGCCTTCGCGGCCCAAGCCTGAATCCTTCACGCCGCCATAGGGCATGTTGTCCACCCGGTAGCTCGGCACGTCGTTGATCACCACGCCGCCAACCTCCAGCACGTCCCAGGCCTTCAGCATGTGGAACAGATCGCGGGTGAAGATGCCGGCTTGCAGACCGAACTTGCTGTCGTTGACCATCTCCAGTGCTTCGTCGAACGAATGGAAGCGGGCGAAGAATGCCACCGGTCCAAAGGCTTCCTCGGTGTTCAGCTTGGCGCCGCGCGGCACGTCCTCCAGCAGGGTGGCGGCGAGCATGGCACCGTCCCGCGTGCCGCCGCACAGCAATTTCGCGCCGCCGGCAACGGCTTGCTGAATCCAGCCATCCAGCCGCGTCGCTTCCTTTACATCGATCATCGGGCCGATGAAGGTGGCTTCATCGCTCGGGTTCCCGGCGATCAGCTTGGCGGTGCGTTCGATCAGCTTGGCCTTGAACGCGTCATAAACAGCGTCATGCACCAAGATGCGCTGCACGCCGATGCAGGATTGGCCGGATTGATAAAAGGCGCCAAACACCGTGCGATCCGCCGCATCGTCCAGATCGGCATCGGGCATGATGATCACCGCCGCGTTGCCGCCCAGTTCCAGCACCACCTTCTTCTTGCCGGCGCGGGCCTTCAGATCCCAGCCGACATCGGGCGAACCGGTGAAGCTGAGCAATTTCAGCCGATCATCGGTGGTGAACAGATCGGCGCCATCGCGGTGCGCCGGCAGGATGGCGAAGGCGCCAAGCGGCAGATCGGTTTCGGCCAGCACTTCGCCGATGATGATGGCGCCCAGCGGCGTGCGGCTGGCCGGCTTCATCACGAACGGGCAGCCGACCGCGATGGCCGGCGCGATCTTGTGCGCCGCCAGATTAAGCGGGAAGTTGAACGGCGACACAAAGCTGCATGGCCCGATCGGCACACGTTTCCACATGCCCTGATAGCCCTTGGCGCGGGCCGAAATATCGAGCGGCTGCACCTCGCCGGTCATCCGCACGCTTTCTTCGGCGGCGATACGGAAGGTGTCGATCAGCCGGCCGACTTCGCCGCGCGCGTCGCGGATCGGCTTGCCGGCTTCGATGCACAGCGCATGCGCCAGCTCCTCGAAGCGCTCGGTGAAGCGGGTCACGCAATGCATCAGCACCGCCTGGCGTTCGTAACTGGCCATGCGCGCCATTGGTTCGGTGGCGGCCACGGCCGCCGCAATGGCGCGATCGATGGTGGCGGCATCGGCCATGGCGACGCGCGTCGCCGGATGCCCGGTGAACTTGTCGGTCACCACCAGATCGGTGTTGGGCTGTTCGGCCCGGTTGGCGACATAGAGCGGATAGACATCCCTGAGCGCCATGGCCCGAACTCCCTTGATATTGGTCAGACAGTCAGCACGATCTTGCCCAACGCCTTGCGATCCATCATCCAGCGGATCGCCTGGGCGCCTTCGGCCAGCGGGAAGTGCCGCGACACATGCGGCTTGAGCTTGCCTTGCGCATACCAGCGCAGCAATTCTTCCATATTCTCGCGGTGCAACGCCGGTTCGGCTTGGGTGAAGGCCCCCCAGAACACCCCGACGATGCTGGCGCCCTTGATCAGCGGCAGGTTGAGCGGCAGTGCCGGGATGGCGCCGGCGGCAAAACCGATCACCAGATAACGGCCGTTCCAGGCAATGCCGCGAAACGCCGGCTCGGCAAAGCGATCGCCGACCGGATCATAGATCACGTCCGCGCCCTTCCCGCCGGTCAATTGCTTGATGCGGTCCTTCAGATCCTCGGTGGCATAGTTGATCACTTCGTCCGCGCCCATCTGCCGGCACAGTTCGAGCTTTTCATCCGACGAGGCGGCGGCGATCACCCGCGCGCCCATCACCTTGCCCAGTTCCACCGCGGTCAGGCCGACCCCGCCGGCCGCGCCGAGCACCAGCAGGGTTTCGCCGGGCTGGAGATTGGCGCGTTGCTTCAGCGCGTGGTGGCTGGTGCCATAGGTCATGGTGAAACCGGCGGCGATGTCGAACGGCATGCCCGGTGCCATCTTCACAACCTGGCCGCGATTGGCAATCACTTCCTCGGCCATGGCGCCATGGCCGGTCATGGCGATCACCTGATCCCCCACCGCCACATCGGTGATGCCTTCGCCGATCGCGCTGACGATGCCCGCGCACTCGCCGCCAGGGCTGAACGGCAGGGACGGTTTGAACTGGTAGAGATTCTGGATGATCAGCGTGTCGGGAAAATTGACGCCGACCGCCTTGACGCTGATCCGCACCTGGCCGCGGCCGGGTTCAGGCAGGGCAATATCGGCCACCACCAGCTTTTCCGGGCCGCCATGTTCAACGCACAATACCGCCTTCATCACTCACTCCCCGTCATTCGTTGGCATCAGCATAGCGAGGCCTCAGCCCAGCGCCAATCCTGCCATTATTGCATCGCCCAGCAGGCGGAATTCGGCTTCCCGTGGGGACCCCTGCCGCCAGACCAGGGCGACGGTGCGCGAGGCATCGCCGGAAACCGGCCGCGCGATCAGGTTGGTGCCGGCCAATATGCCCGCATCCAGTGCCAGTTTCGGCACCAAAGTCTGCCCCAGCCCGCCGGCCACCATCTGCACCAGGGTGATCAGGCTGGTGCCGCGATGCGCCGGATCGGCGCGCAATTCCGGGCGCCCGCAGGCCGAAAGCGCCTGATCCTTCAGGCAATGCCCGTCTTCCAGCAGCAGCAGATGATCGCTGTTGATCGAATCGGGCGCCACGGCCGGCGGTGGATCGGGAAGATCGCCAGGCGCAAACACCAGATAGAATGGGTCTTCGAACAAGGGCATCACGCCAAGGCCGGGCGTTTCCCACGGCAGCGCCAGCAGCACGGCATCGAGCATGCCGCGGCTCAAGGCTTCACTCGCCGGCCCGCTCATGTCTTCGCGCAGGTGCAGTTTCAGATCCGGGTAATCGCGGCGGATATGCCCGGTGACGCGCGGCAGCAGATAGGGCGCGATGGTGGGAATCACCCCCAACCGCAGTGGGCCGGCCAGCGGCTTGTCACCACCCACGGTCAGGCCGACCAGCTCGTCCGTTTCGCGCAACACGGCATAGGCCTTGGCCACCACCCGCTCGCCCATCGGCGTGAAGCGCACGACGCGGCGGTTGCGCTCGACCAGCCGAACCCCCAAAAGCGATTCCAGCTCTGCAAGGCCGGCCGACAACGTCGACTGAGTGACAAAGCAGGTTTCCGCCGCCCGGCCGAAATGGCCATGGATGTGCAGCGCGGTGAGATACTGCAGTTGTTTCAACGTCGGCTGATAGGCTGTCATTGATGCAATCGATTTGTAACAGAGATATTATCGATTGGATTTCTATCTCGCATCGGACCTAGAGGCAAGGCGTCGGCAGCGCGATGGCGCGCGGTCGGTACGAATTTTCACCCCCTGACCAAAGGATCTGGCACATGGCTCTCACTGTTGGCGATACCGTCCCCTCCTTCGTTCTGCCGGTGCAGCAGGGCGTTGCCGCCTTGCCGGCGGGCGAAACCCTGGACATCACCACGGCCTATCCTGGCAAGTGGAAGATCCTGTTTTACTGGCCGAAGGATTTCACCTTCGTCTGCCCGACCGAGATCATCGGCTATGGCGATCTGCTCGGCGATTTCGCCGATCGTGATGCCGTGATGATCGGCGCATCGACCGACACCGATTTCGTGCACTTCGCCTGGCGCAAGAGCGACGAACGTCTGGCTGCCTGCGAATTCCCGTGGCTGGCCGACAATTCCAAGCTGCTGGCCAATGCGCTGGGCATCATCGTCCCGGAAGCCGGCGTTCCTCTGCGCGCCACCTTCATCATCGATCCGGAAAACGTCATCCAGCACATCACGGTGAACGGCCTCAACGTCGGCCGCAACCCGGCCGAAACCCTGCGCATCCTCGATGCGTTGCAGACCGACGAGCTGTGCCCGTGCAACTGGCAGGGCGGCGAAGACACGCTGAAGCCGGCCGCGTGACGCACTTCCCTCTCCCCTTTGCGGGAGAGGGCGACTCGCCGAAGGCGAGCGGGGAGAGGGGTTGTCCAGGTAGGGCATCCCTCCCCCGTTCACACCCCCTCTCCCTCCCACCGCTTTGCGGCGGGCCCCTCCCTCTCCCACAAGGGGAGAGGGGATAAGGAGCACCCATGCTTTTTTCCGAACTCGCGAAAACCTTGCCGGATTACGCCAAGGATCTGCGCCTGAACGTGTCCAGCCTGCTGACCGAGCAACTGCTGAGCGATCAGCAGAAGTGGGGCACCATCGTCGCCGTCGCCCATGCCTGCGCCTACAAGCCACTGATCGATGCGGCCGAGGCCGAAGCGGCGACCAAGATCACGCCCGAAGCGCTGAATGCGGCCAAGGCCGCCGCCAGCATCATGGCGATGAACAACATCTATTACCGCTTCACCTACATGGCGTCGCGTCCCGATTACAAGACGATGCCGGCCAAGCTGCGCATGAATGTGATCGGCGCGCCAGGCATCGAGAAGGCCGATTTCGAGCTGTTCAGCCTCGCCGTCTCAGCCGTCAACGGCTGCGGCATGTGCATTGACGCGCATGACAAGGTGCTGGCCCAGCACGGCGTGGGCGCCGACAAGATCCAGGCCGCCGTGCGCATCGCGGCGGTGGTGCATGCGGTGGCGCGGACACTCCAGGCGCTGTAACGCTGTAACGCCGCCTGAAGGCAACGCAGGCGCTTTGAAACAGGGCCGAAGTCGGCAAAGGCCAGCTATGCATTGGCATGGCTGGCCTTTCGCCTTGAAATGGGTTAAGCCAGACTCAATTTGATGGCGCATGACCATCAGAAGGTAGGCCCATGTCTCTGATCGCCTTTCTCGATTCGGTGAAGCACCGTGATCCGGCGCCGCGTTCGCGATGGGAAATCCTGATCTATCCGGGCGTTTGGGCGCTGGGTTTTCACCGCATCGCGCACGGCCTTTTCCGCGCTCGCTTCTTCTTTCTGGCGCGGCTGGTCAATCATATCTCACGCCTGCTCACCGCCATCGATATCCATCCCGGCGCCCGCATCGGCCGCAATTTCTTCATCGATCACGGCTTTGTGGTGATCGGGGAAACGGCTGAGATCGGCGACAATGTCACCATCTATCAATGCGTCACCCTTGGCGGCACCGATCCGGCCGGCGGCCAGGGCGGCAAGCGCCACCCGACCATATTGGACGGCAGCATCATCGGTTCGGGCGCGCAGGTGCTGGGCCCGATCACCGTGGGCGCCAATGCCCGCATCGGCGCCAATGCCGTGGTGACCCGCGATGTGCCGGAAGGCGCTACCATGGTTGGCATTCCGGCCAAGCCGGTGGTGGTGGCGGCGGAGGATTATGCCAAGCCGTTCATGCCCTATGGCACGCCCTGCGCGCAGAAGTTCGATCCGGAAACACAAAAGCTGGAATTGCTGCGATGCGAGATCGAGGTGCTGAAATCCCGGCTCGATGATCTGACCCGGGAAGAGGCGCACCGCAAGGCTGGTTGACCGACGCTGACGCCCGCGCCACATTCACGTCGTGAGCATCATTGTCCCGCTGGCCATTTCCCCGGGCGTCCGCCAGGTCGCCTTCACCAGGATCGAGCTTGATCGCATCATGTCGCTGTATGGCCGCATGGTCGCGGCCGGCCTGTGGCGCGATTATGCGCTGGAGCTGGGCGCCAAGCAGGCAAGCTTCTCTGCCTTCCGCCGCTCCGCCGAGAATCCCGAAGTGCGGCTGGTGAAAGACCCGGCGTTGCGGGCCAAGCAGGGCGAATGGGTGCTGTACGGCGAAGGCGGCGTGGTGCTGAAACGCGGCCACGAACTGGCTGGGGTGCTGGCGGTGGTGGAGCGGCGCTTGCTCAAAGCCGTGGAGAACTGATCACCTCTCCCCATTGGGGAGAGGTCGAGAGATGGCGCAGCCGGCCCGGGAGAGGGGCCTGGCGCCGGCCGTGGCCACAGGCGCCCTCCCTCTTCCGCCCCCGGATCATGTCCGGGGCAGGCTGCGCTTCGCGCGAGTCGGCCTCTCCCCAGAGGGGAGAGGTGAACGTTACCGTCCCCCGCCCAGAGCCATCTGCGCCTGCGCGCCGCCATTGTCGGGCACAACCTCACCGGTACGGTCGCTGATCTCGGCAAAGCGCGCGGCCACGGTTTCGGCGGTCAGTTCTTCTGGCGACAGATGCACGCCGCGGGTCAGCGTCACGTAGGCGCGCTCGATGCCGCCGCCGCCGGCATTGAGGATGACGTTGGTCGGCGCTTCTTCCGATACCAGGAACACCGAAGCCGGCACCACGGTTTCGGGACCAAGCTTTTCAAGCATGGCCGCCGGCATCAGATCCTCGGTCATCCGGGTCGCGGCCAGCGGCGCGATGGTGTTCACATGCACGTTATACTTGGCGCCTTCCAGCGCCAGCGTCTTCATCAGGCCAACCAGCGCCAGTTTCGCCGCGCCATAATTGGCCTGGCCGAAATTGCCATAGAGGCCGGTGGACGACGTGGTCATCAGGATGCGGCCATAGGCCTGTTCGCGCATCAGATCCCAAACCGCCTTGGTGCAATTGACACTGCCCATCAGGTGCACGTCGATCACGGTGCGGAATTCATCCAGCGTCATCTTCACGAAGGTCTTGTCGCGCAGGATGCCGGCATTGTTGATCAGGATATCGATCCGGCCCCAACGTTCCTTGACGTTGGCAACCATCTTCTCGACCGCCGCCATGTCGGTGACGCTGGCGCCATTCGCCATGGCTTCGCCGCCCATGGCGGTGATTTCATCGACCACCGTCTGCGCCGCCGACAGTGACGCGCCGGAACCATCGCGGGCACCGCCCAGATCATTGACCACAACCTTGGCCCCGCGGCGCGCCAGATCGAGCGCATAGGCCCGGCCCAGGCCGCCACCAGCACCGGTGACAATGGCAACACGCCCTTCGAAGGAAAGCGACATAGGCTACATACCCCTGAATTTGTTGCGGGCCTTTGCACCGGCAATGCCGCCGCGTTCCCAGCCCTGTTGGTCATACGGCCTGCGCATGGGAATCGATGCCAAGCCCACGCGGTTTAGCCGGGCCGGGGCAGGCTGCAAAGCAAATCCGAAACTGTGGCTCAGGCGGCCTGCACCACCGGGGCACCATCCAGCGAATAACCAGCGGAGCGCACAGTGCGAATCAGATCGGGCAGCTCCTCGCCGGTCGGCCCGGCGTTCACGGCCTTGCGCAGCCGGCGGATGTGCACATCCACCGTGCGCTGTTCCACATAGACATCGCGGCCCCACACGGCATCGAGCAGTTGTTCACGGCTGAACACCCGGCCGGGATGTTCGAGGAAGTGGCGCAGCAGGCGGAATTCGGTGGGGCCAAGCTGCACGGTGCGGCCATCGCGCACCACGCGGTGCGCGGTGGTATCCATGGCAATGCCGGCAAATTCCAGCTGCCCGCCCGAAAGCGCCGGGCGCAGGCGGCGCAGCACCGCGCGGATGCGGGCGATCAGTTCGCGCGGGGAAAACGGCTTGGTCATATAATCATCGGCGCCGGTTTCGAGGCCGCGGATGCGATCGGCCTCATCACCGCGCGCTGTCAGCATGACGATCGGCAGATTGGCGGTGGCCGGTGCGCGGCGCAGGCGGCGGCAGACCTCGATGCCCGAAAGATTGGCGATCATCCAATCCAGGATGACCAGATCGGGCTTTTCCTCCTCGGCCAGGGTCAGCGCCTCCTCACCATCACCGGTGCGCACCACATCAAAGCCCTCTTTTTCAAGATTGTAGGTCACCAGCTCGATCAG
Organism: Sandarakinorhabdus sp.; assembly: GCF_987265915.1. Lineage (NCBI taxonomy): Bacteria > Pseudomonadati > Pseudomonadota > Alphaproteobacteria > Sphingomonadales > Sphingosinicellaceae > Sandarakinorhabdus > Sandarakinorhabdus sp. Next base: position 2,475,854 of record NZ_OZ503948.1, read on the forward strand.
GCTGGCATCGTCTTCGACGAGAAGGATCTTGGCGCGCATGGGTTATTCTCCCGAAAAGGGGGCAGGCTTATTCAGGGCTATAGACGGTGGAGGCGAAATCATTCTTCGGGCGTTCGGCCGGCCGTTGGCCGGTGACGGAAAAATGCACCATTTCCGCCACCGACGTGGCGTGATCGCCGATGCGTTCGAGGTTCTTTGCCACGAACAGCAGATGGGTCGATGGCGTGATATAGTGCGGATTTTCCATCATGAAGGTCAGCAGCGAGCGGAACAGCGAGTTGTAAAATTCATCGACCTGCTGATCGCGCGACAAAAGCGCCACGGCCTTCACCGCATCGCGATCGACAAAGGCATCCATGGTGTCCCGGATGATTTCCACCACGATGCGCGCCATTTCCGGAATGATCACCGCCGGCCCCACCGGCTGCGACTGCGCCACCACGATCGTGCGCTTGGCGATATTCTTGGCATAATCGCCGATGCGCTCCAGCACGCCGGCAATCTTCAGCGCCGCCACGATTTCACGCAGATCGCTGGCCAACGGCGCCCGCAGCGCGATGATGCGCACCGCCAGCACTTCGGCTTCGGCCTCCAGCTGGTCCATGCGCTTGTCGCCTTCGATCACCACCCGCGCCGCATCGATGTTGCGGGTGATCAGCGCATCGACGGCATCGGCGATCTGGGTTTCGCACAGGCCACCCATGCGGCTGATCACAGCACGCAGCTGGGCGATATCCTCGTCGAAACTCTTGACGGTGTGGGCGGTGACTTCGGCCATGGTCTGATCCTTTGTGTCGCCGGCTGATGGGGGCGTCAGCCGTAACGACCGGTGATGTAATCCTTGGTGCGGGTTTGCTGCGGGTTGGTGAAGATCGCCGGCGTCTCGTCATATTCCACCAGCGTGCCGAGGTGGAAAAACGCCGTGCGCTGGCTGACGCGGGCGGCCTGCTGCATGTTGTGGGTGACGATCACGATGGCATAGCGGCCGCGCAGTTCGTCGATCAGCTCTTCGATGCGCGCCGTGGCGATCGGATCGAGCGCCGAGCAGGGCTCGTCCATCAGGATCACTTCGGGATCGACGGCGATGGCGCGGGCGATGCACAAGCGCTGTTGCTGCCCGCCCGACATGGCGGTGCCGCTTTCGCCCAGCCGGTCCTTCACTTCGTCCCACAGGCCGGCACGGCGCAGGGCGCTTTCGACGATATTGTCCATATCGGGCTTGGCGCGGGCCAGGCCGTGGATGCGCGGGCCATAGGCGACATTTTCATAGATGGACTTGGGAAACGGATTGGGCTTCTGGAACACCATGCCGACCCGGGCGCGCAGCTGCACCACATCCATCACCGGCGCATAGATATCCTGGCCATCCAGTTCGATGCGACCTTCGACGCGGGCGCCGTCCACCGTATCGTTCATGCGGTTGAGGCAGCGCAGGAAGGTGGACTTGCCGCAGCCAGATGGCCCGATGAAGGCCGTGACATGTTCGGGCGACACGTCGATCGAGACATCCTTGATGGCCTGTTTCTGGCCATAAAAGACATTGACGTTGCGCGCCGTCATCTTGGGCACGGCGTTGTGGCCAATTGCAGGTTGGGTGTTCACCAGCGCCTCTCGAAACGGTTGCGAAGATAGATGGCCACGCTGTTCATCAGGATGAGGATGAACAGCAGCACCATGATGGCCGCCGAGGTTTTCTCGACAAAACCGCGCTGCACATCATCCGACCACAGGAACACCTGCATCGGCAGCACGGTGGCCGGCGCGGTCAGGCCCTGCGGTGTATCGGTCACGAACGCGCGCATGCCGATCAGCAACAATGGCGCCGTTTCACCGAGCGCGCGGGAGATGCCGATGATCGTGCCGGTCATGATGCCGGGCAGCGCCAACGGCACCACATGCTGGAACACCACCTGGATTGGCGAGGCGCCGATGCCGAGCGCGGCGTCGCGGATCGAAGGCGGCACCGATTGAATGGCAACACGCGAGGCAATCACGATCACCGGCATGATCATCAGCGCCAGCGTGATGCCGCCCACCAGCGGCGACGACCGGGGCAAGCCGGCATAGTTGAGGAAAAACGCCAGGCCCAGCAGGCCGAAAATGATCGACGGCACCGCCGCCAGATTGTTGATCGACAATTCGATGATGTCGGCCAGCCGGCCCTTGGGTGCGAATTCCTCCAGCCAGGCCGCCGAAAACACGCCCAGCGGGAAGGCGATGGCAATGGTGACGAACAGGGTAAACAGCGATCCCAGCGCCGCACCGCCGATGCCGGCCAGTTCCGGCTCGGTGGAATCGGCATTGCCGATGAAGGCCCGGTTGAACACGGTGCGCAGCCGGCCTTCCTTTTCCAGCCAGTGCCAATCGGAGACTTCGCGATCGGTGACGCCGCGGCTGTCGGCTGGCGCCTCCAGATCATATTTGCCCTTGGCAAGCAGATCGATGCTGGAGCGCACCGGCACCCACAAGGTTTCGGTCCGGCCGATCAGCGTGGGATCCGCCACCAGGCGATCCCGAAGTGCGAGCCAGGCCGCATCCGACAACATGTCGGACGCCGGCCCCAGTTGCAGCGCCGCCTTGTCCATCAGGGCGACATAATCGGCCCGCGCCAGCACGGCCTGCGCCTGGGGTCCGCGCAGGGCGGCTGGATCGACCCCCAGCGTGGCGGCATCGAACATCACTTCCACCCGCGCTTCGGTGCGCAGAAACCCGGTCCAGCCATCCCGCACGATGGTGAACAGCAGGAAGGCGAGGAAGCCGGCCGCCACCATCAGCGCGCCGGCACCCAGCCGCCGGAAATTGCGCTCGGCCCGATAGCGCGCGGCAATGCGGCCCTGCATTTCAGGGGAGGCCCAGTCGGTTGGCCGACGCTCAAGTGGCGCGGCAGCGGAGGCGGCAACCGTCGCCATCACTCATAAGCCTCCCGATAGCGCTTCACCACCGCCAGCGCATAGATGTTGAGCACCAAAGTCATGCAGAACAGCACCAGGCCGAGCGCGAAGGCCGACAAGGTCTTGGCGCTGTCGAACTCTTGATCGCCCGTCAGCAGCGCGACGATCTGCGTGGTGACGGTGGTGACGCTGCTGAACGGATTGGCGGTCAGATTGGCGGCCAGGCCGGCGGCCATCACCACGATCATGGTTTCGCCGATGGCGCGTGACACCGCCAGCAGCACACCGCCGACGATGCCGGGCAAGGCGGCTGGCACCATCACCTTCTTGACGGTTTCGGACATGGTGGCACCCATCGCCAGGCTGCCGTCGCGCATCGCCCGCGGCACCGCGGTGAGCGAATCGTCGGCCATCGACGACACGAACGGGATAATCATGATGCCCATCACCAGCCCGGCGGCGAGCGCGCTGTCAGACGAGGCATCGGACATGCCGATCGCCACCGCCAACTGGCGCACCAGCGGCGCGACGGTCAGCGCGGCGAAAAATCCGTAGACCACCGTGGGCACCCCGGCGAGCAGTTCGAGCACCGGTTTCAGCCAGCGGCGCAGCGAGGGCGCGGCATATTGGGTGAGATAGATGGCCGACAGCAGCCCCAGCGGAATTGCGACCGCCATGGCGATGATCGCGCCAATGAAGATCGTGCCCCAGAACAGCGGAACCGCCCCGAACGAGCCGGTGGAGCCGACCTGATCAGCGCGCAGCGCCGTCTGCGGGCTCCACTGCAGGCCGGTGAGAAATTCAACCGGCGAGACCATGCCGAAGAAGCGGATCGATTCAAAGATCAGCGACAGCACGATGCCGAAGGTGGTGAGGATCGCCACCACCGAGGCCAGCAGCAGCACCGCCTGCACCTGGGTTTCCACGGCGGTGCGGGCGCGGAAATCCGGGCGGATGCGACCATAGCCCCACAGGCCGCCGCCGCACAGAAGCGCCACGGCCAGGGCGCCGGCCAGCATGTCGCCATTGGCCACGGCGGCCGCATAAACCGGCGCCAGTTTCGGCGCGACCGGATTGAAAGCCTGCGGCAGATCGCCGGCGACCAGGCCGCGCACTTCGTTCATCAGCGCGGCACGGTCGAGCTTGTCCACCGGCTGCTCGGCAGCCGGCAACGCGCCGACCACCTGCTGTTCGATCCAACGTTCGCCAACCAGGCTCCAGCCGGCCAGCACGATCAGCGCCGGCGCCAGCGCCAGCACTGCCACATAGGCGCCATGATACACCGGGCGGCTGTGCACGGCGCCGAACTTGCCGGCGGCCGCAACGATCATCTTTCCGGCCCGCGCGCGGGCCGCCAGATAGGCAACGCCGGTCAACGCAATCACCAGCAACAGGGCAATCAACAGCGTCATGTCACGCTGGCCTCATCCATCGGGGTCAATTCACGGGCCACGGCCTCGCCGGCGCGCCTGATCGCGTCGGGCGCGGCGACCAAGCCCTTGCGCGCCAGATAGCCCTTGCGGCCCCAGGTCGATTCGCGGGCATATTCCGCCAGAAATTCGCGCATGCCGCGCACGGCGGGCACATGCTGCGCCTTCACATAAAGATACAGCGGTCGTGACGCCGGGAACCGGCCGCTGGCGATATTGTCATAACTGGCCTGCACGCCGTGCAGTGGCACATCCTTAACGCGGTCGCTGTTTTCCTCGACAAAACTGTAACCAAACACGCCAAGCGCCTGGGGATTGGCCGAAATCTTCTGCACGATCAGATTGTCGTTCTCGCCACCTTCGACGAAGGCGCCATCCTCGCGCACCTTCTCGCAAATCTGCTTGTGGGCGGTTTCGTCCTGCTTTTTCAGGGCCTGCATCGTCGGTTCGCTGTTGCAGCCCTTCAGCATGTACAGCTCGTTGAAACTGTCACGCGTGCCTGATGTTGGCGGTGGGCCAATCACTTCGATGCGGATCGCCGGCAGCGCCGGATTGACATCGGACCAGAGCTTGGCAGTGTTCGGCCCCTTGCCGAACGGATTGGCCGCCAGCGCCAGGTAGACGTCACGCTCGGTCAACCCCGGGAAATCGGCGCTGCGCGCCTGCGCCACCACCAGCCCATCGACACCAACCTGCAATTCAATGATGCCCTTCACACCGTGCTTGCGGCAATCGGCGATCTCGCTGGCCTTGATGCGGCGCGAAGCGTTGGCGGCATCGGGAAATTGCGCCCCCAAGCCGGCGCACATCAGCTTGATGCCACCGCCCGTGCCGGTCAATTCGACAATCGGCGCCGGAAACTGCTGCCACTTGCGCTTGAACTGTTCGGCCACCGCCGTGGTGAAGGGATAGACGGTTGACGAACCGACAATGCGAATCTGGGTGCGGCTGCCACCCGAACAACCGGCGAGCAGCGCCAGCACCGCAACAGCGATACCGGCCGTCACACGAAGTCGTGCATGCTGCGTCAAGCTGGACCCCTGCGTTGCGGCCGGACGAATCACCGACATGATGACCCCTGTAGCGCTCGCCCTAGCCGGCGCTGGTGAGGGACTTATGACGATAATGTGACATTCTTGTTACGCCCTCTGCTTACGCCTGCCGCCTACGCCCGCTGCCGGGGGCATCCGCGTGTTCACACCAGCGGCAGCGTGAAGCCGACTCGCGTCCCTTCCCCCAGCCGGCTGTCGATCTCCAGCCGGCCGCGGTGGCGCTCCACGATATGCTTGACGATGGCCAAGCCCAGGCCGGTGCCGCCCAGCGTGCGGCTGCGCTGCGAATCCACCCGGTAAAATCGCTCGGTCAGGCGCGGCAAATGTTCGGGCGCGATGCCCTCGCCTTCATCAGTCACGCTGATCCGCACCGCCGGATCACGCCCGGCGGCCCCGGGATCGGCCACCAGAGACACCCGGATCGGCGTGCCACTGCGGCCATATTTCAAAGCGTTGGAGACGAGATTGTGCAGCACCTGCAGCACCTGATCGCGATCGGCGATCACCCTGGGCAGATCGGCCGGTTCGTCGATCAGCAACTGGCGCTGATCAGTCTCCAGCCGGATCGCCAGTGTGCGGCCAACCTCGGCCGCAATGCCTTTCAATTCCAGCGCCTGGGTGGGCCGGATGAACTTGTCGAGCTCGATGCGCGACAGGCTCATCAGATCGTCGATCAGCCGGCGCATGCGATCGGCTTCCTGCGCCATGATCGCCAGAAAACGTTGCCGGGCCGGTTCATCCTCGGCCGCCGGGCCTTGCAGCGTTTCGATGAAGCCGGTGAGGGTCGCCAGCGGCGTGCGCAGTTCGTGGCTGGCATTGGCAACGAAATCGACCCGCATGCGCTCGGTCACCTTGGCCTGGGTGACATCATCGAGCAGCACCAGGCAGCGGCCTTCCCCATCGCCCACCGCACGCAGCCGGAAACTGCGGTTGGCATTGCCCAGCCCGCTGATCTCGCAATCATCCACCGCCTTGCCGGCCATCACCGCCTCGACGGCATCGAGCAGCACGGGGTGGCGCACGGTCAGCCGCAGATCGCTGCCCACCACGCGATCCCCCAGCAGCGCGCGCGCCGCGCCATTGGCCGCCGCCACCCACGATCCCTGAATGATTAGTGCGGCATCGTTCAGACTGTCGATGTGGATGCGATCGGGCGGCGGCGGGGCCGGCGGCGGCGGCGGCGCTTCGGCCGGCAGCATCGGTGCCGCATCGGCATCGGGCCGCGACAAGCGGCCAAGCACCAGCCCAACGAGCAAGGCCGCCAGCGCCAGCAGCAGCATTTCGCCGGTGCTGGTCATCTGGCCAGCCCCGCCAGCGCCGGCAGCAGCTGGTCATAATGATCGATCACCACATCGCCGCCCAGATCAGCGGCCGGCGTATCGGTATAGCCGAAACTGACCAGCACGATGGGCAAGCCGGCATTGCGCGCACCGCCAACATCGGTGGCGGAATCGCCGACAAACACCGCGCCTGACGGCTGCGCGCCGCAGGCCGCCAGCGTGGCCAGCACATGCGCGGCATCGGGCTTGGGCCGCGGCGCCGAATCAAATCCGACGATGGCAGAAAAGCGCGTGCGCCAGCCGAGCGCGTCGATCAGCGCCACCGCCAGCGCCGTGGGCTTGTTGGTGCAGATGGCGAGCTGGCAGCCCGCCGCCGCCAGCGCATCGAGCGCGGTTTCGGCGCCCGCGAACGGCCGCGACGCATCGGCAATATGCGCCGCATAATATTGCAGGAACAAGGGCATCGCGCCTTCCACCAGATCAGGCCGGGCCTCTCCGGTCACCGCCAGCCCGCGCGCAATCAGCGCGCGCGCACCGTGGCCAACAAGATGGCGCACATGATCGACCGGAACCGGCGGGCGGCCCAAGCCGGCGAGCACATGGTTCATCGCACCGGCCAGATCGGGCGCGGTATCGACCAAGGTGCCGTCGAGATCGAAGAGGATGGTGCGGGGCAAAATCACGAAGGATCATCCTTGCCAGAACGATGTTGCGGATATGCGACGGTGCGATGCGCTTCACCTGCCGGCTTGGCAAGCAGGGCGCCGGCGCGCAGCTTCACTTTTCAAGCCCCGACGCATGTGGCAGGGCTGCGCGTGTGATCGCCGATCCGCCTTCCCTCCCAAACCCGGCGTTTGCCGCTGTCATCCTGGCGGCCGGCATGGGCACGCGCATGAAATCGGCACGCCACAAGGTGCTGCACGCCATCGCCGGCAAACCGATGCTCCGCCATCTGATGGACAGCCTCGCCAGCCTGGCGCCGGCACGCACGGTGGTGGTGGTCGGGGCGTTGCGGGAGCAGGTGGAAGCCGAAGTTGCGAGCCGTGGTGAGGTGGTGGTGCAATCACCGCAGTTGGGCACTGGCCATGCCGTTCAGCAGGCGCAGGCCGCGCTGGCAGATTTCGACGGCAAGCTGCTGGTGCTCTATGGTGATGCGCCGCTGGTGCCGGCCGCAACCATGGCGCGGCTGCTGGAGGCGCTGACCGACGATGTCGCCGTGGCGGTGCTGGGCTTCCGGCCGGCCGATCCGGGTGCCTATGGCCGGATCATCGCGCAAGATGGTCATATCGCGAAGATGGTGGAGTACAAGGACGCAAGCGCTGCCGAACGCGCCGAAACCCTGTGCAACAGCGGCCTGATGGCGGCACGCGCCGCCGATCTGTTCGCCCTGCTCGCCCGCGTCACCAACAACAATGCGACCGGCGAATATTATCTGCCCGATGTGGTCGGCCTGGCGCTGGCCGATGGCCGCGCCTGCACGGTGATCGAAACCCAGGCCGATGAAGTCGCCGGGGCCAACAGTCGCGCCGAGCTGGCGCAGTTGGAAGCCATCTTCCAGCGCCGCCGCCGCGCCGAGCTGATGGCGGCTGGCGTGTCCATGCAGGCACCCGAAACCGTCTTCCTGTGTGCGGACACGCAGATCGAAGCCGATGTCGAGATCGAGCCCTTCGTGGTGTTCGGTGCCAGCGTGACCATCGCCAGCGGCACCTGCATCCGCGCCCACAGCCATATCGAAGGCGCAACCATCGGCCCCGATTGCGAGATTGGCCCGTTTGCCCGGCTGCGGCCCGGCACCGTGCTCGGCGCCGGGGTGAAGATCGGCAATTTCGTCGAAACCAAGAACGCCGCGTTCGGCGCTGGCGCCAAGGCCAGCCATCTGTCCTATCTGGGCGATGCCAGCATTGGCGCTGCGGCCAATATCGGCGCCGGCACCATCACCTGCAACTATGATGGTTTCTTCAAATATCGCACGCAGATCGGTGCCGGCGCCTTCATCGGCTCGAACAGCGCGCTGGTCGCGCCGGTGACCGTGGGCGAAAGGGCGATTGTCGCGGCGGGCAGCACCATCACCCGTGACGTCGGCAGAGACGCGCTGGCACTGGTGCGCCCGCAACAGACCGAAAAGGCCGGCTGGGCGCTGCGTTTCCGGGCTGCCGCCGCCGCGAAGAAGGGCAAGAACTGATGTGCGGCATCATTGCCATCGTCTCCGCCGATCCCGTCGCCGACCGGCTGATCGATGGCCTGCGGCGGATGGAATATCGCGGCTATGACAGTGCCGGCATCGCCACCATCCATGATGGCGAAATGGACCGGCGGCGCGCGCCCGGCAAACTCGCCAATCTGGCGCGCGAACTGGCCCTGGACCCCCTGCCCGGCCACATCGGTATTGCCCACACGCGCTGGGCCACGCACGGCGCGCCGACCACCGACAATGCCCACCCGCACGCCACCCGGAATATCTGCCTGGTGCACAATGGCATCATCGAAAATTTCAAGCCGCTGCGCGACGAAGTGCTGGCTGCCGGCTGCACGCTGAGTTCCGACACCGACACCGAGGTGGTGGCGCATCTGCTCGAACTGGCGCTGGCGCGCGGCGCGTCACCCGATACCGCCGTGGCCGAGACCCTGAAGCGCCTGCATGGCGCCTTCAGCTTCGCCATCTTGTTCAAGGATCATCCCGGCACCATCTACGGCGCGCGGCGCGGTTCGCCATTGGTCGTCGGCCGTGGCACCGGCGAGATGTTCCTCGGCTCCGACGCGCTGGGCCTGGCGCCGTTCACCAATCGCATCGCCTATCTGGAAGAAGGCGATTGGCTGCGCATGTCGGCGACAAGCGTCACCATTTTCGATTCGAGCGACCAGCCGGTGGAGCGCGTCTTCATCACCTCATCGGCCAGCGCCGCAGTGATCGAAAAGGGCAACCATCGCCATTACATGGAAAAGGAAATCCACGAGCAGCCGATCGTCGTGGCGCAGACGCTGGGGGCCTATCTCGATCCGCTGGCGCAAACCGTGGCGCTGCCCGATCTGCCGTTCGATCTTTCGGGCGTAAAGCGCGTGCAGATCGTCGCCTGCGGCACCGCGCTGCTCGCCGGGCATGTCGCCAGTTACTGGATCGAGGCCCTGGCGCGCTTGCCGGTGAGCATCGAGAACGCCTCGGAATATCGCTACCGTGATCCGGTGTATGAAGCGGGCGGCCTGTGCCTGTTCATCAGCCAATCGGGTGAGACCGCCGACACGCTTGCCGCCTTGCGCCACGCGCTGGCCGGCGGGCAGATGGTGGCCGCCGTGGTCAATGTCGGCACCTCCACCATGGCCCGCGAAACCCAGCTGCTGTTGCCTACTCATGCCGGGCCGGAAGTGGGCGTGGCCAGCACCAAGGCCTTCACCTGCCAATTGGCCGTGCTGGCGGCCTTCGCGATTGCGCTGGGCAAGGCCAAGGGCCGGGTGCCGGCAGCCGAGGAAGCCCGGCTGGTGCAATTGCTCACCGAAGTGCCGTCGGCGATGAACGCCGCGCTGAATTGCGAAGACGCGATAGCGGCGCTGGCGCCGAATTTGGCCAAGGCGCGCGACATATTGTATATCGGCCGCGGCCCGGATTATCCGATGGCGCTGGAAGGCGCGTTGAAGCTGAAGGAAATCAGCTACATCCACGCCGAAGGCTATGCCGCCGGCGAATTGAAGCATGGGCCGATCGCGCTGATTGACGAACATGTACCGGTGATCGTGATCGCCCCATCGGGGCCGCGTTTCGAAAAGACCGTGTCCAACATGCAGGAGGTGATGGCGCGCGGCGGCCAGGTCGTGCTGCTCAGCGACGCGCAAGGCATCGCGGCGCAGGGCCAGGGCATCGTTGCGGCCGTTGCCATGCCCACGGTCGATCCGTTCATCACCCCTTTGATCAGCGCCATTCCGGTGCAATTGCTGGCCTATCATGTCGCCGTGGCCAAGGGCACGGATGTCGATCAGCCGCGCAACCTCGCCAAATCCGTCACGGTGGAATGACGCCCGCGCTTACGGCGCCGCCTCACTCCAGATGCGCACCCGCTGTTCTGGCGGCAGGTACAATTTGTCACCTGGCTTCACGTCAAATGCCCGGTACCAGGCATCAAGATTGCGCACCACGCCATTGACCCGATATTCGGCAGGGCTGTGCGGATCGGTCAGCAACTGCTGCCGCAGCGCGCCCTCGCGGGCTTTCTGCTGCCAGCTATAGCCATAGGCGATGAAGAAGCGTTGATCGCCGGTCAGCCCGCCGATCACCTTGGGCTCGCCGTGCGCCTTCACATAGCGCCGCCACGCCGCATAGGCGGTTTCCAGCCCGCCGAGATCACCCAGATTCTCGCCCAGCGTCAGCGTGCCCTTGATCGGCATGCCGGGAATCGGCTGATAGCCATCATATTGTTTCACCAGCATCGCCGCGCGCGCGCCAAAGCGCTCGGCCGATTGCGCCGTCCACCAATCGCGCACCTTGCCGCTGGCATCGAACTTGCGGCCCTGATCGTCAAAGCCATGGCCGATCTCGTGGCCGATCGTCGCGCCGATGCTGCCATAATTTGCCGCCGGATCGGCCGCCGGATCAAAATAGGGCGGCTGCAGGATCGCCGCCGGAAAGGTGATCTGGTTCTGGAACGGATCATAATAGGCGTTGTTGGTTTGCGGCGTCATCCCCCACAGGCCGCGGTCCACCGGCTTGGGCAGGCGCGACAGCTCAAGGTTCCAGTCGAATGCCGTGCTGGCCATGATATTGCCCAGCAGATCATCGCGCTTCACCACCAGCGTGGAATAATCGATATAGGTTTTCGGATGCCCGATGCGCGGATCGAAACTGGCCAGCTTGGCCAGCGCTTCCTTGCGGGTTGCTTCGTCCATCCAGGGATTGCCAGTGATCTGATCGTGCAGCGCCGCCCGCAGATTGGCGACCAGCTCGCCCATCTGCGCATCGCTGGCTGGCGGATAATGCCGCTCGACATAGATTTGCCCCACGGCTTCGCCCAGCGCGCGGTTGACCAGATCGACCCCGCGTTTCCACCGGTCCCGCTGGGTTGGCACATCGCGCAACGTCTTGGAGAAAAAATCGAAATTCGCCGTGTCAAAGGCACGCGGCAGCGCCGTCGCATGGGTGCGAAGGAAGTGATAGGACAGATAGGCCTTCCATGTTGCCAGCGGCACCGTATCCAGCAGCGCACCCGCCGCGGCGACAGCAGTCGTCTGCCGCACCAGCGTGATCGGCGCGCCGCCGAGCCCGGCATGCCCAAGCATCGCATCCCATTGGAATTGTGGTGCCAGCGCCACCAGCTGGGCGCGTGTCATCGGATTGTTGGTTTCGATGATGTCGCGGCTGCGTTCCGGGGTCCAATGCGCCTTGGCGATCGCGGTTTCCAGCGCGATGATGCGGTCGGCGCGCGCCGCGGCATCGGGCAATCCGGCCAGGGTCTGGATGCGGATGACATAATCCCGATAGGCCGCGCGAAACGCCACGAACTTGGGCGTATCCAGCAGATAATAATCGCGATTGGGCAAGCCCAGGCCCGATTGTTCGGCAAAGGCGACATAGCGGGTGGGATTGGCCGGATCGGGAATGATGCTCAGCGCCACGGGCGCGCTATAGCCAGGCGTGGCAAACAGCTTGATCAGCCCGGTGCGGTCGCTCACCGCCTCGATCCGCGCCAGCCACGGCTGCAGCGGTGCAAGGCCTCGCGCCTCGATGCCGGCCTCGTCCATCCAGCTGTTGTAGAAATCGCCGATCTGTTGCCCCATCGTGCCGGCCTTGGCCGGATCGCGCGCCGCATCCTCGATAATGGCGCGCACGTCACGATCGGTCTGATCATTGATCACGGAATCGATACCGACAAAGCTCCGGTCCGGCGCGATCTCCGCGCGTTGCAGCCATGAACCATTTACATAACGGAAGAAATCGTCGCCGGGCTTCACGCTGCGGTCCATGTCGGCAAGCCCGACACCCCAGGGTGGAAAGCGCGGCGAGGCCGGCGCGGCCGTTGCCGCCAACACCGGCGCGCTGCCGCCCAGCAAGAGCAATACCGCAAACAGCCGAACGTGCATCATGCTTCCCCAAGCCGATTGAACTGCCAATATGTTAGCGGACGCCACCGCCGCCGTCACCGGAACGAGGCTCGATCATCAGCGGCCCTTCAGCCGCGCGGCATATCCCTTGCGGAATTTGGCCAGCTTCGGCGCGACCACGGCAGCGCAATAGCCGTTGCTGGTGCCATTTTTCTCGAAATAGCGCTGGTGATAGGCTTCGGCCGGATACCAGGGCGCATTGGGTTCGATGCTGGTGACGATCGGGTTGTCCCAACTGGCCTGATTGCGCGCGATTGCGGCTTCGGCTTCGCCGGCCTGGACGCCGTTTTGCGGGAAAATTGCCGACCGATACTGGGTGCCGATATCCCCGCCCTGGCGGTTGAGCGTGGTCGGATCATGGGTGTGAAAGAAAATGTCGAGCAGTTCTGAATAGCTTATTTCGGAACTATTATATTCGATACGCACAGCTTCGGCATGACCCGTGCGACCCGAACAGACTTGTTCGTAACTGGGGTTGACGATGGCACCCCCAATATATCCAGACTCGACCGATTCCACACCACGAAGTTCGCTGAACACAGCTTCCGTGCACCAGAAGCAACCACCTGCAATTATTGCAACATTGTTTGTCATCGGAGCCTCGTTGTCAAAGATTGAATACTGAACTATACCGTTACCTTGCCGGCAACATTCAGGGCAGTGGATAGGCTGGCATCTCCGCGTCGACAAGGGGGGACGGGCGTGGGTGCCGTGTCGCAGGGGTCATGCGACACACCATGTAGTGTTGTTGGGGGTGTTGCGTATGGGTGGTTTCAAGAACGTGCAGGCGTTCGTGCGCGAAGTGCGTACTGCGCCATCGCTGACCGATATCGGTCTCATCCTCAAGGATGCGACGCACAGTTTTCAATTCGATCATTTTGCCCTGGCGCAGCGTTTGACGAGCCCGGCCAGCGCCACGAATTTGCCATTGGGGCCTGTGCGGCTGACGGATTTTCCGGATGCCTGGGTCGAACAATTGGTAAGCCAGGGCCGCATCGCCGATGATCCGGTACTGCTGGCCTGCGAACGCAGCGTGGCGCCTTTTGCGTGGAGCAGTCTCGAAACCTTGCTACCGATGAATGATCGCCACCGTGCCTTCATGGCGCAGGCTGGGGCCGCCGGCCTGGCCGATGGCTATACCGTGCCGATCCATGTGCCCGGGCAGGCATCCGGCCTGGTCAGCTTCGTGATGGGGACGGGTCGCGAACTGCCGGCCGAAGCATTGCCGGCCGCGCAATATCTGGCGTGCTTTGCCTTCGAAGCGGCGCGGCGGCTGAAGCTGTCCGGCCATGACGGCAGCAACGGCGGCAGCATCGGCCGCGGCATTCGCCTCACCCAGCGTCAGCTCGATTGCGTGGTGCTGGCGGCGCGCGGCAAATCCAATTGGGTAACCGGCAAATTGCTCGGCCTGACCGAAGGCACGGTGCACAAGTATCTGGAGGCCGCCAAACGGCGCTATGGCGTGTCCAGTCGCACCGAGCTGGTGGTGCGCGCGCTGTATGACGGGCATTTGTCGTTCGCCGATGTGATGGGTGACAGGCACCGGGACGACTGATAAGCCATTGTGGCTGTTGCCAGCAGGGGTCGTCAGATGCCCCCGGCCAGTCGGGAGGACACATGGATCCACAGGACGGCGAAGCCACATCAGGTCGCGACCCCAAGATACCGCCGGTGGGCGGCCCTTATGCCTGGTATGTGCTGGCGCTGCTGGTGCTGGTCTATGTCTTCAATTTCATCGACCGGCAGATCCTTTCGATCCTGGCGGAAGACATAAAACGCGATCTGGGGCTGACCGATTCCCAGCTCGGCTTTCTCTATGGCACCGCCTTTGCCGTCTTCTATGCGCTGTTCGGGGTGCCGATCGGCCGGCTTGCTGACAATTGGGTGCGCACCCGGCTGCTCGGCCTTGGCCTCACCCTGTGGTCGGGGATGACGGCGCTGTCCGGCCTGTCGGGCAGCTTCACGCAATTGTCGCTGGCGCGTGTCGGCGTCGGCGTCGGCGAAGCGACCGCTGGCCCGTCGGCCTATTCGATGATTTCGGATTGGTTTCCCAAGGCCCGGCGCGCCACTGCGCTGTCGATCTATGCCGCCGGCCTCTATCTGGGCGGCGGTGTCTCCTATCTGATCGGCGCGGTAATCGTGAAGGGCTGGAACGCCGCTTATCCCGGCGGTGGGCCGCTGGGCCTGGTCGGCTGGCAGGCCGCCTTCATGGCCGTGGGCATTCCCGGCTTGCTGCTGGCGCTTTGGGTGGCCACGCTGATCGAACCCATCCGCGGCCGCGCCGATGGCCTGCCGCCGCCAAAGGCCCTGCCCGGCCGCACCATCCTGCGCAATTTTGCTGCCGACCTGGCCAGCGTGATCCCGCCGTTCACGCTGATCAACATGGCGCTGCTCGGCCGGCGGGCCCTGCTGGAAAATGTGGCTGCGCTGCTGCTCGTGGCCGGGCTGGTCACCATGCTGGTCACCGTCACCGGCGAGGTGCCCCAGTTCGTCGCCGTCGGCACCGGGCTGTACGCGGTCATCAGCTGGGCGCAATCGATCAAGCGGCGTGACAAGCCAACCTATGCAATGATCTGGGGCACGCCGGCCTTCGTGCTGACCATCCTGGGCTTCGGCTCGATCAGTTTCGTCGGCTATTCCGTCGGTTTCTGGGCCGTGCCTTATGCCATGCGCACCTTTGTCGATCCCATCGAGGCGAGCGGCGGCGCAGGGGTCTGGTATGGCACGCGCGAATCCGTGGCGTTCATCCTGGGGGCTGGTGGCGCGCTGGGTGGCTTTGTCGGGACCATCCTGGGCGGCGTGCTCGGCGATTGGGCCAAGCAGCGCCATCCATCGGGCCGCATCATGGTCGGCTGCCTGGCCACATTGGTGCCGGCGCCCTTTGTCTGGATGCAATATACCACCACCGATCTGGCGACCTTCTTCCTGTGCTTTGCCCCCACCACCGTGTTCGGCGCCATGTATGTGGGGGTTGCCGCGGCCACGACGCAGGATCTGGTGCTGCCGCGCATGCGCGGTGCCGCTACCGCCACCTTCTTCATCGGCACCACCCTGTTCGGGCTGGGCCTGGGCCCGTGGTTCACCGGCTTTGTGTCGGCGGTGACCGGCAATCTGGCCACCGGCGTGCTGGCGCTGTTGCTGATGGCGCCCTTCACCATCGTCACTTTGTTCTTTGTCTATCGCCTGCTGCCCGCCGCGGAGGCCAGCCGGCTTGACCGGGCGCGTGCGGCGGGTGAAGCAATCTGACATCCCCTCTCCCTCCCACCGCTGCGCGGCGGGCCCCTCCCTCTCCCGCAAAGGGGAGAGGGGTAGCAGAAGGAAACATCATGAAGATCGAACACTTGTTCAGCGTGGCCGGCAAGACCGCCGTGGTCACCGGCGGCAGCCGCGGCATTGGCGAAATGATCACGCGGGCGCTGGTGGAAAATGGCGCGACCGTGATCATCTCCAGCCGCAAGGCCAGTGATTGCGATGCCCTGGCCGCCGAGCTCGGCCCGGCCTGCATCGCCCTACCCGCCGATCTGTCGCAGATGGCCGAGGTCGAACGCTTCGCCGCGGCCGTAGCCGAGCGGTTCCCGCGGCTCGACATCCTGTTCAACAATGCTGGTGCCAGCTGGGGCGCCGGCATCGATGAGTTCCCGGAAATCGGCTGGGACAAGGTGATGGACCTGAACGTCAAGTCGGTGTTCTTCCTCACTCAGAAACTGCTGCCGAACCTCGCCGCCGCCGCCAGCCCCGAACAGATGGCGCGAGTGATCAACATCGGCAGCATCGATGGCCAGCATGTCTCCGATCTGGAAACCTACAGCTACGCCGCCTCCAAGGCCGGCGTGCTGCACCTGACGCGGATGATGGCGAAGTTCCTCGGCGCGCGCCACATTGCCGTCAACGCCATCGCACCGGGATTTTTCCCGTCGAAGATGACCGCCGCCATCGCCGAGGAGTTCCGCGAAGCTTTCCGCGCCGAAACGCCGATGCAGCGCTGGGGCAATGCAGACGACATGGCCGGAGTCGCGCTGTTCCTGTCCAGCCGGGCCAGCGGCTTCATGACCGGCAGCGTGATCACCGTTGATGGGGGCTATGCCACCACGGTGTGATGCGGCTGGCGATCAATGCAGAAAAGGGCGGGGTTGCCCCCGCCCTTCCCGCACGACCGATAAGGGTCATGTGATCAGAAGATGACGCCGAACTCCAAACGCCCGCGGACCTGGCTCTTGCTGTTGCCAGCGGCGCCAAATACAGCGCCGCGTGCCACATCGGACGCCGACACATAGGAAAGTTCCGGACGGACGAAGAAGCGATCCCACGTGTAGGTCGGCGTGATGGTCGCCGAAAAGGCGTTGCTGCCCGGCCCATAGAGGAAATTGGCAGCCGTTGCGCGCGGCGCCGAGCTGTCAAAATACTCGAAGCGCACCGGCAGGCTCCAATTGTCGTCGATCTTGTACTTCGCCAGCACGCCGACGCCCCAGTTTTCGGCCTTGGTGGAGCCGTTGAATTGCAGGGTTGGTACCCAGACATACTGGAAATAGGGCTGCACCAGCCACTTGTCGCCGGCATAGCTGTAGATGACGTTGAGGATGGTGCTGTTGTTCTGCACGGTCGGAGTCGAGAAGGCCGCGCGATCATTCTTGGACAGCGCACCGCCCAGCACCAGCGACAAGGTGTGCGGACCATCGACATAGCTGACGATGCCGCTCAACCAGTTGAACTTGCCGGAGAAGAAGCCATCGGTCAGCGCAAGCGACGCGCTGATCTTGCCGGACGTGACGTTGGCCTGCACCCCGCGGGTCAACACATTTTCCTGGCCCCACAGCACACCGCGTTCGATGTTCATGTTCTGGAAGCTGAACGGCGCTTCGAGGCCGATCAGCGTCGGCAGGATGCCGGCCTGAACGTTGAAGCTCGACGACGGCGCAATCTTCAACCAGGCCTGCGGCACCACGCCATACGTGCCATCGGTGTAGGTGGTCGACTTGGCATAGCCAAAGCCCAGGGTTTCATGGCTGTACAGGCCAGCCTGCACCAGGAACTGCACGACGCCTTCCGGCTTCTGGATGATCACCTGGGCATTGGAAAGATCGGCAAAGCCGCTCGAAACGCCGGCCGTGCTCTTGGACTGGACACCCAGATAGCCGCTGGCAATGCCGGTGACATAAATCTGGCTGCCGCCCAGATCAAAGCTGATCGGCTTGGGATTATAGCTGAGCGGTCCCGCGAGGCCGGGCAACAGCGCCGGCGGCGCGGCCTCTTGTGCTGCGGCGGCACCCGCCGAAAGAAGCGCTGTGGTTGCCAGTGCGGTGCGAACCTGCACGTGCCACTTCGAAGTCTGCTTGATCATCCGGAATCCTTTGACCGGTGGTTGCCATCGATGCCTGACGCCTGCGAGCGCACGACAACCCCGAAATCATGCACTGCAACAATGTTGAAACATCTACGCCAAATGGCGTAAGTACGTCATATGTCGTAGAGAAAACCAGAAACAATGGTTTCCAAAAAAAATGCAGAAGTTGGCGCATACCAACTTCTGCAGATTGCTTCACACATATTTGGCAAAATATTCGAGCCGTGGTGACCATGATGTACCATGGCCCGAAGCGATTTGACTTGGCCGGACAGTTTCCTGCCCGGCCAGGTCAATCCCGCAGCTATCAGGGGTTGTAGGCGCGTTCGCCATGCTCGCCCAGATCGAGGCCTTCCTGCTCCACATCCTTGCTGACGCGCAGGCCGGTCACTGCCTTGGCAATGAAGATGGCGATCGTTGTGCCGACAGCAGCCCACACGATGGTCGTCCCCACGGCGGCCAACTGCACAATCAGCTTGGCGCCCATGTCATAGTCCGCAGCGCCAGGGCCGCCGAGCGACGGGGCATAGACCACCGCCGTGCCGATGGCGCCGACGATGCCGCCCACGCCGTGGATCCCGAAGGCATCGAGCGAGTCGTCATAGCCCAGCTTGGGCTTGATCACGGCCACCGCGATGTAGCAGAAGACCGCAGCGATGGCGCCGAGCGCGATGGCACCCAGCGGGCCGGAGTTGCCCGCGGCCGGCGTCACGGCCACCAGGCCCGCGATGATGCCCGAAGCCAGGCCCAGTGCGGACGGCTTGTGACCAGCGAGTTTTTCGATGGCAAGCCAGGCCAACGCGGCTGCAGCGGTCGCAACGAAGGTGTTGATCATGGCCAGCGCCGCCGACCCATTGGCTTCCAGCGCCGAACCGGCATTGAAGCCGAACCAGCCGACCCACAGCAGGCCAGTGCCGACCAAGGTCAGCGTCAACGAGTGCGGCGCGGTGATGTCCTTGCCGTAACCAATCCGCTTGCCGAGGATGATGGCTGCAACAAGCGCGGACACGCCAGCATTGATGTGCACCACGGTGCCGCCGGCAAAATCCAGCGCACCCATCACGAAGAACAAGCCGGAAGCCGCCCACACCATGTGCGCGATCGGCAGATAGACCAGCGGCAGCCAGACCAGGGTGAAGACCAGCACGGCGGAGAACTTGATCCGTTCAACCACCGATCCCAGCACCAGGCTGACCGTGATCGCCGCGAACGTCATCTGGAAGACGACAAACACATATTCGGGGATGACCACGCCGGCGGTGAAGGTGGCAGCGGTGGAGCTGGCGTCGATGCCAGCCAGGAACAGGCGGTCAAAGCCAGCGATGAAGGGCTTGATGGCGCCTTCGCTGTCCGGCCCGAAGGCGAGCGAATAGCCGAAAACCACCCACAGCAACATCGTCAGGCAGGTGGCAGCGGCGATCTGCGTCATGGTGGCCAGCATGTTCTTGGAGCGCGTGAGACCGCCGTAGAACAGTTGCAGGCCCGGCAGGATCATCAACAGCACCAACACCGTGGCAATCAGCATGAATGCCGTGTCGCCCTTGTCAGGAACCGGAACCGGTGCCGCATCCTGGGCCAGCGCTGGCCCCGCAGCCATGATCGCGATGGCGGCCGATATTGCGGGCCCTCGCAGTCTGTCAAAGATCGTTGTCATCAATTTCCCCTGCGTTGAGACATTGTTCACGGGTGTAGATCGGCAGTTCCAGCCGCATTAGATGCCCGTCGATTCTGCCCTGCAACATAAGGCGTTTGACGGTGCGCCCCGCCGCGCAAGCCCGCCGATGCAGGCCGCCATCACCGTGATCCGTCCCGGAAACAAGCTGCGCCTGCACCCTTGCCGGCGGGCATATAAGCCAAATTACGGTGGCGCGGTCTTGGCAAATGGCGCATGACCTGCATCCTTCAGCCACCACAACGGCGGTTCGTTGCTGGATCTTCTTGGCAGATTTGCGGGCAGGAGAAGGACGTGAAAAAGATCGAAGCCGTCATCAAGCCATTCAAGCTGGATGAAGTGAAAGAAGCCCTGAACGAAGTCGGCGTTTCCGGCATCACGGCCACCGAAGCCAAGGGCTTTGGCCGGCAGAAGGGCCACACCGAACTGTATCGGGGTGCCGAATATGTCGTGGATTTCCTGCCCAAGGTGAAGCTGGAGGTCATCGTTGACGATGATCAGGTCGAGCGTGTGGTGGAAGCCATCACCAACGCGGCGCGCACCGGACGCATCGGCGACGGCAAGATCTTCGTTTCGACCATCGAATCGGCCGTGCGCATCCGCACCGGCGAGCGCGACAGCGACGCGATCTGATCCGCGCGCCACATCAATTTCAAAAACCACCAACCAACAACAGGGGAAGAGCCGAATGGCCACCGTCGCAGACATTTTGAACCTGATCAAAGAAAAGGACATCGAGTGGGTTGACCTGCGCTTCACCGATCCCAAAGGCAAATGGCAGCACCTGACCATGGTGTCGGGTGTGATCGATGAAGACATGCTTACCGATGGCTTCATGTTTGACGGGTCGTCAATCGCCGGCTGGAAGGCGATCAACGAAAGCGACATGATCCTGATGCCGGATCTGGACGCGACCTACATCGATCCGTTCTCCGCCACCCCGATGCTGATTCTGGTGTGCGACATTGTCGAACCGTCCACCGGCCAACTCTACAGCCGCGATCCGCGCAGCACCGCCAAGCGCGGCGAAGCCTATCTGAAGGCGACCGGCATCGGCGACACGGTGTTCGTCGGCCCGGAAGCCGAATTCTTCGTCTTCGACGATGTGCGTTTCGGCCTCGGCTACAACGAAGGCTTCTTCCATCTCGACGATATCGAGCTGCCGACCAATTCGGGCCGCAGCTATGAACAGGGCAACATGGCCCACCGGCCGCGCGCCAAGGGCGGCTATTTCCCGGTGGCCCCGGTCGATTCGGCTGTGGATCTGCGCGGCGAAATGGTCGCGACCATGCTGGAAATGGGCCTGCCCTGCGACAAGCATCACCATGAAGTCGCCTCTGCCCAGCACGAACTGGGCCTGACCTATGGCAAGCTGGTCGAAACCGCAGACCGCATGCAGGTTTACAAATATGTCGTGCACCAGGTCGCCCATGCCTATGGCAAGACCGCGACCTTCATGCCCAAGCCGATCAAGGACGACAACGGCAGTGGCATGCACACCCACCTGTCGATCTGGGACGGCAAGACGCCGCTGTTTGCCGGCGACGAATATGCTGGCCTGTCGGAAATGGCGCTGTTCTTCATCGGCGGCATCATCAAGCACGCCAAGGCCTGCAACGCCTTCACCAATCCCAGCACCAACAGCTACAAGCGGCTGGTGCCCGGTTTCGAAGCGCCGGTGCTGCTGGCCTATTCCAGCCGCAACCGCTCCGCCTCGTGCCGCATTCCTTATGGCACCGGCGCCAAGTCCAAGCGCGTGGAAGTGCGCTTCCCGGATGCCACCGCCAATCCGTACCTCTGCTACACGGCGTTGCTGATGGCGGGCCTGGACGGTATCGAAAATCGCATCCACCCCGGCCCGGCCATGGACAAGAATCTCTATGACCTGCCGCCGCGCGAACTGAAGAAAGTGCCAACCGTCTGCGCCTCGCTGCGTGAAGCGCTTGCTGCTCTGGACAAGAGCCGGGCTGTGTTCACCAAGGGTGGCGTGTTCACTGACGACCAGATTGATTCGTACATCGAACTCAAGATGGAAGAAGTGCAGCGTTGGGAAATGACCCCGGCGCCGGTTGAGTTCGACATGTACTATAGCGCTTAAGCGGCGCGAAATTAGTGCGAAGCACTAATTTTCGACTCGCGTAGCGCTCGGCCAGCGAGCAAGAAAAGGGCGGCCCCAACAGGCCGCCCTTTTTTGACTCTTCTGACGGAACGGCTTCGCCGTGCTCTTCCTTCTTCCTTCCCTCTTGCAGTCCGCACGGACTCGGCGGCTCCGCCGCCGGCCGTGCCGTCAGGATCAGCAGAACCCCTGCTACCTCACTTAACCCATCCAAATTGGCAGCATCTTGTGCACTGCAACATGCGCCTGAAAGGTCAAGACGCAACTCCCTCGCTCAGCCCCGCGACCGTCAAATATCTGACATACATAAAAAAAAGGGCCGGAACCTGAGTTCCGGCCCTAGTAAATCCTTGGGGAGGATCGCCATATCGGCATGCCCCTTTTGCACCGCACCATAGCGAAACTCAATGCGCGAAATTGCGTAGGTGCCCAAAAAATTGTCGCAGGTGCCAAAGCCCGGCTTTGCGCCGCAACTGGCAGGCCGCTGCCAAGCTGCTATAGCCTGCCCATGTCCGATCTGTTTGCCGCCACCCAAAGCTCCGCCGATTATGATGCCAGCCACATCGAAGTGCTGGAGGGCCTGGAACCGGTACGGCGCCGGCCGGGCATGTATATCGGCGGCACCGACGAACGCGCCCTGCACCATCTTGCCGCCGAAGTGCTTGATAATGCAATGGATGAAGCCGTCGCCGGCCATGCCAGCCGCATCGAGGTCAGCCTGGAAGTCGATGGCAGCCTGACCATCGTTGACAATGGCCGCGGCATCCCGGTCGATCCGCACCCGCGCTTTCCCGACAAATCGGCGCTGGAAGTGATCCTGACCATGCTGCATTCTGGCGGCAAGTTCAGCGGCAAGGCCTATGCCACCAGCGGCGGCCTGCACGGGGTGGGCATCAGCGTGGTCAACGCGCTGTCCGACGATACCACCATCGAAGTGGCGCGCGACAAGTTACTGTATCGCCAGCGCTTTTCGCGTGGGGTGCCGCTGGGGCCGGTGGAAAAGCTGGGCGCGGTCGCCAACCGCCGCGGCACCTCGGTACGCTTTCATCCCGATCCGCAGATCTTCGGGGCGGAAGCGGCCTTCCGCGCCAGCCGCCTGTACAAGCTGGCGCGATCAAAGGCCTATCTGTTCGGCGGAGTCGAAATCCGCTGGAAATGCGCGACCGAACGCTGCGACGGTGATGTGCCGGAAACGGCCGTGTTCACCTTCCCCGGCGGCCTTGCCGATCATTTGCGCGAGCGCTTGGAAGATCGCCCGCTGGTAGTGGCCGATCTGTTTGCCGGCCGCGCCGATCTGGCTGCCGGCGCCGATGGCAAGCCGATGGGCGCGGTGGAATGGGCCTGCGCCTGGCCGCAATGGGGCGAAGGTTCGGCGAGTTTTTACTGCAACACCATTCCCACCCCGGATGGCGGCACCCACGAAGCCGGCCTGCGGCTGGCGCTGACCCGTGGCCTGAAGAATTTCGCCACCCTGTCTGGCAACAAGAAGGCCGGCGAACTGGCCGGCGAGGATGTGTTTTCCGGCGCCGAACTGATGCTGTCGCTGTTCATCCGCGATCCCCAATTCCAGAGCCAGACCAAGGACCGGCTGACCAGCCCCGAAGCCACGAAGCTGGTGGAAAATGCCATCAAGGATCATTTCGATCACTGGCTGACCGGCAGCGGCGGCAACGGGGGTGCTTGGGGCAAGCCGCTGCTGGCCTTCGTGCTGGAGCGCATGGAAGACCGGCTGCGCCGCCGCCAGGAAGCGCTGGTCAAGCGCAAGACCGCCACCAGCAAATCCTCGTTGCGCCTGCCCGGCAAGCTGACCGACTGCGCGCGCGGCGATGCGCCGGGCACCGAATTGTTCATCGTGGAAGGCGATTCGGCCGGCGGCAGTGCCAAACAGGCGCGCAACCGCAACACGCAGGCGATCCTGCCGATCCGCGGCAAGATCTTGAACGTGGCCAGTGCCAACACCGCGAAGATCGGCGCCAACAGCGAAATCGGCGATCTGATCCAGGCGCTGGGCTGCGGCACGCGCGAACGCTACACGCCGGAAAGCCTGCGTTATGAACGCATCATCATCATGACCGATGCCGATGTTGATGGCGCGCACATTGCTACCTTGTTGATGACCTTCTTCTTCCGCGAGATGGCCGGACTGGTGCGCGACGGCCGCCTCTATCTGGCGCAGCCGCCGCTGTATCGTCTGTCGGCGGGCGGCACCGTCGCCTATGCCCGCGACGATGTCCACCGCGAAGAACTGATGCGCACGACCTTCTCCAGCCGCAGCAAGGTGGAGGTCAGCCGCTTCAAGGGCCTGGGCGAAATGAACCCGCAGCAGTTGAAGGAAACCACCATGGACCCGGACAGCCGCTGCCTGATCCGCGTGCGCCTGCCCGAAAATCCCGAAGGCCGCGCCGACGTCGCCGATCTTGTCGAACGGCTGATGGGACGCAACCCGGAACACCGCTTCAATTTCATCCAGAGCCATGCCACTTCGATCGACGCCGACGCACTGGACGCGTGAATACGCCATAATGGATACATCTTGGGGCCGATGCGCGCCCGCTTTGGTGCTGCTGCGCCTGTCAACCGCAGCTTAGATCACCGATGATGCCGCGGCTTGTGGAGCATGCCGGCATGGCGGAACATATTCGCAGCAACGGATCAGGGCGCGATGGGCGCAGACACCGCGGGATTGCCGGACGCGATATGCGCGTCGGGCACGTCACGGTTGACCAGTGCGCCGGGCTGGATCACGCAATCCCGGCCAACGGTCACACCGGGCAGGATGATGGCTCGGGCCCCGATGCGGGTGCCGGGGCCAATCACCGTGTCCAGATAGATGCCGCGCGTCATGTCGTGGGTCAGCACCACAACCTCCTCGCCGATCATGCATTCCGCACCGATGTGGATACCACGCGGCCACGTGCGATCGATCAGCGCGGTCTCGGCGATCCAGGCACTGGGATGCACGTCCATGGCCCAGATGCGATCCCGCACAAATCTCTGCCAGTGCTGCCGCAAACTCAATCGACGCATGGTGACCTTTCCCCTGCTGCCGCTGCATTCTCACGGCCCAACTTCATTTACAAGCGGCCAAGATGGTCGTTATTTGCAGGTGTCATGGCCCTCGGTTCCCTCAACCGCTTGCGCAAGCTGCGCTTGCTCATTCTTGGCTTGCGCCGGCGCTGGTTGCGGCTGCGCTATGGCGTGGACATCGATCCAACGTCCACCGCTTCGCTGTCGAGCCGGCTTATTGGCGGGCGACCGGGCGGCGTGAAGGTGGGGGCCTATTCGTTGGTCGCCTTCAAGACGCTGCTCGACGCCCGCGATCTGGAAACTGGCAAGGTGCGGCCGATCCTGATCGGGCAGCGCTGCTTCATCGGCGGCAGCTCGATGATCATGCCGGGCGTGACCGTGGGGGACGAATCGATCGTCGCGGCCGGTGCGGTGGTGTTCGATGATGTACCGCCGCGCTCGATCGTGGCCGGCAACCCGGCGCGGGTCGTGCGTTCGGACATCAAGGTCGGCCACTTTGGCCGGCTGGAGGGCGCTGACGACAACACGCGGCGTCTCTACAAACTCTGATTCCGGCGCGCGGCCGCTGGTTGCCGGGTGTGGCCCTGCTGATCACAGCCCTGGCCGGCGGCCCGGCCAGCGCCGCCACCTTGCCGCCAGACTGGGCTGGCTTGGGGCCGTGCCGGCTGCTGATTTTCGGCGATTCCCTGGCGGTGCGCTGGTCGGCGCCGCCGCCGCC
Organism: Sandarakinorhabdus sp.; assembly: GCF_987265915.1. Taxonomy (NCBI): domain Bacteria; kingdom Pseudomonadati; phylum Pseudomonadota; class Alphaproteobacteria; order Sphingomonadales; family Sphingosinicellaceae; genus Sandarakinorhabdus; species Sandarakinorhabdus sp. The sequence goes on from NZ_OZ503948.1 coordinate 2,501,465, forward strand.
CGGCTGGCGTCAGGCCGTGGCCGGCCAGGCCGGCGCCCGCGCCGATGACCTGGCCGGTCCCGGTGCCGCGCTGATTGCCGCGACCCGGCCGCACGCGGTGCTGCTGTTTGCCGGCAGCAACGATGCGCGCGCTGCTGCCCTGTGGCCGTGGGGCCATGCTGTGCCGCGCGCCGCCGCTGCCATCGCTGCCATCGCCCGCGCCGGGCAGGCCCAAGGCGCCCGCGTGGTGGTGGCCGATCTGGTCGCGCCGGGGCCGCAGCCCTGGTGGCGCACGCTGCTGACCGGTGATCGTCAGGGCCGGGCCATGGCAGCGATCACGGCGCGGCTGGCGCTGCCTGCGGGCACGCGGCGGCTACCCGTGGCGCCGCTGCTCGCTGGGCACGATGGCGGCATCGATCCTGCCATGCGCAGCGATCATCTGCATTATTCCGATGCCGGCTATGCCGGCCTCGCCGCCGGGCTGGTGCCGCTGCTTCAGGATGCTTGCCCAGCCGCCCCCGGCTGAGCGGCGTCAAGCGCTGTGCTGGCGACCAGCCATTCGGCTTCCGCCGCTGCCAGGCTGGCCTCGATCTGGCCGCGCTGCTTGAGCAGGGCCGCGCTGTTGGCGCCGGGCAAAGCCAGCCGCACATCCAGACCATCGCGCTCCGCCGTCAACCGGGCAATGCGCTGTTCGGCAGCGCTCAACGCCTTGCGCAGCGCTGCCGTGGCTTCACGCTGGGCGGCGGCGCGGCGGCGGGCTTCCTTCGGGTCTTCGCGTGGTGCGGCCGGCGCCTTTGGTGCATCGGCTTTCTTGGGCGGGCCGCCGACAATCAGCGCTTCATAATCATCGATGCTGCCATCGAAATTGCGGGCATGGCCGGCATCGACCAGCACCAGCCGATCGGCGCTGGCCTCGATCATGTGGCGATCATGGCTGACCACCACCACCGCGCCTTCATACCCATTCAGCGCCTGGACCAAGGCCTCGCGCGTATCGACATCAAGGTGGTTGGTCGGTTCATCGAGGATCAGCAGATGCGGCGCGTCGCGGGTGATCAGCGCCAGCGCCAGCCGGGCGCGCTCGCCGCCGCTCATATGGCCGACCTTCTGTTCGGCCATGCCGCCGGTGAAGCCGAACCGGCCCAGTTGCGCGCGCACCGCCGATGGGTTGGCCCCGCGCATCAGCCGAGTCATATGCTCCAGCGGGGTGTCGTCGCGGTCGAGCTCCTCCACCTGATATTGGGTGAAATAACCGACGCGCAATTTGCCCGGCGCGTGCTTCGATCCGGCCATCGCCGGCAATTGCCCGCACAGCAGCCGCGCCAAGGTGGTCTTGCCATTGCCGTTGCGGCCCAGCAGCGCCAGCCGGTCATCGGGATCGAGCGTGAGATCAAGGCCGGTGAGGATCGCGGTGCCATCATAGCCGACCGCGGCATCATCCAGCTGCACCAGCGGCGGTTTCAGCGGCGGCGGCGACGGAAAATCGAACTTCAGGCTGGGATCGACCGCGGTTTCGGCAATTGGCTGCATCTTGGCCAGCGCCTTCTGCCGGCTCTGCGCCTGTTTTGCAGTGGAGGCGCGCGCCGAGTTGCGGGCGATATAATCCTGCAGCTTGGCACGCTGGGTGGCCTGGGCTTCGCGCGCGGCGGCGAGCTGCGCCAGCCGTTCGGCACGCTGGCGTTCGAAACTGTCGTAATTGCCGGCGTACAGCGTCGCCTTGCCCTGTTCGAGATGCAGGATGTTATCGACGACATTGTTCAGCAGATCACGTTCGTGGCTGATCAGCAGGATGGTGCCGCGATAGGATTTCAGGAAGCTTTCCAGCCACATCGCCGCTTCAAGATCGAGGTGGTTCGACGGTTCGTCCAGCAGCAGCAGATCGGGCTGGCTGAACAGCAGGGCCGCCAGCGCCACGCGCATCTTCCAGCCGCCGGAAAAACTGTCGAGCGGACGCTGCTGCGCCGCGGCATCAAAGCCCAGGCCATCGAGGATGCGCCCGGCCCGCGCCGGCGCCGTGTAAGCGTCGATGGCCACCAGCCGTTCATGCACTTCAGCCAGCCGCAGCGGATCGGCAGCGCTGGCGGCGAGCGCGTCTTCCTCCAGCATCAGTGCCGCGCGCTCAAGATCGGCCGCCAGCACCGTATCGAACGGCGTGCCCTGCCCGGCCGGCGCTTCCTGCGCGATATAGCCCAGCCGCGTGGCGCGCGGCATGTCGATGCTGCCAGCGTCCAGCTCCTGTTGGCCGGCGATGGCCTTCATCAACGTCGATTTGCCTGCCCCATTGCGGCCGATCAGCCCGATGCAGGCGCGCGGCGGCAGCGTGACATTGATGCCATCGAGGATGGTGCGCCCGCCAAGGCGAACGGTGACAGCGGAGATCGAAAGCATGCGCAGCGCCCTAGCAGGCCGGGCGCGCTGCGGCTAGGCTGTGACCATGATTGATCGCCGCCTCCTGCTTGCCCTGCCCTTGGCGCTGGCCCTGCCCGCGAAAGCGCAGCAGGCTGATTCGCTGCCTGCCGCGCTGGTGATCTGCTGGCAGGCGCGCGGCGTGCGCTTCACGCCGGCGCAGGTGGCGGCGCGCATCGGTGGCAAGATCGGCCGCGCCGCGCTGGCGGCGGTTGCCGGTGCCTGGACCGACGCCAATGATGACGATCAGGAAACCGTGGTGGAAATCGTCTGGGAAGCCGGCCGGTCGCCCTCCCCGGCCTGGCCATTGCTTGACCGCGATCTGGCCGCCCGCCGGCCGGCGCTGCTGCTCGGCCGCGATGGCCGCTGGTGGCTGCTGGAGGCGCGCCATGATGGTCTGCTGAGTGTGCGCGATCCGCTCACCGGCGAAGGCCGGGTGCTGACGCTGGAAGCGGCAGAGCTGATCGGCCGGCCGGTGATTGCCGGGGCCTGAAACGCCGCTTCAGGCCGCGCCCGGCTGGGTGTCGTCCGCCAGAAACGCCACCAGGGCGCGCACCTTGGCCTGACGCCATTGCGGGGTCGGCGCAGTCAGCCACCAGGCACCCGTGGCCGGTTCACCTTCGTCCAGCGCCACTACCCGGCCAGCAGCGAGATCGGCCGCCGCCAGCAGCGCCGGCACCCGCGTGCGGCCCAGCCCGGCCGCCGCCGCATCGATGGCGAGGCCAGCATCGGCAAAGGTAAAGGCGCTGGCGACGCACGGCGTTTCGGGATCGAGCGGGTGGGCGATGCACGGCGCATCTGCGCCTGCGCCCGGCGCTGCCACGCTGATGCGCCGTTCGGCTCCCAGCGTGCGGCCGTGGATGCCTTCGGCTTGCGGTTCATCGCCATAATGGATGGCCAGATCGAGATTGGCCTGGGTGAAATCGACCTCACCGGCATCATGGGCAACGATCGAGAAGCGCAGACCCGGATAGAGCCGGCCATAATCGGCAAGGCGCGGCGCCAGCCATTTCGCCACCAAAGCGCGCGGTGCCGCCAGGCTGAGCACCCGGCTGGATTGCCCGGCCTGCATCAGCCGCACCGATTCTTCAAAGGCCAGAAACCCCTGTTGCAGGGCCGGCAGCGCCTGTTCAGCTTCCGGGGTGAGTTCCAGATTGCGGGTGAGGCGGCGGAACAGGACGACGCCAAGCGTTTCCTCCAGCGCGCGGATCTGCTGGCCCACCGCCGCCGGCGTGACCGCCAGTTCATCGGCCGCGCGGGTGAACGACAAATGGCGCGCCGCCGCCTCGAACACGCGCAGAGCATTCAAGGGCAGATGGGTGCGTTTCATCGGAAGGCGATCAGTGGACGGCCGGGCGCGGGCCGGGCAATTCCAGCTTGAACTGCGGGATGGTGACCATGAAGCGCTCACCATCGTCGGCCTGCATCACATATCGGCCGTGCATCAACCCTGTCGCAGTGGCGAGCGGGCAGCCAGACACATAGTCATAGGCACCGCCCGGCGCGATCAGCGGCTGCACACCGACGACGCCATCGCCAGCGACTTCCTCGGTGCGTCCCGTGGCATCGATGATCGTCCAGCGCCGGGCCAGCAAGCGCACGGCCTGGGCGCTGCCATTTTCCACCCGTACATGATAAGACCAGACATGATAACCGCGATCCGGATCGGATTGTTCGGGCAGATAATGCGGCGCCACCCGCACGGTGATGCCGGCGGTGGTTTCGGCGTAGGGGAAAATCTGCCGGATCACCGCGATTACAGCCCGGCCGCAGCCAATGCCTGACCGAGATCATCGATCAGATCGTCTGCGTCTTCCAGCCCGATCGACAGGCGCAGCATGCCTTCGCTGATGCCCATTTCTTCGCGCACGGCCGCCGACACGCTGTAATGGGTGGTGCTGGCCGGATGCGTCATCAGGCTGCGCGAGTCACCGAGATTGTTGGAAATATCGATCAGGTGCAGCGCATCGAGCAGCGCATGCGCCTGCGCGCGATCATCCAGATGCATGGCGATGATGGTGCCGCCCGCCTTCATCTGGCGCCGGGCCAGATCATGCTGCGGATGGCTGGCCAGGCCCGGATAGATCAGGTTCGGCACCCGGCTCGCCAGGAAGATCGCCACCTTCAGCGCATTGTCACACTGGCGGCGCACGCGCAGGTCGAGCGTTTCCAGACTTTTCAGCACCACCCAGGCATTGAACGGCGACAGGTTCGGCCCGGTGTGGCGCGCGAACGCCAGATAGGTGTCGTTCATCCATTTCTCGCTGCCGACGACCGCGCCGGCCAGCACCCGGCCCTGCCCGTCCATCAGCTTGGTGGCGCTGTAGGCGACGATATCGGCGCCCAATTCCAGCGGCCGCTGCACGATCGGCGAAGCAAAGGCATTATCGACCATCACCAGCGCATCGGCATCGTGCGCCACATCGGCAATCGCCCGGATATCGCACAGATCGAGGCCGGGATTGGTCGGCGTTTCCAGGAAAAACGCCTTGGTGTTGGGCCGGCGGGCTTTCGCCCAGGCATCCACGTCGCGAGCATCGACCGTCGTCGTCTCGATGCCGAAGCGCGGCAGGATGGTATCAACCAGCACCCGGCACGATCCGAACAGCGCGCGCCCGGCCACCAGATGATCGCCGGCCGAAAGCGTGGAGAGCAGCATGCCGCTCATCGCCGCCATCCCGGTGGTGGTGGCGCGCGCAGCCTCTGCACCTTCGATCAGGGCGATGCGCTGCTCCAGCATTTCCACGGTGGGATTCTGCAGCCGGCTGTAGGTCATGCCCGGCCGTTCGCCGCGGAAACGCGCTGCGGCTTCCTCAGCGCTGTCGTAACAATAGCCAGACGTCATGAAGATGGCTTCGGACGTCTCCCCCACTTCGGTACGCATGGTGCCGCCGCGCACCATTTGCGTGGCGGGGCGCCACGTTTTCACAATTTCTGGGTTCTGGCCGGCGTGTCGTTTCATGGCATCCGGGATAGTGCGACCTTAGTAGCAGTGCAATCAAGCAAGGGATTTTTCTTGGGCAAGCCCAGCTTCATCGCGTGCTGCGGCGCCACACCAGCAGCGCCGCCAGCGTTTCAGGCACCAGCGCGGCAATGGCGGTGGTCATCAGACCCCATGTCTCCGCTTGATCAAACTGCCCGGCTGCACCGCTGAGCAACGCAGAAACAATATCGGTCGCATCGATGGCGATGCAGCCCAGCAACAGCGGCAGCAACCAGGCCGGCCGCGCCAGCAGCACGAGCACGGCAATCACCATGTCGCGGATCGCCCATACCCTGACGATATAGGGTGCCTGCAGATTGGCCGCTGCCGGCGCGCCCAGTTCGGCCATCAAGGCTTCGGGTGCTGCATAGGCAAAGGCGGCCAGACCAAAACGCACCGCACACATCAATGCCAGCAGCACGACTACGATGGCCGGCTGACCCCGCACCGCCGTCAGGCCGGAGCCACCACGGGCGGCCGCTTGGCATCGCCCTGCACGATCAGCAGATACATCACCGGCGTGACCACGCGGCTGAGCAGCGTTGACGACACCAGCCCGCCGATGATCACCCACGCCAGCGGGCCATAAAGGCCGGAACCGGACAGGGCGAGCGGCAGCAGGCCACCGATGGCCGTCACGCTGGTCAGCAAGACGGGCAGGAAGCGCACCTCGCCGGCTTCCTCAATGGCCTGGCGCAACGGCCGCCCGGCTTCGCGCAATTGCGTGGTGAAATCGACGAGCAAAAGGCTGTTCTTGATCTCGATGCCGATCAACGCGACGAAGCCGATGACGGCGGTATAACTGAGCGAATTGCCGGTGAGGAACAGCGCGACCAAGCCGCCGAACAGCCCGAGCGGGATGACCCCGGCCACCACCAGAGTCTCGCGGAAGCGGCCGAATTCGATCACCAGCACCGCCAATATGCCGAATACCGCCAGCGCAATGATTGGCCCCAACCCGCCAAAGCTGCGCGCCGCGGTTTCAGCTTCGCCGCCCACTTCAAAGCGATAGCCATAGGGCAGCTTGACCTGGGCCTGCAGCGCATCGATCACCGCCCGGTTGACCTTGGCCGTCAGAAAGCCTTCGCCGACCTGGCAATCCACAAACACCACACGGTTCTGGCGCAGGCGGCTGATTTGCGGCGGCGCTGAATCGAGATAGGGCGTGGCGATCTCGCGCAGCGGCACCGGACCACGGCTGCCCTGCACATAGATATTGTCCAGCACCGAAACCTTGTGACGTTCTGCCAACGGCAGCCGCACCACCACGTTGTAACTGTCGCCTTCCACATCGCGAAAACGCCCGGCATTTTCGCCGGCCAGCGCCAGCCGCAGCGCCCGGCGTGGCGCACCCGGCTGCACGCCCAACAGCGCCGCCTTGTCGTTGTTCAGCCCCAGATTGAGCCGCGGCTGGTCCACTGCCACGGCATTGCGCACGTCGCGGGTGCCGGGCACCTTGCGCATCACGCTTTCCGCCTCGGTGGCCAGCCGCTTCAGCACATCCAGTTCCGGGCCAATGATGCGCATCTGGATGGGGGCATCGATCGGCGGGCCGTTCTTGAAGATCTTCACCACATATTGCGCATCCGGCAGGGCTTCCAGCTTGGTGCGCAACCGCTGAACCAGCGCCGGCCCGCCAAATTCATCCCATTCTTTCAGCACAACCAGCACTTCGCCGATGCTGCTGCGCTGATCATTGTTGCTCTGGTTATAGAAGATGCGCGGATTTGCCCGGCCGACATTGCTCATCACCGCTGTCACCTCGGGCTCGTCCTGCAAAGCGGATTCCACATTGCGCACCGCGACATCGGTGGCGGGAATGGCGGTGCCTTCACTGGCCGTCACCTGCACGAGGAAATAGGGCGTTTCGGCCGGCGGAAACAGGCTCGATCCGATCAGCGGCACCAGCGCCAGGCCGGACAGGATCAGCAGCGAGGACGCCAGCATCGCCTTCCACGGATTGCCAAGGCCCCAATGCAGCACCGGCTGGTAAAAACGGTGGATGCCGCGGTTGACCGCCTGCAGAAAACGGTTCCCGTGCTCGCTTTCCTCCCGCGGCAACATCCGGCTGGCCAGAAATGGCACGATGGTGAGCGAGACCACCAGTGAGGCCGCCACTGTGGCAAGCACCGCCACCGGCAGGCTGCGCGTGAACTTGCCGGCGCCTTCGGGCAGCATGGTCAGCGGGAAAAACGCAAACAGCAGCACGAAGGTGCAACCGATCACCGCCACGGCAATCTGGTTGGTGCCATCGATGGCGGCCTGCGCGCGCGTCTTGCCCATGCGGAGGTGGCGCGAGATATTCTCGGTCACCACGATGCTGTCGTCCACCAGCAGGCCAAGCGCGATGATGAAGCCGGAAATCGCCAGCTGGTTGAGCGTGAAGCCGGTCCAGTTCAGCACGGCGACGCCCATGGCGAGCGACAGCGGCACCGACACCATCACCACGATGCTCGCGCGCCAGCCCAGCGGCAGCAGCGTGATCAGCACCAGCCCCAGCGCGATGCCGAAATCCCGGCCCAACTGGCCCAGCTTGCGGGCGATGTCACCGCTCTGGTCAAAACCGGTTTCCAGCTTCACATCCGGCGGCAACTGGGCCGCAAACGCATCGGCAATCTTCACAGCATCATTGCGGATATCCAGCACATTGAGCCCGTCCTTCTGGTTCAGCGTCACCCAGATCGCGCGCTTGCCGTTGTAGCGGGCAAAATGCGGCTGCTCTTCATAAGCCCAGCCCACCTGGGCAATATCCTTCACCCGCACGATGCGGCCGTCCTGCGCGCGCACCGGCTCGTCGGCGACATCAGCCACCGCCTTGTAGGCACCGCCGGCCTGCACGTTCAGCCGTGTGTTGCCCGATTGCACGGCACCCGGCGGCAGATCCTGGCCGCCACTGCGCAGCGCATCGGTCACGGCTGTCGCCGGGATGCCCAGTTGCGCCATGCGGCCGGTATCAAGTGCCACCCGCATTTCCGGCGTCGGCAGCGCCCAGATGCGGGTGCTGCGCACGCCCGAAACGGCATTCAGCTGCTCGCGCAGATCCTGCGCCAGTTTTTCCAGCCGCCGATAACTGGCCGTGTCCGACACCAGCGCAAATTGCAGCACGGCAGCTTCGGTCGTGCGGAATTTCTGGAACTCCAGCCGCACGATGCCCGATGGCAAGGTCTGGCGGATGGCATTCACCTCGCGCACCACCTCGTCGTAATTCTTCTCTGGGTCACCATCCCAACCGAATTCGGCGGCAATCACCGCGGTGGAATCGGTGGAATTGGATTGCACCTTCACGATGCCATCCAGGCCCTGCAGCACATCTTCGATCGGCTTGGCGATGGTCGATTCCATGTCCGCCGGCTCGGCACCGGGCAACGTCACCACCACCAAGACATTGGGCGCGGTGAAATGCGGATCGACCGAGCGCGGAATGCTGAAAAACGCCGACAGCCCCAGCGCCGCCAGCGCCAGAAACACCACCAGCGTGATCTGCCAGCGTTCGATGGCAAAACGGATGATGCCGTTCATTTGGTTGCTGCCTGAGCCGCGATCTGCACCACTTGGCCGTTGCGCAGCCGATCGATGCCGGTGGTGACCACCTGTTCGCCCGGTTGCAGGCCCGCCGTGACGATCACGCCAGCCTCTGCCACCTCGCCCAGCGCTACCTGCCGCTGCCGCACCCGGCGTGTCACCGGCTCCAGCACATAGACAAAGCCTTCATCGGCGCGCGCCGCAAACACCGCGGCGGCGGGCACGATCAGCGGCGCGCCCGCCTCCGCCGCGCCCAGCAGCAATTCCGCCTCCCCGATCTGGCCAGAGGCCAGCCGCGCATTGGCCGGCAATTTCACCTCGATGCGGAAGGTGCCGGTGCCATCATCACCACGCGCGCCCACCTCGCTCACCTGCCCGGACAAGGCCGCCGGACCCAGTGCCGCAACGCGCACCGTCGCCGGCTGGCCCAACTTCACCCGCGCCGCATCGCGATCAGCGAGCGGCGCGCGCAGCACAAAGCCCTGCCCCATCTCGCCCAGGGTCAGCACCGCCTGGCCGGGCTGGGCGATCTGCCCCGGCTCGCCCGGCCGGCTTAGCACCACGCCGGCTGATGGCGCGCGCAGCACCGCCAGCCCGACATCGAAGCCGGCCGCCCGCTGCCGCGCCTGCGCCGCGGCCATGGTGGCCCGCGCCTGCTCGACGCGCGGCGCCGTCACCCAGCCTTTCCTGAACAGATCTTCCAGGCGGGTGAGATCAGAGCGTGCGCGCACCACTTCGGCCTGCGCCGAGGCATCGTTCGCGCCCAGCGCGGTGATATCGAGCCGGGCCAGCACCTGGCCAGCCGCCACGCGATCGCCCTCGCGCACCAGGATGGCCGCGATGCGGCCGGGCGTATTGAACGACAAGGGCGTTTCGCGCTTCAACCGTACAGTGCCCGATACCAGCAGCACCGTGCTGCCGCTGACCGGGCGCACCGTCGCCAGCCGCACCGGCAGGGCTTGCGCCGCCTTGGGTGGTGGCGGCGCTTCGCTGCTGCACGCTGCCAGCACAGCCGAAAGCAGGATCAGCGCCGGCAGGCGGCGCGCCACACCGGGAAGCGCAACATGGTGGGCAAATGCTTGATTGCTCATGGGCGGTGCCTGCGATCCCGGTCGGTTGAGCCGGGCAAGGCCATGCTGGCCTTACCCGGCTTTTGATTCCGACTCATATCTTGCCCGTTCATCCATCGTGGCGCAAGATATTTGAGCATTGCTCAGAATTGTCGCAGCGCCTGCCGCTTTCAGTCGTTGATCACCAGCGCGCACAGGGTCAGCGACACCCCGTTGTCGCCGACGCTGCCCGGCTCCACCAGCAATTCCGCCAGCAACTGGCCAGCGATGGAAATGGTTTCATGGGGCAATTGCGCCGCGACGGCGGCCAGCGCCGCCGCAGCGCCCGGGCCATCGAGCCGCACATCAAGTTCATGGCGGGCGCCGGCCAGCGTCAGGCTGGCCCAGTCGCGCGCCCGCAGCTCCTCGATCACCAGGCGGGCGCCATGGGGCAAGGCGATGGCCGCCACGGCACGCAGGATGGCGGCCTGGGCCCGATCACAATGCGGTCGCATGCGGCCCCTCCCTGTTTGATGCTGCCGGCGCGGCGCCGGCGCTGGCGATATGCGCCAGCACGCGATCACGGGTGGCGGCGCGCGGTTCGCGGCCGCGACGCAGATCGAACACGAAACGCGGATCGCCGGTGGCCATGCGGCCGAAACGCGAGGCCGGGATGGCGTGGGTGCGCAGATGGCGCTCCACGACAGGCAAAAGGCACATGTCGTCAACTCCCTTCAAAATGGGCAGGATTGTCCGCCTATCCCTCGCGATTCGGCTGACAAGACACTTTATCCAAGTCAAAATCCTACTAGTCTAGGAAAAAAACTACTGTTATAGGGTCCATATCGGGCCAGGAGAGGAGGCCCGTGGGTCATGGACAGCATCGCCATCCGGCAGAGGCTGGACGCGCTCATCACGTCGCGCGGGGAGGATTATGCCTCGCTGTCGCGGCGGCTTGGGCGCAACGCCAGCTATATCCAGCAATTCATCAAGCGCGGCGTGCCGCGGCGCTTGTCGGAATCCGATCGCCAATTGCTGGCGCAACATTTTGGAATCGCCGAACATCTGCTCGGCGGATCGCCGGCGGATCCCGGCCGCGCCCTGCTGCCCCGCCCTGGCCTGGCCCGCGCGGCGGAGGATTATGTGCTGGTGCCGCAATATCAGCTCAGCGCATCGGCCGGCCCCGGCGCCCTGCCCGGCGTCGAAGTGCCCACCGCCGCCATCGCCTTCCAGGCCGGCTTCATCCGCGACCTTTCGTCCAACCCACCCGAAGGCCTCGCCGTGCTCGGCGTCGAAGGCGATTCGATGTTCCCCACCCTCGCCCACGGCGACCAGATCCTGGTGGACACAAACGACCACCTGCGCCTGCGCGACGGCATCTATGTGCTGCGCAGCGACGACGCCCTGCTGGTCAAACGCCTGTCCCTCAACCCCATCGCCCGGCGCATCACCATCCGTTCCGACAACGACGCCTACCCCAGCTGGCCCGATTGCGACCCGGACAGCATCACCGTGATCGGCCGTGTCGTGTGGGTGGGGCGCAAATTGGGGTAGGGATTGGCCAGTTCCGATGTTATAACGTTGTGGTCACAAGGATCTGATCACCATGCGCAGCGCACTTCGCAAAATGGGCAATTCCACCGGCATCATCGTGCCGGCCCCGCTGCTGCGCGCCGCAGGCCTGAGCGTTGGCGCCGAACTGGAGTTGATCGTCGAGGACGGCCGCATCGTGGCCACCCCGGTATTGAAGGCGCTACGAGCAGGATGGGCCGAATCAGCGGCCGCCCTCAGTGTCACCGCAGAAGAAGGTGAATGGCTGGCAGCGCCACTGGCCAATGATGCCGGGATCGAGTGGTAATCATCCCCGTGCGCCGGTTTGACGTCTGGCTAGTCGCGCTCGATCCCACGATCGGCCGCGAAATCCAGAAAACCCGTCCCTGCGTGATCGTCTCGCCCGACGAGATGAACCTGCATCTCGGCACCGTGCTGGCCGTGCCGATGACCACCGGCAGCCGGCCCGCCGCCTTCCGCGTCGCGGTGACCTTCCAGGGCAAGACCGGCCTGCTGCTGCCCGACCAGATGCGCGCCGTGGACAAAGCCCGGTTCGTCAAACGCCTGGGCCGCCTCGATGCCGCCACCGCCGCCCGCCTGTCCGCCATCTTGCAGGAAATGTTCGCCGACCCGGCGTGAGTTTGCTGCCGGGTGGTTTGGGTGGGCGTGTTGGCACAGAGAACCAAGAAGGGAGCCTCCGGCGGGCAGGGCTGAGCCCTGCACCGATTTGTCTGGAGCGGCCCACACCTTCCACCGTCATCCCGGCGAACGCCGGGACCCATCGCCCAAGCGTCGTCTCAGCGGCCAAGCTTAAAACAAGCGGTACTTCGCCAATGGCAGGCCGTGCTCCTCGATATAGGCATTATACGAATCCAGCGCCGCCCGATTCTCTTCCAGCCATTGTGCTGCCCGACCGCGGGCCAATGTCTCGCCGTTGCTGCGCTCAGAGACCTGCGAAACATCGATGCCATGAGCATGCGCTTCTTCGACAAGCGCACGATCAAGTGCGGCATTGATTGACCGGGGAGTGGCACTAACATCGGGCGCACCTGAACGATTGGCAGCCATGGTCAAATCCTTGCGCATCGAACACACTAATCGTAGCGGGCCGGCCGCGCGTTGCCAAGGATGCCGCCGCTGCCGGCGCAACGGACCTGACCCTGCGGGCGAATTGACTTTTGCCACCCACAAAGCGAGATTCCGGCCATGGACGACACCTCAACCCGCCTCGCCGAACCGGCGCGCGCATGGATCGCGCAGCGGGTAGCCAGCGGCGCCTGGCCGGACGAAGCGGCCTATCTGAACGACCTTGTGGCGCGCGACCGCGATGATGTGGAGCGGCTGGCTGCGCTTCATGCGGCACTGGATGAGGGCGAGGCCAGCGGGCTGAGTGACCTGAGCATCGAGGACGTCATCGCCCAAGCCCGCGCGCGCAACCTTGCCAAGGCTTAGGCTCACCGCCGCCGCGCGGCGCGATCTTGATGCCATTTACGACTATGGCTTTGCCACCTTCGGGCAAGCCACCGCCGACCGCTACGCCGCGATGCTGGTGGCGACGGCACAGGCCTTGCTGGCGTTTCCGTTGATGGGACCGGAGGTGCCGGACCGCAAACTGCCGTTGCGGCGCTTTTCGGCCGAAAGCCACATAATCTACTATCGCCAAAGTGCCGACGGAATCTTAGTGACGCGCTTCCTGCATGCGCGAATGGCAATCAGTGGAAGGCTGTAACCCTAAGTTGGGTGGGAGAGAGTAATCAGAAGAAGGAAACTAAGCAGACTGTTGCCCAAGTTTAGTCCCGTTTACCTGCGGAAAAAATCGGGCTCAGCATCAAAAGTAAATGCCGGCGTCGACGCACTTTCCTCTTTCTTCCGCTTCTCTTCCCTCTTCCGCCAAACATCTTCAGCTATCGGCAAAGCGGCTGTCTGAGCTTCTATATACAACTCCGACTGCTCGCGCAGTTGCCTTTCAGAAAGCAGTTCGTAGTCACCCCTTTTCAGAATCTTGGGAAGCCGAATGCGGTCATCGCCCTCACCTTCCATTGGAAACAGCACAACTTCAGCTGGAGACCGCCGATAGTCAGCAAAAGAGAAAAGCCCAAGCTCGAGAACTGTCATAAAGAGGCGAGTATGGGTCAAATCAAAAGGAAATTCTTGCCAGCCACAGATTAATACTGGGCAAAGCAACCCTGAATCAAGCGTAGTAAAGGTTGGTTTTGTTGGCACACGTACATCACGAGATACGCGAAATGCGCCGTCATCAAAGCTTTCAGCGAACCCTTGAGAGCCGTATTGACGCTCTCCATCATAATCGTAGAATGCACGAACTAGAGATTCATTACTTTCTCGACCAGCCGGCGCCCCCGAACGACGGACAGACTTTACAGCAGTATCAAGGTCAAAGCCAAGTTCAACCTTGTGCTTACATGCACCCACCGCGGGAATGTAATTAAATGCCGGGACACCAACTGCGAAGTTTGCGATCAAGAGTGTGGTCTTTTGCAAATCTCCAAACGCGTTCAAACGCGTCCAGTTTTGGGCGCTCGGAGGACGCATCACTTTGCGTTTGATTTGATCAAAGCTAGCCATTTAATGCCTCTTCTGTGAAGCGAAATACTGTTGAATTGCCTGGTTTGAGATAGACATGCCCGGGTTCACCGTGCCCTGATAATTCCAGGCATCGTGCCAAGGGCCATCTTCAACATGAGACATGTTCACTAGCATCGCCGGCTTTATTGACAAATAGTTCTTGATTAGCTGCTCCACTACTTGTTGCCGATCATTGGGCAGTTGGGCAACAAACGCCTTCTTTTTACCATCGGTTGGATCAGTGCGAGCAGCCATCTGACGAATGGGGCCGTCACCGAACTGCTTGAATGAATGATACAACTCCCTGAAGACTGGACCAAACTGCCAAGCCTCTATGGTTGCATCTACTAGCGGCTCTCCAAATCGAGCCAAGTAGTTCCCATGAACAAAGTAGACAATCTTGTTCATCGCTAGATTTGACGTGGTCGCACCTACTTCGGCCGCAACTTGCAGGACGAGATTTGCCAAGTCGCGGGGATCATAGTTGGACACTACTCCGCCGCCATCCCCAGCAGCCCGCCCTGGCGGTCGTCCACATTGGCGGCCGGGGTTTCGCTCATCGCCTTGGCGGCCTTGCGGCTGTCGAAGGCGTTCCACACTTCGTTCCAGTCGCCCTTGGTGGCGGCCTTGCTATATTCGGTCGAGCGCGCTTCGAAGAAATTGGCGTGTTCGACGCCGTTGAGCAGCGGCGTCAGCCAGGGCAGCGGGTGTTCCTCGATCATGTAGATCGGTTGCAGACCGAGCTGCGTAAGGCGCCAATCGGCGATGTAGCGGACGTAGCGCTTGATATCCTTGGGCGTCATGCCGGAAACCGGGCCCTGTTCGAAGGCCAGATCGATGAAGGCGTCTTCCAGGCGCACGGTACGCTGGCAGACGTCCGCAATGTCGTCGCGGATGCGGCTGGTGAGCACGCCGGTTTCCGCGCAGAAGGCGTGGAACAGCTTGATGATGCCTTCGCAATGCAGCAATTCATCGCGCACGGACCAGCTGACGATCTGCCCCATGCCCTTCATCTTATTGAAGCGCGGGAAGTTCATCAGCATGGCAAAGCTGGCGAACAATTGCAGGCCTTCGGTGAAGCCGCCGAACATCGCCAGCGTCTTGGCAATATCCTCGTTGTTGCTCACCCCGAACGTGCCCATATAATCATGCTTGTCGCGCATTTCCTTGTAATTCAGGAAGGCGCTATACTCGCTTTCGGGCATGCCGATCGTGTCGAGCAGGTGGCTGTAGGCCGCGATGTGGATCGTTTCCATGTTGGAAAACGACGTCAGCATCATTTTGACTTCGGTCGGCTTGAACACGCTGCCATATTTGTCGTGATAGCAATCCTGCACCTCGACATCGGCCTGGGTGAAGAAACGGAAGATCTGCGTCAGCAGGTTGCGCTCATGATCGGTCAGCTTCTGCGCCCAATCGCGGCAATCCTCGCCGAGCGGCACTTCTTCCGGCATCCAGTGGATCTGCTGCTGGCGCTTCCAGAAATCATAGGCCCAAGGATATTCGAACGGCTTGTAGCTCTTGGAGGCTTTGAGGAGGGACATGGGGGTGATCCTGATCTGAAAAACGAAAAATCAAACTGCAGTTGGGAGGGGGCCGGCGTCACGAGTCGTGGAAGTCGTGGCGCCGGCCCCCTCACCCTCCGGCCGGTCAGCAACCCGGCCGGTGCATTGCCCTGCGGGATGGCAGGGCAAGCCCGGGGCGTTGGCCGCCATCACTGGCAGGCCAGGCATTCATCATAATCGCGCCGCTCGACGGTGATCACCGGCGCCTCGGCCGTGTTGTCGGCCTCCACGCCGCCGGCAAAGCCTGCGCGCTGCACGCTCATCGAGCGCAGATAATAGAGGGATTTGATGCCCAGTTCCCAGGCGCGGTAATGCAGCATCAGCAGATCCCATTTCTCGACATCGGCCGGGATGAACAGGTTCAATGACTGCGCCTGATCGATATAGGGCGTGCGATCGGCCGCCAGTTCGAGCATCCAGCGCTGATCAATCTCGAACGCGGTGCGATAGGTCGCCTTTTCGTCCGGGGTCAAAAACTCCAGATGCTGCACCGAACCGCCGCGCTCCAGGATGCTGTTCCACACCGCATCGCTGTTCTTCGCCTTGGCGATCAGCAACTTTTCCAGATAGATGTTCTTGACGACGAACGAGCCCGACAGCGTCTTGTGGGTATAGACATTGGCCGGGATCGGTTCGACGCAGGCCGAGGTGCCGCCGCAGATGATGCTGATGCTCGCCGTCGGCGCGATCGCCATCTTGCAGCTGAAACGCTCCATCACGCCCATGTCCGCCGCGTCCGGGCAGGGCCCACGTTCGGCGGCCAGGTTCATTGATGCCTGATCGACCTGCGCGCGGATGTGCTTGAAGATCTTCATGTTCCAGGCTTTCGCCGGCGCACTTTCAAACGGCAGGCCACGCGCCTGGAAGAAGCTGTGCAGGCCCATCACGCCCAGCCCGACCGAGCGTTCGCGCATCGCGGCATAGGCGGCGCGGTGCATCGCCGGTTCGGACCGGTCGATATAATCCTGCAGCACATTATCGAGGAAGCGCATGCAATCCTCGATGAACAGCGGATCGCCCTGCCATTGATCCCAGGTCTCGATGTTGAGCGACGACAGGCAGCACACCGCGGTGCGATCATTGCCGAGATGGTCCTTGCCGGTCGGCAGGGTGATTTCCGAACACAGGTTGGACGTGGACACCTTCAGCCCCAGATCACGCTGGTGCTTGGGCATGGTGCGGTTCACTTCATCGATAAAGATGATGTAGGGCTCGCCGGTTGCCAGCCGGGTTTCGACCAGCTTGGTGAACAGCGCGCGCGCATCGACCTCGGCGCGCTTCTCGCCGGTCTTGGGGCTGACCAGATCGAAACTGGTGCCATCACGCACCGCCGCCATGAACTTGTCGGTCAGCAGCACGCCGTGGTGCAGATTGAGCGCCTTGCGGTTGAAATCGCCCGACGGCTTGCGGATTTCGAGGAACTCCTCGATTTCCGGGTGGCTGATGTCGAGATAGACCGCCGCCGACCCGCGCCGCAGACTGCCTTGCGAAATGGCCAGAGTCAGGCTGTCCATCACGCGCACGAACGGGATGATGCCGCTGGTCTTGCCATTCAGGCCAACCGGCTCGCCGATGCCGCGCACATTGCCCCAATAGGTGCCGATGCCGCCGCCGCGCGAGGCCAGCCAGACATTCTCGTTCCAGGTGCCGACAATGCCCTCCAGGCTGTCGGACACACTGTTCAGATAGCAGCTGATCGGCAGGCCGCGCCCGGTGCCGCCATTGGACAGCACAGGCGTCGCCGGCATGAACCACAGCCGGCTGATATAGTCATACAGGCGCTGCGCATGCGGCGCATCATCGGCATAGGCCGCGGCGACGCGGGCAAACAGATCCTGATAGGATTCGCCGGGCAGCAGATAACGATCATCCAGCGTGTCACGGCCGAAATCGGTGAGCAGCGCATCGCGGCTGCGATCCACCGTCACCGGGAAGCGCCACGGCAGCACCTCGCTGGTGCCCGGCCGGGTTGGCGCGGGCGCCTGCGCCGCCGCCACCGCCCCAGCCATGGCACCTTGGGCAAGCGCTGCGAACAGCGTGTCCGCTGCCTCTGTCGGCCGGTCGGCAATGCTCAGGTCGGCGCTGCTGTCTGTCATGCTGAATTCGCTCATTCTTCTGTTGTCCCTGATCATAGGAGAAGAACAAACCGGGGTCACGCGCCAATCTTGTCGCGGTGTGACTTGTCCCCGATATTCACAAGTGACCGACCCGGCCCATTGCGCATTCCCCGCCTCACGCCACCAGAATTAGTGCCTAGCGCGTTTCGATACGCAACAGATAGTGCCACAGCAGGTTTGACGCGCAAGCCCAAAGTTTACTTGACGGCAATGTTACGGCCCCCAAACCGGTGCGATCCGGGGCGATTCCTCCACAGGAAAATTGGCCGCCTACGCTGGTTCAAGGGCTTGGCTCAAGATGCTGCAATGGCCGTGCAGGCAAGCCACGTGTCGATATGGACGCAGCCCCGGCCGCGGCTTATCCTGCCCGGCAACTGCCGATGCCGCGAGGCGGCGGCGACACCACAACAGGGGCCAACAGCATGACCGTGATCCGCGAAGCCGATGTGATCGAATCCGTCGCCGATGCGCTGCAATATATCAGCTACTTCCACCCGATGGATTATATCCAGGCGCTGGGCCGCGCCTACCGCCAAGAAGAATCACCGGCCGCCCGCGACGCCATCGCCCAGATCCTCACCAACAGCCGCATGTGTGCCGAAGGCCATCGCCCGATCTGCCAGGATACCGGCATCGTGGTGGTCTTCGTGAAAGTCGGCATGAACATCCGCTGGGAAGCCACGCGAAGCCTTGAGGAAGTGATCAACGAAGGCGTGCGCCGCGCCTATCTGCACCCCGAAAACAAGCTGCGCGCCTCCATCGTTGCCGATCCGGCTTTCACCCGCGTCAACACCCGCGACAACACGCCGGCGGTGGTGCACGTGGAGCTGGTGCCCGGCGATACGCTCGATATCATCGTGTCGGCCAAGGGCGGCGGCAGCGAGAACAAGGCGAAGTTCGCCATGCTGAACCCCAGCGATTCCATCCGCGACTGGGTGGTGAACACCGTGCCGTTGATGGGCGCCGGCTGGTGCCCGCCCGGCATGCTCGGCATCGGCATCGGCGGTTCGGCGGAAAAGGCGATGCTGCTCGCCAAGAAATCGCTGATGGACCCGATCGACATGGCCGAACTGAAGGCGCGCGGACCCAGCTCCCCGATCGAGGAACTGCGTATCGAGCTGCACGATGCGGTCAATGATCTCGGCATCGGTGCGCAAGGCCTGGGTGGGCTGTCCACGGTTCTGGATGTGAAGATCCTCGACACGCCGACCCACGCCGCGTCGAAGCCGATCGCCATGATCCCCAATTGCGCTGCCACCCGCCACGCCCATTTCGTGCTCACCGGCAATGGCCCGGCCTATCTGGCGCAGCCTGATCTGGCCGATTGGCCGAAGGTCAACTGGACGCCGGACAAGGCCTCGATTCCGGTCAATCTCGACACGCTGACTCCCGCCGAGGTCGCCAGCTGGAAGCCCGGCGACCGATTGTTGCTGAATGGCAAGATGCTGACCGGGCGCGATGCCGCCCACAAGCGCATGACCGACATGCTGGCCCGCGGCGAGACGCTGCCGGTCGATTTCACCAACAGGGTCATCTATTATGTCGGACCGGTTGATCCGGTCGGCGATGAAGTCGTCGGCCCGGCCGGCCCGACCACCGCCACCCGCATGGACAAGTTCACCGAAGCCATGCTGGCCCAGACCGGCCTGATCGCCATGATCGGCAAGGCCGAGCGCGGGCCGGCGGGCATCGAGGCGATCAAGCGCCACAAGGCGGCCTATCTGATGGCGGTGGGCGGCGCGGCCTATCTGGTGGCCAAGGCGATCAAGGGCGCCAAGGTGCTGGCCTTCGCCGATCTCGGCATGGAAGCCATTTATGAATTCGAAGTCAAGGACATGCCGGTGACTGTTGCTGTGGACTCTGAAGGCACCAGCGTCCACCAGACCGGCCCTGCCGACTGGCGGGCGCGGATTGCGGCGGCAAGGGGGAAGCAATTGGCGTGAAGCGTCGTCCCCCTGGCCGTGGCATTTGCGCCAGACAGCAGCACACACCATGATTACCACCCACCCCGCCGCTGTCCTGTTCGATATGGACGGCCTGCTGCTCGATAGTGAGCGGTTGATCCGCGATGTGATGATCGCGGTGATGGCCGACAGCGGTTTTGCCATGACGCACGATGATTTCGCCGCGCTGATCGGCCTGCCCGAAGCCGCCATCCGCGTGTGGATGCAGAACCGTTTTGCCGGGCTGGACTATGCCGCGATGCGCGCCGCCGTGGCCGCGCGGATCACCGCCCAGTGGGGGCCGCGCCGGCCGCTGAAGCCCGGTGCGGCCGAATTGTTGGCGCAGGTGCGGGCCGCCCACATCCCGGCCATGCTCGTCACCTCCACGGCGCAAGCACAGGCGCACAGCCATCTGCACCATGCCGGGCTGCGCGATCATTTCGTCGCCATCTTAGGCGGCGACGACGTAGCCAACGGCAAGCCGCATCCCGAACCTTATCTTGCCGCCGCGGCCCACCTGGGCCTGGCGCCGGCCCATTGCCTCGCCCTGGAGGACAGCCACAATGGCGTGATCTCGGCCCATGCCGCCGGTGTGCCGGTGATCATGGTGCCCGATCTGCTGCCAGCCACACCTGCCATTCAGGCGCGCGTGCTGGCAGTGGCGCCCGATCTCGCCACGGTTGGTGCCTGGCTGGCCGCCGTCAGCCGTTGAGCACTGCCACGATCGCATCAAAGGCCGGCATGGTCACCGCCATATTGCCGCGATTGCTCGCCACCGGGTGACTGCCGAGCCGGGCAATGACCACGCCGGCCGCGCGATCGATGTAAATCGCCTGGCCGTGCACGCCCAGCGCCATGGTCTGGCCGCCGGCGCGGTGCCACCATTGGCTGCCATAATTGCCATCGAGATTGCCGGGATATTGCGTCGCGACGAACGCCGCCGGATCGCCGCCGGCAAAGATGCGCTCCACAGCAGCCGGCGGCACGATCTGCTGGCCGGCATGGCGACCGCCCAGCCGCAGCATCTCGCCAAACCGGGCAATATCGCGCAAGGATGCCATCAGGCCGCCGCCGCCAAAGGCCGTGCCCTTGCGATCGACGCCGATCGCTGCATCCTGCTCCATGCCCAGCCGTGACCAGTATCGCGCGTGGATCTGCGCCACCAGGCTCTGCCCGGTCACGCGCTCGATGATCCATTGCAGGCAATTGGTGTTGGGGGTGCGATAGACGAAATCGCCGCCATGGGGGGCATTGGCGCCCAGGCTGGCAGTGAAATCATGGTGGCCATCCGGCCCGTCATAATCGGCCGGGCGCGGGCCCCAGGCGCCGGCGATGCTCATGCGCTGCACGTCCGTCAGGCCGGTAAGGCCGGCGACATAATCCTCGCTGAACGCGAGGCCGGTGCGCATGTCGAGAATGTCGCGGATGCTGGCATCGCCCAGGCCCGATCCTTTGAGTTCAGGGACGTAATCTTGGGCCTTCGCATCAGGATTGAGCTTGCCTTCGTCGATCAGCGTCTCGGCAATCGTGCCGACGAAGCTTTTGGTCACTGAAAACAATATATGCTGCGTGTCCGGCCCGGTGGCGCCGAACCAGCGTTCATACACGGCCACGCCGTCCTTCATCACCAGGATCGCATCGGTGTAGGTCGCGGCCAGACTCTCGCGCCAGGTCATTGCCTTGCCATCGAGTGTGGTCAGCGGCACCGCATCCAGATCGTCACGCAACGCCCGCGGCAGTTGCGATACCGTGGCCCCGCGCGGGATATTCGCGGTCGGCACCAGTTCGCGCATGTGGCTGTATCCCCAACGAAACTGGGGAAACCGCCACATCGAGCCATCGTCCCAGCGCACTTGCGCGTCTGCCGGCACCGGCGCGCCCTGCATCCAGCCCATCACCGCCGGATCGGTCTCGGCGGCGCTCTGGCGGCCATCCTGCGCGTGGCCGTTCACATGATTCGATGCTGCGACAGTCATGGCAGCGCCCTCCCCTTGGTGTGTGATTGCGGGGATGCTAGGCCGGGCCATTGCACCCGGCAAGGAGCCTCCATGCGCATCCCCTTCATCCTGTTCGCTTTGATGGCCGCCGCACCGGCGATGGCCGATACCCCTGAGCAGCGTCTGGCCGCAGCCGGTCTCACCCTGCCGCCGGCCAATGCGCCCATCGGCCTTTACATGCCGGCAGCGCAGGTGGGCAACTTGCTGTTCCTGGCAGGCCACACCGAATGCCCGATCAAGGCCACCGGCAAGCTGGGCGCGACCATGGATGTCGCCGCCGGCAAGGCCAACGCCGCCAGCGTCGCGCTGTGCATGCTGGCCACGCTGAAGGCCCAGCTCGGCGAATTGAGCCGCGTCAAGCGCGTGGTGCGGGTAATGGGCCTGGTCAATGCCACGCCCGACTTTACCGATCACCCTGCAGTGATGAACGGCTTTTCCGAAGTGATGGTGACGGCCTTTGGCGAGGCCGGGAAAGCCCCGCGCACCGCCGCCGGAGCCGGCAGCCTGCCGCGCGGCATCCCGGTCGAAGTCGAAGCGATCGTGGAAGTGCAATGATAGCGAACGAATCCTTACCAGACATCCTCGCCCACGCCTGGAGCCTGCTGGTGCGCGGCGGCGCCGACCGCAAGAGCCCGTTGCACACACCGGCCGTGGCCAGCGTCGATGCCGCCGGCCTGCCGCAGGCCCGGGTGATGGTGCTGCGCAAGGCCGATCCGGCAACGGCCTTTTTGCGTTTCCACACCGACGCGCGCAGCCCGAAGGTGGCAGAGCTGGATGGCCGGCCGGTGAGTGTATTGGCCTATCATCCGGGTGAGAATATCCAGTTGCGCATCGCCGGGCTGGCCCGCATCGGCCGTGATGAACCCGACGTCGATCAATATTGGCAGCAATCCACCACCTTTGCCCGCCGCTGCTATCTGGCGCAGCAGGCCCCCGGCACCACCCTGCCCGGCCCGGCCTCCGGCCTGCCGGCCTGGGCGGAAGGCCTGCAACCAACCGAAGACCAGGTCGCCCCGGCGCGGCCGAATTTTGCTGTGCTGTGGGTGGGCGTGACGGAAATCGACTGGCTGCACCTGGCCAACAGCGGCCATCGGCGCGCGCGATTCCGCGCTGCGGACGGCTGGACGGGGGAATGGCGGGCGCCTTAAGGACTATCCTCTTCTAAAGGGACTTGCGGTCGGGATTGCACGGACGGGATCATGCTTATGAGGGAACAGCTTATACTTATTCTCACAAGTAGGACACACGTATGTTTCTCCGCCCCCACGGCTCATAAACAACTTCAATGTGTATTTTTTTCTGTCTTCAAAGCATTTTGGACAAACATACTCCGGAGACCCGTCAACAGTTTCCTTAGCCGTATACACAAAGTCACCTGCTGGAAATCTTTTCAATTCAAAGCGATTTGAAAGATTATTCCAATTATCGACTTCAGCGAGGCTATCTTTGGCAACTTTGAGCTCACCCACAAGTCTGAAGTTTTCGTTCTGCAACGCCATCATCGCTGACTGCACGTTGAGCATTTCGGTTTGGATAGATAGAATTTTAGTGCGAACTTCTTGGGCTACCTTTAAGTTTAGAGCGCCTTGAATTGCGTCTGTAGCGGCCTGCAGGCTGGAAATCGCGCCGGTAATCAGCCCCATATCCATAATGGATCAATCCCCAGACCGTATACGAAGCGTGCCTATTGTCCTGGTTGGAAAGCTCAGTCCTTTGGCTTTCCGGAACGTTCCGGTCGCCAGTTTGACTACCGCGCCATCCACCCGCCACTGGCCGCGCTCGGCCATTTTGCGCGTGATCACGGGGGCGTCATCAGGGTCTTGCCAATCCGACATCACGCGCCTCCTCTTCGTGCAGTTGCACCAAGGCTATGTAGTTACATAATCTTGGCCATGCCGGGAAGTCGCGGCCGGCGGCAGAGCCGCCGAGTCCGCTTTGGATTGATGAAAGCAAGTAAGAAAGAGCGTGGCGGAGCCACGCCGTCGAAGCTGTTCGGCCGGCCTGAGGGCCGACCGCCAGCCCGGCCGCCCTTGACGGAGTCGGTGATTATCGCTGCGCGATAATCACGCGCCCGTCAGCGGGTCAGCTTCTTATACGTCAACGCATGCGGCCGATCGGCGGCATCGCCCAGGCGGCGGCGCTTGTCTTCTTCATAGGCCTGGAAATTGCCTTCGAACCATTCGACATGGCTGTCGCCTTCGAACGCCAGGATGTGCGTCGCCAGCCGATCGAGGAAGAAGCGATCGTGGCTGATCACCACGGCGCAGCCGGCATAGCTTTCCAGCGCTTCTTCCAGCGCGCGCAGCGTTTCGACGTCCAGATCGTTGGTCGGTTCATCGAGCAACAGCACGTTGCCGCCCTTCACCAGCATCTTGGCCATGTGCACGCGGTTGCGTTCCCCGCCTGACAGCAGGCCGACCTTCTTCTGCTGATCCGGCCCCTTGAAGTTGAACGCGCCGACATAGGCGCGGGTCAGCACCTCATTCTTGCCGAAATAGAATTTGTCATTGCCGCCGGAGATTTCCTCCCAGACATTCTTTTCGCCGGCCAGCGCGTCGCGGCTCTGATCGACATAGGCCATCTTCACCGTTTCGCCGATGCTGATGTCGCCGCTGTCGGGGGTTTCCTGGCCGGTAATCATGCGGAACAAGGTCGTCTTGCCGGCGCCGTTGGGGCCGATGATGCCGACAATGCCGCCGGGCGGCAGGCTGAACGACAGATTCTCGAACAGCAATTTGTCGCCATAGCTCTTGGTGAGATTGGTCGCCTCGATCACCTTGTTGCCCAGGCGTTCCGGGATCTGGATCAGGATCTGGGCTTCACCCAGACGGCGGTTGGCCTGTTTTTCCACCAGTTCGTCAAAGGCCTTGATACGGGCCTTGCTCTTGGTCTGGCGGGCCTTGGGGCTGGCGCGGATCCACTCCAGCTCCTGCTTGATCGCCTTCTCGCGGCTGGCATCTTCACGGTCTTCCTGGGAAAGCCGCTTCTGCTTGGCTTCCAGCCAGTCGGAATAATTGCCTTCGAACGGAATGGCACGGCCGCGATCGAGTTCCAGCACCCATTTCACGACATTATCGAGGAAATAGCGATCGTGGGTAACCAGGATCACCATGCCCTTGTACTCTTTCAGATGGTTTTCCAGCCACGACACGCTTTCGGCATCCAGGTGGTTGGTCGGCTCATCCAGCAACAGGATTTCCGGCTTTTCCAGCAGCAGCTTGCACAGCGCCACCCGGCGCTTTTCGCCGCCCGACAGTCGCTCGACGCCGCTGTCACCCGGCGGACAACGCAGCGCGTCCATGGCGATTTCCAGCTGATTGTCGAGCGTCCAGCCATCTACTGCATCGATCTTTTCCTGCAGCGTGCCCATTTCCTCGAGCAGCTTGTCGAAATCGGTATCGTCCTTGGGGTCGGCCATTTCGGCGCTGATCGCATTGAAGCGGTCCACCAGGTCGGCGACGGGGCGCACCCCGTCCATCACATTGCCCTTGACGTCCTTGGACGGATCGAGATGCGGTTCCTGCGGCAGATAGCCGACGCGCACGCCTTCGGCGGCCCAGGCTTCCCCCTGATATTCCTTGTCCAGCCCGGCGATGACTTTCATCAGAGTCGATTTTCCGGCGCCGTTCGGGCCGATGATGGCGATTTTCGCCCCCGGCAGGAACGACAGGGTGATGTCCTTGAAACAAGGCTTGTTGGCGCCCGGATAGGTCTTTGAAAGGCCCTTCATCACATAGGCATATTGGTAGGCCACAGGTCAGGCTCCGGTCGAAAACGGGTGGGGAAAGGACGGTGCAGCCCTTAGCCGATGGCGTGCGCGCGCGCAAACCGGTGGCAGCAGTTTCCGCCAGATCAGCACGGTGGCAGAGCGGAAAAACGGGATTGGGCAGATGCGCACACAGGCCGGGCGCAGGCAGCACTTGTGCAGTAACCCCCGGCAATGCCACACCCATGGCATTGGGGAGATTTGCATATGACCATCAAGACACTCATTGCCGCCACCATGCTCATCACCGCGCCGGCGCTGGCGGCACCTGATGACCGCATCGCCACCGCGGCCAAGCTGCGCGATGCTGCGCTGGCCAGCAACCCGGCCTGGCCGCTGCTGGTGGACCTGACCGACAGCGTCGGGCAACGCTTGGCCGGCAGCGAAGCCGAAGCGCGTGGCCGTGCGTGGGCGAAGGCGGCGATGCAGAAATTGGGCTTGGTCAACATCCGCGAGGAGGCATTCCCGATCACCTTCTGGCAGCGCGGCCAGGAAAGCGCCCGCGTGCTGGGCAGCAACCACGAACTGGCCATCACCGCACTGGGCAACAGCGGCGCGACGCCGGCCGCTGGGATCACCGCGCCGGTCACCTGCTTCGATACGCTCGCCGCGCTGCGCGCCGCGCCGGATGCGGCCGTGAAAGGCCGCATCGTCTTCATCGATCACCGCATGACCGTGACGCAGGATGGCAGCAGCTATGGCATCAACGGCGGCGTGCGCCGCACCGGCCCGGCCATCGCCGCGCAAAAGGGCGCCGCCGCGGTGATGATCCGCAGCCTGGGCACCGATCACCACCGCAATCCGCACACCGGCAGCACCAGCTTCCCTGCCGGCACCGCCGCCATCCCGGCGGTGGCGCTGGCGCTGCCCGATGCGGAACTGATCGGGCGCTTGTGCGCGCGTGGCCCGGTGCAGGTGCATCTCGTTTCCACTCCCACCAGCCAGCCGGGCCAATCGGCCAATGTTTCCGGCGAAATCCCCGGCAGCGTGGCGAACGAAATCGTAGTGCTCGGCGGCCATCTCGACAGTTGGGATATCGGCCAGGGCGTGTTCGACGATGGCGCCGGCGTCGCCATAACGCTCGCCGCCGCCGCCACCATCAAGGCCAGCGGGCAGCAACCGCGCCGCACCGTGCGCGTCGTGCTGTGGGGTTCCGAAGAAATCGGCGTGGTCGGCGGGCGCGCCTATGGCGAAGCGCACAAGACCGAGAATATCGTGCTGGCCGGCGAAAGCGATTTCGGCGCCGATCGCGTCTGGCGGGTGGAATCGCGGGTGGCCCCGGCCGGCCTGCCCCTCTTCACCGAAATCGCCGCCGCGCTGGCGCCGCTGGGCGTGCAGCCGCAGCCCGGCAACGACAGCGGCGGCGGCGCGGATGTCGGCCCGCTGGCGGCGCTGGGCAGCGGTGTGCTGGAACTGGCGCAGGATGGCACCCGCTATTTCGATTATCACCACACGCCTGACGACACGCTCGACAAGGTGGAGCGCGCCCAGCTCGATCAGAATGTCGCGGCCTGGACCGCGGCAATCTGGCTGGCGGCCAGCGATGATCGCCCACTGCGCACCAAGCCGTGACCGGTTGAAGGCGGCCGCTGGCCATGCTCTAACCGTCTCGAAACGGGGAGGCGGACATGCAGGGCAAATACCAGATCGCGGCGATGGCGGCATTGCTGGCCAGTGCGGCGCACGCCACCGATTTTCGCATCACAATGCCGGCCAGCGGCGTGGATGCCAGCACCGATGGTCGCATCAACCTGGTGATCACGCCGGATGCGTCGTCCGAACCGCGCTTTCAGGTCAAACTCGGCGCCGATGCGCCGCAAGTGCTGGGCATCGATGTCGAAGGGCTGAAGCCCGGCGGCGCCGCGATGATCGGCGCGGGCGTGCTTGGCTATCCGGCGGAATCGCTCAGCGCCGTGCCGGCCGGCGACTACATGGTGCAGGCGGTGCTGCACAAATATCAGACCTATCATCTCAGCACCGGCCACACGGTGAAACTGCCGGCGGCGCGTGGTGCCGGGCAAAATTGGCGGGCGGAACCGGGCAACATCATTTCGGAACCGATGAAAATCCGCTTCAACCCGCTGGCCAAGGATATCGTCACCATCCCGCTGACCAAGATACTGCCGCCGATTGCGCAGCCAAAGGACAGCGAGTTCATCCGTCATTTCAAGTATAAATCGGAACGCCTGACGAAATTCTGGGGCACCGATGTGTTCATCACCGGGCATATCCTGGTGCCCAAGGATTTCGACAAGCACCCTGAAGCCCGCTACCCGCTGGTGATCAACCATGGGCATTTCCCGGACGATTTCGGCGGTTTCAGCACCACCCCGCCCGATCCGAACGCCAAATGCGTGCCCGCCGCCCGCTTCTCCGAGCCATGCTACAACCGCATCGAGGCGCAGGAGGCGTATGATTTCTACAAGAAATGGACCTCCCCGGATTTTCCGCGGATGCTCATAGTGGAGATCGACCACAGCAATCCCTATTATGACGACAGCTATGCAGTGAACTCCGCCAATCTCGGCCCTTATGGCGATGCCATCATGAAGGAATTCGTGCCGGCGCTGGAGAAACAATATCGCGGGATCGGCGAAGGTTGGGCACGCTTCACCTATGGCGGCTCCACCGGCGGCTGGGAAGCGCTCGCCGTGCAGCTCTTTTACCCGGATGATTTCAACGGCGCCTTTGCCGCCTGCCCCGATCCGATCGATTTCCGCCAATATACCAACATCAACCTTTATGAAGAGAAGAATCTGTTCTTCAAGGAAGGTCCGTTCGGCAAGGTGCCGCGCCCGGCGCACCGCAATTACCTCGGCCACGTGGACTATACCGTCGATCAGGAACAGCGCCTCGAACTGGTGCTCGGCACGCACAGCCGCTCCGGTCAGCAGTGGGACATCTGGGAAGCCGTCTATTCCCCGCAAGGCACCGACGGCTATCCCCAGCGGATCTTCGACAAGCGCACCGGCGTGATCGACCCCAAGGTCGCCGCCTATTGGCGCGAGAATTTTGACCTGGTCCACATCATGAAGCGCGACTGGAAGGTGCTCGGCCCCAAGGTGAAGGACAAGATCAACCTCTACGTCGGCGACATGGATAACTATTATCTGAACAACGCCGTCTATCTCGCCGAAGATTTCCTGCGCAGCGCCGAACCGAAATTCACCGGTGAAATCTTGTACGGCGATCGCGCCGAACATTGCTGGAACGGCGACCCCACCCAGCCCAACAAGATCAGCCGCCTGCGGTACAACAGCATGTATGTCGGCAAAATGCTGAAGCGCATCGAAGCCACCGCCCCGCCCGGCGCCGACACGAAAAGCTGGCGCTACTGATGGCCCGCCCGCCCCGCCAGAGAACCGCTGACACCGGGCCGGAACCTGTCACAGGCCCGATGCCGGGCCTCTACCGCGTGCAGCGCAACCAGATGCTGCAACTGGTCCTGCTGCCCATATTGTTCTGGCTGCTGCCCTGGCCCACACCCCTGCGCCTCGTCGGCCTGATCCTGCCGCCCCTGGCGCTGGCCATCAACTTCGCCATCATCGCCTTCATCAAATGCCCTGCTTGCACAAAACCCCTGATGATCAAAGGCCTGACCATCTTCCCCCACCACAAATGCCCGCATTGTAGGCAAGTGGTGGCCTGACCGCACCGCCCGTCATCCCGGCGAACGCCGGGACCCATCGCCCGATCTCCCCGCCATTCACGAGCCACGGGGCATTTGCGCCAAAGATGAAGAACCAAGAAGAAGCCTCCGGCGGGCAGGGGCGACGCCCCTGCACCCATTTGTTTTCAGGCGCCCATCTTGGCGCGCCCAGCCTTCACCTGAGAAAGAACAAAAACGTTAAAAACGGCCCGCGCTTCTGCGGGCAAATGCGAATCCATCAGCGCCAATTTTGACACATTTGACGAATCCGGCGGGATTGAGCATTGATTTCATTTGCAGTTTCAGTTTTTCACCTTCGATCTGCGCCAGACCAGCGAACAATAAGATGATGACAGGCTTCGGCGATGTAGGCCGTGTACCCATAAATGGGATTCCCAAGGCGGCGAGGTTCTGATTCAAGGTTTCCGGAAGGGAGCCTATGGTGAGCCGCTACGATCTGACGGAGTTTGAATGGCGTGTGATTGCGCCGCTGCTGCCGAACAAGCCGCGCGGTGTGGTGCGGGTGGACGACCGGCGGGTGTTGAATGGCATCTTTTGGGTGCTGCGTTCGGGTTCGCCCTGGCGTGATCTGCCGGAACGCTATGGCCCCTACACCACGTGCTACAATCGGTTCCGGCGCTGGACGAAGGCCGGCGTATGGGACCGGATCATGGATGCAATTACAGATGCTTACGGTGGCGACGTGCGCATGATCGACGGCACCAGCGTGCGTGTGCATCATGCCGCTGCCACTTTAAAAAAAGCCACCCAGATCGATGTCTTGGACGAAGCCGGGGCGGTCTTACTACGAAAATCCATGCTCTGACCGATGCCGATGGCCTGCCGGTGAAGATCGTCATCACGCCCGGCCAGACCCACGATATCAAGGCGGCTGCTGAACTGCTCGCCGATATCCGCCACGGCCAGATGGTGCTTGCAGACCGGGCCTATGATGCCGACTGGCTGCGCGCCATGGTGGCTGGTGGCGGTGGCTGGGCCAACATCCCACCCAAGCGCAACCGGCGCGATCCCGTCTGCTTCTCGCCCTGGCTCTACCGCCAGCGCAACCTCATCGAGCGGTTCTTCAACAAACTCAAATACTACCGCCGCATCGCCACCCGCTATGACAAGCTCGGCTCATCCTTCCTCGCAATGACCAAGCTGGCCTGCATCAGGCTACGCCTGCGCCATTATGAGTCCACGGCCTAGGACAGGCCGCGCATCAGCTTGCCACCCTAAGCGACCCGCAAGGCCGTTGTGTCTGCTGACTTGTGGAAAGCTGGCAGGCTGTTTTCGAGACAGCGATGTGCCAGGCGGACATTCGCTGGTGATCGGGAGCCCGAGAAGCGAATCCTACCGTCGGCTCTCGTCCACAAGAGGAAGCCATTGATAGCGTGACAATTCAAGCGTCACCCTGCTTCAAGTTCGTCGAATACTTCGAGCCCGCTAATTTTACCGAAGCCAAGCTGAGCGAGTCGCTTTTCAAAAAACGTCTCTCTGATCTTCAAAAAATTAACGTAATCATCCTTAAATTTGGGCGACTTGTTTATGATTGCGAAGCCTTCCGTTGATATTCCCTGTCTAGAGTATATTTCGATGAGTTCGGAATCCGACTTATGCTTAC
Organism: Sandarakinorhabdus sp.; assembly: GCF_987265915.1. Lineage (NCBI taxonomy): Bacteria > Pseudomonadati > Pseudomonadota > Alphaproteobacteria > Sphingomonadales > Sphingosinicellaceae > Sandarakinorhabdus > Sandarakinorhabdus sp. The sequence continues at coordinate 2,532,202 of NZ_OZ503948.1, forward strand.
GTGCATCAGCAACCTGGAGAGCAGGATCGTCATTCAAAAATCGACCGTTGGTTTCAGACGAAAGCTGCATCAGGTTCAAGAACAGGTCGGACCTATCGCCAGCTTGCGAATTCCAGCCTGGCATTTTTTCAACAAACTTGGTGGGGAATATGTGGTGCGCGTGGGTTTTGGGCTTTCCAAAATTGACTAGATCGCCAGTGAGCGGGTCTTTCAGAATATCCTGATTTAGGATGCAACGCAGAAGATTAGCGATCGCGCCCTTGGTCCCAATAAGACGCAGAGAGGGAACCGACACGTCGGAAAGCCAGGCCGGCTTGTACTCGTCGCTATTCTTAGAAATCCAAACTGAGATATCCTCCGCGTCGCGCGCCTGCTTTGTGTGAACGCCTTCTTGGTATCGTTGCGAAAGAGCAGAGCCGACAAGCCACTCGATCAGCTTCTTGTTAGCGGATGCGCGGACAGTGACAGAAGCATCGGCGTATCCCACGCGTTTCATGACTGACGCCATTGGAACAAAGATTGAATCATACGGTATAAGCTGGTTGGTGGTGTCAAGCGCCATGCCGAACTGTACAGTTAAGAATTCGCCCACCCTATTGAGCAAGTCTGCTGCCTCTTGCTGATAGTGTTTCCATGCGCTCGCGCTGAGCGTCTTTGGAAGGGACGCCTTCTTAAAATCCCCCCCTGCCAGCATCACGACCATTTGGAGGCAAATTTCGCCCGTATCATCCATATTCCTGATTGTTGGATACAATTCCTTGATGAGTTTCAGGTCCTCACGTAGGTCAATACCGCTAGAAAAAAGCACTGCTACCACAAGCTCAAACGGCGTAAGAACTTTGCCAGTCGAGTTTAGCGTCGAGAATATTCGACTAATAGAGTCCATCTGGAGAGATGAATCAATTGAAACAAACGGAATATCCGGCGCTTCATTTATTACAAGATAGGGCTTTACTACATTTCTTATGACAGTTTTAAATTGTGGGTATTTGTTCTCGTAATTTTCTAGGTAATGATCACGATTCTTAGAATTATCAGGACGAAGTAAGACCGTTGAAAGAAGATGTCTGTTGTCCAAAAGCTGGAATGGAGCTGATATTCGCTGACGCGCCACACAGTAGCCATCGTCATCCTCAAGATTCATCAAAAAAGAACTTACTTGTGAATCAGAACTCAAATCAATTTTGGCAAGCTCCAATAACTCAGATAACTTCTGGATATCTATGAAATACTGTGAAAGGCTCTCTTCGGTCTCTCCGTAAAACAGATCGATTCCTGCGGTAAGCCGCTGCTGACCATCTAGGACGAGCCTCTTCGGAATCTTAGTTTCAGCGTCAGGCGAGGAGCCACGGAACGTACGCTCCTTCAATTCCTGCTTAGTGCCCTCCAGAACAATTATACTGCCTACAGGGTAGGACAGCCTGATGGAGTCGTAGAGCCGAATGACTTGCTTCCGGTTCCACTTGAAGGCGCGCTGAAAGGCCGGAAGCTTCAAATCTCCGTTAAATGCTTGCCTCACCAAGCTCAAAAAGTTTTCGCTGCCCGTCGCCATTAGTTGCTCTGCCTCGTTCGTGGCGCGACTGATCGTGGCGCCGCACCCCTGTTTGAGTGAGTATAGGCGGTCATCTGCGGTAAATCGAGCCCCATCGCGATGCTGGATGTCAGTCGCCGTCGACGGGGCGTCTGATGCCAGAAATGCACCAAAGTCTATTATGGCTCGATCGCTAATCTTCAGCTTACGCACCTGCGAAACGTCCATGCGGCCATCGTTGACCTTTCGGTTGAAGAACGTCGCACTGCTCACGTTATGCTTGCGGCACACGTCCGCTGTCGTTGATCCAGCGAACGGCGGGTTTCTGGAAACCGAAAATCTGCGCCGCATGGGAAGAAAACTGAGGCGCAATCGGCCATTCCTGCTAAGATCAACCCTCCCAACCAGCCCGAACGAAAACAAAAGTGGGTGCAGGGCCTCAGGCCCTGCCCGCCGGAGGCCCGCTGCTTTGAAACGACGCGCCAGGCGCCCACCCCGGCGCGGCCAACACGAACCCGGCGAAGTCGAACCCCGGCGCCACCACGCAGCTGACCAGTGCCCAACCTTCCCGTGCTTCGGCGGCTTGCCAGTGGCCGGCGGGAATGGTGTGTTGCGGGGCTTGGCCGGCGAGCACGTCGCCGCCGAGAATGGTCCACACCGGCGGGGTATCGGCGTCCAGCGCGCTGCCCACCGACAGCGGCGAACCCGCGTGCCAGCACCAGATTTCGGTGGCATCAACCTTGTGCCAGTGGGACCGCTGGCCGGCATCGAGCAGGAAGTGAATGGCGGTCACGACCGCTCGCCCATCACCCGCCACGCGCAGCGTCTCGCGATACCAGCCGCCTTCGGGGTGGGGGGACAGGCCCAGCGCCGCGATCAGGCGCTGGGCTTCGTCCACAGGCTTACGCCGCCTTGTCGGCCATCATCAGGCGTTCCGGCTGCTTCAGGCCGGCAACGACATCCTTGTCCACTTCGATGCTTTCCAGGCCTTCGATGCCGGGCAGATCGAACATGGTTTCCAGCAATATGCCTTCCATGATCGATCGCAGGCCACGGGCACCTGTCTTGCGTTCGATGGCGCGTTTGGCGATGGCGGAGAGCGCATCGACGGTGAAGTTGAGCTTCACGCCTTCCATTTCGAACAGGCGGGCATATTGCTTGACCAGCGCGTTCTTCGGCTCGGTGAGGATCTTGATCAGCGCCGGTTCGTCCAGGTCTTCCAGGGTGGCGATCACCGGCAGGCGGCCGATGAATTCCGGGATCAGGCCGAAGCGCAGCAGATCTTCGGGTTCGCACTTGCGCAGCAGTTCGCCGACGCGGCGTTCATCCGGCCCGGCGACATGCGCGCCGAAGCCGATGGAGCGGCCCTGCATCCGGTCCCCGATGATGCGATCGAGGCCGGAGAAGGCGCCGCCGCAGATGAACAGGATGTTCGTCGTGTCCACCTGCAGGAATTCCTGCTGCGGATGCTTGCGGCCACCCTGCGGCGGGACGCTCGCGGTGGTGCCTTCCATGATCTTCAGCAGAGCCTGCTGCACGCCTTCGCCGGACACGTCGCGGGTGATCGACGGGTTGTCGGACTTGCGGCTGATCTTGTCGATTTCATCGATGTAGACGATGCCGCGCTGGGCGCGTTCGACATTGTAATCGCTGGCCTGCAGCAATTTCAGGATGATGTTTTCAACATCTTCACCCACGTAACCGGCTTCGGTCAGCGTGGTGGCGTCGGCCATGGTGAACGGCACGTCCAGGATGCGCGCCAGCGTCTGGGCGAGCAACGTCTTGCCGCAGCCGGTGGGGCCGACGAGCAGGATGTTGGACTTGGCGAGTTCAACCTCGGAACCCTTGCCGCCATGGTTCAGGCGCTTGTAGTGATTGTGCACGGCCACCGAGAGCACGCGCTTGGCGTGGAACTGGCCGATCACATAATCATCGAGCACCTTGCAGATCTCGCGCGGGGTCGGCACGTCGCCGGATTTTTTCACCAGCGCCGTCTTGGTTTCCTCGCGGATGATGTCGTTGCACAGTTCCACGCATTCATCGCAGATGAACACGGTTGGCCCGGCGATCAGCTTCCTGACCTCGTGCTGGCTCTTGCCGCAGAAGCTGCAATAGAGCGTACCTTTGCTGTCGCTGCCGCCCAGCTTGGTCATGATCGTCCTTCCTCACGCCGGTCGGCCCTACCGGCTTGCATATGCCAGCGCTGCCACTGGCATGACAGTTTAACGGCAATTCGCCTTTGACCGCAAGGGCGGCCGCACGCCGCCCCACCAAGGGCGACGCCGATTAACTGTAATTTGGTCGTAACATCCGCACGTTCTGGCGGCGCATCATCACGCCGCGAGCGATTCGCCTTCGGTGGGCAGCGGGCGCTTCTCGGTGACTTCGTCGATCAGGCCGAAATCCTTGGCCTCTTCGGCGCTCATGAACTTGTCGCGCTCCATGGCCTTTTCGATCGTGTCCAGGTCCTTGCCGGTGTGCTTCACGTACAGATCGTTCATGATGCCGCGGATGCGCAGGATTTCGCGCGCCTGGATTTCGATATCGGTGGCCTGCCCCTGCGCGCCGCCCGACGGCTGGTGCACCATGATGCGGCTGTTCTTCAACGACTTGCGCATGCCGGGTTCGCCGGCCGCAAGCAGGAAGCTGCCCATCGATGCGGCCTGGCCGACGCACACCGTCGCCACCTTGGGCCGGATATACTGCATCGTGTCGTAAATCGCCATGCCGGAGGTGATCACCCCGCCCGGCGAGTTGATGTACATGAAGATGTCCTTCTTCGGATTTTCCGATTCCAGGAACAGCAACTGCGCCACGATCAGCGAGGCCATATTGTCTTCGATCTGGCCGTTCACGAACACGATGCGATCGCGCAGCAGGCGCGAGAAGATATCGAACGAGCGTTCGCCGCGGTTCGAGCTTTCGATGACAATGGGAACCAGACCAGCGTGCGGAACAATCATGATAATCTCCTCTGACCCCTAGTTCGGACGTTTGGCGTCCCAGTTCAAGGGGGCAAGTTCAAGGGGGCACATTGCCGCCAAAAACAACAGGCCCCCGCGCGGCAATCCGGGCGGGGGCCTGTGCAAAGCTGACCGAAACGATCAGGCGGTCTTCTTGGCGGCCTTCTTCGGCTTGGCCGGCGCGGATTCGGCAGCCGGCTCGGCGGCGTCGGCAACCGGTTCCGCAGCAGCTTCGGCATCAGCCTTCTTGGCCCGCTTGGCGGGAGCCTTCTTCACCGGTTCGGCGTTCACAGCCGCTTCAGCAGCAGATTCAGCCACCGGCTCTTCGACCTTGGTTTTCTTGGCAGCGGCCTTCTTCGGCTTGGCCGGCGCGTGATCATGATCATGGTCGCAATCGGGGCCATGCACATGGCCGGGATGGCCATGGGCTGCACCGGTCGGCGATTCGTCTTCGCTTTCGATGGCGGCTTCCAGCTCGTCGCGGGTCACGCTGCGTTCCGTCACTTCAGCCTTGCCGATCAGGAAATCGACGACCTTGTCTTCATACAGCGGCGCGCGCAGCTGCATGGCGGCCATGGCGTTTTCCTGGAAGAACTTCACCACCTTCTGCTGTTCGGCCGGGGCATAACGCTGGGCTTCCTGGCCGATCAGGCGGTTCATTTCGGCCTGGCTGACGGTGATGCCGTTGCGCTGGCCGATTTCCGACAGCAGCAGCCCCAGGCGCACGCGGCGCACGGCGATGCGGCGATAGTCATCACGCTCGGATTCGATCTGCGCGCGTGAACCTTCCGGATCGGCATCCTTGGCGGCTTCGGCTTCCAGCGTCTGCCAGATCTGCTCGAATTCGGCATCGACCATCGATTCGGGCACATCGAAATCATGGCGCGACGCCAGCGTATCGAGCAGCTTGCGCTTCATGTGCGTGCGCGACAGTCCGCCCAGCTCGTTGTCCAGCTGATCCTTGAGGATCTCCTTCAGCGCATCGAGGCTGTCGAGCCCGAAGCCCTTGGCAAATTCATCGTCCAGCGCGGTTTCGGCCGGGGTTTCCACGCCGGTCACGGTCACGGCGAATTCCGCCGCCTTGCCGGCCAGGTTGGCGGCGCCGTAATCGGCCGGGAAGGTCACCTTGATCGTGCGATCCTCGCCCACGGTGGCGCCGATCAACTGGTCTTCGAAACCGGGGATCAACTGGCCGGAGCCGATCGTCACCCGCATGCCTTCACCCTTGCCGCCGTCAAACGGCACGCCGGCCACGCTGCCTTCGAAATCGATCACCACCGTGTCGCCGCTGACGGCGGCATGGCCTTCCGGCGCCGGCTCGCTGCGCTGCGATGATTCGGCCAGACGGGCCAGTGCCGCATCCATGGCGACATCGTCGGCCGGCACCACCAGTTTTTCCAGCGCCAGTTCGTCGATCTTCACATCGTCGATGGTCGGCAACACCTCCAGGCTGACCGTGAAGCGCGCGTCGCCATCATCGGCCAGTTCGCCATCCACATCGACCTGCGGCTGGGTGGCGGGGCGCAGGCCATGATCGGCGAGCACCTGATTGACGCCATCGTTCAGCGCCGCCTGCAACGCTTCGCCGCGCAGGGCCGCGCCGTGCATCTTCTTGACGAGGTTGGGCGGCACCTTGCCCGGGCGGAACCCCGGCATCTTGATGGTTTTCGACACTTCGGCCAGGCGGGCATCGACCTTGGCAGCGATGATATCGGCAGGGATCACCAGCGAATAAGCGCGGCGCAGGCCCTGGTTGGTGATTTCGGCAATCTGCATCGAAAAACCCGTCTTCCTGTCAAATTCAGTGAACATGTCCCCCACGCGTCCGTGGCAAAAATGGTGCGGGCGAAGGGACTCGAACCCCCACGTCTTTCAACACCGGAACCTAAATCCGGCGCGTCTACCAATTCCGCCACGCCCGCACCGGGGGCTGGAAGCGGACGCGTATACCAGTGTGACCGGGCAGCGCAAGGCAGCAAAGCCCGCCAATATTCGCGCCCGATCGCGGCGCGGCGCGCGCGCAAACAAAATCGGCCCGCACTGCGGGGGCTGCCAGCCAGTTGCACGCTGAACGCGGCGAGGCAGACTGAATTGCGCGAGAGCGCCACCTGGCCAAGGCAGTCCGATGCAGGACAACCGTCAACTGATCATGTCAGCCCAACAACCAGGTCCGCAGCAGCAGCGACACCGCACCGACCACGGCAACACTGCCGGCCCACAGTGCGGCAAACCACAACAACCGGCCGGCAAGCCGCGGCGTGCTTTTCGGATCAGCCATAGCCTTCGGCCCCGACCTTGCCGCGGAACAGCCAATAGGCATAGCCGGTGTAGCCCAGGATCACCGGCAGCAGCATGCCGACGCCAACCAGCATGAAGCTTTGCGCATTGGCCATGGTTGCGGCCTGCCAGATGGTCACCTGTCCCGGAATTGCCCACGGAAAGATCGAGATGCCGAGGCCGATGAAGGTGAGCAGGAACAACGCCTGCGCCAGGAAGAACGGCGCCACTTCGGCGCGGCGTTTCAGGGCGCGCACGAACAAAATCGCCGTCACCGCCACCAGCAGTGGCACCGGCGCCGAAAAATACAGGCCGGGGGCTTCGAACCAGCGGCTGAAATAATCATGGTTGAGGAACGGCGTGGCCAGGCTGACGGCGCCGACCGCCGCAATGCTGGCCGCGCCGCCGCGCCACGCCATGCGATAGGCATGATCCTGCACCGCGCCTTCAGTGCGCCAGATCAACCAGCACGCACCCAGCAGCGCATAGGCCGCCACCACCGATGCGCCGGTGAGCAGGGAAAACGGCGAGAGCCAATCCCACCAGCCGCCGGCATAGCTGCGCCCGGCAACCTTCACGCCCTGCAACACCGCGCCCAGGATGACGCCCTGGCAAAAGGCCGCCAGGGTCGATCCGGCAAAAAACGCGAAATCCCACAGCCAGATGCGGGTGGTGCGCGATCGAAACTTGAACGCCACCCCGCGAAAGATCAGCCCCAGCAGCATCATGATCAGCGGTGCATAAACCGCCGGCATCAAGATCGCATAAGCCAGCGGAAACGCCGCAAACACGCCGCCGCCGCCCAGTACCAGCCAAGTCTGATTGGCATCCCACACTGGCTTGATGGTGGCGATCGCCGTCTCACGCTCCGGCCCCGGCGCCATCACCGGAAACAGGATGCCGATGCCCAGATCAAAGCCATCGGTGATGACATAGACGAAGATTGCCAGCCCGATGATGCCGGCCCAGATCAGCGTGAGGGTGGGATCGGGCGCCATCATTCCGCCAATTGGAAACCGAACGGTGCGTCGGGCGGCAGGCTGCCCACGTCGGCGGCCTGTTCGGGATCGGGCATCGCTTCGGCCGGCGTTGGTTCGCCTGCCATCAGTTTCAGGATGAACCAGCTGCCCACCCCGAACACGAAGAAATAGACGAGGATGAAAGCGATCAGCGATGCCGCCACCGCCGGCGCATCCAGCGGCGAGGCACTTTGCGCGGTGCGCAGCACGCCAAAGATGGTGAACGGCTGCCGCCCGGTTTCGGTTGTGATCCACCCGGCCAGCACGGCGACAAAGCCGGCCGGCCCCATGGCCAGCGCCAACCGGTGCTGCAACGGCGTATCGAACAAGCGCCCGCGCCAGGCATTATACGCCGCCCAAGCGCCCAGCAGCAGCATCAGCATGCCCAGCCCGACCATCACGCGAAACGCATAGAAGGGTAGCGCCACCTTGGCACGATTTTCCGGCGCCACCTTGTCCAAGCCCATGGTGGAGGCTTCGAGATCATGTTGCAGGATCAGGCTGCCGACGGCCGGGATTTCCACCTTGTAATGCATCTGCTGCGCCGCATCGTCGGGCACGCCGAACAGGATCAGCGGCGCGCGACGATCATGGCTTTCATAATGGCCTTCCAGCGCGGCAATCTTGGCCGGCTGGTGCGCCAGCGTGTTGACGCCATGTTCATGCCCGGCCAGCACCTGCAACGGTGCCGTGATGGCCACCATGCCCATCGCCATGGCAAACATGATCTTCGTCGCCGGCTGGGCCGTGCGGCCGAGCTTGCGATCCTTCAGCAGATGGAACGCACCCACGGCGCCAACCACCAGCGCGGTGGTCAGGTACGCGCCCAGCAGCGTGTGCGCCAGGCGATAGGGCATGGACGGGTTGAACACCACTTCCAGCCAGCTGGTTGCGTAAAATTGCCCATTGGCGGCAATGGCATAGCCTTGCGGCGTCTGCATCCAGCTGTTGACGACGATGATCCAGAAGGCCGACACGGTGGTGCCGAACGCCACCAGGCAGGTCGCCATGAAATGCAGCTTCTTGCCGACCCGGTCGAGCCCGAACAGCATGACGCCAAGAAAGCCCGATTCGAGGAAGAACGCCGACAGCACTTCATAAGCCATAAGCGGGCCAATGACGGGCCCCGCCTTGTCGGAAAAGGCCGCCCAGTTGGTGCCGAACTGATAGGCCATGACGATGCCCGAAACCACGCCCATGCCAAAGGCAATGGCGAAGATCTTCAGCCAATATTTGAACAATTGCAGATACACATCGCGGCCGGTTTTCAGCCACAGGCCTTCGAGCACGGCGAGATAGCTCGCCAGGCCGATCGAGAAGGCCGGGAAGATGAAATGAAACGACACGGTGAACGCGAACTGGAATCGCGCCAGCGACAGGGCAGAAATATCATCGAACATGTGAAGGTCCGTTCGCTCCTTCCCGCCAGCGTTGCAGCCGTGTAGGCGCATCCAGCGGGATCAACAACGGCCCTATGGCGGGGAATCATGGCGACTGACATTGAAATTGCGCGCGCAGCGACATTGCGCCCCATCGCCGCCGTCGCGGCCGGCATCGGCCTGGGCAGCGCCGACATCGAACCGCACGGCCATCACATTGCCAAGCTGGCGACCGCTACGCTCGCCCGTCTGCGTGGGCTATCGGCCGGCAAACTGATCCTGGTCACCGCGGTGAACCCCACGCCGGCCGGCGAAGGCAAGACCACCACCACCATCGGCCTGGCCGATGCGCTCAACCGCATCGGCCGCCGCGCGGTGATCGCGCTGCGTGAGCCTTCACTGGGTCCGGTGTTCGGCCGCAAGGGCGGCGCCACCGGCGGCGGCCAGGCGCAGGTGCTGCCGATGGAGAAGATCAACCTGCACTTCACCGGCGATTTCCACGCCATCACGTCCGCACACAATCTGCTGAGCGCCATGCTCGACAATGCCGTGCATTTTGGCCTCACCATGCCATCGGGCAGCCCCATCAACCCGCGCAGCATCAGCTGGAAGCGCGTGCTGGACATGAACGACCGCGCATTGCGGCAGATCGTGTCGGGCATGGGCAGCGGCAACCACCCCTTACGCGAAACCGGCTTCGACATCACCGTGGCGTCGGAAGTGATGGCCATCCTGTGCCTCGCCGAGGATGTGGCCGATCTGCAAACCCGCCTCGCCCGCATCCGCGTCGCCAAGGACATCGCGGGCAACCCGGTCACCGCCGGCGACATCGGCGCGGCCGGGGCGATGGCGGCGCTGCTGATCGATGCGATGCAGCCCAATCTGGTGCAGTCCATCCATGGCTCCCCTGCCCTCATCCACGGCGGGCCGTTCGCCAACATCGCGCATGGCTGCAACAGCGTTATCGCCACCCGTGCCGCGCTGGGCCTGGGCGAATTCGCCGTCACCGAAGCCGGTTTCGGCGCGGACCTGGGCGCGGAGAAATTCTGCCACATCAAATGCCGTTCCGCCGGGCTGGCGCCAGCCGCCGCCGTGGTCGTCGCCACGGTGCGTGCGCTGAAATATCATGGCGGCCTGGCGCTGGCCGATCTCGGCACGCCAGACCCGGCGGCGCTCGCCCGCGGCCTCGAAGTATTGGCCCGCCATGTCGAAAATCTGCGCAGCTTGGGCCTGCCCGTCGCCGTCGCCATCAACGCCTTCACCAACGACCATGCCGACGAACAGGCCCAGGTGCTCGCCCACTGCCGCGACACGCTGGGCGTCGCTGCCCACCTCTGCCGCCACTGGGCCGACGGCCCGGCCGGTGCGGAAGAATTGGCCCGCAGCGTCGCCGCCCTGGCCGACGCCAACATCGACCCGCAACGCCAGTTCACCCCGCTCTACGCCACCGGCACCGACGTGCTCGACGCGCTGACCATCGTCGCCACCAAAATCCACCGCGCCGGCCACGTCACCCTGTCGCCAGCCGCGCAAAAGCAACTCGCGCTCTTGCGCGCCGAAGGCCTCGCGGGCCTGCCGGTCTGCCTCGCCAAAACCCCCTACAGCTTCACGGCGGATGAAAAAGTCCGCGGCGCCGTCTCCGGCCACGACCTCCCCATCCGCGAACTGCGCCTCGCCGCCGGCGCCGGCTTCATCGTCGCGCTGGCCGGTGACATCGCCACCATGCCGGGATTGCCGAAGGTGCCGTCAGCGATCGGCATTCATCTGGACAGCGAAGGCCGGATCGAGGGGCTGAGCTGAGGCTTGGCAGCCGTCAAGCCACCCACCGCTTCGGCCGCACGAACAGATCGGGCGGGATGACCGCATCCTGCACCGCCTTGAAGCGCGGCTCGCGGCGGAGGGGGTCCAAACGGAAGTCGGAGGCGATTTGCCCTATCTGCGGTTCTCGGCGCTGCAGCGATGCTTCCAGGCTCTCCAGTGCTGGCCCGACGTCTCGACGTTGGGCATGGACGCAGGCCAGAAGATAGTTGACCGAGCGATCCCCGCGTTGACGCAAGGCGGAAATTGCGGCCTCCGCCGCAGCGTGGTCGCCGGCTCGGTCCGCTATAGTGGCTTCAAGACTGAGTCGCTGGGCTTCGAACGATATCAGTCCAAGGCAGGCGCGTGCCTCGTCGAGGCGGTTCAGCGCCAACAACCCCAGACACAGCATAATGCCGCCTCGCTGGTTGTTGCTGTGGGTTAGCGCCTGCCGGGCATAGCGATTCGCTTCCTCATACTGCCGCGCACACAAAAGACCGCTGCTGAGCACTTGCAGATAGGCAGCGTTGAACGGATCGAGTGCCACGGCCCTGCGGCTGGCAGAAACAGCGTGATCGGGATCCAACCATTGAACGATATTGCAATAGCTGTTGATTACACGCGCGTCGGATGGGGCCAGTGCCAAGGCGCGCCTGCCATCATCAAGGGCGGAGCGAACAGTTAACATGTCCAACGAAATTACCGCCAGCAACGACAGGGCCAGGCCGGACAGCGGCGCCAGCGCGACGGCACGGCGGCTGGCCATCACGGCTTGCGCATACAACTGCTGTCCTTCGGCGAGGTTGGAGGCATATATCGCCAAATTTGCCTTCGCGATGGTCAGGGCCGACCAGGCGTCGGAATAACCTGGGTCCCGCGCGATCGCCGCTTCCGCCATCGCGCGCATCTGCTGAAACCCGGCTTGGCTTTGGTCTTGAAAGAACAGACTCTGTGCGCGCAGGAACAACGCCTGTGCCTCCGCATCACGCGTGCCGCCCACGGTAATCGCCCCCAACGCCGCGCCCAGTTTCGCACTCAGCGCCGCCACCACGCTGGTGGCGATCTTGCTCTGGATGGCGAGCGCGTCACCCACCGGCTGGTCATAGCTGGCGGACCAGCTTTCGACGCCGGAGCGGCCATCCACCAGTTGGGCGGCGATGCGGATGGTGGTCGGCGAGCGGCGGACGCTGCCGGTCAACACGTGATCGACGCCGAGCTTTTCCGCGGCGGACGGTAGATCATCTGTGTCGCGGAAAGCCTCCGAACTGACCCGGCCGATGACCTTCAGGCCCCTGATCTGCGACAGCGCGTTGCGCAGTTCCTCGGCGATACCGTCCGAGAAGAAGGCCTGTTCCGGATCGCCCGACAGATTGGCGAAAGGCAGCACGACCACACTGGCGGTGCCATCATCGGCCTTGCCGCCGCCCATCGACTTCCACGCGCCAAACCCGCCCGCCGCCAGCGCCATCGCGCCAGCCGCGCCGCCGATCAGCAGGCGGCGGTTGGGGCCGCTGGTGGCAGGCACCGCCTTGGCAACCGGTGCCACGACCTCGGCCCCGGCCAGCCTTTGGATCGCCGACACCAGGCTTGCGAACTTCGGATCGTCGGCGCGGCCTTTCCAGGCCGACAAGTCGATGGCCTGAAACTGGCGGAAGCCCAGCGGCGGCATGGTGGCATCGATCTGCACTGGCACCAGCCGCCCACGATCGCGCCCGGCGCCGGCTTCATCGCGCACCCAGGTCGATTTGACCGCGCTTGCCGACCAGGCGACGATCACGACATCGGCGGCGTCGAGCTCCCGCTCGATCTCGGCGGAAAAGCTGGCGCCGCCTTCGATGGCGCTATCCCACCACACGCTGATGCCAGCGGCGGTCAGCGCCTCGACCAGCCTTGCCACCCATGCCCGGTCGGGCCGCGAATAGGACAGGAACACCCGTGGCGGTTTGGCGTCGCTCATGCCGGCCACCGCTTCGGCCGCACGAACAGATCGGGCGGAATCACCGCATCCTGCACCGCCTTGAACCGCGGTTCGTTGCGGATTGGGTCGAACAGCGGATCGACGACCATACTCACCACAGAGACTTCCATGCGCCGCAGCGCTTCTTCGAGCGTGTCGAGGGCAGCGCCGGTCTCACCGCGCTGCGCATGAACAGCCGTCAACGCGACGTTGATCTGCCCGGCGGTGCTCGGGCGCAAAGTCGCCAAAGCCGCATCGGAGGCGGCGCGGTTGCCCAAGCGGTGTTCAACAATGGCCGTCAGCGTCAGCCGGTCAATTGGATCGGACACGCCGGGCAGGCTGGCGCGAACTTCATTGTTCTGACCAAGGCCGAGCATTGCATAACTGACGGGGCTCTGGCCAAACCGACCCTGGCTCAAGGCCAAGGTCTGTCGGGCCGCCTCGGCCGCGTCTGCATATCGGCGTGCAAAATACAGCGCCCTTGCCAGACGATCGAAATAAATGGCGTTAAGCGGATCGAGCCGCGTCGCCTGTTGCGCAAGCGCCACCGCGCGATCGGGATCGACGCTCATCAATATGCCACTCGCATTGTCCGGAACCAACGCCGTGCCCGGTTCCAAGCGTTGCGCCGCTTCGGCTTGCGCGACAGCGGCGCGCATGTTCAGGTCAGACGCATAGTGCACAGCCAATGCCACCCGCGCAAAGCCGGAGTTTGGTGCCAGCGCCACGGCGCGACGGCAGGCGACCCCCTGGTCCCGCTGCAGCTCCGCACGCGCAGGGGCTGAATCTGAGAAAAAGGCAAGATTTCCTTTCATGAAGCCGATGCCGGCCCAGGCAACGGAAAATTTTGGATCGAGTATGACGGCCTCATCGAGCATCGCCAATATGCGCTGGTAGTTTGCGACACTGGGATTGTCGAAATACAATGCGCGGGCCTTGAGCACGAGTTCCTGCGCCTGCACGTTCTGCGTGCCGCCCACCAAAATCTGCCCCGCCGCCGCACCCAGCTGGGCACTCAAGGCCGCCACCACGCTGGTGGCGATCTTGCTCTGGATGGCGAGCGCATCGCCGATTGGCTGGTCGTAACTGGCCGACCAGCTTTCCACGCCGCTGCGGCCATCGACAAGTTGTGCGCCGATGCGGATGGTGGTCGGCGACCTGCGAACGCTGCCGGTCAGCACATGATCGACGCCAAGCGTTTCGGCGGCGGCCGACAGGTTATCGGTATCACGGAATTTTTCCGAACTGACCCGGCCGATGACTTTCAGGCCCTTGATTTGCGACAAGGCGTTGCGGAGCTCCTCGGCAATGCCGTCAGAGAAAAACGCCTGCCCCGGATCGCCCGACAGATTGGCAAAGGGCAGCACCACCACACTGGCGGTGCCATCGTCGACGTTGCCGCCGCCCATGGATTTCCACGCCCCGAACCCGCCCGCCGCCAGCGCCATCGTGCCGGCCGCACCGCCGATCAGTAGGCGGCGGTTGGGGCCGGGCTTTGGCGCAATGGCCGGCGCCAGCGCCGCAGGCGCCGCGCCCAGCCGTTCCGACACTTCGGCAACAAAGGCGAGCAAGCGCGGGTCTTGCGCATTGCCTTTCCACCCGGTCAGATCGGCGGACTGGCGCAGTTCGAAACTGACGGGGCGCTGACATGGTTCGATGATGACCGGCATCAACGCGCCGCGCTGCATGGCCACGGTGGCTTCGGAACGCACCCAATCCGATACCACCGCCGTTTTGGACCACAGCACCACCACCACCCGCGCGCTGCGCAGGGCGGCTTCGATCACCTGGTCATAGACCTCGCCCGAACGCAGCGCCTGATCCCACCACACATCGTGCCCGGCCGCGCTCAACGCCGCCGCCATCTTGCTGGCCACGCCAACATCCTGGCGGCTGTAAGACAGGAAGATATCAGGCATGGGCCGCGCCTGCCGCATCGGCCGCAAGCCGGCAAGTGGCACAATATCGCATCAATCGCCCCCGCGGCGGCTCCGGCGCCTAGATCAGATCGCCCCCTGCCGCCGACGCCGTGGTGCCATGCGCCTGATACGCCTTGATGACATTGCGCCCCACCGTCCAGCGGTGCACTTCGTCCGGGCCATCGACCAGCCGCTGTGATCTTATGTGCGTGTACCAGCTCGCCAGCGGCGTATCCTGGCTGTAGCCGAGCGCGCCGTGCAACTGGATGGCGGTATCCACCACCTTGTGCACCATGTGCGCCAGGAACACCTTGGCGATGCTGTTTTCCTGCCGCAGGTCCATGCCCTTTTCCGCCTTGTAGGCGATGTGGAGCAGCATCAGCCGCGCCATGTAGAGTTCGCTGGCACATTCGGCGAGCATGAACTGCACGCCCTGGCGCTCGTGTAGCGGCTTGCCGAAGGTCGAACGCTGGGTGACATGCGCCGTCGCCAGATCGAGCGCGCGCTGAGCCATCGCGACATTGTGCATGCCGTGGCGCAGCCGGCCATAGGCCAGCCGGTGCTGCCCCATGTTGAAGCCATTGCCTTCGCCGCCGAGCAGATTGTCGGCCGGCACGACCAGATCCCTGATCTCGATCTCGCTGTGGCCGCCGCCCATCACCTGGGACAGCGGCCCTTCGATCGCCATGGTCTTGATATCGCGTTTGATCACGTAACCGGGGTTGGGCAGTTCGACGATGAAGGTCGAAAACTGGCGGTGGCGCGGGGCATCCGGATCGGTGCGCGCCATCACCACCGCCAGATCGGCGGCGCTGGCGGCCGACGAGAACCATTTTTCGCCGTTCAGCACATAATTTTCATTGCCGTCCTTCACCGCGGTGGTGCGCATGCCGGTGGCATCGGCGCCGGCGGCTTTCTCGGTCATTGAATAACAGACGCGCTTTTCGCCATTCAGCAGGGGTTTCAGGAATTTCTCCTTCTGATACTCCGTGCCATGCGCCAGCAGGGTCAGCATCGTCGCATCGTCCGGTCCCTGGCTGTTCATCGACAGCGCGCCGAGATGGCTTTGGCCCAGTTCCATCTGCACCAGCGCATTGGCCAAGGGCCCCAGCCCCATGCCGCCATGTTCCTTGGGAATGAACGGCAACCACAGGCCCTGTGCGCGCGCCTTGGCGCGCAGCGCGTTCAGCACGGTCTTGTAATCGGCGCCCTCGTGCAGCGCCTTTTCCGCCGGCCGGCATTCGTCGTTCACCCACTGCCGCACCCGTTCACGAATGGCCTTGGCTTCGGCTGGAATCTCGAAATCGATCGACATGGCTCTGCTCCCCGCGTTTCGGCGCATCATATCGGCCGGGCAGGCCCAAGCAACCTATCACCCGCGCCTTAAAAGAACTGCCCCAAAGGCAGCCAGCCGAGCAGGCGCAGGGCCAGGCGTTGCAGGGCGTTGGTGCCGGGTTCCGGTTGGAGCAGGCGGTCCTCTTCCCGCCAGGCCAGCGCATCACCGCTGGGCTCCACGCGCCAGGCAAAGCGCGGCAGGCCCGCGTCCAAGGCGGTCGCCAGTCGGCTGGCCAGTTCGGGCGAGTCGATCAGAAAGCCCAGTTCGGTGTTGAAGCGCAGCGAGCGCTCGTCGACATTCATCGATCCGACAAACAGCCAGCGGCCATCGACCAGCAATGTCTTGGCATGCAGCGCCGACGCGCCGCTGTTGAAGAAGCTGCCGCGGCCGGCACCGCGCTGCCGTCGGCGCGGGATCAGGCCCAGCCGCGCCCGCGCGCCGCCGCGCCCGCGCATTTCCCACAGGCGCACCCCCATCGCCAGCAAGCGCCGCCGCCACGGCGCATACCAGGCGTGAACCAGCCCGACATTGTTGGAGACCAGGCTGTTGGTCAGCACATCGACCTGCACCCCCTGCCCCGCCAGGCCGCCCAGCAGCGCCGCCACGGCCGGCGTCGGGATGAAGTAGGCCGACACCAGCAGGAAGCGTTGCCGCACCGGCCCCAGCGCCGCCAGCAATTGCGGCAGCAGCAGGCTGGATTGCGCCACGCGGTCGCTGATCTTTTCCGGCGGATCAGAAAATATCTGCACGGGCGCCCAGATGAAATCCGGCGCGGCATCGATCATCGCCAGCGTCGCCGGGCAGGCGGCGGCGGCCAGATATTCGCTACGCAGCGGCCCGGCCGGCAGCGGCGGCAGCGGCGCAGCCTTCATGGGCGGCACCGGCGCGGCAAAATCCCAGTAACGCTGAAAATCGCTGCCCATGGCCTGCGCAATCGCGCCGATGGCCAGCACATCCAGATCGGCCGCCAATGCCGGGTTGCCTCCATCGAAATACTCATCGCCGATGTTGCGCCCGCCGATCACCGCGGCAATGCCGTCCACCACCAGCGCCTTGTTGTGCATGCGCCGGTTGAGCCGCGGAAAATCGAACAGCAGATTCATCCAGCGCCAGCGCCGCAGCCGCGCCGGATTGAACAGCCGCAATTCCACGCCCGCCAGCGGCAAGCGATCGGCATGCGGCGTGCCGAAATCATCGAACAACAGCCGCACCCGCACGCCGCGCGCCGCCGCCGCCACCAGTTCATCCCGCAACAGCCCTCCGGCCACATCATCGCGCCAGATATAATATTGCACGTCGATGCTGATCCGCGCTGTGCGCACCAGCGCGATCCGCACCGCCAGCGCCGCCGGGCCATCGCCCAGCAATCGCACGCCGCTTTGCCCTGCATGGGCCGTGCAATAAGGCGCCATCCACGCCGTCATGGCGCCAACCGCACCCAGACCGGCAGATGATCCGACGCCGCCCGCGCCAGCGCACTGGCGTGGACGCCGGCATCCGCCACATTCAGGGCATGGCTGGCAAAGGCCCGGTCCAGTCGGCCGAGCGGCAGCCGCGCCGGGAAGCTGGCTGGCAGGCGCAGCTCACGCCAGTGCCGCGCCAGTTCGCCCAGCGCCGCGCCGCCGCCGCGCCATTCGTTGAAATCGCCCATCACCAGTTCCGGCGGGTTGCCCGGTGCGCTGGCGATGGCGGCCACCATGGCCCGCGTCTGCCGCGCCCGCCACAGGCCGCTGAGATCGAGATGCGCCCCCACCAGCCGCAACGTCATCTGGCCCCCAGCCATTCGCGTGACCATCACATCGGCCAGCACCGCGCCGCGCGGCTCCAGCGCCGGCAAGTGGATCGGCGCATGGTGCGTCATCTGCACCGGCCCGCGCACCAGCACGGCATTGCCATGCCAGCCCAGCGCCGCATGATCGCCGAGCGGCGCCGCCACCCAGCCACGCGCCGCCAGCAGTTCGCCCGGCAACACGGATCGGCGCACGCCAAAGCGCGTATCCGCCTCCTGCAGCAAGGCCACATCGGCGCCGATCTCGTCCAGCACGTCCAGGATGCGCTGCGGCGACCGCCGCCCGTCGCTGCCGACGTCCTTGTGGATATTGTAGCTGGCGATGGTCAGCAACATGGCTTGCACTCGGCAAAAAAGGTCAGTATTATTGACCCAATAATCAGATGATGGGGAGCGACCATGGTCGCAGGATTGCCGCCGGTTTCGCTCGATGACAAATATCGCTTCCGCGATGGCCGGGTGTTCATGTCGGGCGTGCAGGCGCTGGTGCGCCTGCCGCTGGTGCAGAAATGGCGCGATGCCGCCGCCGGGCTGAACACAGCCGGTTTCATCTCCGGTTATCGCGGGTCACCGCTGGGCGGCTATGATCAGGAATTGTGGCGCGCAAAACAATTCCTCAAAGATCAGGATATCCATTTCGTTCCCGGCGTGAACGAAGAATTGGGCGCCACCGCCGTGTGGGGCACGCAGCATGTCGCGCTGAACCCCAAGGCTTTGCGCGATGGCGTGTTCGGCATCTGGTATGGCAAGGGGCCGGGCCTCGATCGCGCCATGGATGTGCTGAAACACGCCAATGCCGCCGGCACGTCGGCGCATGGCGGGGTGCTGGCCATCGTCGGTGACGATCATGGCGCCAAAAGCTCCACCCTGCCGCACCAGAGCGACCATAATTTCCAGGCCGCCTTCGTGCCGTTCCTCAGCCCGTCGAGCGTGCAGGAATTTGTCGAATATGGCCTGCTCGGGATCGCCATGAGCCGATTTGCCGGCACCTGGGTCGGCTTCAAGGCCACCGCCGACACGGTGGAAACCAGCGCCACCATCGATCTCGCCGGCGAGAACCGCCGCATCATCATCCCCGAATTCGAATTCCCCGACGGCGGCGTGCATATCCGCCCCGGCGACATCTGGCGGGAAGAAGACACGCGCCTGCAACGCTACAAGGGCTTTGCCGCGCTGGCCTTTGCCCGCGCCAACGGCATCGACCGCATGGTGTGGGACTCACCCTCCCCTCGCATCGGCATCGTCACCACCGGCAAGGCCCATGCCGATACGATGCAGGCGCTGTCCGAACTCGGCATCACCGAAACCGTCGCCGCCGCCATCGGCCTGCGCGTCTACAAGGTCGGCATGCCCTGGCCGCTGGAACCGACGGGCATCCGCGCCTTTGCCGAAGGCCTCGAAGAAGTGCTCGTCATCGAGGAAAAGCGCGAATTCATCGAGCATCAGCTGAAATGGCAGCTCTACAATTGGCGCGCCTCCGTGCGCCCGCGCGTCGTCGGCAAGCATGACGAGCGCGGCGACTGGCTGCTCAGCCCGGACAATGAACTGACCCCCGGCGTCATCGCCAATGTCATCGCCGCGCGGCTTCAGCATTTCCACGACACGCCGCGCATCAGGCAAGCGCTTGGCTTTTTCCGCGACCAGTCCGGCAAGTCTGCCGCCTATGAAACCCCGGTCAAGCGCAGCCCCTATTTCTGTTCCGGCTGCCCGCACAACACATCCACCAAGCCGCCCGAAGGCGGCCGCGCGCTCGCCGGCATCGGCTGCCACATCATGGCGATGTGGATGGACCGCGCCGAAACTTTCACCCAGATGGGCGGCGAAGGCGTCACCTGGGTGGGCGAGGCACCGTTCGTCGGCGAAAATCATGTCTTTGCGAATTTGGGCGACGGCACCTATTTCCACTCCGGCCTGCTCGCCATCCGCCAGTCGATCGCGGCGGGCGTGAACATCACCTACAAGATCCTTTACAACGACGCCGTCGCCATGACTGGCGGCCAGAAACATGACGGCGAGCTGGGCGTCGATCAGATCGCGGCGCAGATGCTGGCCGAACATGCGAAGAAGGTCGTCATCCTCACTGAAGACCTTGATCGGTATAAAGGCGTCAGCATCCCGCCCGCCGTGCGCCTGCTCGATCGCAGCGCCCTGCCACAAATCCAGCACGAATTCGCCGCCACCCCTGGCTGCACCGTCATCATCTTCGATCAGACCTGCGCCGCCGAAAAGCGTCGCCGCCGCAAGCGCAAGTTGATGGTCGATCCCGATCGCCGCATCTTCATCAATCCCGCCGTCTGCGAGGGCTGCGGCGATTGTTCGGTGCAATCCAACTGCGTCTCCGTCGAGCCGCTGGAAACCGAAATGGGGCGCAAGCGGCGCATCAACCAATCGAGCTGCAACAAGGATTACAGCTGCGTCAAAGGCTTCTGCCCCAGCTTCGTCACCATCGACGGTGCCGAGGTGAAGAAATCCAGTGCCGAATTCAGCCTGGATGGCATCGAAGACCCGCACCCGCCCGCGCCGGGCGCCGGATACAACATCATGGTCACCGGCATCGGCGGCACCGGCGTGCTCACCGTGTCGGCGCTGCTGGGCACCGCCGCCCATATCGAGGGCCTGGCCAGCACCACCGCCGACATGGCTGGCCTCGCCCAGAAAGGCGGCGCCGTCTATAGCCATGTCCGCATCGCGGCTTCACCCAGCGATCTGCTCAGCCCACGCATCATGGCCGGCAATGCCGATCTGGTGCTGGCCTGCGATGCCGTCGTCGCCGCCGACAAGCCGACCCAGACCTTGATGGTGCCCGATCGCACCGCCGTCGTCGCCAATGCCGATATCGCGCCCACATCGGATTTCGTGCGCAACCGCGATTTCGATTTCCGCACCGCCAGCGTGGAGCGCGCCATCCGCAAGGCCAGCAACCCCAACGCCTGCGATTTCGTCGCGGCGGACACTGTGGCCACCGCCTTGTTGGGTGACGCCATCGGCAGCAACATATTGCTGATGGGCTATGCCTGGCAAAAGGGCCTGATCCCGCTGAAACGGGAAAGCGTCGAGGCGGCCATCGACCTGAACGGTGTCGCCATCCCCTTCAACAAGCGCGCCTTCGCGCTGGGCCGCCTGCTCGCCACCCGCCCGGATCAAGTGCTGGCACTGGTGGAGGCTTCACGCGGCCCACAGGCGGAACCGCCCGCTACCAGCCTTGACGAGATCATCGCCCGCCGCGCCGCCGATCTGACGGCGTATCAGGATGTCGCCTACGCGGCCCGATTCCGCGCGCTGGTGGAACAGGCCCGCACCGCTGGCGGTGACGCGCTCGGCGAAGCCGTGGCCCGCAGTCTCTACAAGCTGATGGCCTACAAGGACGAATATGAAGTCGCCCGCCTTTACAGTGATGGCCGTTTCCACGCCGCCTATGATGCGCAGTTCAGCGGCGGCCGCCCCCGCGTCCTGCTGGCGCCGCCGCTGATTTCGCGCACTGATCCCGCCACCGGCCGGCCGAAGAAGATCAGCTTCGGGCCTTGGATCTTCACCGCCTTCGGCCTTCTCGCCAAAGCCAAGGGCTTGCGCGGCACAGCCCTCGATCCATTCGGCTACACCCTGGAACGCCGTGAGGAGCGCGCCGACATCGCCGCCTATGAAGACGACGTGGCGCGCCTGATCGCCGAACTCTCCCCCGCCAACATCGGCCTGGCGCTGGCCATCGCCCGGCTGCCGATGGATGTGCGCGGCTTCGGCCCGGTCAAGGCCAAGGCGCGGGCCGAAGTGGCGATGCGCCGGGCAGCCATGTGGGCGAAATGGCCGGGTGTGGGGGCGAAAGCGGCGGCTTGATCGCGCGATGAGCTGACTCGGCGTTTCAAATTGCGTATGGAGATTCGTTGAAAGGGGCGTATCAACCGGCAGCATGCGAATCTGGGGCAAGGTCATCCGCGCAGTCGTCGTTTCCGTCAGCGTCACATTGGTGACGATGGCGCTGATGTCGCGACTGCCGGGACTGGAAATTCCCTGGCAATACTGGGTGCTGGGCACATTGATGCCGATGTTGCTTTCAGGACCCATAACCTTGTCGATGGCGCGTCAGGCCGACCGTATTGCCCTGCTCAACATCGAACTGTCGGGCGCCTATGCGCAGATGAAGGCGCTGGCGGAGACCGATCATCTGACCGGCCTGGCCAACCGCGCCACGTTTCTGGAAGCGGCCGAACGGCTGCAAGCGCAGCAACAGGGTCGCATCCTGATCATCGATCTTGATCATTTCAAGGCGATCAACGACAGCCATGGCCATGCCGTGGGTGACCATGTGTTGCGCAGCGTCGCCCAGACCCTGCTGCGCTGTGCGCGCAGTGACGATCTGGTCGGGCGCATCGGTGGTGAAGAATTTGCCGTCTTCCTGCCCGGCGCCGATGATCAGGCCGCCGCTGCCTGCGCCGAAGCCATCAGGGCCGGAATCGAGCAGGTCATGATCTTTGACCGCAACTATGGCCCCATCCAGATCACCGCCAGCATCGGCATTTCAGCACAGCATTGCGCTACGCTGCCCGATGCCGTGCAAGCTGCCGATATGGCGATGTACCGCGCCAAGCGCGCCGGCCGCAACCGGGTGCGAATGGCCGCCTGAGCGGCGATGAGCATGGGGGCTGTTGCCCCTTGCCCTCAATCCCCGATATCGAGCGCGAAGCAGCCGTTCTTGCCGATTTCCAGCTTCTTGCAGCCGCCCATCGCGTCGTCACGGGTCGGGAACGGCCCGACTTGCAGGCGGTACATGCCGCCGAACTTGCTGACCTTGGGCTTCAGGCCCTTCACGTCGCGCTTCTGCGCCGCGGCCAGTTTCGTCCAGGCGGTCATGGCGCTTTTCTGGTTGGGATAGCTGCCGAGCTGGATGCGCCAGCCGGTTTCCGGCGGTGGCGGCGGCGGCGCCTTGGCGCGTGGTTTTTCAGGGGGTTTTTCGGGGGGCTTCTCGGCAAGCTTGGGCGTTGCACGCTCGGCCATCCGCACCGGCGGCGGCGATGACAGTGCGGCCGGCGATGACAGCGCAGCGGGCGGCATGGTGGCCTCGGGCGGCGCCGATCCCATTTGGGTTTCGCCGGCCGAACCCGCATTGGCGGCATTGAGCGCGGCGGCATTCAACGCCGCGGTGCTGCTGCTGGTGCCGGGCTCCGGCGTGGGCAAGGCGGCGTTGGGCGCGTTGGCAACCACGGCGACTGGCGGCGGCGGTGCCGTCGGCGCGTTCAGCAGCGGCGGCAGGATCGCCGACTGGAATTGTGGCGGCACGCCGCTGTTGTTGGCCAGCGCGGTGGCAATCTGCCAGCCATTGGCGCGATCGAGCGGCTGGATGACCTGGCTGAGTTCATTCAA
This sequence comes from Sandarakinorhabdus sp., assembly GCF_987265915.1. Lineage (NCBI taxonomy): Bacteria > Pseudomonadati > Pseudomonadota > Alphaproteobacteria > Sphingomonadales > Sphingosinicellaceae > Sandarakinorhabdus > Sandarakinorhabdus sp. The sequence continues at coordinate 2,555,524 of NZ_OZ503948.1, forward strand.
GGCCTTGGTGGCTTCGGGCAGGCCTTGGGCTGCGGCGCGCACCAGATAGGCATAGGCCAGCGGCATGGACTTGGCCGCGCCATCGCCATTCCAGTGCACGATGCCCAGCACATATTGCGCCCGCATCTCGCCGCGATCTGCCGCCGATTTCAGCCAGCGCACCGCTTCGTCCTTCTCGGCGGCCTGGAACAGCAAGATGCCCAGATTGGCCTGGGCCGGCAGATGCGCCTTCACGGCGGCACGGCGATACCAATCGCGGGCAATCACCTTGTCCAGCACGACCCCGCGGCCTAGTTTATAGGCTTGGCCCATGTTGAACATGGCATCGGCATCGCCCTTTTCGGCAAAGGGCAGCCACATCGTCACCGCTTCGTCCCATTTGCTGGCGCGCCACAATTCCACGCCCTGGCGCACCGATGGCGGCGGCGGTTCGGCCCGCGCCGGGGCAGCAGCCGCCGGACGGCTGGCGCGCCGGTTCTTTTTCTTCTTGCGGGGGGCGGCGAGCGCAGGGTCACCGGCCACCAGGGCCAGCACCAGCAATGCGCCAATCGCCTTCAACACTGCCAAACCAATTCTCCGCCCTTGATTGTCATGCGAACCCGCCCGGCGGTGGGCAACCCGTCAAATGGCGTGTTGCCGGCGCCGTGGAACGACCGCCCATCGATACGCCACGGCGCGTGTTCGTCAAAGACTGCAATGTCCGCTGGCGCGCCGAGTTGCAAGGTTCCGGCGACCAGACCAAAACGCCGGGCCGGATTCAGGCTCAACATGGCGATCAGACGCGGCAAATCGATCACCTCATCGCGCACCAGGCCCAATCCCAGCGCCAGCAACGTTTGCGCACCAGCCATCCCGGCCCGCGCATCGGCAAAGGGCTGGCGCTTGTCTTCCTGGCTTTGTGGATCGTGGCCGGACGCCAATATGTCGATCGCGCCCGATCGCACGCCTTCGATCACCGCCAGCCGGTCGCGTTCATCGCGCAACGGCGGGGACAGGCGGGCAAAGCTGCGGAAGCCGGATACCGCCATGTCGTTGAGCAGCAGATGCGCCGGCGTGATGCCCGCGGTCACATCCACACCACGGCTGCGCGCCGCCAGCAAGGCCGCCAGCCCTTCGGCGGTCGTCACCTGGCGGATGTGCAGCGCCGCGCCTGTTGCTTCGGCCAGTCGGCAATCGCGCGCAATCGCCAGCGCTTCGGCAAAGGCCGGTGCCGCCGCCAGCCCCAGCCGCGTCGCATATTCGCCGCTGGTCGCCACGGCGCCGGCGGTCAGCGCGGCGTCCTCGGCGTGGGACACCACGGTCAGGCCAAAGGCACGGGCATAGGCGAGCAGCCGGTGCATGACGCGAGCATCGGCGATCGCCCGCCGCCCGGTCGCCACACCCACCGCGCCGGCTTCCTGCGCCAGCCCGATTTCGGCCAGTTCGGCCCCTTGCAATCCCCGCGTGGCCGCCGCCAGCGGATGCACCCACACATCGGGCTTGCCCGACCCTTGCGCATAAGCGATCAGCGCCGGATCATCGAGCGGCGGCGATTGATCGGGCATCAGCACGACGCGGGTGATGCCGCCAACATGGCAGGCCGCCGGTGCCGCGCGGAACACACCCACATCGATGAGGCCCGGCGCCACCACCAGCCCGCCCGCATCGATCACCTGGGCGTGGCTGGGCGGCTCCGCATGACCGATGCCGGCGACAACGCGATCCTGCAGCAGGATGGTAGCGATGCCATCATGCCCGCCGGCCGGGCAGATGATCCGGCCGTTGATGATGGCGATGGGCGGTGCCGGCGTCATGCCCAGCCCTTTATGCCGCGCCGGCGGCGGGTGAGCACATCGAGGCAGGCCATGCGCACCGCCACGCCCATCTCCACCTGCTCGCTCACCGCGCTGCGCGCGATATCATCGGCAATGGCGCTTTCGATTTCCACGCCGCGGTTCATCGGGCCGGGGTGCATCACCAGCACATCGCCCGCCGCCCGCGCCAGTCGCGCTTCGGTCAGGCCGAAAAAGCGGAAATATTCGCGCGGGGATGGCACATAGGCGCCCTCCATCCGTTCGGTTTGCAGGCGCAGCATCATCACCACGTCGGCATCGCGCAAGCCGGCATCCATGTCGGTGAAGCTTGTCACGGCATAGCCATCCAGCCCGTCGGGCAGCAGCGTCGGCGGGGCGACGGCGCGCACTTCGGCGCCCAGGCTGGCGAGCAGCTGGAAATTCGATCGCGCCACCCGGCTGTGCAGGATATCGCCGCAGATCGCCACCTTCAGCCCGGCGATACGGCCCTTGCGGCGGCGGATGGTCAGCGCATCGAGCAGCGCCTGCGTCGGATGTTCATGCCGGCCATCGCCAGCGTTCAACACCGGGCAATCGACCTTTTCCGAAATCAGCTGCACCGCGCCCGACGAGCCATGGCGGATGACGATCATGTCCGGGTGCATGGCGTTCAACGTGAGTGCGGTATCGAGCAACGTCTCGCCTTTCTTCAGGCTCGATCCCGACACGCCGAGATTGACGACATCGGCGCCCAGCCGCTTGCCGGCGATTTCAAAGCTGAGCAGGGTGCGCGTGCTGTTTTCAAAGAAGGCATTGATCTGTGTCAGGCCACGCAGCCGCTCGTCATGCTTGGCAGCGCGCGCGCGGTTCATCTCCACCCATTGTTCGGATTCATCAATCAGAAACGCAATTTCCCACGGCTTCAACTGGGCAATGCCGAGCAGATGTTCGTGCGGAAACGGATGCACGCCGTCTGCCAAGGCGGGGTGGGAGGGGGCGCGATCCATGAACCTGTGTCCTAAACGCGCTACGCCAGCCCGGCAACCCTGCGCTAACCTTTGCGCCAGCGCAGCACCGGCAGCACACTGGCGAAATCATCGCGCCACACGCTCATGCCCGGCCGTGTCTGCAACGCCCGCCAATCACCGCCGCCCGCGACCAGCGCATCCATCCGCGCCCGATTGCGGGTGAAGGCCACCCAGGTCGATCCCGCCGTCACCCAGCCCGGCCGGTCGCCGCGCGGTGGCGGCAGTTGCAGCACCCGCGTCTGCCAGCCGCCATCACCCTTGTTGTCGCCGGCAATGGCGGCCAGCACCGGTTCCAGATTCAGAAAGCGGTTGGAGATATGCACCATCAAGATGCCATCATTGGCCAGCGCTCGGCCATAGAGCGCAAAGGCCTCTGCGGTCATCAGGTGCAGCGGAATCGCGTCCGATGAAAAGGCATCGATGGCCAGCAGATCAAGCTCGGCCGGCGGCGCATCGGCCAGGGTCAGCCGCGCGTCGCCCACCACGATCTTCATGTCGGGCTTGCAGCGCGCGATATAGGAGAAGCGCTGCCTTGCGATCTCGACCACCAGCGGGTCGATCTCCCACGCGGTCCAGCGTTGGCCCGGCTTGGCATGGCACGCCAGCGTGCCGGTGCCGAGCCCAACCACGCCGATGCGGGCATCGGCGCCCATCTTGGCCAGGGCGCGGCCGATGCCGGCTTCGCGCAGATAATAGGTCATCGGTTCGGTGACGAGTTCAGGGCGCAGCGATTGCGCGCCGTGCATCGTGGTGCCGTGCAGCAAGGCGATATAGCCCGCCTTGGCCCGCGCATCGACGGTATAGACGCCGAAAAAACTGCGCTGGCGCTTGCCGGCCAGATCCGTTTCGATCTGCACCACGCCACCAATCGCCAGCATCAGCGCCGCCAGCGCCCCCACGAACGGCAGGCGCCGCCCGATCAGCAACAGGGCAAATGCGGCGGCCATCACCACCGCCACGATGCTGCGCACCGGCCAGGCGTTGCTGCGATCCAGCCCGACGAAACTGAACCGCGTCGCCGCCGCCCAGCACAAAACCGCCACGGCGAGCAACATCAACGCCCGCCAGGCCGGGCTGGCCGCCAGCTTGCTCCACGCCCGGCCGGGCAGCAACCCCGCCGCCGCCAGCAGCAACAGCGGATGTTCCCAGGGCCAGGGAAAGAGCATCGGCGCCAGCAGCGCGCAAAACACCCCGCCCAGCGCACCGCCCAGCGACATCCACAGATAGAAGGTCGTCAGTCCGGCCGGTTCCGGCCGATCTTCCGCCAGCGTGCCATGCAGCGCCACACACAGCAGCAACAGCAGCAGCAGCCCGGCCAGGGCAAACAAGGTCGCCACTTCCGGGCCGCCCGAAAGACAGGCCCAACTGCCCAGCAGCACCAGCGCCAGCGGCGACAGGCCTTGCGCCGCCCGCGTCAGCCGCGGCCCGGCCGCCGAAAACACCGCCACAAAACTGAGCAGATACAGCGCCAGCGGCACCACCCACAGCAACGGCATCGCCATGATGTCGGTGGTCAGATGCGTGGTGGTGGACAGCAGCAGCGCCGACGCCACCGCCGCCAGCAGCGCCCAGTGCAAGCGGCGCGTCAACGGGATCACCGGGGCCGGTGCGCGCGCCGCGGCTTGCTGCGCGCTGGCGGCGCCCTGTGACATATAGCCACTGAGCGCCGTCAACCCCGCCAGCAAGACGAACCCGGCCGACCACGCCCAGCGCTGCGCCGACAGGCCAGCCAGTGGCTCCACCAGCAAGGGATAGGCGATCAACGCGGCAAAGCTGCCGAGGTTGGACGCCGCATAGAGGAAATAGGGATTGGCCGCGGCCGCATCATCGGTGCGCGCAAACCACGCCTGCAGCAGCGGAGCTTGGGCTGACACAACGAAAAACAACGGCCCGATCGACACGCACAACAGCCCGATCAGCCACAATTGCGGATCGACACCATCCGCCGCCGGAAACCAATGTGCCATCCCCACCGGCAGGGTCAGCGCGGCCAGCGCGAACAGCCCCAGATGCACCATCAATTGCTGGCGCACTGGCAAGCGTTGCAGCCGATCGGCGTAGATATAGCCACCCAGCAGTGCCGCCTGATAAAACAGCATCGCCGTGTTCCACACATTTGGCGATCCGCCCAGCACAGGCAGCACCACCCGCCCGAACAGCGGCTGCACCAGGAACAGCAGAAAACTCCCCATCAGGATGGTGACGATGTAAACCGGCCGAAGGCTCTGGCTGGCACGGGCGGCAATCGCGGTCATCTGGTCCCCCTGCACCATCGCATGCGCCTAGCCATAGGGTGGCCGCCACCAACAAAGCGTTAACCTGCCTGGTCCGTCCGCCCGCTTGCCGGCACAGCCGCCCGCCATTAAGCACCGCAGCCATGGCCAGCGCACTCTGCCCGAAATGGGTTATCGTCATCGCCTTCTACAACGAGGCGCGCTTCATCGCGCCGACCGTCGCCTGTGCGCTGGCGCAGGACCGTGACGACATCATGCTGATCTGCGTGGACAATGGCTCCACAGATGCCAGCGCCGCCATCGTCGCCGATGCCATCAAGGAGCATCCGCGCGCCATGCTGGTGAGCGAGACCGCGCAAGGCCACACCTTTGCGCTGCGCAAGGGCACGGCAATCGCGCACGAAATGGGCGCGCAGAACATCGCATATTGGGATGCCGACACCTTCTACCCGCCGCATTACATCAGCCGCGCCGATGCGCTGCTTGGCGCGGACACGCGCATTGCCGGCGTACAGGCCTTTGACATCTATGGCGATTACGATACGCCCAAGAACATCATCATCCGGCACCGCATGGCGATCACCGCCTCGCTGCTCACCGGGCAGGGCCACACCGGCACCTTCGGGCAATGTTTCCGCTTGGGCGCGCTGCTCAGCGCCGGCGGGCCGAAGAATGATGATTGGCCGTTCGTGCTTTATGATCACGAACTGATCCACCGCATGTTGAAACAGGGCCGGCTCACCCATGCCGCCGATCATGTGTGCTGGCCGGCGCCGCGCCGCACGTTGAAGGGCCATGTGCGCTGGAACCTCACCGAACGGCTGCTCTATGCGCTGACGCCTTATGCCGTGAAGGACTGGTTCTTCTACCGCTTCCTTGCGCCCAGGCTGCGCAGCCGCGGCATGTTCGAAGCGGGCCTGCGCATCCGCGATTGGGAGTAAGTCACGCGACTGAAACTTTGGTGCGCCATGCAGGCCAGATGATCCGCATTCTCGCCCTCACCCTCTTCGCCGCCCCGGCCGCTGCCGCCCCGGTGCTGATGATCGCCATCGATGGCCTGCGCCCGGTGGAATGGCAGAGCAAAGCCAATGGCCTCGCGCTGCCCGCCTTGCGCGGCCTCGCCGCTGGCGGGGTGAGCGCCGCCGTCACCGGCGTGCTGCCCACCGTCACCTTCCCCAGCCACGCCACGTTGATGACCGGCGCCGCCCCGCGCCGCCACGGCATCGGCAACAACCTCACCTTCGATCCCTTCCGCCGCAACGATGATGGCTGGTACTGGTATGCCAGCGATTTCAAGGCGCAAACCCTGTGGCAGGCCGCTGTCGGCAGCGGCAAGCGCGTGGTGAACGTGCATTGGCCGATCAGCGTCGGCCTGGTTGGCCTCGCCGCCAACCTGCCGCAGATCTGGCGCAAGGGCACGGCGGACGACGACAAATTGATCGCAGCGCTCTCCACCCCCGGCCTGCCCGCAGCCCTGGCGCTTGAGGCCGGCCCCTACCCGCCCGGCATCGATGAAGGCATCGCCGCCGACGAAGCCCGCGCCGCCCATGCCATCGCCTTGATCCGCCGCACCCAGCCGGATTTCGCCACCGTCTATCTCACCGCGTTCGATCATGAACAGCATGCGGCCGGCCCCGACAGCGCGGCGGCGCGCGCCATACTGGTGCGCATCGATGCCGCCGTCGGCAAGCTGGTGGCGACGGCCCGCGCCGTCAATCCGGAGACGGTGGTGGTCATCGTGTCCGACCATGGCTTTGCGCCGATCGCCCGCACCACCAACCTGTTCCAGCCGCTGATCAAGGCCGGCCTGCTTCGCCTGACGCCGGATGGCAAGGGCATCGCCAGTTGGGATGCGATCCCGTGGCCGGCCGGTGGCAGCGCCGCCATCGTGCTGGCGCGGCCCGACGACGCCGCGCTAAGGGCCAAGGTTGCCGCTGTGCTGGCGGACGTGGCACGCGACCCCGATGCGGGCATCGATCGCGTGCTGGACAGCGCCGCCATCGCTGCGGCTGGCGGCACGGCAGAGGCCGCCTTCTGGGTGAACAGCAAGCCCGGCTGGGCGATGGGCAATCGCCTGTCCGGCGCCCAGGGTGAGCCGACCGCATCGAAAGGCACCCACGGCTATTTCCCCGATGTGCCGGCCATGCGCACCAGCCTGATCGCCAATGGCCCGGGCATCGCGCCCCGGGATCTGGGCCTGATCGACATGCGCGCCATCGCGCCGGCGGTGGCGGCGAAATTGGGCGTGACCCTGCGCGACGCGGAATTGCCGGCGGCGTTCTAAACCGTCACCCCGGCGAACGCCGGGGCCCATCGCCCGCGCAACATCACCAGAGGCCACGTTGGGGTGATGGGTCCCGGCGCGTCACCCCGGCGCAGGCCGGGGCGGGATGACGTGAAAAGGGTCAGGTTGACGTGCCCCGTTCAGCGCCCATTCTCCCCCACAAGGGAGACACCCAATGCAGTTGAACTGGAGCCGTGACGATCTGGCCTTCCGCGATGAGGTGCGCGCGTTTCTCGATGCCGAACTCACGCCCGATCTGCGCAGCGCTGCCGCCGGCATGACGAGCGTTTACGCCCCGCCGCACATCGCACTGGCCTGGCAGAAGAAATTGCACGCACAGGGCTGGGTGGCGCCATCGTGGCCGATCGAATGGGGCGGTTGCGACTGGTCGGTCGCCCGCCGCTATATCTGGGCGCGCGAAACCGTGCAGGCCGGCGCGCCGCCGCTGTCACCGATGGGGCTGGGCATGTGTGGGCCGGTGCTGCTGCATTACGGCACCGACGCGCAAAAGCGCCGCTTTCTGCCGCCCATGCTGGCTGGCGACGAATTCTGGTGCCAGGGTTACAGCGAACCCAACTCCGGCTCCGATCTCGCCTCCCTGCAGATGCGGGCGGAGCGCGACGGCGATGATTTCATCTGCACCGGCGCGAAAATCTGGACGACGCACGCGCATCATGCCGACTGGATCTTCTGCCTGGTGCGCACCAGCCGCCTCGAAAAGCCCCAGCTCGGCATCACGTTCCTGCTGATCGACATGGGCTCCCCCGGCGTGACCGTGCGCCCGATCATCTCGCTGTCGGGTGAGCATGTGCAGAACCAGGTGATGTTCGATGACGTGCGCGTGCCCGCGGCCAACGTCGTCGGCCGCATCGATGATGGCTGGACCGTGGCCAAATATCTGATGGAGTTCGAACGTGGCGGCCACGCCTATGCGCCATCGATGGTGCAGCGCGTCGCCAGCCTGCAACGCCACCTGGCCGAGGCGGCCCTGCCCATCACCATGAACGGCCGCATCGCTGCGCTGCGCATGGAGATCGAAGCGCTCGATGCGTTGGAGCTGCAATTCAATGCCGGCCTGTCCAACGGCGCCGCGCCCGGCCCGATGGCATCGGCGCTGAAGATTCTCGGCACCGAACTCAGCCAGCGGCTGACCGAACTGGAGGTGGAGGCCGCCCTGCCCTATGCCCCCATTTATCAGCCGCACCGCACCCTGCCCGGCGGCGCCGTGCCGGATTTCACCGCGCCTGCCGACGGCCTGGGCGTTGGCCCCGACTGGGCGGCCAAGGCCTTGCCGAAATATTTCAACGATCGTGCTGGTTCCATCTATGCCGGCACCAACGAAATCCAGCGCGGAATCCTGTGGCAATATCTGGCGCGGCGGAACGGGTAAAAATCACCTCTCCCCCCTTGGGGAGAGGTGAAAAACTACCGCCCCACCAGGATCTCCCGCACGCTGCCGCAACGAAAACTCTGCACGAACAGATAGATCGACTGGAACAGCGCCCCGCCGAAAAAAGCCAGCAGCCCCAGCGCCAATCCGGCCGGCGTGCCGCCATGCCGCCACCCCACCCACAGGCCAGACAGGGTCAGCATGAAAATGAAATCCATGTTGAACTGCCCCTGCCAGGTGCCGCCGGCCAGGATCGGGCCAAAGATTGCCGGAAACAAATTGGGTTCGGCGATGACAATCGGCGCGGTATAGACCGACAGGCTGACGAAGATCAGGATACAAAGCAGGCGCAGCAGCAACATGGGAAATCCTTTCAGGTTGCCCGCACCCTCGCCCGCGGGGATAAGCGCGGCAATTACCCTTCAGGTCAATTGCCGCTGAATTGCCCCGGCCGTTTGTCCCGAAACGCGGCCAACGCCTCGGCGAAATCCGCGCTTTGCGTCGCCAGCAGCCATTGATCGGCATCAGCGTGCAGCACCGCGCCATCCAGCGCGTGTGCCACGGCGTTGATGCTGCGCTTGATCATCTGCACCGCCAGCGGCGGCAGCGCGGCCAGTTCCTGCGCCAGCGCCAACGCTCGCGAATCCAGCGAGTCGGCCGGCAGCAGCTCGTCGATCAGGCCCCAGCCGGCCAGCGTTTCGGCATCGAACAGTGCGCCGGTCATCACCATGCGCTTGGCGCGCGCCGGGCCGATCAGCGCCACCAACGGCCCCAGCGCGTTCCACATCAGGTTGATGCCGATCTTCACCTCGCCATAGCCGAGCCGCGCGCCCATGGCGGCCAGCCGGAAATCGCACGCCGTGGCGATGCAGGTGGCACCGCCGGTGGCAATGCCCTGCACCGCGCACACCGTCGGCTGATCGATGCCCATCACCGCCCGCATCACCCGCGCGCCCAATTGCGCGCCGCGCCGCGCTTGCGCCAACGGGGCCGGGCTGGCCATCCGGGCCTCCATCTCGGCCAGATCGGCGCCCACCGAAAAATCCCGGCCCGCAGCGCGCAGCACGACCGCCCGCACACGCCCATGCCCACGCATCTCGTCTGCAATGCGTTCCAGATCGGCCAGCATCGCCTGGGTCAGGGCGTTGCGGCGTTCAGCGCGATCCAGCGTGATGGTGGCGATGGCGTCGTGAACCTCCAGCCTGATCATCTCAACACTCCACCACATTCACCGCCAGCCCGCCTTGACTGGTCTCTTTATACTTGTGGCTCATGTCGACGCCGGTCTGCCGCATGGTTTCGATCACTTCATCCAGCGTGACCCGGCCCTGCCCCGGCCGGTGCAGCGCCAGCCGCGCCGCGTTGGCGGCCTTCACCGCGCCTATGGCGTTGCGTTCGATGCAGGGGATCTGCACCAGGCCGCCCACCGGATCGCAGGTCAGGCCCAGATTATGCTCCATGCCGATTTCGGCCGCGTTGGCGACCTGTTGTGGGCTGGCATTCCACACCGCCGCCAATCCGGCCGCCGCCATCGAGCACGCCACCCCCACCTCACCCTGGCAACCCATTTCGGCGCCGGAGATCGATGCGCGCTGCTTGTAGAGCAAGCCGATGGCGCCGGCGGTGAGCAGAAAGCGCTGCCGTTGCGCGCCCGTTTCGCAATAATGCCGCATCACGGCGGGCAAGATGCCGGCGGCGCCATTGGTCGGTGCGGTCACCACCTGGCCACCGGCGGCATTTTCCTCGTTCACCGCCATGGCATAGACGTTGAGCAGATCGAACAAGCGCTCCGGCTCGTTGCGGCTGCGCCCATCCTTCAGTTGCCGCCACAGCTGCGGCGCGCGCCGTTCCACCTTCAGCCCGCCGGGCAGGATGCCTTCCGTGCCAAGCCCGCGATCGATGCAGGCCAACATCACGCCGGCGACCATGTCCAGCCCGGCCAGCGTTTGCGCGCGCGGCCGGATCGCATCTTCATTGGCCAGCACGATGGCATCCAGCGGCTGGCCCAGCGCTTCGGCCAGCGCCAGCAATTCGGCGGCGCTGCCGAAGGGGTGCGGCACGGCGTGCCCGCTCAGCACCTGATCGGCCGGCACCGCCTGTTCCAGCTGGCGCCGGCTGGCGATGAAGCCGCCGCCGGTGGAAAACCAGTCTTCCTGCCACAACAGATCGTCGCCCGCCCACAGCGCCACCTGGCAGGCATTGGGGTGCAACAGTTGGCGTGTATCATAATCCAGGCGGATATCGGCGTCGGGCGCGAAATCCAGCGCGCGGCCGGCAATCTCCAACTGGCCGCTGCCCTGCAACGCCGCCAGGTCACGCGCCGCCGCTTGCGCGTCCATCGTTTCCGGCGCGTGGCCGATCAACCCCAGCGCCATCGCCCTGAGCGTGCCATGCCCATGCCCGGTAAAGGCCAGGCTGCCTTGCAAGGTCACGACCAACCGTGCATCGGCCGGCCAGTCGATCACGGCCAGCGCGCGGCGCACCCGGCCGCCGATCCGCATCGGCCCCACCGTATGCGAACTCGATGGCCCCACGCCAACCCGGAACATGTCGAGCACTGACAACATGGGTGTAGCCTGCCTCAGAGCGGCCGGCAGGGCAACGGCCTGCCGATATGCCGAGACTGTGCGGCGCGGGCAGGTTGGCCTAGCTTATGTCGATGGACACGACCCTGATCGACCAGGCCGCCCGCCTGCTTGCCCGCGAAGCCACCGAGGCCCGCCTGCGCCAGGCGCGGGCCGGCGTACCCGTGGACGGCTGGGACGTGCTGGAACAGGCCGGCCTGCCGTTCGCCCTCACACCCGAAGCCGACGGCGGCCTCGCCCTCGATCCGGCCACCGTGCTGGCCATCGCCCGTGCCCATGGTCGTGCCGGCGCGCCGTGGCCGCTGGCTTGGGTCATGCTAGAAAACGCCCCGCAGGCAAATGCGCAGTGGGCCACCGCACTGGCCACGGCCGAAATCGCCGGCCTGTGCGAGGCGGTGCTGGCGATGACGCTGGACTGGACGCAGACCCGCCAACAGTTCGGCAAGCCGCTGTCGAAGAATCAGGCGGTGCAACACAGCCTCGCAATCATGGCCGCCGAAACCGCCGCCGCCGGTGCAGCCGTGGGTGTGGCCGCGCTGGCGCTGAACAGTGGCAGCAACCCCATGCCGATCGCGGCCGCCAAGGCCCGCGCCAGCGAAGCCACCGGTCAGGTTGCGGCGCTGGCCCATCAGCTGCACGGCGCCATCGGCGTGACCGCCGATCACCGCCTGCAATTGTTCACCCGCGCACTGTGGCAGTGGCGCGACCAGCACGGCAGCGAGCATCAGCACCACGCCGCGCTGGGCCAGGCCGCGCTCACCGCGGGCAGCGTCTGGGCGCTCGCCACCGCACAAGCGCCGTCCGACGGGCCGGCCGGTGAGACGATGGGCGAACGCTTCCGCTTCCCCGCCGTCCCCGAAACCCCGGCTCGCGCCGCCCTGCGCGCCGACGTCCGCGCCTTTCTTGCCGCTGAACTCGCCGAAATCCCACCGGAAACCCGTGCCCACAGCTGGAACGGCCACAGCCCGGATTTCTCACGAAAATTGGGCGCGCGTGGCTGGATCGGCATGTGCTGGCCGCACGCGCACGGCGGCCACGCGCGCAGCGCCCTCGATCGCCTGGTGGTGATCGAGGAGCTGCTCGCTGCCGGCGCGCCGGTGGCGGCGCATTGGATCGCCGATCGCCAAACTGGCCCGCTGCTGCTGAAACTTGGCACTGCCGAACAAAAGGCCCACCTGCCGGCCATCGCCCGCGGCGAACTTTATGCCTGCATCGGCATGAGCGAGCCCGGCGCCGGATCGGACCTCGCGGCGCTGACCACCCGCGCGGTGCGTGATCAGGATGGCTGGCGCATCACCGGCACGAAGCTGTGGACAACCTTCGCCCACAAGGCCCATCTGATGCTGCTGCTCTGCCGCACCGAAGCGAACCAACGCCACGAAGGGCTCAGCCAGCTGCTCGTCCCGATGGACACGCCGGGAATCCGCATACGGCCGATCATCGATCTGATGGGTGAGCATCATTTCAACGAAGTGCATTTCGATGATGTGCTGGTGCCGGCCGACGCGCTGGTCGGCGCGGAAGGTGGCGGCTGGGCCCAGGTCATGGCCGAACTCGCATATGAACGCTCCGGGCCGGAACGCTTCCTCTCCACTATGGTGCTGCTAGAAGAACTGGTCGCCGCGCTGGGGCCCGATGCGCCCGCCGCCGCCCACGCCCCAATCGGCCGCCTGTGCGCCCACCTGATCGTGCTGCGCCAGATGGCCCGCGGCATGGCCGCCCTGCTGGAAGCCGGCGAGGATCCGGCGCTGGAGGCCGCAATCGTCAAGGATCTGGGCGCGACCTTCGAACAGGCCATCCCCGAAGTGGCGCGCGCCCTGCTGCCGCTGCTCGCCGATCCGCCGCCGACGCTGCGCGCCACGCTGGACGCCACGATCCACATCGCCCCGATGGTGTCCCTGCGCGGCGGCACCCGCGAAATCCTGCGCGGCATCATCGCGCGCGGGTTGGGCGTGCGATAAGCATCTGCAAGCAAAGGAACCCGCCATGACCGACCTCGTCCGCTACGAACCCGATGGTGCCATCGTCACCCTCACCCTCAACCAGCCGGAGCTGCGCAACCCGGTGTCCGATGACGATATGGTCGATGCCATCTTGGCCGCGCTGGCCCGGCTGGAGCGCGATCCCGCGGCGCGCGTCGCCATCCTCACCGGCGCCGGCAGTGCCTTCTCATCGGGCGGCAATCTGAAGAAGATGGCCAGCGGCGACGGCCTGGCCAGTGCAGCGCCGATCACCACGCGCCGCAATTATCTGACCGGCATCCAGCGCCTGCCGCGCGCCTTCGCGGCGCTGGAGGTCCCGATCGTGGCCGCGGTCAACGGCCCGGCCATCGGCGCCGGCTGTGACCTCACCTGCATGTGCGATATCCGCATTGCCGGCGAGAGTGCGAAATTCGCCGAAAGCTTCGTCAAATTGGGCATCATCCCCGGTGACGGCGGCGCCTGGCTGCTGCCGTTCGTGGTGGGCCACGCCAAGGCTGCCGAACTGGCGCTGACCGGCGACATGATCGATGCGGCCGAGGCTTTGCGTGTCGGGCTCGTCAGCCGTGTGGTGCCCGATGCCGAATTGCTGGGCGCGGCGCGCGCCATCGCGCTCAAGATCGCCGCCAACCCGCCGCAAGCCGTGCGCATGACCAAGCGCCTGCTGTGGGAAGCCCGCACCGCCAGCCTGGACACGGTGTTGAACCTGTCCGCCGCGATGCAAGCGCTGGCGCACACCACGGACGACAATCGCGAAGCAATGGCGGCGTTTCTGGAAAAGCGCCCGCCGCAGTTTACGGGGCGGTAGGGCCAGCACTGCGGGCGAGACGCACCCCCAGCCTCATCAACCAATCACCCCGCCGGCCCGCAGCGCCTCCGCATCATTCCGCCGCAACCAGTCGCGCAGCACTTCATCCGCATCCTCGCCAACGCGCGGCGGCGGGCGGCGCATGGTGGTGGGGGTGGCGGAGAATTTGCCCGGAAAGGCGACGCTGGGGATGGTGACGCCATCATCCCGCACGAATTCATGCACCGTGCCACGCGCAGCCACGAACGGATCGGCGAACACCTGCGAAATATTGTTCACCGGCCCGCACGGCACGCCGGCAGCGACCAGCCGGTCGATCAGCGGCAGGCCAGGCTCACCGGCCACCAACCGCTGCACCTCGGCTTCGATGGCGTCACGGTTGATCAGCCGGGCGCGTGCCGTGACGAAGCGCGGATCATCCGCAAGTTCCGGCACGCCCATGGCGCGGGCAAAGCTGCGGAACTGGCCGTCATTGCCGATGGCGATGATCATCTGCCCATCGGCGACCTTGAACAGCGTGTAGGGCACCACGGTGGGGTGGCGATTGCCCATGCGGCCGGGATCAACCCCGCCGACCAGCCAGTTCATCGCCTGGTTGGCCAGATTGGCGATTTGGGTATCGAGCAGGCTGATGTCGATCTGCTGGCCTTCGCCGGTCGCCTCGGCATGGCGCAGCGCCGCCAGGATGGAAATGGTGGCATAAAGCCCGGTGCCGATATCGGCCATCGCCACGCCGGCGCGCAGCGGCCCGCCACCTTCCTCGCCGGTGATCGACATGAAACCACCCATGCCCTGCGCGACGAAATCATAACCGCCGCGCGCCGCATAAGGCCCGGTCTGCCCGAAACCCGTGACCGAGCAATATACGAGGCTGGGCTTGATCGCCTGCAACGACGGCCAATCGAGGCCATATTTGGCGAGGCCACCCACCTTGAAATTTTCCACCACAATATCGGCTTCACGCGCCAGATCGCGCAGCAGGGCCTGACCATCGGGATGCGTGAAATCCACCGCAATCGAACGCTTGTTGCGATTGGCGGCGAGATAATAGGCCGAGGTGCCGATCTCGTCCTCGCCGTCTGCGCCCTGCAGAAACGGCGGCCCCCAGGCGCGGGTGTCGTCACCGCGGCCCGGCACTTCCACCTTCACCACATCGGCGCCCAGATCGGCCAATATCTGCGTGCACCACGGTCCGGCCAGCACGCGCGACAGATCGAGCAC
This sequence comes from Sandarakinorhabdus sp., assembly GCF_987265915.1. NCBI lineage: Bacteria > Pseudomonadati > Pseudomonadota > Alphaproteobacteria > Sphingomonadales > Sphingosinicellaceae > Sandarakinorhabdus > Sandarakinorhabdus sp. Next base: position 2,570,825 of record NZ_OZ503948.1, read on the forward strand.
ACGAATGCCGGCAAGTGCGGCGGGGGTGGTTATGGCAGTCATAAACGCGCGATCATCCCAAATAAAAAGCGGTGCCAGCTCCGAAGAACCAGCACCGCTCCTAGCCCCCGACCGGGGTAGCTCTCAAAACTTGCGTGGCGATTGCCAAGGCCGAAACAAACGGCGCGATTCGATGTGATAAGGTTACAGTGGTTGCTGTCAATGCGCCAACTCGAAAATTGCGGCCAGACCTTGGCCGCCGCCAATACACATGGTTTCCAAACCATAGCGCCCGCCGCGCCGCTGCAATTCGTGGCACATCGTTGCCAATATCCGCCCGCCGGTGGCGCCGATCGGGTGGCCCAGGCTGATGCCTGATCCATTCACATTCAGGCGATCCGGATCATGCCAGCCCCAACCCTTCAGCACAGCAAGCACTTGCGGCGCAAACGCCTCGTTCAATTCGACCAGATCGAGATCATCCCAGCCCAGGCCGGTGCGTGCGAACAGCCGCTCCACCGCCGGCACCGGGCCGATGCCCATGCGGCTGGGATCGCAGCCCGCTGCCGCCCAACCGGTCAGCCAGGCCATCGGCGTCAGCCCCAGCGGTTCCAGCATGTCCTCGCCCACCACCAGGCACGCCGAGGCGCCGTCATTCTGCTGGCTGGCGTTGCCGGCCGTCACCACGCCGTCCTTTTCGATGCTTTTCAGCAGCGCCAGATTTTCGGCGGTCGCATCGGCGCGGATGCCCTCGTCGGCCGCAAACACCAGGGGCGGCCCTTTTTTCTGGGCGATTTCCACCGGCACCAGCTCGGCATCGAACTTGCCATCGGCCCAGGCCCTGGCGGCGCGCTGGTGGCTTTGCGCGGCATAGGCGTCACACGCTTCGCGGCTGATGCCGTAATCCCTGGCCAGATTGTTCGCCGTTTCGATCATGCCCGATATCACGCCATAGCGGCTGATCGGCTGGCTCATTACCCGGCCGCGCACCAGCCGGTCGTGAAAGGTCGTGCTGCCCATGCGCGCGCCGTTGCGGTGATCGGTGGAATAATATTCGACCTGGCTCATGCTTTCGACGCCGCCGGCCACGACGATGTCCGCCGCGCCGGTCTGCACCCGCATCGCGGCGTCGATCACGGCTTGCAGGCCACTGCCGCAGCGCCGATCCAGCGACACGCCCGGCACGCTTTCGGGAAAGCCCGCCGCCAGCCATGACCAGCGCGCCACGCACGGCGCCTCGCCGTTGGGATAGCCGTGGGCGAACACCACATCATCCACGCGCGCCGGATCAATGCCGGTGCGCGCCATCAACGCCTTCAGGATGATCGCGCCCAGTTCACCGGCCGGCAGGTTGGCCAAGGACCCGCCGAAACGGCCAACCCCCGTGCGGATCGGTGAAACAATGGCTGCGCGTCTCATCAATTTCTCTCCCGCATCATGGCTTTCGCAATGATCGTCTGCTGAATCTGGCTGGTGCCTTCATAAATCCGCAGCAGCCGCACATCGCGATAGAAACGCTCGACTTTGTATTCGGCCATGTAACCGGCGCCGCCATGCACTTGCACCGCGCGGTCGGCAATCCGCCCCACCGCTTCGGATGCGTGCAGCTTCAGCACCGAACATTCCTTCGCCGTCACCAGCCCGGCATCAAAGCGTGCCGCGGTGCGTTCCAGCAGGGCTTCGGTGGTCAACCGGTCCACTTCCATCTCGGCCAGCATGCCCTGCACCAATTGGAAATCGCCGATGCGCTGCCCGAACTGCTGGCGCTCCATGGCGTAGTTAAGGCTCATTTCGATCAGCCGGTCGGCCATGCCCAGCGCCACCGCGGCGATATGGATGCGGCCGCGATCGAGCACCTTCATCGCCGTGCGAAAGCCCTGGCCGGGCACGCCGCCGATGATGCTCGACGCCGGCACCATCACGTCTTCCAGGATGACATCGCAGGTTTTGGCGCCGCGTTGCCCCATCTTGCGGTCGGGCTTGCCGAGCGAGATGCCGGGGCTGTCCGCCGGCACGATGAAGGCGCTGATGCCGGCAGCGCCCTTTACCGCTTCGGTGCGCGCCATCAACGTGAAGACGGTCGCGCGCGGCGCGTTGGTGATATAGCGTTTGGTGCCGTTGATCCGGTAATGGTCGCCCTCCAGCACCGCCGAACAGCGCAAGCTCGCCGCATCCGATCCCGCGCCCGGTTCGGTCAAGGCAAAGCTGGCAATCGCCTCGCCGGTGGCAAAGCGCGGCAGCCATTCGGCTTTCTGCGCCGCCGTGCCGTCGATCACTAGCCCCATGCTGCCGATGCCCACGGTGGTGCCGATCAGGCTGCGGAAGGTGATGCTCGCCCGGCACAAGGTGCGCACCAGCGCGGCTTCTTCGGCCATGGTCAGCCCCAGACCGCCGTGCGCCTCCGGGATGGACAGGCCGAACAGGCCCATCGCCTTGAATTCGGCAACGATGTCGGCGGGGATATCATCACCCTCCTCCACCGCATCCTCGGCCGGAATCAGCCGTTCATCGACATAGCGCGCGAGCTGGTCTTTCAGCAGCCCGAAGGTCTCGGCATCCATGTTTCACCCCGCTTCCGCACTGATCGCCACCGTGCCATCACAGCGCAGCGCCGCCAAGCCATCATCGCTGGCCCTGAGCACCACTGTCTGCCCGGCAAAGACCGGCGCGACGGCCTTGAAGGCGAAGCGTTTGGCCGGACCATGGCGCCGTTCCCACGCCCCCAGCAACTGCGCCGCCACCAGCGGCCCATGCACGACGAGGCCGGGGTATCCCTCCTCGCTTCTCGCATAGGCCAGATCATAATGGATGCGGTGCGCATTGGCGGTGGCGGCGGAAAACATGAACAATTGCACCGCATCCGGGGTGAAGCTGGCATCGCCGGCGGGCGGCGGGCTGGCCGGCACCGGCAGCGGCAGCGGGTCGCCGGCCGCACGCCAGACGATGGTCTGCACCTCGCTCAGCGCGATCTCGCCGTCCTGCCAGATCTCGATCCGCACCCGGCCCAGCAGAAGCATGCCGGTCTTGCCCTGCTTCAAATCGAGCGATTCCAGCACGCGCATCTGCATGGCGGGGGAGCCCGCAATCAGCGGCCGGTGAAATTCGATGTCGCTGCCGGCAAACATGCGGCGCGGCAGCGACACCGGCGGGTAGAAGCCGCCGCGCCTGGGATGGCCATCCACCCCGCGCGGCCCCGGCGGCGGCAGGAACAGCGCCAGATGCCCCAAAGGCGGCCAGCCCAGTTCTTCCGCATCCCAGCCCAGTGCCTCGGCAAAGCGCAGCACGTCGGCCGCGTGCAGCATCTCCTCGCGCAGCTCCGGCTTGCCGACCCACGTCTGCCAGTGCGCCAGATCTTCAGCTGTCATGCCACCAGCCCCGCATCATGCAGCCGGCCGATCGCGCCGCTGTCCAGCCCCAGCACATTGGCAAGCACCGCATCGGTATCGGCGCCCAGCATCGGCGCTGCCCGCACGGCCCCGCGCGCTTCGCCCGCCAATGTGGCCGCCGGCCCGGCTGCGGGATAGGTCAGGCCCGATGGCTGGGTGATCGTCTGGAATATCGGATTGCGCGTGAACAGCCGCGCATCGGCGCGCACCGCCTGCCCCAACGTCTGGTACGGCCCCCAGGTAACGCCCGCCGCATCCAGCGCTGGCCCCAGTTCGGCGAGGCTGCACTGCGCCATCGCGGCTTCGAACAAGGGGAACAACGCCGCGCGGTGGGTGAAGCGCGCGCCTTCATCGGCGGCAAAATCCGCGCCCGTCACCGCCTCCACGCCGGCCACCGCGTCAGCCAGCGCCAGCGCCGCCACCAACCCGCGCCATTGTTTCGGCGTGATCGCCACCAGATAGAGGCGCGCGCCGCACGCGGTGACGAAATCGCGCCCGAACGCCCCGAACAGATCATTGCCCAGCCGCCCGCGATCCCCATGCAACAGCGCTTCAGCGGCAAAGCCCAGGTGCGACAGCGACGTGGCGGCGAGATCGGACAAGGGCACCCGGATTTCTGCGCCCTCGCCCGTCGCCCGCCGCCGGTGCAACGCGCTGACCATGGCAAAGGCCGCCCAGGCGCCGCCAAGCAGATCCCAGGCTGGCAACACCGCATTCACCGGGCGCGTGCTGTCCACCGGACCTGTCATGTCCGGCACGCCGACGGCGGCATTCACCGTATAATCCAGCGCCGGCTTGCCATCGGCCCAGCCCATGATGCGCGCCGTGATGATATCCGGGCGCCGCGCCGCCAGATTGGCGTGGGACAGGAAGCCCTCCACCGGAAAATTGGTCAAGAACAGGCCGGCATCGTCACCGGGCGCTGTCGCCAGCGCCACCGCCAGTTCCCGGCCCTCGGGCCGCGCCAGATCGATCTGGATGGACATCTTGCCCTTGTTCAGCCCCTCCCAATAGAGGCTGTGGCCATCGTGGCTCAGCGGCCAGCGTCTGAAATCCGGCCCGCCGCCGATCTGGTCAATGCGGATCACCGTGGCGCCCATTTGCGCGAGATAGAGCCCGCCGGTAGGGCCGGCGACGAAGGCGGCGGCTTCGATGACACGGAGATTGGGGAGGAGCGTGTACATAAGCTAACCCCTCTCCCCTCGCGGGAGAGGGAGGGGCCCGCCGCGAAGCGGTGGGAGGGAGAGGGGGTGCTCATGTGGCTGCACCTGGACACCCCCTCTCCCCGCTCGGCTGCACCGAGTCGCCCTCTCCCGCCAAGGGGGAGAGGGGTCAGATGCGCTCAACAATGATCGCCGGCGCCATCCCGCCTGCCGCGCACATCGTCACCAGGCCGCGCCGCAGATCACGCCGCTCCAGTTCATCCAGCACCGTGCCGATCAGCATCGAACCGGTCGCGCCGATCGGGTGGCCCAGCGCAATCGCGCCGCCGTTCACATTCACCTTGTCACGATCCAGTTTCAGATCGCGGATGAACTTTTCCGCCACCACGGCGAAGGCTTCGTTGATTTCCCACAGATCGATATCATCAACGGTAAGGCCCGCCTTGGCCAGCACCTTGCGCGCGGCCGGCACCGGCGCGTTCAGCATCAGCGTCGGGCAATCGCCCATATTGGCCATGGCGATGATGCGGGCGCGCGGCTTCAGGCCATTCTTCTCGGCATAGGCCTTGCTGGCCAGCAGCACGGCGGCGGCACCATCGACCACGCCCGAAGAATTGCCGGCATGGTGCATGTGCTCGATCTTCAGATCGGGATAGACGGCGTTGATCAGCTTGCGGAAGGTCGTGCCCTTTTGATCGAGCGGCATGTCGGCCAGCTTGGCAAAGCTCGGCTCCAGCGCCGACAGGCCTTCCATCGTGGTTTGCGGCCGCGGGAATTCCTCGCGATCCAGCGCCAGCGTGCCATCATCGCGATAGACCGGGATCACGCTCTTCGCAAAACGCCCTTCGGCGATGGCAACCGCTGCCCGCTTCTGGCTTTCCAGCCCCAGCGCGTCGACATCGGCGCGGCTGATGCCTTCCTTCGACGCAATGGCATCGCCGCACACGCCCTGGTGGCTTTGCGGGTGATGCGCCTGCAACCGCGCGTTGCCGCTGCCCATCATCATCGGCGCCATGCCAGCGGCGCGCTCTTCCGCGGCCATGGTGGCGGTATAGCTCATCATCTCGGTGCCACCGGCAATCAGCAGATCTTCCATGCCGCTCATGATCTGGGCTGCGGCCAGGTTCACACTGGTGATGCCGCCGCCGCAGAAACGATCCAGCGTCATGCCGCTGGCCTTCAGATCATAGCCGGCATCCAGCGCCGCCATGCGGCCGAGATCGCCGCCCTGCTTGCCCTTCTGGGTGGAGGTGGACCAGATGATATCGTCCACATCGGCCGTCACCAGGTCGTTGCGGGCGGCAATCGCCTTCAGCACGGCGGCGGCCAGATGCTGCGGGTGCATGTCGGCCAGCGCGCCCTTGCCCACTTTGCCAATGCCCCGCGGCGTGCGGACGGTATCGATGATATAGGCTTCGGCCATTGCTTTGCTCCCTTGGATGATGGGAGCACCCTACGCCGATGCGCGCCGGCGTCGATTGCGGTTTTTGGCAGGCGGAGCGCCCCTCAATCCCGGAACATCAACCGCCGGATCTGCTTGAACGGCAAATCGCCATAGGTGAGCAGCGCGTCGTGGAAGTTCCGCATCGAATAATGCGCCCCCATCCGCCTTTTGTATTCGTCGCGCAGCTTGATGATCTCCCGCTCGCCGATGATCTCACGCCCCGGTGAGGACGGTGTCTGCGAATCGCGCTGCACCTCGATGAAGGCGTTGGTCGGCTCCATGCCCATCTTGTCGACATAGGCCTGCTCCGCCTGGTCGAATGTCATCTCGCCCTTGGCCATGCGCAGCTTGGTCAGGATGCGCTGCACCCGCCACATGCGCATCTGCCGGCGCGCCATCTTCGTCTTCAGCGCCTCCATGTAGGGCAGGGTCTCGTAATAACCCTCCTCCTCCATCAGCCGCTCCAGATAGAAGGACCAGCTCTGGCTGAAATAGGCACTGCGATAGGCCCGCCGCATCGGCCGCGTCACATGCCGGATGCGCGCCGCGATCTGCACATTGTGGCCCAGCCATTCGTGATAGGAAATCACGTGCGTCCAATAGGGGTTATAGGCCTTGATGCGGCTGGCGCGCTCGGCCGGCGTCAGCGTGTCCTCCAGCGGCGTCAGGATATAATAGCCTGATTGCCGCCCCGCCACGGTCGGGCCACTGGTGGCGCCGCCAAATGGAAGGATGCGCCGCGCCATCGGCGGCGATTCGCGCGCGCCGTAATCGATATAGTCGGGGATCGTCACGATATGTGCGCCCGGCCCCTTCAGCCAGGCGCCCATCATATCGACATAGCGCTGCGCCATCGGGATGACTTGGCTCCATGGCGGTGCCTCGCTCTTCATCACCTCCCACGCCGTGCGCAGATCGCCGCTGGGGTGGATCTGCCGCGCCAGATCGCGCATCTCGGCGGTGAGTTGCTTTTCCTCCGCTTCGGCAATGCGCAGGATCGTTTCGGTGTCATAGCCATCAAGCTGTTCCTGCACCGTCTCGTAGAAGCTGATCTCCGCCGGCTTCCACGTCGGGGAGCGCGTCGATCGCGGCAGCAGATCGTTTTTCAGCCAACGCTCGAAATCATCCACCGCCTGGATTGCCGGCCCCGCCACCGCCACCAGCTCGGCCTTCAGCGCCGCACTGTCCACCACCGCCTTCGGCACATATTCGCGCAGCAACAGCCGCGCATAGCCGGCCTGGACAATAGCATTTTCCGTCCAGGTCCGGGCCGGGTTCTTCAGATTCAACTTCGCCCGCGCCAGCACGGCCGGCAGCCGCTGTAACTCCGCCACCGACTGCCGCACCGCTGAATCCGGCAGCGCGCCGGGCCGCAGGAACAGTGCATTGGTCTGCCCCAGCGCAAACACCATGGCCGGGTTCACCTCGTGCAGCCGCAGCGTCTCCATCTCGAACAGGCGCGTGCGCACATGCGCGACCAGCAGATCATGATCCACCTGCTCATCCAGGGCGAGCGCACCCCGATCAATCCGCCCTGCCTCTTCCAGCACTTCATGATAGACCGTCACGGCCAGCGCCTGCGCCGGCGTGCCCGCCTCACCCTCCCGCACCGTCAACGCCTTGGCGATGATGGCGTCCAGGGTGGGCGCCTGTGCCTCGACCCGCGCTGGCGAAAGCGCGACCAAGCAAATCGCGAAAAGGCAAGCAAGCAGGCGCACCATTACCACCAATCCCCAACAAGCCGCCTATCGCAGACCGCGCTGCACCTATTGCTATGGCTGGCCCTGCACTTGGTCAATCAGGCCGTGATCGGCGGCAAAGCCGATGCAGCCCCGTGTCTGCCAGCCCGCCACGGCACACGGTGCATGATCTGTATCGCGCATCACAGCTTGTCATCACAATTAACTGCATCTACAGATAATAGGTGATCATCGAATTTGATCCCGCGAAAGACGCCATCAATATCGCCAAGCATGGCCTGTCGCTGGCGGATTTCTCGGGCTTCGATGCCATGCCGCTGACCCTACGGGATGATCGACAGGATTATGGCGAGGTTCGCTGGCGCGCGTTTGGTCAAATCGACGGTGTCGCCTGTTGCCTTGTCTATACCCTGCGCGACCAGACGATGCGCCTGATCAGCCTGCGCCGCGCCAACGCCAAGGAAAGGAAACGCCATGGTCTCCAAGCCACGCCAGATGCCTGATGGTATCTCAGACGACGAAAATCCCGAATGGACGGATGCGGATTTTGCGCAGGCCCGGCCGGCCAGCGATTTCGCCGAGTTGTCCGAAGCGATGCCGCTGCTGGTGAAGAAGCCCGGACGTCCGGTTGGCTCCACACGCTCTGAACGCAAGCAGGTGACACTCCGCCTGCCCCGTCATGTCATTGCCTTCTTCCAGCGCGATGGGGAGAAAGGCTGGCAGAGCCGTGCCATCGCCGCCCTGGAGCGCGCCGTCGCTGCCAAGGAGTGATCCCGCTCAGTAGCTCTTCGGCAGCCCCAGCACATGCTCCGCCAGATAGGCGAGGATCAGGTTGGTCGAAACCGGCGCCACCTGGTACAGCCGGGTTTCGCGGAATTTGCGTTCGATGTCGTAATCCGCGGCAAAGGCAAAGCCGCCCAGCGTCTGCATTGCCGCCTCGCCCGCCTGCCAGCTGGCTTCAGCCGCCAGCAGCTTCGCTGTATTCGCCTCCGCGCCCGCCACTTCGCCGGACTCATATCGGCGGCAAGCGTCCGCCACCACCAGCCGCGCCGCGCTCATGCGGGCGTGGGCCATGGCGAGCGGGAACTGGATGCCCTGGTTCTGGCCGATCGGGCGGCCGAACACGGCACGTTCCCGCGCATATCCGCAGGCGCGGTCCAAAAAAAACCGGGCATCGCCAATGCATTCCGCCGCAATCAGGATGCGTTCGGCATTCATGCCCGACAAGATGTAACGGAACCCCTGCCCCTCCACGCCGATCAGATTGGCGGCCGGCACGCGCACATCATCGAAGAACACCGCGGTGGTGCCGTGGTTCATCATCGTGTCGATCGGGCGGATCGAAAGCCCGGCGCAGTCCCGCATGTCGAGCAGAAAGACGGACAGGCCATCGGTACGCTTGGCCACCTGGTCCTTCGGCGTGGTGCGGGCGAGCAGCACCATCAGATCGCTGTGCTCGGCCCGGCTGGTCCAGATTTTCTGGCCGTTGATCACATAATCTTCGCCATCCCGCACCGCCATGGTGCGCAGGGACAGCGTGTCTGATCCCGATGTCGGCTCCGTCACGCCAAAGGCTTGCAGGCGCAATTCGCCGCGCGCGATGGCGGGCAGATATTGCACCTTCTGCGCCGCATTGCCGTGGCGCAGCAGCGTGCCCATCACATACATTTGTGCATGCGCCGCCGCGCCATTGCCACCGCTGGCATGGATTTCCTCCAGCACCGCGCACGCCGCCGACAAGGGCAGGCCCGACCCGCCAAATTCGGTTGGAATCAACGCCGCCAGCCAGCCTTCGCGGGTGAGCGCGTCGACGAATTCCGTCGGGTAGGCGCGCGCCGCATCCTTGGCGCGCCAATAGTCGCCAGGGAAATCGGCACACAGCCGGATGATGGCTTCGCGAATGTCGGTCCAATCGGTCATGCCCGCATCTGGCCCGCTGGGCCACGCCGGCGCAAGCCCTCCTGATGGTCAGGCTTGCCGATGGACCCGCCGCCCGGCAGCATGGCGCCATGGATGCCCTACCCCGCCTGCTCGATTGGCTGCGCCCGCAACTGGGTGCGCGCCCCTTCATCCTGGGGCTGGCCGGCGCGCAAGGCTCCGGCAAGTCCACCGTGGCCACTGGCATCGCACGCGCCTTGCAGGCCGATGGGCTGGCCGCCGCCGCCGTGTCGCTGGATGATTTCTATCTGCCGCGCCGGGATCGCCTGGCGCTGGCCGCGCGCGTCCACCCCATGCTCGCCACGCGCGGTGTGCCCGGCAGCCATGATGTGCCGCTGTTGATGCAGGCGCTGCTGAGCGTGCGCGCCCGGCAGCCCGTGGCGCTGCCGCGTTTCGACAAATTGGCCGACGATCGCCTGGCGCCGCAGCATTGGCAGCTGCCGGCGCGCATCGATGTGCTGGTGCTGGAAGGCTGGTGCGTCGGCGCGCGGCCGCAACCGGCGGCGCTGCTGCACGATCCCGTCAACGCGCTGGAGGCCGATGAAGACCCGGCCGCAATATGGCGCACATCGGCCAATCAGGCGCTGGCCGGCGCCTATCAGCGGCTGTGGAACCGGATGGATGCCCTCGCCTTCCTCGCCGCGCCGGATTGGGCAACCTTGCCACGCTGGCGCGCCGAGCAGGAGGCGGGGCTGGTGCGCGCAACCGGCCGGCCCGGCATGTCCCCGGCCGCCATTGCGCGTTTCTGCGCCCATTATGAACGGCTCACCCGCTGGCAGCTGGCGACCACGCCGCTGCATGCGGGGCTGACCCTGCATCTGGATGCGGCGCGGCAGGTGGCGCGTGCCACACCAGCGCCGACAGACCGAGCCAGGCCGTGAACATCAGCGCATAGGGCCAGCGCCGCGGCAACAGCCGCGCCACCAGCAGCGTTACCGCCCCGGTGCCGGCCAGCGCCAGCAATTGCGCCCCTGCCGCGCGTGTGCCCGTGCCGAACAGCGCCGTCGCGATCCCCGTGCTGGCCCATTGCGCCGGCAACAGGGTCAGCAACCAGGGCGGCAGCACACCCGGCATGGTCGTGGCCGTCGCCAGCATCGCAGCCTCCCCGCCAACCACGAACAGCGCGATCATCCAGCCGCGGCCGGGATAGGCACGCGCAAACAGCGCGCCGCGCGCCGCAAAGCTGAAACTGGCGATGATCAGGGCCAGCGCCGTGGAAAACGGATGCGGCAGCGCCATGCCCAGCAGCCGCGCCACCAGAACCAGCCCCGCCCCGGCCAGCAGCGCCAGCACGACCCCCGCCCGCAGCCGGCCAGAAACCGCCGCGGTGATCATGCCGACGCCCATCAGGGCCACCGCCAGGATCGGACCACTCAGCATGGCAAGCCCAACCGGGGGCGATGGGAAACAGGCTTCATTCCCCGCACATTGATCGACCCGCCCGCCCCTGTCGAGCCGCTGGATGGACATCAGCTGAATCTTGCCAACCGGGCGCCGCCGGGTGAACATGCGCCTCCACGCCCGCAAGAGGATCGGCCCATGTCACACGAAGTCAGTCGTCGGCTTGTGCTCGCGGGATCAGCAGCGGCGGCCTTGCCCGCAACCGCCGCGCCGGCGCTGCGGGTGGATGGGCAGCGCCTGCGCACCACGCTGGAGGGCCTCAGCCGCTTCGGCCGGCCCGAGGGCGGGACCTTTGCCGACGGGGTCAGCCGCACCGCCTATTCCGATGCCGATATCGGCGGGCGCGCCTATGCCATGGGGCTGATGCGCGAGGCGGGCCTGAACCCGGTGATCGATCCGGCCGGCAACATCATCGGGCGCCGCGCCGGCACCGACAAGGCCGCCAAGCCGATCATAATCGGTTCGCATATCGATAGCGTGCGGGCCGGCGGCAATTTCGATGGCGACGTGGGATCGATGGGCGCGCTGGAAGTGCTGCGCACGCTCGATGATCGCAAGATCAAGACGCGCCACCCAGTGGAACTGGCGATCTGGTCAAACGAGGAAGGCGGCACCGTCGGCAGCACGGCCTTTGCCGGCCGGCTGGCGCCCGACGCGCTCGACAATCTCTATTACGGCATCAAGCTGCGCGACGGGCTGAAGCGCATCGGCGGCGATCCGGATCGCCTGGCCCAGGCGGCGCGGCCAGCGGGCTCCCTCCACGCCTATCTGGAACTGCACATCGAACAGGGCGGCTTCCTGGACCAGGAACGCATCCCCATCGGCGTGGTGGACGGGATCGTCGCCATCGACCGTTATGAAGTGACCATCACCGGCTTTGCCAATCACGCCGGCACCACGCCGATGCCCGGCCGCCGCAACGCGCTGATCGCCGCCGCCCGCCTGATCGAAGCGGTGGACAGCATCGTGCAGCGCGAACCCGGCCGGCAGGTGGGCACGGTCGGGCAACTGGCGGTATTTCCGAACGCGCCGAACGTCATCCCCGGCCGCGTGGAAATGACCGTGGAGCTGCGCGACTTGTCCGGCGCCAAGGTGATCGCCCTGGGCGCGGCCGTGCAGGCCCGCGCCAGGGAGATCGCCCTTGAGACCGGCACGGAAATGCACTTCCGCCTCTCCGAACGCGTCCTCCCCGCGCTGGCCACGCCATCCATCCAGGCCCATATCGAGGCCGCCGCCAAAGCCCTCGGCCTGGCCTTCATCCACCTGCCCAGCGGCGCCGGCCACGATGCGCAACTGCTGGCAAAGCTGGGCCCCATGGGCATGATCTTCGTGCCCAGCATCGACGGCATCAGCCATTCGCCCAACGAGCTTTCGACGTGGAGCGACTGCGCCAATGGCGCGAATGTGTTGCTGCACACGTTGTTGGCGGTGGATGCGGCGGGGGTGTGAGGGGGGTGTAGGCATCACACCCTGGCTAGTCATCGGCGGGCCAAGAATGGTGGGGAAGAAGGAAATGTGAGGCCTCCGGCGGCCAGGGTCGTGGACCCTGGACCCGTTGGTTTGGGGCGGCCTCCAACCAAGAATTTCTCCCCACGGCCTACGTGGGAAGGGGACAACTCATCCCGCTGGCAACAGGCCGGCACGCTATTGCCAGCGTGAGTATTTGCGTTGATTATACTGGCTTGTCTGACTGCCCCAAGCTCAAGAAAAGGCCGGTTGATGCCACGGTTCCTATTTGCTTTTTTTCTTCTGTTTTTGACTGCGCCCGTTTTCGCACAGAAGCTATCGGTTCCTGCCAACAATGGAGAGGTCGCACGTGCTGCTGAAAAGCTGGCTACAGAAACAGCCCGTGCTGACAAGGCAGAGCGCGATTTGGTCATCCGCGAAGCGATGATCGAACTGCAGAGCGCCCAGACTGACCAGGCCTATAACCGCTTCGAGATTGAGGCGGGCTTTTTCAGCATATTGATCACTTTTTTGGTGCTGTGGTTCGGCTTCAAAACCGAAAAGGCCGCAGCAGTCGCCGCAGCTACCGCCGCACGCGAGGAGGTTGCAAAGGCCAAGGGCCAGATTGATGCTTTGCTTGCTGAAGCCAATACCGCGACGGCCGCAGCCAATGCCGCCAGGGCCGAAGCCGAAGCGGTGAAGGCCGAGGTCGAGCAGATGCGCCAGCAATCGGCAGACGCCATGGCACAGGCCAAGGCCAATGCCGAACAAGCCACCCGCCATGCCGAAGCTGCGCGCGAGGCGGCGGCGATTGTCGACCAGGTCAAAGCAAACACCGATACCAACAGCGAGACGGCGAAGCTGACCCCTGACCAAGCCGCGAAGGTGGTAGAAGCGGCCAAGGGCATCGACGACAAACAGGAGACCGCCTGGTCGGTTGAGGAATTCAAGACGCGTATCGGCAAGGCCCGTTTCATCGACAACGATTGGCGCGAAACCCTCCGGCTTTCACAACAAATGGCCAATATCCATTATGCTGATGACGATGCCATAATTTTCGCCCGAAATGCTGAAGGCGACGCATTGCGTGAACTATCTCTATATAAGGAGTCCATCGCTGCATATGAATCTGCTATCAATTGTTGTGGTGCGAATCCAAACGGTGAGACAGCTCTATCCCAGATGTGGGCTAAACACCATAAAGGGCTTTGTTTAATCTATACCGGGCGGCCAAGAGAAGCCGAAGAGCTGCTCCGCGACCTGCTGCCGCTGCGCGAACACGTTCACGGGCCTGATCATGCTGAAACGCTGGTCACCCGGCATGTGCTTGCTCGCGCGGTCTTAGATTAAGGTCGGGCCGCCGAAGCCGAAGTACTTTTCCGAGACTTGCTTCCATTGTCCGAACAGGTTCATGGGCCAGGGAATCGTCATACGCTAGGCCGTGTTGACAAAAGGGATTCCCAAGGGACTCGGTTTCTGATTCAAGGCTGCTTTTTGGGGAGCAGCTGTGGTTCGCGGGGATCTGACGGACGAGGAATGGGCAGTGGTTGGGGCGCTGCTGCCGCCTGAGCGCGGTCGTTGGGCACGGCCTGCCGGGGATAACCGGCGCTTTTTGAACGGGATGCTGCACGTGCTGCGGGTCGGCTGCCCCTGGCGGGACATGCATGAGCGTTACGGCAAGTGGAACTCGGTTTATGTTCGGTTCCGGCGCTGGGCCGAACAGGGCGTGTGGGATGCTTTGCTGCAAACGCTGGTCGACCTCGGGCTCACCGACGACTGGCAGCACATGATCGACAGCACCACAGTTCGCGGCCACGTCTCGGCAGCGGGCGGAAAAGGGGGGCCTGTGCGAACGCTTTTGGTCGATCACGCGGCGGCTTTACGAGCAAAGTCCACGCCCGGTCAGACAATCAAGGACGCCCTCTCGGCTTCATCCTGACCGGCGGCGAAGCGTCGGACTATGCCGCGGCCGACGCGCTGATGACGATCCCCGTGGCGAAGCCGAAGGCGCTCCTGGCCGACAAGGGCTACGATGGCGACGCCTTCCGGCAGAACCTCCTGATGCACGGCATTTTGCCCGTCATCCCGCCGCGTTCCAACCGCAAGGCGCCCGAACATCCCGACTATCGTCGCTACCGGGATCGCAATCGCATCGAGCGAATGTTCGGCAAGCTGAAACAACAGCGCCGCATCGCCACCAGATATGACAAGACCGCACTCTCGTTCGCCAGCTTCCTCAACCTCGCCGCCGCAAGGCTATGGCTGAAGTCTTTTGTCAACGCGGCCTAGTGACCCGGCATGAGCTGGCACGCGCCATACTTGACGTAGGCCGCGCGTCGGAAAGCGAAGCGCTGCTCCGCGTCCTATTACCTTTGCGCGAACGCCTACATGGGCCAGAGCATGCAGAAACGCTAGTGACCCGACAAGTGCTGGCGCGCGCTATCCTAGATCAGGGTCGCGCTGCTGAAGCCGAGAGGATGCTCCGGGATCTGCTGCCACTTTACGAGCGGGTTCACGGGCCGGAGCATCCCCGCACCATGGTGATCCGGCACGAATTGGCTCGCGCTATGCTTGAGCAAGGCCGTGCTGCCGAAGCTGAAGCAATGCTCCTCGATCTGCTGCCTCTGCGCGAACGCGTTCAAGGGCCGGACCATGCCGAAACGTTGGTCACCCGGCAAACTCTGGCCCGCGCCGTACTTGATCAGGATCGTGCAGCTGAAGCCGGGAAGCTGTACCGCGACCTACTCACCCATTACGAAAGCGTTCACGGGCCTGAGCATAACGGCACCTTGGGGACCAGAAATGGAATGGCACGCGCCGTCCTTAATCAAGGCCTCGCCGCCGATGCTGAAGCGATGTTCCGGGACTTACTGCCCCTGCAGGAACGCATTCGTGGAAAAGAGCATGTTGGTACGTTAAGCATTCGGCACGGACTGGCACGCGCCATCCTTGATCAGGGCCGCGCCGCCGAAACCGAAGCACTCACCCGGGACCTGCTACCTTTGATTGAAAAGGTTTGCGGACCAGAGCATCCCAGCACGCTAGTGACCAGGCATGAACTGGCCCGCGCATTAGTTGATCAGGGCCGCGCTGCTGAAGCCAAAGCATTGCTACAAGACCTGCTGCCTTTGACCGAAAGGGTGAACGGGGCGGAACATGCGTCTGCGCTGGTAACCAGATATTGGTATGCTGCTGCCACTTTGCATGATGGTGATGCTGCGGCTGCCAAGGCGCTCCTTGATCCAATTCCGCACAAGCCTGTCTCAGGTGATTGGCGTGAACGTTGGTCGGCCGAGCTTGCCTTCGTCCGCGGCCAGGTCGCCGACGCATTGGGCAAGCGGGACGATGCGGACGAATGGCTGAAGCAGGCGGCTGCTCACTATGCGGTCATTTATCCACCTAACCACTACTATAGGCTACGGATTAACGATTATCTCGCTGCCCGGCCCCCAATGTGACGGCGCGCCGGGGGCTGGTCGGAGGGTTGTGGAAGATTGCTTCCGAAGCATAAGGGCCGTGCTCCGAGGCAGAACAGGCGCGATAAGCTGATGACGGCAAGTGCAGCCCGGCCTGTCCTACGGGCGTAATTCCGGATTAAGCTGTTGTTGGCGATCCCGCGCCAGCGCGATCGGTTCAAGATATATCTTCAGCTGCCGGAATCGCTGCAAGAACAGGGCAATTTCGGCAAAACGGTCAAAACTGCGCGACCCGGCGGCGGCCCCCACCCGGAGGCGCGCTGTCCGTCAAAGTCCCCCTTTCCATGCGGCGAGTCGGGGTGTCCAATGTCAGCGAATAATCTGCATCAGGGGGCCGAAATGAAGTTGCTGCTGTTATCCACTGCCATGGCCATCGTCGCCGGGGCGGCGCAGGCGCAGGCGCAGGATGCGGCCTATATGCCGGTGAGCATCGACGCGGCGAAAGGCAAACTGCTGCTCACCATTCCGGCGCTCGATACCGATGTGCTCTACTATGTCAGCCTGGCCAGTGGCGGCGGTTCGGTGGAATTGCCGTTCGATCGCGGCACGGTGGGCCAGGCGGTGGTGCGCTTCCGCCGGGCGGGCGGCAAGATCCTGATGGAGGAGCAGAATCTGGCCTTCCGCTCGCTCAAGGGCGATGCCGCAAACCAGGCCGGCGTGGCGGCGAGTTTCCCGACCGGGATCGTCGCCAGCCTGGCAATCGAGAGCGAAGCCGGCGGCCGCATCGTGGTTGATGCCACGCCGCTGCTGGCGCGCGATGCCGGTGGGGTGGAGGCGGCGCTGCGCCGGGCCAATCAGGGCAGTTATCGCTTTGATGCCAGCCGGTTCGCCCTGCACGCGCCGCAAACCAAGGCCTTCCCGCTCAACACCGAAATCGAGACCATCGCGACCTTCAGCGCCGACAATCCCGGCGCGCGGGTGCGTGATGTCGCGCCGGACCCTGAGCATCTGACGATGCGGGTGCACCACAGTTTCCTGAAGGCCCCCACCGGCTACACGCCGCGCCCGGCCGATCCGCGCATCGGGGTTTCGGCCATCCGCTTCAAGGATTTCAGCCAGAGTTTCCAGAACGGCATCGACACCGAATGGGTGACGCGCTGGCGGCTGGAGAAGAAGGACCCGAATGCGGCCCTGTCCGAACCGGTGAAGCCGATCACCGTCTATTTCGATCTGGCCATCCCGGCGCCGATCCGCCACGCCATGCAGCAGGGCCTGCTGTGGTGGAACAAGGCCTATGAAGCCGCCGGGTTCAAGAATGCCATCGTCGCCATCGACGCGCCGGCGGACATGGACCCGCAGGATATCCGCTATAACTACATGCAGTGGATCAACCGCGATGAGCGTGGCTTTTCCTCCGGCGGCAGTTTCCGCGATCCGCGCACCGGCGAGATATTGGGCGCCAAGGTGCGCATGGATTCGCACCGCATCCGCACCGTCGCCAATTATTTCGATGCCTATGCCGGCGGCCTGCCCGGCGATGGCAGCGGCGTGACGCTGGCCGACCCTTCATTGGTGAACGGCAGTTTCGAAGCGATGCCAAAGGGCCAGCGCGACATGGTGCTGCTGCGCCAGGCGCTGCTGACCGCGCATGAATATGGCCATGCGCTTGGTTTTGGGCATAATTTTGCCTCCAGCATCAATGATCGCGCCTCGGTGATGGAATATCCGACGCCGCGGGTGACGGTGAAGAACGGCAAGCTCGACCTGTCCGAAAGCTTCCAGAAGGCCATCGGCCCCTATGACAAGATGATGGTGCGCTACGCCTACACGCCCTTGAAGGATGAAAAGGCCGGGCTGAACGCCATCATCGCCGACATGCGCAAGCAGGGCCTGCTCTATGTGCCCGACACCGATCCACGCTGGACCTGGTATGACGATCGCGCCACGCCTGCCGAGGGGTTGAGCGAAGCGCTGGCGGCACGGCGGATCATGCTGGCCAATTATGGCCCGGAAAGCGTGCTGCTGCCCGGCGAGCCTGTTGGCGAATTGCGCAACCTGCGGCTGTGGATGGTCTATCTCCACCACCGTTATCAGGTTGAATCGGCGGTGAAATATATCGGCGGGCTCTATACCGACATCAAGGTGAAGGGTGAACCCGGCCCGGCGACCAGCGCCATCCCGGCCAAGCTGCAACGCGACACGCTGGCCCTGCTGCTGCGCACGCTGTCGCCGGCTGAACTGACCATTCCGGAAAAGCTGCTGGCCGATCTGACGCCCGATCCGGGCCGCAATTTGGAGGATTTGTCCGACGATCCGGTGTTCAACCAGCTGCAAGCCGCGCGCATTTCCGCCGCGCTGGTGGTGGAGCCGCTGCTGGCGCCGGACCGCGCCATGCGGCTGGTTTCGCTGCAAGCGCGCGGGCTGGACGGTGTCACGTTGCCCGATCTGATCGAGGCGCTGATGGCGGCAAGCTGGAACGCGCCTGCCGCGGACAAGGCAAGCGATGCCGCGCTGAATCGGGTGGTGCAGAAAACAGTGCTCGACGGCCTGATGATCCTCGGCGCGTCCGCCTCTACCGCGCCGGAAGCCCGCGCGCTGGCCTTGCAGACGCTCGACGGTCTGGCCAAGCGCTTGCCCATGGCGGGCGGCGACGCGCTGGGCGCAGCCTTCAACAAGCAGACGGCGGCCGACATCACCGCCTATCTCGCCGATCCTGCCGGCAAGGAACCCAAGTCCGTCTCCATCCCCTGGGGTATGAGCCCGCGCAGCCGCGCGCCGCAGCCGCCGGGGCCGCCGCTGGGGTAAGCGGCGGCTGCCTGGCGGCAGGGCCCCACCCCCAAGCCCCTCCCCTGAAGGGGAGGGGTTGGGGGTGGGGAAGGTCAAAACCCCATGAAAAAAGGCCGGCACCTTGCGGCACCGGCCCGTGGTTTGCCAGAAAATACGAGATCACTTCACCTTGGCGAAGTCCTCGTAATTGATCCCGAGCTGTTCCAGATACGTCTTGTACTTGGCTGGATCGTAGTAGAACTTCTCCTGCTGCGGCCGCATCTTGGCCATGATGTCGGCATTCAGCCAGATCGCCGGCTTGTCTTCGGGGGTGAGCAGCGGATCATATTTGTCGCTCTTGAACTGCACATCTTGTTGATAGGCCTTGGCATCGGTGATGATCTTCGGCGTGGTGAGCAGATCGAGGATGGTCATGCCCACTGCCTTGGAGGCCACAACCACGCCCTTGTGGGCGATCGGCGTGGCCATGGCGATCGCCGATTGGCGGTTGTGGCCGATGGCGTTGGGAATGTTCGATGGGTAGCGGATGGTCACGGTGGGCACCGTCCACATGATGTCGCCGATGTCATCGGAACCGCCGCCCGTCGATTGGCCGCGGCTGTCCGGGGTGGACAGCGGCGCCAACTTGGAGGTGAGCGGCTCGACCTTGACGCCATTGGCCACCTGCATCGCCTTGGCAAAGCCCTGATCAGCGGCGCTCCACGCCGGCAGGCCGGCGGCAGCGAAATTGGCATAGAGCGCCTCGGCCAGCGGCTTGTTGCCATAGTTGGGCGCGGCATAGCCCAGGGTGCGCTGGGTCACCGTGGTCCCCGTCGCCATCGCTGCGGCCTTGGACAGGGTGTTGCCCAGCTCATACAGCTCGCGAATCCGGGCAAATGTGTTTTCGCGGAAATAATACCAGACGCTGGCCTTTTCGGGCACGATGTTCGGCTGGCCGCCACCCTCGGTGATCACATAATGGCTGCGCTGGGTGATCGGCAGATGCTCACGGCGGAAATTCCACGCCACGTCCATGATTTCAACGGCATCCAGCGCGCTGCGCCCGTCCCATGGCTGGCCGGCGGCGTGCGCGGTCTTGCCCTTGAACGTGTATTCGACGCTGACCATGCCGTTGTTGCCGGCCGGGCCCCAGCTGGTGCCCAGATCGCGGCCGACATGGGCAAAGATCGACGCATCGACATCCTTGAACATGCCGGCGCGCACATAATAGGCCTTGGTGGCGAGCAGCTCTTCCGCGACGCCCGGCCACAGCATCAACGTGCCCTTGATGCCGGTCTTTTCCATCACATCCTTGGCGGCCAGCGCCGCGACGATCATCATCGGCAAGCCGCTGTTGTGGCCTTCGCCATGGCCCGGGCCGCCTTCGACCATCGGCTTCATGTCGACGACGCCGGGATATTGCGACAGGCCGAGCAGGCCATCGATGTCGCTGCCCAACGCGATCTTGGGGCCGGGGCCGTTCGACCAGGTGGCGGTGAAGGCGGTCGGGATGCCGGCAGCGCCGCGCACCACGGTGAAGCCGTTCTTTTCCAGGATGCCGGTCAGATACTCGCTGGTCTTATGCTCCTGAAAGCCCGGCTCGGCATAGCTGAACACCATGTCGACCATTTCCTGGACCAGTTTGGTGCGCGCCTCCACGCCGTCGGCAATCGCCTTCTTCTGTGCCGGCGTGGCCAGCGCGAACGCCGGGCTCGCCATTGTTCCAGCCATCATCGTCGCCGCCAGCAATGCAGCGAGCATCTTGCCCTGTCTCATAGCCTCAACCCCCTTGAAATCCTGTGTCAATATTCGAAGCGCACACCCAGACGGTAAACACGCCCCAACACGTCATACAGGCCACGGTTGGTCATTGGATAGGCCGGCGTGTTGTTGCCGGTCGGGCCGTTGCCCACCAGCACCGGATCGCTGTTCAGCAGGTTGCGCACCGACACGAACAGATCGGCCTTCGACCCGGCCACCTTGATCTTCTTGGTGACCGAGGCATCGACAAACCATTGCCCGCTGATGCGGTTGGTGTTGATCGTGCGGTTGGCCGGCGTGGACGCGGGGCAGCCGCTGGTGCATTCGAAGAAATTGTTGCTGTACACGCCGCTGGAAATACCGCGACCGGTCAAGTTGAAGATCCAGCTGTCCAGCTCGTAATTGGCGGTCAGGCGGTAATTCCACGCCGGCACGCCGTCGCCCTGATTCTTGCCGGCCACATCTTCCGGCGCGTCGATGCCGTTGTTGAATGTGTTGTCGATATAATGGCTGACCAGGGCGCGCAGCGTCGCCTTGCCGCCACCAAGATCAAAACGATAGCTCGCCTCCATATCGATCCCGCGCACCTTCACGCTGGCGAAGTTGAACGGCACCAGCCGGATGCCGGTGATCAGGCTGCTGGCCGCCACCGGGCCGTTGAAGGTGATGAACGGGCAGATATCGGCGCGGTTTTGTTCCAGGCACAGCGTCGTGATCGTCTGCGCCGAAATTGTGCCGATGGCGCCGGCCAGATTGATATCGAAATAATCGATCGAGGCGGCAAAGCCGGGCAGGAAGCTGGGCGTGAACACACCGCCAACACCCCAGGTCATCGCCACTTCCGGCCGCAGGGCCGTGTTGCCGGTGGTCTGTTCGGTGAACTGATCGGAACGCTGGCCGCCGCCGGGCAGCGGCACGTTCACCGTGTTGGTGCGGGCGGTGCCGGGCGCGAACAATTCGGCCAGGTTGGGCGCGCGGATATCGCGGCTGCGCACGACGCGCAGTTTGAAATCATCGATCACCTGCCAGGTGGCGCCAGCCTTCCAGGTGGTGACGCCGCCGGAGGTGGAATAATCGGTGCGACGGATGGCGCCGTTGAAATCCAGCCCCTTGGCCAGCGGCACCACGGTTTCGATGAAGGCTTCCTTCACATCGAAGGAACCCGCCGTGACGAGATAATTGCCATAGAGCCAGCCGGAATTGAACTGCGGATCGACCGAGCCGTTCACCCGCTCCCGCCGATATTCGCCACCGAACGCGAACGACACCGGGCCGGCCCAGGTTTGGAACAGATCGTTGGTCGAGAAGCTGAGCGCCGCCACATCCTGGCGCAGCGTCTGAAGACGCTGCGGCTGGGCACCATTGTTGAACACATAATCGATGGCCGCCTGGGTGACGCCGCCGATACCGATACGGTTCAAGGGCACGCAGCCGTTGGTCGGGTTGGTCAGCGTGGAGCGGCAAACGATGGTGCCAGCCGCGATGCCAGCCGCGTTGCCCGCCGGGGCGCGCACCGCATCCTGCGCCAACGCGACGCGATCATTGCGCCAGGTGTTGGTGAGCGTTTCGTTGGTGCGGGCGATACCGGCCTGATAATAAGTGGTGTATTTCCAGCCGATCTTGCCGGTTTCGAACTCGCCATCGGCGCCGGCGACGAAGCGATAGACTTCGCGGGTGTTGTTCGAACCCGCAGCCGGGAAGCCATTGTTGCTGGTGCCGATGCTGATGTTGGTGAGGTTGCGATCAATCATCTGCTGCACCAGCGCAGTGGGCAGGAAGGCATTGTCACGCTGGATGGTGATGCCGGTGCTCGGCGTCTGCTGATAGAAGCTGCGGCCGTTGTAGCCGGCATAGGCATATTGCACGAACGGGGTGAACGCAGGGCTTACTTCAAAGCTCAAACGGCCGAAGATGTTGCCGCGCTCTTCATCGGGCGCCAGGCTGTTGCTGCTCCAATGGCCTTGACGGCTGATCAGGTAATCGCCGCCCACCATCCACTGGCCGCGGTTGGGGCCATAAGTGAACTGGTTCAGGCTGGCCTGACCATTGACGATATTGCCGAAATAGGTGCCGCGCAGCGGGCCGGTGTTGATGATGCCGCCCGGCGTGAACTGGTAGGTGCCGATGCCGCTGGCGACCAAGCGTTCGGGTTGACCATTGCCGGCCACGAACGCCGGATTGTCGATCTGGAAGAAGCCCGAATTCTGCCAGGGGCGATCATAGGTATCCACGCCCTTCTGGGTAAAATAATCCCCGGCCAGCAACAGCTTGCCGCGGCCTTCGGCAAAATCGAAACCGCTGGTGATGCGGAACGTGTGGTTGGGCACATCACCATAATCGGTGATGCCGAATTCATATTCGGCGCGCAGGCCCTTGAAATCGCGATTGAGCGAGAAGTTGATCACCCCGGCCACGGCATCCGAACCATAGGCCGACGAAGCGCCGCCGGTGACGATTTCGACGCCCTTGATCAGGCCCTGCGGAATGGTCTGCGTATCGACGATACCGACCGGGGTGGAGGCCACCGAACGCTGGCCATCGATCAGCACGAGGGTGCGCGCCGAACCCAGCGAGCGCAGGTTGACCGACGCGATGCCGGCCTGGCCGTTCGACAGCGAGCCCGAGTTGGTGGACGAGGATTGCGAACCGCGCACCGATGGCAGCGTGTTCACATAATCGCCGATGTTGGCCTGCGGTTCGGCCTTCAGTTCGGCCTCTCCGATCACCGATACGGGGATCGGCGAATCATATCCGGTGCGCGAAATGCGCGAGCCGGTGACCGTGATGACTTCGCTTTCCGGTTCCCCTTCCGGCGCTGCCTGCGCGGTGGTTGCAGGCGCGGCCTGGGCCAGCGCCATCGCTGGCATCAGAATGGCAAGGCTGGCGACACCCAGCTTCAGCATAGAGCGCATTTCGGCCAACCCGTGATTGCGTATCGTCATTGAAAAAACCCCCAGCTAGCGATCCAGAATCCAGCGAAGATCACGCATGATGCCGCGCGCCCCATGTGTCATTTGCATGACTGGCCCAGTCACGGCGTTACGTCTTTTGGCGTAGGCGGCGCCATCCGGTGGCGCGGGTGGGCTCAGGTGCCGGGCAGCGGCACCGATTGGGCCGGGTCATCGGCCCGGAACTGCAAGGTGCGCGTCACCCCGGCGCGGCGCACATTCACCTGCGTGGCATGATCGGCATAGGTTTCCCCGAACAGCCCGCCGCTGATCGCCAGCGTCTCCGGCTGGCCCGTCAACCGGCCGGCAAAACGCAGCACCACCGTGTCCCCCGCCAGTTCCTGGCCGACAAACACCAATGGCACTTCGGCAATACGAAACGACCGGCCGACATAGGCAATCAGCGCCTGCACGGCCGCCGAATCGTCCAGGCTCGGCTGCGCGTCGGGTGCAATGTTGGCCAACACCGGCTCCACATCATGTGCCGCCATCCGGTGCGTCACCGTCACGGCGCCGGATGTCGCGTCGATTTCCACCACCGACAAGGTGGCGTGGCCGCGATGCGCGATGACCGGCCCGGCGGCCAGCACAGCCGCCAGCGCCGCCACGCCGATCAACCGCTTCAATTGTCGTCCTTCTTCTCGGGCGCCTTCTTGATCGGCTTGGTCTTGGTGCTGTCCGGCGTCACTTCCAGGTCGCTGTCGGCCATGCGGTTGTCGGGGCCGGCCGGGTCGTCGCGCACCTTCAGCACGGCCGGTTCGATGGCGCGCGGATAGCCATTGTTGCTGCGATCGGCGTCAGCCGTTTCCCACAACGGATCGATCGCGGCGGATTTCAGCGTCTTGGGGGTCACGTGCTGCCAGGTGACGTTGCGGCTGTTGTATCGCCACACTTCGGCCGGGATGCGGATGGTTTCGCTGCTGCCATCGGCATAATCCAGCTTCAGGATCACCGGCATGACCAGTCCGCCGATGTTGCGGAAGCTGAAGTGATAGAAATGATCCTTGAATGCCAGCGCAGCGGCCTGGTCCGGCTCCAGCTTCTTCTGCAGCGCTTCGTAATCCTTGCGATCCTTGGCGGTGACGGTGAAGCGATCGGTTTCGTCATAGAAATCGCGGGTGGCCGGATCGCGCTGCACCACCGGCACCTGCGTGTTGCGGGCGACGGTCAACGGGGTGGGTTCGGCCTTGTTGCGATCCTTGGCCCAGGCCTTTTCGATTTCGGGATTGCGGGTGTCGAGCCGCGCTTCGACGACCTTGTCGAGCGCGATGTCGACATGGTCGGTCGAATAGAACCAGCCGCGCCAGAACCAGTCCAGATCAATGCCAGAGGCCTCTTCCATGGTGCGGAAGAAATCATACGGCGTTGGCCGCTTGAAGCGCCAGCGGCGGGCATATTCCTTGAAAGCAAAATCGAACAGCTCGCGGCCCATGATGGTTTCGCGCAGGATCACCAGCCCGGTCGCCGGCTTGGTATAGCCGTTGGGGCCGAACTGCAGCAGGCTGTCGCTATGGGTCATCAGCGGCACCTGATCCTGGCTGACCATATATTCCACGATGTTACGCGGTTCCCCGCGGCGCGACGGGTAATTGGGGTCCCAGCGGCTTTCGGCTTCAAACTGCAAGAAGCTGTTGATGCCTTCGTCCATCCACGTCCACTGACGTTCGTCGCTGTTAACGATCATCGGGAACCAGCTGTGGCCGATTTCGTGGATGACCACGCCGATCAAACCGTATTTGGCGCGCTCGGTGTAGGTGAGCTGGCCAGTCTTCTTGTCCTTCACCGGGCGCGGGCCGTTGAAGGTCATCATCGGATATTCCATCCCGCCAACCGGGCCGTTGATGCTCTGCGCGGTTGGGTAGGGATAAGGGAAGGCAAATTCGCCATAAACGTCAATGGTATGCGCGATGGACTTGGTGGAATAGGCATCCCACAGGGGGCGGGCTTCCTTGGGATAGAAGCTCATTGCCATCACCAGCGGCATAGCCGCGTCATTCTGTTTGACACCCATTGCGTCCCACACGAACTTGCGGCTGGACGCCCAGGCAAAATCGCGGACGTTCTTGGCCATGAACCGCCAGGTGCGCGTGGTGGTGGACTTGCCCTTTTCAGCCGCAAGCGCTTCGGCTGGGGTCACGATATACACCGGCTCCTTGGCGGTGCGGGCCTGCGCCAGGCGCGTGCGCTGCGCGGCGGTAAGGATATCGGGGTTGGCAAGTTCGCCGGTCGCCGAAAGCACATGATCGGCCGGCACGGTGATCGACACATCATAGTCGCCGAATTCCAGGGTGAACTCGCCGCCGCCAACGAAAGCCTTGTTGTGCCAGCCTTCATAATCCGAATAGACCGCAGCGCGCGGGAACCATTGCGCCGCCAGAAAAATGCAATTGCCGTCCTGATCGGCCTTGGTGAAGCATTCATAGCCGGAACGGCCGCCAACCACGCGGGTTTCGGGCATCGGCAGGCTGAAATCGATCTTCACCGTGGTGGCGGCGCCGCTGGCCAGCGGGGCGGCCAGATCGATGCGCAGCAGCGTATCGACCACGGTGAACTTCAACGGCCGGCCCGCAGCATCTGTCACCTTCAGATTGTTGAAGCCGCCCTCCCATAACTTCATGCGCATGGCCTTGCGCACATCGGTCATGCCGATCTGGCCGCCGGGGGAAACGGTTTCGGCGCGCTCGGCGATGTGGTCGCGCTTGTAATTCTGATCGAGCAGCAGCCACAGGTAGCGCAGTGAATCGGGGCTGTTGTTGTGGTAAATGACGGTTTCGCTGCCGCTGATGCTGCGGTTCGCTTCATCCAGCTTGGCGGTGATGCGATAGTCCACCTTCTGTTGCCAGTAACGATAACCTGGCGCGCCGGCGGCGTTGCGATAATCGGTGGGGGTTGGCCAATCCTCGCCTTCCAGTTGGCGGAACTTGTCAACGAAACTGCCCTTGGTCTGCTCGATGGGTCCGGCATTGGCCGCAGCGAAGCCAGACACCGCAAACACCAGCAGCGCAACAACCCGCGCCCACATCCGCACCTTCAGCATCTCGTGTATCCCCTGCCCCGTCCGGCTGCCAGCCTCCCCGGCCCGCAAACCTGCCAATTGCCAAGCTTGCCGGGGCTTGGCAAGCCATGGCCAGCATGGCGTCGGTGATCCGCTGCAGGCGCACGCTTGACGATCGCACCAATCACCGCCTTGATGGCAGCATATCATTCCGTGCAATCACCGCTGGCCACTGACCTTCGGCCCAGGAAGGACCATGATGTTCGCTCGCCTCTGCCTTGCCGCCTTGGCGCTGGCCGCGCCCGCCGCGGCGCAGCCGGTTCCGCCGGAAATCGCCGCCCGCATCGATGCCCAGATGCAGGATTGGGCGGCGAAGAACCATGTGCCCGGCCTGGGCTGGGGCATCGTGCGCCGCGGTCAGGGCCTGGTGCATGCCGGCCAGGCCGGCGTTGCCGATGTCACCTCAGGGCGCAAAGTCGCCGCCGACACGCGCTTTCGCATCGCCAGCATGACCAAGGCCTTCACCGCGCTGACGTTGTTCGATCTGGCGGCCGAAGGCAAAGTGCGGCTGGATGACAAGGTCGTTTCCGTGCTGCCGGAAACCGCCGGATGGGCCGGCGCGCTCACCGTGACCGATTTGGTCCACCACATGGCCGGATTCGTCACCGATGATCCCTGGGGTGACCGGCAAACGCCCTTGCCTGAAGCCGAATTCACCGCCCTGCTGGCCATTGGCGTGCCCTCAACCCGCGCGCCGGGCCTTGTCCATGAATACAGCAACCTCGGTTATGCCATGCTGGGCCGCACCATCACCAATGTCAGCGGCCGGCCCTTCGAAGCCGAAATCACCCGCCGCCGCTTTGCGCCCCTGGGCATGACGTCCACCAGCTTCAACCTGGCCGATGTGCCGGCGGGCAAGCTGGCCCCCGGCTGGCGCTGGGAAGACGGCAAATGGCAACGCGAGCCCGACATGGCGCCGGGCGCCTTCGGGGCCATGGGCGGCGTGATCACCACCGTGCCGGATTATGCCCGCTGGATCGATCATCTGCTGTCGGCCTGGCCAGCCGCAGCGCCGGGCACAGACGAACCCAAGGCGCGCGTTACCGTGCGCAGCCTGTTGCGCGGCGAAGGCTCCCCGCGCCGGATGCAGCGCCCCACGGCCCTGCCGGCGACACAGCCCTGCGAGGTCGCGGTGGTCTATGGCGGCGGGCTCAGGGTCGGCGATGATTGCGCGCTGGGCCGCGTGGCGTTTCACGGCGGCGGTTATCCCGGCTATGGCAGCCACATGGTTATCGTGCCGGAAAGCGGCTGGGGCGTGTTCGTGTTCACCAACCTCACCTATGGCGCGGCTTCCGCGCCGGCCTGGGATGCCATGATGGCCCTGCATGCCGCTGGCCTGATCAAGCCGGACATATTGCCGATTTCACTGCCGCTGGCCCGGCTGGTCGAACCGCTGCACCGCATCTGGACCAGCGGCACGGTGGCAACCGAGCCGAAAGCGCTGGCGGTCAACCTGCTGATGGACCGCGACACCGCCCACCGCGCCGCCGACATCGCCGCAGTAAAGACCCACAGCGGTCCTTGCCCGCAGCCGCCCGGCGTGCGCGCCAAGGGCGCTCTGGAAGGCGATTATCTGTGGCACTGCCAGAACGGCATGCTGTTTGCGCATGTGCTGCTGGCGCCCACACTTACGCCGCAGATCCAGGCGCTCGATTGGTCGTTCGAGCCGGGCCCGAAGAAATAGCCACGCCGCCGGCGGCGGTGGTCGGGGCCCATATTTCGAACGGACGGGCCGATGGTCTCCGACTGACAAAACAGGCGGGCGCCCTATCGCTGATAAACCAGCTTGCCGCCCACAATGGTCGCCCGAATCCGGCCGGTCAGGATCTTTTCCGGCGCGATTCCGGCCAAGGCGAAGGGATCAACATCCATGACGGTCAGATCAGCCCATCGGCCCTTGGCAATGATCCCTGTCTGGTTTTCGCGGAAGGCGGCATAGGCCGACCAACTGGTATAGGCCCGGATCGCTTCTTCGATTGTCAGCCGCTCTGCCGGATACCATCCGCCGGCGGGCTGAAGCTGCTTGTCCTGGCGGGTGATCGCGCTGTGGAGGCCATAGAAGATGCTGTGATCGGAACCCGGATTGTCGGCATTCAAGGTCAGTCGCGCGCCCTCACGGCGCAGCGTGCGCCAGGCATAGGCGCCCAGGATGCGCTGCGGGCCCAGGCGATCTTCGGCCCAGCTCTTGTCCTCCACCGCGTGGGGCGGTTCCATCGAGGCAATCACGCCCAGCCGGGCAAAGCGCGGCTGGTCTTGCGGCGAAATGACCTGGGCGTGTTCGATCCGGTGGCGGTTGCGCTGTGTGGCGGGATCGGCCTTGAACTGTGCCTCAAAGAAATCGAGCACTTCGCGGTTGCCCGCATCGCCGATGGCATGGATCCCGAGCTGGAAGCCGGCCTGCATCGCCGCCTTGGCCAAATCCTGATCAAAGCCATAACCGTCACCGCTGATACCGCGGTGGCCCGGCTTGTCGGCATAGTCGGCCAGCAGCCGCGCCCCGCGCGATCCCAGCGCGCCGTCGTAATAGGCCTTGACCGCGCGCGTGACGAGCATGGAGTCAGTGTCCCGATCCGGCCCCTTGGCGATCCACTGCCGCATCAAGGGCGGGTCGCGCAGCGAGAGCATGGCATGGACCCGGATCGGCAGGCGGTGCTGGTCCTCCAGTCGCTGGAGTGCGGCCATCGCCTGGGCGCCTACACCGGCCTCGTGCACCGTGACATAGCCGTCGGTGGCCATCTGCGTGAGGCCCTTCAGCGCATGGCGCGCGACAACCGCCTGCGGCTCGGGCGGCACTGCCGCGTCAACCATCACCGCCGCGCGGTTCAGGAACAGGCCACCCGGCTGGCCATCCGCGCCCAGCCGCATCTCGCCCCCGACCGGAACCGGGCTGGCCTTGGTGATCTTGCCGGCATCGAGCGCGGCCTGGTTGGTCCAGATGGCAAAGCCGTGCAGGCTGCGCAGCACCACCGGATGATCGGGCACCGCGGCGCTCAACTGCTGCTTGTCCGGATAGCGGTTGGCCCAGGCCCCCTCGTCCCAGCCGGCACCGAAGATCCATTCGCCCTTGGGGACGGACTTCGCCCGCTCGGCCACCTTTGCGACCGCCTGCGCTTCGGTGGCGACATCGGTCAGGTCAACCGATTCCAGCTTGGCGCCCAGTTCGATGAAATGGGTGTGCGAATCGACCAGCCCGGGGATCACGGTCGCGCCGTTGAGATCGATCACCCGGGTCCGCTTGCCGCGCAGCGCCAGCGCGCCCTTGTCGCTGCCGACATAGACGATCTTGCCGCCACGGATCGCCACCGCTGCGGCATCGGGGTGCCACGTGCCGTTGGCAAAGGGCGCATCGGGCGCCGGCTTGCCATCGCGCGCGGGCTCGCCCCAGCGCAGCGTATAGACATGGGCGTCGGTCAAAATCAGATCCGCAGCGCCGGACGCGGCCTTGGCCGTTGATGGGGAAAAACTGACCGAGATCAGTAAGGCGCCGAGCATGCTTGCGAACTGACCCGCCTTCATATCAATTTGCTCCCCCGCATGTTCGTCGTCAGCTCATTTGCGCCAGCTGGCGGCGCAGATTGGCGGAATGTCGGCCTCATCGTTGATGTTAGGCGGCGATCTTGCGGTGTTGCAAGCGCCGATGGTCGATACAGTCACACAGGATACCGGCCTGTGGGCCATCACCAAATTATGGGCTTGCGCGCCCGCGGCGTGGCGGCAAGCATGCAGGCGGACAAGAGGACCCAGACGATGACCAATATCTTCACAAATCCCGAGATGAACGATCTGCGCATGTCGGAAAAGGCGCGGCCGCTGTTCGACGCCGTTGTCCGGCACATCAACGACAATGTCGTGCCGATTGCGGAGGAGTTCGAAGCCCTGGGCAAGGGCCGGGCCGATCGTTGGAGCTGGGCGCCGGGGCAGCTGGAATTGCTGCAGACGGCGAAGGACAAGGCCAAGGCGGCTGGCCTGTGGAATTTCTTCCTGCCCAATGCCGAAACCGGCGAAGGGCTGAGCAATCTGGATTATGCCTATATCGCGGCCGAACTGGGCAAGGTGCCGCTGGCATCGGAATCCCTGAACTGCTCGGCGCCCGACACCGGCAACATGGAAGTGCTGGAACGGGTCGGCACGCACGAGCAGAAGCAACGCTGGCTGGAGCCGCTACTCGCCGGTGAAATCCGCTCCGCCTATGCCATGACCGAGCCTGATGTGGCCTCGTCCGATGCCAAGAACATCCGCACCCGCGCCGTGCGCGATGGCAGGGACTGGGTGATCAACGGCGAGAAATTCTACATCTCAGGGGCCGGTGATCCGCGCTGCAAGGTGATGATCGTGATGGTGCGCACCAGCGATGATGGCCCGGCGAGCAGCCAGCAATCCCAGATATTGGTGCCGATGGACACGCAAGGCGTGAAGATCCTGGGTCCGATGCATGTGTTCAGCGAAGATCACGCGCCGCGCGGCCACATGCATCTGCGCTTTGAAAACGTCCGGGTGCCGTATGAAAACATCCTGCTTGGCGAAGGCCGCGGGTTCGAGATTTCACAAGTGCGGCTGGGGCCGGGGCGCATCCACCACTGCATGCGCACCATCGGCAAGGCCGAGATCGCGCTGGATTACATGGTGAAACGCGGCAATTCGCGTGAGGCCTTTGGCCGCCCGCTGATCATGCTCGGCAAGAATCTGGAACTGATCGCCCGCGCCCGCATCGAGATCGAAGCGATGCGGTTGATGGTGCTGAAGGCCGCCAAGGCGATGGACGTGCTGGGCAACCGCGAGGCGCGGGTTTGGGTGAGCATGGTGAAGGCGATGGTGCCGGAAAAGACCTGCCAGATCATCGACCAGGCCATCCAGATCCACGGGGCCGCCGGCATTTCGCAATGGACACCGCTGGCCGAACTCTATGCCGACGTTCGCCACTTGCGCTTTGCCGATGGTCCGGACGAGGTGCACCACATGGTTGTCGGACGGCACGAGACGGGGCTGCACTGATCGTTCGGTTCCAGGCGAAATTGGTGCATGCGGTCGAGGCAAACCCGCTTCGACCGTCTTGCACGCGGCGTGATCGAACCGAGGAACGTCCTTACAAGGTTGGGCCCCTATTTGCGTTGGTGTGCCACATCTCGAGTATTGCCCGGAGCGCCGTTACAAGCGCCAGCGGCTGATCGAGCATCAGATGGTGGCGCGCCTCCGGAATGGCGATGATGGGAATATCGGTGCCGCCCAATTCCCGGACATAATCAGCCGAGTCAGGGGTGAACAACAGGCTTTGTGCGCCATAGACGATGGCCTTGCGGCCCGGAACGGCAACAACGCGCTTGCCCATCTCATGCCACCCCGGCTGCGCGTCGTTCTGACGGAAAACGTGCGGATCAAACTTCCATGTCCATTCCTCGCCGCTCCGACGCAGCGAGTGAAAGGCCATGTAATCCATCAGAAAGGCCTCACCGACCGGCTGCGGCGGGGACAGCACATATCGGCTGCGCGCTGTGGGATAGTCCGGATAGCGGCGCTGGGGCTTGTCGGGGTCGCCCGAGCCCGGACGCCCGTTGCCTTGCCGGTTCCGCTCCGCCAGCACCTCAGGCCGCAGGACCATCATGTCGCACAGGATCAAGCCGGAAAATCGGTCCGCGGCCAACGCAAGCGCGGTCAAGCCGACAGACGCGCCAAAGCTGTGCGCAATGATGACCGGCTTGGAGGGGCCTTCGAACAGCCCCAGCGCCTCGGCAACCGCGACCATCTCGGCGCCGCGCGCCTGCGCATCGCACCCGGGCCGGTTGGCGCTGTCGCCCATTCCCGACAGGTCATAGGCGATGACGTGATGGTCGCCCGCCAGAAACGGTGCGATGAACGCGAAACACCGCGCATGCGCCAGAAAGCCATGCGTCATCAGGATCGGCGGATGCGAGCGGTCCCCCCAACCAAAATAATGGATGCGCGTTCCCGCGACATCGATGAAGCCTTCCTCGCGCGGCACGGCGAGTGCTTCATGAAACCAGCCGGGCAGCGCATCGGGCTGCGGTGCCCAAAGCGGGTCGATGTCATCACGTGCGTCCACGCATGGAGCTCCTTGCAAACCGACCGCATGTGGCGGCCCTTTCACGTCAGGACAAAGCCCTGAGATGCTGCAGATTCAAGGATGAGGTGTTCCCGGAAATCTGGCCAGGCTGTTGATCCATTCCCGATCTGAAGAATGGTCGGGGAGACAGGATTCGAACCTGCGGCCCTCTGCTCCCAAAGCAGATGCGCTACCAGACTGCGCCACTCCCCGACTCTGGCCTGCCCTAAGTGAAGCCCCTGAAAAGCGCAAGGCTGGCGGCTGGACGAGCGGCGGCGATGGCTGCTGTGCAACGGTTCTATCTGAAGTGGCCATCGGCCCGGTAATACGAAAATCGAAATACGTAATATTGCCGATTGCTGAGCGCCGGGCCCGCCGGCATGCGTGGGATGCAAGGATTGGGGCAAGCAGATGGGCATGGTTGGCAGGATCATCGCAGGCGTATCGCTACTGCTGGTGACGGCATGCGGTTCGGGCGGCGATGCGCCCGCGGCCAAGCGCACGGAGTTCAGCGTCGGCTGGTCGATCTATGCCGGTTGGATGCCCTGGCCCTATGCGGCCCAGGCCGGCATCGTGAAGAAATGGGCCGACAAATATGGCCTGAAAATCAACGTCGTACAGGTCAATGATTATGCCGAATCGGTCAACCAGTTCACTGCTGGCAAGCTCGATGGCGTGACGGTGGCCAGCATGGACGCGCTGACCATTCCGGCGGCGGCCGGCAAGGACACCAGCGCGATCATCACTGGCGATTATTCCAACGGCAACGACGGCCTGGTGGCCAAGGGCGCCGCCAGCATCACGGCGCTGAAGGGCCGGCCGATCAATCTGGTTGAGCTGTCGGTTTCGCATTATCTGCTGGCGCGCGCGCTCGACAAGGCGGGCATGACACTGCGCGACGTGAAGACCGTCAACACCGCCGATGCCGATATCGTCGCGGCCTTTGCCAGCCCGGATGTCGAGGCGGCGGTCACCTGGAATCCGCAATTGTCGGCGATCACCGCACAGCCCGGCGCGAAGCTGCTGTTCAGCTCCGCCGACGTGCCCGGCGAGATCATCGATCTGCTGGTGGTGGATACCGCCACGCTGAAGGTCAATCCCGATCTGGGCAAGGCGCTGGCCGGCATCTGGTTTGAAACCGTGGCCTTGTTGCAACGCCAGGATGCGCAGGGCAAGGCGGCGCGCGCGGCGATGGCGCAAATGGCCGGCGCCAGCCCCGAACAGTTCGACAATCAACTGGCCACCACCTTCTTCTATGCCGATCCCAAGGCTGCAGTAGCAGCGACCGCCAGCCCGGCGCTGATCACCACCATGACCCGCGTGCGCGATTTTTCCTTCTCGCGCGGGCTGTTCAAGGGAGCCACCAGCGCCGACGCCGTCGGCATCGGCTTTCCGGGCGGCAAGACGCTGGGCGATCCGGCGCGCGTCACGCTGCGCTTTGACGAACGCTTCATGCAGATGGCGGCCGATGGTGCGCTATGATCGCGTGCAGCCGCCCCTTCCACCTTGCCAGTGATGTTCTGCCTTGCGCGGGGTGAGTCACAAGATCAGCCGCCAGCAAGCCGTGCTGCTGGGCGCGGTGCCGATCGCGGCGCTGGCCATCGCCTATCTGGTGGCGGCGGCGATGCGGCACGCGGCCAATCCGGCCGATCGCCTGCTGCCGCTGCCCGGCGCGATGGCGTCGGCGCTGTGGGCGCTGGCGGCACAGCCCGATCCGCTCACCGGCAATTATCTGTTCTGGGCCGACACGCTGGCCAGCCTGCAACGGCTGGGGCTGGGCATGGGGATTGCCACGGCGGCGGCGCTGTTGGTCGGGCTGGCGCTGGGGGCCTTGCCGTTGGCGCGCGCCGCGCTGGGGCCGCTGGTGGTGGGCGTGGCGGTGATCCCGCCGATCGCGTTGTTGCCGATCCTGTTCATCGTGCTTGGCCTGGAGGAGACCGCCAAGGTCGCCCTGATCGTCATCGGCGTCGCGCCGGTGATGATCCGCGATCTGGCCGGGCATGTCGCCGGCCTGCCGCCCGAACAGATCATCAAGGCGCAAACATTGGGCGCGAGCAGTTGGCAGGTGATCCTGCGCGTCGCCCTGCCCCAGGCCATGCCGCGGTTGATCCAGGCCGCCCGGCTGTCGCTGGGCCCGGCGTTCGTGTTCCTGATCACCGCCGAAGCCATCGCGGCGGACGTCGGGCTCGGCTACCGCATCTTTCTGGTGCGGCGCTATCTGTCGATGGACATCATCATTCCCTATGTCGCGTGGATCGCCTTTCTGGCAATTGCGATGGACCTGGCGCTGGTCGCAGGCGGGCGCCGGCTGTTCCCGTGGGCGCAGCGGCCATGACCGACCTGCTGCAGATGCGCGACGTGTGGGTCGAATATGGCGACCGCATCGTGCTGGAACGGCTGAATCTCAGCATCGAGGCCGGCGCGTTCGTCTCCATCGTCGGCCCTTCGGGCGCTGGCAAATCCAGCCTGCTGCGGCTGGTGCTGGGGCAGGAAGCGCCCACACGCGGCCAGATCCTGCTGGATGGGCAACCGCTGCTGGCGCAGTGCGGCCCGGATCGCGGCGTGGTGTTCCAACGCTATTCGGTGTTTCCGCATCTGACCGCGCTGGGCAATCTGATGCTGGCGCGCGAATTTGCCACCAGCCCGATCCTGGCGCGCTTGTTCGGCACCGCCCGGCGCAGCGCCCGCGAAGACGCGCTGGCGATGATGGCGGCGGTCGGCCTGGGCGATGCCGCCGGCCTGTATCCGGCGCAGATGTCGGGCGGCATGCAGCAGCGGCTGGCCATCGCGCAGGCGCTGATGATGCGCCCGCGCATCCTGCTCCTCGATGAACCGTTCGGCGCGCTCGATCCCGGCATCCGGGCCGACATGCACGGGCTGATCCGCCGGCTGTGGCAGGAACACCGCCTGACCATCATCATGGTCACCCACGATATCCGCGAAGCCTTCACGCTGGGCACGCGGGTGATCGCGCTGGACAAGCGCCGCCACGATCCGCATGCGCCGCATCGCTTTGGCGCGGTGGCGACCTATGATCTGGCGCTGAAGCCCAAGGACGTGGCGCTCGACGCTGTTGCGGCAGCCGGCGCATGAAGAATGCCGCGCCCGCCACCGTCGCCGCTCTGGCGCGGCTCAGCATCAGCCTGCCGGCAGCGCTGATGCGCAAGCTCGATAACATGCTGCACGAGCGCCAGATTGCAACACGGTCGCAGCTGATCGCCGAGCTGATCAGCAACGCCGTGGCCGAGCATGAAGCGCTGGCGCACCCGGAGGCGATCTTCGCCGGCACCATCACGCTGGTCTATCGCGCCGATCGCGGCCGCGTGCGCACGCAGCTCGCGCACATCGAATCCGAATTTCTGAAAGAGGTGATTTCGGCCCAGCATGTCTTCCTGGAGGATGACCAGTCGCTGGAGGTGCTGTTGTTGCAGGGGCCGGCATGGCGGCTGCGCGCGCTGGCCGATGCGCTGCGCATGGTGCGCGGCGTGCAGCAACTGGATCTGGTGACCACCCCGGCGCTGCTGCCACCCCTTCACGAACAGGAACGCACTGCAAATGGGAAACGGCTGCAATGACGGATAACACCCCCCTGCCCGGTCATGCGCTGGCCGATCCGCTGGCCGCGCGCGATCATGCCCGCGCCCAGGGCGGCACGATTGTGGAGGCCATGCCGCTGTTGCCGCCGGTGGCCAACGATCTGCCCGCCGGGGTCGCGCCAGACGATCTGCTGTGGGCGGAAACCATCGCGCCGGGCGGCTATGCCACAAGGCGGCTGCCGCGCGGCGCGCGGCTGCGGCTGATCGATCTCTACGGCGATGCGGCGGCCACCATCCAGATTTTCAACGCCGAAATGCCCAGCGAGCGGTTGAATGTCGCCGATACGGTGAAGATCCAGTGGAACGCCTATCTGGGGGCCGGCAAGCTGCTGCTGTCGGATATGGGCCGGGTGCTGATGAGCTTCGTGGAGGACAGTGCCGGCACGCATGATGCGTTTTGCGGTGCATCCAGCCCGGTCAGCAACGCGGCGCGCTATGGCGAGGGTGCCAACAGCGGCACGCACCCGTCAGCGCGTGACCGATTGCTGCTCGGCGCGGCCAAGCATGGCCTGGGCCGGCGCGATGTGCATCCGTCGATCACCCTGTTCAAAGGCGCGCGCATCGAAAGCGATGGCACGATCACGCCCCAGATTGGCCCGTTCGCGCCCGGCCGGCACGTGCTGTTGCGTGCCGAGATGGACCTGATCTTCGTCGTCGCCAATTGCCCGCATGTGCTCGATCCGCGCGCCACCTATTCGGTGACACCATTGCGCGCGACGGCCTGGCGCGGGGCCGTCACGCCAGTCGATGATCCCATTCGCACCGCGACACCGGAAGGGCTGCGCGCCTTTCTGAATGTCGAAGACCATTATCGCCGCTGAGGACGCTTGCCATGCCAATTGATCCGCATCTGGCCGGCCTGCCCGGCGCCATTGTTCATGACGAAATCGTGCCGGCGCGCGCGCCGTGGCTGCATGAGGTCGCCGCCGGGCAGACGCTGCGCATCGTCGATCTGGAAGGCAATCAGGCGGTGGATTTCCTGATCTATGCCGCCGCCGATGATGCCGAGCGCTACAGCGCGCAGGACACAGTGGCAGCCCAGGCCAATCTGTTCCTGCGCACCGGCACCCGGCTGATTTCGAATGAAGGCCGGCCGA
The DNA here is from genome assembly GCF_987265915.1 of Sandarakinorhabdus sp. Lineage (NCBI taxonomy): Bacteria > Pseudomonadati > Pseudomonadota > Alphaproteobacteria > Sphingomonadales > Sphingosinicellaceae > Sandarakinorhabdus > Sandarakinorhabdus sp. Next base: position 2,607,979 of record NZ_OZ503948.1, read on the forward strand.
TGATGACCATCATCGCCAGCGCCATCCCCTATCACGACACCATCGGCGGGGCGTGTTCCTGCGAGTCCAATACGCTGCGGTACGGCCACCACACCAAATCGCAGCACGCCTGTGTCGAGAATTTCCTGGAAGCCAATCTGGGCCAGGGCCGCGGCAAGCGCGACATTGTTTCCAACATCAATTTCTTCATGAATGTGCCGGTGGAGGCCGATGGCGCGCTGGGCATTGTCGATGGCCTGTCGGCTCCCGGCCTGACCGTCGATCTGCGCGCCGAGATGGATGTGATCGTGGTGGTGTCCAACTGCCCGCAGATCAACAATCCCTGCAACGCGTTCAACCCGACGCCCGTGCGCATGATCATCAGCGCATGAGGTTCGATACCATCCTGATCGCCAATCGCGGTGCCATCGCCACGCGGATCATCCGCACGGTGCGGGCCATGGGGCTGAAATCGGTCGCGGTGTTTTCCGATGCCGACGAAGCGTCCGCCCATGTTGCAGCCGCGGACGTGGCGGTGCGCCTGCCCGGTGAGCGGCCCGCCGACACTTATCTGGACGGCGCAGCCATCATTGCCGCCGCCAAGGCCACCGGCGCCGGCGCCATCCACCCCGGTTATGGCTTTCTGGCGGAAAACGCCGGTTTTGCCGAGGCGTGCGCTGCGGCCGGCATCATCTTCATCGGCCCGACGCCGGACAATATCCGCAGCTTCGGCCTCAAGCACAGTGCGCGCGCTCTGGCCGAGGCCAACGAGGTGCCGCTGGCGCCGGGCAGCGGGCTGCTGCGTGACATTGAAGAGGCCGCAGCCGCCGCAGCGGCGATCGGTTATCCGGTGATGCTGAAGGCCACGGCCGGCGGCGGCGGCATCGGCATGCGCGTGTGTGCCGATCAAGCCGCGCTGATCGAGGCGTATGATGCGGTGGCGCGGCTTGGGCAGAATAATTTCGGCGATGCCGGCGTGTTTCTGGAACGCTATGTCGCCCGTGCCCGCCATATCGAAGTACAGATCTTCGGTGATGGCCAAGGCCGCGTGGTGGCGCTGGGCGAACGCGATTGTTCGTTGCAACGCCGCAACCAGAAGGTGGTGGAAGAAGCGCCGGCCCCCAATTTGCCCGACAGCGTGCGTGCGCAGTTGTTTGCCGCCGCGGTGCGGCTGGGCGAAGCGGCTTGCTATCGCAATGCCGGCACGGTGGAATTTCTCTATGATGCCGACACGCGCGACTTCTACTTCCTCGAAGTGAACACCCGCCTTCAGGTCGAACATGGCGTGACCGAAGCGGTGATGGGCATCGATCTGGTCGAATGGATGATCCGCGCTGCGGCCGGCGATTTTGCCATGCTGGACTCGCCGTCGCCGCAGCCAAATGGCCATGCCGTGCAGGTGCGCCTCTATGCCGAAGATCCGGCGCTGGATTATCGGCCGACCACCGGGCTCCTCACTGCGGTGGAATTTCCGTCCGATATCCGAACCGAAACCTGGGTGATGGCCGGCAGCTTGGTCAGCGCCTTTTATGATCCGATGTTGGCCAAGCTGATCGTGCATGCCCCCACCCGCGAGGCCGCCGTGGCCGGCATGGCGCGCGCGCTTGATGCCAGCCGCATCGATGGCATCGAAACCAATCTGCGTTGGCTGCGCGAGGTGGTGCGCATGCCGGCCTTCACCAGCGGCGCGGTCTCCACCCGTGCGCTGAACGATGTCGCCCATGCGCCGCGCGGCATTCGCGTGATCTCCGGCGGCACCGCGACCACGGTGCAGGATTGGCCGGGCCGGCTGCATTACTGGGCGGTGGGTGTGCCGCCGTCCGGGCCAATGGATGATCGCTCGTTCCGGCTCGGCAATCGCCTGATCGGCAATGCCGAGGGCACTGCCGGGCTGGAGATCACTGTCACCGGGCCAAAGCTGGCCTTCACGGCGCCGACACGCATCTGCCTGATGGGCGCCGATTTCGGCGCGACGCTGGACGGCGCGCCGGTGGCGCGCGGCCAAGCCATCGAGGTGGCGGCGGGCCAGGTGCTGGCCATGGGCCGCGCCCAACATGGTGGCATCCGCGGCTATCTGCTGGTCGCTGGCGGCTTCGATATCGCGCCTTATCTCGGCAGCCGCGCCACTTTCGATCTGGGCGGCTTTGGCGGCCACGGCGCGCGCCGGCTGCTGGCAGGCGACATGCTGCATTTCGGCGACGATCCGGTCGGCGAAGCGCTGCCGCAGGCACCGCTGCCGGCGCTGCCCAGCCGCTGGGATGTGCGGGTGATCTATGGCCCGCACGGCGCGCCGGAGTTTTTCACCGCCGACGATATCGCCACCATCGTCGCCGCCGATTGGCAGGTGCATTACAATAGCAACCGCACCGGCGTGCGGCTGATCGGGCCAAAGCCGCAATGGGCGCGCCGCGATGGCGGGGAGGCCGGGCTGCATCCGTCCAACATCCACGACAATCCCTATGCCATCGGCGCCGTCGATTTCACCGGCGACATGCCGATCATCCTGGGCCCTGACGGCCCGTCGCTGGGCGGCTTCGTCTGCCCGTTCGTGGTGATCGCTGCCGATTTGTGGAAAATCGGCCAGCTGGTGCCCGGCGACACGTTGCGCTTCGTGCCGGTAACGCAGGATGACGCGCGGACTGCCAACCGGGCCGTGACCGCACTGCTGACGCACGGCACCGCGCCCAATGAAGGCCCGGCCCGACCGATCGCAGCGTTGTCCCCGATCCTCGCCGAAACCCCGGCCACCGCTGCACGGCCGCGCGCCGTCTATCGCGCCCAGGGCGATCGCTACATCCTCGTCGAATATGGCGACATCGTGCTGGATATCGAGCTGCGCATCCGGGTGGCGGCGCTGGCCACCGAACTCGATCGCCTCGCCCTGCCCGGCGTCGTTGATATCGTGCCGGGCATCCGATCTTTGCAGCTGCATTTCGATGGCGAGCAGCTCGATCAGGCTGGCGCACGCGCGGCGTTGCTGGCCGCGGACGAGCGGCTGGGCGAACTGGCAGACTTCAGCATCCCATCGCGCATCGTCCACCTGCCGCTCAGCTGGCGCGATCCGGCAACGCTGGAGACCATCCAGAAATATATGTCCGCCGTGCGCGATGATGCGCCATGGTGCCCGGACAATATCGAATTCATCCGCCGTATCAACGGCCTGCCCGATGTAGGCGCCGTGGAGGACATCATCTGGCAGGCCAGCTATCTCGTGCTGGGCCTGGGCGATGTCTATCTCGGCGCGCCGGTGGCCACGCCGGTCGATCCGCGCCACCGGCTGGTGACCACCAAATACAACCCGGCCCGCACCTGGACGCCGCCCAATGTCGTCGGTATCGGCGGCGCCTATATGTGCATCTATGGCATGGAAGGGCCGGGCGGATATCAATTGTTCGGCCGCACCGTGCAGGTGTGGAACACCCACCGCCAGACCCAGGCCTTCATCGAAGGCAAGCCGTGGCTGCTGCGCTTCTTCGATCAGATCCGCTTCTTCCCGGTGAGCGCCGAAGAACTGGTGGATTGGCGGCGCGACGTGCCGAGCGGCCGCCGCGCCATCCGCATCGAACCTTCGGAGTTCCGGCTGGCCGAATATCGCCAGTTTCTGGCGGACAATGCCGGCCCCATCGCCGAATTCCAGCACACCCGCCAAGCCGCGTTCAACGAGGAACGCGCCGATTGGCAGCGCAAGGGCGAATTTGACCGCGTGGCCGATGATGGCGGCACTGCTCCGGGCGCCGCAGCCGTCGAAGTGCCCGAAGGCAGTGACCTGGTCGAATCCCCATTCGGCGGCAGCGTCTGGAAATTGCTGGTGGCGCCCGGCGACACTGTTGCGACCGGCGACACCATCGCCATCATCGAAGCGATGAAAACCGAATGCCCCGTCGAAAGCCCGATGGCCGGCACGGTGGCGGCGCTTTACCTGAGCGAAGGCCGTGCGGTGCAGCCCGGCGCGCCGATGCTGGCGATCCGGAGGGCCTCATGATCCGCGTTCACGTCGCCGCCACGGCCAGCGCCGTCCAGAGCGGCCGCACCAGTGCCGAGGCCGTGATGGCCGAAACCCTGGCGCGCATCACCGCCTATGACGCCGTGCAGCCGCAAATCTGGATCAGCCGCGCCGCCGATGATGATCTGTTGGCGAAGGCCCGCGCCGTGGATGCCCGCATCGCCGCCGGTGAAATCCTGCCCCTGGCCGGCGTGCCCTTTGCCGCCAAAGACAATATCGACGTGGCCGGCCTTGCCACCACCGCCGCCTGCCCGGACTTTGCCTATCAGCCGGCCGCCGATGCGGCGGTGATCGCGCGGCTGAAGGCGGCGGGGGCGATTTGCGTCGGCAAGACCAATCTCGACCAATTCGCCACCGGATTGAACGGCACGCGCAGCCCCCATGGCGCGCCCCGCAATGCCCATGATCTGGCCTGGATCAGCGGCGGCTCGTCCTCCGGGTCGTCGGTGGCGGTTGCCGCCGGGCTGGTGCCGTTCGCGCTCGGCACCGACACCGCCGGTTCCGGCCGGGTGCCGGCGGCCTTCCAGCATCTGATCGGCTTCAAGCCCAGCCGCGGGCGCTGGAGCAGCACCGGCCTGGTGCCGGCCTGCCGCACGCTCGATTGCATCACCGCCTTCACCAACGATGCCGCCGATGCCGGGCTGGTCGATGGCGTGATGGCCGGCTTTGATCCGGCAGACGCCTATTCCAAGCCCCTTGCCGACCGAGCGATCAACCCGCGCCGCTTCGGCGTGCCGCGCCGCGACCAGCGCAACTGGTTCGGCGATGTCGCGGCGGAATATCTTTACGATCAGGCGCTGGCACAGCTGGCCACGCTGGGCGACGTCGTGGAAATCGATATCGCGCCGCTGCTGGAGGCCGCGCAACTTCTCTATGGCGGGCCGTGGGTGGCCGAACGCACCGCCGCCATGGCCGGCATCCTCGCCAGCAACCCGGATGCCATCGATCCCACCGTCCGCGCCGTGGTGGAACAGGGCTGGCAGCACAGCGCCGTCGATCTGTGGAATGCCGTCTATCGCCTCGCCGATATCAAGCGCCATGCCGATGGTTTGTGGACCAATATCGATGTGCTGACCTTCCCGACGACGCCAACCAGTTACCGCGTGGCGGAAATGCTGGCCGCGCCGGTGGGGCTGAACAGCAATCTCGGGCTCTACACCAATTTCGTGAACCTGCTCGACATGGCGGCGGTGGCGGTGCCGGCTGGCGCGAAGGCGAATGGCGTCGGCTTTGGCATCAGCTTCATCGCGCCGGCGGATACGGATCGCGCGCTGCTCGATCTTGCGGCCACCTGGGCCGCCGCGACAGGCCACGCACCACCACCACTTGATCTGGAGGGCAAGATGCAGACCGTGAAACTCGCCGTTGTCGGCGCCCATCTGGAGGGGATGCCGCTGCACTGGCAGCTCACCTCCCGCAATGCCGTGTTTGTCGGGGCGTTCGAGACCGCGCCCAGCTACCGCCTCTATGCCATGGCCGACAGCACCCCGCCCAAGCCGGCGCTGGTCTATGATCCCAGCGGCGCAGCGATCAAGATCGAGGTGTATGAACTGGGCGTCGCCGAATTCGGCAGCTTCGTGGTCGATGTGCCGCCGCCGCTCGCCATCGGCACGGTGACATTGGCCGACGGCAGCAGCGTGAAAGGCTTTGTCGCCGAACCGCGCGCGCTGAATGGCGCCACCGACATCACCCATCTCGGCGGCTGGCGCGCCTATATCGCCCAGCGCAGCTGAAGGAACCGATCATGCGCATCCTTCTGCTCACCGCGCTGCTCGCCGCGCCAGCGCTCGCCCAACCCGCCCAGGTGCAGACGGTGCCGGATTTCGGCGATTTCCTCGTCGTCGATGGCAAGACGGTGTGGATGACCAACCGCGGCCGGGTGGAGCATTGGAGCCGAACGGGCCTGATCGCTGCCGTGAAGATGACGCGGCCGTGCGGCGCGATGGCGATCAAGGCGGACGGCGTCTGGGTGGCCGACTGCAAGGATGGCACCATCAACCGCATCGACACCAGAACCGCCACGATCACCCAGACCGTGGCAACCGGCATCGCCGACCGATCCGGCGAACTGAATGTCGTCGCCGGCGCCGGATCGATCTGGGTGGCCAGCGCCGCCGACGGCGAAGTCGCCCGCGTCGATCCCAAGAGCGGCACGATCACCGCCCGCATCAAGGCGGCCAAGGGCACGTCCTATCTTGCCTTCGGCCATGGCGCGCTGTGGGCGGTCAGTGCCCCTACGCGCACGCTGCAACGCATCGATCCCGCCAGCAACACCGTGGCGGCGACCACGCCGCTTGGGGCCCAGCCGGGGTTCCTCGCCGCCGGGGAAGGCGCGGTGTGGGTGCAGGAACAGGGCGACGGCACGCTGGCCCGCATCGATCGGCGCAGCAACAGCGTCACCGGCCGGGTGAAAGTGGGCGCCAATCTGAAATATGGCGACATCGATACCGGTGCAGGGCGCGTCTGGCTCCGTACCACCGACGATCAGGAATATACCGTGATAGACGCCAAATCCCTCGCCATCATTGCCCGTGTCGGCAAGCCAGTGGGCAGCGGTGCGCTGCGCTTCACCAAGCGCGGCGTGTGGACCAGCGCCCATGACGTCAAGACCCTGTCGTGGTGGCCGAAGCCTGCGCTTGGCGCTGCGGCAAATTAGGCCAGATTGCCGGTTCTACCGGCTCATACCCGCCGGGTGGACGCCGTTACGCGAATTGACGTATGTTATGGCCGGGGCAATTCCAACACCCGATAGCTTCGATCGGGATTGGCGGGGAAACGATGACAGGCGTCCGCGTAGGCAAGAGGGTGATCGGGGCGGAAGCGCCGGTGACGATTGGCTGGGAAAATGTGCCCCGTGTCGAAGGTGGCCCGTTCAAGCGGCTGTTCTTCCGCTGGTTCCAGCCGGCGGTATTGTTCGGCCTGCTGGCCTTCTGGTATTACGCTCCCAACGAAATTGCCAAGGCCTCGATTGCCTTCGGGATCGGGCTGGGTTTCCGTATCCTGCTGTTCGGCCTCGAATGGTTTTTCCCGCGCCACGACAGCTGGCAGATGACCTGGAAGGAAGTGGCCGTCGATTTGTTTTATGTCGGTCTGGGCGCCACGATCCTGGGCGTGGTCGATGGCTTCATCGGCGACGAGGTCATTCTCGGGCTGGTACAGGATGCCTTTGATTGGGACAAGTTCGCCTGGTTCATCGCGCTGCCGCTGCTGGTGCAGGCCTTCGCGATCACCTTCATTTTCGATTTCGGCCAGTATTGGATGCACCGCGCGATGCATCACTGGCATCCGTTGTGGCTGACCCACTCGGTGCATCACTACATCACCCAGTTCAACATCAACAAGGGCGCGGTCGGCAACCCGATCGAGCTGTTTCTGATCGGTCTGGGTATCGGCGGGTTGTTCGATTTCCTGCCGCGGGCGTTCTTGCTGGCCGGTGCGCTGCGGCTGAGCATCGGGGTCTATATGCACCTCAATGTCCGTTTCGACACGCCGATGTGGTGGCAATTCCTGTTCAACACCACCGAACATCACAGCGTGCACCACAGCCAGGATTTCGAAGCGACGCGCAGCAACTATGCCGGCATGTATATCTTCATCGATCGCATCTTTGGCACCTGCGTTGATGGCGAAGCCGAAGTGCTCGGCCTGGAAGGCGGGCGCCGCATGTCGATCCGCGAACAGATGCTGCATCCGTTCACCGAAGGCTGGAAGAGCATCAGGAAGCGCATGGGCCCGCCCGTAGCGGTGGCTGCCGAGTGACCGGCACCGCACCCCTGCCGCCATCCGCCCTGCCTACCAGTCCGCAAACGCTGCTGCATCCACCATCGGATGACGCCAGCTTCCTGCAACGCACCTTCGGTTGGATCTGGCGCGTCAATGGCACGCTGGAACTGCCCCCCGGCCAATCGGCCAGCGAAGCGCTCGACCGGCTGGCGCCGCTGCTGGGTACGCCGGGCACCCATCACGAACGCACTGGCGACGCGCTGGTGTTCATCAAGCGGGATGCCGCCGCACAGGACAAGTTGGCGGTGTTCGATTCCGGCGTGCTGCGCATCGTGTCGGATGCGGACAAGCAAGTTCTGCGCTTCGACATGGTCAGCCGCAGCCTGCTCGCCTGTTTTGTGGCGCCCCTCATGTTCCTCGGCTTCGGGCAAGTGATGCTCTACGTGGAAAAGCGCGAGCGCGCCGAGGCCGCAGCCGAGAAGAAGGCCGAAGCAGCCAAGGACGCCAAGACCGGAGCCGCCAAGGACGCCAAGGCCAAGAAGCCCGAGAAGAAGGAGCTGGTGCTCAATCCGATCGATGTCGCGCTCGGCGCGCCGGCACCAAAAACCCGCAAGCAGATGGCCGCCGACAAGGCCGAAAAGGAAAAGGAACCGCCGTCGGCCACGCCGGCCTATGTGTTTGCCGGCATCTTTGCAGCGCTGTATCTGATCGGGCGCATCCTCGAAGCCTGGCTGGCGAAGAAGCTGTTCCGCAAGGCGCTCTTCGGCGAATAAGCCTTTTGCCCACAAGTGGCTGGCCTTTGCCGGCCGGCCGCGCCATGCTGCGCGCCGGGAGGACAATCAAAATGCTGTTATGGTCTGCGCCGGATCCGGCGCCCAATCCGCGCCGCGTGCGACTGTTTCTGGCCGCCAAGGGCATCACCATCCCGGAACGCATGGTCAGCCTGATGGCGCGCGAGCATAAATCCGCCGAGGTGCTGGCGCTGAACCCGCGCGGCCAGGTGCCGTTCCTGGAACTGGATGATGGCCGCGTCCTCGCCGAAACCATCAGCATCTGCCGTTATCTGGATGAACTTCATCCCGAACCGCCGCTGCTGGGCAGCACGCCGTTCGAGCGCGCCGAAACCGACATGTGGATCCGCCGCGTCGAAACCGCGCTGGGCACACCGGTCAGCCTGTTCTGGCAGCACGGCCACCCCTACACCGCCAAGGTCGTCAACCAGATCCCGGCGATGGGGGAAGCCGCCAAACCGCAGGCGCTGGCCATGATGGGCTGGTTCGACACGCAACTGACAGATCGGCCGTGGCTGGTGGGCGATCGCTTCACCCTGGCCGACATCACCCTGCTGACCCTGGTGGATTTCGCTGGCTGGATTGGCCTCGCCATGCCCGATGAAGCCGCAAGCTTGCGCGATTGGCACCAGCGCTGCACGGCGCGGCTGACGGGTTAGGTTTGGTTGCAGCGCCTTTGCGCCCTCCCTTGAAGGGAGGGAACTTGGGCGCTTCAATCAATCTGCAATCGACGCTAGAAGAACAACTTCCGCAGCGACAGCGATACGGTGCGGCCCAGCGGATCGAGCTGGTCGCGCTGGAAACCCAGCGGTTCCTGGCCGAGCCGGTTGCGCACATTGATGCGATCATTCAGCAAATTGTCGAAATTCAGGCTGATGCGGCTGCCGCGCAGGAACGGGATTTTGGTGACGATCTCCGGCCGCTGCCCCAGATCGACGAACAGCCGCAGATTGGCGGTGGTGCGGCCCGAAAAATACAGGTCATCCGGCGATTGGGTGGCGCCAGTGGGATCGACCAGCACCGACGTGGCCGATTGCCAGTTCACCGAAAGCCGCGCGCCCAGCCCGCGCCGGCCGGCGCCCAGCCGCATTTCCACCTGGTGGCGCGGCGCGCCGCCCGATGAGCCGACAGCCGAACCGTTCAGCAGATCGAGCACCGGCACGCCCGGACGAATGCCGATTTCATTGCGGAAGGTGACGGTGTGGAACAGGGCCAGTTGCAGGCGGCCATCGAGGAAACCGCGTGGCGGACCGCCGCCGCCGCCAAAACCCCGACCGCCGCCACCACCGCCGGGCGGCGGGCCAGCCGCCTGTGGGGCACCAGCAGGCGCAGCACTGGGCACGGCCGGTGCGACGCCGGGGGCGGCACCCGCCGCTGCCGATGCACCCGGCGGGCGCTGCCCCGGGGTAAATCCATAAGGATTGCGGGCCAACGCGCGAATTTCCGGCGGCAGCGGCTGTCCGGCGCGGAAGGCGGCGGCGGCCTTGGCGCGGGTTTCGGCAATGCGCTTTTCCGCAGCCGCCCGCTCGGTGGCATCAGGCTTCAGCGCCTGGGTGAGCGTGAAGCCCCAGCGCAGTTCGGTGCGCTGCGAATAGGCAAAGTTCACCGGGCGATTGTCGATCTGCAGCAAGCGGCCACTGGCGTCACGCGTGAAGCGGTTCGGGAAGGCCGCTTCCAGTTCGGCGGTCGCGGTGGGGAAGGCCGCGATCGGATCATCGATGCGCGTGTCGATGAAATTGGCGTTGAACACCAGATCGGTGGCTTCCCACGGCTTCAGGTTCAGCCCCAGCTTCCACACCCGGCGCGTGTCGTTGCGCAGCGCGGCATTGCCGCCATCCAGCCGGCTGATGTCCACGGTTTCGCCGCGGATGAAATCGAACACCCGCACGTTGGGCGTGATGATGGTGGGATCACCCAATTGGCCGATGGTGGGCGGGCCCTGTTCGCGCGTGAAGCTGGCGATCACTGCCCAGCCGCTTTTCGGTTCCCAATTCACCCCGGCGCCCCAGGTGATCAGCGTGCCGAAATCCGACAGCGTATCAAGCGCGATATTGCCGTTCAGCGTCAGCTTGCCCAGCGCGGACAGCACATTGTCCCGCGCGGATGCGATGGGCAGATCGACATTGGCCTGGAAATTGCCCTGCGTGCGCGCCAGATCGGCATTGCTGGCCAGGCCCGCGCGCAGCGAACGCGTATCGAGCGCCAGATGCTGCACCTGGCCCTTGAGAGACACGCCGACGTCGCCGGCCGGCACGCCAAAGGCGCGGCCGTTCAGCAGCAGATCAATATTGGCATTGTTGCTGATGCTGCTCGCCGTATCGGTCAGCCGCGCGCCGGCCAGCACCGCATCGCCGAACGGCGACAGGCTGGTGCTGTTGCTGAGGATCTGCGCCTGCGCGGCGCTGGTATCGATGCCGCGATCGATGCGGCTGGAGCTTTCGGCATGGTTCCAGTTGCCGGTGATGTTCCAGCGCCACTTGCCGAGATTGCCGTCGAACACCGTGCCCAGCCGGGTGGTCCAGCTGTCGCCTTCGCGGCGCAACGGATCGGGGGCCTGGGTGTTGACCAGCACCGCCTGGCTGAACGGCGAAAACGGGTTGCCCGCCGGAACGGTCAGGCTGGATGACGGCAGGCCGGCCAGGCTTTCCGTCACGGTACGCTCGACACCGCCAGTCAGGGTGGCGTTGGCGGCGCCCCATGACCCGGAGACGGTGCCGTTCAAGCTGGTGGTGCGCGTGTCGGGCAGCAAGGTGCGGAACGGCCGCACATCGGTGCTGTTCACCGGCGCCGCGCCGAACTGCGCCAGGCTGGGCCGGGCAACACCGGCCGGCACGCCCAGCACGCTGCGGCCGGGGAACGCCGGATCGACATTGGCGCCAGGCAGGATCGCGCTCACGTTGCCGCCGATGGCAAACGGCCGGCTGGATGTGGGCGTGGTGATGCGGCGTTCGGCTTCCGTCACCATGGTATCGATCTTCACCTCGCCTTCGATGCTGGTGCGGGTGCCGTTGTTCAGCTTGAGCAGATTGGCTTCGAGCTCGGTGGAAAAACGCCCGCCATCGGTCGGCCCGCCGATGGTCAGTTCGCCGGTTACGGCCGAAAAGCGCGGGCGCAGCACGAAATTGATCACCCGCTGATCGGCGCGGAAACCATATTTCAGGCTGACCTCTTCGGGCAGCACGTCGACGCGCAAGATGGCTTCGGGCGGGATGTTGCGGATTTCGGCAAAGCCCGACACGCGCTTGCCGTTGACCAGCACGGCCGGCGGGCCGCCGCCGCGGCCGCGGCCCGAACGGGTTTGCGGCGCCAGTTCGGCCAGCAGCTCGGTGATCGAACCGGCCCCGATGGCGCGCAATTCCTGCACGCCAAAGCTCACCTCCGGCTTGATATCGCCCACCACCTGGCCGGGCAGGCGCGCAGTGGAAACGGTAATCTGCTCGTCATCTTCGGGCGCAGCCTGCGCCACCTGCACCGGCGGCGCAGTTTGCGCCGAAGCAAGCGCCACGGGCGCAGTCGCCAACAACAGGGCGAAACGGGGGAGGAAACGGATCAAACGGGCAATTCCTGTGCTGGGCCGGGGGCAGGCTCGAAATCTGGTTGCCGGAGGCCCTAACTGCCTAAGCAGCTTTGGGAAAGCCGTGCGGCAATGACTACGGCCCGGGCGCTTCGATCCCCCGCGCCAGCACCAGCGCGTGATCGGCCAACTTCTTGACCACAAGATCGGCCACGGGCAGCGCGCGGGCGATATGATCCTGCCAGTTGGGCCGGTTGATGCCGTTCCATACGTTCAAGGCAAAGGCCCGCGCCTCGTCCACGCTCATGTGGCGGAAACGGGCGTAGAAACTGGTGGGGTCATGCTCTGCCGCCTGCCATAGCGCCATGAAGCGGGCGAGGAACCAGGCGACGATATCGGCCTCTTCCGCATCGATATACACCAGCAGATCGACCGGCGGGCGCTGACCATCGCCGTCCGGCGCCAGCCCCAGCCCTTCGACCAACACGATCTCCGCGCCGCTGATGGTGCGGGCAGCGGCCGGATCGACGTCGTAAGTGGCGTGGCTGTAGGCCGGCACCGTCACCGGACCGGTTTTGAGGCCGGCTATGACGGCGGCCAGCGCCGGCGCGTCATAGCTTTCGGGAAAGCCCTTGCGCATCATCAGGCCCTGCGCCTCCAGCACGGCGTTGGGCTTCAGAAAGCCATCGGTGGAGACGATGTCCACGCCGGCACCCAGTGCTTCGGCGATCTGCCGGGCCAGCGTCGTCTTGCCCACGGCCACCGATCCGGTGACGCCGATCACCAGCGTCTCGCCCGGCCGCCGCCGCGCCGCGATGTGCTGCGCAAGATCGGCGGGGGTGATTTGAGTCATGCCGATGATTGTGGCGGGAGAAGCCGCAGCCGGCAAGTGCAGCAGCGATTCCGATCAACGCTCCGCCTTGTGGAGCGCTGCTTCCAGCGTGTGCCGAATGAAGCGTTGATACGACATGCCGAGTACAGCCGCCTGGGCCTTGACCGCCGCGAGCAGTGGCTCTGGAAAGCGCATGTTGACCTGAGCGGTTTTCGGCGCGAATTCAAAGCTGTGCGGCACCATGGCAGACAGGTCATATGCGGTCAGGTCCGCCGTTTCGACAAAGGCTTCGGCCTCGGCATCACTGGTCAGAGCGGGCAACTTCTTGCTCATAATGGGCGATTTCCTTTGCATGCATGTACCGGGCACTGATCGGGCGGATCAGCCGATCACGCCCCCGTTGGCGCAAGGTGAACGCCACGAACATGTGCCGGCCCGAACCACCCGTGCCGATTGCCAGCAGCCTGGCTTCGTCTGCGCTATGGGCCGGATCGGGAAAAACATGGTGCCCGTGATGAAAAAGCGCCTCAATCTCGTCAATTGAAACGCCATGTTTCAGGCACTTGTCCCGATTGCCCGCATCCCAATCAAAACCGCCAGCAACCTGCATCGACCGCGGTTTATCGCACCTTGTCTATACAAACGTCAATAAGCCTCACACCAGCCGGCTCTGCGCCATGGCCGCCTTGATGAAGCCGGCAAACAACGGGTGCGGTTCGAAAGGCTTGGATTTCAGTTCCGGGTGAAACTGCACGCCGATGAACCAGGGATGGTCCGGGCGCTCGACCACTTCGGGCAACAGACCATCGGGCGACATGCCGGAAAAAATCAGGCCGGCGGCTTCCAGTTGCGGGCGATAGGCAACGTTCACTTCATATCGGTGGCGGTGGCGTTCGGCGATGGCGGTCGCGCCATAGACGCTGGCGGCCACGCTGTTGTGCGCCAAAGTCGCCGGATAGGCGCCCAAGCGCATGGTGCCGCCCAGATCCCCGCCTTCGGCGCGCGTCTGCAGGCCTTCCGCGCTCATCCATTCGGTGATCAGGCCCACAATCGGCGCGTCGGTCGGCCCGAATTCGGTGGTCGATGCGGCATCGATGCCGGCTTCGTTGCGCGCCGCTTCGATGCAGGCCATCTGCATGCCAAGGCAGATGCCGAAAAACGGCACGCCGCGTTCGCGGGCAAAGCGCACGCTGGCGATCTTGCCTTCGCTGCCGCGCTCGCCAAAGCCGCCCGGCACCAAAATGCCATGCATCGGCTCCAGCCGGGCCGCGACATCCTCGGTCTCGAACTCTTCGGCATCGAGCCATTTGATGTTGACCTTCACCCGGTTGGCCAGTCCGCCATGCACCAGCGCTTCGGTCAGCGATTTATAGGCATCTTTCATGCCGGTATATTTGCCGACCACACCGATGGTGACTTCGCCTTCCGGGCTGTGGATACGTGCTGAAATATCCTGCCAGCGGGTGAGGACCGGCGGCGGCGCATCGCTGATGCCAAAGGCGCGCAGCACTTCATCATCCAGCCCTTCGGCATGATATTGCAGCGGCACTTCATAGATGGAAGCGGCATCGAGCGCGGAGATCACCGCTTCCTTGCGGACATTGCAGAACAGCGCAATCTTGGCGCGATCGCTGTCGGGCAGCGGATGTTCAGACCGGCAGACCAGCACATCGGGCTGCACACCGATGCCGCGCAATTCGGCGACGCTGTGCTGGGTCGGCTTGGTTTTCAATTCGCCGGCCGCCGCGATGAACGGCACCAGCGTGACGTGGATGTAACAGACATTGGCGCGCCCGGTATCGGCGGCCATCTGGCGGATCGCCTCCAGGAAGGGCAGGCCTTCGATGTCGCCCACGGTGCCACCGATTTCGCAGATCACGAAATCCAGCGCCTCGGTTTCGGCGCGGGCAAACAGCTTGATGGCGTCGGTCACATGCGGGATCACCTGCACGGTGCCGCCCAGGAATTCGCCGCGGCGTTCGCGGGCGATGATGTCCTGATAGATGCGGCCCGAGGTGATATTGTCCGTCCGCCGCGCTGCCACGCCGGTGAAGCGTTCATAATGGCCAAGATCAAGATCGGTCTCGGCGCCGTCGTCGGTCACGAAGACTTCGCCGTGCTGATAGGGGCTCATCGTGCCGGGATCGACGTTGAGATAGGGATCGAATTTGCGGATGCGGACCTTGAATCCGCGCGCCTGCAGCAGCGCTGCCAGGGAGGCGCCCATAAGGCCTTTGCCGAGCGAGGAGACCACGCCGCCGGTGATGAAAATATACCGCGTCATGGGAGAGGAGCGTTAAGCCGATTCTGCGGGTGAGCGCCAGCCCCTGCGTTGCCAGCGCCCGATTTTGCCTGTGGATGAGTTTCGCCTACCAACCCCAGTGCAGCCGCAGGGCCGCGCCCTGATCTGGCGCGGATGCCGCAAGATGGCCGGGATGGTCGCGGTGGAACAAGCTGACCTGCATCTGGCCGCCGCCGGGCAACACCCTCGCATAAAGAGCTTCGAGCGCGGTTTCGCGATGCGTTGGCCCCAATTGCACCGGGCCGCTGCCGCCAGCCAGCCATAGTGGCCCTGACAATGCCAGCGGGCGGACGATAGACAGGCTGAGCACATCGCCGGCCATCCCCGATCGGCTGAGCGACAGGCTGGCGGCATCACCGGCGAGCGTGCCGGCCGCCGCGATCAGGCCGGGGGAAAGCGCCAGTCGGCTGCGCGCGCGCCGCCAATCGCCCGCCAGCGCCCAGCGCCCCAGCGCCAGCCGTGCCGCAACGCCCAGACTGATCGTGCTGCCGCCAGCCAGGCCGAAACCGCCCGACAGCCGCGTGCCGGCCAGGCTGCCGCGTTCATCATCCATCCGCAGTTGGCTGGCGAGTTCCAGGCCGGGCCAGCGCCGTGACAGCCGCAGCAGCGCCGTGGATTGACGCGCTGCCGCCTCCCCGCGCGTCATCGGCAGCACGGATTGCCCGACGCCCGCGGCCAGGGTGAAGGCGCCGATCGGCTGCGCCAGCGCGGCCGCCCCCAGCGGCCGGCTGCCGATCGGCAGCGCCGCATCGGCGGTAATCAAATCGGGCGCGGCGGCGGTGCTGTCGGCGAGCTGCATCAGGCTGGTCGCGGCCTCGCCATGACCGGCGGCAATCACCTGGCCAGAATTGAGCGCAAGGCGGACATGCCCGGCCGGGCTGGCTTGTGGCGCGGTGCCCGGCGCCAGCGCCGCCATGGTGGCGCGATCGCCAAGCCACAGGTTGCGCGGATCGCCGTTCAGCCGGAATGCCGCCACATGGCCGTCGCCCCGCGTGACCGCGCTCACCGCTGCTTGCGCGAACAACCGCGCTGCCAGCCGGCCGGGCGCGGCATTGGCCAGCCCCTGCCCCAGATCGACCATGAACGGCCTTGAATAGCCATCGCGCGCCGGCACTGCCGCCAGCGCGCTGCGCAGCGCCCCGCCATCACCCAGGGGGCCGCCCAAGATGCCGCCCAGCGTGATGGGCGTGCCGCTGCTGGCAGTCAGCCCGGCCACCGGCTGGAAGGCGCGGGCCAGGTTCAAGCGCCCTTGGCCATAGATGGCATCAGGCCCCGGCGCGCCGAGATCATCGGCGGTGCGCAGCAAGATTTCGACGATCTGCGCACCGGTCAGCGCCGGGAAGGCCTGCGCCAGCAACACCGCCGATCCCGATACCACTGGCGCCGCGATTGACGTGCCGCTGTACAGAAACGCGGTGCCATCCTGGTTGAAGCTGCGCACCGATACGCCGGGTGCGACCAGATAATTGTTGATCAATACCCCGGCACGATTGGAAAAATCGGCGATCTCGCCGGCATCGGTGACGGCACCCACCACCAGCGTGGTGGTTTGGCCCACCGCGGTCAACTGGTTGGCAAAGCCCTCCGGCGTGGACAGGCTTTCGTTGCCGGCCGACAGCACCAGCACGATGCCGGCATTGCTGACCCGCGCGGCCGCCGCGCGCAGCGCTGCTGTGGTGTTGCCGCCGCCCAACGACACGTTGACCACCCGCGCTCCGCCCGCAATCGCTGCATCCAGCCCGGCGGCAATGGCAGGGCTGGCGTAGGAGCAGCCTTCATCGTTGCACGTGCCCGGCGTGTCGGCGCGCAGGGCCAGCAACGTCGCCCGCGGGGCGAGCCCGTGGATGCCGCTGCCGTCCCGCGCCGCAAGTGCGACGCCGGCCACAGATGTGCCATGGCCGCGTTCATCGGCCAGCACCCGGTTGGACGCCACATCACGGCTGGCGGCCGCTATGCGGCCCGAAAATTCGCTGAGCGCCGGGTTCACGCCCGAATCGATCAGCGCCAGCGTGACCCCCACCCCCGATGCGCCGCGATCATAGGCGGCCAGCGCCTGCACCCCCACCGCGCCATTGGAGCGACGATATTCGGCGCTGTTGAAGCTGCTCGTGGGCGTGGGTGTTGGTGTTGGTGTCGGCGTGGGTGTCGGCGTGGGTGTCGGGGTCGGCGTCGGTGTCACCACCGGTGGCGCTGGAATCGTGGACACGCCGCCGCTGCCGCCGCCACAGCCGGCGAGCAGCAACGCCAGCGCACTGGCCTCGCCAATCCTTATCCCGAAACGCCGCCCCGCCATGACCGCAGCATGCGTCAGCCCGAAGCCGCTGGCAATTGCCCGCGCCGGCATTTGGATGGGGTGCGCCAACGCAAGGCTTTGATCGCCGCCGGTTGGCGGCTATGCTGTGGTACGGTCTGGTTCGTACATGCAGCCAAGCCGACGGGGAGGATCAGGATGGGGGCCAGATTGTTGATGGCAGTGGCTATTGCTGCCGGGCTGGCAGGGCCCGCGCCGCTGTGGGCGCAGGCCCCCACGCCGACAACGCCGCCGCCACCAGCCGTGGAGATCAAGGATCTGCCGATCCTGGGCCTGGCGCAAGTGAGCGTTACGGTGAGCGATCTCGCCAAGGCGCGGGCCTTTTATGGCGATGTGCTGGGCTTTGCCGAGGCTTTCACCCTGAAAAACCGGGCCGGCGCAATCCGATCAGTCTATTTCAAGATCAACGATGACCAGTATCTCGAATTGCTGCCGGCGGCGAAGGTGGAACTGATCCGCCAGGTACGGCTGGTGGTGCAGGCGTCGAACGTGCGCAAGCTGCATGACATCTATGTGGCGCAAGGGTTGCAGCCCGGTGCGATTGGCATCGGTGGCGATGGCAATCCGGTGTTCCGGATCGTGGCGCCCAACGGCACGCCGCTCGATTTCATCGAATATGCGCCCGCGTCCCGTCAGAGCCGGCTCAAGGGCAAGTTGCTCGGCCCGAACCGGATCGCCACGCGCCTGCTGCATGCCGGCACTATGGTGCGCGACGAGCCGACCAAGGCGTTTTTCCGTAGCCTCGGCTGGGGGCGGCTGCTGCCCGGCCCGCGCGGCGATTATATCGAAACCCCGGCGAGTGACCGCAATCTGGAAACCAAGAACCCGCCGCTCGATCCGGAAAACCCGGCGACGCTGCCGCAATATACGCGCGAAGTCTATGGTGCGGTCTATCATTTCGCGCTCGAGATTGATGACATGCACGCCGCACGCGAAACGCTGAAAGCACGCGGCGGCTTTGACGACATGCGGCTGCGCACCGCGGTGGGCAATAACCGCCACTGGTTGATCCACTTGTTCGACAGCGATGGATCGCGGGTGGAATTGATGAGCCGTGACACGGTGCCGGATGCGATCCCGGCCTTTTCGGTGATGCCGCCGGGGCCGCCGGCACCGCCGATCCTGGCCACTATCCGCGGAGTCTATCCATGGCCATGAGGGGCACGACAATGCACAAGGCGATGATGATGGTGGCGCTGGCCCTGGCTGGCAGCGCGGCCGCGCAGACCCCGCCGCCCGCCGGCACGGCGCCCGGCACTGCCCGGCCGCCGCGCTATGTCGATCCGGCGCCGTTTGATTTTGCCGCGCATGACGGCTGGCAGCCGATGTTCGACGGTCGCACGCTGGCCGGCTGGGAAGGCCAGATGGACGCCTGGCGCGTCAGCGATGGGGCCATCGTGTCGGCCAACGACGGCAGCAGCAACGCGCCGGTTTATCTGTTCTGGAAGGGCGAACTGGCCGATTTCGAGTTCAAGACCGAAATCAAGCTCGAAGGCGAGAAGGCCAACAGCGGCGTGCAGTTTCGCGCGCAAATGCTCGGCAAGACGGAGAAGCCGAATTCGGAGTGGGAGAGCTTCGGCTATCAGGCCGATTTCGATTATGCCAACGTGCAGACCGGCGCGCTGATCGAATGCTGCGCCGGCCCGCGCCGTGGCCCCAGCCCGCGCCCCTTTCGCGCCGGCATGGGGCTGGCGCTGCATGTCAGCAGCAACGCCGCGGGCGGAACGATCATCGGCACGATCGCGCCGCGCGCCGAACTGGAACCCGGCGTAAAGCTTGGGGACTGGAACCAGCTCCACGTCGTCGCGCGCGGCCACACCATGCTTTATTATCTCAACGGCCGGCTGATGTCGGTCGTGACCGATGATGATCCGCAGCGCTTCATGGCCAGCGGCCGGCTGGCCATCCAGCTGGAAGGCAGCGGGGTGCGCAAGGTTTCCTATCGGGGCTTGTGGGTGAAGCGGTTACCGTAAGCAAAGGACCCCTCTCCCCTCAAGGGAGAGGGGTCAGTCCTGCGGGTCCGGCAACCGCTCCGCCCGGTTGACCACGAAGACGTAAGACAACACCCCGAGCATGGCCATCGCCCCGACATAGACCAGCCCGAGATAGAAAGATCCGGTGCGCCCGACGGTAACGCCGATGACGATCGGGGTAATGATCCCGGCCAGATTGGTGCACAGGTTGAACAGGCCGCCGGTCAGGCCCGCCAGCTTGGCCGGCGCCAGTTCGGAAATCAGCGTCCAGCCCAGATTGGACATGCCCTGGCCGAAGAAGGCGATCGACATCACTGCGATCACCGCAGCGTCGCTTTCCAGCCAGATCGCCGAGGTGATGACGGTGGAGAGCAGCAGCCCCGTCACCACCGGCAGCTTGCGCGCGAAGGTCAGGCTGCGCCCGGCGCGCAGCACGCGATCCGATAGTTGCCCGCCGACCAGCACGCCCACCGACGCGGCAATGAACGGCAGCATGGCGTACACGCCGGCCTTCATCCAATCCATCTGGCGTTCGGTGGCCAGATAGGTCGGGAACCAAGTGAGGAAGAACACCAACGTGCTGTTGGTGGCAAACTGGCCGATGGAGGCGCCGATCAGGCTACGCTGCCGGGCGAGATAAGTCACATCGCTCCAGCGAAAGGCGCGCGGGCTCGCCTTGGCGGTAACGCCGCCATCGGCGCGGATCAGCGCCAGTTCGGCCTCGTTGACCCATTTGTGCTCGGAGGGGTCGCGGTAGAGCCGATACCAGACCAGCCCGAACAGCACGCCGATGCTGCCCACAATCCAGAACAGCGACCGCCAGCCCCAATTGGTGGCGATCCAGAACAGCAAGGGACTGCAAAAGCCGATGCCGAAATACATGCCCACCGAATAGATGCTGTTGGCCCGGGCGCGCTCGGCACGCGGGAACCAGGCGATCAGCACGCGGCTGTTCGCCGGAAAACACGGTGCTTCGGCGACGCCAAGCCCCAGCCGCACCATGATCAGCACGGCGCTGGAGCGCACGAAGCCCTGCATCACCGTGAAAGCCGACCAGCCGACCAGCGCGACGGCATAGGTGATGCGCGTACCGAAGCGATCGAGAAAGACGCCGCCGGGCACCTGGGCGATGGCATAGCTCCAGGAAAAGGCCGCAAACACCACGCCCATCAATTCCGGGCTGATCGCCAGCTCCTTGCTCATCGCTGGCGCGGCGACCCCAAGCAGGGTGCGATCGAGATAGTTGAGCGCAGTGGCGATGGCGATCAGCGCCAGCATCGCGTGCCGCGCGCGGGTGGGGCGCTGGGCGGTCATTGCGCGTCGCGGCGTTCGAGCGTGTAGGCCACGGCATAAGGCTGCACGATCTGATCGCCAAAGCCAGCCGCCGTGATGGCAGCAGCGATGGCCGGTGCAGCGGCTTCGGCTTCCGGCAGGCCGATGGTCTCGGCGAACAGCACCAGATCGAACGGCGCTTCGTGCATCGGCGGGCGCAGTGCAGTTTCGGAGGTGGCACCGCCCGACACGGCGGGGCGCGCACCTGCCAGATGCACGGCGCTGATCAGATCATGTTGTTCCAGCGCGGCGATCACCGGCCCCAGGCGCGCGGCCGCATCGGCTTCGCTCAGGCCGGCCGGCAGGGTGAAGCGCGACGTGACCAGCCCGCCGCCGACGCCGCGCCCACCGGTGTAGAGCAATGTGCAGGCCATGCGCAGGAAGTTGCGGAACGACGGCGCCACCGCCCGCGTCCAGTCGGTCGGGTTGTTCAGGCTGCGCTGATATTCGGCCGAAACAAACGTGTCCGGTGTCTCGCCTTCATAGCAGGTGAAATAGATCTGGCGATCGAGCCCGCGATTGATGCCGCGGCGCGAGCGCAGGAAGCCGGGGTGATCCAGCCGCTCCGGCATATGCTGCTGCGTGTGCCAGCGATTATATTCGGCGTCGGCGTCGGCGGCGATATCGTGCCACATGATGACGAACGCCGTACCCTTGAGCGCCATGCTGGTTCCCGTCTGCTGTGACACGCCAGCGGGCGGCGGCACCCTGCCCCCGCCCGCGCCGTATCGAAACGCCCCCGATCAGAAGGCTTTGGAGATTTCGAACGTCACGATCCGCCCGAACACATTGTGGACGTTGAGATCGGTCGCCGTCGGCACGCCGCCGGTCGCCTGCGTGCTCAGCACCACCGGCGGTTGTTTGTTGGTGATATTCTGCGCGTTCACGGTGAAGCGCGTTCCTGCGAACATGCCGCTCTTGTTCTGGAACGAGTAGGTGAGCGTCAGATCAACCGTCGTCCACGACGGCACATTTTGGTCAGGCAGGCGGACCCCGGCGACCGTCGGCCGCAAGTTGTTCAGATATCCACCGATATAGTTGGCGGCGATCAGCCCGGAGAAGCCACCATTGGTGAGCCCAGCTGCAAAGCGGCCACGGTTACCGATCTGCTCCCCGATGCGGTCGAGTGCGTCGAAGATGGGCGCGCCCGGCAGCAGATTGCGCTGCAGCTTCAGGATCTTGGTGAAGGCACCGTTCAGATTGATCGTGCCGATGCCGGTGTCGGCGACATAGCTGGCATTGAGATCGAGGCCGCTCTGCTTGACCTGGCCCAGGTTGCTGGTGGCGGCGTTCAGGATGCCGACCAGCTGGCAGTCATTGGCCGTGGTGGGAGGGTAGCTGCCCGGCGCGTTCAGGAACTTGAGATAGGCCGGATTGTAGGTGTTGTATTCCGGCGCGCCCGGATTGCCGTTCACCGAGCCGTTGACGCAGGTATTGGGCTGCGGCGCCAGCGTGATGAACGGCTGGTACAGCGCGAAATTGGCCGCGCTGCTCAGCGCCGAAGCCGTGTTGGGCAGCGCCGATATGCGATCCCGATAGTCCACGTTGTAATAGGTGGCGCCCAGCTTCAGACCCGGAATGTAGGACGGCGAATAATCGGCGCCCAACGAGAAGATGTCGGCGGTTTCGGGCCGCAACTGGGCGAAGCGGAAGGTGGAGACCAGGAACAGCGACGTGCCATTCGACGCGTTGCTGATCGGGATCTGCGGATTGCCCAGATTGTTGGTGAGGAAGGTACGGTTGGCCGCGCCGACCACGTTGAAGTTGGTCTCGGCCAGCGTCGGGGCGCGGAACGAGGTGCCATAGGAGCCGCGCAGCTGCAGATCGTCGATCGGCTTCCAGGTCAGGCCGAACTTGGGATTGGTGGTGCTGCCGAAATCCGAATAGCGATCGTGGCGGACGGCGGCCGACAGGTCGAGCTTGCGGAACAGGGTCGTCGCATTGTCATCGCCGAAGATCGGCACGAACACTTCGCCGAACGCCGAGGTGACGGTGCGGTTGCTGTTGGCGAAGCGGAAGATCACCTGCGTGGTTGTCGGGTTCAGCGAATAATCGGACTGCTGCTTGTAATAGCTCTTGGTCCATTCGCCGCCGACCGCGACACGCACCGCGCCGCCCGGCAGGTTGAACAAGGTGCCGTCGATCTTGGGCAGGAAATCGATCATCTCGTTGCGCACGCGCTGCACGAAGATGCCGAAGATCCCTTCCGCTGACGGCTGCGGGCCCTGCACATAGGGGTTGAACCGCGCGGCGTTGGCCGGGTTGGCGATGAAGCTGGTCAGGATGGTGTTGGCCTGCGGCTGGCAGACCGCGCAACCCTGCGACACGCCCCAGCCGGCACCCACGGTCAGCCGGAAATTGCTGAACAGGCCGACCTTGTAGTCGAACAGCACGTTATGGGTGTTTTCATAATCATTGCGGTTCAACTGCCGATCCGGATTGTTGAGCCGGAAGTTGTAGACGATCGACTGGCTGCCGGTGCCCAGGCCCGGCACGAAATAGGGGCTGGTGCTGGGGATGGCGATGGCGATCGACTGGAAGGCACCATCCCCCTGGCCGCGGGCCGCGTTGGTGCGGCGGTTGAACATCGCGGTCAGCGACACGTCACCCAGATCGCCCAGATCCTGCACCACCCGCGCCAGCACCGAATAACGCGTGCGCGCCGTATAATAATCCTGGAAATCCGCCGAATCGACCAGCGAGGGATTGCCGCGCAGCGCCAGCACTTCGGCCGTGGTGGGCGTGCGACCATTCAGACCGCTCGGCAGGCCATAGACCGTGTTGCCCTGCAACAGCGCCCCGTTCTGGCCGACCGCGTTGAAGACGGTGCCTTGCAGGCGGCTGTCGTTGCCGCCGAAGGCGCGCAGATCCGCCCGCAGCGCCGGGATGCTGCCCTGGGTAATGCGGCTGTTGCCTTCATAACCAAAGGCCACCAGCACGCCGCCGCCGTTCCACTTGCGTGACAGCACGGCATCGACCGCCGCCTGATCATAAATGCTGGTGGTAAAGCGGGCCGTCACCTCCGCGCCGTCGAACGGGCGGCGGAAGATATAGTTGACCACACCGGCGACCGCGTCCGAGCCATAGATGGCCGAGGCACCGTCGGTGACGACCTCGACGCGCTCGATGGCGCCGAACGGGATGGTGTTGGGATCGGGCACCAGATTCTGCACGCCCTGGGTGACGGTGCGGTGGCTGTCGAACAGGAGCAGCGTGGCGTTGTTGCCCAGGCCGCGCAGGTTGACCCCGGCCGAACGGCCGCCGCTGTTGGCCAGCGTGGCACCCAGCGAAGACCCCTGCGGCAGCTGCGCGATCAGCGAGCTGGAATCGCGCAGGCCGCTTTGCAGGATGGTGTCGCGGCTGATGTTGACCGTGGCGGACCCCACTGGCGCAACACCGCGGATGGCGGTGCCGGTGACGATGATTTCGGCCTCGGCATTTTCATCGTCAGCCGCAGGGGCCGGTGCCGCCGCCTGCTGGGCGTTGGCCAGCCCGCTGAGCGACAAGGTGAACACCGTCGCCGCCAGATACGTGATCAGATGTGAATATCGTGCCTGTGTCATGAGACCCCTCCCCCTGGATTTGATCGTCGTAACGATGCGTCTTTGCGCACCTGATGCCGTCTATTTGCCGTCAACCAACACCCGCTCCCGACCAGTGATGGTTTAACAAGTTCGTACATAGAACAGATGATTTGGCTTGACCATAGGGGCCGTGATGGCCGCTCATGGCAGTTTGAAGGCGATCAGCGTGTCCGCCATCTGCTTCTGGCCCACCGATGTCCCGCCGCCGGCGGCAACCACGACATATTGTTTGCCATCGCTGCCCATGTAGCTGATCGGCGCGGCGGCAGCGCTGGCGTCCAGCGTGGTTTCCCACAGCTTGCGCCCCGTTTTGCCGTCCAGCGCGCGCAGGCGGCGATCGTTGGTGGCACCAACGAACACCAGGCCGGTGGCGGTGGTCAGCGTGGCGCCGATGTTGCTGGTGCCGGTTGTCAGGCCCTTGGGGCCGATGCCTTCGGTGATACCCAGCGGCACGCGCCAGGCGATCTTCTTGGCCTTCATGTCCACCGCGACCATTTCGCCCCACGGCAGCGCACCGCATGACAGGGTGATGTTGTCGGGCGTGGTGAAGGTGAACGGCTGGTTGCGGCCACCGGGGCGGCCGCGCGGGCGGGGCGGTGCGGCAGCAGCGGCGGCCGCAGCGGCGGTGCCCGGCACCGGCGGGCTGGCATGGCCCATGCCCTGGGGCGCGTTCGATGGCAGCGAAAAGGTCACCCGGTTCTGCACGGCGATGTAATAGAGGCCGGTTTCCGGATTATAGGCACCGCCGCCCCAATTCGGCCCGCCGACCGAGCTGGGATAGGTGACAACAGCGTGATCGGGATGGCGGCGCGGCGTGTACAACGGACCACTGACCGCCTTGTACTGATCCCAGGTCGCCTGGCAGGCGGCCTTCATGCCGGGCACCAGATCGGGGATTTCGTCGCGGGTCATCTGCGTGCGCGCCACCGGTTCCGGCCAGGCCGGGAACGGCTGCGTCGGCCAGATCGACGGATCGGGCTTGTCCAGCTGCGGGGTCGGCCGTTCGGCCACGCCGTTCAGCGGCGCGCCAGTGACGCGGTCGAACAGGAACACCAGGCCATGCTTGCCGGTCACCAGCACGGCCGGGACGGTCTTGCCGTTCTCGACATGGTCCATCAGCACCACTGGGGTCGGTGAATCCCAGTCCCACACATCCTGGTGGGTCAACTGGTGGCTCCACAGCCGTTTGCCGGTGGCGGCGTCGAGCGCAAGGATGGAGGCGGCATAGGGTTGCGACCCGCCGACGGCGGCGGCCACATTGGCATCACCGGTGGTGGCATAGACGATGCCACGCTCGTCATCGACGCTCATCGTCGACCAGACATTGGCGCCGGTTACATCGCGCCAGCTGTTGCCCGGCCACTGATCATTGCCCTCTTCGCCGGGGTGCGGAATTGTGTGGAATTCCCAGACCTTGCGGCCGGTGCGGGCATCGAAGGCGCGGATATCACCGCGCGGGCCGGGCGGGCCGTCCTCGCCGGGGCGCGACCCGGTGATGAACAGGTTGCGCCAGACGGTGACCGGATTAGGAATGGTGAAGCTGGAACGGCGGGTTTCGCCGACCACTTCCGACGACACGCCGATATAGGCATCAATCTGTCCGCCCCAGCCGAAATCGGGCGCCAGCCTGCCGGTGGTGACGTCCACCGCCATGATCAAGCCGCCATCGGTGGCAAAGATGACGCGCGGCGCCGTCTTGTCGTCGCCAGGCCAATAGGCGACGCCGCGGCCATGGATGTTGACCGGGCTTTCATATTTCCAGATCAGCTCGCCGGTTTCCGGGCGCAGTGCGGTAATCGACGCCTTCAGGCTTGGCGTCGCGGGCGAGGAGGGCGTGGAGAAATACATGATGCCGCCGATCAGCAGCGGCGTCACTTCGAAGCGATAATCGAGGCCCTGATCACCCTGCGCCACGACACCGGCGCCATAATGATAGGACCAGGCCGGCTGCAGCTTGGCGACATTCTTGGGCGTGATCTGGGTGAGGGCGGCGAAGTTGCGGTTGGCGTTGCCGCCGCCATAGGCGGGCCATTGGGCGGGGCCAGTGGGGCGTGGATAGGATTTCGCCGGGCCAGCTGGCTGCGACGCGGCGGCCTGGACCGCACCGCCGGCGCTTGGCGCGGCCGCAAAATGGGTGGCCAGATAGGCCTGCGCCAGTTTCAGCTGATCCGCGTCCAACTGGGCGCCGCGCGCGACCATGGCGGTCAACTGCGTGCCCCATTCCTCGGGCGTGCGGCGCTTGCCGAGCGCGAGACCGAGCGCGTGGCACTGCGCACAGTTGGTGGCGACCAGATCGCGGCCTGGCCCGGCCGGCAACTGCATGGCGGCCGGGGTATCTTGCGAAAAAGCCGCAGTGGCGGCCAATGCCATCAGGCCGGCGGTGCCGAGGAAGCCGGCGGCAAGCCAATTGTTCGTGCGGTTGGTGCTTTGCATGGCGGTTCCATCGGGCTGTTGGTTGCGGATCATTGGTCGGGCGTCACATCATGCGGGGTCAGGCCGAGCGCCCACTTGATGCCTTCGAGATACAGGGCCTGGGTCTTGGGCTCATCCAGCAGCGCGTCGTTGTGGCCGCCGGTCATGTTGAACACCCGGCCCTTGCCGTAGGATTTGGCCCAGACGATCGGGAAATAATTGTCGGTTCGGCCCGCGCGCTTCAACTGGTCGGGGGTCAGTTTGGCCGGATCAAGCTCGATGATGGTGTGGACATCACCGCGCTTGAACGCCGGGGTGAGCACCGGCCACTGGTCTTTCCACAGGAAGCTTTTGCGCCCGAAGGCGGCAGCGGATTTCCAGGTGGGATCCTTCACCCGCGCGAACATGCCTGTGGCCGGATATTCGCTGGCCATGACGCCGCCGATCATCACGCCCCATTCCGGCCAGTTGTAGAAATTGATGCCCTGCGCGTGGCCGACGATCAGGCCCTTGCCATCATCGCGCACGAAGCTGAGCAGATCGGTCTTTTGCGCGTCGGTCATCGTGCCTTCGCCGCTGCCCAGGATCATCACGGCATCGAAATAATCGAGATTGCGGATATTGGTGTTGCCGCGCGCATAGCGGGCGCTGGTCACCTTGATCGGCTGCTTGGTGATGAGCTGGCTGTCGGTGCGCAGGAAGGTCACATAGACGCCGGCCTTGCGGCCCAATTGTTCCAGCACCGCCATGGTGTGATTGAGGCTGGCGTGGTGAAAACCCGTCTGCACATCGGCGACGATCAGCAGCTTCTTCATGTTTGGATAGGGATCGCAGGGCGCGTTGCACAGGCCGCCAGGGCCGCCAGGCCCTCCCTGCGGGGCTGGCCCTCCCTGCGGGGCTGCAGGCGGTGCGGCGGGCTGCGCATAGGCACTGGCGGCGGCAAGCAGGGCCGCCATCATCACGGCAAGTCGGCGTGTGGACATCGACGTGTCTCCGGAGGCTGGCGGGCGCGGCATGTCAGTCGGGCGCCTTGACCGAGAAGGGCGGCGGTGCCGGCGTGGTCAGCGCCGTCGTCCAGGCTTGCCGGTAGAATTGCACATCGCGCTGCAACAGCGCGATGAAGGCGGCTTCAGGGATGGCGAGCTGCCATTTTCCCACATCCGTGCCGAGCATGTCGAACGGGGCAGCGACCCCCGGCACCTGCGCCATATATTCATAATAGGTCTCCAGCGGGCCGCCAAAGCCGCTGGATTGCAGATAGCGGAAGAAGTCGCCGAAATTGACCATGCCCTCGCCCGGCGGCACCAGCCGCGTGCGCCACGGCCATTGCCCGGCGGGCACCTGATTCTGCTTCTCCCAGCGGAAATCCTTGATCGACACCGAATGCAGATAGGGCCCCAGCGCGCGGATGCTTTCGCGCCAGCCGGCGCCGCCCTTGGCCATGACATGGCCGATATCGTAATTGATGCCGATGAAGCGCGGATCAATGCCCCGCATCAGCAGCCACAAATCCCAGGCGCTGCCGCCGATGGTGTCGGCATAGGCATGGGTGTGGAAGGCGGCCGTGGTGCCATATGTCTCGTTCAGCCGGGCGAGCTGCTCCAGCTTGGTGCGGAGCCGATCATATTGCGGTTGGAACGGCGCATCATAATCATAGCGCGGCGCCGCGGCGCGATAGAGCCGGATGCCCAGGCTTTGCAGCGTGGCCAGGGTCGCGTCGATGCCTTCGGACTGGGCATCGGCGATGCCGGTGATGACCATCGGTGTGGCGAGGCCGGCCGCCTGCGTGGCCTTGATGATGCGCGGCAATAAGGTGCGCACGTTCCCCGGTTCGACATGGGCGCCGCGACGCACTGTCCAGATGATCGCCGGGAAACCGGCGCGCTGGGCGACATCGAGGCCGTGATCGGCACTCGTCCATTGCAGATGCCGCGACACCAGCGCCAGCGTGGGTACAGCGGGGGGCGCAGCTGGTTGTTCGGCCATCGCCCGCTGCGCCGGCAACGCAGCCGCACCCGCCGCCAGCAACGCAAGCGCGCTGCGCCGTGTGTGCTCCATGCTGCCACCCTGCCAGCCGTCCAACGCCTTTGCCTCCCCCTGTTCGGTCCATCGGCGCCCCTGTTGCCGAGGCTGTCCGCTGCTCTTATGTCCGAACTCGTCCGTACATGCTATGCCGGCGCGGCGGCGCAAGCAATGGGTCGTGTGCAATCAGGCTGGCATGACCCGCAGCCCAGCGGCCGGCCGGCAGGCATGGATCAAGCCAGGCGCGCGCCCGACGCTGGCGAAATGCGCCAGCGCGGCCCGGTGCAAGGCCGGGATCAGATCGCTGCGGGTGAGCGCCACCACGCAGCCGCCAAAGCCACCGCCCGTCATCCGCGCGCCGCCGATGCCACCGGTCGCCGCCGCCAGCCGCGCCACCAGTGCGTCGATTTCCGGCAGGGTGATTTCGAAATCGTCGCGCATGGATGCATGGGATGCCGCCATCAGCGTGCCGATCTTTGACCAATCGCCGGCCGTCACCGCATCGGCCATCGCCAATGTGCGGGCATTTTCGGTGATCACGTGCCGCGCGCGGCGGATGGCGACCGCATCAAGCCCTGCCGCTGCGGCCAGCGCCGGCAGATCGGCATCACGCAGCGCCTTCACCCCAAGCCGGGCCGCAACCGCCTCACAGGCCGCGCGGCGTTCGTTATATTCGCTTTCCACCAACCCGCGCGAAATGCCGGAGTGGACAATCAGCACCGCCATCTCGCCGGGCAGCGCCACCGCCCTGGTGGCGAGCGATCGGCAATCGATCAGCAGCGCCGCCCCGGCCTGGCCATGGGCGGCGATCAGCTGATCCATGTTGCCACAGGCCACGCCGACGAACTCATTTTCCGCCGCCTGGGCGATCAGCGCATAGGCCGTGGCGTCGAGCTGCTGCCCGGCATCCAGCGCCGCCGCCAGGGCCACGCCAAG
The DNA here is from genome assembly GCF_987265915.1 of Sandarakinorhabdus sp. Lineage (NCBI taxonomy): Bacteria > Pseudomonadati > Pseudomonadota > Alphaproteobacteria > Sphingomonadales > Sphingosinicellaceae > Sandarakinorhabdus > Sandarakinorhabdus sp. The sequence goes on from NZ_OZ503948.1 coordinate 2,637,693, forward strand.
CGACGCCGAGGAAGACAGGCCGGCGCCCTGCGGCACGTCCCCGGCGATGGCCAGCCGCGCGCCGGCCAGCGGCCCATCCCGTTCAATGCCCCGCGCCCGGAACACCGCCGCCAGCGCGCGGACATGGCTGCGCCAGCCCGGCGCCGGCACGAACGGCGCCCCGGCATCAAACTGGTCGGTCTCGTCATAATCGGCGCTGGTCACGGCCATCATGCCGTCCACCGCCGGGCCGATGGCTACTGCCGTGCCGCGATCGATGGCGCAGGGCAGCACATGGCCATCGTTGTAATCGGTATGCTCGCCGATCAGATTGACCCGGCCCGGCGCGTAAACAATCCGCGCCGGCTCTTCACCAAAGGCAGCGCGAAAGGCCGCGGCAGCGCGGGCGACAGGATCGGTCATGTCAGGGCATCCGGCACGGCGCGCAGCATCGCGGCGGCCGCTTCCGGGGTCAGGTCGCGCTGCGCTTCGGCCAGCAGCTCATAGCCGACCATGAATTTGCGCACGCTGGCCGAGCGCAGCAGCGGCGGATAGAAATGCGCGTGCAATTGCCAGGGCGCGCTATCCGCATCGCCAAACGGCGCGCCGTGCCAGCCCATCGAATAGGGAAAGCGGCAGGCGAACAGATTGTCATACCGCGCCGTCAGCCGGCACAATATATTGGCCAGGCTGTCACGCTGGCCGGGCAAGAGATCGGGCATGCGCGCCACGGCAAAGCGCGGCAGCAACAGCGTCTCGAACGGCCAACTCGCCCACCACGGCACGATGGCCAGCCAATCAGCATTGCTGGCCACCACGCGCGGGCCATCGGCTTCCCGCGCCGCCAGATCGAGCAGCATCGGCCTGCCATGCCGGGCATGATATTCGCGCTGGTTGGCGGCCTCGGTCGCCACTTCGTCGGGCACATGCGCTGTCGCCCAGATCTGGCCGTGCGGGTGCGGGTTTGAACACCCCATCATCGCGCCCTTGTTCTCGAAGATCTGCACCGACGGGTACTGCACACCCAAGCTGGCGCTTTCATCGGCCCAGCAATCGACGATGCGCCGCACCGCCGGCACTGGCAGCTGCGCCATGGTGGCGCCATGATCGGAGGAATAGCAGATCACCCGCGCCACGCCGCGGGCGCTGGCGCTGGCAAACAGCGGATCGTCGCTGTTGGCCGGCGGCGTATCGGGCAGCACGGCGGCAAAATCATTGTCGAACACGAAGGTGCCGGCATAATCCGGATTGCGCGCACCTTGGGCACGGGCATTGCCGGGGCACAGGTAACAGGCCGGATCATGGGCCGGGGCCGCTGGCGCCGGCGCATCCTGCTGCCCCTGCCAGGGCCGTGCCAGCCGGTGCGGCGACACCATCACCCAGCGCCCGGTAAGCGGATTGCGCCGGCGATGCGGGTGCGGCACGCTCATGACACCGCCCGCCGCCACGAAATCAGCTGCGCACGGCGGCCCAACACCAGACGATTGAAGGCCAGCGCGACCAGCACGGAGCTGACCAGCGTGATCAGCATGAAATCGATATAGTGCAAGGGCACAATGCCGGCCGGCTGCAGCCAGAAGCTGTAGAGCGCGTACACGCCGACGCCCCAGATCACGCCAGTTGTCGCGGCACTGGCGCCAACGCCGCGAAACATCAGGCCGACAATGAACGCCGACAGGATCGGCATCGACGTCAAGCCGTTCAATTGCTGCAATAGATTGATGATGCTCTGGGCATTCTGATACATCGGCACCAGCGCCACCGAACTGATGGTGACGATGATCGTGGTGATGCTGCTCAGCCGCCAATTGTCTTGCGTCTTGCCGAAAAAGCCCTTGTGGAAATCCACCGCATACAGCGCCGCCGTGCTGTTCAGCACGGCGCTGGTGTGGGCAATCACCGCGGCGGCGATCATGGCGGCAAAGCTGCCCGACAGCCAGGCCGGCAGCACCTGCGCCACCAGCAAGCCATAGGCCCGGTCGCCGACATTGCCCATCAGCTTGAAGGCGACCACGCCGGGCACGGTGACGATGACCGGAATGATCAGGATGCGGATCACGGCGGCGGCCAGCACGCCCTTCTGCGCTTCCCGCACGGTCGGCGCGGTCATCGCCTTTTGGGTGATGTTCTGGTTGGTGGACCAATAGAAGATCTGGATGAACGCCATGCCGGTGAACAAGGTGTGGAACGGAATCGGCGATGCGGCACTGCCGATCATCGTCGTGCGGTCTGGCGGCACCCCGCCGAACGGATCAAAATTGACCGCCGCCACCGCCAGCACGACCACCAGCACGGCAATGGCCAGCACGCCGAAGCCCGAATAGGTGTCCATCACCGCCACGGCCCGCAGGCCGCCGACGATGGTGTAGGCGGCGCTGATCAGCGCCAATATCCCGGCGAACACCAGCAGCGACACCCCGCCGCCGAACAGCGATTGCAGGAACAGCGCCCCGCTATACAGGCCGGCCGGCAGATAGATCAGGATGTTGCCGAACAGGAACAGCCCGGAAATCAGCGTGCGCAACGTGCGCGTATCGCCCTGGTATCGGCGATCGAGCAGCTCCGTCACCGTGGTGCAGGCGTTGCGATAATAGATGGGCACAAACACCAGCGCCAGGATGAGCAGCCCGAAGAACCCCGAAATCTCCCACCAGGCGAGCAGCAGCATCTGGTTGCCGTTCATGCCGACCAGTTGATCGGTGGACAGGTTGGTGAGCGTGATCGAGCCGGCAACAAACACCCAGCCGAGGCCGCCACCGGCCAGATAGACGTCCTTCTCGCTGCCATCATGGCCGGCACGCCGCACCTTCAGCCAGGTGGCAAGGCCGATCGCCGCCAGCCACAGGATGGCCACGCCCAACTGGACGCCCGTATCAATGGCGATGCCCGACAAACTGCTCTCCCCGCGCCGATTTTGCCCAGAGCATAGGCGGTCAGACCTTGCGCGCAAGCGGGGCTGCGGCAAGGATTGCACGATGGAACGCGATATCGCCAGCAACACAGGCATTTGGGATGGCGAGGCCTTTCGCATAGATGGGGATGCCATCACCCTGGTCTTCGATCGGCAGGGCGGCGCGGTGCCCACCCTGCTTCATGCCGGCGCGGCGCTACCGGCGGCCGAGAATCTCGGCGCGCTCGCCCGCGCGTTGCGGCCGCTGCGCCATGCTTCGCAGCCGGAGCTTGCGCCGCTGGCGTCGCTGTGGCCGCAATCGGGGCGCGGATATATGGGCCAGCCGGCATTGATCGCCCGGCGCGGCGATGCGGCTCTGCCTCTCGATCTGGTGCCCGATGCGGGATCAACGCTCGGCCCGCGCGGTTTCCATCTCGTTTTCAGCGATGCCGCCGCCGGGGTGCGCATTGCCATCGACTGGCAGATCAGCAGCGGCGACGTGATCCGCGCGCGCAGCACGATCACCAACACCGGCGCGCCCCCCTTGGCCATCGACCGCATCGCCAGCCTGTGCCTGCCGCTGCCGGCCTGGGCCACCCACGCCACCCGCTTTCACGGGCGCTGGGCCGCCGAAATGCAGGAGGCCACGTCGGCCATCCCGCATGGCACCAGCGGTGGCGCCTCACGCGGTGGGCGGCCGGGCTTTGATGGCGGCAACTGGCTGATCCTGCATGACGCCGGCTTCGGCGCCGATCATGGCCTTGGGCTGGCGCTGCATCTGGCGTGGAGCGGCGATCATGACAGTCTGATCGAGCGCAATGCCGACGGCACCATCGTGCAGATCGGGCCGCGGCTTGATCCCGGCGAGATCATGTTGGCGCCGGGTGAGGCCTTTGCCACGCCCGATGCGGTCATCGCGCTGGGCCTCGTCGGTCGGAACGCGGTGCGGCGGGCCTTTCATGCCCAACTACGCAGCGAGGTCTTGCCAGCGCGAGCCAATTGGCCGGCGCGGCGCGTGCATCTCAACAGTTGGGAGGCCGTCGCCTTCGGCATGGATGAAGACCGGCTGGTGCAACTGGCCCGCGCTGGCCAGGCCATCGGCATCGAGCGGTTCGTGGTGGATGATGGCTGGTTTGCCGGCCGCCGCGACGACTGCACCAGCCTGGGCGATTGGGTGCCTGATCCTGAGCGTTTCCCCGCTGGTCTGGGCCGGCTGATCGCGACCGTCGCCGGCTTGAGCATGGATTTCGGCCTGTGGGTCGAACCGGAAATGATCAGCCCCGACAGTGATCTGTATCGCGCCCATCCCGATTGGTGCCTGCACCGGCTGGGGATGGATCGGCCCACGCAGCGCCATCAATTGGTGCTCGATCTCGCCCGGCCAGAGGTGAACGCTTATCTGTTCGCTGTGCTCGACCGGCTGCTGCGCGACCACGCCATCGCCTATCTGAAATGGGACCATAATCGGGAATTGTTCCCCAATGATGGCGTTGGCTTCGCCCAGACGCAGGCCCTGCATGCCCTGATCGACCGGCTGCGGCTGGCGCACCCGCACGTCGAAATCGAAAGCTGCGCCAGCGGCGGGGGGCGCATCGATTTCGCCATGCTCAGCCGCTGCCACCGGGTGTGGCCATCCGACAATAATGACGCCATCGATCGGTTGCGCATCAACCGCGCGTGGAGCCTGTTCCTGCCGCCCGAAGTGCTGGGCAACCATGTCGGCCCCTGCCCCAACCCGATCACCGGCCGCGTGCTGCCGATGGACTTTCGCGCCAAGGTGGCGATGTTCGGGCATATGGGGGTGGAGGCTGATCCGGGCGCCATGCTGGAGGCGGAACGCCAGACGCTGGCGGCGCATATCGCCTGCTACAAGCGCCATCGCGGCCTGCTGCACAGCGGCGTGCAGCGCGAGTTGGCGTTTGACGAACCGGGCCTGTTCGGCACCATGGTGGCCGACGGTGCTCATGCCCTGGCGCTGGTGGCGTGCACCGAATTGTCCGGTGACTACAATGCGCGGCCCGTGCGGTTTCCGGGGCTGGCGCCTGAGGCCATTTACGACATCGCGTTTCCGCTCGCCGATGGCGCGGCAGGGCTGGCCATGAGCGGGCGGATGCTGGCCGATGCCGGCCTGGTGCTGCCGTTGTCCCGCCCGGCCACCGCACATCTGATCGCCTTTGAACGACAGGATCACCGCTGATGCGTCTGGGTTGCTGCTATTATCCCGAACACTGGCCGGAAGACTGGTGGGCCGAGGATGCGCGCCGCATGGCGGCGCTGGGGCTGAGCCGCGTGCGCATCGGCGAATTTGCCTGGAGCCGGATCGAGCCGGAGGCAGGCCGCTATGACTGGGACTGGCTCGATCGCGCCATCGACACGCTGCACGCCGCGGGCCTGGGCATCATCTTGGGCACGCCCACCGCCACCCCGCCGAAATGGCTGGTCGATACCATGCCCGACATGCTGGCCATCGATGCCGAGGGGCGTGAGCGCCGGTTCGGATCACGGCGGCATTATTGTTTCTCCCACCCCGGCTATCGCGCCGAATGTGCGCGCATCGTGACCGCGCTGGTGGATCGTTATGGCCATCACCCCGGCATCGTCGCCTGGCAGACCGACAATGAATATGGCTGCCACGATTCCGTCGTCAGCCATTCGGCCGCAGCAGCGCGCGGGTTTCGGCGCTGGCTGGCGGCGCGCCACGGCGATATCGCCACGCTGAATGCGGCATGGGGCAATGTGTTCTGGAGCATGGAATATTCGAGCTTCGACGCCATCGATCCGCCGAACCTGACCGTGACCGAGCCCAACCCGGCGCATGTGCTCGATTATCGGCGCTTTGCATCAGACGAAGTCGCCAGCTTCAACCGTGCCCAGGTGGAAATTCTTCGGGCCGGATCGCCGGGGCGCGACATTGTCCACAATTTCATGGGCTTCTTCACCCAGTTCGATCACCATGATCTCAGCCGCGATCTCGATGTCGCCACCTGGGACAGCTATCCGATCGGATTCCTCGATCAATTCTGGTTCAACGCCGACGAGAAATTGGCCTATGCCCGCCAGGGCCACCCCGATATCGCCGCCTTCCACCATGATCTTTATCGCGGTTGCGCGGGCGGCCGCTGGTGGGTGATGGAACAACAGCCAGGCCCGGTGAACTGGGCCGCGCACAATCCGGCGCCGCTCGATGGCATGGTGCGGCTGTGGACGCTGGAGGCCGCCGCGCATGGCGCCGAGTTGGTCAGCTATTTCCGCTGGCGCCAGGCGCCGTTCGGGCAGGAGGCGCACCACGCCGGCCTGTTGCGACCCGACAGCATCGAGGATGTCGGCGCCCACGAGGCACGCGCCGCAGCGGCCGATCTCGCCGCGCTCGGCGAGCTGGGGCCGCCAGCCCGATTGGTGGCGCTGCTGTTTTCCTATGAAGCGGCCTGGCTGTTCGAAGCCCAGCCGCAGGGGCGCAGCTTCCGCTACATGGAGCTGGTGTTCCGCTGTTATGCGGCGCTGCGGCAGTTGGGCCTTGATGTCGATATCGTGTCCGCAGATGCCGGGCTTGATGGCTATGCGATGGTGATCGTGCCGTCGCTGCCGATGCTGGACGATGCTCTGGTGGCGCGGCTGGCCGGCCTCAATGTGCCGGTGCTGTTCGGTCCGCGCAGCGGCAGTCGCACGGCTACGTTCCAGATCCCCGAAGGCCTGCCACCCGGCCCGCTGCGCACCGCCCTGCCGATCATCATCCCCCGCGTTGAATCGCTGCGCGAGGGCCTGGTGGAATCAGGCGACGGCTTTGCCGTGGCGCGCTGGTTCGAACATGTCGAAAGCCAGCTGACACCCGAAATCGCCCTGAACGATGGCCGCGGCATCGTCTATCGCGACGGGCCGCTGCGTTATTTGGCGGGATGGCCCGACGATGGGCTGCTTGACCGTGTGCTGACCGCGATGGCAGCGGAGGCCGGATTGGCGACGGTTACGCTGCCACAAGGCGTGCGGCTGCGCCGCGCTGGCGATATCGGCTTTGCCTTCAACTATGGCCGCGAACCGGCCGACATCAGCGGCTTTGCAGCGCCGTCGCTGATCATCGGCACCCACCTGCTGCCCCCGGCCGGCGTCGCTGCGTGGCGGGTGCCGGCTTAGGCCGCATCAAAGCGGACCCGGCTCCATTTTTCCGGTTGGTGCGTGTCATACACCCCATGGCTGTTCAGCGCCCAAGCCGGATGCGGCATCACTTCGCCGCCGCTGAGCAGCAGTTTCTGGAAGCGCCCCAGGAACATGCGCCAGATGTCGCCATCGGCCGGCGGCACCTGGCGGCCATCGGCGAGCAGCGCCAGGCTGGCCCAGGGGATGGCGATCTCCAGGGTCCAGCCGGAATCGCGATCGCTGTTGTCATTCAATGTGCCCTGCACCTGCACAGCGGTTTGCAGGCCCGGCATGTCAAAGCCGGTGAACGCCCAGCGGACGCCGCGTGGGTGGGTGCCGCGCCAAAAGGTCGGCCCGCTGCGATCATAATCGCCGCCGAAGCTGTAGGTGTTTGCATCGAACAGATCGAATTGCGGCGTATCGAACCGGCCGCCGCGCGTGAACGCATCACGCCAGATGAAGAACACTTCATAAACGGTATTGGCGGCGTTGACTTCCAGTTCGTAATAGCAATCGCCGCCATCAATGAACAATTCCAGATCATTCTCGGTGAAAATGATGCTGTCCCGCTCCGTCAGCTGGGCTTCGACGAAGGGTTCTTCAACCTTGAAGGCGATGTAGAGATTTTTCTCGTTCCACAATATTGCCGTGCGCGTTTCGAACAGGCCCGGCGCGCCGGTTGCCATGTCGACAAAGCTGTCGCTCCACGCCGCCGCAGCCCAAGCCGGCTTGCCGAGATCGCCATCAACAACCAGATCGGCTGATATCCGCCGTGCAATACAGTCCACCAATCCAGCCTCCCTCGCTCAAGGCCCAGCGCCAGCAGCGCCGCGCTGATGGCTTCAAGCCGGGATCAGCCTGGCCTTGCGGCGCCGGGCGCTGACGCCCACCAGGCCAAAGCCGGCGATCAGCATCGCCCAGCTGGCCGGTTCCGGCACGGCCGAACCCGTCAGGCGATAATTGGCGCCCAGCACACGGAACACCGTGCCCAGATTGTTCGCGCCGCCTTCGGACGTGGTGCCGAACAGCCGAGCCTGGCCGTCAACCGTCAGCCCGCCGAGCGGTTTGGCGCCATCCAGGCCATCGAAGCTGTGCAGAGTGACAAAATTGCCATTTTTGGTCAGCTTGAAGATGGTGCCGGCATCCATGGCGCCGCCCGCCGAGGTGATCCCGTAAAGCGAGCCGGCAGAATCGACCAGCAGATCCCCATAGGGAAAGCTGCCATCGGCGCCATCAAAGCTGTGCAAGGTGGTGAAGCTGCCATCGCTGGCCAGGCTGAAGATCGTACCGGCATTATTGGCACCGCCGCCAGCGGTCATGCCAAACAGCGTGCCGGCGGCATTGGCCGTCAGGCCGCCAAGTGGGCCGGCCCCGCCCACGCCATCAAAATGATGCAGGGTGGTGAAGGTGCCGCTGCTGGTCAGGCTGAAGATCGTGCCGGTCGTAAATGTGCCACCGGCCGTCGTCGTGCCGTATAGCGTGCCGGCCGCATCAATCGTCAGATTGCCATAGGGTATCAGGCCTTCGGGAAGATCGAAATTGTACAGCGATGTGAAGCTGCCACCGCTGGTCAGGCTGAAGATCGTACCGGCCGTGGAGTTGCCGCCGAAAGCCGTCACGCCATAGAGCGTGCCCGCGGCATCGGCCGTCAGGCCGCCAAAGGGAAAGCCGCCGCCCAGATAATCAAAATTGTGCAGTGTGGTGACGGTGCCGCTTTGGGTCCGGCTGAAAATCGTACCAACAAGGTCGGTGCCGCCAAAGGACGACATGCCATAGAGGGTTTGCGATGCGCCGAGGATCACGCTGCCAAAGGGATAGGCGCCATCGCTGGTCTCAAAGCTGTGCAGGCTGGAGAAACCGGTGTTGCCAAAGCTGAACACCGTGCCCAGGCCATTGCTGCCGCCATAGGTCGTCATGCCGAACAGCGTGCCGGACGCATCAACGGCCAGACTGCCATAGGACGGCGTGCTGCCATCAGCCCCGTTGAAGCTGTGCAGCACGTCGATCCCCGCGGCCGTCGCCGGCGTGCCCAGCGCCAGCGTCGCGGCCACTGCAATTCCAAGCCCGACCCTGCGCATAACTACTCCTTAACCATCAAGAGACGCTTCACTGGCCAGCCCCGCAACCCCTGTCAACCCGTCGCCACGGTTAACGAACATCGCACGTTGCCAGCCACGCGCCCGTGCCGCAATCAACGCAAATTCGGCAGGTTTGTGGGCCTGCCGCCGGGGCCTTGCGCCACCCGCAGCCATCAGAAGCGCGCGGACGCTTGCAGCGAGAACCACTGGCCGTTCAGGGTCGGGTTGTTGCCGCTGGTCTGGCTATATTCTGCCTGCAGGCTCAATCGCAGCCGACTGGCCAGCGGCACCGTCGCCCTGACGCCGGCGCCGGCTCCGAACAGGCGAGTGTAGGGCAATTCCAGGGCCGTAGCCTGCTGCAACCAGCCGAAGGCGCCGGCCGCATGCAGATAAGGCTCCAGCCCAAAGCGGCCCTCCAACGCCCGCAGCACCATTTCCGTCCGCCCGGCGACGCCCTGATCGACAACCATGGTGCCGCTCGGCGGCCCAGAGACCAGATCGTTGCTGACCCCGGCAAATTGTTCGGATCGCACCAGCGCGGTGCCAAAGCTGCTTTGCCCGCGCACCGTCAGTCGCAGGAGCACCGGCCGGCGGAACAGGCCGGCTTCGGCCCGCACATCGGCAACCAGCTTGTTGAACACCGCATCGGCGCCGGCGCGCGACAGGGGTTCATCGACACCAACGTCTTGCGCGCGGCGGGCACCCAGCCCGGCCAGACCGTGGGAATATTCCACGTCGAACGCCGCACCGATGCTGCGCCCGATGCGCTGATTGCCGTTCAGGCCAGCGCGCAGCACCCGGGTTTCATCGCGCGACAACGGCACCGGAAAGCCCAGCAGCAGCGACAGGAACTTGTCGGCGTTGGCATCGAACTGCAGGCGGCCAAGCAGGCTGGTTTGCCGGTTGCGCACCAAGGGATAGGCCAGGCGACCGGCCACCCGGATGAACTGGCTTTCCAGTTGCAGCTGCGCCAGGGCGCCGCCCAGCCGCGAGGAACTGAGCACCGTGTCCATGCCGGCAGCCAGGCCATGCGTGCCGATCGGCAGATCGATGGACAGGCCGGCATAGCGCCGCAGCGCCGCCGGGCCGAAAGACAGATCGGCCCCGGCGGTGGCGGCAGTCAGACCAATGCGTTCGCCCTGCCCCAACAGATTGTTGAACGCCAGCGAGCCGGTGATCTGATTGCGCCCGAATTCCGCAGCCAGCCGGTTGTCGCCAGCGATCATCAGGTCGAACGGGCGGTAATCGCCCGAAAGGATCAACACGGTTTCGCCAGTGGTGTTGCCGGGCGCCAGCGCGCTGGACAAGGTCAAGCCCGGCGTGTCGCCGGCAAGCAGGATGGCGCGTTCGATCTGTGTCGTGGTGGCGTTGCGGCGATTCACCAGCGCGAGCAGCACATGCGTCACCCTGGTGCGCGCGCGCGCCGGCAGGGCCGTGGCGTCGATGCGGGCGATATAGCCGGCCACCACCGAAATGCCGATGTCGGCAGCGTCAGGGTTGAGATTCTGCACCGGCACGAACACCCGGACCAGCGGGAAGCCGGCGTCCAGAAAATGCTGCTGCACCCGCAAGGCGGCGCGATAGACTTCGTCCAGCGTGACCTGCCTGCCGGCGACGGGCAGCAGGTCGTCCGGCACGGCGGGCAAGCCGGCCAGATCACCCCGCAGCGTCACCGCGGCCAGCTTCACCGAAATCGCTGCGGCGCCTTCGGGGATCTCCAGGCCGACCGTGGCGGGCAGCTGGATGGTGGCCGCTGGCGATTGGCGTTCCAGCTGCTGGCCGGGCGGCAATTGGCTGGGGTTGGGGATGCTGACCTGCGCGGCCGCCGGCGCGGCCAGCCCGGCCAGGGCCACTGCAAGATATTTCAACATGCTGGCCCGCGCAATTTCACCGGCGGGCGCCGAACCGGCACCCGCCCTTGCGACGCTCATGATGGCACCGGTTGTGGCGCATGCCGGCTTATCGTCTCTGCTGGATGCCGGGCGTATAGGTCACCCTGGGAATGCAGCAGGAAGCGGGCGGCGGCGGCGGTGGAAGGACGAGCATCAGGCCCGGCGAGCTACTGACGATATAGTTGCGCGCGAAGCCGGGGAGGATATCGATCCGGTAATTGCCCGGCGTACTTGACCTGGCCGCAGTGAATGCCTGCGGCAACACGGAAAAGGCGGAGGCAACCGTGTCAACCGCCAGCCCCGGGCGAGGCGCCACAAGACCCTGGTAGCTGAGGTTGATCGTCGGCAAGGCGAAGCCAGCAACGGATGTCAGCGTGGGGGCTGAAATGGTCAGGCGGGCGGCATTGATCGTGAACCGGACAGGTTCAAACTGGATGGTATAATTCGGCCCGGCGGACAGCGTGCCCTGCCGGATAAAGTAGGACGCCACATCGTTGCCGGCATCACGGCTGAGCAGCCCGGTGATGGTGTTGGCGATCGTGTCGCTGTTCTTCAGACCCGGGAGCAATTCATTGGATCTCGTCGTAAAGACGGAAAAAAGGAAATTGGGATCGGCCTGGCCATAGGTTTTCTGCTGTTGCGCTTGCGGAATGACCCGCACCACCGCGGGCCTGACCAGCACATAGGCGTTGTCCAGAAGCAGGCGATAGTTGGGATTGTTGTCGGCCAGACTGCCCAGGGTGATCGAATATTGGCCGACTTCGCTATACTGGGTGGCGTTGGTGCCCAGCGAACCGACCAGCGAGTCACCATTGACCAGGCCGGTCAACGTGGTGAAGCCTTGGGTGATGCCGCTCACGGTGAAGGGCAGGCTGCGACGTTGTACGCCGAATTCAAAAACAAAGTCGGGTACGTAATCCCCATAGGTCCGCTCCACCGTGGTGGGGGTGATCACGATCGGCCGCCGCACAACATCCAGGAAGGCACCGTTGTAACTCAGCAAGTAATTGTTGGTCGCCGTCAGCGAGCCTTGGGTGATCGCATAGCGGCCGGCATTGCTTCTGACCGTGGTGCCCGATGTCAGGCTGCCGGTCAGCACATCGCCATTCACCAGGCCGCGCCCGCCCACCTGATAGGACAGGGTCGGGTTACCATCGCCATAATATCGGTCGGCATTCAAGGCGGTGATCGTCAACGGGCGTTTCGTGATGGTGATCGTGCCTGCTGCATCGGTGATCGCGTAATTGTTGCCGGCGGTCAACGTGCCCTTGGTGACAAAATATGTGCCAACATTGCTGGTCGACCTGGCATTGGTGGCCAGCGCACCGGTCAGCGTGTCGCCATTGACCAGGCCGGCGCCAGACAGAACATAGGTCAATCCCGGCACGGCATCGCCGTAAACCATGTTGAACGAATTCGCCGTGATGGTGAGAGGCCGCTTTGTGATGGTAAGGGCAGCGTCGATGAAGTTGATGGCGTAATTGCTGCCGGCCGTCAGGCTACCGCGGGTGACGCGCCAATTGCCCACATCCGTCAGATGGATGGGCCGGCCTTGCGATGTGGTCAAGGCACCGCTCAACGTATCGCCGTTGATCAGGCCCTGGCCGCTGAGGGTGTAAACCAGCGCGGCCTGCGTGCCATAGGTGCGGTTGTTGTCGCCAAGGGCCGTGATCGTCAGGCCGCGCTGGGTGACGGTGTGGGCGGCGGTAACCAGCGTGATGGCGTAGTTGTTGGGGTGATTCTGAGCCCGCAGGGTTCCCAGACTTATGTTGTAAGAGCCCACATTTGTGGTGGCGGTCACTGGTGAAGCCAGCGACCCGGTCAATGGGTCGCCCTGAACCAGCGTTCCGGCTGACAGCGTATAACCAAATGTCGAAGGGGCGCCCTGCCCATAAACCGCGGAGATGGCATTCGCAGTCACGGTCAGCGGCCGGGGGGTGATGACCAGATTGCCCGGGTTGAAGGTAACGGCATAGTTGCCGCTGGCGGCCAGCGTGCCCTGCGTGATCGCATAGGAGCCTACATAGGCATATAGGCCCGCCACGCTCTGCGAGGTCGGCAGGGCGCCGGACAAGGTGTCGCCATTGACCAGGCCCAAGCCGCCAATCGTGTAGGTGAGCGCCGGGGTTGCATCGCCATAGACCTTGGTCTTGGCATCGGCGGTGATGGTCAGCGGCCGGGGCGCCACGGTCAGATTGGCGCCGGTGAAGCCTTGCACCGCATAATTGCTGTTGGCGGCCAGCGTGCCCTGCGTGATGGCATAGGCACCGACATTGCTGGTCAAGCCGGGGGTTGTGGCCAGCGCGCCGCTGAGTGTGTCGCCATTGGCCAGGCCCAGGCCGCCGACCACGTAGGCGAGCGTCGGGTTGGCATTGCCATAGAAGCGACTGAGCGCATTGGCCGTGATGCTGATCGGCCGGGCGGTGACGACAAGATCGGCAGGCGTGAAGCCCTGCAGCAGATAATTGCCGCTGGCGGCCAGTGACCCTATCGCGATGCCGTAAGTTCCTACATTGCTGGTCAGGCCGGCGCTGGTGGCCAGGCTGCCACTCAGGCTGTCGCCATTGGCCAGGCCCTGGCCGCCGACGGCGTACGTCAAAGCCGGATTGGCACTGCCATAGACGCGGCTTTGCGCATTGGCGGCGACGGTGATGGGCCGCGGCGTGACGGTCAGGTTGGCGCCGATATAGGTGACGGCATAATTGTTGTTGCCCACATTGCCCAGCACGATGGGGAAACTGCCGACATTGGCAGCGACGCCGACGGTGCCCAGGAACGGGGTCAGCACATCGCCATTCGCCAGCCCCATGCCGCCAAGCGTGTAAGTCAGGGCCGGGTTGGCATCGCCATAAAGGCGGGTCTGCGCGTTGGCCGTGAGGATCAGCGGACGGGCGGTGACCGTCAGATTGGCGGCGTTGTAGGTGACGGCATAGTTGCTGCCGGCCGCCAGTGACCCGATCGTGATGCCATAGCTGCCAACATTGCTGGTAGCCGCGGCTGTCGTGGCCAGCGCGCCGCTGAGCGTGTCGCCATTGACCAGCCCTTGGCCACCGATGCCATAGGTCAAGTCCGGGTTGGCCTCACCATAAGTCCGGCTCAGCGCATTGGCCGTGATGGTCAATGGCCGCGCAGTGACGTTCAAGACCCCGCCGTTGAAGAGCTGCACGAAATAGTTGCTGCCGGCCGACAGCGTGCCCAGCGTGATGCCATAGCCACCAACATTGCTGGTGATGGTGGCGGTGGTCGCCAAGCCGCCGCTCAGCGTGTCGCCATTCACCAAACCCTGGCCGCCGATGGTATAGGTCAGCGCCGGGTTGGCATTGCCATAGACACGGTTCAAGTTGCTGGCAGAGATGGTCAACGGCCGCGCCGTGACAGTCAGGTTGGCGCCGGTGAAGTTGATCGCATAATTGCTGCTGGCCGCCAGCGTGCCTTGCGTGATGGCATAGGCGCCGACGTTGCTGCTGACGGTGGCCGTGGTCGCCAGCCCGCCAGCCAGATTGTCGCCATTGACCAGCCCGAAGGCTTCATAGGTCAAGGCCGGGTTGCTGGCCCCGTAAATCCGGCTTTGCGCAAAGGCATTCACCGTCAATGGCCGCGCCATGATGATCAGATTGGCACCGATGTAGCTGATCGCATAATTGTTGCCGGCACTCAGCGTGCCTTGCGTGATGGGGACGTTGCCCACGCCGGTGGTTGCGACCGCCGTACTGGCCAGGCTGCCGCTCAGCACATCGCCATTCACCAGGCCCAGGCCACCCACGGCATAGCTGTTCGGCGGGTTGGCATTGCCATAAACCCGTGCCTGTTCAGCGACAGTGATGGTCAGGGGCCGGGCGGTGACGGACAGGTTGGCGCCGGTGTAACTGACGGCATAATTGCTGCTGGCGGCCAGCGCGCCTTGCGTGATCGCATAATTGCCGACGCCGCTGGTGGCGCCGGCCGTGGTGGCTAGGCCACCGCTCAACGCGTCGCCATTCACCAGCCCCTGGCCGCCGACAGTGAAGGTCAGCGCCGGATTGGCATTGCCATAGATCCGGCTCTGCGCATCGGCGGCAATGCTCAGGGGCCGGGCGGTAACAGTCAGGTTGGCGCCGGTGAAACCCAAGGCGTAATTGCTGCTGGCGACCAGCGTGCCCTGGGTGATGCCATAGGCGCCGACATTGCTGGTCGTCGTGGCCGTGGTGGCCAGGGCACCGCTCAGCGTGTCGCCATTGACCAGCCCCTGGCCGCCGACCGTGTAGGTCAACGCCGGATTGGCGTTGCCATAGACCCGGCTTTGGGCATTGGCGTTGATGGTGAGAATGCGCGGATCGACGGTCAGCGTGCCGGCGGTGAAGCCGGTGACTGAATAGTTGGTGGTGGCCGCGAGCGTGCCTTGCGTGATGGCATAGCCGCCGACACTGCTGGTGGCGCCGGCCGTTGTGGCCAGGCCGCCAAACAATGTGTCGCTATAGGCCAGGCCCATGCCGCCGACCGTGTAGGTCAAGGCCGGATTGGCGTCGCCATAGCTGCGGGTCAAGCTGGTGGCGGTGATGCTGATGGGCCGTTTGGTCACGGTCAACAGCGCGCCATTATAGGTGTCGATGCTGTAATTGCTGTTGCCCAGGGTGCCACGCACGATGTTGTAGGAAGCAACAGGGCCGGTCGGGCCGGTGCCCACGGCCAGCGCGCCGGACAGCGTATCGCCATTCACCAGCCCCATGCCGCCCACGCTGTAGGTCAGGGTGGGGTTGGCTTCACCATAGACCCGGCTTTGGGCGTCGGCAGAAATGGTCAGCGACCGCGCGGTGACGCCAAGATTGGCACCGGTATAGGTCTGGATGGTGTAATTGCTGTTGCCCAGACTGCCCAAGGTGATGGCATAGCTGCCGACGTTGCTGGCCGTCGTGGCGGTTGTGGCGAGCGCGCCGCTGAGCACGTCGCCATTCACCAGCCCCTGGCCGCCCACAGTGTAGGTGAACGCCGGGTTGGCATTGCCGTAAATCCGGCTCGCCGCATCGGCGGTGATCGTCAGGGGCCGGGCCGTGATGCTGAGGTTGGCGCCCGTGAAACCCAGGGTGTAATTGCTGCTGGCCGCCAACGTGCCTTGCGTGATGGCATAGCTGCCAACGCCGCTGGAGGCGCCCGCCGTGGTGGCGAGGCCGCCGGACAGGGTGTCGCCATTGACGAGACCATTGGCGGTGAAGGTCAACGCCGGGTTGGCATTGCCATAGATCCGGCTCAGCGCATCAGCCGAGACCGTCAGGGGCCGGGCGGTGATGGCCAGGTTGGCGCCGACATAGCTGAGCGCATAGTTATTGCTGGCAACCAGCGACCCTTGCGTGATGGCATAGCTGCCGACGCCGCTGGCGGCGGCGGCCGTGGTGGCCAGCCCGCCGGTCAACGCATCGCCATTGACCAGCCCGGAGATGCCGTAGGTCAGCGCCGGGTTTGCGTTGCCATAGACCCGGCTTTGCGCGTTGGCGGTGATGGTCAACGGCCGCGCGGTGATGCTGAGATTGGCTCCCGTGAAGCCCAGGTTGTAATTGCTGCTCGCCGCCAGCGTGCCCTGGGTGATGGCCACGCTGCCCACACCGCTGGTGGCGCTGGCGGTGGTGGCCAGCACGCCGCTCAGCAGGTCGCCATTCACCAGCCCAGAGCCGCCGACCGTGTAGGTGAACGTCGGGTTGGCATCGCCATACACCCGGCTGAGCGCATTGGCCGTAACGGTCAACGGCCGGGCGGTGACGGACAGATTGGCGCCGGCGAAACTGGTCAGGCTGTAATTGCTGCTGGCCGCCACTGTGCCCTGCGTGATGGCATAGCTGCCGACATTGCTGGCGGTGGTTGCCGTGGTGGCCAGAACGCCAGAAAGCGTGTCGCCATTCACCAGGCCCTGGCCACCCACGGTGAAGGTCAGCGCCGGGTTGGCATTGCCATAAATCCGGCTGAGGGCATTGGCGGTGACCGTGATGGAACGCGCAAAGACGTTCAGCGAGGCATCAAAGAAGCTGAACGTATAGCCCTGCGCAGCCGACAGGCTGCCCAGGCTGCCGGTGATGGCATAATTGCCCACATTGCTGGTGCCGGTGGCGGTCGAAGTGAGGGTTGGCGCCCCGGTGACCGACGTGGCCGCGGTGTCACCATCGATGAAGCCGGCCAGGCTGTAGCTGAACGTCGGGTTGCTGGCCCCGTACATGCGGCTGGCGTTGCTGATGAACACCGAAAGGCTGGGCTGGACGCGATAGGCAAAGAAGCTGCCGCCGGGTGCCAGGGCGCTGAAGGCAGACGCAGTGGCCACGCCATAGCGCTTCAGATAGCCGGTCACGCCTTCCAGCGTGTTATCGGGCGTTTCTGACAGCACCGCATAAGTGCCGCCGCCGGTCAGCACCAGAGCGCTGCTGCCGGCGTTGTTGGTGAAGTTGCCGGTTTCCGCCGCGATTTCGATCGCCCGGCCGGTGCCGGATGCGGTCAGCACGGCACCGCTGTTCAACACGACATTGCTGCCGCTGGAGGGGCCGGCATTGCTGATCGCGATGCTGCCAGCGGTGATGCTGTTCAGCGTGACATTGCCGCTGGTCTTGAGGGTCAGGCCAGTGCCATTGGCGAGGGTGGCGGAAACCGCGCCCGTGCCGGCATTGATGCTGGTGCCGCTGGCCATGGTGATGCTGGCCGCACCGACCTGCTTGTTGGCGTTGACCGTGGTCGCATCATTGCCGCCGCTGTTGGCAATCAGCGTCAGATTGCCGTTGTCGGTGGTGATGGACGCATTCAGCAGGATTGACCGGCCCGCCCGCAAGGAAAGCGCGCCACCATCGCCGCTGGCGTTGTTGACGGTGAGCGCCTTTTGCAGCGTGATGTCGTTCGATGCTTCCAGGCTGATCGACTGGCCGGTGGACAGCGCCGCTGCCAGCCCGGTCACGGAAATATTGCTGGTGCCGCCGGGATTGGTGGCAAAGCTGAGGTTGCCGGGTGACGCCCCCGATGCCGGCTGCCGCACGGCCAGCACATACCCGGTGTTGGAACCGATCACGAGCGAACTGGCATCAGCGCTGTACGACAAGGCAGAGCCAATTTGCAGCGTGGTGCCAAGCGCAGTGGTGTCGAAATTGCCGGCACCAGTGTAACCCCGGCCCATGGTGCCGATCAGCGTGCCGCCACCAAAACTGGTGTTGGAGAAGCTGTAAAAGCGAATCGCCCCGTAGGCCGTGGCGCTCGGTACGAAGCCGAGGTTGTTGAAGGCCCCAATCGCCAGCTGATCGCCAGCCGCGTTCAACGCAATGCCATAGCCCATGAGTTCGCCCGCAGACTGGGTCGAGACCACGTTGATATCGCCAGCCCCGGTATAGCCACGGCCGATGGTGCCAACCACCGCGCCACCGCCAAAGCTGGTGTTGGTGAAGGTGATCAGCCGCACCGATCCCCAATCCAGGTTGCCGCTGGCACCAAAACCATCGTCTGCAAAGGCACCCACGGCGAGCCGATCACCGGCGGCATTCATGGCCAGGCCAATGCCCAGGAGATCACCGGCTTCCAGGCCGGTGCCAAGATCAATATTGTTGCCACCGGTGTAGCCACGGCCGATGATGCCGGCCTGTGCGCCGCCGCCAAAGCTGGTGTTGGTGAAGGTGAACAGCCGCACCGCACCGGAACTGCTGTACAGATTGCCGGCGCCGTCATCGCCAAATGAACCGACGGCCATGCGATCACCGGCAGCATTCAGCGCGAGAGAAACGCCAAATGCATCATCGACTTCCAACCCCGAGCCCACATCGACATTATTGCCGCCGGTGTAGCCGCGGCCGACAATGCCGGCCAGCGTGGGGCTGCCAAAGCTGGTGTTGCTGAACGTGAACAGCCGCACCGATCCGGAGTTGGAGAAACCATTGTTCAAACCGTCATCGCCGTTGGCGCCCACCACCAACCGATCGCCAGCGGCGTTCAGCGCCAGCGAATTGCCGAGAAAGTCGCCAGATTCCAGTGCCGATCCCAGATCCAGATTGCCGGTGCCGGTATAGCCACGACCGATGATGCCGGCCAGCGCTCCGCCGGTGAAGTTGCTGCTGGTAAAGGTGAACAGGCGCACACTGCCCGATTGGGCGACATTCCCGGCAAAGCCTGCATCGGCTTGCGCACTCACCACCAGCCGATCGCCCGCCGCATTCAGCGCGACGCCCTTGCCGAAGGTCGTATTGGCGGCCACACTGCTGGTCAGGTCCAGTGAAGGGATGCTGGAAATGGGACTGCCCCGGCCCAGCAGCAAGGTGTAGGACCAGGACGACACCGACACGGCGTCACCAATTGTGATGAAGCTGGGGTCGAGCAGCACCCGACCGCCCATGCCGGTATCGATATTGGCGAGATCGACGTAGCGCAGCTCCTCCTTGCCGGAAATTTCCGCCGCGCCGCCGCCGCGCAAGCCGGTGGCGCGCACATTGCCCAGCATGGTGGTCTGCTGGTCAGACCAGATGATCGCGCTGCCGCCAAAGCCGCGCGCGGACGACACATCGATCACCACGCCATCGTTGACAAAGGTCTCACTGGCATTGGCCAGGCCCGGCAGGTCGCCAAACCGGCCTTCAAACAACGCATGATCAGCCTGGGTTGTACGGTCTGCCGCGCCGCCCATGAAGCCGCCGCCAATGCGGATCAGCCCGCCCTGTTGCAAGCCGCGCGCCGCCAACTGGGTGGACAGCAGGCGCACCGAAGCCCCGGTCACATCGATGTGGCCGCCCTGCCCCAACAGACCATTGGCCAGATAGGTGCCACTGGACATCAGGTCGCCGGCGGCCTGCACGGAGACCGAACCGCCGTTGATGCCGCCCGAAACATCGGTCAACCCGGCGACATTTTCCAGAACATCGCCGCCCGACCGATAGAAAACGCTGCCGCCATTGCCACGCACGCCGCGCGCATCCACCGTGCCCGCCAGCGACAAGGCCTTGTCGGCAGCGATGGTCACCGTGCCGCCGGTGTCGCCGCCAACGCTGATGACTCCGCTGACGCCAACCGCGCCGCCCGTGATGCCGACATTGCCGCCGGTGCCGGCGGCTCCGCTGGCATTGATGACGCCCTCCAACTGCACCAGGCCCTGGCCGCCGTCGATCGTCACGCTGCCGAGCGAAACCGTGCCGCCGGGCCCCTGGCTGATCGTGGTGGCCACCAGTTCGCCGCTCACCTTCACGGCACCCAGCATCAGCTGGCGGGCGGTGGCGGCGGCCAGATAAATGCGCCCGCCTTCGGCACTGGTGCTGCCACCGGCCTGCACCAGCGCCGACAGGGGCCGGCCAAAGGCATCGGTGATGTTGTCGGCTTCACTGGCCGGGACGGCGACCGACAGGAAATTGTCGCCGCTGAAATTGATGGTGACGGCATCGCCAGCGGCATAACCGATGCGGCCAAGCCGGGCCGAAACCACGCCTTCATTCACGACATTGCTGCCCAGCAGCGCCACGGCGGATCCGGCCGTGATGGTGCCGGCATTGGCCACGCCGCGCGCCTGGCCATTGCGTCGGAACTGGAAGGTGCCGCTCAGGAAATCGGCATCGGCAATGTCCAGCGTGGAGGCAACGAAGCTGCCGGCATCAACCCTGCCGCCCTTGGTGATGGCGATTCCGTTGGGGTTGATCAGGAACAACTGGCCATTGGCGGTCAGCGTGCCGGCGATCTGGCTGTCCATATTGCCGGTGACGCGGAACAAGGCTGCGGCATTGGCGCCCGGCTGCACGACAGCCACTTGATTATTTGCACCGATATCAAAGCTTTGCCAATTGACAATGGCGTGATCGCTGGACTGGATGACATGCAGACTGCCGGGGTTTGACCGGTCAATCGTCACGGTTCCGTGCACCACATCCGCTCCGCCCGGCAACGCCCTGGCCGCAAGCGTGGGTGGCAACGCTTCTTGAGCGAGGGCGGCAGCGGCTCCATGCAACATGGTGGCTGTCAACAGAATCGCCCGCATGTGCATCATCAAGCCTTTGTAATCTCTGGTGGCCACAACATGGCCCCCACTTTCGTCGTACCGAATGCGGACGTCCCTACAGTCACCCGTTTAGAATAAGTTAAGCCTCCACATCAAGTGTCTGTTTGCTAACAAATTGGCTGGTTGCGTCCGCGTCGGGTGGGTTTTCCCCTATGGGCCCGACGAACCGGTGGCCCCGAACCAGTCGCCCCAGTGCCGGGAGACTGAGCCGCGCCAAATTGACCGAGCCAGAAGATGACCGTTGCTGAGATGCAGATGGCTGAGAAACAGGCGTGTGCGCATCGGTCGTAGTGTATGGATGCGTCTCCAGTCTGTGCTGCAGGCGAACATGATTTCGATTTTGTGGCGCTGGCTGTAGAGCAACGGGTCGTGAGCGGTTTGCGGTTTGACCTGGACGGGATGCGGGGCGCAATGCCGCCGTCTGCGAGCAAAATGCGGAACCCGTTTCTGTAAAATCCGCCGTCATATTCCTTGTCGGCAACCATCTTCTTGGCTGCCGATATGGCATGGGTTTGACGAGCCAAGCGCCAGCGACGGCCAGGCAAGCGAAGACTTGTCCAATGGAAGCGCTTCAGCCATCGTGTCGAGGCTGGGACAAAGGATTGTGATGACCAGGCATGGGCATACGATCGGGATGGCGTTGCTCGTGCTGGCGGCGGCTGCCGTTGGCGGGGCGCCGACGCCGCAAGTCGATCGCTTTTCGCCGACCGGCAGCGTGCAGGCGCCCGAACAGATCGCAGTGCATTTCACGACGCCAATGGTGGCGCTGGGCGATCCGCGGCTGCCGACACCGGTGGCCGGCAATTGTTCGACGGGCGCCAGCGGGCGTTGGGCCGACACGCAAACCTATGTGATCGACCTGCCGGCGGCGCTGCCCGGCGGGCAATTGTGCCGCTACACCCTGATGCCGGGGTTGCGCGATGCGCGCGGCGCGGCGGTCGGCGGCGCCCGGCAGTTCGGCTTCGACACCGGCGGGCCAGCGGTGCGGGCGGCACTGCCGGAGGATGGGCGGGTCGAGGAGGATCAGCTGTTCCTGCTGGCGCTGAACGCGCGGCCGACGGCGGTGTCGGTAGCCGCAGGGGCGGCTTGTCTGATCGAGGGGGTCGGCGAGGCTGTGCCGCTCGACATCCAACCCGATGCGGCGCGCGACAAGGTGCTGAACGGGGCGGCCGGCGACTATCGCGTGCGCCGGCTGTTGGAAGCGGCGGGGTGGCGCAAGCCCGAATATGGCGACGATGCGGTGCCGCCCAGGGCCGTGATCGTGGCAGCGAAATGCCGGCGCACGCTGCCGGCCGGGGGCAAGGTGACTTTGCTCTGGGGCGGCAGCATCGTTTCCGCGGCAGGGTTGAAGGCAGGTGCGCCCTATCGGGCGGCGGTCGAGGTGCGGCCGGCATTCACGGCGCGGTTCGAATGTGCGCGGGTCAACAGCGCGGCATCCTGTTCGCCACTGGAACCTATGCGGCTGAGCTTTGCTGGCGAGGTGGCGCTGGCACAGGCAATGGCGGTACGGCTGATAACGCCCGATGGCCGGGCGCTGGCGCCGGTGGCGCCGAAGCAGCGGGTGGCGACCATGGGGCAGGTCGAATGGGCGGCACCTTTCACCGAACGCGCGCAGTATCGGATCGTGCTGCCTGCGCGTCTGCGCGACGATGCCGGGCGGGTTCTGGTCAATGCCGGGCGGTTTCCGCTGACGGTGGCGACGGGGGATTTCCCGCCGTTGGCAAAATTTGCGGGGACATTCGGGATTTTGGAGGCAGCAGAGGGCGGGGTTTTGCCCGTGACCCTTCGCGGGATCGAAACGCCGGTGGCGGCGCGCGGGATCGCACTGAATGCGCGGGCGCTGCCGGTGGAGAGTGATGGCGCGGTGGCGGCGTGGTTGCGGCGGCTGGATGAGGCCGAGGAACGCACAAGCGTCGAAGAGCCGATCGCGGGTTCCAAGGACACACAGAGCATCGAGACGACGCGCAGCACACCGTTGATTGGGCAAGGTGCCGGCGCGCGCAGCTTTCGCATCGGGCGCGACAAGGACCCGCGGACGTTCGAGGTGGTGGGGATTCCGTTAAAGACGCGCGGGTTCCATGTCGTCGAGATCGCGTCGCCGGCGCTCGGCAAGGCGCTGCTCGGGGCACTGCAAGGAGGGGGCAGCACGCGCTATGTGGCGACCGGCGCGCTGGTCACGGACATGGCGGTGCACTGGCAGTGGGGCAAAGGCCGCAGCCTTGCCTGGGTGACGCGGCTGGCCGATGCGACGCCGGTGGCCGGCGCGGTGGTACGGGTGACCGACAGTTGTTCGGGGCGGCTGTTGTGGCAGGGCCGCAGCGATGCGGCCGGGCGGGCGCTGATCGGCGACGTGCTGCCGCCGCCATCGAGCTATGGCAGCTGCAAATATGGCACCGACCGGCCGCTGATGATCAGCGCGCGGACGGCGGACGATTACAGCTTCACCTTGTCGAACTGGGGCAGCGGCATCCAGGGCAGCGATTTCAACCTGACGCAGGGCTGGGGATACCAGCCGACGGTGGTGCACACCGTATTCGACCGCACGTTGCTCAGGCTCGGTGAGACGATCAACATGAAGCTGCTGGCGCGCCAGCGCACGGATGCGGGCTTTGCGGCGCCGCCGCCGTTCACCACCGACAAGCTGACCATCCGGCATCTGGGGTCTGACACCGATTTCGAGACGGTGCTGGCGGTGAAGGGGGCGAGCGCGACGGCCAGCTGGACAGTGCCGAAGACAGCACCGTTGGGGGATTATCAGCTGCAGATGGTTGGCGCGGATGGCGAACAGCGTGCGGTCGGCAGTTTCAAGGTCGAGGAATATCGGTTGCCGGCGGTGCGGGCAAGCGTTGCGGGACCGCGCGGGCACCTGGTGGCGCCGACGCAGGTGCCGGTGGACCTGGCGCTGACTTATCTTTCGGGCGGGGCCGTGGCGGCGGCGCCGGTCAAGCTGCGGACAATCGTGGAGCCACGCACGGTCAGCGTCCCCGGCTATGACGACTGGTCGTTCAGCGGCGAGGCAGTAGTGGCAGGGATTGTGCCACTGGGCAGCGATGGCGAGGAGCCTGAGGTGGCGCGAGCGCCGATGCGGGCGCGCACCGAGCCGGTGGCGCTGGGCCCCAAGGGGGTGGCGCGGATCGTGATCGACGGCTTGGTGCCGGTGGCGGTGCCATCGCGGCTGGTCGCCGAAATGGATTATGACGACGCCAATGGTGAAGTGGCGACGACGTCGGCGCGGATCAACCTGGAGCCGGCGGCGGTGCGGGTGGGGGTGAAAACCGACGGCTGGCTGGCGAAGGCTGATGACCTGCGATTGCAGATGGTGGTGGTTGATCTCGACGGACGGCCGGTCAAGGGCCAACGGGTGACGGTGAAGCTGTTTTCACGCGAGACTTATAGTTACCGAAAGCGGCTGATCGGCGGCTTTTACGCCTACGACAACAGCCGCGAGACGAAGCAGCTCGATGCCGAGTGTGCGGGCACGAGCGATGCGCTGGGGCGGCTGGGGTGCAGTCTCGATGCCGGGGTGTCGGGCGAAGTGGTGGCGGTGGCAGAGACGAAGGACGCGGCCGGTCGGGTGGCGCGGGCGTCAACGTCGGTGTGGCTGGCGGGGGATGACGACTGGTGGTTCGGCGGCGACAATGGCGATCGCATGGACGTGGTGCCGGAAGGCGCCGCAGTGGCAGCCGATGGCGTCGCCCGGCTGCAGGTGCGGATGCCGTTCCGCAACGCGACGGCGCTGGTCACCGTGTTGCGCGACGGCGTGATCGACAGCTTTGTCACCCAGCTTTCGGGCAAGGACCCGGTGGTCGAGGTGCGGATGAAGGCGGGCTATGCCCCCAATGTCTATGTGTCGGTGCTGGCGGTGCGCGGTCGGGTGGCGGGGTGGCGGCTGTGGCTGGCGGACCTGGCGCGGCGGTGGAACCTGCCGTGGATCAGCCGCGAGGCGGCGTCGCCAACGTCGCTCGTCGACCTGGCGAAGCCGAGTTACCGGCTGGGGATGGCGAAGCTGACGGTGGGTTGGGACCGCCACCGGCTGGGCGTGACGGTCGCCAGCGACCGGCCGAGCTATGCTGTGCGCAGTGCCGCGAAGGCACAGGTGACGGTAACGCCGCCAAAGGGGCGGGTGTTGCCCAGGGATGCCGAGGTGGCGTTTGCCGCGGTCGATGAGGCGCTGTTGCAATTGCAGGACAATGACAGCTGGGATGTGCTGACGGCGATGATGGCGGAGCGGCCGCTGGGCGTGGTGGTGGCGACGGCGCAAACCCAGGTGGTCGGCAAGCGGCATTATGGCCGCAAGGCGGTGGCGGCCGGGGGCGGTGGTGGCGCTGGTGCGGGCATGGTGCGGCGCGATTTCAATCCGCTGCTGCTGTGGCGGGCACGGGTGCCGTTGGATGCGCAGGGCCGCGCGATGGTGCCGTTGCGGCTGAATGATTCCCTGTCAGGCTTCCGGCTGGTGGCGGTGGCGACGGCGGGGCCCGACCTGTTCGGGACGGGGATGACGACAATCCGGACGACGCAGGATCTGCAGTTGCTTGCCGGGATTCCGCCGTTGGTACGCGATGGCGACGCCTATGTGGCGACGGTGCTCGCGCGCAACACGACGCAATCGGTGATGCGGGTGCGGATGACGGGCAATGCCGGCGCGATCGTGCTGCCGCCACTCGATCTGGTGGTGGCCGCGGGCGGGGCGCAAACAGCGGCGTGGCGGGTGGTGGCGCCGGCGAGTGGCCCGGTCGTGTGGCGGGTGGCGGCGAAGGCGGCGAGCGGCCAGACGGATCAGGTGGAGGTGACGCAGGCTGTGGCACCGGCGGTGCCGGTGGAGACCTTGGCAGCCAGCTTTTTCCCGGCAGGGAGCCCTGCCCTGCCGCTCGCGGCGCCGGCCGGCGCATTGCCAGGTCGCGGCGGCGTGGTGGTGGCCGCAAGCCGATCGCTGGGCGGCGATTTGCCCGGCGTGCGGCAGTATATGGCCGCCTATCCCTATGATTGCATGGAACAAAGATTGTCGCGCGCGGTGGCGCTGGGCGATCGCGCGGCATGGGACAATGCGGCGGCGGCGTTGCCGGGGTATCTGGATGGTGATGGCCTGGTGCGCTTTTTTCCGGCGGCGTGGATTGCCGGGGATGATGCGCTGACGGCGTATATCCTGCGGTTGTCGGCAGCGAGTGGTTGGGCGCTGCCCCAGGCCACGCGGAACGCGATGGTGCGCGGCTTGACCGGCTTTGTCGCCGGGCGGGTGGTGCGCAGCCACGCGAATGTGCTGGTGGTCGACAAGGGTAAAAGCGTGGCGGGCTTTGCCGACCTGTCGGGCGACGGGCCGCCGCGCCTGGTGGCGGCGGTGGCGGCGCTGGCGGCGGCGGGCGCGGCGACACCGCAGATGGTCGAGCCGTTGAACGTGGCACCCGATACTTGGCCGACGGTCACGGTGATCGACTGGATCGAGGTGCTCGAGCGGCTCCCGGTGGCGAATGGCGCGGCCAAGCTGGCGCAGGCCGAGGCGGTGTTGCGCGCGCGGATCGATGTGCAGGGCACGACGCTGAGGATCACGCGCAGTGATTCACCGTTCCAGCTGCTGGCCAGCCCGGATTCCACGGCGGCGCAGTTGCTGTTGCTGAGCAGTCGCCGGGTCGGGTGGCGCGCGGATGCGCCGCGGATCGCGCGGACGTTGATGCTGGGGCAGCGGCGGGGGCATTGGGATACGACGCCGGCCAATGCGCTCGGCACGCTGGCGATGCGGGCGTTTTCGCGGGCGTTCGAGACGGCGCCGGTAACGGGGACGACGCGGGTGGCGCTGGGCGCAGATAAGGTCAGTTTTGCGTGGAACGGGGCACCGGCGGCACAAACCCTCGCTTGGCCGAAATTGCCGGCAGCGCTGACCAGCAGCCATGCGGGTGGTGGGGCGCCCTGGTTGATGGTGTCGGCGCGGGCGGCGGTGCCCTTGAAGGCGGCGTTTGCCAGCGGTTTCGGCTTGAGCCGGCAGGTGACGGCGGTGAGCCAGGCCATGGCGGGGCGGTGGAGCCGCGGCGACGTGATGCGGGTGCGGTTGACAGTAACGCCGCGGGCGCCGGCGGAATGGGTGGTGATCAACGATCCAATGCCGGCCGGCGCGACGATCCTTGGCGGCTCGCTGGGCGGGCGGTCGCAATTGCTGGCCGGCACTGAAGGCGGCAGCGGCGAGCAGCCGAGCTTTGTCGAACGGCGCGGCGATGCGGTGCATGCGCATTATGCGGCGCTTGGCCGGGCAGCGGTGACCTATGAATACACGGTGCGGTTGGGCAGCGTGGGAACGTTCCGGTTGCCGCCGACGCGGGTCGAGGCGCTCTATGCGCCGGAAATGATGGCGATGCTGCCAAATGCGCCGGTGGTGGTGGCGGGGCGGTGAGGCGGACGCCGGGGTGACAGGATTGCGCTGGCTGTCAGTGTCAGTCGCGGCGGCGCTGCTGCTGTTCGTGGTGACGATGCCCGATGCGCCGCCGGGGTTTGCGGCGGTGCGTGGCGCGGCGGCGACAAGCGAGGCGCGGTTGCTGGCACGCGATGGCCGGGTGCTCGAAGTGCGGCGCACCGATCCGCACGTGCGGCGGCTCGATTGGGTGCCGCTGGAGCAGATCAGCAGCGCGCTGATCGCGCGGATCGTGGCGTCAGAAGACCGGCGCTTTGCGGACCATGGCGGGGTGGACTGGACGGCGATCGGCGGCGCGCTGCGCGACCGGCTGCGCGGGCAGAGCGCGCGGGGGGCGAGCACGATCACCATGCAGCTTGCGGCGCTGCTGGAGCCGGCGCTGGGCAGCGCGGGAGACCGATCCTGGCGGCAGAAAATCATGCAGGCGCGTGCGGCCTGGGCAATCGAGCGGACGTGGACGAAGCGGCAGATCCTGGAAGCGTGGCTGAATTTGCTGCCGTTGCGCGGCGAGCTGGTTGGGATTGATGCGGCGGCGCGCGGGCTGGCTGGGCGGGCGCCAGCGGGGATCGGTGCGGCGCAGGCCGCCGTTCTGACGGCGTTGGCGCGTGGGCCCTCGGCAGGCCCAGCGGTGGTGGCGGCACGCGCCTGCCGGGCAGCGCCGGACCTGTTGTGCCATGACGTGGCGGCGACGGCTGCGGCGATGCTGGGGCCGCGGACGGCGATCCTCGGGCCGGGGCTGGCCCCGCAACTGGGCGACCGGTTGCTGGTGCCGGGCACCAGGGGCGCAGTGCAGACGACGATCGATCTCGATATCCAGCGGCTGGCGACCGAGGCCCTGGTGCGGCAACTGGCGGCGCTGTCGCCGCGCAATGCCCGCGACGGGGCGGTGATCGTCGTCGACAATGCCAGCGGGGAGATCCTGGCCTGGGTGGGATCGGCGGGGCCGGCGTCGACCGCGGCGGCGGTCGATGGGGTGACGGCGCCGCGGCAGGCGGGATCGACGCTGAAGCCGCAACTCTATGCGCTCGCCTTTGAGCGGCGGCTGCTGACCGCGGCGTCGGTGCTCGACGACGCGCCGGTCGATCTCGATACCGCCTCGGGCCTGTACATTCCGCAGAAT
This sequence comes from Sandarakinorhabdus sp., assembly GCF_987265915.1. Lineage (NCBI taxonomy): Bacteria > Pseudomonadati > Pseudomonadota > Alphaproteobacteria > Sphingomonadales > Sphingosinicellaceae > Sandarakinorhabdus > Sandarakinorhabdus sp. The sequence continues at coordinate 2,666,147 of NZ_OZ503948.1, forward strand.
TACGATCGCAGCTTTCGCGGACCGGTGACGGCGCGGTCGGCGTTGGGCAACAGCCTGAACGTGCCGGCGGTGCGGACGCTGATGCTGGTCGGGGTCGATGCGTTTCGCGACCGGCTGTACGATGTCGGTTACAAGGGGATCAGCCGCGACGGGGATTATTACGGCTTTTCGCTGGCGCTGGGGTCGGCGGAGGTGACTCTGCTGGAACAGGCGGCAGCGTTCCGGGCGCTGGCGCGGGACGGGCGCTGGTCACCGCTGCGCATCCGGCCCCAGGTGCGGGGCGATGCGGCGCCGGCCGATAGGGTAGTGATCGCAGCGGCAGCGGCCGGGATCGTGCGCGACATCCTCGCCGATCCCTCGGCGCGGACGGCGACGTTCGGCGAGGACAATGGCCTGGCCATGCCGTTTCCGGCGGCCGTGAAGACCGGAACGTCAAAGGCCTTGCGTGACAATTGGTGCATCGGTTTTTCGGATCGATTCACGGTCGGGGTCTGGGTGGGGAATTTTGAAGGTGACCCGATGGTGGGGGTGTCGGGGATGACCGGGGCAGCGCCGGCCTGGGCGCGGATCATGCTGGCGCTGCACGCCGCGGTGCCGGGGCGGGGCTTTGCGCTGCCGGCAGGGGTGGTGCGGCGGCGGGTGCATTGGCAGCCGGCGATCGAGCCGCCGCGCGACGAGCTGTTCCTGCGCGGGACAGAGCTTGCCACCGTGCGGATTGCCGAGGCGGCGGCGCTGCGGCCGCGGCTGCTGGCACCGGCCGACGGGGCAATGGTCGCCATCGACCCCGATATTCCGCCGGCGCAGCAGCAGGTGACGATCCGGGCGACGGGGTCATTGCCTGGGCTGGCCATCACGATCGACGGGCGGCGAGTGGCGCCAACCCGGGACGGCGACCGGCTGACAGCGCTGTGGTCGCCGGTGCCGGGAGTACATCTGATCGCGCTAACCGACGGTCGGCAAACCCTTGATCGGGCGCGGTTGGTGGTGCGCTGAGGACGTGGAGCAGGCACCATCGGCTATCGAAAGGCAATTGAGGCAGGAGCAAAGTTAAAGAAAATCCCCGTGCCGCAACTTTATTGCTTGGGAAACTCCTGCAAATACTGACCCAATTTCGCAGGGTCTCCGCTGCACGTCGTTATCCTTGAACCGCTCTGCGCCAGTTCAAGACTGCTTGCCATTGCTCAAAAGGCTGAACTTGGATGGCTCCGACACGCCATTGTTCAGCGCATGACCCAAGTTCGCCAGGTCAGGCCAATTCGCCGGTTATCGTCTTGATATATGACGCGACGGCCCGGTCCGTGTCGGCTGGCGCAGGGTTGTTGTAGAGTTCAACCGAATAAACCCCCTTGAAACCCGTGGCCTCGGCGTCCCGTACCAGACGCGCTGCATCAAACGACGTGTGCACATAGGTTTCCGGATCAAAGACCAGCCCCTTTGCCGATACGATATGCGTCACCGCCATCGCGGATTTCATCGCTTCATAGCGATCTCCGGGCGGCGCCCACGCCCCCCAATCCGGTTCGGCCTTCACGAACGGGTGGTTCACGGCCTGCACAAGCGCAATCAGATTGGGGATGGCAGCGGTGGCCCCGCCATGATTTTCCAGCAGCACGATCACGCCCAGCCGGGCGCCATGATCGGCCATCTGGCGCAGCACGGCGATGGCGGCCGCCTGGTTGATCTCGCCGCGGCTGCGATTGACGTTGAAACGCATGGAGGTGCAGCCAAGGACCCGCGCCTTGTCCAGCCAGACCTTGGCTTCGGCCACAGCCTGGGCCCGGTCATCAGCATCAGCGGCGTCCAGAGGCGGCATATCCTCCACCTCCACGCTGACCACCTGCACACCGGCAGCATCGGCAGCAGCGCGAATCGCCCGGCATTCGGCAAAACTGTGGCCGGCGGCGCCGAACTGCTGATCCCATAGTTCGATGCGGGTGACACCGAAACGTTGCTTCACATAGGCCGGCAAGGTCCGGTGCGACAGGCGCGGCATGGCCGTAGCGACGCTGAAGCGCCCTTCATAATGTGCGCGATAGGTTGAGCTGCTGATGGCGATCCGCGCCAGCTTGCGGGCCGGCACCGCGTCCGGGGCCTGTGCCCAAGCCGGCAGCCCCAGCGCCGCAGCACCCGAAGCCAGAAAAAACCGCCTGTCCGTCATCTGCCGCCGCCTGAAAAAAGCTCCGGACCATGGCGCCATGGTCCGGAGCAATGTTGGTTATCGGGGTTGGACAGCCAACATCTCAGAACCGTGACCGGAACCCGACCGTGAAGTAACGGCCGATGATATCGTGGCCGTTGGTGGTGGCCAGGAACAGGCCGGGCACCGATGACGAACCACCGGTGTTGCCGTGCACGGCCGGCGCGGTGTTGAACAGGTTCTGGACGTTCAGGAATACCTGCGTGTTGCCGCCCAGCGCCTTGATGTCATAAGAGGCGGTGAGGTCGGTATAGGTGCGCGCCGGCACCGGCCCTTCGGCCCACACCTGTGCCGGATCGGCGTCGCGGCGGGTGGAGTTCACATAGCGCTGCAGCCAATCGAAGCGGAACGGCCCGTTGGTATACTGGGCGTTCAGCGTCGCGCGGATGCTGGGCAGGCCCGCGGCGCCGGCGGCATCCAGCACGGTGGTGCCCGGCAGGGTCTGCGAGGTCTGCTTCATCGTGTAGGTCACCAGACCGCGCAGGTTGACCCGGCCTTCGCCGACGCGGAAGTTGTAGTTCACTTCCGTATCGATGCCTTCGCTCAGGAAGGCGGCGATGTTTTCCGGCTGCGCGAAGATGCGCGTCGGGAAGTTCGCCGGCGACGTGTTGGTGGGGCCGAGCGGCCGCTGGAACAAGGCGCACAGCGGCGACGTGCCGTTGCTCTCCACGCACAGGCGGGCCACGGTGGCGTTGTTGCCGGTGACGTTGGCGAGCGCGTTGTCGATCTTGATGCGGTAGTAATCGACCGACAGCGAGAAGTTGGGCAGGAAGCTGGGCGTGAACACGATACCGCCGGTAAGCGTGTTGGCCACTTCCGGCACCAGGTTCGGGTTGGCACGGGTTTCCACCGGGGCCACGCCGTTGACGCCGGTCAGCAAGTCGGTGATGCCCGACGGGTTGACGACGACCGCACCGAACAACTGCGTCACGCTCGGCGCCAGAATGTCACGCGAACGCGTTGCGCGCACACGGAAATCCCGATTGATGTGCCAATCCAGGCCGACCTTCCAGGTCCACACCACGCCCGACACCGAATAATCGGTGTAACGCGCCGCGCCGTTGACGTTGAGCGATTCAGCGAAGGACATATCCTTCAGCAACGGAATGTCGGTTTCAATCGCGACTTCCTTCACCGACACCGACTGCTTGTTCAGACGGGCAACGACGTTGTTGACCCAGCGCGCCTGCGTGGTGCTGCAATTGAGCGGCCGCGTCGTGCCGGGGAAGTTCGGCAGCGTGCTGCAATCGACGAGGTCGGTCGGCTGGAAATCCGAAGCAACCTTCACCGTGGCTTCACGCGCTTCGCCGCTGATCGCCAACTGGACCGGGCCGGCCCAGGTGCTGAAGGGTGAACCGGCAAAGCTGGCGTTGACCGCGCTCAGCGTGGAAACGCGGGTGAACTGCGTCTGCAACAGGACATAGTCCAGTGCTTCCTGGCTTTCCGACGTCGGCCCGAAGACGTTGATCGGGACGCAGCCCGGATAGGCGGCTGGGTTGGTGAGCGTCACCCGGCAGACAATCTGGCCATTGACGGGGTTGACCACGGCATCGAGCGCTGCGGCGGCCTTGGCCCCGTCCATGTTGGCGTTGTTGAAGGTATTCTGCTTTTCCCGGCTCAACTGTCCGGCCACCGCCCAATTCCAGTCGGAACCGAACAGATTCACCTTGCCATCGACACCACCGGCGAAGTTGGTGGTTTGCAGGAAGGATTCAGGCTGGCGCGGCGTGGCCTGCCCCAGCATCTTGCCATAAAGGAAGCTGCGGACACCGGCATTCGCCAGCGTCTGCTGAATCTGCGGGCTCAAGAACGCGTTGGTCGCGCTGATCGTGTAGTTGCGGAATTCGTTGACTTCGTGATTGTTCTGGTTGTTGGTTTCAACATAAGTGCCCTGCAGCCAGACATTTACATTGTCGCTCAATTCATAGTCGCTGCGCAGGAAAATCTGCGTGTTGACCAGTTTCGTCTTGAGCGATGCATATTTGTGGAAGCCGCCTTCCCCGCCGCTCTGGATCGTGCTGGCGCCGGTGGCCGCACCGTTGACGAACGGGGTGAGCACACCGTTGGTGGTGAAGTTCTGGTTGAGCAGCGGGTTGGTGGGCTGGCCGGGGCTGCTGGCCAGGATCTTGCCGCCGAACGACGTGTTGCTGATGCGGGTGTTGATGATCGACCGGAACGGGTTGGCCACGGTGCCGGCACCCTGGGTCGAATAGACGTCCTGGCCCCACGGACGCACCAGCTTGGACATGATGCCAGGGTCGTTGAAATGTTCGACCGAACCCATCAGGTGCAAGCGGCCGAAGGTCTTGCCGGCCGCAACGCCATAGCGCTGGACGAAGTTGTCACCGTAGGTGGACAAACCGGCCGAGGCGTTGAGCTTCAGGCCTTCGAACTTCTTGTCCACGATGAAGTTGACGACGCCGGCGACAGCGTCCGAACCATAAACCGCCGAAGCACCGCCGGTGACGATGTCAACGCGACTGATCAGCATCTGTGGGATCTGATCGATGTTGTTGACCGGCAGACGCTGACCGTTGAACAGTACCAGCGTGCGCTCGGCACCAATGGAGCGCAGGTTCAGCGCGTTGGCACCGGAATTGCCGCCGGAGTTGCCGGGATTGCGCTGCTGCGCCGGCAGACCGGCAAACACCGGCAACTTGTACAGCGCATCCGCCAGGATGGTCGGCGTGGTCTGCAAGAGATCGACGGTGGCCACAGTGGTCAGCGGCGTCGGGCTGACGGTCCCGCTGTTCAGCAGGCGCGAACCGGTAACGACCATTTCGATTTCGGCCGGGGCTTCGGTCTCCGCGGCTGCCATCTGGGCTGCATTGCCAGATGCCTGCGCGTCCTGGGCCCAGGCAGCCGGGGCCACCACAACCAGACTCGCCCCTGCCAGCAAAGAACCGATCATCAAATTTTTCGTGCGCATGAAACCCCCCAAGGATGCCAATGGCCTTATTGGCCGTAATCGTTTTCATTCCTTGATCCAGCCCTTCAATCGCGCATTTGGTTCGGATTGTGAAGGAATTGATCAAGGGCAATCAGTGCGTAGCAGGGCGCTGCGACCCCTATTCGCAAGGGGATACTGCCCATGCTCGGCCCGAAACGCAATATCGGAATGCGAAGGCGCACATCGGTTGGCAATTGTTGCGTATGTGCCACAGGCTGCACGGGCGGTTGCAAACATGCGGCAGACATGAAAACGAAATCATGCTAGGCGGCCGCAACGATGTCGCTCAAGGCGAAGGGGGGACTCTGCGATGGATGCCAACACCGATCCAAGCGTTGCCGCAGCAGACTCCGGCATGGCCGCGCGGGATGACCGTCGCACCCTGCTGAAGGGGATGGCGGCGGCCTTGCTGCTGCCGGACGCCTTGCGCGCCGCGCCAGTGCCAAGCCCAGACCCGGACGCGCCGCAAGCGCCAGCGGTGCAGATCGAAAACGGTCTGGTGCGCGCCGTCCTGTTCATGCCTGATGCGGACCGCGGCTATTATCGCGGTACGCGCTTCGATTGGTCAGGTGCGGTCGCGGATCTGCAGGTTGGCGGCCACAGTTATTTCGGGCGCTGGTTCCCGGCCTATGATCCCAAGAAGCATGATGCCATTCCCGGGCCGGTGCAGGATTATGTCACCGGCCAGGGGTTTGATGCGGCGCCGATTGGCGGCACCTTCATCAAGATCGGCGTCGGCGTGCTGCGCAAGCCGGCCGAGCCGATCCGCGGCTTTCCCACCCTGGAAATCGTCGACGGCGGCAAATGGACCACCAAGGTCCGGCGCAATGCGGTGGAGTTTGTCCACGAGGTCAGCGATCCGGCGTCGGGCTATGGCTATCGCTATATCAAGACCGTCGCGCTGCCGCCCGGCCGCAAACAACTGACGCTCACCCACCGCCTCGAATCGACCGGCAGGAACCCCATCGACACCGAGATGTATGATCATAATTTCTTCGTGCTGGACGGGCAGCCGAGTGGCCCGGATGTGGAAGTGCGCTTCCCGTGGACGCTGGAGGCTTTCAATGTGCGCGGTGACACGGTGGCGGTATCGGCCAACAAGCTGAACTACCGGGGGCCGATCGACAAGCCCGTCCGCATGCAGTTGAAAGGCTTTGGTCCCACTGCCGCCGATTACGACATCAGCGTCGAAAACCGTCGCACCGGTGCCGGCGTGCGGGTCACGGCCGACAAGCCATTGTCCGACTTCGTGTTCTGGACCTCGCCGCGCACCACCTGCCCGGAAGCCTATATCCATGTCCACGCCGACCGAGGCAAACCGATGAGCTGGCAGATCACCTATGATTTCTATTCGCTGCCCGAATCGGAACGCATCAGTGGCCGGCCGGCCTGAGGCTGCAACCCGTACAGGAGAGCCGCGATGAAGACGATTTTGAGGATCGGTGCGGTATTGGGCCTGGCGCTGGTGCCGCTGGCGGTGGCGGCCCAGCCGGCGCCGAACAGCGAGCGGCAGGACGCACTCGATCCCAGCCCGGTCAACCCGGCAACTGATCCCGATGTCAGGATGTTCCTGGGCGACTGGCGGGCGGCGAAGCCGCGAACGCTGTTCGGCAGCCTGGTGTTTCACGACATATTGACTCCGCTGGGCGACGCCGATCCGCTGCGGCCGCGCGTCCGCGGCGGCGTGTTGATCGACATCACGACGGTCAGCCGGGCGACACTGGCGCCGGGCGCCACGGCGACGGGGCGCATGCCGGCCGGCAGCCGCGCGATCTTCTACACCGCCGAAGGCGCCGGCGCGGTGCAGGTCAACGGCCGCAGCCATGATTTGCGCGAGGGCCTGGGCTTTGTGCTGACGCCGGATTTCGATTTCAGCCTGATTAACAGCGGCAAGACCCCCCTCACCTTCTATGTGCGCAGCGAGCCGGTGCCTGAAGGCACCGCACCAACGACGCTATTCGCGGTGGTCAGCCGCTGGGACAATGATCGCCGCATCGGCGCGCATTGGCTGCACATCTGCAACGGCGGGCCGTCCGGCATGCTGCTGTGCACGATCGCGCCACGCACCATGCCGCAACCCCACAGCCACAATTGGGAAGAATTGTGGCTGGCTGTGAAGGGCGAATCGGTACTGATGCTGGGCAAGCAATTGGTGCGGATGCGGCCGGGCCAGGCCTACAAGATCCCGCCGAGTGGCCTTGCCCCGCACAGCAACCTGAACCCTGGCAAGGACCCGATCCAGCTGATCTACATGGGCCCCGCGATCCGCAAGCCACGGCCACCGTTGCCGGATTATGCCCAGCTGGAAAACAAGCCGATCGACCCTGCCAACGCGCCGGACATCGATCTGTTCATGGGGGAGCGCGACGATGCCTATCCGCGCATCGCCCACGGCAATCTCTACATGCGCGACCTGCTCACCGGGCTGACCGGCGGCGATCCGGTGCGCCCGATTCGCAAAGGTGCCGTGCTGACCGCCGCAACCGCAGTCAGCTATGCCATGCTCGAGCCCGGTTCGACGGCCCATCCCGCCGAAGGCGACGCCAAGGACATGCAGGAAACCTATATCGTCGAGGCCGGCACCGGCACGCTGACGGTCGATGGCCGCACGCTGGCGCTGGCGAGGGGCCAGGCGTTCATCCTGCCGCCCGGCCGCGATTTCCGTCTGACGGCGACCGGCAACGACTATCTCACCTTCCATGTCGTCGCCGAACGGCTGGCGCCGGGCGCTGCGCCGGCCACGACGGTTTCGCTTGTCGATCACCGGCGCGAGCGCATGACCGTCACCGATTGGCACAACCAGCGCCGGCCGGTGGTGACCGCGGCCGACGGCCTGCAGCGCATCGGCGCGATCAGCCAGGTGGCATTGCCCGCGCTGGCCATCGCGCGCCCCTACAGTGTCGTCGCCGGCAGCGAGGAGATCTGGATCGCGCTGGATGATGTGGACGCGCTGATCGGCAAGCAACTGCGCACGCTGCGCGCCGGCACCGCCTACAAGGTACCGCCCACCGGCATCACCGCCCACGCCAACATCAACCTGGGCGACAAGCCGGCGCGCTTCCTGCACATCACGACGGCGCGGTGATGCCTATTTGGCCAGCTTGAACGCCACGATGGCTGCGCCTTTGGGGCCCTTGCGGTCGCGGGCACCACTGGCGGCGATCACCACATATTGCTCACCACCCGCCAGATAGGTCGCCGGGGTCGCGACGCCGCCATAGGGCAGCTCCGCCTTCCACAATTCCTTGCCGGTGGCGGCCTCAAAGGCGCGGAACTGGCGATCATAGATGGTGGCGCCGATGAACAGCAGGCCGCTGGCGGTGATCACCGGGCCGCCATAGCTTTCGCTGCCCGTGTTCGCCATGCCCTTGGCAGCCAGTTCGGGATAATAGCCGAACGGGATTTTCCAGAGATATTTGCCGGTGTTGAGATCGATGGCGTTCAACGTGCCCCACGGCGGCTTGGTGGCCGGATAGCCATCGGGATCGAGGAACTTGTTGTAGCCCGAAAAGTTGAACTTCGACCGTTCCGGCCCCGGCCGGTTCTGGTTGATGATCGATGTGTACCAGGCGATATTCTCGCTGTTGGCATAAAGGATGCCCTTGGGATCGGCCGCCATGCCGCCCCATTCCACCCCGCCGCTGAAGCCGGGGATGACGATTGTATCCTTGTCCTTGGCGATCGGCGTGAACACCGGGCCATATTTCATGGTGGCGAGCTTTGCCCGCGCCGCGGCGTTGGCGTCCGGCGTGCGGGTGGTCAGCGTGTCAGGGCTGATTTCGTGCAGGCCCAGCGGCGCCGGCAACACCGGGATCGGCTGCGTTGGCGATGCCACTTCGCCTTCCACATCCGATGGCGGCACCTTCACTTCCTTGATGTCGAACAATGGCTTGCCGGTCTTGCGGTCGAACACAAAGATAAATCCGGCCTTGTTGGTCACCGCCACGGCCTGCACCGGGCGGCCACCGCGCCGCACGGTGGTCAGGATCGGCTGGGCGGCAAAATCGGCGTCCCACATGTCGTGGTGCACGGTCTGGAAATGCCACAGTCGCTTGCCGGTCTTGGCATCGATCGCCACCAGGCTGTTGCCATAAAGATTGTTGCCCAGCCGTTCCCCGCCCCAGAAATCATCGGCCGGTGATCCGAGCGCGGCGAAGACGATGCCCGTGGACTCGTCGGCAATCACGCCTTGCCAGGCATTGACGCCGCCGGCCGTCTTCCAGGCATCGGCCGGCCAGCTTTCGTAACCCGGCTCGCCCGGATGCGGGATGGCGTGGAAGGACCACAGCAATTTGCCGGTGCGCACATCCCAGCCGCGAATGTCGCCGGGCGCCGAAGGCGAGGTTTCCGGCACGCCGCCGGCGGTGATGAAAATATCGCCATACAGGCTGGGCGGGGTGCCGATGTTGATCAGATTCCGGCTGGGATCATCCCCGCGCAGTTGCAGGCGCAGATCGATCTTGCCGGCATCGCCGAACGACGGGATCAGCTGCCCGGTATCGGCATTGATTTCATAAACATAGGCCCCACCGGGAACCAGAATGCGCCGGTCGGTGCCATTGCGCCAGAAGGTCAGCCCGCGGCCACGACCGCCGCCCGCACCGGGAAAGCCGGTTGACCATTTCAGCGCGCCGGTGGCGGCATCGAGCGCCACCACCTTGCCATCTGTGGTGGTGGCATAAAGCACGCCATCCACGATGATCGGCTGCACCTGCAGGCCGCCGGCCGGCATGTCGAACCGCCAAGCCTGCACCAGCTTGCCGACATTGGCTTTGGTGATCAGCGTGAGTTCCGAATAGCGGGTGGCGCCTTGATCACCGCCATAGCCCGGATAATCGGCCTTGGAAGCGGCCTGTCCCGCGCTCGCCAGTCCAAGCGCGGCGCCGGCAAGCAAGCCGACCACATGGCGGGCCCGAAGACCAAAAGTCGCGTTCATCATGAGCCTCCCCAATGCGGTGATCTGTGCGATCCACCAATGATATCGATTTCATCCCGATGCAAGCAATGCCGCTTTTCGACGGCATGGGCGTGTCATCGCAGCGCACGCAGCGCGGCAACGGCGGCGACGGCGCGCTCGCCCACGTCCGCGGGACTCATGCCGGGGCGGTAGAGATCACTGCCCAGGCCAAAGCCGCGCGCGCCGGCCGCCCACCAGTCCGCCATCTGAGCCGGGCCGACTCCGCCAACCGGAACAATCACGGCTTCGGACGGCAGCACCGCGCCCAGCGCCTTGAGATGGGCCGTGCCATAGCTGGCCGCCGGAAACAGCTTGAGAATGTGCGCTCCGGCCGCCAGTGCAGCAAAGGCCTCGGTGGCGGTCGCCACGCCGGGCATGGGCACCGCACCCAGCGCGATGCTGCGCGCAATCACGGCCGGATCGCTATTGGGGGCGACCACAATCTGCCCGCCGGCGGCCACCACGTCCTCCACGGCGGCGACACTGACCACCGTGCCGGCGCCCGACACGAGCGTAGCGCGCAACGCCGCCAGCCGCGTGATGCTTTCGAACGGCGATGGCGAATTGAGCGGCACCTCGACGATACCGATGCCGGCGGCCTGGATGGCCTCGGCTATGCCGATCACCTCATCGGGCCGCACCCCGCGCAGGATGGCGACGAGCGGCATGGCGGCAAAGGCCTGGGCGAAGGAGAGTGTCATGCAACAGTTCCGCGATAGAGGGCGGCAAGGCCGGCCAGCACGGCCGCTTCGCCATCGAACCGGCTGGTGGCTGTGCCGCGCTGCGCCAGCGCCCGCCCATAAAGGCTGCAAAGCGTTGGATCGCCGATGATCACGACATGGCCCGGATTTGAAATGCCGAGCAATGCCGGAGTCGCCGCCACTTCGGCACCGATAAGCAGACCCGACAGATAGGATTCGGCCCAGGCCGATGCCATGCTGCCGCCCACCACGCGCGATCGGGTGGTGAACAGGCGGGAGGCCAGCGCACCGCCGTCACCGGCCGCCGCCAGCCCCTGCCCGAACGCCGCGTCATTCTCGATGGCGTCGGCCACGCGCAGCACGCTGTGCTGGCGCAGCAGCGCAAACAACTCGCCGGTCATCGCAGTCACAAAGCCTTCGATGCGGTTATCAACCAGCCGCGCCCATTTGGCGTGGGTGCCAGGGTGGCAGAGCAGATGTTCGCCGCGCTGCCGTGCCGGATCGGCCATCGCCCAGCCGAACAGCTGGGTTTCCTCGCCGCGCATCACATCCGGGCCACAGCCATCACGGCGCAGCGTGCGCAGACCGGGCACGATCCAGACCGGCGGGCCGGCGCTGTCCACCAGGTGCAGGCTGCGTTGCAGCGCATCGAAACTGGCCGGGCAATCGGCATAGGGCACCGCCGTCCAGCCCATGGCGGACCCGATCATCCCGCACAGCATCGCCGGCAATTGTTCGGCCTGCATGGCAGGGCGCACCTCGCTGGCAAAGCGCGCCGCCGCCTCGCCGGGGGCAAGGCCGGCACAGCCCAGCGGAAAATCGCGGCGCGAAAGCGGGCGGCCGTCGCGGTCGGCGATCCACGCCCGCAGGTTGGTGGTCCCCCAGTCGAGCGCCAGGAAATGATCACCCATCAGCCTGCTCCACTGCTGGCGCCACCGCGCCGCGTGCTGTTGCTCCGCACCCCGTGCATCACCCTCTTTCCATGCCCGGCGCGGCCGTGTCCAGCCGGCGCCACCCTCGCAATTTTTGATCTTCTCATCGGCTGCTCCTCTATGCAAAGGTTTACATGTCTGCCACTGAATCATTGCATCCGGCGTCTGCCGCTCTCAACGAACAGCCTCACGGAGTTCCCCATGCTGAAGATCTTCAACGAATTCGAACGACGGCCCGATCTGCTGGCGCGATTCGATGCCCTGCTGCCGACCTATTCGATCTCCTGCATCTTTGCCGACGTGATGTATCGCCAGAATGTGATGGCATCGGCGATCAAGCCGGCGTTCAAGGCCAAGGTGACCGGCCAGGCGATCACTGTGCAGCTTTCGGGCGGCGATCTGGTCGATCCACTGCGCGCGCTGGAAATGGGCCAGCCAGGCGATGTGATCTGCGTGGATGCCGGCGGCGATACCGAGGTTTCGGTGTGCGGCGGCCTGATGGGCGGGCTGGCGCAGAATCGCGGCATCCGCGGCATGATCGTTGATGGCGCCGGCCGCGATATCGACGAACTGGAAGATATCAACTGGCCGATCTGGACACGATCGATCACGCCGCGCGGCACCCACACGATGTTTTCGGCGCGCAAGGAGGAATTGTCGATCAACGTGCCGATCCAGTGCGGCGGCGTGATCGTGCGGCCCGGCGATTTCATCGTGGCCGACACGATCGGCGTGTGCGTGGTCCCGCTGGAAAAGGCCGAGGAAATGCTGGCCCTGGCCGAAGAGCAGGCTGAGCGGGAGAAGAATACCCGCGCCTGGGTCAAGCAGGGCAAGACGGTCGAGGATCTGCTGGCCGAATTCGGCCGGATCTGATCGCTCCATCCCTCCAGCAACCGGGACAACCAGCATCGTGATGAAAACCGCCCGGCTGAAGAAAATCCAGACGGCTGCCCTCGTCCTGCTCGTGCTGTCCGGGCTGATCAACTATCTTGATCGCAGCACGCTTTCGATCGCCAACAGTGCGGTCAGCACCGAAATGGGCCTCAGCGCATCGGAAATGGGGCTGCTGCTCTCGGCCTTTTCGTTGCCCTATGCCTTTGCCCAGCTGCCGATGGGCGCGCTGCTCGATCGGCTGGGCGCGCGGGTGACGCTGGGGTTCGGCATGTTGCTGTGGTCGCTGGCCCAACTGGCCGGCGGCTTCGTGCGCACGGTCAACCAGTTCTTCATCGCCCGCCTGCTGCTGGGGGTGGGCGAGGCACCGCAGTTCCCCGCCGGTGCCAAGGTGTTCAGCGAATGGTTTGCGTTGAAGGAACGCGGGCGGCCGACGGGCATTTTCGTCGCCTCCACCACCATCGCGCCGGCCCTGGCGCCGCCGGTGCTCACCGCGTTGATGTTCGCCTTTGGCTGGCGCGGCATGTTCATCATCATGGGGGTGCTGGGCATATTGATCGCCGTGGCCTGGTATGCGATTTACCGCGATCGCCGCGACGTGCCGCTGAGCCCTGAGGAAATCGCCTATCTCGAAGACGGGCAGCCGGCCGATGATCGTTCGATGTCGTCGGCGGAATGGCGCGGGCTGTTCCGGCAGCGCACGACCTGGGGGCTGATCTTCGGCTTCATGGGCGTCATCTACATGGTGTGGCTGTATCTCACCTGGTTGCCCGCCTATCTGGAAAAGGAACGCGGCCTGCCGTTGGCCACCGCCGGCTGGGTGATGATCATTCCCTATCTCGCCGGTACCTTCGGGCAACTCTCCAGCGGTGTGCTGGCCGATCATCTGCTGGCGCGCGGCATGCAGCCGATCAACAGCCGCCGCCTGCCGATCTGCATCGGGCTGGTGTTTGCCGCGCTGTTCACCATCCCGGCGGCCTATACGCCCAGCCTGACACTGGCCATCGCCTGCATTTCGGGCGCGATGTATTTCATCAACCTGGCCAGCGGCAGCAGCTGGGCGCTGGTCAGCGTGGCGGCGCCGCGCCGGCTGGTGGCTTCGCTGGGCAGCTTGCAGAATTTCGGCGGCTATCTGGGCGGGTCGCTGGCGCCGATCATCACCGGCGTGATTGTCGATCGCACCGGCAGTTTTGTCTATGCGCTGGTGATCGCCGCCGCGGTCGCCTTGGCCGGCGCCGTTTCCTATCTCGTCCTGGTGCGCGATCCGATCAAGGACGTGCCGGCTGCGGCCTGATCCAGGGCGGCCGGCGCGCCAAGAAAAACCGGCGCCCGCAGGCTGCGGACGCCGGCATATTCGGCCATTCTGCACTTATTGGCGCGTGAACACTTCGCTGAAGCGCTGGGTCGTCGCCGGCATTTCCCGCACGACGTCGATGGTCAATTGCTTGCCATCGGCCGACAATGACCAGGTTTCGGTGGCTGTCATCGTGACATTCCCCGGCATGCCGCCGAACGGCTGCACCAGCGTCACCTTCAGCGTTTCGCCGGCCATGGCGGCACTGGTCGTGGCCGGCACCAGCCCGGTGTAGGCCGGTGCGGTGCGCGCCTTGCCATCCAGCATCAACGTGCGTTGCGGTAACACCGGATGGATGATCTTCACATCGGTGGCACTCTGTTCGACGCGCACCACGAAGGCGTTGTTGTTGCCGCCCCCGCCGCCCGGTGCAGCGCGCGTGATCCAGTAATTGGGGTAAGGCGCCGGCTTGCTGCGGCCGGTATCCCGCACCCAGTTGCCGCTGAAATCGGCGGCCATGGCCATGGCGGGCAGCAATGCGGCGGCCAGCAGGGCCGTGCGCAGTGCGAAAGTGCTGAAATTGCGCATAAATCCTCCTTCAGACCTGGGTGCCGTGGATCTTCACGCCAAGTTTGGCGGCTATGGCGCGGATGTTGCGCTGCGCCTGTTGATATTCCTCGTTCACGGTAAGGAACTCGACCAGCATGTAGGGATTGGTCTTCAGCCGGCTCAGCCGCGCCAGGAACAGCTCATAATCCATGTTGCCGGTGCCGTTCATCGCCCAGCTCATGCCCGGCAGCATGTCGTTCCAGACAAAATCCTTGGCGTGGACATAGGCAATCTGGTCACCCAACAGGTCGAAGGTCAGGTCGAGCATTTCGCTCATCCGGAAGGCGACGTTGGGGAACACCATGTTGGTGATGTCGAGGCCGACGCTGATGCGGTCATCGCCCACATCCTCGCGCAACCGCTTGTGCGCCCAGGGATTGTTGATGCTTTCGGTGTTCACCGCCTCGATGGCGATCTTCACCTTGCTGCCAGCGGTGTCGCGGCAGATGCGTTTCAGTGCGCCCACCGTGCGCATCCAGGCCTCGCGGCTCCAGTTCTGCGGATGGGACCAGTTGCGGTTGGTGTGCATCGATCCGGCGTGGGTGAGGATCAGCTCACAGCCCATTTCCTCGGCGGCATGAATGGTGTCGACGATGTGGCGCTGCCAGCGATCGGCATCGGGATCGGGCGCGATGATGTTGCCGGCGCAGTGCAGGCCATAGAACACGACGTCATTGGCTTTGAGCTGGGCCTTGATCTCGCGGATTTCGCTGTCCGGCTTCTTGCGTTCCAGCCAGGCGTTGGAGGCGGCTTCGCAGGCGCTCCAGCCGCCATCGTGCATGCCCTTGAACAGGGCCGCATAATCGGTTCCTTCCGCCCCGGTCAGCCGCGGCGTCGATTGGCTGCTCAGCCGGATGGTGCGCGGGCCCACGGTGAGGTTGCGCTTGTAATCGGCCGGTGGGCTCCATTGATAGAGGAAATCCTGGCCCCAGACATCGGCCAACCCCGGGCCACCGCCACCCGGGCCGGGCATCGGGCCGGCAGCCGCCGGCGCTTCCGGCAGGCCGAGGCCGCTGCTGGCAGCCACCCCCGCGACCGCCCCTGCTGCGAACAAATTGCGCCGAGTGACGTCTGTCATGTTCTCTCCCCTCCTGCTCCGGATGGTCTGCGGTCAATGTCGCCGGTCGTTGCCGGTTGGGTTGTGGTCAGCCGGGCGATGCCCGATCACTGCCTTGCGCCAGATAGGTGATGATCTCTTCGTATTTTGCCTCTTCGACATTGGCGCCGCGGGCGATCATCTGATCGACCAGGTCACGCCAGGCCGCTGCGTCGCGCTTCTGGCCGATGACGATATCGGGCTGATGGCAGCCGCTGCATGATTGGATGACCAGATCCTTGCCAGGACGATCCGGCAGATTGGCCGCCGCATCGGTGCCGCCTGCCACCGCCGTCGGCGGGTGTGCCCCTTGCGCCATGGCCGCCGCGCAGGTCAGGGCCAGCGCTGCCGCTGCCGAACCCGCGAGAAGGGAGAAACAGTTGCGCATCACTGGTGAAATCCCATGCCAAGACCGATCATGGCCGTGCAGACCCGGCCGCTGGCTTGCGTGCGGCTGCGGCAACGAGGGGTTCCGGTGCGACGGTGGCTGCGACGACTGCTGCGGCAAAGGCCGGGTCCACCGCCTGTGCCGGGCGCGGCGGCGCATTGGCCGGCCGCGGCATGGTGGAGAAATAGAACCAGGCCTGACGTTGGTTGCTGTGGTTGATCGCGGCATGCACGGTGCGGCCGTTGGGCGGCACCACAAAGCCCTGATCCTGCTTCCACGGGCGGATTTCGCTGCCGACCTGCAGCAACGCCGGCGCGGCGGTCAGCTTGATCCAGGCTTCTTCGGTACCCGGCGCATGGGCATGGGCACCGGCGATGGTCATCGGTGCCATGTAGACCAGCAGGAAGCGTTCCCCGACATCGCGGAACGGTGCCTTCGACAAATTCACCCAATGCGCGCCCTGCTCGACATAGAGAAGTTTCGCGCTGTCACGCACAAGAATGGCTTGGCTGGGCGTGGCCCCGGCCTGCGGCGGGCCGGCGAGAATGGTCATCTGCAGCGGGCCGTCGGTGCTGGCAGCGATGCGGTGGCCCATGCCGGCGGGCACCAGAAACGCATGGCCCGGCTTCAGTGCCCAGCGCTGCTTGCCGTCGTCGAGCGTGCCCTGGCCGGCCTTGACATAGCCAATCCATTGGTCGCCCGGCTGCATCATGCTGGTCGCCTCGCCGGCTTCCAGGCTGGCGGCGAAAATCTCGCTCTTGTGCACCAGCAGGGCGCCAGGCCAGCCGGGCTGGCTGGGATCGCCTTTTGACAGGATGGTGCGCGCCAGCATGGCGTTGCCCAGGATGCGCGGCGCGGCCATCGCGGCATCGCCGATGAAGCGCTCTACGGTGATGCCGGTCTGCGCGTTGGATTCGCTTTCGCGCGGCACCGGGCGCTCCGCGGCCGGCGGCACCTGCGCCCAGGCCGGGCCGCCGGCCGACGCCACGATTGACAGCAGGGTGAGCGCCAGCCGCTTCACCGGTCAGACCTCGTCAAACAGCGAGACGTGGAAATTCTTGTCCGTCAGCGTGTTCTCGATGCCCGGCCATAGATCGGCGTGCACCTTGGAGGCGATCCAGATCTGCCGCAGTTCCTCATTTTCATACGTAAGCTGGAACCGGTAATTCACCGCCGGCGGCAGCTTGTCGCCCTGGATCAGCGTGCGCAGCTTCAGCATCTTCAGATCGATGAAGCCCTTGAACTTCGCCCCGGCCGGCTTGAAGCGCTTGTGGAAATGCTCGAGCATTTCCGCCTCGCGCGCCGGATCGACCTTCAGGTCGCAATAGAGCAGGATCGGCTTGGCCCCGGAAGCTTGCGAGGCACCCTGCGCGCGGGCAGGCGCAGCCATGCCGGCGGCAGCGACCGCGCCGCCAGCCAGCGTGGCCAGTGCGTCACGGCGACCGATGCGGCCGCTCACTTGGCGGCGGCCTTGCTGTACAGCGGCTTCTGGCCGGCCACTTCGGTGCGCAGCTTGTAAACATTGCCGGCACCCATGATGTAGAGCGTCTTCAGATCATCGCCGCCCCAGATCATGTTGGCTTGGGCGCGATCCGGCGTCTTGATCTGGCCGAGCACCTTGCCTGCGGCGCTGATGATGCGGATGCCGCCGGGGCCGGACGCCCAGACATTGCCGGCCGTATCGACCTTCAGGCCATCGGGCACATCGACCGGGTTGGGGCCGGGGAAGGTGATGAAGCGGCGCGCCTTCGAAACCGTGCCATCGGCGGCCACGTCATAGGCGTTGACGAACATTTCCGGCTCACTGTTGGAGATGTAGAGCGTCTTGCCATCGGCCGAGAAGCCGATGCCGTTCGGGCGCGGCAGATCGGTGATCACCGGCGTCGCCTTGCCGCCGGCATAACGCCAGACAGCGTTGAATTTGAGATCCTTGGCCGGATCCTTGTCCTGCGCCACCAGGCCATAGGGCGGATCGGTGAACCACAGCGCGCCATCCGGCGTGAAAGCCAGGTCGTTCGGGCTGTTCAGCCGCTTGCCATCGACCTTGTCTAGAAAGACCGTCACGTTCATCTTGTCGTCGAGGCGGATGATGCGGCGCGCGCCATGCTGCGTCATCAGGATGCTGCCATCCTTGTCGACGACGGTGCCATTCGAGCCCTGGAAGCTGTCGGGCGCCATTTTGTCGAGGCCGCCCGACTTGTCCATGATCAGCTTGGGCTCGCCGCCATCGACCAGTTCATAGAGTTTGTTGTCCATCAGGTCGGAAAAGCGCAGCCGGTCGCCCAGCCACAACGGGCCTTCGACAAAGCGGAAGCCACTGGCGATCTTCACCGGCACGGCATCGGGCTTGATAAGGGCATCAAGCGCCGGATCGAGGCGTTCGACCCCGGTTGTCACCCCGGTTGTTGCTTGTGCGGCGCCGGCTGCCGGCACTTCGGCCGGCGTGGCATCCTTGGTATCCGACGCCGGCGAGCAGGCCACGGCAACGAGTGCCACGCCCGACAGCAGTGCAAGGCCGATAATTTGCTTCATGCAGTCCATCCCCACCCGTTTGAATCGAAGCCGGCGTGCTGGTGGCGCCGGTTGCCGACCCACGTTGCACGCAGAGTCACTCGTGATTTATGAAAACGATTGATCACCGTTCGCACCCCGCCTGTCAATGGCGGAAACGCCGGGCGGCGGCGGCTTGCCGATCAGGTGGCGGATTTTGGTTGCAGCGCCCGTGGCGGCCCTGCAGATCGACGGACGACCACTTCGGCTTCCAGGATCGTATCCTGTTCAATTGGCTGTGATGCAAGGAGAAGTATCATCTTCTGCATGGCACGAAAGCCGATCTGATGGGTCGGGACATGCACAGTGGACAGCGCAGGCGAGGCAATGGCCGCGAGTCGCTCATCATCAAAACCAACCACCGAAATGTCCTCCGGCACACGCCAATCCACGCTCTTGAAAAATTGCAGGGCGCCGATCGCGGTCTGATCGTTGGCGGCGAACACCGCCGTTGGCGGATCAGCCATGGTGACGATTGCGGCCGCTGCAGCCGCGCCACCATCCACCGTGAAATCGCCCGGCAGGCACAAGCCGGGATCATGGGCGATGCCGCGCCGCGCCAACGCCCGCACGAATCCATCCAGGCGGTGGCTGGTGAGGCTGGAACCCGGCGCGCCCAGGATATGGGCGATGCGGCGATGGCCCAGATCGATCAGATAGCTGGTGATCATTTCGGCCGCCGCGACGTGATCGATCTGCACTTTCGGCAGAACATTGGCCTCGCCCACATCCAGCGCGATCACTGCGGGCGGCATCCGCCGGAAATCGTCGCTGTCGTAACCGCCAACGGTGGTCACCAGAATCAGGCCATCGGCGCGTCCCGCCGCCACCTGTTCCACAAAATCCCGCTCGCGCGACAGCACCCGTTCGCTATGGCCGACCAGCACGCCGTAGCCGGCGGCCTTGGCCGCATCTTCGGCCCCGGCAAAAATATCGAGAAAATACGGGTTGAGGCTGGGGACAACGACCAGAATGAGGTTTGTCCGGCTGCCGCGCAGCCGCCTGGCGGCAACATGCGGCCGGTAGTTCAACACCTGGACGGCCTGTTCGATGGCGCCGCGGGCATCCGGGCTCAGCAATTCCGGATTGTTGAAGGCACGCGACACGGTGGCGATCGACACGCCCGCAACACGGGCGACATCGTGGATCGTCACGGATCGCTTGGGCTTTTGCATGCGTCAGCTGTTCCCTTGCTTGTGCCGTCTGTCATTCGGCTGCCGGCCGGCCGGTCGTGCCCCGAATCTCGAGCGAGGTGGGCAGGGTGAAGTCGGCAAGATCGGATTGTCCGGCGATGCTGGCGACCAACGCCCTGATGGCAAGCCGGCCAAGTTCCACCTTGTCGAAGCCCATCGTCGTCAAGGGCGGATCATAAAGCATGCCGATTCGCAGATCATCAAAACCGATCACGGAGATATCGCGCCCGATGCGCAGATTGTCCCGCTTGATGGCCTGCAGCGCACCCACGGCAATCTCGTCATTGGCGGCAAAAACCGCCGTGGGGCGCGGATAGCGCGTCAGCAATCGTGCCATCAGCGCCTCGCCCGATGCCAGGGTGAACTCGCCCGTCTGCCGCGGACAATGCGCCGGCTCCAGCCCGGCAGCGCCGATGGCCTCGGCAAATCCCTCCGCACGATCCCGGGCCATGGACTGGTCGAGCGGACCGCCAATATGCGCGATGCGCCGATGGCCAAGGTCGATCAGATGCTGCACCGCCGCACGGGCACCGGCGACATTGTCGATCCGCATATTGGGCACCCCGATGCCGGATATGCTGTCAAATGCCGCCACCATGGTGGGCAGGCTTGCCCGCCGCTCCGCCAGCCGATCCTGATCCACGGTCGTGACCAACACGATGCCATCCGCCTGCTGGCTGAGGACCTGATCGAGAAACACATGTTCCCGATCCGCATCACTGCCCGTGTGCGCCATCAACACGCTATAGCCCTGCTTCACCGCTTCCTGCTCGGCGCCGCGGAAGATCTCCAGAAACAACGGGCTGAAACTGGGCACTGCCACCAGCAGCGCACGGGTTGCCCGCGTGCGCAAATCGCGGGCGGCCAAATTCGGGCGATATTTCATGCGCGACGTCATCTCGCCCACCCGGTCGAGCGTCTCGACCGAAACGAGCTGGGGCTGCGACAAAGCGCGGGACACAGTCGAAACCGACACGCCAAGCGCCCGCGCAACATCACGCATGCGCACCAGCGGTTTCGGATCGACCGCCGGATCGCTATCGGACACGAGGTCCTCCACCGGCATGGCCCTGACAGACCTTCCCGAACCGTATGTCACCAGTTTCGACGCGCAACCCCAAATGCCCCTGCAGATACAGACTGTCGGGAGAATATCAGCCCCAGTTTGCTCTTACGGAGAATGGCAACAAAGTGCCAGTGGCGGAACGGTTCCAAGGCAATTGCGCTGCCCGCTGCCAATGTGCCTCCGCAGCACAACAAGGCGGCCCCGTTCCAGGCAGGATGCGATCATGGCGTTATTGCTGCAATCGCTTTCACACCTTGGGCGATATTGTACTGCCAGGCCGACGTTGGCCGCAGCCTCGGCCCGTGGCGGCAGCGTGCACGCGAATTTCCGCCACAACAAATTGTTCTACAAGGAAAATATGGCCTGCATATGCGCGAACTTCCGGGGGATATTGCCCTTGCCAACGGCCGGTAATTGCCTGATTGAACCAGAGATGCTTGGGGAAAACCGGCTCTTCCAGATTGATCAGGCGCAAGCAACGCCGCTTGCTGCGCCTGATGCAATCGATTTCTGCATTTGGCCACCCTCAGCATGTTCGACAGCGAAGACCCGCGCGACCTGTCGATCCGATGCGGGGGGTGCCGGCTGGCGAGGGCTGTCATGAGCAAACATATCGTCTGTTTCGGTGAACTGCTGATCCGGCTGTCAGCCCCGGGCCGCAACCTGTTGATGCAATCGCCGTCGCTTGATCTCTGTGTCGGCGGTGCGGAAGCCAATGTGGCGGTGGGTCTTGCCCGGCTTGGCCATCGGACGGCCATGATCAGCGCTGTGCCCGACAATGTACTGGGCACCGGCGCCGTGGCGGCGCTGCGCGCCGGCGGAGTCGAAACCAGCAATATCGTTACCAGCCCCGGCCGCATGGGGCTGTATTTCCTGTCACCCGGTGCCGGGCTGCGTGCATCCGAAATCGTCTATGACCGCGCCCACAGCAGCTTTGCCACGGCCCCGGCCGATCTGTTCGATTGGCAGCAACTGCTTGCCGGTGCGTCCAGGCTGCACCTGTCGGGCATCACACCGGCGCTGGGCCCGGTGCCGGCAGCCGCCGCCCTCGCCGCGGCCGAAGCCGCTGCCACGCTGGGCGTACCGATATCGTTCGACGGAAATTTCCGCGCACAGCTATGGGCACAATGGAATGGCGATCCGAAATCGATCCTGTCCGGATTGATCAGCCACGCCGATATCCTGTTTGGCAATCATCGCGACGTGGCCTTGCTGCTCGGCAAGCAATTCCCGGGCGAAGGCGAACCGCTTTACCGGGCAGCCGCCGAGGCGGCCTTCGCGGCTTTTCCGAAACTGCAGATGATCGCATCGACCGCCCGGCACATCGAAGACGCCGATTGCCATCGCATCAAGGTGCGGATCGACCTGCGCGACCGCCATGTCCAGACCGAAGAGATACGGGTTTCAGCTATCGTTGACCGTATCGGCGCCGGCGATGCCTTTGCTGCCGGCGTGCTGCATGGTCTGTCCGAAGGCACGGTCGATCATGCCGCCCGGATCGGTCTGGCGCTGACATGCCTGAAACACTCGCTGCCCGGCGACGCCAGCCTGTTTGGCCAAGGGGATATCGACGCGTTTCTTTCGGGCGAACTTGATGTCCGGCGCTGACGGACAAGGTGATTTTGTGGCCGCGCCAGTTTGGGCAATTTGGCGGACGAATTGGCGGAGCGGGAGGGATTCGAACCCTCGATGAGCTTTTGACCCATACACACTTTCCAGGCGTGCGCCTTCGACCACTCGGCCACCGCTCCGCACCTGGCAGGCGGCGGCGATAGCAAGTGTGGGGGGGCTGCACAAGCAAAAGGGGGAGGCATGGCAAAAGGGGCGGCACCTTGCGGCACCGCCCCCAGACGAGCCCCCTTTGTCCGCTTGCGCGGCTGCAGGGGGTTGGCCCTCCCTCGTCTTACTGCAGCAGCTGGGTGACCTGGCTTGCCGACTGGTTGGCCCGCGCCAGCATCGCCTGTGCGGCCTGGCCCAGCACCTGATTCTTGGACAGGTTCGTCGATTCCTGTGCAAAATCCGTGTCCTGGATCCGGCTGCGCGACGCTTGCAGGTTGGTGCTGTTCGACGACAGATTGTTCACCGCCGCTTCCAGCCGGTTCTGCACGGCACCGATGTTGGCGCGGTCGAGGTTGACGCTGCCCAGCGCCTCGTCGATCGCATCCAGCGCGGCGGTGGCGCCTTCCACCGTCGACACATCGACTTCGGAGATGCGCAGGCCGCCCTTGTTGGTGCCATAGGCATTTTCTTCAAAGCCGAGGTTGCCGAAGTTCGACGTGCTGCCAAAGGCCAGGCTGCCGGCGCGGACATCGATGGTCTTGGCCGATTCCAGCCGCACCGTGCTGTACGCCGTCTGCACCGCCGAGGCCGACAGATCGGCCGGATCGGTGACACCCACCACCGTGTAGCTGGTGCCGGTGCCCTTGATGGTGGCGCCGCCCAGGCCGAAGTTGGCCGCCGCGCCTTCATCGCTGTCGAAATACACCGTCACGTTGCGGCCGTCCTCGGCGGTGAGGTCAAGGCCGCCCAGGCCGTTGTCCTTGGCCACCACACCGGTCAGGCCGGTGTACTTGTTGATTTCCTTGGCGACATTGTCCCGGGTCTGCTGGGCCGTGTGGGTCTGGTCCAGCGTGACGTCCAGCAAGGTGCCGTTGATGCCCAGCGTGGCCGTGGCCGTGGTGCCGATCACCGTGGTCGTGGTGGACTGGATGGTCTGGGCGTTGGCCTTGGCCGTCACGCCGGTCTGGTCGCTGGCCGAATTGATGGCATTGGCGATGGCGATGGCGCTGCCGGCCTTCACCGACGATGGGGCCGCGGTCGAGCTGAACGTGTCATCATCGCCATTGGCGGCGCGGATGGCGATGCCATTGATCGACAGATCACCGCTGTTCAGCGTGCGGGCGTTGGCAGCGCCGGTGGCCACGGCACGGACATCCGAGGAAACGGTCGAAACGCCGCGATCGAAGCTGCCGGCCGCCAGCCCCGACCGGGTGAGCCGGGCCGTGGTGCTGTTATTGGTGCCCACTTCGATGGCCTGGCCGTTCAGACTTTCCAGGCTGAACGATCCCGACTGGGCGCCGGTCTTCAGGCCGGTGGCCGCTGCGGTCAGTGTATCGAGCGCGACTTCGATGTTGCGGCCATCATCGCCTTCCAGCCGCAGGCCGGCATTGTTGTCGCCGGTGTCCACGGCACGCACCCCGGTCTGGCCGGAAATGGCATTGATGGCATCGCGGACGATGCGGCGGCTGTCGGATGCGTTGGTGGTGGTGGTGATCGATGCGGTTGTGATGCCGTTGATCGTCACCGTGCCGGTCAGGGCGGCGGCCGTCATCGCCGTGCCGGTCATCACGGTCTGGCCGACCACGGCGCGCACGCCGGTCTGTTCGGTGGCGGCGTTGATGGCGGCAGCCTTGGCCAGCGCAGATGCCGCCTTGTTGGTGGACGAGACATTGTCATCATCGGCCGATGACGAACCGATCTGCACGCCGTTGATCACCAGGTCGCCGCCCTGCAGCGCATGGTTGGTGGCCAGGTTGGCCGCGGTGCCTTCGAAGGCGCCGGTGGCGGTGAGCGCCGGGCTGGAACCCAGGCCCAGATCGCGCGCCCGGGACGAACCCAGCGAGAACGACACGGTTTCGCCAGCGCGGCTGCCGGTTTGCAGCTTCACCGAACGCGCCGACCCATCGAGCAGTTTCTGGCCGTTGAAGTTGGTGCGCACACCGATATTGTCGATTTCGCCGACGAGCTGCTTGACTTCGGCCTGCAACGCGGTGCGATCGGTGCCGGTGAGCGTGCCGTTCGCCGATTGCACCGAAAGTTCGCGCATGCGCTGCAGCATGTTGGTGACTTCGCCCATGGCGCTTTCCGCAGTTTGCGCCATGCTGATGCCATCGTTGGCGTTGCGCATGGCCACCGCAAGGCCGCGCACATCGGCCGTCATCTTCTGGCTGATGGCAAGGCCGGCGGCGTCGTCTTTGGCGCTATTGATGCGCATGCCCGTCGAAAGACGTTGCATGGCGGTGCCCATGGCAGTGTTTGCAGTGCGCTGCGCATTCTGGGCGGTCAGCGCGTTGATGTTGGTGTTGATCACGGTCATCTAGGATACTCCCGCTTCCCGCCGCCGCAGGAGATGCGGGGCGCAGCCAAGGAAACGGCACGCGGTGAAGATGGCTTAAACATGATTTGAAAAGGCTGATAAATGAACGCGTTGGCGTTTCCCTTCCCGATCCTGTACCGCGATGCCGATGTGGCGGTGATCGACAAGCCGGCCGGGCTGGCCGTGCATCCGGGGCCGCGCACGCCGGCCAGCCTGGAGGATCATCTGCCCGGCCTGACGATCCACGGCTTTCGCCCGGTGGCGGCGCACCGGCTGGATCGCGACACGTCAGGCTGCCTGGCGGTGGCATTGTCGCGGCGCGGGGTGAAGGCGCTGGCGGCGGCCTTTGCCAGCGGCGGCGTCGAAAAAATCTATTGGGCGGTGCTGTCTTCCCTGCCCCCCGAACCGGCGGGGTTGGTGGATGCGCCGCTCGCCAAGATTTCCAGCGCCGAAGCCGGGTGGCGAATGGTGGTGCGCGGCGATGGCAAGGCGGCGCGCACGCATTGGCAGGTGCTGGATGCCGCGACGCGCCTGGTGGAATTCCGCCCTGAAACCGGCCGCACCCACCAGATCAGGGTGCACGCGGCACACATCGGCGCCGCGATCGTGGGCGATCCGGTTTATGGGGACGGGAATGGCCCGATGCGGCTGCACGCCCGCGCGCTGGCGATCCCGCTGCCCGATGGCCGGATCATTCGCTGTCTGGCGCCGCTGCCGCCGGGTTGGCCGCCAGTGCCTGGCCCCGCGCCCCCAGATGCAGGGCCCGGCCCTGAAAACCAATGAAATCGCTATAGTTTTCCGAGAGCAGCGCCAGGCGTTGATGCACCAGATCCGGCCCAATGCGCTGCACGACGCCATCAACCAGCAGATTGAGCAACGACGCCAGCGCGGTGTTCATGTCCCAGAAATGCCCCAACGCCACTTCGGCGGTGAGGATATGGGGGGTGAGGTCGCGCGCCCAGGGGCAATAGGGATCGGTGATCACCACCAGCGGCCGGCCAGCCGCCGCGACCTTTTCGGCGAGCACCCGGAACTGCCGCGAATAGCGCCGAACATCCAGCGCCACGAACACATCACTGGCCCCGGAATCGAGCACGACATCATGGATGCCGGCCGCAGAGTTGATCGTGCCGACATGCGGGCGCACGTACGACAAGTGGCGGGCAAAGCCGGCTGCCAGCCCGGCCTCGGTTTGAAAACCGGCGACATGGACATGCGGGGCCTGCGCGAGCAAGCCGACCACGGCGGCCCATTCGGCGGTTTCGGCCTGCGCATAAACGCCGGCAATCGCTGCGGTTTCGGCCTGCAATCGCACATCGGCCGACGGCGCCGGCCGGGTGAGCAACCATGGCGCATCGCGGGCATCGTCGCGCAGATCATCCTTCAACGCGGCGAGATTGGCATAGCCCAACTGCTTGACCAGCCGCGCCACGGTCATCGCCGAAACGCCAACCCGCGCGCCGATGGAGGCGGCAGTTTCGAACGGCAGCTGATCGATATTGTCGGTCAGCCAGCCGGCAATCATCCGTTCTGAAACGGTAAGATGTTCATATCGTTCGGCAAGTTTCCGGGAAACGCGCGATGTCATGGGGTGTGGATATCATGGCTGCACCTTCGTGCAACTGGTCACATCGCGCAGGGCCTAAAAATCCACGGTCTTCCATTCCTCGCGCACGAACAGCGGCGCCTGATCGGCATAATGCGGGCTGGTGCGCCGGATGGTGGCGGCGCCGAACTGGTGGATCGATCGCGACGTCACCGCGCCGTCCTTCGGCCATTCCACCAGCATGATGAAGCCATCGCCGTTGTTGGCGACGCGCCGACCATCGGGCGCGACCTTGGCATAGATGGCGCGCAGCGTATCCGGCCCGCCGAACACCGGCAGATCGGCGCCGCCGTGGCGCAGGCGCTGATAATCGGCCAGCGGCACATCGAGCCGGCCGAAGGTGGCCAGCAAGGCCTTGACGACTTCGCGCAATTTCGGCGCGGCTGGCGGCAGCGCCTCGCCGGCATAGACCTCGCGGCCGACGCTGGCCATTACCGCCAAGGCCAGGCTGTCGGCTGCGCCGCGGCCATCGGCGGTCCAGTCCCATTTCGCCAGCAGGCGCTGGGCTGCGGCCAGATCGGCCTGGCCGGTGCTGTCCACCGCCAGCACCGCCGCCATCCATTGCCCAGCCACCGAAGCGCGGCTGTAGCCCTTGTCGAACTTGATGCGCAGCAACGCATCACGGCTGATCGGGCCATTCATGCCACCGAACAACTCGACAAAGCGGTACATGCGATTGGTGGTGTAGGTTTCCAGGCCCAGTTCGGGCGCGAAATCGGCGCTCTTCAGATTTTCATCCGGCGCGGTCGCCACCGTGGGCTTGTTGTTGGAATTGGCTACCCAGCCGGCGCGCGGATCGACCACCATCGGGATCGCATTCCACGGTTTGTACCCGCGCCACAGCGTGGCCGATGTGTCGCCGGGCAAAACCCCCTTCCAGTCAAAGCCCGGCCGCCGATCGGGGAACAAGGCGTTGTAGAACATGCCGATATGGCCTTCGCGGTCGGCATAGACGAAGTTGGTGGCCGGCACCGCCTGCATCGCCATCACGGCTTTCCACTCGGCGAAATTGCGCGCCTTGTTCAGCCGGTAATATTGCTCCACCTGCCGCACATCGCCGATGCCGGCGTGGCGGATCGCGAAGCCGCCCCAGAGTCCATTGACTTCGTTCAGGATCACCGCGCCGTGGCGGCTGCGATAGACCATGCGCGGGATCGGCAGGATCAGCGGCCCCAGCCGCACGCGCAGCCACACGCGCTTGGCCTCCAGCGGCAGCCACTTGCCATCCAGGCGATATTGCGTGCGATCTGGGTTCAGGGTCAGCTTGTAAACATCGATCAGATCGGGGCGGTTGACCGTGTTGGCCCAACCCAGATTGCGATTGTGGCCCAGCAGCGGGAACGGCGCGCCGGGAAAGTTGGCGCCGGCGAAATCCCAGCCTTCATCGCTGTGCACCACCAATTCCCACCAGCTGACCCCGCCCTCCCACGGCTGGTGGCTGTTGATGATCAGCCGCGTCGTCGCGTCGTCCGAGCGGGCGGCGGCGACCGCAAAGCCGTTGCTGCCGCGCTCATCGGGCGGGCCGCTGTCGCGCGGCGGCAATTTGCCTTCGGCCAGGGCGCCGAGCACCCGGTCCATGCCGAAGAAGAACGGCGAGCGCAGCGCAAAGCCGGCCACCACATCGCGGCCCGTCACCGGAAACAGGCCCTGCAGGCGGATTTCGCCGGGGTGGCGGCGGGCATAATCATTGAGCCCCTGGGCATAAGCCTCCACCAGCGCGCGCGTCGCCGGCGACAAGCCCATGTAGCCGGCATCCGCCACGGCGCGCGCATCGATCAGATGGCCGACATAATCGAGCTTGGCGCCGTCTTCGCCCAATATGGCCCCAGCGCGGCCGCGCACGGCGGCCAGCACTTCTTCCAGATTGCGGAAATCATCCTCGGCATGGGCGACCGCGATGCCATAGGCGACATCGGCATCGGTGTGGCCGTGAATGTGCGGCACGCCCCATTGATCGCGATCGATGCGCACATTGCGCTTCAGCACCGGATCAGGGTCGGGCGGGCTGGCGATCAGCGCGTCCCAACTGGCGAGGCCAACCACCAGCGCCGCCACGGCGATGCTGGTCCAGAACAAGGCGGTGAACCAACGTGGCATGTCAGCGCGAGGCCTTACCCATGGCGTCCTTCACAAGCACGCCGCCCTTCACCACCGCCTTCACATCGCGCAGCAGGTTTACGTCCTGGGTCGGATCGCCGGCCACTGCGATGATGTCGGCATGGCGGCCCGGCGCGATCTGGCCCACGTCCGCGCGACCCAATGCTTCGGCGGCGCGGATGGTGGCGGCGCGGATGGCATCGACCGGCGCCATGCCCCATTCCACCATCTTGGCGAACTGGCGGGCGTTGTCGCCGTGTGGATAGACGCCGGCATCGGTGCCAAATGCCATCTTCACGCCGGCCTTCCACGCCGCCTGGAAGGTCTGGCGCTGTTTCAGCCCGACCTGCCGCTCCTTGGCCAGGCTTTCTTCCGGCACGCCGTTGGCGGCGCCTTCGGCCAGGATGTAATCATCATTGTAGATGTCCATGTCGAACCAGGTGCCGGCCTTCTTCGCCATTTCCATGGCTTCGGCATCGGCAAAGCTGACATGCTCGACCGTATCGACCCCGGCGCGGATCGCCGCCTTGATGCCATCATTGCCGTGCGCGTGCGCCGCCACCTTCAGCCCCAGCATATGCGCTTCTTCGACCAAGGCGTTCATTTCGGCCTGCGAATACTGCTGCGCACCGACGCTGGTGCCGATGGAGAACACCCCGCCGGTGGCGCAATATTTGATCACTTCGGCGCCGCGCCGGTGCAGTTCGCGCACCTTCTGGCGCACGCCTTCGGGGCCATCTGCGATGCCGGGGCGGTCGAAGACATAATTGGCTGGCAGTTCGTTGCTATCACAATGACCGCCGGTGGCGCCGATCGAATAAGTGGCGGGCACAATGCGCGGGCCGGGGATGGTACCGCGCTCGATCGCCAGCTTCAGGCCGATATCGGCAAACTCCGCCGAGCCCACATTGCGCACTGTGGTGAAGCCGGCTTCGATGGTGCGCTTGGCCATGCCAACGCCGATCGCCGTCCAGAAACTGTTCGGATAGCGCAGCGCCTGCAGGCCCGACAGGGTGGGATCGCTGGTCAGATGCACGTGCATGTCGATCAGGCCGGGCAGGATGGTGTGGTTGCCCAGATCGATGCGGCGCGCATTGGCTGGCACCGCCAGCGTGCCCTGCACGCCAACCGCGGTGATGCGGCCATCGACGGCGATCACCAACGGGCGGTCGCTGATCCGGCCGCTGTTCACATCGAGCATCCGCGCCGCGCTGATTGCCACGGTTTCGGCCGCCGCCGGCGCGGCACCGGCCAGCAACACCGCCATCAACATCATAGCTCGCATCGTCACGCTCTCCCCTGCATGGCCAAGGGATAGGGCTGCACCATGCGCGCCGCAAGCTGGCCTTTCAGGCCGGACGTTCAGGCAACGAGGGCGGGTCGCAGCGCCGGCAGCATCGGCACCGGCGCGCCATCGCCCAGCACCAGCGCCGCCAGAAACTGATCGACGCAGGCATCCCAGCCGTAACGGCGCCCGGCGGCCACGCAATCCGATCGACGGGCGCGGGTGGCCTGGCTCATCGCCACCGACAGATCCTGCGACACCGCGCCGATCCGGCCCGACGCCCGGCCATCGGCGCCAAAGCCATCCTGGCCGATGATGTCGAGCGGGCCGGGCACCGGATAGCCGGCCACTGGGGTGCCGCAAGCGAGCGCCTCGATCATTACCAGCCCGAACGTGTCGGTGCGGCTGGGGAAAGCCAGCACATCAGCGGCGGCATAGGCGCTGGCCAGCGCCGGGCCATGCAGCGCGCCGAGGAAATGCGCGTTCGGGTAGCGTTTCTGCAAGCTGTCCAGCGCCGGGCCGTCGCCCACCACCAATTTGTCACCCGCCCACGGCGCGCTCAGGAAGGCCTCGATGTTCTTTTCCACCGCCACGCGGCCGACATGCAGGGCCAGCGGGCGCTTCAGCCCAGCGGCGGCCGGATGCGGCGCGGCATCGGGCCGGAACAGATTGGTATCCACGCCGCGCGACCATGGCATGGTGTGGGAGAGGCCGTGGCTGGCGAGTTCGGCGGCCAGGCGCGGCGTCGCCACCATGATGGCGCTGGCCTGGCCGTGGAAGCGGCGCAGCACCCGCCACACACGATCGGGATTGATGCCGATGCGCGCCGCGACATAATCCGGAAAGCGGGTGTGGAAGCTGGTGGTGAACTTGAAATTGTTGGCCACTGCCCAGCCGCGCGCCAGCCAGCCCAGCGGGCCTTCGGTGGCGATGTGCAGTGCATCGGGGCGGAATTCGCGGATCATGCGCGCCACGCGGCGCCGCGAGGTCATCGCCAGCCTGATTTCCGGGTAGGACGGCATCGGCAGCGACCAGAATTGATCAGGCGAAATCACCTGCACACGCACGCCGCGCATCGCCAGCAGGCGCACCGTCGTCGCCAGGGTTCGGACCACGCCGTTGACCTGCGGTTCCCAGGCATCGGTGACGAGGGTGAGCTTCATCATCGTCCTTCAAGCCATGGCCGGCACGGGCGTTGCCGCGGCGGCCCGCGCCTGCGCCAGGGCGGCATTGCGCGCCGCCCAATCGAGGATTTCGATGCGGCCATCGCCATGTTCGACCAGCGCGGTGCAGCTTTCGACCCAATCGCCATCGTTCATGTAGGTGATGCCGCCGAAATCGCGGATCTCGGCCGAATGGATATGGCCACACACGACGCCATCGACCCCGCGCAGCCGCGCCGCTTCGGCCACGGTCTCTTCAAACTTGCCGATGAAGGCGACGGCGTTCTTAACCTTTTTCTTGATGTGTGCCGAAATCGACCAATAGGGCAGGCCCAGCCGGCGCCGCGCCGCATTGTAGTGGACATTCAGGCGCAGCAGCAGGGAATAGCCAATGTCGCCGGCCCAGGCGAGCCAGCGATGATACAGCACGACGCCATCAAATTCATCGCCGTGGCAGACCAGCAGGCGCCGGCCATCCACCGTGGTGTGGATCGCCTCCAGCGCGATTTCCACGCCGCCAAAGCCCAGCCCGGCATAGGGCCGCAGCATTTCATCATGGTTGCCGGGGATATAGACGACGCGGCAGCCCTTGGCCGCCATCTTGAGCACGCGGCGCACCACATCATTGTGGCGCGGCGGCCAATACCAGCCGCGTTGCAGTTTCCAGCCGTCGATGATGTCGCCGACCAGATACAGGGTTTCCGGCTGCACCGATTTCAGGAAATCCAGCAAAAGATCGGCGTTGCAGCCCTGTGTGCCCAGATGAATGTCCGAAATCCACACGGTGCGCAGCTTGAACTTGCCAGATGGGGTGCGTTCATCCGGGCGCTCATCCTCGTCGAACAGCCAGGCTGGCGGTGGCGACGGCGGCGACGATACGCGGCTGCGAACCTCGGTCTCGCGGAACATCAGTGCATCGGCAACAGCAAGCGGCATTGAAGCCATCGAAGCCCCCTGTCTCAACCCAGGTAGAACGCCCTTGCCCGGAAGCCTTAGGCCCAGGACATGACAATGGCGTGGCAGATTGGTTGCAGCGCGGTGGCAATCAAATCTTATCAAAAGGCGGCGCGGCCCCAGCCTGCGTAGTTGCCACGATGGCGGGCCCGGGCCGGCAGGACCACACTTCCCCTTTCAGCCCGAAAGGATATTGCAATGGCCCGAATCCACTTCGCGCACCTGACCCGCCTGGTCGCACTGGCACTCTTTGCCGTTCCGGCCAGCGCCGTGACCAAAACGGTGAACTTCAGTTTCACGGCAGACGGATCAGCCGCCGTCGGCATCATGTCGCTCAATTGCGCGGGTGGCGGCGGAAACTGCGCGATCACGGCGATTTCAGGCAGCTATGGGGGGCTGGCCATCGCGCTCAACCCGCCGCCGCCGCCACCGCCGGCGCTGCCAGCCGCAAAGCCCGACAACATCGTCACCCAGCCCGGCTATCGCCCCAGCGGCGCCGGCGTCAGCTTCCATAGTGGCGACAATGATTTCTGGCTGGCCGGCCCGGTGCTTCTGGAATTTCCGCCGGGCGACTGGCGGCATGGCAAATCCTGGGCGGTGCTGACCCGCTATGAATCCGATTATGAGCCGGTCGGCCCCACCTTTGACATCAACGATTATGAAGCCAGCGTTCCGGAACCGACCAGTTGGGCGATGCTGGTGCTGGGATTTGGGCTGGCGGGCATCGCGAAGAGACGCAAGGCAGCGCAAGCCGCCGGAGCGCGCCGGCCTTGATTGTCGTCACAACGGCCTGATGGCAAACAAAAGGGGCGACCGTGCGGCCGCCCCTCCTGTCGCACTGTTGGATGTGATCAGAATTCGACGCGTGCGCCGATGCGAACCGCCCACACCGATGTGCGCTGAATGTTCGGGAAGGCGAACGCCGGCGATGTGAAACCGGAGTAGCGGTAGGACGCGCACGGCGTGGTCAGCGAGGTTCCTGATCCCGAGGAGCCGATCACGGTGCCGGCCGCGTTGAGGCACGCCACATCGACCAGGCGCACGTTCTGTGCGCGACCGTCGATTTCGCGGAAGGCAAACTTGTCGCTGAGCAGATTCAGGAAATTCTCCATGTCCGCGAACACTGTCATGCGGCTCTTGCCGATGAAGGTCGGGAGTTGCTGCGAGAAGTGCAGGTTGACCGTGTAGAAATCAGGGTTGCGGGCGATGCCGCGCGGCGCGATCTGGCCCTGGAAACCAGCCAGTTCGGAACCCAGGATGAAATCACGGAACGCCTGCAACTGCGCCGGGGTGCCGCTGAACTGCACGAGGGGATCAATCTGTGTGTTGGCCGAAGCCGTGCCCGTCGGGATCACCAGATTGGCCACGTTCGGCACGTACATCAGGTAACGGTTGCCATTGGTAGTGCCGAACACGGTGCCACGGCCGGCGCCCGGATCGTTGAAGGTGAAGCTGTACGGGCGACCCTGGCGATAAAGACCGAAGATCTGGAAGTTGGTTTCGTAATCCTTGTAGAAGGAATGACGATAATTCAGCGTCAGGCGGACCTGGTTGCCGGTCTGCAGGCTGGATGTGGCCAGATCGGGACGGTTTGGATCCCGCACGGTAACGCCATAAGAGCCTGCCGCCGTGGTGCCGCCGGTATCGGTCAGGAAATCGGTGATGCGGCTGCGGGTATAAGCTGCCTGCACGCTGAGGCCGTTGTCCCAATCCTTGGACAGCGAGGCTGCCGCAACGAAGGCGCCGCCGCCCGTGGCCGAGCGCAACTGCAGATCATTGCCGGCGCTGCCGGCGATGCCCTGATAGCGTGGGCGGCCATCAGGCAAGGTGCCGTTGGCGATCGCACGCAGGTCAACCATGATATAGCTGTTGCGGTTCCAGGTCTTGGCGATGTCGCCGCGGAACACCCAGCCATCGCCCAGGAACCCGAGATCAGCGCTATATTCGGCGCTGAAGTTGGCGCGCACCACCGAGTTCATCTTGAAATTGGGATCGACAGAGTTGGTGGTGGCCTGCGCCAGCGACGACAGGTTGCGGCCAAGATAGGCATTCACCGCCGCGTTCTTCTGCAAGCCGAAGCCATCGACGTTGTTCAGCGCCGCAGCGCCGGCCGCGTTGATCTGGGCCTGCAGTTCCGGGCTGACCGTGGCGGTGCTGTTGCGATCGATGAAATTGCCGGTGGCCACGCCATTCACGAACTGGCGCTCCAGATCGATCGTGTTGAGACGCGCACCATCGTTGGCCAGGCTGTTCGAGAACAGCACCAGCGGCACGCCGCCGCTGAAGATGCCGACGCCACCCGAAATGCGCGCCCGGTCGCTGGGCTTCCAGTTCAGCGCAAAGCGCGGCTGGAACACCGAAACGCCATCGAGCGAGGCGGTGTTGCGGAAACCATAGCGGTTGACGAAATTCTGGTTCAGCGAAATCTGGCCATCATCCATCGAATAACCATCAAACCGGGCGCCGATCAGCGCGGTCAGTTCCGGTGTGATCTTCCATTCGTCCTGAAGACCGAACGCGTAAGAGAAGAGTGTGAAGCGTGCCGCACCGCCCGAATTTGGATCACCGTCGATGGAGTTGGCGAACGTGACGCGGTTGGCATTGCCGGCAACATAATCAGCAACCGAGTCAAAATAGAAATTGCCGCGGCTGTTCGGTACAAAGATGTTGTTGATCTTCTGGCGCGCGCCTTCCACCTGGAACTTGATGCGGTGATCGCCGGCATTGTAACGCATGTTGAACTGGAAGTTCAGGTTCGTGGTCGCCAGCGAGTTCGAGTGACGGAACGAATCCGTGCCAAACGTCACGCGCGCGTTGGTGCCGCAGTTGATGTTGTTGTTGGTCGGGTTGGTGCCAGCCGCAATGCCGGTCGGATTGGTGCAGACCTGGAACTGGGCAAAGCCGGAATCAGCATAGCCGATCTGGCCGCGTTCATAATCGCGATAGCTGACCCGCAGTTCCGTCGAGAGCCGATCGGACCAGGTCGAGTTCAGCTGGCCGGTGTAGATCTTGGTGGCTTCCGTGCCTTCATAGCTGTTCGACTTCAGACCGACGTTCGGCGTGGAGTTCGAGTTGGACGAACCGCCACCTGGCAGCGGCACCGAGTTGAAGTGGTTGATGTAGGTGAAGGAGAAGCGCTGGCCGTCCGAGATGTTCCAGTCCAGCTTGCCCGAAATCTTGCGGTCGCTTTCGGTTTCCTGCTGCCATGTATTCAGCGGATCATATTTGTACCGGCTGTTGGTGGTGCCGATGATGCCATTGACGATATTGCGGTCGTCCGCATTGGTGGTCGCATCGCCGATGCCCGGAATGGTGGCGGCAAAGCCTTCACCGGAAATACCGTTGGAGTTGACGATATTGCCTTCGGTCAGCTTTTCATAGTTCAAGGCGACGAACAGCTTGTCCTTGATGATCGGGCCCGACGCGAAGAAGCCATAATCACGGAACGGCAGGGCCTGCGGAATGACCGTGCCGCGCACTTCGCGCCCGGTCAGCCCCTTGCCGCCGATCACACCATAAGCAACCGCATGATATTCGTTGGTGCCGGACTTCAGCACGGCATCGATGGCACCGCCGGTGAAATTGCCTTGGGCCACATCGAACGGCGCCGACTTGACAGCCAGCTGGCCGATGGCTTCCAGGCTGACGATGCCGCGCAGCGACGGCAGACCGCCGAGGTTCAGGCCGAAATCGTCCTGCACCGCCACACCGTCGATGGTGAAGCGGTTCGAGCGGGCCGAAGCGCCGGCGATCGACACGCCGCGCAAGTTTGGATCGAAGCTGGTCAGCGGATCACGCGCCGCCGCATCGCGGATATCGCGGTTCACTGAAGTGATCGACGCGATGTCCTTGGCCGACAACACGGTGGCCGAACCGGTGGTCACCACACCCGAACGGCGCAGCGAGCTGGCCTTCACGACGATCGTGGCTTCCGTCCCGGAGGCTTCAAGCGCGGCGTTGACGCTGAAATTCTCGCCGGCACCGGCCTGGATACCTTCGATCGTCTGGCCCTGATAGCCGTCCGCCTTGATGGTGACCGTGAACGGACCGCCAACGCGCAAGCCCGACTGGGCAAAGCGGCCATCGGCATTGGTGGTGACCGTGCGGCGCGTGCCGGTGGGCACATGCAGGATTTCGATCGAAGCACCGGCCACCGCCGCGCCCGAGGCGCTGGTCACCGACCCGGAGATGGCCGAGCTGACTTCCTGCGCCTGGACAAGTGCGGGAACAGCAAGTGCGGCAAGCGCAACACCAAGACGAAGATGACGCATCGGAAGGACCCCCTGGGGCTGGTGGGACGTGAGAACGGCACGAACAAGATGATTCGGCCGGCGGGCGACACGACGCCATTGCCGGCCATTTATGACGTTTATGTTACAGGTTCATGGCCTGTTCATGACGCGCGCCCCTTGCAGGCAAATGGGCGCCGTGTGTTGCGATGCAGCAACAGCGCGAGCCAAGCGCGCACGCGCACTCGTTCGGCCGGAAATGCGCCGGCAGCGGTGCGGGACACGGGAGCTTTTGGCTAGCCGGCACACCGGAGTTGGTGCTGGCGAACGGAAATGACCGGCGGCGTGTGTGTCCATTTTGCAACGCAGCAATTTCCGATGGCCTTCGGATGGCCAAGATCATTCGAGCGCCACAAAACTGTAACAAGATTGCAATGAACCACTCTCAACAGGTGATGACTGTATCCGAGGGCCGAATCGCTTTGGCGCGCCTTCATTGAAGGGAAAAAACCTATGAAATCCCGTCTTCATATCGGTGTGGCGCTGTTCGCACTCATTTCGCCCGCTGCTGCCTTGGCCCAATCCACCGGTACGCTCGATTTCGACAAGGAACTGATCGTGGTAACCGCCGCGCGCAACGGCCAGGCCGCCGGCGTGCAGGGCGTCGTGCAGCCCAAGACCTCCAAGGCCAAGGGCGTGCTGACCCAGGCGTTCATCCGCAACCAGACCCCGGGCCAGACGGTCAACGACATCATCAACCAGCTGCCGGGCGTCAGCTTCCAGAACAACGATCCGTTCGGTTCGGCAGGCGGCACGCTCAACATCCGCGGCTTTGACAACACCCGCATCAGCCAAACGTTCGACGGTGTGCCGCTGAACGATTCCGGCAACTATGCGCTCTTCTCCAACCAGCAGCTCGATCCGGAACTGATCGAGCAGGTCAACGTCAACTTCGGGTCGACCGACGTCGACAGCCCGACCGCCGCGGCCACCGGCAGCACGGTCAATTATCGCACCCGTTTGCCGACCGAAGCCATCGGCGCCCGTGTCATCGGCTCGTTGGGCAGCTACAATTTCCGCCGCCTGTTCGGTGAAATCGATACCGGCACGTTCACCTCGTTCGGCACGCGCATGTTCATCGCCGGCAGCATGGCCAAGAACGACAATGTTTACAATAATCGCGGTGTGATCGACAAAAAACAGGTGAACGCCCGCATCTATCAGCCGATCGGCAGCAACGGCGATTTCATCTCGGTTGCCGGCCATTACAACCAGAACCGCAACAATTTCTTCGGTTCGGTGCCGCTGCGCACTGATCGCATCCTGAACGCCGCCGGCGCGGCGCGCAACGTGCCGGATCGCTTCCCGACCACCGGCAACGAGCGCTTCTATCAGATCCTGCCCTGCGAAGTGAACACGGTCGCCCGCGCTGGCGTGGCCGATGCCGACAACACGTGCGGTTCGACCTTCGATGAGCGCTTCAACCCGTCGAACACCGGCAACATCCGTATCAATTCGCGCTTCACCCTGGCCGACGGCCTGGTGCTCACCGTTGATCCGAGCTTCCAGTATGTGAAGGCCAACGGTGGCGGCACCGCATTGGGCCAGGAAGGTCGCCGCGATCTCAATCCAGCTGGCGGCCTGAACCAGAACTGCGCGACCGCCTTGGCCGCCCAGCTGAGCTGCCAGACCGGTTATCTGTCCGGCCTGCCCTATTTCGGCCGCGATCTGAACCGCGATGGCGACACGCTGGACACGGTGCGCGTGCTGGCTGCCAACCAGACGCAAACCCGCCGTTACGGCCTGATCGCCTCACTGCGCTACGACATCAACGAGGATCACACGATCCGTCTCGCCTACAGCTATGATCGTGCCCGTCACCGCCAGACCGGCCAGGTCGCGCCGCTGAACAGCAATGGTTCGCCGGTTGATGTGTTCCCGGTCAACATTCCGATGGCGGATGCGGGCGGCAACATCCTGCAACGCCGCGATCGCCTGTCCTTCGCCATCCTGAACCAGGTGTCGGGCGAATATCGCGGCAGCTTTGCCGACGATAAGCTCAACGTGAACCTGGGGGTGCGCGCGCCCTTCTTCACGCGTGACCTGAACCAAAATTGCTACACGTCCAGCGCCGGCGGTTTCGTGGAGTGCTTCACCACCAACACGGCGGCGGCAACGGCCTATGCCGGGTTCAACCCCACGGTTCAGGGCCCGCAACAGCGTGTGCTGAAGTATGACAAGATCCTGCCGAACGTGGGCTTCACCCTCGACGTTGCCAAGAGCGCCAACCTGTTCTTCAACTATTCGAAGGGCTTGCAGGTTCCGGGCACCGACAACCTCTACAACAGCTTCTTCTTCGCGCGCGCCACGCCGCAGGCGCAGCCGCGTCCCGAAACCACCAACAACTTCGATTTGGGCGTGCGTTACGGCACCCGCAAGCTGCAGTTCCAGTTGGTCGGTTGGTATACCCAGTTCAACGATCGCCTCGCTTCGGCTTATGATCCCGATCTGGATGTGACCGTGTTCCGCAACCTGGGCCGCGTTGATCGTTATGGCTTCGATGCCGACGTCTCGTGGGCGCCGATCAAGGAAGTCGCGTTCCGCGTGTTCGGTTCGTACCTGAATTCGGATATTCAGGACAATGTGCAGCTGTCGGGTGGCGGTGCCATCGATTGCGGCAGTGGCTCGACCGTGCCCGTGCAATGCGCCGCCACCGCCGGCAAGCGTGAAGCCGGCACGCCGGTCTATACGCTGGGCGGCAGTGTCCGCGGCAACTTCGGTCCGGTTTCGGGTGGCATCCAGGCCAAGCGCACGGGCCCGCGTTGGGTGAACGACCAGAACCTGGTGACCACCATCAACGCACCGAACCCGCAGAACACGGCGCAGAACATCCCCACCGTCGTCTACAATGGCAAGGTGCCGTCCTACACGCTGGTCGATCTGGACATCCGCGTTTCCATGGAAAGCTTCACGCAGTTGCCCAAGTCGTTCGTGCAGTTCAACGTCACCAACCTGTTCGACGAACTTTATGTCGGTGGCTTCGGTGGCGGCCTCGCGGCCAACAATGCCCAGTTCGTGCAGATCGGCGCGCCGCGCGCCTTCATCCTCACCGTTGGCGTCGGCTTCTGATCATTCATTGATCCGATAACCGAACAAAAGAGCCGCCGCCTGATCGGTCAGGCGGCGGCTTTTTTGGTGGGCGGTGAGGGTTTCGAACCCCCGACCCTCTGCGTGCAAAGGAGATAACCCAATCCATCGTGGAGGAAAATCAGGGGGTCAGGTCAAACCCCCAACGGCGAAACCTCAGGATCACGTTGCTGACGAGTCAGTGGCCAAGGTTAATCTGTGGGGCTGCATCAGCTTGGCCGGACCTTGGAAGCCTCGCTGCGCCATCCAGCCCCAAGTGCAAGATTGGCGAACGCCCAGGCGTCCCGTTCGCCTGCCTCGGCGGTGGTCTGCGCGGCCTGCGCGGCAAGATGATCTGCCTCGGCCTGGGCGCGTTCAAAGGGGCTGGCCAGGCCAGCACGGCTGCGGGAGCGCGCGGCCTCAACCGCCACTTGCGCTGCGCGATTTGCGGCGCTGGCGGCCTCGGCGCCACGCCGCGCACTCAGCCAGCCATCGATGGCGCCGTCGGCCTCCTCCACGGCCGCAAGCAGGGTCTGTTGCCAGCTTGCCGCCGCGGCCTCGCTGTTGGCATCGGCGGCGGCGATCCCGGCCTTGACCAGCCCAAGGTTGAGGATCCCCCAGTTGATGGACGGCCCGATGGCAAAGCGAAAGGCGCCAACCTTGCCAAGATCGGCGGGAGACGCCGCCAGCCCGGCGGAAGCGCCCAACGACAGGCTGGGATAGAGCGCGGCGCGTGACGCACCGGCCCGCTCGAATGCGGCCAGCAGCTGCTGTTCGGCGCGCTGTACATCCGGGCGCATCCGCAGCAGCGCGCGCGGATCGTGGACGGCAAGCGTCGTCGGCATGCGGGCCTGCGTGCTTACCACCGCCCCGTCGGCGACGAAGCGCACCGGGTCGTTCGCGGTCAGAACCGCCAGTCGGCGCAGCGCATTGCGCATGGCCAGGTCAAGCGCCGGACGCTCCGCGGCGGCTTGCGCACGCACCTGCTCCAGCGCCGCAACATCGGCAGCGGTGCCGCCGCCACGCGTCACCCGCAGTCGTGCCATCGCAATCAGCCGGTCCAGCGCCATCAGCCGTTGGTCGATCACCGCTGCCAATTGTCGATTCCGTCCGAGATCGAGCCATGCCCGCACCACCTGTGCAGCGATGGCGGCTTCGACCTGCCGGCGTTGCCAGCGTGCCGCTTGCGCATCCGCAACGGCTGCCCTTTCGGACTTCGCGCGACCGCCAGCAAAATCGATCTCCCAAGACAGTTCGCCGCCAACGGTGGCAATCGTCTGATCAGGGAAGGCCTCCGGTATGCGGAAGATCGGCGGCTGCGTTGCCGATGGCTCGCGAAGGCGCTGCACGCCGGTTGCGACGCCACCTTGCGGCAGACGCCGGGCCCGGGCTTCACGCGCCAGTGCGCCGGCGGCCTTCAGATTGGCATCGGCTGCGGCCAGTTCGAAGTTCGCTGCCAGGGCCGTGGCAACCAATCGATCAAGATCCTTCGAGCCATAGGCCGTCCACCAATCGAAGCGCAGCGCGCCATTGGCGAGCGCCGGGTCATCGGCGCTCCATTGCGGCGAAGGTGGCGCCGGCACCGGCCTTGGCGGCGGCGCGCCGGCACAGCCGGCAAGCAGAGCGGCAAGCGCAATCGTTGCAAGGAGGGAGCGGGTCATGATCTGTCTTTCGTCAAGCAGCGGCTACCGACTGCCGCTCGCGGAACAGCAGCGCGTAAAGGGCCGGGATAAGGGCAAGGGTGATGAGGGTGCCAAGCGCCAGTCCACCGATCATGGCGGCACCCATCGGCCGCCAAAGCGCGCCACCGAACAGATAGAGCGGCACCAGCCCCATGATGCAGGCGAGCTTGGTCATCACGATGGGGCGCAGGCGCACCGCAGCAGCCGTCGCCACTGCCTGGTTCAGCGGCAGGCCAGCGCTGCGCTCCTCCTGGATTCGCTCGAGCAGCAGCACGGCATTGTTGACGATGATTCCAGCGAGCGCGAGCAGCCCGAGCGTGGCGGTGAAGCTCATCGCTTCGCCGCTGAGCTTCAACCCCAATGACGCCCCGATCAGCACAAAGGGGATCGACAGCATGATGATCGCGGTTTTGCGGATCGACCCGAACTGCCAAAGGAACAGCGCTGCCATGCCCATCAAGGCAATGGGGAAATAGCGCTCGATGCCTTCATTGGAGATGCGGCTTTCCTCGATTTCGCCACCAAGTTCGAGCGCGTGGCCCGGCGCCAGCGCAAGCTTCTCGATGGCAGGCGCAACGCGATCGACAATCTCCTGTGACCCAAGCGCCGGATGATGCGCGGATACGGTGATGACCGGGCTCTGATCGCGGCGCATCAGCACGCTTGGCTGGCTGGCCAGACGCACGCTGGCGATCTGGCCCAATGCCACGCTGCCATTGGCGCCAAACACCGGCAGGGCGGCCAGCCGCTCGGGCGCGGTGCGCGCCTCCTCTGGCGCCCGCAGCACCACCGGCACCAGCACATCGCCCTGGCGCAGCATCGTCACCGGCATGCCCGCGGTCGCGGTTTCAAGGCTGCGGGCAACCGCACTGGCCGACACACCGGCCGCCATGGCCCTGGCATGATCGATATCAACCACCAGCCGGGTGACGCGGCCCTCGGCATCGTCACGAATGTCCGTGGTGCCGGGGACGGCCGCCAGTGCCCGCTTCAGCGCCGTCGCGCCGCGCTCCAGCTCGGCGCGATCGGGGCCGGTCAGCCGAAACACCGCCGTACCGGCTTCGGACATGCCCAGCGAGAAGCGCTTCGGCTCGATCCGCGCTGCGGGAAAGCGGGCGCCCAACGTCTGGCGCAGCTTTGCAAGGGTCGCTTCGATATCGGCATCCTTGTCGAGATTGACGACGGCATAGATGCGGTGCGGCGCCGGCGATGGCGGGTTGAGGCTGAGAATGAAGCGCGGGCCGCCATCGTTGACGTAGAACGCGTTGCCGGTCAGTTCGGGAAAGCGCTTCGCGTCGGCGAGCACGGCCGACATGGCGGTGGCCAACCGATAGCTCGCCCGCGTCGAAGCGCCGGCCGGCAGTTCGACCGGGATCTGAATTTGCGGCCGCGCCGAAGCGGCCAGCAGCTGCGGCGGAATGGTGGCGAAGATCGCAAGGGAAGCCAGCAACAACCCGAACATGGCCGCCACCACCGTAGCAGGACGGGTGACGATGAAGCCGACCTTGCCTTCATACCAGCGCCGCACGCTGGCGAGCCAACCCTTGTCATCATGGGCGGCATCGTGCGCACCGGCATAGTGGCGCGACATCAGCGGCGTCACGGTCAGCGCCAGGAACAGCGACAGCAGCAACGTGATGGCCATGACGATGGCCAGGCTGCGCATATACTCGGCCGTGTCGCTGGTGCCGGCGACCAGCGGCGCAAAGGCAAGGATGATGGCAAGGCTGGAGGTCAGCAACGGCGGGGCCATGGTGCGGCCGGCGGCTTCGGCTGCCACGTCAGCCGCTTCGCCCTCCGCCAGCCGGCGCTGATAATCCTCCACAACGACAATGCCGTTATCGACGAACAGCCCCAGCGAAATGATGATGGCTGCGATCGAGACCATGTGCAGTTCGATGTCGAGCAGGCGCATGATGATCAGCGTGCCCATCACGGTCAACGGCACAATCACACCGGTGACCAGTCCGGCCCGCCAGCCAAGGAACATCACGACCACCAGAATCACGACCGCAACGGTTTCAAGGAACGTCTGGCCGACCTTGAACAGGTCCTTTTCCACCACCTGCGACTGGTCGGTGATGGTGGTCAGCCGCATGCCGGCCGGCAGCGCCTGTTCGACCTCGGCCACCCGTGTATCGAGCCGATCGGCAAAGGACAGAATATTGAGACCGGTGCGCATCGATATGCCCAGCACCACGGCAGGCTGGCCATTGACCACGACCGCTGTCTGCGGTGGATCGGCCGCTTGCCGGGTGATGTTGCCGAGCGCGCCAAGCGGCAGGCGGCGATCACCGGCCATTGGGATCTGCACAGCCGCCAGGGCCGCAATGCCGGACAGATCGCCAGTCGGTTCCAGCGCCAGCAGCCGCCGACCGGTATCGATCTCGCCAGCGGTCGCGACAATGTTGCGCTCGGCGAGATGGCGCGCCACCGCGTCATAGGAAAGGCCGGCGGCGGCCAGTCTGGCCGGCGCCAGATCGATGAACACGCGTTCCTCGCGCACCCCATGCAGCGAAATCCGCTCCACGCCCTCGACGGTCTGCAGCCGGTCACGCGCGATGCGCGCCCAATCCTGCAGTTGCCCAGCGCTATAGCCCTTGCCGGTCAGGGCCAAACTACGCACGGCGACGCGAGCGAATTCGTCATTGATGACGATGGGGCTGATCCCGTCAGGCAATTGCCCACGCACCTCGTCCATCTTGACGCGCACACGCTGCCAGATCGCCGGCAGCCGGCCGGCGACAGTCCCATCGTGAAGCGTGATCGCGATGAACACCGAGCCCGGCCGCACGACGGTGTCGATGGTCTTGACCTCGGCGACCTCGCGCAGCCGCTCCTCGATGGGCTTGGCGACAAGCTGTTCGATCCGATCGCTGGTCGCACCGGGCAGATAGGCCTCGACCGTGGCGGCACGCACCTGGACAAAGGGCTCCTCGGTGGCCGGGAAATCGAGCAGCGCGACCAGTCCCGACAGGAAGAGAGCGATGGCGGCCACGATGGTAAAGCGGCTCCGGCGGAGCGCTGTCGCAGTAATCGACATGGGTTGAATCCTGATTCGGGCGATGATGGCTTCAACGCGCAGCGAGATGGGGGCGGACGACAAAGCCAGGTTCGAGAAATTCGCCGCCGGCCGCGACGACGAGATCGCCGGCCGCCAGACCGCCCTGGACAAGGGCGCTGGCACCAGCGAGGCCAAGCATGCGCACCGGCACATCGCGCAAGCGGTTGCCCGCGCCAACGACGCGCACACTTTGGCTGCCGTCGCGACCTTCCAGGACAGCCGATATAGGCACGCTGGCCGAGGCGGACAGAGCGTCGCCAGGCAGCATCAGTTCGACCGTCGCACCCGGCGCCGGCGCCCCGGCCACAACCGCAAAGCGGGCGTCACGGCCGCCCGCGCCATTGTCGCGGGCGCTGATCCCGATCAGTCGCGCCTGGCCCATCGTGCCGGCGCCGCGAAAGGTGACGGCTGTTCCAGG
Organism: Sandarakinorhabdus sp.; assembly: GCF_987265915.1. Lineage (NCBI taxonomy): Bacteria > Pseudomonadati > Pseudomonadota > Alphaproteobacteria > Sphingomonadales > Sphingosinicellaceae > Sandarakinorhabdus > Sandarakinorhabdus sp. Next base: position 2,710,691 of record NZ_OZ503948.1, read on the forward strand.
TTGCAGCCGGGCTGCGGCAGCCGCGGGTAGTGCCGCGCTGACCAGGCGATCGCCGTGCGCCTCGATCTCGAACACCGGCGCGCCCGGTGCAAGCATCGCCGAAAGCATGGCGGGGCGTGCCGCGACAACGCCACTGGCGGGTGCCCGTACCAAGGCCAGCATCCTGTCGCGCCGTGCCTGGCTGGCCTGCACGTCGGCCAGCCGCAGCGCAGCGCGCGCCGTCGCCGCTTCGGCGAGTGCCGCGTCAAGCTCGGCCGGAGAGGCTGTGCCGTCGGCAACCAGTTGCTGCATGCGTTCGGCGTGGCGGCCGCGTTCGGCAGCAGTGGCCGCGACGCGCGCCGCTTCTGCGGCTGCTGCGCTGACACGAAGGTCAAGCGGCGCTGCATCAAGCCGCGCCACCACCTGCCCCGCCGTGACGCGATCGCCAACATCGACGAGCAGCGCAACGACACGACCGCCCTGTTCGGACGCAACGACGTGCATCCGTGCCGCGCGCACGGTGCCGATCACCAGATCGGCAGGGTTTGTCGGCGCCCCTGCCCGGCTGACGAGAACGGTGCGCGGCGTGGCCGTGGCGGTCTCCACAACCGCGGGCGAGCAGGCCGGCAGCGCCAGCGCGCCACATAGAATAAAAATAAGGGAGGCCTTGCTCACATTATACTCCTGTTGAAGCGACGGGCCACGCCGCAGCGCGCCCGCAAGGATCGTGACGTCAGGGTTCAAGCGATGGGGAGGAGGGGTGCCTTTACGGCTGCCAGCGCCTGGAAAACAAAATTGTCAGCGGCGGCGATCAACTGCTCGGTCTCGGCGAGGCCGAAGGCGAAGCGGCCAATCATGCCGTCATACAGCGAAACGATCAGCCTTGCGGCTGTCGCCGGTGCGAAGTCGCTGCTGAGTTCACCCTTGGCCTGATATCGTTCGATCAATGCACCGAGGACGTGCACCAGATGGTCATCGGCGGCCTTGACCACCGCGGCGATGTCGGGATTGCGGGATGCCTCGGCCAGGATTTCCAGCCGCAGGCGGCTGTCCTGGACAACATCGAAATCCGAGATCAGCAGGCGGTTCGCCATTTCCAACCCTTCGCGAAAGCTGCCGGCCGCCTCGACCGCCTCGACGAGCTCAAGATCGCCGGCGAGATCCTCTTCGATCAGCGCCCTGACGAGATCATCCTTTGTCGCAAAATATTGATAGAGGTTGGCGACGCTGACCCTGGCCTCGGCGCTGATCTCCGCCGTGCTGGCCGCATGAAAGCCCTTCCGCGCGAAACAGGTGCGGGCACCCGCCAGTATCTGTTCCCGCCGCAGCGCGCGGGCTTCCTCGTTGACCGGGCGACCAAGGGTCGAATGATGCGGCAGCTGAACCATGATGCCACTTTACATAAGTGTTCGCTTATTTATGTCAATCCACGAATTCCCGATTATATCAGCGATAGACCTATACGCTTGAATTAAAGCGACTTAATCCTGAATCATCCCGATGAGCAGTGCCCTGCAGTCGCGTTCAGATAGCGAATCACAAGCCGTGAGGGCTCAACAGCACTCATTTGGGCCTGCCTGCGCCGCCGCGGTGCCGCAACTGGTGCGGAGATGGCCAGTATCACCGGCTACACATTGGAGGATCGGCTGCTGCTTCGCTTCGTGCTGGCGCAGGTGGCGACATTGACGCGACCGGTGGCCGTGCGGGCATGGCGACCATCGGAGCAAGCTGATCTGATGCGCGGCGTCATCGACACGCATCCACCTGGCTGGCGCACACCAAGAAGCGCAATCCGATCCTGATGATCCTGCGCTGGTGGCACCCCTGGCTTGCAGAGTGGATAGCCTCCGGGAAATCACGGCCGGTGCAGATGCGACTCCGCTGGAATAGCATGCGCCGGGCTTTGGGGCTGAGCAGCAACGTGGAACCGAAATGCATTCGCCGCAGCATGGCGACCTGGCTGCGTGAAACCGGCGTGCCGGAACGGGAGATGGAACAGTCACTTGGTCATGCCGTGATCGGTTCGACCGGCCGCTACATTGCCATTCGCCCAGAGGCGATGGCCATAGTGCGAAACACGCAAGAAAGAATCCGGGTTTGGTCCGATGCGCTGTGCGATCCTGGCGTGCGGACCATTTGCGGACCACCGACAAGTTCGGCGGCATGGTAATCGAGCGGCGACATTCCGCCAACATGTTGCCTGCAATTGCGAAATACTGGTGGGCGGTGAGGGTTTCGAACCCCCGACCCTCTCCGTGTAAAGGAGACGCTCTACCGCTGAGCTAACCGCCCGCCAGCAGCCGCCTAGCGGGACAGCAGCAACGATGCAAGGTTGCACGCTCACGCCGGCGCTGCCAATGTCGGGGCGATCAAGATCAGGAGCTGCCCACGATGTTTTCCCGGCTTTTCCTCGAACACCCGCGCTGCGTGAACGAGACCTATACAGAACATATGGGCGCAGCCTGCGGGGTGGGTGGGCGCCTGCTGGTCGCCAGCTTCAAATGCTTCGTGCATGGCCTGGTGCCCGGCCTCTACAAGACCGCAGGGTCCGACGCGATCGTGGCGCTGTACAACGATATCGCACCGCGCAAATTCGATCAGCCGACCTTCTGATGGCGGCAACCGGGGAACATGCCATGACCGATAACGCCCCAAACACCGCTGGCGAACTGGGCCTGTGCCCTGACCGGCTGGCGCGGCTCGATGCCCTGCTCGCCGCGCAATATCTCGAAACCCGCCGGCTGCCGTGCACGCTCAGCCTGGTCGCCCGCCACGGTGAGATCGCCCATATCGGCGTGCAGGGCCTGGCCGATGTGGAACGCGGGATTCCGGCCCGCGAAGACACGATCTTCCGCATCTATTCGATGACCAAGCCGATCACGTCCGTCGCGCTGATGATGCTGGTCGAACGCGGCCTGATCGCGCTGGATGATCCGGTGCACAAATATATCCCGGAATGGAAGAATCTCGGCGTGTTCGTCGCCGGCACCCACCGCACCGGGTTCCAGACGCAGCCAGCCGCACGGCCGATGCAGGTCGTCGATCTGTTCCGTCACACCGCCGGACTCACCTATGGCTTTCAATTGCGCACCAATATCGATGCCGCCTATCGCGCCGAAAAGATCGGCGAGATCGAAAAGGCCGGCACGCTGGAAGGCATGATCCAGGCGCTGGCGAAATTGCCGCTGGAATTCTCGCCCGGCGACGCGTGGAATTATTCGGTGGCCACCGATGTGCTCGGCTGGCTGGTGCAGGTGGTGTCCGGCCGCCCGTTCGAGCAGTTCCTGGCCGAAGAGATTTTTGCACCCCTAGGCATGGTCGATACCGGTTTCCACGTGCGCGACGGGCAGCAGCACCGCTTTGCCGCCTGCTATCAGCCGAAGCGTGATGGCACCATCGAGCTGCAGGATGATCCGACCACCTCCGCCTTTCTCAAGCCGCCCTCGTTCATGTCCGGCGGCGGCGGGCTGGTTTCGACGGCGCAGGATTATCTGCAATTCTGCCGGATGCTGCTGAATGGCGGCACATTGGGCGGCCATCGCCTGATCAGCCGCAAGACACTCGATCTGATGACCGCCAACCATCTGCCCGGCGATGCCGCCATTTCCGCCATGAGCCGCAGCCTGTTTTCCGAAGCCGCCTATGATGGCGTTGGTTTTGGTTTGGGCTTTGCCACCACGCTGGCCAAGCACAAGACGCTGATGCCCGGCAGCAACCGCGATTATTTCTGGGGCGGCGCCGCCAGCACCTTCTTCTGGGTGGACCCGGAGGAAGATCTGATCGGCATCTTCATGACGCAATTGATCCCGTCGTCGACCTGGCCGGTGCGCAAGCAGATGCGCACCATGGTCTATGCCGCGATGGATGATTGAGGGGGCGACACGCGGGAGCCGGGCGCACCTGCTGACCGCCCATCGCGTAGCGGTCCGCCGCTGACCTCGGAGCCTGTAGGGCGCTCGTCTCGACAGAGAGAAAATTGCCTCCGGCGGGCAGGGCCTGAGGCCCTGCACCCACTTTCGTTTTCAGGCGCGCCTGCCCCACAGGCTCACCCGTCACCCCGGACTTGATCCGGGGCTTGGCTTCCAATGGCTGACAGTTCAATCCCCGCCTGCTAGCGTGCATCCCGTTCGCCAATCGGGGAAATCGCTTGAGCCGGCAATTGATCAATGAATATCGCGCCGATCTTGATCGGTTGCGCAGTGTATCGGGCAGCCGCCGCGAAAGCGTCTTGCGCGAAGCCTTCAAGGATCTGCTGAAACGCTGGGGCAAATCGCAGGATCTGCACTTCGTTCCTGAACACGACATTCTCACCCCGATGAAAACCCGCATCTATGTCGATGGCGCGCTGTTGCACGCGCTGCGGGTGCCGTTCGGCTATTGGGAAGCCAAGGACGCCGACGACAATCTCGATGATGAAATCGCCGACAAGTTCCGCAAAGGCTACCCACGCGACAACATCATCTTTTCCGACGATCATACCGCCGTGCTCTGGCAGGATGGCCATGAGTGCCGCCGCGTCGCCATGGACGATATAGACAAGCTGCACGATCTGCTCAGCCTGTTTTTCGCCCACCAGCGCACGGAGATTGCCGATTTCAACAAGGCGGTGAAGCAGTTCGCCGCCGATCTGCCCGCCGTGCTGGAATCGCTGCGCAGCATCATCGCCGACAAGCGCAGCAGCAGCGCCAGCTTCGCCGCCGCCGAAGCCGCGTTTCTGGCCCACGCCAAGAAAGCCATCAACCCGGCCGTCAGCCAGGATGATGTGCAGGAAATGCTGATCCAGCATATCCTGACCGAAGACATTTTCGCCAAGGTGTTCGACAACCCGGATTTCCACCGGCAAAACAACGTCGCCAGCGAACTCTACAAGCTGGAAGGCGTGCTGTTCGGCTATGGCGAAAAGCAGAAGCTGCTGAAGGCGCTGGCCCCCTATTATTCCGGCATCAGCGCGACCGCCGCCGTCATCCAGAGCCACAGCGAAAAACAGGGCTTCCTCAAGGGCCTGTATGAAAATTTCTACAAGGTTTACAACGCCAAGGCGGCAGACCGGCTGGGCGTGGTCTATACGCCCGGCGAAATCGTCCGCTTCATGATCCGCTCCGCCGACTGGCTGTGTGAAAAACACTTCGGCAAGAACCTGATCGATCCCGGCGTCGAAATCCTCGATCCCGCCACCGGCACCGGCACCTTCATCGTCGAACTGCTGGAACATTTCCGCGGCGATCACGCCAAGCTGCGCCACAAATACAAGGAAGAACTGCACGCCAACGAAATCGCCATCCTGCCCTATTACGTCGCCAATCTGAACATCGAGGCGACCTATCAGGCGGTCACCGGCCAGTTTGCCGAATTTGTTAACCTGTGTTTTGTCGACACATTAGACAATGTTAGGGCACTGCAAGCAGTAAAGGGCGCAACACATTTTGGTGATCTGTTTGGATCGGTAAGCACCGAGAATATGGAACGCATCAATCGCCAGAATGAACGTCCAATTAGCGTTATAATTGGAAATCCTCCCTATAATGCTAATCAGCAAAGCGAGAATGACAATAATCAAAACCGAACATATGGATTTGTTGATGCAAATATCAAAAGCACATATATCAAAGAAAGCAATGCTCAAAAGACCAAACTCTATGACATGTATACTCGCTTCTATAGATGGGCTAGTGACCGCTTGAAAAGCGACGGCATTATTGCGTTTATCACAAATCGTAGTTTTATTGATGGCAAAACCTTTGATGGATTTCGGAAGATTGTTTCGAAAGAGTTCGCGGAAATATGGGTTGTGGACCTCGGCGGGGACGTTCGGGCAAATCCAAGTTTGTCTGGCACCAAACACAACGTATTTGGCATTCAGACAGGTGTTGCAATTGCGTTTCTGGTTCGTCGCCAAGATTCTAGCGGTTCAATGATAAAATATGCTCGGCGCCCTGAGGCCGAAACGGCCGAAGAAAAACTTAGCTGGTTGGGTCGAAACGATCTGCGCACGATTCAATTTTCAACGATAAAGCCTACGGCAGCCTCAACATGGATTAACCAAGGGCTTAATTCATTTTCGGAATTCTTGCCAACCGTTGAACGTGTCGCCCGCGATTCGAACATCGAAGGCCAAAAAGCTACAATATTCGCAGATTATTCGTTAGGTACATCTACGAACCGTGATGATTGGGTTCTAGACGCAGATAAGTCTTCCTTAGTTCGAAAAATCGTTGGGCTCATCAGGCTTTATAGGAAGGCGTATATTAGCGGACGGACCGATGATAATTCTATAAAATGGTCTAGCTCGCTGAAACAGAAGCTAGCATCTGGCCGCAAAGAGTCTTTTTCAAAGCACAATTTTATAGATATGATTTATAGGCCATTCACGATCCGAAAATATTATGATTCGAATCTATTCGTTGACCGTCGGGGCGGTGCAGAAAGATTCTATCGAAAGAGTGGCGGAAATTCCTCCATGATCCTCCTTTATGGAGACCGTCAACCTTTTTCTGTACTGGCTTCCAACCTATTGCCAAACTTGAATCTGTATTCGGCTGATCCGGCCATTTACCTTCCGAAATGGTCCGGCGACCGCATCGACAACATCACCGACTGGGCGCTCACTCAGTTTCGAAAGCACTACCAAGCAAGTCAAGACGCAGGACTGCACACCAGGCAGATCACCAAGGATGCCATCTTCCACTATGTCTACGCCGTGCTGCATGATCCCATCTATCGCGAAACCTATGCGCTCAATCTGAAGCGCGAGTTTCCGCGCATCCCCTTCTATCCCGATTTTGCCCGCTGGGCGGCGTGGGGGGAGGCGTTGATGGCCATGCACATCGGTTATGAAACGGTGGAGCCATGGCCGGTGGAGCGCGTGGAAGTGCCGGCCAAGCGCGCCGCCGGCACCGCGCCCAAGCCGGTCCTGCGGTCCGACCCCGGCGCTGGCAGCGTGATCGTGGATGGTGATACCCAGATCATCGGCATCCCGCGCGAAGCGTGGGATTATCGGCTGGGCAATCGGTCCGCCATCGATTGGGTGCTGGACCAGCACAAGGAAAAGAAGCCGCGCGACCCGACGATTGCTGCCAAGTTCAACACCTATCGCTTTGCCGATTACAAGGAGAGCATGATTGCCCTGCTCGCCAAGGTGGTGCGGGTGAGCGTGGACACGGTGGCGATCACCGAAGCGATGAAGGCGGCGGAGCGGGACCCCGCATCAAGTCCGTGACGGGTTGGGGGTTGGGGCCGCGCGCGGGGGGTGAGGGCCGCCCGAAAACTGACGGGTCAAGGGTCTGCGACCCTTGCCGCCGGAGGCCCTTCCCTGTCCTACACGGCCAAAGCCTGTCATTGTGGCTGGTGACGGCTGGGGTGGAGCGGCACCATGGAGGAAAAATCCACGAAAATCTATTATCCCTGCAAAAACAATGCTGAAGCCCGGCCAGTCTGGAAAATCCGTCAAAACTGGTGACGATGCCCGCCTTGCCAATGGCCAAAAATTTCTCCCCGCTCTGACAGCTTGGCAAACCCTGCCCTGATGCGCCACATCAGGGAACAAGCGATCAGGAGAGCCACCATGACCGATTATGTGCCGCCCAAAGTCTGGACCTGGGACAAGGGCTTTGGCGGGCGTTTCGCCAACATCAACCGGCCGATCGCCGGGCCGACGCAAGAAAAGGTGCTGCCGGTCGGCAAGCACCCGTTCCAGCTTTATTCGCTCGGTACGCCGAACGGGGTGAAGGTGACGGTGATGCTGGAGGAATTGCTCGCTGCTGGCCACACGGGCGCGGAATATGATGCCTGGCTGATCAACATCGGCACGGGTGATCAGTTCGGCAGCGGCTTTGTCGAGGTGAACCCCAACAGCAAGATTCCGGCGCTGGTCGATCATTCGACCGAAACGCCCACGCGATTGTTCGAATCCGGCGCCATGCTGCTGTATCTGGCGGAAAAATTCGGGGCGTTCCTGCCGACCGAGCATCATGCCCGCACCGAGGCGCTGTGCTGGCTGTTCTGGCAGATGGGGTCTGCGCCGATCCTGGGCGGCGGCTTCGGGCATTTTTATGCCTATGCCCCCACCAAGCAGGAATATCCGATCAACCGATTTGCCATGGAAGTGAAGCGGCAGATGGATGTGCTCGACCGGCATCTGGCGGCAAACGAATATATGGCCGGCAGCGAATACAGCATTGCTGACATGGCGATCTGGCCCTGGTATGGCGCGATGAGCCTGGGCCTGTTGTACGAAGCCGGCGAATTCCTCGAAGTGGCAGGCTATGCCAATGTCATCCGCTGGACCAAGCAGATCGGCGAGCGCCCGGCGGTGAAGCGTGGCCGCATGGTCAACCGCCCCTATGGCGAACCGTCCAGCCAGTTGCTCGAGCGCCACGACGCCAGCGATTTCGATACGAAAACGCAAGACAAGATCGGCAAGGGCGCATGAGCGGCGAAACATCACCTCTCCCCACGGGGGAGAGGTCGAGAGACGGCGCAGCCGGCCCGGGAGAGGGGTTTCGCCAACCGCCCGACACGCCCCCCGAAGGCACGTTGGGCCACAGCCTGGCCCAGCGCCGCATCGTGCGCTTCGATCCCGGCCATGCGGTGATCGAATATGAAGTGCTGCCGGCCATCTGCCATAGCGGCGGCGTCGCCCAGGGTGGTTTCGTCGCCGGCTGGATCGATGCCGCCATGGCCCATGCCGTGATGGCCAAATATGGTTTTGAACGTGTGCCGATCAGCCTGGAACTGAAGGTCAGCTACTTCGCGCCGGCCAATCCCGGCCGCGTGCTGGCCGAAGCCTGGATCGAGAAGGCCGGCGGCCGCACGGTGTTCGCCGAAGGCCGGCTGACCACCTTGGACGGCAAGGTGCTGGCCAAGGCATCGAGCACGATCAGCCTGATCGATGCGGCGAAGGTGGCGGCGAAGATGGTGTGAGGGGTTGACATTCGTACCAAATATGGTACATTTCTTGCCATTGGATTGGCCGACCAACCTTGCGTGAATTGAGTGGCCAAGGAGGAGTAGTGAGATGAACAATCAATTGATTTTGTTTGGGAGTTTCCAATGTTCCCCCTCGTCTTCTACAGTACCCCATCCGGCAATGATGTCGTCCTCGATCTGATCCGCACGCTTGATCCCGCCGATCGGCGTGTCATCGGCGAGGATCTGAAAACGCTTCAATTCCGCCATCCGCTCGGCCTGCCGCTGAGCCGGCCATTGGGCAAAGGCCTGTCTGAACTGCGCAGCAGCCTGCCTTCTGGTCGCGAATTTCGCCTGTTCTACTGCTTTGATCGCGAGACATCCCACCTCATCGTGCTGCATGGCTTCATCAAGAAAAGCCAGCGCACGCCGGACAAGGAGATGCGCATTGCCCGTGATCGCCAGCAGGAGTTTTCCGCAAGGCCTCCGCCATGACCAATCCAACTGCCCCTCGCGACATTTCCGGTTTCACCAGCCTTGATGATTGGCTGGCCGAAGAGGGCATTCTCGAAGAAGTTACCTTGGCCGCCACCAAACGGGTGATTGCGCTGCAGCTGGAAGACGCAATGAAGGCGGCCAGCATCACCAAATCAGCCCTCGCCGCCAGCATGGACACCAGCCGCAAGCAGCTTGACCGTCTGCTCGACCCCAATGAGCACAATGTCACCCTGCTGTCGCTGGCCAAGGCAGCGCAGGGCGTGGGCAAGCGGCTTAAGGTGGAATTGGTCGATTGAACGCCGGTCACGGTGCCGGCGTGATATCGATCCGGATGCTCACCCACGTTCCCACCTGATATTGCCCATCAACGCGCGGCGGTTTCACACGGAACTGCCAGGCGGCTTCCTGAATGGCATAGCCCAGGCCGGAACCGGGGGATTCGCCGATGGCCTTGCAATCCTCCACCTTGAAACGGGCCACGGTGCGGCAGGCGATCAGGCCCCAGGCGCCGGGGCGGCCCTTGCCGCGGATGTAGAAGGCCAGCTCGGCATCGGTCGGCTCGCGTTGCCATTCGGCGGCATAAAGCTTGCTGCCATCCGGCGCGATGCCGACCACGGCGCTGTCCGGCGGGCCACCGGCGGCCATCTGCGCCGGCGGGCTTTCGGCTTGCGGCACCTTGGAAATATCGAACCCGCGCAGTTCGGGATCGCCGAAGCTCCATTTTGCCGGCGCGGCATCGGGCGCGGTCACCATCGGCTTGGGCTGCGGCGCTGAACGGGGGGTGGGCGGGCGCACGGCCTGGCGCTGCGGCGTCGGCTTGGCGCGTTCGGGTGTCGGCGCGGCGATGTTCACAGCCACCATGCTGCCGACGCCGGGCTTGCCCTTGGGCTGTGGCGGCGCGAGCAGCAACAGCAGCACGATCAGCAGCACATGCAGCGCGATGACCACGGCGAGCACCGGCACGCGCCGACGCTGCGGCAGCAGGCCGGTTTCGGGTGCGAGGAAGGAGGCGGTGGGTGCGTTCAATCCGGCAACAGACAGCGGGGGAAGATGCCGTCAATAGGCCGGGCCAACCCCTCACCGCTAGTCGAGATTTGGCCGCAGCAACTGTTCGGCGCGTTCCTGGCTCACCCCCAGCCGCTCGGCATAATCCGCCAACTGGTCCGGCCCGATCCGCGCCACGCCGAAATAGGCGCTTTGCGGGTGGGCGAAATAGAATCCGGACACCGCCGCCGTCGGCCACATGGCGAAACTATCGGTCAACGTGATGCCGGCGCGCGCCTCCACGTCCATCAGATCGAAGATATGGCGCTTCAGGCTGTGTTCCGGGCAGGCCGGATAGCCAGGCGCCGGGCGGATGCCGGTATAGCGTTCGCGGATCAGTTCCTCGCACGACATGCGGTTGCCCAGTTCATGCCCCCACAGCTCGCGGCGCACGCGTTCATGCAGATATTCGGCAAAGGCTTCGGCCAGCCGATCGGCCAGAGCCTTCAGCAGGATATCGTTGTAATCATCATGGCCGCTCTGGAAGCGCGCCAGTTGCACATCGATGCCCTCGCCGGCCTGCACCGCGAAACAGCCGAGCCAGTCGGCCTCCGGGTGGATGAAATCCGCGAGGCACATGTTGGCGCGGCCATCGCGCTTGGCGATCTGCTGGCGCAGGAACGGCAGGCGGGCCATCACCTCAGCGCGGCCTTCATCCCCGAACAGCAGCACATCATCACCATCGCGCCGCGCTGGCCAGATGGCGACAACGCCCTTGGGGTGCAGCCAGCGTTCGGACGCGATCTTCGCCAGCATCACCTGCGCATCGGCGAACAGCCCGGACGCGCTTTCGCCGACCACCGCATCGGTGAGGATCGCCGGATAATTGCCGTGCAGTTCCCAGGCGCGGAAAAACGGCGTCCAGTCGATATAGGGGATCAGCATCTCGACCGTGACATCGTCGATGGTGGTCACACCGGTGAAATTCGGTTTGACCGGCGGATGCGCAGCGAAATCGGTGGCAAAGCCATTGGCGCGTGCCTGTTCCAGCGGCACCAGCGCCGATTGGCCGGAGCCGGCGCGCTGCACGCGGATGCGCTCATACTCGGCCGCCGTCTCGTCAACGAAGCCGTCCTTCAGCGTGTCAGACACCAACGTCCCCGCCACACCCACGGCGCGGCTGGCATCGAGCACATGCACCACCGGGCCAGCATAAGCCGGCGCGATGCGAAGCGCGGTGTGCACGCGGCTGGTGGTGGCGCCGCCGATCAGCAGCGGCATCGTCATGCCGACGCGCTGCATTTCGGCGGCGACGTGCACCATTTCGTCAAGGCTGGGCGTGATCAGCCCCGAAAGCCCGATCATGTCGGCCTGATGCTCGCGCGCCGCAGCCAGGATGGTCTGCGCCGGTACCATCACGCCCAGATCGACCACTTCGAAATTGTTGCACTGCAGAACGACGCCGACAATGTTCTTGCCGATATCGTGCACATCGCCCTTCACCGTGGCCATGATGATGCGGCCCTTCGATGAGGTGCCAACCTGCTTTTCCGCCTCGATATAGGGCAGCAGGATGGCGACGGCCTTCTTCATGACGCGCGCCGATTTCACCACCTGCGGCAGGAACATCTTGCCGGCGCCGAACAGATCGCCAACCACGTTCATGCCGGCCATCAACGGGCCTTCGATCACATCGATGGGGCGGGCCGCCACCAGCCTGGCTTCCTCGGTATCGGCCTCCACAAAAGCATCGATGCCCTTGACCAGCGCATGTTCGAGGCGCTTTTCCACTGGCCATTGCCGCCACAAGTCTGCGGCCGGATCGGCAGCCCGGGCGGGGCCGCCCTTGAACTTGTCGGCGACGGCCAGAAGGCGATCGGTGCTGTCGGCGCGGCGGTTGAGCACCACATCCTCGCACAGCTCGCGCAGTTCCGGATCGATCGCGTCATAGACATCGAGTTGCCCGGCGTTGACGATGCCCATGTCCATGCCGGCCTGGATGGCGTGATACAGGAACACGCTGTGCATGGCCCGGCGCACCGGTTCGTTGCCGCGGAAGCTGAACGACAGGTTGGAAACCCCGCCGGAAATATGGGCGTGCGGGCAACGGCGGCGGATTTCAGCGCAGGCTTCGATGAAATCATTGCCGTAATTATTATGCTCCTCGATGCCGGTGGCGACAGCGAAGATGTTGGGATCGAAGATGATATCCTCGGGCGGAAAGCCGATGCCGGTCAGCAATTTATAGGCGCGCTCGCAGATTTCCACCTTGCGCGCGGCGGTATCGGCCTGGCCCTGTTCATCGAAGGCCATCACCACCACGGCCGCGCCATAACGCAGGCACAGCCGCGCCTGTTCGAGGAATATCGCTTCGCCTTCCTTCATGCTGATCGAATTGACGATGCCCTTGCCAGCGAGGCACTTCAGGCCGGCTTCGATCACGCTCCATTTCGAGCTATCGACCATCACCGGCACGCGTGCGATGTCCGGCTCGGCGGCGATCAGGTTGAGAAAGGTGACCATCGCCGCCTGGCTGTCGAGCAGGCCTTCGTCCATGTTGATATCGATGATCTGCGCGCCGTTTTCGACCTGTTGGCGCGCGACTTCGACCGCGGCGGTGTAATCGCCGTTCAGGATCAGTTTCTTGAACGCGGCGGAACCGGTGACGTTGGTGCGCTCACCGATGTTGATGAAGCTGGCGCTGCGCGACCCCTCTCCCGGGCCGGGTAGACCTTCGGTCGCCTGCGGCTCGCCGTGTCTCAACCCCTCCCCAGCGGGAAGAGGTGAATTTAGCTCAGGCTGCATAGACATGCGACTCCAACCCCGAAAGCCGCAGCGCCGGGCGTTCCACTGGCACCACCCGCGCCGGCAGGCCGGCCACCTGCCGCGCCATCGCCGCGATATGCGCCGGCGTGTTGCCGCAGCAGCCGCCAACGATGTTCACCAGACCTTCTTCGGCCCAGCCGCGGATCAGGCCCGCAGTGGTTTCCGGCTGTTCGTCATAGGCGCCCATGTCGTTGGGCAGGCCGGCGTTGGGGTAGGTGAGGATCAGCGTGTTCGCCACTTTCGCCAGCGCCTGCACATGCGCGCGCAATTCAGTGGCCCCGAACGAGCAGTTCAGCCCGACCGCCACCGGTTTCACATGGCGGATGGAATGCCAGAAGGCCTCCACCGTTTGCCCGGAAAGATTGCGCCCGGCGAGATCGGTCAGCGTCATCGACAGCATCACCGGCACGTCGCGGCCGAGATCGTCGGCGGCTTCGGCGGCGGCAAAGGCAGCGGCCTTGGCATTCAGCGTGTCGAACACGGTTTCGATGAGGATGAAATCCACTCCGCCTTCGATCAGCGCATCAATCTGTTCACGGTACACGGATTTGACGCCATCGAAATCCACCTCGCGATAGCCGGGATCGGACACACGCGGGGACAGCGACAGCGTCTTGTTGGTCGGCCCCAGGCTGCCAGCCACCCAGCGCGGTTTGCCATCTGCGGCAATGGCGGCATCCACACACCCACGGATGATGCGCGCGGCCGCCATATTGATCTCGCGCACCCGCCCTTCCAGGCCATAATCGGCCTGGCTGATGCGATTGGCGTTGAACGTGTTGGTGGCCAACAAGTCGGCCCCGGCGGTGATATACCGATTGCAGATGCCGACGATATCGTCCGGCCGCGTCAGGTTCAACAGATCATTATTGCCCTTCTGATCATGGTTGCTGGCCATGGTTCCGGCATAATCGCCGGCCTTCAGGCCAAGCGCCTGGATGGCGGTGCCATAGGGGCCATCCTTCACCAGGATACGGGTGGAGGCGGCAGCGCGCAGGGTTTCGGACGCATGGGAACGCTCAATCATCACACAGCACTCGTGGCTCCCCTCCCGCTTGCGGGAGGGGCTGGGGGTGGGAACGAAATCGCCGGCCAAACCGAACGTGGGCCAGAGGCGCAAACCCACCCCCGGCCCCTCCCGCAAGCGGGAGGGGAGCCGATTGTGCCGGTATCATCACGCGGTCTCCTGCGCCGGCCGCACGCCCAGCAAATGGCAGATGGCGTAGCTCAGCTCGGCGCGGTTGAGCGTATAGAAATGGAAGTGCCGCACCCCGCCGGCATAGAGCCGCCGTGCCAGCTCCGCCGCCACGGTCGCCGCCACCAGTTGCCGCGCCGCCGGCTTGTCATCCAGCGCCTCGAACAGATGCGCCATCCAGTCCGGCACGTTGGTGTTGCAGCTGGCCGCCATGCGTTTCAGATTGGCAAAGTTGGTCACCGGCAGGATGCCCGGCACCAGTTCGACATTCAGGCCCGCTGCGGCCACCTGGTCGCGGAAGCGGAAAAACGTATCGGGTTCAAAGAAGAATTGGCTGATGGCGCGGCTGGCGCCGGCATCATGCTTGGCTTTCAACGCATCCAGATCGGCGCTCGGGCTCGGCGCTTCCGGGTGGGTTTCGGGATAGCAGCTCACCGATATCTCGAACGGGTGGCGTCGGCGCAGCGCCTTCACCAGCTCTGCAGCGCTGGCATAGCCGCCCGGCACCGGCGTGAAGCGTGCCTCCCCACCCGCCGGATCGCCGCGCAGCGCCACGATATGGCGAACGCCCGCGTGCCAATATTCATCGGCAATGCCATCGAGTTCATCGGCCGTGGCATTCACGCAGGTCAGATGCGCAGCGGCCGGCACCGGCGTTTCGGCGGCAATGCGCGCCACCGTGGCATGGGTGCGTTCCCGCGTCGTGCCACCGGCACCATAGGTAACCGAGAAAAACCGCGGGCCCAGCGGCACCAAGGTTTCGACCGCTTGCCACAGCGCTTCGTGCATCGCAGGCGTCTTCGGCGGGAAGAATTCAAAGCTGACGGCCAGATCGCCCGGCAAATCGGCAAACAACGGCCCACTCAGCGCCCGCGAGGCTTCCGCCATCTGATTGAGACTGAGAGTCATGATTTCGCCTTTTCACCCAACCACAACGCCACACCAAGCTGATCGACGTCCTCGCCTGGCAGCTGGGCTGCCACCGCGCCCGCCAACCCGGCCTCCTGCATCCAGCCCCGCACCGCATCGTCGGCAAAGCCCAGCCGCACATGCCGGCGCTCCTGGCGCAACTCTTCACGCGCATGCGGCAGCAGATCGACGATCAGCAGCCGGCCGCCCGGGCGCAGCACGCGTGCTGCCTCGGTGATCACGGCGCCTGGATTGTCGGCATAATGCAGAACCTGGTGCAGCAGCAGCGTGTCACACGCGGCCGCCGGCAACGGCAGTGCGTACATGTCCCCGGCCTGCACGCGGGCATGGGCCAGCCCGCTGGCATCGATGCGGTTGCGCGCCAGCCGCAGCATTTCCGGATTGCGATCCAGCCCCAGGGCCGAGCGCGCCTGGCGGCCCAGCAGCTCGATCATGCGGCCGGTACCGGTGCCGACATCGACCAGATCGCCCAATTCGCCCGCAACCGCCGCCATGATCGCCTGTTCCACCCCGGCCTCGCGCGTGTGCAGCGATCGTTCCTGTTCCCATTCGCCGGCATGGGCGGCAAACCAGGCATCCACTGCCGCCGCGCGGTCGGCCCGCACCTGCCCCAGCCGGGCGCGATCGGCGGCGCCAACATCCTCATGCACGGTCAGCGTGTCGATCAGCGCCAACACCGGCGTGACGGTGGCCGCCGCACCCAGCCGCACGAACACCCAGGCACCTTCGCGGACCCGCTCGATCAAGCCGGCTTCTTCTAGGATGCGCAAATGGCGCGACACGCGCGGCTGGCTCTGCTGCAACACTTGGGCGATTTCGCCCACGGCCAGTTCCATCCCCTGCACCAGCAGCAGGATGCGCAGCCGGCTGGGATCGCCCACGGCCCGGAGAATGATGAGCAGCTGTTCCATGAAAATGGGACATAAAGCAATCTTTATGTCCGTCAAGCAGATTGCCGCCGCAGCCGCTTCGTGCGACACGAATCCCATGTCGCGCGCGACCCTTCTTGCGCTTTGCCTGGCTTTGGCCGGTTGCGCCAGCACGGGCAGCACCGATCTTTCGCACGCCGAGGCCGATCCCTGGGAACGCAGCAATCGCCGGGTCCACAATTTCAACAAGGGCCTCGATCGCTTCGTGCTGCGGCCGACCACCAATGTCTATCGTGCCGTGGTGCCGCCGCCGGTGCGCACCGCCGTCACCAACGCCTATGGCAATTATGGCGAGCCGGCGAATTTCGCCAATGCCGTGCTGCAAGGCAAATTGGCGCAAGCGTTCCGCACGCTCGATCGCTTCATCCTCAACAGCATGCTCGGCCTGGCGGGCATTGCCGATGTCGCCACGGATCTGGGCCGCCCGCGCGAGCCGGAGGATTTCGGCCAGACACTGGCGCGCTGGGGCGTGAAATCCGGGCCTTACATGGTACTGCCGTTGTTCGGCCCGTCCACCTTGCGCGACGGCATCGCCACGCCGGTGGATTTCTTCGTCGATCCCGCCGATTTTGCCCGCAACGCCGCGTTGAGCCCGGCCTGGAGCGTGCGCATCGGCATGGCCGCCGGGCGGGTGATCAATTTCCGCAACAGCCTGGTCGATACCGGCGTGGACAAGTTGCTGGCCGACAGCCTCGATGATTATGCGCTGGCCAGATCAGCCTTCCTGCAACGCCGGCGGCTACAATTGTTCGATGGTCAATTGCCGGCCGATGAAGACCCGTTTGCCGAACCGGAGACGGACACGCCCCCCGAGCCGGCGCCGGAACCGGTGACGGAAACACCGCCGCAGGCCGCGCCGCCTAAACTCTGATCGCGGCCCCCATCACCAGCGGGGTCAGCCTCTTCAACGCGCCGAAGGCATATTCTTCCTCCTGCAACGGCATCGGATCGAGGGTGAAGCCGCCATCACGCACCATCTGGGCCGAAGGGCGATTGAGGTTGCAGCCCACGCCGACCACCTTTTGAATGGGGTTCAGCCGATGCTGCCAGCGTTGCCGTTCCGGATCGTCCGACAGCACATGTTCCAGAAACAGGAACCGCCCGCCCGGCTTCAGCACCCGCCGCACCTCGGCCAGCACCTGGCCGACATCGCTGACCGAACACAGTGTCAGGCAGCAGACCACCGTGTCGAAACTGGCGTCGGCAAAGGGCAACCGTTCGCCCGCGCCCGGCACGGATGTGATGGGCACCGGCGATCCGGCCAAATGCGCCGCCGCGCGGCGGTTCATGCCCTCCGATGGCTCCACCACGGTCAGGCTGGCGACGTGCGCCGGATCATAGAAGGGCAAAGTCGCGCCCGAACCAAAGCCGATTTCCAGCACGTCGCCGGTGGCGCCGGCCACCAGCGCGCGCCGCCTCGCCATGATATTGGGGTGGCCCAGCGCGCGATCGAGCAGCCAAGGGAAGATTGTTTCGGAGTAAAGGCCCATGCCGCCATCGTTGCACGCCGGCCGGGCCGCGCCAAGCGGGGGCCGACGCCGCCCTTGCTGCCGGACGCGCCGCCCTGCATGCCGCATTGACCGACACGCCAAGCTGCTGCTTTGCCGGCTGCAACATTCGCTACGTTGACCGGGGCCGGCATAGTCTGTTGGCAGAAGCCCACGCTTGGAGTTGCCTGCCATGGCCGATGCCGCCTCGATCGACCGTACCCAACCGCCTGCCGCGCCGCGCCCCGATGCGCGATTCGCGGCCATCCTGAACGGCCCGATCCTGCCGACTCTGGCCAGGCTGACCACGCCGGTGCTGCTGGTCATTGCCGCGCAACTGTTCGTGTCCATTCTCGAAGCCTATTGGGTCAGTCGGCTCGGCACCGAAGCCGTGGCCGGCGTCGCGCTGGTGCTGCCGCTGTTCGTGCTGATGGGCACGATGAGCAATGGCGGCATCGGCGGCGGCGTCGCGGCGGCGGTTGCGCGGGCCAAGGGCGGCGGCAACCAGGCCCAGGCCAATGCGCTGCTCTGGCACGCGATTCTGATCGCTGTCGGCTTCGGCCTGCTTTTCACCCTCGGCGCGGAGCTGGCCGGGCCGGCGCTTTATGCCGCACTGGGCGGCCGCGACGCGACGCTCACCAACGCGCTGGATTTTTCGGCCTGGGTGTTCGGCGGGGCCACCATCGTCTGGCTGGTCAATCTGATCGGCGCGGCGCTGCGCGGGGCCGGCGAAGTCAAATTGCCGGCGCTGATCAACCTCGCCGGCGCGGCCGTGCTGGTGCCCTTGTCGCCGCTGCTGATCTTCGGCTGGGGGCCGGTGCCGGCCTTGGGTGTGGCCGGCGCCGGGGTGGCCACACTGATCTTCTATGCCGGCGCGCTGGCCGCGCTGCTGATCTGGCTGCGGCGCGGCACCGGGCCGATCACGCTCGCGCCGCACCCCATCGATGGCAAGCTGTTCGCCGCCATCCTGCGCGTCGGGCTGGTCTCGGCAGTCGGCACCTTGCTGGCCAGCCTGACGATTGTCGCCATCACCGGATCGGTCGGCCAATATGGCGCGCAGCCATTGGCCGGCTATGGCCTGGCCTCGCGCGTCGATACATTGCTGACACCGCTGTTGTTCGGGCTGGGCACCGGTGTCGTCACCATGGTTGGCGCCGCGTCGGGTGCCGGGCAGCACCGCCGCGCCTGGCGCGTCACCTGGCTGGCGGCCGGCCTCGGCTTTGCCGGCAGTGCGCTGGTCGGCGTTACGCTGATGCTGGCGCCCGGCCTGTGGATGGACTGGTTCACCCGCGACCCAGCGGTGCATGCGGCCGGCAGCCTGTGGTTCCGCATGGTCGGCGGCGCTTATGGGTTTTTCGGGCTGGGCCTGATGCTGTATTTCGCGTCGCAAGGCTTCGGCCGCATGCAGGGGCCGCTGATCGCCGGCGTCGTGCGGCTGAGCATCACCGCCGGCGGCGCCGCCTGGTTTGCCAGCCAGGCCGCGGCGCTCGATCGCGTCTATCTGGCGGCCGCGGTGGGCATGGTCATGTTCGGCTTGATAAATGCCGCCGCGGTGTGGCGGGCACGGCCGGCCTAGGCCCGCAACAGCGCGACCCCGTTCGCAGCCGCGATACGCTGGGCCAGCGCGAACTCCACCGCGATCAACAACACGCCCAGATAGCCGACCACCACGGCATCCAGCGCCGCCGCCACCCACGCCAGCGCCCGGCCGTGGCCGATGGCACCCAGAAACAGCCCATAATGTAGCGCCATCACCGGCAGGATCGCCAGCAGCACCAGCCCAAGCCCCCATGGTATATGCCGCCACGCCAATCCGATCGACCGCACAAAGCCGATCTGCGCATTGCCCAGCGGCGCGGCGATCTTCCACGGCACCAACGGGATCTGCAACACAAAGCCGGCAATCGCCAGCCCGGCCACCACCCGCCCGGCGCTGCCGGCATCAATGCCCACGGCACCCAGCAGTGCGCTGCCATCCAGGCCGATAACCGTCCACATCGCACCGAACGCCAACACCCGGGCAAACAGCCGCACCGCCAGGCCATCAAGCCGCACCGCCGCATCCCGGCCCAAGCCGATGAAGCGCGCCACCGCATAACCGAGAAGCGCCAGCACCAGCACCTTGGCATGGCCAAGCCCCATTCGCAGCGGCGCCTGCTCCATCGCCTTGGCCTGCGCCATGCTGTCATACATGCCCAGGCTGATCTCGCCGATATGCTGCGCGAACTCCACCGCCACCACCAGCGCCACCAGCCACGGCAGGGCCAGCACAAACCGCAGCGCATTCGCATAGGCCGATCTGATGTCAGTGATCATCCTGCCCCCCATCGGCCTCGTAGCGGAACAGATCGCCGGGTTGGCAATCGAGCGCGGCGCAAATCGCCTCCAGCGTCGAAAAGCGGATGGCGCGGGCCTTGCCGGTTTTCAGGATGGACAGATTGGCCAGCGTGAGATCGACCGCGACCGACAATTCGGTGAGCGTCATGCGGCGCGCGTGCAGCAGCGCATCGAGCTGGATGATCAGCGCCACGCGATCAAACCGTCATCGCCAGATCATCGCGCATCGCCGCGCCCTGGCGGAACACCCGCGCCAGCACGAAGGCCAGCAGTACGCCAAGCCAGCCCAGGAACGATGGGGACCACAACGGCACCTCCACCCCCAGCCGCACAAACCAGGCGGTCAGGCCGCCCGACAACAATTGCAGTCCCTGCACGCCGGCCAGCGCCCAGCCCATCCGCACCAGGCAATCGGCATTGGCGGCGATGAACGGATCGCCGGCACGCACCGTGGCCATCACGCTGCGCAGGGCTGACAGGAACAGGTGCAGCAGCACGGTGCCGACCATGGCGAGCACCGCCACCAGCCGCAGCGGCCACAGCACCGCTGCGCCGTCCACCGCATCGCCATATTTGGCCGCCAGCCGCGCCAGCACCTGCGTTTCGAACGGGAACGAGGCGATCAGCGCGACGAACGCCACAGCGCCGGCGATGATATTGGCCAGCGCAAACAGGCGCAGGATGGTTTCGGTCGCGCGTTGCAGGGACATGGCGGCTTCCTTATTGATTATCAATACATGATATATTGATAATCGATATGGTCAAGCCATGACTGGGCATGGGTTGGGGTTGCGTCGTGTGTGGTGCGGGCTATCGTGCAGCCATGCGTTTCATGATCACCTTCTTCGCCCTCGTCCTGCTTGCCGCGTGCAGCAAGGAAAGCGCCGCGCCGCAGGGCAATGAGCAGGCAGTGATCGAAAAGGCGAATGCAGACGTGGCGGCGGCTGAGGCGGTGGCGGGGCAGTAGGGGCCGCCCTTCCCCAAAAGCACTCAGTCATGCTGGCGAAGGCCAGCATCCATCGTGCCGCTTGTCCGGGGTGATGGAAAGAAAGGCCGGTCCTGATGAGCGCGGCCGGTCGGCGGAGCCGCCGAATCCGCTGAGGGTGGCATCAAGGAAGGAAGAATGACGAAAGAGCGTGGCGGAGCCACGCTGTCAGACGAATAGAAAAAAGGGCGGCCTGTGGGGGCCGCCCTTTTTCTGTTCGCTGGACGGATTTCGGCGAGTCCGTGGATAGCGCTGCGCACTACCCACGGCCGCCTCAATCTCAGAAGTCCATGCCGCCCATGCCGCCCATGCCGCCGCCGCCGCCAGGCGAAGGCTTGTCATCGGCCGGCAGGTCGCTGATCGCCGCTTCCGTGGTGATCAGCAGCGACGCCACCGAAGCGGCATCCTGCAGCGCAGTGCGCACGACCTTGGTCGGGTCGATCACGCCGGCCGCAACCAGGTTTTCATAGACTTCGCTCTGGGCGTTGAAGCCGATGGTGGTGTCGTTGCCATCCAGCAGACGGCCGGAGACCACGGCGCCATCATGGCCGGCATTGGCCGCGATCTGCCGCACCGGCGCATAGAGCGCCTTGCGGATGATATCGATGCCCCGGGTCTGGTCGTCGTTGGCGCCCTTCAGGCCTTCCAGCACCTTGGTGGCATAGAGCAGCGCCGTACCACCGCCGGGCACGATGCCTTCTTCGACGGCGGCGCGGGTGGCGTGCAGCGCATCGTCCACACGGTCCTTGCGCTCCTTCACTTCCACTTCGGTGCTGCCACCGACCTTGATCACCGCAACGCCGCCAGCCAGCTTGGCCAGACGCTCTTGCAGCTTTTCACGGTCGTAATCGCTGGTGGTGACTTCGATCTGGGCGCGGATCTGTTCCACACGCGCCTTGATGGTCTCGGCCGCACCTTCGCCATCGACGATCGTCGTGTTGTCCTTGTCGATGGTGACGCGCTTGGCCTTGCCCAGCATCGGCAGCGTGACATTTTCCAGCTTGATGCCCAGGTCTTCGCTGATCATTTCGCCGGCGGTCAGGGTGGCGATGTCTTCCAGCATGGCCTTGCGGCGATCACCGAAGCCCGGCGCCTTGACGGCGGCAACCTTCAGGCCACCACGCAGCTTGTTGACCACCAGGGTGGCCAGCGCTTCGCCTTCGACGTCTTCAGCGATGATCAGCAGCGGGCGACCCGACTGCACCACGGCTTCGAGCACCGGCAGCAGCGCCTGCAGGTTCGACAGCTTCTTTTCGTGGATCAGGATGTAGGGGTTCTCAAGTTCCACCTGCATCTTTTCGGCGTTGGTGATGAAGTACGGGCTCAGATAGCCACGGTCGAACTGCATGCCTTCGACCACGTCCAGCTCGCTGTCCATGCCCTTGGCTTCTTCGACGGTGATCACGCCTTCCTTGCCGACCTTTTCCATGGCCTTGGCGATCATGTCACCGATTTCGCGCTCGCCATTGGCCGAGATGGTGCCGACCTGGGCGATCTCGCTCGAACCGGCGACCGGCTTGGAGCGCGCCTTCAGATCTTCGACCACCTTGCCGACGGCCAGATCGATGCCGCGCTTCAGGTCCATCGGGTTCATGCCGGCAGCAACCGACTTCAGGCCTTCACGCACGATGGCCTGGGCCAGCACGGTGGCGGTGGTGGTGCCATCGCCGGCGGTGTCGTTGGTCTTGCTGGCGACTTCACGCACCAGCTGGGCGCCCAGGTTCTCGAACTTGTCCTTCAGTTCGATTTCCTTGGCGACGGTCACACCATCCTTGGTGATGCGCGGCGCGCCGAAGCTCTTTTCGATCAGCACGTTGCGGCCCTTGGGGCCGAGGGTCACCTTCACCGCATCGGCGAGGATATCAACGCCGCGCAGGATGCGTTCACGCGCATCACGGCCAAATTTCACGTCCTTGGCAGCCATGTTCTTTTTCCTTTGAAATTGGTTTCGGTAGCGAAAATCGGGTCAGGCGATCAGCCCATGATCCCCAGGATATCGCTTTCCTTCATGATCAGCAGGTCTTCGCCATTCAGCTTGACCTCGGTGCCCGACCACTTGCCGAACAGGATGCGATCGCCGGCCTTGACTTCCAGCGCGGTGATGGTGCCGTCATCGGCGCGGGTGCCGGTGCCGACAGAGACGACTTCGCCTTCCTGCGGCTTTTCCTTGGCACTGTCGGGGATGATGATGCCGCCAGCGGTCTTGGCTTCGGCTTCGACGCGGCGGACGAGCACACGGTCATGGAGCGGACGAAATGCCATAATTCCCTCTTTTCGTTTGCGGGCTTGATGCCCAAATCCGGGTGCTGCTGGCACTCTCTTCAAGTGAGTGCCAGCAGCTGGAGGCGATATGGTGGGCAGCCCTGCCCCCGTCAAGACCTCGCCGGCCAATGTCGCGCCAGGCTGCGGCAAAATTGTCGGGCAGCGCGCTGGACAAGCCGGCCGCTTCGCCGTCACAACAACAGCATGAAATTCCTGTCTCGCGTGTCCGGCGTTTCGGCGCTGATCACCGCCAGCCTGTTGCTGCAGGCCTGTGGCGGCGGCGGCTCCGCCACCCCGGCCCCGACGCCGACACCAACGCCAACCCCAACCTCATCGCAATGCTCATTGCGCGAACGGCAATTGTGGGCCGAAGCGCAGATCCGCGAGAATTATCTTTTTCCTGCCGATCTGCCGGCCAGCCTGTCGCCCGACAGCTATGCCAGCGTGCAGGCCTATATCGATGCGCTCACCGCCACGGCGCGCGCGGCGGGCAAGGATCGCGGCTTTACCTACATCACCTCCATCGCCGACGAAAATGCCTTCAACGCCACCGGGCAGACCGCCGCCTTCGGCATCCGCCTGGAATATGACAGCGCGGCACGGCGCACCTACATCATCGACACCTTCGAAACCGGGCCGGCCTTTGCCGCCGGCATTGATCGCGGCGACGAGATCATCGCCGTTGGCACCAACCCCACCACGCTGGAAACCGTGACCGATCTGTTCGCGCGCGGCGGCAGCGCTGCCGTTTCGGACGCGCTGGGACCTTCCAACGCCGGCGTCACCCGCACGCTGCAACTGCGCAATCGCGGTGACGGCGCCTTGCGCACCGTCACCATCACCCGCGCCGTGTTCGATATCCCGCCGCTGTCGCCGCGCTTTGGTAGCCTGGTGTTCGACGATGGCGCTGCCGGCAAGACCGGTTACATCAACCTGCGCACCTTCATCAGCAGCGCTGAAACCCCGCTGCGCAGCGCATTCGCGCGTTTCCGCGCGGAAGGCATCACCCGCGTCGTGATCGACTTGCGTTATAACAGCGGTGGCCTGGTGCGCACGGCCGAATTGATGGGCGATTTGCTTGGCGGCAATCGCCTGGCCAGCGACGTTTATGCCTACACCACCTTCCGGCCATCGAAATCGGCCAACAATACCACCCGCCTGTTCCGGGCCAACGCTGATGCTGTTTCGCCGACCGGGCTGGCGTTCGTCACCTCGTCGACGTCCGCCTCCGCCAGTGAATCGGTGCCCAATTCGATGCTGCCTTATCTGCGGGAAAATCTGATCCTCGTTGGCAGCAACACCGCCGGCAAACCGGTCGGCCAGATCGCTGTTGATCGCGCCGCCTGCGATGATCGATTGCGCATCGTCGCCTTCGCCTTGGAAAATGCCGACCGCCAGGGCGATTATTTCAACGGCCTGGCACCCTTGCTGCCGACCCGCGGCGGCCGCACCTGCGCCGCGCCAGACCGTTACAACGAACCCTTCGGCCGCACCGAATCCTCGATCAGCACCGCGATCAGCGCCCTGCGCGGCGGCGCCTGCTCCACCATCGCCAGCAGCGGCACCGATTTGCGCGAACAATCCTTGGGCCGCCTGCCCCTGTTGGCCACTGCGCCAAGCGCGGCCCAGCGCGAACTGCCGGGAATCTTTTAGGAACCGGCGGATCAAGCCAGAGCGGCGCGCACCCTCAGCATAATCATAGTAACTGCAACCTAAATATTGCTAAATAACTGTAAAATCCGGTGTCACAGATTTTTCCCGTGCCACGACATTGCGGGTCCACAATGGACATGTTAGCCTTTCTCAAGATCAATCATGAACAAAAATACATGTCCATGAATTAAATTGATATAAAGCTGACCCTGTAACCTGCTCTTCAGGAAGGACAGTCGTGGCCAATACTGCTGGCATTCCGCTGGTCGATCTGTTCGACATTACTGATCGTATCAGCAATGTCCTACCGAAAAAAATTCAGGACTTCATCGACCGTTTCTCGGTAACCGGCCTTGAATCGCTCAGTGCGCCGGCCAGCATCATCCATAATGGCCGCTTGCAGCCGCTTGCGCCGGTTTTTGGCTCGGATGTTACCGAAATTGATCTCGGCATCGGGTCGCTCAGCCTGCCATTGGTCCACGGCGGGGTGCCGTTCCAGCTGGCGCTGATCCGCAGCGCGCCGGGCGCCGGCGACAATCTGGAGCCGGCGGCCAGCGGCTGGCGGCTCGATCTCAGCCTCTCCGAATTCATCTTCACGCTTTACGGGCTCGAATCGGCCACGTTCGTCAAGGAAACCGGCACCACTGCCCGCCATCTGCTGCGTGATCCGGTGCCGGTACCGGTGCGCATAATCGGATCGGCGACCTTGCGCCTGCAGAAACTGAATGCCGCGGCCGATGTGCAACTGCTGTTCGTGGACAACCCGGACCCGATCGACCCTTCGGCCCTCAACGGCGCGGTGGCCGAACTGGTGTTCAGCCCGCCGCATTTCTTCCTGGGCAGTTCCGAAG
Source organism: Sandarakinorhabdus sp. (assembly GCF_987265915.1). NCBI lineage: Bacteria > Pseudomonadati > Pseudomonadota > Alphaproteobacteria > Sphingomonadales > Sphingosinicellaceae > Sandarakinorhabdus > Sandarakinorhabdus sp. The sequence goes on from NZ_OZ503948.1 coordinate 2,736,511, forward strand.
TCGGACTGACCGTCGGCCGCCTGCTGTTCGATGCCTCCGAAACCTATTCGCCGCCGCAGGTACTCGAGCGCGGCCAGGGCCCCGGCTGGGTCGGCATGATGATCGAGGAAGCGACAGTCTATGCGCCGCGCAACCTGCCGATCATCGGTGATCTGTCGGGTGGCATCAAGAATGTGCTGTTCGGCCAGCCCATGGGCATTCAGGGCGAATTCGAGTTGCAGTTCGGCCGCAACGCGCTCGATCCTGCGACTTTCCAGTTCTTTCAGGAGCCGGGCGCCACCCCACTCGCCATCACCGGGTCCGGCCAGTCCCGCCTCGTGCAGCTCAGCGGCAATCCGGATGCGCTGACGCTGATCCGCTGCGGCTTCACGTTGCCGGCCCCGCCGGGCCCTCCTGCCCCCGGCACGCTGATCGAATGGAAGGCGAAATGGCGCTTCCCGGATGTCGGCGTGCAGGAAGGCGACAGTGCCGAAGGGCTGATCCTCCACGGCCAGGTGCTGCGGGTGCAACCCATCGAAGTGGTCACCGTGAATGACCAGGCGACCGAATTCACGCACCCCGAAATCGTCTTCCGCTTCGTCGCGCTGGGTGCCATCCCCAGCATCAGGGCCACGGTCGGCGGCACCGATGTCGATGATGTCATCCACTTGGCCGGCACGCCGGCCGACATCGGCGCCGTCACGCTGACCGCAGTATCGACGGCGCCGGGCACCAGCATCTTCACCTGGGAAATCCTCGGCTCCGACCGCGCCGGCAGCGGCAGCAGCTATCAGCCGGATTTTGCCGGCATGGTGAATGGCTGGACCATCCGGCTGTCCGAACGGGCGGCCGGCGAAACCACCGCCCGCACGGCGCATCTGGCCATCACTTTGGTGGAACAGGGTCGCCTGCTGATTGGCAGTGTCGGCGGCGTATCGGAAGGGGCGGACCCCGGCAGGCCTTTGCCGCTGTCGGCCACCGAAGCCACGTTTGCACTGTCCGATTTTCACGCTCGCGGCCAGTTCACGCCATTGACCGAGCTGGGCATCCTCGATCCGGCCTCGCCCAGCGGGGTCGATGTGCAGCCGGATCAGTTCGTCCGGGTTGTCGTACCGGAAGGGGGCGCGCCGCCGGTGTTCGAACATGATCGGCATGTGCAGATCCTGATGGCGTTCGAGCAGGATACGGTGCTGGGCTGGGGCGATCTGCGCCCGGCCGCAGCCGCCACCACGCCGTCAGACGCAGCAGCCGTGCAGGAACAATTGCTGGCCTGGGCAGCGAATTACCCGAACGCCGAATTTCTGGTGATTGGGCGCTGCGACGATATCGGCGCCGGCGGCAACCAGAACCCGGTGAACGAAACGCCCGACGCCTTCAATCTCCAGCTCGCCAAGGATCGCGCCGCGCGCGGCCGCAGCCTGTTCACCGCGCGCCAGCCCGGCGCCAGCGCCGGTACGCTCATCCCAAGCGCCCGCATCCTCACCCGCGGCGAAACCTCGGCGTGGGACAGCGGCTCAGCCAGCGGCGACACGAAGGAAGAACGCGCCGAACTTGCGCTGGAGGGAGCGGAAAAGTCCGAAAGCCGCAGCGACGCCAGCCTCGCCAACGGCTGGCTGATCAAGCATCTTTTTGCCGGGCAGCATCAAGGCTGGGCCAACCGCGAGAATGCCGATCCGACCAGCGAGGGCATCCGCCGCAAATATCGCCGCGTGGACATCTACGCCGTCACCGATGCCGTGCCGTTGCCGGGCGCGCAGCGCCGCACCCTTTCTGCCGAGGTCGATGCCACGCTGCGCCGATCCTATGTGCCCAACAGTGATCGCACGCCGTTGCCCGCCCCGGTGGGCGAACCGAAGATCGATTATCGCGTCAAGCTGGTCGTCGGCTGGGACAGCCCGACCGCCGTGGGCTTTCAGGATGCCGTGCCGTCGATCATCGAGGCCGAATTCGCCTGGAGCCCGGCCACGGCGCCACTGCCGCCGATCGGCGGCGGCCCGGCGGCCATCGATCGCGAAGTGCTCACCGTCTATGCCAAATGGGTACACGACAGCCGCACCGGCTTCACCCGGGCGACGCTGGGCATCAAATCCGAAGGTGATCCCGAAGGCCTGTTCAGCACTCCGCAGCCCAATCTGACCATGGCCGCCGCGATCGGCCCAATGCTGCTGTCCGGCCTCGATGCCGATAATGACATGGTCGGTTCCGGCGGGCGCGTCGCCGCGCTGGTGGCGGCAACGGCGGTGGCGGGGATCAGCTTTGGCGGCGCCGGCGGCGGGCCGCTGGTCGGGGCCGGATCAAGAACGACCGTCATGGCGCTGGAGGCCGAGGCACAGACGCGGGCGCTGTCCGATATCCGCGCGGATTATCAGCTCAAGCTCACCACCGATTATGTCTGCACCCTCCACATCGATGGCGGCGTGCTGGGCATCAAAACGGCCGCCGCGCATCCGGTGAAGATCCGCTACAAGAATGTCGGCATCAGTTACGACAACACGAAGGCCGGCTGGGACAAGATCGGCTTTGCCTATGCCACCGACAGCATGGAGATCGAGGATCCCGGCAAATGGCAGATTTCCGGCGCGCTGGGGGAATTGCTGCGCATCGTCGAGGTTTCGATGGGTCGCGGATCGATGTGGGTCGAAATGCGGGTCGCGGCCGCGCTCGATCTGGGCGTGGTCGAAGTCAGTGAGGCGATCTTCCGCCTGACCTGGGAAAACGGCAATCCGGTGCCGACGTTCGAACTGCGCGGCTTCACCGTCAAGCTTGATGTGGCGGAGGTCGTCTCCGGGGAAGGCCGGCTGCGCATCGAGGATGGCGGGGTCATCCGCGCCGGAGTGGACGCCAAGGTCGCGCCGCTCGGCATCGGCGTGCAGGCCGGGCTGGCCATGGGCCGTCCGCCGGCCATCGCGCCGTCGATCTTCCTGGAACTGTTCCTGGGTGTGCAATTTGCCACGCCGCTGCCGCTCGCCCAATCGGGGGCCGCCCTTTATGGGTTCAAGGGAATGTTCGTCGCCAATGGCGAACGCCGGTTGGGCAGCAATCCCGATCCCGTCGGCCGCGAACTCGATTGGTGGCGGGCACCGCCGGGCAACAAATATCAGCCGCGCAAGGATCAATATGCCATCGGCGTCGGCGTCGTCGTCGGCACCATGCCGGATGTCAGCTTCTCGTTCTCGGCCGGCGGCATGCTGGTGGTCGGCTTCCCCGATCTCGAAGTCATACTGGGCGTCGATGTCAATATCATCAAGGTGCCCGACAAGACCGCAAAAGATCAGAGCGGCCCATCGGGCACTATCACCGGGCTGGTGGTGATCAACGATGATGGCGTGAAAGTCGCGGTCGCGGCGCAATACAACATCCCCAAGCTGCTCGAACTGAAGATCCCCTTCTCGGCCTATTTCCCGGCCTCGCTGCGCGGCGCCTATGTCCGCCTCGGTTCTGATGGCCAGACCGCGCACGGCCGCCATGGCGAACCGGTCACGCTGAAGCTGCTGCCGGGATCGCTCAATGCCGAGGTCTGGGCCTATCTGATGGTCGAACAGGATGGCCTGCCCTCCCTGGGCGGCGATCCGCGTTTCAGCTTCGAAGGTTTTTCGGTCGGCTTCGGCGCCGGCTGGGGCATCAATTGGTCGGCCGGCCCGATCTCGCTCACCGCCAGCGCCAAGGTGCTGGTCGGCTTTGGCACCAACCCGCTGCTGATCAAGGGCGGCGTGTTCGTGTCCGGCAAGCTCGATCTGGTGGTGGTGTCGATCGCCGCCCGCGGCGAGCTGATCCTCACCTATTTCCAGGAGGACGTGTATCTCACCGGCGAATTCTGCGGCGAGGTTGATCTGTTCTTCTTCTCGCTGAAGGGCTGCGTCGGCATCGAGATCGGCTCGGCCAGCGTGCCAGAACCGCCGCCGCCGGAACCGCCGATCGTCAGCATCTCGCTCACCGACCGGCGCGACCGGGTGATGGGCGAAGCCGCGCCAATCGCTTCGCCGATTGCCGCCCGGCCGCTGTTCGATCTGGCCGGCGGGGCCAACGCCGGCGTGCCGCCCAAAGACAACAACACGGTGTGGGCCGATACCGCCCCGGTGTTGCATTTCCGCCATTCGATCAGCGAAAATGACGCGCAGAACCAATTCGCCATCCCGGCGCTGCCCGCCGCTGCCGAATGGTTCGGCGGCAACCGGCTGAAATATGCGTATCGGCTCGATCGGCTGATCCTGCGCGAAGCCGGCGGCGCGATTGTCGCGTCGGCATCCGCCGCGCCGTTGCAGGCCGTTTGGACGGGCACACCTTATCGCCAGCCCGATGCGTCGGGCGTCGGCGGCAACCCGCTGCCATCCGAACATGAAGGCCCCAATCTGAAGCTGCTCGCGTGGAATCCGTGGAACTGGGCGGTCAATCTGGACAATGGCGGCGCCGGCAGCGACGGCGCCCCGGCGGGCACCGCCGGCACGCTATGTGAAACCGTGCCGACTCCGCGCCGCGCCTGCGTGTTCGGTGAGCGCGCCACCGCGCACGGCCTCTACGGCGCCCGCATGGCGCCCGATGGCCCGCCCCAGCCGCCTTACCCCAGCAGCTTCGTCGCTTTCGGCGAACCGCGCATCCGCACCCAGATGGGCGACATCGCCGGCCGCGATCTGCAAAGCCTGGCCATGCTCGCCGGCCGCACCCTGGACGGCGGCGGCGTTGTCCCCACCCCCGCCCCCATTCCCCTGCCCGGCCGCAGCGTGACCGCCGGGGTGCAATTGCCCTGGCTGTGGCACAGCGTGCCGACCGGCATCGAGGAAACCGCGCTGCCTTATGAAGTGCGCTACGATCGCGCGCTTGTCAGCCCCGGCATCACCCTGCTGGTCTGCGATGCCCCCGGCCGGCCCGGCGGCGCCAGCAAACGCTGCCACCAGTTCGATGATCTGCGCCCCATCGGCAAAGAGACGAAGGTGCAGACCGGCGGCTTTGCCATCAATGCCATTGATGGTCATCGGCCGTTCGCCATGGTCGATCAGGTCGATGCGAGCGTCGAACCGGCGCGCTTCGGCAGCGATGGCCGCGCCGACATCAGCATCCCGGATGCCGGCATCCTGGTTGTTCCCGATACCCCGGCCACCCAGTTCGAGCTGCATTTCATCAGCGGACGCGGCCACGCGTTCGAGGTGCGGGCCTTCAATGCCGCCGGCAGCGTGGTGGACAATGTCCGCCTGTCCGGCCAGGCCGGCCGGCCGATCGTCGCGCGCCTGACCGGTATCGACGGTATCGCCAGGCTGGATGTGCGCGGCGGGCAGGACAGTGTGTGGCTGTACCGCATCTGCCGCATCGGCGACCGCACGCCCGAACAGCCGCCGCAAGGCGATGACCGCCGCTGCATCGATTTCACCCGCCTGAAACCGGATCGCGATGTGGGCAGCGTCGTGCTTGGCGGCGTCGAGATCACCCCCATCGAAGCGAATGACCGGATCAAGCTGGTCGATGCCGTCGATCAAGCGCAGGACCCGGCGCAGCCGGGCAGCGACAATGGCGCCGAGATATTGGTGCCGGCCGGCGGCGTGCTGATCGCGCTCGATACGGGCAGCCTTTCGGTTGAGCTGGCGCTGATGCTGTTTGGCGGCGCGGTCAAGGCCACCGGCTTTGATGCGGGCGGCGCGTCCGTCGCCAGTACGACATCGACGAACCAGCAAAGGGTGCCGCAAATCCTCACCCTCAGCGCCGGCACGCCGATCGTGCGCATCGCCATCACAGGCGGCAACGGCGAAGCCGTGCTTTTCCGCGTCTGCCGCAGCGGCGGTGACACGCCGGCCGGGACGAATTGCATCAACTTCGGCGGCCTCGATCTGCCGCGCGGCATTGGCAAGTTCGCCCACCGCGAACTCATCTTCGTCGATCCGTCGGGGCGCGGCGCGCTGATGCTGATGGACAATGTGGCCGGAACCGCGCCCGGCAACGACGGCACGCCGGAGCTGTATTTCGGCGCCGACGTGCTGGATATCAGCCTGCCTGGCCCGGTCGCGCAGGTGGATGTGCAGATCATGCTGTTCGCCGGCCAGGTGAAGGGCAGCGCCTTTGATGCCGCCGGCACCAGGGTCAGCGCCGCCATCACCACGGCGGACCGGAATGTCGTGCAGACGCTCAGCTTCACTGGCGACGACATCACCCGCATCGAACTGGCCGGCGGCGACGGCAAGGCGGCCATCATCGAAATCTGCCTGAACGGCGGCCGGCAAGGCGCGCCGGATCAGGATGGCAAAGCGCCAATGGCGTTCGACCAGTTGCTGGGCCGGCTGGCGCAGGCCACGCAAGGCACGACAACCACCGATTTGGTCGTGCGTGGCATCAAGGCCGGTGCCATCAATGCCGTCTGGCCCGGCCGCGTGCTGCGCCGCACCGGCAACTGCCAGGTGATCGAATATCGCCCGGCGCCGGGCAGCGACCATTGGCAGGGCGCGCAGATCATCGCGCCAGCCGGCAAGCGCGTTATCCTGCTCAGCGCATGCGGCACCGATGTCGTGCAGGTCCAGCGTGCCGCCGCCGATCAGGCGCACCGCGACGATCTGCAGGGCCTGTTGACCAACGTGCTGACCACGCCAGCGCAAAGTCGCCGCGAACTGCTGTTGCAGCCCGGCCAAGCCTATGAAATCGAAGCGCATTGGTCGTGGGCGGTGTGGCAATCCAACAAGGACGCCACCGATCGGCCCGATGCGATCAGCGATCTTGATCCTGGCGCGTTCAAACCCGGCGCGCCGCAACGCTTCCACTTCGCAGTGGCGGATGAGCAAACCAGCACCGGTCTCACCCAGGATGGCCTGAATGAACATGTCTTCGATCCGCGCGACATTGCCCGCTATATCGCGTTGGTCGAACCCGCCAATGGTCGCGCCGCGCAGTTCACCGATGATCCGATCTGGGTGCATTTCAACGCCGGCCACGTCGAGGCGTTGTTGCGCACCTATGGCCGCAAGGTGGATATCCGCATCGCACGCACCGATCCGGCCCCGCAGGCCACGCCGGCCGCGCTGATCACCCAGTTGTTGCCGCTGATCCCGCTGAGCAGCCAAGCCACTGCCTTCCCGGCGCAATTGTCACCCCCGGCCTTTTCATTGATCGACGCCGCGCTGGCGCAGGCGCCCTGCATCCCCGATGTGCCGTTCGGCGAAGGGGTTTCGCTGGCCACCCGCTTCGCGCTGGAACCGCTGGCCATGTATGATCTGGCTGTCACCGCGCCGCGCACCAACGGCAGTGATCCGATGACCGTGTGGCCCACGCGCTTCGTCACCTCGCGCTACAGCGGCCCGGCGGCGCTGATTGCCGATCTCGGCCTGGCGACGCCGGGGCCGGCGCCGTTCCGGCCCGCCGAAATCCTGATCGAACCGGCCGCCAGCATCCCCGGCGGCGGCCTGGAAGTATCCGATCAGCAGCTCGGCGCCTTGCTGGCCGCCATTGGCGCCGACACGCTGCCACTGCCGACGCGCCGGCCGGAAACCTATGTCATCTGGCGGCAATCGGGGGCCAATTGGCAGATCGAAGGCGTGCTGGTGGACAGCCTGGAAAGCCTGAACCGCACAGGGGCCTATCTGATCAACGCCGGCCAGCCGGGTGAACGGGCAGAGATCGGCACGCGCTTCAAGCTGGACAGCGCCAGCATCGCCGGCACCAGCCTGGCGGTGCACCGCGCCACCGAAAACTGGACGCGGGTGTTCCTGAAGCCCGCTGCGCCGATCGTGCTGCCGCCCGGTGATCACAGCCTCAGCCTGGCGTTCATCGCCAGCGATGGCAACATCGTCGCCAGCCGCAGCCTGTCCAGCCGCCCCGCCATGCTCGATCGGGAGGGTCTTTGAACCATGTCGCACCCCATCGTCTCGCCTGTGCTGTTCGGTGCGCACGCCCTGCCCACCGGGCTGGCCGAACATCATGCCCGCGCCGGCAACCATCTGCGCCTGCACCATCATCCGCTGCTCGGCCTGCCGGTGGCGCCTTTCGTGATCGAACGCGCGGTGGTGCAGGGCACCAAGATGCTCAAGCGGCGCAACACCGCTTTTTTCTATGCTGGCGATACCGAACTGATCCCGCCGTTCAATGTGGTGCCTGGCATGGTCGTGAAGGCGCGCATTGCGATTGGCCCCAGCGAAACCTGTATCTGGGCCCAGTTGAACGCCGCGCCGGCGCGCGAGCCGCCGCAGGGCGTGATCCGCGATGATCTGCCCATCCGTTTCGCCGTGTCGCCCCGATTGCGGCGCGAACTGCCGATCCGGCGCGGCGATCTGCCGGTTTTCGGCGGGCGCACCCGCGGCGGCGTGCAGCCCGCTGCCGCGCCGGCGGGCCTGCGGGTGTCGGCCTATATCAGCGCGGCCAGCGGCCCGGCGCTGATCGGCCGGCGCTCACAGCCGCGTTATGCCTTTTCCGGCCCCGGCCTGATCGAGCTGCGCATCGAAGGCGAAGGGCTGGTGCGCGGGCTGGAATGGATCGAAGCCAAAGACAATCAACGCCTGCCCTGGGAGCCATTCACCGTGTTGGCGCTGCCGCACAAGGGCGGCGCGCGCTACATGGGGATCACCGATCCGGAGGATGTCGCGCAAGCCCGAGTCAGGGCGCAGGCTCCCAAGCGACGGCCGTTGCAGGATGCGCTGGGGGCGCCGGCACCGGGCAGCGCGCCGCTGTTCACCGACAGCGAAGAGCAGGGCCGCGTCGCCTCGCTCTGCATCCAGCTCGCCGCCGATCTCGATCCGCTGATCAACGATGTCAGCCTGCCGCAACTGGCGCAGCAGACGCAGGACAAGATCATCGATGCCACCGGCAAGGTCGTCGGCACCGCCGCGCAGCTGCGCATCCAGCGGGTGTTCCAGCATCAGAGCGACCCCGGCGCCGCCACCTATCTTGGGTACAAGGCGCTGGATGACCGGTGGGAGACGCACGACGACAGCCTCGTCTTTTACCGCACCAACGGCTTCTTCCGGGATTTTCCCGTGCCGGCTGCCAAAGATCGGCCGTTTTCGGAAATCCTGTTCGACCTGATGGTCCTCGCCATCCCGCTGGACGGCCGCAGCATCGGCCGGGATCAACTGCACGAAATCGTCAGCACGGGCGTCGGCAAGGCCGGTTTCAAGCTGGAGCCGGGCAGCAACGACCGTCTGGATGATGTCCGTGAATATATCGCGATCAGCTGCATGGCAGTCGCCGATCGCGGCGCCCCGCTCGATCCGGTCGATCCGCCGGCCATCTTCAAGGCCGACCATCAGGATTGGCTGCCGACCAATGGCGCGCCGATCCGGTCGATCGATGTCGGCATCAGTGGTGTCATGGTCGCGGGGCTGGTCGCCGCCCAGAAACGCACGCCGCCGGCCGGCGCCGGCAGCTTTGCCGCGATCAATCGAAGCAACGCCAGCGGTTGGCACGTGCCGATCATCTTGGGGCTAGGTGTCGATGTGTCGGGCAGCCCGGCGCCGCCGCCAGGCACCGGCACCATCACCGATGATCGCGCCGATGCCGGGCCGATCCGCTATCTGGTGGCGCAGCAGGACCGGTTCGGCCGCTTTTCAGACTGGACGGGGCAAAATGCCGTCGCCGGACCGCGCCCCAAGCCGCCGCGCCCCGATGTGACCGCTTATTACACCCCGGTGCCGGTCGCCAATGCCGCCAGCGTCGGCGGCCCGGTGTTGATCCATGTGCCGGTGCCCGATGCCGCCACCCTGGCCCCCGCCAGCTTTCCGCTCGACCGCGTGCGGCTGGAACTCCGCGATCAGCGCTTTGGCAGCATCACCACCATCGAGCCGGCAGTGGCCGGCAAGGTCGCCATCCCCACTCAGCCCGGCATGTTCCGCATTGATGTCACCCACACCGGCCCGATCCTCGATGCCATGGAGGAACGCTATCTGCGCATCACGGCGACCTGGATCGACAGCGCCGGCCAGCTTTCCACCCCGTCCGAACCCTTCCTGCTGCGTCTGCGTGATCTGCGCCCGCCGCCGCAGATCAGCGTGCCGGCGCAGTTGCAATACAGCGCCCGCCCCGATGTCACCGGCCTCGCCTGGATCGAACATCGCTGGGTCCCGCAACCCGGCCAGGCGCGTTACGGCGTCTATTATTCCGATGAAAACCGCCTGACCGCGCATATCAGGTCGTTGGGTCGCAATGACATTCTCACGGCGCTGGCCAATGCCGCCGATGCCGCCGCGCGTGCTTCGGTGTGGCGCACCCATCAGGCGTTGCTGCCCGACCATCTGTTTGAAAAGCTGGAGAATGTCATCCGCGATACCGGCGCCGGCCCCAGCGCTGGCAAGGCCTTCCGCCACGCCGTGTCGGGCAGCCTGCGCCTCCTGAGCGTCTACAAGATCGCCGCCGAAACAGCGTCGGGCGCCAAGCCGCCGCTCGGCAGCCTGCCGATCATCCTTTATGGTGTGCCCAACGCCGATCCGCCGCCGCGGCCGCTGGTGTCGGTGCGCCCCGCACACGCGCAGACCGGCGAGCATGATATTGTCGCCGAAGTCACCATCCGTCTCGCACCAGGCGCCACGGCCGGCGAAACCTGGCGCTTGCGGCGCACGGCCACGGCCGGCGGCAATCCGCTGGCCATGCCCATCGTCACCACCGGCGCCTTCGGCCCGGTTGATCCGAACAGCGGTGAACAGATCGCGATCGTGCGCGACGATGGCCCGCTGGTCATTGCCGACACCGCCCGGCTGAAGCCGTGGTTCCGCTATGCTTGGGTGGCCGAGGCCCAGGGCCAACCGGAAAGCGGATCGGTGGCCGCCGGCACGCCGGTGCCCGGCCTGTGGAGTGCCGCGTCCAACGCCGTCAGCCTGATCATCGTGCCACCCGCCGCGCCGCCGGCCGCCACCATCACGGCGATCACCGGCACCGTAGCGGCTGGCGGCCTCAGCAATGTCAGCTTGAGCATCAGCCACCCCGGCCCGCTGCAAGGCGGCGAAATAGGCAGCTTCACGGTGCGGCTGATCCGCCGGCTGCCCGGCGGCCTGCCGACCATCATCCTGGAAGAACCCATAGCGGTGGCCGGGAATTTCATGCTGGCCGGCACCAGCACCGGCGAGATCGCGCCGGACAACACCGAATACAGCATCATCCTCATCGATCCGATCGGCCGGTCCAGCCCGGTCGCGTCGGCCACGCTCGAACTGGTATAGGCCATGGTCAATCTCGTGCCCGCACCATCCGATCTCCACCTGGCCTCACCAGCGCTGGGGCCGTGGTTTCGACATGCATTCGACACGCCGCCCACCCTGCCGCTGCCCGACGGCGATCTCGCCATCCCGCTCACCCTGTCGGTCGATATGGAATGGCGCGCGCCGGCCGGGGCCCTGCGCCGCTATCTGTTTGCCAGCAGCCCGCGCCCGGCGGCGCTGGCACCGCTGCGCGCCGAGAACGGCACCCCGGCCTTTGCCGATGGCAATTTGGTCGTGCTGCTCACCCTGCTGCCGGAGGTGGAGGCCAGGCTGGCAACGCTGGCCGCGCCGCTGCCATCGCCGGATGGCCAGCCGCTGGCTGCCGGGGCCAGCGCGCGGCCGCGCGTGCGCCACTTCGCGCTGGAGATTCCGGCGAACAAGGCCGGCACCATGGCCGCCATCGAACAATTGCGCGCGGCCAATTTCGATACGACGCCGCCGGGCTTTGATCCGGCGCGGTTCCTGGGCCTGTCCCCCGGCACCCCGCCCAGCAACGGCACCCAGCCAGTCACCGAATTGTGCCGCCCTGAAACCGGCTCCGCCATAGCGCTGCAAAACCGCACCGGGGCGCCCTTGTCGGTGCGGCTCTGGTGTTTCGATCATCGCGGCCGCGCGCTCGATGCTGGCGCCGTCGCCACCTGGTGGGCGCGGATGGCCGCCGCCGGCACCTGGAGCAATCTCTGGGCGTCCAGCACCGCCGCCAATCAGCGCACCGCGACTGTCAACACCGGGCGCGTGGTTGCGCTGGTCAATGCCCATGAAGGCCCGCTCGACTCCGCCAGCCGCGCCCGCCTGAACCTCAGCGATCTCACCCAGGTCAGCGGTTCGACCGCGCTCTATACCATTGGCGCGGCCCCCATTATCGCGCTCTCCGCCGCTGCGTCTGCCGATACCGACATTCTCGCCATCCCGCGCCTCGCACTGCTGCCCGGCGGCACCTATGCCGCGCCCGCCACCGCGACGCCTTTTGCCGGCTGGACGGACGCTGCTTGGCCCGCCGCCTTCGATCGGGATTTCGCCCGAGTCGCCCTGATCGACATCGAAAGCCACCTGGTCGGCCGCACCCGCGCCCACGCTGCCCAAGCCAACCCGCGCCTGCGCGTCACTGCGGCGCGCAACACCGCGCCAAATCCGGTTTTGACCAACACCGACGCGGTCGCGGCACGCGCCATGGCCACGCTCGCCGCCGGGGCCGCCAGCCTGATGAGCCCGGTGCTCGATGCTGATTGGGGTGCCACCACGCCGCCGGCCAGCTTCGGCGCTGGCCCGCTGCCCGCCAGCCTGGTCTTCACGCCCCGCGCGCTGGCCGGCGAAGGCAGCGCCAGCGGTGGCGGCGGCTCGGTCGCGGACCAGACCATCGTGCTGCATTTCGAAGCGGGCGATCTGCCGCCGAACAGCTGGATCCGGGTGTGGACGCACGGCATCGATACCGCCACCGGCCGCCGCGTGCGCCAGACCGGCGGCAGCGCCATCGCCGACAATCTTGGTGAAGCCTTCGTCATCCTGCCGTTGCCCGACGGCCAGGCCAGCGCGTCCCTGTCGGCAGATGCGCTGGTCGTCATCGATGGAGGCTCGCGCTATTTCGCCGATCTGCGCTTTGACCGGCCGGCGCTGCTGGCCGGCGCCCGCGTCTCCCGCGCCGCGCCCGCCGGCGCCAGCTTCATCAACACCAGCCGTGGCCAGCCGTTCGTGATCGGCGGCAGCGGCTGGCGTTCCGGCGATCGCGTGCTGGCCGATACCGCCGGCACGCTGGCGCTGCTCGATCCCGCCACCCTTATCGCGGCCGACATGGATGCCGCTACGCTGCCAGTGGCGGTGGCCGCTGGGGACACGCTGATCATCACCCAGCCGGCCTTTGGCCAGACGCCGGAAGGCACGCTCACAACCGTCCCGGCGGGCGCCACCCTGGTGCGCCGCACCCGCGATTCCCTTACCCGCGTCGACGGCTGGGGCCAGCCCGTGCCCAGCCAGGAACGGCGGGAGCTTGCGGTGCGCGACGCCACCGGCACTGCCGTCATCGGCGGCACGCCCGGCCTGTCCAGCCTGCACCAGGCGCCGCCGGCGCAGCTTGGCCATCCCGGCATCCCGGCCGGCAGCGACGTTCATGGCACCGGCCTCGCCATCGCCGGCCCCGCCGCCGACCGCCTGCGCCTGCTGATGATCGAGCGGCAGGCAACGTCGATCCTTGGCTATGTGCCGCTGGCTGGCCGGCCCTTCACGGCCACCGCCGATCCCGGCACGGCGGGCGCGTGGACGGCCATCCTGGAAACCACCACCCACGGCATGCACGGCGATGATGCCATCCGCGACTTGCTCAACAACGGCCGCGTTTTCACCCCCGGCGCGAGCTGGAGCAGCCTGAAAACCGATCTCGAAACCGCATCGGGCCAGGATCTGGATGCCGTGATCGATACGGCCAATTTCGATGATGATCTGGCCGCGGCGGCGCTGGACCGGCTGATCGTGAAGACCCGCGACGGTGCACAGGAATTTGCCACTGCCGCGCTGGCGGCCATCGCCCGCGCCGAAGATCTGATCTACTTGGAAACCCCGGCGCTCGATGCGCAAAGCGGCCCCAATGCGCTGATCACGGCGCTCACCGCCCGGCTGACGGTGCGGCCCGGCCTGGTGGTGATCCTGATGGTGCCACAGCGCTTCCTGCCCGGCCAGACCGCCAAGCTGGAGGCCATTCGCAAGGCCGGCATCGGCGCGGCGCTGGCCGCATTGCAGGCCGCTGCGCCGGCGCGGGTCGTACTGCTCTCCCCCACCGCTGGCCCTGGCCGCAGCCTGCATCTGGGCACCACCACCTTGATCGTCGATGATGCCGTATTGATCACCGGCAGCGCCCATGGCTGGCGGCGCGGTCTCAGCTTTGACAGCGCCTTGTCGGCTGCACTGTTCGATGAAGCGATCGTAGACGGCCGCCCCGCGGCGGTGCGCGCTGCCCGGCTGACGCTGCTTGGCCAGGCGCTCGGCCTGCCCGCCGGCAACACGCCGGAAGACCCGGCGGACGCGGTGCGCGCCCTGCGCCGCCTGAACGAACGCGGCGGCAAGAGCCGGGTCAACCCCGCCGCCTATCCCGCCGTGGCCGACCCGACATCCCAGGCCGACCACGACATCTGGAACCCGGATGGCCGGCCCGGCCTTGTGCCGGATTGGCACATCTTCCTCGCTGCACTCACCGGCCCGGCCGCAACGGAATTCAACAACGCCATTCGCTAGAGTCGATTGCAGATTGATGGAAACGCCCTTGCTCCCTCCCTTCAAGGGAGGGCGACTCGGCGCCAGCCGAGCAGCCTGCCCCGGACTTGATCCGGGGGGGTGGGTGATCCCGCTCGTGCCCACGGACAACACCCACGTGCCTCGCCTGCGGCTCGTCTCTCGCCCTCCCTTGAAGGGAGGGAGCTTTGTCGCTGCAACCCAAACGCAATCGACTCTAAACGCGCAACAGTTGCTTGCCGAAATTCTTGCCTTCGAACAGGCGCCGCAGCGTCGCCGGGCAATTTTCGAAACCGTGCGCCACATCCTCGGCGGTCTTCAGCTTGCCGTCAGCCATCAGCTTGGACAAGGCCGCCACGCCCTCGCCATAGCGCTTGGCGAAATCCAGCACGATGAAGCCTTCCATGCGCCCGCGCATCACGGTGAGGTTCATGTAATTGCGCAAGCCAGGGGTGCGATCCTCGGCAGTGTCGTTATAACTGGAAATGCCGCCGCACAGCACGACGCGCGCATTCAGCGCCAGATTGGCCAATGCCGCATCGAGGATTTCGCCGCCGACATTTTCGAACACCACATTGACGCCTTTCGGCGCATGTTCGCGGATCTGGCGGCCGACGCCGCCGGCGCGATAATCGATGCAGGCATCAGCACCGGCCTGTTCCACCACCCAGGCGCATTTTTCCGCGCCGCCGGCGATGCCGATGACCTTGCAACCCAACGCCTTGGCCACCTGCACCACCACACTGCCGGTGGCGCCAGCCGCACCCGAGACCAGAACGGTATCGCCAGCATTGGGCTTGCCGATCTCGGTCAGGCCGAACCAGGCGGTCAGCCCCGTCACGCCGAACACGCCCAGCGCCTGTTCCGGCGTGATGCCAGCGCGCAATTTCGTCACCGGCCCGGTTTCGGTCATGCCATCGCTCAGCGCATGTTCCTGCCAGCCGAAGGTGCCCTGTACGATATCGCCCACGGCAAACTTGGGATGGCGGCTTTCGATCACCTCCCCAATCCCGCCAGCCCGCACCACCCCACCAATCGGCACGGCCGGCAGATAGGTATCGCCGCCCAGCCAGCCGCGCTGGGTGGGGTCGAAGCTGAAATGGGTGAGGCGAACAAGGAACTGCCCGTCGCCGACTTCGGGCAGGGGCATGGTGACAAGATCGAAATCACTGTCCTGCAAGGCGCCATGCGGGCGGGATTTCAGCAGCCATTTGCGCGTGGTGGTCATGTGTGTCTCCCTTGGATTTTGCGACACCATGCCCACCCCCAGCCCCTCCCGCAAGCGGGAGGGGAGCAGATTGGCGCAATCGTGAGCGCGTTCACCACCAGCCTACACGGCTCCCCTCCCGCAAGCGGGAGGGGCTGGGGGTGGGAAAATGCCTATTTGAACAGGCTCCCCAAAATCCCGCGCACCAGGCTCTTGCCCACACTGCCGGCCAATTGCCGGCCAATGCTGCGCGCGGCCGACGTCGTTGCCGCGGCGATGGCCTTTTCAGTGGCGCTGGGCCGCGCGGCGGCGCGGGCCCGCGCTGCCTCCAGCCGGGCCGCCTCGCGTTCCCGCTGCGCCGCCAGCCGCGCCGCTTCCTTGGCCGCCTGCGCCTCCAGCTTGGCCTCTTCCTTGGCGGCCTGCGCATCGAGCTTGGCCTGCAACGCCGCCTGCTTCTCTGCTTGCGCCTGCGCCGCGCTGTCCTCGCGCTTCATCACCAGGAGCTCGGCGGCGGATTCGCGGTCGATCAACTCATCATATTTGCCGGCGAACGGTGAGGCATTGATCACGTCCATGCGCTCGCCCGTCGTGATCGGCCCGACCCGGCTGCGCGGCGGGCCGACGCGGGTGCGCTCCACCGGCGACGGCGCGCCATCGGGCATCAAAGTCGAAACCAGCGCCTCGCCCACCTTCATCTCGGTGATGACGCGCGCCACATCCAGCCGCGGATTGGGCCGAAACGTCTCGCTCGCCGATTTGATCGCCCTTTGGTCGCGCGGGGTGAAGGCCCTGAGCGCGTGCTGCACGCGATTGCCCAGCTGCCCGGCCACCTTCTCCGGAATATCGATGGGGTTCTGGCTGATGAAATAGACGCCAACGCCTTTTGATCGGATCAGCCGCACCACCTGCTCCACCTTGTCGAGCAGCGCATCGGGTGCCTCGTCGAACAGCAGGTGGGCTTCGTCAAAGAAGAACACCAGCTTGGGCTTGTCGGGATCGCCGATCTCGGGGAGCGTTTCGAACAGTTCGGACAGCAGCCAGAGCAGGAAGGTCGCATAGAGCCGGGGCGACTGCATCAACTTGTCGGCGGCGAGGATGTTAACCCGGCCATGCCCGCGCCCATCCAGCGCGATGAAATCGGCGATATCCAGCGCCGGTTCGCCGAAAAATGCCGCGCCGCCCTGGGTTTCCAGTTGCAGCAACTGACGCTGGATCGAACCGACGCTGGCCTTGGTGACATTGCCGTACTTGCTCGAAAGCGCGCCGGCATTGTCAGACACCCAAGCCAGCATCGCCTGCAGATCTTCCAGATCGAGCAGCAGCATGTCGTTTTCATCGGCATATTTGAAGGCGATGGTCAGCACGCCTTCCTGCGTCTCGTTCAGGCCCATCAGCCGCGCCAGCAGCAGCGGCCCCATTTCGGAAATCGTGGTGCGGATCGGGTGGCCCTGTTGGCCGAACAAATCCCAGAACACCACCGGGCAGGCGGCATAATCATAATCGTCCATCTTCAATTCGGCGGCGCGCTTGCCGGTCCACCCGGCGGCCTCGCTGCCGGCCTTGGCCATGCCGGCGATGTCGCCCTTCACATCGGCCAGGAACACCGGCACGCCGGCGCGGCTGAAGCCTTCGGCCAGGCCCTGCAGGGTCACCGTCTTGCCGGTGCCGGTGGCCCCCGCAATCAAGCCGTGGCGATTGGCGCGTTTCAGCACCAGCACCTGTGGCACATCTTCGTCACTCAGGCCGATGAACAATGAATCCGTCACGCGTCTCTCCCCTGCGGCGAAGTTTCAGCTTGGGCCGCCCGAAACGTCCAGCCGAAAAACATCAGGCCGGGCATAATGGCCGGCCGCGTCGAAATCAAAACGCGCGCGCACCACATCGGCCAGATCGACCTCGGCTGTGATCAACCCTTCGCCGCCGCGCACTGGCCCGGCCAGCACGTCGCCCAGCGGCGAGACGATCAGGCTGCCGCCAGCAATCATCGGGGCAAAATCAGGCCGGTCACGCAGGGTGATCGGTTCGTCCAGAGCTGTCTGGCCCGGCGGCACCCACTGGCAGGCACTCACCACGAAACATCGGCTTTCCAGTGCGATATGGCGCATGGTGATTTCCCATTGCGGCCGTTCATCGACGGTCGGTGCGGCCCATAGTGTCACGCCCTGGCCATAGAGCGCGGTGCGCAGCAGCGGCATGTAATTTTCCCAGCAGATCGGCGCGCCGATGCGCCCGATGGGTGAGTCAAAGCTGCGCACGTCTGCCGCGCCGCCCTGCCCCCACACCAGCCGTTCGGCGGCGGTCGGCATCAATTTGCGGCGATGGCCGGCGAATTGGCCATCGGGCGTGAAATGCAGCGCCGCGCATTGCAATGTCGCGCCTTCGCGCACGATCGCGCCGGCGATCAGGGTGGTGCCGATGCTGCCGGCCAGGTCCGCCAGCGCCGCCACTTCCGGCCCATCCAGTTCCACCGCCTGCTCCCAATAGCGCCGGAACGCATCGCGGCCACGATTGGTGCGATAGCCGAGCCGCACGCCGAAATCCTGGCCCTTGGGATAGCCGCCCAACAACGCCTCGGGCAGCACCAGCAGATCGGGCCGCGCGTCGACCAATTCGCTGCGCCGCGCCATCAGCGCGTCCAGCGTTTCCGCCGTGGTCGCCCGGCTGCCGATTTGCAGCGCCGCGAGCCGCGCCGTGCCGGTGGGGATGCTCATGTCGTGCCCTCCAATTGCGCCATTGCCCAGGCCGCCGCGTCGGCCACCACAGCATCATCGCTGAAAAGATGCGCCGCCACCGCCAGCCGCAACGTCGCATCGCCACTGTTGCCCGCCGCATAAAGGCAATTGCGGATGAAGCGATTGACCCCGATGCGCTTGATGGCGCTGCCCGAAAACAATGCGCGGAATGCTGCATCGTCAAGCGCCAGCAAGTCCGCCAGCTTCGGCGCGGTCAGTTCGCTGCGCGGCATGAACGCCGGCTCCTCGGTGGCTTTCGCAAAGCGGTTCCACGGGCAGACACTCAGGCAATCATCACAGCCATAGATGCGGTTGGCCATCGGCGCGCGAAACTCCAGCGGGATCGGGCCGGCGTGTTCGATGGTCAGATAGGCCAGACAGCGCCGCGCATCGAGGCGGTAGGGCGATGGGAAGGCATCGGTCGGGCAGGCGGTCTGGCAGCGGGTGCAACTGCCGCAGCGGTCGGCATGCGGCGCATCCAATGGCAGATCGAGCGTCGTATAAATCGCGCCCAGAAACAGCCAGCTGCCGTGATCGCGGCTCACCAGATTGGTGTGCTTGCCCTGCCAGCCCAGCCCGGCGGCGGCGGCCAGCGGCTTTTCCATCACCGGCGCGGTATCGACGAAGACCTTCAGTTCCGAAGGCGCGGCCGCCACCAGCCAGCGCGCCAGCGCCTTCAGCCGTTTCTTGATCAGATCATGATAGTCGCGGTTCCAGGCATAGACGCTGATCACGCCGGTATCGCCCACCCCCGCCAGCCGCAGCGGATCGAGCGCCGGCGCATAGCTGGTGCCCAGCATGATGACGCTGCGCACCGCCGGCCACAGGCCCTGCGGCGACGCGCGTTCATCGGCGCGGCTTTCCATCCAGATCATCTCGCCGTGGCAGCCATCGGCCAGCCATTGCCGCAATCGCGCCCCGGCCTGCGGCACAGCGTCAGCGCTGCACACGCCCAGCGCGGCAAAGCCCAGCCGCTCAGCTTCGCTGCGCAGTGCAGAGACCAATCCCCCCGCGGCGGACGCCGCGATCAATCGAGTGTGTTCAGCCACCCCGTCACCATGGCGCCGACCTGTTGTTCCAGTTCGCCCCAGAACAGCCAGTGCGGCGCTTGCGGGATTTCCTGATAATCCACCCGGCCGGGCAATTGTCGCGCGGTGGCGCGCGCAATGCCGGGCGGCGTGGTGCGATCCTGGCTGCCCACGACCACCAGCGCCGGCTGCGTAAGCCGGGCATAATCCACCCGCGTGACGTTGCCGAACAGCGGCGGCAATGCGATTTCGGCCAGCACGCGCCCTGAATCCCACACCAAGGCCGCGGTTTCGGCCGCCGTCACCGCATCGGGCACGCCGTTGAAACAACCCCAGCGCGCGCCGGCTTCATCGAACAGCGTCGGCTTTTCCCACCAGCCCCATTTTGTCACGACATTCTTCATGGTGCGCAGCGGATCGATGCTGGCCGCCTGGGCATTGGCCGCCGCGGCCGGCGACAGCAGCACCAGGCCGGCGTGCGGCACCCGCAGCGCCAGCAACTGCGCCAGCAGGCTGCCCATCGAATGGCCGAGGATCACCGGCGGGCGGCCAAGGGCGGCGGCTTCGGTGGCGAGATAATCGACGTAAGAGGTGATCGACAGCGTGCCGAGCTCAGGCGGCGGCGGCAGGCTGGCCGGGCGGTCGTGCCAAGGCAGCGCCGGCGCATGCGTCGCGTGCCCGGCTGCCTCCAGCACCGGACGCAGCCGCGAAAATGTGGCCGGGGTGGACCACATGCCGTGGATGAGCAGGATCGGCGGCTTCAACACACCACGCCGGTGGCGGCGAGCACGCCCAGCGTGACGATATCGCCGGCCGAACTGTTCATCGGCACGATCTGCACCGGCTTCGACATGTTGACCAACATGGGCCCGACCACCCGCAGATTGGCGACTTCCTTGATCAATTTCGCCGCGATGTTGGCGCTGTGCAGGCCGGGCATGATCAGCACATTGGCCGGGCCGGACAGGCGGCTGAACGGATATTGCGCCCGCATCGCCGGATTGAGCGCCACATCGGCCGACATTTCGCCTTCATATTCGAACCCGACCTGGCGCTGATCGAGCAACTCGATGGCACCGCGCAGATTGTCGACAAACTCGCCGCGCGGGTTGCCGAAATTGCTGTAGCTGAGGAAGGCGACACGCGGTTCCTGGCCGAGCCGGCGGGCGACGGCGGCGGTTTCGATGGCGATGGTCGCCAGCGTCTGTGCTGTCGGCCGTTCAGTGACGGTGGTATCGGCGATGAAGATCGTCTGCTGCTTGCCGACCAGCATGTGGATGCCGAACGGGCGGCAACCGGGCAACGGATCGATCACCTGGCGCACCTGGCGATAGGTGGTGGCAAAATTGCGCGTCACGCCGGTCAGCATCAGATCGGCTTCGCCCATCGCCACCAGCAGCGCGCCGAACACGTTGCGCTCGTGATTGACCATGCGCTGCACATCTCGGTGCAGCATGCCGCGGCGCTGCACACGTTCGTACAGATAATCGACCATCGCCGGCACCAGCGGCGAAATCGCGCTGTTGTGGATCTCGAAGCTGTCGGGATCATCAACCCCCAGCCGCACCAGCCCTTCGCGCACCGGGCCTTCGCGGCCAACCAGCACCGGCGTGCCGTAACCGCTGTTGCGCCAGTTCACGGCGGCGCGCAGCACGACATCCTGTTCGGCTTCGGCAAACACCGCCCGCCTTGGCCGGCTTTGGGCGTTTTCGATGGCGCCTTGCAGGATCGACGTGGTGGGATTCAGCCGCCCGCGCAGTTCCTGGCGATAGGCGTCCTCATCGAAAAACGGCTTGCGCGCCACGCCCGATGCCATTGCTGCCTTGGCGACTGCGGTGGGGATATGTTCGATCAGGCGCGGATCGAACGGCGCCGGTATGATATATTCCGGGCCGAAATTGCGCGCCTTGCCGCCATAGGCTGCCGCCACTTCATCGGGCACCGGCATGCGCGCCAGGCTGGCGATGGCGTTGGCCGCTGCCAGCTTCATGTCCTCGTTGATCGCGGTCGCCCGCACATCCAGTGCGCCGCGGAACAGATAGGGGAAGCACAGGACATTGTTGACCTGGTTGGGATAATCGCTGCGCCCGGTCGCGACGATGGCATCGCTGCGGACCTTCGCCACATCTTCCGGCGTGATTTCCGGATCCGGGTTGGCCATGGCAAAGATGATCGGATTGGGCGCCATCGCCGCCACCATCGCCTCGCTCACCGCGCCCTTTTTGGACAGGCCCAGGAACACGTCTGCGCCTTGCATCGCCTCTTCCAGGCTGCGCGCCTCCGTTACCGCCGCATGCGCGGATTTCCACTGGTTCATGCCCTTCTGGCGCCCAACGTAAATCACGCCTTCGGTGTCACACATCAGGACATTCTTGACACCATAGGCCTTGATCAATTCGGTGCAGGCGATGGCGGCCGCGCCAGCGCCGTTCACCACCATCTTCACATCTTCCGGCCGCCGCCCGGTCAGGTGCAGGGCGTTGATCATGCCAGCTGCGGCGACAATCGCGGTGCCGTGCTGATCATCGTGAAAGACCGGGATGTTCATCCGTTCCTTCAGCGTGGTTTCGATGATGAAGCATTCCGGCGCCTTGATATCCTCAAGGTTGATGCCGCCGAACGACGGCTCCAGCAGCTCGACGCAGGCGATGAACTTGTCGACATCCTCGGTGGCAACTTCCAGATCAATGCTGTCAATATCGGCAAAGCGCTTGAACAGCACGGCCTTGCCTTCCATCACCGGCTTCGAGGCGAGGGCACCCAGATTGCCCAGGCCCAGGATGGCGGTGCCGTTGGAGATCACCGCGACCAGATTGCCCTTGATCGTATAATCATAGGCCGCATCGGGATCGGCGGCGATGGCGCGCACGGGCGCTGCCACACCAGGCGAATAGGCGAGGCTGAGGTCACGCTGCGTCGCCATCGGCTTTGACGCCACGATGTCGATCTTCCCGGCCTTGCCGGTGCGGTGATAGATCAGCGCCTCGCGGTCACCGAAATCCTGATCGCTGCCTGTGTCGTTCTTGCTGCTCATCGCCCACGCCCGCTCAAAACCCCGTCACCCCAGCGATAGGATTGCGGCAGCAAAGGGGCAAGCGCAAATGCCGCCCCGGCGGACGGCGCCCCTTCACGACATCGGCCCCCCGCGCTATCCCAGCCTCGTGACCGCTGCCTCGCCCATGATCGCGCAATATCTGACCATCAAGGCCGAGGTGCCTGATGCGCTGCTGTTTTTCCGCATGGGCGATTTCTATGAACTCTTCTTCGACGATGCCGCCAGCGCTGCCGCCACGCTCGATATCGCGCTGACCAAGCGCGGCGAACATGGCGGCCAGCCGATCCCGATGTGCGGCGTGCCGGTGCACGCCCATGAGAATTACCTGGCCCGCCTGATCCGCGCCGGCCACCATGTTGCCATTGCCGAACAGATCGAAGACCCGCGCGAGGCAAAGAAGCGCGGCGGCAAAAGCGTCGTCGCCCGCGCCATCGTCCGCATCGTCACGCCGGCCACCGTTACCGAAGCCGGCCTGCTCGAACCCAAGCGCGCCAACTGGCTGGCGGCGCTATCTGCTCCCATCCCGCTCGCGGGAGGGGCTGGGGGTGGGTCTGACCAAGACATATCCGCCGGCCTCGCCTGGCTCGACCTCAGCACTGGCGCCTTCCACACCCGCGCTGGCAGCCTGGCCGATCTGCGCGCCGAATTGGCCCGCCTCAGCCCCGCCGAAACATTGGTGCCCGAAGGCAGCGGCCAAATCGGCACCGCGCGCCCTTCGGCCGAATTCAGCGCCACCCGCGCCGAAACCGCGCTCAAATCCCGTTTCGGCGTCGTCACGCTCGACGGCTGGGGCCAGTTCACAAAGGCCGAACTGGCCGCCGCCGGCGCCTTGCTCGCCTATGTGCAGGAAACCGCCCGCGACGCGGCGCCGCTGATCCTGCCACCGCGCCGCGAGCTGCCCGGCAGCACCATGGCCATCGATGCCGCCACGCGCGCCAGCCTGGAACTGGCGCGCGCGAACACGCGCCACAGCCTCGAATCCGCCATCGATCGCACCGTGACTGCCGGCGGTGCACGCCAATTGGGCGAAGACCTTGCCGCGCCACTCACCGACGCTGCCGCCATCAATGCCCGGCTCGATCTGGTCGGCTGGTTCATCGCCGATCCCATCACCCGCGCCGCCACGCGTGAGACGCTGAAGGGCCTGGCGGATGTGGCCCGCGCGCTGGCCCGCATTGCCATCGGCCGCTGGTCCCCGCGCGATCTGGGGCAGTTGCACAAGGGCCTGGCCGGCGCGCTGGCGCTGAAACGCGCACTTGCAGCGACGGCATCGCTGGCCGGGCCGCCGGTGCTGCTGGCCGACACGCTGGCGCGCATCGGCGCAGACGGCAGCCGGATCGGCGCGCTGGTCGAGCAACTGGCGCGCACGCTTGCCGATGAACCGCCGCTGGAATTGCCCGGCGCCATCCGCCCCGGCTTTGATGCGGCGCTCGATACGCTGCGCGAAACCGCCCGCGACGGCCGCTCCGCCGTAGCTGCGATGGAAACCAGATTGAAAGCGCAAACCGGCATCACGGCGCTGAAAATCCGTCACAACAATGTGCTGGGCTATCATATCGAAGTGCCGGCCGCCCGCGCTGATCCGCTGCTGCTGCCCAGCTCCGGCTTCATCCACCGCCAGACAATGGCGGGCGCGGTGCGGTTCAGCAGTCCCGAACTCGGCGATCTGGCCAGCCGCATCGCCAGCGCCGCCGATCATGCGCTGGCTGCCGAAGCCGCGCATCTGGAAGAGCTGCGCGACGCCATCCTCGGCCAGCAATCCGCCATATTGGAAACCGCTGCTGCGCTCGCCCGCATCGATGTCGGCGCCGCGCTCGCCGAACTGGCGGCCTCTGAAAACTGGTGCCGGCCACACGTCGATCACAGCACGGGCTTTGCCATCGTTGCCGGCCGCCATCCGGTCGTCGAGCTGGCGGTGCGCACGTCGGGCACGCGCTTCACGCCCAATGATTGCGATCTGTCGTTCGACGCCCGGGTGTGGCTGGTGACGGGCCCGAACATGGCCGGCAAATCCACCTTTCTGCGCCAGAATGCGCTGATCGCCGTGCTGGCGCAGGCCGGTTCCCATGTGCCGGCGGCATCGGCGCATATCGGCATCATCGATCGGCTTTACAGCCGCGTTGGCGCCGCCGACGATCTGGCAGAGGGCCGCTCCACCTTCATGGTCGAGATGGTCGAAACCGCGGCCATCCTGACCGGCGCGACCAATCGCAGCCTGGTCATCCTTGACGAGGTCGGCCGCGGCACCAGCACCTATGATGGCCTCGCCATCGCCTGGGCAGTGCTGGAATCGGTGCACGACGATCTCAATTGCCGCTGCCTGTTCGCCACCCATTATCATGAACTGGTGCCGCTCACCGCCAAGCTCTCCGGTCTGGCGAGTGTGACCGTGAAGGTGCGCGAATGGCGCGGCGATCTGGTGTTCCTGCACCAGGTGGTGCCGGGCAGCGCCGACAAGAGCTATGGCCTGTCGGTGGCCCGCCTCGCCGGCGTGCCCGCCCCCGTCCTCGCCCGTGCCCGCGCCGTGCTCACCCGGCTGGAAGCCCGCCGCGACCAGACCGGCGGGATCGCCGCCGGGGTGGACACGTTGCCCCTTTTCGCCGCCCCCACCGCTGCCGCCGCCGACCCTTTGCGCGAACAACTGGCCGCCATCGATATCGACAGCATCACTCCGCGTGAAGCGCTGGACCTGCTGGCGGCGTTGCAAGCCCAGGCTGATGCAAAAGCCGCGCAGGCGCCTTCATCTTGACACGATTTGCCGTTTAATTTGCCCCACTCTGGCCTACGGGGCGCTCATGATCTTCCCAATCGGTAGCAAGTTCGTCCCTGGCACGACGGGAACAGGGCGTGGCCGCGAGGATTTCATTGGCCGTCTTTTGGGCTATTCCAGCACAAGCAATGGCGAAGGCCATGGGCAAATCACCTGTGTGCATGAAGGCGATGGCTTCGGCCTGGTGCGATTCGATGCACGGCCGCCGATCAAGGTCGATATTCCGGCCGATGCCGACACGCCGCTCACCATCATCGTCAGCCGGCTGCCGATCATTGAACCGGGCCATGCCGGCGCCTCGCTCACCCACACCGCTGGCATCAATGTCGTGGAACTGTTCGCCCCCAACAAGCCGACATCCCTGACACTGGAACATCGGATCGATGTGACCTTCATGTGGATCTATCCGCGCTGGATCGAAGCCTTTGCCGACATTCTCGATCTGCCACCATTGACGTTGCCGCCGGTGACTGGCGGCCTGATCGACAAGACCATCGTGCAATGGGCCGATTTGTGGGAGCGCCAGGCCTGCAAGCGCACCGGCAATTCGCTCGACGACGCCGGCCGCCAGATCAAGACCTTCCTGCTGCACCATATTTTTGAACATTATCTGGATCATGGCGACGAACCGTTCGCCGATCCGGCGCAGTTCGACGCCATCCTCGCCTATGTGGATTCGTGCTGCGACCAAATCCCCTCGATCAAGGACATTGGCGACCGGTTTCACCTGAAGGCCGACGAACTGGCCACAGGCTTCCGGCGCAAAACCGGCCTCACGCCCGCGCGCTATTTCCTGCGCCGCCGGGTCAGCCAGGCGGCCGCTGTCCTCACCAGCAGCGAGCGTTCCATGGCCGATATCGCCTCAAGCCACGGCTTTGCCAACCAGGCGCATTTTGCCACCGCGTTCAAGGAATTCGTTGGCGTCACGCCTTCGCTGTTCCGCCGGCTCAGCCTGCAATATACCGCGCCCTGAACTCAGCTGATCAGGCGCACCAGGCTGAACACACTCGTCGCGGTCAACACTACACCGACCATCAGCATCAGGCCGCGCACCGGCATCACCCGCACCGCCAGCGCCCCCAGCGGTGCCGCCAGCAGACCGCCGAGCAGCAGACCGGCGGTGACCGTTGTGAACGCCTCCAGGCCGATGGTGGATACGAAGGTGGCCGAAATCGCCAGCGTCACCAGAAACTCTGCGCTGTTCACCGTGCCGACGGTGCGCCGCACTTCGGCGCCCTGCACCAGCAGGTTCGATGTGACCACCGGCCCCCAGCCGCCGCCGCCCGTTGCATCGAGGAACCCGCCGATCAGCCCCAGCGGCGCGACATAGCGCGGGCTGCCCTGTTGCGGCGGATAACGCAGCGCCTTCACCAGCAGATAGATGCCGACACCGGCCAGATAGGCCATCACGAACGGCCGCGCCGCCGCTGCATCGATGCTGGCCAGCAGATAGGCCCCCGTCACCCCGCCGACCACACCCGGCACCGCCAGGCGCGCAAACAGCCGCCAATCGACATTGCGCAGGGCGATATGGCTGATCCCCGAAGCGCCGGTGGTGAAAATCTCCACCAGATGCACGCCGGCCGACGCGCGCGCTGGCGGCACCCCCATCACGCTGATCAACAGGGTGGAGGAAATGATGCCAAACGCCATGCCCAGCGCGCCATCGACCAACTGCGCCGCAAAGCCGATGGCGATGAACGGCAGGATCGCATTCCAATCGAAACCCGCGATCCATTCAAACAACCCATGTCTCCCCAATGGCCGGCATGCCGCCATCACCCTCCCCCATCGCCCGAACCGCCGCAAGCGACAAAGATTTCGATCACCTGACAGCAAAACTTGTGCGCCCGCACCGCCAGCCCGTCTGCCGGTCGGCGGCGGATGGCTTGCCCCCTTGACCGCCCTGCCCCACCCCGCCACCACTGGCCTTATGGCGGGCTGGCAATTTTGGATCGATCGCGGCGGCACCTTCACCGACATCGTGGCGCTGCGGTCCGATGGCAGGCTGGCCACGGCCAAGCTGCTCAGCCACGCGCCGGAACAATATGAAGACGCCGCGCTGGCCGGCATCGCGCGATTGCGTGGGGACGATCCGGCGCCGATTGCCGCCGTGCGCATGGGCACGACGGTCGCCACCAACGCCCTGCTCGAACGCAAGGGCGCGGCCACCGTGCTGGCCATCACCCGCGGCCACCGCGATGCGCTGCGGATCGGCCACCAGGCACGGCCGCAGATTTTCGCGCTGCGGATCGAAAAGCCCGATCCGCTGTATGGCGACGTGATCGAGATCGACGAACGCATGGCGGCCGACGGCACGGTGTTGCGCGCGCTGGACGAGGCCGCCACCGCCGCCGCGCTGCAAGCGGCCCATGACGCGGGCTATCGCAGCATCGCCATTGCCTGCCTGCATGGCCATGCCCATCCGGCGCACGAAGCACGTGTGGCGGATATCGCGCGCACGATCGGCTTCTCGCAAGTCACCGCCAGCCACCAGGTTGGCGCGGTCATCCGGCTGGTGCCGCGCGCCAACACGGCCGTGGTCGATGCCTATCTGTCGCCCCCCTTGCGCGATTATGTGAACCGGGTCGCCGCCGGGCTGCCGGGTGTTCGGCTCGATTTCATGCAATCCAACGGCGGCCTGGCGCGCGCGGGGCATTTCCATGGCCGCGATGCGATCCTGTCTGGCCCGGCCGGCGGCATTGTCGGCATGGCGGCGAGCGGGCGCAGCGCCGGCGAACTGCGCCTGATCGGCTTCGACATGGGCGGCACCTCCACCGACGTGTCGTTGTGGGATGGCCAATATGAACGCGCCGAGGAGGTGACGATCGCCAGCGTGCCGCTGCGTGTGCCGATGTTGAAGATCGACACAGTGGCAGCCGGCGGCGGATCGATCATCACGCATGCAGCGGGCCGTTTGAAGGTGGGGCCGCACAGCGCCGGTGCGGTGCCGGGCCCGGCCGCCTATCGCCGCGGTGGGCCACTGACCATAACCGATGCCAATGTATTGATCGGCATCTTGCAGCCCGATCTGTTCCCTGCGCTGTTCGGCCATGATGGGCAGCAGCCGTTGGATGTGGATGCGGTGCAGGCCGGATTCGGCGCACTGGTCGCCGAACTGCGGCAATCAGGTGAACAGGGGGCGCCCGAACAATTGGCGGCGGGCGCGCGGACGATTGCGGTGGAGACGATGGCGCAAGCGATCAGGCGCATTTCCATCGCACGCGGCCATGATGCGGCGCGTTACACGCTGGCCTGTTTCGGCGGGGCCGGCGGGCAACATGCCTGCGCCATTGCCGATCAACTGGGGATGACGCGCATCCTGATCCATCCGCTGGCCGGCCTGTTGTCGGCGTTCGGCATTGGCCTCGCCGAATGCCGGGTGGTGCGCGAACGCACGCTGAATCTGCCGCTGGCGCCGGGTCTCGATCTTACCGACCCGGCGGCGGCACTGGCGCAGCAGGCGCGCGCCGCCCTGGCCGACCAGGGCGAAATGGTGGCCGATGTGCAGGTGCAGGCGCGCATCCGCTATGCCGGCAGCGACAGCGGCATCGCCCTGCCGCTGGCGGCACCCGAGGTGCTGGCGCGCGAATTTGCCGCCGCACAGACCCAGCGCTTCGGCTTTGTCGTGGCCGGCGCCGATCTGGTGGTGGACGCGCTCATCGCCGAAGCGGTGGGCGAAACGCCCATGGTGCCGAACATGGCCGCAGCCGCAGCCAGGAGCGCCCCGCATCTGGCAACGCGGCCGGTGTTTCTGGGCGGCGCATGGCGCAAGACCGGATTTTACGCGCGCGCGAATCTGCCCGTCGGCTGGCGTATTGCCGGCCCGGCCTGCATCCTCGATGATGCGGGCACGACCTTGGTGGAACAGGGCTGGCAGGCCGAGGTGGACGCAGCGCTGAACCTGGTGTTGACTCGCTTCCCCTCTCCCCCCAATGCTTCTGGGCGGGGAGAGGGCGACTCGCGAAGCGAGCAGCCTGCCCCGGACTTGATCCGGGGGGGTGAGGGGTCCCCAGCCCCGCCACAAGTAGACCCCATCAAACTCGAACTCTTCGCCAACCGCTTCATGGCCATCGCCGAAGACATGGGCGAAGCGCTGAAAACCACCGCATGGTCGGTCAACATCAAGGAACGGCTGGATTTTTCCTGCGCCATCTTTGACGGTGACGGCCATCTCGTCGCCAACGCGCCGCACATGCCGGTACATCTGGGTTCCATGGGCGACAGTGTGCGCACCGTGATGGCAAAATGGGCCGGGCACACGCGCGGCATCCGGCCGGGCGATGTGTTCGTGCTGAACAATCCGTTCGCGGGCGGCACGCATTTGCCGGATGTGACGGTGGTAGCACCCGTGTTCGTTGAGAACGCGCTCTGCTTCTGGGTCGCAGCGCGCGGGCATCAGGCCGATATCGGCGGCATCACGCCGGGATCGATGCCGCCCGACAGCCGCACGATTGATGAAGAAGGCGTGTTGATCGACAATATCCTGTTGATCGATCAGGGCAATTTCCTGGAAGATCAGATGCTCGCCCTGCTGGGCAGCGGCCCGTGGCCGGCGCGTGATCCGGCGCGCTGCATCGGCGATCTGAAGGCGCAGGCCGCCGCCTGTGCGCGCGGCGGTCAGGCGCTGGACGCGCTGTGCCGGCTGGAGGGCAGCGCGACCGTTGCCGCCTTCATGGACCATGTGCAGGACAATGCCGAGGCCGCGGTGCGCGACGCCATTTCGGCTTTGCGCGACGGCGCGATGACGGTGGCCATGGACAATGGCGCGCAGATCGCCCTGGCGGTGCGCATCGATCATACCACCCGCAGCGCGACCATCGATTTCACCGGCACATCGCTGCAATTGCCGGACAATTTCAATGCCCCCTTCTCGGTGGCGCAGGCGGCGGTGCTGTATGTCTTCCGCTGTCTGGCGGGCAGCGACTTGCCGATGAACGACGGCTGCATGCGCCCGCTCACCCTGATCGTGCCGGAAGCGACCATGTTGCGCCCCGCCGCGCCGGCCGCCGTGGTGGCGGGCAATGTCGAAACCAGCCAGATCATCACCGATGCGCTGTTCGGCGCGCTCGGCGTGCTGGCGGCCAGCCAAGGCACCATGAACAATTTCACCTTCGGCAACGCAAACCACCAATATTACGAGACAATTTGCGGCGGTGCCGGCGCCGGAGACGGGTTTGCCGGCGCCAGCGCGGTGCAGACCCACATGACCAACAGCCGCCTGACCGACCCCGAAGTGCTCGAAACCCGCTTCCCGGTGCTGGTCGAAGATTTTACCATCAGGCCCGGTTCCGGCGGGACTGGCCGTTGGCCGGGTGGCGACGGCGTGGTGCGCCGCATCCGCTTCCGCGAGGCCATGACCGCCTCCCTGCTGTCGGGCCGCCGATTGACGCGTCCGTTCGGCCTGGATGGTGGCGGCGATGCCTTGCCCGGCACGGCGCGCGTGGAACGCAGCGATGGCCGTATCGAAGACCTTGCGGCTTGCGCCCGCGCCGACCTGCAGCCGGGCGATTGCATCGTCATCGAAACCCCAGGCGGTGGTGGCTTCGGCGCATGCTGAACCTGTGGCCACTGGCCGGCATTGCCATCGTCGTCATCGGCTTTGCCGTGCGCGCCAATCCGCTGGCCGTGGTGGTGGCGGCAGCGTTCGGCACCGGGCTCGGCGCGGGATTGAGCGTCACCGAAGTGATCGCCGCGCTCGGCAAGGCGTTTCACCAGAACCGCTATGTCTCGGTGCCCTGGCTGGTGCTGCCGGTGATCGGCCTGATGGAGCGCGCCGGCCTGCAGGAACAAGCGCGCAGACTGATCGCCCGCACCCGCGCAGCGACGGCTTCGCGCATCCTGTTGTTTTATATGGCGCTTCGCCAGATCACGGCGGCGCTGGGCCTCACCCATGTCGCCGGCCATCCGCAGACGGTCCGGCCGCTGATCGCCCCCATGGTCGAAGCCGCCGCCATGCGGGATGATCCCGCCATCACCCCGGCATCGCGCGAAAAGATCAAGGCGATGGCGGCGGCCACCGACAATGTCGGGCTGTTTTTCGGTGAGGACATCTTCCTCGCCATTGCCTCGATCCTGCTGATCAAGGGCTTTCTGGAAGGCGCCGGCATCATTGTGCAGCCGCTCGAACTGTCGGTATGGGCGATCCCCACCGCGATCGCGGCCTTCATCGTGCATGGGTTCCGGCTGTGGCGGCTGAAATGATCGGTTTGCCCGAACTCTACACGCTGACCGGCCTGGTGTTTGCTGGCTGGGGGATAGCGACCTTGCTGGATACGCAGCAGCCGCGACGCTGGCGAGCGGCGGCCTTCTGGGGCCTGATTGCCATCGAATTTCTGGCCGGCGACTGGTTTGGCGACTTCGGCAATGGTCTGCTCGTGCTGGCGCTCGTCACGCTGGCGTTGGCCGGCGCGCCGGGCAAGGGGCGGCCAGCCACCAGCACCCAATCCGATCGACAGGCGCAAGCCGCGCGCTGGGGCAACCGGCTGTTCCTGCCCGCGCTGATCGTGCCCGGCGTGGCGCTGGGCGGCACCTTCCTGCTGCCGCGCCTGGGCGGGCTGGTTGATCCCAAGCAGGTGACGCTGATCAGCCTGGGGCTGGGTGCCCTCGTCGCCACCACCACGCTGCTGATCTGGTTCCGCCCGCCGGCCAGCGCCGCTGTGCAGGAAGGCCGGCGGCTGGCCGAAGGCGTGGGCTGGGCGATGATCCTGCCGCAATTGCTGGCCAGCCTGGGCGCGGTGTTTGCCGTGGCCGGGGTGGGCGACATTGTCGGCACGCTGGCGCCGCTGGCCATTCCCGAAGGCAGCCGCCTCGCCGCCGTGCTGGCCTTCACCGGCGGCATGGCGCTGTTCACCATGTTGATGGGCAATGCCTTTGCCGCCTTTCCGGTGATGATGGGCGGCATCGGCCTGCCGGTGCTGGTGGCAGGCATGGGCGGCAATCCGGTGGTGGTGGGCGCGGTCGGCATGCTGGCGGGGTTTTGCGGCACCCTGCTCAGCCCGATGGCCGCCAATTTCAACATCGTGCCGGCGGCCTTGCTGGAACTGTCGGACCGTTATGCCGTTATCAAGGCGCAGTGGCCGACCGCGGTGGCGCTGTGGCTGTTCAACACTGGCATGATCTGGGGATTTGCGTTTCGATGATCCTTGATGCCGATCAGGCGGCCCGCATGGCCGGTATCGCGCTGGGCCATGTCGCGCGCGAATACCCGCACAAGCTCGATCATGTGCTGAGCGCTTATGGCGACGCCAGCACCCCACGCGATCTGCATCCGATCTTCTTCGGCAGCTTTGATTGGCACAGCTGCGTGCATGGCTGGTGGCTGCTGATGCGGCTGTTGCACCTGTTCCCCGATCACGCCCGCGCGGCCGACACGCGCGCGCTGGCGGCTATGACCTTCACCGCCGAAAAGGTGGCGGCCGAACGGGCCTATCTTGACCGGCCCGAATCCGGTGGCTTCGAACGGCCCTATGGCTGGGCCTGGCTGTTGATGCTGCATGCGCAAATGGCCCGGCAAAACAGCGTTTTCGCGCCCACATTCGCGCCCCTGGCCGAAGATTTCGCCGCGCGCTGGCGGGCACATCTGCCGCGCCTCACCTACCCGATCCGCACCGGCAGCCATGCCAACACGGCCTTTGCGCTGGTGCTGATCGGCGAATGGGCGCGCGATCATGATCCGGCCCTGCTGGCCCTGATGACGGATCGGGCCCGCGCCTGGTACGGGCAGGATCGCGGCGCACAGGCTTGGGAGCCCGATGGCGACGCCTTCCTGTCGCCGACGCTCACCGAAGCGCTGGCAATGGCCAGCCTGCTGCCTGCGGCCGAATTCCATGACTGGTTTCACGCCTTTCTGCCCGACATCGCGCAGCACCGGCCGGCCAGCCTGTTCACCCCGGCCAGCGTGTCGGATCGCAGCGACGGCAAGATCGCGCACCTGGATGGCCTCAACCTGTCACGCGCCTGGGCGATGCGCCGGCTGGCCGCCACGCTGGGCGCCGGTGCCGGGCCAGTGCTGCGCGCCGCGGCCGAGGCGCATCTCGCCGCGGCGCTGCCGCACATTGCAGGCGATTATGCCGGGGAACATTGGCTGGCCAGCTTCGCGCTGCTGGCATTGGAGGCATGATCGTGCGCGCAGGCCGGGGGCGGCCCGCCTGGCTATGGTTGGGATCGGCAGCGGCACTGATCATCGGCCTGGCGCTGTGGCTGCTGCAACCCGTTTGGCACAGCGGCCGCATCGATCTGGGTGCACCGCCGCCGCGAGCTGCGGCGACGCCGGTATCAGCGCCGCCGGTGTCCAGCATCGCGCTGCCGGTGCACCTGCCGCTCGTATTGCTGGAAAAGGCCATCAATGCTGCGGTGCCGGCCCAGCTGTGGGCCATCGACGAGCCCGGCCGCGTCTGTGTGCCGGCTGCCCGGCTGAAGCTGTTCAAGACAAAGCTGAAAATCACGCCCGACATCAAATGCCGGATTGTCGGCGATGTGGTGCGCGGGCCGATCCGGCTGAGCGGGCGTGGTCCCCTGATCAACGTCGAAATGCCGCTTTCAGCCGTTGTGGCCGCGCGCGATATCGGTGGCATCATCAAACAGGAAACCGCCACCGCCACCGCGCTGGTCACCGCCGAACTGCGCCCGGCCCTCACCGCCGATGGCCGGCTGACGGCGCGCATCGAACTCGCCTATGATTGGCAGCAGGAACCGGGCATCACCCTGATGGGCCAGCGCATCCGCTTCACTGAGAAGATCGATCGCAAGCTGGCGCCGGTGCTGGCCAAGGCCGAAATCGCCCTGACCCGCGAGCTGGCCGATTCCGCCATCAAGGGCCAGATCGACGAGCTCTGGCGACAGGGCTTCACGGTGGAATCGCTGAACCGCCGCAATCCGGCGGCCTGGCTGCGGCTGACGCCCAGGGGCCTGGGTGTCGGCGCCATTCATGTGGAAGGCGACACGCTGCACATTGATGCGGTGCTGCAGGCGATTGCCGAAGTGGCGCTGGGCGCTGCACCGCCGCGGCCCGTGCCGACGCCATTGCCCGCCATCGCCCGCGCCAGCACGGGCGGCGGGCTGGTGCTGCACACCGCCGTTCTGTCGGATTATGCCACGCTGGAACCGGTGATCGCCAAGGCCCTGGCCAAGGTATCAGCCAAGGGCATCACACTGCCACAGATCGGCCGCGTGAAGCTGCGCTTTGGCCGGCCGACGCTCTATGCCACCAAGGGCGGCCGGCTCGCGCTCGGCCTGGATATCGCGGCGCGCGGGCCGTACCAGCTGCTCGACTCGCGCGGGCGTGTATGGCTGACCGCGCGCGCCGAAACCACCCCCGGCAGCGAGCGCGTGCTGATCCGCGATCTGCAACTGGTGACCGATCATGCCGATGGCGTGCAGCTGCCATTGTTGCTGGCGGTCGCGATGGCCGATCCGGTGCGCCTTGCGCTGGAACAGGCGCTGGGCCAGGATTTCAGCCGCGATTACAAAAAGTTGATGGCCAAGATCGACCGCAAGCTGACCGCCGTGAAGATCGGCGATTTCCAGCTGGCTGGCTCCTTGCGCGATGTTCACC
This sequence comes from Sandarakinorhabdus sp., assembly GCF_987265915.1. NCBI lineage: Bacteria > Pseudomonadati > Pseudomonadota > Alphaproteobacteria > Sphingomonadales > Sphingosinicellaceae > Sandarakinorhabdus > Sandarakinorhabdus sp. The sequence continues at coordinate 2,771,213 of NZ_OZ503948.1, forward strand.
ATGGCAAGGTGCTGGCGCTGGGCCAGGGGCTGTACATGCCGGTGGAGGCGCGCGGCGCCGCCCGGATCGATTACGCCGCGCCGCGGTGAGGCGGCTTGCGCGGCGCGTGCGGCCGCGCATGCAGCGGCGGGCGCGGTGGCCGGGCTGCGGGCGGGCCGCCGGCCGGCACAATGGCAATCTGATCTTCGGCGCTGCGGCCCTGGCGGGTGGCGTGGCGCTGCAAGGCAACAATGAAACGCTCGGCCATGTCTGGCGCGATTTCCACCAGCGTTTCCGATGGCAGGATGCGGATGCTGCCAATGTCGGGCTTGGTGACACCGCCGCGCCGGCACAGCAGCGGGATGATCCAGCGCGGATCGGCATTCTGGCGCCGGCCGACATCGAGCCGGAACCACACGCCGCCGCTGCCTTCGCTGCCGCCATGGCTGTGCTGGCCACCCTCATCATTACCGCGCCGATCATTGCTCACCCGGCGTTCGCCGGCCTGCGGGCGTTCGCGCGAAACAGGGCGGGACTGGGGCGCACCGGCATCGACCAACTCTTCCACCTGCGGCAGGCGGGCGCGGTGCATGCGCACCAGTGCCGCCGCGATCTCATCGACCCCGTGGCGGGTCAGCAATTCCTCGCCCAGGCGCTTGTCGTCGTCATCGAGCGCACCGATGCCTTCGCCAATGCTGAGCAGCAGGCGATCGCGATCCTGCGCATTGATGGCTTCGGCGGTCGGCACCTTGACCCAATCGGCCTTCACCCCGGCACCGCCCAGCATGCGCTCCACCCGGCGGCGCGCCTGATAGGGCACGATCAGCACGGCGGTGCCCTTGGCGCCGGCGCGGCCGGTGCGGCCCGATCGGTGTTGCAGTGTTTCGGCATCGCGCGGCACTTCGACATGGATCACCAGGCTCAGGCCGGGCAGGTCGATGCCGCGCGCCGCCACATCGGTGGCAACGCACAGCCGGGCGCGGCGATCGCGCAGGGCCTGCAATGCCTGGTTGCGTTCAGATTGGCTGTGCTCACCCGAAAGTGCCACGGCGGCAAAGCCACGCTCGGTCAGGCTGGCGTGCAGGCGGCGGACATTGTCGCGCGTCGCGCAGAACAGCAAGGCGGTGGGCGGTTCGTGGAAGCGTAGCAAATTGACGACCGCCGATTCGATATCGGCCGGGCTGACCGCGACGCATTGATAGGCGATGTCGGCGTGGGCGGTGCTGCGCCCCGCCGTGGCCAGGCGCAGCGCATCCTTCTGATAATCGCGGGCGAGTTCGGCGATGCCCCGCGGCATGGTCGCCGAAAACAGCAGCGTGCGGCGGGTCGGTGGCGCGGCATCGAGAATTTCTTCCAGATCCTCGCGAAAGCCCATGTCGAGCATTTCATCGGCTTCATCGAGCACGACGACCTTGCAATGATCGAGCAGCAGCGCGCCGCGTTCGAGGTGATCGCGCAGGCGGCCCGGCGTGCCGACAACAATATGCGCGCCGGCGGCCAGAGTGCGCCGCTCCACCGACTGGTTCATGCCGCCGACGCAGGTGGCGATGCGGCCACGCGCCGGGGCATAGAGCCAGGAAAGCTCCTTGGCGACCTGCAAGGCCAGTTCGCGCGTGGGGGCAATCACCAGCGCCTGCGGCCGGCCGGGCGGAGGCAGCGTTGCTGCATCGCCGAGCAGATCGGCGGCCATGGCGAGGCCGAAAGCCACGGTTTTGCCCGATCCGGTTTGCGCTGAAACCAGCAGATCACGGCCGCGCGCCTCATCGGCGATCACGGCGGCTTGCACGGGGGTGAGTTCTTCGTAACCGCGCGCGGCAATGGCCTGTGCCAGCGGCGGGGGCAGAGTATCGATCATCATCGCGGGCCTATGGCCGAAAATCCGGCGAAAGGCGAATCAATGCTCCCCTCCCGTTGAGCTGCGCTCGCCTGCGGCTCAACGGGAGGGGAGATGCTAGCTCAATACACCTCGAACAGGCCGGCGGCGCCCATGCCGCCGCCCACGCACATCGTGACGACCACATATTTGGCACCGCGGCGCTTGCCTTCGATCAGGGCGTGGCCGGTGCAACGCGCACCGGTCATGCCATAGGGGTGGCCGATCGAGATCGAACCGCCGTTGACGTTGAGCAGATCAGGATCGATGCCGAGCACGTCAGCGCAATGCAGCACCTGCACGGCAAAGGCTTCGTTCAATTCCCACAGGCCGATGTCGTTCATCGTCAGCCCGTTGGCCTTCAGCAATTTCGGGATGGCATAGATCGGGCCGATACCCATTTCGTCAGGCTCCAGGCCGGCGACCGCCATGCCGCGATAGGCGCCCAGCGGGGTCAGGCCGCGGCGGGCCGCTTCTTTGGCTTCCATCAGCACGCTGGCCGAAGCGCCATCGGAAAGCTGGCTGGCATTGCCGGCGGTGATCACGCCGCCTTCGATCACCGGCTTCAGGCCCTTCAGACCCTCCAGCGTGGTTTCCGGGCGGTTGCCTTCATCCTTGGTCAGGGTGATTTCGTGGGTGGTGACCTCCTTGGTCTCCTTGTTGACCATGGCCATGCTGGCGGTCATCGGCACGATTTCATCATCGAACTTGCCGGCGGCCTGGGCAGCGGCGGTGCGCATCTGGCTTTGATAGCCATATTCATCCTGGCGATCGCGGCTGACATTGTAGCGCTTGGCGACGATTTCGGCGGTTTGCAGCATCGGCATGTAAATGCTGGGGTGCATGGCCACCAGGCTGGGATCGGCGCCGGTGCGCATCTTGTCGTTCTGCACCATCGAGATGGAATCGACGCCGGCACCGATGGTGATCTGCATGCCGTCAACGATGATCTGTTTGGCCGCCGTCGCGATCGACATCACGCCCGACGAACATTGCCGATCCATCGACTGGCCCGACACGGTCACCGGCAGGCCGGCACGCAGCAAGGCGGTGCGGGCGATATTGCCACCCTGCACACCCTGTTGCAGGGCGCAGCCCATCACCACATCATCCACTTCGCCGCCTTCGATGCCGGCGCGCTTGACGGCGTGGGCGATGGCATGACCCGCCAGGGTGGGCGACGGCGTCGCATTGAACGCACCGCGATAGGCCCGACCAATCGGGGTGCGGGCGGTAGAAACGATAACGGCTTCACGCATGATCATGTCCTTTTACTTTACCCCTCTGCCCCGATTGACTTTTCGGCGGGAGAGGGAGGGGCCCACGCCGCTGGCGTGGGAGGGTGAGGGGTTGCTTTTGCTTATCCGACGTACTGCAACGTGATCCACTCCGCCGCCAATGCCGGTTTGGTTTCACCGTCGATTTCCACGGCAACATTGGTCGTGGTCTGCCAGGCGCCATCCGGGCGCTGCGACACGTCGGCAATGGTGAAGCGCCCGCGGATCTTGCGGCCGGATTTCACCGGCGCCATGAACCGCACCTTGTTGAGGCCGTAGTTCACGCCCATGCGCGTGCCCTTGATGCCGGGCATCGCCTGATAGGCCATCACCGAAAGCAGGCTGAGCGTCAGATAGCCATGCGCGATGGTGGTGCCGAACGGCGTCTGCGCGGCCAGTTCCGGGTTCACATGAATGAACTGGTGATCGCCGGTCACTTCGGCAAAGGCGTTGATCTTGTCCTGCGGCACCTCGATCCAGTCCGACACACCCACTTCGGTGCCGGCCAGCGCGCGAAATTCATCCAGCGTCAGGCTTTTTGCGGCCATGGCCGATCCTCCCCCTTGGTTGCTTTGGCACGAACCTAGGCCCCGCTTGACGCGCGCGTCAACCCGGCAGAATCGAGGTTAAGGCATCGGTGTTAACCTTTTGTTGATATTCACGGATTTTTTACCTTGGCGTAACGGGCTGGCCATCAACCCGGCGGCAATGTGCTGCCCTGCCACCAAGGATATCATGATGCGCTCTGCCCTCACTGCCGCAATTCTCTTGGCTGCCTTCGCCGCACTGCCGGCTGCCGCTGCCAGCCTGATCAGCCTGCCCGGCGCGCCCGACCCTGGTCCGTTTGCCGGTGAAGCGCTGGTCGTCACCTTCGATGCCGCCAATGCGCCGGGCTACAGCTGGGCCGGCGCGCCGGCCACCCGTGCCACCAGCCTGTCGGGCACGGCCGCAGCGCCGGCCGGCGTCTCCAGCCGCTTCGGTTTTGTCTCCACCGCCCAGGGCCGGCCCGCCAGCGCCACCTTGCTGACCCCGGCGCTGCGCTCGATCAGCCTCTATTGGGGATCGGTGGACACGTACAACAAGGTTACCATCCTTGGCCGCAACAACCAGCTGCTCGGGCAATTCACCGGCAACAACTTGCCGATGCAGAACGGCAGCTGGTGGACCGCCGCCGCCAACCGCCGCGTCGGCTTTCTGGCAAGAAAGGGCGAATGGATTCATGGCATAAGGCTGGATGCCGGCGGTGTGGCCTTCGAATTCGACGATTTCGCTGCCAATGCCGTGCCGGAACCGTCCAGCTGGGCGATGCTGATCGCCGGCTTTGGCCTCGTCGGTGCCGCTGCGCGCCGGCGTGAGGCACAGATATCGAAGGCCGCCACCGTTTGACATGCATGGGTGACGGCAGGTGACGCGGGGCCGCCGGCGCAGTAAATGGCGGCGATGAACCACGCCCTCGCCGCCGCCCGCTCCCAGATGCGTGCGCTTCACCGCGCCCCCGAAGCCGAGGTGCTCACCGGCCTGTTGCCGGCCGCCACGCTGAACGCGGCCACCCGCGCTGCGGTGGAGGGCCGCGCGCTTGGCCTGCTCGCCGATCTGCGCGCCGCGCAAGGCTCGGGCTGGGTCAACCGCTTCCTGCACCAGTATCGGCTGAACACGGCCGAAGGCGTGGCCCTGCTCAGCCTGGCCGAGGCGTTTCTGCGGGTGCCCGATGCCGCCACCGCCGATCTGCTGATTCGCGACAAATTGGGCACGCCCGATTGGTCCGGGCATCTGGGCGATTCGGATTCGGCGCTGGTCAACAGCGCCACCTGGGGCCTGGTGATCACCCGCGCCGTGGTGGGCGATGATGGCCGCGCCAGCGTGCTGCGCCGATTGATTGCCCGCGCCGGGGAGCCGTTCGTGCGCCAGGGCGTGGGCGCCGCCATGCGATTGATGGGCCAGGTGTTCGTGATGGGCCGCAGCATCGAGGAGGCACTGGGCCGTGCCGCCGACAAGGACAATCGCGGCTTCACCGCCAGCTTCGACATGCTGGGCGAGGCGGCGCGCACCGCCGAGGATGGCGAGCGCTATTTCGCCAGTTATCTGAACGCGATTCAGGCGGTGGGCCGCGATGCGAAGACGAATGATCCCATCACGCAGCGCCATTCGATCTCGGTGAAGCTTTCCGCGCTGCACCCGCGCTATGAGACGGCACATGCCGCCACCTGCGTGCCGGCGCTCACCGCCATGCTGCACCAGTTGGCCGATGCGGCCGCCAGCGCCGGCATCGGGCTGACCGTGGATGCCGAAGAACAGGAACGGCTGGCGATGAGCCTGGACATCATCGCGGCGGTGGCGCGCCGGCCGCGCCCCGGTTGGGGCGGTTTCGGCATGGCGGTGCAGGCCTATGGCAAGCGCGCCCGCGCTGTCATCGCCTGGGCCGGCGAACTTGCCGGCGAGACGGACGTGCAATTGACGGTGCGGCTGGTGAAAGGCGCCTATTGGGACAGCGAGATCAAGCGCACCCAGGAAAATGGCTTGGCCGATTATCCGCTGTTCACCCGCAAGGCGGCCACCGATGTGTCTTATCTGGCCTGCGCCCGCGACATGCTGGCCGACGCGCGGCTGTACCCGGCCTTTGCCACCCACAATGCGCTGACGGTCGCCACCATATTGGAATGGGCCAGCCAGTCGGGCCGGCGCGATTTTGAATTCCAGCGGCTGCACGGCATGGGCGAAGGCCTGTTCGAACGGCTGGTGCAGGAAGGCGGCTGGCGCTGCCGCACCTATGCGCCGGTGGGCGGGCACCGCGATCTGCTCGCCTATCTGGTGCGGCGCCTGCTGGAAAACGGCGCCAATTCCAGCTTCGTGCACCAGCTGGCCGATGAAAATGTCTCCGATGCGCATCTGCTCGCCGATCCGGCAGCGCGCATTGCGGCGGTGGGCGGCGCTCCGCACCCGTCGATCCCGTTGCCGGCCAAGCTCTATGGCGACAGCCGCTGCAACAGTGCCGGCCTCGATCTGGCCGATGCCGACGTGCTGGCCGCCACCGCCGCGCACGTCGCCAGCTTCACCCTGCCCGCACCGCCGGCGCCGCTGCGCGCGCTGGCTGAGGTCGCCGCGACGGTGAGCGCCGCACACGCCGCCTTCCCGGCCTGGTCCCGGCAGCCGGTCGCGGCGCGCGCCGCCATGCTCGATGCGCTGGCCGATCTGCTGGAGCGCGACCGGCTCGATCTGATCGCCGCGCTGGTGATCGAAGCGCGCAAGACCATCCCCGATGCGCTGGCCGAGGTGCGCGAAGCGGTGGATTTCTGCCGCTATTATGCCGCCGAAGCCCGCCGCGTCATGCAACCGATGCTGCTGCCCGGCCCGACCGGCGAGAAGAACGAGCTGATCCTTGCGCCACGGGGCGTGTTTGCGGCCATCGCGCCGTGGAATTTCCCGCTGGCGATCTTCCTGGGCCAGGTCGCCGCCGCACTGGTGGCCGGCAATGCCGTGGTCGCCAAGCCGGCGCCGCAAACGCCGGTGATCGCTGCCATGGCGCGCAAACTGGCGCTGGAGGCCGGCGTGCCGGCCGGCGTGTTCGGCCTGGTGACCGGCGGCGGCGACATCGGTGATGCGCTGGTGCGGAACCCAAGCATCATGGGCGTCGCCTTCACCGGCTCCACCGCCACGGCGCGCCGCATCGCCCGCGCGCTGCTCGATGACGACACCCGCCCGCTGGTGCCGTTGATTGCGGAAACCGGCGGCATCAATGCGATGATCGTCGATTCGACGGCGCTCACCGAGCAGGTGGTTGCCGATGTCATCACCTCGGCGTTCCGCTCGGCCGGGCAGCGTTGTTCGGCGTTGCGCCTGCTGCTGGTGCAGGAAGATGTCGCAGACCGGACATTGGCCATGCTGAAGGGCGCGATGGATGGCCTGGTGCTGGGTGACCCCGCCGATCCAGCAACCGATGTTGGCCCGGTGATCGATGCCTCCGCCTATGATCGCCTCGAATCCTATCGTCAGTCACTGCGCACGCGCTGGGTGCATGCGCTGCCCGCCAGCAACACCGGCGAAATCGTGGTGCCAACCATCATCCAGCTCGATTCGCCGGCTGATCTCACCGCCGAATGGTTCGGCCCGATCCTGCACGTCGCCACCTGGCCGGCCGGCAAATTGGCCGAGACGGTGGCGGCGGTGAACGCCAGCGGCTTCGGCCTGACCATGGGCCTGCACAGCCGCATCGCCAGTGTCGCCGCCGAGGTGACGGCGCTGGCCGAGGTCGGCAATCTCTACGTCAACCGGTCGATGATCGGTGCGGTGGTGGGCAGCCAGCCGTTCGGCGGCGAAGGCCTGTCCGGCACCGGCTTCAAGGCCGGCGGCCCGCATTATCTCTACCGCTTCCTCACCGAACGCACGGTTTCCACCGACACCACCAGCGCGGGCGGCAATGCGTCGCTGCTCAGCATCGAGGATATCGGCTGAACCGCCGTTGCAGTTTCCGCCAAATTGCGTAGTCTCGCTCCGCAATGAGCATCATCCAGCCTATTTCTGCCCTGCAGCCGCAGGTAATCGAGCGCCCGCGCCGCAACTGGCCAGCGGCCTTTGCCGCGCTGCGCCGGCTGCTCGCCGACAAGGACAGCACCGAAGAGGTGTTCAACATCATGCAGGCGCTGAACGGCGACGCCACTTGGCGCGGCTATCATCGGCTGTTGACCACGGTGGAAGGCGGGCAGCTCGCCTATCGGCGGGACGAGATCGCGGCGCTGTTGTCGGATCGGGCCTGGCTGCGCACGCTGCCGCCGGACAGCCTGGGCCGCGCCTATCTGGCGCATGTGGAGGGCAGCAACATCTCGGCCGAAGGGCTGATCGCCGTGTCGTCGCACGTGATGCGCGGCGTGGAGCACCCGGTGGCCTGGTTCGGCCGCCGCACGCGCGACGTGCATGATCTGTGGCACGTGCTGGCGGGATACGGCACCGATGGGCTGGGGGAAGCCTGTCTGGTTGCCTTTTCCTGGCCGCAGACTGGCGGGCTGGGCTGGGCGTTCATCGCTGCCGGCGCTGCCGTCAAGAGCCGCACCGCGCCGGAGCGCCACCCCTATGCCCGCGCCATCCTGGAAGGCTATCGCCGCGGGCGAACCGCGCTGTGGCTGGGCCAACTGGATTATGCCGCGCTGTTGCCGCAACCATTGGAGGCCGTGCGCGCCGGCCTCGGCCTCGCCCCGCCGAATGTGTATGACAGCATTCCGGCGCACGCACGGATGGGCGCGATTCCCAAAACGCCGGAATGACGGCTTAGCCACCCGCCGGTGGCCGGCCCTTCAAATCGGTGGGATCGATCAGCCGCCCGTCCGGCGCGGCGGTGAAGCTGGTTTGTGTCGGATAGGCAAAATCCACGCGCAGTTCGGCAAAGCGGCGCACGATGGCAAAGCCCACCGCCTGCCGCGCCGCCACCATCGCTGCCAGTTCCGGCACGGTGACGAAGAAGATCAATTCGAAATCCAGGCTCGACGCACCGAAGCCAGTAAACGCCGCGCGGTCAAACCGGCACTGCGGCTGCGCATCGACGATCGCCTGCAAATGGCCGGGCAGCGACTCCAGCAGATCGGGCGGCGTCTGGTAGATGATGCCGAAATTCATCACCACGCGCCGTTCCTCGATGCGGCGCAGGTTGGCCACCTGCTGATCGAGCAGCTTGGTGTTGGCCATCACCAGCTGCTCGCCCGACAGCGAGCGTATCCGCGTGGTCTTCATGCCAATCTTCTCCACAGTGCCGGTGGAGGTGCCATAAGTGATGACATCGCCCACCCGGAACGGCCGGTCGAACAGGATCGACAGCGCCGCGAACAGATCGGAAAAAATGCCTTGCGCCGCCAGACCGATGGCGATGCCGCCGACGCCCAGGCCGGCGATCAATGCGGTGACATTCACGCCCAGATTGTCGAGAATGAGGATGCCCGCCAGCAGCCACACCACGACATTGACCAGCACGGTGATCACGCCCATCGCGCTGCCCAACGCGCTGTGATCTTCGGCATCGGCCACCGCGCGATGGCGGATCATGCCCAGCACCAGCTCGCGCAGCCACAGCGCGCCTTGCACGGCGAGCGCCACGATGAAGAGATTGTCCACCAGCCGCAGCAGCGGCCCCGGCGGCGCCGCGATATTGGTGGCGGCATCCAGCGAGACGGCAACCAGGAACAGTTGCAACGTGCGATCGACCAGCGCGCGCATCAGCCCGCGCCAGCTTTCCGACCCGGCCGGAAACAGGCGGCGCGCGCCGATCAGCACCAGTTGCAAACCGACAAACAGCGCCGCACCGACGCCAAGCCCGAACAGCGCCTCGCCGCTGTCCTGGCTCAGCCAGCGCCAGGTCTCACCGGCGATGGCATCGATCCGGGCGCCGGCGCGGCCGACGGGATCGGCCATCACCAGGCCGGCCCCAGCCAAGCCGGGCGACGCACGGTCACGGTCGCCTCGCCCAGAAACAGCGGCCAGGCGGCGGCCTCCAGCCGCAGATGCACGATGGCATGGTCGCTGCGGCGGGTGCGCAGCTTGCCCGCGGCGCGGCCGTCACTGTCCTTCACCTCGACTACATCACCCGATTCGCCCGTGATGGTCACCGGCACCAGCCGGCGCCGCACCTTGTCCCGGTGGTGCATGCGCGCGGTGTTTTCCTGGCCGACATAACAGCCTTTGGTGAAGCTGACGCCGTCCAGCAGATCGGCACCCGTTTCCAGCCATAGCAGTTCGTCTTCGCCGATATCGGCGCTGTCGGGCACACCGACGCTGTGCCGATGCGCATCATAAGCGTCGGCGCCAGCTGGCGCACTGCCGGCCGGCGCGATCCAGCGCGCGCCCAGCGCCGGCGTGCGGGCGTCAGCAGAGTCGGGGGCAGGCGCAGCCGCCGGCCAATCGGCCAGCACCGCCAGATCACTGCGGCGGGCAAGGGTGACGGCCTTGCGCATCTTGTACATCGTCAGGCGCTTCAGCAGCGCATCGGCGCGGGTGGCGACGACATCGATCAGGATGGCATCGTCGGCTGCGTGCAGGTGAAAATCGAACAGCGCCTTGCCTTGTGGTGACAGCAAGCCGGCAAACAGCGCGCGGCCCGGCGCCAGCAGCGCCACATCATGGGTGATGAGGCCTTGCAGAAAGGCCTGTGCATCCGTGCCAGCCACCGCCAGCACGGCGCGATTTTCAAGGGTTACAAAGGTCATGTGTGTCAGATAGGGGGCCAAGGCCGCCGTGCCAATGCCGGCGCCCGTACTGAGGGCCAGAGCGCTTGACTTTCGCGGCGCATTTCCCCATTGGGCACGTCTTCGCCGCGCCGGCCATGGTCGATGCGTGACACATATATTTTACGGAACACGGAATCATGGCCAAGCCGACCACCATCAAGATCAAGCTCGTGTCCACTGCCGACACCGGCTATTATTATGTCACCAAGAAAAACCCGCGCACCAAGACGGAAAAGCTTCTGTTCAAGAAGTACGATCCGGTCGCGCGCAAGCATGTCGAATTCAAGGAAGCCAAGATCAAGTAAGCGCGTTCGCGCTTGCCTGACCGCATGAAGGGCCTGGCGGCAACGCCGGGCCTTTTTCTTTGTGAAGTTGCAGCATCAGTCACTCCACCCTGCTGCCGTCATACACAAGCTTGAGCGGCCGCGGGCGCAAGGCGACAGCCGCATCACCCGCATAGCACCAAACAGGGGTGCCACCCACATTCCCCAGTTCCAGTTGGAACTGCACACACACCCGATCCGCCAGCACCATGACCTGAATCTCGCGTTTCTCCATAGAGCGTTCGAAATCGCGGCCCATCTGTGCCTTGAAGCGTGACAGCGCGTCCTTCACTTCAGGAAAGATGGCCCAAATTTTATTGTTTTTCTTCCGTGTAACTGAATAGGCTTCCTCATTCACAGCGAATCCTTGGCCATAGGCCACGTCTGAGACGAAACCAAAAGAGACAGTGATCATCAATATGATGATGACTGAAAAGCGTGTTTGTAACAGCATAGTGCAAACTTCTCACAATGACTGCACAGCTGCAAGATGCAGAATTTCCTCGACTTCCCGCGATACTCGGCTTTCTCAGCCGGCTTGGTAGCCGGTGTCCTAGGCGCTGGCGCGTCGCCTTATTCTCACTGCGGGCGGGTGCGCGCCGGCCACAACGCCAGTGCCAGCATCACCAGCGCCAGCAACAGCAGCAGCGGATTGGCAGTCGCGCCCGGCGCGGTGCCAGCGGTGTGAACGGGCTTGATCAGGCCCAGCCCCTGCCGCCCGGCATATTCGAGAACCAGCAGCAGCCACACCAATGGCACCAGCGCCCGATAGCGCACGGCGACCAGCAACATCACCAGGCCGATCAGCAATTGCGACAGGCCCCAGAGCGCGAAGATGGCGATGATATTGGCGCTGGCGTCCGCGCTGTAGCGGCTGAGCGGGATGGTCGCGATCGATTCGGCGCCGCCATCGGGTGCGAACATGTGATGCTGGCTGCGCCACAACGTGATGGCCGTCACCGGATAGAGCGCCCACAGCGCGAGCGGCCGGCCGGTGAAATCGGCAGTGGCGCTGGCCGGCAGCAGGCGCTGCAGCACGGTCATTGCAGGAAGGCCAGGCAGCCGGCGGCGTCCAGTAGCGGATCGATTCGCGCCCGCGTCGCGGAATCCAGCGCGGCATGGCGGGCGCGGAGATCGTCGAGGCATTTGGCCTGATATTTGAACACGCCCTGTTCGTAAGGCAGGCCATCGACGGCGAAGCGGAACAGGGTTTCACCGGCGGCAAGCGCCGCAGCGTTGGCCAGCAGGAACGGGCCATAGACACGGCCGATTTCGGCCAGCAGCAACGGCACCACCGGGGCCAGCGCCGCATCGCCAGCCTGCCATTCGCCGTCGACGCCGGAGGCATCATCCACATGCAGCAGCCAGCGATAGGTGCTGGGATAATCGGCGCGCATCATCGCCTGCGCCGTCGGATCGACGCCAAGCTGCGACAATTGCCCATAGAGGCCGAACTCCGCCAGCGATGGCCGGCTGCCGAACAGCCAGTGTTCGTTCACCACGTGGCGCTCCAGCGCCGCCAGCACCCGGCGGGTCGAGGCTTCGATCAGCGCGAAATTTTCCCGCGTGCAGCCGACCAGCGCCATCCGCCCGACCTGGCGGGCGCGGAACATCGTGGAAAATTGCTCGATGCGTTCGGCGCCGCCGCCCTTGAACGCATCGAACGCCAGCCAGCGGCTCATCTGCAGCTGATCGACCTCTTCCAGCCAGCGATAGCCAAACATTGCCTTGGTCAGCCATTCGTCGGCAAAATCCTCGATCAGATGCGCCAGGAAGGCGTGGCCGGGATCGGGCGGCACGATGCTGCGTGCCGGGTGGCGCGCTTCCAGATCATAGATCAGCGGAGTCGAATCATTGGCGAACTGGCCTTCGGGAGTTTCCAGCACCGGGATCACCGGCGCCTTCACCTTGGCGGTCGCATCGCCATGGCTGGTGCGGCCGTGCACCCAGACATGGGGAATATGCCGCGCCCGCATAACGGCGCGCATCTTCATCGAATAGGGTGACCCCAGTGCGCCGTGCAGCTTGTACATCCGTTCATCCCCACCACTGATTCCGGATGCTAGGCAGGCTTGCCGCAGGCTGCCAGCGCCCAACTTTGCGAGGCAGCCCCGCGACAGTGGCAGCAGCACGCGCGCGCTTGGCATCTTCTGCCCCGGCGATTAGGGCTTTGCCTGTGCTGCGCGACAAATCCTCTCCCACCGATCCGGCCGTGCTGGCGCTGCAGGCGCTGGCGCATGTGGCAGGCGATGAGGATATGGGGCCGCGCTTCCTGGCGCTGACCGGCATGGACGGCGCGGCGCTGCGGGCCAATGCCGACAAGCCGGCAACGCTGATGGCGCTGCTGGATTATCTGATGGCCAATGAAGCGGATCTGGTCGCCACCGCCGACGCGATCGGCGTGGAGCCGCAGGCCCTGGCCCTGGCCGCGCGCAAGCTGGGAAGCGACTGGTAATGGCAAAGCCGCTGATCATTTCCGATTGCGACGGCGTGCTGCTGCACTTCATCGCGCCGTTCATCGATTATCTGCGCGAGGCCCATGGCCTGACGCTCAGCATGGACAGTTTCGCGCTGACCGGGAACGTCAAGCGCGCCGATGGAAGCGCGGTGGCGCCGCAAGAGTTTCCGCCGCTGCTCGATGGATTTTTCGCGGATTGGATGCACCATCAACAGCCGATTGCCGGGGCTGCGGATGCGCTGAACACGCTGACAAAGGATTGCGATGTCGTGGTGCTGACCAACATCGCCGATCACCATGCCACCCGCCGCACCCACGAACTGGCGCGGCTGGGCATGCCGTATCGCGTCATCGGCAACAGGGGCGGCAAGGGCGAGCCGTTGAAGAAATTGCTCGACGAATTTCAGCCGAGCACCGCCATTTTCATCGATGATCTGCCGCCCAACCATACATCGGTGAAGGCGCACGCGGACCATGTCCACCGCCTGCACATGGTCGCCGAAATCGAGGTGCGCCACCTGATCCCCGCCGCGCCCGACGCCCATGCCCGCCATGATGACTGGCCGGCGATGCTATCCCATATCGAAACCATCCTGAAAGGCTGACGACATGACGCCCGAAGAAAAGCTCGCCGCCCTCGGCATCACCCTGCCCTCCGCTGCGCCGCCGGCCGCCAATTATGTGCCGACCGTCACGTCGGGGAACTTGATGCACATCAGCGGGCAGATCCCGTTCGCCGAGGATGGCAGCCTGATGAAGGGGCGGCTGGGCGACACGGTGGATATCGCCTTCGGCCAGGCCGCGGCCCGGCGCTGTGCGGTTGGCCTGATCGCGCAGATGAAGACGGCGCTGGGCGACCTGGCCCGTGTGAAGCGCGTCGTGAAGCTCGGCGTGTTCGTCGCCTCGCATCCCGATTTCACCAGCCAGCCGGAAGTCGGCAACGGCGCCTCCGATCTGATGGTCGAAGTGTTCGGCGATGCCGGCCGCCATGCCCGTGCGGCGGTGGGGGTGGCGGTGCTGCCGCGCGGTGTGGCGGTGGAAGTGGACGCGGTCGTCGAGATCGGCTGATGGCCGAACATTGGCAGGTGCGGGTGGTCGGCAAGGCCAGCGAAGTCTCGCTGGCCGACTGGAACGCCTGCGCCGGGCCATCGAACCCCTTCGCGCAGGCCGAATTCTTCCGCGCGCTGGAGGATTCTGGCAGCGCGTGCAGCCGCACCGGTTGGCAGCCGGTGCACCTGGTCGCCGATGGCCCCGATGGCCGCCCGGCCGGGATCATGCCGGCGTACCTCAAAACCCACAGCCAGGGCGAATATGTCTTCGATCATGGCTGGTCAGACGCTTATGAGCGCGCCGGCGGGCGTTACTACCCCAAGATTCAGGCGGCCTTCCCGTTCACGCCCGCGACCGGGCCCCGCTTGTTGCTGCGTGATCCCGCTGCGGGCCCGGCCCTGATCGCCGCCGCCGAGCAGATCACCGCCGGCAACGGCTTTTCCAGCGCGCACGCCACCTTCATCTGCCCGGAACAGCAGGAAATGTTCAAGGCGGCCGGCTGGCTGATGCGCATCGGCGAGCAATTCCACTGGCAGAACGAAGGCTATCAGAATTTCGGCGATTTCCTCGCCGCATTGTCGTCGGCCAAGCGCAAGCAGATCCGCAAGGAGCGCGAGAAGGCCGTCGCCGGGCTGGAGATCATCCACCTGACCGGCGCCGCCATCACCGAGGCGCACTGGGATGCGTTCTGGACCTTCTATCAGGACACGGGCGCCAAGAAATGGGGCCGGCCCTATCTGACGCGGCCGTTCTTCAGCCTCGTCGGCGAAGCCATGGGCGATCGTGTGCTGCTGATGCTGGCGCTGCGCGGCGGCAAGCCCATCGCCGGCGCGCTCAACTTCATCGGCGATGAATGCCTTTATGGCCGCTATTGGGGCGCCACCCAGGACGTGCCGTTCCTGCATTTCGAGCTCTGCTATTATCAGGCGATCGAATGGGCGATCCTGAATGGCCGGGCGCGCGTCGAGGCCGGCGCGCAGGGCGCCCACAAACTGGCGCGCGGCTATCGCCCGACGCCGGTGATTTCGGCGCACCATATTCCCGATCCGAATTTCCACCGCGCCATCGCCGATTATCTGGCGCGCGAAACCCGCGCGGTGATCGAGGAAATCGAGTATCTTGATCAGCACGCGCCGTTCAGGCGCGATCAAGGTTGAGCCATGTTATCATCGCACATGCGAATTTTCCTTGCCCTGGCGCTCGTGCTCGCCGCTCCCGCTGCTGCTGAAGTCGTGCGGCTGACGCCAGCCGAACGCGACGCGGTGATCGCTGCCGCCGCCAATGGCCCGGAGCGCGCCGCGGTGCTGACGCCGGAACAGGCCGCGCGCGCCTCCGTGCTGGATCGCTCGCTTTATCCGGAATTCTATGGCGAAGGCCCCACCAAGCGGGATCGCAAGGTGCACGGCGAGATGACCGTGTTCGCCGGCAGCGGCGGCACCTACGGCATGTCGGGCACGGCCATCGTGCCGGTTGGCGAGAGCGGCACGGCGGCGATTTCGGTGCTGCAAGGCACCAGCAACCGCGGCGGCCTGCAGGGCTTCAGCCTGGGCTATGCCAGCGGCGGCGCGGCGAACGATATCAGCTCGTTCAGAGGCTTTGGCGGTTATGGTGGCATCGGGGGCTATGCCGGCGGCTATGGCTTGTGGACAACGCCCTGGGGCGCTTCGCCCTATCCCGGCCCGCCGCCGCACCGGCGGCGTTAAGGCGGCTGGCCTGCTGCATCGATCCACAGATCATCCGGCAAGGCCCGCACCCGAACGCAGCGACGACCATCGGCCGTGTAGGTGATGATGTCTGTCGGCGCACGCGTGCCCACCACCAGCAATCGCGCCGGTCGGTCGCTCACATTTTCGAGGTGGTGACCAACAGCAACCCCGGCCGGAAAGGTGGCGGCATCGCCTGGCTGCATGGTGATTGCCACACCGCCTTCGTGCAGCACCAGGCTGCCGTCCAGCAGCAACACCATCTCGTCTTCATGTTCATGCCAATGGTCGCGCGACGTGACGGCACCCGGCGCTATGGTCTGGATCAACGCACCAAATTGATTGAGCCCACCCGGCGCACTGATCCATTGCGATCGAATGCGTCCGCCAGGCGCATCCTCATCCTCGGCCAGCATCTGGTCAGGCGTGATCAACGGCATGGTGCAGACCTTCAATAGAGGGCGATGTTATCGATCAGCCTTGTCGTGCCCATCATCGCCGCCGCCAACAGACGCGCGCCCGGTGCCGGCGTGCCCAGGCTGTGCAGCGTTTCGCCATCGGCAAGCTCGAAATAATCGATATGGCCGAAGCCAGCGCCCTTCAAGCGGCGCTCGCCGGCCGCCAGCGCCGCTGCCACCGGCATGCCGGCCCGAATGGCCTCGCGCGTGGCCTCCAGCGCTTGCGGCAGGGCCAACGCCCGGGCGCGTTCATCAGCCGTCAGATAGGCATTGCGGCTGGACAGCGCCAGGCCATCGGCATCGCGCACGATGGCGCAGCCCACGATCGTCGTGCCGATATCCAGATCTGCCGCCATTCGCCGGATGATCGCGAGCTGTTGCCAATCCTTCTCCCCGAACACCGCGACATCGGCTTGGCACCCGCTCAGCAGCTTGGCGACCACCGTGGCCACCCCGTCGAAATGGCCGGGGCGCACCCGGCCACACAAGAGATCCGGCAGGCCCGCAACCCGCACGAAGCTGGCAAAGCCCGGCGGATACATGGTGGCGACATCGGGGGCATAGAGCAGGCGGCAGCCGGCGCCGGCCAGCTTCAGCGCGTCGCCGGCCTCGTCGCGCGGATAGCGTTCCAGATCCTCGTTCGGCCCGAACTGCTTGGGGTTCACGAAGATCGACGCGACCGCCACGTCGGCCTGGGCCAGGCCCTTGGTCACCAGTGCCAGATGCCCGGCGTGCAGCGCGCCCATGGTCGGCACCAGCGCAACGCGTTTGCCCTCGCGCTGCCAGGCGCGCACCTGGTTGCGCAATTCGACCGGGGTGCGCACGATAGGCAAAGCGTCAGTCATCGGCGTGTCATGCCTTTCGTTCATCTGCGTTGACAGGTGGCGCGCGCTGTGGGCGATACGGGCGAAACCTGCAAGCTTGGCAGTGTGAGGGGACATGTGAGCGCACATCTGATCGTGATGGCCAATGAAAAGGGCGGCACCGGCAAATCGACCACGGCCGTGCATGTTGGTGTGGCCCTGGCGCTGGCCGGGCATCGCACCGCGCTGATCGATCTCGACAGCCGGCAGCGCACCGCCACCCGCTATCTGGAAAATCGCTGGCTGCACGCGCAGCGCCATGGCCTGACCCTGCCGGCGCCCGATGTAGCGGTGGTGGCCGATGGCGAAAATGGTGAGGCCGAGCTGGCGGAGCGTCTGCACCAAGCCAGCGCGCTGGATTTCATCGTCATCGATTCGCCCGGCCGCGATTCGGCGCTGGCCCGCGCCGCCATGGCCCGCGCCGACACGCTGGTGACACCGATCAACGACAGTTTCGTCGATTTCGATCTGATCGGCGAAGTCGATGGCGAAAGCTTCGAAGTGACCAAACCGAGCTTTTATGCCGAACTGGTCTGGCAAGCCCGCACCCGCCGCGCTCGCGAACAGGGACGGCCGATGGATTGGGTGGTGCTGCGCAACCGCCTGTCGGCGCTGGATGCGCGCAACAAGCAGCGCATGGGCGCCGCGCTCGATTCGCTGTCGAAGCGCATCGGCTTTCGCGTGCTGCCCGGCCTGTCGGAACGCGTGATCTTCCGGGAATTTTTCCCGCGCGGGCTCACCCTGCTCGATCGCGCCGCGCTCAGCGATTTTTCCTTGAGCCATGTCGCGGCACGCAGCGAATTGCGCGCCTTGCTGAACGGGCTGAACCTGCCCGGCGGCATCGAATTGGGCGCCTGATGTTATTGGCAATCCTGGCGGTGGCGGCATTGGCCTGGTGGCTGCACCGCGAAGGCGTGCTGTTGCCCAATCTGCTACGGCTGGGGGGCGCGGCGGCGGCCGGTTTGCTGACTTTCCGGCTGCTCAGCACCGGCCGGCCCGTGCTGGCGCTGGTGGCGGCCGGTGCGGGCCTGGCCTGGTGGCAATGGTCGCGCCGGGCGGCGGCGCTGCCCGGTGGTGGCCACAACCGGCAGCTGGCGGCGGCCGCGATATTGTTGAAGGTGCCGCTCGACGCGGGATCGGATGTGATCTGGCAGGCGTGGCGGCAGGCGATGACGACGGCGCATCCGGATGCCGGCGGCAGCGACGAAGCCGCACAAGCCCTGACCGCGGCACGCGACCTGTTGATTGCAGCGGCCGACAAGCGCCGCGAAACCGGGCGATGACGCGTCCGTAACTTGCGGTGGACTGCCAAAGCCACAATTGCAATTGTAACATTCGGCGCGCATCAAGGCACCGCTATTGCATTGCAGCATTTTCCAGAGGAACCACGTGTCTCACATTTTCCATCCGACCGCCCTGCGCGAATATGACATCCGCGGCATTGTTGGCGAAAGCCTGACCGAAGCCGATGCCCGTGCTGTGGGCTTGAGCTTTGGTACTGCTGTGCGGCGCGGCGGCGGCAAGCGGGTGGCCCTTGGCCGCGACGGCCGCGAATCCTCGCCGGCGTTGAGCAATGCGGTGGCGCAAGGCCTGATGGCGACGGGCTGCGATGTGATCGATGTCGGCCTTGGGCCCACGCCGATGCTGTATTTCAGTGTGTTCGAACTTGGCGCCGATGCCGGCCTGATGGTAACTGGCAGCCACAATCCGCCCAACTGGAACGGCTGCAAGATGATGCTGAGGGATCGGCCGTTCTTCGGTGCCGACATTCGCGGCCTGGGCGAGCTCGCCGCCGCCGGCGATTGGGAAAGCGGTGCAGGCAGCAGCCAGACGCATTACATCATGGACCGCTATGTCGAGGCGCTGGCTGCCGATTTTCGCGGCAAGACCGGTGATGGCGCGTTCACCATTGCCTGGGATTGCGGCAATGGCGTCGCCGGCCCGGTCGTGGAAAAGCTCACCCGCATCCTGCCCGGCACCCATCATCTGCTGTTCACCGAGGTGGACGGCACCTTTCCCAATCATCACCCCGATCCCACCGTCGAGGCCAATCTGGTCGATCTGAAGCGCGTCGTGGCCGAAAAGGGCTGCGATTTCGGCGTGGCCTTCGATGGCGATGCCGATCGCATCGGTGCGGTCGATGGCCAGGGCCGCGTGGTGTGGGGCGATCAATTGCTGGCGATCATGGCCGAGCCCGTGCTCGCCGAACTGCCCGGATCGACGGTGATCGCCGATGTGAAGGCCAGCCAGGCGCTGTTCGATCGCATCACCGAATTGGGCGGCACGCCGCTGATGTGGAAAACCGGCCACAGCCTGATCAAGGCCAAGATGAAAGAAGTGAATTCGCCCATCGCCGGCGAAATGAGCGGCCATATCTTTTTCAAGCATCGCTGGCACGGCGTGGACGACGGCATATTGGGTGCCGTGCGCCTGATCGAGGCAGTCACCGCGCTGGGCGGCTCGCTCACCGCGCTGAAGGATGCCATGCCGGCCATGGTCAATACACCGGAAATGCGCTTCCAATCATCCGAAGACCGCAAGTTCGAAGTGGTGGCCGAAGTGCTGGCGCGGCTGAAGGCCGAGGGCGCGACGGTGAACGAAACCGATGGCGCCCGGGTGATGCGCGCCGATGGCTGGTGGCTGCTGCGCGCGTCCAACACACAGGATGTGCTGGTCGCCCGCGCCGAAGCCGGCAATGCCGCCGCCCTGGCGCGACTGGAGGCCGAACTGCAGGCGCAACTGGCCTTGTCGGGTGTGGACGGAGTCGCGGCCGCGCACTAGGCCGTGAACTCATAAATTCCATACCCCGTCATTGCCCGCAGAAGCGAAATGGCGAGGAGAACGGCCGCTGGCGGGGCTTCGCCCCCCGGCAAGGCCGGTCGACGACGCCATTTCGCTTCTGCGGGCAACCCGAAGGGCGGCCCGGAGCAGCCCGGCCCTAGCGGCGGACGCCGCGTAAACGCGGCTGGGGCGCTCGTTTCGCTTGGACGGTGCTGCCACCGCCACTGCGCTCACTCACTCGGGCCGGGCTGCTCCGGGCCGTGCCGGGGCATGGAATTTATGAGTTCACGGCCTAATTGCCGCCCGCTTTCCCGGCTGGGCGTAATCGCCTAGACCGCTGGGCATGAGCATCTGGGCAACGCTGGCCGGCACCGCCATCGGGTTGGTGATCGGGGGTCCGATCGGCGCGCTGGCCGGCGCGGCGGCCGGCAGTGCCGTCGATCTGGCGCGCGCCCGCTTCACCAAACCCGGCCAGCGCCAGGTGGCCTTCACCATCGCCGCCATCGCGCTTTCGGCCAAGATGGCCAGCGCCGATGGCGAGGCCACCGCAGCCGAATTCGCCACTTTCCAGCGGCTGTTCCGCGTCGATCCTGCCGAATTGGTCAACGCGCGGCGCTTCTATGATCTGGCCAAGGCGTCCACCGCCGGCTTTGAAGCCTATGCGCGGCAGGCCGCCGAGCTGCTGGGGCCGGGATCGCCGACGCTGGAGGATCTGCTCGATGCGCTGTGGATGATCGCTGCGGTCGATGGCTTTGATGCGGCCGAACTGGCCTATCTCGAACAGGTCGCCAACCTGCTGGGCTTTGATGCGGCGGCGCAGGCGCGCATCCGGCGCCGCCATCTGGCGCCCGCCGCCGATGATCTTTGGGCGGTGCTGGGCGTGGAACCCGGCGCGGATGCCGCCACGATCAAGGCGGCATACCATGCGCTGGTGAAACGCTATCACCCCGATCGCGCCGTCGCCGAAGGCGTGCCATCGGAATTCATCCGCGTATCGGAACTGCGCATGGCCGCAATCAATGCGGCCTATGATCAACTGACAGGGCGCCGCCGATGAAACCCGCCCATCTTGCCATGATCCTGGCCATCGATTGCATCTGGGCCTGCAACATCGTGGCGCTGAAGGAATCGGTGGTTTCGGCCGGGCCGCTGGTGGCGGTGCTGCTGCGCTATGCCGTGGTGACCTTGGTCTGCCTGCCGTTCCTGCGCTGGTTGCCAGGGCGGATGCATATCATCCTGCTCACCGGGCTGGTCGCCGGCGCCGGCTTCATGACTCTGGGCGCGCTCAGCTTTGCGGTGGCCGACAATCTGTCGGCGCTTTCGATCGTCGGGCAATTGGGCGTGCCGTTCAGCCTGATCCTCGCAGTGATCTTCATGGGCGAACGCATCCGCTGGCCACGCATCACCGCCATCGCGATTGCCATCACCGGCGCGGTGGTGATGGGCTTTGATCCGGCCATTGCCAACGAACGCCTCGGCCTGATCCTCACCGTGGGCGCCGCCATGTGCTGGGCCGGCGGCAATCTGCTGTTCCGAACCTTGGCGGGCGTGCCAGTGCTGACCATTCACGCCTGGCTGGGGCTGATTTCCGTGCCGGTGATGCTGGTGGCGGCGCTGGTGGTCGAACCCGAACATGTGGCCGCCATCCCGCAATTGCCGATCAGCACCTGGGGCTGGCTGGCCTATTCGGGGATCATATCCTCGGTGATCGGCCATGGCGGCATGACCTGGCTGTTCCAGCGCTATCCGGTGGCAGTGGTTTCGCCACTCACCCTGCCCACCCCGCTGATTTCGGTGGCCGTGGCGATTGCCGTCTATCACACGCCGATCACCGGCCAGATGCTGGTCGGCGGCGCGCTGACCTTCGTCGGCGTTGCCATCATCACCTTGCGCACTGCGCAGCGGCGCGACACGGATGTGCCGGTGGAGCCCCTATAATGCCCAACGCGATCACCCGCCCAAGCCCGAATTTCGATGTGCGCAAGCTGCCGATCGCCATGCTGGTGATGCACTATACCGGCATGCAGACCGGCGACGCCGCCATCGACTGGCTGGCCAATCCGGCCTCCAGTGTCTCGGCGCATTATGTCGTCGCCGAAGACGGCACCGTGCTGCAGATGGTGGATGAGGCGAACCGCGCTTGGCACGCCGGGCGCAGCTGGTGGCGCGGCATCACTGATATCAACAGCGCCAGCATCGGCATCGAGATCGTCAATCCCGGCCACGAGTTCGGCTATGTGCCCTTCCCGCGCCCGCAGATGGACGCGGTGGTGGCGCTGGCCACCAACATCATCGCGCGCCACCGCATCGCGCCGGCCAATGTCGTCGGCCATAGCGACATCGCCCCCACCCGCAAGCAGGACCCCGGCGAGCTGTTCGATTGGCCGCGACTGGCCGCACTCGGCCTGGCCGCCGCACCCGCCCCCAGCCTCGATCCCGGCTGGACGGACCCCGGCTTTCTCGCCGCACTCGCCCGCTATGGCTATGATATGACCGCGCCCGCCGAGGCGGTGATCGCCTTTCAGCGCCGCCACCGCCCGGCTGTGCTGGACGGCGTGATCGATGCCGAATGCCGCCGAATTTTGCGCGGGCTGCTGGTGGCGGAAGGCTTGTAAGAAAAAGGCGGCCAGCCCACGGGGGAGAGGGCTGGCCGCCAGGTTTTCCCGCCGATGGCCCAACAGGGGGAAAGGCCATCAAGGACGCGGTGGCCGGCAAGGCTGCCTGCCAGCAGAGTCAGCAACAAGGGGGGGTGCTGACCTGACAGTTACGCAAGTGGTGCGAATAAGGTTACATTGCAACTGTGTAATGTTGCCGCGCCTCAGCGTGTCGGCCGCCGCGCCGCCACCGGCAGGTCATGCCCGCCGAAATCCAGCGTGCTGTGCGAAACGATGCTGCCCAGTGCATCGATGATCACCCGCAGCCGGCGCTTGTCGGTGGCGAAGGTCAGGCGGAAGGTGCCGAAATCCTCATCGACGCCGGCTTCCACCCAGGTGCTGATCTGCCGCCCGGCCAGCATCGGCTGCACGGCTTCCGGGGCGAGCTTCAGCCCTTGCGCAATCACTTCGGCCGGCACGGTGAAGCTTTGCCCTTCGCTGCCGATATTAGCTTCAATCTCGATCATGCGGCAGCCAGTGGCGCGAATCATCGGAAAAGGCCATAGGGCGGCGGCGATCACGTCGTCGGGCGGCCGCGTCAGGATTTATTCTGCCGAGGAAAGTCCGGGCTCCACGGAACGCGGTGCCGGGTAACGCCCGGCGGCTCCTTCGGGAGTCAGGGACAGTGCCACAGAGAAGAGACCGCCGATGGCCCCGGAAACGGGGGACAGGCAAGGGTGAAACGGTGCGGCAAGAGCGCACCGCGCGATGGGCAACCAAAGCGGCACGGCAAACCCCACCGGGAGCAAGACCGAATAGGGATGGCGCGCATGTTTCGACATGCAGGGCAGGAACCGGCCCAGTCATCCGGGTTGGTTGCTGGAGGCGGCGGGCAACCGCCGTCCGAGAGGAATGGTCGCCCATGGGGTTTCGGCCCCGGGACAGAACCCGGCTTATAGACGATGTGATCGCATCGCGGCCCTTCTTGCTCCCCTCCCGCTTGCGGGAGGGGTTGGGGGTGGGTCTGCGGCATAGGTGCCAGTCCCGGCGGCATGAGCCGCCCCAAGCCCCAAAACGCGCCACCCCTCCGTCTCGCTGCGCTCGCCACCTCCCCTTGCAGGGGAGGATCATTGCTCCTCCCCTGCAAGGGGAGGTGGCAGCCGAAGGCTGACGGAGGGGTGGCACGCGTGGACGCCGTCGAACTAGCCCGACCGCAGCAACGCCACCCCCGCATCCCGCTCGAACAGATACAGCAACACCCGCGCCGCCTGTCCGCGCACCCCCGCCAGCCCGCCGTCGCGCTCCAGCAGCAACCGCGCATCATCGCGCGCCATGGTGACGAACTGCTGCACCCGCCCCGGATCGGCGAAGCGGAATACCTCCTCGCCCGATTGGCGCGTGCCCAATATCTCGCCCGGCCCGCGCAGTTTCAGATCGGCCTCGGCAATGCGAAAGCCATCATTGGTCTCGCGCAACAGTTTCAGCCGTTGGCGCGCGGTTTCCGACAGCTCATCGCCGCGCAGCAGCAGGCAGACGCTGTGCCCCGCCCCGCGCCCGACCCGGCCGCGCAACTGGTGCAATTGCGCCAGGCCAAAGCGTTCGGCGGCTTCGATGATCATCAACGTGGCGTTGGGCACGTCCACCCCCACCTCGATCACCGTCGTCGCCACCAGCAGGCCAAGGCGGCCGGCAGCGAACTCCGCCATCACTGCATCCTTGTCCGGCCCCTTCATGCGGCCGTGCACCAGCCCGACGCGGTCCTCGCCCAGCCGCGCCTTCAGGAAGGCCGCGCGCGTGGTGGCGGCAGCTTCATCCGCGTCTTCATTGCCATCAACCAGCGGGCACACCCAATAGGCCTGGCCGCCGCCATCCAGATGCCGGGCCAGCGCCGCCGTCACCTCATCTAGCCGCGCCGTCGCCATCACCCGCGTGTCGATCGGTTGCCGGCCGGGCGGGCGTTCGTCGATGATGCTCTGGTCCATTTCGCCAAAGCGGGTCAGCGCCAGGCTGCGCGGGATCGGCGTGGCGGTCATCGCCAGCACATGCGGCGGCACGCGGGCCTTGCCTGCCAGCAACAGGCGCTGCGCCACGCCAAAACGATGCTGTTCATCGACCACGACCAAGCCCAGGTCCTGATAGGCCACTGTCTCCTGGAAAATCGCGTGGGTGCCGATCAAGATGTCGATGCGCCCTTCGGCCAGATCATTCAGCAACGCCTCCCGCGCACGGCCCTTGTCGCGCCCGGTGAGCAGCGCGATCCGCACCGGCAGATTTGCGGCCTGTCTGGTCAGCGTCGCATGATGTTGCCGCGCCAGGGTCTCGGTGGGCGCCAGCAACGCCGCCTGGGTGCCGGCCTCCACCGCGGTCAACATCGCCATCAGGCCGACCAGCGTCTTGCCCGATCCGACATCGCCTTGCAGCAGGCGCAACATGGGCTGCGCCTGCGCCATGTCACCGGTGATTTCACCGAGCACGCGGCGCTGCGCGCCGGTCAATTGCCACGGCAGGCTTGCCAGCAGCGGCCCGGTCAGCCGGCCGTCGCCCGCCAGCGCCCGCCCGCGCCGGCTGCGCGTATCGGCGCGCACCAGCAGCAGCGCCAGTTGATTGGCCAGCAGTTCATCATAGGCCAGCCGGTCACGCCCCCCATTCATCTGATGCGCAGCGGCCAGACTGTCGGCAAAGCCGGCCCAACCAGCCCGCGCGATCACCGATGGCTCGATCCATTCGGCCAGCGCCGGCACGCGGCCCAGAGCCTCTGCCACCAGTTGCGCCATGCGCCGGTTGGTCAGGCCTTCGGTCAGCGGATAGACGGCTTCGCGTTCGGGCGGCGGCGCCTGGCCGTCCATCGCTTGCACATCGGGGTGGGCGATCTGCAATTTCTGACCATAACGGTCGAGCTTGCCGATGATGCGCTTCTCGACGCCGATCGGTAGCCGCGTCTGCGCCCAACTCGCGCTCTGGCCGAAGAACACCAGATCCACCCACTGCCCGCCGCGATCGACCGCCGCGACGCGCAGCGGACTGCGCGGGCCGCCGCGATCGTGCCGCGCTGCCGTCAGTGGCACCACCACCGGCCGGCCGACCAGGCTTTCATCGAGCGCGTCCACCGCCAGCCGGTCGATCATCATCACCGGCAGATGGAAGGCGAGATCGATGGCGCGCGTGATCTTCAGCCGGCCAAGCTGCCGCACCTGCGACGGCCCGACGCCTTTCAGCGCGGCGACTTCGGCGAACAATGGGTTGAGGATGTCCGGGCGCATGGCTATGCCAACCTCATAGCACCGCGCTGGCCGTTTGAAACGCCGCGTGGAAAAGTGCTTTGGGCAATCCTGTTTTGAAGGCGCGGCAAAGGACTTGGGCACGATGAACGACAACCAGCCGGACTCGATGGAATTGCGCCTGCGCCGCGCGCGCTATCGTGCCGACCATCGCGGCACCAAGGAGGCCGATCTGGTCGTCGGCGGTTTCTTCGCGCGCCATGGCGCCGATTTCGACGAGGCGGCGATGGCCTGGTTCGAAGTGATCTTGCAGGAACAGGATGTCGATATCCTCGCCTGGGCATTCGGCACGGCGGCAGTGCCGGCGCATCTGGACAATGACTGGATGCAGGCGCTGAAGAAGCTCGATTATGTCGAAGTTACCAAATAACCCCTCTCCCCTTGCGGGAGAGGGAGGGGCCCGCCGCGCAGCGGTGGGAGGGAGAGGGGTTGCGCACGCCGCAGCCACATTCCCTCTCCCCGCTCGCTGCGCTCGCATCCCTCTCCCGCAAGCGGGAGAGGGTGATGTGAAGGGGAGAGGGGTGAATTGATCGATCTCCCCCGCTTCATCGCCGCGCCGCGCGCGGTCACGCTGGCGCGTTGTGCCGGCGGTTATCTGCCGTGGCTGATGGCCGATGCGGCGCGCGCCACCAAAGGCCGCGCCTGGTTCATTGCCGCCGACGAAGCCCAGGCCCGTGCCGTTGCCGAAGCTGCCAGCTATTTCGCCCCCGAAATCGCCGTGCTGGTGCTGCCGGCCTGGGATTGCCTGCCCTATGACCGCGCTTCGCCGTCGCTGAAAAGCGCGTCGGACCGGGTCGCGGCGCTGGCGGCGCTGACCGAGGCGCCGACCGGCGCGCAGCTGGTGGTCACCACGGTCAACGCCATCACCCAGCGCGTGCTGCCGAAATCGCGCATCGCCGCCCTCGCGGCACGGCTGAAACCCGGCAGCCGCATCGATCGCAATGCGCTCGCCCTGAAATTGGCCGCCAACGGTTATGTGCGCGTCGATACGGTGGTGGAGGCCGGCGAATATGCGCTGCGCGGCGGCCTTGTTGATGTGATGGCGGCCGGCGCTGATCATGGCCTGCGCCTCGATTTCTTCGGCGACGAGATTGAAACCATCCGCCGCTTCGATCCGGCCAGCCAGCGCAGCCTGGGGCCGGCCGACGGCTTTGATCTGCTCCCTGTGTCCGAAGTGCTGCTGGATGAGGCGCGCATCAAGGCGTTCCGCGCCGGCTGGCTCGAACGCTTCGGCGCCACCGCTACCGGCGATCCGATCTATGAAGCGGTCAGCGACGGGCGGCGGCTGGCTGGCATGGAGCACTGGTTGCCGCTGTTCGAACCCGGCCTGGTGACGATGTTCGACTGGATCGGCGCAGATGACCTGCTGGTTCGGGATCATGGCGCCGACGGGGCGGCGTCCGACCGGTTCGAAGCCATTGCCGATTATCACGACAACCGCGTGGCGGCGCTCAGCCAGAAGAAGGGCAGCTATCGCCCGCTGCCGGCAGACGCGCTGTATCTGGCACCAGCCGAGTGGGCGGCGCAACTGGCGGCGCACAAGGTGCATGCCACATCGCCGCACGATGTTGCCGATGGCACGCTGTTTGCCATCGATTGCGCTGCCAACGCCGCGCGCGATTTCGCCCCGGAACGCGTGGCGCAGGCCAATGGCGGCGCGCCGGTCTATGCCGCCATCCTCGCGCATGTCGAACAGCGCCGGGCCGCCGGGGACCGGGTGATCCTCGCCAGCTACTCCGCCGGCGCGCGCGAACGCCTGCGCGGGCTGCTGGTCGATGAAGGCATGACGCGTCTCGCCCTCGCCGATCATTGGCAGGAGGCGCTGGGTCAGGCCGCGGCCGGTGCGGTTGTGCTCACCGTTTTGCCTTTGGATCATGGCTTCACGCTCGAAGAACCGCGCGGGCGGCTGCACCTGCTGACCGAACAGGACATGCTGGGCGACCGGCTGGTGCGCAAGGCGCGATCGGTGCGGCGCGCCGATGCCTTCATGGCGGAACTCGCCATGCTCAGTCCCGGCGATCTGATCGTGCACCGCGATCATGGCATCGGGCGTTATGATGGCCTGCTGGCGATTGCGATCGGCGGCAAGCCGCATGATTGCGTGGCGCTGAGCTATGACGGCGGCGACAAGCTGTATGTGCCGGTCGAGAATATCGACGTGCTCAGCCGCTATGGCAGCGATTCCGATGGCGTCGGCCTCGACAAATTGGGCGGCGTCGCCTGGAGCACCCGCAAGGCGCGGATGAAGAACCGCATCCGCGAGATTGCCGGCGAACTGCTGGCAACCGCGGCGGCGCGGATGCTGCGCGAAGGCGAGCCGGTGAGCATCGACGCGCACGGCATGGCGGCGTTTGTCGATCGCTTCCCTTATGCCGAGACAGACGATCAGCTGAAGGCCATCGGCGATGTGATCGACGATCTCACCTCCGGCAAGCCGATGGATCGGCTGGTGTGCGGCGATGTCGGCTTCGGCAAGACGGAGGTGGCGCTGCGCGCCGCCTATGCGGCTGCCATGTCGGGCATGCAGGTGGCGGTGGTGTGCCCGACGACCTTGCTGGCGCGCCAGCATCATCAGAATTTTCGCGAGCGTTTCACCGGCTTGCCGGTGGAGGTGCGCCACCTGTCGCGCCTGGTCACCGCCGGCGATGCCAAGGCGGCGCGCGAGGAACTGGCGGCCGGCACCGCCGACATTGTTGTCGGCACCCACGCGCTGCTGGCGAAAAGCATTGAATTCAAGCGGCTCGGCCTGGTGATTGTCGATGAGGAACAACGCTTCGGGGTCGTTCACAAGGAACGGCTGAAGTCGCTGAAGGCCGATGTACATGTGCTCACGCTCACCGCTACGCCGATCCCGCGCACGTTGCAGATGGCGCTGACGGGCTTGCGCGAAATGAGCGTGATCGCCACGCCGCCGGTCGATCGCCTGGCGGTGCGCACCTATGTGATGCCGTTCGATCCGGTGGTGATCCGCGAAGCGCTGCTGCGCGAACATTATCGCGGCGGCCAGAGCTTCATCGTGGTGCCGCGCATTTCCGACATGCCCGATCTGGAGGAATTCCTGCGCGAAACCGTGCCGGAGGTGAAGCCGATCTCCGCCCATGGCCAGATGGCACCATCCGAAGTCGAAGAGCGGATGAGTGCTTTCTACGACAAGCGCTATGATGTGCTGCTTTCGACCACCATCATCGAATCGGGCCTTGATATCCCGTCGGCCAACACCCTGATCGTCTATCGCGCCGATCGCTTCGGCCTGGCGCAACTCTATCAGATCCGCGGCCGCGTGGGGCGCGGCAAGACCCGCGCCTATGCCTATCTGACCACCGCTGACGGCGCGGCGATCACCGAAGGCGCCGAAAAACGCCTGCAAGTGCTCAGCCAGCTCGACACGCTGGGCGCCGGCTTCCAACTGGCCAGCCATGATCTCGATCAGCGCGGCGCCGGCAATCTGTTGGGCGACGAACAATCCGGCCATATCAAGGAGATCGGCTTCGAACTGTACCAGTCCATGCTGGAGGAAGCGATCCTGGAAGCGCGCGCCGAGGCCGCCGGCATGAAGCCGCCCGCCGAAGCCTTCAGCCCCCAGATCACTGCCGAAGTGCCGATCCTGATCCCCGAACATTATGTGCCCGACTTGAATGTGCGCATGGCGCTGTATCGCCGCCTGAACGAGCTGGATGGCCGCCCGGCGATTGATGGGCTGGCGGCCGAGATGATCGACCGCTTCGGCCCGCTGCCCTCCGAAGCCGAAAATCTCCTGTCCGTCATCGAGATCAAGCTGGCCTGCCTGGCTGCCGGCGTCGCCAAGCTGGAGGCTGGGCGCAAGGGCGGCCTGATCAGCTTCCGCGACGATCGTTTCGGCAATCCCGATGGCCTGATGGCCTATATCGAGCGGCTGGGCGCGCGCGCCAAGATAAGGCCGGATCAGAAATTGTTTATTGCCGCCGATTGGGGCGATGATCGCACCCGGCTGAAGGGCGCTCTGCAAATCGCCTCGGCGCTGGCCAAATTGGCGGGCGGCGCCACCGTCAAGCCGTCTGTGAAACCGGCGGCCAAGCCCTTGCCGCCCAAATTGCCGGCGGCGAAAGTGCCGATCCGGCCGTCGATCTTCAAATCCAAGCTGGGTCGGCGTTAGGCTGGATTGCCTCTGGGCTAAGCGAGAAAGCTCCCTCCCTTCAAGGGAGGGCGAGAGACGAGCCGCCGGCGAGGCCCGGGGTGGGTGTCATCTGTGGGCGCAGGCAGGATCACCCACCCCGCTCGGCTGGCGCCGAGTCGCCCTCCCTTGAAGGGAGGGAACCAAGGGGCGCAATCGAGCCTAAGCCACGCTCACCTTCGGCCGGCCAGCGCAAAATTCGGCCAATGCAGCCTGATCCATTGGCGGCGCCACGCAGAAGCCTTGCACCCACTGGCAGCCGGCGGCGCGCGCGGCGGCCATCTGCACATCATCCTCGATGCCTTCGGCCACGACGGCGAGGCCCAGCCGACGTGCCGTGGCGATCATGCCTTCCACCACGATGCGCTCCCGTTCCGACCCGGTCAGGCCGATGGCAAAGCTGCGATCCAGCTTGATCGTGTCCACCGGCAGCCGCGCCAGCCGCGCCAGGCTCGAATAACCGGCACCGAAATCATCGAGCGAAATGCCCACCCCGTCGCGGCGCAGCAGCGACAAGGTGGCGGCGGCCGCGTCCATGTCGTTGATGATGGCTTCTTCGGTCACCTCCACGATCAGCCGGTGCGGCGACAGGCCGGCGTGGATCAGATCGGTGGCCAGCGTGTCGATGAACTGCGGATCGGCCAGATCGGCGGCCGTGACGTTCAGCGACAGTTTCAGATCAGCCAGCGGCCCGGTCCAGGCCGCGGCGGCGGCAATGGCACGGGCGCGGATGTGACGGCCCAGCGTGATCGCCAGTTCGGCCGATGCCGCCGTTTCCAGCAGCGTGGCGGCAGACAGGCGGCCATGTACCGGATGGTCCCAGCGCACCAGCGCCTCGGCCCCAACGACATGGCCATCGGCCAGGCTGGCCAGCGGCTGGAACAGCACGGCGATGTCGCCATCGGCCAGCGCCCGGAACAGATCGGATTCCAGATCGACGCGCAGTGCCAGCGCCGCCCCGACATCATCGTGCATGAACCGCGCCACGGCGCCTGGTTCCCGGCTGCGCGCGTCGGCAAGCGCAATCGCCGCCTCCCGCAGCAGGCCGGCCGCGACGGCGCCGGGCTCGCCGGCCATGCGGCCATCATCCCAGGCGATGCCGGCACGGCCCGACACATGGATCAACCGGTCATCAACCGCAAACGGCCGTTCGAACCCGCCGAGCAGCCGGCGCGCCAGCGCATCGATGCCGCGCGCCGCGGCCGCGCCTGACACGCCCAGGGCGAATTCTGCCGCCGTCAACCGGCCGAGCAACCGCACTTCGCCGCCATGCAGGCCGGCATCGGCAATCGGGCCCAGCCGGGCCGCGATCGCCGCCAGCAGACGATCAGCGACATCACGGCCGTGAATGGTGTTGATCTGGGAAAAGCGGCCGACCCCGACCACGATCACCCCCGCCGGTTGCCCGGCGGCGCGCTGATCGGCGAGCCAGCATTGGATGCGATCGCCGCTGGCCAGGCCGGTCAACCGATCGGCACCCGGCACATCGCTGGGCAACGGCGCCGCTGCGGCCGCCGCCAGGCGCGCGGCATGGCGCCCGGCCAGCGCCAGCGCATTGGTGAAACTGTCCGATCCAAACGGCGACACCAGCACCGATGTTGCGCCGGCTTCACTGGCGGCGCCCGACGCATTGGCATCGCTGCGCGACAGCAGCACCAGCATGGCGCCGCGCCGGCTTTCCACCGATGGCCCGAGGGCGCGCGCCACGGTCAGGCCGGCGGCCAGCGCACCGCGCGCATCCACCACCACGACCCGCACCGGTTCGGCGGCGAAACGCGCCGGCGCGGCGTCCGGGCGGCGTTCCAGCCGCGGCACCTTGCCCGCCGCCGTCGCCATCGCCGCCAGATCATCGGCATAGCGCGGCGAGACGATCAAGACCGGCTCGGAAGTTGTGAGACCCATGAAGCGCGTCAACCTGCCTAGCAAACGAGGAACAGAATAGCGCGTTGCCGCGCCATTGTCACCACTTCGGTATTAACTGAACCGAAATATCTTGTCCAGAAAATTGCCGAATCACTTGCCAAGCCGGCCACGCCTGCCACAGGCTTGGCCGATGTTTGGTGATCGGCCTGCGACCATGGCGCCTGCGACGCTGCCGACGGCTCGGCTTGCCGCGCCGCCGCTGATTGATCCGTTCGGCCGCGCCATCACCTATCTGCGCGTCTCCGTCACCGATCGCTGCGATTTCCGCTGTGTCTATTGCATGGCCGAAGACATGCAGTTTCTGCCCAAATCCGAGGTTCTGAGCCTGGAGGAGATCGATCGCATCGCCTCGGCCTTCATCCGGCGCGGCACGCGCAAGCTGCGGCTGACCGGCGGTGAACCGCTGGTGCGGCGCGGCATCATCGATCTGGTGCAAAGCTTAAGCCGCCATCTGAAAAGCGGCGCGCTTGAGGAATTGACGCTGACCAGCAACGGCAGCCAGATGACGCGCCATGCCGAGGCCCTGTTTGCCGCCGGGGTGCGCCGGGTGAACATCAGCCTCGATACGCTCGATCCGGAAAAATTCGCCCGCATCACCCGCTGGGGCCGGCTGCCGCAAGTGCTCGATGGCATCGCTGCCGCCACCGCTGCCGGGCTGAAGGTCAAGCTCAACGCCGTGGCGCTGGCGCACGAAAACGCCGATGAGATCGAAGCGCTGATGCAGTTCGCGGCGCAGGGCGGCCATGATCTAACCCTCATTGAAACCATGCCCTTGGGGGAGATTGGCGAAGACCGGGTGGACCAGTATCTGCCGCTGTCCACCGTGCGCCGGCAGTTGGCGCAGCGCTATACCCTCACCGATCTGCCGCACCGCACCGGTGGGCCGGCCCGCTATGTCCACGTCGAGGAGCTCGGCCTGCAACTGGGTTTCATCACCCCGCTGACTCACAATTTCTGCGAAAGCTGCAACCGCGTACGGCTGACCGCGACCGGGCAATTGTACATGTGCCTGGGCCAGGATGATCAGGCCGATCTGCGCGCCGTGGTGCGGCGTGAAGGGATCTGGGCAGGCGACGATGCAGCCACCATCGATGCCGCGCTTGATGAAGCCATTTCGCGCAAGCCCAAGGGCCATGATTTCGTCATCGATCGGCGCGGCGCGCGGCCAGCAGTGGCCCGCCACATGAGCATGACCGGCGGGTAAGCGCCGGCGATTTGGGGCAATCGGGGGGATATCAATGAAACTCGCACTGCTGGCATCCGACAGCCATGTCGCGCGCGCCGCCGCCGAAACCTTGCGCGCCGGCCATGAATTCGTGCCCGTGCGCGAGGCCGATGTGGTGGTGGCGCTGGGCGGTGATGGCTTCCTGCTGCATTGCCTGCACGAAGCCCTGCAATTGCAGGATCCCAAGCCGATGTTCGGCATGAACCGTGGCACGGTGGGATTCCTGATGAATGATTTCCGCGCCAAGGATCTGCTGGCCCGTGTCGAGGCCGCCAAGTGCTTCACCCTGCACCCGCTGATGATGACCGCCACGACCGCATCGGGGCGCAGCGTGTCCTTCCCGGCGATCAACGAAGTCTCGCTGCTGCGCGAAACCCGCCAGGCCGCCAAGATCGGCATCGCCATTGATGGCAAGACCCGCATGGAAGAATTGATCTGCGACGGTGTGCTGGTCTCCACGCCGGCCGGCTCCACCGCCTATAATCTGTCGGCCAATGGCCCGATCCTGCCGCTGGAATCCGATCTGCTGGCCCTCACCCCGATTTCGCCGTTCCGCCCCCGCCGCTGGCGCGGCGCGCTGCTGCCCGGTGCCAGCGGAATCGAATTCGAAGTGCGCGAATCCCGCAAGCGCCCGGTATCGGCCGTCGCCGATCAGATGGAAGTGCGCGATGTGGCCCACGTGAAGGTGGGCATTGATCGCGACATCAACCTGACTCTGATGTTCGATCCGGAATATGCCCTGGACGACCGCATCAGCCTGGAACAGTTCGCCAGTTGATCCGCCACGGCGGCAAATGCCCGCAAATCCGCTTGGCAAGCCCGGCAGGCGCCGCTAAGGGAGCGCTCCCACGCTGTTCCTCGGTAGCTCAGCGGTAGAGCAGTCGACTGTTAATCGACTGGTCGCAGGTTCGAATCCTGCCCGGGGAGCCAGCGTGGGCGTTCTCCAGACAATTTACAGCAATGTCAGCGGCAGCCGCAGAAACCGGCGGCCCTGTGTGTCGGCTGGCGGCAGTTCACCGGCGGCGATGTTCACTTGCAGGCTGGGCAGGATCAGCGTCGGCGGCGCCAGCGTCGCATCGCGCGCTTGGCGCATGGCAACGAAGCTGGCGGCATCGATACCATCATGCACGTGGATATTGCCGGCCTTCTGCGCCGCCACCGTGGTTTCGCAGCGATAATCACTACGGCCGGCCGGCAGATAATCATGGCCGACAAAGATCCTTGTATCGGCCGGCAAGGCCAGGATCCGGGTGATGGAGGCATGCAGGGTCGCCGCATCGCCGCCGGGGAAATCGCAGCGCGCCGTGCCATAATCCGGCATGAACAGGGTGTCCCCCACGAACGCCGCATCGCCGATCACATAGGTGGCGCACGCCGGGGTATGGCCCGGCGTGCGCAGCACGCGGATGGTCAGATTGCCGAGCGGCAGGGTGGCCCCATCTTCCACCAGCACATCGAACTGGCGGCCATCGGTAGCCATGTCATCCAGGCCGAACCGCGGCGCAAACACCTGCTGCACCTGTTTGATGTGTGAACCGATCACCAGGGGCGCACCGCTGCGATCCCGCAGCCAGTGGCCGCCGGCCAGATGATCGGCATGGGCATGAGTTTCCATCACCCATTTCAGGCTGAGCCGGCGCTGCGCCACCATATCCAGCAGGCGCTCAAGGCCGGCGTGGGAGACAGTGGCGGCTTTCGGTTCATAATCCAGCACCGCATCGATGATCGCCGCGGCGCCCGTGGTGGGGTCGGCAACCAGATAGGTCCAGGTGTTGGTGGCCGCATCGAAGATCGGGGTGACCTCCGGGGCGGGGCGGCGGGTTGGAGTCGGGATCATGGGGCGTTCCTTTCCTGACTATATTAGTCCTTGCTAAATTAGAATCAACTCATATATTGATCGCATGAGCCCGGATGATCTTGCCCGCTTCGAAACATCGGCCGCGGCGGCCGCGCGCCTGTTGAAGGCGATGGCGCATGATTCACGCCTGCTGGTGCTGTGCCAGCTGGCCGCCGGTGAACTGCAGGTGGGGCAGATCGCCAGCCGCCTGTCGCAATCCGCCCTGTCCCAGCATCTGGCGCTGCTGCGCGCCGAAGGCCTGGTGGCCACCCGCCGCGACGGGCTCGCTGTTCATTACCGCATTGCCGATCCCGCCGTTCTGGCGGTGATCACCACCCTGGCCGGCATTTTCTGCCCGCCTGACCAACAGGATGAAGCCCATGTTGCCGCAAATCTCGCCCGCCGATGCCGCCATCCTGCTCGAACGGGGCAAGGCGATGATCGTTGATGTGCGCGAGCCCGACGAATTTGCCGCCCGGCATATCCCGGCATCGCTGTCGCGCCCGCTCACCCTGCCCGATGCCGGACCGCTGGCCTGTGGCACCGATGTCGAATTGCTGTTCACCTGCCAGACCGGCCGGCGCACCACTGCAAATGACTTGCGTCTCGCGGCATTGGGGCGGCCCGGCCATGTCCATCTGCTGGCCGGCGGAGTCGATGCCTGGGCAAAGGCCGGGCTGGGTGTGGCCGGGCGGGATGCGGCCCGCGCCATGCCGCTGATGCGGCAGGTGCAGATCGCGGCCGGCGTGCTGGTGCTGGCCGGCGTGGGGCTCAGCCTGGCAGTGGCGCCGGCGTGGATCGGCTTGTCAGCCTTTGTCGGCGCGGGCCTTACCTTTGCCGGGGTGTCGGGATGGTGCGGCATGGCGCGATTGCTGGCCGTGATGCCGTGGAACCAAGTGGCGGCCTGATCCGGTGGAGGCGTCGTTCGCTCTGGGTTTGCCGGCCGCGGTTGCTGGCGGCGCGCTGATTGCGCTGTTGCTCGGCCTGTTCGGCGGCGGCGGATCGGTGTTGGCGACGCCCCTGTTGCTTTATGTGGTCGGCATCGCCGATCCCCATGTGGCGATCGGCACGGGGGCAGCGGCCGTGGCGCTGAACGCGGCTGGCAATCTTGCGGTGCAGGCGCGCGCCGGCACGGTAAAATGGCCCTGCGCGCTCAGCTTTGCCGGGGCGGGCCTGGCCGGATCGCTGGCCGGCGCTGCGCTGGCGCAGCAGATGGATGGCCAGGCGTTGCTCGGTGCCTTTGCCGTGGCGATGCTGGCGGTGGGCCTCGCCATGCTGCGCCCGGCGCGCAGCGCGGGCAATCCCGATGTGCACATCGATGCCGCCATGATCGGCAAATTGCTGCCAGTCGGGTTGGTTGTGGGCCTCGCCGCCGGCTTTTTCGGCATTGGTGGCGGCTTTCTGATCGTGCCCGGCCTGATGGCGGCCACCGGCATGACCCTGGCCAATGCCGCGGCCTCGTCGCTGGTGTCGGTGCTGGTGTTCGGGGTGGCAACGGCGGGCACCTATGCCGTGGCGGGTCGCGTCGATGGGCCGGCGCTGATCGCGATGGCGGCAGGCGGCATCATCGGCGTGATCGCCGCACACAGCCTGGCCCCGCGGCTGGCAAAGCGCGCGGCGCTGGCTCGCCGGCTGTTCGCGGTGATGGTGATCACCACTGCACTCTATGTCGGCTGGCGGGCGCTGGGCTGACCGCGCAGCGCTGCAACATTCATGCTGGCGACAGCCGGCCTGTGCGACATCGTGGCCATTCTCTGGTGAAAGGCCGTGCTGCCAATGTTCCCGCGATCGCTTGCCTTGATGCTGGCCCTTTCCCTTGGGGCGTGCGCCTATCCAGGCGCTGTCACCGGGCAGGCACCATCCTATGACGATGGCTATCAGCCGGTGATGGGCGGATACGCCACCAGTTGGCCCGCACAGCCCGGCGCGCTGTGGGGGCCGGAAGACGTGCCCGGCGTGGACGTGTTCTACCAGCCGCTGGCGCAATATGGCCGCTGGGTGCAGACGCGTTGGGGCCAGGCGTTCCAGCCGGCGGCGCCGCAGGGCTGGCGGCCCTATGTCAACGGGCAGTGGCTGGACAATCGCTTCTGGCTGTCGGCCGATCCGTGGGGCTGGGCGACCGATCATTATGGCCGCTGGGGCTTTGATCAGGCGATCGGCTGGGTATGGGTGCCCGGCACCAATTGGGGCCCAAGCTGGGTGGCGTGGCGCGAAGCCGACGAGGTGGTCGGCTGGGCGCCGATCCCGCCACAGATCGCCTGGAATGTCGGCGTCGGCTTTGGCGCGGGCTGGGGCTATGACAATTGGAGCAGCTGGTATGGCCCGTCGTGGGTGTGGGTGCCGCGCGGCAACCTGTTTGCCGCGCGCTTTGGCGGCGGCATCCTGCCATGGAATTATGGCGTGAATTATTGGGGCCGCACCCATTGGCAGCACACGCCCTATTGGGGCTGGAACCAGCCTTGGAATCGCGGCTGGGGCTGGCGCGGACCAGGCGTTGGCTTTGGGCGCGGTTATGGCCAGGGCTATGGCTATGACCCACGGGGCTATCGGAACGATGGCCGTAACGGCTGGGGCCGCGATCCGCGCCGTGATGGCTGGAACGGCAATCCCCGTCAGGGCCAGCCGGGCAGCGTCGGCGATCGAATCGGCCGCGACCTGACCGGGCAGCCGCAGCGGCCGCCGCAAGGCTGGAACGGCAACAATGGCAATGATCCGCGCCGCGATGGCTGGAACGGCAACCCCCGTCAGGGCCAGCCGGGCAATGTGGGTGGCGCCATCGGCCGCGATCTGACCGGCCAAGCGCAACGACCGCCGCAGGGCTGGAACGGTTATGGTCGCCGCGATGGCCAGCCCGGCAATGCCATGGGCAATGATCCGCGCCGCGGGAACTGGAATGGCGGCGGCCGTCCGGTGCAGGGCGACCGTCCGTCTGCCGGCCTGTCAGGGGCGGTGGGCGGCGCGATGGCGCCGTCACCGACAATGCAGGCCCGGCCGGCGCCCGAACCGCGCCCACAGCGCGATTTCACGCCGCCGCCGCGCCGCGAACCGCCGCCGCAGCGGGCCGAGCCCTCACAGCCGGTGCGCGATACCTATCGCGAAGACAATCGTCCCAACCCTCATTGATCCCGCCAATAGGCAAACGCCCGGGCCTGGAGTGACGCCACAAACTGGCGCGCGCCGGGCCCGGTCCAGTCCGCCGGTGCATCGCGCCGGCCGACCCACCAGCCCTGCCCCGGCAACCGATCCGATTCGCGCACTACCAGCACGGCCAGTTCCGGCTCACCCGCCAACCGGCCTTCGGCATCGATGGCATCGAGCAGCCGGCACAGGCTGCGCATTTTCGGCCGGCTGAAGCGATAGCCCAGCGCCAGCAGCATTTCCGAATAGGACAGGTCACGCTCGACACGCGCCGCGGCGATCAGCAACGCCTTCACCTCCGGCAGATCGGCAGCGGCCACCATGGGGCGGTTGTGCCAGTTTCAGGGGCACGCGAACACAATAATCAGCGGCCGGAGGGCATGCTGGCCGACCGCTCACGCTTGCGGCGCGATGGGCGCCGGCATTGGCGGATGAGGTTCGGGCAGCGGCGCGGTCGGAATTTCCGGCGCGGGCGCGGGCTGCGGCACTTCGGGCTGCATCGGCGGCTGTGGCACGTCCGTCTGGCCAGGCTCCATGCGGTTCGTCGGCGGCATCGCTTGTCTCCGGAAATTGGCCAGGTCAGCGCCGGCTTGTTGCCAACCAGCCGCGCGGCGGATGGTTGCCGGGTGCGCGGCGAAGCGTGGCCCGGCCGCGCTCGAACGGCAGCTTGTCCCCTGCCGTCCGCGCTGGCCGCCAATCGAGTGACAGGCCGCCCCACCCCTGCTAACGCGGCCCCATGACTGTGTATCTTCACGAAGGGGACCTGCCCGCTGGCGTGCTCGCCCCCGGCCCTGTCGCCGTTGACAGCGAAACCATG
Organism: Sandarakinorhabdus sp.; assembly: GCF_987265915.1. Taxonomy (NCBI): domain Bacteria; kingdom Pseudomonadati; phylum Pseudomonadota; class Alphaproteobacteria; order Sphingomonadales; family Sphingosinicellaceae; genus Sandarakinorhabdus; species Sandarakinorhabdus sp. The sequence continues at coordinate 2,810,145 of NZ_OZ503948.1, forward strand.
GGGTTGAACCCGCACCGCGACCGGCTCTGCCTGCTGCAGATCAGCGATGGCCACGGCGACGAACATCTCGTGCGCTTCACCCCCGGCCACTATGACGCGCCCAATCTGAAGGCCGTGCTCGCCGATCCGGCGCGGTTGAAGCTGATGCACTTCGCGCGCTTCGATGTTGCGGTGATCCACCAATATCTGGGCGTGTGGGCGACCCCGGTGTTCTGCACCAAGATCGCATCGAAACTGGTGCGCACCTACACCGATCGCCATGGCCTGAAGGATCTGCTGCGCGAAACCCTGGGGGTCGATATCTCCAAGCAGCAGCAATCATCGGATTGGGGCGCTGGCGAACTCAGCGAAGCGCAGAAGGAATATGCCGCCAGCGATGTGCGCTATCTGCACCGCGCCCACACCGTGCTGGTGGACCGGCTGGCGCGCGAAGGCCGCACCGCCATCGCCAACGCCTGTTTCGATTTCCTGCCCACCCGCTGCGAACTTGATCTCAAGGGCTGGCCCGAACAGGATATTTTCGCGCATTTGTAACGGTGCCGCAGAAGGCTTGACCGCGTGACCATACCGCCACTTGCCCTGCCGGCCGACAGAGCGCCGCTGATGACCCGGCGGCAGCGCGCCGCCCTGCCCGGCAGCAGCCATGATCGGCACATGACCGTGTTGAAATGGCTGCTGCCCGCGGCGGCCTTCGTGCTCGGCATGGCCATATTGATCTGGCCGTTGCTCAGCGTACAGGAATTTTCCTTCCTGCTCGACAAGGACAAGGTGGCGGTGTCGCGCGAACGGCTGCGGGTGAACCGCGCCGAATATCGCGGCAAGACCACAGCGGGCGAAGCCTTTGCCATTTCCGCCGGCAGCGCCGTGCAGAAATCCAGCGCCGTGCCCATCGTCGAGCTTACAACGCTGCGCGCCGAACTCGATGGCCGTGATGGGCCGGCGCAGGTGACGGCGCCTTCCGGCCGCTATTTTCTGGGCGAAGACCGTCTGGAGGTGACCGGCCCGGTCGCGCTGCGATCCGATGGCGGCTACAGCCTTGATGCCGATACCGTGTTCGTCGATCTCAAGCGCCGCCGGGTCAACACGCAGACGCCGGTGACGGGCAAGCTGCCGATGGGCAATTTCCGTGCCGATCGCATGAACGGCGATCTGGCTGGCAACAGTGTGTCGCTGATAGGCAATGTGCACTTGCGCATCAACCAGCGCAGCGCCAGAGGATAGACATGACGCGAGCTCTTTTCTGCCTGTTGCTGATGTCTGCCACACCGGCGCTGGCGCAAATGTTCGACAGCGGCGCGCCGATCGATGTCGATGCCGCCCGGATCGACATTGCCGACAATCAGAATGAAGCCATCTTCACCGGCGCCGTGGTGATACGCCAGGGCAGCCTGACGCTGAATGCCGATCGCGTCCGCATCAGCTATGCCAAGGACAGCAGCGGCAACCCGCAGGTGCAGCGGCTCGACGCGCTGGGCAATGTGCGATTGCGCCAGAACAATATGCGCGCCACCGCCAATAGCGGTATTTACGATGTGAAGGGCCGGCTGGTCACCTTGCTGGGCAACGTCAAGATGGACCGCGATGGCAACCACCTGGAAGGCGCGCGCGTCGTGTGGAATTTGAACACCCGCACCAGCAGCTTCGACAATCGCTCCGCCGCCAACCCCGGTGGCCGCGTCACCGGCCGGTTCACTGTGCCGAAGCAGCCGCCGAACTGACCGCCTGAATCGCGTCGCGCACCAGTTCGGGGCGTTCCAGCGGCAGGAAATGCGTGGTGCCGGCGATGCGGCTGGCGCCAAGGCAAGCGGGGTGGGCCGCAAAGGCGGCGAGCTCGCCGGCCTGCACGGTCGAGCCATTTTCGCCGGCGAGCAGGATGAACGGGCAGGTGATGGCGTGCAGCGCCGCCTCGATATGGGGCGAAACCGCCCGGAAGGTTGCCGATTCATACGCCGGCGCACAGGCCAGTTCGGCACCCTCGGCCGTCTCCACCATGCCGCCAGCCAGATAGGCATCGAGATCGTCGTCAGACCAGGTGCGGAACACGCCGCGGCCATGATAGGCGGCGCGGGCAGCAGCGCGGCTGGGAAATAGCCCGCGGCGCTTGGCGGCCTGATCGGCCATCGGATTGGGAATCGCCTGGCCGGCGCGCACCAGCGCCGAGACCTCGAAGGGCAGCATCGCCGGATCGACCAGCACCAGGCCCACCACCCGATCCGGGCGCATGGCGGCCGCGAGCAGCGACACCGCCGCCCCCATCGAATGGCCGGCCAACTGCCATGGTCCGCCGGCATCGATCACGCCCAGCAGCATATCGAGATCGGCGGCAAATTCATCCCAGCTGGTCAGCGCCGCCGGGTCCTTGGGCAGGCCGGTGAAGCCATGGCCGCGCGCATCGCTGATGGTGATGGCAAAATCGCCCGCCAGCGGCGCCAGCATCCGCGCATAGAGCTGCGCATTCATGCCGGTGGCGTGCGCGAAATGCAGGCGCATGCCAGAGCCAGCCTGCAGCGCCGATACCGGCCCGGCCGGGGTGGAAATGGTGATGCGATCCATAGGTGTCAGCGATAGCAGACAGCGCTGCGTCAGCCAGTGCGCCCTTTTGTCAGCCAGCGCGCCAATATGGCTTCGTTCTTCGCCAGCAGCGCCGGATCGCGCGCTGCGGGCGCGGTCATGATCGCGGCATCCAGCACGGTATCGATCGGGCTGGGCGCGCGCGTGGCCGGCAGGCTGGCGCACAGCGCGATGAGGCTGGCACGGGCCAACGCGGCATTGCCGTGCATCACCGCCATGATATCGGTGACATCGACGTCGGCACCGTCATGCCAGCAATCATAATCCGTCACCATCGCCAGCAGCGCATAGGGCAGCTCGGCCTCGCGCGCCAATTTGGCTTCGGGCATCGCGGTCATGCCGATCAGGTCGCAGCCCCAGCCCTGGTGCAGCCGGCTTTCGGCGCGGGTGGAAAAGGCCGGGCCTTCCATGGCCAGATAGGTGGCACCGCGATGCAACGTGCCGCCAACCGCCGCCACCGCATCACCCACCAGGCCTGACAGGCGCGGGCAGGTGGGATCGGCCATCGGCACATGCGCCACCAGCCCGGTGCCGAAGAAACTGCCCGGCCGGCCTTTCGTTCGATCGATGAACTGATCGACCAGCACGAAATCGCCGGGCGCCATGGCGGCATTCAACGATCCCACTGCCGACACCGCCAGCACATCGGTGCAGCCCAGGCGTTTCAGCGCATCGATGTTGGCGCGCACGTTCAAATCGCCGGGCGCGACGCGATGCCCGCGGCCGTGGCGCGGCAGGAATGCCACCTCGATGCCGCTCAACCGCCCGGTGAGAATGGCGTCAGACGGTGCACCCCATGGCGATTCCACCGACACCCAGCGCGCATCCACCAGCCCGTCGATGGCATAAAGGCCCGATCCGCCGATGATACCGAGCTTCCAGGTCACAGGCTGGACCCCTATAAACTTGAACGCCGCGCATCGATGGCCCAGCGTTCCAGTGTGCCATCATCATCCGCCACGAAAAATGCATCGTGCAGGGCCACGCTGGGATCGACATGGCCGGGTTGCAGCCAGACGATGCCGCCCTCCACCGCCCCGCCGGGCGGGATGATGGCGCCATGTTCATCGCCCATCGGCCGATACTGGCTGCCGGCCGGCACCACCACGCGTTGCGCCGGGCCGTTGGGGTGCAGCGCCTTGTGCCCGGCATCGCAGGTGACATGGCTGGCATGGCGAGCCGATACCACGCTGGCGGCCAGGAACAGCGCCGGGGCAAACGGCAGATCGCCCAGATCGCCATATTCAACGTCCATCAGCGCATAGCTGCCGGGCTGGATTTCCGTATAGAGCCCCGCCGCCAGATCCATCGCCGCGGTGCCGGTGCCGCCGCCGGTCACCTGCCCCGGCGCCAGGCCGGCGCTGCGCAAATCCTCGACCACGCAGCGCAGCTTTTCTGTCCACGCCACATGCGCTGCGGCGCGTTCGGCCGGCAACAGATGCTGGTGATGCCCGCAATAGGCCTGCACCCCGGCGTAACGCAGGCCGGGCAGCGTGGTCAGCACCTGGGCCAGCGCGCCGGCCTGATCGGGGGCCACCCCGGCGCGGCCCATGCCGGGATCGATATCGACATAGGCATCCAGCACCGCGCCGGCTGCCAGCGCCGCCACGCTGGCTTCGCGGGCCTGCGCTGCGCTGTCGAGCACCGCACCGACGCGCGCCAGCCGCGCCAGCGCCGCCAGCCGCGGCCAACCCCAGGGCGGCACCGGCGCTGTCACCAGCACATCATTGATGCCGGCGCGCACATAGGTTTCGGCTTCACCCACCGTCTGGCAGCACAGGCCGACCGCGCCGCCCGCCACTTGCAATACGGCCAAAGTGCTGCACTTGTGCATCTTGCCATGGGCGCGCAGCCGCACCCCGTGCGCATCGCACACCGCCTGCATCGCGGCCAGATTGGCCTTCAGTGTGGCGCGGCGGATCACCAGGGCCGGTGTGATCGGCGGGTTGACGCGGGCGAGAACATCATCGAGCGGCTGCATTTGCAAAGTCTTGCCGCGCCCCTTGCTTTAAGTCAAAAGACCAAAATTGTCCGATATTCGATGGAGTTTGTCATGTCCGCCCAATCCGTGGTCATCATCACCGGTGCCTCTTCCGGCGTCGGCCTGTGGGCCGCCAAGGCGTTGGCAACCCGTGGCTGGCTGGTGATCATGGCCTGCCGCGATCTCGCCAAGGCCGAAGCGGCCGCGGCTGAAGCCGGCATTCCCGCCGATTCGCGCCGCATCCTGCACATCGATCTGGGCAGCCAGGCCAGCGTGCGCCGCTTTGCCGATGATTTCCATGCGCTTGGCCTGCCATTGGATGCGCTGCTGCTCAACGCTGCCGTCTATCTGCCGCGCGCCACCGAACCGCAGCGCAGCCCCGAAGGCTTTGAAATCAGCGTCGCCACCAATTATTTCGGGCATTTCCTGCTCGCGCACCTGTTGCTGGATGATCTGAAGGCCGCGCATGGCCGAAACGGTGGCCCGGCGCGCCTGATCACGCTGGGCACGGTGACCGCCAACAGCGAAGAATTCGGCGGCAAGGTGCCAATTCCGGCGCCGGCCGATCTCGGCGATCTGGCGGGCCTCGCCGCCGGCTTCCGGGCGCCGATTGCCATGATCGACGGCAAGCCGTTCAAGCCCGGCAAGGCCTACAAGGACTCAAAGCTCGCCTGCATGATCATGAACCGCGAATTCCAGAAGCGCTGGGGCGATACCGGGATCATCTTCAACACGCTCTATCCCGGCTGCGTGGCCGACACGCCGCTGTTCCGCCACACGCCGCCGGCCTTTCAGAAGATTTTCCCCTGGTTCCAGAAGAACATCACCAAGGGCTATGTCTCCCAGCCGCTCGCTGGCGAGCGCACCGCGCAAGTGGTCGCCGATCCGGCCTTTGCCACGCAATCCGGCGTGCATTGGAGCTGGGGCAACCGCCAACAGGAAGGCCGCCAGGCGTTTGCGCAGAAACTGTCGGTGCGCGGGACGAATGACGCGCGCAATGAACGGCTGTGGGATCTGACGGTCAAGGCGGTGGGGCTCTGATCCGCCCAACCGGTCTGCGCCTTACCGGCGATAGCCCAGCGCCGCATCCAGCTCGCCATAGCGCCGCATCAGGTAATTGCGCTGTTCCGTGCCATAGCCACCCCGGGCATAAGCGGTATCCAGCCGTTCGAGATCGTTCATCTGCACGCGGATTTGCGCCGCCTGGGCCGTATTGATCCGGCCGGCCCGCTGCGCCGCCGCCAGCCGCGTTGCCATCTGAGTCCAGCGCTGCATATTGCGATCATTGCCGAAGCCACCGGTTGCCAGACCGCCGATGCGATTGTCGATCGCGTTGTAGCGCGCCCACAGATCGGCCTGCTCGTTGGCATCGATGCCGTTATACTGATAGCGCGCCTCCACCTGCATCAGCGCCCGCCAATCGGCGCGCAGGCGCGTGGCTTCGGCCTGGCTGAGGCTGCGGTTGCGCAACGCCGTGGCCAGGCGCTGTTCGAACTGGCCGTTCTGCTGCGACAGCGGCTGCCAGTTGCCATCATTCGGATAGCTGGTCTGCCCGCCACCCGGAGCACCACCCTGGCCGCCGATTCGCTGGCTCAAGGCGCGATAACGCGTGCGCAGGTCGCTGCGCTGCTGCGGTGAAATCTGGCCATCGGCGCCGTACTGCGCCTCCAACCGGACGATATCGTCATATTCGCGGCGCATGTAATCGGCTTCGGTGCGGCTCATCGAACCGTCCCGCACCGCGGCATCGATGCGCGCATCCAGCTGCGGCCGGCGCCGTTCGAACGGCCGTTCGCCCTGGTTCCAATCCGATTCCAGCGTCTGTTCGGCGGCCTGGTTGTTGTTGCCGAACATCCCGCCCAGCAATTGTTCCAGAAAATTGCCGGATTGCGGCTGCTGCGCCGAAGCGGGGGCGGCGAGCAAAAGGGCTGCGCCGAGGGCGAGGGTTGTGGTTTTCATGATGGGATTGGCTTTCGTTTCTGGCAGCAATTGGCGCGAAGCCGATTGCCTCTGTCCCTCACAAGCCCGCAACCAAACGAAGGTTCCCGCGCCCCGCCGGCTTGCGCGTTCGACATATTGCCCTGACATGGTGGCCGAACCGAGGTTACAGTCGGTCCGTTCCAGCAACAGGTGCAAAGCTCGATGCGAAAGCTGCTTCTGGCCATCACTTGTGCCGCAGTGGCGGCCGCTTTGCTCTGGTGGTGGTTCTTGCCGCCGCCGTACGCGGATGTGAGCCGCATCGGTGATGGCAGGCGCAACCCGGGCAGGATCATCTCGGTGGAACGCCTCGGCGGGCACAATCAGCTGGTGTGGAAGGCGTTGTTGTGGTGGGCCGATCTGCCCGGCCCGACGCCCGTCGTGGACGGCGCCGAGATGTTCCGCATCCGTTACTGGTCGGAACTGGCCGGACAGCCGGTCGAAGCCTCGGGCCTGATCAGCCTGCCATATGCGGTTCTGGGCGGGGCAGCGCCGCTCGGCACGGTGATGTATCTGCACGGCACCAGCCCGGACCGATCGGATTCGCCCTCATCGCCCGGCGCGCAGGAGGGCCTGTTGCCGGCGGCGGTGTTTGCCGGCGGCGGCTATATGTTGCTGGCGCCGGATTATTTCGGCCTCGGCCAATCCCGCGCCGGCCAGGCCTATGTGCACGGCCAGGCCACCGCCAATGCCGCGCGCGACCTGATCATCGCGGCAAAGGCGGCAACGGCGGCCATGCAGCTGCGCTTTTCGCCCGATCTCTATCTGGTCGGCTTCTCCCAGGGCGGCTTTTCCGTGGCCGTGGTGCAGCGCGCGCTGGAAGCCGCGCCCATGGCGGGCGTGCGCATCAAGGCGGCAGCTTCGATCGCCGGCGCGTTTGATCTGCTCGGCATCAGCGTGCCCTATGCCCTCGCCAACAAGCATGCGCTGTATCTGAGCTATCTGGCGCATTCATACGCCGTGCAATATCGCCGGCCGCTGGGCAGCCTGTTCGTGCCGCGCTACGCGGCGCTGGTGCCCGGCCTGTTCGATGGCGATCACAGCGTCGATGCCATTGCCGCTGCCCTGCCCGCCGATCCGGCCGACCTGTTCCGCCCCGAAATCCTCGCCGACATCAAGGCCGGGCGGCCGAACTGGTTCACCACAGCGCTCGCCGAAAATCAGGCCTGGCAATGGCGACCGGCCGCGCCGCTGCGGCTCTATTATGGGGACCGCGATCTTGATGTGTCGCCGCAGGATTCCCGCCATTTCCACGCCCAAGCGAAAGCACTGGGCGGCAATATCAGCCTGGCTCCGCTCGGCCCTTATGATCATGGCGCATCGGTGTTGCAGGCCGTGCCAAAGATCCGCGAATGGTTCGATACACTGAGCGGGCCGGCCTGACCCGGCGGCGGTTGCAGCAACAAGGCCTCGCCGCCCGCCACTTGCCGCTTCGTCTGCCCGGATCAAGTCCGGGGTGACGTGAGCCGGAATGGCGGGTTGCGCCACAGTTGCGGACCTTTAACGGCTCGCACTTGTGCTGATTCAGCGGACTTTCGATGGATCAGCCGGCCACGCGCCGGATCTTATCACTTCGGCCAGTCCGGCAATTGTCACTGGACGTTTCGGCTTTCCAGGCAACAACACGCCGAACATAACCCAGCTTCCAAAGAACAAGGCAATAGTGATGGCCCCCGTAACCGCGCTGGAGAGATTGAAGAATGCCGCGATCCAGAGTGTGGCAGCGCCAGAAGCTATCATCAGCAGAACAGCAAAGAGCATGGATTTGGGAGAAATCCCCTCGGTCCCGAAAAACTCGCTCCACTGCCCTTCGAGCGCGGAAAAATCCGTTTCGAACCGCTCGTGAATTTCTGAAAGCAGATCAGACACATCGTCTCCATCCACTCCCAGGTCATGGCTCAGACGGGCCGATGGCCGGAGTCTTCTTTCTGGAATACCGTGCTGATCTCTCAGCAATTCGATAACAGCTTCAAGGGGATCATCCATGACGTAAGTCTATCGCAAGAACATGGACTGAGGCTATTGGATTTACCGATCCAACACCTGCCGTTCCGCAATCCACCCCCCTGCCAGACATCCTTGTGCTGCCCTGTGCAAGGCCGACAAGCGAGTGCCGGCCTGTCCTACAGGGGCAAAGCCTGTCATCATGCTGTTGTTGTCTGGTCAGACGCGGACATGACAGTGCAAAATGAAAACAGCCCGTAAAAACAACGCGCAATCCCGACCCATTCGTCAATAGCGTCAAAACTGCTGCCGGGTGGCCCGCAAGGCGCAGGCAAGGCTCCAGGCGTCTGCTCTTTGACAGGTCAGCGCAATGTCAGGCTCGCCAGCCGCAGGCAAGACGCATGTGCGCGCGCGTCGCCTCAGCCGTCGCGCGTCTCGCCCTTGTCCGGCGTCAAGCCATAGCGCGCCACCAATTTCCACACGTGCGGCGGGATCATGTTCTTCATCATCGCCGGCGCTTCGCGGCGCAGGTGCAGGATGGTTTCGATCGCCTTCATCTCCACGCGGGTGCGGCCGAATTCCTTGCCCTTGGGGCCGACGATCGGCATCAGCGCGCCGACGATCGGCCGCACCCATTTCGGCATGCGCCTGAGCGGCAGGCCACCGGCGGCGCGTTCGGTGTTGGCCATGAAGCCCTTTACCGGGCCGGCGCGTTTGCTCCCATCCGGCTTGCCATTGTCCTCCGGCTCCGACAGCGCCACCTCGTCGCCGAGCAGGCCGAGCAGTTCGGCGCCGCGATCATTGCGCACCAGCAGCCATTGTTCGCCGGTGCCGCCCATATAGCCGACTGTGATATCGGCCAGGCTGTTGGTGTAATCCACGCAGGTCCGGCAGGTGAGCGGGAAGAAATCCGGCCGCAGATCGGACAGCGGCAGCATCAGGAACGGGATTTCCTTGGAGCGGCCATCGTCGAACCGCAGCTCGACATGATAATTGGCCTTGAATTCCAGATAGGTGATGCTGTCCGGCTGGTCAGAAAGCAGCGCCAGGAATTCGTGGAAATTCTCGGTCGTGGTATTGTCGCTGCAGGGCGTGCCGATCACGTAAATCCGCTCGAAGCCCAGCTTGGCCTCCAGCCGGCGCAGCGCATGAATCTGGCAGGGGATGCCGATGATGGCGATGCGCTTGAAGCCGGCGGCGCGCGCCGGTTCCAGCAGCGCCAGCAGCGGCGCATAGCCCATGCGCATGCCGCGCACCTGCGCCATGGCTTCGGGCTTCGTCACAATCACCGGGCGCGGGCGCCACTTGTCGTCCGGGTCCGGCGCCATGGTCAGCACGGCTTCGACCGCGCCAGTTTCCAGCAGCCGCTCACCCAGCCGGCTGGTGATGCCGGTCCATTGCGCGCCTGCCGATGGCTGTTTCAGCCGGGCACGCGCCATGCGCTGGAACGGGCCGAAGAACAGTTCGTCGGGCCGACTCTCGTCACGCGTGCGGCCATGCACCTTGGCCTCCATCGCCGCATAATCGGGCTTGATGAACTGGCAGGCGGTGCCACAATCATTCGGAGTGGCGGTGCGCGACACGCCGCAATCGGTGCACAGGCCACGCGGGCCCGCGGCGGGCGCAAATTCGGGGGCGATGATCGCCGGATGCTGTTCGTTCAATGTGTTGATTCCCGCCACGCTGCCACTGCGCCTGCCCGCTTCGGCTCGATATCACATCTTCAGCGGCGCGCCATAGCCGGTCAATTCCAGATAGCCGCGCCCGCCCGATACCGTTACCGCGCCTTCCCAATAGAGCGGGCCGCCGGCCCTGCGGCTGTCGAGCTCCTGATCCGGCATCAGCGGCTGCACGGCAATGCGCCGCCACGCGCCACCAATGCGATATTCCACCACCGGCCGCACCGGCCAGCGTGCCTTGCTGCGCGGGCTTTGCCACCAGCCCGCCGCCTGCCAGCGCACATCATCGCGGCCCAGCACGGTCAGGCGCCCGGCAGCATCGCGCAGGCTGCCGCCGGCCCACAGCGCAGCCCCGCCGGCATCACGCATGCGAAACAAGGTCAGCGCGCCGCCATCGTCCAGGTTGAGGCCCAGCCAGTCCCAACCGACCGCGCGCGCGTTCATCAGCGTGGAGGACCATTCCCGGTCCAGCCAGGCCTGGCCGGTCACCGCGCGCCGGCCGTCGCCATCGGCCAGCTGCCCCGCAACCTTCAGATGCGGCCAGCTATAATAATGGCTCGCCTCCTTCGGGTCCGGCCCTTTCTGGCTGTAGCCGGCCAAGCCTTGCATGATCACGCCCTGGGTGGGTGTGAAGGCCAGATCGAGCGCATAGCCGTCGCCCGCCACATGCGCGTGCAGGCGGCCATCGCGGCCCCGGAACAGCCGCCAATCATCCACGGCCACATCCATGTCGCCCACCCGCGCCTGCGCCAGCCCGAATCCGGCCCGCGAAATGCGCGCGGCGTGGCGCAGCCGGCCATGGCCGGGGTCCGCCAGCGCGGCATGGGCAAAAATCACCTGCCGCGGCACGAACGCCGATGGATTTGGCGTGTCGATATCGGGTTTGGTGCGGAAAAAGGTGATCTGAAAGCCTCGTCTGCCCTGCGGCGTGTCGAGCCAGCCGGTGATGTACCACCATTCGGTGCGGAAATCCGGATGCGCGCCATGATCGGCCGGAAAGCGCAGCGGCACTCCGGGCCGCACCGGCGCGAAGGTCGCCGCCAGCAACAGCGGCACCATCAGCAGCAAGGCAAGCAAGCGCATCACCAATCCGCCCGCACCGCCAGCAGCGCCTGCCGGCCCAGCGCCCGCCGCCCGGCCACCACGGCGGTGCCGGCCGCGCAGGCCAACAGCGCCACCACCAGGCCGCCCAGCACCGGCCACGGCAGCGCCAGGTCCATCGTCCAGTGGAAGCTCTGCGGGTTGATCACCCGCACCAGCACCAGCGCCATCACCAGCCCCAGCGTGCAGCCGGCCAGCGCACCGAGCAGCCCCAGCCCGCTACCTTCCAACGCCAGCATCGCCAGAATCTGCCGCTGCGTCACCCCGATGTGGCGCAGCATGCCGAACTCGCGCATCCGCGCCAGCACCTGCGCCGAAAAGCTCGTCGCGACCCCAGCCAGGCCGATGAGGATCGCAATGGCCTCCAGCGCGTAGGTGACGGCAAAGCTGCGGTCGAAGATCTGCAGCGCCACCTTGCGCATTTCGGCCGGCCGGCCGAACTGCGCCTGGCCGACCATCGCCGCTGGCAGCGCTGCCTGCAACGCCGTCTGCACCCGGCCGGCATCCTGCCCGGCGGCCAGATCGAACGCGGCTTCGCTGGCGTTGGCATCGCCGGTAAAGCGGCGATAATCCGCGATCGGCAGCATCAGCGCGCCCCATTGCCGGGCATAATCGCGCCAGATGCCCGCCACATAGAGCCGCCGTTGCACGCCGCCGATCACCACGCCGTGCACCTCGCCCAGCTTCCAGTCATAAAGCCAGGCCAGAGGTTCGGAAATGAGCGCCGCCGTGCTGCGCGGCGGCGGCGGCGCGGTTGTGCTGGCAACCAATGGCACCGATGCAGCCCCGCCTTGCGCCATCAACGCCACCGCCGGGCGCTCTGGATCAAGGCGGATCGTCTGCACGCGTTGAAACCGCACATTGGTCACGCCGGGCACCGCTGCCAGCCGCGCCTGATCGGCCAGCGAGAGCCCGCCAGCATCGGCGGCTTCCAGATGCAGATAGAGGTCGGACGGCAGCACCGCGACCAGCCAATCATCGACGCTCTGCCGGAAACTCGCCACCATCACCGCCATCGCCACCATCAGCGCAGTGGAGGCGACAATGCCCGACAGCGCCAGACTCGCCGCCTGTGGCACACCCCACAGCCGCCGCACCGCCAGATCGACGGCCGGCACCCCGCTGCCCGCCCGCGCCAGCGGCGCCAGCAGGGCGCGCACCAGCGCCGGCATCAACGCCACCCCGCCCGCCAGCAGCAGCGCCATCGCCGCATAGCCCAGGATCGGCAGGCCCCACAAAGGCGGGCCCAGCGCCGCGACGCCGCCCGCCGCCAACAGCGCCAGCCCCGGCCAGGCCCGCGGTGGCCGCGCCGGATCGGGACGTTCACCCATGCCCTTCAACGCGGCGGCCGGGCTTTGCCGGGCGGCGTTCAGTGCCGGGGCCAGGCTGCCGGCCAGCGCGGTGACAATGCCCAGCCCGCCGAACACCAGCGCCGCCAACGGCGGAAACGCAAGGCTCGCATTGGCGCCGGAGAAATATCCGCCGCCCAGATCGCCGCCGAACTGCGCCACCACCAGGCTGGCCAGGCCATAGCCGAGGCCGACCCCCAAAAGCGCGCCGGCCAGGCCCAGCGCCAGGCCTTCGATCAGCAATTGCCGCACCAGGCCGCTACGGGGCAGGCCCAGCACGCTGAGCAGTGCGAACTGCGGCTGCCGCCGCGCCACCGACAAGGCTTGCGCCGACCATACCAGAAACCCGCCGGTGAGCAGCGCGACCAGCGCCAGCATGCCCAGATTGACGCGATAGGCGCGGCTGAGCGCATCGGCGCGGCTGGCTTCATCCTCCGGTGTCGCCAGCACCGCATCGGCCGGCAGCGCCGCCGTGATGGCGCGACGGGCGGCATCGGCATCGACGCCTTCGGCCAGTTTCAGATCGAGGCGTTGCAGCCGGGACATTTGCGCAAAGCGCCACTGCGCGCCGGCGATGTCGATCACCGCCAGCCGCGCGTCTTCGCTGCCCGGCAACAGGCCCACCACTTTCCAGCGTACCTGCGTGCCGGCGGCGGTGAAGCCGAACATGTCGCCCACCTTCACGCCGGCCGCCTTGGCCAGCGCCGGTGACAGCCACAGCGGATCGCCGCCCCACACGGGCCTACCGCCGATGCTGGCCGCCAATGGCGCCGCCAGCCCCGGCGTCACCCGCGCCGCGCGCAGCATGTCGATGCCAAGCAGGGTGAAGCGGCCGCCCTCAACCTTGGGCGCACCCGGCCGCGCCAGCGCGCCCCAACTGGCCGAAAGCTCCACCACCGGGCTGACGGCGGCCACCGCCGGCAATCGGGCGATGCGCGGATACAGCGCCTCGTCAAAGCCGGTCGGGCTGCGCGCCCGCACCGACAGATCGGCGCGGCCCTGCACGCTGGCGACCGCCCGGCCAAAGCTGGCCAGCGCCGCGCTGTTGACCAGATGCACGGCAAAGCCCAGCGCCACGCCCACGGCAATCGCCAGCACCGCCACCGCAATGCGCAGCGGCTGCGCGCGCCATTCGCCAACCAGCAGCCAGCGCGTCGGGGCAGGCAGGATGTTCATGCGCGCGCGTTCAGGCGGCAAGCGTGGTGCCAGCCGCCAGCCCGCCAGCGGTCAGCCGCACCGCGCGGGTCGCGGCGGCGGCCACCATCTCGCTGTGGGTGACGATCAGCACGGCGGCGCCTTCATCGCGGGCCTGGCGCATCAGCAGATCGAGCACGCGCCGAGCGGTTTCGGGATCGAGATTGCCAGTGGGTTCATCGGCCAGCACCAGCGGCGGTGCGTGCACCAGCGCGCGGGCGATGGCGATGCGCTGCAATTCGCCGCCCGACAGCGCCGCCGGCCAATCACCGCCGCGCCCGCCCAGGCCCACCTTGGCCAGCATGGCTTCGGCGCGGGCCAGCGCCTCACGCTGCGCCACCCCGGCCAACGCCAGCGGCAGCGCGACATTGCGCGCCAGATCGAGGTGCGGCAGCACATGGAAGGCCTGGAACACAAAGCCCAGTTGCCGGCAGCGCAAGGCCGCGCGGGCGGCCTCGTTCAGCCGCGCCACATCCTGGCCGGCGATGCGCACTTCGCCGGCATCAGGCGTGTCCAGCCCGGCGATGATGTTGAGCAAAGTCGATTTGCCGACCCCCGATTCGCCGGTGATCGCCACCACTTCACCGGCGGCGACCGCCAGATCGAGGCCAGAGAACAGCTGGCGCGGGCCCCCGGCCGCCGGCACCGATTTGGCCAACCCACGCGCCCACAGGATCGGCGCCGCATCGGCCAGCGGCAGCGGACCGGCAATGAAGGGCTGGACCGCGGGGGCAAAGGGGGGGGCAAAGGGCGTTTCGGCGCGCATCCGCTCCGTGTAGCGCAGGCCAGCGCCGATGTTAGCCGGGTGTGGCACCATGCCCTCCCGGCCGGCGCCGCTTCAGGCCTGTTTGGCGAACAGATTTTCCGGGTTGCGCATCGCCTTGAACTCCAGCGCATTGCCGGCTGGATCGAACAGGAAGAAGGTGCCTTGTTCGCCGGGCTTGCCTTCAAAGCGGATATGCGGCGGCAATTCGAAGGTGAACCCGGCCGCCGCGATGCGCGCGGCCAGCGCTTCCCAGGCCGGCCAATCCAGCACCAGGCCGAAATGCGGCACCGGCACGCTGTCGCCATCAACGGGATTGCGGTGGATGGCGGATTTGGGCGCGCGGTGCACGACCAACTGGTGGCCGTGGAAATCGAAATCGATCCAGGTATCGGACGACCGGCCCTCCGGGCACCCCAGGGCTTCGCCATAGAAATGCCGGGCGGCGGCCAGATCATCAACCGGAATGGCGAGATGGAACGGATTCATGGCGTTTCCCCATAGAGGGCCGACAGCGCTTCGGCCCGCGCCAGCACCTGCCGGCTGACCCGCGCGATGGCACCGCCCGGCGTTGCTGCCAAGGGGTGATCGTCCGAAAACAACAAGGCTTCCTGATGGCGCAGAGGCTGCAACCGGGTGGGCGTGCCGACATGCGCCGGATCCAGCAGCCAGGTCATCACCGCCAGCAGGCGGGCCGTGACGCCCAGGCTTTCCAGCGCGGCGGCGGCCTGCGCAGGCGGCGGCTGGCCCGCCCGCCACGCCAGCCCCGGCCCTTCGAACCAGGTCCGCGCCGCCGCACCGCAGGCCAGCGTGTCGCGATACAGCAGGTCCAGCTGGCCGCGCAGGGCGCCCGGTCCTCTTGAAAGCGGCCGCAGCGAACCCAGATTGGCGTTGCCGGCGGGGCCAAGGGGCACGCCGGCAATCCCCGGCCCGGTTTGGGCGGGGCCAGCTGGCTTACCAGAGGAGAAACTTGCCATGCGTGGATTTGATATTTCGCCGTTGCTGCGTTCGTCCATCGGATTCGAAAATCTCAACCGATTGGTGGAATATGCCGGTCGCATCGATGCCGGTGATGCCTACCCGCCATACAATATCGAAAAGACCGGCGAAGGCAGCTACCGCATCCAGATGGCGGTGGCCGGCTTTGCCCGTCAGGAACTTGACCTGACTGTGCAGGAAAACACCTTGCTCGTCACCGGCCAGGCCGCGAACGACAGCGACGCGCCGGAGCGCGTGTTCCTGCACCGCGGCATCGCCAAGCGCGCCTTCGAACGCCGCTTCCAATTGGCCGACACCATCAAGGTGATCGGCGCGAGCTTTGAAAACGGCTTGCTCAACATCGATCTGCTCCGCGAAATCCCCGAGCACAAGAAGCCGCGCAAGGTGGATATCGCCGCGGTGGGCGCGGGCGATTCGCTGGCCATTGCTGCGGAGTAACTAGCCCCGCAACACCTTCCGGCGCTCGATGCGGAAGCGTTTCAGTTCCTCACCGGGCGCCGGCCAGTCCGGATCGGCGCGGGCGGCGGCGGCAAAATCCTCCATCGCCTCGCGCAATTGGCCGGCCCCTTCATGGGCCTGGGCCCGGGCAAAATAGGCGCGTGCCGGGTCTTTCGGCCCGATGGCAAGCCCGTGGCTGATCAGCGCCACCGCCTCCGCGCTGCGGCCGGGCAGCCGGGTGAGCGCCACCCCCTTGTTGATCCAGGCTTCGGGCAGACCGGGGGCGGCCTTGATGGCCAGATCGAAATCGGCCGCGGCAGCGTCCGGCCGGCCGGCATTGAGCAGCGCAATCCCGCGGTTCATCAGCATCGCCAGACGCAGCGGCGGCGGCGTGGCGGATTCGCGCAGCGTGCGATCACAGCGCGCGATCTGGCGACGCTGCGGCGGGCGGGCCTCGGCGGCTTCGCGGCACGGCCGGGCGATGTCCTGCTCTGACGCTAGTGGCGCCGGCTGCGCAACAGCCGGCGCGGCCAGCCACAACAGCAGGAGCAGCAACCCGCGCATCGGCGCACTCAGGCGATGATATCGGGGATCAATTGATCCTCCAGCAGCATGATCTCGTCCTTCAGGCGCAGTTTCTTTTTCTTGAAGCGCTGCAACTGGATCATGTCAGGGTTAGGCAGCGTGCGCAGCGCCTCGATGGCGGCATCGAGGTCACGATGATCCTGGCGCAACAATTCTATCCGGGTGCGGATTTCGGCTTCGTCCACCCTGGCGCTCCATTTGCTGAGCCAGCCGCTGGCCCTTGGGTTTGCGTTAACCAATCCGGGCCGCCGGCTCAAGAGGGTGCGGCCGATCCGGGGCCAATCATCCCGAACGGTCAGTAAATGGACAGGCAAATGGATACAGGGGCCATGGACACGCCGGGCAATCCATGATCGACTTGTGAATCCCGGCGCCGGCCAATCCCTGGCGGCGCCGCGCAGGAAAGGCACATGCTGATGGCCAATGCCCACCGGGAACAACTCGCCAACCGCCACGCCAGGATCGATGCCAATCTGGCTGCCGAACTGAAACGCCCGGTGCCTGATACCGCCGTGGTGCGCCGCCTGAAAACCGAAAAACTCAAATTGAAAGACGAGATCAGCGCGCAACTGCACTGACAGGTCCAGAGTCGCGACTCATTCGTCGCGACTCACCTTCTCGTCGCGCTCGTGGCGTTCCTGGGCGTCGATCGTCATGGTGGCGATCGGCCGGGCTTCCAACCGCGCCAGGCTGATCGGCTCGCCGCTGACTTCGCACCAGCCATAATCGCCGGAATCGATGCGGCGCAGCGCCGAATCGATCTTGGAGATCAACTTGCGCTGGCGATCGCGGGTGCGCAGTTCGATGCCCCAGTCGGTCTCGCTGGCGGCGCGATCGGTCAGGTCCGGTTCGCGCAGCGGCTCGGCCTTCAGCGCTTCCAGCGTGCTTTCCGATTCCTTGAGGATCTGTTCTTTCCAGGCGAGCAATTTGCGCCGGAAATACGCCTGTTGACGCCGATTCATGAATTCTTCATCTGCTGTCGGACGATAACCCTCTGGCAGATCATCCGCGGCGGCCATGGTCATGGTATCGCCATGTTTGCCGGGACCATCAAATTCACCGTGCGACTCGTTTTTCATCGACCGCGTATCCCACATTTCGGACGGCGCGCGCGGCCACAAAAGCCAACGGATCCGTTCCCGAAAATCCGGCTGTCCAGACCCCTCCAGACAACCGGCCTCCCAGGGCGACCCCATATAATTGTAGAGGGCGGGCGGCAAGTGTCCATTTCGGTTGACGGTCAGATTGTCTGGCAAACTGGCCAGAAGCAGATGATCAGATCAGCGCTGCAACCCGTCGATGCGCGCCTGCAAGGCGGCCAGCTGATCACGCAACTGGTCAACCTCGTCCGTGGCCGCAGGCTTGGGTGCCGAATCGGTTGTCTTGGACTCGCGCAGCCGGGCACCGGTCATCAATTCGGTGGCGGCGTGAAACATCGCCAGATTCTGCCGCGCCAGTTGTTCGAACGGCTTCATCGCGGCATCGCGAAACTTGGCCTGGTTCTCGGCAAAGGCTGACATCGACGCTTCCAGATAATGCGGCACCATCGACTGCATCGAATCGCCATACAGCGCGATGATCTGGCGCAGGAAGGAAATCGGCAGCATGGTCTGGCCGCCGGCCTCGCCTTCCATGACGATCTGGGTAAGCACGGCGCGGGTGATATCCTCGCCGGTACGTGCATCGAACACCTGGAAATCCCGGCCCTCGCGGGTCATCACCGCCAGATGGTCGAGCGTGATGTAGCTGGAAGTTTCGGTGTTGTAGAGGCGCCGGTTGGCGTATTTCTTGATGATCACCGGCGACTGGCCGGTCGAACCGGACTTGGCGTCTGGGGAATTGGGGGCACTGGCCATGGACGCTCTCGATAAGGATATTGGCCCAAGCGGTAGCATGATCGCATGTTGCGGTGCAATGCCGCGCCGCAGCGCCGCGCGCGCGCAGCGCGCAGCGCTACGCGCCGACAGGCGCAAGGCCGGCCGGGCTGGCTGGCGGCGCTCTTGCCGCCAGAACAGCTTCGACGGCGTGGCTCCGCCACGCACTTTCTTCCTTGCTTCCTTTCTCTGTGCCAAACCAAGCGGACTCGGCGGCTCCGCCGCCGGCCGCGCCCGCAACGCACGAACCCCACAGCCCGCTCCCGACACCCCTCCGTCGCCCTGCGGGCGCCACCTCCCCTCGGAGGGGAGGATCAATCAGTTACTCCCCTCAAAGGGGAGGTGGCGAGCGAAGCGAGACGGAGGGGTGTCGCCCGTGGGCTTCGAGACACCTTCATGAGCAAAATCCGCCCCCGCGGCCCGCACCCGCTTCCGTTGTTCCTCGCCACCATCAGCCACGTCTGCGGGTCAGACCGTGCGCGAGTCGCCAAGGTCCTCGCTGGCCTCACCCGTTATCAGACCGCCCGCCGGCCGCCACCGCGACCGATCCTGCCCGAAATCGCCCGCGTCGATGGCGTGACGCTGCGCGCGCGCGCCGCCGCAGGCACGCCGCTGCTGGTGGTGCCCTCGCTGATCAACCCGCCCGATGTGCTTGATCTGGCACCGGGGCAGAGCCTGCTCGGCCATCTGGTGGACGCCGGATTCCAGCCGTTGCTGGTGGATTGGGGCGATGTGCCGGATTCGTTGGGCCTGGCCGCCCTGGTCGAACAGCGGCTGGTGCCGCTCATCGCCGCGCTGGGGCAACCACTGCCGGCCGTGGGCTATTGCCTGGGCGGCACATTGGCGCTGGCGGCGGCGCGTGCCGGCGGTATCACCCGGCTGGCGCTGCTGGCCACACCCTGGCGCTTCGCCGCTTATGGTCCCGATTCTGGCAGTACGGGTCGCCAGACACTGGGCCACTGGTGGGCGGGTGCGCAGCCGATTGCGCAATCGCTGGGGCTGGTGCCGATGGACCTGTTGCAACCGGCGTTCTGGGCGCTCGACCCCGAAGCGTTGGCAAACAAGTTCGCAGAGCTCGCCGACGCCGACGAGCCGACCGTGGCGGCGTTCGCGCGACTGGAGGATTGGGCCAACGGCGGCGCGCCGCTCAGCCTGGCCGCCGCCGCCGATCTGGCCGCGCTGTTCGATGCCGGTGCAACCGGGATCGGCGGCGATGCCGTGCCCGACATAAAGATCCTTGATGTCGTGGCGCTCGCGGACCGAATTGTGCCGGCGGCGGCGGCGGTCACCAGCCCCGGCGCTGCCGCGCGGTTGGAAATTGCCAGCGGCCATGTCGGCATGGTGGTCGGCCGCAGCGCCCCGGCCCGGCTGCATGCGCCGCTGGCGACGTTTCTGGCTGGCTGAATCGGCTGGCCCGGTTCATTGCGTCCGCCTAGTCTGCGCGCAAACGACTCGCATATCCAAGGGAACACACGCCAATGACCAACATCGTCATCACCGCCGCCCGCCGCACCGCTGTGGGCAGTTTCCTCGGCAGTTTTGCCGGCACGCCAGCGCATCTGCTTGGCAAGGCGGCGATCGAGGCGGCGTTGTTGGACGCCGGCGTGGCACCCGAAGAGGTGGATGAAGTGATTCTGGGCCAGGTGTTGACCGCAGCACAGGGCCAGAATCCCGCGCGGCAGGCCGCCATGGCCGCCGGGATCAACCGCGAAGCGCCGGCTTACGGGGTCAACCAGGTGTGCGGATCGGGCCTGCGCGCCGTCGCCATGGCCGCACAGGCCATCGCCAATGGCGATGCCGGCATCGTGGTGGCCGGCGGCCAGGAATCGATGAGCCTTTCCACCCATGCCCACGCCATGCGCGGCGGCACCAAGATGGGGCATGTCGAATTCATCGACACGATGATCAAGGATGGGCTGTGGGATGCCTTCAACGGCTATCACATGGGCATCACGGCGGAAAATGTCGCAGAAATGTATCAGATCAGCCGCAGCGCCCAGGATGAATTTGCCGTCGCCAGCCAGAACAAGGCCAGCGCCGCCCGCGCCGCCGGGCGTTTCGCCGCCGAAATCGCGCCGGTGACCATCAAGGGCCGCAAGGGCGACACCATCGTCGATACCGACGAGTATATCCGCGACGGTGTCACGCTGGACAGCGTGTCGGGCCTGAAAGGCGCCTTCAAGAAGGACGGTTCGGTCACCGCCGCCAACGCCAGCGGCCTGAATGACGGCGCCGCCGTGCTAGTGCTGATGAGCGAAGCCGAAGCCGCCCGCCGCGGTGCCGCCGTGCTCGGCCGCATCGCCGGCTTTGCCAGCGTTGGTGTCGATCCGGCGGTGATGGGCATCGGCCCGGTGCCGGCCAGCCGCAAGGCGCTGGCCAAGGCCGGCTGGTCTGTCGCCGATCTCGATCTGGTGGAAGCCAACGAAGCCTTTGCCGCGCAGGCGCTGGCCGTGGGCCAGGAACTCGGCCTCGATCCCGCCACGCTGAACGTGAACGGCGGCGCGATTGCCATCGGCCACCCGATCGGCGCATCCGGCGCGCGCGTGCTGGTGACGTTGCTGCACGAAATGGGCCGTCGCGATGCCAAGAAGGGCCTGGCGACGTTGTGCATCGGTGGCGGCATGGGGATTGCGCTGGCGGTGGAGCGCGGCTGAGGCGGGAAGGCCCACCCCCGACCCCTCCCGCAGCGGGAGGGGAGCCGTTTGTTCTGGCAGGGCAATCGTGCAGCAATGACCACGCTGCTCCCCTCCCGCTTGCGGAAGGGGCTGGGGGTGGGTGGGAACACCCCCCTTCCCGCCCCCGGCAATCCGCGCCATAACCTTGCCCCATGATCCGCGACGCCACGCCCATCGAGCGCCTGTTTGCCGGCCACCGGCCGGAACATCCCAATGGCCGCCTGCTCGTGCTCGGCCGGCCGCCGGAAAAGGTGGCGCTCAATCTGGAAGGCTGGGAACGTGTCGCCTGCGTGGCGGCCAGCGATGAGGAGTTGCGCCCCGGCACCGTGCGCGCCGATCCGCATCACCTGCCCTTCCACGAGGCCTTGTTCGACAAGGCGTTGCTTTCGGCGGAACTGGTGCAGCCGCGGTTGATGCTGCGCGAATTGTGGCGCGTGCTGGCACCGGCTGGCCTTGCCGTGCTGGTGGTGCGGGCGCGACGGCCGTGGCACATCAAGGATATCGGCTGGCTGCGCGATCCGCTGCAATTGCGGCTGGATGAAGCCATGTTTGAAGTGATGGACTGGCGCATCGAAACCTTGCCCGATCGCCACCATGTCGTGCTGGTATCGAAACGCGACTGGCAGAAACCCGTGCTGGTCGGCGCCGCCGATCCGGCACTGGAACCACGCCTGGTGAATTGAACGATGGATGCAAACGCCCTGGCCGCCGTGGTGGAGATGGTGCCGTTTTCGGCGCATCTCGGCTTTGAGATCAAGGTGATGGCCAGGGATCAGGTGGTGGTCCACGCCGTCATCCAGCCCGAACATTGCACCAGCGGCGGCACCGCCCACGGTGGTTTCCTGATGGCGCTGGCGGATTTCACCGGAGCGGTTGGCGCGTTCCAGGTGCTGCCGGAAGGCGCCAAGGGCACCACCACCATCGAATCGAAAACCAACATGATGGCGGCGATTCCAGCCGGCACCACTTTGGTCGCCACCGCCACGCCGCTGCATGTTGGGCGCCGGACGAGCGTGTGGGTGACGCGCGTGGAAAGCGCAGAGGGCAGGCTGGCCAGCGTGACGACGCAGACGCAGATGGTGTTGTAGGCCCCCCTTTCCCCTCAAGGGAAAAGGAAGAGCCCAACGAAAAACCCCGCCGGCACCTTCATGCCGGCGGGGTTTCCCCTTCAATCAAAAGCCTCAGCGGCCGGCGGGGGAGCGCCGCTGGCCCTGATTGCCCTGGCGGCGCTGTTGGCCATCGCGGGCCTGCGCCGGGCGCGGACCTTCGTTGCGGCCACCGGGGCGGCCATCGGGCCGCACCGCCACGCGCGGATCGCGGGCCGGGCGGGCGCCATAGCTGGTTTCGGTCCGGCCACCATTGCGACCGCCATTGTTGCCACCGGGGCGACGGCCGAAATCACCACGCTCTTCGCGCACCGGTTCCGGCGGTGCCAGCTTGATGTTCTTGGCAGCGAGGCCAACCAGGTCGCGGAAGTCGCCGGGCAACGGCTGCACCGCCAGCGGCTTTCTGATGGTGCGCTCGATATCCTTCAGCAGGCCACGCTCATCGGGTGCGCACAGCGCCACGGCCTGGCCATTGCGACCAGCACGCGCGGTGCGGCCGATGCGGTGCACATATTGTTCGGGCACGTTGGGCAGCTCGTAATTGAACACATGGCTGACCTCCGGGATGTCGAGGCCACGCGCCGCGATGTCGGTGGCGACCAGCACGGTCAGTTCACCGGAGCGGAACGCGCTCAGCGCCTTGGTGCGCTGCGCCTGGCTGCGGTTGCCGTGGATGGCTTCGGCAGCGATCTTGTTGGCCGCCAGCTGGCGCACGATGCGATCGGCGCCATGCTTGGTGCGGCTGAACACGATGCTGCGCTCGACATCATCCTGCTTCAGCAGATGTGCCAGCAGCGCCAGCTTCTCGGGCTGGGAGACGTGCACCACCGATTGCACCACCTTGTCCACCGTGGTCGCCTGCGGCTGCACGGCCACCTTGACCGGGTTCTTCAGATAGCGCTGCGACAGTTCCTCAATCGCCGGCGGCAGCGTGGCGGAGAACAGCATCGTCTGGCGCGTTTTCGGCAGCAGGCCGGTGATGCGCTTGAGATCATGGACAAAGCCCAGATCGAGCATCTGATCGCATTCGTCGAGCACCAGCATCTCGACCTGGCCGAGATCGAGCGCGCCCTTCATCACCAGATCGAGCAGACGGCCCGGCGTGGCCACCAGCACATCGACGCCCGGAAACAGCGCGCGCTCCTGCCGGCCGATCGGCACACCGCCGAACACCACAGAAACGGAAAGCTTCATGTACTTGCCATAGGCCTGGAAACTGGCGGCAATCTGGCTGGCCAGTTCGCGCGTCGGCGCCAGCACCAGGCAGCGGGTGGAGATTTTCAGGCGATGCTTGGGATTGGCGGCGAGGCGATGCAGGATCGGCAGCGCGAAGGCCGCGGTCTTGCCGGTGCCGGTTTGGGCGAGGCCCAGCACATCGTTGCCAGCCAGCGCCGGCGGAATGGCGGCGGCCTGGATGGGGCTCGGTTCGGTGTAACCCTTTTCGGCGAGCGCGCGGGAAATCGGCTCGGCAAGGGCGAGATCAGAAAAATTCATGTGGGATTCCAACATATCAAGGCCCGGCCAGCCGGAGTCGGGATTGACTCTGGGCCCACCGGGAAGGGGGGTTGACCAGCAACCCGCGTGATATGGGAAGCAAGCGTCTGCGGGGGGCCTGGAGCCATTTGCTCCGATCACGCGCCCGTCGAGAAATGCGCCTATGCTGCATTGCGGGGGGAAAGTCAAATATCGGCGGGTCTGGCGTTCCGGGTCTGCTCTGATAGCATTCCGCCCTGATGTTGGGGGATGCAGGATGAAGACGATCGGATGGGCAGTGGTCGCCGCGCTGGGGCTGGCGGTATCGGCGCAGGCGGCCGAGCCGCGCGCGCGTGATCTGGGCGTGCCGTTCGATGGCACCCCCGGCGCGCTGAATGCCATCACCGATGTTCCGGGCGTCGAGGTCGGGTTCAAGACGCTTATTTCTGGCGAAGGCGCGCGGGCGCCGGGGAAAGGCCCGGTGCGCAGCGGCGTGACGGCGATTTTCCCGCGTGGGAAGGCCGATGGGCGCGGCGTGTTTGCCGGTTTCTTTGCCGGCAATGGCAATGGTGACATGACCGGCACGCATTGGGTGGAGGAAGGCGGCGTGCTGGAAACGCCGATCCTGATCACCGGCACCGGCAGTGTGGGCGTGGTGCGCGATGCGGCGTTCAAATGGCTGGCCGATCATCGCAGCGGCGGTTTCTGGTATCCGGTGGTGGCCGAAACCGCCGATTTCCTGCTGCACGACATGCCGGGCCAGCATGTGACCGCGCAAGACGCGATGGACGCGATGGAGGCCGCCAAGCCCGGCCCGGTGGCGGAAGGCAATGTCGGCGGCGGCACCGGCATGGTGTGCAATGGCTTCAAGGGCGGCACCGGTACGGCATCGCGCAAGCTGGCCGCGCGTGACGGTGGCTACACGGTGGGCGTGCTGGTGCAGTGCAACTATGGCTCGGCCAATGGCCTGCGCGTTGCCGGCATCAACGTAGCGCGCGAGATGGATCTGCAGCCGCGCTGCGTGACCAAGCTGCTTTCACCGCCGCAGGTCTTCTTTGGCCAAGCGCCCACCCTGTGCGACCCGAAAAAGCTGGCCATCGCCGATCCAGCAACGGAGGAGCATCGCGGATCGATCATCATCGTCATCGCCACCGATGCACCGCTGACGCCGGAGCAGCTGAAGCGGCTGGCGCGGCGCGGCACCGCGGGCCTGGGCCGGCTGGGATCGATCCTCGCCGATGGGTCGGGCGATATCTTCATCGCCTTTTCCACCGCCAATCCGGGCGTGGACGATGGCAATTGGCACGAAGCCGCCGACAAGCCGGCCACCATGGCGCGCCTGCCCAACGCCGCGATCAACCCGTTGTTCGAAGCGACGATCCAGGGCGTCGAGGAGGCGGTGATCAACGCGATGATTGCCGCCAGGACGATGACCGGCGTCGATTACTGGACGGTTTCAGCGCTGCCGCACAAACAGTTGCAGGATGTGCTGCGCCGCCACAATCTGCTGGTGGAGGCCAAGAAATAGGCGATCACCCCGCCTGCCGCGCCAGCAGATAGGCCACGATCCGCTCCGCTGCCGCCTCCGGCGTCTCGCGCATCGTATCGATGCGGATTTCGGGCGCAGCCGGCGCTTCATAGGGGCTGTCGATGCCGGTGAAGTTGGCGATCAGCCCGGCGCGCGCCTTGGCATAGAGGCCCTTCACGTCGCGGCGTTCGGCCTCAGCCAAGGGCGTGTCGATATGCACTTCGATGAATTCGCCGGCCGGCAGCATGGCGCGCACGGTGTCGCGATCGGCCATGAACGGGCTGATCAGCGCGGTGATCACCACCAGGCCGGCGTCGGTCATCAGCTTCGCCACTTCACCGACGCGGCGGATATTCTCGATGCGATCCGCCTCGGTAAAGCCCAGATCGCGGTTCAGGCCGTGGCGCAGATTGTCGCCATCGAGCAGGAAACTGTGCTGGCCCAGCGCCAGCAGGCGTTTTTCCACCAGATTGGCGATGGTCGATTTGCCGGAGCCGGACAATCCGGTGAACCACAGCACGGCGGCGCGCTGCTGTTTCTGCGCGGCGCGCGCCTCGCGCGTCACCTCCAGCGCCTGCCAGTGGATATTCTGCGCCCGGCGCAGGCCGAAGTTCAGCATGCCGGCCGCCACCGTGTGGTTGCTCAGCTTGTCGATCAGCACGAAGCCGCCCAGCGTGCGATTGTCCTGATACGGTTCGAACACCAGCGGCCGATCGGTGGCAATTTCCGCGACGCCGATGGCATTGAGGTCCAGCGTGCGCGCCGCCAGATGATCGAGCGATTCCACATTCAGCACATATTTGGGTTGCTGCACCGTCGCCGACACCATCTGCGTCGCCAGTTTCAGCCAGTAACCACGCCCGACCTTCATTGGCGCTTCGTCCAGCCAGACGATGGTGGCTTCGAACTGGTTTGCAGCTTGCGGCGGCGCATCGGCGGCGGCAATCACGTCGCCGCGCGAGCAATCGATGTCATCGGCGAAACACAGCGTCACCGACTGGCCGGCGACCGCCGCATCCAGATCGCCATCCATCGTCACGATGCGCGCCACGCGGGCCGTGCGCCCCGATGGCAACAGCCGCACCGCAGCGCCGGCCCGCACCGTGCCCGCCGCGACCGTGCCGGCATAGCCGCGGAAATCCGGATTGGGCCGGTTCACCCACTGCACCGGCATCCGGAACGGCCCGGCGGCGGCCGTGCTGCCGGCATCGGCGGTTTCCAGCAGCGCCAGCAGCGTCGGGCCGTCATACCAGGCCATGTTGGCCGATGGCGCGCAGACATTGTCGCCCTTCAGCCCCGACAGCGGCACCGCGCCGATCAGCGCCACGCCGATGCGCGCCGCAAACGCCGTGAAATCCGCAACGATGGCATCGAACACGGCCTCGCTGTGTCCGACCAGATCCATCTTGTTCACCGCCAGCACCATGGCGCGCACGCCAACCAGATTGCACAGCACGGCATGGCGCCGCGTTTGCGCGGTCAGCCCGCCGCGTGCGTCCACAATCAGCACGGCGAGATCGGCGCTCGACGCACCGGTGATCATGTTGCGCGTATATTGCTCATGCCCCGGGCAATCGGCGACGATGAAGCTGCGCGCCGCGGTGTGGAAAAACCGATAGGCAACATCGATGGTGATGCCCTGCTCGCGCTCGGCGGCCAGGCCATCGACGAGCAGCGCCAGATCGAGATCCGCGCCTTGCGTGCCCAGCCGGCGTGAGTCCGCGGCGAGCGCGACCAACTGGTCATCGGGGATCATGCCGGTATCGTGCAACAAGCGCCCGATGAGGGTGGATTTGCCATCATCGACACTGCCGCAGGTGATGAAGCGCAACAGCGCGCGTGCCCCGGTCATCAGAAATAACCCGCCTGCTTCTTCTGCTCCATGCTCGCCGCCGCGCCGACATCGATCATGCGGCCATGGCGTTCGGACATGGTGGAGGCCTGCATTTCGGCGATCACCGCCGGCAGATCGGCGGCGGTGCTTTCGACGGCTCCGGTGAGCGGCCAGCAGCCCAGGGTGCGGAAGCGCACATTGCGCAACGTGGGCACCTCGCCTGGCGCCAGCGCCATGCGTTCATCATCGATCACGATGATCTGGCCGCCGCGTTCCACGGTGGGGCGTGGTGCGGCGAGATAGAGCGGCACGATATCAATCGCTTCCTGGGCGATATAGGCCCAGATATCGGCTTCCGTCCAATTGGACAGCGGAAACACCCGAATGCTTTCGCCGGGGCTCAATCGCAGATTATACAGGTCCCACAATTCCGGCCGCTGGTTCTTCGGGTCCCAGTGGTGGGAGGTGGAGCGGAACGACATGATGCGTTCCTTGGCCCTGCTCTTCTCCTCGTCGCGGCGGCCACCGCCAAAGGCTGCATCAAAGCCATGCGCCGTCAGCGCAGCCTTGAGCGGCCCGGTCAGTAGGGTTTCGGCATAGACATCTGCGCCGGCCGTGAACGGCGTCACCCGCGCGCGGTCCGCTTCCGCAGCTTCGGCCACGATCAAATCGAGGCCGTACCGCGCCACCATCTTGTCGCGGTGGGCGAGCAGATCGGCAAAATCCCAGCCAGACGCGATGTGCAGGAACGGGAACGGCGGCGGCGCCGGGTAAAAAGCCTTCAGCGCCAGGTGCAGCATCACCGCGCTGTCCTTGCCCACCGAATAGAGAAACACCGGCCGCTGCGCTTCGGCCACCACTTCGCGCATGATGTGGATGGCCTGTGCTTCCAACGTCTGCAGATGGCTGAGGCGGGCAGCGGGCAGCGGCGTGGCGGGACCGGAATTCATAGGCTCTGTTAAGGTCGGGCGCGGCGGCTGCAAAGCAACAAAAGCGGCACCATCAGCAAGCCCAGCTATGCGACTGACGCGGCGCGGGAAAACAGGTGGGGGCAAAAAAGAGCGGGCGGCGGCATCGCTGCCACCGCCCGCTGCTGTTCAGGCCCGTTGCCGGATCAGAAGCGATAGCCGGCCCGCATCCCGAAGAATTGCGGACGGATGGTGAAGGTGCGCGACGAATCCGAGCAGATCGAGATCGAGCAGAAGGTGTTGCGGCTCACCTCGCCGCGCTTGTCGAAGGCGTTCTGCAGGAACACATCGAAAGTCCAATTATTGCGCTTCACCCCGGCAGCGAAATCGAACGAGACAAAGCCAGCCGAGTTGCCCAGCAGCTTGTTGAGCTCCACGTTCAGATCCTGGGTGGCGCTGGTCTGGTACAGCGCGGCGCCCTGCACATAGGCCCCATATTCGCCGATATCAGTGTCATAGCGGATCGAGGTGGTGCCCTTGAACTTGGGCTGGTTCGGCAGGCGGGTGCCATCCTGGGCGGCCACCGACGGTGTGGGCGGCTGGCCCGGCAGGAACGTGCCCGGCGCGCAGGTCGCAACCTGCGCGATGGTCAGATTGGCGGAATTGGCGGCAAAGTTGCAGAAGTTGCCGGCCAGCTTGCCATCATTGTAGGCGCCGTTGGTGGACAGGGTGAACTTGCCGAGCCGCAGATCGGCATCATATTCCACACCGCGCACTTCAGCCTTGCCGGCGTTGCCGGTGATGCCAGCGCCTTGGGCCCCGGCGACGACCACCGAATATTGCAGATCGTTCCACTTTTCGAAGTAGAAGGCGACGTTCAGGCGGAGCATGTTGTTCCACTCCGTCTTGAAGCCCAATTCGAAGTTGGTCAGATCTTCGGAGCGGAACGGCGCGACTTCATAAACCAGACCGCCGGTGCGCAGCGGCCGGTTGCCGCCGCCAGGGCGGAAGCCAGTCGAATAGTTGAAATACACCATCTTGTCGGAGGCGAACTGCCAGTCGAGCGCGATCT
The DNA here is from genome assembly GCF_987265915.1 of Sandarakinorhabdus sp. Lineage (NCBI taxonomy): Bacteria > Pseudomonadati > Pseudomonadota > Alphaproteobacteria > Sphingomonadales > Sphingosinicellaceae > Sandarakinorhabdus > Sandarakinorhabdus sp. Next base: position 2,839,196 of record NZ_OZ503948.1, read on the forward strand.
TGTGGGTCTGGCCCTGTTCCTTGTAACGGATCGCCTGATCGGCGGCGCGGAAATTGGTGTTCAGGCAGTTCAGCCGCGCATCGTTGGGGATCGGCGTCGGGCAACCGCGCTGGCCGGTCGGCACGAACGTCGTCGTCACCGTGCTGCGCGCCGAAGAGGCCACACCGGCAAAGCCGATCACCTGCAAATCCGTCCAGAAATAGCGGATGCCACCGGTGATCTTCAGATTGGGCGTGATGTTGTAATGGCCTTCGGCAAAGATCGCCGCATCGCGCACCCGCCGGTTCTGTTCGGTGATGTAGAAGGCATCGCGCTTCACCGCCGGCGTTCCCACGAGCATCGTTCCGCCCTGTGTGGTGGGAACGCCGAACCCGGCCAGGGTGGTGATGTTGCCTTCGCAGTTCGGGCTGCCATCACTGTTGAAGGTTCTGCTGTACGAGCAGGAGGCCGTGCGACCAGCTGCCCGGTCAAGCCCGACGGTGCTGTAGTCGTCGTTGATCTCGTTTTTCTGGATCTGGTAGAATCCACCCACGGTCACATCGAAGGGCCAGCTGGACGGTGTCTTCAGGCGCAATTCCTGCGTGAAGATGCGATCGTTGCGGTTGCCGCGATAAAACTGCGTCGGGTTGATCAACGTGGTGCAGCGCAGGGACGCGCCGGTGCCGGTGCACCCGGCCGGATCAAAGAATTGCAGATAGTTTTCATAACCTCCGCCGAAGCCATCGTAAGCCGTGGTGTAGTAGGTGTAATCGTTCAGCAGCTTGATGTTGCGCCGGAAATAACCAGTGGCCGACACCAGATCAAAATCGCCGATATGGCCATTGACCGTCATCTGCGCCTGGTACCATTTGTCATCGTTGCGGGTCGGCCCGTAATCATGCACCTCGAGATCGCCAACGTCAGGATCGAAGCCGAAATAGCCGCGGGAAATCTGGCGCTGCGCGGTGATCTGCGGGTTGAACTTCCAGCCTTCGGCCGGTTCCCACATCAGCGACAAGCGGCCGCCGAACTCATCGATCGTGTTGTAATCATCCTTGGCAATCGCCGAATTGTTCAGCGTGAAGCTGGTCAGTGGGTTGTTGTCACCCAGATTGAGCCGGGCCGGCGAACCATCGGCGAACTTGCCATTGTTGGGCGTGTTGTCCACATAGCCGCCTTCCTGGCGGACATAGGCCATGGCGCGCACTGCCAGCGTTTCGGTGATCGGCACGTTCAGGAAGCCTTCGACCTGCCCGCCGAAATCGCCCTTGCCGAACTTGTTGCCTTCGACATTGATGCCGCCTTCGAACTTGTCGGTGGTCGGCTTGTTGGTGATGAAGCGGATGGTGCCCGCCAAGGAGCCGGCGCCGAACAGCGTGCCCTGCGGGCCCGACAGCGCCTCGACGCGGGCGACATCGTAAACATGGATGTCAGGCACGCCGTTGACGTTGATGGCGATGTCATCGAGATAATAGCCAGTCGCCGGATAGGCGCCGCCGGCCGGCACGATGCCGCGGAAATAGACGGCGGTGCGGCCGGGGCCAAGGCCGACGAACGACACCGACGGCAACAGCACGGCGAAATCGGTAAGGCCCTTCACTTGGCGCTGGGCCAGCGCGTCGGCGGTGAGCGCCTGGATGGAGATCGGCACCTTCTGGATGCTCTGGGCACTGCGGGTGGCGGTGACGATGATTTCTTCGAGGCCTTCATTGTCGGCGCCCTGCGCTGTTGCCTGATCAGCGGCCTGATCCTGGGCCGCCACGGCCGAAAAGGCCGGCGACGCCATCCCGGTCAAAACCGTGGTCACGCTCAACATCCGCAGGAAATTCGATTTGCGGCCCACTATCGTCATCATCGCCCTGGTCCCCCAATATCAAAACAGCACAGTCTTCCGATCACGGCGAAACGCCGTGATATGGCAATCCGTCAGTTCTTCACCCCTGAACCCCTGTCGAGGCACCGTTTCCCGGCATCTCCCGACCAAATTCACGTCCTGCAGCACGACTAGGCTGCTGCACCCTTGGTGGCGGCCGGCCTTTTGCAGCCCGCTTTCACCATCATGATCACCAGCCAGATGGCCCCTTGCCTCGTGTTACAAACATGCGTCAGCCACGTGGCAAGTCAATGCTCAATTTGCCACTATACGCCAGTTGACATAGACCCTGTTTGCGCATGCCATCCGGCCCATTCCCATACTCGGAAACCTCGATGACTCCAGCCAACCCGGCCAAACAGCAAGATAATATCGCCGGGCCTCAGGCGGCACTGGCGCATGCGACGCAGATGCTGACCGCCGATCCAGCCGGGGCACTGGCAATGGTTGACGCTATTCTGGCCGATGTGCCCTTCCTGCCACAGGCCGAACTGTTGCGCGGCCAGGCCTTGCGCCAGCTCGGCCGCCTTGCCGACGCGGTGGCCGCACTCGAGGCGTTGGCAACGCGCCACCCGCAGGTGCCTGCGGTCAGCTGGGAATTGGCGCAGGCGGCCAGCGCGGCCGGTGCCCACGACCTGGCGATTGCCGCGCTCACCCGCCTGACCGGGCAGTTGCCGGCGGTGCCAGGCGGCTGGTTCCTTCTGGCATCCGAATTGCGCGCGGTCGGCCGCGATACCGAAGCCTGGCGTGCTGATCTGACTGGTGTGAGTGCGGCGACCAACGATCCCGAACTGATCGAGGCCGCTGTGGCGATGAACGACGGTCGTCTCGAAGCCGCCGCCGTGCTGATCGACGCACGGCTGGCGCACGCGCCAAATGATCCGCCGGCCATCCGCCTGCGCGGGGAAATCTGCTGGCGCGGCGGCGACATGATCGGCGCGATTCCCCATGTTGAACAGGCCGTTGCGCTGGCACCGGGGTTCGATATGGCGCGCGAGTTCCTGATCCGCCTGCTGATGCAAAGCAATCGCCTCACCGACGCGCTGGTGCAAGCCGAAGCGCTGCAGGGCTCGCCGGTGCAGGCACCCGGCCATCGGCTCATTCTGGCGTCGGTGCTGGTGCGGCTGGGCGATCATGCCCGCGCCCGTGCGCTCTACGAGGGGCTGCTGGATGGTGCGCCGGCCCAGCCGCTGGTGTGGCAGAATCTTGGCCATGTGCTGAAAACCCTGGGTGTGCAGGCCGATGCCGTGCACGCCTATCGCCAAGCCGTCACCCACCAGCCAACATTGGGCGAGGCCTGGTGGAGCCTGGCCAATCTGAAGACGGTGAAGTTGCAAGGTGCCGACATTGCCACCATGAACAAGGCGCTGGCCAGCCTGAACGGCCAGGACGAAGCGCGCGCCGAGGACATGTTCCACCTGCATTTCTCGTTGGGCAAGGCATACGAAGATGCCGGCGATGCGGCCGCCGCCTTCCGCCATTACCGCGAAGGCAATGCCCGCCGCCGGACGCTGATCCAGCACGACGCCGATGATTTTTCAGCCGAGATCAGTGCGGCCATCACAGGCTTTTCGCCGGCGTTTTTTGTGCACGCCGCTGAAGGTGGTTGCCCGGCGCAAGATCCGATCTTCATCGTCGGACTGCCGCGCTCCGGATCGACACTGGTTGAACAGATCCTTGCCAGCCACAGCCACATCGAAGGCACCATGGAGTTGCCGGACATGATGATGATCGGCAGCCGGCTGCAAAGCCGCATCGATGCCGGTGAGTTCGCCGATTTCGGCGCAATGCTCGCCAGCCTGTCTCCGGCCGATCGCACGCGGCTGGGCGAGGAATATCTCGACCGCACCCGCATCCAACGCAAGACCGACCGGCCGCTGTTCATCGACAAGATGCCAAACAATTGGCAACATGTCGGACTGATCAAGCTGATCCTGCCGAACGCCACCATCATCGATGCACGCCGCCATCCGATGGGCTGTTGCTTCTCGGCTTGGAAACAGCATTTCGCCCGCGGGCAGAGCTTCTCTTATGATCTGATCGATGTCGGCCGCTATTACCGCGATTATGTGCGCTTCATGGCGCATATCGATGCGGTGCTGCCGGGCGCGGTCCATCGCGTGATCTATGAACAGATGGTTGCCGATACCGAAGTTCAAGTAACGAAGCTGCTCGGCGCTGTCGGCGTGGATTTCGAACCGGCTTGCCTGACCTTCTGGCAGACCGACCGCGCCGTGCGCACGGCCAGCAGCGAACAGGTGCGGCAGCCGATCTTCACCGATGGTGTCGATCACTGGAAACGCTTCGCCGACTGGCTGGGGCCGCTGGCCGATACGCTCGGCGATGTGAGCAGCGCCTATCCGGCGGTGCCGCAGAGCCTGCGCGCTATTTGACGACGCCGTCGGCCACCATTTGCAGGCGCAGCTCCTTGTTGCTGGACATGTTGGCGCCGCCTTCGGCACGGGCCGCGGCGATTTCGGTGGCCTTGAACGGCTTGGCCGGCTTGGCCGGTTTGCCCAAGGTGATGACATGGCTGAGGATCTCGGCAATTTCCGCGTCCGACATCGACGCCATGCCCGGCATCACGCCATTCAATTTGACGCCATCAATCTCGATCGGCCCGGCCATGCCGCCCAGCACCACCCGCGCCATGTAACGGCGCCCGGCCGCCGTTTGCGCGATTGCTGCTGTCCGCCCCGAAAGCTTGGGAAATTGCCCGGCCAGGCCGTCGCCCGTCGCCTGGTGGCACATGCCACAGCGGGCCACGAAAGCCGCCTTGGGATCAGCCGCAGCCGCCGGGGCCGCCACCACGGCCATCAACGCCAACAACAGAATTTTTGCAGACGCCACAGTCAATCCTCGCTTGCCTCGGCCGCCATGCTGCGGCGCAAAATCGGGGGAATACTGGACAGTCATCAAGCTTTGGTCAAGCGCTGCACTGGACGGCCTACGTCACCCGGCGTAGATTCGCGCCATGAACGACAAAAGTGGCGACGCCGTCCTCCAGACCGCTCCCATCCGCCCGACGAGCCGTCCGCCGATCCGCCCGGGTGTCTATACGCGCGGCGCCGAAACCGTCGAACTGATCCTCGATGCCGCGCTGGCCGTGCTGATCGACGAAGGTGCCAGCGCCTTCACCTTCCGCCGCATCGCCGCGCGCTGCGGCATGAAGGTCGGCAATGTCTCCTATCACTTCGCCCGCAAGGAGCTGCTGATCCAGTTGCTGCTCGATGATCTGCTCGATTATTATGAACAATTGCTCGACAACACCGCGCGGCAGCCCGGCTTCGGCCCGGAAGACCAGTTGCGCATCACCATCGAGATCGTGCTGGACGACATCGGCACCAAGCGCACCACCCATGTCTTCACCGAATTATGGGCGCTGGCCAATCACGACAGCTTCGTCGCCGATCGCGTTGCGGCCTTCTATGCCCGCGCCCACCGCAACCTGGGTGCTGCGATCGCGCCGCTCAATCCGGCGCTGTCAGCGCAAGAGGTCGATCTCGTCGCCCGTTTCATCAGCGCCAGCCTGGAGGGCACCACCATCTTCGCCGGCCATGGCAAGCCCTGGGCCCACCAGATGCCGCAATTGAAGGCACTGGCCGTCACGTCGCTGGTGCATCTGGCCAAGACGGTCACTCCGGCCGAGATCCAGTGCTTCGCATGAGCAGGCGCGCACAGACATGCTGGAGTCCGTTCCTACGCAATTCGGGCAGTGCAGGACAGCTTGACGAATACTTGACGGCCGTCCAGCATCCACAGGTTATCGCGATCGGATACCGGATAGCTGGGCGAGTCGCGCTGGGGTAGCGTTTTTCAGTCGGATTTTGGGGGACAGGTGCGATCATGAAAACCACAGTAATTTCATTGCGGGCCAAAAGCTTGGCCACGGCGGTCCTGATCGGCGCACTGGCCGCCAGCGGCGCCATGGCGCAAAGCGCCGCGCCGCCGACCCCGACCACCTCAACCCCCGGCCTGGAGCCGGAAACGCCGTACACCAACAAATTGCCCGCCGCGTCGCCGCACTGGGGCATTTTCCGCGGCGGCTGGGAAGGCGGCGGCACCCGGATTTTCGACGGCGACACCGGCAAGATGGTTGGGCAGTTGAGCACGTCGCGCTGGTCCGATGTCGCGCTCGATCCGACGCGCAAGGCCTGGTATGTGTCGGAAACCATCTGGACCAAGATCAACCGCGGCACCCGCCAGGATTTCATCGCGGTCTATGATCCGGCCACGCTCAATCTGGTTACCGAAATCACCATGCCGGGCCGGCTGATCATCGGCGCGATGAACAACAATTTCCACATCAGCGACGATGGCAAGACGGCCTACGTCTATAATTTCAGCCCGGCTTCGTCGGTGAACGTTGTCGATCTGGAAAAGAAGAAGATGGCCCAGGTCGTCGAACTGCCCGGCTGCGCCAGCTTCATGCCAGTGGCCGGCGTCGGCTTTTCGGCGCTGTGCAGCGATGGCACCATCGCCACCGTCACGCTGACCGGCAAGACGCCGGCGATCACCCACACGGCGCCGTTCTTCAAGGCGGCCGAAGATCCGGTGTTCGACAGTTATGTGTTTGACCGCGCGAAGAAAACCGCGGTGTTCGTCACCTACACCGGACTGGTGCGCACCGCCACGCTCGGCGCTGCCCCGGTGGTCGGTGATGCCTGGTCGCTGCAGGCTGCGGCCGGCCTGCGCCCCGGTGACACCAAGCCGCTCGACATCAACTGGTTTCCCGGTGGCCGGCAGTTGACCGCGCTGCACAAGAAAACCGGCACGCTTTATGTGCTGATGCACCGCGGCGAGTATTGGACACAGAAGGAAGACGGCGAGGAATTGTGGGTGGTTGATCTGGCCGCCCGCAAGATCACCAAGCGCGTGCCGCTGAAGGATCCGGTATCCAACATCAATGTCACCCAGGATGACAAACCGCTGTTGTTCATGGGCGGCGACGGCGGCAAGGTGTTCGTGATGGATGCCGCCACCTATGAACAGAAACATGCCCTGGAACGCGCCGGCGGCGGCGTGATCCATACCTTCGACGGGCAGTGAGCCTCGCTTGGGCGGCAGCATCCTCTTGATCGCGGGAAGCGCGGTTGGCGTCGTGGTGGCGCTGCTGTTCCTGGTGGCGGGCATCGGCAAGCTGCGCCATTTTGCACTGCTGCCGGGCGTGATCGCCAATTATCGCCTGCTGCCGCTGGCGCTTGTGGCACCGGCCACGGCCATGTTGCCGCTGGCAGAATTGGTGATCAGTGCAGGGCTGGTGCTCGGCCTGGTCGTGCCGCTGCCGCTGTTCGTGCATGATGCGGCGGTCGCGGCGGCCTGGCTGCTGCTGGTGTTTGCGACCGCCATGGCCATCAATATCCGTCGCGGCCGCCGCCACATCGATTGCGGCTGTGGCCATGCCGCCTTGCGCCAGCAATTGGGCTGGGGCCAGGTGGGGCGCAATGTGGTGCTCGCCGCCGGGCTGTTGCCTTTATTTGCAACGGGGATCGCACCACCATTGGCGGGCGCTGATCTGGCGGTGGCGCTGGTCACCGGCTTTGCCGGCTATCTGCTGTTGTTGTTGTTTACCACGCTGAACGCCGTTGCCGGGCTGGCGCCCGGCCGGGCGCGCGGTTGATATTCAAGAGGTTTCGCACTCCATGTCCACCCTGCTGATCATCAATGAAGCGCTGCAATGGCTGGTGCTGATTGCGCTGGGCGTCGCGGGCCTGGCGCTGGCCCGGCAGGTTGGCGTGCTGCATGTGCGCGTGGCCCCGGCCGGCGCGCTGGATGCCAATCGTGGCCCGGCGGTGGGCGATGTCGCGCCGCCGCTGGCGGTCACCACGCTGGATGGCCGGCCCTATACAGTTGGTGGCGCGTCCGGGGCTGGCCTGCGCTTGCTGATGTTCGTTTCGGCGCAATGCCCGATGTGCAAATCGCTCATCCCGGTCGCGAAGAATTTTGCCGCTGCCGAGCGCATCAGCCTGGTGTTCGTGGGCGATGACACGCCGGCGATCCAGCAATCACTGGTGACGGCGCAGGGCCTTGATGCCTATCCGTTCATCAACAGCGATGAGGTCGGCCGCCTGTTCGAAGTCGACAAGCTGCCGCACGCCGTGCTGATGGACGCGGCTGGCAAGATCTTGGCCAAGGGGCTGGTCAACAGCCGCGAACATCTCGAAAGCCTGATCGTCAGCCACGAAATGGGCGTGGCGAGTGTGCAAGACTATATTGCCGGTCTGAAGCCGGCAGCCGCCAAACCGCACGCCGCGGCGACAGCGTGACAACCAGCTAGCCAAGGGGGACACGATATGAGCAAGTTCAACATGGATGCGCTGGGCGAAAAATGGCTGCGCAAGTTCGCCGGCAACACTTCGCGCCGCTCCTTCATCACCAAGCTGGGCGCCACCATCGTCGCCGCGCCGGTGTTTCCGCTGCTCCCCGTGAGCCGCGCCAACGCCGCCAAGCCGGACCGCACGCCGGAAGCCAAGACAGCCTTTGCCCGCAACGCGCAGACCAAGGACGATACCAAGTGCACCTATTGGCGCTATTGCGCCATCGATGGTTCGCTGTGCAGCTGCTGCGGCGGCACCGCGGCGAGCTGCCCGGCCGGCACCGAGCCCTCACCGGTGTCGTGGGTGGGCACCTGCATCAATCCCGATGATGGCAATGCCTATCTGATCGCCTATCGCGACTGCTGCGGCAAATCGGGTTGCGGCCAGTGCGGCTGCGACAACACCGATCGCGAAACCCAGCTGTACATGCCGCAGCTCAACAACAACGTCATCTGGTGCTTCGGCACGAGCAGCATGGAATATCACTGCTCCACCGCCGTGCTGGTCGGGAAGGCGCAGTAATGCGATCAGGGCGGTGTCTGGCGCTGGCAGCAATGGCGTTGTTTGCCATTGCTGCGGCTCCGCCGCCGCCCGGCGCAGCCGCAAAAGTCCCGCCCGGCGCAGCAGCAAAAGTCCCGCCCGGCGCGACGATTCCGGCCTTTGCCGCGCCCCCGCCCAAAGGCACGCCGTTCCAATACCCGGCGGAAATGACCCAGGCGCAATCCGACTATGTCGAACATTGCGGCGGCTGCCACGGCATCCACGGCTATGCCGCGCCGGCCGATCTGCCGACCATCGGCGGCCGCGTCGGCTGGTTCATGTGCCTGCCCGAAGGCCGGTCCTATCTGGCGCGCCTGCCCAACATCGCCCGGTCGCGCATCACCGACAATGAGCAGCTGGCCGATCTGATGAACTTCATGGTGTTCGGCCTGGGCGGCGGCACCGCGCCCGCCACAGCCAAGCCGTTCACTGCCGACGAAGTGGCGAAGGAGCGCATCATCCCCTTCACCTCCGTCTCGCTGATCCAGACCCGCAAGCTGATCGTTGAAAAGCTCATCAAATCCTGCGGCGCGCCGGCCTCGCTGCGGCTGATGTATCCGGGCGAGGTGAAGCCCAAAACCACCGCCGCCCTGTCACCTCGGCGTGGCTTTGGCAGCAAGGCGGAATAGCGCCGCCCCTAGTGCGGTCTATCCAGCAGTACCCAGTCATGCTGGCGACGGCCCGCATCCACGGTGCCGCCAGTCCCCTACGTGGCAACACAAGACCCCCGCCCCACACTGGATGCTGGCCTTCGCCAGCATGACTTGGCCAAATTGGGGAGGGCAAGCCGTGGCCGAGACCCCCATCCCGTCACAATGCTGTAACCAGACCGTCACACGCAGCCGATAGGGCAAGGTCTCGCTTCGAATCCGGCTTGGATTCCCGGCCCGTCCGATGGAGTGTGTGGGGGTGCAGAAGCTGATCGCCAACCAGAGCCGGATGCCGCCGGCCCTTGCCGTCGCCGAAACCACCGGCTGGGGGGTGGCGGGCATCGTGCTGGCCCGCGCCCTGTGGCTGGTGGTGACTCCGTCCGGGCCGTTGGGCACGCCGCTGGTCGCCGCCGCCACAACGGCATCACCGCTGGCGTTGGCCGGCAGCGATCCGTTTTTCCCGGCTGGTGCTGCCGCGCCGGATGCGGTGTCGGGCCTCGATCTGGCGCTGGTCGGCACGCGGGTGGATGCTGCCAGTGCGCGCGGATCGGCGATCATTGCCACGCCCGATGGCCGCCAGCAAAGCTTTGCGGTAGGCGACGAGATCATGCCGGGGGTGAAATTGGTGGCGGTGGAATTCGAATCGGTGGTTCTGGACCGCGGCGGCGCGCGCGAAACCCTGTATATCGATCAATCCCCCAGCGATGCCGCCGCGCCGACAGCGCAAGCGGCGGTGCAGGTCGCGCCGCCTTTGCAGGCCCCGCCCGCCCCGCCGACCGGAGCGCCCGCCAAATGATGCGCCGGATTATCCCGCTGCTGCTCGCCGCGCAGCTCATCGCGGCACCGTTGCTGGCGCAGCAGACGGTCAATCTGCGCGATGCCGATGTGCGGGCCTATATCCAGGATGTGGCCCGCGCCACCGGGCGCAGCTTCATCATCGATCCGCGTGTGCAGGGCAAGGTGACGGTGGTGTCCGAACGCCCGCTCGATCAGGCCGGCTATTTCGAGCTGTTCCTGTCCACGCTGCGTGCCAATGGCCTGGTGGTCACGCCGGCAGCCGGCGGCGCCTTTCGCGTTGCGCCAGCCGATGGCGCGGCCACCCAGCCTTCGGGCGGCACCGGGCGCGACCGGTTTGAAACCATCGTCATCAACCTCAGCTTCATCGATGCCGCCAGCGCCATCGAAACGCTGCGACCACTGGTCAGCCGCGAAGGCCAGGTGACGGCCAACCGCGCCGGCAATGCGGTGATCGTTGCGGATTATGCCGACAATGTCGCCCGGGTGCGCACCATCGCCCGGCAGATCGATCAGGATCGCGCCGCGGTACGGGTGATTGCGCTCAAACACGCCGGCGCGCGCGAGATCGCCACCAGCCTGTCGCAAGTCGCGCAAGGCAGCGCCGAAGGCCGCGGCTGGCAAGTGGCGCCGGTCGATGCCAGCAACAGTCTCGTCTTGCGCGGTGACCCCGCCACCCTCGCCAAGCTGGCACGCATCGTCGGCGATCTGGATCAGGCCGCCGCCGCCGGCGCCGATGTGCGGGTGATTTTCCTCAATCATGCCGATGCCGAGAAGCTGGTGCCGGTGTTGCAGCAACTGGTGGGCCAGCAGGTCAGCCCGGCCAGCCAGGCCGCGCCGCTGGCGCTGCCGATGCAGAGCCAGCTTGGCGGCAACAGCACGCAAACCACCGGCCAGCCACAGCAGCAGAGCAGCGCGCCACAACCGACGCCCACCACCGGCGGATCACTGGGCACCAGCGGCTTCGTGCCCGGTGCCAGCATCGGCCGCGGCCAGGCGGTGATCGCGCGTTATGAAGGCGCCAACGCGCTGGTGATCGCCGCGCCCGCCGATGTGCAGCGCCGGCTGGGCGAAGTGATCCGCCAACTCGATGTGCGCCGCGAACAGGTGCTGGTCGAGGCCGTGATCGTCGAGATCAGCGACATCGCCGCACAGCGCCTGGGCGTGCAGTTCCTGCTCAGCGGCACCGGCGGCAGCAATATCCCGTTCTCGGTCACCAACTACAGCAATGCCGCGCCCAATCTGCTCTCGGTCGCCGGCGCCATCGTGTCGGAGCGGCGCTATGGGCAAGACAATGCCACATCGGTGGCGCTGCGCACCGCCGCGGTGAACAGCCTGCTGAATGCCAACGGCGGCCAGTTCGGCTTTGGCGGCAATCTCGGCAGCGGCGCGGTGTTCGGCTTCGTGGTCAATGCGGTGAAGGCCGACACCGCTTCCAACGTGCTCTCCACCCCGTCGGTGATGGCGCTGGACAATCAGCAGGCGCATATATTGGTCGGCCAGAATGTGCCGATCGCCACCGGCCAGGCGCTTTCGAACAATTTCGACAATGCGTTTCGCACCGTGCAGCGCCAAGATGTCGGCATCGTGCTGGACGTGCGGCCCCAGATCAACGCCGGCAACACCATCAAGCTGAGCCTGCGCCAGGAGGTCAGCAGCATTGCCTCGGCGGTGGTGACGGCCAACATCCCCGATTTGATCCTCAACAAGCGCGAGATCAGCACCACGGTCACGGTGGACGATGGCCAGATCATCGCGTTGGGCGGCCTGATCGACGAGAATGAGCGCCGTGCGGTCGAAAAAGTGCCGCTGCTCGGCGACATCCCGTTCCTCGGCAATCTGTTCCGATCGAAATCGCGCAATCGCACCAAGACCAATCTGATGGTGTTCATCCGCCCGACCATCATCCGCAATGCCGAAGACGCCGCGCGGATTGCCGGCGACCGCTATCAATATGTGCGCGCCGAACAGGCCAGCCGCGAAGGCAGCGCCGCCACCAGCCTGGATGCGCTGGTGCGCGATTATCTGAAGGCCACTCCGCCCGGAAACCCGCCCGCCCCGCCGCCGCCGCCACAATGACCGCCCCAACCCTCTCTTACGGCTTCGCGCGCGCGCAAGGGGTGATCGTCACGGCGCTCGGCGATGTGGCCGACGTCGCCCGCCGCGCCGGCAGCAGCCTATCGGCGCTCAGCGAAGTGCGCCGCCTCGCTGGCCGACCGCTGCGCATCCGCGAGGTTGGCGCGGCAGAATATGATCGGCTGTTGCAGGATCATTATGCCGCCACTGCCTATGCCGGCGGCGCCGATGATCTGGCCGCCCTGTCCGATGATCTGCCGTCGGCCGAGGATCTGCTGGCCAGCGACGACGAAGCCCCTGCCATCCGCCTGATCAACGGCCTGATTGCCGAAGCCGCTCGGCTGAAAGCGTCGGATATCCATATCGAGCCGTTCGAATCCGGCCTTGTCGTGCGCATGCGGCTGGATGGCGAACTGCGGGAGCTGCATCGCCTGCCGCCCGGCGTCGCGCCGCTGCTCGCCAGCCGCATCAAGGTGATGGCGCGCCTCGACATCGCTGAACGCCGCCTGCCGCAGGATGGCCGCATGGAATTGGCGCTGGGCGGCAAGCGGCTGGATGTGCGCGTGTCCACCCTGCCGGCCCGCGGCGGCGAGCGCGTCGTGCTGCGCCTGCTGGACAAGGACAATGCCGGCATCGATCTGGTTGGCCTCGGCATGCCGGTCGCCGTCGATGCATCGTTGCGCGCTGCGCTGGCGGAACCCAACGGCCTGGTGCTGGTGACCGGCCCGACCGGCAGCGGCAAGACCACCACGCTCTATGCCGGCCTGAAGCTGCTGAACGATGGCCGCCGCAACATCCTGACCGTGGAAGACCCGGTGGAATATGCCGTCGATGGCATCGGCCAGACGCAGGTCAATGCCCGCGTGGGCTTGAGCTTCGCCGCCGGCCTGCGCGCCATTTTACGCCAGGACCCCGACGTGGTGATGGTCGGCGAAATCCGTGATGGCGAAACCGCCGGCATCGCCGTGCAAGCCGCGCTCACCGGGCATCTGGTGCTGTCGTCGTTGCACACCAATGATGCCGCCAGCGCCATCACCCGCCTGCGCGATTTCGGCGTGGAGCCGTTCCTGCTCGCCGCCACGCTGCGCGCCGTGGTGGCGCAACGGCTGGTACGCCGCCTGTGCCCGTCGTGCCGCACCAGCCGCCCCGCCGCGACGTCCGAAGCCAGCAGCCTGGGCCTGAACAGCGGCGATCCGATCTGGCACGCAGGCGGCTGCACCGCCTGCAACCACAGCGGCTGGCAGGGCCGCGTCGGCCTGTTCGAGATCATCCGCATGACCGACGCGCTCGCCACCCGCATCCACGCCGGCGCCAGCGCGGTCGAACTTGCCGAAGCCGCTGGCAGCCCCGGCCTTGCGGCCATCGCGCGCCAGGCAGTGACCGATGGCCTGACCACCCCGGCCGAAGCATTGCGCGTGATGGGCCTGCCGGAACTGGAGCCAGAAGATGGCTGACTGGCGCTATGAAGCGCTCGATATCGCCGGCCGCCCGCGCGCCGGCCGGCTCGCCGCGCCGACGCCGGAAGCCGCCCGCGCCGATCTGCTGGAACGCAAGCTGTTTGCTACCAAGCTTGAACCCGCCGCTGCCGTCGCCACGCCGGCCGAAACCCGCATCAGCGGCAAGCTCAAACCAGCGGCGCTGGTGCTGTTCACCCGCCAGCTCGCCACGCTGGCCAGCGTTGCCCCGCTGGAAGAAGCCCTGCGCACCATCGTGCGCCAGACCGAGTCTGAGCGAAGCAAGGCTGTGCTTGCCAGCGTGCACGGCGCGGTTGTCGAAGGCCGCCGCCTGTCGGACGCGATGAGCCTGGCCCCCGGCAGCTTCCCGCCGATCTACCGCGCCATGGTCGCCGCCGGCGAAGGCGCCGGGACGCTGCCCGCCGTGCTCGAACGCCTCGCCAATCTGCTGGAGCGCCAGGCCGAACTGAAGGGCCGGGTGCAATCGGCGCTGGCCTATCCGGCGGCGCTGGCCATTGTCGCCACCCTGTCGGTCGCCGCGCTGATGGCGTTCGTGGTGCCCACCATCGCGCGCCAGTTTGCCGATATCGGCCAGAGCCTGCCTTTGCTCACCCGCATCGTCATGGCAATCAGTGCCGGCCTCGCCAATTTCTGGTGGCTGATCCTGATCCTCATTGCCGGCGGTGCGGCCCTGTTCGGCCGGGCGCTGCAGGATGCGGATTTCCGGCTGCGCTTCGATGGCTGGCTGCTGCGCCAGCCGATCGTCGGGCGGCTGCTCCGCGATCTGGCCGCCGCGCGGCTGGCGCGCACGTTGGCGATGATGGTCGCCAGCCGGCTGCCGCTGGTCGATGGCCTGATGCTCACCCTGCCGACCATCGGCAACCACGCCATCCGCGCGCGTGTGGCCGATATGGCCAGCGACATCCGCGAGGGCGCCAGCCTGACCACCGCCATGAAGCGCGCCGCCGTGCTGCCGCCGCTGCTGGTCGCCATGGTGGCTGGCGGTGAAAGCGCCGGGCGGCTCGACACCATGCTGGAACGCGGCGCCGAGGCGCTGGAGCGCGAATTCGACGCCGTCACCCGCACCGGCCTGGCCGTGCTGGAACCGGCGATCATCCTGGTAATGGGCGGTGCGGTGGCGATCATCGTGCTGTCGATCCTGCTGCCCATATTGCAACTGGAAAGCCTGGCCGGAGCATGAAGAATCAGCGTCCAACACCCAATGGCTTCACCCTGATCGAGCTGATGGTGGTGATCGTCATCATCGGCATCCTCACCACGGTGGTGGTGATCAACGTGCTGCCCAATGTCGACAAGGCCGCCATCACCCGCGCCCGCGCCGACATTGCCGCGCTGGAAACCGCGCTCACCAGCTACAAGGCCGATACGATGGTGTTTCCCAGCAGCGCGCAGGGCCTCGCCGCGTTGAAAACCGCACCCACCGATCTTGCGCAACCCGATCGCTATCGCCCCGGCGGCTACCTGACGCGCCTGCCCGATGACCCGTGGGGCCACCCCTATCAATATGCCAGCCCCGGCAACCACGGTGCCTTCGATGTGTGGTCGATGGGGCCGGACGGCACCAGCGCCCCAGGAGGGGAGGCCGATGACATCGGCAACTGGAACCTTTAAGAGCCTGTTTGGGCATGCCGCGGGTCGGTCTGGCGGCGCTTTTCCGCCACCCCGGCGTCGCGGCCTTGCCTCGATGCGCTCCGGCATAGCGGCTGCGCCCGCTCATTGTGGTGACGAAAAAACGCTCGCCAGCCCTCAGCCGCCGCATGCCCAAACAGGCTCTGAAGCCGGCTTCACCCTGGTGGAACTCACCGTGGCCATGCTGATCATCGGCATGGCCAGCGCGGCGCTGCTGCTCTCGTTGCCGGCGCCGGGCGGCGATGTGCGCCGTCAGGCCGACCGGCTCGCCGCCCACGCCGCCGCGGCGCGCGATCTGGCGATCAGCTGCGGCTGCGCGGTGCGGCTGGCGACGGGCGTGGCCGGCTGGCAGGTGCTGCGGCTGGCCAGCGGTAATGCCTGGTTGCCCGATCCGACGATGAAGCCCGCCGCCCTGCCCGCCGGCATGGCGTTGCCGGTGAGCAATGTCGATTTCAATTCCACCGGCCTTGCCACCCCGGCGCGCCTGCTGATCAGCACGGATGGCGGTCAAGGGCAAGCCGGGGCAGCGGCCGTGACCATCGATGCCGCAGGAGGCGTGCGTGCCGGTGCCGCATAAGCCCGCGAACGGCTTCAGCCTCATCGAGGTGATGGTCGCACTGGCCATCTTCGCCATGGCCGCGGTCGCGCTGGTGCGGCTGTCCGGGCTGTCCCTGACGGGCGCGGTGCATCTGGCCGATCGCCAATATGCCGCCACGGTGGCGCGCAATCAGGCGCTGGAAGCCCTGCTCTCCCCCACCGCGCCCACCGCCGATCAGGGCCGTGAACGCGCCGGCCAACGCGATTGGCCGTGGCAGCGCCGCGTGGCGCCCGGGCCGGTGCCGGGCACGCAGTTGGTGATCGTGACGGTGCGCGGTGATGCCGATCAGATCATCGCAACGGACCAATTGCTGTGGAGCGGGCAGTGAAGCGCGCAACAGCCCAATCCGGCTTCACCCTCATTGAACTGCTCGTCGGCCTGTTCCTGTTCGGCGTGATGGCCGCCGCCGGCACCGTGCTGCTCGGCAGCGCCGTGCAGGCCGGCGACAGCAGCCGCGTGTTGCTGGGTGACGCACAAGCGCAGATTCGCCTGCGCGCGTTGCTCAGCGCCGATGCCAGCCAGGCCGCCCCCCGGCCATGGCGGGACGGCGAAGGCCGCAGTCGGCCGGCGTTCTCGGCCAATGATGGGACATTGTTCACGCTGGTGCGGCGCGGCTGGCGCAACCCCGATGGGGCGGCGCGCGCCAGCCTGCAACGGGTGAGTTGGGCGATCGAGGATGGCAATCTGGTGCGCCGTACCGCGCCGATGCTGGATGGCGATGCACCGGGCAACGCGACCGTGCTGGCCAGCGGCATCGGCAGCGCCCGGCTGCGATTGCTCGGCACCAACGGCTGGCAGGACGCCTGGGTGGGCACCAGTCCCGCCGCCCTGCCGCGCGCCATCGAATTGACGCTCACCGGCAAGCAATTGGGCCATCTGCGCCATGTGCTGCTGATCGGGCCGGGGGGGACGCCATGAAGCGGCCCGTTCCACCGCGCGAACAAGGCGCGGCGCTGATCAACGTGCTGGTGCTGGTCGGCGTGCTGGCCACCTTGTCCACCAGCCTGTTCGACCGCCTGCGCCTCGCCCGCGCGCTGGAGGCCAATCGCGACGGTCGCGCCCTGCAGGAAGCCGCCGTCCTCGCCGCCGAGACCATGGCGCTTGCCAGCGCCGCGCCTGCCGTGCCGCTGCCCAGAAACGGCCTGCAGATCGCAGCCGGCGGTGCCCGCGCCGCGGTGACGCCCGGCGGCAATTGCTTCAACCTGAACAGTGTCGCGCTTGGGGCTCCAGGGCGCAGCGTCGCCCGGCCGCTCGGCGTCGATCAGCTGGCGCGCCTGCTCACCACGCTTGATGTGCCGCAGGATGAAGCCGCCCGCATCGCCGCCGCCACCGCCGACTGGATCGACATCGATGCGATGCCCGGCCCTGGTGGCGCCGAAGACCCGGCCTATGCCCGCGCCGCCACGCCCTATCGCACCGGTTCGACGCTGCTGGCCGAAGTGTCCGAATGGCGCGCGGTGGCCGGCGTCACACCGGCGATCTATGCGCGCGCCCGACCCTTTGTCTGCGCGCTGCCCGAAGCGGAATTGTCACGGCCCAACCTCAATTCGATGCGGCCCGCCGACGCGCCGGTGCTGTCGGCTATCACCGGCGCGCCGCTGGCCACGGCGCGCGATGCGATCGCGGCGCGGCCGGCTGCCGGTTGGGCCAGCCTTGCCGATTTCTGGGCGCAGCCGTTGCTGGCGGGACGCGCCATCGCCGCCGATGCGCTGCGCCAGCCGGAGCTGCGCGACCGCTGGCTGGCGTTGACGGTGACCGGCCTCGATCCATTGCAGCCGATTGCAGCCACCGGCCTGATCGATGCCGGCCGCGCGCCGGCGCGGCTGGTGGTGCGGCGCTGGGGGCCAGAAGAATGATTGTCGTTTATCTTGCGCCAGCCGCGCGCTGGCAGCGCTGGGGCGACGGCCGGCTGATCGCCAGCGCCGCCGGCTGGCCCCCCGAATCTGCTGCCGCTGATCCAGCCGTGCCGCTGATGCTCGCCGTGCCCGGTGAGGCAGTGGCGCTGCACTGGATTGATCTGCCCGATCTGGCGCCGGCGCAGGCCGCCGCTGCCGCCCGGCTGGCGCTGGCCGATCGGCTGGCGGAAAGCGACCCGCATATCGCCGTGGCATCCGGTTCTGGCCCGCGCGCGGTCGCCGTGGTCAGCCGCACCGTGATTGCCGGCTGGCTGGCCGAACTGGCGCGAAATGGCCTCAGCGCCAGCCGCATCATCCCCGATCCGCTGTTGCTGCCGGTGCCCGTTGCTGGCTGGGCGGTGGCGCGCGATGGCGGGCGTGTGCTGGCCCGCAGCGCCGATGCCGCCTTTGCGGCCGAGACTGACCTCGCCACCGCCCTGATCGGCAGCGATGCCGTGGCCGAAGCCGCGCTGGCGCCGCCGGCGGCGGACGCGCTCAACCTGCTGGTCGGTGATTTCGCCCCCGTCACCCGCTGGCAGCCGCCCGCCGGGCTGTGGCGGCGCTGGGCGCTGCTGGCGGCGACCATCGCCGGGCTGTGGCTGGCCGGCGATGTCGCGGCGCTGCTGCGCGCCCGCGCTGCGGCCAGCACCGCCGATGCGCAGACGCTGGCGCTGGCGCGGCCGCTGCTCAGCGCCGGTGCCGAAGATGGCGCGGCGGCGCTGGCCGGCCTGGCGGCCGTCGCGCAGCAACGCGGCGCCGATGGCGGCTTGGGGACCCTTGCGGCGCCGGTGGTGCAGGCTTTGGCCGCACGGCCGGGTGCAGGCCTTGGCAGTCTCAGCTACACGCCAGCCGGCGGGCTGGTCGCCGGCGTCGCCGGCGGCCCGGCCGAAGCCCAGGCACTGGCCGCAGCGCTCGCGCCATCGGGCCTGACCGTCAGTGTTGGCGCCACCCGCGCCACGGCGGACGCCAGCATCACCGATGTGAGTGTGCGCAAATGATGACCGTCTTCACCCCATGGTGGAACGACCGCAGCCTTCGTGAACGCGTGCTGCTGGCCATCATGGCGGCGCTGCTGGGCGGCCTGCTGGTCTGGCTGATGGTGCTGCGGCCGCTGGGTGTCGCGCGCGAACAGGCCGTGGCAGACGCCAGCGCCGCCGCCGCCCGCCGCGCGCAAGCCCAGACGTTGGTCGCCGCCATCCGCGCCCGCCCCGCCGCCACCGGTGCCCCGGTGCAGGACATCATCAGCCGCCGCCTCGCCGAAGCCGGCCTGCAAGCCGCACGGCTGGACGCGCAAGGGTCGGGCCAGGCGGTGGTGGAAATCGCTGCGGTCAATGGCCGGCTGCTGCTCGGCTGGGCCAGCGGGCTGGAAGCGCGCGATGGCCTGGTGATCGATCAACTGGAGGCGACGCGCAATCCCGACCAATCGGTGCGCGTGCGCCTGACCGTGCGGCGCGCGCAATGATGCGTATCTGGCCCTTGGCTGTCGGCCTCGCCATCGGCGCACTCGCCTTGCTGCCGGCGCGGCTGCTGCTGCCCGCGCCGCCGCTGTCCGCTGCCAGCGTATCTGGGAGCATCTGGCGCGCGACCATGAATGATGCTGCCATCGGCAGCGCCCGCCTCGGCCAGGTCGATCTCAGCCTGCAACCCGGCGCGCTGCTGCAAGGCCGGCTGCAATGGCAAGCGGCCGGCGCTGTCACCGGACGGCTGTTCCAGGGCGCGTCGGGTGGCGGCGGCGAGGGCCTGACCGGCACGCTCGCCGGCACCGCCCTGCCCGGCCTGCCGCTGGCCGGCATCACTTTGGCCGAAACCGGCATCACGCTGGATGTCGATGGCCGCTGCCGCAGCGCGACGGGGCAAGTCACCGCCACGCTGGCCGTCGCGCTGGCCGGGCAGACCAGCCTGGCCGGTGCACCGCGTTGCGACGGTGCGGTGCTGCTGCTGCCGCTGGCCAGCCCGGATGGCCGCGTGCGGCTGGATGTACGGATCACGGCGCAAGGCTGGCAGGCGCGGCTGGCCATCGCCGGCGCCGCCCCGGCCGAAGCCCTGGCGCTGGCCGCCGCCGGCTTCGGGCGCGCGGGCGGCGAGATTGTGCTAAACCGCGCGGCATCATGGTGATCGCCGCCCTCATCGCCGCGCAGCTGGCCGCCGCCAGCCTGCCGCCCGGCCTGTCCGAACTGCCGCCACAACCGCTGCCGGCTGGCGAATGCGCGCTGTTCCTGTGGGACCGCGCTTCAACGAAGCGCTTCGCCATGCTCGGCCGCAATCCGGCGCTGCTGCGGCTGGTGATCGATGGCCAGATCAACGATCTGCCGGTCACCGCCGCCGAAGGCAGCGCCGTGCTCGGCTTTGCGCCGGTCAGCCGCTATCGTTCCGCCACCCGCAGCTATGAAGTGCGGCTGACCATCCTGCCTGCAACCGCCGGCGGCGCGGTGGTGCGCGATGGCAGCCTGACCATCACCGAAGCCGATGGCAGCGCACTGGTGCTGCCGGTGGCGGGGCTGGCCGGCTGTCCGTGATGGCGGCGCGGCGCAACACCCGCCAGGAATGGGCCATCGCGATTGGCGGCGGGCTGGCGATGGCCGCGGCGCTGGTGTTTGTGTTGCGCGGGGCGGGTTCGGATTCGGCGACGGAATCAACGGTGGTGGCGACAGTCGCCCCGCCGCCGATTGCGCCGCCGCTGCCTGCTGTTTCGGCGGCTTCGGCCCCCACCGATCTCGCGCTGGCCGGTTTGCGGACTGGGCCCGATGGCGGCATGGCCATTGTTGTCACCGGCGGCCGGCAATATCTGCTGCGCCCCGGCCGCAGCCTGCCCGGCGGCTTGCGGCTGTTGCGGGTGGAGCCTGGCCGCGCCGTCCTCGCCGGGCCAGGCGGCGAGCAGATGCTGGCCTTTCCCGATGCGCCCAAAACAGCCGCCACCGGCCCCTCGCTGCCGCCCGGTGGCGACCCGACACCGTGGCTGCTGGCCACCGCCCCACTGCGCAGTGCGCAGGGCCTGGATGGCTGGCGGCTGACCAGCCTCGCCGGCTTGCCCCTGCTCGCCCGCGCCGGACTGCGCCCGGGTGACGTATTGCTGGCGGCCAATGGCGCTGATCTCCTGTCTGAAGAAAAGATCATGGAGTTGCCGCAGGAGCTGGCCGCCAACGGACAATTGGCCCTGCGGGTGCGCCGTGGCGGTCAAGTGATGGAAATCATGGTGAAACCCTGATCGAAGCTGGTGCCCGCCCGCTGCCACTGTCTTCATATTGCAACATGGTCGTCACGCCATTGCAACGCAGACGTAATCCCACCGCCACGAATCGCGCCTATCTGCGGCCTTAATTCGGGGGCAGACTCAATCGGCCATCGTCGCACCCCGGACATTGCCAACCCACGGCCAAAGGGGTGTCCCATGAATCTTCGTCTTCGTGCCTTGCTGCTGATCGGTTCGGCTGTTGCGCTCGCCGCCTGCGATGGCGCCAGCAACATTGCCTCGCCTGGTGAAGGCACGCTGGTTGTTCCGGCCCCGACGCCCACCCCGACGCCGACACCCACGCCGACACCGACGCCGACCCCCACCGGCCCTGCCACCGATTGCCCCGCCGGCACCGCGAACGTCGGCGTTATCAACAACCTGCGCAACTGCTCGCTGTCTGGCACCATCACCGGCGCCCTGACCCTGCGCAACATCCGCGGCGTGGTCTATTCGCTCAACGGCCGCGTCAACGTCGGTGTCGATCTCGGCTCCGATCCGGGCGCACCGGCCGCTGGTGGCAGCCAGGGCATCCTGACCGTTGAACCGGGCGTGGTCGTGTTCGGTTCGTCCGGCGCCGATGCGCTGGTGATCAACCGCGGCTCGCAGATCTTCGCCGAAGGCACCGCCACCCGCCCGATCATCTTCACCAGCCGTTCCAACATGGAAGGCGCCGTGAATGACAGCTCGATCGGCCAGTGGGGCGGCATCGTCGTCCTGGGCCGCGCGCCGATCCACACCTGCGTCGGCGCTGGCGCCACGCCGGGCACCGCATCGTGCCAATCCGCCATCGAAGGGCTGACCGGCGCCTTCTACGGTGGCGGCTCGCCGTCCGACAATTCGGGCCGCCTGCAATATATCCAGGTCCGCTATCCGGGTTTCGAAGTCAGCCCCGGCAACGAACTCAACGGCATCAGCTTTGGCGGCGTCGGTTCCGGCACCTTCGCCCAGAACATCCAGGTCCATAACAGCTCCGACGATGGCATCGAATGGTTCGGTGGCCGCCTGAACCACAAGTTCCTGGTCATCACCGGCGCCGACGATGACTCGATCGACACCGATCTCGGTTTCAAGGGCCTGATGCAATATGTGCTGGTCGTGCAGCGCAGCGATGGCGGTGACCGCACGATCGAAGCCGACACCGCCGGCGGCGAAACCCGCACCCCGCGCTCCAATCCGCGCATTGCCAACTTCACCTTCATCGGTCGCCGCACGCCGGACGCCGTGCTGCTGCGCGGCGGCACCGATTACGGCCTCGTGAACGGCATCATTTCCAACAGCGCGGCCGGCTTCTGCCTCGATATCGATGGCAACCAGACGGCGGTGACCACGGCCGATACCGCCACTGACGAAGCCGGCGGGCCGATCTTCCGTTCGGTGATCTTCGGCTGCCCGGCCGCCGCCCGTGACGAAACCGACGTGCCGGTGGCGGGCATCACACCGCTGATCACCGGGAACAACAACCTGCTGCCGCCGGTGACGCTGACGCTGACCAACGTGTTCCTGCCCGGCACCTTCGAAACCGCCGCCGTGGCCACCAACCCGCGCACCGCGTTCACGGGCACCGGCACCTTCTTCGACGAAACCACCTATGTGGGCGCGTTCCGCAACGCCACCGACACCTGGTACACCGGCTGGACCTGCGGCGTCGGCACGGGTGCCACGGCCTGCACCGCAGCCCCGTCGCCGATCCAGTGATCACCCTGACGGTCGGGGCGGCAATCCGCCCCGGCCGTTCGCCAAGCCACGCAACGTGGCATTCCCAGGGGGTCTAGACCATGAACATGCCAAAGCCGCTGCACATCCTGCTTTCCACCACCATGCTGGCCGGCATCGCCGCGCCAGCGTTTGCGCAGGCGGCACCGCCTGCCGCGCCGCCGGCACCGCCCGCTGCTGCCGACGCCGCCGTGCCCGAAGAAGAGCCGGTTGACGTTTCCATTCCTGGCGGCGGTGGCAGCGAGATCGTTGTCATCGGTCGCCGTATCCCCAACACCGTGCGGCTCAGCCGTGAAGTGGTGTCGGTGCTGAGCCAGGCCGATATTGCCCGGACCGGCGAAGGCGACATCGCTGGTGCCCTCAAGCGCGTCACCGGCCTGTCGGTGGTGGGTGGTCGCTATGTCTATGTCCGCGGCCTGGGCGAACGCTATTCGCTGGCGCTGCTGAACGGCCTGCCGATCCCGTCGCCGGACCCGCTGCGCCGCGTGGTGCCGCTCGATCTGTTCCCGACCTCGGTGCTGGCCTCCTCGATCGTCCAGAAAAGCTATTCGGTGAACTTCCCCGGTGAATTCGGCGGCGGTGTCATCAACCTGACCACTCGTGCCGTGCCCAAGGAAGCCTTCTTCACCGTGGGCGGCAGCATCGGCGCCAACACCGCCACCACCGGGCAGCTCGGCTATGTCTATGCCGGCGGCACCACCGATTGGACCGGCTTTGACAGCGGCGTCCGCAATCTGCCGGCCGGCCTGCGCGCCAGCCAGGACAGCGGCAAGGCGCTGGCAGTCGGCAGCAATTACACGCTGAGTCAGCTGCAGACGATCACCGCGTCGCTGACCAATGCCGAAACCAATGTGATTTTCCGCAACGACAATATCCCGGTGAACTGGGGCGCCAACATGTCGGGTGGCCGCGCCTGGGATATTGGCGATGGTCGCATCGGGTTCGTGTTTGCCGCCGGTTTCTCCAACGATTGGCAGACCAAGGCCGGCAAGCAGCAATTGTCGGGCGGTGTCGCGGTTGGCACCGGTGGCCAGCGCCAGCTGAACGCCGATCAGGATTTCAACTTCGCCTCCACCGAATTCCGCAGCGTCTTGAACGGCCTGTTCAGCGTTGGCGCCGAATTTGGTGATCACAAGGTCCGCTTTTCGAACCTGTATGTGAACGACACCATCAAGGAAGCCCGCATCCAGGCCGGCACCGACGATATCAACGTCGGCGGCGATCGCCTGCTGCAGCGCAACGCCACCGCGCTGTTCCGCCGCCAGTTGATCGACACGCAGCTGGTTGGCGAGTTCAAGTGGGACAATCTCACGCTGGAACTGCGCGGCACCTATGCCAACACCAAGCGTTTGTCGCCTTATGAACGCAACAACAACTATGCCTTCTCGGCGCAGTTCAACGATTTCGTCAACGATCTGCGTTCGCCGGGTCAGGCCAGCACGGTGGCGTTCAGCCGCCTCAATGAAAACGTCCTCGCTGGCGGGATCGATCTTGGTTACCGGGTGCGCGATGGTGCCTTCCCGGTGCGTTTCACCGGCGGCTATGCCTATACGAAATCCGATCGCAGTTCCGAACGCTTTGATTATCGCTATCAAACCAACGCGGCGCTGCCCGGTGGCGTGACCCAGCAGCGGCCGGATTTCCTGCTGTCAGACTTCAACGTCTACACCTACGGCATCGCTCTCCAGTCGGTCTCCACCGTGTCGCCGCGCTATGAGGCGGCGCTGACCACCCAGGCCGGCTATGCCCAGGTGGAGATGGAACCGACCGATGGTGTGCAGATCGTTGGTGGCATCCGTTATGAAAGCGGCCGCCAGAATGTGACGCCGGTTGACGTGTTCAACAGCAATCCGGGTTCGGCCTTCAACACGCCGACCAACATCAACCGCGGTTATTGGCTGCCGGCGGCGACCCTGACCTGGAATTTCATGGCCGACATGCAACTGCGCTTTGCGGTGTCCAAAACCATCGCCCGGCCGCAGTTCCGTGAACTGGCGCCGCAGCCCTATTTCGATACCGAAAGCGACCGTCTCAGCTTTGGCAACCAGTTCCTGACCAATTCGGAACTGATCAACGCCGAAGCGCGCTATGAATGGTATTTCGGCCGCGACGAGAAATTGTCGGTGGGTGCCTTCTACAAGGACATCAAGAACCCGATCGATGCCATTGCCTTCGTGCAGGGCGGCACGTTCCAGACGACCTTCGCCAACGCGCCGAAGGCCCAGCTGTATGGCGCCGAAATCGAAGCGGTGAAATATTTCGATCTGGCCGGTTGGGGCGATTTCTTCGACAGCCGCCGCTTCTTCATCTCGGCCAACTACACCTACACCGATTCGAAGATCCAGGTGAAGGCCGGCGATACGACCCGTTTCCCGCTCTCGGGCGCGGTCGTGCCGGCCACGGACATCTTCCTCGATGGCCGCCCGCTCACTGGCCAGTCCGATCATCTGGTGAACCTGCAACTGGGCTTCCAGGATGAAGACGGCCTGTCGGAACAGACGTTGCTGTTCAACTATGCCAGCACCCGCGCCGCCTTCCGCGGCCCGGCCGGTCAGCCCGATCTGATCGAAAAGCCCGGCATCCGGCTCGATCTGGTCATCCGCCAGGGCTTCAAGGTCTTCGGCCACGAGATCGAAGCCAAGCTGGAAGGCCGCAACCTGACCAATACGCGTTATCAGGAATATCAGACCCTGAATGCCAGCCGGATCGACACCAACACCTATGTGCTGGGTCGCACCTTCCAGGCGAGTGTTTCGGCCAAGTTCTGAGCCTTTTGACGTACAAGCCGCCGGCACTGGCAACAGCGCCGGCGGTTTTGTGTTCAAACCACCGGCGGCGTCCGGCGCGGCCGGTCGCGAAACCAGGCGGTGATGATATATTTGGTGCCGGCGCGCACCGGCAGGCCGGCGTGCAGCGTGGCCGGATTCGGCGTGCCATCGGGCAAGCAATTGTTCCAGGCCAGCAACTTGCCGGTTTCCGGCTGGAACAATTTGTTCAGATGCTGGAACCGCGTCGCACCGCCGGCATCGGGCTGGTTCAGATAGACCATCATCGTCCAGGTGCGCTGGCCGCCGTCTTCGGTGTGCGGGTAAAAATCGAGGCCGGTCGGCTCGAAATAGTCGGTGTGCATCTGGAACTGCTGGCCGGGGGCATAGCGCTGGCCCTGCAAAGCTTCCGCATGGGCCAGCGGCAGGCCGGCATAATCCGCCAGCCGGCGAAAGACGCTGCCGACCAGCGCATCATCGGGCGGCAGATCGGCCGTCTCGCTGGTGCGGAAATCGGGCGACGCGCCATAGGCATCGGTGATGGTCGAAGGCCGGCGATGCACATCGATCAACGCGACCAGCCCGGCACATTCATCCGCCGTGAGGAACTTCTTCTTCTGCAACAGCTCCACGCGCTTGTCGGGCAAGCGCTGGGCACCGGCAAAATGGCTCATCGCAGCAGCTCCTTCCAGCCTGGCCCGATCCACAGGCCGATCAACGCCACCCCAGCAAGCAGTGCGCCGAAGGGCAGCCGCGTCATGCCCGTCACGTTGCGGCCACGCAGCGCATCCCAGCCGGCCAGCCCCAAGCCAACCCCGGCCGCCGCGCTGATCAGCAGCGGCAAGGCCCACACCCCCAGCATGGCCCCCAGCCCGGCCAGCAGCTTGGGATCGCCGCCGCCCAGGCCATCATGCCCGCGCCACCAACGATAGGCCGCACCGATCAGCCACAGCCCGGCAAAGCCCAGCCCGGCCCCCCACAGCCGCTCGCCCAACGGCGGGCCGGGAAGCAAGAAGGCCACCGGGATCAACGGCAAGGTCAGCACGTCCGGCAACCACTGATGCTCGGCATCAAGGATGATCAGCGTCAAAAGCCACCAGCCGGCACCGGCCAGCGCGAGGCCGTCCAGCCCCGGCCAGCGCCACAGCAGCACCGCACCAATGGCGGCCGCCGCCAGTTCAATGGCGAGATGGCGCGGGGCAATGGCCGCGCCGCAGCGCGCACAGCGGCCGCGCTGGGCCAGAAAGGACAGCACCGGCACCAGTTGCAACGGCCCCAAACCCGTGCCGCATGCATCGCAGTGCGACCGCCCGGTGATGGCCAGCCCCTGCGGCCAGCGCCAGGTGAGCAGCGCCAGGAAACTGCCGGCAATCAACCCCAGCACCGCCCCGGCCGCCACCCAGAAGGCCAGCATGGGGGCCAGCATCAGGGGATCAAGATCTGGCGCACCGCTTGGCCACTGGCCAACGCATCGAGCGCGTCGTTGATCTCGCTCATGGGCCGCACCCCGGTCAGCAGCCGCTCCACCGGCAGGCGCCCAGCACGCCACAGCGCGATATAGCGCGGAATGTCGCGCGCCGGCACCGCCGACCCCATGTAGCTGCCGATCAGCGTCTTGGCCTCCGCCACCGGCTGCACGGCGGGGATGGTGAAGGGGTCAGCCGGGTTGGGCAGTCCGACGGTAACAATGCGCCCGCCGCGCGCCGCGGTGCGGAAGGCCTCGGCCAGCACCTTGCCGCTGCCGACGCTTTCGATGGCGACGCGCGGGCTCCCGTGGGTGGCAAAGGCCGCGGCAGCGTCTTCGGGGGCAACGGCGGCGCGCGCGCCCAGCGCCAGCGCCAGCGCGCGTTTTTCCGCGACCGGATCGATGGCGATCACCGGTTCGGCGCCGGCGGCAATCGCACCCATCAACGCGGCCAGGCCAACCCCGCCCAGGCCCCAGATGGCGACGCTTTCGCCGGGGCGCACCACCGCCGAATTGAACACCGCGCCCACCCCGGTGAGCACGGCGCAGCCGAACAATGCGGCGATCTCGGCGGGAATGTCATCATCGATAGCCACGCAGCTGCGCTCATCGATCACCGCATGGCTGGCAAAGGCCGACAGGCCGAGATGATGGTGCACGGCATGTCCGCATTCCGACAGGCGAAAGCCGCCGCCGAGCAATTCGCCCTTGCCGTTTGCTGCCGCGCCATTGGGGCACAGCCAGGATTCGCCGCTGTGGCAGGCTGTGCAATGGCCGCACGCCGGCAGGAACGCCATGACGACGCGCGCCCCCGGCGGCAAGCGCGTGCCGGGCCCGGCGGCCTCGACCCGCGCGACCGCTTCATGGCCCAGCGCCATCGGCATCGGCCGCGGGCGATCGGCGTTCACCACCGAAAGATCGCTGTGGCACAGGCCGGCGGCCTCGATGCGAACCAGCAGCTCGCCGGGGCCGGGCGGCGCCAGATCGAGCGTCACCAGCCGGAGCGGCCGCGAGGTGGCATAGGGGCGGGCAGCGCCCATGGTGTCGAGCACGGCGGCGATGGTCTGGGTCATGGCCTCTCCATATCGGGCAATGCCGCAGCCGCCAATGTCGCGCGGGCCAGTGCTGCGGTCGAAATCGATCAGCGGCACGGCCACATCGGCCTGGCGCAACAGCAGCGGCACTTCGGTACAGGCCGCAATGATCACATCGCAGGTCAGCGCCAACCGGGCCGCTTCGCCGGCCAGCGCGGCGCGCACCGCATCGCTGCGGTCCCCGGCCTTGATGGCGTTCACGCACCGCTGCACCACGGCCAGATCGCCGTCGATCACCGGCACGAGGCTGGCGCGGCCATAAAGATCGAGCGCCAGCGTTGCACCCACCGCCAGCACGCCGATGCGGCGCGGGCGATGGCCAAGCGCTTCGGCCAGCGCGGCATCGATCATCGACACGAACGGCACGCCGGCATCAATCGCATCGGCCCAGCCATGGGCAGCATTGCACGGCATTGCCAAAATCTGGGCGCCCTGCGCCACCAACGCCTGCGCCATGGCGGCCAGCGTCGGGCCGGGCGACGGGACAGCGCCGCGCACCGCGGCATTGCGATCCGGCACATGCGGATTGCTGTCGATCAGCACGCGGGGATGATCCGTGTCGTGGGTGGCGGCCACGCCCGCCACCAACCGGGCCAGAAAATCGGCTGTTGCCGCCGGCCCCATGCCGCCGATGACGCCGATGGTGCGCCAGCCGGGCATCAGTTCAGTGCGGGATCGCGCAACACATTGGCAAAGGCCGACAGGCTGGGCGAGCCGCCGGTGTGCAGGAACAGCACGCGTTCACCCGCCGCGATGCGGCCATCGCGCACCAGATCGATCAACCCGGCCATGGCCTTGCCGCTGTAGACCGGATCGAGCAAAATGCCTTCCTGCGCCGCCAACTGCCGCACCGCCGCCACCATGTCGCGGGTGGGCAGCGAATAGCCGGGGCCAACCCATTCATCCAGGCAGACAATATCGGCCGCCACTGGCTGCGGGGTGCCCAGCAGATCGGCGGTGGCCTGCGCCAGGCGCAGCACATTGGCTTCCTGTTCGGCGCGTTGCCGGCGCACGTTGATGCCGGTCACCGGAATGCCGGCGTTCAGCGCCACCAGCCCGGCGACCAGCCCCGAATGAGTGCCGGCGCTGCCCGATGCCACCACGATGCGATCGAAGGCCACGCCCATCTCGAAGCTCTGGTCCATGATTTCCTGCGCGCAGGCGGCATAGCCGAGCGCGCCCAGCGGTGACGACCCGCCGCCAACGATCACATAGGGCCGCCCGCCCGCCGCGGTGACGGCCGCCGCATCCGCTGCCATCTCGGCCGCCAGATCGGCACCGGCCTTGACCATGCGCACATTGGCGGCGCCCATCAGATCGAACAGCAGATTGTTGCCCAGCGCATCTTCGGCATAGCTGCCCGGCACCCGCTCTTCGATCACCAGCCGGCACTTCAAGCCTTCCTTGGCAGCGGCGGCCAGGGTGAGCCGGCAGTGATTGCTCTGCGGCGCGCCCACCGTGATCAGCGTGTCGGCGCCCTTGGCCAGCGCATCGGCGACCAGAAATTCCAGCTTGCGCGTCTTGTTGCCGCCGCCAGCCAGGCCGAGCAGGTCATCCCGCTTGATCCACAATTCCGCCCCGCCCAGCGCGGCAGACAAGCGCGGCAGCGGTTCGAGCGGCGTGAAACCGGGGGTGTAGCGGCGGCGAGGGAAGCGAGCGAGGTTCATGGCCAGCGCAATGGCGCAAGCTGCGGGCAATGGGAAGGAAAATGGTGCCCGGAGGCGGACAAGAACATCGCTCCGGATTCGCGTATATTTTCAAAAAATTACAAAACGCCTTGCGGACAGTTGTGTGGCACGATGGGAGCACTGCGCGCCATGCAGACGCTATCTCGGCTCCGAATCAGAGAGATGTTCGGCTTTGCTCCCAGCAGCGTCTCGCTGCTCAACATTGTGAGCGCACACGGCACCGACGTCGCGAACTGGCAGGCGACGAGCGCCGCCGACCTCAAGCCGCACCAGATAGCCGACACCGTGTCATTGATGATCGAAAGCTGCTGGCTGTGCTGGGTCAGCAATGCGGGTATGGATGCAGCCCAGCCGCATTGTGACTCGGTGTGGGCGGGGTTTCCCAAGGTGCGGCTGTAGGATGCCTTTTGGCACCATGTGTTGCCCACTCCCAGAAAGCTAGCCACGTCTCTGTTCAAGCTTGGAAAGCATGCCGCCGCGCTTGGAGGCGCGCGGTAGTGCCGACGAAGCCAAAGCCAATAATCATCATGGCCCAGCTGGCTGGCTCCGGCACATTGGAGATCTCCAACCCACCCAAAATTTGTTGTCGCAGCGTATCCGGCGTGCCGGTGGCAAGGTCGACACGGAAAGTGTTTGTTGCGTCGACGATAGCACCGCGCTGCGAATAGGCGCTTACAAAGGCGTGCAGATAGAATCTGTCACCGGGGTTGAGCATAAGCGGGCTGCCGTCGCATCGAGTCGATGCGTCGACTGTTGCTGACACGAATTGGGGTAAACCGCCGCTCGCAAAGCCGCCGCGGGTAATCGACGTCATATTGGAGGCAACCACACCACCGACGCCGCAGGCAATCGCTTCAGGAAAAAGAAACTGGCCCGAATAAAATTCGGGTGTGAAGACGGCGAGCCGAACTTCCACGGCACCGGCGCTGTAAGGGAAAGACCCCGGACCAAACGGATCCGCGAAATTGATCGGCAAGAAGTGTATATTGAAATCGAGGTTGCCGACCAGGGGAAACGCCACGGCTTCAGGGCCGTAAAATGTGTAGGCGTAGAGGGCACTTGCTGACCCAAAGCCAACACTGAAACGTCCGGCCTCGCCTGCCGCCGTCCATGCGTACGTACGCAGCACCGGCAATAGCACGCCGCCAATATTGGCACCGAGAACCTCCCCACCGCCGTCAGCAAAGTCTTCGAAAAGTGCTACTTTCGCATAGAGTCCTGAATCGTTCGATCGGAAAATCTGACTATGAGGGTAATCACCAATAATCTCCACCGGAATGGTATTAGGAACCGAGGGACAAGGACCAGTCAGCGGCGCATCGGGACAGCTTGCAGCGATTCCGACAGCGGTCGATCTAGAGCGGAAATCTTCTGCGCGGGCGGCATTGGCAGCCATCACAGCAAACATGAACAACAGTTTGATCATCGCACTCCTCAAGCAAACATTCGAAAATCTATTATCCAACAGTTCCCAGAAAGCCCTAAAGAGAACGCCGGTTCAGGGCACGATAGCCGCGTGGGACGGCATCGGGCAACTGCATTTTCGCGTACTGACACTTTCAGTCGCTCCTTGACGCTCCAATCTCGCAATAGAACTGCTTGACCCGCGCAAAAGGTGTGATTTTCACCAGAGATAGAAGTAAGTTGGCCGCCGATGCTCTCGCAGGACCCAGAGCTTGCTGTCAGCATCTCCCCCCTCGTCCGTTGATGCCGCGAGTTCTCCAAGCAGGATCAACGGCACATCCAGCGGCCATCGCTGGCGATCTTGCCAATTCGCGGACCCAGAGCGCCGTGACAATCTGAAGACGATAGATTCGGCATGTGATGCAGTGAACGTCTAGTTGTCATTGAAAACCAGCCAGTTGAAAGAGTTTGGCTGGAATGGTGCCCGGGGGCGGATTTGAACCACCGACACGGGGATTTTCAATCCCCTGCTCTACCCCTGAGCTACCCGGGCCCACGGTGCGCGCGGCGGGGTGGCCGGCGTGGGAGGATGGCAATTAGCCAGCCTGTTCGCCGTTGTCCAGCGCCGAGACGTCAGAAAGTTCGTCCTCGCCTGTCTTGCCGGGGATGACATAGACGTCGGACAGCCAGGCATTCAGGTCGCGGCTGCGGCAGCCTTCCGAACAAAAGGGCTTGAACGCCGCCACTGCGGGCTGCTTGCGGCAATAGACGCAAGCGCGCGGAGCAGATGCCTTGGGCGGATCAACCTTGCTGGACATGCGCCATCTCTCCCTGTTGCAAGGCCACACGGCCACCGGTGATCCGCGCCAGATCGGCGATCAGCGCCGGCCGCGCGCCCAGCCAATCATGCAGCGCTGGTGGCCCGCTGATGGTGACGGCGCCCGTCAAGCGCATGGCGCGGCGCAGCAGCTCCAGCGCGGCAAAGCCGGGCCGCCGTGCCTCCTCCAGCAAGGACAGGCGCCCGCGCGGCCGGATGATCTGCACCAGGCCAAAGCCGTTCATGGCGGTCTTTTCAAACGGGGTCGGCAGATGGGCGGCCAGCAGCGCATCCACGCCTGCGCGGGCAGCCCGGCCGCCGAGCGAGGGGAAATCCACCACCACCGGGCCGCCGATCCCATGGCGGCGAATCGCGGCGGCAACCGCGATGCCAGCGGCCTCGGCCAGCCGGCCGGGATCGCCGGGGCCATCGACATCGATCACCAGCATGCCCGGTGTCGGCGCCATCAACAGGCGGCCGCCGGGAAAATCGATCACACCGGTCACCGCCTGTTCCACCACCGCATCCCAGCCGGATTCGCTTAAGTGGTCCGGGCCGAAGGGCGATATCAGAGTCGGCTGTTCGAACGAATCGGCCAGCGCCGGCGCAGGGTTCGCCGGGCCATCATGGGCCACCACCCGCGCCTGCTTGTCGCGCGCGCCGTCACTTCGGGTTTCGCGCACCACCTGGGCGAGCCTGGTCTGGCCTTCATGCCAATCGGCCGGGCGCGGGATGAGCAGCGCCTCTTCGCCGGCGATTCGCACCACCGCGTGGCCGGCATCGCGGCGCAGCAACTGCGCCGGCGCGACCAGCCCGAATGGCAGCGCCACGTCGCTGCGGCGCAGATGGGCCTCCACCACGCGATCGCCCTCCAGCAGCAGCGCCCGCGCCGCGCCGGGGGCCGGCTCGATCAGCGCCGTCACAGGGTCCAGCCGCTCGCCGCCAGCAACAGGCGCGTGTCGTTCAGCGGCAGCCCGACCACGCCGGAAAAACTGCCCGAAAGATTGCGCACGAAGGCCTCCGCCGCGCCCTGGATGGCATAGCCACCAGCCTTGCCCTGCCAATCGCCGCGCGCGATCAGCCAATCGATATCGGCGTCCGTCAACCGTTGAAAGGTCACCACCGTCTCGCTCAACCGTTCGCGCAAGCACCCGCCCGCATCCACCACAGCCACCGCGGTCAACACAAGGTGCCGCCGGCCGGACAGCAGCGCCAGGCAGGCGCGCGCCGTGGCTTCGTCTTCGGCCTTGGGCAGGATGCGCCGGCCCACGGCCACCACCGTGTCCGCAGCCAGCACGATCTTGCCGGCATGGCGCGGCGCCACCGCCAGTGCCTTTTCCCGCGCCAGCCGGCGGGCGTGGTCGCCGGGGCGTTCGGTTTTGCCCGGGGTTTCGTCGATCTCGGCCGGGTCCACCGCCGCCGGTACCAGCCCCAGGCGAGCGAGCAGATCGAGCCGGCGCGGACTGGCCGATGCCAGCACGATCGCCATCAAGCGCCCCACCGCACAAAGGCGCCATGGGCATGCGCGTGGCCGAGCAACTGTTCTTCGGCCACACCACCACGCCACAGGCGCAGGCGAATGGTGGGGGTGGCGGGCTGGGCCGGATCGTCCATTTCCAGCCGCAGCCAGGCCAGGGGCGCATCTGG
Organism: Sandarakinorhabdus sp.; assembly: GCF_987265915.1. Classification (NCBI taxonomy): domain Bacteria; kingdom Pseudomonadati; phylum Pseudomonadota; class Alphaproteobacteria; order Sphingomonadales; family Sphingosinicellaceae; genus Sandarakinorhabdus; species Sandarakinorhabdus sp. The sequence continues at coordinate 2,872,848 of NZ_OZ503948.1, forward strand.
CGTGGCGGTACGGCCAAGCGCTTCCAGCCGATCAATGACGCGCTGCTGGCCGGCGGGTGGGAAATATTGGAAGGCGATGCTGTGATAAACCACCGTGGTGACGCCGGCGGTCAACGCCAGCTGCTGTTCCAGCCAGTCTGCCGCATCTGCTGCCGCCAAACATGGCGGCCACTGCCGGGCCAGCGCGATGGCGGCGGCGGTGCGCGCCAGTCGTTCCGGTTGATCGGGCCAGATGAAGGCCAGCAAGCGCTCTGCCACCGCCGCATCCGCGACATCGAGCGGCGCCAGATCGACGCCGTGGCGCGCGGCAATCTCGATCCGGGTGGCCGGCGGCGGCGGCCCGGTCCATGCCGGCGCAATGCGCACCGCGCTGCCCGGATCGCCCATCACGACACCGCCCAGATCGCTGCAAAACCGGTCCATGTTGAGATTGAGGCCGGCGCTGGCCCCCAGTTCCACCAGCGACAAGGGCAGGCCGGTGTGCGCGGCAACCACCAACAGGCCGGGCAACAGCGCCCCGGCCCGGCCGACTTCGTTGGTTTGCGGCGCGCTGCCCAGAAAATCCGCGATGGCGGCATCGCAGGCCGGATCGGTAACGACAGCCGCCAACGCCGCGACCAGGGCCGCATCGTCCGGCATCGGTGCCGGCGGATACTGGGCCGCCAAAGCGGGCACCCGGCCGGCGCGCACCAGCCAGTTCAGCGCGCCGGTCATCCGCATCGGCAGCGCATCGGTCATCGGTTCGCCCGGCCAGGCTGCCAGGCGTTTGCCAGTCAGGCTGGCGGGATCGATCCCCGCCGCCACAGCCCGGCACACAGCGGCGGTGAACGGCGCCCGCAAGGCATCACAAAACTGCGCCTGCTGGCGAAACGCCGCCGCGATGTGCGCCGTCACGCCTCGGCTCAATCTTCCGGCGCGATGGTGACGCGCAGGCCGTCCAGGGCGGCAGTGAACGGGATCTGGCACGACAGGCGGCTGTTCGGCTGGTTGTGATCCGACGAATCGAGCAGATCGGCTTCATCGGCATTGGCCGGGCCGGTGCGCGCCATATCGGCGGCATCCACATGCACGTGGCAAGTGGCGCACGAACAGCAGCCGCCGCACAGCGCCAGCAGCTCATCGATGCCGGCGTCCTTGATGATTTCCATGACGCTCAGGCCGACTTGCGCGGGCAGCACGCGCTCTTCGCCGCTGCGGGTGGTGATCGTGATGCTGGCCATGGCAGCCTTCCTTGGCAAAGTGAGAGACATGCTCCTGTAGCGAGCCGCCGCGCTTGCCGCTAGGGTTCAGAAAAAGGGGAATGAACATGCGCATCGCTCATCAATTCGCGCCGCCGATGTCGGCGATGCTGGCCGGCTTGCCCGGTGTCACATCGGCGACCCATGTGCCGCAGGCGGATCGATGGGCGCTGCCCACCGATGTCGATGTGCTGTTCGTGCTACACGGCGAAGGCGAAGATCGCGCCCAGGCGCTGGCGGCGCCGCGCCCCGCCGGCTGGCCGGGCGCGGTGAAACTGGTGCAACTGGCCAGCGCCGGCGCCGACGATTATCCGCCCTGGCTGTTCGAAGCGACCGCGGCCAGCGCATCGGGCACCACCGCCATTCCGATTGCCGAATATGCCCTGGCCGTGATGCTGGCCCACGCCAAGCAACTGGCCAGCATCACCCTGAAACCGGACGACACGTGGCCGGAACGCCAGCAGTTCGTCGAAAAGCCGCTCGGCACCTTGCACGGCCGCACGCTGGGCCTGGTTGGGCTGGGCAATATCGCCACCCAGGTCGCGCATTATGCCCACGCCTTCGGCATGAACATCCTCGCCTCGCGCGGCAGCAACGCACCGGCGCCGCAGCCGTGGATCAACGTGGCGCCGCTGGACGAGGTGGTGGCGCGCGCCGATCATCTGGTGCTGGCTGCACCGATCACGCCGGCGACGCTGCATCTGCTGAACGCCGATCGACTGGGCCGGATGAAGGCCGATGCGCACATCATCAATGTCGGGCGCGGCGGCCTGATCGATCAGGATGCGTTGCTCAGCGAGCTGGACAAGGGCCGGCTGTGGGCCAGCCTGGATGTCACCGATCCCGAACCGCTGCCGGCCAGCCATCCCCTGCTCAGCCACGCCCGCTGCCGCATCACCCCGCATGTGTCGTGGAGCAACCCCGACATCAACCGCCGCATCATGGAGCGGCTGATGGAGAATATCCGGCGTTTGGGTGCGGGTGAGGCGTTGCTGGGGGCGATTGCGGGATGAAGCAGGAGCAGAAACTGGCTGCGCTGCGTCGTGAGATCCAGCACGGCCTCGACAGCGGGCCGTCCGCTCCAATGGATATGGCGGCGATCAAGGCAGAGGCGCGGTTGCAACGGCTTCGGGAGCAGAGCAATTTCAATATGGGTTAAAGCGGCTTTTCCCCGCCGAACCCATCAGAACGGCAGCACCCGGCCCTTCTTGCTGAACCGCAGATAGCCGCCGTTCAAACCAAGCCGCGCACCCACACCCAGTTTGATCGGCACCACCACGATTCGGCCGCGCTGCATGTAATTGGCGGTGAAGCCGCCGATCAGATAGGCCTTGCCCTCGGCCGCCGGGAAGCGTTGAAACAAATCCTCGGTATCATCGAGATGATAGACCAGCGCGAACACCTTCGATCCGTCGCCGCCGAAATCAAAGCCCACCGATGGCCCGGTCCAATGGACTTTCCGCTGGCCTTCCACCTTGTGATACAGCGTGCCGCTGCCATAGCGCAAGCCGATGACGAAGGCGCCGCCCACCTCGCGGCCGACGATATAGGCGTTGGGCTGGCCGCGATCCTTGAATGTCTTGCGCACGATTTCGGCAAGGCCTTCGGCGCCCTTGCCGAACACATCTTCGGCCGCGCCGAGCACATCATCCTCGGCATAGGCCGGCCCGGTGGCGGGCGGCAGCGTGGCCGGCTGGGCAGATGGCGGGGCGGGCGGCTGGGTTTGGGCCGGCGCGGTCGGCGCCACTTGCGCGAAAGCCGGCCGGCCGATCATGGCCATCAACAACAGCGGCGCTGCGGTGGAAAATGCCCTGCTTGTCATGCCGTGCTCCCGGAAAACCTCTGCCGCCATGGCCGCCCCGATGTGAACCAAAGCTGAGCCAGCCGGCCGCCGAAATCGCGATTGCCATTGTAGCGCGCAGGGTTGCCCTGTGCTAGCCGCACCCGCAGCACACGATCCCTCACGCCAGCCCGGGAATTTCTGCGATGCGTATTGCCATGATCGGCTCAGGCTATGTCGGATTGGTATCGGGGGCCTGCTTTGCGGATTTCGGCCACACCGTTGTGTGTGTGGACAAGGATCCCTCCAAGATCGAGCGGCTGAACAACAATATCATGCCGATCTATGAGCCGGGGCTGGACACGCTGGTCGCCAGCAATGTCAAGGCCGGGCGGCTCAGCTTCACCACCGATCTGGCCGCCGGCATCGAAGGCGCCGAAGCGGTGTTCATCGCCGTGGGTACCCCGTCGCGGCGCGGCGATGGCCATGCCGATCTGTCCTATGTCTATGCCGCGGCCCGCGAAATCGCCCATGCCATCAAGGGCTATGTGGTCGTGGTGAACAAATCCACTGTGCCCGTCGGCACCGGCGACGAGGTGGACCGCATCATCCGCGAAGAACGGCCCGATGCCGATTTCGCCGTCGCCTCCAATCCGGAATTCCTGCGCGAAGGCGCCGCCATCGGCGATTTCAAGCACCCGGACCGCATCGTCGTCGGCACCGAGGATGATCGCGCCCGCGCCGTGATGACCGAACTTTACCGGCCCTTGTTTATCAACCAGTCGCCGCTGTTGTTCATGGGCCGCCGATCGGCGGAAGTGACCAAATATGCCGCCAACGCCTTCCTCGCCACCAAGATCACCTTCATCAACGAAATGGCCGATCTGTGCGAAGCGGTGGGCAGCAATGTGCAGGATGTGGCGCGCGGCATCGGCATGGATGGCCGTATCGGCAGCAAATTCCTGCACGCCGGCCCCGGCTATGGCGGCAGCTGTTTCCCCAAGGATACGCTGGCGCTGATCAAGACCGCGCATGATTACAACTCGCCGGTGCGCATTGTCGAAACCGTGGCGGCGGTGAACGAGGATCGCAAGCGCCGCATGGCGCAAAAGGTGATTCGCCTGGCGGGCGGCAGCGTCGCCGGCAAGACGGTGGCGATCATCGGCCTGACCTTCAAGCCCAACACCGACGACATGCGCGATGCGCCGTCGATCGCCATCATCGAGGAACTGCAAAAGGCCGGCGCCATCATCCGCGCGCATGATCCAGAAGGCACCGAACAGGCGCAACTCGTGCTGGAGAATGTCGCCTATTTCAACACGCCCTACGAAGCGCTGGAAGGCGCCGACGTCGCGGCCATCGTGACGGAATGGGAAGCGTTCCGCGCGCTTGATCTGGCGCGGGTCAAATCGGTGATGAAGACCCCGGCAATTGCCGACCTGCGCAACATCTACCGCCCGAGCGAGATGGCCAGGCACGGCTTTGCCTATCTGGCGGTCGGGCGCTGATTAGCGGCGGCTGCCCTTGCAAAGCTGTTGCCAAGCGCGCAGCCAAGTGGCTATAGCCGCCGTCTCGTCCGGAGTCGTGGGTGAGTGGCTGAAACCAGTAGTTTGCTAAACTGCCGATCTGGGTAACTGGATCCGAGGGTTCGAATCCCTCCGACTCCGCCACTGAAAATTATTATGCGCCCGCAACCCTCGCTTGAAGGTTTTGGTGCGGGGCGCGCCGGCCGGGCTTGGTCGGCCGCCACTGGTCGGCTATGCCGCCGTCGATGATCACCGATGCCACCGCACTGGCCGGCCTGTTCACCAGCGCGCTGCTGGCCGGATCGATCCTGCCGGCGCAATCGGAACTGGTGCTGGCCGCCATGCTGCACGCCGGCAGCCTGTCGCCCTGGTTGCTGGTGGCGGTGGCGACCGCTGGCAATGTGCTCGGCGCGTGTCTCAACTATCTGCTCGGCCGTTCGGCGGCGCGCTTTCGGCATCGACGCTGGTTTCCGATCACCGATGCGGGCTGGCAGCGCAGCACGCGCCTGTTCAATCGCTACGGCGTGGGCACGCTGCTGCTCAGCTGGCTGCCGATCATCGGCGATGGCTTCACCCTGATCGCCGGCGCCGCGCGCACGCCGCCGTGGCTGTTCCTGGCGCTGGTCACATTGGCCAAGGGCGGCCGCTATGCCGTGATGGCGGCCTTGTTCTAACCGTTCAGCCAGCGGCCCAGTTGGCTCAACGGGTTGCCAAGCAGGTCAGGCCCCTGTTCGACGATGCGGCCATCCACCATGAATGCCGCTGTATCGGCAATGCCGGCGGCATCGTCCAGATCGTGGGTGACGATGATCATCGGCGCGGCGGTCCCAAGGCCAGTGGCAAGCGCGCGCATCTGCGCCACCAGGGCGACCAGCGCGCGGCGCACCGGGCGATCCACCGCCGCGAACGGTTCATCGAGCAGCAGCAGCGCCGGTTCACGCGCCAGGGCGCGCGCCAGCGCAACGCGCATCTGTTCCCCGCCCGACAATTGCGCCGGCCGCCGCCGGGCCACAGCCCCATCCAGTTGCACGGCCGCGAGCAGCGCCAGCGCCGCACCGGCATCGCGGCGCGTTTGTGCGATCATCACATTGCCCAGCGCATCGAGATGCGGGAACAGCCCGCCACCCTGCATCACCAGCCCCACACGCCGCCGCCAGGCCGGCAGGCCTTGCCGGTCATCCTGCCACACATCACCGCCCACCTGCACATGGCCCGCGGCCGGCACCAGCCCGGCAATGGCCTGCAACAGGCTGGTCTTGCCCGCCCCCGATGGCCCGACCAGCGCCAGCGTCTGCCCCGGCGGCACGTGCAGGCGCGCGTCCACAGCCAGTGGGCCGGCCCGGGTCAGCGCCACGCGCAGCCCGTCAACCACGCCCAGCCTGCCTTTGCCGGCCCAGCAGGAACAGCAGCGCTGTCGCCGTCACGCTCACCCCGGCCAGCAGCAGCGCCAGCCGCACGGCGCCGGCCATGTCGAACGCCTGCACCCGATCATAGATGGCGAGGCTGAGCGTCGCCGTTTCGCCGGGGATCGCGCCGCCGACCATCAGCACCACGCCGAATTCGCCCAGCGTGTGCGCAAACGCCAGCACGGCGCCGGTGGCCAGCCCCGGCCAGGCCAGCGGCAGTTCCACGCGGCCAAAGGATTGCAGCGGGGACAGGCCGCAACTGGCCGCCGCCCGGCGCAGATCATCGCCAACACCGCGAAACGCCTGCACCGCGGGCTGCACGGCGAGCGGCAGGTTGATCAGCACCGAAGCCAGCAGGATGCCGGCAAAGCTGAACACCAGCCGGCCGCCCGTCATCGCCGCCCAAGCCCGGCCGACCGGCGTTTCCGGCCCCATGGCGATCAGCAGCGCCAGCCCGACCACGGTGGGCGGCAGCAGCAGCGGCAGCAGCAACAACGCCTCCAGCAGCGGCTTGCCGGGCCAGCGCGTGGTGGCCAGCCAATGCCCGAGCAACACGGCCACCGGCAACAGCAACAACGACGTCGCGCCGGCCAGCGCCAGCGACAAGCGCAGCGCCGTCAGATCCGCAGCGATCATGGCAAGCCAAAACCAGCCCGGCGCAGCGCCGCGCGCCCCTGCGGCCCGGTAAGCCGGTTGGCGAACGCGCGCGCCGCCGCATCGGCGCCCGGCATCACCACCAAAGTCTGCACCAGCGGCGCATGCAGCGCCGGCGGCACCGGCACGACGATCAGGCCGTCACCCACTTCCCGCGCCAGCGGCAATGCCACCAGACCGGCCTCGGCCGCGCCACTGGTCACGAAGCTGAGCGCCTGGGCAACATTGTCGCCCAGCACCAGCTTGGACTTTGCGACTTCGGCCGCCCGCAGACTCGCCAGCACGCCCTGCGCGGCAAGGCCATAGGGCGCATGGGCCGGATTGGCGATCGCCAGATGGCGCACGCGGCCATCGATCAGCGCGGCCTTCAACCCGGCCAGATCGCGCACGCCGGCACCCGGCCGCAGCACCAGCGCCAGCCGCGCCAGCGCATAGGGGCGGGCCACGGCGCCGGGCGACGCCGCCACCACGCGCTGCGCCGTGGCGGCATCGGCCATCAACAGCAGATCATAAGGCGCGCCGTTCATCGCCTGCTGCGCCAGATTGCCCGACGATCCGAACACCAGGGTCAGGCGCTGGCCGGTGGCGGCCTCATGTATCTGCGCCAGCACCGGCAGCGTCGTGCGCAGATCGGCCGCTGCGGCGACCGTTGTAGCCTGCACCGCCAGCGGCCAGACAAGCATCACCAAGAGCAACCAGCGCAGCATCATCGCGGCGTCATGCCAGCGCCGGGCCCCCTGTGCAACGCAGGCCCATTGCGGCTAAGGCAGCGGCCATGCTCCGTCCCGATCCCGTCGAACCGTTCCACGCCATCGCCCTGTCGCGGCTCGCCCGCCAACTGGAGGGCGAAGGCCGCAGCATCATCCACATGGAATTCGGCCAGCCCTCCACCGGCGCGCCGGCCGCCGCCATCGCGCGGGCGAGCCAAGTGCTGGCCACCGATCCCGGCAGCTATTGGGAATCCGAACCGCTCAAGGCCCGCATCGCGCAGCTTTATGCGGATCGCCACGGCGTCAGCGTGGCGCCGGAGCGCATCATCCTCACCTGCGGCGCGTCGCCGGCGCTGGTGCTGGCGTTGAGTTCAGCCTTTCGCCCAGGCGATGTGATTGCCGTCGCCCGCCCCGGCTATGTCGCCTATCGCAACAATTGCCACGCGCTGGGCTTGAGCCCGCTGGAAGTGGCCTGCGGGGCCGACAGCCGCTACCAGATCACCGCCGCGCATCTGGCGGCGCTCGATCCCGCGCCGGCGGGTGTCATCATCGCCAGCCCGGCCAACCCCACGGGCACCATCATTCCTGCCGACGAAATGGCCGCCATCGCCGCGGTGTGCAAGGCGCGCGGCATCCGCATCGTGTCCGATGAAATCTACCACGGCTTGTCCTTCGTCGGCCCGGTGGCGAGCGCGCTGGAATATGCGCCGGATGCGCTGGTGGTGAACAGCTTCTCCAAATATTTCTCCATGGTCGGCTGGCGGCTGGGTTGGCTGGTGGCGCCGGATGATCTGCTCGGCGCGGCGCGGGCACGCATGGGCAATCTGTTCCTCACCGCGCCGACGCTGTCGCAGCATGCCGGGCTGGTGGCGATGGACTGCACGGACGAACTGGAAGCCCATGTCGCCCGCTACACCGCCAATCGGGCCCTGATGCTGGCGGCACTGCCGGCCATGGGGCTGACCAAGATCGCGCCGCCCGATGGCGCCTTCTATATCTGGGCCGATGTCGGCCATCTGACCGACGATGCCATGGTGCTGGCGGAACAATTGTTGCGCGATACCGGCGTGGCTTGCGCGCCGGGTTTCGATTTCGATCCGGTGGATGGGCATCGCTATCTGCGCTTCAGCTTCGCGGTTTCGACGCCGCTCGTCGAGGACGCCATCGCGCGCATCACGCCTTGGTTCCAGGCACGCCAATAACGCCCCTCCCGTTGCGCTTCGCTCGCCTTCGGCTCAGGGGAGAGGTTACTCCGCGGCCACCACCCGCCGCCCGGCGTGGGCGCGGAAGAACAGCACCGCCGTCAGCCCGACAAACACCAGTGACAGCACGAACGGTGCCCCCGGCGCATAGACCGGCGCGCCGCCGCCGGAAAACCAGCCGAACGTGTTGGTCATCAACGGTGGCCCGATGATCGCCGACAGGCTCTGGATCGACGCCACCGCGCCTTGCAGTTCGCCCTGTTCGGTCGGCCCAATCTCGGCCGACATCAAGCCTTGCAGGCAGGGGAACACCAGCCCCTGGCAGCACGACACCGCAATGCCCAGGTAAACCATCCAGCCCACATCGGCCATTGCATAGGTGCTGTAGCCGGCCACCGCCGAAATCAGCCCGAAGATGATGATGCGGCGCTGGCCGAACCGCGGGATCAAACGCCGGCTGAGCACACCCTGCACCAGCGCGCCCGACACCCCGACCGCGGCCAGGCTCCAGCCGACCTGTTCCGGCGTCCAGCCGTAACGCAGCTGGCCGTGATACGACCAGATCGAGTAGAGCGACTGGTAGGAAATCGTCCACACCAGCACGGTGGCGGCGAGCATCAGCACCACCGGATGCGCCGACTTCAGCCAAATCAGCGCGCCGACCGGGTTGGCGCGCCGCCAGTCAAACGGCCGCCGGCGCTCGCGCGGCAGCAATTCGGGTAGCACGAACAGGCCATAGACAAAATTGCTCATCGCCAGCACTGCCGACAGCAGGAACGGCACTTCAGAGCCAAATTTGGCCACCAGCCCGCCCAGCGCCGGCCCGATGATGAAGCCGAAGCCAAACGCCATGCCGATCACGCCGAAATTCGCGCCGCGCTTTTCCGGCGGCGTCACGTCGGCGATATAGGCATAGGCGGTGGGGAAGGTCGCGCCGGTGATGCCGGCCACCACCCGCGCCGCCACCAGCCAGGCGAGCGTGGGCGCATAGGCCATCACCAGATAATCGAGGCTGAACGCTGCCAGGCTGGCCAGCAGCACCGGCCGCCGGCCAAAACGGTCCGACAGTCCGCCGATCACCGGCCCCATCACGAACTGCACACTGGCATACATGAAGGCGATCCAGCCCGACACCTGCGCGGCGCTGCCCAGATCACGCCCGGTCAATTTCATGATCAATTCCGGAAACACCGGGATGACAATGCCAAAGCCGATCGCATCGATCAGCACGGTCACGAAGATGAAGGCCAGGGCGCGGTTCACGCCGCAGGCGCCAATGGGTGCTGGATCATGGGAGCGCTGGTTAGCGGCTTTTTCCGGCCGCGCCTATCCGAACGTCGCCGGGGTTGCGCGGCTGCGGCAAAATATGCTTGGAGTGCCGCGAAGGAACCTGCCCGTGTCGCTGCTCTCGATGCTTTTTACCTGGTGGAACGGCCCCGGCCTGACCACGCGAATCTTCACCGCGCGCCATGGCACGGAGGTCGGCCGCGATGATCAGGGCAATACCTATTACCGCAAGGGCAGCGGCCCCACCGAGAAACGCTGGGTGATCTACAACGGCGAACCCGAAGCCAGCCGCATCCCGCCGGAATGGCATTTGTGGATGCACCGCACGGTCAATGATCCGCCCAGCACCAAGCCGCTGATCACCCGCACCTGGGAACGCGGCTGGACGCCCAACGCCACCGGCACCAGGTTGGCGCACCGCCCCGCCGGCGCGCTGATCGCTGGCACCAAGCGCGCCGCCACCACCGGAGATTACCGCGCCTGGACGCCGGACGCCTGACAGCGGCCATGGCCAGCACCCTGAAAGACAATCTGATCGAAGCCATTGTCGGCCTATTGGTCGTGGTGATGGCGGTGGGTTTCGTCGGCTTCGCCTGGGCACGCACCAGTGCGGGTGGCGGCCAGGATGGCGTCACCCTGCTGGCGCGCTTTCCCAACATCGGCGGCGTCACGCTCGGCACCGATGTGAAGGTCGCGGGCGTGCGGGTCGGCAAGGTCGCCGGGCTGGAGCTGGATCCCACCAGCTATCAGGCAGTGCTGAAGCTGACGGTGGATCGCGGCCTGAAACTGCCGATCGATTCGTCGGCCGCGGTGAGTTCCGAAGGGCTGCTCGGCGGCAATTTCATCGCCCTGACGCCCGGCGGCGATTCGGCGCTGTTGAAGGATGGCGAGGAAATCGTCGAAACATCAGGCGCGCCTGATCTGATGGGCCTGATCGGCAGCGTGGTGAACCGCTCCGGCGGGGAGCCGCCAGCCGCGCAAGGCAGCGCCGATGCGCCCAAGCCCTGAATTGCTGTTGCTGGCGGCGCTGGCAGCCAGCCCGGTGATCGCCCAGCCGGCCCCGCCTGCGGCATCCGCTCCTGCCGCAGCCACCCCTGCCCCGCAACCAGCGCCGCGTGTCACCGCGCCAACCCCGGTGAAGGATCGCGTGCTGGTGATCGGCGCGCTCGCCAAGCGCACCGGCAAGACACAGTTTTTCACGCTGAAGCCCGGCCAATATGTCGATTTCACCGGCATCCGCATCATCGCACGCACCTGCGAAACCACGCCGCCGTGGGAATCGCCCACTTTGTCAGGCGCGTTCCTGCAGGTGAATGAAACGCTGCGCGGTCAGCCGGCGCGGCGGGTGTTTTCCGGCTGGCTCTATGCCGAAACGCCCAGCCTGAACGTGATGGAGCATCCGCGCTACGACGTCTGGCTCAAAAGCTGCACGATGCGCTTTCCCGACGGACCAAAGCCGCGCTCTCCGGCGCCGGAATCATCGCCGGCGAAGAAATCCGCCGAACCGGCCACCGCCGCCGCCAATTGACTGCGATAATCGCGCGCCGAAATCTCGGTGGCGCCAAAGCCGGCGAGGTGGCTGGTCAAAAATTGCGTGTCGAGCAGCGTGAACCCGCCCAGCCGCAGCCGCGCCACCAGCGCCGCCAGGCAGCATTTGCTGGCATCGCGCACGTTGGTGAACATCGATTCGCCGAAGAATGCCGCGCCCAGCCGCACGCCATACAGGCCGCCGGCCAGTTCGCCGGTTGGGGTCCACGCCTCCACCGAATGCGCATCGCCGCGCTGGTGCAGCGCCAGATAGGCCTCGGCAATCATCGGGTTGATCCAGGTCTCACTGCGCCCTGGCGCTGCCTTCGCACAGCCAGCGAGCACATCGGCGAAGGCGTGATCGACGGTGAAGCGGAAATTCTGCTGCTTGAGCGTCTTGGCCAGGCTGCGCGGCAGATGGAAGCCATCCAGCGGCAGAACCCCGCGCCGCCGCGGTTCCACCCAGAACACTTCGGTCGAATCGGCGCGCTCGGCCATCGGGAAGATGCCGCTGGCATAGGCGCGCAGCAGCATGTCGGGATCGAGGCGGTTGACGATCGGCCGGCTCACGATGAACTATTTGCCTTGGGTACGCGGCCAACGCCACAGCCAATGTGATCAGGCGTCAGGCGATCCTGCCGCCGCTGCGGCCTTGGCCGCCAGCCAGCGCTCCAGCCACTTGATCGAATATTCGCCGGCCTGGAAATCCGGGTCCTTGATCAACGCCTGGTGCAGCGGGATGGTGGTTTTCGGGCCGTGGATGACGAATTCCTCCAGCGCGCGCCGCAGCCGCATCAGGCATTCATCGCGATTCGCGCCGTACACGATCAGCTTGGCGATCAGCGAATCATAATAAGGCGGGATGCGATAGCCATCATAGAGCGCCGAATCGACCCGCACATGCAGACCGCCGGGCTGGTGGAAATCGGTGACGCGGCCGGGTGACGGCGCAAAGGTCGCCGGATCTTCGGCATTGATGCGGCATTCGATGGCATGGCCTTCGAAATTGATCTGATCTTGCGTTACCGACAGCGGCAGGCCCGATGCAACGCGGATCTGTTCGCGCACCAGATCGATGCCGGTGATGGCTTCGGTCACCGGATGTTCGACCTGCAGGCGGGTGTTCATCTCGATGAAGAAGAACTCGCCATTTTCCCACAGGAATTCGATGGTGCCGGCGCCGCGATATTTCAGCTTGGAAATGGCGCTGCGCACCACTTCGCCCATGCGCGCGCGTTCGGCCGCACCCAAGGCCGGCGACGGGGCTTCCTCCAGCACCTTCTGGTGGCGGCGCTGCAACGAACAATCGCGCTCGCCCAGATGGATGGCACCGCCATGGCCGTCGCCGAAGATCTGGAATTCGATATGGCGCGGTTCCGACAGATATTTTTCGATATAGACGGTGTCGTCGCCAAAGGCCGCCTTGGCTTCGGACTTGGCTTGGGAAATCAGGCCGGGCAGGCTGGCGGCATCGGGGATCACCTTCATGCCGCGGCCACCGCCGCCGGATGCGGCCTTCACCAGCACCGGGTAACCGATGATCTCGGCCACGGCGAGCGCCTCTTCCATGCTCTCCACCGGGCCGTCTGAGCCCGGCACCAGCGGCAGGCCGAGCAGTGCGGCGGTGCGCTTGGCCTCCACCTTGTCGCCCATCTTGCGGATATGTTCGGGATCGGGCCCGATCCAGGTGATGCGATGTTCCTGCACGATCTCGGCAAAGCGCGCATTTTCGCTGAGGAAACCGTAACCGGGATGGATGGCATCGGCCTGGGCAATCTCGGCGGCCGAAATGATCGCCGGGATGTTCAGATAGGAATCGGTGGCCGATGGCGGCCCGATGCAGATGGCTTCATCGGCCAACCGCACATGCATGGCATCGGCATCGGCGGTGCTGTGCACGGCGACGGTGCGGATACCCATTTCCCGGCAAGCGCGGTGCACGCGCAGCGCGATTTCGCCCCGGTTGGCGATCAGGACCTTCTTGAACACCGGCATCACTCGATGATCAGCAGGGGCTGGTCATACTCCACCGGCTGTTCGGATTTCACCATGATCGAACGCACGGTGCCGGCGCGCGGCGCGGTGATCGGGTTCATCACCTTCATGGCTTCGATGATCAGCAGCGTGTCGCCCACCTTCACGGTCGCCCCTTCGGAGACGAACGCGGCCGCGCCCGGTTCCGGCGTCAGATAGGCGGTGCCGACGATCGGCGATTTCACCACGCCGGGATGATTGCGCACATCGTCACCGGCGGTGGAGGCCGGGGTGGAGGCGGCGGACGACGGCGGCGGCGGTGCCGGCCAGCCGCCAGCCGGCGGCGCGGGCGCATAGGCCGGCGCATAGTGCGGCGCGGCGGTCACCGAAACCGGCGCCGCGGCGCGCACCACACGGATCACCCGCTCACCATCCTGCACTTCGATCTCGGTCAGGTTGTTGGCGTCGAGCAGCTCGGCCAGTTCGCGCACCAGGCCGGTGTCCACGACGATTCCCGTATTGTCAGGCATGTTGATCCCGTCTGTTGCCCCAAAATCCCCTGTTCCTTGCCGCAAAGCCGCCGCCGCGTCCAGCGCCAGCGCATTCTCAGTTGCAACAGGGCCGGCAAAGGCGCGTGCGCAACCGAGCGGCGGGTTGCCGGCATGCGCCGATTGCGCGATGATTGCGGCCATCCAGAACCGGGGCCGGCATTCCATGAAGATCATCATCGGCAATCGCACCTATTCCAGCTGGTCGATGCGCGGCTGGCTTGCCGCCCGGCAATCGCTGCTGCCGTTCGAAACCGAACTGAGGGTGATGGATTCGCCCGCCTGGATATCCGGCGAGGCCAAGCACGACATGCCATCGGGCAAGGTGCCGGTGCTGTGGGATCATGGCGAAGCCGTGTGGGATTCGCTGGCGATCATCCTCTATCTGGCTGACAAGGCCGGGCATGACCGCTTCTGGCCGCGCGAGCCCAAGGCGCGGGCGCTGGCCTATGCCATGTGCGCCGAAATGCACAGCGGGTTTGCCCCGTTGCGCAGCAAGTGCCCGATGGACTTGCAACATCATTTCCCCAATTTCGTTGCCCCGGCCGAGGTGCAAGCCGATGTGCGCCGGCTGGAGACCTTGTGGGAAGAAGCGCTGGGGCGGTTTGGCGCCGAAACCGGCGAACCCTGGCTGTTCGGCCGCTTCAGCGCCGCCGACATCATGTTCGCGCCCACCTGCACGCGCATCGACAGCTATCATCTACCAGTGGGCGATGTGGCGCGCGCCTATGTGGACCGCGTGCTGCAACACCCGTTCGTGATCGAATGGCGCGATGCCGCGATGACCGAGGATTACAGCTTCACCCGCTATGACATTCCGGGCGGGATGCGGCGCTGATGGCCGATACGGCCGGCGCCAGATCGGGTTTTTCAGCCAAGATCGCCCGCGCCACGCTGGCCGCCGCGCTGCTGGTGCTGCTGGCCGGGCCGCTGCACCGCTATGATGTGCTGGGCTGGCAGGCGGCGCTGGGCCTGTTCGCCATGGCGGCGTTGCTGTCCGGCATCGGTGCCATCTGGTGCCTGGTGCAGCTGCTGCGCCGGCGCGGCGGCACGGTGACGGTGGTGGCCGCGGCCGTCGGCTTTGCGGCGGTTGCGGCCGCCCTTGCGTTGGCGGTGGCCGGCAGTGACAAGCCGCCGATCAACGACATCAGCACCGACATGGCTGAACCGCCGGCCTTCGTGGCCATCAATGGCGATGTGCGCGGGCCCGATGTGACGCCGATCGGGTACAACCCGGCCTTCGCCCCGCAACAGGCCCGCGCCTATCCCGATATCCGCCCGCTCGATCTGCCGCTGCCGCGTCCCCAAGCCTATGATCTGGCGCTGGCGGCGTGCGAGCAAGATTGGCAGATCATCGCAGCGGATCGCGCCGCCGGCCGTATCGAAGCGGTGGCGCGCGTCGCCTGGTGGGGCTTTCGCGACGATGTGGTGATCCGGCTGACCGCAAACGGGGCCGGCACCCGCATCGATGTGCGATCGAAATCCCGCGTCGGGGAAGGCGATCTCGGCGTCAATGCGCGGCGCATCGCCGCCTATCTTGACCGGCTGGCGGTGTTGATGCGCAAGGCCGGACCATGATCGATCCGATTTTGCTCACCCAGGCCCTGATCCGTTGCCCCAGCGTGACGCCCGCGGATGCCGGCGCGCTGGATGTGCTGGAAGCCGCTTTGTCCGGCCTGGGCTTTGCCTGCACGCGGCTGCCGTTCGGCCATCCGCCCGATGGCCCGATCGACAATCTGTTCGCCACCATATCCGGATCGCCAGGCCCACACTTCGCCTTCGCCGGCCACAGCGATGTGGTGCCAGCCGGCGATCTGGCCGGTTGGAGCGAGGACCCGTTCGCCGCCGAAATCCGCAATGGCTTCATCGTCGGGCGCGGCGCCGCCGATATGAAGGGCGCATTGGCCGCCATGGTTGCCGCCTGCGCGCAGCATCTGTCACGCGGCCCATTGCAAGGCCGCCTCAGCCTGATCATCACCGGCGATGAAGAAGGCCCCGCCACCTTTGGCACCAACAAGATGCTGGATTGGCTGGAGGCCAATGATCTTGTGCCCGATCTGTGCCTGGTCGGCGAACCCACTTCGCAGAGCCACCTGGGCGACATGATGAAGATCGGCCGGCGCGGCAGCCTGAACGCCTGGATCACGGTCAATGGCGCGCAAGGCCATGTCGCCTATCCGCAGCGCGCGTCGAATCCGATCACCCCGCTGGTGGCGATCTTGGCCGAACTGAAGGCGCGGGTGCTGGACGACGGCAATAGCTGGTTCCAGGCGTCGAACCTCGAAATCACCGATATCAATGTCGGCAACCCGGCCACCAACGTCATCCCCGCCCAGGCCCGCGCGCGGGTGAACATCCGCTTCAACAACGAACACACGGGCGCATCCCTCTCCGACTGGATTCGCCGCACTGTCGCCGCCCACGCGGCGTCCGCCCATGTCGATATCGCCATCTCCGGCGAAGCCTTCCTCACCGAACCCGGCCCATTTTCGACCATGATCGCCACTGCCATCCACGACATCACCGGCGAAACGCCCGACCAGTCCACCACCGGCGGCACCAGCGACGCCCGCTTCATCCGCCGCCTGTGCCCGGTGGTGGAATTCGGCCTGCCGGGTCTGAGCATGCACAAGGTGGACGAACAGGCGGCGGTGGGGGACTTGGAGAAACTGACCGCAATATATGCAGCGGTGCTGGCGCGGGCGTTGCTTTTTTAACCCTCAAGGTGTATCAGGTCGCATGATCAAACGCCGCCCGCACCATGATTTGCAGGCGGTGCAAGCGAAGTTCGCCAAGATGGAGACACTGGAAATCACCCGCACTGCCGTCTCGGCCGCCCGCGGCCTGGGCTTCGGGTTGGCTGACGTCGTGGATGTTGTGCAAGCCCTCGAACCGGGCGATTTCATCAAATCGGAAACAGCACACAGCCCGCCCAACCCAAAAATCTGGCACGACAGCTACAGCCTGCCCTGGGACGGTCGGCAACTCTATCTGAAGTTCGCCGGCGAAACGTTGATCGACGTGGTGCTGACCTCCTTCAAGGAACGCGGCCAATGACGGAAGAACGCATCCATCCGCAAACCGGCAAGTCGCTGCGGCGCGGCGTGCGGGCACAGGCCATAAGGTTCGGGGCCTTCGCCCGCAGCGTCGATGTGCCCGGCTGGTATCCTGACGATGACAGCGATGCCCTGTTCAGCGGCACCGATCTGGCTGAAAGTGATCGTATCTATCAGGAATTGAAAACGGCCTATGCCGCTCATGTCCGGCGGGTGCGCAAGCAACTGGGACTCACCCAGGAAGAGGCGGGTCGTTTGATCGGCGGCGGCCGGCGCGCCTTTCAGAAATATGAAAGCGGGGTGATGGCACCCAGCGACGCGGCTATTGGTCTGATCGAAATTCTCGCCCGCAATCCGCAAGAAGTCGAAACCTTGAAAGCGCTGAGAGAAGCCGCCTGACCTTGCCCCTCGCCATAGCGCGCTTCCAGGCAGCGGCCCTGCACGCGCAGGCCGTCGCGATCGGCAGGCGAAGGGGCGATCGGGGACCCGTCGCCTAACTGAGCAACTCAAGACAAGCCTGAAAACATCCATCCAATCGGCAGACTTCATCAGCTTTGCTGGACAGGCTGTGGCCGGTGAAGATGCCAAAGCCATGACAGACCGGCATGGCGCAGCGGCTGCCAAATGGCGGCACGACATTGCGTCGGAACAGGCGTCTGGGTCTGACCTGCAGTGGGCTTGCCGCAGCGTTCCATGCCTGGTTCATTTTGGGGACCAAAGTTCTTTACAGGATTATTGATCTATCATTAATTATTCGTCGGTCATCAACCGGGGAGACAAGCAATGATCAAAAAGCTTCTGCTGGGTGCAATCCTTGCATTCGGTGCCAACACCATGGCGCAGGCCGCCACCGTCACCAAATATTTCCTGTTACAGAATTTGGGTGTCACAACGGCCAAGGGCTCCTTCAGCTATGACGACAGCATTGTCGGCAATGTGCAGGGCTACAACAACCTGTCCGATTTCTCGCTTCGGGTCTTTAGCCAGGGCAATGTGGCCAATTATAATTTTTCCACTGTCACAGCGTGGGACAATTATCGTCACTTCGGCTACAATACGGTGTCGAACAGCTTTTATGGGGGCACCGTCGGCGGCAATCAGGGCTGCTGCGCCAGCTATCTGCTGTCGGCCTATTCACCCAATCTCAGCGATGGGGGCTTCGGCTTCAGCAATGGCCAGATCGAGTCTCACGTAGCCGGGGTCTACAGCAATACCGTTTACGACAGCATCACGATCAGCAACAACGCCGTGCCGGAACCGGCCACCTGGATCATGCTGGTCGCAGCCTTCGGTTTGACCGGTGCGGTCATGCGCCGGCGCCGTTTGGCGGTCGCCGCCTGAAAACAGGCGGGGCCAGCCGCCGCGCCGGTGCCTTGGCATTGGCGCGGTGGCGGCCCCGCACCTGTCACAGGCGATTGCAGCCGCAGCCCGGCAGGGTCAGCCGCCCTGCCCCTCGCCATAGCGCGCTTCCAGAAAGCGGCCCTGCACGCGCAAACCGTCGCGATCGGATTCGGCCAGCAACGCCGAGGCGCGCGCCAGTTCGGCCTCCACCGTCTTCAGGCCATCGACCACCGTGGCTTCCGGCGTGCGGCCATCATGCTCCACCACATTGGCGCGCTGGATCGTTGGGATGCGCGTATAACGATCCACCAGTTCGGGCAGATGGCTGCCGAGCAGCCGGCCGATATCCTGCGCCACCGGATGATCGGCCGGTACGCGCGCCAATTGGGTTTCCAGCGCCGCCAGTTGCACGGCGATGCCATCGAGTTGCGGCGCCGCCAGCCGCGGCAATTGCCGGCGCTGTTTGTCCAGCAAGGCCTCGGTGATGCCGGGCAGTTCCGCCGGAGTCGCCTTGTCGATCTTGTCCACATCCGGGCCGCCGATCGGCAGCAGCATGCCGGCGATCCCCGCCATCGGCAGCAGCACCAGCGCCAGCAGGAACAGCCCGATGCCGGCGCCGCCCGCCATCCAGCCATAGACGATGAAGGCCACCAGCGAGGCCAGGAACGCTGCCATGCCGCGCGTCACTCGCTTGGCCATGTTGGCCTTGCGCTTTTCCCAGCGGCGGTTGCGCGCCATCTGTTGGGCTTCGGCGCGCGCCAGCCGGCGCCGGCGCACGTCAGCCTCGTTCAGCGGAGCGCCACTGGCCATCTCAGCTCAGCGCCGTCAGGCTGCTTTGCGGGCCCGCGTTCTGGGCTTCGGCCTGGCCTTGCGCGCGCGCCACATAGGCGCGGCTCTTCTCCACCTCGATGCTCAGCGTATCGACCGTGGTCTTCATCGCTTCCAATGATTTCAGCTTGAACGTGTCGATGGCGTCCATCGTCTGATAGACATTCTGGAAGGCGCGTTGCAGCGTTTCCACCGGAATGGTGCTGCTGGCCGCCTGTTCGTGGATGCTGGCGGTGTTGTTCTTCAACAGCTCGCCGGTCGAATCGATGATGCCGGCCGTGGTGGCGTTCAGCGACGTGATCTGTTCCAGCACCAGTTTCTGGTTGGTCATCGCTTCGGCCACCGTCACCGCGGTGCGCAGCGCGCTCACCGTCGTCGTGCTGGCGCGATCCACGCCCTTCATCAGCTCGACATTGTTCTTCTTCACCAGATCGAGCGCCAGATAGCCTTGCACCGACACGGCGAGCTGCGTCAGCAGATCCTGCGTGCGCTGGCGCACATAAAACAGCGCGCTCTCGCGCAGCGCCTTGGCCTTGGCCGGGTCGCTCACATCCAGTTCGGCAGCCTTTTCCTCCAGCCGGCTGTCGAGCACCTTGGACATGTGGACCATCTGTTCCAGCTTGCCCATCGCGTCCCACAGCTTGGCGCGCTCATCCTCGACGGCGATATTGTCCTTCAGCAATTCGTCCTTGCCGCTTTTCAGCGCGCCCAGGATGGCGTTGATATTGCCCTGCGCGCTCTTGTAGCTGTCGAAATAGCTGCGCAGCTTGTCACCGCCGAACGGGATCAGGCCAAAAAGTTTCTTGCGGCCGGTCATCTTGCCGGATTTGCCGGGATCGAGATCCTCGACGATCTTCCTGAGCTGCACCAGATCGGCGCCGATCCCCGTCTCCTTGTTGATCGCCCGGGTCGGCCGTTCCAGAAAGCGGTTGGATTGCGCCGCGGCGCGGGCGATTTCGGTGGCGCCCAGATTGGCCAGCGCATCGACCTTCTTGCCGAATTCCGGGCTGGAAGCGTCAGTGGCGATCAGATCATCGATGAAACTGTCCACCTTGGCATCGAGCGCCGCGCGCTCCTGATCCTTCAACGGCACCAGCCCGGCGGCGCGGGTCGGCGCGATGGCGCTCACCGCAACAGGGGCTTCCAGCTTGATGGCAACTTCGTCCGACATTGTTCTCACTCCTGCCGCGCCACCCTAGCATGGGCGCGGCGCACCTACACCTGTGTTAGGATTGCGACACGGTTTTGCAAGAGGCGAACATGCACAAATCGCCCGGACTACCCGGTTCAATCGGCCATCAGCCCTGCCCCATGAGCCCCGCCAGCGTGTCATGCAGCGTGCCGATGCCCTGCTCCATCCCGCCAATGAGGATATGGTCGACCGCGCCCGACATCAGCCCTTCCTGGCCCAGCGCCGCAGCGCGGAAATCTTCGGAACCGAACACCGCGCCATCGAGCAACGCCCAGCTTTTCGCCCAGTGCCGCTCGGCCTTTTCATCGCGCGGCGGTTCGGGGATCAGCATGAAATCCTCCACCCAGGTCTCGCCCACCCCGCGCGGCATCACCACCATGATGTTGATATAATCCGGGCTGGCGACGATCACCGTGCCCGGCGTCAGCGTGTAGGTGAAGGTCATGGTGCGCCGCAGGTCGCGCATGTCATCAAGGTCCATGCCGTCCAGCGCCGACAGCCGGGCCACGGCCGAGCGCTGGTGCGGCCCGATACGGTCGCCCGTGGTCACGCCATCCTGAAAATAGGGCGCGATGGTGTTCGCGTGCAGCCGGAGCACATGGTAGCTTTCCAGGAAGGCATCCATGATCAGCTTCCAGTTCGCTGCCACCTTGTGGGTGCGCCGCGCATAAAGATGCTGTTGCGGGAAGCCGATGGCATCGAAATCTGCCGCCAATGGCCCGGCGGCCAGGCTGAAATCCGGCGCGCGCTCGCGGTCCAGCCCCACCCAGATCAGCCCGCCAGCCTCCAGGCTCGGCATTTCGATCAGGCCGCGCTCGGCCTTGTCCAGCCCGGCGAAGCTTTCGGCGCGCGGCAGACCCTTCAGCCGGCCGTCTGTGCCATAGCTCCAGGCGTGATAGGGGCAGACCAGCGCGGGCGACTTGACCAGATCACACCCCTCCACCAGCCGCGTGCCGCGATGCCGGCAGACATTCATGAACACCCGAACCACGCCCTTGCCATCGCGCGATATCAGCAGCGGCAAACCAAACCCGTCATGCGGCACCGCCATGTTCGGCTGCGGCAGCAGGGCGGATGGCGCAATCACCACGGGGAGCCGTTTGAACACGCGGGCCCATTCCGCGGCGAAATGATCAGGGCAGGTGTAGGCGCTGGCCGGAATCTCCCGCATTACACCGCTGGCCGGCCGTCCCGCCGCCGCTGGAATCCCGGCCGCCAGCGCGCGCTGGCCGGGGGTGGGGTGACGGTGCGTGAAGGCAATATCCATAGGGCAAAGACTGACTCCTTTCCCCTCCCGGCACAAGCCGCCCCAAGCTGACAGGATCAGCCTTTGCGGGCCGCAATCCAGTCATCCACCCGCCGCTCCATAACCGACAGCGGCTGTGACCCCGACGCGATCAACAGATCGTGGAAGCCCTTGATGTCGAACTTCGCCCCCAGCGCCTTTTCGGCTTTGGCACGCACTTCCATGATCTTCAGCATGCCGATCTTGTAGCCGGTGGCCTGACCTGGGTAGGTGATATAGCGGCGCACTTCCGAACGCGCCATTTCCGGAGAGGCGCGGCCGGTTTCGTTCATATACTTCACCGCCTCGTCCTCACTCCAGCCCAGCGCGTGGATACCGGTATCCACCACCAGCCGGGCCGCGCGGAACAATTCGAATTCCAGTCGCATGAAATCGGCAGCGATATCGGGGAAGGCGTTCATTTCCGAGCACATGCGCTCCGCATACAGCCCCCAACCTTCGCCGAACGCGACATAGAAAATGACGGCGCGGAACTTCGGCCCGCCCTTCTGCCGCACCTGGACATCCTGCTGCATGTTATGGCCCGGCACCGATTCATGACACATCAGCGTGTAGAGCGAGGCCGGGTCCTCCTGCATGCCAACCAGGTGGACGAAGGTGCGCGACGGGCGCTTGCCATCCGGGCTGGGCGCGCTGGCGTGGGCAGCACCACCAGCCAGTTCGCTGAACGCCGGTTCACGCACCACTTCGATGCCATAGGCCGGCAACGTGCCGAAATACGGCCCCAGCAGGCTGCGGACATGGCCGACGAAGCGATTGGCTTCCTTCAGATAGGCCTCACGCGCCGCATCATCATAGGGCTTGAGCGGATATTGCTGCGCGCGCAGCGCATAAAAGGCTTGGCGGTCCTTCACGCCGGCCTTTTGCGCCAGCGCATCCTGCTCCGCCTCGATCCGCGCTACTTCCTTGCGGCCGATGGCGTGGATCTGATCGGCGGTCAGATCGGTGGTCGTGTTGATCTTCAGCGCATTGGCATAATAGGCGGCACCACCTGGCAAGGTGATGGCGCCCACCTTACCCGACGGCGCGGTGGCCAGCGAACCCTTGGCCCAGTCGATCACCCGGCCATAGGCCGGCTGCAAGGTCAGAATCGCGGCGCGTGCCTCGGCGAGCAGCGCATCGGCATCGGCCTGCGGCAGCGTGCCGGCCGCGACCAGCCTTTCCGTCTTGGCCTTCACATCGGCCCACAACGCCGAATCCCGGGCCATGCCGGCGGCGTCGCCAAAGGGCGCGCCGCTGATCATGCTGGTCGAACCGGTGATGACGGTTTCAAGATGAAATTTCGGTACAGGAATGCCGGCAGCCTGGCTCGCCGTGGTGCGGGCGATGGCCACATCCAGCACCGCCGGGATGCCGCGCAGGCGGGCGATATAGTTTTTCAGATCGGTCGCACTTGCCACCCTGTGGGTGTTGATCAGGAAATTCGGCAACTGGATGTGCGGCGCCGACAATATGCGGACATTCAAGGGCGGGCGATAGATGCGTATGCTGCTATTCAGCACGGCATTTTCGGCTTCCAGCGCCCAGATATCATAATTCGTCTGGCCTTCGGCAGAAAGGCGGGCGCGGTCAAACATCGCCTTCATGCGCGCCACACTGGCCTCGCGCCACGCCACCTGGGCTCTGTCGGCGGAATCGCTGATGTCGTTCCACCGGTCGCCGCCAGTCTGCAGGCCCAATCGCGTGGCGGTCTCTGGCTGCATTTTCAGCCATTCGGCAAATTCGCTGTCCAGAAACGCCGTCAGGCGCGCATCCTCACTGGCCGCCAGCGCCTGCGCCGCCTCCGGGGCCTGCGCTGCCGCTGGCAGGCCGGCCACCATCAAAGCCGCGCCAAGCGCGAATAAGCAGGTGGTGAACAAATTGCGGATCATGCCAGTCCCCCGTCTATATTAGAAAACGCTATCCGCCCGGCGCGCCGCCGTAAAGCGGGCTGTCGGATACACGATCATAACCTTGCCGATGTCGCCGACAGGCCTGTCCTACAGGCCCCGGATTGCGTTAGACTATACGCCCGGACGGGTTGCAGGCTGGGTAACTGAACGCTTCAAGATATATCTTGTTCAGCCCCAAAACACCGAAAAAGCGGAACCTTTGTAACCTTGTAAATAACAATCAGACGCTGCCTCCCCACCCAGCCGAAAAAATTTCGCTGCCATTGACAGCCCCCACGCCGACGCCAAGGTGCCGCCATGACCCAGCCTGCCAGCAGCTCATTCCTTGCCGCCATCAAACCCTATTTCGAGGCCGGGCCGCTCGGCGCGCTGGCGCTGGGGATGGCGTCGGGCACGCCCTACACGATGATCGCCTCGACGCTCACCACGCGGCTGGCCGAAAGCGGCATCGAGAAGAAATCGGTGACGGCATTCGGCCTGGCGCTGCTGGTCTACAGCTTCAAGCCGTTGTGGGCGCCGCTGATCGATCGGGCGCGGATCCCGGTCTTGGCGGGCCTGATCGGGCAGCGGCGGGCGTGGCTGGTGGTCGCGATCCTGATGGCCAGCGCCGCCATTGCCTGGCTGGGTGCGCTCGATCCGGCGGCCGATATCGGCCTGTTCGCGGTGGCGGCGGTGGCGGTGGGCTTTGCCGGGGCGACGCTGGATATCGTGATCGATGCCATCCGCATCGAATGGCTGCGCGCCGATCAGATGGGGGCGGGTTCCGGGATGACGCAATATGGCTGGCGCATGGGCAGCTATATCGCCGGCGCCGGCGCGCTGCTGCTGGCCAGCAATGGCGGCGGCGAAAGCAATTGGGGCCTGGCCTATCTGGCGGCGATCATCCTGTTCCTGCCCTCGCTGGTCGCCGCCGCCTTGCTGGGCGAACCCAAACGCCCGCCGGTGGTGCCGTCCGGCAAGGGCTTTGCCGCGATGGTGCGGGACAGCATTGTCGCGCCCTTGGCGGATTTCCTCACCCGCAAGGGGGCGTGGATGGTGCTGGGCTTCGTGCTGGTGCACAAAGTCGGCGATACCGTATGCCAGCTTTCAATCCGGCTGTTCTACAATGATCTGGGCTTCACCAAGGCCGAAGTCGCCTATTACGACGTCTCGCTGGGCCTGTTCGGCTATCTGGGCGGGGTGTTCCTGGGCGGCATCCTTTACAAACGGCTGGGGCTGGCCGGATCGGTGTTTCTCTCCCTTTTGCTGATGGGCATTTCCAACGCCGCCTATGCGGGGCTTGCCATCATCGGCCATGATGTATGGGCGCTGGCAGCGGTGCAGGGCTTTGAAAATCTCGCCAGCGGCATCGGCGGGGTGACGGTGGGGGCGTGGCTGTCGCTGCTCTGCGATCGGCGTTTCACCGCGACGCAGTTTGCGCTGTTGTCATCAGCCGCCGCCATCTTGGGCCGGGCCTTCTCCTCGGGCACCGCCGGTGCGCTGATCGAGAGCCTGGGCTATGTCGATTTCTATTGGCTGACCACGGCCCTGGCCTTGCCCGGGGTGTTGATCTTCGCGTGGTTGTGGCGGGCTGGGCTGGTGATGGCGGATGACAATGCCGCCAGCGACGGCAACGCAACTGCAACGTCGGTGTCATGAACCATGCACATCCCTGTCATATGACAGGGCTATGGCAGGTCACCCGCCGCTTTGGAGCAGCCGCATGCTTGCCCTTTCTCGCGCCACTGAAGTTGCCCCGGCCATCATCGCCCGGGCGCCGGCCATCCACCGCGCCGGCCTGCTCGATGTGCGGCTGGCCGCCAGCGAGGCGGAAATCGCCGCCGCCCAGGCGCTGCGCTACGAGATTTTCTATGACGAGATGGGCGCCCAGCCCTCCGCCGCCATGGCGCGCCAGCGCCGCGACATCGATGCCTATGATGCGGTGTGCGATCATCTGCTGGTGATCGATCATGCTGACAGTGCCCGGCCGCGCGTGGTGGGCACCTATCGCCTGCTGCGCCAGGATGTGGCGCAGGCGAATGGTGGGTTTTATTCGGCCGGCGAATATGATCTGTCGCGCTTGATCGCGCAAAGTGCGCCGGGCCGGCAATTGCTGGAACTGGGCCGCAGCTGCGTCGCCCCGGAATGGCGCACCGCCGCCACCATTTCCCTGCTGTGGCGCGGCATCGCCTCCTATCTGGCGCAGCACCGCATCGGCCATCTGTTCGGCTGCGCGTCGCTGCACGGTGCCGATCCGCACCTGCATGCCGCCGAATTGTCCTATCTTTATCACCATCATCTGGCGCCGCCGGAGCTGCGCGCCACCGCGCTGCCGCCGCATCGGGTGGACATGAACCGGCTGCCCGCTGCCGCCATCGACACCCGCGCCGCTGCCCGCGCGCTGCCGCCGCTGGTGAAGGGCTATTTGCGCGTCGGGGCGATGGTGGGTGACGGCGGCTTTGTCGATCACCAGTTCAACACGGTGGATGTGTTCGTGGTGATGCCGGTCGATCGCATCACCAGCCGCTATGCCGAACGCTTTGGTGCGGCCAACGATTGAGAGGGTTTTCCTACGGCATGCTGGTCATGCTAGCGTAGGGACATGAAGGCCCGACTGTTCATCGCCCTTGCCGCCGGCATCATGCTGGCCGCACAGGCGCCTGCGCCAACCATCCCGGACGAAGCCGCCATTCCGGCTGGCCCGGCCGGCGACGCCATAAGGCGCGGGCTGGCCATCTTCACCGACACGCGCGCCGCCGCGCCGCAGCATGCCGGCAACCAGTTGCGTTGCGCCAATTGCCATCTCGATGCCGGCCGCACCGCAGGTGCCGCACCGCTCTGGGCGGCCTATGGCAATTTCCCGGCCTTTCGCGAGAAAAACGGCCGCATGAACAGCTTTGAAAAGCGGGTGCAGGATTGCTTCATCTATTCGATGAACGGCGCGCCGCCGCCCATGGGCGGGGAGGTGCTGCTGGCGGTGTCTGCCTATGCCGGCTGGCTGGCGCAGGGCCAGCGCATCGGCGTGTCGCCGCCGGGGCGCAGCTTTCCGGCGATTGCGGCGCCGGCCACGCCGCCCGACGATGTGCGCGGCCGGGCATTGTTTGCCGAACATTGCGCGTCGTGCCACGGCGAAACCGGCCAGGGGCTGATCGAGGGCGCCACCGTGGTCAATCCGCCGCTGTGGGGGCCGGGCAGCTTCAACTGGGGGGCCGGCATGGCGCAGGTGGACAAGGCGGCGGCGTTCATTCGCGCCAACATGCCACTGGGCAACGGCGGCACGTTGAGCATCAGCCAAGCCTGGGACATCGCCTGGTTCATCGACGGCCAGGTCCGCCCGCAAGACCCGCGCTTTGTCGGTGACCTGGCCGCCACGCGCAGCGCGCATCACAACCGGCCCTGGAGCCGCTATGGCACGCGGGTTGCCGGCCGCCTGCTCGGCGATGCGGCCAGCACGCCGCCGCACCACACGCCCGCCGGGCATGATTTCTGAAAGGCCCATGATGACCCAAGCTGCCCCCCTGCGCATCGATTTCGTTTCAGACATCGTCTGCCCGTGGTGCGTGATCGGCATGAAGGCGCTGGAACAGGCGCTGGCCAATCTGGATGGCGAGGTGGCGGCGGATTGGCATTTCCACCCGTTCGAGCTCAATCCCGGCATGGCCCCCGAAGGCGAGAACAGTGCCGAGCATATCGCGCGCAAATATGGCCGTTCCGCAGGTGAAAGCAGTGGTGCCCGCGAGCACATCAAGGCCATGGGCGAACAGATCGGCTTCACCTTCAAGGGCGGGCCTGATTCGATGATCTGGAACACCCATGATTGCCACCGGCTGCTGCATTGGGCCGAACTGGCCGGGCGCGCCCATGCGCTGAAGACCGCACTGTTCGAAGCGCATTTCACCCGCGGTGAACCGCTGAACGACCCCGAAACCCTGATCGCTGCGGCAAGCGCCATTGGCCTCGATGCCGATGCCGCCCGCGATGTCCTCAGCTCCGGCCGCTATGCCGACGAGGTGCGCGCCGATCAGGCCTTCTGGCGCGAGGAGCAGGACATTCATGCCGTGCCGGCCATCATCTTCAATGGCAAATACGCCATCATGGGCGGCCAGCCGGCGGCGACGTTCGAAAAGGTGATCCGGCGGATTGTCGCGGGGGAGGTCTGACCCCTCTCTCCTTGCGGGAGAGCGCGACTCGGCGCCAGCCAAGCGGGGTGAGGGGTGGTGCCCCTCGCCCAATCAACCAATTGGGTGCTTGCCCCGCCCCTCTCCCGGGCCGCCCGCGGCGTCTCTCGACCTCTCCCCAAAGGGGAGAGGTGACTATGGTCACTCCGGTTTCACCACCTCCACCGGCAGGCCGAGCGTCTTCAGTTGCGGTTCCACCTTGGCGCGGTCACCGACCACAATCCACAGGAGCTGGCCCGTATCGAACAGTTGCACTGCCTTGTTGAGATCCTCGACGGTCAGTGCGCCCAGCCGGCGCGCGGCGGTGACGTAATAATCATCCGGCCGGCCGAACAACTGGTTGCGCTCCATCGCCGACAGGAAGCTGCTGCCGCGTTCGAATTCACCGGGCAGGGCGAGCACGCTGTTGGCAATGGTGCGGCCGCGTTCTTCGGCGCTGATCGGCCGGGTCGTCTTGATCGCCGCGATATCGGCTTGAATCGCCTTGATGCTGTCGGCAGTGCGGTCGGTCTGCACCGGGGCATAGATGATGCTGTAGAGCTGGCCCTTGCCATCGGAAATACCGGCAAAGGCACCATAGGCCCAGTTCTTCTCCTCGCGGATATCGGTGTTGATGCGGCTGGTCGAAAGCCCGCCCAGCACATCGGCGGCGGCGCGCTGGGCGATCAGATCCTGGGTTCCCGTGATCGGCAGCAGGCTGCCGGCGAGGATCAGGCTTTGCGGGCTGTTCGGGCGATCGACGAACAGGATGCGGGCCGGTTTGGCGGGCGCGGGCGCTGCGGCAGCCACCGTGCCGCGTGGCACCGCCGGGTCGGCCTGCCAGCGGCCGAATGCGGATTCCAGCAGCGGCTTCAGTTCCTCGGCGGTGATGTCGCCCGCCACGAACAGGGTGCCATTGTCCGGGCGGATCCAGCGCTTGTGCCAAGCGATCAGCGCATCGCGGCTGAGCGCCTTCACGCTGGCCGGGGTGCCCAGCCCGCTCGGTGGCGCGCCATAGGGGTGGGCGGGGCCATAAAGCGTCGGGGTGAGCAGGCGCTGGGCGATGCTGGCCGGGGTGCTGGCTTCCTGCGCCAGCGCGCTCAACATCTGGCCGCGCACGCGTTCGATTTCAGCCGGCGGGAAATCCGGGCGCTGCACGATGGCCGCGAACAGCGCCAGCGACTGCGGCAGATTGGATTTGAGCGCATCCAGACTGAGCTTGGTGCGATCGAGCCCGGCGCCGGCACCGATGCCGGCCCCCAGCCGCTCGCGCAGTTCGGCAATGGCCGGGCCGGTCAGCCCGTCATGGCCTTCATCGAGCAGCGCCAGCGCCAGTTGCTGAATGCCCAATTGGCTGCGTTCATCGGCGGCCATGCCGCCTTCCAGGCTGAGCAGCATGCGCACCAGCGGCACGGTGGTGCGGCGGGCGAGTTCGACCTTCAGGCCATTGGCCAGCGTGAAGCGTTCGATGGCCGGCCATTGCAGCAGCGGCGGTGTGCCAACGGCGGGTTCGGCCATGCGGGGTGGGCCTTTTGCGGGCGCGGCGCCGGCGGCAACCTTCGGTGGCGGCGGCACCTCTTCGGCGGCCGGGCGCTCACCGGGCAGCACGGTCTGCACATAGGCCCCCTGCCCCAGCCAGCGTTTGGCGGCGGCCTGCACCGCCACCGGCGTGGCATTGGCGTACCAGCCCAGTTCGGTGCGATATTGATCGGGATTATTGGCATAGACCGCGCCTTCCGCCAGCGCGACCGCCTTGCCGCCGGAGCCGCCGACGGCTTCGAGGCCGCGGATGGTGCTGGCGACATTGCGGGTGGCCACGCGGGCCACCTCGTCGGCAGTCGGCCCCTTGGCGATGAAGTCGGCCAGCATTGCCTTCACCTTGGCTTCGACATCGGCCAGCTTGGCGCCAGGGGCCAGGGTCACCTCGATTTCGGCCATGCCGACCTGTTCAAAGGCCTGCACGCCGCCGCTGACCGCCACCGCCAGCCGCGATTCGCGCACCAGCGCGTTGAACAGCCGCGAGGAGGCACCGCCCGCCAGCACGGTGAGCGCGATATCGGTCTGCACCGACGCCTCGTCGAGCCGGCCCGGCACCGTCCAATTGAAGCTGAGGCGCGGGGACGGGATGCGGTCTTGCAGCGTTTCGCGGCGCTCCTGAGTCCACTCCGGCACCGGCGCCGGCAGCCGCTTCACCTCCGGCCCGCGCGGGATGGCGTCGAAATATTTGGTCACGAGGGTGCGCGCCGTGGCGACATCGATGTCGCCGGCCAGCACCAGCACGGCGTTGTTGGGGCCATAATGGGCGCGGAACCAATCCTGCACGTCCGCCAGCTTGGCCGCATTCAGATCGCTCATCGATCCGATCGTGTCGTGGGCGTAAGGGTGGCTGGCCGGGAACAGCGCCTTCAGCGTGGCATATTGCGTCAGCCCGAACGGACGGTTGTCGCCTTCGCGCTTCTCGTTCTGCACCACCCCGCGCTGCGCATCGAGCTTGGCTTGCGTCACCGCGCCGAGCAGCCAGCCCATGCGGTCGCTTTCGAGATACAGTGCCAGATCGAGCGCCTGGGTCGGCACATTCTCGTAATAATTGGTGCGATCGAACCAGGTGGTGCCGTTGGCATCGGTGGCGCCGACATCCTCCAGTTTCTTGAAGAACACGCCGTCGTTGTTCTCACTGCCATAAAACATCAGATGTTCGAACAGATGCGCAAAGCCGGATTTGCCGACCGGCTCGTCGCGCGACCCGATATGATACCACACGCTCAACGCGACGATCGGCGCCTTGCGATCGGTGTGGACGATCACCCGCAGACCGTTGGGCAGGGTGAATTGCTCATAAGGCAGGCTGACCTGATCGACGAGGCGGGCAATGCTGGTGGGCGCGACTGCAGGTTGGGCCACAACCGGCCCTGCCAGCATCAGCCCCGCCACAACCGCCGTGATCAATTTCTGCAACATGCCCGGTCCTTGCCGATTTGCGAGGGTTTGCACCGGTCTAGCGTGCCTGATAGATATCGCCAATGAACAAGCGCATCGTCACCCTCGCCGCCCTGCCGCTCGTCGCCGCAGCCCTTCCCGCATACGCGCAAGCGCCGGCCGATCCGTTGGCAGCCTCGTTCCGCGCCCATGTTGCCTTTCTGTCCGACGATCTGCTGGAAGGCCGCGGCCTCGGCAGCCGGGGCCACGAGATCGCCGCCAATTATGTCGCACAGCATTTCGCGCGGTTGGGCCTGCAACCGGCCGGGGATGCCGGCACCTGGTTCCAACGCGTCAACTTCGCCGAAAGCCGTTTCGCCAGCGAACGCGAGACGGCGGTGCTTGACCTCGGCAGCCAGCGCCTCGCCCTTGAAAACGGCGTCAGCATGATCCTCGCCCCCGGCCCGGTGGCCGGCATCGAGGAGATCAGCGGCGGGCTGGTGTTTGCCGGCTATGGCCTGGTCGATCCGTCGCAGGGCATCAATGATTTC
This sequence comes from Sandarakinorhabdus sp., assembly GCF_987265915.1. Taxonomy (NCBI): domain Bacteria; kingdom Pseudomonadati; phylum Pseudomonadota; class Alphaproteobacteria; order Sphingomonadales; family Sphingosinicellaceae; genus Sandarakinorhabdus; species Sandarakinorhabdus sp. The sequence goes on from NZ_OZ503948.1 coordinate 2,903,918, forward strand.
GCCGGACTGGATGTGCGCGGCAAATATGTCGTCGTGCTTTCGGGCGCGCCCGACAATCTCAACAGCGAAGTCGCCGCGCACCTCGCCCGCACCTCCAAGGCCATCGCCGCGCAGGCGGCTGGGGCCATCGGCCTGATCAATGTGCGCACCCAGAAAGAGGCGGACCGCCTGCCGTGGGACAAATCGGTTCGCAGTGCCCGTCTGCCGCGGCGCATCCTGCTGACGGCCGATGGCCAGCCGCTGGGGGATGGCGCCGGCCTGAAGGTGCGCGCCACCATCGAGGATGCCGCCGCCGCCGCGCTGTTCGCCGCCGCCGGCCAGGATTTCGCCGCGATCCGCGTGGCCGCCAAGGCCGGCGCGGTGAAGGGCTTCGCGCTGAATGGCAATCTCACCGTGCGCCGCGCCACCGGCGTGGAGCGCATCACCAGCCCGAATGTGCTGGGTCTGCTGCCCGGCACCGATCCCAGGCTTGCCGCTGAAATCGTGGTGATTTCCGCGCATCTCGATCATGTCGGCATCAAGGCCGGCGCCAAGCCGGGCGAGGACGCGATCTACAACGGCGCCATGGACAACGCCACCGGCAGCGCCACGTTGCTGGAAGCCGCCACTGCGCTGGCCAAGGCGCCGCCGAAGCGCAGCGTGCTGTTCCTGTCCGCCACGGCCGAGGAATCCGGCCTGCTCGGCGCTGATTATTTTTCCCGCCAACCCACGGTGGCAGCCTCGCGCATCGTGGCCGACGTGAACATCGACATGCCGATCCTGACCTGTGATTTCGGCGATGTCGTGGCGTTTGGCGGCGATCGTTCGACCATCGGCACCGTGGTGGCCGCCGCCGCCAAGGCTGAAAAACTTGGCCTGTCACCCGATCCGCAGCCCGAAGAAGCCGTGTTCACCCGGTCGGACCATTATCCCTTCGTGCGCAAGGGCGTGCCGTCGGTGTTCCTGAAAACCGGTTGGACCGACAGCAAGGGCGGCATGACCTGCAAGGATGCCGAGCGCAATTTCCGCCTCAACAACTATCACGAAGTCTCCGACCAGCTGACCCTGCCGTTCGATTGGGCGGCCGCCGCGAAATGGTCACGCCTCAACACCAACATCATCCGTCTGATCGCCAACGCCAAGGCGGCACCGCAATGGTATGCCGGCGATTATTTCGGCACCGCCTTTGCCCCCACCGCCGCCAAGGCCCGCAAGCCCTGACCGGATCATCAGGTCAGTTCCCCAGCCGGGTCACATGCCCCATCTTGCGGCCCGGCCGGCCTTCGCCCTTGCCGTAGAGATGCACGTGCAAGCCAGGGTCAGACAGCAGGCGCGGCCAATCTTCGGCATCGGCGCCGATCAGATTGGTCATCTCGATCTGCGGTGACAGCTGGGTGGTCGGCCGCAGCGGCAGGCCGCAGACCGCGCGGATATGGTTTTCGAACTGGCTGGTGGCGCTACCCTCAATGGTCCAGTGGCCGCTGTTGTGGACGCGTGGTGCCATTTCGTTGAAGCGCAGGCCATCGGTGCAGGCGAAAAACTCGGCTGTCAGCACACCAACATGGCCGAGCTTTTCCGCCACGGTGCGGGCCAGCGCGACAGCGTTGGCGGTTTGCGCCCGCACCAGCGCCGGTGCCGGCAGGCTGGCGGTGGCCAAGATCCCGCCGCGATGCAGATTGACCGAAACCGGCCAGTGCACCATCGCGCCATCCTGCCCCCGGCACAGGATCACGCTGTATTCGTGGGCGAAATTCACCATGGCTTCCAGGATAGCCGGCTGCCCGCCGATCGCGTCCCAGGCAGCATCGGCATCACCGGCGGCCATGATCCGCGCCTGGCCTTTGCCATCATAGCCAAAACGGCGGGTTTTCAGGATGGAAGGCACGCCGATGCGGGCGATGGCGTCATCGAGGCCGGCACGGCTGTCCAATTGCAGCCAGGGCGCGGTGCGGCCGCCCAGCCATTCAACGAACTGCTTTTCGGCCATGCGATCCTGCGCCACTTCCAGGCTGTGCGCACCGGGGTGGACGGGCACCGCCTGCGCCAGGTGGCGCACGGCGGCCGGATCGACATTTTCCCATTCGAACGTCACCACGTCCACCGCCGCGGCAAAGGCCGACAGCGCGCCGCGATCGGCATAATCGGCGCGCGTCACCGCCGCCGACACATCTGCAGCCGGCAATTCGGCTTCCGGGGCAAACACATGGCAGCGATAGCCGAGCTCTGCCGCAGCCATGGCCAGCATGCGGCCCAATTGGCCACCGCCCAGGATGCCGATCGTCGAACCGGGTGCCAGCATCAGGGCAGGCTGTCCGACGGCACTTCGGCCACCGCATCGGTTTGCCGCTGCCGCCATGCCGCCAGCCGCCCGGCCAGCGCCGGATCGTGCAGCGCCAATATGGCGGCGGCTTGCAGGGCTGCATTGACCGCACCAGCCTTGCCGATGGCGAAGGTGCCGACCGGCACGCCCGCCGGCATCTGGACGATCGACAACAGGCTGTCGATGCCCTTCAACTGCCGCGATTCCACCGGCACCCCCAACACCGGCAATGCGGTAAGCGCCGCTGTCATGCCCGGCAGATGCGCGGCCCCGCCGGCGCCAGCAATGATGACCTGCAAACCGCGCCCCGTAGCCGTTCGGGCATAATCCACCAGCCGATCCGGCGTGCGGTGAGCCGAAACGATGCGGGTTTCATGGCCCACCTCCAGTACCCCGAGCGTTTCGGCGGCATGCAGCATGGTTTGCCAATCCGATTGGCTGCCCATGATGATCCCCACCTTGATTGCAGCAGTGGCAGTTGCAGCAGTGGTGGCGGCTTCGCTTGCCATGGCCCCGGGTCCCCTCGACGCGAAAGCGAGATTCTCTACCTGCCGGCAGGGCAACTCGCAAAGAAATTCAGGCGGCGGGAGGGCCGGCCATACCGGCGACCAGCGCCGTGACCGCAGCGGCAATCACCGCCACCGCCGCTTCGTGGCTCATCCCGCGCCGGTCCCGCAGACTGGCATAGCAATCAAGGCTGAGCCATTGATCCAGTTGTTCAAACCACAGGCTGTCCCCACGCAGCGGTTCGGGCACCACCGATTCCAGCCGGGCACGCAGCATCTGTTCGAAGGTGCGCCGCCCGATCTGAACCGAGGCCGACCCCGAACGATAAAGATCGGCGGCCCGGCGATAACCCAGCGCGCCCTGAAACATCTCCATGCGGCGCTCCAGCAGTTCCTGCACCTGATCCGGCCACCCCGTGCTGCGATAGGGTTCCAGCAAATGCAGATAGCGCCGGCCGATGCGATCGAGTACCGCCGTGTAAAGCGAATCCATATCGCCGAAATGACGAAACAGGCTGCGCAAGCCAACACCAGCACGAATGGCAATATTCTCGGCACTCGGCGGGTCTTCATCTTCGTCGATCAGTGCGATCAACGCTTCGATGATGCGTTCGCGACTGGCGAGCGAACGCAGTTTGCGACCATCGGTTTCATCAAAGTCCGGCATTTTCATGGCAATTCGTCACTACACCAGTGGTTAGGGTTAGTTCCACCAATAGATATAGGCATCGTTCGGCGACGATTTAACCCCCAGCGGCCGGTCAATCGGGATTGGTGAGCGAATCAGGCTGGGCCACGCCGGCGCCATCTGTGTGGCATCATGCGCCGTCAGCATCGCCTTCAGTTCTGCGACGCGCGCGGGTTGCTGTGCCGCCAGATCAATGCGCTCCTGCGGGTCAGACGCCAGATTATACAGCCGCTCTTCGCGCTGCTGCCCCAGGCTGTGCAGTTTCCAGCCATCGTGCAGCACCACCCGATAGCCGCCCGACCGCCAGAACAAGGTGCGGTGCGGCACCCCAGTCGCTTCGCCGGCCACGAACGGCGCCAGATCGACGCCGTCCACTTGCCGGTCCGCTGGCGGCGCTGCGCCCGCAGCGGCGGCGGCGGTGGCGAAGATGTCGAAATGGCTGACCGGGCTGGCGAATCGGCTGCCAGCCGGGATCCGCGCGGGCCAGCGCATCAGATAGGGCACATGGGTGCCGCCTTCATAAAAGGTCGCCTTCCAGCCGCGATACGGCCGGTTGAGTTCGGGCAGGCCGACATAATGCGCGCCGCCATTGTCGGAGGTGAAGATCACCAGCGTGTTGTCATCCAGGCCCTGTTGCTTCAGCTCGGCCATCACCTGGCCGACGCCGCGATCGACGGCGCGCACCATCGCGGCATAGACGCGGCGGCGGTGATCCTTGATGCCGGACAGCGCATCATAATCGCTTTTCAGCGCCTGCAGCGGCGTGTGCGGCGCGTTATAAGCCAGATACAGGAAGAATGGCCGGTTGCGGTTGGCGCGAATGGCCGAAAGCGCTTGGCCGGTGAGATAATCGGTCATGTATTTGTCGGGCGCAAAGCGTGGCCCGCTGTTATACTGCACCGAATAGGGCAGATTGGCCCACAGGAAACGGTCGATCGGATCGAAATCCTGTTTGCTGTTCACCACGTTCGGATCATCGTCGGGCAGATATTTCTGGCCGCCGATGATGAAGCCCAGGCTTTCATCAAAGCCCTGATCCTCGGGGCGCATGCCCGCAGCTTCGCCCAGATGCCATTTGCCGAGATGGATGTTGTGATAGCCCTGGGCGCGCAATTGTTCGGCAATGGTGATCTCGCCGGCCGGCACGCCCTTGTTGCCCGCCGGTGGCAGATTTTTGGCCGCCTCCTCATCGAACACCGTCTTCACGGCCCAGTCGCTGGGGAAATTGGCGATGTTGCGGGCGAACATCGCATCGGGGCGGATGATGCCCGTGGGAAACCAGCCCGGCAATTTCACATCGGTGGGCGTGAATTCATACCCGAAGCGCGTCGCATAACGACCCGTCATCAGCGCGGCCCGGCTCGGCGCGCAAGTGGCGTTGCCGGCATAGCCTTGCGCAAACACCACGCCTTCGCGGCCGATGGCATCGATGTTGGGCGTGGGCATCCCGCCTGCACCCTCGCCGGTGATCGTCACGTCATTATAGCCCAGATCATCGGCGACGATCAGCACGATGTTGGGCGGGCGCGCACCTGCCGGTGCCTGCGCCGGGCCCTGGTTCCACGTCACTGGCCGGTTGGCCTCGGTGGGGGTGCTGATCCAGCGGTTCATGTTGAGCTTGATATAATCGGCGGACAGATACAGCCCGCCGCCGATCACCGCGACGCCGCCCAGCAGGATCTTGATCGCGCGCTTCATTTGCCGGCCTCCATCGCGCGGCGGGCCAGCGCCAGCACCGTGATCATCACCGCCTCGGCCACCATCGGCGGAATGGCTTCAGGCCCGATGCCATCGGCGACCAGCGACACGCAGCGGCCGGTGATGGCAATGGCCAGCAGCAGCATCGGCACCAGCAGCGCGCTGGTATCCTTGCGCAGCGCGCCGATCATCGCAAAGGTGCCGCCGGTGATGAAGAAGCCCGGAAAATCCGCGCGCAACGTGGCCATGCCCTGGCCGCCATCGGGGATCAGGAAGAAATTCGCCGCGGCGCCTGCCGGGTTGAACAGGAATCCCAGGCCGATGGCGATGTTGAACAGCGCAATCACCCCCACCAACACGCGCAACACCCCAGCCATGCCGATCCCCTCGAAAAATATTCTACTGACGACCTCAAGTCGCCGCGAATTGCAATGTACAAGGTTACAAAGGTTCCGCTTTTTGCGATTTCTGAACCCCTGAAGATATGTTTTTTCGTTCCCCCGCAGCGCTCGCCCCACCAGCATGTGACCCGCGCTGCGCGAGTATAGCGGCAAGCAGCGCCGTAGGACAGGGGCCCGCCATTGCACCTGGCCCCATGGCCGCCTAGGGTTCGGCCATGCGCAGATGGGGGGTTCTGATTGCACTGGTGGTGCTGGCGGCGAGCCTGTGGTGGGGCCGCGCGCCGGTGGGCGACGCCTTTTATGCCCGCGTTGCCGAACAGCGCGCCGGCCGCAATGCACTGGCGGGCCGGTCCGATGGCATCACCCTGATCTTCTGCGGCACCGGCACACCGCTGCCTGATCCCGATCGCGCCGAATCGTGCTTGCTGGTGCAGGCGGGGGCCAATCTGTTGCTGATCGATGCCGGTGATGGCGGGGTGCGCAAGCTGGCGGGCTGGGGCGTGCCGCTGGGTGGGCTTGATGCGGTGATGATCACGCATCTGCACAGCGATCATGTCGAAGGGCTGGGCCCGGCGCTGCTGATGCGCTGGACCGGCAGCGCGGCGCGCACACCGCTGCCGCTGATCGGCCCGGCCGGCACGGCGCGGCTGGCTGCGGGATATAATGAAATGCTCCACGCCGATGCCGGTTATCGCACGGCGCATCATGGCCAGGCGATCACCCCCCCCGGCGGCGGCGTGTTTTCCGGGCGTGATGTCGGCCCGGGCATGGTGTGGAAGGCCGATGGCCTGGTGGTGACGGCCTTTGCCGTCGATCATGCGCCGATTGCGCCGGCCTTTGGCTATCGCCTGGCTTACAAGGGCCGCACGGTGGTGATCAGCGGCGATACCGCGGCCAGCCCGGCCGTGGCTGCGGCGGCCAAGGGCGCCGATCTGCTGGTGCACGAAGCGCTGCAACCGCGGTTGGTGGCCGGCATAACGCGCGGGCTGGAGCGCGCCGGCCAGCCGCGCACCGCGCAGATCACGCGGGACATTTTGAATTATCACACCACGCCGGAACAGGCAGCCGATATCGCCTCTCAGGCCAAGGTCGGCATGCTGCTGCTCACCCACATCGCGCCGCCGCTGCCATCCCGCCTGCTGCACGCGGCGTTTCTGGGGGACGCGGCCGAACGGTTCAGTGGGCCGATCCGCATCGCGCATGATGGCCTGGTGTTGCACCTGCCCGTGGGCAGCAAGGCGATTGAGGACAGCAGCTTGTGAAACATATGGCTGCTGCCTTGCTGCTGGCCGGCACCGCCCTGTCCGCCGCCGCGCAGCCCGCAGCCCCTGCCCGCCCGAATATCGTGCTGATCATCGCTGACGATTGGGGCTTTTCCGATCCCGGCAGCTATGGCAGCGAAATTGCCACGCCCAACATCGATGCGCTGGCGCGGGCGGGCACGCGCTTTGCCAATTTCCATGTGGCCGCCAGTTGCTCCCCCACCCGCGCCATGCTGCTGACCGGGGTGAACGCGCACCGCGCCGGGCTGGGCAACATGCCGGAAACCATCCCGCCACAGCATCGCGGCCAGCCGGGATACAATGCGGTGCTGGCCCCCGGCGTCACCACGCTGGCGCAGCGGTTGCAACGCGCCGGCTATGCCACGCTCTATGCCGGCAAATGGCATCTGGGGCATGATGCTGCCGATCTGCCCACCGCGCGCGGATGGGATCGGGCGCTGGCGCTGTCGCAATCGGGGGCGGACAATTGGGAGAACAAGCCCAACCGCCTGCTGTATGAACGCGCCGACTGGACCCGCGACGGCAAGACGGCAAAGCTGCCGCGGCGCTTCTATTCCTCCACGCTGATTGTCGATGAAGCCATCGGCCAGATCGACAGCGTGAAGGGCAAACCCTTCTTTGCGACGTTGGGCATGCTGGCCAATCACATTCCGGTGCAGGCCAGCGCCGCCGATATTGCGCTCTACAAGGGCCGTTATGACGCTGGCTGGACCACGCTGCGCGCCGCGCGGGCGGCCAGCGTCGTGCAGGCTGGGCTGCTGCCACCGGTTGCGCCGGTGACCATGCCGAGCACGCGCAACTGGCAGGCCCTGAGCGCCGAGGAACGCGCGCGCTGGTCCGGCGCGATGGCCGTTTATGGCGGCATGGCCACGGCGATGGACCGTGAACTGGGCCGGCTGGTGGCGCATCTGAAGGCGCGTGGCCTGTATGACAACACGGTGTTCGTGTTCGTTTCCGACAATGGCGCGGAGGCGACCAATCCCGAAGCCACCGACTTCACCCGCTTCAACACCCATCTGCAATATGACATGGCCCCTGAGCGCCAGGGCCAGCCGGGCACCCTCACCTATATCGGCGCCTCCTGGGCCAGCGCCGCGGCCAGCCCGCTGCGCGGTTACAAGTTCAGCGCCTGGGAAGGCGGCGTGCGGGTGCCGTTCATTCTGTCGCTGCCGCCGGCCCTGCAACAGGCGCGCGGGCGCGTGGCCGGCGCACCGGCCCATGCCGTCGATCTGGCGCCCACCCTGCTTGATGTGGCTGGCGTCAGTGATCGCGCCGGGCTGGAGGGGCAGTCACTGTTGCCGGCGCTCACCGATCCCGCCGCTGTCATCCACACGGAGGCGGAGGCCATCGGCTATGAATTGTCGGGCAATGCCGTGCTCTATCAAGGCACGATGAAGCTGGTGAAGAATTTGCCGCCCTATGGCGATGGCGGCTGGCATTTGTTCGACATCAACCGCGATCCCGGCGAGACAGATGATCTGGCGGCGGCGCAGCCGGAACGGCTTGCGGCCATGCAGGCGCAATGGCAGCGCTGGGCCAAGGCCAACAAGGTGCTGCCGATGCCGGCCGGGTACAGCGCGCCGGCCCAGATCCAGGCCAATGCCCTGCACGATCTGCTGGCCCCGCGGCTGGCGCCGCTGGCCGCCGCGCTGTGGCTGCTGCTGGTGGGGCTGTGGGTCGGCCGGCGCTGGAATCAGGGCGCCTTGGCCAACTGATGCAGGATCACTCGCGACGCGATCAGATCATGGCCGCCGCGCTGGCGGCACTCGCCGGGTTTGTCGATGCGGTCGGTTTCATCGCCAGCGGCGGGCTGTTCATCAGCTTCATGAGCGGCAACAGCACGCGGCTGGGCATCGGCCTCGCAGAGGCGACCCGCTTCGCGATGCTCGCCGGCAGCCTGCTGGCTTCGTTCGTCGCCGGGGTGACGCTGGCGACGCTGGTGGGCCGGCGGTTGCACAACAAGCGGCGGCGCGGGCAATTGCTGCTGGTCGCCAGCCTGCTGGCGGCCGGCGCGGCGCTGGCGCTGAACGGGCAGACCTGGCCGGGGCTGCTGCTGGCGGCGATGGCGATGGGCGCCGAAAATTGCGTGTTCGAAACCGGCGGCGACGTGAAGATCAGCCTGACTTTCATGACCGGCAATCTCGTCAAGATCGGCCAGCGGCTGGGCCTGGCGCTGGCCGGCGGGCCGGCCTTTGCCTTCGTGCCGTGGCTGTTGCTGTGGCTGGCAATGATCGGCGGCGCCGTGGCCGGCGCGCTGGCCTGGCCGTGGCTGGGCCTGGCCAATCTGGCGGTGGCAGCGCTGGCGGCGGCGGGGCTGGCGCTGGTGATTGATGCTTGAGGTTGATGCTGGTGGGGAACGCGTCAGCGCCCCTGCAACCCCTTCTGCTTCAACCGCCACACCAGTTGATCGAACCGGTCCTGGCCAAAGAACGGCTCGCCCTCCAGCGCCATCAGCGGCACGCCATAATGGCCCGATGCGCGCTGGGCATCCTGATTGGTTTCGATGGCGGCGCGGAAATGGCCTGGGTCAGCCGCGATGGCGGCATCGAGCGTCGCCAGATCAAGCCCGGCGCGCGCCGCCGCCTCGGCCAGATGATCGCCTTCGTGCCATTGATCGACCGTGCCGCTCCAGATCGTGTGCGACACTTCGCGGATGAACGGCAAACCGCGCCCGGCTTCGGTCGCCGCCACGCCCAGCATCGACAGGCGGTGGATATGGGGCTGTTCGGCCGGATAGAGCCGCGTTGCCGGGTCCATATAGACCGGATCCGGCTGCGGCCAGCGATAGGGCATGCCCAGATACTGCGATTCCCGATATGTGTCCTTCATCAGGTAGAACATCCACAAGGGATCGACCTTCTGGAAGAAATCCGTCTGCCGCACCGCGATTGGATAAACGATGCGCACATTGCAGCTCACGTCGTGCGTCGCCACCAGTTCGACCACGCGTGGCAGCAGCAGATAGGAATAGGGCGAGCGGAACGACCAGAACAGATCGAAATTCAGGCTCATGCTTGCGGTTTCGTGCGGATGTTGAGCTGCCCGGCCAGCCCGGCATAGCGGTGGATCTCGATGGCCTGATATTCGGGCAGCGCCACCATCTGCAGCATCGCCTGCGGGCTGGGATACCAGGCCAGCGCCACCGCATCCCATTGGTCTTCCACCTGGCCCAGCAGCATGCCGCTGACCGGCCCGTGATAGACGACATGGCCGCCAACCGCTTCCAGGCAGCCACGCACGGCCTCGCCATAGCGGTCATAAGCCTCGCGCCCGGTCAGTTCGGGGTCCCGGCCATCGGGATAGGTCGCCGTGGCCTTGAATTTCAGCAGATTGACCATGACCATCGGGCCATGATCGGCATCGCCGAAGAAGGTGCCGATCACCTCCGGGCGCGGACTGGTTTCGTTGATGACCTGCATATTCTACCCCCGGTTGATATGATCGAGGATAATCTGCACCACTTCATCAGGCGCGTCTTCCTGCAAGAAATGTCCGCCGCCCTGCACGATCGTGTGCGGCTGGTCACGCGCGCCGGGCACACGATCGATGAAGATCTTCTCGCCGCCGTGCGTCACCGCATCCTTGTCGGAAAAACAGGTGACCACCGGCTTGTCGAAGCGTTCCAGCACCGCCCATGCCGCCTTGTTTTCCGCCACGCTGGCGTGTTCCGGCGTGATCGGCACCAATGTCGGGAACTGGCGCGCGCCTTCCTTGAAGGTTTCGTCGGGGAAGGGCGCATCATAGGCGGCGACCTCGGCCGGCGTCAGATCGCGGGTGGTGCCGCCGTTGACGATGAAGCCAACCGGGAAGGTTTCCACTTTCTGGCTGAACGCCAGCCAGGCGGCGAAACCTTCCGACCAGCCGGTGCCGATCGGCAGCCCGGTGTTGGCAATCACCAGCCGGGCAAAACGATCCGGAAAGGCTGCGACCAGCCGCAGCCCGATCAGCCCGCCCCAATCCTGGCAGAACAAGGTGATGCCGTTCAGATCGAGCCCGGTCAGCCAGTCACTCATCCACTCGACATGGCGTTCATAGGTGTAATCGTTACGGTCCGCCGGCTTGTCAGATTTGCCGAAACCGATCAGATCGGGCGCCACCACGCGGTGGCCGGCGGCAACCAGCGGTCCCACGAATTTGCGGTAGAGATAGCTCCAGCTCGGCTCACCATGCAGCAGCAGGATCGGCGCGGCATCGCGCGGGCCTTCGTCGATATAGTGCAAGCGCATGGCCGTACCGGTGGCGCGATCGGTGATGTCCGCATAATGCGGCGCGAACGCATAATCGGCGATGCCGGCAAAGGCGTCCTCAGGCGTGCGCAACACGTGCATCGAGCAATTCCCTTTCCTTGGTCTCGCGGCCCAGCGCGCGGGCGCCCAGCCAGAACAGCAATGCCGGCACCAGGCCGGCCCAGGCGGCAAAAAACAGCACGATGCGCACCGACTGCGCGCCATATTCAGGCTTCAGCATGTCGGACAGCGCGCCAAACAATAGCGGCCCCAGGCCCAATCCGATGAAGTTTTGCGCAAATACGATCCACGCGGCGGCCATCGCCCGCGTGTCTGGCCGCGCCAGCACCTGCGCCGCGCCATAGGCTGGGCCGTAGTAGGCGGCATTGGCGGCCGTCGGCAGGATCAACAAGGCAATCGCCACCCGCCAGTCATCCACCCAATAGCCGGCAAACAGGATCGGCGCCGCGAGCACCATGGCCCAGGCCGGCAGAGTGAGCATGTGGCGCTTGTCATGCTTGCCCCAGCGATCCGCCGCCCAACCGCCCAACCAAGTGCCGACGATGCCGGCGATGCCCAGGATTACGCCGACATACAGGGCCGTCTGCAGCGACGAGAGCTTGTGGGTGCGCTGAAAATAGCTGAGCACCCACACGCCCTTGCCGTAAGACAGGAACGCGACCAGCGACGCGCCGGACAGGATCAGGCAATAGGCCGGAGAGCTTGCCAGCAATTTCAGGCTGGCCAGCATCGACAACCGGTCTGGATCGCGCGCCGCCACCGGCCGGGCGGCGCGGGGATCCTTCAAGGTCAGCCACATCATCAGCGCCAGCAGCACGCCGGGCACGCCGACCACCAGAAAGGCCGGCCGCCAGCCATAGGCATCGGCGATAGTGCCGCCGATCAACGTGCCCAACAAGCCGCCGATCGGCACGCCCAATCCGAAAAAGGCGATACCGCTCGCGCGCTTTTCCGGCGGCAAGGTGTCGGCAATCAGCGCATGGGCCGTAGGGGTGAAGCCCGCCTCGCCCACGCCGACACCGATGCGGGCAAGCAGCATCTGCCAGAAATTCTGTGCCAGGCCGCACAGCGCGGTCATGCCCGACCAGATCACCAGGCAGGTGGCGATCATGCCGATGCGATTGGAACGGCCATTGTCGGCATACCGGGCAATCGGTACGCCCAGCGTGGCGTAGAACACCGCAAAGGCAAAGCCGGTCAGCAGCCCGATCTGGGTGTCGCTGAGGCCCAGATCGCGGGAGATCGGCTCGGCCAGGATGGCAACGATCTGCCGATCGATGAAATTGAAGATGTAACCGATCAGCAATATCCACAGCAGCAGGCGCGGCTTCACAAGCACAGACGGTCCCGTTGCAGCCCCAGATGACGCCATGGTGTCTCCCCAGATCAGCCGTTTTGTCGGATTTCCGGCAACCTGCCCGCCGCGCCGCCGGCTGGCAAGCCACTTGCATGTAATAGGCCGGCATCGGCAGCGCTTGCCGGCGTCCCGGTCCGGTGGCAGGGCATCGTTCATGACCGATGCCGATCTTGCCCGCCGCCTGTCCATCGAGGCCGGCCAGTTGCTGATGGAGCTGCACCGCAGCGGCCCCGCCGATGCCAAGGCGCTGGGCGATGCGGCCGACAAGGCCAGCAATGAGCTGTTGATGGACGCCCTGCGCCGCGAACGGCCGGATGATGCCATCTTGTCCGAAGAAGAAGCCGACGATCGCAGCCGCTTGGGCGCGCGGCGCGTGTGGCTGGTCGATCCGCTGGATGGCACCCGCGAATATGGCGAACGCCGTCATGATTGGGCGGTACATGTTGCCCTCAGCATCGATGGCCGCATCGCCGATGGCGCGGTGGCGCAGCCGGCGCTGGGCCAGTGTTTCTGCACCGCCCATCCGCCGGCGCTGCTGGCGCCGCAGCGCCCCCCCCAAGCTCCTTTGCGCATCGCCGTCAGCCGCAGCCGCCCGGCCAGCATCGCCACACAGCTGGCCGACGCCATGGGCGCGGTGCTGGTGCCGATGGGCAGCGCCGGGGTGAAAACCCTGGCGGTGCTGCGCGGCGAAGCCGATGTCTATCTGCACCAGGGCGACATGTATGAATGGGACAGCGGCGCACCGGCGGCGGTGGCGCAGGCGGCCGGGTTGGCGGTCAGCCATCTCGATGGCCGGCCGTTGCGGTTCAACCAGGCGCGGCCGATCACGCCCGATGTGCTGATCTGCCACCCCAGCGTGCAGGCCGAGTTGTTGGCGGCGGTCGCGCGATTGGGGTGAGGGTGCAGCCGGCCCCGGCGCCGCCGCGTAGCTGATCCGCACGCTTGACTGGTGAACGTCCTGAAATTGCCATATTGGCCCTCTAGGGGGCGCGAAGGAACAATGAGTTTGGCGCCAGACATGTACCCAAGTGACGCCAGCCCTGCCCCAGCCAGCCTGGCAGCAACTCCGTCGGCTGCGCCGTTGGCGGCGCAGTTGCCAGCGCAATTGCCCGCGCTGCCGCGCAGTGAGCGCGGCTGGACCTGGTGGCTGGGCACGCTGATCACGCTCGCGGTGCTGGGTGCGGCGCTGATGCAATTGGCGCAGGTCGATCTGGCGCGCGTTGCCGCCGTGGTGCCAAGCGCGCCGGCCTTCTGGCTGGTCTATGCGCTGTCGTACTTCGCCGGGCCGCTGGGGGATTTCATCATTTTCCGCCGGCTGTGGCAGATTCCGGCCGATGGCTTTCTGGCGCTGCTGCGCAAGCTGATCGGCAACGAACTCATCACCGGCTATGTCGGCGATCTTTATTTCTACACCTGGGCGCGGCAGCGCACCACGATGACCTCGGCGCCGTTCGGGGCGGTGAAGGATGTGGCGATCCTGTCGGCGATGGCGGCCAATGCCGTCACCCTGGTGTTGATGGTGCTGGCCTATCCGCTGCTCGATACGCTGCATCTGGGCATCGACAGCACCGCCTTTTTCGCGTCCGTCGCGCTGATGCTGGTGATTTCGAGTGGCATATTGTTTTTCCGCAAGAAATTGTTCAGCCTGCCGACGCCCGACCTGTGGCATGTGACGGCCGTGCAGACGACGCGCGTGGTCGCCACACTGGTGCTGACCGGCTGGTGCTGGCATCTGGCCCTGCCGGCGGAATCGCTGCAATTGTGGGTGCTGCTGTCGGCGATGCGCATGCTGTTGTCGCGCCTGCCCTTCCTGCCCAACAAGGATGTGGTATTCGCCGGGCTGGCGGTGTTCATGATCGGCCATGATGCCGAAGTTGGCGCGCTGATGACGATGATGGCCAGCCTGTTCCTGGTGACGCATCTTGGCCTCGGGCTGTTGCTGGTCGGCGGCGAAGCAGTGGGATGGCGCCGCAAATGAAGCATGGCATGTTGATGGCCGTGTTGCTGGGGCTGACCGCGCCAGCGGCGGCACAGGTGGAATCCAGCCCCAATCTGGGCAAGGCCGAAGGCCAGTGCCGCCCGAACGAGACCGGCCATGCGGTGATCATCACGGCGGCCGGCCTGAAGGATCGCCAGGGTGTGCTGCGCGCCGAGCTTTATCCCGACAATGATCAGGATTTCCTGCAGGATGACAATCTGCTGGTGAACGCCGGCAAGACGTTTCGCCGGGTGGAAATTCCGGTGCCGACATCAGGCGTGGTGCAATTGTGCATCCGCACGCCGGGGCCGGGGGCGTACACCATGTCCCTGCTGCATGATCGCGATGGCAATCGCAAATTCGGGCTGTCGTCCGATGGCGTCGGCTTTCCGGGCAATCCAAAGCTGGGATTTGGCAAGCCCAAGGCCGCCGCGGTGCGCTTTGTCACGGGTCCGGGCATCACCTACATCACCATCCGGATGAATTATCGCAAGGGCCTGCTCAGCTTCGGCCCGCTGCGCGACAAGAACTGATCGGGAAACTTGACGCTTGCGGGCTTGACCCGGACGGCGCAGGCGCGGAAAGCTTTGCGCAGCCGATCGCCAGCCATCATGATCAGCATGGGTCAACCGCATGCACGTCGTTGATATTTCAGCCCTGTATTCGCCCGATGGCGGCGGCATCCGCACCTATACCCATCGCAAGCTGGAGGTGGCGCAGCAGCACGGCGTGCAATTGACCGTGGTGGTGCCGGGTGCCGACGATCATGTGCGCCAGGTCGGGCGCGCCCGCCTGATCAGCCTGCGGTCCCCCCGCTTCCCGCTCGATCGCAACTATTTCTATTTCGCCAATGATCGCATCATCCATGATGTGCTGGACGAACAACAGCCGGATTTCATCGAATGTTCCTCGCCGTGGGGCAGCGCCGCAGCGGTGGCGGCCTGGCCGGGCGCAGCGCCGCGCAGCCTGTTCATGCACGCCGAGCCGCTTTCGGCCTGGGTCTATCGCTATCTCGACGGGTTGTTGCCGCGCCATGCCATCGATCGCGGCTTCGATTGGTTCTGGCGCTATCTGCGCCGGCTTGATGCGCGCTATGATCAGGTGATTTCGGCGGCGCCCAGCCTGTCGAAACGTCTGCGCGATGGCGGGCTGACCAAGATCGTCGACAATGCCCTGGGCGTCGATCCGGGGGTATTTTCGCCGGCCAATCGCGACGAGGCGCTGCGTGCGCAGCTGCTGGCGCAATGCAGCCTGCCGGCCGACGCCACATTGCTGGTGGGCGTGGGGCGGCACAGCCCGGAAAAGCAATGGCCGATGGTGATCGCCGGCGTCACTGCCGCCAGCTATGGCCGGCCGCTGGGCCTGATCATCCTGGGCGATGGCCATGCCCGGGCGTCGGTGGCGCGGGCGGTGGGCGAAAATCCCCATATCCAGTTGATTGCCCCGGTGCGAGACCGCGCCGAATTCGCCCGCATCCTGGCCAGCGCCGACATGATGGTGCACGGCGCGCCGGCCGAAACCTTTGGCATCGCCTGCGCCGAAGCGCGCGCCAGCGGCCTGCCGCTGATCGTGCCGGACGAAGGCGCCGCCTATGACCAGTTGTCACCCGGCCTGGGCCTCGCGTTCAAATCGCTGGATGCCGCCAGCCTGGCCGGGGTGGTGGCCGAGGCGATTCCGCAACTGCCGGCGCTGCGGGCGGCCGCGATTGCCGCGGCCCCGACGGCACGCACCATCGACGCGCATTTCGCGCAACTGTTTGCCGGCTATGCCGATGTGGTGGACCGAAGCCACGCGGCCTGACGACGCGCAGACTGTGCCATGGGGTGATGTTGGGAAAATGGTGGACGCGGCAGGGATTGAACCTGCGACCCCTGCGATGTCAACACAGTGCTCTACCACTGAGCTACGCGTCCACGGGTTGAAGGCTGTTAGTGGGAACACCCTGCCTTGGCAAGCCCCGCTGATGACTCCGGCGGCGATGCACGCGTCAAATGGCAGCTTTGCGGCGGCGCGGCGCTGGCCTAGCAGGGGAAATGACTGCTGCGCACCCGACTGATTTGCCGCCCTGGCACCTGACGGGCGAAGCGGATGGCCGCTGGCCGCTGCTGCTGGCCTCGCCGCACAGTGGCCGCCATTACCCGACGGCGCTGCTGGCGGGCTCGCGGCTCAGCCTGATGCAGTTGCGCCGGGCCGAAGATGCGTTTGTCGATGCGTTGCTCGATGGCATTTCGGGCGTGCCGGTGATCAGCGCCACGCACGCGCGCTGCTGGATCGATCTGAACCGCGCGCCCGACGAACTTGATCCGGCGATGTTCGATGGCGCGCTCGCTGTGCCGGTGACGTTCAGCGAGCGGGTGCAGGCCGGGCTGGGCGTCATCCCCCGCCTCGCCGGCCATGGCCTGGAGATCAACGCCGCGCGCCTGCCCGCTGCGCAAGCCGCCGACCGCCTGGCGACGCTGCATCGCCCGTGGCATGATCAGATTGCCGCCATTCTTGCCGCCACCCGGCGCCGGCATGGCGCCGCGCTGCTGATTGATTGCCATTCGATGCCATCCCCGGCGGGGCCGCGGCCACCGCAGATCGTGCTGGGCGATTGCCATGGCCGCAGCAGCCACCCCGCGATCATGGTGGCCATCGAGGATCATTTCCGCCGCCTTGGCTGGCGGGTGGCGCGCAACAGCCCCTATGCCGGCGGCCACACCACACGCCGCCACGGCCAGCCGGCCAGCGGCATCCATGCCGTGCAGATCGAGATTGATCGCGCCCTGTATCTGGATCAGCATCGCCTGACCCTGCACAGCGGCGCCGGCCGGGTGCGCGCCGCCTTTACCGGGCTGGCGCAGCGCCTGCTGGCCGATTGGCCGCGCCTGCTGGGCACGGGCTGGCTGGACGCAGCCGAATAGCAGCCCCTTGAAATACCAAAGGCCGCGCCGGCTGGGGGAGAACCGGCGCGGCCAGGTCGGGCGCGACATCAGGCGGTCGAGCGCCCGGGGAGATGTGGCAGGCATGTGCCACGGGCAGCCACCGCAAGGGGGGAACGGTGCCGCCGTTCCCATGATCTGGGAAGCGGCGCGACGATTTCAAGGCCTGCGTTGGCAGATTTGATTCAAGCTCAGAAGGCCACGCGCAGCGATACCCTGATATCGCGGCCGAACAGCGGTGCCACATCCTTCAGGAAGCTGCTGTGCCGCCGCGCTTCGACATCGAAGATGTTGTTGGCCTGCACGATCAGCGTGGACGGCGAATCGACGCCGAACGGCTTCCACGACAGGCTGGCATTGACCAGCGTGTAGGCCGCCGTGTGGGTTTCAAACGCCGCCAACCGATCCTGGGCCGTGGCATGTTCGATTTCGACGCGGCCACCGACCACGCCGCCGGTGGCTTCGATGCCGCCGATCATGCGCAGCGGCGGGATGCGCGGCACGGCGCCGCCGCCGTTCAGCACGGTGGCGCGGGTGAAATCGAGCAGGCCCGTGGCCTCGACCCGGGTGGCACCCAGTTGCGCGACCTTCACGGCGCCTTCAACTTCCATGCCCCAGAAGCGCGCATCGGTCTGGAGATACTGGAACACCGGCAGGCCAGCTTCCTCCAGGCCGGTCGGATCGAGGAAGACATAATTGTCGAACCGGTTGATGAAGGCCGACAATTCCATCCGCCAGCCATCGCCGCGGCCACGCAGCACCGCTTCGGCACCGAGCTGGCGTTCCTTGTTGAAATCCGGATTGCCGATTTCAAAAGCGCGGGTGGCGGCATGGGCGCCATTGGCGAACAATTCCTCTGCCGCCGGCGCCCGTTCGGTGCGCGCGCCGCTCAGCGCAAAGCGGAACCCGCTCCCCAGATCGACCGAGCCACCGACCGACACGGACAGCGCATCAAAGCTGCGATCACGGGCGACCACCGCGGATGACACCTGGGCATGTTCATAGCGCGCGCCACCTTCCAGCCGCACCTTGCCCAGATCGAATTCCTGCAGGGTGAACAGGCCGAACTGGCGGGTTTCGTTGGCCGGGATATAGGCCTCTTCGCCAACCGCGTTGAAATTGCGGCTGAAAAATTGCATGCCGGTTGCGCCCTGCCAGCCGCCGCGTTCGGCCTGCACCAGTTCGGCCCGCGCTTCCCAGCTGCGGTTGAAGAAGCTGGTGCCGATCGCGCCATCGGATTCGATCTCGTCGTGGCGATAATCGGCCCAGCCGGCGCGCACCCGCAGTTCCTTGAACGGGCCCGGCATGGGCACCGCGCCGCGCACGTCCACACGGGTCTGGCGCATGTCGAGCGTTATGTCGGCGTGACCTTCTTCGTCGTGGTCATGTTCCTCCGCATGGCCCAGTTCCAGGCCATTGGGAATGCCATAGCGGTTTTTCAAATGGCTGACGGCCACACCGAAATTCGCGCCGCTCTCGCCGATCCAGGCGATGCTGCCGGCCACATCCCAGGTGCGGCCTCCGCTGTTATCCACCCGGCCGCGCGCCTGGGCGTCTTCGGCCACGTCGCCGCCTTCCTTGGCAGCTTCCTTGCGCAAACCATCGCTGAACACAAAGCCGCCGGTGCGATAGTCGCCGGATTCAAAGAAGCTGCCATCGACGTGGGCGACAAACCCCGCCCCCAGCGGCACATTCACCGCCGCCGCGATGTTGCGCTCCCGCGCCGCCGAACCGATGCCGGCACTGGCATCGACATGCGGGCCGCCGCCAGGCACCTCACGCGGGATGCGCAGGTCGCGCATGTTGACCACGCCGCCGATGGCGCCGGAGCCGAACAGCAGCGCCGCCGGGCCGCGCAATATCTCGATGCGATCGGCCAGCAGCGGGTTGGCCGCCACCGCGTGATCAACCGAGGTGTTGGACACATCGAAGCTGCCGATGCCATCGGTGAGCACCCGAACCCGTTCATTGTCGAGGCCGCGCAGGATCGGGCGCGAGGCGTTGGGGCCAAAGAAGCTGGCGCTCACCCCCGGCTGGCGCGCCAGGGTTTCGCCGATGGTGGAGCGCATCTGCAGCTGCAAGGCATCGCCCTGCAACACGGTGACGGCGGTCGCGACCAGCTTGCGATCCCGCGCATAGGGCGCGCTGACGATGATTTCGGGATCGGCCGTGCCATGCTGGGTATCGTTTTGCTGCCCGCCCTGCTGCTGCTCATCTTGCGCCAGCGCGGGGGTCGCTGCCGACAGCAGCAACAGGGCAGCAAAGGACACGCGCACCATCATCAATTTCGCCTCTTAGGTTCGGACCCGGCGGCCCCTTCGCCAGCCTGGCCCGGCGATAAGATGATACTATATATCACGTCAAGGGCCAATGTCGGCTGGCACCGGATCGGCCCATGAAAAAGGGGCGACGGCCCCGCCATCGCCCCCCGATTTCCGGTTGGATCTTTGGGCGATCAGGCCGCCGGCGCTGTCGCCGCTGCAAACTGGCGCTCGAACAGCGGGCTGATCAGCGACAGGCTGAACAGATGGGCATAGATCAGGCCAAGCAGGCCCGACTGCACCATCTTGCGGGTCTGGTCGCCGCGCAGATTCTGCAATTTCTGTTCATCGACCATGCGGAAGCCACGATAGACCGCCGGCTGGGCCAGGCCCTCGCGCTGGATGGTGACTTCGCCGTCCATCAGCAGATCGAGCTTGGTGAGCTCTTCCATGAAGCCGCGGGTGCGGGCCACGGCCTGTTCGAACTGCTCGCAGAAGGCCAGGATGTTCTTGGTGGTGTCGGTCGGCTCGGTGCCGTTGAACAGCTTCTCGCCGTCGTTATCGACCACGATACCGGAGGCATCGTCAAAGCACAGCGACAATTCCTGCGCATCCGGGGTCAACCGCGCCAGCATGAACGGATAGCGGCGGACGAAGGCCGGGATATAGTGATTGGCTTCCCACTGGTCATCGGCACCAATGTACAGATTCTGGCCTTCCTGCAGGCCGACCAGCGCCAGCGGTGCGGGATTTTCGCCCACGCCGAACACGATCGGATAATTGCGCTGCACCAGCGGAAATTCATCCACGGTCACCGGGATGGCGTGTGTGCCGCGCGTGAACGCCAGATTGCCCAGCGGCTTCAGGCCATGATTCGGGTGCAGCTGCGACGACAATGGCGCCAGGCTGTTGTAGAAAAGCGGAAGCTGATTGGCAGGAGGCTGGCTGGCCATGAGGGCACACGATCTTTCGTGACTGGAGGGGAAAAATTCGGACGCGCCTTCCTAGTGCGCTGATGAAACCAGTGCAAGACCAAGGTGCGACCCGCTGTCGCAAAGCCCGGCCAGACGGGACCAATCCGGCATCAGATCAGTAAATCTTGCCCGGATTCATGATGTTGTGCGGGTCCAGCGCCCGTTTGATCGCCCGCATCGCCGCCAATCGCGCCGGGTCGCCGAGCCGGGCGAGATCATCGCGCTTGAGCACGCCGATGCCATGTTCGGCCGAAATCGAACCGCCGGCCGCCGCGACCAGATCATGCACCAGCGCGGTGATCGCCCCGTGGCGGGCCGCAATCCACGCGGCCGGCGCTTCGTCAGCCAGCGCATCGGGCGCAGGCGCGCGCACGTTGAAATGCAGATTGCCGTCGCCCAGGTGCCCGAAGGCCATCACGCGCGCGCCGGGAAAGGCGGCTTCGACACGGGCGGTGGCGGCTTCGGCAAAATCCGGCATGTCGGCCACCGGCACGGCGATATCATGGTGCACAGCCGGGCCATCGCGGCGTTCGGCCAGCGGCAATTCCTCGCGCAGCCGCCACAGCGCCTGGCCCTGCGCCTCGTTTTGCGCGATCACCGCATCGTCGGCATCCGCCAGCCCTTCGGCCAATATTTCATCCATCGGCATCGGCCCGGCCAGTTCCACCAGGCATTGCCAGCGATGCGCCCCGGCCAGCGGCGGACGCAGGCCGAATTGCTGTTCCAGCAGCGCCACGCCCTCGGCGGGCATCAGTTCAAAGCTTTCGACCTGCCCACCGCTGAGCTGGCGCAGACGGGCCAGCAGCGCCAGTGCGCGTTGCGGCCGATCGACTCCGGCCCAACCGATGGCGCGATACTTGGGCGCCGGCACCAGTTTCAAAGCCAGCGCCGTGATGATGCCCAGCGTGCCTTCGGCGCCGATCAGCATCTGTTTGAGATCAAGGCCGCTGTTGTCCTTCACCAGACCGTGCAGTTGATTGAGCACGGACCCATCTGGCAGCACCGCTTCCAGCCCGGCGACCAGCGCCCGCATCGTGCCATGGCGCAGCACCTGCACGCCGCCGGCGTTGGTGGCCGCCAGCCCGCCGATGGTGGCAGAGCCCTTGGCGCCCAACGACAGCGGAAACGCCAGGCCAGCGGCGGCGGCGGCGGCATGGACATCGCTGAGAATCGCGCCGGATTCGGCCACCAGCAACTGGCCGGCGGCATCGACCCGCCTGATCCGGTTCATGCGACGGGTGGACAGCAGCACGGCCGAGCCGTCGGCCGCCGGGATGCCGCCCCCCACCAGTCCGGTGTTGCCGCCTTGCGGCACCAGCGCCACGCGGTATTCGGCTGCCACCCGCACGATGGCCGCAACGGTGGCGACATCACGCGGCAGCAGCAGCAGCGCCGTCGCCCCGGTATAGTTGCCGCGCCAATCGGTCAGGCTGGGGGCGATCAGCGCGGTATCTTCGGTCCAATCCGGGCCGGCTGCGGCTTTCAGCGCGGCCAGGGCGGCTGGGGGCGGCGGGTGCAAGGTGGGTGGGCTGGTCATCGCAACCTTTTACCCGATTTACGCCCTGGCAGAACCCCCGGCAGAACCGCAGGCATGACCGCGGACGGGAGCAGCCGGCTGAAACCACATCAAAGTCGCTTGCGTGCCATCATTCAGTCATGGTTCAACGCCCGCGCGGCAACAGCGCGACAGCTTGCGGCTGAGCAGCAGCGCAAGCTGGCACAGGTGGCGTGATTGGCGATTTGGATGAGCAGAACGGAGCAGGCAGCGCGGGCACTTGGCGGGCTCGCTGCGGCGCTGCTGGCTGTGGCCCTGCTGCCGGCGCCGCTGCTGGCCCAGCCCGCGACTTCACGGACAGCGCTGCAAAGCTTTGATGGCCAGGCCTGGCGGCGGGTGCCGGTGCGGCCGGGCGGCATGCTGGATCCGGCCGCGCCGCCACGGCCCGCACCGCCGCGCGCCGGCCATCACCGCTGCATCGCCATCGGCACGGTTGCCGGCGCCCAACTTTATGGCGATCGCGCCATCGAATTGACCATGAAGGGCGGGCGGCGCTGGCGCATGCACCTGGCTCAGGACTGCCCGGCGCTGTCCTTCTATCAGGGGTTTTATTACCAGCAGAAACAGGCCGGCCTGTTGTGTGCCGGGCGCGATGCCATCGGGGCACGATCGGGCGGCGAATGCGGCATCGCGGCCATCGTGCCGGTGCGGCCGGTGCGCAAGCCGCGCCGGCGCTGAGGCTGGGCGAGCTGGGCGAAACTGTTGCAGCAAGGCCACAGCGCCGCTCTACAACGACATTACGCCCGCTTGCGGCTTTCCCCTTCTGGACAAGCGATTGAATGCCTGTCCAAACTGATTGTTGCAACAAAGGGCCGGAAAGCGGCCTCATGCAATGGAACAGGACCCGGCCGTCAGAGCCGATCACAAGGGTCTATCCATCTGGGTTAGTGGGGAGGAAGCACATGAAGAGCGTATCTGGATTCCGTTTGGCGCTGGTCGGCAGCGCATCTGTCATCGGGTTGTGGGCCATGCCGGCCTGGGCGCAAGCCGCGGCCCAAGCCGAGGACAACGGGATCGAGGAAATCGTCGTCACCGCGCAGCGCACGGCACAAAGCCTGCAAGACGTGCCGATTGCCGTGACGGCGTTTTCCGCGGAAGCGCTGCAGCGCCAGCAGATCAACAACCCGCTGGATATCCAGCTGACCCTGCCCAATGTCACCTTCACCAAGGGCAATTTCACCGGCGCCAGCTTCACCATCCGCGGCATCGGCGATCTGTGCGTCGGCGTGACCTGCGACAGCGCCACCGCCATCCACGCCGAAGGCATGCCGCTGTTCGCTACCCGCCTGTTCGAAACCGAATTCTTCGATCTGGAGCGCGTGGAAGTGCTGCGCGGCCCGCAGGGCACGCTGTTCGGCCGCAATGCCACCGGCGGTGTGGTCAACTTCATCAACGCCAAGCCCAAGATGGATGCCATCCATGCCGCTGGCGAAGTCGAATATGGCAATTTCGATTCGCTGCGTGTGAAGGGCATGTTCAACCTGCCGGTCACCGATACGCTGGCCGTGCGCGTGGCGGGCACCTATCTGAAGCGCGACGGTTTTACGACCAACGTGTTCAACAACAGCCGCATCGACGGGCGTGATCTTTATGCCATCCGCGGCAGCATCCGCTGGCAGCCGACGCCCGACACCACCGTCGATGCCATGGCCTATTATTTCCGCGAAAAGGACGATCGCAACCGCAACCAGAAGCAGCTGTGCCAGACGGACCCGACCGGCGTGCTGGGCTGCTTGCCCGGCCGGCTGGACAACGGCTTCATCAACGCCAACTCGACGTTCGTCGGTACGCTGTCCAGCCGTGAATTCCTGACCACGCAGGGCGGCGCCGGCTTCGGTGCACTCGCCCTGGGCAGCCTGTATGACCGCGATCCGTACAATTATGCCGGCCACACCCAGCCGACCGACGTGCGCCAGATCCGCACCGATTACACGCCGAAATATTTTGCCGAAGAAGAACAATATATGCTGCGCATCCAGCATGACTTCGGCGGCATCAAGGCGCAGCTGACCGGCATGTACCAGCGCAACGCGGTGGACAGCTCGGTCGATTACAACCAGAGCGTGTTCAACCCAGCAGTGGCCAGTTCGGCCATTGCAACGCTCGGCGCGTTGTCGGCAGCACCCGGCCTTGGCGGCTTGGCCAACGTCCGCAACGCTATCAGCTCCGGCAGCCAGTTCTGCACCTCGCAGCCCGAAGAGTCCGGCCTTGGTGCCTATGGCGGGCTCCGGGATTGCTTCTCCACGCCGCAGGATTTTGACCGTTCCAACCAGATCGTCCGCGCCAAGACGTTGGAAGGCATCATCAGCTCGCAATTCGAAGGCAAGTTCAACTTCCTGGTCGGCGGCATCTATGTGGATACCGTGCTGCCGGAAAACAGCTATTATGTGAACAGTTGGGGCATCGATTATGTGACCGGTGTGCTTGGCGCGGCCAACCGCGGCTTCCTCGGCACGCCGTTCTTCCGCAACAACACGGCGCGCTACACGCTGAGAAGCTATGGCGTGTTCGGCGAAGGCTATTTCAACTTCACCGACACCGTGAAACTGACCGTCGGCTTGCGGTACAACAACGACGAGAAATATGTCCGCGCCCGCTCGACGCTGGCCAGTTTCTTCGTGCCGTTCGGCACGACGGGCAGCGCCTTCAATTCGCCAGCCGCAGCGGGTTTTGACGGCGATCCCGGCCGCGCCGGGGTGCAGCCCTTCTCCGTCAGGTCGGTCAGCTTCTCGGAAGTCACCGGCCGCGCCGTGCTCGATTGGAAGATCAGCGAAGACAATCTGATCTATGCCTCCTACTCGCGCGGCTACAAATCCGGCGGTGTCAACCCGCCGCTGCAGCCGATCTTCGCGGTGCCGGACACGTTCACGCCGGAATTCGTCGATGCGTTTGAAATCGGTTCGAAGAACAGCTTCCTCGATGGCACGCTGCGCGCCAACCTCACAGCCTTCTTCTACAAATACAAGGGCTTGCAGCTGTCGCGCATCACGGCCCGCACCTCGGTCAACGACAATGTCGATGCGATCGTCTATGGTCTGGAAGGCGAATTCATCATCCAGCCGACGCGCAATTTCGTCGTCAACATGAATGCGTCCTACCTGAAGACCCGGGTGTCGACCGACAAGTTCCTCGCCAACCCGCGCAATCCGGCCGGCAACCGCAGCGATGCGGTGATCGTCAAGGACATCACCAACGGTTCCAACTGCGCCGTCGTCAACAACGGCGCTGGCGGCCAAGCCGGCACCCGCGCCTTCGTGGCCAACGCCAACGGTGCCATCAATGCTGGTTTGATCCCGGGCCTGCAGGCCGGGGCCGGCCTGCGCGCCCCCACCGATTTCCCGGCAGACAGCGGTCTGCCGACCGGTGTGGGCGGTGCGTTCGGTATCTGCGCCGTGCTGCAGGCCCTCAGCACCAACACCTCGTTCCAGATGTTGCCCGAAGGCGTGCTGTCCAACCTGCGCGGCAACGAACTGCCGCAGGCGCCGCAGTATAAATTCTCGGCTGGTGCGCAATACACCATCGAGATCGGCGACAGCGCCAGCCTGGTGCCGCGTGTCGACATTGCCCATACTGGTTCCAGCTATGGCAATATTTTCAATGGCTTCATCAACCGCGTGCCGTCCTACACGGTCATCAACACCCAGGTGCAGTTCAACGGCAAGGACGACAAATGGTATCTGCGCGGCTTCGTGCAGAACCTGACCAACAACAGCGCCGTGACCGGCCTGTATGTCACCGACCAGTCGTCGGGCCTGTTCACCAACATCTTCACGCTGGAACCCCGGCGTTATGGTGTGGCGGCTGGCTTCCGCTTCTGATCGACTTCGCTTCGGTTCGTGAGGGGGCGGCTGGCGACAGCCGCCCCTTTGCACATTCAATTGACTTTTGCCGCCTTGCCGCCCATGGCCGGTACAGGCCGTATTTCAGCCCACCCCCCGTTTTGATGAGCCCGCCTGAATGAGTTTTGCCGATCTCGGCCTGTCCGATGCCCTGCTGCGCGCCATTGCGGACAGCGGTTACGACACGCCCACGCCCATCCAGGCCCAGGCCATCCCGTCGGTATTGATGGGCAAGGACATCATCGGCATCGCCCAGACGGGCACCGGCAAGACCGCCAGCTTCGTGCTGCCGATGATCGACATCCTGGCCGAAGGCCGCAGCCGCGCCCTGATGCCGCGCAGCCTGATCCTGGAACCGACGCGCGAACTGGCGCAGCAGGTCGCCGAGAATTTCGACAAATATGGCAAATATCACAAGCTTTCGATGGCGTTGCTGATTGGCGGCGTTTCGATGGGCGATCAACTGGCGGCGCTGGAAAAGGGCGTCGATGTGCTGATCGCCACGCCGGGCCGCTTGATGGACCTGTTTGCCCGCGGCAAGATCTTGCTGTCGGGGTGTGCGCTGCTGGTGATCGACGAAGCCGATCGCATGCTCGACATGGGCTTCATCCCGGATATCGAAACCATCTGCTCCAAACTGCCCAAGGGCCGGCAGACCCTGCTGTTTTCGGCCACGATGCCGCCGCCGATCAAGAAATTGTCGGACCAGTTTCTTGACCATCCAAAGAGCATTTCGGTGGCGCGCGCCGCCAGCACCAATACCAACATCACCCAATGGGTGGTGGAAACCACATCGCGGGCCAAGCGCGACGTGCTGCGCGACATCATCGACAGCGAAGCCCTGAAGACCGCGATCATCTTCTGCAACAAGAAGACGATGGTGCGCGAACTGGCCGAAACCCTGAAGCGCGCGCGCCTGCCGGTGGGGCAGATCCATGGCGACATGGAACAATCCGATCGCATCCGCGAACTGGAACGCTTCAAATCCGGCGCCGTCACCATCCTGGTCGCCAGCGATGTGGCCGCACGAGGGCTCGACATTCCAGGGGTCAGCCATGTCATCAACTATGATGTGCCGTGGCACCCGGATGATTATGTGCACCGCATCGGGCGCACCGGTCGCGCCGGGCGCACCGGCATCGCCTTTTCGCTGGCGACGCCGGATGATGCCGAGCATCTGATCGAGATTGAGAAGCTGACCCAATTCAAGATCCCGCGCTGGCAGGGTGACGGGCCAGTGGCCGCTATCGCCGCCCCGGTGGCCCTGATCGATTCGCCCGCAGACGACACACCAGCGCCGGCGCGCGAACGCCGCAGCCGCGGTGGTCGTGGCCGGGGCAAGGCACCACCCGCCGAAGCCAGCCAGGCCGACGAACCGCACCGCGCGCCCGAAGCGCCGGCAACCGAAGCCCCCGAGCCGAAGGCCGAATCCGGCCGTGGCGACCGCCGCCGCGCCGGTGGCAAGGGCCGCGGTGACCGCCGGCCGGATGAACGCCCTGACGCACGCCGCGAGCAACGCCCGCAGGCCGCTGCAACCCGCGCCGAGCCTCCACCCGTCCGCGACGCCGCGCCGCCGCGCCCGCCCCGCGCCGAAGCGCCGGCCCGCCATGCGCCGCGGCCGACGGCGCGCGATCCCCTGGCCAATTACCGCGCCATCGCCAGTTCCGGCCAGTCGCGGCACCGCGATGATGATGGTGGGGAGCGCTTCGTCGGCTTCGGCCCCGAAGGCGTACCGGATTTCCTGTCGCGCCCGATCAAGCCCAACCCCGCCGGTTGATCCGGCGCAGCGCGATCAGAACGCGCCGCCGGCCGCCCGCCATTGCTCCACTTCCCAAGCCAGCCGTGCCGGCGGGCCAAGCACAGCGCTGACCGGACGGCGCAGCGCTGGCCCGGCCGGGGCATCGGCGGTGCCGATACGAAACGCGAAACTGGGGCGCCAGGCCGGATCATCAAGCAGCGCATCGACCGCGCGGGCAAAGGCTGGCGGCTGGCGCAATTGCACCTGGCGGTCGATCATTTCCGGCAACTGGTTGAGCGGTTGCGCCACCAGGCCGGCCGCGGTTGCATTCAGATGCAGCCGCTGCCACGCGCCGCCCACCAGCAATGCGGCGCGGCGATCGTGTGGATCGGGCGTGAGGATCAGGCCGAACAGCGATGCGGTGGGCAAATGCGTGTCGCGCGTAGCGGCCAGCCAGTAACGCCCTTCGCTTTCCGCCGATTGCGCCGGCAGCAATGCCCCGGCGGCGGCCAGCCACGGCGACACCCCCGATGTCGCCAGCGTCAGCCCATCCATCGCCTCATCCGCCACGCTGCGTTCATGGCGAAACCAGCGGTGGCTGTCGGCCATCATCGCGGCATCGCCGGCAATCGCCCCGGTGGCGTCGATGGTCAATTTCGCAAAGCGTTGCCCGCGGGGGGACCCGGCTTCGAACAACAGCACCCGCACATCCGGGAAGGCCGGGAAATCCAGCAAGGCCCGCACCTTGGCCGTTTCCAGCACGCTGCCGTGCCAGGCCCCGCGATGCGTATGGCGGCGGCCGATGAACGGCACCAGCCGGTGCGGTGCCGGCCCGCTGTTATCCGGCCCCAGCAGCACCCGCGCCACATGCAACGGGTTTTGCGGATCGGGCAACAACCGCACCCGTGCCGCGCGGCCAATGGCGGTGGAGGCCAGCGCCATATTGTGGATGGCCCCGCCCAGCCCGGCGAGGCGTTCCCGCCCGAACGGGTCCATGGTGCCGAGCGCGCGGCGCGGCACTTCGAAGATATCGACGCCCAGCCGTCCGACCGCGAATGCCCAGGGCTGCGTATTGTGCGGGCTGGCAGCGAGCACGGCGCCGCCGACCAGCCGCAGCGCGCCGGCCTGGCGCTGGCTGCGCCAATCATCCCATGCCGCCAGCGCCGGTTGACTGCCACCGAGCAGCCCCTGCTGCCAGGCCCGGCCGGTCACGCCCGCCACGGCGAGCGCGCCAGCGCCGGCGACGATCTGGCGGCGGCTGATCATTCGGCCGGAACGGCAGCGCCGGCCTGTTCCTGCGGCGCTGCCGCTGCACCGCCGGCCTGCCAGCTTGCCCGCAGCATGTCGGCGGTTTCACCCGACAAGCTGCCCGGCGGTGCCGCGATCGCCGTCCACGCGGTTTTCAGGCTGCGTGCGCCGGCCAGATCGCGGGCAATGCCCAGCCATTCGTGCACCGCCACCCACAGCGGATTGAAGGTGGCGAGATTGCGGATGATGCCATAACGCGGCGGATCATCGGCGCGTTCGGCTTCGAACGTGCCGAACATCCGATCCCAGATGATGAACACCCCGGCAAAATTGCGATCGAGATAGCGCGGATTGGTGCCATGGTGGGCGCGGTGGTGGGACGGCGTGTTCATCACCGCTTCGAACCAGCGCGGCATGCGGCCGACCAGTTCGGTGTGAATCCAGAACTGATAGATCAGGTTCACCCCGCCGCAAAAGATCACCAGCGCCGGCGGGAAGCCGATCAGCAGCAACGGCAGCCGGAAGATGAAGCCCAGGCTGAACACCCCGGTCCAGGTCTGCCGCAGCGCCGTGGACAGATTATAATGCTGCGACGAATGGTGGATGACGTGGCTTGCCCAGAACCAGCGCACCCGGTGCGCCGAACGGTGGAAGACATAATAGCCCAGATCATCGAGCACAAAACACAGCGCCAGGCTCCACCAGGCAATCGGCACGTCGATCAGGCGATGCTGCCATACCCAGATGGCGATGCCGGCCACGGCGCCGCCCAGAACCGCGCCGGCGATGGTGCTGCCCAGCCCCATCGCCAGGCTGGTGCCGGTATCGCGCCAATCATAATCGCCGTTCCAGCCCAGCCGCACGCCGATCAGTTCGATGATGATCAGCGCGACGAACACCGGGATGGCGAAGGCCACCGGATCGACGGACACCCATTGTTCGATCACAGGCGCGCCGCCCAAGCGCTGGCCGCGCCTTCACCCAGATCGAGCGCGGTTTCGGGGAACATCGGCTCAACCGGCCGCACGCGCAGCACCGTGCCCGCCCGCGCCACCAGGGGGTGGGAAAGCGGCCTGACAACAAAGCGATCGCCCAGCGGGCGCACCAGCGCGACGCGGCCATCATGCCCGGCCACCAGCGCCCCGGCGCCATCGCGGCTGACCGCCACGTCGCAGGCGCGAAAGCCCGGCAGCGCATCGGCCACCAGCCGCTCGGCCAGCCCGGCATCGACCAGGCCCGCGCGGCGGGCAAAGCCGAGCAGCCGCGCCAGCCCGATCAGCAGCGCGACGCCGATCACCGAGAACAGCAGCATGTCGATCTGGTTCACCGATTTCCCGCCAACTGCCGGAACAGCGGCGCCAGGCCGGCGACATCATAGCCGCCAGCCTGCGCCGCGGCGATGATCGCATCCGGCGCCTCGCCCTGGGCAGCCGCCGCCAGTGCCCACAAATTGCAGCTGCGCGTGCCCGACCGGCAATAGGCCAACACCGGGCCATGCTGCAGTGCGTCGGTCATGGCCGTCACCTGTTCCAGGCTGAACCCGGTGTGATCGATGGGGATGGCAACATAGGCCAGGCCGGCCGCCGCACAGGCCGCGGCAATTTCGGCACCGGCCGGCTGATCATGGCTTTCGCCATCGGGACGGTTGTTGACGATGGTGCGAAAGCCCTGCGCCGCCGCATCGGCAACCGCTTCGGGCGAGATCTGCGGCGCGACGGAGACGCTGTCGGTGATGCGGATGAACATGTCGCCAAGCCTAAGCGTCCCGGCCCCTGCGCTCAAGTGCGGATATGAGCGACGCGGCGCAATGATACTGCGCCATAGTCACAGTTGCCGGGCGTTGACTGCCAAAAATGTCGCCAGATCAGCTTCGCTGCGCGAGCCTTCTGCGATGGCACGCACAATATCGGTGGCATCCGCTTCGCGCGCGTCGAGGTAAAATTCATTCAGGCGCAAGGTCACGAACATGGTGAACCAGGCAGCACGCTTGTTGCCGTCCACAAACGGGTGGCGATTCTTGCAGATCGAATGGCCAATTGCAGCGGCGACGTCGAACAAGGTCACGGCATCGCCGCCATAGGCGATCAATTGCCCGGCGCGAGCCAGCGCAGCTTCAACGCCGCCCGGATCCCGGACGCCGTGGCTGCCGCCGAAACGATCGATCGACTGGCGCTGCAGATCGAGCAGCGCCTGCAAGGGTGGCAGGACGATATTGGTCATGACCGGTCACTTCGCCAGATCGGCCATGGTCTGCGGATAGCGCTCAAAACAATCCAACCCGGCTGCCATGGCCGCTGCATATTCATTGTCGGACTTGACGATGCGCAGGCCGCCTTGGCCATCATCGTGCAGCTCGACACTGTCACCCTTCTCCACACCCAGCCGGGCCAGCAGTTCCTTGGGCAGGATGATGCCGGCGCTGTTGCCGATGGCGGTGATCTTCAACTGCTGCATGTCATTGCTCCCGATCTGTATAACCTGCGTTATAACATGAAGTGCGCCGGCCGCCAAGCCGCCTGCTTCTGACAGTTTGCAGCCGGCCGCGCGTGCGTCAGGATCGCCCGGCTTTCAGGAGGAATGAACATGCAGCAGCTGGCCGGCAAAGTGGCCTTCGTCACGGGCGCCGCTTCGGGCATCGGGCTCGGCATTGCCGAGGCGCTGGCACAATCGGGCGTGAAGGTGATGATGGCCGACATCGATGGCGAGGCGCTGGCCCGCGAAGTGGCCCGGCTGGCGGCAACCAATGCCGATGTGGCGGGCATCCGCGCCGATGTGTCGTTGAAGGCCGAAATCCAGGCCGCGGCGGATGCCTGCATCCAACGCTTTGGCCAGGTGCATATCGTGATCAACAATGCTGGGGTGGGCGGCGGCGGCGATTATGGCGGCTGGAACGATGCCGGCTGGGATTGGGTGATCGGCGTCAACCTGATGAGCGTGGTGTGGGGCTTTGAAATCTTCGGGCCGCTGATCGAATCGAGCATCAAGGCGGGGGGTGAGGGCGGCCATATCGTTTCCACCGCATCGATGGCCGGCCTGGTGGCGGCGGTGGCGCCCGGATATAATGTCACCAAATATGGTGTTGTCGCGCTGTCGGAAGGGTTGCGGCCGAAACTGGCGGCGCGCGGCATCGGCGTGTCGGTGCTGTGCCCCGGTTTCGTGCGCACCCGCATCATGGAAAGCGCCCGCGCCATCCCCGAGCGGCTGGCCGGGCAAGTCGCCCTGCCCGATCCGGCCGCCGTGCCGGCTGACATGGCGGCGATGTTCGCCCACGCCATCACCAACGGCGTCGATCCGCTCTATGTCGGCGAACTGGTGGTGGAAGCCATCCAGAAGGATTGGGCCTATATCTTCACCGACAATGATTTCGAAATGGGCGTGGACGCGCGGTTCGCGGCGATCAAGGCCGGGTTTGACCAGATCAGGGGGCGGGTGCCCCGCCGGTGACGGCGGTCTCAAGCAGTGCCGGTGACGGCGGTCTCAAGCAGTGCCGGTGATTACGCCGCCGCGATGGTGGTGCGGTGCAGGCGGCGGGCATGACCCTGGTAACCGCCGGTGGCGGCGTGCAGCACGCTGCGATTGTCCCACATCACCAGCATGTTCGGCTGCCATTTGTGGCGATACTGGAATCGTTCCTGCCCCTGCCAGTGATAGAGTTCGGCCAGCAGCGGCAGCGCGTCGGCATCAGCCATGCCTTCGAAGCCGATGATATAGCCCAGGCAGCTGAACAGGCCGGGGCGGCCGGTTTCCGGGTGATTGCGGATGAACGGATGCGCTTGGGTCGCGCGCGCGGTTTCCGATGGGCGGATGTCCATGGAGCGGCCCTTATCACCAGCGCCATAGAAGCCATCGGGGGCATAGGCCTTCTGCGCGCTGTGGATGGCCACCAGCCCGTCGATGCGCGCGCGCAGATCGGCTGGCATCGCGTCCAGCGCCAGATGCTGGTTGGCAAACAGCGTGTCGCCGCCGATTGGCGGAATGGTGATGCCATAAAGGCAGGTGCCAGCCGGCGGGCGGGCCTGAAAGCTCCAATCGGTATGCCAGTTTTCCGCAAAGATCGGCGCAGTCTCATCGGCGGTGCGGGCCACCGCGATGATATGCCGGCGGCCCGGGATCGGCGCGATGAACGGATCTTCGCCGAATCCGCCCATGGCCAGGGTGAAGCGTTCCAGATCATCATCCGTCAGGCGCTGATCGGGGAAGACCAGCACATGATGGGCGAGCCACGCGGCACGGATGGCCGCGACCGTGCCGGCGTCCAGTGGCGCCGACAGATCGAGGCCGGTCACATGGGCGCCGCAGGCCTGCCCGGTTGGTTCGACATTCATGGCTGCGCCCTCCTTGCCAGATGGTGGCAGGGTGTACGCGTTGCGGCAAGCCGAGCTTATTCCGCTGCTTCGTTCAGCGGCGGCAGATTGTGGCCCAGCAGGCGCAGCAGTTCGGCGGCCGCCTCGACGATGTTGGTGCCGGGGCCGAAGATGGCCACGGTGCCAACGTTTTTCAGGAAATCATAATCCTGCGCCGGGATCACGCCGCCGGCGATCACCTTGATATCGCCGCGGCCCACCGATTTCAGCTCGTCGATCAGCGCCGGCACCAGAGTCTTGTGGCCGGCGGCGAGGCTGGAGGCAGCGACGAGATCGACATCAAGCTTCAGCGCCAGTTCGCGGGCTTCCTGCGGCGTCTGGAACAGTGGGCCCACCGTGGCATCAAAGCCGAGATCGGCAAGCGCGGTGCCGACCACCTTGGCGCCGCGATCATGGCCGTCCTGTCCCATCTTCACGATCAGCACGCGCGGTTTGCGCCCCGTGCGGCGTTCGAACGATTCCACGCCTTCGGCCACGCGCGCATAGGCGGGATCGGCCTTGTAGGCGTCGGCATAGACGCCCTTCACCATCTTCACCACCGCGACGTGGCGGCCGAACACGTCCTCCATGGCGGCGCTGATTTCACCCAGCGTGGCGCGAGCGCGGGCACATTCGATGGCCAGCGCCAACACATTGCCACTGCCGGCCGCGCCATCACGCAAGGCCTTCAAGGCCGCATCCACGCGGGCCGGATCGCGCGCCGCCTTTACCGCTTCGATGCGGGTGATCTGGCTGGCGCGCACCGCGACATTGTCCACATCCAGCACCGGGAATTCGTCGGTGGTCGCTGGCTTGTATTTGTTGACGCCAACGATCACCGTCTCGCCCATGTCGATGCCGGCCTGCTTGGCAGCGGCGGCGGCTTCGATCTCGAGCTTGGGCAGGCCGGTGGCGACGGCTTGCGTCATGCCGCCCAGGCCTTCGATCTTGTCGATGATTGCCTGTGCCTCATCCACCAGCTGCTTGGTCAGCGCCTCGACATAGTAACTGCCGCCCAGCGGATCGACGACCTTGGTGATGCCGGTTTCTTCCTGCAGCACGATCTGGGTATTGCGGGCGATGCGCGCCGAAAAATCGGTGGGCAGCGCAATGGCTTCATCCAGCGCATTGGTGTGCAGGCTTTGCGTGCCACCCAGCGCGGCGGCCAGCGCCTCGATCGTGGTGCGGATCACATTGTTGTACGGGTCCTGCTCCTGCAAGGACACACCACTGGTCTGGCAATGCGTGCGCAGCATCAGGCTGCGTGGGTCCTTGGCGCCGAAATTCGTCATGATGCGCGCCCACAGCGTGCGGGCGGCCCGCAGCTTGGCGACTTCCATGAAGAAATTCATGCCGATGGCGAAAAAGAAGCTCAGCCGCCCGGCAAATTCATCGACATCCAGGCCCTGTTTCTGTGCGGCGCGGACATATTCCATGCCATCGGCCAGGGTGAAGGCCAGTTCCTGCAACGCGGTCGCTCCGGCCTCGTGCATATGATAGCCGGAAATCGAAATGCTGTTGAATTTCGGCATGTTGCGCGCGGTGTAGCTGATGATGTCGGCCACGATCCGCATCGATGGTTCCGGCGGATAGATATAGGTGTTGCGGACCATGAACTCCTTGAGGATGTCGTTCTGGATGGTGCCGTCCAGCTTGGCCTGGGGCACGCCGGCTTCTTCCGCCGCCACGATGAAAAAGGCCAGGCAGGGGATCACCGCGCCGTTCATCGTCATCGAAACCGACATCTGATCGAGCGGGATACCGTCGAACAATATCTTCATGTCCTCCACCGTGTCGATCGCCACGCCGGCCTTGCCGACATCGCCCGACACGCGCGGGTGATCCGAATCATAACCGCGGTGGGTGGCCAGATCGAAGGCGACCGAAAGCCCCTTTTGCCCGGCGGCGAGGTTGCGGCGATAGAAGGCGTTGCTCTCCTCGGCAGTCGAGAAGCCGGCATATTGCCTGACCGTCCACGGCCGCCCGGCGTACATGGATGCGCGCACCCCGCGGGTGAACGGCGCGAACCCCGGCAGGCCCGGGTCCCAGCCTTCGGTATCGGCAGCGGTATAGAGCGGCTTGACGGTGAAGCCTTCCGGCGTCGGCCAATCGAGATTGGCGCCTTTCACTTCCTTGGCGGCCATCGTGGCCCAATCATTCACCCCAGGATTTTTTGGCGTCTTGGTCATCGCATCCTCCGTCGCCCATCCGCATAGGCGGTGCGCGGGCGGGCTGGCAAGCGGACGGATTTGCGCAGGTGCGGGCCGGGCGGTGAGCGTGCCTTAAACCGCTGGCTTGGCCCCTGCTGTCATCATCTGGCGAAGCTGTTTCTCGATATAGGCGATCCGATACGGCTTGGCGAACACCGGGGTGCCGACAAGGTGAGCCGGCAGCATGTCGGTCTGATCATAGCCTGTGCTGAAGGCGAACGGGATGCCCCGGGCCTTGAGCACATCAGCAACGTCCCATGCCATTTCCCCATTGAGATTGACGTCGAGCAAGGCAGCATCGAACGTCTCTGTCCGCGCCATCTCCAAGGCCTGGTCGAGCCGCACGGCAGGCCCGACGATCTGCCACCCAAGGGTTTCGCACATGAGCTCGAGCGGCAGCAGCAGCAGATAGCTATCCTCAACGACCAGCAGCCGGGGCAATGCCGGCATCGTTTCTTGCGGGATGATGATTTCCAAGGGCTCGGACCTGGCAACCGGCTTGACGCTGAGCGTGACAAGCGACGCCTGTGGCAGGACGATCTCGCAAACGACGCCACCCGGCCGGTAGTCGATCGTGGCGCGCCCGCCGGTTTCCAGCGTCAGCGCCCGTTCGATCAGGGTTGATCCAAAGCCGCGATGGGTCGGCGGCGTGACCGGTGGCCCCCCGGTTTCCGTCCACGACAGACCAAGCCCGCCATCGGCGCGGATCTGCCATTTGACCACAACATGGCCGGTCGCAACCGAGAAGGCGCCGTATTTCGCAGCATTGGTGGCAAGTTCATGCACCGCGAGCGACAGCGCCAACGCCGATTTCGGCGTGAGGACGGCATCATCCCCGGCCAGGGAAACGACACCTGATGCCGGTCCGTAGGCTTCCAGCTCCTCGCGCAGCATTTCGTCAACCGAAACGCCCTCCCACCGGCTTTGGGTCAACAGGCTGTGGGCTTTCGCCATCGATTGGATGCGCTTGTCGAGCCCGTCCACGAATGCCGTCACCGATTCGGCGCTGCGGCTGGATTGGGTGACCAGCGCCTGGATATTCGCCAGGGTATTCTTCACCCGGTGGTCGAGTTCCGCCATCAGCAGCTTGTCGCGCTCGTGGGCCTTCGCGCGTTCGCGGGACGCGGCCTCGATCCGGCGCAGCACAACCTGCAGCAGCGAAACCCGCAGATCGAACGCGGAATCGAGTTCCGCCGTCGACCACGGCAGCGCCCGGTTGCGCACCGTATGCTTCCACACCTCGAACGATTTGCGCGGTGACAGCTTGTCGCTGCCATCGGCACTGACCGTCACCGGTTTGGCCGGATCGCCGGCCCACAACGCCGTTTCGACCAGTTCAGGGCGGAACCAGAGGATGAAATCGGATGGATCGCGCGAGACGGCGATCACCAGCAATCCCGATGCGAATTCGGTGAAGGCCTTGGCCGGCGCGTAGATTTCGCTCAACCGATCGGTGGAAAATACGCCCTCGGTCTCGATCATGTACGATGTCAGCCACGCGGTCAGCGCGAGGATCTGCGGGCGGGTCGGCGTCGTGCCGAGAAAGGTCACTTCGCCCTCGACACTCACGGCAACGCCGCCCCGGCGCGAGCCATCGAGCGCAACGTCGCCGCCATGGATGAAATCGAGCAGGTTCGGCGTCTGCTGCGTCAGGCCATGGGCATAATCCTCGATCCCGGCGAGATTGAGCATCAATTCCTGCAGGATCTTGCGACTGGCAAGCCGGGCCTGGAACTGCTCGCTGTTTTCGCGCGCCTCGAGCTGCAGCGAGAAAATCGACCCGAACAATTCACAAACCGCGCGCAGATGGCGCGGCAAGATGCGCGGGCTGTTGTGGTGGCAGGCGATCAGGCCCCACAGCTTGCCGCCAACGATGATCGAGATCGACATCGATGCGTCGATGCCCATGTTGCGCAGATATTCGCGGTGGATCGGCGAGACGTCCCGCAGGATGGCATGGCTCATGTCGAGCGGCTTGCCGGTGCGCGGGTTCAGCGTCGGCTTCAGCGGCGCGGGATCGTAATCGACCTGCGTGATGAGCCGCAGCCAGCTTCTGAGATACAGCGCGCGCGCCTGCTGCGGGATATCGGCGGCGGGATAATGGAGATCGAGGAACGGCGCGAGTTCGGGCAATCGGCTTTCGGCAATCACCCAGCCCGAACCATCGGCCATGAAGCGGTAGATCATCACCCGATCATATTGCGCGACGCGGCGCACGCTCGCCGTCGCCATCTGGCACAGATCGTTCAGCGAGGCGGCGGAACTGAAGTTCTCGACCATGTGCTGCACGGCCGCCAGCGGGTCAGTGACGAACGCATCGGTCATTTCGGCCGCTTCGAACTCGACGACCAGGACATTGTCGATCCGGTGGACGCTGGCATCGAGCGGATGATCGCTGGCAACGCGCAGAACAGGGTCGAGGAAATGACGCGGCTTGGCAAGGTTGACCTCCTGGCTCAACGCCTGCAGCAGATTCATCTGGGTAACAGAAAACAGGCCGCTGACCG
The DNA here is from genome assembly GCF_987265915.1 of Sandarakinorhabdus sp. Classification (NCBI taxonomy): domain Bacteria; kingdom Pseudomonadati; phylum Pseudomonadota; class Alphaproteobacteria; order Sphingomonadales; family Sphingosinicellaceae; genus Sandarakinorhabdus; species Sandarakinorhabdus sp. The sequence goes on from NZ_OZ503948.1 coordinate 2,941,971, forward strand.
ACCGGTCGAGCAACTCGTCCAGCGGCCGCCCGAGCAGTTCCGCCGTGTTGCCCGCGGCTTGGAGGACCCGCAGCGTACCGCATTCGAGCACCAGCATCGCGCCATGCGGCAGGATTGCGCCCGGAATATGGATGGGTTCGCGGTCGCAGTTCGTCAGATCGATCTGGTCACGATCAAGGATGGCATCAGTCATGATCAATGTTCCATCCAGCAAGCCAATGTTCAAATGTCGCGAAGGTCGCATTCGCGCCATCGATGATGGCGCCGCACTGCGGCACCGGCCTTGGCACCAGCGCCAGCAGTGCGAGATAGTCACGCCACGCCGAACCGGTCTCGGCGCCATGTCCGCTGAAAAATTGACGCCCGGCCGTCACCCCTGGGCCGAGCAGGGCATCGAGCTGACGCGCCATGCCGCGCCCGCCAAGGGCCGAACCTTCGACGACATAACGCGCGCCCAGAACATGATCCGCAGACAAGCGCGGCGGGAACGCAGCGCAGCGCGGCAGCGTATCGCGTGACGCTGCGCAAACTCCCAAAGCATCGAGATCATGTTCCAACCACCGCGTCCGCTCCGGCGCCAACCGTGCCGCGGCCTCGAACGGGCGGTAAAAGCCATAAAGCCGGCTCAACAATTGTCGGTAGGCCTTGCGGTCAATGGTTCCGGCCTGGACCGCGGCAAAGCCGTCATGGCCATGGAGCCGTTGATGAACGACAGACGTTGCCGCCCGTAACGCCTCTCGCAAATCCGCCGCTATCGACGGCGATTGCACGATTCTGCCTTCACCGACTGGTTCGGATTTTTGGATTTCCATTCGGATATGAGAACCCCGCTATCGTTTTTGTTCCCGATCCACCAACCAGCGTAACAGCAGCTTCTGCTGATGTCATGGGCAATCGGGCGCGCAAAACAGCTGAACGGAACCAGTGCGACCGCTGCCCGTTGTGCCTGATATGACTGAAACCCAGCCTACCCCCGAAAAACCCGAAGTCATCTCCACCGTGAAGGCGCGCGGCGGGGTGGTTGGGCACAATGTGCGTTATGTGCTGGCGATCTCGCTGCTGCTGGCGGTGGCGGCGATGGTGTCGGTGTATTTTGCCTGGTCGGGCGGGCTGCAGGATGCGCCGAACAGTGCCGAGGCGCCCAAGCTGGACTGAAACCGCCTATTCCGCCGCCTCGGCCAGCGCCTCGACGCGCGGCGGGGCGCCGCCGGCCAGGGCGAGCAGACGCTTTTCGAGTTGTTTCAGGCGGGCGGGGCTGTCGATCTTCGCGCCGGTCAGATCGGTGACATAGAACGTATCCGTCGCCTTTTCGCCATAGGTGGCGATGTGGGCGCTGTGGATGGTCAGGCGGTTCTGGAACAGGCCGTTGGTCAGGCTGAACAACAATGCCGGGCGATCGGCAGCGTTGACCTCGATCACCGTATAGCGATTGCTCGCCTTGTTATCGATCAGCACGCGCGGTTCCACGCCGAACAATTCCGCCTTGCGCCGGGCCAGCGGCCGCGCCGCCAGCCGGTCGGCCAGGCGGATGCGGCCGGTGAGCACATCCTCGATGCAGCGTTTCAGCCGCGCCAGCTGCGAGGCTTCGGCAAAGGGCTGGCCCAGCGGGTCGAGCACGACGAAATTGTCGATCGCCATGCCATCGCGGGTGGTGTGGATGCGCGCGTCGAAGATATTGCCGCCGGCCAAGGAAATCGCGCCGGCAATGCGATAGAACAGGCCGGGGTGATCGGTGGCATAAACCGAAACCAGCGTGGTGCCAGTCGCCGCGTCGGGCGCGCAGGCGATTTCCAGTGGGGCCGCATTCTCCGCACCCCCGTCATCGGCCCCGGCCACCAGTGCGGCATTGGCGACCAGCACATCGTGGGCTTCGGCGATCCAGTAACTGTCTGGCAGGCGACGGGCATGGGCGGCAAAGCGCGCTTCCGGCCAATCCAGCGCCGCCTTCAGCCCGCCCTGCCGCGCCGCAATGCGCTCGGCGCGGCCGGATTGTTTGTGGCCCAGGCGCAGCACTTCCTCGGCGCTTTCATACAGATCGCGCAGCAATTGCGCCTTCCAACCGTTCCACACGCCCGGGCCCACGGCGCGGATATCAACGACCGTCAGCAGCAGCAGCAACCGCAGCCGTTCCGGGCTGGCGACAGCCGCGGCAAAATCCAGGATGGTCTTGAAATCACTCAGGTCGCGCTTGAAGGCGGTGCGGCTCATCAACAGGTGAAATTCCACCAGCCAGGCAACGGTTTCGGTTTCAGCCGGGGTCAGGCCAAAGCGCGGGCACAGGCGCCGCGCCACTTCGGCGCCCAGGATGCTGTGATCCCCACTGCGGCCCTTGGCGATATCATGCAGCAGCACCGCGACATGCAGCACCCGGCGATCGTTCAACTGGTGGATGATGGCGCTCGAAAGGCTGTGATCGTCCTTCAGCTCGCCACGTTCGATTTTCGCCACCAGCCCGATGGCGCGGATCGTGTGTTCGTCCACCGTATAATGATGGTACATGTCATACTGCATCTGGGCCACGACCCGGCCGAAATCCGGCACGAAACGGCCAAACACGCCGGCTTCGTTCATCCACCGCAGCACGGTTTCGGGATCGCGCGGACTGGTGAGCACCCCAAGGAACAGCGCATTGGCGGTCTTGTCGCGGCGCACGCGATCATCGATCAGCCCGGCATCGCGCGCCGCGGTGCGCATGGCCACCGGGTGGATGGGCAGGCCCTCACTGTCGGCCAGCGCGAACATCTCCAGCAGGCGCACCGGATCGGCGCGGAAGAAATCATCGGCCGGCAGCCCGATCTGGCCGCGCCGCAGGGTGAAGCCCTTCAAACGGCCCGGCCGGCGGGTCAGCGACGGCAGCCAGGCCAGGCGCGCCGTCGATTCATCAAGGTGGGCAAGGAACAGGCCGGTCAGATCGCCGACGGTTTTGGCCATCAGGAAATAATGGCGCATGAAGCGTTCGACCGCGCTCATGCGTTCGCGCGAGGCATAGCGCAGCCGCCCGGCCAGTTCGCGCTGCACATCAAAGGCGAGGCGTTCTTCGGCGCGGCCGGTCACATGGTGCAGCATGAAGCGCACCGACCACAGGAAGCTTTCGGCGCGGCGGAACTGGCGGAATTCGGCCGCCGTCAGCAGCCCTTTGTCCACCAGTTCGATGACGCCATCCACCTCGTGCAGGTAACGGCCAATCCAGAACAGCGCGTGCAGATCGCGCAGGCCGCCCTTGCCTTCCTTCAGATTGGGTTCGACGACATAGCGGCTGTCACCCATGCGCTTGTGGCGGGCTTCGCGCTCGGCGAGCTTTTCGGCCACGAACGCCCGCGCCGTGCCGGCGACGACCTCGCGGCGGAAGCGCGTGGTCGCCTCGGTGAACAGCGCCTGATCGCCCCACACGAAGCGCGCTTCCAGAAAGGCGGTGCGGATGGTCATGTCGGCGCGTGCCATGCGCACCACATCATCCAGGCTGCGCGTGGCGTTGCCGACTTTCAGGCCCAGATCCCACAACAGATAGAGCAGGGTTTCGATGACCTGTTCCCCCCACGGCGTCTGTTTCCAGGGGGTGATGAGCACGATGTCCACATCGGAAAACGGCGCCATCTGGCCGCGGCCATAGCCGCCCACCGCAGCGATCGCCAGCCGTTCGGATTGGGTGGGATTGGCCAGCGGATACAGGCTGCCGACCACCGTGTCGCACGCCAGGCGCAACAGCTGATCGGTAAGGAAACTTTGCGCCGCCGCCAGTTCGAGGCCGCGCCCCGGATGGGCCTCCAGCCGCTCGGCGATTTCGGCGCGGCCAGCCAGCAACGCGCCGCGCAGCGTATCGGCCAGCAACTGCCGCCGCGCCGCAAAATCCGCACACCGCGCCAGCCCCTGGTTCAGGCTATCGGCCAGCGCGCGGCGATCGATCACCGCGCGGCGGTTGGCAATGGCATCAGGACGGATCATGCGCGCTGACAATAGGCGCGGATGGGGGAAATGACCATCGGTTCAGCCCCACAGTGCTGCGTCGGGTGGCCACACATCGCTGCCTTCAAAGCGCAGGCCATGCGGGCGGTCGTGAATCAGCAGCGGCCCATCAAGATCGGCATAGGCGCCCTGCATGGCGACATGGAAAGCCGGCGCAATGGCCAGCGACGTGCACAGCATGCAGCCGGTCATCACGCCCAGCCCGCGCGTGGCTGCGGCATGGCGCAGCGCCAGCGCCTCGGTCAGGCCGCCGGCTTTGTCGAGCTTGATGTTGATGAAGCGGTAACGGCCGACGATGGCATCCAGGCTGGCGCGGGTGTGGCAGCTTTCGTCGGCGGCCAGCGGCACGGCAGCGCGCACGCCATCCAGATCGGCATCGCGCCCGGCCGGCACTGGTTGTTCGACCAGCTCCACATCCAGCTTGGCCAGTCGCGCGCAGGTGCGTTCGATATCGGTGCCGCCCCAGGCTTCGTTGGCATCCACGATCAACCGGGCATCGGGCGCGGCGCGGCGCACGGCGGTCAGGCGTTCGATATCGCCATCGGGGCCGTCGCTGCCGCCCAGCTTGACCTTGAGCAATTCACGCCCGCGCGCCGTCGTGGCCGCCGCTGCCATGGTGGCGGCATCGGCCAGGCTGATCGTATAGGCCGTCAGCATCGGCCGCGGGCTGGGCAAGCCCAGCATCTGCCAGACCCGCTGGCCGGCCTGCTTGGCTTCCAGATCCCACAGCGCGCAATCGAGCGCATTGCGCGCCGCGCCGGCCGGCAGCAGCGCCAGCAGATCGGCGCGGGCGAGATCGCCAATGGCAGCGCCGATGCCGTTCAGCGCCGCCAGCGCGGCTTCGGCACTGTCGCCGGTGTAATAGATGGCGGTGCCCTCGCCGCGGCCGACATGGGCGCCGTCGCGCACCGTGGCCACCACGACATCAACGTGCGTCTTGGCGCCGCGCGCGATGGTGAAGCTGCCGCGCACGGGGAAGGTTTCGATTGCGGCGTGAAGCGTGCGAGCCATGTTGCTGCACTGCCGCAAGGCGAGCGGGTCGGCAACAGACTTTGCGCTGCCGCAAAAGCCGGGCATGTTGCGATGATGGAAGAGGACGACTCGGTCGAGCTGGATGCGGTCGCCACCGTGTCGCGCATCACGGCGCTGGAAATGCTGGTGCGTCAGATCATGATCGTGCAGCTGCGCATCCTCGACAAGATGGGCGAGATCAGCCTGACCGGCGACTATGTGCAGACCATCGCCAAGGCCTACACCGAAAAGGTCGATGAAAGCCCGATCATCGAAAGCACCTCGCCGGACGTGAACTACGAATTCAAGATGATGGTGCTGCACAATCTGGAGCGGTTTTTCGACGACCTGGAGCGGCACGTGCGGGACAATCCGAACTGAGATCATGGCCGAACGCTACAGCGCCTTCATCAGTTACAGCCACGCCGATACGCCAGTGGCGCGCTGGTTGCACAAGGCGCTGGAATCCTATCGCCTGCCGCGCGGGCTGATCGGCCAGGCTTCGCCGTTCGGGCCGGTGCCGGCGCGGTTGCCGCCGGTATTCCGCGACCGCGACGAGTTGCCGGCCAGCGCCGATCTGGGCGGCGAATTGCGCGCTGCGCTGGCCGCCGCGCGTTTCCAGATCGTGCTGTGCAGCCCGCGTTCGGCCAGGTCGGTCTGGGTGAACGAGGAAATCCTCGCCTTCAAGCGCGCCCATGGCGAAGCCCGGGTGCTGCCGCTGATCATCGGCGGCGAGCCCTATGCCGGCGACGAGCGCGAATGTTTCCCGCCTGCGCTCCGCTTCAAGCTGGCCGTCGACGGCAGCCTGTCGGATGTGCCGGCCGAACCGATCGCCGCCGATCTGCGCGACGGCAAGGATGGCAAGCGGCTGGCGCTGCTCAAGTTGATTGCCGGCATTACCGGGTTGAAACTGGACCAGTTGGCGCAGCGCGACGCTGCCCGCCGCCAGCGCCAGTTGCTGGCCATCACCGCCGGTTCGCTCGGCATCGCGTTGGTCACCATTGGGCTGGCTATCTATGCCAATCTCCAGCGCGCCGAAGCCGTGCGCCAGCAACTGGTCGCCACGCGCAGCCTGGATTTCCTGATCGGCACCTTCGAAATCGCCAACCCGGCCACCGAAAATCCGCGCTCCATCACCGCGCTGACCATCCTCGAACGTGCCAGCAAACGCGCGGCGGTGGAACTGCCCGAAGAACCGCTGGTCAGCGCGCGCCTGCTGGCCACCACCGGGGCGATTTACTACAATCTCGGCCTGCCCAAGGAGGCGGTCGCCGATCTGGAACGGGCGCTCACCCGCCTGCCGGCAAGGAGCCCGGAACGCGCCAAGGTGCTGCTGAAACTGGCAAGTGCCGCCATACGCGCGGCAGACACTGACAAGGCGGCGCGCCTGATTGCAGCAGCATCGGCCGCGTTTGATCGGGACAGTGCCGATGGCCCGCTGCTCGATGCCATGCTGTTGGAGCACCGCGGCCTGCTGGCGCATCAGGCCGGCGATTATGCCCTGGCCGTGCGCGAACTGGGTTCGGCGGCGGCGGCCTACCAGGCGCTGCCCGGCGACCACCGCGCTGATCGTGCCGATGCCTTCACCGACACCGCTCGCGCCCGCATGAAAATGCGCGATTCCGCCGGCGCGGCCAGGGATTTTGCCGCTGCCGAAGCGCTCAACATCAGCCTTTATGGCCGCAATCACCAGAAGACCGCCACTGCCACCAAGAACCGCGCCTATGCTGCCTTCGAAGCCGGTGACCTGCCCGAAGCGCAGCAGCGCATCGCTGTGGCAAACCGCATCTATGCCCGCGTGCTTGAGGGGGATCATCCGTTCCTGGCCGACACGTTGATCCTTCAGGGGCGGATCGAAACCGCTGCCGGCGCCGGCGAAGCGGCGCTTGCTGCTCTTGACCGGGCAAAGGGGATCTATTCCCGCCTGTACGGGCCAGGCAATGCTGCGGTTGGCGATGCCTTGTTCTACATGGCCGAAGCCGAAAACCAGCGCGGCCGCATGGCGGACGCACTTGCCCGTGTGGCCGAGGCCAAGCGCATCTATGACGCCGAATATGGCCCGGATGATCCCGATCAGGCGGAACTGCTGTTGCTGAAGGCCCGCGTGCTGGCGCGCGGCGGGCGCGGCGCCGAGGCAAAGGCCAATTGCCAGGCCGCAATCGCCCTCGATCGCCGCATCAAGGCCGCACCGGCCGTGGTGACGGATGCGCAGCGCCAGTGCGACGCCCTGCCGACAGGCTGATCCAGCCCGCAGTGGCGCTGCCAGGGGCGGCACCCGGGCGCCGGCGGCAGAAATTTCGTTCGATACGCCAATTAACCATATGGCCAGTGATGGTTTTCTTGCGTAACCAAGTGGCAGGGCAGCCGGGCCAATGCAGGCATGTGAGCAAATTCGGGGGAATGATGAATGCGCATGACACGGACGATCATCGGCTTTGCCATGGTTTCAGGGCTGGCTGCCCTGCCTGCGGCGGCGGCGCCAGACATCAGCGAAGTGCTGACAATGTCGAGCACTGTCAGTTACTTCACCTATGATTCCCCGGTGGAAGGCGAAACCTTCGACAATGTGAACACCAAGGAACTGAGCTTCGAAGGCGGCAATCGGCGGCTGGGCGCACAGCTTGATACAAGGCTCGGCGCGGGCGGCAGCTTCTTCTTCCTGCACAATATCTACACGCAGGGCCAAGGCTTTGTCGAAATGGCGACCGACCTGACGATCGCGATCACCAACAACAGCGCTTCCACCGCCTTGTTGCGGCTTGATTCGCTGATCACGCCCGGCTTCATCGGGTTCCAGGGCCAGAACACCGATTCCGAAGTGAAGTTTCTGTTTCACGTGCGGCAGTTCGCCAACCATCCCACCCTTGGCACCCGCACCGATCTTTATCAGGCCAGCGGCACCCTGGATCACACCGGTCCGCAACCCAACAGCATCGTGACATCGGACAGCCGGCCGTTCACCGGCTTCTCCTCCTACGTCTCGTCCCTGGGGGATCGCGTCGCCTTTGAATGGGGTGCCACGCCGCTCAGCCTTGAGCTGGCGCCGATCGCCGCGGGCGACACCCATTATGTCCATTATTACAACTTCACCCGGATCAACATCGTCAATGGCTTCTGCGCTACCCTTCTGGGTTGCGAAGGCGTGCAGGTGGCCTTTGGCGATCCGCGCAACGATGGCAGTTCCTCACCGTTCAACGCGGCGGCCTTTTTCGATGGCGGGGCCTTCAATGTGCCGGCCACGAACGACCAGTTGCTGATCGGCCGCCGCTTCGACGCCACGACCTATTCCATGGCGGACGTGGTGGACATTGACGCAGATCCGGCGCCGGCCCTGCCCGATCCGGCCCCGCCCGCCACCTTTGATTGGCTGCCACCGGTGGATTTGGTGGCTGCCGTTCCCGAACCGGCAAGCTGGCTGATGCTGATCACCGGCTTTGGCCTGATTGGCGCCATGCAGCGCCGGCAGCGGCCCCGCACCGGCGTGCCCGCGGCCTGATTCGCTGCTGCCTGGTTGCAACTTGCTGGCCCGGTCTTTACCCAAATTGCCGTATGCCGGCGCAATCCGGCTGCGGCAATCGGGGTGGGCGGCATGCGATGTTACAGCCAGAGGCTGACCGGTAACGGCCGGCAGCAGCGCCGCAGGGGCAGGGCATGACCGACGCGCACCCGCCGCGCCCGCAATTGGCGCTCACCGTGGCCATCACCGGGCACCGCGTGCTGGATCCGGTGGTGGAACCGGCATTGGCGGCGGCCATCGGGGCGCTACTGGCGCGCGTGCGGGCCGATGTGACCGCGATTGCCGCCCTGCATCGGAATCATTTTGCCGATGATCCACCGCGCCTGTCGCTGATCTCCGGCCTGGCCGCCGGGGCTGACCAGATCGCCGCGCGGGCCGCGCTGGCCCAAGGCTATGCCCTGCAAGTGGTGTTGCCATTCCCGCGCGGCGTCTATGCCCAGACCATGGCGCCTGCTGATCAGGCCAGCCTGTCGGCCCTGCTGGATCGGGCCGATCATGTCTGGCAGGTTCCAGCCGACACGGCACAGGGCGATAAGGCCTATGTGCTGGCCAGCGACGTCACGGTTGCCGGCTGCGATCTGCTGATCGCCGTGTGGGATGGCGAACCGGAACGCGGGCCCGGCGGCACGGCGGCGGTGGTGGCCGAAGCGGTGCGGCGCGGCGTGCCGGTGGTGCATGTGCCCAGCGATGGCGGCGTGCCGGAACTGTTGTGGGCCGGGCTGGATGCCGTGCCGCCCGAACGGCTGCGGTTGGATACTGTGCCGGCGGCGATGCTGGATGATCGGGCGCTGGCACGGGTGCTGGCGGTGCTGCTCACCCCGCCGCTGCCGGCCAGTGAACTGGATGCCTATCTGGCCGAAACCGAACATGTGCGGCGCTGGCGGGCGGAATGGCCGCTGCTGCTGGCGGCAACCGGCGTGCAGGCGTTGAAGCGCGGCTTCCTGAAGGCGGCGCCGTATCTGCATGCCAACCGCGAAGATTGGGCCGGCCACGCGCAAGGCTGTGTCGATGCCGGGGTGCCAGCCACCGGGCATGATCGGTTGGAGGCCGCCTTTGCCTGGGCCGATGGCCTTGCGACCCATTATGCCCATATTTTCCGCAGCGGCATGGTCTTCAACTTCATGGGGGCTGCCGTGGCGGTGATCCTGGCTCTGCTCGCCGGGTTGCTGCCGGGGTACAAGATTCCGCTGCTGATCCTCGAATTGCTGGTGGTGGGCTTGGTGGTGCTGAACACCAGCATCGGCAACCGGCAGGAATGGCACCGGCGCTGGCTGGATTACCGTTATCTCGCGGAAACCCTGCGGCTGCAGCGCAGCCTGCGCCTGTTGGGCGCCGCCAGCCCGCCGGGGCATGATCTTGTCGGCCCACGCCGTTGGACCGACTGGTATGCGCTGGCGATCTGGCAGGGCCTGCCGCGGCCGCCCGCGCCGGCCGACAGTGCTGCCTTCACCGCCCTGACCCGCCATATCGTCGCACATGAACTGGATGGCCAGATCGCCTATCACCATATCGTGCATCACCGCATGCACCGACTGGATCACCGGCTGCACACCAGCGGTGAGACCCTGCTGATCCTCACCGGACTGGTGGGTGTTGGCACGCTGGCCGGACTGTTGTTCGCTTATGCGGCGGTCAAACCGTTCAGCTTGGAACTCAGCCTGCTCGGCGCCGCCCTGCCCACGTTGGGCAGTGCCCTGTTCGGCCTGCGCGGTGCCGGCGATTTTGCCGGCGTGGCGCGGCGGTCACAGGCCACGGCCGAACGGCTGGCGCGCGTGGCCGAACTGCTGCGCCGCGACGGCCTTGCCCCCAGTCTTGCCGCCCGCGCACTTGAAGAAGCCGCAGCCATCATGCTGGCCGATCTGGCCGAATGGCGCTCCAGCTATGCCGATCGCAAGCTGGCGGTGCCGTCATGAACAAACACCAATCCCCACCACACCAACACGAAAGATACCGAATGATTGCCCGCCTGATCCGAATTGGCCTGCTGGCCAGCCTGTTGCCTGCCGCTGCTCTGGCGCAAACCGCCCCCGACGCGACCCGTTTGAAGGCCGATGTCGAAAAACTGGTGAGTTTCGGCACCCGCCACACCCTTTCAGACGCGGACCACCCGACTCGCGGCATTGGCGCCGCGCGGCGCTGGTATGCCGCCGAGATAACGAAGATCGGCGCCGGCTGCGGCGGCTGCATCACGGTTTCGACGCTGGAACGCCTGTTCACCAATGATCGGTCGCCAAATGGCGCCAGGGTGGTCGATGTGCTGGGCATTCAGCCGGGCCGCGATCCGAACCGCGTGGTGATTGTGCAGGGCCATATCGACAGCCGGGTTTCCGATCCGATGAACGCCACCAGCGATGCGCCGGGCGCCAACGACGATGCGTCCGGTGTGGCGCTGGTGATCGAAGCAGCGCGGCTGCTTTCGAAACAGACATTCGACGCCACCATCATCTATGCCGCGCTGTCGGGCGAGGAACAGGGCCTGCTCGGCGGCACGTTGCTGGCCGAAACCGCCAAGGCGCGCGGCTGGGTGGTGAGCGCCGTGCTCAACAACGATATCGTCGGCAACACGGTCGGCCAGAATGGCAGCCGCGTCGCCGATCGCGTGCGGGTATTTTCCGAAGGCATCCGCATTTCGGAAACCCAGGCGGAACAGGCGCTGCGCCGCGGCAATGGCGGCGAGGATGACGGCCCCAGCCGCGCGCTGGCCAAGGCGATCGACCATGTGGCAACCGGCATCAAGGGCGGCATCGATGTGTTTGTCGATCGCCGGCCGGATCGTTTCGGGCGCGGCGGCGATCATGAACCCTTCCTGCGGCTGGGCTTCCCGGCGGTGCGCTTCACGGTGGGGATCGAGAATTACAACCAGCAGCACCAGGATCTGCGCACCGCCAATGGCATCGAATATGGCGATACCGTGGACAAGATGGATTTCCCCTATCTGGCCGCGGTAACCGCGATCAACGTGGCCGCCATCGCGCGGCTGGCATCCGCCCCGGCAGCCCCGGCCGATGTGGCCTTGCAGGGCGCGGTGGGCAGCGACACCAAGGTGCTGTGGGCGGCGGTGCCCGGCGCCGCCGGCTATCGCGTGCATTGGCGCCGGAACGACACGCAGGATTGGACCGAACAGCGCGATGTGCCGGCCGGGACCACACAAACCGTGCTGAAGGACATCAATGTCGATGATCATTTCGTCGGCGTGTCTTCGCTGTCGGCCGGCGGCGCCGAAAGCATCGTCAGCTTCGGCGGCCGCGCGGTGCGCCCTGCGCAATAGCCACCAGCCGGCCTGAACCCGCAAAAAGCCCCGCGCCGGACGTTCCGACGCGGGGCTTTTATTTGGCACAGCTCGCCAAGCACTTACATCTTGAAGCGCAGACCCAGACGATAGCTGCGGCCCAGCAGATCATAGACCGGCGACGAGCCGAAGCCGACACCCGGCACCGGTGGCGGATCCTTGTCGAACAGATTTTCCACGACGGCAAAGAATGTCACCGGCTTGCCGGCGATCTTCACGTCGAAATTCTGCGACAATTCCCAATACCACACCGCCGGGATGCGGTTGACGTCTGCGGCCAGGCCGTTGCGTTCCAGCGCCGGCACGTTGGTAACCACGGCCGGGGCGAGATAACGCGCGGTCACCGTCGTGCGGCTGGCGCCAACCGAATAGGTGGCCGAACCAAAGCCGCGCCACTTCAGGCTGCCCGGCGTGCCCAGATCAGGCGGGGTGTTATCACCCGGCAAACGGGTCTGATCCTTCAAGCGCTGCGATGCCAGCATCCGCAGGCTGATCGAGCCGGGCAGCTTTTCCGAGATGTTGCTGAGCTGGGCGCGATAGCTGATCTCGTAATCAATGCCTTCCACCGCCACATTCTGGGCGTTGATGCCGCCGGTGAGCAGGGTGGCGCCGGTCAGGCCGGTGCTGCCCGCCACGGGCACGATCGACTGGCAGGCCGCCGGGCTGGCCGGGCGGTTGAAGCCATAGCAGAGATCGAGCAGCAGCTGGCCGCCGACCCCGAAGATCGCATCCTTGATGTCGATCTTGTACCAATCGATCGTGGCGGTCAGGCCAGGCAGCCAGCCCGGCTGATAGGCGCCGCCCACCGTCCAGGTGTCGGCGATTTCCGGCGTCAGCTGCGGGTTGCCGCCCGAAAGCGTGATGAACTGCACCTGCGGGCTGTTCGGCAGGCTGCGATCGAGGAACTGGTTCACGAACTGGCTTTGCGGCGCAAACAGATCATTCAGGTTGGGCGCCCGGATGTCACGCGAACGGGTGGCGCGCAGCCGCAGATCGCCAAAGCGATAGGCACCGCCCACCTTCCAGGTCGTCACGGCGCCGCTGGTCGAATAATCGGTGCGGCGCACGGCGCCGTTCAGTTCCAGGTCGCCAACGGCCGAATCCTTCAGCAGCGGCAACAGCACTTCGCCAAAAAATTCCTTCACATTGTAACCGGCACCGCCGGGCTGGAAGTTGCCGACGTTCCAGCGCCGCGCCTGCGAAACCGCGTCAGACGTGGCATTGAAGGATTCATCCCGATATTCAAAGCCGGCCGCGAACGACACCGGGCCGGCCCAGGTTGAAAACGGGCTGTATTGCGCGTCGATCGCATAGACATCGAGGGCGATGTCCAGATCCTGCCGCGTGCGGAAGCCATCGGATTCGCCGGTCAGCCAGGCGATCGACGCCGAGCCGAGCGAACCCTCGCCGAACACGTTCATCGGCAGACAGCCATTGCTGTTGGCCGTGACCGTGGAGCGGCACACCGGCGCGCCAGTGGCAACCCCGGGCACGCCGCCAACCGCAGGGTTGCCGATCACATCCACCGCCTGGTTGAAGCGATCGATGATCACATTGTTGTCGCGCGTGTACCACACCTGGCTGCGGCCACCCTGATAATAGGCGCGCCATTTGCCACTGTCGGCAAACTTGCCTTCCAGCGCCACCAGCAGCCGGCCCTGACGGCGGTTGTAGCCGGCCAGACCGATTTCTTCGTCCGGGCGATTCACCATGTCATAGAACAGGCGATTCATGCGGAACGAGGTGATGCCCTGCATCGTCATCGAATTGCGCACGGCCGTCGGCAGGAACGGGTTGTCGCGCTGAATGGTCAGCGCACCGGTGGCGCCGGTGCCCTGGCGGTTGTAGATGGCCGACCAGTTCACCGTGTCGTTGCCGCCATAGCTGGCCTCCACGATGGCGGTGACATTGTCCGTCACCTCATAGCTGACGCGGCCATAAAGGCTCCAATATTCCAGATCAGGCAGCAAGGCGCCGCGGATATTCTGCCCCTGGACCGTGCCGCCCGCCTGAATCGAACCCTGGGTCAACGCCGTCGGGCCGAACAGGAACTGACCCGTGGTGCCGCCGGGCAGGAATGTGGTGCCGGCCAACGGGCCGCCGACAATCACGCCACCCGGCGTGCTGGTAAAGCCGATATCGTTGCGCACGATGCGGCCGGGTTGGCCATTGGTCGCCGTCCAGTCCGGATTCTGCAGGATGCCCAGGCCCGGCTGGAACCAGCTGCGCGGCTTGTCCGACATCTGGATGCTGTCGCTCTTGGCATAGTTGCCGCTGATCAGGATATGGCCGCGGCCGCCGGCAAAGGCGCTGCCAAAGGCCAGATCACCGCTGATGACAGCGCCATCGCTGCGATCGGTGATGCCATAGTTGATCTGGCCTTTCACCCCTGTGAAACCAGTATCGAGGATGAAGTTGACCACGCCGGCCACCGCATCCGAACCATAGGCGGCCGATGCACCGCCAGTCACCACATCGACGCGCTTGACGAGGTTCTGCGGCAGCATGTTGATGTCCACCGCTGGCAGCAGGCCCGAACCGACCACGCGGCGGCCATCGAGCAGCACCAGCGTGCGGTTGATGCCCAGGCCGCGCGCGTTGATCTGGTTGGCACCACCGTTGGCATTGACAAACAAGGTGGTTGCGCGCGGCGACTGGCCTTGGCCGATGGCCGGCAGCTGGTTGACATAATCGGCAATGTTGATGGGATTGCGCTGGGCAATGTCTTCGGCGGTCACCACCGTGGTCGGCACCGCGGCGCTGGAGCCGTCGCGCACGATGCGCGATCCGGTGACGACCATTTCCGCCGGCATCTCCGTTTCCGCGGCGTTGGTGGCCGATGCAGCGGCCAGCGTGGCCGGACGGGCAGGCGCCGCCTGGGCAAGCGCCGGCGTTGCCGCCAACGCCGCAGCCATCACGGCGAATGAACTTGCCCCACGCCGGGCAAAGCGACGAACATCACGCATATCTGCAACCCCCATTGTGCTGGCGCCAATGCCAGCGCGATCAGACGGGCCCGGAAAGACGAAGATGCGCCGCAACGCTGCGGGGGAAATGACGTATTGATCCAAGCGATTGCGATAAAAGGCCAAAAAATGGCGTTTTGCCGGCCTATTCCGGCTGGACATGGCGTCGCAGGCCCGCATCGGCCGGCCTTTCGCCTGCGTGTCGCAACGCCCTGTCGCGGTTGAAGCTTGATCGCACAGTGCCCGGCGGTCTGCGCCAGCCGGCATGATTTGGAGGCCCGACCGGGAATCGAACCCGGGTGCACGGATTTGCAGTCCGTTACGTCACCACTCCGCCATCGGGCCTCTAAGTGGACGCCGTCCCTAGCAAGCCGGGCCCTGATGGGCAATCAGGATTCGCTGGCGCACGCTGCGATGCCACCTGCCCGCAACATCAGCATTGCGCACCGCGTCGCCGCGAGGCAAAGACAGCGCCATGACAACAATCGGCTCCGCTGCTCAGCGCCAGACCATGGTGGACACGCAGTTGAAGACCGTGGCGGTCACCGACGCCGCGGTACTCGCCGCCTTCGCCGAGATCCCGCGCGAACCCTTCCTGCCGGCCGGGCTGGCTGACCTCGCCTATGCCGACGCCGCCCAGGAAGTGGCGCGTGGCCGCCACCTGCTCGCGCCGCTGGCGCTGGCACTGCTGTTGCAGCACGCCGCGGTGCAACCGGGGCAGCGCGTGCTGGTGGTGGGCAGTGCCAGTGGTTATTCCGCCGCAATCCTGGCGCGGATCGGCGCGGCAGTGACCGCGCTGGAAAGCGATGCCGGCCTGGTCGCCATGGCGGCCGCGGCCGGCGTGGCCAGCGTGACCGGCCCGCTCCCCGAAGGCTGGGCGGCGGCGGCGCCCTATGATCTGATCCTGTTCGAAGGCAGCATCGAAACCGTGCCGCCAGCCATCGCGGCGCAATTGGCGCCCGGTGGCCGCATCGCGGCCGTGTTGCGGCAGGCGGGCGTCGGCCGCGCCTATGTCGGGCCGTTGACGCCGGGCGGCGAGCCCGCTGGCCTCGCCTTCATCGAAATGGCCGCGCCGCTGCTGCCCGGTTTTGCCCGCGCAGCGGTGTTTGCCTTCTGACCGGCCGGGCCGCTCTGGCAGTTTCTGCCGCGTTGGCGTAACGATTGCTCATGTCTGAACCGCCGGCCTCCATCGATGCCATTCTGGCCTCCATCCGCGCCCGCGTCACCGGGCCGGAGGCTGAGCCAGAACCGCCGCCACCGCCCGCAGAGCCCGAACCCGACATCGTGCCGCTGGCCAGCGTCACCCTGCCGCCGGACACGGCCACCATCACCCTGGATGCGCTGATCCGCGACATGCTGGCGCCGCACATCAAGGCGTGGCTGGATGCCAACATGCCGGAAATCGTCGAGAAGGTCGCCCGTGCGGAAATCCGGCGGCTGACGGGCAAGATGTAAGCCGCCTTCGGGCTTTCCCCGCCGCCAGCCAGCGGCTATCGCCGTCGCATGATTGACCGCATTTTTGACCCCGCCAGTTTTGAACAGCGCTGGTATGCGCATTGGGAAGGCGAAGGCCGCTTCCGCCCGGCGCGGCCCGATGCGCAGCCCTTCACCATCGTCATCCCGCCGCCGAACGTGACCGGCAGTCTGCACATCGGCCATGCGCTCGACAACACGCTGCAGGATATCCTCATCCGCTGGCACCGGCTGAATGGCCGCGATGCGCGCTGGATCGTCGGCACCGATCATGCCGGCATCGCCACCCAGATGGTGGTGGAACGCCGCCTGGCCGAAGCCCAGCAGCCGGGCCGCACCGCCATGGGCCGCGCCGCGTTCGAAGCCAAGGTGTGGGAATGGAAGGCCGAATCCGGCGGCACCATCACCGGGCAATTGCGCCGGCTGGGTGCGTCCTGCGATTGGGCCAATGAACGCTTCACCATGGACGACGGCTTCAATGCGGCCGTGATCAAAGTGTTCGTGGAACTCCATAATCAGGGCTTGCTCTATCGCGACAAGCGCCTGGTGAACTGGGACCCGAAGCTGAAGACCGCGATTTCCGACCTGGAGGTGGAGACGCGCGAAGTCGCCGGCACCTTCACCCACATCCGCTATCCGCTCGCCGATGGCGCGGTGCTTGACAGCGGCGCCGACCATATCATTGTGGCGACGACGCGCCCGGAAACCATGCTGGGCGATACCGCAGTGGCGGTGCATCCGGACGATGCGCGCTATGCCTCCGTCATCGGCAAGTATGTGGAACTGCCAATCACCGGCCGGCGTATCCCGATCATCGCCGATGAACATGCCGATCCCGAACTCGGCTCCGGCGCGGTGAAGATCACGCCCGCGCATGATTTCAACGATTGGGCGGTGTATGAACGCAATAAGGCCATCGGCTGGATCAACATCCTCGATGCCGAGGCCAATATCTGCTTGGGCGACGGCGTGCCGGCGGAATATGTGGGCCTGACCCGCGAGGCGGCGCGCAAGCAGGTGGTGGCCGATCTCGAAGCCCTCGACCGGATCGAGCGCATCGAAAACAAGACCATCCAGATGCCCTATGGTGACCGGTCCGGCGTAGTGATCGAACCGTGGCTGACCGACCAATGGTATGTGAACGCCGCCGAACTCGCCAAGGACGCACTGGCCGCCGTGCATGATGGCCGCACGCGCTTTGTGCCGGCGACCTGGGAAAAGACCTATTTCAACTGGATGGAGAATATCCAGCCGTGGTGCGTGTCCCGCCAACTGTGGTGGGGGCACCGGATTCCGGCGTGGTATGGGCCTCCTATTTGGGAAGTTGAGGGAACTCGCTTCCACGTCTCCCTCAACGAACACATGTTCGAACAGAAGCAAAATAGACCTCAGGATAGCCAGTTCTTTGTTGCGGAAACGGAAGAGGATGCCGCCACTAAGGCATACGAATTTTACAAATCGGACAAATTGCCCGCGCCTACTATCGTTTTTGCGTCAAGCCGTGACGAAGCGAACAGTCTCAACAACGGCAGCACAGTCGCTCTATGGCGCGACGAGGACGTCCTCGACACCTGGTTCTCCTCCGCGCTGTGGCCGTTCGGCACGCTGGGCTGGCCGAAACAAACGGCCGACCTCGCGCGCCATTACCCCGGCGACGTGCTCGTCACCGGCTTCGACATCATCTTCTTCTGGGTGGCCCGCATGATGATGCAGGGCTTGCATTTCATGCACGATGTCCCGTTCCGCACGGTTTATTGCCATGGCCTGGTGCGCGACGCCAAGGGCCAGAAGATGAGCAAATCCAAAGGCAACACTGTCGATCCGCTGGTGCTGATCGACAAGTTCGGTGCCGATGCGCTGCGCTTCACGCTGACCGCGATGGAAACGCAGGGGCGCGACATCAAGCTGAACGAGAGCCGTATCGAAGGCTATCGCAACTTCGCCACCAAGCTGTGGAACGCCGCGCGCTTCGCCCAGATGAACGGCATCGCCGGCCACCCGGATATCCTGCCGCCGGCCGCCACCCAGCCGGTCAACCGCTGGATCATCGGCGAAGTGAAGGCTTGCGCTGGCGCGTTGGAACAGGCCATCGCCGATTTCCGTTTCGATGCCTATGCCGACGCCATCTACAAGCTTGTCTGGAGCCGCTTCTGCGACTGGTATCTGGAACTGATCAAGCCGTTGCTGGCGGACGGCGCCGATGAAGCGGTGGCGGCCGAAACCCGCGCCGTGGCCGGCTGGGCGCTCGATCAGATCCTGGTGATGCTGCATCCGGTGATGCCGTTCCTCACCGAGGAATTGTGGCACCAGCTCGGCTCGCGCGACGATCTGATTTTGGCGCAGTGGGTCGCCACGGATGCGCTGCCGGAAGACGCGGCGGCGAGTGCCGATATCGACTGGTTGATCGGGTTGATCAGCGAAATCCGCTCGGCGCGTACCGAAGTGAATGTGCCGCCATCGGCCAAGCTGCCCTTTGCCGTGGAAGGCGCGTCGCCGGAAACGCAAGCGCGCCTGGCCGCCAATGCACCGGCCATCGAGCGGCTGGCGCGCGTGACCGCCGGTTCGGCACCAGAGGGCGGCCGGCTGCAACTGGTGCATGGCGAAGCCACCTTCCTGATCCCCATCGGCGACGTGATCGATCTCGCCGCGGAAAAGGCCCGGCTGGAAAAGGCGCTGGCCGCCGCGATCAAGGAACGCGACGCGCTGGCCGGGCGCTTAAGCAACCCCGGCTTCACCGAAAAGGCCAAGCCGGAAGCGGTGGAGAAGGCGCGTGAAGATCATGAGGCGCGCAGCGCCGAAGCCGAGCGGCTGGCGGCGGCGTTGGCGCGGTTGGGGTAAGCCCACCCCCAGCCCCTCCCGCAAGCAGGAGGGGAGCAGATTGGGCGTGAAAGAAGCGCGCACCACAAACCGAAACGGCTCCCCTCCCGCAGCCAAGAGGGGTTGGGGGTGGGGCTTGGCGGCCCGCACCAACCTGCTAGCCTGTCCCCACAACCGGGGGACCAAACATGAAACACATCGCCATCGCCCTTCTGCTCGCCACCACACCTGCCCTCGCGCAAGCCCCGCCGCCCGCCACCGAAATCGCTGCCAATCCCGACGTCCAGGCCGCAGAGCGGCTGTTCAGCGCCTGGCTGGAAGGCCAGATCGCCTATCGCGGCCTGCCCGGCGTGGCGGTGGGCGTCGTGCAGGATCAGCAACTCGTGTGGAGCCAGGGCTTCGGCTACGCCGATGTCGCCGCGAAGAAGCCGATGACCGCCGACACGCGCTTTCGCATCGCGTCCAACTCCAAGCTGTTTGCCGCCATCGCCGTGCTGCAACTGCGCGAGGCCGGCAAATTGCGGCTCGATGATCCGGTGGTGAAGTATCTGCCGTGGTTCACGCCCAAGCCGGCCGGGCCGGACGATGGCCCGATCACCATCGAACAGCTCTTGTCGCACAGCAGCGGCCTGCAGCGTGAGGCCAGCGATCACTGGTCGAGCTACAACTTCCCGACCGAGGCGGAGCTGATCAAGCTGATGCCCGCCCGCCAGGCCGCCTTCCCGCCGCAGACGCGCTGGAAATATTCCAATCTGGCCTTTGCCGTCGCCGGCCTGCTGGTGGAGAAAGTCACCGGCCAGCGCTGGGCGGATTATGTGACCGCCAACATATTGAAACCGCTGGAGATGAGCGCCACCAGCATCGACAAGCCCGATCCCGGCCTCGCCACGCCCTATGCGGTGCGCACGCCGGACGGCACGCGGCGCGTGATGGGGTTTGTCGATGCGCGCGGCATGGCGGCGGCGACCGGCCTGTCGTCCAACGTCAACGATCTCGCCAAGTTCATCGCCGCCCAGTTCCGCCGTGCGCCGAAGGCCGGCGGCAACAATATCCTGTCGGCTGGATCGTGGCGCGAGGCGCTGCGCGTGCGGTCGGTCGATGAAAACTGGCAATCGGGGTCAGGCCTGGGTTTCGATCACAGCCGCTTCAAGGATCGGACATATGTGGGCCACGGCGGCGGCTATCCCGGCAACACCACCCAGACGCTGGCGCAGATCGACGACAAGGTTGGCGTGATCGTTCTGACCAACACCAATGATTCGAATCCGTCCGACATCGCCCGCCAGTTGATGATCACCGTGGGCGAGGCCGTCGCCAAGGCCGCCAAGCCCAAAGCTGCGACCGCGTGGGACCCGGCCTGGGCGCGCTTTGCCGGGCGTTATCGCGGCGGCGATGATGGTGTGACGCAGGTGGTGCTGCTCAATCAGCAACTGGTGCTGCTGGGCGCGACCGCCGCCGCCGCCGAAACCCGCAGTGTGCTGGAACCCCTGGGGGGCGGCCAGTTCAAGTTGATGGCGCCCACCGGCGGCAGTTCCATCGGCGAAGTGGTGCGATTCGAGGAACAGGGCGGCCGCATCACCCGCATGTTCCTGGGCGATGGCTGGAGCACGCGCATCGACGGTAGGTGAGGCGCGCTACCACGCCCCCTTCCCTGCCGCACGCCTTCTGCTAGAAGGCCGGCGTGCACCGTTTTGCGAACCCCGCGCGATTCCTGAAGATCGCCCGTGTTGCGACCCCGATCGTCGCATTGCTTGGCTTGGCGTTGACCGCGGCTGGCCTTTGGATCGGCCTATTCGCCAGCCCGCCGGATTACCAGCAGGGCGAAAGCGTGCGCATCATGTATGTGCATGTGCCCGCCGCCTGGTTGGGGGCCGGCGGTTACCTGAGCCTGGCCATTGCATCGGCCACCGCGCTGATCTGGCGTCACCCGCTGGCCACCATCGCGGCGCGCGCCATTGCGCCGGCCGGCGCGGCGTTCACGGCCATCTGCCTGGTTTCGGGCGCTTTGTGGGGCAAGCCGACCTGGGGCACCTATTGGGTGTGGGATGCGCGGCTGACGTCGATGCTGGTGCTGCTGTTCCTTTATCTCGGCTATCTGGCGCTGTCGGCCAGCGAGGCCGAAAAGGGCGGCGAAAGCCGCGCCGCGGCCATTTTGGCGCTGGTGGGCGTGATCAACCTGCCGATCATCAAATATTCGGTGGAATGGTGGAACACGCTGCACCAGGGCAGCAGCATTTCGGTGATCAACGCCAAATCCTCGATCGCGCCGGAATTGCTGACGCCCTTATTGCTGTCGGTGGGCGGCTTCAGCTTCCTGTTTGCCGCCATCGTGTTGATGCGGATGCGGGCCATGCTGGCGCAGCAGCGCATCGATGCGCGCAGCCGGCGGCTGGCGGAGGCGGTTGCCTGATATGGATGGCGTCGTCACCCGCCCCGATCTGTGGGCCAATTTCATCTGGCCGGCCTATGGCTTGACGCTGGTCGGCCTGATCGGCCTGCTTGTGTGGGCCTTTGTTTCCATGCGCAGCGCCGAAAAAAAGGCCGAGGAAAGCAAACGCCGATGAAGGCAAAGCACCAACGCCTGTGGCTGGTCGTCGGCGCGCTCACCGCGCTGGGCGGGGCTGGCGCGCTGGCCTTCTCGACGCTGGGCGAAAAGGCGACCTATTTCTACGCGCCGTCCGATCTCGCCAAGGGGCCTGCGCCCACTGCGGCGATCCGGCTGGGCGGCATGGTCGAAAAGGGCAGCCTGCAACGCGACGGCGCCACCGTGCATTTCGTGGTGACGGACATGGCGAAGACCGTGCCGGTCACCTACACTGGTATCCTGCCCGACCTGTTCCGCGAAGGCCAGGGCGTGATCGCCGAAGGCAAGATCGATGCGGCCACCGGGCAATTCACCGCCGACACCATCCTGGCCAAGCATGACGAGAAATATATGCCGCCGGAAGTCGCCGGCGCCATGAAGAAAACCGGCGCGGTATCCGCCGGCACTTGATGACCGGCGCGAAGGTTGACCGCCCGATCCCGGCCCTGCCCGGCGCGGTCGGCACGTGCATCGCGCTGTGCGCCGTCGCGCCGCTGGCGTTGCCATTGGGATCGGTGCCGATCACCCTGCAATCCCTGATCGTCGTGCTGGCTGGTGCGCTGGCCGGCGGCGCGGGTGTGGCCGGGGTGATCGCCTGGCTGGCGCTGGCAGCGCTGGGCCTGCCGGTGCTGGCCGGCCTGAAGGGCGGCATCGGCGCGATGAGCGGCTTCAGCGCCGGCTTCCTGATTGCGCTGCCGCTGGCCAGTCGGCTGGCGATGCGCTGGGCACCGGGCTGGGGCTGGCGGCCGACCTTGCTGCTGATGCTGGCCGGGCATGGCCTGTTGCTGCTGCTGGGCGGGGCGGTGATTGCCATGCGTGGTGGCGATCTGGCCGCGCTGGCGGTATTGTTGCCGGGGGCGGGGGTGAAGTCGATTGTGGCGATGGCGGTGTTGCTGGTGACGGGGCGGCGGGTCAAGCTGGCCGATTGAATCCGGTGGCGAGCCCCACCCCCAGTGTTTTGTCTTTGCTCTTTCTGCTCCCCTCCCGCTTGCGGGAGGGGCCGGGGGTGGGTCCTTTACCCGTGATCGGGCACCCGCGTGGTCGCCCACGGCTCGCCAATATCCTCCAGCACCAGATCGATCACTTCCACCCGGGCGCGGAGCGCAATGCCGGCGGCGCAGGTGATCACCAGCCAGTCGCCATCCTGCGCGAGGGAGAGGATCACCGTCACCGCCTCCGGATCGTCGGACCAGCCAGCGCGCTGCACCGCGCCAACGGTTTCGACGCGCAAGGCGCAGCGGATGCGGCTGGGCGCAGGCGATTCGCGGCGATAGCGGTTGACCAGGCACACCAGCCGCCGCGCCTTGCGATCAAGGCCGACATCGGCCAACCGCAGCGTCGCATCCTGCAACAGTGCCGAAAATGTCTCGATATCGCCGGGTTCCTGACCCAGCAACGCGAGGCGCGTCTCAGCCATCACCGATGCGCTCGATATCCGCGCCCACCGCCTGCAACTTCTCTTCCAGGCGCTCGTAACCGCGATCGAGGTGATAGACGCGCGCCACGGTGGTTTCGCCGTCCGCCGCCAGCCCGGCCAGCACCAGGCTCATCGAGGCGCGCAGATCGGTGGCCATTACCGGCGCACCGGTCAGCCGCGGCACGCCGCGCACCACGGCGCTGCGGCCGCGCACCGTGATGTCCGCCCCCATGCGCGCCAGTTCGGGCACGTGCATGAAGCGGTTTTCGAAAATGGTTTCGGTGAGCAGCGACGCGCCATCGGCCACCGCGAGCATCGCCATGAACTGCGCCTGCATATCGGTGGCAAAGCCGGGATAAGGCGCGGTCGAAACATTGATGCCGTGCATAGGGCCATCGCGGCGCACGATGATGCCGTCCTCGGTGGCCTGGGTGGTCACGCCGGCTTCGTGCAGCATGTCGATGGTCACGCCCAGATCATGCGCCGATGCGCCGACCAGTTCAATCTCGCCGCCGGTGATGGCGGCGGCGCAGGCATAGCTGCCGGCCTCGATGCGATCGGGCATCACCGCATAGGTGGCGCCGTGCAGTTCCTTCACGCCGGTGATGGTGAGCTTTTCGGTGCCGATGCCGGCGATCTTGGCGCCCATCGCCACCAGGCAGTTGCACAGATCGACAATTTCCGGTTCGCGCGCGACATTTTCCAGGATGGAAACGCCCTTGCACAACACGGCGGCCATCACGGCGTTTTCGGTCGCCCCCACCGACACCACGGGAAACACATAACGCCCACCGGGCAGGCCGCCCTTGGGCGCGGTGGCCTTCACATAGCCGGCGGCGAGCTCGATCTCGGCGCCGAGATGTTCGAGCGCCTTCAGGTGCAGATCGATCGGGCGGTTGCCGATGGCGCAGCCGCCCGGCAGTGACACGGTGGCAGTGCCGGCGCGCGCCAGCAACGGCCCCAGTACCAGGATCGAGGCGCGCATCTTGCGGACGATATCATAGGGCGCGACCGTGGAGGTGATGCGGTTGGCACGCACGGTCATCACCCGGCCGAATTCATCCGGGCTGGTGCCTTCGATGGTGGTCGAAAGCCCGTGATTGTTGAGCAGGTGGCCAAAGCTGTCGATATCGGCCAGCCGCGGCAGGTTGCGCAAGGTCAGCGGCTCGTCGGTGAGCAGCGCACACGGCATCAACGTGAGCGCGGCATTCTTGGCGCCGGAAATCTGGATGCGGCCTTGGAGGCGGCGGCCACCGCGGATGACGATCTGGTCCATATACGCTGTCTTAGCGCGCTGTTGTCGCAGGCGCCACTGGGCGTCTGAGCGAAACTGTGTACACCGCCAGCCCCGCCCAGATGCAGCAGAAGGCCGCCAGCCGCGCCGGATCGAGCACTTCGCCGAAGATCAGCACTGCCTCGACCAACACCATGGTGGGGGCCACATATTGCATGAGGCCGAGGGTGGACAGCGGCAGCCGCCGCGCCGCGATGCCGAACAGCAGCAGCGGCACCGCCGTCGCCAACCCGCCCAGCGCCAGGATGAGCAAGGTGGGGGCCGGCCAACCGGTGAAGCCCTGCGGCGTGCCGGCGATCCACAGGGCCGCAAACGGCGCCAGCATCAGGGTTTCCACGAACAGCCCGGTGGCAGCATCCACCGCCGCCTGCTTGCGGATCAGGCCATAGATGCCGAACGACAGCGCCAGCCCCAGGCTGACCATCGGCAGCGCGCCGCGCTCGATGGCGAGCACTGCCACCCCCAGCGCTGCCAGCGCCACCGCCACCCATTGCAGGCGGGACAATCGCTCCCCCAGCAGCGCAACCCCGAACAGCACCGAAACCAGCGGATTGATGAAATAGCCGAGCGACGTATCGATGACGTGCCCGGCCAGCACCGCCCAGGTGTAGACGAACCAGTTGATGGTGATGCACACCGCCGAAGCGAACAGCATCAGCAGCAGGCGCGGCTGGCGCAGCGCAGCAGCCACCTTGCCCCAGCCCCGCAGCCCGGAGATCAGCAGCACCACCACCAGCACCGACCAGATGATGCGATGCGCCAGCACATCCTGGGCCGGCACGCCCTGCAACAACCGCAGATAGAAGGGCAGCACGCCCCAGATCAGATAGGCACCCATGCCGGCGAAAAAGCCGATGCGGGCCTGCGAAGGGGCGGGAGTGGAGCTCACCGTCGCCGGTTAGCGGGGCGTTGGGGAAAAGCCCACCGAAATTCAACCCGGCATGAAGACAGACAGGCCGACGCCCTCTCCCGCCCGCGCCAGTGCCCGGTTTTGGGTCGCAAGAACAAACCCCTGACGCTGGCAAAGTGCGACATGAATTGCATCCGGCAACCGCAGGCCCAGCCCAAACTGGCGCACAAGTCGGTTGCCCGACCGAATATCGTCGTCCACAACATCACAGCGGATGGCGGCAACGTCACAAAACGCGTCGAAGTCAGCGAGAATATGGTGGGCGGCTGACTCTGTAATTTGTCGCATCCTTACCCGCCGCGCAATCGCAGAACTGACCTCTCCTGCTGCCAGGCTGCTGATGACTGGTATCGAATCCAGGGTCCCCAGCCACGCCATAATCAGTTCGGACGTAGGCTCAGGCCAAAGCGTGGGCACGATGACACTGGCGTCGAGATAAAGGCTCAGCGCCAATCTTCGTCCCGCATCTGACGGATCAGGTCGACGGAAGAAATGTCGGACGGCGGCATCGACTCCCGCAGTTGCCGCAATTTTTCGAGCGCCGCATCCCGCCGGGCAGGCCAGTCATCAGCAAGCACAGTTGACGCAGTTTCGGGCCCGACGATACGGGCCACGACCTGTCCATGGCTGGTAATCTCCACCGCTTCGCCAGTTCGCGCAGCGTTGAGGAGACGTGAGAACTGGTTTTTGGCTTGCACTACAGAATATCTGGCCATTTCGCCGTCCCTTCATGCCCAATATAGCCAGATTTCACAGCTTCGGCAATGTCACGCCCTTCTGCCCCATATATTTGCCGGCACGGTCGGCATAGCTGACCTCGCAGGGTTCATTGCCCTTCAGGAACAGGAACTGGCAGGCGCCTTCATTGGCATAGATGCGCGCCGGCAGCGGCGTGGTGTTGCTGAATTCCAGCGTGACATGGCCTTCCCAGCCGGGTTCCAGCGGGGTGACGTTCACGATAATGCCGCAGCGGGCATAGGTGCTCTTGCCCAGGCAGATCACCAGCACGTCGCGCGGGATGCGGAAATATTCCACCGTGCGGGCCAGGGCGAAACTGTTGGGCGGGATCACGCACACATCGGTTTTGCGATCGACAAAGCTGTTCGGGTTGAAATCCTTGGGGTCCACCACGGCGGAATCGACATTGGTGAAAATCTTGAATTCATCCGCCACCCGCGCGTCATAGCCATAGCTCGACAGGCCATAGGAGATGCAGCCGCCGCGCGTCTGCCGTTCCACGAACGGTTCGATCATGCCGGTGGCCAGGGCGGCTTCGCGAATCCAGCGGTCGGACAGAACGGACATCAGTGACCCTTTATGTGCAGCACGCAGATCAGGGTGAACAGCCGCCGCGCTGTATCGAAATCGACGATGGCGCGGGCCTCCAGCCGTTCCTTCAGCAGTTCGGCAGCATCGTTGTGGATGCCACGCCGCGCCATGTCGATGGTTTCGATCTGGCCGGGGCTGGATTGGCGGATGGCCTGGTAATAGCTGTCGCAGATGGCGAAATATTCGCGGATGGTGCGCCGGAACGGACTGAGCGCCACCTGGAAGGCATCGACCGGCCGGTCGAGCGTGTCGTTCACCGTCACGTCCAGCCGGCCATCCTCCACGCCGAGCAGCAATTTATAGGGGCCGTGGTGGCCGGCTTCGGCAGCGGCCACCGGCTTGAACTCATTGCCTTCCAGCAGATCGAAGATGGCGACGCGGCGTTCCTGTTCGATATCGGCATTGCGCCACAGGATCGTGCGTTCATCCAGCTTGATATCGATGCAGCGATAATCGGCCGTCATGGCGTCGTCGGCCCAGTGTTTGGCGAAAAGCCGTTCACCAGCCGCGCCAGACCATCGCGCACCGGTTGCAGCCCATCATCCTGCGTCTTGCCCAGCCGCACGATCACCAGCCGCCTGGATGGCACCATGATCACATATTGGCCGAGATGGCCGATGGCGGCAAAGGCATCCGCCGGGCCCTTCTGCCAGAACAGTGCATTGTCCTTGCCGCTGGATTGCTTGCGATTCAGCCAGAATTGCCCGCCATAGCCGCCGTTGCTGGGCGATGGGGTGGTCACGAACCGTACCCAATCGGGCCGCACCACCTGGGTGCCGGCCACGACGCCACCATCGAGATAAAGCTGCCCGAACGCCGCCCAATCGCGCGCCGTGGCATGGCAGAGTGATCCGCCATAAAGATTGCCCTGGGGATCAAATTCGCACAGCAGGCTGTTCATGCCGGCCGGAGCCGACAATCGCTGGCTGATGAAATCCCGCACCGCGCGGCGGCGTTCGGCGGGCGTCTTTGCCGCCGGTGCCACCGCATCGGCCACGATCCGCGCCAGGATATGCGTGGTCAGCGTGTTGTATTGAAAGCGTGTGCCCGGCGGCACTTCGGCTGGTTCGGCCACGGCCGCCTTGTAGATATCGCCCGAAAGATCGGCGAACAGCGCCCGATTGGTGTCCGCCAGCTCCGGCGCTGGCCCGGATTCCAAATGCTTCACGCCCGACGCCATGTGCAACAACTGCCGCAGGGTGATCTTCGCCCGCGCATCACCGCGCCATTCCGGCACCGGCGCCGGGGTATCGAGCTGCAACCGGCCATCAGCCACCAGAAAACCGATCAGCGTCGAGGTGATGGATTTGGCCATCGACCAGCTGATCAGCCGCGTGCCGGGGCCGATGCCGGTGCCATAGCGTTCATAGATGCGCTTGCCATCGCGCAGCACGATCAGCGCGCGGGTTTCGCCCAGCGACGGATCGGTGAAAAAGGCATCTGCCGCCGGCAGCGCCGACACCGGCTGTGCTGCGGGAATGGCCGCGGGCGCAGCGGCCGGCGCCTGCCCCGACATCTGAGCAGCCGCCGGCCCAGCCAGCAACAGGCTTGCGAGGGCGATCTGGATGCTGCACCGTGTCATCCCTACACGCTAGAGGCCCTGCCCCCATGCTGGCAAGTGACACGCTCGATCCATCTGCCCCCCCGCCTTCACAACCGCCTGCCCCAACCCGCCGGCGCTGGCTGATCTGGGCGCCGCTGCTGCTGTTGTGCGCGGCTGCGGGTGGCTGGCTGGGCCTGCGATATTCCACCACTGGCAAGCAGGCGCAGCTCGCCACCGGCTATATCGCCCATGTTGTCTGTGCCTGCCGTTATGTCGGCGGCCGCGACATGGCCAGTTGCGAGACCGACCGGGAACCCGGCACCGACATCGTGCAGGTGAGCGAAGACAGCGCGGCGCGCACCATCACCGCCAAGGTACCACTGCTGTCGAGCCGCACGGCGCGCTTCGATCCCGAATATGGCTGCTCGCTGGACGCGCCATAACCGTCACATCCAGCCGCGCCAACGGAAGATCAGATAAGGCAACACCGCCGAGGCGAGCATGATCAGCAACGCCAGCGGATAGCCCAAATGCCACTGCAATTCGGGCATGAAGGCAAAGTTCATGCCGTAAATACCCGCCACCAGCGTCGGCGGCATGAACACCACAGCCGCCACCGAAAATATCTTCAACACGACATTCTGCTCGATCGAGATCAGCCCCAGCGTGGCATCGAGCAGGAAGGTGAGATTGTTGCCGATGAAATTGGCCTGATCGGTCAGCGAGGCCAGATCGCGCAGCTGTGTCTTGATATGGGGCGCCAGGCTGGCATCCTTGGGCGCGGCAAACAACAGGAACGACAGCGCCCGGCTGAGCGACACCGCTGATTCGCGTGCCTTGTTCAAACTGTCCTGCGCGGCGCCCAGCCGGGTGAGCAGGGATTGCAGCACCAGATTCGATCGCCGCACCTGGCGTCCGCGGGCGCGCGGATCAGACCGGCGAAACGCCGCGCTGGAAATGGCATCCACCGCGCGGCCGATATGTTCAAAACCATCGGCCAACCGATCGACGATGGTATCGATCAAGGCCATCAGCGCCATCGCCGGCCCGGCG
This sequence comes from Sandarakinorhabdus sp., assembly GCF_987265915.1. Taxonomy (NCBI): domain Bacteria; kingdom Pseudomonadati; phylum Pseudomonadota; class Alphaproteobacteria; order Sphingomonadales; family Sphingosinicellaceae; genus Sandarakinorhabdus; species Sandarakinorhabdus sp. The sequence continues at coordinate 2,971,137 of NZ_OZ503948.1, forward strand.
CATAATTCCGGGCTGCGCGTCGCCTGGGCGGCAAAATTATCAAAGCTGCGCACCGCGTGATACCGCACCGTCACCAGATGATGGCGGCCCAGCACGAAGCTGACCTGGCAGGTTTCCGGATTTTCGGCGAGGATGCCGGTGGCCAGCGTCACCGTCAGCACGATGGCACCATTGTCGATATAGAGCCGGCTGGAGGTTTCAATCTCCGCCATGTCATCAACCGTGGGGATATCGATGCCCAGTGCGGTTTCCAGCAACGCCTCTTCGGCCGGCGTGGGATTGTGCAGATCGATCCACACGGCATCGGCGGGCAAGGCCTCGCCATCGGCCAGTGTCCGGTTGCCGGTGGGCGAATAAATGCGCAACATGGCGTTCTTCATGGCGCAGGCCGCGATCGGATGTAACCCCTTGGCGATTTCCAACGAAAGACATTCCATGGCCAGCATCCCGTCCTCCCCCCCTGCCGCCACCGAACGCCGCGTGCTGCGCCACCATTGGCTGGTGCGGCTGACCCATTGGGGCAATGCGCTGGCAATCTTCTTCCTGTTGATGACGGGGATGAACATCTTCGGCGCCCACCCGCGCCTCTATTGGGGCAGCGGCGGATCGCTGGATCAGGTGGAGCGGCAATGGCTGGAAGTCGGCCAGGGCGGCATGATGAATGCGCCCAAGGGCTGGGTGGAGATCGGTGATCGCCGTTTCGACACCACCGGCGTGCTGGGCGTTTCAAAAAACGACAATCAATGGACCGTGGTGGCGTTTCCGCACTGGGCGACCTTCCCCTCAACGCGCAATCTGGCCACGGCGCGCAGCTGGCACTTTGCTGCCGCGTGGTTGCTGATCGTCAACGGCCTGTTCTGGCTGGGCTATGGCATCGTATCAGGCCGGCTGTGGCGCGAAATCCTGCCAAAGGCGCGCGAACTGGCGCCGGCGCATCTGTGGCACGACATCGTGCAGCATGTGAAACTCAACTTTCCCAAGGGCGAAGCCGCACTGCATTACGAAGTGCTGCAAAAACTCGCCTATGCCGGGGTGGCGCTCGTGCTGATCCCGGTGGTGATCCTTACCGGCATGGCGATGTCGCCGGGGCTGAATGCCGCCTTCCCGTTCCTGGATGCGCTGTGGGGCGGCCGGCAATCGGCGCGATCGGTGCATTTCATCGCGGCCAGCGGCATCGCCGGATTTTTGATCCTGCATCTGGTGCTGGTGGTGTTGGCCGGGCCGATCCGCGGCATCAGTGCGATGATCACCGGCCGCATGACCATCGGGGGTACGAAATGATCCTGCGTCGCCGCAACCTGCTCGCCGCCCTGCCTGCCGGGCTCCTGCTCTCCGGCTGTGATTCCCTGGCCAGCAACCCCACGCTGAAATCCATCGTCGGCGCCGGCGAGCAAGCCACCTATCGCTGGCAGCGTCTCGTCGGCCGCGATGGACTGGCCCGCGAATTCGCCGCGTCCGATATCTCCCCGGTCTTCAAGATGAACGGCACGAAGCGGCCGACCAATCCCGAATGGCAGGCGCTGGAAGCCGGCGGCTTTGCCGATTGGCGGCTGAAAGTAGGCGGGCTGGTGAACAAGGAATTGTCGCTCAGCCTTGCCGACCTCGCCCGCCTTCCGCAACGCACCCAGATCACCCGCCACGACTGCGTGGAAGGCTGGAGCGCCGTCGGCCAATGGACCGGCGTGCCGCTCGGCACCATCCTGAAATCCGCCGGCCTGCGCGACGGCGCCCGCTACATCGTGTTCCTGTGCGCCGATGATTATGGCGGCGAAGCCAGCAAGGGCGGCCTGCAATCATCGAGCCGCTATTATGAAAGCGTGGATCTCGTCGACGCCTTCCACCCGCAAACAATATTGGCCCACCACCTCAACAACCAGCCCCTCGACGCCGGCCACGGCGCCCCCATCCGCCTGCGGGTCGAACGCCAATTGGGGTATAAACAGGCCAAATATCTGATGCAGATCCTGGCCGTGGACAGCCTCACCCCGTTCGGCGGCGGCAAGGGCGGTTATTGGCCGGATCGTGGCTATGAATGGTACGCGGGGATTTAAGCCGTGAACGCATCAAATCCACCCTTCGTGACGGGAATATGAGTTCACGGCCTGGTCATTTCAGCGCGAAGCCGGGCCAATGGGCAACGATGTGCTGAGCTGGTCGAAGATGACGAGCTTGCGCGCTTGTGCGCGCGCATACGCATCGAAAAAGGCCTGCGATATCCAGATTGGCGACCATCCGCGTCGTCCGGTCCAGCCGAGCCCGCCTTGCTTTTCCGCCAAGGCGAGCGTCCGGCTTGTGTGCGCTCGCGACAGGCCGACCTCGTTCGCAAGGCCTGCGATACTGGTGATCGTGGTGAGGAGCCGATCTGGGGTGATCCGAACGTCGTCGACCACGGCACCAATCAGCCTGTCCATCAGATGTCCACCTGCGTCAATCGAGGCAAAGGTGGCATAGTGCGGTTCGGGTGCGCGGACGACCGAATCTGCCAACAGCCTATCGACGTACAGCGGGTGGAGATGAGCGAGCGCGCGTTCTGGATTCGCCATGAATGTTGCTGCTCGAACGCCCTGGTCAAGGCTGTCGATCGCCTGCAAATGAATATTGTAATAGGTGATGACAAGTGCAACCGAACTCGGCGATGGTTCGAACCAATCATTCACCGGCGCATCGACCACACGGATCAAATCATATTTCAACGTCTCGCTGTATATCGCGTTGAAGGTATTTCTGCTGCAGATCCGGTTCGCCAACGCCAGTTGGAGCAGTCCCTGGCGACTTGCACCGCCCTTTCCAGCGCCGACCGCGCGATAGTAAAAGGCGAGGGCAAGATTGCATAACAACCAGCGTTGTTGTGTGGCAAAATATGCCGCATCCCGAGGCGAAGCAGCGTGCATGTCTATGAAGCCGCGTGCCAGGAATTTGACCGCCGACGGGAAGTCCTTCGAACGGCTCAAGTTGATGACCGCACTGGAATCCATGGCGTTTCCCAAAAATGCCAACGCAAGCAGCGAACACTGCCGACGTGAATCGAGGTCGTGGTTGGCACTGGATTACCAGCAAAGAAACCGAACGTCCACGCAAATGGCCAGGACTCACAAACCCGACGTTCAGGCAAGTCTCCTCACGTTTCAACATCGGACACGTGTTCACATCGCCCCTCCCAAACTACCACTCTGGTTTTTCTATCGCGGCAGCCTGCGGCTGGTTACTTGCCAACTGGCGATCTGGGATCGACAGAAGGCGTCTCCGGCAGGTGGTGAAGCTGGGAATTGGCGTTGGTGGTATCCGACGATCGAACTGTCGGGCGACGGCGCTCAAACGCAACTTGGCTGGTCGAATGTCCGCAATCCATCCTTGCGGCCCGCGTTCGCGCGATCAGCAAGCGGGTCGTTTGTCAAAAATGGACGGAGACAATGGACAACATGACGCTAACTAAATGACCCACCGGGGACGTTGGCGCCTCGACAAGAAGGGATTGAGTCATGTGGAGAATGATTTTCTTGGCAGGTGGGTTGTTGGGTGCTGCGCCAGCGGCGGCCGTTGTTGTTGCAAGTTATTCTGGAACAGTCATCAGTGGCTTCGATACTGACGGGCTTTTCGGAGCTGTGAACGCAGATTTGACCGGCAAGGCTTTTGTTGTTGATTTTGCATTTGACAAAAATCTTGCTGCACAGCTGACTACCGATGCACGGGCGGAAATCGCGTATAATGTACTTGGCGGGCCTTCTCCGCTGCTTGGCCTGACAATAACGATCGGTGGAGTGCCGAAAACCCTGTCACATCTTGGCAGTACTGCCAGTTTTGTGACGGACATTGGAAGTTACTGGGATGCGCCATATGTGAGCCATTTTGCAAGTTTCAACTTCAACGACGGTACAAGGGATATGAACGGTGCCATCACCCTTGTTGGGGCTGGCGGGGCCATATCAGCGTTGCTTGATCAGAATGGTGAGGCGCCAATTCCAAACCTCTCTGGCGAGTTCTCGTACAATTTGGTGACACAATTCAATTTCGATACCGGCCTGAATGATGTCGTTGAGGGTGCAAGGATCGTTCTGGGGGGAGTTTTGGCGGCAAATTCTTTTGCCGAGGACCCATCGAGCAGTCAGGGAACCTATTCCGTAACCGGCGGCTTTACGCCACCGCCCGTCAATTCAGTCCCCGAACCGGCAAGCTGGGCCATGATGATTGCCGGCTTTGGCCTGGTGGGCGCAGCGGCGCGCCGCCGCCGATCCTTGCAGCACATGGCCTGAACGCAAAGACGCCGGCCGCCTGCGCGGCGCGGGCGATGAGGTGATCGTCGCTTCGCGCGCCGATGTGACCGGTCGCGGCAAAGTCGCGGGTGGCGGTTACCGGCCCGATCGCGCTCATCAGCGGTTCGCCGGGATCTGACGTCTCAGCTTGCGCCGGCCAGCCCTGACAGGCCCAGCGGCGCATAATCGCCGATGGCCAGTTGCTCGAACACGCCCAGGCCGCTCTCGCCATCCGGCCCGTGCACGCGGCACAGCATCTGCACATGCAGATTGTCGGGCCGTGCCGGATCGGTGCCGGCCAGGTCGATCGCCTCGCGCTCCACCGCCAGCGCGCCATGATCGAGGCCGTGGCCCCAGCGCGGCGAGGTATAGCCAAGGCCCCGCATCTGGAAGCGTCTGATCGGTTCCAGCCGGAAAACGTCCCCGCCGATGGTGAGCACACTGGGCGCCGGCCAGCGCGTGCCGGGTGCGAGCCCGGTTTCCATGCGCGGTTCGTGATGCTCGATGAAGCCATCCGCGCCGCAGCCATCGGGCGCGACGACAGCACGGCTATTCCACGCCCGGCCATCGGCATGGGCGTTCAGGTGAAAGAACAGGCTGCGCCGCGGCATGTTGATCGGCGTCCACTGCCAGAAGAATTGCGGCACGCCCCCGGCGAACTGCGCGTCGGGCGCGCCGATCGGGCGCACGCCCCAGCTGCGATCGCGGGTGCCCATGCTGCCGGCCGCCAGCGGCGCCCGCGCACCATCGATCGCGATCCAGCCTTCGTAATGGCCATTCTGGGTGAGGCGGGTGTAATCCATGATCGTGCGCGGGCCCACGCGCCAGGTGAAGCGCGGCTCGGCGATCGGAAAGGACCGACCGGTAAAGACGATGTCGGCCGCCATGCCTTCGCCATCGACGATCACGCGCAGGCGTTTCAGCGGTTCGACCACTTCGATCCGGATCGGCCCACAGCTCAGGTCCATCCGCTCCATCCCCAGCTTGCGGCTGGCGTGCAGGCAATGCTGCACCCCATCCTTGACCACGCAGAAATGCGCGTCTGCCACATCCAGATGGGGATAGATGCCGAAGGCGACCGCAAAGAAACCGCTGCCGTCGGGCGCATAGCCGTTGAAAAAATAGCGGTCATAGAAGTTGCGGTCCGTGCCCGAGAAGGCGACCGGATCGGGGGTCTGGTGGATCGGATAATCGTCACCGCGGCTCAGTGCCATCACATCAACCCTTCTTCATCAGCGCGATGCTGCCATGTTCCAGGCACAGTGCGCAGGCGCCGCGCGCCATGGACAGGAAATTGGCATCGCCGCGATCGGTGCGCACGACGAAGGCGCTGCTGAACACGGCAGTGGACACCCCATGCAGGGCGCCCAGCACATAATCGTCCCAGATCGCGTCGATGCCCAGCGGCACGCCGCGCGCGGTCATATGCGCACAATAAAGCGCCAACAGATCGCGTTCATGGGCCCGGCGCAAGCGGTCGCCGATCCCGCAGCCCAGAAAATAGGCAACATCCGTCAAGCCGGTGCCGATCGCCAGCGTCTGCCAATCGAGCACGGCGACCGCTTCGGCGCCGCCCTGGATATCGAACATCATGTTGTCGAGCCGGAAATCGCCATGGACCAGACTGGTTCTGGGCGGCACCCGCTCGCTCGTGGCCATGATCTCGGCCAGTTCCTCGCACAAAATCATATATTCGGGTTCGAGCAGGTCGCGATAGCGTTCGCGAAACACCGCCTGCGCCTTGGGGTAAAGCGCCCTGACCTGCGCAGCCGCGTCGGGATCGGGCTGCAGCCAGGCGAGATCGAGGATGGCCGGATTGTGCCAACTCGGCGCGTGCAGGCAGGCCGCCTGTTCCACCACCGCCCGGGCATCGGCCAACGAACAGCCGGCAATCTGGTTGCCGCCGCGCGCCGGCCCCAGATCTTGGAACAGCAGGAAAAAGCGTGTCTCGTCCGCAGCGATTTGGCTGAACAGGGGTTTGGGCGTGCGGATCGGCAGCTGTGCCGCCAGTTCCTGGTAGAAGCGCACTTCGCGGGCATAAAGGCCGAGCATGGCGGCCGTGCCGCGGCTGGTTGGATCGGCAGCAGCAAATTTGCCGGCCAGCGTGGTCGGCCCGCAGCCATCGGCAAAATCGAGGGTGAAGCGCACGCTGTCACCGACCTGGCCGGTGCCGATTTTCTCCCACCGCCAGCGTTCCGGCGCCCGGCCCAGGATCGCGGCCCACCAATCCGGTGTGATCTCGTCTGGATGCGCCGGAAACCCGATCATCTTGCCGTCTCCCCGGCCAGCGATAGGCAGCGCCGCGGATGGCGGCAATGGCCTTTGCGGGCGCCGGCGCCGATCACTGCCACAAGCATCAGGGGCAATGGCAGCGGCATGGCAACCATCGGGAGGAGCAGCGCCGTTCAGGCCGGCGGGATTTCGCCCAAGGCGGCCGGATCGAGATCAATCTGTTCGCGGATGATGCTGTCTGCGCCCGACATCATGTCGCCGCTGATCACCTGCAGATCGAGCCGTTCGGCATCGCGGCGGCGATATTCGGCTTCGATGGTGTCGATCTGCGTGGCCGGCGTGCCGAGCACCTCCAGCACGTCGCGGCCCATGATGACGGCGCTTTCCAGCGTCTCGCGGGTCACATGCTCCACGCCGGCCTGGCGCAGGGCGATGGTGTGCATGCGATCAAAGGCGCGCGCGATGATCGGCAGCTCCGGCCATTCGGCGCGGATCGGTTCCAGCACTTGTTTCGGGTCCCAAGCGCCATCCATGGCGAACACCAGCGCACTGGCCCGTTCGATGCCGGCGGTGCGCAAGATATCCAGCCGCGTGCCATCGCCCCAAAACACCTTGTTGCCAAAGCGGCTCGACACATCGATCAGTTCGGCATCCAGATCGATGGCGGTGATCTCCACGCCGCGCGCGCGCAGCATCTGGGCGATCACCTGCCCGACCCGGCCGCTGCCGACCAGCACGACATGGCCGGCATGCTGGTCGCCGCTGGCCGATTCGGGGCCGTCGCGGCTGCCCGGATCGGCACTGGCTTCAAGATATTTGCCAGCCAGCCGGAACAGCAGCGGCGTGAACGCCATCGACAGCGTGACCACGGCGCCGAACAATTGCGCTGCCGAATGGCTGATCAGCAGGCCGCGTTCGGCTTCGGCAAACAGCACGAAGCCGAATTCACCGCCCTGCGCCAGCAACAGCCCCATCTTGATGGCCTGGCGCCATCCGGTGCCGAAACTGCGCGCCAGCCCGGCGATCACCGCCGTCTTCACCGCCAGCACGCCCACCACCAGCGCCAGGATCATGCCCCAGTTGGCCGCCACCACCGCCAGATCGAGGCTCATGCCGATGGCGATGAAGAACAGACCGAGCATAAGGCCGCGGAAGGGCTCGATATCGGCCTCCAGCGCATGGCGATACGGCAATTCAGCCAGCATGACGCCGGCGACGAAGGCCCCCAGCGCCATCGACAGGCCAAAACTGGCCATCAGCAGCGCGCTGCCCAATACGCTGAGCAGGGCGGCGGCGACGAAGGCCTCGCGCGCGCCGAGCGTGCCAATGATGCGGAACAGCCGCGGCAACACCCAGCGCCCCACCGCCACCAGAAACGCCAGCGCGCCCAGGGTTTTGGCCGCAACCAGCCAGCCCGGTTCGGGATCGATGCGCGGCGCCCGCGACAGGGCGGCGACGATGGTGAGCAGCGGGACGATGGCCAGATCCTGGAACAGCAGCATGGCAAAGCTGCGCTCCCCGAAGGGCGTGGCCGCCAACTGGCGTTCGTTGAGCAGCTGCATGACCAGTGCGGTGGACGACAGGCCCAGCGGCAGGCCGACAACCAGCGCGGCTTCCCACGTCAGGCTGGTGGTCGCCAGCAGCAGCGCGGTGAGGCCAACGCCACAGAGCAGCACCTGGGCCAGGCCCAGCCCGAAAATATCACTGCGCAGCGCCCACAGCCGGGCGAGTTGCAGTTCCAGCCCGATCACGAACAGCAGCAGCACGATGCCAAATTCGGCAAAATGCAATGTCTGTTCGGCATTGCCCACCAGGCCGAGCAGCGACGGCCCGATCAGGATGCCGGCCGCCAGATAGCCCAGCACGGCGCCAAGCCGGAAGCGGATGAACAGCGGCACCAGCAGCACCGACGCCGCCAGATAGACGACGACATCGCGCAGCAGATTGGGCCCGGCCTCGGTCATGCCGCCGCCTTGCCCGCTGCGGCCAGCGCCGCCAGCACGGCATCCAGCGGCAACAGGATGGAGGGGTGGCGGGCGCGGTGGGCCCGCGCCGGGGCGAACATCTGCCAGCCATCGGGGGCTGCATCGGCGCGCTGGGCCAAGAAATCGGCAAGGCCAGCGCGAATCGCCGCCAGGTGCGCAGCGTCCGCCCCCGGCGCCACTGCCGCCACCACCGCGGCGGAGGCCTGGCCCAGCGTGCAGGCCCGGCTGGCATCCAGGCCCAGGGTGCCGACATGCCCCTGCCGATCCAGCGTGACATCGGCCACGATCTTGCTGCCGCACACCGGCGACACGCGGGTGGCGCTGCCATCGGCCACCGGCAACCGGCACGCGGCTTCGCCCGCCAGCTTCAGGCGCAGGATCGCAGCGGAATAGAGCGTGTCGGCCATGGACCCCACTCTAATCGTTGCCGAGCGGATCGGGATAGCGGCGAAATCGCACCGTGCCATCGCGGTCGACTTCAACCAGTTCGCCGGTGATGTCGCTGCCGGCGGCGATGATGGCATCCAGCGCGGCGGCGAACAGACGGAGCTGGTCGGGCTTGCGCGCCGATGGCAGGATCACCAGCAGGCCGGCGTGCACATCCACCCCGCGGTACAGCCGCAGGAAATCGCGGCCGTTGTTGGTGACGAAGGTGAAATCGCCGCCAATGATCTGGGCGGAGAGCATCCGATCGGAGGTGCCGGCCAGGCCGAGGTGAATGACCGGCATGGCTTCGAAACCGCGCAGGCGCGCTTCGGTCGCCAGTTCGGGCGACAAGCATTCGTCGATCAAAAAGCGGATCAGATGAGGCCCTGGCCCACCGCCCAACGGCGGACGGCATCGATCCCGCCAAGCGGCAGACTCGGGTAATCGGTGTAGATCTCGCGGTCCTCAGCGCCCTCTCTCAGGTAGATCAGGATCGTTTCAGCCGGAATGCGCGTGCCGTGGATCACCGGCCAACCGCCCAGGATTTCGGGATCGGATACGACCTCGACAAAGCGCGGCGGAGGCGGGGCAGAGAGCTTGGTGGCCATGGCCGTGCCTTTAGCAGAAATGGCCGGCATTTGCACCCGTCAGCCCCGCCGCCAGGTCGTCCCGCCGGCGCTGTCTTCCAGGGCGACGCCTTCGGCTGCCAGGGCGTCACGCAACCGATCCGATTCGGCCCAGTCGCGGGCCTGGCGCGCCGCCGTGCGCTGCGCCACCAGTGCATCGATCCTTGCCGCGTCGGGATCGGCATGGCCTTTCGCCTCGGCCGCGCTGCGGCTGCGTTCAGGGGCCAGGCCGGGCAGGCCCAAAAAGGCCAACGCCCCCAACAGCGCCTCACGATCCTGTTCCACGCTTGCAATCGCTGCCAGCGCCGCGGGCGTGTTGAGATCATCGGACAGCGCCTCGATCAGCGCCGGCGGCGGCGGCGGGCGCACCCCGCGCGGCACATCCCCCAGGCGGCGCAGCCATTTGTCGAGCCGGCCGCGCATCTGGCCAAGCAGCGCCTCATCCCACAGCAAAGGCTGGCGATAATGCGCGCTGAGCAGCGCCAGGCGCAGCTCGTCACCCGACCAGCCGGCCGCCGTCAGCTCGCCCACGCTCTGCACATTGCCGAGCGATTTCGACATCTTCTCACCGCCGCCGAAATTCAGGAAGCCATTGTGCATCCAGATATTGGCCAGCGGAGCGCCATCATGGGCGCAGGCGCTTTGCGCGCATTCATTCTCGTGGTGCGGGAAGGTCAGATCGATGCCGCCACCATGGATGTCGATGGTCGTCCCCAGGCTTTCGGCGATCATCGCCGAGCATTCGATGTGCCAGCCGGGGCGCCCGCGGCCCCAGGGGCTGGGCCAGCCGGCTTGGTCCTTGTTTGACGGCTTCCACAGCACGAAATCGGCCGCATTGCGCTTGTAGGGCGCCACTTCGACGCGGGCGCCGGCGATCATCTCCTCCAGCGGGCGGCGCGACAGGCGGCCATAATCGGCATGGCTCGCCACATCGAACAGCACATGGCCTTCAGCAGCATAGGCATGGCCCTTGGCCACCAGCACCTCGATCATCGCCACCATCGCCGGGATGCTGCTGGTGGCGTGCGGATGCAGATCGGGGCGTTCCACCCCCAGCGTGGCGGCATCTTCCAGATACAGCGCCTCATAACGCTGGGTGATCACATCGATGCTGACGCCTTCGGCGCGTGCCTTGTCCATGATCTTGTCGTCGATGTCGGTGATGTTGCGGGCATAGACCAATTTGTCGGGGCCATAGCGGTGGCGCAGCAGCCGTTGCAGCACGTCGAACACCACGGCCGGGCGGAAATTGCCGATATGCGCGCGGCCATAGACGGTCGGGCCGCAGACATAGAGCGTGACCCGATCCGGATCGATCGGCACGAAATCCTGCTTGGCGCGGATGGCGGTGTTGTAGAGGCGCAGGGTCAATCGGGGGCTCATATGGCGGTGGATGGCGTGGTTTTCTCTTGCCGGTCAAGCAGGCTGTCGAGCGAACGGCGATCAGCGGGGGCATAGCCGGGTTCCGCATCGGGTTTGCCATCAGGGCCGAACCCCGGCAGGCCGGCGTGCGGCCCGGATTGCAAATTGTCGCTGCCTTCAGGGTCGATCGGCTCTTGCTGCTGCCGCCACGCATCGCCGACATAACCGACCATGGCATTGGCCACCAGCGCCAGTGTCGGCGCCGTGCGCGCCTTGGCCAGCCACACCGGGCGATCCGCTTCGCCGGGCAGGATCGTCAGCGCCAGGGTGAGCAGCAGGAAGGCCAGGCTGGCCACCAGAAACCCCTTCACCAGGCCAAAGCCCAGCCCCAGCAGGCGATCGAACGGGCCGATCAGGCTGCCCTTTGCGCTGCTCGACAGGAAGCTGCCGAGCAATTTCACTAGCAGCAGCGCCAGCAGGAACGGCCCCAGCACGGCCGTCAGCGTGCCGAGGATCTCGCTGCCGCTGGCCTCCACGAACACCGCGCGCGCCGGCGCATAGACCAAGCGCACCGCCACGAAACCCGCCACCCATGCCGCCAGGCTGGCGACTTCGGCAATGAAGCCGCGCATCAGGCCAAAGGCCGCGGTGGTGCCGACAATCAGCACCACGAGCCAATCAAATCCAGTGAGGGCGGACAATGTCTCCATGCCCAAGTGCCTTACCCGAATGACACGGCCACGCAAATGTCATTGCGGGCGACCGAGGTGATCGACCAGCGCATTCAGCGTGGCGAATCCGCCCACCTGCATGGTGCCGGCGCCGCCGGTGCCGGCCGGCACGAACGCCCGGCCAAAGCCCAGCTTGGCCGCTTCCTTCAACCGCAACGACGCCAGCCCTGCGGGACGCAATTCGCCGGACAGCGCCACTTCGCCGAACGCCACCGCATCCACCGGCAGCGGCCGATCGGTGAGCGCCGACACCAGCGCGCATGCCACCGCCAGATCGGCGGCGGGATCGGCAATGCGCAGGCCGCCGGCGACATTGAGATAGACTTCGTGGCCGCCGAACGCCAGGCCGCAGCGCGCCTCCAGCACCGCCAGCAGCATCGCCAGTCGGCCCGAATCCCAACCGACCACCGCCCGGCGCGGCGTGGCGCCCGTTGGCACCCGCACCACCAGCGCCTGGATTTCGCACAGCACCGGCCGCGTGCCTTCCAGCCCGGCAAACACCACGGCGCCGGTCACGCTGTCCTGGCCTTCGCGCGCGGTCAGGAACAGGCTCGATGGGTTGGCGACTTCCTCCAGGCCATCGGCGCCCATGGCGAACACGCCGATCTCGTCGGTGCCGCCAAAGCGATTCTTGACGGCGCGCAGGATGCGATACTGGTGGCTGCGCTCGCCTTCGAAATAGAGCACGGTATCGACCATATGTTCGAGCACGCGCGGGCCGGCCAACTGCCCGTCCTTCGTCACATGGCCGACCAGGATCAGCGCCGTGCCCGACAATTTGGCATAGCGGATCAGTTCCTGCGCCGATGCCCGCACCTGGCTCACCGTACCCGGCGCGCCTTCCAGCGTGTCGCTGTGCATGGTCTGGATGGAATCAATCACCAGCATGCCCGGCGGCTGCGGCAGCGCGGTGAGCGTGGTCAGGATATCGCGCACATTGGTTTCGGCCGCCAGCGCCACATCGGCCTTGGCCAGCCCCAGCCGGCGCGCGCGCAGCCGCACCTGATCGGCGGCTTCCTCGCCCGACACATAGGCCACGGCGGTACCGCCCCGCGCCATCCGCCCGGCCGCCTGCAACAGCAACGTCGATTTGCCGATGCCGGGATCACCGCCGATCAACGTGACGCTGCCCGCCACCAGCCCGCCGCCCAGCGCGCGATCAAGTTCGGTGATGCCGGTGGACAGCCGCGCCGGCAGCGCCACATCGTCGGCCAGGCTTTCCAGCGCGATGCGCCGGCCACCGGCCTGCAAGGATTGTTTGGCGGCAAAGGGCGTGAACACCGGTGCGGCTTCTTCGGCCAGCGTGTTCCATTCCTTGCAATCGCCGCACTGCCCCGCCCAGCGCGATGACACCGCGCCGCACGCCTGGCAGACATAACGGGATTTGCCTTTGGCCATGACACCTCAAATATAGAACATAGACGGAACAATAAGCACAGGCCAGCGCCACCGCAAGAGGTTTGGCCGGCCGGTGCCATGTTTGCATGCCAGGCAGGGCAAGCTAAAGCGCCGCCATGCACATCCGCCCCGCCACGCCGGCCGATCGCGCCGCCATCGCTGCCATCATCCTGCCGGCCATCCGCGCCGGCACCACCCTGACGCAGGACCCGGCCATGTCGGAGGCCGACGCGCTCGCCTATTGGCTGGCGCCGGACAAGACGACCTTCGTGGCCGAGGACGGGGGCGGGGGCGAGGGCGGGGGCGGGGGCGGGGGCGAAATCCTGGGGACCTATTATATCCGCCCCAACCAGACCGGCGGCGGCCGCCATGTCTGCAATTGCGGCTATGTTACCGCTGCGGCCGCGGCCGGGCGAGGCGTGGCGCGGCGCATGTGTGCCCATTCGCTGGATCAGGGCCGGGCCCAGGGCTATCGCGCCATGCAGTTCAACTTCGTGGTGAGCACCAACGAACCGGCTGTGCATCTGTGGCAAGCGATGGGCTTTGCCATTGTCGGCCGCCTGCCCGGCGCCTTTGCCCATCCGCAGGCCGGCGATGTCGATGCCTATGTGATGTATCAGAGGCTCTGACCGGCTGTTGCATTGCGGCGCTTCGCCATGCCAGATGTGATCATGAAAAACCGCATCGCCCTGTCGCTCCTGCTGGCCGCCACCCTTGCCGCGCCGGCCATCGCCCAGCCCGCCGCTATGGCCGCCGCCCATGCCAAGCTGGCGGCCGATTATGACACCATGATCGCCGAACTGATCGAGCTCACCGAAATCCCGGCGCCGCCGTTCAAGGAGACTGTGCGCGGCGCGCGCATGGCGGAGAAATTCAAGACGCTGGGCCTGTCCGACGTGCATGTCGATGCGGTCGGCAATGTAATCGGCATCCGCCCCGGCAGGGATCGCACCGCCAAGGCGCTGATGGTCGCTGCGCATCTGGATACGGTGTTCCCGGAAGGCACCAACACCAAGGTGCGCCGCGAAGGCGACACGCTGCATGCGCCGGGCATTGGCGACACCACCGTCACGCTGGCCGCGCTGCTGGCGTTCGTGCGCGCCATGGACACGGCCAAGCTGCAGACACCGCGCGACATCATCTTCGTGGCCAATGTGGGGGAGGAAGGCCAGGGCGATCTGCGCGGTGTGCGCCACCTGTTTTCCGCCAGCCCGCTGAAACCGCGCATCGGCGATTTCATCAGCTTCGATGGTAGCACGGTGGGCCGCATCACCAATGCCGGCGTCGGCTCGCGGCGCTATCGCGTCGCCTTCAAGGGGCCGGGCGGACACAGCTATGGCGCATTCGGCATCGTCAACCCGATGGTGGCGATGGCTGGCACGGTCAGCGGCCTCTACAAGATCGTGCCGCCCACCGATGTGAAGACCACCTATTCAGCCTCCACCGTCACTGGCGGCACGTCAGTCAACTCGATTCCGAACGAGATCACCATGGAGTTCGACATGCGCTCCGCCTCGCCGGCCAATCTGAAGGCGGTGGAAACACAGTTCCTGAAACTGATCGCCGACAATGTCGCCGCCGAAAACGCCGCGCGCGACACGCGCTATGGCAAGATCAGCGCGGTGCCCGAACTGATCGGCGACCGCCCCGCCGGCACCACGCCCGCCAATGACCCCCTGATCACCACCGCCGCCCGCATCCTGACCGCCGGCGGCTACAGCAGCGAGCTGGGCGCCAGTTCCACCGACAGCAACATCCCGATCAGCCTGGGCATCCCGGCCATCACGCTTTCGGCCGGTGGCGGCGGCTTTCGCGCCCATGCGCTCGATGAATATGTGAATGTCGAACGCGGCGCCTTCGTGAAGGGCATCACCACCGCGTTCGACATCGTGGTAGCGGCAACCAGCATCAAGCGCTGAGCCTGCTTCACCTCTCCTCCAAGGGGAGCGCTGATCGGGGCGTAACCATCCCTTTGCCTTGCCCGAAAAGCCTGCACTTGCCGGCTGTTCCCTGCCCGCTAAGCTGGCCAAGGCAAAGGAGCATGCGTGCAAACCAAGGAACTGCGCCTCGCACTGGTCTGTTACGGCGGGGTCAGCCTGGCGGTGTATATGCACGGCCTCACCAAGGAGGTGTGGAAGCTCACCCGTGCCTCCATGCGCCGGCACGCGCCGGATGATGCCGACATGCCGCCCGCGTGCGACAGCGAAATTGTCTATCAGGCGCTGCTGGATGCCATCCCCGGCCTTGATCTCAGGGTAATCTGCGACATCGTCGCGGGCGCATCGGCCGGCGGCATCAATGGCGTGCTGCTGGCGCGCGCGCTGGTGGAGGGGCATGATCTGGATGCCATCCGCGCGCTGTGGCTGGACGGTGCCGACTCCGATGTGCTGCTCGATCCGGCGGCGGCGTCACGCAGCTTTTCCAAGCTGTGGGCGATCCCGTTGGTGTGGTGGGTGCGCCGGCGCGGGCTGGCAGCCGACGACATGGCCGAAGTAAAGGCCCATGCCGAGGTGAAGCGCAAACTCTCCCGCCTGATGCGCAGCCGTTGGTTCAAGCCGCCGTTTTCGGGCGCGGTATTTTCGGGGATGCTGGCCGATGCCTTCGCCGCCATGGCCGCCGGCACCCGCACGCCGCCGTTGCTGCCACGGCTGCATCCGTTCGATCTGTTCGTCACCGTCACCGATTATCATGGCGCGCCGCAGCGGCTGCGACTGAACAGCCCGCTGGAAGTCATCGAGCCCGAACATCGCCTGGTGATCGGCTTGTCCTGCCCCGGCGACGGCGCGGAGCGGCATCTGGGCGAAACCGGCGAGCTGGTGTTGGCCGCCCGCGCCACCGCCAGCTTCCCCGGCGCCTTCCCGCCGGCGCGCGTTGCCGAAATCGATGCGGTGCTGGCGGCGCGCGGCCTGGAATGGCCGGGGCGCGCGGAATTTCTGGCCCGCAATTTCCCCGGCCGCCGCGATCCGGCGCTGGTCGATCTCATCGATGGCGCCGTGCTCGACAATCGGCCGTTCGGCCCGGCGCTGGCGGCGCTGCCCGGCCGCCCGGCACACCGCGAGGTCGATCGCCGCTTTGTCTATCTCGATCCCAAGCCGGGCATGCATGATCCCGGTCCAGACGGTGATCAGCCGCCGGGATTTTTCGCCACCATATTGCGCAGCCTGGCCGATATCCCGCGCCAGCAACCCATTCGCGACAGCCTGAGCGCCATCGAAGCCATATCGGTGCGCGCCCGCCGCCTGCGCCACATCGTGATCGGCATGATCCCGCAGGTCGATCTGGCCATCGATGCCGCCATCGGCATGCGCCTGTTGCTGTTTTCACCCACCATCAACCGGCTGGCCGATTGGCGCAGCCGCATGAACGGCGAAGCGGCACGGGCTGCCGGCTTTGCCTATGGCGCCTATGGCCGGCTGAAATTCGCCACCGTGATGGAACGGCTGGCCGACCAGATCGCCAAGGCTGGCGACATCGACGAGGCGCGGGTGCGCAGGGCGCTGTGGCGCCATGTGCGGGCCGCCGGTATCGTCGAACCCGAACAGACGTTGGGCAAGGCCGGGCCGGCATCGGCACATGTGCTGTTCCTGCGCCAGTTTGATCTGGATTTTCGTATCCGCCGCCTGCGGTTCCTGATCCGCCGGGTCAACATGGCGATGGCCGGCGCTGATGAGCGCACCGCCGACGCGCTGGGCACGGTGAAGGCCGGAATCTACGCCATATTGGGCCCGCATGTGACCCGCGGCGGCGTCAGCCGGCTCGATGCCGCCACCCGCGCCGCCTGTGCCGGTGCGATCGATGATCCGGCAGCGGCCTTGGCGGCGATGGCGGTGGCGCTCGATCTGAAGGCGCTGGACGACAGCAGCGATGCCGCGCTGGTCGCCTTGCTCAGCACCGGGCTGCCCCGCAAGCTGCGGCGCGAGGCGCTGGCGGCCTATCTGGGCTTTGCCTTCTTCGATATTGCCATCCTGCCGCTGATCGCCGAAGGCGGCGGCGATGAGCTCGACGAAATCAAGGTCGATCGCGTGTCTCCCGATGATTGCATGGCGCTGGCCAGCGTCGGCGGCCGCCAGCTGAAAGGCGCGCAGTTCAAGGCGTTCGGGGCGTTTTTCTGCCGCGCCTACCGCGAACATGATTATCTTTGGGGCCGCCTGCACGGCGCCGAGCGCATGATCGATCTGGTGGTCTCCAGCCTGCCCGAAGCCGCGCGGCCCACCCCCGAAACGCTGGCCGGCATCCGCCGCGCCGCGTTTCGCGCCATCACCGCCACCGAACGCCCGCACCTGCACGGCATCGACGACACCTTCGCGGCGCTGGAGGCCGCGCTGGGCCCGGAATGATCATTCCGCCGGCTGGGCCTTCGCGGCCGGTTTATACGCCCGCAGATAATGGATGATGATGGCCATGCCGCCCATGCTGGGGATCGCCCAGATCGCCGGGTTGAAGGCGTGGGTGGGGAACATCTCGATCAGGCCCACCGACAGGAACGCCGTGTAGGCCGCGATGCCGGTGGCGACCATCGCCTTGAAATGTTCGGGGATATACGCGCGAGCCGCCGGGGAGGCTGAGAAGATGTAGCGGAAATAGGTGATGGTAGTGCCGAAACCGAGCAGCGACACCATCACCATCAGGATCGGTTCCATCACCGGGCCATTGCGGTTCAACAGGTACGCCCCGTGCACCAGGCAAATGCCGGCCGCGATCATCGTGGTACCCTGCACCATCAGCATGGACCAATGCCGATTCGCCCCATGATCGCGCCGGTTGGCCACCATCACCAGGCCATAGCGCGTCATCGAGACGGCCAGCAGCCCCAGATAGACCATCATCGTGCCGAACATGCCGCGATACAGCACCGCGTCGGTCAGCTGCGGGTGCATCGCCAGCGGCCACACCAACGACAGCGCGCCCATACCCAGCGCCTGGGCCGCCGCCGTATAGATCGCCGCCGAAAACACGAAGCCCCAACGCCGATGCGCCGGGCCACCCTTGCGCGTCACCACCGCCCCCCAGAAACTGGTGAGCGCCACCACGCCGGCACCGACGTGAATGGCGAGGAAGATATGGAACAGCCAGGGCATTGGTAACAACGGTAATGCCGTGCCGGCCCAGCGGCAATATGTGCTACACGCCGGGCATGACAGCGCTCATCACCGGCCTGCGCTATTTCGCTGGCGTGTTTGTCATCGCGTTTGCGCTTGGCACGGTCCGCACCTTGTGGTTGGCGCCGTTGGTGGGCGCGGTCACGGCGGTGGCAATTGAAACGCCGATCATTTTGGCGGTCAGTTGGTGGTGGTGTGGCCGGCTGCTCGCCCGGCAGCCGCTCGGGCTGGCCGGCCGGGCGGTGATGGGGGGCAGCGCCTTTGTGTGGCTGATGCTGGCGGAGTTCGGCCTGGCGCTGGCGTTCGGGCGGGCGCCGGCGGTGTATCTGGCAAGCTTTGCTACCCCGGCCGGGATGCTCGGGCTGGCCGGTCAACTGGCATTTGCCGCCATGCCGTTGCTGGTGAGGCGCCAAACCACCTGACGCGGCCCATATGCTGCCTTGCAACATGCCAAGGCCAATGCTAACCGCGCCGCATCATCGGCGGGGTCACCTGCCGTGCCCTTTGTCACATGCCGATACAAGCGGGGCCAAAGCCTTGGACGCACAGATTTCCTCAAGCGTGGCCACCGGCCTTTCCGGGCGCTATGCGCGCGCGCTTTTTGCACTTGCCATCGAAGGCAAAGCGCTGGGCGCGGTCGAAGCCAGCCTGGCGTCGCTCACCGAGGCCTTGGCCGAATCGGCTGATCTGGCGGCGTTGGTCGGCAGCCCGGTGGTCGGGCGCGGCGCGGCCGGTGCGGCGGTGGCCGGTGTCGCCGAAGGGCTGAACATCGATGGGCTGACCAAGAATTTTCTCGGCGTGCTCGCCGCCAATCGCCGGCTGGGCCTGCTGCCGGCGATCATCCGCGATTTTGCCGCGCTGAATGCCGCGCGCAAGGGCGAAGTGACTGCCGATGTCACGGCCGCGCACACGCTGACCGGCACGCAGCGTGACGCGCTGGCTGCCAAGCTGAAGGCCGGCATCGGCCGCAACGTGGCGCTCAACATCACCGTCGATCCGGCAATCCTGGGCGGGCTGGTCGTCCGCGTCGGCAGCCGCATGATTGATTCTTCGATTCGCACCCGGCTCGACATGCTCGGCCAGGCGCTGAAGGCTTAAAAGGGACCTGACATGGACATCAACGCCGCCGAAATCTCGCGGATCATCAAGGATCAGATCGCCAATTTCGGCACCGAGGCGCAAGTCTCGGAAGTCGGCCAGGTGCTGAGCGTCGGCGACGGCATCGCCCGCGTGCATGGGCTGGACAACGTCCAGGCCGGTGAAATGGTCGAATTTCCCGGCGGCATCCAGGGCATGGCGCTCAATCTGGAAACCGACAATGTCGGCGTCGTGATCTTCGGGTCGGACAGCCAGATCAAGGAAGGCGACACCGTCAAGCGCACCGGCACCATCGTTGATGTGCCGGTCGGCAAGGGTTTGCTCGGCCGCGTCGTTGATGGCCTGGGCAATCCGATCGATGGCAAGGGCCCAATCGTGGCCGCCGAACGCCGCCGCGTGGAAGTCAAGGCGCCGGGCATCATCCCGCGCAAGAGCGTGCACGAACCGATGCAGACCGGCCTGAAGGCGCTCGACGCCCTCGTCCCCGTCGGCCGTGGCCAGCGCGAACTGATCATCGGCGATCGCCAGACCGGCAAGACCGCCGTCGCCATCGACACGTTCATCAACCAGAAGACAGTGAACGCCGGCGACGATGAGTCCAAGAAGCTCTATTGCATCTATGTCGCCGTCGGCCAGAAGCGTTCGACCGTGGCGCAGATCGTGCGCGCGCTGGAAGAAAATGGCGCAATGGAATATTCGATTGTGGTCGCCGCGACCGCGTCCGAACCCGCCCCGCTGCAGTTCCTGGCGCCCTACACCGGCTGCACCATGGGCGAATATTTCCGCGACAACGGCATGCACGCCGTGATCGTGTATGACGATCTGTCCAAGCAGGCCGTGGCCTATCGCCAGATGTCGCTGCTGCTGCGCCGCCCGCCGGGCCGCGAAGCCTATCCGGGTGACGTGTTCTACCTGCACAGCCGCCTGCTGGAGCGCGCTGCCAAGATGAACGATGCGCTGGGTACCGGCTCACTGACCGCGCTGCCGATCATCGAGACGCAGGCCGGTGACGTGTCCGCGTACATCCCGACCAACGTGATTTCGATCACCGACGGCCAGATCTTCCTGGAAACCGAACTCTTCTATCAGGGCGTGCGCCCGGCCATCAACGTCGGCCTTTCGGTGTCGCGCGTCGGTTCCGCCGCGCAGACCAAGGCGATGAAGAAGGTGGCAGGCAGCATCAAGCTGGAGCTGGCCCAGTATCGCGAAATGGCCGCCTTCGCGCAGTTCGGCTCCGATCTCGATGCCTCCACGCAAAAGCTGCTGAACCGCGGCAAGCGCCTGACCGAACTGCTGAAGCAGGACCAGTTCAAGCCGATGCCGTTCGAAGAGCAGGTCGTCAGCATCTTTGCCGGCGTCAACGGCTTCCTCGACACGGTGGATGCCAATGCCGTGACGCGCTTCGAAGCCTCGCTCTTGAGCCACATCAAGTCGGCCCACGCCGATGTGCTGACCGACATCCGCACGAAGAAGGATCTGAGCCCGGACACCGTCGCCAAGCTGAAGGACGTCATCGGCGCCTTCGCCAAGACCTTCGCCTGAACGACGCCCGATGCCCAGCTTGAAAGCCCTGAAGGTCCGCATCACTTCGGTGAAGTCGACCCAGAAGATCACCAAGGCGATGAAGATGGTCGCCGCGGCCAAGCTGCGCCGTGCCCAGGAAGCCGCCGAAGCCGCGCGCCCCTATTCGGAGCGGATGGCGGCGGTGATGGCCTCGTTGGCCAGCCGCGTCACGGTTGGCCCGGAATCGCCGAAGCTGCTGGCTGGCACCGGCAAGGATCAGGTGCATCTGCTGGTGGTCTGCTCGTCGGAGCGCGGCTTGGCTGGCGGCTTCAACGGCAACATCGCCAAGCTGGCGCGCCGCACCATGGATGAGCTGCTGGCCGAGGGCAAAACCGTCAAGCTGATGTTTGTCGGCAAGAAGGCCCGCGCGCCGTTCGCCCGCACCCACAAGGAGCTCATCATCGACACGGTCGACATGACCCATGTGAAGACGCTGGCCTTCACCGATGCCAAGTCCGTGTCGGAAGATGTCGTGCGCCGTTATGAAGCCGGCGAATTCGACGTCGCGCATCTGTTCTTCTCGACCTTCCGCTCCGCGCTGGTGCAGACGCCGACGCGGTTGCAGATCATCCCGGCCGCGCTGCCTGCGCTTGGCGATGCCCAGTCGGGCGCCGATGCCTCGGTGGAGTATGAGCCGGACGAGGAAGCCATCTTGGCCGATCTGCTGCCGAAGAATCTCGCCGTGCAGATCTTCCGCGCGCTGCTGGAAAATGCCGCATCCGAACAGGGCAGCCGCATGACCGCCATGGACAGCGCCACCCGCAACGCCGGCGACATGATCAACCGCCTCACCATCACCTACAACCGCACGAGACAGGCCGCGATCACCAAGGAATTGATCGAGATCATCTCGGGCGCCGAAGCGCTTTAAGGAGCACGCCACATGGCCAATACCACCAACAATGTCGGGCGCATCAGCCAGGTCATCGGCGCCGTTGTCGACGTGACCTTCGAAGGCGAACTGCCGTCGATCCTGTCCGCGCTGGAAACCCGCATCGGCGATCGCCGCCTGGTGCTGGAAGTCGCGCAGCATCTGGGTGAGAACGCCGTGCGCACCATCGCCATGGACGCCACCGACGGCCTCGTCCGCGGCCAGGAAGTCACCGACACCGGCAGCCAGATCCGCGTGCCGGTGGGCCCGGCCACGCTCGGCCGCATCATGAACGTCATCGGCGAACCGATCGACGAGCGCGGCCCGATCGATCAGACCAACACCGCCCCGATCCACGCCCAGGCGCCGGACTTCGTCGATCAGTCGACCGAAGCCGCTATTCTGGTCACCGGCATCAAGGTCATCGATCTGCTGGCGCCCTATGCCAAGGGCGGCAAGATTGGTCTGTTCGGCGGCGCCGGCGTCGGCAAGACCGTGCTGATCCAGGAACTGATCAACAACATCGCCAAGGGCCACGGCGGCACCAGCGTGTTCGCCGGCGTGGGGGAACGCACCCGCGAAGGCAATGATCTTTATTATGAATTCCTCGATGCCGGCGTCATCGCCAAGGATGCCGACGGCAATGCCATTTCCGAAGGTTCCAAGGTGGCGCTGGTCTATGGCCAGATGAACGAGCCGCCCGGCGCCCGCGCCCGCGTTGCGCTTTCGGGCCTGACCATCGCCGAATATTTCCGCGATGTCGAAGGCCAGGACGTGCTGTTCTTCGTGGACAATATCTTCCGCTTCACCCAGGCCGGTTCCGAAGTGTCCGCCCTGCTGGGCCGCATCCCGTCCGCCGTGGGCTATCAGCCGACGCTGGCCACCGACATGGGCCAGTTGCAGGAGCGCATCACCTCCACCAACAAGGGTTCGATCACCTCGGTGCAGGCGATCTACGTGCCCGCCGACGATCTCACCGATCCGGCGCCGGCCACCTCGTTCGCCCACCTCGACGCCACCACCGTGCTCAGCCGCGCGATTTCGGAACTCGGCATCTATCCGGCGGTCGATCCGCTCGATTCGACCAGCCGCGTGCTGTCCCCGCGCGTTGTCGGCGAAGAACATTATGGCGTCGCCCGTTCGGTGCAGGAAGTGCTGCAGAAGTACAAGTCGCTGCAGGACATCATCGCCATTCTCGGCATGGACGAGCTGTCGGAAGAGGATAAGCTCACCGTCAGCCGCGCCCGCAAGATCCAGCGCTTCCTGAGCCAGCCGTTCCACGTCGCCGAAATCTTCACCGGTTCGCCCGGCGTGCTGGTGGCGGTGGAAGACACGATCAAAGGCTTCAAGGCGATCGTTGCCGGCGAATATGATCATCTGCCGGAAGCCGCCTTCTACATGGTCGGCACCATCGAAGACGCGGTGGCCAAGGCCAAGCGCCTGGCAGCAGACGCGGCGTAACGCAAACTGCCCTCCCCTTCAGGGGAGGGGCTGGGGGTGGGGAATGGCGTAGCGGGACTCCGTTCTTGACGGCAAGTCCCCACCCCCGACCCCTCCCCTGAAGGGGAGGGGAGAAGAGGAAAAAATGGCAGACCTTCTCGATTTCGAACTCGTCTCCCCGGAACGGCGCATTGCCAAGGCCAAGGTGGCCATGGTGGTGGTGCCCGGCAGTGAAGGCGATTTCGGCGTGCTGCCCGGCCACGCGCCGATGATGAGCACCATCCGCCCCGGCACCATCGAAGTCTATGCCACCGAAGGCAGCGCCCCCACCGAGCGTTATGAGATCGAGGGCGGCTTTGCCGAAGTGACGCCGCAGGGCCTGACCATCCTCGCCGAAAAGATCGGCTGATCCCTCCGGTTCAGCCGCCAGACAGGCGGCCACGCGCAACGTTGTCCACGCGATTGCCGGTTCCCCCGGCCGGCAAAACCGCCTAATCTTGTGCGGTTACATGTTGCTGGAGCCCGATGCGATGCGCCCCCTGCCTGCCCTGATTGCGCTGTTGGTTGCCGTGCCGGCTCCATCCCTGCCAGCTTTTTCCCAGCCGACCCCGGCTAACCCAACCACTGCGCCGCCGCGGCCCAGCATGCTGAAGCCCGCCGATATTCCGGCTGGCGATGGCAGCCAGCCGCGCCAGCGCATGGTGACGGTGTTCGGCAACGAGGCCTGCCCCAAACCAAACTCGCCCGATGAAGTCGTGGTGTGCGCCCGCCTGCCCGAAGCGGAAATCTATCGTATCCCGGAACGCCTGCGCCGCGCCGAAACCCGCACCAGCGTGCTCACCTCAAACCGGTCATTGTTGCTCGGCGATGGCGCGGGCGGTGCCGGCAACAGCATCGGCAGTTGCAGCGCGGTCGGGCCGGCCGGCTTCACCGGTTGCGATCGTCGCCAAGTCGAAGCCTGGGCACAGGATCGCACCAACCGCATGGGCTACAGCGAGCCGACTCCGCCGCAGTAGGCTGGTCAAACGCCCTCCCCCTTGCGGGGAGGGCGACTCGGCGCCAGCCGAGCGGGGTGGGGGTTCCCGCCCTGGGTGATCGCTGGCGCAACCCCCACCCCGCTCGCGCCAAGGGGCGCGAGTCGCCCTCCCTGCAAGGGGGAGGGAGCCAAAGTGCTTGGGCCAATAAAGCGCAAGAAAAAGGGCGCCCCGGTTGCCCGGAGCGCCCCTTCAATATCCAACGCGAAACCTCAGCGCATCGGCTTGACCGTCGGCGTTACACCCGGCTTGGCCGGATCGAAGCGCACCGTTACCGTTTCACCGCTGTTGCCGGGGAAATTGGTGAAGATCGCCGTCACCAGATTGGGCACCAGCTTGGTCAGATTGTTGCTGTTGCTCACCGTTTCGGCGCGGCCTTCAAACACGCTGCGCTTGTCGGCATTGCGGTTGATGCGCAGGGCTACCACGGCATTGTAGGTGGTCACCGAATAGACATCGTTGTTCCAGCCGCCACCCCAGCCGCCGAAACCGCCGCCGAAACCGCCAAAGCCGGCACCCCAATAAGGGCCCCAACCGCCCCAGCCGCCGCCCCAGCCACCGAAGCCGCCGCCCCAGCCGGGGCCACCCCAGCCGCCGAAACCAATGCCCGGCCGGGTGCGCACCTTCTCACGCGGTGCGGTGACATTGTAATCAAGCTGCACAGTCAGCGCCGCCGCATCAGGGCTGGCCGCCTCCTGATAGCCGGCACTCACCAGTTTCTGGCGGACCAGATTGGCATAGGTGGCAAATTCCAGGCCGCCTTCATTGGCCTTGTCGCGCGCTTCGATGACGAAGCTGTTGCCCGCCGGCGCCGGCAGCTGCTGGAACCGCGCCACGCGCGCTTCAAATGGCGCCACGCAGGCGCTCAGCGCCAGCGCGGCCAGCAGCGGGGTGAGATGACGGGGGGAGAAGCGGATGTTCATCTGGGTTGACCCTAGTCAAGCGGGTGGGGATAAGGTGATGGCGATGCTTATGCGCCTTCCATGCCACAACGCAACTTACCGCCACATGAACGACAAGTAATATTGCCGCAGCGTCAGGCGGTGAAGCCCACCGCCCGGTGCACATCGGCCAGCACCGGTTCAGCGATCGCCCGCGCCCGATCAGCACCACGCGCGCAAATGGCTTCGATGGCGCTGGCATCATCCTTCAGTGCGTTGAAGCGCGCGGTGATCGGCGCCAGTTTCGCCACCATGATATCGGCTAACGCCGGCTTGAACGCGCCAAAGCCCTGGCCGCCATGATCGGCCAGCACCTGGGCGATGCTGCGGTCGGTCAGCGCCGCCATCAG
Source organism: Sandarakinorhabdus sp. (assembly GCF_987265915.1). Classification (NCBI taxonomy): domain Bacteria; kingdom Pseudomonadati; phylum Pseudomonadota; class Alphaproteobacteria; order Sphingomonadales; family Sphingosinicellaceae; genus Sandarakinorhabdus; species Sandarakinorhabdus sp. The sequence continues at coordinate 2,996,543 of NZ_OZ503948.1, forward strand.
GTTGACCAGATTGGTCGCCTCTGGCCGCCCCGCCAACCCGGCCGGTTCCGACGGCAAGGCTTCCGGATCGGTCTTGGCACGCTTGATCTTGGCGGCGATGGTGTCGGCATCGTCGGTCAGATTGATGCGGCTCTGATCGCTGGGATCGCTTTTCGACATCTTGGCGCTGCCGTCACGCAGCGACATCACCCGAGTCGCCGGGCCTTCGATCACCGGTTCGGGCGGCGGAAACAGCTCCCCGCCAAAACTGGGCCCGAAATCATTGTTGAACTTGATGGCGATGTCGCGCGCCAGCTCCAGATGCTGCTTCTGGTCTTCGCCCACCGGCACATGGGTGGCGCGATAGGCGAGAATATCGGCCGCTTGCAGCACCGGATAAGTATAAAGGCCGACCGAGGCGCCTTCCCGATCCTTGCCGCTCTTTTCCTTGAACTGGGTCATGCGGTTGAGCCAACCGACCCGCGCCGTGCACATCAACACCCAGGCCAGCTCGGCATGCACGCGCACCCGGCTCTGTGGAAACAGGATGCAGCGTTCCGGATCGAGACCGGCCGCGATCAGCGCCGCCACCATTTCGTGAATGCCGCGGCGCAGCGTTGCCGGATCCTGCGCCACGGTGATGGCATGCAGATCGACAACGCTGAAGATGCATTCGGATTCATCCTGCATGCGCACCCAATTGCGAATGGCGCCCAGATAATTGCCCAGATGCAGATTGCCGGTAGGCTGGATGCCCGAAAAAACCCGTTTCATTTGCGCTTCCGTCTCAATTGCGCGGCGAGGCCTGACAAGGTGAACAGGCCCAGTGCCCGCGCGGCCCCCAGATAGGCCAAGCCACCCATGCCAAGCAACAGCGCCAGTGCCAGGATGCGCATTGGCACCGCCGCATCATGAACCGCAAAGGCCGCCATCCCCTGCTGCGCCCCCGCAAGCACAGCCAGCATCGCCGCGGTCGCGAGCACAAGCCGCGGCAGGCTCCGCCGCGCCCGTTCATCCAGCGCGAAATGCCCACGCCGCGCCAGCAGCCACCATAGCGCCCCGGCATTGCCCCAGGCTGCGATCGCCGTGCCCAACGCAATGCCGACATGGCCCAGCGGCCACACCAGTACCAGATTGGCGGTCAGATTGACCAGCATTGCCCCCAGCGCCACCCGAACCGGCGTGCGCGTGTCGCTGCGCGCATGAAAGCCAGGTGTGAGCACCTTGATCAGCACATAGGCTGGCAGGCCGAGCGCAAACGTCGCCAGCGCTGCCGCCGTCTGCTGCGTATCCACAGCGGTGAAGGCGCCGTGCTGGAACAAGACGGCGATGATCGGCGCAGCGACCAGCGCCAGGCCAGCAGCGGCCGGCAGCGTGAGCAGCAGCACCAGTTCGATCGCGCGATTCTGCTGCGCCAGCGCCGCACTGGCTTCGCCGGCCGCGAGCAACCGCGACATCGCCGGCAGCAGCGCGGTGCCCACCCCAATGCCGATGATGCCCAGGGGCAGTTGATTCAGCCGATCGGCATAATAAAGCCAGCTCACCGCGCCTTCGCCCAGGAATCGCGCCGCCAGCGCCGTGGAGATCACCAGGTTGATCTGCACCGCCCCTGCTCCCAATGCCGCCGGCAGGATCAGCCGCAGCAGAGTCTTCACCTCTGGCGTCAGTCTTGGCAGGCGCAGCCGCAGGGCGAAGCCAGCGCGCTGACACGACCACATCAGCCAGATCAGCTGCGCGACGCCGCCCAGGGTGACGCAGACTGCCTGTACGCCGGCCACCGCCACGGCATCGCTGCCGGCGGACCAGAACAGGCCGGCAATCAGCACGAGATTGAGCAGGATGGGCGCCGCGGCATTGACCGCGAAGCGGCCGACGGCGTTGAGCAAGCCGCCAAGGAGCGACACGATGCTGATCAGCATCAGATAGGGGAAGGTCAGCCGGGTGAAGTGCACGGTGAGCGCGAATTTTTCCGGCGCGGCATCGGGGAAACCACCCGTAAGCGCCCACACCACCGGCGCAGTGCCCACCACCATCACCACAGTGAACAGCAACAGGAACGGCAGCAGCACCGCCAGCACCGCCTCGGCAAAGCGGCGCGCGGCATCAAGGCCGCCGTTCTCGGCGCCCATCCGTTGATTGAGCATGGGCACGAACGCCGCGGCCAGGGCGCCTTCGGCAAACAGGGCGCGGAACAGATTGGGCAGGCGCTGGGCGATCAGGAAGGCATCGGCGGCGAGGCCGGCGCCGAGCAACGTCGCCTGCAACACATCGCGCACGAAGCCGGCGATGCGGGAGAGCAAGGTGAAGCTGCCGATGGTGGCGGAGGCGCGGACGAGACTCATCCGATTATCGCGCAAAACAAGGCGAAGCACCCCTCACCCCGCTCGCCTACGGCGAGTCGCCCTCTCCCGCAAGGGGAGAGGATATTATGCGTTACCGATCTGGCCGTTGCCGCCCTGCTGCGCCAGATACAGCGCGCCGAAATCGATCGGATCGAGCATCAGCGGCGGGAAGCCGCCGTCGCGCACGGCATCGGCAATGATGCGGCGGGCGAACGGAAACAGGATGCGCGGCGCTTCGATGATGCAGAACGGCTCCAGCGCTTCTTCCGGCACATTCTGCAGGCCGAACAGGCCGGCGTAGAGCAGATCGACCAGGAAGGTCGCGGTGCCATCGACATCGGCCTTGGCGGTGATCTTCAGCTCGACTTCGAAGACATTGTCGGCGGCCTTGCGGGCATTGACGCCGACATTCACATCGATGCGCGGCTGGCCGGCCATCTGCAGGCTGTTCGGCGCGTTCGGATTTTCGAACGACAGATCCTTCACATACTGCGTGATGATCGAAACCTGCGGCAACGGCTCATCAAAGCTGGCCTGGTCAAAGCCATTTTCAGGCGATGCGCCCAGATCGATTTCGTCGGTCATGCTGGCGGTTCCTTCTGGCAAATACGCTGGTGCGGGCTTTAGCGGCCTACAGCTTAGTCGTCGTCACCAAATAACTGCACCGGGCCCGAATCCTGGCCCTTGGCGTCCACATTGCGATCGACGAACTCGATGATCGCCATCGGCGTGGCATCGGAACGGCGCACGCCGGCCTTGACGACGCGGATATAGCCGCCTTCACGATTGGCATAGCGGGCAGCCAGTTCATCGAACAACTTGGCCAGCTGTGCTTCATCGCCCAGGCGCGCCAGCGCCAGGCGGCGGTTGGACAGGCCACCATGCTTGGCCAGCGTCACCAGCTTTTCAATGTAGGGGCGCAGTTCCTTGGCCTTGGGCAGCGTGGTCTTGATCTGCTCGTGCTTGATCAGGCTGGCCGACATGTTGCGCAGCATCGCGATACGATGCGCGCTGGTACGGCCGAGTTTACGATGGGCAACGCCGTGGCGCATGGGTCTTCTCCGTTCGTATCGGGGCCGTATCAGGCACCCCGATCCAGGCTGATGATGGGGTCAGCCAGACACCCCGTATGAAATATGGCCGCCCGTCGTCGGGCGGCCAAAGATCAGAACTCTTGTTCCAGCTTCTTGGCCATTTCCTCGATATTCTCGGGCGGCCAACCAGCGATTTCCATGCCAAGGCGCAGACCCATCTGGGACAGGACTTCCTTGATCTCGTTCAGCGACTTGCGGCCGAAGTTCGGCGTGCGCAGCATCTCGCTCTCGGTCTTCTGCACCAGATCGCCGATGTAGATGATATTGTCGTTCTTCAGGCAATTGGCCGAACGCACCGACAATTCCAGCTCATCGACCTTCTTCAGCAGATAGCGGTTGATGCTGGCGCTGTCGTCCACTTCAACCACGCTGCCGGTGGTGGCGTGCGCAACCGGCGCGGCCACGGCGGCATCTTCGAAGTTGACGAACAATTGCAGCTGATCCTGCAGGATCTTGGCGCCATAGGCCAGCGCATCGTCCGGCGACAGGCTGCCATCGGTTTCCACCGTGATGGTCAACTTGTCATAATCCAGTTCCTGGCCAACGCGGGTGTTATCCACCTTGTAGCTGACCTGGCGCACCGGCGAATAAAGCGCATCCACCGGCACCAAGCCGATCGGCGCATCGGCCGGACGGTTGGCGCTGGCCGGCACATAGCCCTTGCCGGTTTCCACCGTCAGTTCCATGTTGAGCGTGGCGCCTTCATCGAGCGTGCAGATGACCAGACCCTTGTTCATCACTTCCATGTCGCCGGTGACGGCGATCTGGCCAGCGGTGACCGGGCCGGGGCCGGTGGCGTTCAGATAAACGCGCTTGGCCTGGTCGCCCGCCATGCGGATCGCCACCTGCTTGATGTTCAGCACGATGTCGGTCACGTCTTCGCGAACGCCGGTCAGGCTGGAAAATTCGTGCAGCACGCCATCGATCTTGATGGCGGTGACCGCAGCACCCTGCAGCGACGACAGCAGCACTCGGCGCAGGGCATTGCCCAGCGTCAGGCCAAAGCCACGCTCCAGCGGTTCGGCCACGAAGGCCGACTTGTGCTTGCCGTCGCCCGTCGCGCGCTGTTCCAGGCGGTTGGGCTTCTTGAGTTCAGTCCAGTTCTTGGCGATGACTGCCACAGTGTTCACCTCGGTCTTGGAAGGAGCGGGTCGTCACCCGCTCGTCCCGTTATACGTTTGGTATGGAACGCAAGCGCCGTCGGGGCCCCGGCGCCAGGGCAGATGATTCAGACGCGGCGGCGCTTGGGGGGGCGCACGCCGTTGTGCGGGATCGGCGTCACGTCGCGGATCGCCGTGATGGTGAAGCCCACCGCCTGCAACGCCCGCAAAGCCGACTCGCGCCCTGACCCGGGGCCGCGCACTTCCACTTCCAGCGTGCGAACGCCGTGTTCGGCGGCCTTCTTGCCGGCATCTTCGGCAGCCATCTGCGCCGCGAACGGCGTCGATTTGCGGCTGCCCTTGAACCCACATGTGCCAGCCGACGACCAAGCAATGGCATTGCCCTGCGCATCGGTGATGGTGATCATGGTGTTGTTGAAGCTGGCGTTGACATGGGCCACGCCGCTGGTGATGTTCTTGCGCTCCCGGCGCTTGATGCGTGCTACTTCGCGAGCCATTTCGAATTTCCCTTAAAGCCTGTGGTGAAGAAGAGCGGCGATGACGCGCTTACTTCTTCTTGCCGGCGATCGGCTTGGCCTTGCCCTTGCGGGTGCGGGCGTTGGTGTGCGTGCGCTGGCCGCGGACCGGCAGGCCCTTGCGATGGCGCAGGCCGCGATAGCAGGCCAGATCCATCAACCGCTTGATGTTCATCGAATTCTGACGGCGAAGGTCCCCTTCGACGGTCAGTTCGCGATCGATCTTTTCGCGGATCAGCAGGATCTCGGCATCCGTCAGTTCCTGCACCCGACGTTCCGGCGGAAAGCCGAGTTCGGATGCCAGGCGGCTGGCAGTGGTACGGCCAATGCCGTGAATATAGGTCAAGGCGATTTCAACGCGCTTGTTGGTCGGGATGTTAACACCCGCAATACGTGCCACAGATTGATCCTTTCATGCTCCACGGCGGTTCGGGGCAGGGAACCACCATCTCAAAGCAGCGTGCCGACCACCCAAGCGGGCCGCCGGTTCACGTCCGTCCATGCGGAAGCGAGCGGGTTAGGCAGGAGTCGCGCATTTGTCAAGCCTGATGTCAGGCCGCAACGTCACGCATCCACGATGGCGTCGATGCTGGCCGCCACAGCGTCCATGCTGGCCATGCCGTCCACGCGGGCAACGATGCCGCGGGCTGAATAATGCGGGATGATCGGTGCCGTCTTGGCACGATATTCGGCCATGCGCTGACGCACCGTGCCTTCATTATCGTCAGACCGGCGCTTGAAATCGCTCGAGCCACAGACATCGCACACGCCATCGGCGGCCGGCAGCTTGTACCGGTCATGATAGCCTTCGCCGCACTTGGCGCAGGTGAAACGGCCAGTGACGCGATCGACCAGCACATCTTCGTCCACCACCAGCTCGATGACATGATCGAGGGTGAGGCCCTTGGCGGCCAGCATTGCATCGAGCGCATCGGCCTGCACATCGGTGCGCGGGTAGCCATCGAGAATGAAGCCGGCGCGTGCGTCCGGCTGGTCCAGGCGTTCGGACAGGATGCCGTTGACGATCTCGTCGGAGACCAACCCGCCGCTTTCCATCACCGCCTTGGCCGCCAATCCGACCGGCGTGCCGGCGGAAACGGCGGCGCGCAACATGTCACCCGTGGACAACTGGACCATGCCGCGCTCTTTGACGAGGCGACTGGCCTGGGTGCCCTTGCCCGCTCCCGGCGGACCCAGCAAGATCAAATTCAACGGCGATTCCCCCTGAGTTTGGACTTCTTGATGAGTCCCTCATATTGATGGGCCAACATGTGGCTTTGAATTTGCGCCACCGTGTCCATCGTCACGTTCACCACGATCAGCAGCGAGGTGCCACCGAAATAGAAAGGCACCTTGAGCTCGCTGATCAGGAATTCCGGCAGCAGGCAGATCAGCGTCAGATAGGCGGCGCCGATCACCGTCAGGCGGGTGAGCACATAATCAAGATAATCCGCCGTGCGCGCCCCAGGGCGGATGCCGGGCACGAAGCCGCCGTACTTCTTGAGATTCTCCGCGGTTTCCTCCGGGTTGAACACCACGGCGGTGTAAAAGAAGCTGAAGAAGATGATGCCGGCGGCATAGAGGAACATGTACAGCGGCGCGCCATGTTGCAGCGCCGTCGTCACCGTCGTCAGCCATTCCGGCATCGAGCCCTGCTGGCTGAAGAACTGCGCCACCGACAGCGGCATCAGCAGCAGCGAGCTGGCAAAGATCGGCGGGATGACGCCGGCGGTGTTGATCTTCAACGGCAGGTGGCTGCTGTCGCCCTGGAAGGTGCGGTTGCCGGTTTGCCGCTTGGGATACTGGATCAGGATCTTGCGCTGCGCGCGTTCCATCAGGCAGATGCCGGCGATGGTTGCCAGGGCCAGCACGGCAACCAGGAACACGAAGCCGACCGATAGCGCGCCGGAGCGGCCCTGTTCGAACATGGTGCCCAACGCGATCGGCAGCTGCGCGACGATGCCGGCCATGATGATCAGCGAAATGCCGTTGCCGATGCCGCGGCTGGTGATCTGTTCGCCCAGCCACATCAGGAACATGGTGCCGCCAAGCAACGAGATGACGATCGAAACGCGGAAGAACCAGCCCGGATCGAGCACGGCCGACGCGCCGCTGCCGGCGCCCCAGCTTTCGAGGCCGACGGCGATGCCATAGCCCTGCACGATGGTGAGGAACACGGTGCCGTAGCGCGTGTACTGATTCAACGTCTTGCGACCCGATTCACCTTCCTTTTTCAGGGAGACGAAGCTGGGGATCAGCGAGGTGAGCAACTGCACCACGATCGAGGCGGTGATGTAGGGCGTTACACCGAGCGCAATCAGGCTCATGCGCTCCAGGGCGCCACCCGAAAACATGTTGAAGAAATCCAGCACGCCGCCGCGCGTCTGGTTGAACAGGCTGGACAGCGCCAGCGGATCGATGCCGGGCAGCGGCACGAAGCTGATCAGACGGAACACCACCAGCGCGCCGAGCGTGAACCAGATGCGGTTCTTCAGCTCGGTGGCCTTGGAGAAATTGGCGAACGAGAGGTTCGCGGACATTTGTTCGGCGGCTGACGCCATGGCACATTACCCGATCATGCTGGTCCAAAACGGCAAAGCGCCGCGTGCCCGTTCCATGTAGGCGACACGCGGCGCAATTGCCATGGGGTCCATCGACCCGAATGCAAAGCTTACTTGCCGGCTGCTTTTGCAGCGCGGGCAACGGCGCGCGCAGCCTTCTGCTCATCCTTGGTCAGCGGCTCCGGCGCAGGCGGCGGCACTTCAATGCTGCCACCGGCGGCTTCGACAGCGGCCTTGGCGGTGGCCGAAGCCCCCGCCAGCTTGAGACTGACCTTGGCCGTCAGCGTGCCGACGCCAAGCAGGCGCACACCGTCGCGGGCATGGGTGATGACACCGCCATCGACCAGTGCCTGGGCATCGATCAGCTGGCTGGCATCGATGCGACCGGCATCAATCGCCGATTGCAGCGTGCCCAGATTGAGCACGGCATAATCCTTGCGGAAGATATTGTTGAAGCCACGCTTCGGGATGCGCATGTGCAGCGGCATCTGGCCGCCTTCAAAGCCCTTGATGGCCACGCCCGAACGGCTGGTCTGGCCCTTCTGGCCGCGACCGGCAGTCTTGCCCACGCCGGAGCCGATGCCGCGGCCGACGCGCACGCGCCTCTTGCGGGCGCCAGGATTGTCGTGAAGGTCGCTGAGTTTCGTCGTCATGTAATGCACTCGCTTTCGCTTACGCGCTGGGATTGGGTGGCAGTTACGCCAGTTCTTCGACCTTCAGCAGATGCGCCACGCGCTTGATCATGCCGCGGATTTCCGGCGTGTCGGTGTGCTCGCGCGACCGATGCATCTTGTTGAGGCCCAGGCCGATCAGGTTCTTTTCCTGAACCGGCGTGCGGCGGATCGGTGAACCGATCTGGGTGACTTTCACTTTGGCCATGGTGTTGTTCCTCAAGCCCCTGCTCAGGCAATTGCTTCAGCGTCAGCTTCGGCCGTCTTGACCGAACCATCGCCGCGCCGTGCCAGCAGATCCACCACCTTCTTGCCGCGGCGCTGGGCCACGCTCTTCGGGCTGACCTGGCCGGACAGCGCCGCAAACGTGGCGCGGATCATGTTGTACGGGTTGTTGGTGCCGACCGACTTGGTGACCACGTCGGCCACGCCCAGCGATTCGAACACGGCACGCATCGGACCACCGGCGATGATGCCGGTGCCCTGCGTCGCCGAGCGCACATAGACCTTGCCGGCGCCGAAATGGCCATAGCCATCATGGTGCAGGGTGCGGCCATCGCGCAGCGACACGCGGATCATCGCCTTCTTGGCAGCCGCAGTCGCCTTGGCGATGGCTTCCGGTACTTCGCGCGCCTTGCCATGGCCGAAACCGACCCGGCCCTTGCCATCACCCACGACGACCAGCGCTGCAAAGCCAAAGCGCTTGCCGCCCTTGACGGTCTTCGACACGCGGTTGATGTGCACGAGCTTTTCGATCAGCTCTTCGCCCGGCGGTTCCCCATTATTGTCACGGCCGCGCTTGTTGCGATCGTTCGGGCCACCACGGCGATCACCGCCGCCACGGCCACGATTGTCACCGCCACCCGGGCCGCGACCACGATTACCGCGACCGCGGTTTTCGGCTTCCGGCGCTGCGCCGGTCACTTCGATTTCATCAGCCATTTCAGAACTCCAGCCCGCCTTCGCGGGCGCCATCGGCCAGGGCTTTCACGCGGCCATGGAACAGGAAACCGCCACGATCGAACACCACGGCCGACACACCGGCCGCCTTGGCCCGCTCGGCCAGGCGCTTGCCCACGTCGGCAGCAGCAGCCATCGTCGCACCAGACACGTCGCGCACATCCTTTTCCAGGCTCGATGCGGCGGCAAGGGTGATGCCCTTGTCGTCGTCGATGACCTGCGCATAGATATGCTGCGAGGAGCGATGGATCGACAGACGCGGCCGACCACCGCTCTTGAGGCGGATGGCGGTGCGCACCCGGCGCCGGCGCTGGTTGAAGGGGGTGAGCTTGCTCATTTCTTCTTCCCTTCCTTGCGGAAGATAAACTCGCCGCGATACTTGATGCCCTTGCCCTTGTAGGGCTCCGGCTTGCGCCAGCGGCGGATTTCGGCGGCGACCTGGCCAACACGCTGCTTGTCTGACCCGCTGATTTCCACCGTGGTCTGATCCGGCGTCTTGATGGTGATGCCTTCGGGGATGGCGAAATCGACATCATGGCTGTAGCCAAGCTGCAATTTCAGGTTCGCCCCCTGCACCGACGCACGATAGCCGACGCCGGTGATCAGCAGCACCTTGGTGAAGCCCTCGGTAACACCAGTCACCAGGTTGGACACCAATGTGCGCTGCATGCCCCAGAAGGCACGGGCGCGCTTGGTGTCACTGGCCGGCTGCACGGCGATCAGGCCGGCATCGATGGTGTAGCTGATGTCGTCGACCAGCGGCATCGACATCTCGCCCTTGGGACCCTTCACCGACAGGATACGGTCGTTGATGGTGGCGGTGACGCCGGCCGGAATGGCAACGGCCTTTTTTCCGATGCGCGACATATCAGAACACCTGGCAGAGGATTTCGCCGCCGACGTTCTTGTCGCGCGCTTCCGCGTCCGACAGAACGCCCTGGGGCGTCGAAACGATGACAATGCCCAGCCCGTTGCGCACGCGCGGCAGCTCGGTGGCACCGCTGTAAACGCGGCGGCCGGGCTTCGAAACGCGGGCAACATGCTGGATGGCGGGACGACCTTCGAAATATTTCAGGTCGATGCGCAGATTCTGGTGCACGCCATCGAGCACCGAAGAATAGCCGCGAATATAGCCTTCGCGCTGGAGCACATCCAGCACACGGGCCCGCAAACGCGACGCGGGGGTGAGAATCGAATCCTTGCGGGCCTGCTGGCCGTTGCGGATCCGGGTGAGCATGTCGCCCAGAGGATCAGACATTGACATGGGTCTATCCTTACCAGCTCGACTTGGTCACACCGGGGATCAGGCCCTTGTTGGCCAGTTCCCGCAGCATGATGCGCGAAAGCTTGAACTTGCGGTAATAGGCGCGCGGGCGCCCGGTGAGTTCGCAACGGTTGCGCACCCGGGTCGGGTTCGCGTTGCGCGGCAGTTCCGCCATCTTCAGGCGCGCCATCAAGCGTTCCTCATCGGGACGGCTCTTGTCGGCGGCAATCGCCTTCAGCACGGCATATTTGCCGGCATACTTCACCACGAGCGCCTTGCGGTTCTCGTTCTTGTTGATCATCGACAGCTTTGCCATGGTTCAGGCCGCCTGCTTTTCAAGAGTGTAGCCAATGAACGGGAACCCGAAGAGCGCGAGCAGCGCACGCGCTTCCTCGTCGGTCTTCGCGGTGGTCGTCACGATGATGTCCATGCCGCGGATCTTCTCGATCCGGTCATAGTTGATTTCCGGGAAAATCAGCTGTTCCTTGATCCCGCAGGCATAGTTGCCCCGACCATCGAACGACTTGGCAGACAGGCCGCGGAAATCGCGAACGCGCGGCAGTGCAATCGTGACAAAACGGTCCAAGAAGTCATACATACGATCGCGGCGCAGCGTGACCTTGCAGCCGATCGGCATGCCTTCACGCAGCTTGAACTGCGCAACCGACTTCTTGGCGCGGCAGATCACCGGGCGCTGCCCTGCGATCAGCGCCATTTCACCGGCGGCCTGCTCGACCTTCTTCTTGTCCTGCGTGGCTTCGCCAACGCCCATGTTGAGCACGATCTTGTCGATGCGCGGCACTTCCATGACGTTCTTGTAGCCGAACAGCTCGGTCATCTTCGCGCGGATGCTGTCGTTATACAGCGTCTGCATGCGCGGTGTGGGATTATCAGCCATCGATCCGGGCTCCCGACTTCTTGGCGACGCGCACCTTCTTGCCGTCGATCATTTCGAAACCGACGCGGGTCGGCTGACCCGTGGTCGGGTCCTTGATCGCCACCTTGCAGGCCGCCATCGGCGCTTCGACGCGCTCGATGCCGCCGTTGGGGTTTGATTGCGAAGGCTTGTTGTGGCGGGTGATCAGGTTGACGCCCGACACCACCAGCTTGCCATCACGCGGCAGGTTGCGCGTCACGGTACCTTCCTTGCCCTTGTCCTTGCCGGACAGGACGATGACCGTGTCACCCTTCTTGATCTTTGCAGCACTCATTACAGCACCTCCGGCGCCAGGCTGATGATCTTCATATGGCCCGACGCGCGCAGTTCGCGCACCACGGGGCCAAAGATACGGGTGCCGATCGGCTCCTCGTTCTTGTTGATCAACACGGCAGCATTGCTGTCGAAACGGATCACCGAGCCATCGGCGCGGCGGATGTCCTTGGCGGTGCGCACCACGACAGCGCGATGCACATCACCCTTCTTCACCTTGCCCTTGGGCTGCGCTTCCTTCACCGACACGACAATGATGTCGCCCACGCCGGCAAAGCGACGCTTGGAGCCGCCCAGGACCTTGATGCACATCACCCGCTTGGCGCCACTATTGTCCGCCACATCGAGGTTCGTCTGCATCTGGATCATGTTTTCGATCCCTCACTCATAAGTCTGCCGATTCCGACCGGCAGACGCCTCTTGAAAATCCCGAAAGGGCTGGCTCAGCCAACCTTCTCAAGTACGGTCCACGTCTTCAGCTTGGACATCGGGGCACATTCTTCGATGCGCACCGTGTCACCGGCCTTGATCACATTGCCCTCATCGTGGGCGTGATACTTCTTCGAGCGACGGATGATCTTGCCATACACCGGGTGCGCAACCTTGCGCTCCACCAGCACGACGACCGTCTTGTCACCCTTGTCGGACACCACGGTGCCCTGCAATACACGTTTCGGCATCTCTTATGCTCCTGCCTGCACGGCCTTGCGGCCTGATTGCAGGGTCTTGATGCGAGCGATGGTGCGGCGCACTTCGCGCACCCGGCCCGGCCGCTCCAGCTGGCCGGTGGCCGCCTGGAACCGCAGGTTGAACTGCTCGCGCTTCAGCTCCGCGAGCCGGGTGGCGAGTTGATCGTCGGATGCAATCTTCAGATCAGCGAAAATCTTGTTACCCATGGCTCTCAATCCTGGCCGGTCGGTTCGCCGAGGCGGACCACCATCTTGGTCTTGATCGGCAGCTTGGCTGCCGCGCGCTCGAAGGCGCCGGCGGCCACATCGTGCGGCACGCCATCAAGCTCGAACATGATGCGGCCCGGCTTGACGCGGGCAACCCAATATTCGGGCGACCCCTTGCCGGAACCCATGCGGACTTCGGCGGGCTTCGACGACACCGGCAGATCCGGGAAGATGCGAATCCACAAGCGGCCCTGGCGCTTGATGTGACGCGAAATCGCGCGGCGGGCCGCTTCGATCTGACGAGCGGTGATCCGCTCCGGTTCCATCGCCTTCAGGCCGAAGGCGCCGAAATTCAACGCGGTACCGCCCTTGGCCGTGCCATGGATGCGGCCCTTGAAGGCCTTGCGGAACTTTGTGCGCTTTGGGGACAACATGTCTGACTACTCCTCAGCGCGCCGGACGGACGCCAGAGGTCTGGGCTTCCATCATCAGGCGATCCTGGGCCATCGGATCGTGGCCAAGGATTTCACCCTTGAAAATCCAAACCTTCACGCCGCACACGCCATAGGCGGTATGGGCCTGGTGCTCGGCATAATCGACGTTGCCGCGCAGGGTGTGCAACGGCACCCGGCCTTCGCGATACCATTCGATGCGGGCGATTTCGGCACCGCCCAGACGACCCGAGCAGGTGATCTTGATGCCTTCGGCGCCCAGACGCAGCGCCGATTGCACGGCGCGCTTCATGGCGCGACGGAAGGCAATGCGGCGCTCCAGCTGATCGGCAACACCGGCAGCCACCAGCTTGGCATCGATTTCCGGCTTGCGGATTTCGACGATGTTCAAGCTGACATCGCTGCGGGTCATCTGGCCGATCTGCTTCTTCAGCTTCTCGATGTCAGCGCCCTTCTTGCCGATGATAACACCGGGGCGGGCCGCAAAGATCGACACACGGGCCAACTTGGCCGGGCGCTCGATCACGACCTTGGAAATGGCGGCCTGGGCGTGGTGCTTCAGGATGAACTCGCGGATGCGCAGATCTTCCAGCAGCAAATTGCCATATTCCTGGCCCTTGGCGAACCAGCGGCTGTCCCAGGTGCGGTTGATCTGCAGGCGCAGACCAATGGGGGAAGTCTTGTGACCCATTATTCGGCGCTCCCGCTTTCGTCCATCTCGCGCACCACAACGCGCAGGCGGCTGAACGGCTTGGTGATCGATGCGGCGCGACCGCGGGCACGCGGGGTAAACCGCTTCATGCTGATCGCCTTGCCGACGCTGGCTTCCTTCACATAAAGCGCATCGACATCGAGGTTATGGTTGTTTTCGGCGTTGGCGACGGCCGAAGCCAACACCTTGCGCACATCAACCGCCATCGCCTTGCTGGAGAAGGTGAGGATGTTGAGCGCGTCGGCAGCCTTGCGGCCCCGGATCAGGCCGGCAACCAGGTTCAGCTTGTAGGCGGACCCACGGATGGTGGTGGCAATGGCCAGCGCCTCGCGGTCGCCAACCTTGCGGGGGGACTTGGGCTTGGACATCAGCGCTTGCCCTTCTTGTCAGCAGCGTGGCCGGGGAAGAAGCGCGTCGGCGCAAATTCGCCAAGCTTCATGCCGACCATGTCTTCATTGACCATGACCGGGATGTGCTTCTTGCCGTTGTAGACGCTGAAGGTCAGGCCCACGAACTGCGGCAGGATGGTGGAACGGCGCGACCAGGTCTTGATCGGCGCACGCGCCCCCGAAGCCTGCGCGGTTTCGGCCTTTTTCAGCAATGACAGGTCCACGAAGGGACCCTTCCAGACGGAGCGGCTCATGCGCGCTTACCTCTTCTTCTTGGCGTGGCGCGACCGGATGATCATGTGATCCGTCGCCTTGTTCGAACGCGTCTTCATGCCCTTGGTCGGCTTGCCCCATGGCGTCACTGGGTGACGACCACCGGACGTGCGACCTTCACCACCACCATGCGGGTGATCGACCGGGTTCTTGGCCACACCGCGGGTCAGCGGACGATAGCCCAGCCAACGATTGCGACCGGCCTTGCCGAGGTTCTGGTTGCTGTTGTCGGGGTTCGACACCGCGCCCACCGTCGCCATGCATTCGGAACGGACATAGCGCTGCTCACCGCTGTTCAGGCGGATGATCACCATGCCCTTGTCGCGGCCGACAACCTGCACAAAGGTTCCGGCAGCGCGGGCCATCTGGCCACCCTTGCCGGGCTTCAGCTCGACATTGTGAACAATGGTGCCAACCGGCATCTGGCCGATTTCCATGGCATTGCCCGGCTTCACGTCAACCTTCTTGCCGGCGATCACGCTGTCGCCAACGTTCAGGCGCTGCGGCGCGATGATATAGGCCTGGGTGCCTTCCTTGTCGGCGTACTTTACCAGGGCGATGAACGCCGAACGGTTGGGGTCATATTCCAGCCGTTCCACGGTCGCGGCGACGTCCCACAGGCGGCGCTTGAAATCGACGACGCGATACAGGCGCTTGTGACCGCCACCAATGCCGCGCGCGGTGGCGTGGCCCTTGTTGTTGCGGCCGCCGGTCTTCTTCAGACCTTCGGTGAGAGTCTTCAGCGGCCGGCCCTTGAACAGCGCCGAACGGTCAACCAGGATCAGGCCGCGTTGGCCCGGGCTGGTCGGATTATAGCTCTTGAGTGCCATTGCTCTGTTCCCGCCCTCAGATGCTGGTGGTCACATCGATGCGATCGCCATCGGCGACCGTCACGACGGCCTTTTTCACGTCCGACCGGCGATATTCCTGGCCGCGCCACCGCTTGGTCTTGCCCTTGGCAACCAGGGTGTTCACGGCCAGCACCTTCACGCCGTACAGCGCTTCGATGGCGGCCTTGATCTGCGGCTTGGTAGCATCGCGGGCGACCTGGAAGACGACCTGGTTGTACTCGGACACCAGGGTCGACTTTTCGGTGATCACCGGCTTCACGACCACGTCGTAATGCTTGATGTCGATGTTAGCCATTGACCCGGGCCTCCAGTGCCGAAACGGCAGCGCGGGTCAGCACCAGCGTGTCGTGATTGAGGATGTCATAGACGTTGGCGCCGATCGCCGGCAGCACGTCGATGTGGGGCACATTGGCCGAAGCCCGCGCGAACCCGGTGTCCACAGCCGCACCATCAATGAACAGCCCGGACGTGATGCCGAGCGCGCTCATCGAAGCGATGAAGGCCTTGGTCTTGGCTTCACCCAGATTGAGGTCTTCGACCACGATCAGCTTGCCTTCCTGGGCCTTCACGCTGAGCGCGGTGGCCAGGCCGAGGCGGCGGATCTTCTTGTTCAGCGACGGATCGAAATCACGCACGCGCGGACCATGGGCCTTGCCGCCGCCGACGAATTGCGGCGCAGCACGGTTGCCGTGACGGGCACGACCGCCGCCCTTCTGATTGCCCAGCTTCTTGCCGGTGCGGGCAACTTCGCTGCGTTCACGCGCCTTGCGGGCGGTGCCACGGCGCTTTTCGAGCTGCCAGGTCACCACACGGTGCAGGATATCGAGACGCGGCTCCTTGCCGAACACGGCGTCCGACAGTTCCAACTCGCCGGCATCTGCCGCGGTCAGGGTTTTTACCTGAACCTTCATGATCAGGCCTCCGTGTTTTCGTCTGCAGCGACCGCGGCGTCAGCCTGCGGAGCAGCATCATTGGCGACATCGTTGGCGACCACACGCAGCGACGCCGGATAAGGCACTTCGGCCTTGCGCGGCACCTTCACGGCGTCCTTGACGAGCAGCCAGCCACCCTTCGATCCGGGCACCGAGCCCATCACGAACAGCAGACCACGCTCGACATCAGTCGAAACGATTTCAAGATTTTGCTGGGTGCGCTGCTTGGCGCCCATGTGCCCGGCCATCTTCTTGCCCTTGAACACCTTGCCCGGATCCTGGCGCTGACCAGTCGAACCGTGCGAGCGGTGGGACACGGAGACACCGTGGGTGGCGCGCAGACCGCCGAAGTTCCAGCGTTTCATGACGCCGGCAAAGCCCTTGCCCTGGGTGATGCCGGTGACATCGACCAGCTGGCCCGGAATGAAGTGATCGGCGCTGATGGTGGCGCCGGTTTCCAGCACGGCATCATCGGCCACGCGGAATTCAGCCACCTTGGCCTTGGGCTCCACTTCGGCCTTGCCGAAATGGCCACGCTCCGGCTTGCTGGTGTTCTTGGCTTTCCGGGTGCCGGCGCCAAGCTGGACGGCTGTGTAGCCATCGGTCTCGTCGGTCTTCACCGCGATGACCTGGTTATTCTCAAGGGCGAGAACGGTGACGGGCACATGCCGGCCATCGTCGCGGAAGATCCGCGTCATCCCCATTTTCTTCGCGATCACGCCTGTGCGCATGATCAATTCCTTTCATCAGAGGCCCAACTCCTGTTTCCAGGTTCCCGGCTTGCACCGGGATGGGGCGTGACCCTACCAAAGTCGCTCCGCGTATTTGGTCGGGACGGTTACTTGCCGAGTTTGATTTCCACGTCCACGCCGGCGGCCAGATCGAGCTTCATCAGCGCGTCCACCGTTTGCGGGGTCGGATCAACAATGTCGAGGAGACGCTTGTAGGTGCGCACCTCGAACTGTTCACGGCTCTTCTTGTCGACGTGCGGCGAGCGGTTCACGGTGAACTTCTCGAAACGCGTCGGCAGCGGAATCGGACCACGGATGGCAGCACCGGTCCGCTTTGCAGTGTCAGCGATCTCACCCGTGGCCAGATCGAGCACACGATGGTCAAAAGCCTTCAGGCGAATGCGGATGTTCTGTGCGTCCATGATACCAATCTTGTTCAAACAGCCTTGCCTTGCGGCGGGGCGAAAAACGAACCGAAAAAAAGCGGACCGACGCTACCCCGATCGGAAGGTCGGGGTTGCACCGGCCGCTTGAATCTCTGTCCCCGGGCTTTCAGAACCAAGCTGGTCTGATCCAGTCAAGGCTCCGATCCGGGCTGACGCAGCACATGTGCGCGTCAACGAATCAGGGCCGCTTCCCAGGGGAAGCGGCCCTTTACACTCACTTGATGATCGATGCAACCACGCCGGCGCCCACGGTACGGCCGCCTTCGCGAATGGCGAAGCGCAGACCCTGTTCCATGGCGATCGGAGCGATCAGCTTGACCTTCAGCTGCACATTGTCACCCGGCATCACCATTTCGGTGCCTTCCGGCAGCTCAACGGTGCCGGTGACATCGGTGGTGCGGAAGTAGAACTGCGGGCGGTAGTTGGCGAAGAACGGCGTGTGACGGCCACCTTCATCCTTCGACAGCACATAGACTTCGGCGGTGAACTCGGTGTGCGGCTTGATGGAGCCGGGCTTGCACAGCACCTGGCCGCGCTCGACTTCTTCACGGCCGACGCCGCGCAGCAGCGCACCGATGTTGTCGCCCGCCTGGCCCTGATCGAGCAGCTTGCGGAACATTTCGACGCCGGTGCACACCGTCTTGCGGGTGTCGTTGATGCCAACGATTTCCAGTTCTTCGCCAACCTTGACGATGCCGGTTTCGACGCGGCCGGTGACCACGGTGCCGCGGCCCGAGATCGAGAACACGTCTTCGATCGGCATCAGGAACGGCTTGTCCAGCGGACGCTCCGGCTGCGGGATCCACTCGTCAACGGCGGCCATCAGCTTGAGCACGGCAGCGCGGCCGATCTCTTCGTTGGTGCCATCCAGCGCCTTCACGGCCGAACCGGCGATGATCGGGATATTGTCACCGTCGAAATCATATTTGGACAGCAGTTCGCGGATTTCCAGCTCGACCAGTTCCAGGATTTCCGGATCGTCAACCAGATCGACCTTGTTCATGAACACGACCATCTGCGGCACGCCGACCTGCTTGGCGAGCAGGATATGTTCCTTGGTCTGCGGCATCGGGCCATCGGTGGCCGACACCACCAGGATGGCGCCGTCCATTTGCGCGGCGCCGGTGATCATGTTCTTCACATAATCGGCGTGGCCGGGGCAATCGACGTGGGCATAGTGGCGGTTCAGCGTTTCATATTCGACGTGCGCGGTCGAGATGGTGATGCCGCGCTCACGCTCTTCCGGGGCCTTGTCGATCTGATCATAGGCGGTGAAGGTGGCGCCACCGGTTTCAGCCAGCACCTTGGTGATGGCGGCGGTCAGCGAGGTCTTGCCATGGTCGACGTGACCGATGGTCCCGATGTTGCAGTGCGGCTTGTTCCGCTCGAACTTTGCTTTGCCCATGGCCGTAACCTTCTTCCTTGCTCACATCTGTGAGACGTTCAATGATACCGGACGTTTCCGTTGGAAGCGCCTTGGCGGTGGTGTCTGGGGGACACCGGCCGAATCAGCGCGCCTTGCAAGGCGCGGTCACTAGCCGGCTTTCCCGAAAAATCAAGCCAGCTTGAGCTTGATTTCCTCGGCCACGTTCGACGGCACTTCGTCATAGTGGCTGAATTGCATCGAATATTGTGCACGCCCCTGCGACATGGACCGCAGGTTGTTCACATAACCGAACATGTTGGCCAGGGGCACCATGGCCTCGACAACCTGGGCGTTGCCGCGGCTGTCGGTGCCCTGGATCTGGCCGCGACGGCTGTTGAGATCGCCGATGACGTCACCCAGATAATCTTCCGGCGTCACCACCTCAACCTTCATCACCGGCTCGAGGATCTTGATCCCGGCCTTGTCGGCTGCTTCGCGCATGCCGCCGCGGCCGGTGATTTCGAACGCCAGCGCCGACGAATCGACGTCATGGTAGGCGCCGTCGTACAGCGTTGCCTTGAAGTCGATCAGCGGGAAGCCGATCAAGTGCCCCGACGAAGCCACTTCGCGGATGCCCTTTTCGACCGCCGGAATATATTCGCGCGGGACGTTGCCGCCCTTCACTTCATCGACGAACAACACGCCCGAACCGCGCTCGCCGGGTTCAACCGTGAACTTGATGCGGCCGAACTGGCCCGAACCACCCGACTGCTTCTTGTGGGTGTAATCCACGTCGACCTTCTTCGCCAGGCTTTCGCGATAGGCCACCTGCGGCGCGCCGACGTTGGCTTCCACCTTGAATTCGCGGCGCATGCGATCGACCAGGATTTCCAGGTGCAGTTCGCCCATGCCCTTGATGATCGTCTGGCCGCTTTCGTTGTCGGACGACACGCGGAACGACGGATCTTCCTGGGCCAGGCGATTGAGCGCGATGCCCATCTTTTCCTGGTCGGCCTTGGTCTTCGGCTCCACGGCGACTTCGATCACCGGCTCGGGGAACTCCATGCGCTCCAGGATGATCGGCTTAAGTGGCGAACACAGCGTATCACCCGTGGTGACATCCTTCAGGCCGACCAGCGCGACGATGTCGCCGGCCAGGGCTTCCTTGATGTCTTCACGATTGTTGGCGTGCATAAGCAGCATGCGGCCGATCTTCTCGCGCTTGTCCTTCACGCTGTTCAGCACCGTCGAGGCGGCTTCCAGCTTGCCGGAATAGATGCGCGCGAAGGTGAGCGTGCCGACGAACGGATCGGTCATGATCTTGAAGGCCAGCGCCGAGAACGGCGCATCATCCGACGCTTCACGGACTTCATCCTGATCCTTCAGGTTGATGCCGTGCATCGGCGGAATGTCGAGCGGGCTGGGCAGATAATCCACCACCGCATCGAGCAAAGGCTGCACACCCTTGTTCTTGAACGCCGAACCGCACAGCACCGGCACGAAATCGAAATTCAGCGTGCCCTTGCGGATCAGCGCCTTCAGCTGCGCCGTCGTCGGCTCGGTGCCTTCGAGATAGGCCTCCATCAGCTCGTCGTCCTGCTCGACAGCCATCTCGATCAGCTCGGAACGGGCAGTGGCAGCTTCATCGGCCATGTCAGCCGGAATGTCCTTGTATTCGAACTTGGCGCCCAGCGATTCTTCCAGCCAGACGATGGCGCGGTTCTGCACCAGATCGATCAGGCCGACGAAGTCGCTTTCCAGGCCGATCGGCAGATACAGCACGGCCGGGCGGGCGCCCAGGCGATCCTTGATCATCTGCACGCAGCGGTTGAAATTGGCGCCGGTGCGATCCAGCTTGTTGACGAAGCACATGCGCGGCACGCGATATTTGTCCGCCTGGCGCCACACGGTTTCAGACTGCGGCTCCACGCCGGCCACGCCATCGAAGCAGGCCACGGCGCCATCGAGCACGCGCAGTGAGCGCTCCACTTCGATGGTGAAATCCACGTGTCCGGGCGTGTCGATGATGTTGATGCGATGATCTTCGCCCTTGCCATCCTCGGCGCGCCAGAAGCACGTCGTGGCGGCCGACGTGATGGTGATGCCGCGCTCCTGCTCCTGCTCCATCCAGTCCATCGTCGCGGTGCCTTCATGCACTTCGCCGATCTTGTAGGACTTGCCGGTGTAATACAGGATGCGCTCGGTCGTAGTCGTCTTGCCGGCATCAATGTGGGCCATGATGCCGATGTTGCGATAACGTTCGAGCGGATGCGTGCGGGGCATGGGACGGGGCCTCGGGCTTGGGGAAGAATAAGGTGGGCCGGCGGGTCGCGCCGGCCCAAGCTGTTACCAGCGGTAGTGCGAGAAGGCGCGGTTGGCTTCCGCCATCCGGTGCGTGTCTTCACGCTTCTTGACGGCCGAACCGCGGTTGGCGGCAGCGTCCATCAGCTCCGACGACAGCCGCGCGGCCATCGTGTGCTCGCTGCGCTTGCGCGCCGCCGAGATGATCCAGCGGATGGCCAGGGCCTGGCCGCGTTCCGGACGCACTTCAACCGGCACCTGATAGGTGGCACCACCAACGCGGCGGCTGCGCACTTCGATGCCCGGGCGCACATTGGCCAGCGCATCGTGGAACACACCCAAAGGCTCGCGGCGGCTCTTGGTCTCGATCACTTCGAGGGCGGAATAGACGATCGATTCGGCGACCGACTTCTTGCCCTGCAACATGACGAGGTTCATGAATTTCGACAGCACCTGATCACCGAACTTGGGATCCGGCAGGATGACGCGCTTTTCGGGGCGACGACGACGTGACATTTTCTATACCCCCCTTACTTCGGACGCTTCGCGCCGTACTTCGAACGGCTCTGCTTGCGGTTCTTCACGCCTTGCGTGTCCAGCACACCGCGCACGATGTGGTAGCGCACGCCGGGAAGATCCTTCACGCGGCCGCCGCGAATCAGAACAACCGAGTGCTCCTGCAGGTTATGGCCTTCACCCGGAATGTAGCCGATGACTTCAAAGCCATTGGTCAGACGGATCTTGGCCACCTTGCGCAGCGCCGAGTTCGGCTTCTTGGGGGTGGTGGTGTAAACGCGGGTGCAAACACCGCGCTTCTGCGGGTTGGCCTCCATGGCCGGCACCTTGTTGCGCGCCTTTTGCGGCGTGCGACCCTTGCGGATCAACTGGTTGATCGTTGGCATCGTCTCTCTTCTGTCTCTTCGACCTGCGCGCCACCATGGCCCGCCGCCTACTCCAGCGCCTGCCCCGTTGATGTCTCCATCACATAAGCGCGAAAGGCCCCCCATAACCGGGAGGCCGTCCGCACACGGTGCCGTCTGTCGCAACCCCCGACATGCGTTGCCGCCAATCAGGGATGCGCGCCTTTACTCGGAGCGGGAGGGCAGGTCAACCACCAGCGACGGGCCTGCGAGCACCCCATAGTTGATCGAAGCGCTTAAGCTCCCTCCCTTCAAGGGAGGGCGAGAGACGCCGCAGGCGGCCCGGGGTGGGTGTTGTCTGTACCCACGCGCGGGACCACCCACCCCGCTCGGCTGGCGCCGAGTCGCCCTCCCTTGAAGGGAGGGAGCTTGCCGCTTCATTCAAACTGCAATCGAGTCTACGCTGCAAACCATGCCCGCCGAAACCCCTGAACCGCATAATGCCGATCGCCTGCTCGACACGCCCGCCATCCGCCGGATTGCGCGGTGGCTGCCGTTCGCGATGGTCGGGCATTTCCTCATCGGCGTGCCCGCGCTGCTGATCTCGCTGGTTGTGGCCTATGGCACCTTTGTCCAGGCCGGCGCCACGCAGCGCATGCAACAGGCGGCGGCGTGGCCGTTCGTGGCGTACCAGACGGGAAACTACACCGCGGATGGTGAGCGCCTGATCAGCCTCTACTTCCGCAACAATGGCCTGGGGCCGGCGATCATCGGTGCTGTCGAGGTCCGCTACGCCGGCCGCCCCATGCGCGCGCCGGTCGATCTGCTGGCCGCCTGCTGCGGCTATCAAGCGGGCCAGGCGATGCAGCTGCGCACCTCGCCGATCGTCAACGTCGCCCTGCGCCCCGGCGAAGAAGTGCTGTTCATGAGCCTGCCCGCCGTGCCCGCCAACGCCGGGATGGTCGATCGGCTCGATGCGGTGCGCGAACAGATCAAGGTGCGCGCCTGCTATTGCTCGATCTTCGCGGAGTGCTGGACCGTCGAGGGACCGCAAGCGCAGCCGCAGCCGGTCAAGGCCTGCCCGACCAACTGGACTGTATGGCGTCAGCGCTGAGGTGCGCTTGCGGCATATAACCTAGACACCGATTAGGTTATGCGCTAAGCATGATCACATGGGCCAAGTGTTCCGCAGCAGCCGTAACTTCGTTGTCGCGGTCAATTCCAACGATCACCACCCTGCGCATGTCCACACCTATGGCAAGGGCATGGATGCGCGCTTCGGATTGAATTGCCCGGATGGCCCGGTGGAATATTGGGATCATGACGGCCCGTGGCGCATGAAGCAGTTGAACGAACTTGGTCAGGAAATTGCCGAACGCCTGGCCGAATGTTGTGCGGAATGGAGGCGTATCCATGGCTGAATTTGTGGCCATCACGGCCAAGGCGTTTCGCGACGGCGGCAAACGTAAGCCCGGACCGCACGCGGTGGCGGCGCGTTTCGACCCCGCGCGCCATCGGGTCGTGGTTGATCTCGATTCCGGCCTCGAACTCGCCTTCGATCCGGCGCGCGCCCATGGCCTTGCCGACGCCAGCACCGCCGATCTGGCGGGCGTGACCGTGGCCGGCGCCGGCAGTGCCCTGCATTTCCCCGCGCTCGACACCTATTTCTCGGTCAGCAAGTTGCTCGAAGGCTTTCTCGGCCCCCTCGACTGGTCCCGCCGCGAAGCCCGCGCCGCCGCCTCCCGCGCCAACGGCGCGCTGGGCGGCCGGCCGCGGAAAGCGTTAGGCCGCGTTGACAAAAGACTTCAGCCATAGCCTTGCGGCGGCGAGGTTGAGGAAGCTGGCGAACGAGAGTGCGGTCTTGTCATATCTGGTGGCGATGCGGCGCTGTTGTTTCAGCTTGCCGAACATTCGCTCGATGCGATTGCGATCCCGGTAGCGACGATAGTCGGGATGTTCGGGCGCCTTGCGGTTGGAACGCGGCGGGATGACGGGCAAAATGCCGTGCATCAGGAGGTTCTGCCGGAAGGCGTCGCCATCGTAGCCCTTGTCGGCCAGGAGCGCCTTCGGCTTCGCCACGGGGATCGTCATCAGCGCGTCGGCCGCGGCATAGTCCGACGCTTCGCCGCCGGTCAGGATGAAGCCGAGAGGGCGTCCTTGATTGTCTGACCGGGCGTGGACTTTGCTCGTAAAGCCGCCGCGTGATCGACCAAAAGCGTTCGCACAGGCCCCCCTTTTCCGCCCGCTGCCGAGACGTGGCCGCGAACTGTGGTGCTGTCGATCATGTGCTGCCAGTCGTCGGTGAGCCCGAGGTCGACCAGCGTTTGCAGCAAAGCATCCCACACGCCCTGTTCGGCCCAGCGCCGGAACCGAACATAAACCGAGTTCCACTTGCCGTAACGCTCATGCATGTCCCGCCAGGGGCAGCCGACCCGCAGCACGTGCAGCATCCCGTTCAAAAAGCGCCGGTTATCCCCGGCAGGCCGTGCCCAACGACCGCGCTCAGGCGGCAGCAGCGCCCCAACCACTGCCCATTCCTCGTCCGTCAGATCCCCGCGAACCACAGCTGCTCCCCAAAAAGCAGCCTTGAATCAGAAACCGAGTCCCTTGGGAATCCCTTTTGTCAACACGGCCTAGTGCCGGTTTGAGCGCGGGCCTACCCCAGAGCGAGCTAGGCCGTGTACCCATAAATGGGATTCCCAAGGCGGCGAGGTTCTGATTCAAGGTTTCCGGAAGGGAGCCTATGGTGAGCCGCTACGATCTGACGGAGTTTGAATGGCGTGTGATTGCGCCGCTGCTGCCGAACAAGCCGCGCGGTGTGGTGCGGGTGGACGACCGGCGGGTGTTGAATGGCATCTTTTGGGTGCTGCGTTCGGGTTCGCCCTGGCGTGATCTGCCGGAACGCTATGGCCCCTACACCACGTGCTACAATCGGTTCCGGCGCTGGACGAAGGCCGGCGTATGGGACCGGATCATGGATGCAATTACAGATGCTTACGGTGGCGACGTGCGCATGATCGACGGCACCAGCGTGCGTGTGCATCATGCCGCTGCCACTTTAAAAAAAGCCACCCAGATCGATGTCTTGGACGAAGCCGGGGCGGTCTTACTACGAAAATCCATGCTCTGACCGATGCCGATGGCCTGCCGGTGAAGATCGTCATCACGCCCGGCCAGACCCACGATATCAAGGCGGCTGCTGAACTGCTCGCCGATATCCGCCACGGCCAGATGGTGCTTGCAGACCGGGCCTATGATGCCGACTGGCTGCGCGCCATGGTGGCTGGTGGCGGTGGCTGGGCCAACATCCCACCCAAGCGCAACCGGCGCGATCCCGTCTGCTTCTCGCCCTGGCTCTACCGCCAGCGCAACCTCATCGAGCGGTTCTTCAACAAACTCAAATACTACCGCCGCATCGCCACCCGCTATGACAAGCTCGGCTCATCCTTCCTCGCAATGACCAAGCTGGCCTGCATCAGGCTACGCCTGCGCCATTATGAGTCCACGGCCTAGGCGCGGGCGGAAACCAATGGAGACAGGCAGAGCTGTCACCGCAATACTGAAACTTCATTTTTCCTCTACAAATGAGGCAGAGCCAGTCCTTGGCTACTCCCAATGCTGCCCGACAGCTTTTGAGCTGCATCGGCAAATGGTGCCGCACAGCCTAGGATTGACAGTTGAATCAATTCATTGAGCCCGTTGGTGCTAGTAAGGTGAATGCTCTCATATAGACAGATCGGGATTTGTCTGTTGTTGGCAAACCGGCGATCAGGTCCACCGTTCTTGTTAGGATGCATCCAGGTTTGTCCGACGATGCGCGCATCTGAAGGGACGGACTCCGCCTCGATGTGCCGACTTTCCTCCCAACGCACCTTGAGCTTGTCATAGCCGACCGCACCAAAATTGTTGCCCTCCAGTACCAAGACCACGTCTGGCAGGAAATACAGCGTCTCCTTGCCAACTTGCATGGAAGGCGGCGTTACATTGCTCTTGAATATCGACGGCAGCGCATATCTGAACGTGGTTGACTTTCGGTCAACTAGATAGGCAGCGCCAGCGTTCCGCTTCCAAGCCGCCAGATCTGGGATCTCGCCGCCGGAGTCGACCCGCCAAATAACCGTTGCCTTGGTCATACCATCAAATGCAGTGGTTAGGGCCTGATAGGCAGCTTCAGTGTCATCTTCGAGGTCATACATGACCACAACTGCGCGTCGATAATCATCGAGATAAGCGCCTGCCAAGGCTACGACTAGTGTAAATCCGACTCCGGCAAGGAAGCCGTTGAACCCGAAGATGGCCATGAACCAAAGGCTCATGATGGCAGCAATGCCACCGAAAATTACCGAAAGCCTTAACTGTTGCTGTTTTGTGTTCAGTTCGTCCAAGAGCTCGATGAACCTCGCATCTTTCATCGCGAGCACATCAGCTGATGAAATCCGCACCATCTCCGCATCCAAATTCTGCGCGAGGGGCTGCTTTGGCGACGGCTGTAACTGACCGAGGTCTGCCTTCTGCCGCTTGGAGTCAGCATTTCCACCTCCCAGCGACGCTCGATAGTAGAGACCGCCTCTGCCGGCATGAACATAGTGGCCGCGCGGCCCTGTGCCAAACCTCAGGCCCTTTACGCCAACAGACAGCCCAACGCCTCCCTTGGAAAGATTGAAGCGAAAAGGACCTGCGGAGACTGATTTGCGAATGTAAAAGGGCATTCGGACGTTCCGAAAAATTGCGATAAGGTTCGGATCTCAAACTGACACAATTCCTTCAGTATGCCAAAAAAAATTCCCGTGTAATATACCTTGTTCGGAATTCCCTGTCCCAAGAACCTCAAATGCTAGCATCAGGGCCAACGGCTACCCAGCTATTGGTGTCAATCCGGTGCCTCGCTGCTGATCGGCCGCTGCACGCTGCCACCCTTTACCCGGTCATTCCCTCGGCACAAACGGAAACGTCTGCCGCTCCACAATCTCGCTCACCGCGCGGTGTGCCTCCAGAAACGCCGCATCGGTGTGCGGGCTGGCCGCAGCATCCGCGTTGGCGATGGCGATCAGGCCAAAGGGTTGCCGGCCGATGACGCAGGGGCGGTTGGGGCTTTGGGCATAGACCCACTCCACCGGATCGGTGAGGCTGTTGTAGGTGTAGCTGTAGCCGTGCGGCCAGCGGTTGACGGTGATGGCGGCGATGTCGCGGGCGGCATCGAAGCCGCCCGGCCCCAG
The DNA here is from genome assembly GCF_987265915.1 of Sandarakinorhabdus sp. Lineage (NCBI taxonomy): Bacteria > Pseudomonadati > Pseudomonadota > Alphaproteobacteria > Sphingomonadales > Sphingosinicellaceae > Sandarakinorhabdus > Sandarakinorhabdus sp. Next base: position 3,023,685 of record NZ_OZ503948.1, read on the forward strand.
CAGCCGCTGCAACTGGCGGCGGGTTTCGCGCTCGAAGGTTTCGAAGCTGGTGGCGAGCAGGTTGGCGCGGCCGATCTTGTGCTGATCGCGGCGCGGCAGGCCGGGGCTGGCGGGGAATTGCGTCAGGTGCAGCGCCACCGGTTCATCCGGGCTGCGGGCATGGGCGAGGCCGCCCAGGCTCGCCGCTTCGGTGAGCGACACCGCATCGTGGAACATCGTCGGGCAATTGATGTGGTGCACGCCCAGCCGCTGAAACGCCCGCCAGTTCCTGAGCACGACATTGGTGTAAACCAGCGGCCCCTTGGTGCCATAGCGCAGCGCCTCTTTCTGCGCCGCGGGCAGTTCCGGCATGATATGCGGGATCACCTCGTTCCAGCAGGCCAGGATCACGGCCTTGCCCCGCACCTGCTTCAAACGCCCGCCCTGCATGTAGCGGACCAGCGCGCTTTCGGCCGTGCGCGCATCGCCATCGTGCGCAACATTCAGCACCATGCTCGACAGCCGGATGCGCACGCTATTCTCCGCCCGGTCGAGCGCGCCATAATCGATGCGCGCCGTTGCCATATCCTCCTGGCTGCGCGCCGCGGTCGCCGCCGGCACCAGCGACGCCACCAGCAGGCGGGCCAGCGTCGCATTGCCATCGGGGAAATGGATGCTGCCCTTGCCCTCACGCTGCCGACCATGGTGTCCGCCGGGCAGATCGGCGAACAGGCCATCGGGTACCGCGCCAAGGCCCAGGCCGGAAAAGCCCGGATAGTTCTGCACCCAGGCAAACAGCGCCGGGGTGGCATCGGCCCCGACGCAGAAGCTGGCGCGGCCCATGGCGAGGAAGAAATGCATCGCTTGTGGGTCGATGCCGACCTTGGTGAGATAATAGTCCTGGAAGCTGTGGCGGGCGAGCCAGTCCTTCTTGGCCGTCACGCTCATGCCGGCGAGATAATCCGGCTGATCGGGCGCCACCAGCCGCAGCAGATCGGCGCGCGCCTTGGCCGACAGCGGCGTGGTAACGAGAAATTCCGGCGAGAAGGCGCGGCCGCCCTGCCCCGCCGGCGCCACCGCCAACCGATCGGCGCCAAACCGCTCCTTTTCAAAGAACCAGCCGCGTTTCAGGCCGAGCGAGGCATAAAGATCGCCGCGATCCTGATTGGCCGTGTAGCGCGCCAGATCGACGCCGAGATCATCGAGCAACCCCTTCGCCCACTGGTTGTATCGCTCCGGCGATTCGATGTTGAGCGTGCCGCCGTTGATGACGACCAATTTGCCATCGACCAGATATTCGTTGCGCTTGGCGTGGCCGCCGAAATCATCGTGATTGTCGAGGATCAGGATGCGTGGCCCCGCCCCTACCGCCTTGCGATAATAATGCGCCGCCGCCAGGCCAGAGAGGCCGCCGCCGACGATCACCAGATCATAGGCTTCGCCCGTGTCCTCGGCATCGCCCAATTGCAGCGTGCCATCGCGCAGGGCATGGGCGGATTCAAACGCGCCGGCATGGCTGCCGCGCAGGCCGGTGCGGGACGGCGGGTAGCTCTCGTCCTGTGGGACAAGCCCCGAAGGCGCAGCCATGGCCGGCGCACCGGCCCCCGCCGCGCCAATCGCCACCGCCACCCCGCCGACGAAATCGCGCCGGCTGATCGGCCGGTCCATGCCCAGCGCGCGGTCATCCATCACGGCATCAGCCCCGAGTCGCATCATGGTATGGCTTGCAGCCGGCGATGGTCACCCGCTCCATCACGCGCCGCGCCGGGAAATAATCGCTGGCGGCAAAATGCTGGCCGGCGCGATTGTCCCAGAAGGCGATGCTGCCCGGCTGCCAGCGGAATCGGCACTGGATTTCGGGATTGGACGCGGTGGCATAAAGATGCGCCAGCAGGGTCGCGCTCTCGCTCGCGCTCAGGCCTTCGATATGGCTGGTGAAGGCGGTGTTGACATACAGCGTCGGCGCGCCGGTTTCGGGGTGCGTGCGCACCACTGGATGGGTTTGCGGCGGATATTTGGCGCGCAGATCATCGGCGGTCTTGCCCAGCCGGCCAGCAAACACCCGGGCGATATCGTGCACCGCATTCAGCCCGCGCACAAAGCGCTGCATTTCTGGGCTGAGCGACAGGAAGGCCAGGTGCATATCGGCAAACAGCGTGTCGCCGCCCACTGCCGGCACTTCGATGGCACGCAGGATCGAGCCCAGCGACGGCCGCTCCCGCCAGGTCACATCGCTGTGCCAGGCGTTTTCCGTGCCCCGGCTGTCCGGCCCATGCGCGATGCGCAATATCTCCTGATTGGCCTGATCCTTGGGCGTCGCCGGGTGGATTTCCAGATCGCCGAAGTGGCGGGCAAATTCGATATGCTGCTCGGCCGTAATGTGCTGATCGCGAAAGAAGATCACCTTGTGCGCCAGCAGCGCGGATTTGATCGCCGGGATGTGATCGGCGATGTCGGGCGCGCCCAGATCGATGCCGTGGAGCTCGGCCCCAATCGCCGGCGTCAACGGCCGAATGTCGATCCTGCTCCTGGTTGCCATCGTCGCCATCGCACTGTCTCCCCCGCCTTGATGAGGTGAGTATCAGACGCAGGCCTGCCGACGGCAAGACCCCTTCAACAATCGATCATCACGATCCGCCGCCTTGGCGCGTCGCCGCCATCCACCAGCAGCGCGCCATATTCGGGCACTTCCACCCAGGTCGAAACATCGCGCGTCAAGGGCTCGGAGGCCACCAGCGTGCCGGCGCCGCGCCCGCCGGTCATCTTCCATTCGCCGTCGGCAAAGCCATAACGCTCGCCGATGGTGAACCATTGGCTGAGAAATTCGATGCCGCCCTGGAACGGCGGCTTTTCGAAGCGGCCGAAATCGAAGGTGAAGCGGGTGGCGACCAGCGCACGGCCATCGGACACCACCAGATTGACCGAGGAGGAGCGGGTGATGCCATGATCGGCGCGCACCCGGCGAACGCAAGTGAACGCCGCCGTGATGGCGCGGAAGATGCTGTCTGCCGTGAACGGCCCGGCCGGATCATCGACGTTGGAGAGGACCAGCGCGTGCAGGAAGGCACTGTCGGTCAGCGCGGTCATCGCCTTGGCAATGTCGGGCTTGATGTGCGGCCACAGGGCGGTGCGCATGCGCCCGAATTCGGCCAGATCGCCATTGTGGGCCAGCACCAGCGGGCTGCCGGCCAGCTGGAACGGGTGCAGGCTCTGCTGGTTGATGGTGGCGCTGCCATCCAGCGGCACGCCGCGCAAGTGCGCCACCAGGCTGCGCACCTTCAGCCGCGCAGCGAGCGCCCGCAGATTGGCATCGAACACCGCGACATTGGTGGAATGATAGGTGAGCGGCAGATGCGCATCGTGCAGATCATCGTTCCACGCCGCGAGCCCAAAGCCGGCGAGGTTGAGCATGGCCAGCAATTGCGCATCGGTGGTCTGATTGAGCAGCGCATTGTCGGGGCGCACCACCAGATCCGCCAGCAGCACCGGCGCGCCGATATAGCCCAGCATCCGGCACATCAGGCGATCTCCATCGCAGACAGGCGGGCGCGCACCCGCGTCAGCCGGCGCTGATCGCGCACCAGCGCGCTGCCCAGCATCCGCGCCAGTTTCTGGCCGGTGGCGCCATCCGGCAGGGTCGGCAGCGCGAACAGCTCGGCCTCTTCCCGCACCAGCAGCCGCGCTGGCCATGGCGAGCCCGCGACGAACGCCGCGCCGCCGGCCAGCGCGCCGGGACCGTGCACCAGCAGTTGCAGGCCATTCCCTGTTTGCCACTGCACCGCGCCGCGCAGCACGATCCACAAGCGAGGCGCGCCGCCATCCAGCCGCAGCCCGCGCGTGCCCGCATGGCCATGGCCGGCGGCAGCCAGCGCGGCCCAATCGGCGAGGCTGAACTGGTCAAAGCCCGGAAAGGTCTGCAACCGCGCCGCCAGTAGATCGGGCTGCAAGGCCACGCCCGCCGACAAGGGCGTGGCTGTTTCGGGGGTGGTGGCAGCCAGCGCCGTCACCAGATCATGACTGCGCGTTGCCACTTGCATTCTGAGCGTCGCTGCCAGCGCCAGCGCCGCCGCGTCGCCAGCGTCCTGCAAACCGGCAAAGCGCGCCAGATCCAGCCGCCAGCCCGAACAATCCGCGCCGGCCAGCGCATCGGCCGATCGCCGCCCGCCATCCAGCAAGCAGAATTCGCCCAGCATCGCGCCCGGCCCGAGCCGCGCCAATTCGACATGGCCATCACCCGGCGTGCGCCCGGTCACAACCACGCCGCCGCTTTCGATCAGATACAGGCCATCGGATGGATCATGCTGGCGAAAGATCGCCGCCCCGGACGCCACGCTGAACGGCACCGCCAACTGGGCCAGTGCGCCGCGCGCCTGCGTCGACAGCCCGCTCAACTGCGCCAATGCCTGTTCGGCGTCTTGCGCCATGGCTTGCCCTCCCCCCGAAGAGTGGCAATGATAAGCTGCAATTGGCGAAGATGGCCAGATGTGTCTGCGCGGCAGGGGGCGCCGTGGCGACGTTTCAACTATTTGCCGCTGCCGTACGGGCATTCGGCGTTGTGACTGACAGAGCGATGCCATGCTTCCAAATCGTCCAGATCGACGTCGAACATGGTGGACAGCCCTGCGCACCGGGGACCGGGCGAACAGGGGCCAATGCAGCGGCCATCAGGCAGTTGTCTTGGCGCTCCCGATTTCACCTATGCCGGTCAGCGTGAACGTGCCGGTACCGGGAAGCTGCACCCGCAATTCAAGCGTGCCGCCAGCCGCCTCGACGAACCGGCGCAAGGTGGAGAGATAGAGATCGGTCTGCTTTTCGATCTTGACCACGGAGGGCTGCTTGATGCCGAGGCTCTGGGCAATCTGTTCCTGGCTGTGTTCAGTCAGCTTGCGCAAGGCCTTCAGCCCGTCGATCTCGCGCTGAAGTTCAGCGGCGCGCGCCTTGATGCGCGCCTGGCGCGCCTTGGGCAAACGGGCCATCACCTCATCATGAGTCACGGGCATAGGTTCATCCTTTCAGTGCAGCAAGATGCTCGGTGAACCGGGCATCGGCTTTGGCAATCAGGCCCTTGTAGAACCGCTTCTGCGCGACGCCGCTTTTGTCGCCAGCCACCAGCAAAATGGCATTGCGTTCGGGATCAAAGGCAAAGGCGACGCGCCACACGCCGTCATCCGCCTTGAACCGCAACTCCTTCATGTTGGCGTGCTTCGATCCCGACAATGTATCGGCATGGGGCCGTGACAGCCTTGGACCGTTCACAGCCAGCAGTTCGACCAGCGCCAGCAATTCGTCCTGCACGGCCTCTGCAAACCGTTCCAGTTCGGGCAGGAACGCCTCGTGATAGAGGACCGTCCAAGGCATAGCCTCACATAGCCTTCAAGCTATATAATGTCCATAGCCCTTGCGCTATATTTCTGCAGTCGGATTTGCCCACAAGACCCACGCCAAAGTACCACTTTGGCGTGCGCGGTCAGATCGCCCCGTGGCAGTGCTTGAACTTCTTGCCCGAACCGCACGGGCATTCGGCGTTGCGGCTGACCGAGCGGTGCCATTCTTCCAGATCGTCGGGATCGACATCGAGCAGTTCGGTTGCGCTCTGTGCGGCGGCCAGCATGCCGGCGGGCAGCGCCGAACCGAAGGCGTCGAAGGTTGGCGCGGCGCCGGCGGTGGTGACGAACGACGGCAATTCATCCGCCGGTTCATCGGCCTGCATGGAAAACTGCGCATTGGCCAGCATGCGCGTCACATCCTGGCGGACCAGGGTGAGCATGCGTTCGAACAGCGCGAACGCTTCGCGCTTGTATTCGTTGATCGGCGTTTTCTGGGCATAGGCGCGCAGGTGGATGACCGAGCGCAGCGAATCCAGGGTCGCCAGATGCTCTTTCCAGTGATGGTCGAGCGCTTGCAGCAGGAAGCTTTTTTCGATGCTCACCCAGGTGTCGGCGGGCAGGCCCTCGGCCTTGGCAGCCACCAACGCATCGCTGCGTTCGATCAGGCGATCGACGACGATTTCCGGATCAATGCCCTCTTCCTTCGCCCAGGCCGCGATATCGACGTCCAGCCCCAGCGTGCCGGCCACATCCTCTTGCAGCCCGGCCACATCCCATTGTTCGGGGTAGGAACCGAGCGGGCAACGGGTGGCGACGATGGCGTTCACCGTTTCGTGGCGCATGTCGATCACCACATCGCCGACCGCTTCGCTGTCCATGATGTCGGCGCGCTGTTCATAGATGACCTTGCGCTGGTCGTTCATCACATCATCATATTGCAGCAGCTGCTTGCGGGTGTCGTAGTTGCGCGCCTCCACCTTTTTCTGGGCGGTTTCGATGGCTTTCGAAATCCACGGGTGGATGATCGCTTCGCCTTCCTGCAGGCCGGAATTCATCAGGCGCGACAACATGCTCTGCTGCCCGAAAATGCGCAGCAGATCATCGTCGAGGCTGAGATAGAAACGCGACAGGCCAGGGTCACCCTGCCGGCCTGAGCGGCCACGCAGCTGATTGTCGATGCGGCGGCTTTCGTGGCGTTCGGTGCCCAGCACGAACAGCCCGCCCGATGCCAGCACCTTCTGCCGCTCTTCGGCCACTTCGGTCTTGATGCGGCTTTCCGCGGCTTCACGCTCCGGCCCCGGCGGCAGATGGCCCAGTTCGCGGGCGATGCGGGCTTCTTCATTGCCGCCCAGCTTGATGTCGGTGCCGCGGCCAGCCATGTTGGTGGCAATGGTCACTGCGCCGATGCGCCCGGCCTGTTCGACGATCACGGCTTCCTGCTCGTGGTAGCGGGCGTTGAGCACGACATGCTCGACGCCTTCCTTTTTCAGGAATTCCGACAGCAATTCGCTTTTTTCGATGGACACGGTGCCGACCAGCACCGGCTGCCCACGCGTCTGCGCCTCGCGCACCGATTTGACGATCGCCTTGTACTTGTCTTCGGCGTTCTTGTAGAATTCGTCGTCCACATCCTTGCGCAGCACGCCGACATTGGTGGGGATTTCCACGACATTCAGTTTGTAGATGTCGAAAAACTCCGCCGCTTCGGTGCTGGCGGTACCAGTCATGCCGCCCAGCTTGGGATACATGCGGAAATAATTCTGGAAGGTGATGCTGGCTAGGGTCTGGTTTTCCGGCATGATCTGCACGCCTTCCTTGGCCTCCACCGCCTGGTGAAGCCCTTCGGACCAGCGGCGCCCATCCATCATGCGCCCGGTGAATTCATCGATGATCACCACCTTGTTGTCGCGCACGATATAATCGGTGTCGCGCCGGAAGATGACGATGGCGCGCAGCGCCTGATTCAGATGGTGAACCACCTGGGTGTTTTCGAAATCATAGAGATTTTCGCCCTCCAGCAGCCCGGCGGCGCTGAGCATCCGCTCCACCTTTTCGGTGCCGGCCTCGGTGAGGATCACCGATTTCTGCTTCTCGTCAACCTCGACATCCTCGCGCACCAGCTCCTTCACCACGGCATTCACCGCAGTGTAGAGCGCCGATTTGTCATCGGTGGGGCCGGAAATGATCAACGGCGTGCGGGCTTCGTCAATCAGCACGCTGTCAACTTCATCGACCACGGCGAAATTGAACGGCCGCTGCACCATCTGCTCGCGCGTGTATTTCATGTTGTCGCGCAAGTAATCGAAACCGAATTCGTTGTTGGTGCCATAGGTGATGTCGCAGGCATAGGCGGCACGCCTTGTGGCATCATCCAGATTGGGCACGATCACGCCCACCGTCAGGCCCATGAAGCGATAGATCTGGCCCATCCACTGTGCATCGCGGCTGGCGAGATAATCGTTCACGGTGATGACATGCACGCCCTTTTCCGAAAGCGCATTCAGATACACGGCCAGCGTTGCCACCAGCGTCTTGCCTTCACCGGTGCGCATTTCGGCGATTTCGCCGCGATGCAGCACAGTGCCGCCGATCATCTGCACATCGAAATGGCGCATGCCCAGCACCCGCTTCGACGCTTCGCGCACGGTGGCGAAGGCTTCGGGCAAGATATCGTCCAGCGTCTTGCCGGCGGCCAGTTCGGCCTTGAGCTTCGGCGTCTGCGCCTGCAATTCGGTGTCGGACAAGGCACTGATCTGGGCCTCCAGATCATTGATGCGCTTCACCAGCGGCCGCAGCGACTTCAGATAGCGATCGTTGCTGGAACCGAAGATGGTTTTGGCGATGTTGCCCAAGGCGAGCATGGAAATCCTGACCTGTCATGCGCGCGCGAGGGGGGTGCCCTGTCACGCCTGATGAATTGCAGGCGATGTAGGGTCACTGCCCCGCTTCGTCAATGAACCGGCTGCTGCCGCGGTCGCGGCGGCCGCAGCAGCGGCGCTCTGGCGCCGCTTGCGCGCGCGCCCGCGCATCAGGCCCAGATCGACGGCCTTGCGCACCCGCGGGTGGCGGCGCGTGTGGAACAGATAGCGCCGCCGCGCCCAACGCGAATTGCGCAGCACCAGCGCAACCCCGGCCCCCAGCACGAACACCCCGATCGGCGCCGGCGACACCACGCCAACCAGCCCCGCCACCGGCAGCAGCAGCAGCCCGAGCAGGATCTGGAACACCCGAACCGGTTCGGAGCGCACCATATTATCGAAGAAATCACGACGACTCATTACACCCCCGCGCTACGGCCGCGCTGTGGCAATGATAAGGCGACAATTGCGCGCCTGCGCGAACTTTCCTAAGCGTTGCATCAGGGTCACGGATTTTTCCCATTTGCACCGGAGGCAGATGATGGTGGCCCATGTCGGCACGGTGGCGTTTCTCGGGCTGGAAGCCCGCAGTGTCGATGTGCAGGTGCAGATCTCGTCCGGCCAGGTCGCTTTTGTCACCGTCGGCCTGCCCGACAAGGCGGTTAAGGAAAGCCGTGAACGCGTCGCCGCCGCCCTGCACGCCATCGGCCTGTCGCTGCCGCCGCGCCGCATCATCGTCAATCTGTCGCCGGCCGATCTGCCCAAGGAAGGATCGCATTATGATCTGCCGATCGCGCTCGGCCTGCTGGCGGCCTTGGGCGTGGTGCCGCAGGACGCGCTCGATGAATTTGTCGCGGTGGGTGAACTCGGGCTGGATGGCGCGATCCTCCCCGTGCCGGGTGTGCTGCTCGCCGCGCTGCATGCCGGCGCGCAGGAACAAGGGCTGATTTGCCCGGTGAGCCAAGGCCCCGAAGCCGCCTGGGCCGGCGAAGTTGCGGTGATCGCCGCCCCCGATCTGCTGTCGCTGATCAATCATCTGAAAGGAACGATCATCCTGCCCGCGCCGTTGCGTGCCGAAGCAGAAATTTCGCGCAAAGGCCCCGACATGGCGGGCATCAAGGGCCAGGAAACGCCGAAGCGCGCGGTGGAGATCGCTGCGGCCGGCGGCCACAATCTGCTGATGTCCGGCCCGCCCGGCTCCGGCAAGTCGCTGCTCGCCGCCGCGCTGGCCGGCATCCTGCCCGATCTCACCCCGGCCGAAGCGCTGGAAGTCTCCATGGTCGCCTCCATCGCCGGCGAGCTGGAAGGCGGCAAATTGAAACGCAGCCGGCCGTTCCGCAGCCCCCACCACAGCGCATCGATGGCCGCATTGGTCGGCGGCGGCACCAAGGCAAAGCCGGGCGAAGTATCGCTGGCGCATCTGGGCGTGCTGTTCCTCGATGAACTGCCCGAATATCAGCGCGGCGTGCTGGACAGTTTGCGCCAGCCGCTGGAAACCGGCCAGGTGCAGGTGGCGCGCGCCGCCGCCCATGTCACCTACCCTGCCCGTGTGCAGTTGATCGCTGCCATGAACCCCTGCCGCTGCGGCTACCTGTCTGATCCCGCCCAGGCCTGCGCCCGCGCGCCGCGCTGCGCCGCCGATTACCAGAGCAAGCTGTCAGGGCCCTTGCTTGATCGTATCGACCTGCATGTCGATGTGCCGGCGCTCTCCGCCGCCGATCTCTCGCTGCCGCCGTCCGCCGAAAACAGCGCCACCGTCGCGGCCCGCGTCGCCGCAGCGAGGGCGCGCCAAACGGCGCGCTACGCCGGCACAAGCACCCGCACCAATGCCGAAGTCGATGGCGAATTGCTGAGCAAACACGCCGCCCCCGATGCCGACGGCGCCCGCCTGCTCACCCAGGCTGCGGACACATTGCGCCTGTCGGCGCGCGGCTATGCCCGCGTGCTGCGCGTCGCGCGCACCATCGCCGATCTGGCCGGTGCCGAAAACGTCACCCGCGCGCACATCGCCGAAGCGCTGAGCTACCGCCGTCGCCCGCCGGTGAATTGAGGCTGTTCCATGTCAGACCGCTCACCCGTCGATTGGGCATTATTGCCGCTGAAGAAATATGCCGATTTCAACGGCCGCGCCTCGCGGTCGGAATATTGGTGGTTCTGGCTGCTGACCGGTCTGGCCAACATCCCCGCCAGCCTGATTGGTCGCTTGTTCGGCATGCCCGTTGTTCAGCTGCTGGTCGGCCTTGGGCTGCTGCTGCCCAGCGTGGCCGTGGCCGTGCGCCGTCTCCATGATCTCGATCACCGGGGCTGGTGGCTGCTGGTGCCGGCCGTGGCCATGACACTGGCGCTGACGTTCGGCGTTCTGGCCGGCGCTGCAACCGCACAGCCTGCCCGCGGCGCGATGCGGCCGATGCAGGCCGAGGCCATGTTGTTCGTGCTGATCGGATGGCTGGCCATGGCGTTTCTGCTGGTGGCATTCTGCCGGCGCGGCACAGTGGGCAGCAACCGCTTCGGCCCCGATCCACGGCCGGAACCGGAGAATCCGAAGCGATAGTCTTGAGACGACGGGCCGGCAACGCCGCTTACCCCTTCCGCCAACAAAAAAAGGGGGCCGCCCCACCGGAACGGCCCCCCGATCACTTGCCCAACCCAGCCTCAGGCGGCAACCACGCCGGTGCGGCGGCGGCGCAGCGCGGCGCCGGTGAGGCCGAAGCCGGCAATCAGCATCGCCCAGCTGGCCGGTTCGGGCACGGCGGCAACCGATGGATCGGAGATGGTCAGCGTGCCGTCCGGGTCAAAGCTGAAGCCGTTGAAGCGGGTAAGGTTGAACGAGCCGGTCTTGAAGGTCGGCGCGGACAGGGTGCCCGTGAAGATTTCCTCGCCGCCAAAGAAGCTTGCCGGGCCGTAGCCGTCGTACAACGCGGGGAACGGCATGTTGGGATCTACAATCTTCATGCCGCCACCGAACACAAATTGGCGAATGATGAATGTATAGGTCGCCGTCGAATTGCCGGGCAGCGTGAACGTAACGTTATCGAAATTTGCATCAAAGAAGCCGACAGTATCCGGCGTGGGCGATGCCGGCATCGACCAAGTTGCCGTAAAGCTGCCGCCGGTCAGGCTGAAATTATAGGTTGTGGTCGCCGCCGCGGGCGCGGCGAAGGCCAGGGCGGCCGTGGCCGCCAGAAGAAGATTGCGCATGGTAACCCCCATCAGAATATTGCGCCGGCCAGACCGGCTCCTCAAGGCGAAGCGGACCGCAGCGGCAGGCCGCTGCACCCGCAACATGCTTAACAGAGCGAAAATCCATAGGGGCGCAACTTGCTCCCCAAAATGAGCCACCTGCGGCCCAAAGCGGGAAGTTGATTCCCCATTTTGAACCAGGCGGGGCGCACCTGATCCATCTGCCTGCAACGAAAGGGGGACACCCCCACGGGAGCGGCCCCCGATCATGCAACTAGGCCGGTCTCAGGCAGCAACCACGCTGCTGCGGCGGCGGCGCATCGCGGCGCCGGTGAGGCCGAAACCGGCGATCAGCATTGCCCAGCTCGCCGGTTCCGGCACGGCGGCAACCGATGGATCGGAGATCGTCAGCGTGCCGTTCGGCGTGAAGGTGACGCCATCATAATCCAGAAGATTATAGGTGCCGGGAATGAACGTCGGCGCGGCAATGGGGCCAGAATAGACCTGGTTCCCAAGGCCGCGGTACACGATCCCGTTGGTGTCGGTGATCGCGATCCCGCCGTAGGCGGCAGCGTCCCAGATCAGGAAATCATATTGCCCGGCCAGGTTGCCGGGCGCCGTGAAGTTCACACCAGCGAAAATGGACTGGATGCCGTAGGTAAAATCCGGCGTGGGTGACGCCGGCATCGACCAGCTTCCGGTGACGCTGCCACCGGTCAGACTGAAATTGTAGGTGAGCACGGAGGCAGCCGCAGGCACGGCAAAGGACAGGGCAGCCGTGGCCGCCAGAAGCAGTTTGCGCATGATAGTCCCCATCAGAACATTGCGCCGGCCAATACCGGCTCCACAAGGCAAGGCGGACAACGGCATACGACCGCTGCACCGAGGTCAGTTATAACCACAAAAATAATACTTCTGTAGGACTTTGCTCCCCAGAATGAACCACCCCGGCCAACACGGCCGACTTGATTCCCCATTTTGAACCAGGCCAAGCGATCCGGAATAGGCACGTCGTCGCCAGCGGCTATGGTGGGCGTATCGATTGATCAGGGGGCGGCGATGGGCGCTTCACAGGCGGGGTTGGAGATGGCGCGGCTGCTGGGGCGGCACTTCGGTGACGCCGGCAGCGTGCGCACGGTGCGCTGGCGGACCATGCTGGATCTGAACAACGCCACCGTGCTGCTGATCGTTCAGGTCGCGTTGACCGCCAATCTTGCCCATATCGCCCCCGACGATCCGGCCGGCGCCGGCCTTGCCGTGGCCGACAGCCGGCGCCGGCCGGTCAGCCTGTCCAGCATTGCGTATTCGATGGGCGTTCCGAACGAAACGATCCGGCGCCGGGCGCTCGAACTGCAACGCCGCGGCATGATGGAGAAGATCGGCACCGGCTGGATCGTGCCGGCGGCGGTGATGACGGAGGCACAAGGCCAAGCCCTTATGGAGGCGGATGCGGCGGCATTGGCCGTGCTGATCGGCGATCTCGCCCGGCTGGGATCGGCATCGGCGCAAGCGATCGATCTGGCGGCGCTGCGGGCGCTGCCGCCCGATCTGGTCGCCAGGCTGTGGAACGACTTCACCGTGCGGGCAGCGGAGGTTGCCGGTGATGTCTGCGGATCGGTGCTCGATTTCGGGCTGTTCATCGCCATCATCCGCCTGAATATCGAACATGTCACCGCCGATCCGGTGCTCACCCGCCGCTATGCCGCGCTGAACACCATTCCCGCCGATCGCGACCGCCAGCCGGCCAGCCTGCGCGCGCTGGCGCGCAGCGAACAACAGCCCTACGCCACCATCCGGCGGCGCGTCGCCGCGCTGATCGCGCGCGGCGTGGCGGAGGAAGTTACCGGCGGCGTGATCATTCCGGTGCGGGTGCTGACCAATGAAGCGCTGGCGCGCAACAATGTGCTGAACGTCCAGCGGGTCGAAAAGCTGTTCGCCGATCTGAAGCGGCTTGGCTGCGATGCCACGCCGCCGCGCGCCGCCCGCCGGGCCGAACGGCGCGAGGCGGTGAACGAACCCACGCCGATTACGGCAGTTTGATGATCATCAGGCCGATTCGCCGTTCCAGAACGTCAGCACCGCCAAAAAACGGCGCGGTGCACATCTGCCCGGTCACCTCGGTCTTGTCGCCGCCCTTGGCCAGAACCTCGCGCAATCCCTTCTTGCCCGCGGTCTTGAGCCCCTTCTTGACCAGTTTCTCGGTGCCCTTCACCAGCAGGCCGGCCACCTTCCCATCATGCGCCTTGGTAATCGCGACGGTTGCCGGCAACAGATAGCGGCGCAGTTTCTGGTTGAAGGCCGATCCGGCCCGTTTCTTGAGCACATAGGACAGGCCGGTATCCACCACCGTATTGCCCACGGCGTTCATATAGGCATCGCCGGCAATATCGCCCGGTTTCGGCGTCTTGCCGTCCGCATCCGGTTCCGAAATGAACAGCCCGGTCATCGCACTGCTGGTGGTGTCGATGGCGATGGTCACCGCGGCCTTGCCCACCTTGCCCGCCGCCTTCAACGCACCCCCCAGGCCAAAGGTCACCAAGCCGAAGGTGAAATCGACGGCGGCCACCCCCACGCCTCGGCCAAAGGCTTCTTCCGTGGTCATTTTGGTCTTGCTGTCCTGGATCTTGCCGGCGGCACTGATCCCCGAACCGGCGGCAATGAAGGCAACGGCGGTGCCGCCTGTCAACATCGTGCCGCCAACGGCCAGGGTGAACACGCTGGCATCCCGGGCAAATTCGAGGAAGCTGATCACATTGGCCAATCGCCCCTGATTGACCTCGATCGCCTTGGCATTCTTGCTGGCATTGATGGCCATCATCTGCTGCAACTTGATGCGCGCGCTTTCGGCATTGCCCAGCCAGGCCTTGAACTGGGCCCGCAGGCTGTCGATGGTGAAGCCGCCCGTGTCGATCTTCCTCAACAGATCGGCAAAGATCGTATCGGCCGCCTTTGCCGCCGCGGCGGCCGCAGCGGCAAAATCGATCTCCAGAGTCTCCAATGATGGACCCGTGATGCCGGTGTCCATCGGCTCCAGCCGGGCGCCCGACACATACAGCGCGGTGCGCTGCTGGTCATAAATGGCCTTCCAGATTTCATCGAGGTCGAGGATGGCACGGCCATCGCTGAACCCATGTTCATACCGACCACGCTGCGCCATAGGCCCCCCACAATCCCGTTAACGGGACTTTTCGGTCAAAACATAGGTTGCAACGGCTGTAACCGTCAATTGAGCGTTCAGTGGATGGATGGGCTGCCCGCCGCTGGCGCGCCTGCCGGCGACGTTTCCCCCGCGTCCCACTTCGCGATCACCGCTGTTGCCACGGCATTGCCGATCACGTTGGTGGCGCTACGGCCCATGTCGAGGAAATGGTCCACGGCCAGGATCAGCAGCAGCCCGGCTTCGGGGATGTTGAAATAGGGCAAGGTGGCGGCGATCACCACCAGCGACGCGCGGGGCACGCCGGCGATGCCCTTGCTGGTGATCATCAACAGGCCGAGCATCGCCAGTTCCTGCCAGATGGTCAGATCAATGCCATAAGCCTGCGCGATGAAGATGCTGGCAAAGGCGCAATACATCATCGAGCCATCAAGATTGAAGCTGTAGCCCAGCGGCAGCACGAAGCTGGCAATGCGGGTGGGCACGCCGAAGCGTTCCAGCGCGTCGAGCAATTTCGGGTAGGCGGCCTCCGACGACGCCGTGGCGAAGGTGATCAGAAAGGGTTCACGGATCGCCGGGATCAGCCGCTTGACCTCCCCGGTGCCCAGCACCAGCGCACCGGCACCGAGCAGGAAGGCCCACAACACCGCGAGGCCGAGATAGAAACCGCCGACAAACTTACCGAAGGTGATCAATATGCCCAGGCCCTCGACCGCGATGGAGCCGGCGATGGCGGCGAACACCGCGAACGGCGCCATCTTCATCACATAGCCGGTCACCACCAGCATCATGTGCATCAGCGCATCAAGGCCGCGGTTGATCGGCCCGGCGCGTTCCGGCCCCAATTGAATCAGCGCGACGCCGGCAAACAGGCTGAACACCACGATTTGCAGCACTTCGTTGGTGGCCATCGCCTCGATGATGGACTTGGGGAAGATATGCTTGAGAAATTCGATGAAATCGAAGGCCTTGGCCGCCACGCCGGTATCGGCATTGGCCGGCGGCAGCGCCAGGCCCACGCCCACACCGGGCGCCAGCAGATTGACCATCAATATGCCCAGGCTGAGGCTGAACACGCTGGCGGCGATGAACCAGGCCAGGGTGCGCACGAAGGTGCGGCCGACCGCGCCGCCCGAACCCATGTGCGCGATGCCCACCGTGAGCGTGGCCAGCACCAGCGGCGCGATGATCATCTTGATCAGTTGCAGGAACACCACCGTGATGCCCGACAGATAATAAGCCGCGCGTTTGGCTTCATCCGCGGTGAAATTGGCGTTGATCACCCAGCCCGTCGCCAGCCCGGCGAACAGGCCAATGAGGATATAGCGGGTCAGCTTGTTGGGCGGGTTCATGGGTGCCATGGTTCGGGCAGCGCCGCGATGCCGTCAAGTGGTTCGCCAAGTGTTTTGCTTGCCCCGTTGGTGCGCTGGGCCTTCGCGTCAGCCCGCGCGTGGGTGCGCCGCCGACCATGCATCGAGCAACTGCGCGGCATCTACAGCCGTGTAAATCTGCGTGGACGACAGGCTGGCGTGGCCGAGCAGCTCCTGCAACTGGCGAAGATCGGCCCCGCGCGCCAGCAGATGCGTCGCGAAACTGTGGCGCAAGGCATGCGGTGAGGCGCTGGCCGGCAGCCCGAGCACCCCGCGCGCGCCCTGCACCGCGCGGCGCACCGTGCCGGCATCGAGCCCGCCGCCGCGAAGCCCGCGAAACAGCGGTTGCGCCGGCGCCGGCGCAAACGGGCAGGCGGCAACATAGGCCATGATCGCCGCGCGCACTTGCGGCAACAGCGGCACCACGCGCGTCTTGTTGCGCTTGCCGGTCACCATCAGCCGGTCGCCCAGCGGCAGCGCTGCGCCGGTGAGCGCCATCGCCTCCCCGATGCGCAGGCCGGCGCCATAGAGCAGCAGCAGCACCGCCGTATCGCGCGCCGCCACCCACGGCACGGCCGCGGCATCGCCCACCACCGCCACCAGATCGCGGACATCCCCCACCGCGACAGCGCGCGGCAGCCGGTGCGGCTGCTTGGGCGATTTCAGCCCGGCAATGGCATCGCAGGCCAGGCCCTCGCTGCGCCGCAGCCAGCCCAGAAAGCCGCGCAACGCCGACACATCGCGGGCCAGCGAGGCGGCGGCCAGGCCCTCCCCGCGCCGCCGCGCCAGAAAGCCGCGCAAGTCCGCCGCCTCCAGCCCCGCCAATTGCCCGCCAACCACAGCCCCGCCAAGATGCCCTGTCAGGAACTCCGCAAAGCGGTCGAGGGTGAGGCCATAGGCGCGCAGCGTGTGCGGCGACAATCGGCGCTGATCCCCGCACACCGCCAGATAGCGGGCGATCAGGCTGGCGACGGGCTCGCCGCCCCCCGTCACTGACCAAAGCTCACAAGATGGATTGCCCGGTCTTGGCCCAATCCGCTTCGAACGCCGCCAGGCCCTTGTCGGTCAGCGCGTGCGCCGCCAATTGCTTGATCACCGCCGGCGGCATGGTGGCAACATCGGCGCCGATGCGCGCGGCGGCCAGCACGTGCACGGGTGAGCGCACGCTGGCGACGAGGATCTGGGTCGCAAAATCATAATTGTCATAGATGGTGCGGATATCCTGGATCAGATCCATGCCATCATGGCCGATATCATCGAGCCGGCCGACGAACGGCGACACATAGGTCGCGCCAGCCTTGGCCGCCAGCAACGCCTGGTTGGCCGAAAAGCACAGGGTGACATTGGTCTGCACGCCTTCGGCGGTCAGCGCCTTGCAGGTTTTCAGACCATCCAGTGTGAGCGGCAGCTTGATGCAGATATTGGGCGCCAGCGCGCGCAGCACGGCGGCCTCGCGCATCATCGTGGCATGATCGGGGGCGACGACTTCGGCCGACACCGGGCCATCGACCAGCCCACAGATTTCCCGCACCACTTCCAGGAAATTGCGCCCGGATTTGGCGATCAGGCTGGGATTGGTGGTGACACCGTCCATCAGGCCGGTGGCGGCCAGATCGGCGATTTCGGCAACATCGGCGGTATCGGCAAAGAATTTCATCGCGGCATGGCCTTTTCAACAAGCGTTCGACTCACCGCTTCGCATAGCCCAGCCATGGCTGCTCGCCTACTGCCCACAGGACGGCATGGCGGCCGGCTGGCGCGCCGCCGTTTTTGGAGATGCAGCGGCAAAAGGGGGCAAAAGTGTCGGCTGGCTTTACACATACCGAGAGCCGCCAAACGCAACGAATCAGTAACCATATGGTCGATAAGGATATTTTTTCTGTTAACGTTACTGGCACGGGATTTGCAAAGATTTTATTAACTAATTTATTAAGGAATGCAAATATGCTCGCCAAGCTGGCCACGGCCCTCGCGCTCGCCCTCCTCGCGATCACCCCGGCCAGCGCGGCTGTCTCCGACGGCCTGATCAGCGGTGCCATGCCCGATCCGGCGACCTGGGCGATGCTGCTGGCCGGTTTGGGCATGGTCGGCCTTGCCGGCCGCCAAAAGCGCATCATCGCCGCCTGACCCAATCCACGCCTGCGACGCAGGAAAGAAAAGCCCCGCCGGCAATGCGCCGGCGGGGCTTTTCGTTTCGGGTGGATGAAGCCGCTGTCAGCCCGCCACCAGCTTTTTCAGCTCCGTTTTGAGGATCTTGCCGTTGGCATTGCGTGGCAGTGGCTCGTCAGAAAAATGCACGGCCACCGGCACCTTGAACGCCGCCTGCCGCGCCGCCACGAAGGCGCGCAGTTCATCTTCAGTGGCGCTCGCGCCGGCTGCCAGCGTCACGAACGCCACTGGTTCCTCGCCCAGCGATTTGTGCGGGCGGCCGACCAGCGCGGCGTCCATCACGGCCGGGTGTTCGTACAGGGCGTTCTCCACCTCCACGCAATAGATATTCTCGCCGCCGCGGATCAGCATGTCCTTGGCGCGGTCGATGATGAAGCAGAAGCCTTCGTCATCGATGCGCGCCAGATCGCCGGTGCGCACCCAGCCGTCGATGAAGGTCGCGGCCGTGGCTTCGGGCTTGTTCCAATAAAGCTTCACGACATTGGGGCCATAGCCATAAAGCTCGCCCACCGATCCCGGCGGCAGCAGCTTGCCATCGGCATCGCGCACTTCCAGATCGCACACCGGCACGGCCGGGCCGCAACTGTCGGGGCGATGTTCATAATCCTCGGCCATGTGGTGAGTGAAGGTGGCGCTGGTTTCGGTCATGCCCCAGCCATTGCCGGGCTTGGCCTTGAACTGGCCGGCGATCTGCCGGACCAACTCCGGCGCCGATGGCGCGCCGCCATAAGAGACGCTTTCGAGGCTGGACAGGTCATATTTGTGGCGATCCGGGTGCTCGAGGATCTGCCAGGCGATGGTCGGCACGCCGCCGGCCGAGCTGATCCGTTCGCGCTCGATCAGCGTCATGGCTTCGACCACATCCCATTTGCGCATCAGCACCAGCTTCACCCCGCCGACCAAGGCCGGATTGAGCACGGCATGGCAGCCGGTGGCGTGAAAGAACGGCACGCTCAGCAGCGTCGCCTTTTGGGGCGCGGCCGGGTCCGGCGCTGGCAGCGCCTCGCCACGGCGCAGGATGCTGCGCGCCTGGGAACATCCCGATGCCATGATGTTGCAGCAGATGTTGCGGTGCGTGCCCAAGGCGCCCTTGGGCTTGCCGGTGGTGCCGCTGGTGTAGAAGATCGTCGCATCATCTTCGGGTTGCAACGCCAGCGCTTCGGCCGGGATGGCGCGGTCGGGCAAGGCCGCCCAGGTCATCGGCCGGCCGACCACGGTTTCCAGCCGCACCGTGCGCGGATCGCCCAGTTCCTGTTCGCTGGCGCGCGTCACATAGATGCGTTCAAGATCAGTGCAGGCCGGCAGATGTTCGGAAATCCGGTTGTAGCGTTCGGCATCGATCAGCAGGATCTTGGTGCCGCTGTCGGTCAGGCCATATTCCAGTTCCGGCCCCGTCCACCAGGCATTGAGCGGCGTGACGATGGCCCCGCACAGGCTGGCGGCATAGAAGGCCACCGGCCATTCCGGCAGGTTGCGCATCACCACCGCGACCCGGTCGCCCTTGGTCAGGCCATCGGCGCGCAAGCGTTCGGCCAGCGCCAGCGTGGCGCGGGCGAAGGCTTCATAGGTCACGCGTTCTTCATCCAGCACGACGAAGATCTTGTCGCCATGCGCACGCCCGGCGGCAAAACAATGGGCCAGCGATGGCGGCGCGTTTTTCCACACCCGCGTTGGCCGGCCGCCGATCGAAACCGTGTCCATCTCGAACGGCGCACCCGGCGCGGTCAGTTGCGCGTGCGCTTCGGCAATCGACATGGCTGGCCAGTTGGTCATCGCTTCTTCCCCAAAGATGTTTGTTGTTTTGCGGCACGATGCCGCAAAGCCGGGCAGCGCGCCAGCCTGACGAAAGGGCGCAGGCACGCCTGTCCTACATGGGCAGCCCGTGTCATGCTTGGCATCGCCGGGCGACCATCATTTCGCCAAACAATTGGCGCTTCACATGCCAGGAAAACGCAAAAAGCGGAACCTTTGTAACCTTGTAAATGACATTCTCAGGCCACTTCCCCATCGATCGCTTCCGGCCTAGGCTGTTTCACCTCAGATTTCATCAGGAGTTCGACGATGGCCACCATTGCCAAGACCGCAATATGGGATGCCCGCGATGCAGCGCAGATGCGCGACATTCTCGATGCCCAGCGCGCCAGTTTCACCGCCGAACTGCCCGTCACGGCCGCGGCCCGCAAGGATCGGCTGAACCGCGCGCTGGATGTGGTGTTGACCCACAAGGATCGGCTGGCGGCGGCGATGAGCGAGGATTTCGGCCACCGCTCCACCGAACTCAGCCTGGTCACCGACATCATGGCCAGCGTGAAGCCGATCAAGCATGCGCTGAAGCATCTTGATGCCTGGATGAAGCCGGAGAAGCGCAAACTGGATTTCCCGCTGGCGCTGCTCGGTGCGAAAGCGCGCGTGGAGTGGCAGCCCAAGGGCGTGATCGGCATCATTTCGCCGTGGAATTTCCCGGTGAACCTGACCTTCGCGCCGCTGGCCGGCGTGTTGGCCGCCGGCAACCGCGCGATGATCAAGCCTTCGGAATATACGCCGGTGACCTCGGCCCTGATGAAGGAGATTCTTGAGGCCGCGTTCGACCAGACCGAGATCGCGGTGATCACCGGCGGGCCGGAAGTGGGCCGCGCCTTTTCCGATCTGCCGTTCGATCACCTGGTGTTCACCGGCGCAACCAGCGTCGCCCGCCACGTGATGGCGGCGGCCGCCAAGAATCTGGTGCCGCTCACGCTGGAACTTGGCGGCAAATCGCCGACCATCATCAGCCGCAGCGCCGACGTGGCCCGCGCCACGGAGCGGGTGGCAATGGGCAAGTTGATGAACGCCGGGCAGATCTGCCTGGCGCCGGATTATCTGATGGTGCCGGAGGAAAAGGAAGGCGAGATCGTCGAAGGCCTGAAGGCCGCCACCGCGCGGCTTTACCCGACCATGCTGGCCAATCCCGATTATACCAGCGTGCTGGGCGCCCGCCACCGCGAGCGGCTGGAGGCGCATGTTGCCGACGCCCGCGCCAAGGGCGCCGATGTCGTGGTGGTGAACCCCGGCAATGAGGATTTCACCAAGCAGAACACCAACAAGATGCCGCTGCACATCATCCGCGGCGCCACCGACGAAATGACAGTGATGCAGGAGGAAATCTTCGGCCCGCTGCTGCCGGTGCGCACCTACAAGACCACCGATGGCGCCATCGACGAAGTCAACCGCCGCGACCGGCCGCTGGGCCTTTATTGGTTCGGCGAGGACGAAGGCGAACAGCGCCGCGTGCTCGACCGCACGATTTCGGGCGGTGTAACCGTGAACGACGTGATCTTCCACATTTCCGCCGAAGACCTGCCGTTCGGCGGCATCGGCCCGGCCGGCATGGGCAATTATCACGGAGCAGATGGCTTCAAGCAGTTCAGCCACCCCAAGGCGATCTACAGCCAGCCCAAGCTCGACCTTGCCGGGCTGGCCGGGTTCAAGCCGCCCTATGGCGCGAAGACGACCAAGGCCCTGGCGCGGGAATTGAAGCGGTAAGGCCTGGCAATCTGGACATAGCACGCGGGGGACGACAGCCATGACACTGCGACAACGCCCTTTGGGCTCAGGCTTTGATGGACGTTCGACGGCCGTTGACGTCATGGCCGGCATCGATCTTTCCGGCCGGCAATTTGTGGTGACCGGCGGCGGTTCCGGCATCGGGTTGGAAACCGTACGGGCGCTGGCCAATGCCGGCGCCCGCGTGACAGTCCCGGTGCGGGACCAGCAGCGCGCACAGGCCGAACTGTCCGGCATCATCGCCGATGCCGCCGGTCGGGTTACGCTGGCCGCAATGGACCTTGCCGATCTGGCCAGTGTGCGCCGGTTCGCGGCCGATTTCGTGGCCAGCGGTACGCCGCTGCATGGCCTGATCAACAATGCCGGGGTGATGGCCTGCCCGCTGCAACGCATTGGCGACGAATGGGAATATCAGTTTGCGGTCTGCCATCTGGGCCATTTTGAACTGTCACGCAATCTGCTGCCCGCCCTGCGACAGGCGGGCGGAGCGCGGGTGGTGGCGCTGTCGTCGATCGCCCATGCCCGCTCCGGGATCCTGTGGGATGATGTGCATTTCCATCAGCAGCCCTATGACAAATGGGTGGCCTATGGTCAGGCCAAGACCGCCGATTCCCTGTTTGCGCTGGGCGCCGACGCGCAGTGGCAGGGTGACGGCATCCGGGCCTTTGCCGTCCACCCTGGCGGCATTTTCACCCCGTTGCAGCGCCATCTGCCGGATGAAGAACAGGTGGCGCTGGGCTGGAAGAACCCGGACGGCAGCATTCCGCCCGCGGTGGCCCAGTTGTTCAAATCTCCCGCGGGCGGGGCCGCCACCAGCCTGTGGTGCGCAACCAGTCCGCAACTGGACGGGCTTGGCGGCGTGTACTGCGAGGATTGCGACATTGCCGAATTGGCCACCGAGGCCAGCCCGCGCTGGGCACATGTTCGGCCCTGGGCCGTTGATCCAGCCGGTGCCGCGCGGCTGTGGGCGATGAGCGAAGCGATGATTGCGGCCGCCACGCAATTGGCCTGATGAAGCTGGTTGGCCACTGCCTGTGCGGCGCCGTGCGGGTCGCGCTCGCCAGACAGCCGGCGGCCGTGAACATGTGCCATTGCGCCAGCTGCCAGCGCCGCAGTGGATCGCCGTTCGGCATGGCGGTGTGGCTGGCCGAGGCCGACGTGACGATCAGCGGCGAAACGCGCGAATATGTGCATCTGAGCGACAAGGGCCGCGAACTCACCAACCGCTTCTGTCCCAAATGCGGCAGCACCATCAGCTACAAGGCCGCGCTCAACCCCGGCCTGATCGCCATCCCCGCCGGCCTGTTCGCCGATCCCGCCACCCCGCCGCCGCTGCGCAGCGTGTTCGAGGAACGCCGTCACCCCTGGGTGGCGGTGCCCGAAGGCGCCGTGCGCCTGCCGCGCGGTCGGGATGGTTAGACCGGCACCGTCGCCACAAACGCCGGCGTGGCCAGCAGCCGATCGGTCAATGCCACCAGCGCTGGATTGTGGGTGCGCCAATCGAGATCAGGGTAGCGGAAGGTCAGATAATCGCAGGCGACAGCACAGCAGATGTCACCAAACGCGCTGCCGCCCACCCGTCCATTCATCACGCTGAGCGCCCGTTCGATGGCGCGATATTGCCGGTCCACCCATGGCCCCGACGTGATGCCCTGGGCCATGTTGAAGCGCAGGATGATCGCGGCGTCCAATACGCCATCGGCCAGCGCTTCGGTGGTGCGTGCCTGCCAGTGATCGACACCTTGCGTGGGTTGCAGCGTCTGGCCGGGCACGCAGGCCAGCAACCAAGCCGCAATCACCGGCGAATCGATGAGGGCGCTGCCATCATCCAGCACCAGCGCCGGCACCTTGCCGAGCGGATTGGCGGCCAGCAGCGTTGCCGGATCGCTCATCGGCATGGTTTCTTCCAGCGCCAGCGCGATGCCGAGTTCACGCGCCAAAATCCGCAATTTGCGGGCATAGGGCGAGGTGGGCGAAGCGAGAAGTTTCATGGGGAGACTTTCAGCTGTTCAACCAGAAACGCCTCGACCTGCGGCCACACCGGGCTGCCCGGCGCGATCACCTCGAAATGGCCGGTGCCGCCCAGGATCAGTGCGCTGGATTTGTCCTTTCCGGCGCGCGCCTGGGTGATCCATTTGGTGGCGGCCGTGGGCGACAGGAACAGGGTGGCCGAAATCAGCCCCGATGGCATGCCAAGCGGCAGCCGCAGCTGCGGCGTGCCTTCAGCCCAGCGCTTCGGCTGCGCCGCGGGCGGGCCGCCGAACAGGGCGGTGCCGGCCGGCACGCCGCATGCCTCTTCGAACAAGGTCAGTTCGCTGGCTGGATCGCCCGGCCCGTCGATGGCGACCACGGCCCCGATCTTCAGCGGGCCAAGATTCTGGGGATCGGGGCTGGCGATTTCACTGTCCTTGGGCAATTTGTGGCGGCCGGCCACCCACAGCGCGGCATGCGCGCCGGCGCTGTGGCCGGTGACGGCAACGCGCTTCAGATCGATCGGGTAGCGCTTGGCAAGATCACGCAGATGGTCGGTCGCCGCCGCCCAATCCTGGAACGTGCCGGGCCAACCGGCGCCGGGATCACCGCTGTATTTGCCATCCGGGCCGGTTTCGCCAACCTGACGATATTCGATATTCCAGGTGGCAAAACCGCGCTCCGTCAACCGGCTGGCCAGGGCCGCGGTGCCCTGCTTGGTGGCAAAGCCCTTCCACCAGCAGCCGCCGTGGATGACGATCACCACCGGGTATGGCCCAGGGCCAAAGGCCTTGGCATCGGGCAGCCGCAGATCGCCGACCTGCATCGGCGCGCTGCCATAGGCCAGCGTGGCGGTGGCCGGCGATGACGGCAATTTGTCCACATCATCCGGTCGCATGCGTTGCGCCGCAACCGGCGTTGCCACCAACAACAGGGCGAGCAGCAGCCTCATTTCAGCACCGCCGTCGCGGCATTCAGCCGATCCGCATAATCGCTCAGCGCCTTGGCAGCGATGCTGGCTTCGCGGGTGGCATCGTCAAAGCGCCGCTCTTCCACCGCCTCGCGCACCCCCGGCAGCGTCTTGGAACCATAGCCGGTGAAGCGGCCCGGTGCATAGAGGATGTTGCGGAACCACGGCCGGAACGGCAGGCCCGACGGGCTGAGCAAGGTCTGTTCGATATCGCGCAGCCGTGCATTGAGCGCCGTGGTCTGGGCCACGCTCAGGCTGTCGCCCCTGGCGGCGATGGCGGCATCATACGCCTTGGCGGCCCCATCCAGCTTGGTGATCGCCGCATCGAGCACGGCGAGATCGAGCGCCGGCGTCGCGGCCTTGGCCAGCGGCGGGCCGATTGGATCGCGCGGATCGCTGCCCAGCCGGTACACATCGGCGCTCAAGCCCGCGCGCTTGTCGTCTTCCTTGCGGCGGGTGTCGATCAGCGTCTT
Source organism: Sandarakinorhabdus sp. (assembly GCF_987265915.1). Lineage (NCBI taxonomy): Bacteria > Pseudomonadati > Pseudomonadota > Alphaproteobacteria > Sphingomonadales > Sphingosinicellaceae > Sandarakinorhabdus > Sandarakinorhabdus sp. Next base: position 3,048,682 of record NZ_OZ503948.1, read on the forward strand.
GATCTCGCCCAGATAGGCGCGCGCCGCCGCCGCGACGGGTGCAAAGCGCACCGGCAGCGCCTCGGCATCGGCCAGCCGCAGGACCAGCCGGCTCGCCACCTTGGACAGCGCCGCGCCATAAGCGAGGCCGGGATCATCCCAGCGCACGAAATGATCATAGCTGTCGTAGATCGAGTGGTAGGAGCCAGCACTTTCGCCTTCGCCGCCGAAACCGATGTTGATCGACGACACGCCGGCATGGTGGATGAAGGCGGTATAGTCGCTGCCCGAACCGAGCGCGTCCATTGGCTGATCGGCGCCAGCTTCGGCCGCGGCCAGCGCCGCCGCATTGCCGCGCGCACCCTCGAAGGCCCGGGCCCGCGCCCCGGCCCGCCAGCGCTCCGCCACGCTGGCGCCGGTGGCGGGGTCCTTCACGTCGGCGGCGATCTTGCCGATCAGCGACGTGAACTGCGCGCTGCCATCGGCGCCCAGTGTGCCGCGGCCATTGCTGTCGCTGTTGATGTAGACGACGGCCTTGCTGCGCAGATCGGCGATATTCTGCTCCACCCATTCGGTCGAGCCGAGCAGGCCCGGCTCCTCGCCGTCCCAGCTGGCATAGACGATGCTGCGCTTGGGCCGCCAGCCGGATTTCCACAGTGCGCCCAGCGCCTTGGCTTCGCTCATCATCGCCACTTCGCCGGACAATGGATCGGAGGCGCCGAACACCCAGCCGTCATAATGGTTGCCGCGCACCACCCACTCGTCCTTCTTGGACGAACCGGGCAGCGTGGCGATGACGTTGGAAATGGTCTTCAGCGACCATTCGGATTCGACCTTCAGATGCACTTTCACATCATCGCCGCCGCCAAAACGGTAATGGAACGGCAGGCCGCCGCGCCAGTCGTTCGGCACCGGCGCGCCCTTCAGCCGGGTCAGGATCTCGGTGGCATCGGCATAGGAGATCGGCAACGTCGGGATCTTCAGCACGGTCGGCGATGTTTCGCGCGTCAGGCGCTTGGCGTCCTTGGTGGCGCCAACGCCGGGCGTCAGCGGATCGCCCGGGTAGGTGGTCATGTCCACCACGCTGCCGCGCTGCACGCCGGCCGGCGGGCGGCCGCCGCCGTTCGGGTAAGTGTCGGCGCTGCCATAACCATCCTGCTGCGGATCGGAATAGATCAGGCAGCCAATGGCGCCGGCTTCCTGCGCCAGCTTCGGCTTCAGCCCCCGCCAACCGCCGCCGTACCGCGCGATGACGATCTTGCCCTTTACCGAAATGCCCCGCCGCGCCAGCGCTTCATAATCCGCCGGCAGGCCATAATTCACATAGACCACCGGTGCTGTCACATCGCCGTCGCCCTGATAGGCGACATAGGGCGGCAGCGCGCCGGCCAGCGCGTTGGAGGTGGCATCTTCCGGGATGCCCGGCTCCTGCCCGCCGAGCTTCTTCGCCACAGGGCCAACCAGTTCCAGCGCGGTGGAAATCGGCGTGGGATAGAGCACCTGATACTCGGCGCGCTTCACCTGCCAGCCCCAATCGCGGAACATCTTCTCGATGGTCGCGGCATTGGCCTGGTTGTGCGGGCTGCCGAGATGGTTGGGGCCGGCAGACAGCGTTTTCAGCCACGCCATCTGGTCGGTGCTGCTGATCTGCGCATCCAACGCGGCTTCACGGTCGGCAGGGGGCGCCGCCAGCGCCGGCAGCGCGGCGGCAACAAGCAGAAGGGCAACGATACGGCGCATCAGCAGGTCCTCAGTGGCAAAGGCCTATCCTGACACCAGCAACCATGCGCCGCAAGCAGCCGCAGCATGCGGCCGAGACACAAAAAATGGCACCGTTTCCGGTGCCATTTTCCGTTTGCATTTCCAATCAAGGTCCGCGCGGAGCGACCGCGCGGACCGCTTGATCAGGCAGCGACCGCGGCGCGGCGACGACGCATGGCAGCACCGGTCAGGCCGAAACCAGAGATCAGCATCGCCCAAGCGGCCGGCTCAGGCACGCCCGGAACCGGAACCGGCGGCGTGGACAGGACGAAGCTGCCGCTGACTGCGCCGCCCGAACCATTCTGGGCGAAGGCGAAGGTCAGCGACGCCGGGCCAGCACCAAAGCTGGCATAAGGGCCGGCCGGGGTGAAGGTGCCGAGCGCAAAGGCCGTCAGCGTGCGGTTAGCCACCGCACCGACCGAAAGAACATTGCTCACCGTGCCGGTGTAGTTGCCGATGGCGCTGGTGAAGCTGAAGGCGCTGCCGTTGGTGGCCGAGAACGCCGACGGCGTCAGGAGGGAGCCGGTGGAGGTGGACAGGTCACCTGTCCCGCTGCCGACAATCGTCAAAAAGGTGGGGGTGATCACCGTACCGACATCGATCGACGGCGTGTTGGAGGCAAGACCGACGAACGAGACAGCGGCCGTACCGTTCATGGTGACAGCAGCGGCAGGCGCCGCAACCAAAGTGGCCGCAGCCACTGCAACGGAGAGCAACTTGATGGACATGACAATCCCCTTTTCCGACCGGGAGGCCCGGCGTATTACATGAAGGCGTTTGAGCAGGCCAGAACGCACCTGCCTAACACCGCTTGTTATGCATATTTCGTGCCAACTGACCCAAATCAACGATTCCATCCATTTGAAGAACCACGGTTGAGCCAAGTGTAAAGCCAGCCGACAGTTTGCGGCATTTGGCCGCTCCGGCCCGCCTCGCAGAAGCCGCCGCGGGCGGGCGCAGCGCCATCCGCATCCGATTGGCGACTTGTGCCCGCGTGCGCTGCGGCTTAGCAATGGGGCATGCCTGGCCCGCTTTCCGATCTCCTCATCATCGATCTGTCGCGGGTGCTGGCCGGTCCCTATGCCACCATGCTGCTTTCCGATCTCGGCGCGCGCGTCATCAAGGTGGAGCGGCCCGATGGCGGCGATGATGCCCGCGCCTATGGCCCCTTCATCAATGGCCACAGCGCCTATTTCGCCAGCATCAACCGCGGCAAGCAATCGCTCGCGCTCGATCTGAAGGCGCCGGCCGATCGCACCGTGTTCGACGCGCTGCTGGAACGCGCGGATGTGCTGGTGGACAATTACCGTCCCGGCGTGATGGCGCGACTGGGCTATGGTTGGGATGTGCTGCACGCACGCTTCCCGCAGCTGATCCATGCCGCAACCAGCGGCTTTGGCCACACCGGGCCGGATGCGCAAAAGGCGGCCTATGATATGGTGGTGCAGGCGATGGGCGGCATCATGAGCGTCACCGGCTGGCCGGGCGGGCCGCCGGTGCGGGTGGGCACCAGCATCGGCGACATCACCGCCGGCTTGTTTACCGTGATCGGCATCTTGTCTGCCGTGCATGATCGCACCGCAACCGGTGTTGGCCAGTTCGTCGATGTGGCGATGCTCGATGGCCAGATCGCCATCCTCGAAAATGCCATCGCGCGCTATGCCGCCACCGGCGAATCGCCGGGGCCGCTGGGCGCCCGCCACCCCAGCATCACGCCGTTTGCCGCCTATCAATGCGCCGACGCGCCGATCGTGATTGCGGCGGGCAATGATCAGTTGTTTGCCGCCCTGTGTCGGGCGCTGGCGCTGCCTGGCGATGATCCGCGCTTTGCCGGCAATGAGGCGCGCAGCCGCAATGCCGATGCCCTGGCCGATGTGCTCGAATCCGTGCTGCAAACCCAGCCCGTCGCGCATTGGCTGCCGGTGCTGGAAGCAGCCGGTGTGCCCTGCGGACCGATCAACAACATCGGCCAGGCGCTGGCCAACCGGCAGGTGCAGGCGCGCAACATGGTGGTGCAGACCGCCCTGCCCGATGGCACGCCGTTGATTGCGGCGGGCAATCCGGTGAAACTTTCCGCCCACGCCGATCCCGCCACCCGCACCCCGGCACCGGCGCTGGATGCGGATCGCGCCGCCATCCTGAAGGAGCTCGGCCTGTGACAATGGACGATCTCACCCTCGCCCAGCGCCTGGCCGATGCTGCCGGCGCCGCCATCAGGCCGTGGTTCCGCCGGCCGTTTCTGGTGGAGACCAAGGCGGATTTCTCGCCGGTCACCGCCGCCGACCGTGAGGCCGAAGCCGCCATACGCCGCTTGCTCGCCGAATATCGCCCCGATGATGGTGTGATTGGCGAAGAATATGGCGACGACCGCCCCGATGCTGAGCGTGTCTGGGTGCTGGATCCCATCGACGGCACCCGCGCCTTCGTGGCCGGCCGGCCGCTGTTCGGCACGCTGATCGGCCTGATGCACGGCGGCGAACCCGTGCTGGGCGTTATTGATCAATGCATCATCGGTGATCGCTGGCTGGCCGGGCCGGATCATCCGACCACGCTGAATGGCCAGCGCGTACACGTGCGCCGCTGTGCCGATCTGGCCAGCGCCCGGCTGGGCACCACCAGCCCGCAGGCGTTTGACGCCGAGAATTTCGCGCGGTTCGAGGCTGTGCGCACCCAGGCGGCCGATACGCTCTATGGCGGCGATTGTCATAACTATGGCCTGGTCGCCGCAGGGCATCTGGATGCGGTGATCGAGGCCGGGCTGAAACTGCACGATTGGGCGGCACTGGTGCCGATCGTCCACGGCGCGGGCGGCGTGATGACCGATTGGCGTGGGGCACCGCTGCGCCAGGGTGAGGACGACGGCGGCCGGGTAATCGCGGCTGGTGATGCGACGCTGGCCGCGGCGATTGCGGCGGCGCTCAACGCATAGGCCAGTCGCCATCGGCCGACCATAGCTCGGCCAGATTGTGCAATTGCATCAGCATCGGATTCAGCGTCCGGGCGCGGGCCGTCAGCGCATAGCCGTCCGGCTGCAACGCCACCAGATCATGGGCACGCAACAGTTTCAGGCGGGTGTTCAGCACCGCCGGTGAAATGGTTTCGCAGGCGGATTGCAGGGCCCGGAACGTCCGGGGCCCGCCATCCAGTTCCCACAGGATGCGCAGCACCCAGCGCTGCCCCAGCAGATCGAGCAGCCGCATGATCGGCCGGCCGCTGGTGGAACCCCGCACTGCCGCCATATGTTACCGCTCCTGTTGACGCTATGTTTTTCATAGCGTATTGCCGCTATCGGAAACATAGCAAAGGACGGCACCTTGTCCAATCATCTGCAACCGCTTGACCCACCATATGAGAGCGAGATCGCCAGCCTGCTCGCCGCCTATCCGCAGCAGGATGGCCATATCCTGTCGCTGTTCCGCACCTTCGCCAACAGCCCGCGCTTTCTGCGCAAGGGCGTGCCCAATCTGCTCGATCGGGACAGTCCATTGCCGCTCAGGGTGCGCGAACTGGTCATCCTGCGCGTCACGTCGCTGCGCGGTTGCGATTATGAATGGGGTGTCCATGCTGCGATCTTTGCGCGGGCGGCCCGGCTGGATGAAGATCAGCTTACCGCCACCCGCGAGGCCGTGATCGACCCCGCCGTCTGGTCGCCGGCCGAAGCCGGGCTGCTGTCCGCCATCGATCAACTGTGCGGCAATGGCCGGCTCGATGCCGCCACCCAGGCCCGGTTCGAAGCCGATTGGACCTGCGCCCAGCAACTGGAAATCTGCGCGCTGGCCGGCGCCTACCAGACGATCAGCTTCGTCGCCAACCTCGCCCAGTTGCCGCACGAGCCATTTTCGGTGCGCCCGGCGTAAAATTCGCGGACCCGCGCCCGTTGCTCTATGGGCAAGGAGCGCAGCATGGCCGGCCGCATCGAAACCCTGATCCGTTCCAATCGCCTGCGCCTGGCGCTGGCCACCGGCATGGCCGCGCTCGGCCTTTGGGCGTTTGCGCCCTATGTCACCAGCGAAGTCGGCGGGGAGGCCTATGTGAATGCGCCGATCATCCGCATGGCATCGCCGATCCCCGGCATTGTCGCCGCCGATCTGCCGCCGCCCGGCACCGCCATTGCCGCCGCAATCACGGCCCGGCTGGTGACATCGCGCATCCTCGATACCGGGCCGCTGGCGGCGCTGAAGGGCGAGCAGGCAGCGCTGATCTCGGCGCGCGATCTGGCGCGCCGACAGATTGCCGAGCTGGAGGCCGCCGACGCCCGTCTGGCCAGCCGATCGGCGCAGTTCGGCCGCGCCGCCAGCGCCAGGCTGGCCGCCACCACCGCTGCTGCCCGCGAAGCACTGGCCGCCTGCCAGGCCGAAGCCGCCGAAGCCGCCTTGCAACGGACACGCGTCGAGGTGCTGGCACAGCAGCGCTTTGCCACCTTCACCCAGCGCGACCGGGTGCGCGCCGTCGCGGCCGCCGCCCAATATCGCTGCGCCGCGCTGGGGGATCAGGCGGATGCGCTGGCCATCGAAACCAAGGCGGCCGGCCATGGCCTGTATCTGGCCGGCGCGGCGATGGACGCGCCATATGGCGATCAGCAGCGCGACCGGTTGCTGCTGCGCCGCCAGGAACTGGAAAATGTCGTGGCCGACGCCGATTCGCGGCTGGCGCAGCTGGCCATCCAGGTCGCGGCGGAAACCGTGCGTCTGGCGCGCGCCAGCGCCTTTGATGCACAACTGCCCGGCGGCACCGTGGTATGGTCACAGCCGGCCCCCAAGGGCACCACGGTGGCACCCGGTGCCAGCCTGATCGAGCTCGCTGATTGCAATCGCCGCTATGTCGAGGTCGCGCTGCCCGAACGGCGCATGGAGGCCATCGTGCCGGGCGCGCCCGTGCAGGTGCGGCTGATCGGCAGTGAGGATTGGCTGCGCGGCCAGGTGGCCTCCACCGTGGGTGCCGCCGCGCGCCGCGACGGCGCCATGCTGGCTGCCAATCCGGACAAGGCGGCACGGGAACTGAGCGTGCTGGTGTCGTTGCCGCGGCCGGCCAGCCTGGCGCGACGCTGCGACGTCGGCCGGTTGGCCGAAGTGCGCTTCCCGCGCTGGTGACCGACGGTTGATGCTGCCCCCGCTCGATACCGCGCCGGCCCTGCTGGTGGCGGCGCCCCTGCTGCTGACCATATCGGGCCTGTTGCTGGCGCCGCTGTTCGGGTTGAATCGCCCGCTCGCCCGCGCCGTCATCGTGGCGGCCGTGGCAGGCGTGGTCGGGGCCTATCTGAATTGGCGCATCACCAGCACCATCCCGTGGGATGCCGACGGGTTTGGCCTGGGTTTTGCGCTGCTGTGCCTGGGCGTTGAACTGTTCGGCCTGTTCGATGCCGCGATATTGTTTGCCGGCCTTGCACGCCGCACCGATCGCAGCGCCGAAGCCGACGCCGGCGAGGCGCGGCTGGCCGCCGGCCTGCCGCACCAGATGCCGGCGGTCGATCTGATCATCGCCACCTATAACGAGCCGATTGAGGTGCTGGAAAAGACCATCCTCGGCGCGCTGGCGCTGGATTGGCCCAATCTGAACGTGTGGGTGGCCGATGATGGCCGCCGCGCCTGGCTGCGCGATTATTGCCTGGCCAAGGGCACCGGCTACATCACCCGGCCGGACAATCTTCACGCCAAGGCCGGCAACATCAACCACGCGCTCAGCGTGACCAGCGCCCCGTTCGTGGCGGTGTTCGATGCCGATTTCGTGCCGCAGCGCGGATTTCTGATGCGCACCATGGGCTTCTTCGACGATCCGGCCATCGGCATCGTGCAGGTGCCGCACAGTTTCTACAACCATGATCCGCTGCAGCAGAATCTCGCGCTGCGCGAGGCGATGCCCGATGATCAGCGCTTCTTCTTCGAAGCGATCATGCCGGGCCGCGATGGCTGGGATGCCGCCTTCTGCTGCGGATCGAACAGCATCACCCGCCGCGCCGCGATCGATGCCATCGGTGGCGGCCTGCCGGCGGGTTCGATCACCGAAGACATGCTGTTGTCGCTGGCCCTGCTGCAGAAAGGCTATGTCACCCGTTATCTGAACGAGCCGTTGGCGTTTGGCTTGGCGCCGGAAAGCCTGGACGCGTTTTTCGTGCAGCGCGCGCGCTGGGCACAGGGCGCGACGCAGATCCTGTTCCTGAAATCCGGCCCGCTGGGGCCGGGGCATGCGCTGCGCCACCGCCTGTTCTTCCTGCCGACGGCGTGGCTGTCCCAGGCCCTGATGATGATCCTGGCGATCATCTCGCCGCTGATCTTCCTTTTCTTCGATGTGCCGCCGCTGGTGGGGGTGACGGCGCAGAGCGCCATCTTCTTCCTGGTGCCGATGGTGGTGGCGCAGGTCGGCGGCATCGTGCTGCTGGGCGGCGGCCGCTATTTCCCGATCGCTGCCCAGGTGCTCGGCACCTTCCAGAGCTTTCGGTTACTGCCGGTCATCATCAAGACGCTGATCAAGCCGCACGGCCATGGCTTCAAGGTAACGCCCAAGGGATCGGACGCCGCCAGCGGCGGCTATCAGCGCGGCATCTTCCTGGTCTGCACAGCGCTGATGATCGCCACGCTGGTTGGCCTGGTGATCAATGCCATCCCCGATACCCGCATCGTGGCGCAGGGCGCGCTGGTGCCGATGGTGGCCTTCTGGGGGCTGATTAATATCACCGTGCTGTTCCTCGCCGCCATGCTGTGCCTGGGGCGCCCGGCGCTGCGGGCCGAGGCGCGCTTTGCCCTGGACGATCAGGTGGCGGTGTGGCGGCGCGATGCCCGCCATGCCACCATCACCCGCGGGCTGGATATTTCGGTATCGGGCATCGCGCTGGCCGAAATCGGTGGAGGGGGCGAGAGCGTCACCGCAGGCGAACCGGTGCGGGTGCGGCTGCGCGGCGTGGGCAGCATCGATGGCCGGGTGGCACGCAGCCACGGCGGCCGCATCGGCATTGCCTTTGATGGCGCCGACAGCCCGGCGCGTGATCGCCTGATCGTGCGGCTGTTCACCGCCGGGCTCAACACCAGCAGCCTCAGCGTGGCCCAAAGCATGCCAATGTGGGAGGCGACCCGCGCCATGCTGCTGCGCATCATCACCGCCGACATGCAGCTGCCCGCCGCGCCGGCCGGCAGTGCCGCCATCCGGCCGGCGCCGGACGACGCCAGGCTGGCGAAGGTGACGCTGGTGCTGCCCCCCGGCCGCGGCAGCACAACCACGCCGGCCCGTGCCAACGCCGCCCTCGCCAGCACTGGTTGAGAATGACTGGCAACAGCGCGCCGCACTGATACAAGAGGCGCATGTTCCGCACCCTCTGGCTCCTGATCGGCTTGACGTCCCTCGCGCTTGGCATCGTCGGCGTGGTGCTGCCGTTGCTGCCGACCACGCCGTTCGTGCTGCTGTCGGCCTATTGCTTTGCCCGTTCGTCCCCGCGCCTGCACGATTGGCTGACAAGTCACCGCCTGTTCGGGCCGCTCATCGCCAACTGGCAGCGCCACCGCGCCATTTCTCCACGCGCCAAGTTGCTGGCCATCCTGTCGATGGCCGGCGTGCTCGGCCTGTCGGTGGCGATGGGCGCGCCGCAGCGGGTGATCCTGATCCAGGCGCTGATCCTGCCGGTCACCGCGCTGTTCATCGTCACCCGCCCGAACGGGCCCCAGAAACCTCTAACGTAAGCGCCGCCTATTTCGTGAGCCCGGTCCAGTAACCAGCGAAGGCCCAGAGATCGGCGGCTTCGGCGATGATCTTGTCGGTCGGCTTGCCACTGCCATGGCCGGCGCGGGTTTCGATGCGGATCAGGTGCGGCTTGTCGCCGGCCTTTGCCGCCTGCAATGCGGCCGCATATTTGAAGCTGTGGCCCGGCACCACCCGATCATCGGTATCGGCGGTCGTCACCAGCACGGCCGGGTAATCCTTGCCGCTGCGGATATTGTGGTACGGGCTGAACCCCAGATTGTAGCGGAAATATTCCGGCTTGGTCACATCACCATAATCATCGACCCAATAGCGCCCGGCGGTCCAGTTGGCGTAACGCAGCATGTCCATCACGCCCACCGCCGGCAGTGCGGCGGCAAACAGATCGGGGCGCTGGTTGGTGACAGCGCCCACCAGCAGCCCGCCATTGGAACCGCCCTGGATGGCGAGTTGCCCCTTGCTGGTGATGCCCCCGGCAATCAGCGCTTCACCGGCGGCAATGAAATCGTCGAACACATTCTGCTTGTTGAGCAGGCGGCCGCCATCGTGCCAGGCCGCGCCATATTCGCCGCCGCCGCGGATATTGGCCAGCGCGAACACGCCGCCCATTTCCATCCATACCAGCCGCGACACGCTGAACCCCGGCGTCTGGCTGATATCAAAGCCGCCATAGGCATAGAGCAGCGCCGGATGCGGCTTGCTCATGTCGAGATCCTTGCGGTGCGCCACGAACATCGGCACCCGCGTGCCATCCTTGGATGTGTAGAAGATCTGGCTGACCGCATAGTCGCCCGGATTGAACGCCACCTTGGCCTGGCGCAGCACCGTTGCCGTGTTGGTCGCCGCGTCATAGCGCCAGATCGAACCCGGCGTCGCAAAGCTGGCAAAGGCGAAATGCGTCACGCCGTCAACTGACGATTCAAATCCGCCGGCCGTGCCGATGCCGGGCAATGGCACCACGCCCACGGGCTTGCCATCCAGTTCATGGAGGCGGACCACCGATTTGGCGTCCTCCAGCGTTTCGGCGAGCAGCCGGTTGCCGACCAGGCTGGCGCCGGTGAGCGTCGCGGTGCCTTCGGCAATCAGCGGCGTGATCGCGCCGGTGATGGCATTCATGGCGACGACCCGGCCCTTGGGAGCTTGCCTGTTGGTACGGAAATACAGCGTGTCACCACGGCTGCCGGCCAGCGACCAATCGAAATCCAGCCCGGTCACCAGCGCGCGCGGCGCTTCACCCTTGGCGATATCGGCAACATGGACTTCATACCGGCTGTCGGTGCCTTCGGACGTGATGATCACCAGCCAGCGACCATCATCGGTGACCGCGCCGAAATGGCCGCGCTTGGGATGGGCGGGGGTTTCATACACCAGCACATCGGCCGACTGCGGCGTGCCAAGCCGATGGAAATAGAGTTTCTGGTTGAGGCTGACGCCAAGATATTTCGGCCCGGCCTGTTCCGGAAAGCGCGAGTAATAAAATCCCGAACCATCCTTGCGCCAGGCCAGCGCGCTGGATTTCACCCACTCGATCACGTCCGGCAGGTCCGCCCCAGTCGCCACGTCGCGCAGTTTCAACGTGCGCCAATCGGTGCCGCCATCCTGCACGGCATAGAGGAGATATTTGCCATCCGCCGAAGGCTCCCATTCGGCCAGCGCGGTGGCGCCATCCTTGGCCCAGGGGTTGGGATCGATCAGCACGCGGGGTTCCGCGCCCGGCGTCTGCACATAGAGCACGGACTGATTCTGCAGGCCGGAATTGCGTGTGAAGAACTGCACCCCGCCCTTCACCCGCGGAATGCCGAAGCGCTCATAGTTATACAATTCGGTGAGGCGCGACCGGATCGCCTCGCGCTTGGGCAAGGTCGTCAGATAGGCGCTCGTCACCTGGTTCTGCGCGTCCACCCAGGCGGCCACCTTGGTATCGGTGCGCACGTCATTTTCCAGCCAGCGATACGGATCGGGCACGCTGATGCCGTGGCGCGCCTCCACCTCGGGGCCCCGTTCGGTGGCGGGATAGGTGATCGGAGCGGCAGACACGGCAGCAGCGCTCATCAGCGCGGCCACGAGAAGCAGACGTTGCATGGGCAGACCTTTTCCAGAACAAGCATGACGATGGTGTAGCGGCGCCGCGCCGCTCCGGTCAAACGCGGCGGCGTGTTTTCCGGCAGCCGCAGCGGGGCCATCGGGGTGCATCATATAAAGCAATCTTTATGCTTGCCCTGCGATGCCGCGACGCTTAGGGGGATCGCGTCTTCCAAATCTGAATGCAGGAACCCGATCATGGCCCATGATTACGCCATTGCCGATCTGTCGCTCGCCGATTTCGGCCGCCGCGAAATCAACATTGCCGAAACCGAAATGCCGGGCCTGATGGCGCTGCGCAGCGAATTCGGCGCTTCGAAGCCGCTGAAAGGCGCGCGCATCACCGGCAGCTTGCACATGACGATCCAGACCGCGGTGCTGATGGAAACGCTGGTGGCGCTGGGTGCCGAACTGCGCTGGGCCACCTGCAACATCTTTTCCACCCAGGATCATGCTGCCGCCGCCATGGTGGCTGCCGGCATCCCGACCTATGCCATCAAGGGCGAGAGCCTGGCGGACTATTGGGATTATGTCGGCCGCATCTTCGATTGGGGTGACACCACCGCCAACATCATTCTGGATGACGGCGGCGATGCCACCATGTTCGCGCTGTGGGGCGCCAAGCTCGAAGCCGGCCACACGCTGGGCGAGCCGGAGAATGAGGAAGAAGTCGAGTTCCAGCGCGCGCTGAAGGCGTTCATCAAGGCGCGTCCGGGTTATCTGACCGAAACCGTCAATAATCTGAAGGGCGTGTCGGAAGAAACCACCACGGGCGTCCACCGCCTGTACGAAATCGCCAAGAAGGGCGAGCTGCCGTTCCCGGCGATCAACGTGAACGACAGCGTCACCAAATCCAAGTTCGACAATCTTTACGGCTGCAAGGAATCGCTGGTCGATGCCATCCGCCGCGCGACGGACGTGATGCTGGCCGGCAAGGTCGCCTGCGTTGCCGGCTTCGGCGATGTCGGCAAGGGCAGCGCCCAGTCGCTGCGCAACGGCGGCGCCCGCGTGATGGTCACCGAAATCGATCCGATCTGCGCATTGCAGGCCGCGATGGAAGGCTTTGAAGTCGTCACCATGGAAGAAGCGGTGCAGCGCGCCGACATCTTCGTTACCGCCACCGGCAACATGGACGTGATCACCGCCGAACACATGATGGCGATGCGTCCCAACAGCATCGTTTGCAACATCGGTCACTTCGACAGCGAAATCCAGATTTCCGCCCTGTCCAACTACAAATGGACCGAAGTGAAGCCCGGTACCGACATCGTCGAGTTCCCCGCCGAAGACGGAAAACCGCCCAACCAGATCATCGTGCTGGCCAAGGGCCGGCTGGTCAATCTGGGCTGCGCCACGGGCCACCCCAGCTTCGTGATGTCGGCCAGCTTCACCAACCAGGTGCTGGCGCAGATCGAATTGTGGACGCGCGGGGCGGCATATGAAAACAAGGTCTATGTGCTGCCCAAGCATCTCGATGAGAAGGTGGCGCGCCTCCATCTCGAAAAGCTCGGCGTGAAGCTGACCACGCTTTCGGAAAAGCAGGCGGCGTACATCGGCGTCGGCGATACCGGCCCGTTCAAGCCGGATCATTATCGTTATTGATTGCAAGCCTTTCGCAACGCAATTGACGACGGCGGCCGGCGCGGATAGTGCCGGCCGCCGTTGCGTTTTGGGGCCATGGGCAGGGAGAATCTGCAATGAAGCTTCCGGTCCTTCCCGCTCTGCTGCTGGCCGCATTGCCGGCCGCCGCGCAGGACGCCGCCCCCATGCCGGCCGCCGTCACCCAGCCCGCCGCCGGCAATCGTGCCGATGAAAATGCCGTGCGCGGCGCGGGCGATGCCTTTGGCACAGTGATCGGCCGCGAGGAGATCGGCCTGTACAGCGCCGACGACATCCGCGGCTTTTCGCCGGTGGCGGCCGGCAATGTCCGCATCGAGGGCCTGTATTTCGATCCGGTCGGCCTTCCGTCGGACCGCATCAGCGGGGCCACCACCATCAGGGTGGGGCCATCGGCCCTGGGCAGCCCGTTTCCGGCGCCCACCGGCATCGTCGATATCGGCCTGCGCTTGCCGGAGGGCGAAGCCGCCGGTTCCGCCCTGTTCAGCGCCGACAGCCTGGGCAGCCGTGCGGCCGAACTGGACATCGCGCGGCCGCTGACCGACCGGCTCAGCATCGGCGTGGGCGCCGCGCTCAGCCAGCAGCGTTTCATCGATGCCACGCGCGAAGTGGCGCGTGATGCCGCCGTGATCGCACAGTGGCGGCCGACGGGCCGGATCAGCCTGATCGGTTTTTTCAGCCTGGAATATACCCCGCGCGAAGATGCTGGCCCGCTCTATGTGCCAGCCGGCGCGGTGCTGCCGCCCGACCCGCTGCGCCGGCGCTTCATCGGCCCGGCCTGGGCGGCGGGGCGCAGCACCGAAACCACCGCTGGCACCGTGCTGGATTGGCAAGTGGGTGCTGGCTGGCAGGTTAAGGCCGGCCTGTTCCGCTCCACACTTTCCAGCCCGCGCGCCTTTTCAAACCTGCTGCTGGAAGTGCAGCCCGATGGCCGGGCGCAGCAGCAACTGGTGGCCGATCCACCGCTGTTCTTTGCCAGCACCAGCGGTGAGGCGCGGGTGACGCGGCTATGGGATGATGGCCCGCGCGCCCACCGGCTGCACTTGGCATTGCGCGGCCGCCAGGCCTTCCGTCGCTTTGGCGGGGCGGACAGCATCGATCTCGGCCCCACCCGCATCGACCGGCCCAGCCCGGCGCCGCTGCCCGCCTTTGCCTTTGGCGTGCAGGAGGAAGACCGGGTGCGGCAGCTCACCCTGGCCGCTGGCTATGAAGGCGAATGGCAGGACCGCGGCAGCCTTTCGCTGGGCGTGCAACGCAGCGATTATGCCAAGCGCATCGGACTGCCCGGCCAGCAGGTGGACGTGACGGCGCGGCCGTGGCTGATGAACGTGAATGCGGCGCTGGTGCTGGGGCCGCGCACCCGGCTGTACGGCGGCTATGTCACCGGGCTGGAGGAAAGCGGCGTCGCTCCCGACAATGCCGCCAACCGCAACGAGGCGCTGCCGGCGATCATCACCCGCCAGTTCGATCTGGGCGTGCGGCAGCAACTGGGGCCGCTGGTGCTGGTGGCCGGTGCTTTTCAGCTGTCCAAGCCCTATTTCAATTTGGGTGCGCGCAACCGTTTTGGCCGGCTGGGCGATGTGACCAACCGCGGGGTGGAACTGTCGTTGGCCGGGCCGCTGACACAAAGCCTGTCGCTGGTGGTCGGCGGCGTGTTCAGTTGGCCGCGCGTTTCGGCCGAAGCGGTAGCGCTGGGCGTGTCGGGGGCGCTGCCGGTCGGGCCCGTGCCGCAGCGGCTCAGCCTGTCGGCCGATTGGCGCCCGGCCTTTGCCCCCGGCCTGTCGCTGGATATCGGCCTGTTCCGGGATGGCCGGCAAGTGACCACGGTGGACAACCTTGTGGCACTGCCGCCGCGCAGCTTCATCGATCTGGGTGCGCGCTATGCCTTCCGGCTGGCCGGCAAGCCGGCGGTGCTGCGGGCGCAGATCATCAACGCCGGCGGGGTCAACGGCGTGTTTCTGGAAGATGCCGGGGTTTATGGCCCCCTGGATGGCCGGGTGGGGCAGATCTATCTCACGATCGATTTCTGATTGTGCGCATGGCGACCAATTGGGCGCTACGCAGCAGAAATAAGCCGTTTAACGCTGGACTTGGCCGCTGCGGCTAGCCAAGGAACAGCGCATGAGAAGGGCAGATATCATGACAAGTGTCGCCATGATGACCATCATGGCGGCTGCGGCCGCGTCCTTGGCTGCCGCATCGCCGTCAGCGGCGGCCCAGCCCGCACCGCCCAATGACAGCACTCCGCCACCCTTGACGCCTCCCCCCGCCGACGAACCTGATCTGACGCCGCCAAGCACTGTGGTGGCCGCCACCGGCAGCCGATCATCCGAAAATGCCGTGCGCCAGGCCGGTGATGCCTTTGGCACCTCGATCGGCCGCGAAGTTTCCGGCCTCTACAGCCGGGAACGGGTGCGCGGCTTCTCACCGGTCGCCGCCGGGAATGTTCGCATCGATGGCCTGTATTTCGATCCGATCGTCACGCCATCGAGCCGGCTGGTGCGCGCCACCACCATCCGCGTTGGCCCGTCGGCGCTGGGCAGCCCCTTCCCGGCACCGACCGGGGTTGTCGATCTGGGCCTGCGCCGGCCGGAACGAGAGGCGGCCGCCAGCGTGTTGATCGGTTACAACACGTGGAACACGCCCACGGCCGAATTCGATGCCAGCCTGCCGGTCAGTTCGACCCTGGCCGTCGGCTTCGGCGCCGGCATCGTGCTGGAAAATGGCTTCAACAAGACCCGCGACCATAGTTATGAAGGCGCCTTCATCGCCGAATGGAAACCCAGCGCTGCGTTCAGCCTGCTGCCGTTCATCAATGTGCGCGAAACCCCGATCGACGATCATGGCCCGCTGTCGATCCCGCAGGGCAATTTCCTGCCGCCGCCGTTGCCGCGCCGCCAGTTCTTTGGCCCGTGGTGGTCGCGCGGCGGCGACACCGAAATCAACGCGGGCCTGATCGCCGACTGGACAATAGGCAAGGATTGGCTGGTGCGCGCCGGCCTGTTCCGGTCGCAGCGCGTGGTGCGTGACCAGTTCGCCAATGTGGTGCGCCTCACTTCGCCAGCCGGCTTCGGCCAGCAGAGCATCACCGGCGATCCAACGCTGTACAATGCCGCAACCAGCGGCGAGGTGCGGGTGACGCGGCGGATCGAGGACGGCCCGCGCCTGCACCAGCTGCATTTCACCGTGCGCGGCCGTCAGGGTTATCGCCGCTTTGGCGGCTCCGATACGGTCTCGCTGGGCACGGTCAACATCCTGGGCATGGCGCCGGATGTGCCGCCACCCGTGTTGAAGTTCGGGCCGCAGCAGAAGGACAATGTCCGCCAGTGGACCGGCGGCATCGCCTATGAAGGCCGCTGGGCCGGCATTGGCGAATTGTCAGTAAGCGTGCAGAAAAGCGATTACAGCAAGCGCATCGGCCTGCCCGGCGCCATCACCGCCACCGATGCCAGCCCCTGGCTCTACAATATCACCGTTGGCGTGCAGGTGACGCCGGGGATCTCGCTCTATGGCGGCTCGGTCACCGGCCTCGAGGAATCCGGCGTTGCCCCCAACATCGCCGCCAACCGCAACGAAGCCTTGCCGGCGATCGAGACCAGCCAGCTTGATGCAGGGGTGCGCATCGCACTGGGCGGCGGCATGCGGTTGATTGCCGGGCTGTTCCAGGTTTCCAAGCCCTATTTCAACCTGGATGCCACCGGCCGTTTCGATGTGCTGGGCGAGGTGATCAACCGCGGCATCGAAGCCAGCGTCGCCGGCCCGATCACAGAGGAATTGTCGGTTGTGGCCGGCGGCGTGCTGCTGCGGCCCAAGGTGACTGGCGATGCGGTGACGCGCGGGCTGGTCGGCCGGCTGCCGGTGGGCGCCATCAGCGAGCGGGTGGACGTGTCGGCCGATTGGCGGCCCGGCTTCGCGCCCGGTCTGTCATTTGATGCGCGCCTGTCCTACCGTTCGCCAGAAATCGCCACGGTCAACAATCTCGTGTCGGTGCCCACCCGCACGCTCATCGATCTGGGCGGACGCTACCGCTTCAAACTGGCTGGCAATGATGCCGTGCTGCGCATCCAGGCGACCAACGTGTTCGACGAAAAGGGCTTTGAACTGCGCGGCAGCGGTGCCAATGCCTATACGGTGCTGCCCGGCCGCGTCACCCAGGCCTATCTGACCGTCGATTTCTGAAGGCCCAACATTTTGGTGGGGTTTGCCGCCATCACGCCTTGCAGTCTGGCGCCAAAGCGGCGAACGCAGACGTGATGACGGGGCAGATGTTCATTATGGCCGGCACGCTGGCCGTTCTGGCACCGCCGTTGCTGGCGCAGACTCCGGCCGCGTCCGGGCCGGTTGACGCCGGCGTTGCCGCCACCGGCAGCCGCGCTTCGGAAAATGCCGTCCGCCAGGTCGGCGATGCCTTTGGCAGCACCATCGGCCGCGAAGTGATCGGCATCTACAACCAGATGAATGTGCGCGGTTTCTCGCCGATCGCGGCCGGCAATGTGCGCATCGACGGCCTGTATTTCGATCCGGTCGTGCCGCCCAGCACCCGGATCAGCCGCACCACCGCCATCCGCGTCGGCCTGTCCGCATTGGGCAGCCCCTTCCCGGCCCCCACGGGCCTTGTGGACTTTGGCTTCCGCCGGCCGGGCGATCAGGCCGCGGCCAGCGTGCTGCTCGCCGCCGACGCTTGGGGCACCACCAACGCCGAAGCCGATGCCGTGCTGCCGGTCAATGACGGCCTGAGCCTTGGGCTCGGCGCGTCGGCGCGCTTCGAAAGCGGGCCGGATGCGACGCGAGAGAACAGCTTTGGCGGCACGTTGATTGCGCGCTGGAACCCGGCACCGGGCGTCACGCTGATTCCCTTTGCCAGCCTGCTGCACCAGACGCTGGATGATCACCGCCTGACCTTCCAGACGGCAAGCGAGTATCTGCCGCCGCTGCTGCCGCGTCGGCAGCGCTTTGGCCCGGATTGGGTGAACGGCTCCGGCCTTGATGCCAATATCGGCGTGCTGGCCGATTGGCAGGTGGCGCCGAAATGGCTGCTGCGCGCCGGCCTCTTCCGGTCGTCGCGCAACCGCGAACGCCAGATGACCAATCTGGTGCGCGCGCTGCAGCCGGATCGCACCGGCACCCAGCGGGTCATCGTCGATCCGCGCCTGGCCTTTGCCGCAATATCCGGCGAAGTGCGCCTGACCCGGCAGATCGTTGAAGGCCCGCGCCGGCACGAGATCCATCTGGCCGTGCGGGGCCGCAGCGGCCACCGCCGCTTTGGCGGGTCCGACACGCTGGAGCTCGGCCCGGTGCAGATCGACACGCCAAGCCTGGTGCCGGAACCGGCGTTCCGGTTTGGCCAGCAGCAGTTCGACGATGTGAAACAGCTCACCGGCGGCATCGCCTATGAAGGCCGCTGGCTGGGCGTGGGCGAAGTCGCGGCCGGCCTGCAGTGGACGGACTACAAGAAGCGCATCGATCTTCCGACTGTCAATGGCTTGGGGGGCGGCGTGCAGGCCACCGATGACCGCTTGCTGCTGTATAATGTCACGCTGGCCGCCAATATCACCGATGCGCTGGTGATCTATGCTGGCACCGTCAATGGCCTGGAAGAAAGCGGCATCGCGCCGGGCAATGCCGCCAACCGCAACGAGGCCCTGCCGGCGATCCGCACCCGCCAGTTCGATGCCGGCCTGCGCTGGGCGCTCACCGATCAGATCAAGCTGGTTGCCGGCGTGTTCGACATCACCAAGCCCTATTTCAACCTGGATGCCAACAACCGCTTCGACGTGCTTGGCGATGTGGTGAACCGCGGCGTCGAAGCCTCTGTCGCCGGGCCGCTGACCAAAAGCCTCAGCATCGTGGCCGGCGGCGTGTGGTTGTGGCCCAAGGTGTCGGGCCCCGGCGTGGTGGCGGGCGGCGCCATCGGCTCGCGCCCGGTGGGTGCCATCAGCCAGCGGATCGAGTTCAGCGCCGATTGGCGGCCGCCATTCGCGCCGGGCCTGTCGTTCGACACGCGGCTGGCCTGGCGCAGTTCCGAAACCGCCACGGTCAGCAACCGCGTGGCCATCCCGGCGCGCAGCATCGTCGATCTGGGCGGACGTTACCGGTTCAGGCTGGCGGGCAACAATGCCCTGCTGCGCGTGCAGATCAGCAACCTGTTCGATATGGAGGGCTGGGACCTGCGCGGTGCTGGCGCCTATGGCCCCATTCCGGGCAGACTGGCGCAGGCCTATGTCACCATCGATTTCTGAACCGGCCATCGTGCTCGACACGCCGGCGGACACGGCCGCGCTGGCCGCCGCCATCGCCGCCGTGCTGCGCGCCGGCGATGTCATCGCGCTTTCCGGCGATCTCGGTGCCGGCAAATCGACCCTGGCGCGCGGCATCATCCAGGCCCTGGGCTGGGCCGGCGAAGTGCCGTCGCCCACCTTCACGCTGGTACAGGCCTATGATCCGCCCGATGTGAAGGTGCCGGTATGGCATGTCGATCTGTACCGCATCGATCATCCAGCCGAAGCCGACGCGCTCGGCCTGTTTGAAACCGATGCCGCGTTGATCATCGAATGGCCCCAAAGGCTGGGCGCTCGCCTGCCCGCCACGGCCTTGCATCTGCATATCGATGGCAGCGGTGATGAGCCCCGCACCTTGACTTGGGACGCGCCCCCGGCTTGGGAAGGCCGGTGGCCACAATTGCAACCATGATTCCGCCGCCGGGCACCGGTGCCTTCCTCAACGCCCATGGCTGGGGCGGTGCAGCGGTGCGCCCGTTGGCAGGCGACGCCAGTTTCCGCCGCTATTTCCGCGTCACGCTGGGGACGCGCTGCGCCGTGCTGATGGACGCGCCGCCCGACAAGGAGGACAGCCGGCCGTTCCTGGCCATCGGCAAGCATCTCGACACACTGGGATTTTCCGCGCCACAGGCTATGGCCACTGATCTGGACCAGGGCCTGATCCTGCTGGAGGATTTCGGCGATGCCCGCGTCAATCCGGTGCTGGCCGAAGATGCTGCTGCCGAGCACGAGATTTACGCTGCCGCAGTCGATCTGCTCGCCGCGCTCCACCAGCACCCGCCCACCGACGTGCCGCCCTACAGCGAAGCCGAGTATCTTCGCGAAGCCCGGCTGTTCCCGGACTGGTATCTGCCCGCCGTCGGCCTGGCCGAAGCCCCGGGCCATGATGCGGCCTGGGCGCCGCTGTGGCCGGCGCTGTTCACCCATCCGCCGGTGCTGGTGCTGCGCGATTATCATGCCGACAATCTGATGCTGCTCGACCGCCCCGGCCACCAGCGGCTTGGCCTGCTCGATTTTCAGGACGCGCTGGCCGGCCACCCCGCCTACGATCTGGCCAGCCTGTTGCAGGATATCCGCCGCACGGTTTCGCCCGAACTCGAATCGGCGATGCTGGCCCGCTATATCGCGGCGCGGCCCGAACTGGATGAAGCGGCCTTCCGCACCGCCTATGCCATTCTGGCGGCGCAGCGGAACATCAAGATATTGGGTGTGTTCACCCGGCTCTATGTTCGCGATGGCAAGCCGGCCTACCCGCGCTTTCACCCGCGGCTGTGGGAAATGGTGAACGCCAATCTCGAACATCCGGCGCTGGCGCCGGTGAAGGCCTGGTATGATGCGCATGTACCGGCCAGCGCGCGCCGCGGTGTGGAGGTGCCATCATGACGACGCCGCCGCCGCTGTTCCTGCGCCCCACCATCGCCTGCACCCTGCCCGAAACGGCCATGGTGATGGCGGCGGGCCTGGGCAAGCGCATGCGGCCGCTCACTGCCACCCGCCCCAAGCCGCTGATCGAAGTTGCGGGGCGCAGCCTGCTCGATCGTGCGCTCGATGGCGTTGCGGCGGCCGGGGTCGAACATGCCGTGGTCAACGCGCATTATTTCGCCGATCAGATCGAAGCTGCGGTCAAATCCCGCCAGCACCCGGCCCGCATCGACATCTCCGATGAACGCGCCCTGCTGCTCGAAACCGGCGGCGGCATCGCACAAGCCTTGCGGCTGATCCGCGGTGACAGTTTCTTCACCATCAATGCCGACAATATGTGGATCGATGGCCCGGTCGATACGCTGCGCCTTATCGCGGCGCGCTGGAACCCCGATCAGATGGACGCGCTGCTGCTGTTGGTGCCGCTGGCCCGCGCCCATGGCTATGATGGCCGCGGTGATTTCCACATGGATGGGCTGGGCCAGCTTACCCCGCGCGGCGGGCTGAAGGTGGCGCCCTTCGTCTATTCCGGCCTGCAGATCATCAGCCGCCGCTTGTTTGAAGGCGAGCCGGCCGAACCTTTCACCATGTGGCGCGCCTGGCACAAGGCGCTGGCCACGGGCCGCATGTTCGGCTTGTCCCACCCCGGCCTGTGGTTCCATGTCGGCACCCCGGCCAGCATCGGCGAGACCGAAGCGTTGCTGGCCGAGGCCTGAGCTAGAGCGCTTTCCGACCAAGTTGGATCACCGTCATCGCCCTTTCGGGCGACCCCTCCGGGGCGGGGCGCCTTTGGTTCAGGGCAGCGTCGCTCGTCGGTTACGATGCGAAGAGCATCGCGCCCTCCTCGCTTCTTGCCCTGAACCAAATCCGCCCCAAGAAGCCTTTGGCGTACCGATGACCCAACTTGGTCGGAAAGCACTCTACCCCCGCGATTATCAGTATGTCGGGGCCATGATTATCGGCTATCCACCCAACCGAGGAACCGGGCACGCCCCCGTGCGGCTCTGGTCATGGAGATTGATGATGCGCACTGCCTGGATGATCGCGATTGCCCTGCTCGCTTCGGCGGCCACCGCCCAGGTGCCCGGCGCCCGGAATCTCGCAGCCGTCAGTGGCGGCACCTACAGCGCCGATCCCGATCATACGCTGGTGATGTGGACGCTCGATCACCTCGGCTTCACGCCCTACACCGGCATCTTCGGCAGCGTCACCGGCAGCCTGACCATCGATCCCAAGGCGCCGAACAACGCCAAGCTGGACGTGACCATCCCGGTCGCCAAGGTGACCACCGCCAGCGCCGGCCTGACCGGCCACCTGCTGCGGCCCGCCAAGGACGGCGGCAAGCCCGACTTTTTCGGCCCCACCCCGGCCGATGCACGCTTCGTGTCCACCAAACTCGTCACCAACGGCGAGACCGGCACGCTGACCGGTGATTTCACCTTCAATGGCGTCACCCGGCCCGTCACCCTGAACGTCAGCTTCTATGGCGCCGGCAAGACGCCGCCGCAGATGGGCGGCAAGGAGAATATCGGCTTCCGCGCCACCGGCACCATCAAGCGCAGCGAATTCGGCCTGGGCTATGGCGTGCCGATCGTCGGCGACGAGGTGAAGCTGGAGATTGCTGCGGCGTTCCAGAAATAAGTGCTTAACCGCCCGACGACCGGGCCGGCGCATAGTCGATGATCTGACGCGACACGGCGGCGGCCTGCACCACATCCGGGCGCATCTCGATCTTCTTCAGCTCATTGGCTTCGTGCATCATGGTCTGGTCGGTCAGATGCGGATTGCCCTGGCCCTGTGGGTTGATGAACAGGCTCTGCCCGCCGGCATCGACCACGGAATAGAGCGCCGGCTGGTCGTGCGCGATCTCCATCAGGCCCACCCAGCCTTCGCCGCCATTGTGCGGGGCCATCACCGGCCCCAGTTTCAAGATGGCCGAAAGGCGCGGCGGATCGGGATCGTCCGGCAGGGCGGGCCGGTCGGGACGCTGGGCGGCTGGGTCGAAATATTTCCAGAATATCGGCTGTTTCCAATCGGCCATGGCCTGGCCCGGAAACCGGCCGCGCAACTGGTTCACGCTCGCCTTGATCGTCTCCGCCACCAATTGGTCGCGATCCCGCCCTTGCAACCAGTCGAACGCCAGCGGCGCGCCGGCCTTGTCGCCCTGAAGCGCGCGCAGCAGCAGGCTGGTCTGATAGCGCAGGTAACGCTCCTGATCGACGCGCTGCCACCAATCGCCGATCGAGTCGCCAAAGATCATCGCCGGCGCTGTGGCCAGCCACTGGCGGAACAGGGTCAGCCCGGCATTGTCATAACGCTGATCCGCATCACGATCTTCATACAGCCCGTTGAACGCCTGCATCAATGCGCCGGCTTCCTTCACCTCCGGATCGCTGCTGGCCGCCATCGCCGCCCGGATATAGGGGGCAAAGAAATCCGGGTGCGTCTGCGTGCGGTCGCTGGCGCCCAAAGCGTGGAAGATCGTCTCGTTATACGCCCGCATATCGAGCAGCGTGATCGCCTGGCCCTTTGCCGCCAGCCGGTTGCCTGCCCAGGTGCGGAATGTCGCGCCATTGCGGGCCTCGGTGCCTTCCGGGCTCCAGCTTGTCGCCTTGCTGTTCCAGGCGTGGAGGAAGGCTTGTTTCGGGTTGCGCACATGCGGCTGCTCGGCCGGCGTCAGATAGCCCGACAGCTCATGCGCGCCCGTGCCCGGAATCGGCAGGCGCGGATCAACGCCAGCGGGCAATTTCGGTAGAAGGCCGGCTTCCCAGAAGGCGATCTGGCCATCTTCGCCGCCGTAACAGATGCCAAGATTCCAGCCCATGCGATTGACGCCCTTGGCCTCGAATTCCTCGATGCTGCGCGCCCGCCCCATCTCGACAATGCCGACCCAGTGGTCGATTTCCCGCCCGCGCATGGCGAAGCTGTGGGAAAAGGCCACGTTGTTGGCGGCATCCCACTGGATGACCGGGCCATGCACGGTGCGCGCCACTTCGTGCACCACCGGGGCCGCGCCCTTGACGAGGATGGTTTCGGTGCGCCGCTCCATGTCGCGCCAGGCGCCCTTGAACCAATATTGATATTTGTTCCTCGGATTGAGCTTTTCGGCAAAGACCGAATTGGCCTGCGCCACGCCCGACGTGAGCAGCCAGCCATGCTGCACGCCGCGGCCCATGAACGGCGGGCCATAGGCATTGAAACTGAAACCGGCCTGGTCAAAGCCGCCGCCGCGCAGATGGATTTCCGGGCCATCGGCGGTGGCCTCCAGCATCAGCACCTTGCCGCTGGCGGATTTCTGCGGGCCGATCACCAGGCAGCGGCTGGCGCCGGTCGGCGCTTCGCCGGAGGGCGGCGGTGCCGGCGACCGAGTCAAATCGACGCCGCCGGCCCTGAGCGACACCTGGCGGTCCACCGGCAGCGGCCGCGCCGGCGCCCGATCCTCGCCAGCGGCAATCACCGTGGGCGAATCCGGATCAGAGAGCGGCACGACATCATTGAAAATCCGCCGGCCCACCGCTTCGCCATGGCGTTTGATCATCGCGTTCAGAAACGCCAGATTCTCGATCTCATGCGCATCGCGGCCCCCCGGCACCGACGCGACATAGCCCAGGAAATCGATCAGCGTCCACGGGCTGGGCTTGATGCCCCAGCGGTTATACTCGATCGGCGTCTTGTGCGCCGGATCGGCCAGCACCTCGGCCACGGCGCGATTGATGCCATCGACATAGGCCTGCATCATCGCCTGGTGCTCGACCGGAATCGCCTGATACATGCGCATCAATTCGGCATCGGGCAGCCGCCGATCCCGCGCCGTCCTGTCACCCGGCACCGCCGCCGGCCCCAATATCTCCGCCCGGCGCCCGGCCCCGCCGCGCCGCTGCAACTCCATCGCCGCCAGCCGATCCTGCGCCAGCGCATAGCCGGCACCATACATCACGCCAGCCGATGTATCGGCAAACACATGCGGGACGCCCATGGCATCACGGTGAATGGTCACCGGCTCAGCCGCCGCCGGGCCACACAGCGCACACATCAGGGCCGCCACTCTAATCTTCGCCCTCACCGATTGCCCCGAACCCATGCCGCCCCCCGCTGCCATTTCACCCGCCCGGTTTTGCCAGTTTTGACGAACCGGAGGGGTTAGTGCGTTGATTTTATTTGCTGTTTCAGTTTTTCGCCTTTGATTTGCGCCAGACCTACAAACAACAGCATGATGACAGGCTTTGCCGCTGTAGGACAGCGGGCAGAGCGTCAGGCCCCAAAAGCGTTCCCCATCCCACCCTGTCATTGACTTGTCACACGCCCGGCCCCATGGCCTCGCCCGTCCTGTTCTATCGTGGCGGACCAAACGCTCGCCTGGACGGGACCAATGCAGCATTTCAGCGACGATGCGCGGATCGACGCGGTCATCACCTGGGTTGATGGCGACGATCCGGCCCATATCGCCCGACGTCAGCGTCATCAGCCGCAGACGGCGCGCAACGCCAATGCCACCAACCCGCACCGCTGGGCCTGCAATGACGAGCTGGGCTATTGCCTGCGCTCCATCGCCAATCATGCGCCGTGGATCGGCCGGATCTGGATCATCACCGATGCGCAAATGCCCGATCTGTCACGCCTGCCGGCCGATCTGGTGGCGCGGGTGCGCATCGTCGATCATCTGACCCTGTTTGCCGGCCATGAAGCCGCGCTGCCCACCTTCAACTCGCTGGCCATCGAGACCTTGCTGTGGCGCATCCCCGGCCTGGCCGAGCGCTTCGTCTATTTCAACGATGATGTGTTCCTGACCGGGCCGCTGGCGCCCGAGGATGTGTTCCAGGGCGCGGCACCGGTGCTGCGCGGCGCCTGGGTCGATCAGAGCGCCATCGCCGCCGATCCGGCCAGCCGCGATGATCCGGCGCTGCTCAACGCGCTCACCCAGATCAACGCCGCGGCGCTGGCGGGCTTTGGCGCGGACCGGCTGTTCCGCGCCGCGCACGTGATCCACCCGCTGCGCCGTTCGGTGCTGGAACGCCTCTATGATCACCACCGCGCGGCGTTCGTGGCCAATCTCGGCCACCGCTTCCGCTGCGTGTCGCAATTCCTGCCGCAGGGCCTGCACAATCACGCCTGCATCGCCGCCGGCATCGCCGTGCTGCATGACGGCGAGGATCACCTCCACCTGCGCACCGGCGCCGTGCTGGATTACCCGCTGCCGCAAGTCCGCGCCTATCTCGCCCGCGCGTGCCAACCGCAGTTCAAGTTCCTGTGCATCAACGATCTCCCCCAGGTCGAAGCCGCCATCCCCGACACCCGCGCCTGGATCGAACGCGCGATCGCGGCATGAGGGGAGAAGGGGGCCTCCGGCGGGCAGGGTCGCGGACCTCCGCACCCGATTGTTTTTTGGCCGGCGCTTGATGGCCGCGTTGGGTGGAAACGTGAACGGCGCGCAGCGGGCGCCCGGCGCTTGGACGTGATCGCCTTTGGCGCACTCGCCGCCGCCGCCCTTTCCGTTGGCACCGCGGCAGCGCCCGCCGCCGCCGCGCTTACCGCGCAGGAGAGGCAGCCGGCTGCCACTGCACCGGAGCCGTCGGCAACGCTGCCCGCTACCCAGCCGACGGTTGGGGTGGCCGTTCCCACATTCGTCGGTGACACGACTGAGACAGCAGCGCCCGCCGGGCTCACCAAGGCCGATGGCATAACGGTCAGTCCGGGTTCGACCACCGGCCCTGCGCCAGAAGAGGGCAACGAGATCATTGTCACCGCGCGCCAATCGTCGCGGATTGATCCGCTTGCCAAGTTCAACGCGCAGTCGTTCGCCGCCATTCAGGCGGTCGACAAGGCGGTCGTCGCACCGGTCGCGCGGGGATATGCCTCGGCCGTTCCCAAGCCTGTCCGCAACGGCCTGCGCAACGTGTTGCGCAACCTCGACGAACCGGCCAGCTTCCTCAACTACATCCTGCAGCTCAAGATCGGGCGCGCAGCCAAGTCGGCGGCACGGTTCGGGATCAACTCGACCATCGGCGTTGGCGGACTGTTCGACATGGCACGGCGCAAGCCGTTCAACCTGCCTTACCGGCCCAACAGCTTCGCCAACACCTTTGCCTGCTACGGCGTCGGCAATGGCCCCTATTTCTTCCTCCCGATCGTGGGCCCCACCACCTTGCGCGATCTCTTCGGCCTTGGCCTGGACAAGGCGGTCCTGCCCACGGTGGTGGGCAAGCCGTTCGATGATGGCAAGGTGAACGTGGCGCTCGGCGTCGTCGATGCCCTGACCGACCGGGTCGAGATCGATAGCCAGCTCCAGCGTATCCGCAACGAAAGCGGTGATCCCTACGTCGCCGTGCGGGAGGTCTATCTGGCCCAGCGGCGGGCCGAGATCGGCGCGATCTGCCCGCGCCATGGCGACACCAGCCCCGATCCCGATCTCATCCCACGCGTGGGCAAGGGTCCGCGCTGAGCGGGCTCAGGTCGCGGCAATCGAGCAGGTGGAGGCGCTGCCGAACGACAACCCGTTCCGCTTCAATCCATGTGCCCCATCGGAACGGCGTGTGTCGGGTTGGCTGCCGACAAAGTGCTTTCCGACCCTGACCATCCGAAACCGGACCGTCTCATTCCGGCCCGCCAGGAACGGCAGGTTTCAGGACGGTCTCGCGGCCATTGCAACGACCGGGATGAAGGCTCCAAAGGAGACACCAAACAAGTGGGTGCATGGACCGCGTCCCTGCCCACGTCACCGACTTGATTTGGGCCGGAGCCCCCCCTTTCTCCCAAACACAAAAAAGGCCGCCGCTCCCTCCCCGAAGCGGCGGCCTCTTGGCAGCGCGGTTGGCGCGCTTACAGCTTGCCGGTCAGTTCCGGGACCAGGGTGAACAGATCGCCAACCAGGCCGACGTCCGCGACCTGGAAGATCGGGGCTTCTTCGTCCTTGTTGATGGCGACGATGATCTTGCTGTCCTTCATGCCGGCCAGGTGTTGGATGGCACCCGAAATGCCGACGGCCAGATAGAGTTCCGGCGCGACGATCTTGCCGGTCTGGCCGACCTGATAATCGTTCGGGGCATAGCCAGCATCGACGGCAGCGCGGCTGGCGCCGACGGCGGCACCCAGCTTGTCGGCGAGCGGATCGATAAATTCGTGGAACTTGTCCGACGAGCCCAGCGCACGGCCGCCGGACACGATGATCTTGGCGGCGGTGAGTTCCGGGCGGGCCGACTTGGTCAGTTCAGCGCCGACGAAGCTGGAGGTGCCGGCATCGCTGCCGCTGCCGACCGCTTCGATGGCCGCGCTGCCGCCGCTGGTCGCCGCCTTGGCAAAGGCGGTGCCGCGCACGGTGATCACCTTTTTCGCATCGCTGCTGGTGACGGTGGCGATGGCGTTGCCGGCATAGATCGGCCGGGTGAAGGTGTTCGGGCCTTCGACGCTGAGGATTTCGGAAATCTGCGCCACATCCAGTGCGGCAGCAACACGCGGG
Organism: Sandarakinorhabdus sp.; assembly: GCF_987265915.1. NCBI lineage: Bacteria > Pseudomonadati > Pseudomonadota > Alphaproteobacteria > Sphingomonadales > Sphingosinicellaceae > Sandarakinorhabdus > Sandarakinorhabdus sp. Next base: position 3,076,960 of record NZ_OZ503948.1, read on the forward strand.
GCGATGTTCTTGCCGCGGCTGGTCGCCGGGGCCACGAACGCATCGTAACCGGCCATGAGGCCAGCGATCAGCGGGGCGAGGTTTTCCGGCAGGGCCGCGCCCAGCGCCGCATCATCGGCCACCAGCACCTTGGCAACGCCCGCCACCTTGGCAGCGGCCTCGGCCACGGCGCCGCAGCCGCTGCCGGCCACGAGCAGATGCACATCGCCGCCCAACTGCGTCGCGGCGGTCACCGCGGCCAGGGTGGCGTCTTTCAGTTCGGCATTGTCATGTTCGGCCAATACAAGAACGCTCATGCCACGGCTCCCATTTCCTTCAGCTTCGCCACCAGTTCATCGACGCTCTTCACCTTGATGCCGGCCTGGCGCTTGGCCGGTTCGGTCACCTTGGTGATGGTCAGGCGCGGCGTCATGTCCACGCCGTAATCGGCCGGGCTCTTGGTGGCGACCGGCTTGGATTTCGCCTTCATGATATTGGGCAAGGATGCATAGCGCGGCTCGTTCAGGCGCAGATCGGTGGTGACCACCGCCGGCAGCTTCAGCGCCACGGTTTCCAGGCCGCCATCGATTTCGCGGGTGACGTTCACCGTCTCGCCCTGCGGATCGAGCTTGGAGGCAAAGGTGCCCTGCGCCCAGCCGAGCAGGCCGGCGAGCATCTGCCCGGTCTGGTTGGCATCGTCATCAATGGCCTGCTTGCCCAGGATGATCATGCCCGGCTGTTCCTCGGCGACGACGCCGGCGAGGATCTTGGCGACCGCCAGCAATTCGGTCGGCACATCGGTCAGCACCAGGATGCCGCGATCGGCGCCCATGGCGAGCGCGGTGCGCAGCGTTTCGGTGCATTGCTGCACGCCCACGCTCACCACCACCACTTCAGTGGCAATGCCCTTTTCTTTCAGGCGGATGGCTTCTTCGACGGCGATTTCGTCAAACGGGTTCATGCTCATCTTGACGTTGGCCAGCTCGACGCCGGTCTGGTCGGATTTCACCCGCACTTTGACGTTGTAATCTACCACCCGTTTGACGGGCACGAGCAGCTTCATATGCATCACTTCCCAAGGTTGTGCTGATTTCGCGTGCTTGCAACGCACAGGCGCGCCAGTCAACCTGCCGGCTTGTGCGGGCTGCCAAAGGCCGCAGGGTCGTCAGGGCTGCATCGCGCCTGCATCATGCTGCCACAGATGCACGGCGAAGCGCTGATCGGGATCGGTCCAGGTGGTGGTGGGCAGCCAGCCACTGGCGCGGGCCATCAGCCGGCTTTCGGGCAGGGTCCATTTATAGCTGTTTTCGGTGTGGATGGTCTCGCCGGCCGCCAGGCGGAATGTTTCGCCGGCGGCGGTGAAGTCCGTATCCTGCACCGCCACCAGATGCATTTCGATGCGGCCGAGCGCAGCGTTCCACACGGCGCGGTGGGCGAAATCGTCGATGCACACGGTGCCGCCGAGTTCACGGTTGATGCGGGTGAGCAGGTTCAGGTTGAAGGCCGATGTCACCCCGGCCGCATCATCATAGGCCGCCTCCAGCGTGGCCACGCTTTTGCCAGGGCCGGGCGCCAGATCAAGGCCGATCACCAGCCAGCTGCCCGGCCCCAGCAGCGCCGCAAAGCCGCGCAGCAGATCGATGGCGGCCATCGGCGCCAGATTGCCCAGCGTCGAGCCGGGGAAAAAGCCAAGCCGCGGCAGCCCGGCCACGCCGGCCGGCACCCGGAAGCTCTGGGTGAAATCGGCGACCACCGGCAGGATCGGCAGGGTGGGGAAATGTTCGCCCAGCGCAGCGGCCGATTGCTGCAGGAATTCCCCGGAAATATCGACCGGCACATAGGCCGCCGCCTGCAACGGCTCCAGCAGCAGCGGGGTTTTGGCCGATGATCCCGATCCATATTCGATCACCGCCCGGCCCGGCCCCACCAGGGCAGCGATGGCGCCGGCCTGTTCGGCCAGGATCGCGGTTTCGGTGCGCGTGGGATAATATTCGGGCAGCCGGGTGATGGCTTCGAACAGCTGCGATCCGGCCTCGTCATAGAAATAACGCGCCGGAATCACCTTCTGCGGCTGAGCCAAGCCGGCGCGCACGGCGTCAGCAAAGTCGAAGGCGACATCCTCGGCGGGGCCGGCGGCTTCATACATCTCAAGCGTCCTTCGCCAGCCGCAGGCCGCTGAACTGCCAACGCTGCTGCGGCTGGAAGAAATTGCGCACACTGGCCCGCGAACTGCCACGCGGCGTGGCGCAGCTGGCGCCTTTCAGCACCATCTGCCCGTTCATGAACTTGCCATTATACTCGCCGACCGCGCCGGGCGCCGGGCGGAAGCCCGGATAAGGCAGGAAGGCCGAGGCGGTCCATTGCCAGCAATCGCCGAACAGGCCGGAGCTGGCGCTCGTGGGCTGCACCGGCGCGGCCGTGTCCAATTGCGTGCCGGCGCACGGGTCGTCATCGCGCGCGGCCTGTTCCCATTCGGCCTCGGTGGGCAGGCGCGCGCCGGCCCAGGCGGCAAAGGCATCGGCCTCATAGAAACTGATGTGCGTGACGGGTGCGTGCGGGGCCAGTGGTTGCCGGCCGGCCAGGGTCATGCTGGTGCCATCCGCCTGCCAGCGCAGCGGCGCGGTGATCCCTTCGCGCTGCACCCACGCCCAGCCATCCGACAGCCACAGCCGGGAATCAGCATAGCCACCGTCGGCGATGAACGCATGAAATTCTGCATTGGTCACCAACGTGCTCGCCAATTGGAACGGCCGCAGCAGCACATCATGCGCCGGGCCTTCGCAATCAAAGGCGAAGCCCGCCCCGTCATGGCCGATGCGCACGATGCCGCCGTCATGACTCAGCCACTGGCGGGCGCGCGGCGATGACTCAACCGGTGCGGCCGGCAGATACGCCGGCGCCAGCGGATTGGCGGCAAACAGATCGAGAATGTCGGTGAGCAGCAATTCCTGATGCTGTTGTTCGTGATTGATGCCCAGTTCGACCAGTGCCAGCGCCGCCGCATCCAGCCCCGGCAGCGCCGCGATCAACGCCGCATCGACATGATCGCGCCATTCGATCACCTCGGCCAGCGACGGCCGCGTCAGCAAGCCCCGTGCGCTGCGGGGGTGACGCGGGCCGGCCGATTCGTAATAGCTGTTGAACAAATAGCCGAAGCGCGGATCAAAGGTGCGATAGGCCGGCAGATCGGCAAGCACAAAGGCCTCGAAAAACCAGGTCGTGTGCGCCAGGTGCCATTTTGCCGGCGAGGCATCGGGCATGGATTGCGCGCTCGCATCTGCATCCGACAGCGGCGCTGCCAACGCCGCGGTCAGCGCGCGGGTGCGGTGGAACGCAGCCAGCAAATCCGGGACGTCGGTGGCCATGGCGCAGGCCTCCTGCAAAGATCAACGATGGGCGCCAGGCACCCAGAGCACATCGCCTGTGGCACGATTTTCCACACGCGACAGCACAAACAGCAAATCCGACAATCGGTTCAGATAATGCCGCGCATCGGGCGAAATTTCGTCGCCGGCGGCCACGGCATCACGCTCGGCGCGGCGCACGATAGTGCGGGCCAGATGCAGATGGGTGGCGGCCGGGGTGCCGGCGGGCAGGATGAAGCTGGTCAGCGGCGCGAGGCCTTCGTTGGCGGCATCGATCTGTGCCTCCAGCCACTCCACCTGCGCCGCGACGATGCGCAACGCGCCATCGATGCCCGGCGGGGTGGCGACATCGGCGCCCAGATCGAACAGATCATTCTGGATGCGCGACAGGATCGCATCGGTGGCCGGCGTCGCCGCCAGACGCGCGAGGCCGATGGCGGCATTGGCTTCGTCCACACTGCCCATCACCACCGGGCGGTGGCTGGCCTTGGACACGCGGCTGCCATCAACGAGGCCGGTGGAGCCATCATCACCGGTGCGGGTGTAGATGCGGTTGAGCTTGACCATTGGCCCGGACCAGCCCTGACTTAGCCGGGCCGGTTGATCAGGAACAGGATGACGATGAACAGAATCGCCAGCGCCTGCAGCGCCACGCGCAGGCTCATCATCCGATTCGATTTCTCGCCGGTGATATCCTTGCCGCGCGCCATGATGATGATGCCGCGCGCCAACACCCCCAGCGTGGCGACCGCAGCGAGGACCATGAAGATGACGAGCGTGGTTTGCATCGGCTGGGTCTACCATTGTTTGACGCGCTGCACAGGGGGTGCGGCGGTTGGCCCTCAGCCAATCGGAACGATGGCATCATGGGCCGGCAAATTCAGGCTGGCAATGACGTCTGTCGGGCTATGCCCGGCGATACGCCAGGCGACAAGCGTTTCGCCAGGGTCGCGCTTGGCCAGGCGCTTGCCGTCGGCGTCCAATATCAGCGGATGGTGGTGATAACGCGGCGTCGGCAGGCCGAGCATCGCCTGCAACAGGCGTTGCGCGTGCGTCGCTTCAAACAAATCGACTCCGCGCACCACATCGGTGATGCCCTGCGCCGCGTCATCCACCACCACCGCCAGCGCATAGGCGGTGCCGACATCGCGGCGGGCAATGACGATATCGTTCATCAGCTTGGGATCGGTGGACTGCCAGCCTTGCGTGTGATCATGCCAGCGCAGCGGGCCGGTCAGCGCCAGCGCTGCGCCAACATCCAGCCGCCACGCCGGCTGCTCGCGCGTCAGCCGCAGGGCGCGAGCAGCCGCATCTGGATTGCGGCAGGTACCGGGATAAAACGGGCCGTCCGGCCCATGCGGGGCGCTCGCCGCTGCCGCAATGTCGGCTCGGGTGCAGAAACACGGATAGGCGACGCCATGAGCAATCAGCCGATCGAGCGCTTGCGCGTACACCGGCCCCCGTTCGCTTTGCCGCCACACCGGGCCGTCCCAGTCCAGCCCCAGCCAGGCCAGGTCGTCCAGGATCGCCGCTTCATATTCCGGCCGGCAGCGCGTGGAATCGATATCCTCTAACCGCAGCACGAAGCGGCCGCCACGGCTGCGCGCCAGCCGCCACGCCATCAGCGCCGAAAAGGCGTGGCCCCGGTGCAACAGCCCGGTCGGCGACGGCGCAAAGCGCGTGGTGACAGGTGGGTTATCCACATTATCCACAACGAAATCCGGGCCTGTCATTGGCCTGACACACTATTCGTTGTAAACCCTGTTGCATCACGGCGCGGCCGCTGCGTGCGCGGCCCTGGGGGTTCCCGCCCCGGTGCGACTGGGCCCGTGAACATATGGCCGCTCCCATGCGTGGGAGGACGATGCATGTTGACGAGCGACCTCATCGAGGAAAAATTCGCCTCGATCCCGCATCTTGTGTCACCAGAGGCCTGTCCGGCGCTGGTGCTGAACGCCGACTACACGCCATTGTCTTATTATCCGCTGTCGCTGTGGCCGTGGCAGACCGCGATCAAGGCGGCGTTTCTGGAACGCGTGGACATCATCGCCGAATATGACCGCGAGATCCGATCGCCATCGTTGCGGATGAAATTGCCCAGCGTGATCGCGCTCCGGCAATATGTGCGCCCGTCGTCCACCCCGGCGTTCACGCGCTTCAACCTGTTTTTGCGCGATCGCTTCACCTGCCAATATTGCACGCAGCCCGGCGGCGATCTGACCTTCGATCATGTCATCCCGCGCGCTTATGGCGGGCGCACGACGTGGGAAAATGTCACGACGGCGTGCGCGCCGTGCAATCTGAAAAAGGGCGGCCGCACCCCGGCCGAAGCGCATATGCAGTTGCTCACCCGGCCGCAGCAGCCATCCACCCACGAACTGCAAGCCAACGGCCGCGCCTTCCCGCCGCATTACTGCCATTCAAGCTGGCGCGATTATCTTTACTGGGATGTCGAGCTGCTGGCCTGAACGGCGTCAGGCCACAACAAGCTGCTCGATCGTGCCGAAAATGCTGTGGTGGCGATCATCCTGCATGTCGATGCGCACCACATCACCGGGGCTGAGCCAAGGCGTTGCCGGCGCACGGGTCAGGATGGTTTCGACCATGCGCTGTTCGGCGATGCAGGCATAGCCATGGCCGCCTTGCGCGCACGGCCGGCCGGGGCCGCCATCGGCGTCGCGGTTGGAGACGGTGCCCGATCCGATGATGCTGCCGGCGCCAATGCTGCGGGTTTTCGCCAGATGCGCGATCAACGTGCCGAAATCGAAATTCATGTCGGTATGCGTCTCGACCCGGCCAAAGGCCTGGCCATTGATGTCGATCTGCAGCGTGCCGATCAGCTTGCCATCCGCCCAGCGGTCGCCCAGCGCCGCCGGTGTCACCAGCACCGGCGACAGCGCCGAGGCCGGCTTGGACTGCACGAAGCCGAAACCTTTGGCGAGTTCGTCGGGGATCAGACCGCGCAAGGACACATCGTTGACAAGGCCAACCAGGCGGATGGCGGCGAGCGCCTCTTCGCGGCTGGCGCCCTGGCGCACATCGCCGGTCACCACCACCACTTCGGCCTCCAGATCGAGGCCCCAGGCCGGATCGTGGCAGGCGATGGCCTCGCGCGGGCCCAGGAAATGGTCGCTGCCGCCTTGATACATCAGCGGATCGTGCCAGAAGCTCGCCGGCAATTCCGCACCGCGCGCCCGACGCACCAGTTCGACATGGTTCACATAAGCGCTGCCATCGGCCCATTGAAAGGCGCGCGGCAAGGGCGCTGCGGCATCGCGTTCGTGGAAGCGCGCGTGCGGCACGCTATCATGCGCCAGTGACAGGGCGACCCCCTCCAATACCGCAGCGGCGCGGTCCCAATCATCGAGGACGGATTGCAGGGTAGGGTACATCGGCGGCGGCGCAGCACACCAGGCCAGATCATCCGACACCACAACCAACCGACCATCTCGACCGGACTTCAGCGAAGCAAGTTTCATGGCGCACAGGCTGCGCCGGTTTTTCGCGGCGCGCAAGTCTTGGCGTCGGCGATGCGCACGCCTAAAAGCGCTAGGAACCAGGAGCATGATGATGGCCACTGCCGCGATTTCCGACGTCCAGCATTTCGCGCCGAAATGGCCGCGCTTTGACTGGGAAGACCCGTTGCTGCTGGCGAGCCAGCTCAGCGAGGAAGAGACGATGATCCGCGATGCATCGCGGGCCTTCTGCGATGCGGAACTGGCGCCGGGCGTGAAGCTCGCCAACCGCCACGAGACGTTCGATCCCGATCTGATGAAGAAATTCGGTGCTGCCGGCCTGCTGGGGCCGACCATCAAGGGCTATGGCTGCGCCGGGGCCTCCTACGTCGCCTATGGCCTGATCGCCCGCGAAGTGGAGCGGGTGGATTCGGCCTATCGTTCGGCGATGAGCGTGCAGTCATCGTTGGTGATGCACCCGATCCATGCCTATGGCAGCGAGTCGCAGCGGGAGAAATATCTGCCCGGCCTGGCCAGCGGCGAGCTGATCGGCTGCTTCGGCCTGACCGAGCCCGACGCCGGATCAGACCCTGCCGGCATGAAGACCCGCGCCAAGGCGGTGCAGGGCGGCTGGCTGCTGAATGGTGCCAAGATGTGGATCACCAATTCGCCGCTGGCCGATGTCGCGGTGGTGTGGGCCAAGTGCGATGACGAGAAGATCCGCGGCTTTGTCGTCGAGCGCGGCGATGCCGGTTTTGCCACCCCCAAGATCGAAGGCAAATTCTCGCTGCGCGCCGGCATCACCGGCGAGATCGTGCTGGCCGATGTGCATCTGCCCGAAGATCGCCTGTTGAAGGGGGTCGAAGGCCTCGCCGGGCCGTTCGGCTGCCTGAACAATGCGCGCTATGGCATCGCCTGGGGCGCGATGGGCGCGGCGGAATTTTGCTGGCACGCGGCGCGGCAGTATACGCTGGATCGTCAGCAGTTCGGCCGGCCACTGGCCGCGACACAGCTGATCCAGAAGAAGCTGGCCGACATGCAGACCGAGATCACCCTGGGCCTGTGCGCGGCGCTGGCCGGCGGCCGGCTGCTGGATACCAAGCGCCTGGCCCCCGAAGCCATCAGTCTGCTGAAGCGCAACAATTGCGGCAAGGCGCTCAGCATCGCCCGCGAGGCGCGCGACATGCACGGCGGCAACGGCATCTCCGATGAATATGGCGTCATCCGCCACGTCATGAACCTGGAGGCGGTCAATACCTATGAAGGCACCCACGATGTCCACGCCCTGATCCTGGGCCGGGCGCAGACGGGATTGCAGGCATTCTTCTGAAGCATCTGATCGAACTGCCCGCATTTTTTGGCCGGAAAGCCCTGAAGGTTGGTGACGATGGCCAGTTCTGCCCCTGAAGTGCCGCCGTTACCGGTGCCGATCCTGTCGCTGGCCATCACCGGCCACCGCGCCAGCAATGGCGATTTTGCCGCCAATCAGGATCGCATCGCTGCGGTGATCGCGCAGATTTTCGACGCCATCGCCGCCACCGCAGCCGGCGCGCCGGTACGGCTGCACAGCCTGCTGGCCGATGGCGCCGATCACATGGCGGCGCATTCGGCATTGGCGCAGGGCTGGGCCATCGCCGCGCCGCTGCCGTTCGGGCGCGTGCTCAACCGCGCTATCAATGCCCACCCGGTGAACGCTGATGATGCGGGCCGCCTGTTGACCGGCGCGGTGCCACACGATGCCGGCACCGCCGCCCGGGCCGTTGCCATCACCGCGCTGCTCGATCGCGCGCATGTGTTTGAACTGGCCGATGCCGATGAGGAGGTGGCGCAGAGCTTCCTCGCCACACTGGCGGCGCCTGGCGATGTGGCCGCTGCGCAGTTCCATGCAGCCATCGCGTCGCGCCGGGCGGCGCTGGCCGGGCGGGTGATGATCGAGCAGGCCGATCTGCTGCTGGCGGTATGGGATGGCGCGGCGCGCGATGCCCCCGGCGGCACCGGACACACGCTGGCCAACGCGCTGGCCGCCGGCGTGCCGGTCGTGCTGATCGATGCCCGGCAACCCGAACGCTGGCACATGCTGGATGCCGTGGAGGCGCTGGACCAGCCGGGCGACACCGACGGGCGGGAGGCCAGGCTGGCTGCGCTGGTGCACGGCGCGCTGCACGCCACCGGTCATGCCGCCGACGCGCTGGCGAGCAGCGCCTGGCGGCCGCGCAGCAGCCTGATGTTTCACGGCTATCGCCGCATCGAGGCGCTGTTCAGCGGCGACGGCCGGCCGTGGCGATCGCTGATCCAGGTGCACGAACGACCGAGCGACATTGCCACCGGCAGCGGCGCCCCCCTGCTGGCGGCGATTGCCGCCCTGCCCGGCGCCGATCCAGCCTGGCCGGGCCGCATTGGCGCGGCGGTGCTGGCGCGCTTTGCCTGGGCCGATGGCATCGCTGCGCGTTATTCCGATCAATATCGCGGCGGCATGGTCACCAATTTCCTGGCGTCGCTGGCGGCGATCATCGCGGGCGTCGCCTATCTGCCGCTGTCGCTGGCGCAAGCGAAATGGGCGTTCGCGCTGGCGGAGTTCCTGGCGCTGGGCTTCATCGTGCTGCTCACGGCGCAAGCGCACCGCGGCCATTGGCACGATCGCTGGTTCGAAACCCGCCGCGCCGCCGAATATCTGCGCCACGCGCCACTGTCGTTGGCGCTGGGAGTTGGCCGGGCACGCTGGCCGCGCAGTTCCGGCGCGGATTGGCCCGAGCATCATGCCCGCCATGCCCTTCGCGAAATCGGCCTGCCGCCCGGCGCGATTACCCGGCCATGGCTGCATGCGGTGCTGGCCGGCCTGCTGCTACCACACCTGGCCGGCCAGCGCGATTATCACCGGATCAAGGCGCGGCGGCTCGCCCATGTCCACCACCGGCTGGATGCCGTATCGGAAACCGCCTTCAAGCTGGCGCTGGTTTCAGTGACGGTCTGGTTGGTGCTCTGGGCCGGCGGCGAGGCCGGTGTGACGCCGCCGGCGCTGTCGGAAAAGCTCGGCAAGCTGTTCACCTTCCTCGGCATCCTGTTCCCATCATTGGGCGGCGCGGTGGCCGGCATCCGCTATTTCGGTGATTTCGATCGCTTCGCCGCCATCTCGCGCGTGTCGGCCGAGAAACTCGACGCCCTGCACCGCCGCGCCAGCCTGCTCATCGCCGCGCCCGAAAGCGCGCTGGATTATGGCAGCGTTGCCGATCTGGCCCATGCCGCCGACGATGTGGTGATTTCCGAAATCGAAGGCTGGCAGGCCGTGTTCGCCGGCAAGCATTTCGCCGTTCCGGTCTGATCGGCCGGCTATGTCCCCATCGCCGCCACCACATCGGCGGCAAAGCGCGGCATGTCGAACCCCTCGCCGCCATGATCGAAGCCGCGGCGCACGACGATCAACCCGGTGCCCGGCACGATCACCGCATATTGGCCGCGATTGCCGTTCATCGCATAGGTGCCCGCCGGCAGGCCGGCCAAACCGCCCCAGCGCCAGAAGCCGGCGCCATAGCCTTCGGGCCGGCCCACCGGCTGCGTGGCATCGGCGCGCTCGACAAACGCCGGCCAGTCCGGCGGCAACAACTGCGCACCGCCAGCCTTGCCGCCATTTTGATAAAGCAGCGCCAGCCGCGCCACATCGCGCGCCGTCATCCACACTTGCGACGACAGGATGAAATCGCCACGCCAGTCCGTTTCCGGCGTGGTGCGGGTCATCCCGGCCTTCCACAGCAATTCGGTGAATGGGAAGGCCAATGCGCCGCGCCGGAGCGTGCGCGACAGGCTCATCGCGGCCAGCATGATATCATTGTTGCTGTAGTTGAAATGCGTGCCCGGCGCATATTCCAGCGGCATGGTGGCGGCGGTCTGCGCGACGGTAGCGCCGCCCAGATAGGATTCATCGGTGCGATTGCCCGGCCCGGCTGTCCACAGGCCGCTGTTCATGCGCAGCAATTGATTGAGCGTGATGACCCCGCGCGGATCACCCCCCTCTGATCCCCTTGGCGCCTGCCAGCCCGGCACGCGCGCCGGGGCGTTCACATCCACCAGCCCCAACTGCACGGCGCGGCCCACCAGCGTTGCGGTCAATGATTTCGCCACAGACCAGGTGCGCTGCGGCGTGTGCATTGTCCAGCCATCACGATATTGCTCGGCAATGATATTGCCGTCCTTCAATACGATCACCGCCGTGGTGCGTGCGCTCTTGTAGGCCGGCGTGAACGCTGCCCGCACAAGGCGATCGAGCGCCTCGCGCTGCTTGCCGTTCTTCAGCGGCTGCACCGCCTTCGCATCACCCATCGGCCAGGCCATCGCATCGGTCGCGGTCAAATCCGGCCGGACCTGCCCCGGCGCCAGGCGCGGCACCTGCGCCGCTACCTCCGGCCCGGCCCCTACCGGCAACTGCGCACAGCCCAGCAGCGGCCGCCACACCGCAATGCGCGGCGGCAAATTGTCGGAGAATTTCACTGAAACCGTCCGCGCCGCCTCATCAATCACCACCGGCAACGCGGGGATCAACGGCTCATATTCGCGGTAAATCCCGGTCAGATCATCGCGCGTTATTGCCGCTTCATCCTGCCCGGCATTCCACCGCCCGGAACACAGAAACGCCGCCTTGTACCCCGCCGCCAGCGCCAGCGTGTGCGGGCTGGCCGGCGCGTCGGCAGCGACAACCGGTCCCGGCAGCGCCAGCGCCAGCGCCAGCGCGAGCCCCATCACGCCACCCCAGCGCTTGTCGCTCTGCGTCACAGGCTGTGCCGCACCGGGAACCATCAATCGCGCCAATCGAGCCATGCCAGGACTCTCTCGTGCCACATGCATCTTGTCAATTAAGTGCACGGCTGTTCAGACCTGTGAATTTGCGTCCACAATCATTGTCATTAGGTAAAGCATGAGGCTTAAAATGTTGAATGGTCGAATTTTTCTCTGGTGTCTATGTTGCGGTCATGGAAGTTTCCGCCGTCGTCGAAACGAGTCGTTGACCATGACCAGCGGAATAACGTTGCGAATCACTGCGACATGATAAAGTGGTCTGGCGTGCATTGATTATGAATTGACGGGTTAGGCGGGGGCCGCTCAATGGATGATCGTATTGCCAAGCTTCACTATCGCTTGGAGGGCGTCGACCAAACGGTCGCGATTGCGCCGGGCAGTTTTTGCGATATCGGCCGCGATGCCGCCAGCCGGTTGCGCCTTGACCCGGACGACACCACCGCATCCCGCCGTCACGCCATCATCCGTGCCGACGACAACGGGTGCTGCACCCTTGTGCCGGTAAGCAACACAGCCGCAACGATGCGCAATGGCCGACCGGTTTCCGCCGAAATCTCGCTGGTCGATGGCGACCTTATCGCCATCGGCAAGACCTTGCTGCGCTTTGAAACGTCCGTGACGATCGCGCCACCCAGCACCGATCAGGCAAACGGGGCGACCATCGTGATGTTGAAGGATCGTCTGGTAACGATCCTCGTCATCGACATCCGGGGCTATTCGGTGCTGGCGCAGGAAATCGGAGAGGCCGAAATAGGCAAGCTGCTGCGGCGCTTCAATGCCGAAGCCGGGCATATACTCGAAGGTTTCGGGGCCTATCAGCCGCGCTATCTGGGCGATGCCGTCATGGCGTCGTGGCTGCACGGGTCGGCGGACGATACGGCTGTGATCGAACTGGCCGATCTGGGTCGGGTGGTGTCGGCCTATCAGGCGCTGGCGGCGATGGCGGCGCGGATCAACGCCGATATGGTCCTGCCGCGGCCCTTGTCGATCGGTGGCGGCATCAACAGCGGCCGTGCTGCCTTTGGCAATCTCGGCAACGCCGGCAAAATCGATATCAATACCGTTGGCGAGGCGGTCAACCGCGCCTTCAGGCTGGAATCCGCCACGCGCACCCACGATGCCGACCTCGTCATCGGCCGTGCGAGCTTCGATTTGCTCAATGGGTCCTTTCCGTATCGCGAGGACTTTCCCATCAGGAAGGTCGATCTGAAAGGCTACACCGACCCGCAAGATGCGGTGATACTGCGCGGCGACGAGGTCACGCGCCTCTCCGAACGCTTGAATGGCGCAAGTCCGTGGTCGAGCTATGCTTGAAATAGACGCCTGGTCTTGCCAATTGCGGACACTGTCACGGTAATCGGAAAATTCTTGTCTCGACAAGCAGTGATCCCGATCCCGCCGCCCGCCCTCACCGCAACAACGCCTGCCAGACGCCGTCCATCAACGTGCTGGCGCGCATGGCGTTCACCGTGGTATCGGCCATCGTGTTCATCATGGAGCGCATGCACAGCCGCACCAGTCGCGGACGCGCGTTTCCAACGGATTGATGCGCCTGGCTCGGCAAAGCGCTTTGGCTGTTATATTTGGCTTACCCGGAATTGCCTTGGCAACTTCATGGCTCTCGCGGTCAGCCGGCCGGCAGGGTGAACGACGGCTCATCCGGTTCTTCGACGCTCGTGTCGCGTTCCCAGCCTTCATTTTCCAGCTTCAGCATCTGGATGGCGACGGCATTGCCGTTGGCATCCATCTCAGGGAGCGAGGTGAACTCCGACGGCCAGCAACGGTAAACATTGTAGGCGATCACCTTCTGGCCGGCCTCGTTGTAGACCTCGAGGACGATGTCCTTGCGGAAATCTTTTAGCGAGACATCCGGGTTGCCGGTGCCGCCCTGCTGATCATCGATGGTGAAATTATGGTAGTCCCACACCTTGTTGGCCCATTGTTCGAAGGCCATGTCATGGGTGACACCGCGTTCCAGGGTGATGGCCTGATATTCACTCTGCCCCGGGAGCCGCCGTGGTGTCGTCGGGTCACCGCCAGCACGATGTGTGATAACATGAGTCTGCCGCGTTAACGCGCTGATTTTGGACACGCCAGCCACATACCGCCCATCCCATTTTACCCGGAACTTGTAATTGCGGTAGGGGTCGTAGCCGTAGGTCGCCTTGGGGAATTCGGTGTTCGTCATGACAGCCCCTGTCCGTTCAGGATTCCAAGGATACGAAACCTAACCCCATCCCCTCACCCCATCAACGCCCCCCACACGCCGGCCATCAACATCCCCGCCCGCATGTCGCCCACGGTGGTGCCGGCCATCTTGTTCATCACATAACTCATGCACAGCCGCGCATCCATGTCGCACACCACCAGGCTGCCGCCGTATCCGCCCCAGAACACGCTGTTCGGATTGGGGAAAGGGCGCGCCGGGCTGGGGAGGCCGTAGCCGAGGCCGTAACGGATCGGCATGTTCAGGATCAGATCATCGCCTTCGATCTGCAGCTCCTGGGCGCGGCGGACGCCGGCTTCGCTGAGCAGGCGCTTGCCGCCCGAAACGCCACCGTTGGCCATCAGCGTCTGCACCGCCACCACGGAGCGCGCGTTGCCCTGGCCGTTGGCGGCGGGGATTTCGGCGCCGCGCCAGCCGCGGGTGCGGGTTTCCAGCGGGTTGATGGGCGGGTTGCTTTGCATGTTCTTGGTCAGTTCCGAGGGCTCCCCGGCGCTGATCGCCGCGCCGCCCGGCGGCGGCACCAGATCGGCAACGCGGCGGTCTTCGCTGGCATCAAGGCCGATGTGAAAATCGGCACCCAAGGGCCCGGCGAGGTTTTCGGCAAACACCGTGCCCAGCGATTTGCCGGTGATGCGGCGCACGACTTCGCCGACCAGAAAGCCTTGCGTGACGGCGTGATAGCCGGGCGCGGTGCCGGGCGACCAATAGGGCGCCTGTGCCGCCAGCCGGCTGGTGACCAGATCCCAATCATAGAGGTCTTCCGGCTGCATCGGTTCGGCAAAGCCCGACAGGCCGGCGCTGTGGCTCATCAGCATTGCGACGGTGACGTCCTGCTTGCCCGCGGCGGCAAACTCCGGCCAGTAATGGCCAACGCGCTCTTCGAATTTGAGTTCGCCCTGGTCGGCCAGCCACAGCGCGGTCAGCGCGGTCATCGTCTTGGTGGTGCTGTACACGTTGACGATCGTGTCCTTTTCCCACGGCCGCGTCTGCGCTTCGTCGGCGTGGCCGCCCCACAGGTCGATCACCGGTTCACCATCGATCGTCGCGGCAAAGCTGGCGCCGATATCCTGGCCGCTGGCCAGCATTGCCGCCATCGTGGTGCGAACACCTTCGAAGCGGGGATCCACAAAACCCTGAATGTCGCTCATGTCACCATCTCCTGCGGCAAGGGCGAAGGCCCCACCAGTTGCTCATAGAGTTTCAGCGCATAACGGTCTGTCATGCCAGCCACGAAATCACCGACATGCCGCGCGCGGCCGGGTTCATCGGCCGGGCAGGTCGTCGCCCAGTCGCCGGGCAGGCGGGTGGGATCGGCGTGCAGCGTGGCGAACAGCGCGGCGACCACGGCTTCGGAAGGATCGCGCAGGCGAGCGACCGCGGGCGCGCGATACATATGGTCGCGCAGGAAATTCTTCAACACGCGCACGTCGGCAGACAAGGGCGCGGACAGGCCGGCGATCATGTGGCCAGCCTGGCGGATGTCGATCACGTCAGCGGCGTTGATGGCACTGAGCCGGCTGCGCGTCGTGTCCAGCACATCGGCCACCATGCGGCCGATCATTTCACGCACCAATTCGGGCACCAGCCGCCGCCGGGCGGTGACATGCGGCCAGCGGCTGGTGACAGTTTGCCAGCAATCGGCGACAAACGGCACCGCTTCGGCCACGCTTTCCACCGAAAACAGGCCGGCGCGGATGCCATCGTCCAGATCATGATTGTCATAGGCGATATCGTCAGCGATCGCCGCCAGCTGTGCCTCCAGCCCGGCATGGCTCGCCAGATCGAGCGGCCAGGCGGCATCGACACCGGCCAGCGCCCAGCCGGGTTCGAACACCGGGCCATTGTGCTTGGCGAGGCCCTCCAGCGTTTCCCAGCTGAGGTTCAGCCCGTCGAAACCGGGGTAGCGGCTTTCCAGTTTCGTCACGATGCGCAGGGCATGGCCGTTGTGATCAAAGCCGCCCCACGGCGCCATGGCGCGTTCAAGCGCATCTTCGCCGCTGTGGCCGAATGGCGGATGGCCCAGATCATGGGCGAGCGCCAGCGCCTCGGTCAGGTCTTCGTCCACGCCGAGCGCGCGGGCCAGGCTGCGGGCGATCTGCGCCACCTCCAGGCTGTGGGTCAGCCGCACGCGGAAATGATCGCCGTCAGGCGCGACAAACACCTGGGTTTTATAGCGCAAGCGCCGGAAGGCGCCGGAATGGATGATGCGATCACGGTCGCGCGCGAACGGGCTGCGGGTGGCCGACGGCGCGCCCGCATGCAGCCGACCGCGCGACGCCTGCCAGCGGGTGGCGTAGGGCGCGAGCACGGTCACCTCTCCCCTTGCGGGAGAGGTCGACTCGCGCGAAGCGCGGCGGGAGAGGGGTGACGCCTGTGGCTACGGGCGCCACCCCTCTCCCGGGCCGCCTGCGGCGTCTCTCGACCTCGCCCCCAAGGGGAGAGGTGAATGCCGGCCTTGCTCACTTGATGGTCCCGGCCGCCTTCAACGCCCCGATCTTGCCCGCGTCATAGCCCAAATCGGCCAGGATCGCATCGGTGTCGGCCGCCTTCGTCATCCGCACCGGATCGGAGACGGTCGCGGAATAGCGCGGCGCCGGCGCCGGCTGCATGACGCCATCGGCCTCCACAAACGTCTGCCGCGCGACATTGTGCGGGTGGTGCGGGGCTTCGGCCATCGACAGCACCGGGGCGAAGCAGATGTCGGTCATTTCCATGATCTCGCACCATTGGTCGCGCGATTTGGTGGCGAACAGCGCGGTCAGCCGATCCTTCAACTGCGGCCAGCGCCCCGAATCCATCTGGGCGGCAAAATCCGGATCATCCGACAAGCCGGTCTTTTGCAGCAGCAGCGCATAGAATTGCGGTTCCAGGCTGCCGATGCTGATATATTTGCCATCGGCACAGGCATAGGTGTCATACATATGCGCGCCGGTATCGAGCAAATTGACGCCGCGTTCATCCTTCCAGATGCCGTTGGCGCGGAAGCCCCAGATCATCGCCATCAGCGCCGCAGCGCCATCGGTCATCGCGCAATCGATCACCTGGCCTTGCCCGGTCGTCTTGGCGTGCAGCAACGCCGATACCATGCCGAACGCCAGCATCATGCCGCCGCCGCCGAAATCACCAACCATGTTGATCGGCGGGGTGGGCTTGTCACCGGCGCGGCCATAGCCATGCAGCGCGCCGGCCAGAGCGATGTAATTGATGTCGTGGCCGGCAGCGTTGGCATAGGGCCCGAACTGGCCCCAACCGGTCATGCGGCCATAGACCAGCGCCGGGTTGACCGCATGGCATTGCGCCGGCCCCAGCCCCAGCCGTTCGGTGACGCCTGGGCGGAAGCCTTCGAACAGCGCATCGGCGCCTTTCACCAGATCGAGCACAAGCGCCTGACCTTGCGGTGATTTCAGATCCACGCCGATCACCCGGCGCCCACGCAGCAGCGGATCGCGGGCATCGATGCGCGCGCCGGGCCGATCGACCCGGATGACTTCGGCGCCATGATCGGCCAGCATCATGCCGGCAAATGGCCCCGGCCCGATGCCGGCCAGTTCGATCACCCTGATGCCCTGCAGCGGCCCTGCCATGTGCTTTGCTCCCCAGTTATATGTTCCTTCCCCCTGCCACGCGGGCCTGAAAGGTCAAGCTGTTGCCGGTGTGAGGTGCGCTGGCAGCAAACCCGGACATTTTGGGCATTTGACAGGCCCGCACGGCCGGCACAAATGGGGTCATGGCCGACAACAGCCCGATCGAGGATTTCCGCCAGGCGGTGGCGGCCAGCATGCGCGCGCTTGGCCACGCGCCGGGCATGGATCTGGCCTATACAGCCGACAAACCGGCCTGTTTCGGTGAACAGGCCCGGGTGCCGCAACCGGCGCGCGCGCTGCCGCCCGAACAGGTGGCCGAAGTGCGCGGCTGGGCCGACAGTTTCGCGCTGAAGCGCCGCCACCATGATGCCAAGTTGCACGGGCTGGATCTGCCCGATGCCGGCCCGGCCCGCGAGATCTGGAACGCGCTGGAACAGACACGCTGTGAGGCACTGGGCGCGCTTGATATGGCCGGCGTCGCGCGCAATCTTGATCGCATGGTGGAGGCGCGGGTGCGCACCGATCCGATCGTGCGTGCCCGCACCCCCGAAGAAGTGCCGCTGGCCAGTGCGCTGGCGCTGATCATGCGCGAACGCCTGACCGGCGCCGCGGTGCCGCGCGCCGCCGAAGCGGCGGTCGATATGGTGCGTGCCGATATCGAGGCGCGCGCCGCCGGGCATCTGGATGATCTGGCCAACACGCTGGAAGATCAGGCCGGTTTTGCGCAGGCGCTGCGCCGCGTGCTCAATGATCTGGGCCTGGGGGCCGATCCGGACGAAGCCGCCGAAGAAGCGGAAGAAAGCGACGGCCAGGACGAAGAGGAACAGCCCGGCGAAGACAGCGACGATCAGGAACAGGACGACGGTGGCGGCCAGGAGCAGTCCACCGAAACCCGCGCCGAGGAATCCGCCGATGCGCCAGAGGAATCGGAAAGCCGCGAAGTCGAGATGGATACCGACATGGTGTCCGACGCGGAAATGGGCGAGGATGGCGACGAGGGCAAAATGCCGTGGCGGCCCAACCAGCCGCTGTCTGACCTGCCGCCGGATTTCGAATATCGTGCCCACACCACGAAATTTGACGAAGTCGTCGGTGCCGCCGATCTGTGCGACGATGAGGAACTGACCCGGCTGCGGGCCTATCTCGATCAGCAATTGATCCCGCTGCAATCGGCGGTGACCAAGCTGGCCAACCGGCTGCAACGCCGCCTGCTGGCCCAGCAGAACCGCAGTTGGGATTTCGATCAGGAAGAAGGCATATTGGATGCCGCACGGCTGGTGCGCATCGTCACCAACCCGGCCCATGCGCTCAGCTACAAGGTGGAGCAGGACACCAAGTTCCGCGATACGGTCGTCACCCTGCTCATCGACAATTCGGGATCGATGCGTGGCCGGCCGATCTCCATCGCGGCGATCTGCGCCGACATATTGGCGCGCACGCTGGAACGTTGCGCCGTGAAGACCGAGATCCTGGGCTTCACCACGCGCGCCTGGAAGGGCGGGCAAAGCCGTGAGGCCTGGCTGGCCGCGGGCCGGCCGGCCAAGCCCGGTCGCCTGAACGATCTGCGCCACATCATCTACAAGCAGGCGGATGCGCCGTGGCGGCGGGCGCGCAAGAACCTGGGCCTGATGATGCGCGAAGGCCTGTTGAAGGAAAATATCGACGGCGAGGCGCTGCTGTGGGCGCATGATCGCCTGCTGGCGCGGCGCGAAGACCGGCGCATCCTGATGGTGATCTCCGATGGCGCGCCGGTGGACGATTCCACCCTGTCGGTCAACAGTGGCAATTATCTGGAGCGCCACCTGCGCGCCGCTATCCGCCAGATCGAAACCAGAAGCCCGGTGGAACTGATCGCCATCGGCATCGGCCATGACGTGACACGCTATTATGCTCGCGCCGTCACCATCATGGACGCCGAACAATTGGGCGGCACCATCATCGACAGCCTGGCCGCCTTGTTCGAACATGGCGGCGATCAACGCCGGCGCCGGCGCTGATCGCCAATGGCGGCGCGCTCGGCATCCGGATCGGGCTTCAGCTTTCTGCCCCCAACGTCATCATGGCCTGCATCGCTGCACCAGCGCGGCACGTAACCAATTCACAAGGTGCTGGCGCTATTGTCGCAATTGGGCTTAGTGTGCAGAAAATCAGGGGTCGCAACGCAAAGTTGCGGAGGGCAGTGGAATGGACGACGGGGGTATTTGGGCTGGGCGCACGCCGCAACTGCCCGATATCGCCCGGCGCACATCGGGCTTCCTGATCGGTACAGCGATTTTGAGCGTCATGGCCTTCCCGGCCACGGCGCAGGTGGGCGTGACGGGTGCGCCGACGCGCGAAGAAATCGATCCCAGCCGGCGCCCGACCATCACGGCACCCACGCGGCTGATCGTCGATGGCGATATCGAACGCAGCCCGTGCGCGCTGGCCGATCCCGCCTATGCCGCGATCAAATTGACGCTGACGCGGGCTGAATTCAACAATCTTGCGCCGGTTGCAGCAGGGGATCTGGAGCCGTTGTGGCGTCCGCTGGCAGGGCGCGAGTTGCCGGTGTCGGCACTGTGTGAAATTCGCGACGCCGTGGCCACCAAATTGCGCCGCATGGGCTATCTGGCGGCGGTGCAGGTGCCGGCGCAGCGGATCGAAGCCGGCGTTGTCAAGTTTGAAGTGCTCTATGCCCGGCTGACGGCGGTTCGCGTGCGCGGCGATGCCGGCCGCAACGAAGCCCAGGTGGCGCGCTATCTGAACAAATTGGCCACCGGCCAGGTGTTCAACCGCATTGCCGCCGAACGTTATCTGTTGCTGGCGCGGGATATGCCCGGGATGGACGTGCGGCTGGCCCTGAAGCCGGCTGGCACGACGATTGGCGACATGGTCGGCGAAGTCAGCGTGCAGCGCCGCCCGATTGCCGCCGATGCCGTGGTGACCAATCTGGGCCCGGCACAAACCGGCCCGTGGGGCGGGCAGTTGCGCGTGCAGGCCCATGGCCTGACCGGGCTCGGCGATCACAGCTTCATATCCTATTACGCCACCAGCCAACTGCGTGAGCAGCAGGTTTTGCAGGCCGGGCATGATTTTGCCATCGGCGGCGAAGGGTTTCGGCTGGGCGGGCGCGTTACCGAGGCCTGGACGAAGCCCGCACTGGGTGCAGCCGTGCCGCCGGTGAAAGCCACGACATTCTTTGCCAATATCGAAGCCTCCTACCCGCTGCGCCGCAGCCAGGCGGCGAGCGTGGACGCGAAGGCCGGGCTCGATCTGCTCAATCAACAGGTGCAGTTCAACGCCGCGCCGCTGTCGCGTGATCGGCTCCGCGTGGCCTATGCCAAGATCGATGCGGATTGGCTGGATTTGCGCGGCCGCGGCCCCGGCGGCACCTCGGCGTGGCGCGTCACGCTTGGCCTGGAAGTGCGGCAGGGGCTGTCGATCCTTGGTGCCAGCCCGGACTGTCTGGAAACGCCGGCCCTGTGCACTGCGGCCGGGGCCGTGCCGCCGGGCCTGGTCAACGGCAGCCCCACCGCCACGGTGGCGCGCTTCACCGGCCTTGGCGAAGCGCGGCTGTCGCGTCGGATCAGCCTGGTGGTGCAGCCGCGCGCCCAATATGCCAGCGGCAATCTGTTCGGCTTCGAACGCTTTGCGCTCGGCAATTTCACCGTGGGCCGCGGCTATGAGCCCGGCGCGCTGACCGGTGACGACGGCCTGGCGGTGACTGCGGAGCTGCGCCATGATGCGATCATCCTGAGCTCGGCCCTGAAGCTGGCGGCGCAACCCTATGTGTTCGTCGATGCCGGCTGGGCGTGGACACGCAATCTGGGCGCGACGGCGAACAACCCGGACAGTCTGGTTTCGGCCGGCGGCGGCGCGCGGATGGTGCTTTCGGATCGGGCGCGGCTGGACATTGGCGGCGCCGTGGCGCTGAAAGGCCTCGGGCCGGTGAATGCTGGTGATGTCCGGCTGCTGGTCACGCTCACCACCCGCCTGCTGCCGTGGAGGACCAACTGATGCGGTTGTTCGACGAGCACGCGCCAGCCCGCAGCGCGCGCACCCGGCTGGCACTGGCCGCATCGCCCGGCGTATTGGCCAGCATGCTGGCGTTGCAGCCCCAGATCGTGCAGGCGCAGGCCTTCCAGGGGACAGCCACCACCAGCCTTGGCAGCATCAGCCGGGGTTTCCTGCCTGGCCGCGAAGATATTTCCGTCAATGACTCGCAGGTCATCGTCAACTGGGTTCCGTTCGATACCGCAACGAGTGCCGCCCCGATCAACTTTCTGCCAACTGGCTTCACCGCCAATTTCAACGCCGGCGGCGGCTTGCCCCAGGGGGCCAGTTTCACCGTCCTCAACCGCATTTTCGGCACCGATCCAACCCGCGCCATCGCGCTGTCCGGCACGGTCAACAGCAGTGCAGCGGGCAGTGTGTGGTTCTATGCACCCAGTGGCCTGGTGATCGGGTCCACGGCGCAGTTCAATGTCGGCAGTCTTTTGCTCACGACCAATGATCCGGTGGGCGCGGCCGCGGGCCAGCCGTTCATCACAGGTGGCAACCAGTTCCGTTTGCAGGCCGCCACCGGCAGCACGGCGGAGGTCAATATCACGCCCGGTGCTGCCATCAATGCCAGCAACGCGCTGGGCGACAGCTATGTCATCGCGGTGGCGCCGCGCGTCCTGATGAACGGCGGCATCACCGTTGACGGGTCGGCGGCACTGGTGGCGGCCGAAGATGCCAGTTTCACGCTGAATGGCGGCCTGTTCGACATCACGACCAACGTCGCCACCGCTGCGACCGGCATCGCCATCCAGACCACCGGCAGCATCACCGGCCCGGCCGGCAACAGCGCCCAGGGCATTTTTCACCGTATCTACATGCTGGCAATGCCGAAGAACGATACGATCACCATGCTGATCTCAGGCGGCGGCAATCTGGGCTTTGATGTTGCCGGGGCGGCGGATGTGGACGGCAACGCCATCGTGCTGTCGGCCGGTTACAACATCAGCGGCACCACCAGCGGCAGCGGGCTGCAACAGGTGGCCACGCCTTCGGTGGGTGTCGGCACCGGCGTCGCGCTGACCCGGGTGGACCAGAAGACGATCACGTCGGAACTGACCATCAGGTCCACCGGCAACATCGAGGTTGTGGCCCAGTCCGGCGATCTGAGCCTGGCCGGCGGCGTTTCGGCCTATGGTGAACGGGTTGCCACGGTCAACGCCAGCAACAACCGCTTGCTCACAGTGGGCGGCGATGTGCTGGTCGATGCATCGGCCTATAATCCGGTGCGGGCCGGCACGGCGGGGGTCGCCACCCTCACGTCGGGCAGTGCCGATTTCCGGATCAGCGGGTCCGCCACGGTGCGGGCCAATGGCTTTGGACTGGCCGGCGTTGGCGCCGCACCGGGCGGCACCGGTTTCGGCGGACAGGCGCTGATCCAGGTCTTCAACGGCGGGGCGTTGGAAGCGGCCTCGTTGACGGCAGAGGCCAATGGCACCGGCGGCTTTGCCGACGGCGGCCGCGGCGGCAGCGGTTTTGGCGGCTTTGCCAACCTTGATCTGGCCACCGGCAGCACAGTGACGCTGAACGACAGCGGCAGTGGCAACGTCATCCTGTCAGCCCTGGGCATCGGCGACATGGGTGAGAACGGCCAGCTATCGGGCAATGCCAACGGCGGCACCGCGCGGCTGACCCTGAATGCCGACACCACATTGGCCATTCCAGGTGCGCTGATTATTGACGCCGGCGCGCAGTCTGGCACGGAAAGCGGCGGCCGCGGTGGTGGACAGAACCCCACAACCAACAGCGGCGGCGGCGTGATCCGGGGGGGCAGCGCACAGGTGATCGTGCAGGGCGGCGGCAACCTGTCGTCGGGAAATCTGTTCATCACGGCCGATGCCGTTGGGCTTTCCGGCGCTGGCGGCAATGATTTCCGCGGCGGCACGGCCCGGCTGGAAGTCAACGACAGCACCGGGTTGACCCGGGTCGAAGCCTTTGGCGATACGTTCATCAGTGCCTCTGCCGAAGGCCCGTCCGGCGTCGCGAATATCAATAGCAAGGGCGGCAATGCCACCGGCGGCACGATGCAGATCGTGACCACCGGCAGGCCCACCGTGGCGCTGAACGGTGCAGCCGTGCTTCTGGCCGCCAGTGCCATTGGCGGCGCGGGCACGGCCGGTGGCAACGGCGGCACAGCGGTGGGCGGCCGTGCCGAAGTGAATTTCAACAGTGGCGGTTCCCTGCTGCTGTCCGGCGAATTGAACGTTTCAGCCAATGCCACGGGCGGCAATGGTGCGATTGGCGGCAACGCCACCGCACTCGACAATGGTGACAATGAGCTTCCGGCCGTGTTCCTGCGCTATGGGACGGGCGGCACTGCAGCCGATTCCGGCATCGTCGCGCCAGGGGGCATCAGCCTTTCGGCCACCGCAACCGGCGGCAACGGCAGCAGCGGCGCCGGCGGCGTGGCGCGGGGCGGCTTCACACGGGCCCAGCTTGGATCGAAATCTGCCACGGCGGCTTCGCTCAGGCTCGACGGCGCAGCCTTTGGCGGGGCCGGCACAGTGGGCGGGAACGCCCAGAGCGGCCGCGCACAGGTCAACATCAACGAAGCGACGTTGAACGTCGGCAGCTTGCAGCTGGAAGCCGATGCCACCGGCGGGGACGCCCTGTCCGGCAGCGGCGGTGCCGGCGGCAACGCCACGGTGGGCGAAGCCTTCGCGTTCATTCAGGGTGCCGAGAACGGCAGCGGTGCGCGCATCGTGGCCGACAGCATGACCATATTCGCTCGTGCGCGCGGCGGCGCCGGCGGCTCATCAGGGTCAGGCACCGGCGGCCAGGGCGGCAATGCATCGGGTTCGAACTCTGGCGCGGTCAATCTGTATCTGCTCGCGACCGGCGGCTTTTCCGAACTGATTGGCGGATCGACCACTGTTGACAACAGCAGCGTCGGCGGCACGGGCGGCGGCAGCGACAACGGCGCGGGCGGCGCCGGCGGCAATGCCCTGGGCGGCGGCATCACCAATGTCGGAGTAAGCAGCGGAACGATCACGCCGGTCGTCAATCGATCACGCGCCGATCTGGGCAGCACGGTGACGCTGAATGCCAGCGCGGTCGGCGGCGAAGGCGGCGCGAGCAAGGCTGGGGGCGCATCCGGGCGCGGCGGCAATGCCACCGGCGGCAACCAATATCTCATTGCGCGCGGCGCGCAGGTGCGGGCCGGCATCACGACGGTGAATGTGTCAGCCACCGGCGGCAATGGCGGCAACGGTTCGCAGGCCGATACCGGCGGCGGCAATGCGCTTGGTGGCCAGGGCGGCATATTGGCCACGCCGCATGCCACAGGCGGCAATCCAACCGACATGGCGGTGTCAGGCGGTTTCACCGTCAACGCCTTCGGGATCGGCGGCAACAGCGCAGCAGCGCCTGGCAGCGGCCGCGGTGGCACCGCCGAAGTGAAGCTGGAAAAAGGGACCTCAAACGCGACCAATGTCGGCAGCTTGACCCTGCAAAACAGCGCCGGGTTGAATGCGGATGGTTTCGGCGGCGCCGCACGTGCGCTTGGCGTGGCCGGCGGAAACGGGTTTGGCGGCACAGCGCGCGTTGTTTCCAATCTCGGAACGCTGAACACCAAAGACATTAGCCTGTCGGCCAACGGATTGGGCGGTTCTCCCGGCCCGATGGGCGAACAATCTGGCAACGGCACGGGCGGCACGGTTGAACTGCTGGTAAACGGCGGCAGTGCCAGCCTTGCCAGCGTGTTTGCCGCTGCCAGCGGGCAGTTTGGCACGGCGACAGGGGGCACGGTTCGTGTGGCCGTCCAGTCGCTGGGCGGTTCCCTGACAATGACGGGTTCGCCGGCGTTGCTGGCCGAAGGGCTGAGCGGGCAAGGCAATGGCCAGGCCGGCCTTGGTTCCGCAACCGGCGGCATCATCGATATCAGCACGGCGGCCACCGGCACGCTTACCATCGCGAATGATCCGCAAGGCGGGCTGACCATCAGCGCGAACGCCAGCGTGACCAGCGGCATGCAAGACAACGGCAGCAACGCCCAGGGTGGCCAGATCCTGATCAGCAATGCCGGCACCACCAGCATCACAAACAACAGCGGGCAATTGACCCTGGAAATTGGCGCATCGGCTGGCAACGGCGGCGCAATACTGGCTGGCGGCACCGCCACCGGCGGCATTCTGTCGATCATCAACACCGCCGGCGCGCTGAACCTGTCGTCATCAACCAATATGCTGCGCATCGGCACCAATGCCTTCGGCGGCGCGTCCAGCGTATCTCCGGGCAATGCCGTCGGCGGTACCAGCACGATCACCGCCAGCGGCGGCGCCATCAACTTCAACGGCTTTACCGCGTTCATCGATTTCCTGCGCGGCGGCGCCGGCGCATCGATACCGGCCGGCAATGCCACCGGCCGCGCCATCAACTTGAACTATTCCGGCAGCGGCCGGCTGCAATTCAATGGCGGCGTCGATGTGTTCCATTCCGTCGATGGGCGCATCGCCCAGAGCGGCAGCACCAGCATCATAGGCTCCGGGACCGGCGCCTTGGTGGTGGACGGCACGCTCACCCTGTTCAACGACATCTTATCCAATTCCGGCTTCAACGGCGTGCAGGTCACCGGCGGCACCGTCACGATCAGCAGCAGCGCCGGCGCCAGCACGACCATCGCCGGCAGCCTGGACGTCTATGCCAACGCGAATGTCATCGGCAGCGGCGGTGCCGACACAGTAACCGGCGGGGTCATCAACTGGAGCAGCGGCGGCAGCACGACGATTGGCGGCCGTGCGAGCCTGGGCGTTTCTGCCAGCTTCTCGGGCGGCACCGGCGGCACAGCGACGGCCGGATCGATCTCCGTCAACGCCGACAGTGGCATGCTGGCGTTCGGCCAAGGCCTGTTCGCGACGGCCAATGCCAGCAACAACAAGGTGCAATCCGGGCCGGGGCTCACCGCCGCCGGGCAGATCCAAATCGCGTCGACAGCTGGTGCCCAGTTCAAGGTCACTGGTGAAATTGCGCTGAACGCCAACGCCAGTGGCAGTGACGCGCTCGATGGCGCCGGCGGCGCAGCGACCGGCGGCTCGATCCGCATCAGCAACGCCGGCACGATGCAGCTGGATCTGATCGACGATCCGATCAGCATCCGCGCCACCGCGACCGGCGGCACCGGCAGCAACAGCAGCGGTGGCACCGGCAGCGGCGGCGTCATGCTGATCGACAGCACCGCAACCGGCAGCCTCAGCATCCTGTCCACCGGCGGCCAGAGCCTGGAACTGGATGCGGTTGGCATCGGCGGCGCTGGCGCGGGCTCGCTTGGAAAGGGCGGCGATGGCGTCGGCGGGATGGTCACCATTGCCAATGCCGGCAATTTCACCCTGCCGGGCGGCCTCAACATACTGGTGAATGCCACCAGCGGCGACGGCCCGGCGACCGGCAACGCCAACGGCGGCACGGCGATGCTTTCGACCAGCGGCGGCACCACAAGCATCAATGGAAACATGACGCTGAACGGCAATGCCAGCGTGTTGCCGTTGGCAGAGCGCGGCAACGGCACCGGTGGTACGCTGACGGTGGACGTGAATGCCGGCACGCTGAACGTGGCCGGCAATGTGTCACTGACAGCCGAAGGTGGCGGCACCATCGGGCGCGGCGGCACGCTGGCGCTGGATGTGGATGGCAGCCTGCTGATCGGCGGCAGCCTCAGCATGGCCGCCAATGTCTTCACCGAAGTGACGGTGCCTACGACACAGTCGCGAGCTGGCGACATTGATGTAACGGTGGGCGCCGCAGGCGTGCTGACCATCGCGGGCAGCTTTTCGGCCAATCTGGTGTCACTGGTGGGCCAACCGGTGTTCACGATGACGGCCCGCGGCGGCACGTTCGACATGTTGTCAGCCGGCACCGTCACCATCGGCGGAACGGGTCTGTTTGTGGACGGTGGCGCCCAATATATCAGCCCTGGTTTTCAAGGCGGCGCGTCCATGGGCGGGGCGCTTGTGGTCAACCTCACTGGCGGCAGCTTCACGTCTGCCGGCCTCAGATTGGCGGCAGGGGCCGGGGGCGGCGGCAACAGCCAGGGCGTGGGTGGCGATGCCACTGGCGGATCCGCGCGCGTTCTTGTCGCGAGCGGCGCGAGCGCGACCATCAATGGCGAACTGCGGTTGGACGGCGCTGCCGGCGCAGGGTCCGGGGCGACAGGGGGCACCGCCATTGGCGGCACCGTGCAGCTGTCGGTGGCCGGCACGGCTGCCATCAATCTCGGCCCATCGCTGCTCAATATCGGTGCCACCGCCGTGGGCGGCAACGGCACCACAGCCAACGGCGGCAGCGCAACCGGCGGCACGGTAATCCTCGAAAGCCTGGGACCAAGCGGCAGCATCATCTTCACCGGCGCTGGCGCCAGCATCCTTACCTTGAGCGCCAACGGCACAGGCGGCAATGGCAGCACTTTTGGCGGCGCCGGCACCGGCGGCAACAGCCGCGTGGTCAACGATCATATCCTCACCCTGCCCGGCGCCTTGAGCCTGCGGGCCAGCGGCTTCGGCGGTTTTGGCGGCACCACCGCCGGCCGGGGCAACGGCAGCGGCGGCGGCGCCACCTTGGCCTACGCGGGCGGCACGCTGGATGTGGGCAATGGCCGGCTGTTGCTGGCAGCCGATGGTGACGGCAATCAGGCGATCGCCGGCACCGCCCGCATTTCGTCCACCGGCGGCACGCTGGATGTGAACGGCATCATCGAAGTGCGCGCCGAAGGACGGGGCCAGGCGCTGGGCAGCAATATCATTCGCGGCGGCATCGCCGAAATCCTGCTGGCCGACAGTTCGACCTTGCTGAGCAGCAACTCGGTGATCGTCAATGCCAGCGCCCTCGCCAACTCAGGCGACAGCAACCCCGGCGGCACCGTCACTGGCGGCACCGCCCGCTTCGAGACGCGCGGCACCGTCACGGCGACCAACGAAGTGCTGGTGGACGCCGCCGCCGGTTTCGAGGGCAAGGGCGGCGCCAGCACGGCTGGCAGTGCGCTGTTGACCGTCACGGGTGGCAGCTTGCAGACGGCCAACGTGTCCCTGCTGGTGCAGGGTTATGGCGGCGACAGTGCCACGGGCACGGCAGGCCTTGGCAAGGGCGGCAATGCGGTCGTCAGCCTCGCCGGTGGTGCCCAGGTGATCATCAGCGATCAACTGTTGCTTGATGGCATGGGCACGGGCGGCTTCGGCGATGTGCGCGGTGTCGGCATCGGCGGCATGGCGCGCCTGAATTCCACCGGACAGGGCACAGCGCTGACGGTGGGGACACTCGACCTGTATGCGGACGGCTATGGCAATCCTGCCGCCGGCGGCCTGGCCGAAATCCGCTTCACCCCCGATGCGGGCGGCTTTGCCGGCAGCATCACGTCGCTGGGGGCAGTTCGGCTGTTTGCCGGAAGCGACCTGAGTAGCAATGGCGGCGACGCCACCGGCGGGATGGCACAGATCGACATGATCCGTGGCGTGCTGAATATCGGTGGCAATCTGGATCTGGTGGCCAGCGCCATCGCCCAAAATGGGGACACGGGCAGCAGCGCCACCGGCGGCACGGCCCAGGTCGTGATCGCTGGCGGCCAAATGACGGTAACCGGCGAGGCCCGGTTGGATGCGACGGCCATAGGCGGCGTTGGTTCAGGCGGAATCGGCGGCAACGCGGACGGCGGCAACGCCAGCTTTGCCGCCACGGCGGGCACCATCGCTACCATCAACGGCCTGACGCGCCTGATCGCCACTGCCGTGGGCGGCAGCGGCGACACGCTGGGTGGTTCGGCCACCGCCGGCAACATCCTGGTTTCGGCCAACGCCGCTCAGGTGAATGCCAATGGCATCACCATGTTGTCGGCCAGCGGCACGGCCGGCACCAGCGGGACCGTGGCCGGCAATGGCACCGGCGGCGAGATCGCGCTGATGTTCAACAATGGCGGCGGCCTGGCCTTTGGCAGCACGCTTGATCTTGATGTGCAGGCCACTGGCACGCTGGCCCGCGCCGGCAATGCCGATCTCAGCAGCACCGGCGGCACGTTCAGCACCGTTGGCGACATGCAGATCCTTGCCAACATCATCAGTTCCGGGACCTCGGCCGGATCGTCGGCGTTTGGCGGGAATGTTGCGATCACCACGGCGCCGACCAGCACGGTCAGCATCGGCGGATCGCTGTCGATCCGGGCCGATGTCGCGCGGTTCTTCACCAGGCCCGGCGCCGGGATCACCGGCGGCGCGGTCACCTGGCTGGCTGGCGGCACGACCAGCATCGGCAAGGACAATCCGGGCAAGGGCCTTTCGATCAACACCGGCGTGACCGGCAACAGCAGCAATGCCGGAACGGCAACGGCGGGGAATATCCGCCTCGAATCGTTGGGCAGCTTCACCGCCGGCGGCCTGTCCGCCAGCGCCAGCGCCGAAGCTGGCTATGCCACCAGCGCCAATGGCGCGAACGGCACGGCCGGCGACATCACGATTCTGACCAATCCGGGCACCAGCCTGACCATCGCGGGTGGTGTCAGGCTGGAAGCCGACGGGCGCGGCGGCACCGGCGATGGCAATGACGGCATGGGCAGTGGCGGCATCGGCGGCAACGGCCGCGGCGGCAAAATCACCCTGACCAGCAACGGCAACACCAGTTTTGCCATCGGCGATGGGGCCCTGACCATCAGCGCCACCGGCAGCGGCGGCACCGGCGCGAACGCCGCGACCGCCGCAGGCGGCACCGGCATTGGCGGCACCATCAGCGTTGATGTCGCCAGCAACAACAGCCTGATCGTCACCAGCACGGGTTCGAATGATCTGGTGCTCGATGTCCGGGGCGATGGCGGCAGTTCATCCAACGGAGTCAGCGGCAGCGGCAACGGCGGCACCATCACCGTGACCAGTGCCGGCACCTTCACGCTGCCGAACGGGCTTGTCCTGCAAGCCGGTGCCAGCAGCGGCTCCGGCCAGGCTGGCGGCATGGCCAAGAGCGGCACAGCGACGTTGACTGTCTCTGGCGGCCAGACCAGCATCGGCCGCGATCTGTCCCTCAACACCGCTGCCAATGTGCAGGCGAGCAACGGTGAAGGCACGGCCGCGGGCGGCGAAGCCCGCGTTGAAGTCGCGGCTGGCCTGCTGAACATCGCCCGCGATCTGCGCTGGGATGGCACGGCCACCGCCAGCAATCCGACCGGGGGGCAATTCACCCTGTCTGCCGTGGCCGGCACGATTGCCGCAAGCGGCTTGATCCTGCTGGATGCCACCGCCGCCACATCATCCCAAGACAGCAGCGGCACCATCCGGGGCGGCAGCATCGCGATCACCACCGGCACCGGCGGGATTATTTCGGCCACCAATGGCCTCGAAGCCGTCACGGATGCGACCGTCAACACCAGCGTCCTCAACCAGATCGTCCGCGCCGGCAGCATCACCGTGGAATCGGCCGGCACGCTGTCGTTCGAAGCCGACCTGAGGCTTTCGACCCGCGCCCGCTATCAATCCCCGCAGTCCATATTGTCGGTGCCCGGCGCGGCCTTCGGCGGCACTGCCACCGTCACGCTCACCGGTGGCAGCCTGGAAACCAGGGCACTCACCATCGACAGCAACGCCATTGGCGCGGAAAATGGGCCGGGCCAAGGCGGCAATGCCGAGGGCGGCACGGCTGCGGTGCTGATCAATGCCGGTGCCAGCGCAACCGTGAACGCGGAATTCCGCCTGACCGCCAATGCCACGGGCGGCGCTGGCGAAAGCGGCGGCGCGGCCATTGGCGGCAGCAGCCGGTTTGAAACGTCAGGCACCGCACGGATCAATCTGGATCTGGGCAATTTCGAACTGGCTGCATCTGCCCAGGGCGGTGAAGGCACAGGCGTAAAGGGCGGCGCAGCTAACGGCGGCATGGTCACTCTGGCCAGCCTGGGCAGCACCGGCGATCTGGTCATCACCAGCGCCAGCACCGGCGAGATCACACTCGGCACCAGCGGCACCGGCGGCAATGGCCTGGGCCTTGGCGGGCAAGGCATTGGCGGCACGGCCAGCATCAGCAATGGCAACATCTTGCAGCTTCCGGGGGCGCTGATCGCGCTGGCCAGTGGGGCAGGTGGATTGGGCGCAACGCTGGGCGATGGCGTGGGCGGCACAGCCATACTGTCCTTTGATGGCGGCACGCTGGATGCCAGCAACGGCCGCTTGTCTCTCACTGCCGACGGCATTGGCAATGCTGCGCAAGGCGGCACGGCGCGAATCATGTCCACCGGCGGCACCTTGCTCGCTGGCCTTGTGGGCGTGGGCGCGAAAGCGGACGGTGTTGCCCGCGGCACCAACGTCGTGCGGGGCGGCCTGGCGCAAGTGCTCCTGGCCGAAAGTTCCACCTTGCAAATCAATGACCATCTGACGATCGATGCCGGTGCGGTGGCCGGCAACGGCGATGGCAGCACAAGCGGCACCGTGACCGGCGGCACGGCGCGCTTCACGGCACGCGGCAATGTGCAGGTCACAAACGAGGTGACCGTCAATGCCACCGGCTTCGTGAACGGTGCAAGCGGCGGCGCTGCCACCGGCGGCGGCGCCACCCTGACGGTGGCCAGCGGCACGTTCCAGGCCGGATTTGCAAGCGTCGCTGCAGAAGCGCTGGGGGGCGGCAATCCCAATGGCACTGGCAGCAACGGCACCGGCGGCACGGCCCAGATGGACGTGCTGGGCGGCGCCGCTGTGACCATAAGCAACACGCTGTTCATGTCGGCCAGAGGGTGGGGCGGAAATGGCACGACGCGCGGCAACGGGGAGGGCGGCACGGCGCAGTTGACGGCAAGCGGACAAGGCAGCGCGTTGAGCGCGAATTACATCGAATTGCAGACCGATGGTTCGGGCCGCAACGGCACCGGCGGCCGGACGGAAATCCGCTTGACGCCCGACGACAATGGTGACGCCGGCCGCATCACCACCCGTGGCAGCATTGGCGACATTCAGTTGTTTGCCCGTGGCATCGCCCAGAATGGCGTTGGCGGCACGGCCACCGGCGGCACGGCGCGCGTGTCAAACAGCGGCGGCGTGCTGACCGTTGGCGACGATCTCGAGCTTTATGCCCCAGCAAGCGGCACAACCGGCACCTTGGGCGATACCGCCACCGCCGGCACGGCCGAAGTGACGGTGAGCACAGGCCAGATTGCCGTGACCGGCGAAATCCTGCTCAATGTCGAAGCCACAGCCGGCAGTGGCGACAGCGGCAAGGGCGGCGACGCCACCGCCGGCACCGCGAAACTGGCGGTGAATACCAGCAGCGCAGCGCAGCCGGGCAGCATCAGCGCCGGCAATGTGCGTGTGCTGGCCGAGGCCAGGGCCGGCGCTTCTGACAGGTTCGGCAACGGCAATGGCCCCGTTGGCGGCGTCGCGCTTGGCGAACGCATCGATATTGTCATCGGCAGCAGCGGCAGCCTGACCAGCGGCGGCATCGAAATTTCGGCAGCCCGCATCGGCGGCGCGGGCGGCAATGGCACAGTCGGCTCCGGCGGCGCAGCCACCGGCGGCCGGATTCTCGCCACGGTGAACGGCGCGATCAACGTCGGCAGTGCGGGCCTGGTGATCGATGCCCAGACCACGGGCGGCGCTGGCAACAACGGCGGCAATGCCACCGGTTCGCAGATCGGCTTCGACATCGGCACCGGAACACTGGATGTGGCCGGCCGCATCAGCATCGCTGCCAACACGACCGGCGGCGCCGGCCAGACTGCTGCGGGCGGCAATGCTCTGGGTGGCGAGGTGCGTTTCCTCACCGCCGGCGGCGCTGTACCCGGCGGCATGGCGTTGTTCCCAACTGGCGCGGTCGGCATCGAAACAAATGCCCGCGGCGGCAGTGGCGGCGGTGGGGGCGGCACGGCCCAAGGCGGCACCATCCTGCTGGGTTCCACCGGCAACAGCGGCACACTGGCCATTGGCACGGTCACGGCCACGGCCAACGGCGTTGGCGGCAATGGTAGCGCCAACCCCGGCGGCGCAGGCGGCAATGCCAACGGCGGCACCATCCGCATCGGCATGGGCAGTGGCACAGCCACCGGTGCCATCGGCACGCTCAATCTGGCGTCTGCAACCTTGACCGCCAGCGGCAGCGGCGGTGCCGCCGGCGCTGGCTCGCCGGCGGCACATGGCAATGGGCGCGGCGGCACCATCGAGCTGCTGTTCACCAACGCCAATGCCAGCGTGAACATGGGGCTCAACCTTACAGCCAATGGCAATGCCGGCGGTAGCGGTGGCTTGCCCGGCATTTCGGCAAACGGCATCGGTGGCAGCATCACGATCGCCAGCACCGGCCAGGCCGGCGGACCGACCGTGCGGCTGTTCAGCGACGGATCGGTGCAGGCGACGGCCAATGGCACCGGTTCGGGCACCAGCGGCAGCAATGGCGAACCAGGCGTCATCCGCCTGTTCAGCGCCGGTGGCGCCGAAATCCTGCTGCCAAGCTTCCGGGCTCTTGCCGATGGTTCGGTCGATCCCACATCGACCGTGCGCGGCGGGCTGGTAGCCCAGGCCGGATCGGCCATTACCGTGGCGGGCGACATCCAGTTCGTCTCGCGCGGCAGCCTCGCCCTGAACGATGGCGGCACGATCACGGCCGGCGGCCGGCTGGAGGTCAGCGCCGCAGGGTCACTCCTTTCCGGCTTCACCGCCCCGGCCATCGGGCCGCGCGGCGTGATCACCGCGCCGATTGTCGTCCTCAACGGTACGGCCGGTATCAATCTGTTGACCCAGACCACCGGCAGCCAGGATGTGCAGATCCGCGGCGGGCCGACGGCGACCGTGACGTTGCAGGATGTGGTCAGCACCGGCGATATCCTCCTCAGCGGCGGCAGCATTGGTTTCACCAGCCTGCGGGCCGATCGCAACGGCGTGATCGACGCCGCCACCGCCATCACCAACGGCACGATCAGCGCGGGTGGCCGGCTCAGCCTGTTGTCCAATGGCACCATCAATGTCGGACTGATCGATGCCGGCATGGTCAGGCCTGTGGCCGCTGGCCCTACCGATGTCTTCGTGCGCGGCAATGGCGTCAGCATCACCAGCGTGATGGCGGCCGGCGATATCGGCCTGCTCTCGTCGGGTACACTGGCCAGCGGTGCACTGACCAGCGGGCGTGATCTGGTGCTGCTGTCGGGCGGCAACACCACCACCGGCGCCATCTTGACCCCGGCATCCGGCCGGGTGCGCTTTGGTTCTGCCGGCCAGGCCAGCATGATCACCCTTGCAGGCGGCGTGCCCAATTACAGCCAGCTGTTCGCGGCCAGCATCACGCCCATAGCGGGCGACATCACCGTCAATGGCACGCTGGTTGCGGGCCTGCTGGAGGTGGCCACCACCGGCATGTTCCGGGCCCGCGACGGCGTGACCGTCACGACTGGTGCCAGCATCGCCGCGCGCAGCCTTGATCTGACCAATGCGGCCAGCGCCGGCTTCATCAACCTCACTGCGGCCACCGATGTGGTGCTCGGCAGTATCACGGCCGATGGCGGGCTGATGTTGGCCACCACCGGCAATATCAACACGGGCAATCTGGCCGTTGGCGGCACGCTTTCGCTCACGGCGTCGCAGATTGGCGGCGTGGGCGGCGCGCTGATGACCGGCACGATCCGCGCCAGCGACGATATAAGGCTGACCGCGGCCACCACGCTCAACGCCGGCAGCCTGTCTGCGGCGGACTCCATTGTCCTCGCCGCTGGCGGGTCGATCATAACCGGCAACATCGATGCCGGCACGGTGAATCCGGCCCAGGCGGCCAGCGGCGTGCTGTTTGCCTCGTCGCCAGGCAGCATCGCCACCGGCGCGATCAACGTGTCTGGCAGCACAATCCTGTCGGGTGTGCTCGGCGTCAGGACCGGCAATATCGCCGCGCCGGGCGGCATCGTGCTGCTCGATACCGGCGGTATCACCACCGGCGCGCTCAATACCTCGGCCAGCGGCTTCGTCTATCTCGCCAGCCATGAACTGCTGCCGCAGATCAGCTTCGATACGGCCGGCAACCCGCAATTTGCCGCCTTGCTCGCGAGCACACCGCAGCGCCTGATCGGCGATATCAGCATTGACGGCGCAGCCAGCACCGGCCGCTTCATTGCCGCCGCCACCGGCAGTTTCAGTGCCCAGGCGATCACCGCGCCGACCAGCCTGTTGATCGATGTTGGCGGCAATGTGCGCATTGCCGGCCTGATCAATGCCGGGCTGACCAGCATCAACAGCAGCGGCAATGTCGCGTTGGAAAACAGCTTTGTCGGCACGGACGATCTGATCGTGGTTGCCGGCGGCACGGGCAGCTTTGGCGCAATCACCGCGGCCGGTGAAGTCAGCATCAATACCGCCCAGGGCCTGCAACTTGCCAGCGTGGCAGCCGGGGACCGGATGAGCCTGATCGCAGGCGGCGCGATAACAGCCACCGGCGCGCTATCGGCGGCGCAGGCATCACCCCAAGCAGGCGCGCGCGGCGACATCTTCGTGCGCGGCAACGGCGTCAGCGTCACCAGCGTGATGGCGGCCGGCGACATCGGCCTGCTCTCGTCGGGCGCACTGGCCAGCGGTGCACTGACCAGCGGGCGTGATCTGGTGCTGCTGTCGGGCGGCAACACCACCACCGGCGCCATCTTGACCCCGGCATCCGGCCGGGTGCGCTTTGGCAACATCGATCAGGCCAGCCTGATCAGCGTCGATACGGCCGGCAACCCGCAATTTGCCGCCTTGCTCGCGAGCACACCGCAGCGCCTGATCGGCGATATCACCATCACTGGCGCAGCCAGCACCGGCCGCTTCATTGCCGCCGCCACCGGCAGTCTCAGTGCCCAGGCGATCACCGCGCCGACCAGCCTGTTGATCGATGTTGGCGGCAATGTGCGCATCGCCGGCCTGATCAATGCCGGGCTGACCAGCATCAACAGCAGCGGCAATGTCGCGTTGGACAGCAGCTTTGTCGGCAGTGACGATTTGATCGTGGTTGCCGGCGGCACGGGCAGCTTTGGCGCAATCACCGCGGCCGGTGAAGTCAGCATCAATACCGCCCAGGGCCTACAACTTGCCAGCGTGGCAGCCGGGGACCGGATGAGCTTGATCGCAGGCGGTGCGATAACAGCCACCGGCGCGCTGTCGGCGGCGCAGGCATCACCCCAAGCAGGCGCGCGCGGCGACATCTTCGTGCGCGGCAATGGCGTCAGCGTCACCAGCGTGATGGCGGCCGGCGATATCGGCCTGCTCTCGTCGGGCGCACTGGCCAGCGGTGCACTGACCAGCGGGCGTGATCTGGTGCTGCTGTCGGGCGGCACCATCACCACCGCCGCCGTCGCCACACCAACGATGGGCCGCATACGGTTCGCCGGCATCGATCAGGCCAGCCTGATCAGCTTCGCGGCCGGCGTGCCCAATTACAGCCCGCTGTTTGCGGCCAGCATCGTGCCGACCGCCGGCGACATCACGGTGCGCGGTGCGCTGGTTACCGGCCTGCTGGAGGCGGCAACGGCCGGCACATTCCAGGCCCGCGCCGGCGTGACGGTCTCCAGGGGTGCCAACATTGCCGCGCGCACCGTTGATCTTGTCGATGCCGCCAGCACCGGCTTCATCAATCTCAATGCCACCAGCGATCTGTTGCTGGGCAATCTCACGGCAACCGGCGCCCTCACGCTGGGCACCACCGGCAACCTGACCACCGGCAACCTGATCGTGGGCGGCACCCTGACCTTGACCGCCCGGCAGGCTGCAGGCGTGGGCGGCGCACTGGTGACCGGCACCATCCGCGCCAGCGACGATATCCGCCTGACCGCGGCAACCACGCTGACCACGGGCAGCCTGTCTGCGGCGGATTCCATCTTCCTCAACGCCGGCGGCGCGATCATCCTCAACGGCAACATCGATGCCGGCACGGTGAATCCGGCCCCGGCGGCCAGCGGTGTGCTGTTCGTGACGACGCCGGGCACCATCTCCACCGGCGCGATCAACATTTCGGGCAGCGCCACCCTGTCGGGCGTTTTGGGCGTGACGACGGGCAACATTGCTGCGCCGGGCGGCATCGTGCTGCTCGATACCGGCGGTATCACCACCGGCGCGCTCAGCACATCGGGCAGCGGATTTGTCTATATCGCCAGCCACGAACTGCTGCCGCAGATCACATTCGATACGGCCGGCAACCCGCAGTTTGCCGCGCTTCTGGCCAGCACGCCGCAGCGCCTGATCGGCGATATCACCATCAGCGGCGCAGCCAGCACCGGTCGCTTCATCGCCGCCGCCACCGGCAGATTTGGCGCACAGGCGATCACGGCGCCAACCAGTGTGCTGATCGATGTGGGCGGCGCGGCCACGCTGGCCGGCAATATCAGCGCCAACCGGGTGGCCATCACCTCGGATGACATCATCATCACCCCCGGCCGCACCATCGGCGGCAATGGCGCCACCGACATCAGCCTGGCCGCAAATGGCCAGGTTGCAGGTGCCCTGATCAACAATGCGGTCACCACCGCCAGCATCGGCGGCGGCGATGTCACAGGCACCTACAGCCTGTCGAATGCCGAGTTCGGCACGTTGCGCGCCAGCAACATCAGCGTGCGCCTGCCGACTGGCACGATGACGGTGGGGCAGCTCGATCTGCCGTCCAGCGTGCCCGGCCTTGGCCAGGGCCAGAATCAGGGCCAGTCCCAGACCTTGCCGACGAGCATCACCCTGTCCAGCGGCGGCCTTTTGCGCGTCACAGGCGCCGTCACCATGGCGCAGGCAAGCGCGGCCAACACGCTGGCCCTCACCTCCGGCAGCCGCATCGAAGTGGCGACCAACACGGGCCGCATCCAACTGGGCAGCAATGCCGAAGCGCCGCTGGGCACGCTGACGTTGACCGCCGGCAGTGTTCGGGTGGGAAGCGACACGCTGCTCGGCCAGATCAGCGGCGGCACGCTTACCGGCACGGCGCGCAACGATGCGATCAATGCCGCTGCGGCCAATCCGGCGCTTGCCGGGCCGCTGATTGCCGGCAGCATCCGCATCAACGCAGCGCAGGACGTGCTGATCCAGAACAGCGGCGATGCCGCCACCCGCGCCGGCTTCACCGCCGGCAGCGGCGGCCTGATCGTCACGGCGACCGGCAGCCAGACGGCGCTGCTCGATCTGGTGATCAATGGCCGCGTGCTCGGTTCTGGCGGCACGTTCCTCACCAATGATGCCACGCGCACGGCCGTGACGGTCCAGCCCGGCGTCGTCCGCCTGGCCAGCACAGCGCAGGTCAATGGCTGCGCAGTCGTCGCCGGGTGCACCATCCCGCCGCCGGAGCCGCCCCCCGGCCCACCACCCGCGGTTGAACAAAAGGTCGATGCGATCGTGAACAACATCCCCGGTCTGGCGGCCGAGGCGGAAACAACCGAACAGCAGCAAGAGGAAGCCGAAGCGGCGGCAGACAAGCTGCCGATTGTCGCCCTGCAGCGTCTGATCGATTTCAGCCAGATGTCGGCCGATTTGGAAACCAACGATCCGGCAACCAGCGGCGGCAATCCGGCGCTGTGGCTGGATCCGGTCCCCAGCGGTGTGCGCCGGCCGGGAGGCTTGAAATGAACCGCGTCGGGCTCATGTTGATGGCGGCTGCGCTGCTGCCGCTGCCGGCACAGGCGCAATCACAGTCTCGGAGCCTCGCGCTGGCCGACAGCTTCCGCATTGGCAACGCCGGCGTGCTGTGCACGGCGCAAGCCCAGGTGGCCGATCCGCTGCTGAAAGGCATGTTCGATCACGGCTATCGCATCGTGTGCCGGGATGCAGCGGCACCAGTCGGCAGCCTTTATGCCTTGCGCACTGGCGCACCGCCATTGATGCCGGGTTGCCCGGCACCGGCAGCGGCGACGCTGCCCGGCCTGCCCGGCGTGATGGCCAGCCGTTGCACCGTCGATGGCCTCAACCGTCTTCGCTTGTCTGTGCAGCGCGGCCGCACGCTCTACGTCGCCGACGGCTTTGCCGGCTATGCTTCGGCGCTGGAACTGGGCTTGCGCACGCTGGTGGCCAATACGCCGATCGCCGGCACCGTTGAAGTGGCGGCCACCGAGGCCGGCGATCCGGCGGCCTTCGCGCGCATCCAGGCCGGCAGCCTGGAGCCAGGGCAGGCGCTTGTTGAAGCCTATGGGCGCAACAATGCCTCCAGCTTTGCCGAAGCGGCGGAGTTTTTCGATCTGCTGGTGGAACGCAACCGGCTGGGCGCCCCCGGCTTCACCCGCAGCGCCGAATATCTTGCCAATCAGGGCCTGCAGCAATCCAATCTCGGCAATTTTGCCGATGCCGAGCGTCTGTTTGCGCGAGCGGCCCTGTTGTTCGACGCCAATGATCCGATCGCCAGCCGCCTGCAACGCAACGCGCTCGCCCAACATCAGCTGAACCGCCATCAGAACAGCGCTGCGCTGGACGCGCTGGCGCGCCAGGTGAGCGGCAATGTCGGCACCACCGACACCAGCCGGCTGGCAGCCGGATACATTGATACGTCCTTGTCGCAGCGCCTCAACATCGATGATGCAGCGATGCGCGCATTGGGCGCCGGCAATGCGGCGCTCACGCCGGAAGAACGGGTGCAGATCCTCGATGCACAGGCACTGTATTTGCGCGGCGCGGCGCTGGCCGGGATGGGGGACTTGCCGGCTGCGGCGGTCGCCCTGACACAGGCGCAAGACCAGTTGGCACGGGTGCGCGGCGGTCGCGTGTTGTCGGTTCGCTGGCTGCGGGCGGCGGTCGCTACAGAGCGTGGCAGTGTGACCGAGCAACTGGGCAACGGCGCAGAGGCCATGGCTGCCCTGGCCGAAGCGGTCACCTTGACCGCAGCGCAATATCCCGGGTCCGCAGCCTTGTTGGCGGCACAAGCACGGCAGGCCGCGCTGTTGCAACGTCAGGGTCGTGACGCGGAGGCCGCGCCGCTGTTCCGCAGCATCGTCAAGGCGGCACCCGACGTGCCGGGCGCCGGCCAGTTGCTGCGGCCGTTGCTGGTGCCGTGGTTTGCCAGCCTGGCTGCCAAGGGCGATGCCGCCGCTGCCAACGATATCTTCGATGCCAGCCAGATCCTGCTGCGGCCCGGCGTGGCGCAAACCCAGGCCGTGCTCGCGCGTGAATTGTCGGGCGGCAGCGATGCGGCGTCGGCGCTGTTCCGCCAGTCGGTCACCCTGTCGCGCGATCTGGTGCGCACGCAGGCCGAAATCAGCCGGATCGACCAGATGGAGGCCCCCACGGTGCTGGAGCGCGAGCAGGTCGCCGCCCTGCGGGAACGCCTGGCAGTGCTGGGCCGTGACCAGACGTCGGTGCTGGCGCGACTGGCGGATTTCCCGCGCTATCGCAGCATCAGCAACACCACGGTGACCGTCGCCAGCCTGCAGGCCGCGCTCGGCCCCGACGAAGCCTATTTCAAGCTGATTCTGCTGGGCGAACAGACCTATGCGCTGGTGCTTGGCCGACAGGCGGCCGCGGTGCACAGCATATCCGCCACCAGCACGGAACTCGGAGCGCTGGTGAAGGCCATCCGCGACACGGTGGTGATCTTCGAAAACGGCCGGCCGACCACCTATCCGTTCGATGCCGCTGCCGCCCGCCGATTGTACAAGCTGCTGGCCGGGCCTGACGATGGCGTCGGCGCCAAGCTGATGCTGGCCAGCAAACATCTGATCGCCGAGCCCGATGGCGCGCTGCTGCAATTGCCGTTCAACCTGTTGATCACCGCCGATGACAATCTGGCCGCCTATCAGGCGCGGCAGACTGACGACAACGCCGATCCGTTCGATGCGCGCGGCCTCGCATGGCTGGGCCGCGATCGCATGGTGTCCACCGCCACTTCGCCGCGGGCCTTCCTGGATGTGCGCAGCATCGCCGGCAGCCGGGCTGCCAACGCCTATCTGGGGCTGGGGCAGAACGCGGTGCCGCCCGGTGCCCGCCCGCCGGAATTGCCGGTGGCCGTGGCAGCACCTGCCCCTGTTGCCGCCGGT
This sequence comes from Sandarakinorhabdus sp., assembly GCF_987265915.1. Lineage (NCBI taxonomy): Bacteria > Pseudomonadati > Pseudomonadota > Alphaproteobacteria > Sphingomonadales > Sphingosinicellaceae > Sandarakinorhabdus > Sandarakinorhabdus sp. The sequence goes on from NZ_OZ503948.1 coordinate 3,118,287, forward strand.
CGCAGCGGCAATACCCGCGGCGCGGCCGCGCTGGCGGCGATGCTGCCGGCCGCGGCGAGCGCGATTCCCGTCAGCGCACCGGCCAACGCCAGCCCGGTGCCGCCGCGCAGTGACTGTGATTGGCCGCTGCTGGAATGGTCACGGCCGATTTCCGCCACCGAACTGCGGCTGGCGGCCGATTTGCTGCGCGCCGGCGGTTCCACTGTTTCCACCGAAGGCGATTTCACCGATACCGCCATGATGGCGCGCAGCGATCTGAAAAATTATCGCATCATCCATTTCGCCACGCACGGCCTGGTCACCGCGCCGCGCCCGGAATGCCCGGCCCGCCCGGCCCTGCTCACCAGCTTTGGCGGGGCCGGCTCCGATGGCCTGCTCAGCTTCCGCGACATCTTCGATCTGTCGCTGGATGCCGACACCATCATCCTTTCGGCATGCGACACCGCCGGTGCCGCCACCGCTTCGGCCACGCGCGAAGCCGGGATCACCACCGGCGGCAATTTCGCTCTTGATGGCCTGGTGCGCGCCTTCGTCGGCGCCGGAGCCCGCGCCGTGATCGCCAGCCATTGGCCGGTGCCGGACAGTTTCGATGCCACCCGCACGCTGATCCTCGGGCTGTTCGCCAATGCCGGCAAGCAGGCGGTGGGCGAAGCGCTGCGCCAATCGCAGCGCCAGATGATGGATGTGCTCGAAACCTCGCATCCCTATTACTGGTCAGGCTTTGCCATCATCGGTGATGCGGCCAAGCCGCTGATGGGCCAAGGCCCCGCCGCGACAGCCGCCGCCCCAGCCGCCGCCGCCCCAGCAACCCCCACGGCCGGCTCCGGCCACTGAGCGCCCGCCATGTCGAACCGCCTTGCCAATCTGAAACTTGCCATCACGCAGGCCGGGCCGCTGCGGTTGGGCGTGACCTTGCTGGTGCTGATCGGGGCGTTGCTGATCGCCCGCTACAGCTGGAATCTGCCGTTTGCCCTGTCTGCCGAGCGTGGCCTTTATGATGTGCGGGTCGATCTGACGGCGGCACGGGTCGATCAGGATGATCGGGTTGTGCTGGTGGTATTTACCGAGGAAACGCTCACCGCCACCGGCAAGCGTTCACCGCTCGATCGCACCATGCTGGCCCGCGCCCTCACCAACATCGATGCGCTTGGCCCGCGCGCTATCGGGGTCGACATTCTCATCGATCAGCCGCAGCCCGAAGACCCGGTGCTGAAATCCGCGCTGCTGGCGATGAAAACGCCGACCTATTTCGGCTTTTCCCCCAATGCCGAAAATGGCGAGTTCGTGATGCCGTGGCAGGAAGCCCATATGCGCGAATTCTTCGCCAGCGTCGCGTCGGCACCGGTGCGCACCGCCAACATCCGGCTGGATGTGGACAGCGACAATGCCTGGCGGCAATGGCCCAGCCCCACCAAGTTGCCGCCGGGATTGCTGGTCAATCGCATCACCGGCTTGAGCGCCTACACAAATCATCAGGGCTCGGCGATTTTCCGCAAACCGCAATTTGCCGACCGGCCGGTGTTTGCATCGTTGCCGGTCGATCTGTTCGGCAATGCCGAAACCGCCGCTGCCTTGAAGGATGCGATTGCCGGCAAGATCGTGCTGATCGGCGCCGATCTGCCCGAAGCGGATCGGTTCATCACGCCGTTCAGCCGGCTTTCGGGCACCACCACGCCGGGGGTGGAACTGCACGCCGTGCTGATCGCCCAGGCGCTGGACGGCACCAGCCTGACGCCGATACCGGCCGCAGTGCTGTGGGGCCTGGCGCTGCTGGCAGTGCTGCTCGGGGCCGTTACCGGCGGCTTCGATCTGGGCGTGCGAATACTTGGGCCGTTGGTGATCGCCGAAGTCGCGCTGCTCGGCGGGATGCCCTATGCCCTGCAAAACGGCGGTTTTGATACCTATGGCCTGCCCTGTGCCGGCCTTGGGGTCGGCTGGCTGCTGGCGCTGATGGCGGCCTCCACCACGGCGCGGTTGGTCGGCGCCGATCAACGCAAGTTTGCGCAAGGTGCGCTGGGCAAATATCTGCCGCGCGATGTCGCCCAACAGATCTTGCGCAACCCGGAAATGCTGTCGCTGAACGGCGAGCGCCGGCCGGTCTTCGCGCTGTTCAGCGATATCGAGGGCTTCACCTCGATGTGCCAGAGCCAGCCGCCGGAAATCGTCGCCGCCACGCTGAATGAATATCTCGACACGATGAGCGAGGTGGTGCTGAAACATGGCGGCACGCTCGACAAGTTCGTCGCGGATGCCGTCATTGCGTTCTGGGGCGCGCCGATCGCGCGGCCCGACGATGCCGCCCGCGCGCTGGCCTGCGCCGTGGAAATGTCCAAGGCGGGTGAACGCTTCTGTTTTGCCGAAGGCAACCGGCCAAAAATGGGTCGCACCCGGGTCGGCCTGCACTGGGGCGATGTGGTCGTCGGCAATTTCGGCGGCGAAGGCCGCATCCAATACACGGCATTGGGCGATTCGATGAACGTCGCCGCCCGGCTGGAAGGCGCCAACAAGTCGCTCAAGACCGCTGCCCTGATCAGCCTGGAAGCCGCCGAGCAGATGGGCCTGGAGCATTTCCGCGCCATGGGCCGGGTGCGGGTGCGCGGTCGCGACAAGCCGATCGAAGTGTTCGAACCCTTGGGCGCTGGCGTTGCCGTGGCCGATCCGGTGTCGGCCGAGCTGATTGCCGCGTTCGATCGCGGCGCGACCGCGGCGCTCGACGGCTTGAAGGCCCGTGCGGCCGCTGCACCGCAAGACACGGCCCTTGCGTATCTGGTAAAGCGATTGGAACAGGTAGGACCCGGAGGTGTTTATGATCTCGATTAAGTCACTTGGCGTGCTGGCGACGCTGCTGGCGGCAACAACGGCCGTGGCCGGTCCGCTGGTGGTGCGCGCCGCCGGCCCGTCGGCAAGCAGTTACAAGCCAGGGCAGCGCCTGCCCGATGGGCCGATCAACCTGAAGGCCGGCGATTCGATCATCGTGCTCGATGCCAAGGGCACCCGCAGCTTTTCCGGCCCCGGCAGCTTCAGCCTGGCCGCGCCCAGCGCAGTGGCCCAGGAAGTGGCGTTCAGTGACCTGCTGGTGCAAAAGCCAGCCCGCCGCGCCCGCATCGGGGCCGTGCGCTCCGCCGGCCAGGATCAGGGCCCGCCGACGCCACCCGGCGTATGGGCGCTCGATACCCGCACCAGCGACACGGTGTGCGCCATCGATCCGGCCAATATCTCGCTATGGCGCGCTGAAACCACCGCCGCGCAAACGCTGACCATCAGCCGTGACGATGGCAGCAGCGCCGACGTGGTGTTCGGCCCCGGCCAGGCGCTGGCCAATCTGCCCGCCGCGGTGGCCGGCAAGCCGGGCATGCTGACAGTCAATGGCGGCAAGGCACCGGTGAAATTGACGGTGAAGCAGGTGAGCGCGCCGACCAACGTCGAAGCGCTGGGTGCCACGCTTGCCGATGCCGGCTGCACCAGCCAGTTCCTGCGCCTGGCCGCCAACACCTTGCAGAATTGAATCGTGATCGCTCCCTCCCTGTACGGGAGGGAGCGAATTCGAAGCCATCCTATCGCAGGGTGAAGCGTACCTTGCGGTTGCGGAAGTCCAGGCTGACGCGGCGGAAGCTGGCCAAAAGGTCCGATCCGAGGAAAATCGCCGGGCGTTCGGACAGGCCGAACAACCGGAACGGCGGCGCGTCGGCAAACGCCACCATCACATTGTTGAGATACAGCCCGCCAACCCGCACATTGTTCAGCGTCATGACTTCGGCGCGCAACACCTGGCCGGTCACCGACAGCAAATCGATGTCGCGCATGCCGGCCGGTCGGCGATTGCCGAACAGCCGTTGGCGCAGGGCCATGTTGCCCAGCGTGATCTCGCTGCCGGTGTCGATCACCGCGGATACGCCGCGGGTTTCCACCGAGGCCTGGGTGATGATCAGCTGGCCCTTGCGACGGCGTGCTGTGACGACGATCTCGCCGCTGCTGCCTTCGGTATAGGGCCGGCGCGAATCCTGCACGGTTATGGTGCGCTTGTCGAAATCGAGCATCAGCCGCTGATCGGCCAGCGCATCGATGCCGATCAGGCCCTCGGCACCCAGATGCCGGGCCGCCAATGCCGGCGCGGTGATCGGGCCGATGTCCGATTGACCCAGGCTGAGCGCGGCCACCTCCACCGTCGCCACTTCGCGCACGCCGGCCATGCCCTGCACCCGCACCGGGGCGCCGGCCGGCAGGCGCAGTTGCAGCGCCAGCCCGTCGCTGACCACCGAGCGATCGGCGCCGGAATCGACCAGGAAGCGGTGCGGGCCGCTGTTGTTCACCCTCACATCGATGAACAAGCGCTTCTTCAACTGTTCAGCTTCGAGCGCTTCACCTTCGATTTCGAGCGTATTGTCGATGGTGGCCGGCGCGATCAGGATCTGGCTGACGGGCGCCGGGATGGCTGGCGCGGCGGGCAGGCCAGCTGCGGTGGTAGCGGCAAGCAACAGGATAATCATACTCATCTACGCAGTTTCCGCCCATTGCACCGGCAACGCAAGAGGCGGTAATGGCGCGGATGCTGACCACGCTGCCCATTATCGCAACCTCGGCCGGCGTCGTGGCGCTCGCCGAGATCGGCGACAAGACCATGTTGCTGGCACTGGTGCTGGCGGCGCGCTACCGCCAACCGTTCGCGGTGCTGGGCGGTATCCTGCTGGCAACATTGGCCAATCATGGCCTTGCCGCCTGGGCCGGCGTGGCGCTGGCCGGGCTGCTGGCCGGGCCGTTGTTCCAGACAGCGGTCGCCATCGGCTTTCTGGCGATGGCGGCATGGACCCTGGTGCCTGACAAATTGGACGATGCGCCCCAGGCCACCGGCACCAGCCATGCGCTGATCGGCACCATGGTGGCGTTCTTCGTGGTGGAGATCGGCGACAAGACACAAGTGGCCACAGTGGCGCTGGCGGCGCGGTTTCAGGATGTGATCGCCGTCACCATCGGCACCACGCTGGGCATGATGCTGGCCAATGCGCCGGCAGTGCTGATGGGGGAGGCCATCGTGGCGCGGGTGTCGCTGCGGCTTGTGCGCCGGCTGGCGGCGCTGCTGTTTGCCGGACTGGGCATCGCGATGCTGGCCCGGCTGTGGTATCCGGATCTTATTCCGGGCTGAGGCTGACGCGGCTGCCATCGGGCAAGCGGCGGAACACATAAGTCTTGCCGCCGGCCAGGGCGAAGCGTTGCCGCAACACCGGCTCGGCACAGCGGATATCGATATAATTGGCCATCACCGTCACCCGTTCCTTCGGCTCCAGGGTGATGGTCATCGCGGTATCGCTGGTTTCGCTGGACAGGCGGCAGCGCAGGCCGGCCATCGTCTCATTGCGGAAGGCATGGCCGGCATCGGCTGCCGCCGGCACCGCCACCAGCAGGGCGGCCGTCAGCAGGATCAACTTGGTACGCACGGATCGTCTCCCCGATATCACCCGTCAGATGATGCCACGCTGGCGCAGATCGGCAAGCGCGGGCGCGTCCAGCCCCAGCCAGCTACCATAGACGTCATCATTGTCTTGCCCAATATGTTCAGGAGCATGGCGGCGAATGGCGCCGGGCGTGGCCGACAGGCGCGGCATGACATTCTGCATGGTCACCGTGCCCAGATGCGGGTGCGGCACGGCGGTGATGGCGGCGCGGGCCTGGAAATGCGGATCGTCCAGCATATCCTGCGGGCGATAGACGCGGCCCGCCGGCACCCCGGCAGCGACCAATATGGCTTCCAGTTCGGCAATCGTCAGCGTGGCGGTCCAGGCGCCGATCAGATCATCGAGCTGGCGCTGGTGCTGCCCACGCGCGTCGTGGCTGGCATATAGCGGGTCGTGTGCCAGTTCCGGCCGGCCCATGGCGGTGCACAGCCGGGCGAACACGCCATCCTGATTGGCGCCGATCAGATAATCGCCATCCTTCGCCGGATAGACATTGGACGGCGCGATGCCGGGCAGGATCGCGCCGGAGCGTTGCCGCACAAATCCTGACGCGGCGTAATCCGGCACCAGGCTTTCCATGACCTGCAACACCGCTTCATACAAAGCCGAATCGACCACTTGGCCCCGGCCGGTGGCATGACGGTGATTGAGCGCCGCCAGTGCGCCCAGCGCGCCATAGGTGGCGGCCAGCGTGTCCCCGATCGAAACACCCATGCGCGCTGGCGGGCGATCGGCATCGCCGACAATGGCCCGCCAGCCGCCCATCGCCTCCCCGATCAGGCCAAAGCCGGCGCGCGCGGCATAGGGCCCGGTCTGGCCGTAGCCGGAGACACGCACGATGATCAAACCTGGGTTGATGGCGTGCAGGGCGTCTGGCGCCATGCCCCATTTTTCCAGCGTGCCGGGCCGGAAATTCTCGATCAAGATGTCGGCCTTGGCAATCATCTGCCGGGCCAGGGCCTGGCCTTCGGGCCCACGCAGATCGCAGCTGACACAGCGCTTGTTGCGGGCGATCACCTGCCACCACATCGGCTGCGCGCCGCCGCCCCAGCCGCGCATCGGATCACCCTGCCCCGGCGCCTCGATCTTGATGACATCGGCGCCCAGGTCGCCCAGCAACTGCCCGCAGAACGGCCCGGCGATCAACTGGCCCATTTCGATGACGGTGATGCCCGCCAGCGCACCTGTGTTTTCCATCGCCTGGTCGGTCATCGGGCAGCAGGCAGCGGCCGCGCCACGAAATCTCCGGCCTTGCCGGCGCGGCTGGGCAGCGGCCGGCCCATGATGCCGGCGAACCACTGGTTTGCGGCCAGCGCGGCAGTGAGATCATAGCCAGTGGCGACGCCGGAATGGGCGAACAGATACAGCAGCTCTTCGGTGCCGACATTGCCGGCAGCGCCCGGCGCGAACGGGCAGCCACCCAAGCCACCCAGCGCCGAATCGAAGGTGCGGCACCCGGCCTGATAGGCGGCCCAGGCGTTGGCCGGCGCCAGGCCGCGGGTGTCATGCAGGTGCAGGCGGATCGGAATCGGCGCGATGGCGGCGATGACACGGGCAGTCAGGTCAAACACCTGCGCCGGCACCGCCACGCCGATCGTGTCGGCCAGGGCGATTTCCTGCGCGCCGGCATCGGCCATGCGCGCCGCCAGCGCCACGACATGATCCGCCGCCATCGGCCCTTCATAGGGGCAACCGAAGGCCGCGCTGATCGTCACCTGGGCATAAAGCCCGGCATCGCGGGCCTGTTTCAGCATGGCGCGATTGGCGATGATACCATCGGAAACGCTCTGGCCCTGGTTGATGATGCCGAAACTGTCGCTGGCGACCAGCACGCAGCCAGCTTCATCGAGCGGGCGCGGCGTGTCTTGCGTGGCGATGGCGCGGGTGACGCCGCGCTCGTTCAGGCACAGGCCGATGAAGCGCACGCCGGGCGCTGGGGGCAGGCCGGCGACCACCGTTTCGGCATCGGCCATTTGCGGCACGCGGCGCGGATTGACGAAGCTCGCCACCTCGATCCGCCGCGCGCCCATGCCGATCAGCTGATCGATCAGGCGCAGCTTATCGGCGGTTTCGACAAAGCCGGCCTCGTTCTGCAGGCCGTCCCGGGGGGAGACCTCGACGATCGAAACGGCGGCATCAATATCCATAGCCGCGCACGGAAGCATAATCGGTGGATTCAGGCAAATCGGCTGCAGATCCCGGGGGTGCGCGCTTTTGGCCAAGCCCAAAGCCGACTTTTGCTGTGGCAATCGACATTACATTCCGTTAATGTTGTCGTGATGGTCGCTTCCCCCCCGAAGTGGCCATCATGGCGGCCCACGCCGCCCGGCCCGCCGCGCCACCCCCACCCAGGCGCGGCGGGCCGTTAGCTGGCCTTGGACGCGCTGAGGAAATAATTCACTGCCACATCGCCACTGATATGAAAGCCCTTGCCCGGCCGCCACGACAAGCCGGCTGGTTCAGCAGGCGTCAGGCCGGCGTTCTGCAACGCTTCGGCGAGTTCATCGGGCGTGAAGAAGCGGTTCCAATCATGGGCGCCACGCGGGATGCTGCGGGTGAGATATTCCGCGCCGGCAATCACCACCGCCCAGCTCGCCGCGGTGCGGTTGGGGGTGGAGAATATCGCCAGCCCGCCGGGTTTGAGCAAGCGGGCAAGCGCGGCAAAAAACCCATCGCGGCCCGCGACATGCTCGACAACTTCCAGGCACGTGATCAGATCATATTGCTCGCCGCTGTCGGCAAGATCCTCCACGGCGATGCAATGATAGGCGATATCCAGCCCGCCGGCCTGCGCATGCGCTGCGGCCGCGGCGATATTCTCAGGCGCGGCATCGATGCCCGTAACGCTGGACCCCATGCGGGCCAACGGCTCCGCCATCAGGCCGGCACCGCAGCCGACATCAAGGGCCGACAGACCGCTGAGCGGCCGGCGGCTTCTGGCATTCAGGCTGAAATGCGCCACCGCCTCTGCCCTGATATGCGCCGTGCGCACCGGTGTGATGCGGTGGAGCATGGCCGACGAGCCGTGCGGGTTCCACCAATCGCCGGCCAGCGCGCCAAAGAATGCCGCTTCGTCCGGGTTGATGCTGGCCGCATTGGTCATCTTTGCTTCGCCTCACGAAAGCTGCGCCTTGCTTGCCATTGCCCCCCTTGGTTCCTATCAGGCAAGAGCAATAGTGGAGCACGTGACAAGGGAAGCAGCCGGCCATGGCCCGGATCGTGATGAAATTCGGCGGAACATCGATGGCGGGGACAGAGCGGATTCGCAATGTCGCCGCCCGGGTGAAACGCGAGGTCGATGCCGGCAACCAGGTTGCGGTCGTGGTCTCTGCCATGGCCGGCGAGACCGACCGGCTGGTCGGCTATTGCCGCGAAGCCTCGCCACTGGCCGATCCGGCCGAATATGATGTGGTGGTGGCAGCCGGCGAACAGATCACCGCCGGGCTGTTGGCGATCACCCTGCAATCGGCGGGGGTGAAGGCGCGCAGCTGGCTGGGCTGGCAAGTGCCATTCCGCACCACGGCCGCGCACAGCGTGGCGCGCATCGAGGATGTCGGCACCGCAGCCATTTTGGCCGGCATGGCGCAGGGCGAAGTGGCAGTGGTGCCGGGCTTTCAGGGCCTGACCGACGACAATCGGGTGACGACGCTGGGCCGCGGCGGATCGGACACATCGGCGGTGGCGCTGGCCGCCGCGCTCAAGGCCGACCGCTGCGACATCTACACCGATGTCGATGGCGTCTACACCACCGATCCGCGCATCGTGCCGCGCGCGCGCAAGCTCAGCCGCATCACCTATGAAGAGATGCTGGAGCTGGCCAGCGTGGGCGCCAAGGTGTTGCAGACACGGTCGGTGGAACTGGCCATGAAGGAAAAGATGGTAGTGCAGGTGCTGTCGAGCTTCTCCGACGCACCCGGCACGCTGGTGGTGGACGAGGATGATGAAATGGAACGCATGATTGTTGTGGGCGTGGTCGCCGATCGTGGCGAAGCCAAGGTGACGTTGGTGGGCGTGCCCGATGTGCCGGGCGTGGTCGCTGGCATCTTCGGGCCACTGGCCGATGCCAACATCAACGTGGACATGATCGTGCAGAATATCGCCAAGGGCGAAGGTACCACCGACGTGACCTTCACGGTGCCGCGCGCGCAATTGCCGGCATCGCTGGCGGTGCTGGAAAAGGCCCAGGGCGGAATCGGTTTCAAGCAGCTGATTTCCGACGATGATGTCGCGAAGATCTCGGTGGTGGGTGTCGGCATGAAGAGCCATGCCGGGGTCGCCGCCACGATGTTCCGCGCGCTGGCCAGCCGCGGCATCAACATCCAGGCGATCACCACATCGGAAATCAAGGTGAGCGTGCTGATCCCGAAGGATTATGTCGAGCTCGCCGTGCGCGTGCTGCACACCGCCTATGGCCTGGATGGGCCGGCACCCGATGCGGAGACCGAGGCATGAGCAATACCCCGCATCTCGACGCCGCATCCGCACGTGGCCGGGCGTTTCTGGGCACGCGCCATGCCATCATGGCCGGCGCGATGACCTGGGTGTCGGAACGCAAGCTGGTCTCCGCAATTTCCAATGCCGGCGGCTTTGGCGTGATCGCCTGCGGATCAATGCCGCCCGCCCTGCTGGAGGCCGAAATTGCCGCGACGCGGGCGCTGACTCAACTGCCGTTTGGCGTCAATCTGATCACGCTGCACCCGATGCTGGATGAACTGATCCAGGTCTGCGCGCGCCAGAATGTCAGCCATGTCGTGCTGGCCGGCGGGCTGCCATCGGGCGCAGCGATCGCCGCGATCAAGGCGTTCGGCGCCAAATTGATGTGCTTTGCCCCCACCGCGGCGCTGGCGAAGAAATTGGTGCGATCAGGCGTTGATGCCATCGTCATCGAAGGATCGGAAGCTGGCGGCCATATCGGGCCGGTGTCGCTGACCGTGCTGGCGCAGGAAATCCTGCCGGTGATCACCGATGTGCCGGTGTTCGTTGCCGGCGGCATCGGGCGGGGCAACGCCATTGCCGCCTATCTGGAAATGGGCGCCTCGGGTGTGCAGCTGGGCACGCGCTTTGCCGCGTCGGCAGAAAGCGTGGCGCATGAAAAGTTCAAGACCGCGTTTGTGCGGGCCAGCGCCCGCGATGCGTTGTCGAGCGTGCAGATCGATCCGCGCCTGCCGGTGATCCCGGTGCGCGCCTTGAAAAATGCCGGCAGCGAAGCCTTCAACGAACGCCAGCGCGAAGTGGCAGCAGCGGTGGACCGCGGCGAGATGGATCTGGCCGCCGGGCAACTGGCCATCGAACATTATTGGGCAGGCGCCCTGCGCCGCGCCGTGGTGGAAGGCGACATCGAGAACGGCAGCCTGATGGCCGGGCAATCGGTGGGCATGGTGACCAAGGTACAGCCGGTGGCGGAGATCATCGCCGAACTGACCAGCGAAGCCGAGGCCGCGATCAGCCGGCGCTTTGCCCCCCCTGAACGACGGGAAGCAGCCGCCTGATGCCCCCCGCCAGCGCCGCCCGCATCATCCTGCGTCGCCTTCACGATGTGATGGCCGGGAAAGCCGCGGCGCAGGCCAAGCTCAATCAGGTGGTGAAGATCGTCGCCGACGAACTGGGCAGCGAAGTCGCCTCCATCTATCTGCTGCGCGATGGCGTGCTCGAGCTTTATGCCACCTTCGGGTTGGCGCAGACCGCCGTGCATGTGACGAAATTGTCGATGGGCCAGGGCCTGGTTGGCACCATCGCTTCGCGCCGCGAGCCACTGAGCCTGGCCGAAGCCAAGGCGCACCCGGATTTCGTCTATCGCCCCGAAACCGGCGAAGATGATTTCCACAGTTTCTGCGGCGTGCCGATCGTGCGACGCGAAGCCGCCATCGGCGTGCTGGCCGTGCAGCACCGCGAACCGCGCGAATATGCCGAGATCGAGATCGAAGGCCTGCAAACCGTCGCCATGGTGCTGTCCGAACTGATCCACGGCGCTGGTCTGGTTGATGATGCGCAGGCGATGCGGATGCGCGCCGCCAACTCCGGCCCGCTGCGCATGAACGGGCTGAAGCTGGTCGATGGCTTGGCGCGCGGGCTGGCGGTGTTCCACCAGCCGCGCGTGGTGGTGGAACACACGGTGTCGGACGATGTCGAGCTGGAGCGCACGCGGCTGGTCGATGCCTTCCGCCGCATGCGCGAGCAGATCGAAACCATGATGGGCCAATCGGAGTTCGTCGCCGGCACCGATCACCACGAGATCCTCGAAACCTACAAGATGTTCGCCTATGACGAAGGCTGGGCGCGGCGCATCAACGATGCCATCGAAACCGGCCTGACCGCCGAAGCTGCGGTGGAGCGGGTGCAATCGCGCAACCGGCTGCGCATGCGCAGCATCGATGATCCTTACTTGCGCGAACGGCTGACCGATCTCGATGATCTGTCCAACCGGCTGTTGCGCATTCTTTCCGGGCAATTGGGCACCGCGGCGCAACTGGGCTTGCAGGGTGATGCGATCCTGATCGCGCGCAACCTGGGGCCGGCGGAGCTGCTGGAATATGACAAGCGTCACCTGAAGGGCGTGGTGCTGGAAGAAGGCAGCCTGACCGCGCATGTCATCATCGTGGCGCGCGCCATGGGCGTGCCGGTGCTCGGCCGTGTCGAACATCTGTTTGCGCAGGTGAATGATGGCGATGAACTGATCGTCGATGCCGGCAATGGCGCGCTGCTGGTGCGGCCGACCGCAGCCACGATCAAATCCTATCAGGCGATGCGGGTGCTGAAGGCCCGCCAGGCCGAACAATGGGCCAAGGTGCGCGACCTGCCGGCCATATCCCGGGATGGCCGCCAGATCGCACTCTACATGAATGCCGGGCTGGTCGATGATGCCGCGGCGATTCCGCTGGCCGGCGCCGATGGCATCGGGCTGTTCCGCACCGAATTCCAGTTCCTGGTGTCCGCCACGCTGCCGCGCCGCGAACGCCAGCAAGCGCTGTACAAGGGTGTGCTCGATGCTGCGGGCGACAAGCCGGTGGTGTTCCGCACCGTCGATATCGGCGGCGACAAATCGGTGCCCTATCTGGCCGGTGACGAGGAGGACGAGAATCCGGCGATGGGCTGGCGGGCGCTGCGCCTGGCGCTGGGTCGGACCGGCCTGATGAAGGTACAGGCGCGCGCCCTTCTGGAGGCTGCCGCCGGCCGCACGCTGAGCGTGATGTTCCCGATGGTATCGGAACCCTGGGAGTTCGCCGAAGCCCGTGCGCTGGTGGAAGCGCAGCGCGAACGGTTGCAGGCATCGGGGCGGCCGGTGCCGTCCGGAGTGGAATATGGCGCGATGATCGAAGTGCCGGCGCTGATCGAGCAGCTGGATGTGTTGCTGCCGATGGTGGATTTCGTCTCGATCGGCACCAACGACCTGACCCAATTCCTGTTTGCCGCCGACAGAGCCAATCCGCGGCTGGCGGATCGTTATGACTGGCTGTCGCCAGCGATCCTGCGCGTGATCCGCCGCGTCGTGTGTGCCGCCGCCGACCATGATGTGCCGGTCACCGTCTGCGGCGAAATGGGTGGCCGGCCGCTGGAGGCGTTGGCGCTGATGGCGCTGGGCGTCGAGCAATTGTCCATCACCCCGGCCGGCATCGGCCCGATCAAGGCGATGGTGCGCGCCGCCACGCTTGAGCCGTTGGGCGATGCGATGCTGGGCTGGCTGGCGGCACCAGGGGTGAATATCCGCGCGGAATTGTTGAGCGCAGCCAAGCGGCAGGGGCTGATCTTCTGATCCACCTCCCGCTCACCCTGAGCTTGTCGAAGGGTCGTGGCGACGAAAGGGCCGACCGGCCCGCCAAGCCACGGCCGGCGGCGAAGCCGCCGAATCCGTTCAAGGTGCAGAAGCAAGGCAAGAAGGCGCGTGCCGGAGTCGGCAAATGGCTGCGCCTACGGCAACACCTTGTGCCAGTTCGTCACCGACCGGGTCTCGAACAGCCCGGCCTGATGATAGGGATCGGCATTGGCAAAGGCGATGGCGGTGTCGCGATCATCGAACTCCATGATCAGCAGCGATCCCATGGTGCGGCCATCGGGGCGCAGCAGGGGCCCGGCGACCAGCACCTTGTCCTTGAAGAGATCGATGTGCGCCAGGTGCGCCGGGCGGTTGGCGGCGCGCAGTTCGGCGCTGTCGGGCTTGTCGATGCAATGGATGGCGAAATAGGGCATGGGCCCGTTCTGCACCGGCCGTTGCGGGCAGTCCAGCCCCTCCCCCAAGGTTGACGCCATGGCAGGGCTGGGTTATGCGCCGCCCCCTGTTGTGGCTGTGCCGATTCCGGCAGGGCCGCCTTCACAGATTCGATTTGTTTTTTGATCAAGGACGTACCGCCATGTCGCGCGTTTGCGAATTGACCGCCAAGGGCCGCCAGGTCGGCAACAACGTGTCCCACGCCAACAACAAGACCAAGCGCACATTTCTGCCCAATCTGCAGAATGTCACACTGATCTCGGACGCGCTGGGCCGCAGCGTGCGCCTGCGCGTGTCGATGAACGGCCTGCGTTCGGTGGAACATGTCGGCGGCCTCGACAATTGGCTGCTGAAGACCAGCGACGATCTGCTCAGCCCGCGCGCTGCCAAGCTGAAGAAGGAAATCAAGAGGCAGGCCACCGCCGCCGCTGCTTGATTGACGGTTGCAGCCGCCGGCCGTGCGCAACACCATCCGGCACCTGCCCCCTGACGTGCGGGTCGCCACACCGGCGGATAGGCCGGCGCTGATCACAGCGCTGGCCGACGCCTTCATTGATGATCCGGCCATGGCGTGGATTTATCCCGACCGCGACCGGCGGCCAAGGCAACTGCTGCGGTTTTTCCAGTTGATCACCGGTGCCGACGCCAGGCTCGATCTGGCGCATGTCGCCGTTGCCGCCAATGGCGCTATCATCGGCGCGGCGCTGTGGCGGCCGCCGGGCCAAGCGGAAATGCCGACCAGCACATTGATCGCCGCCCTGCCCCGCCTGATTGCCACATTCGGCTTTGCCCTGCCGCGCAGCCTGGGCCTGATGGGCGCCATGGACCGGCAGCACGACAAGCGGCCGCACTGGTATCTGCAGTTCATCGGCGTGATCCCGCAGGCGCAGGGCCTGGGTGTGGGCGGCGCGCTGCTGAAGGCCGGCATCGATCGCACCGATCAGCACGAAACGCGCGCCTGCTATCTGGAGACCGCCACACCGGCCAATGTCGGCCTGTATCAATCGCGGGGCTTTGCCGTGCAGGGCGAATGGCAGCACGGCGACGGCCCGAATTTCTGGTCGATGTGGAAGACGGCAAGCCGTTAAGGCAAGCCTTCACCGTGATTGGGCAGCAGCCGCCAAGGCCGTGATATCCAGCCGCAGCAGCAACGTGCGCTGCGCCGCGGCGAAATTGTCGTCAGACACCAGATAGAGCATCGTCCGGCCGGCTTCGCGCCTGATGGCCGCCCCTTCCATATTGTCAATCGGCCAGGCCGAATTGCGGTTCCAGCGCAGCAAGGGCCGGGCGGTGACAATGGCGACGCCGGGACCGCCGAGATCAATCAGGCTGAGCGCTGCCGCCGTCTCCACGCCGGTGAAGCGGCGATGCAGCAGCAGCACGCGGGTCGCATCCAGCGCCACCGCGTCGGTGATGGCAAAGCCCGGCAGCCCGGCCACGTTGATGCGGCGGGCCTGCCCGGAGGCTGCGATGAACACACTGCGGTGCAGCCCGGCTTGCGCAACTTCGGGCAGCCAGAACATGGCGCCGCCGGGCAGCAGTGCCAGCGCCTCGCCGCCGCCATTGGCCTGCCAGCGCATCGCATCCGTGCGCCAGTGCGTTGCCACCAGCCGACGCGGCGGCATGCCATCATAGATCAGGATCCGGTGCTGCTGTTCGAAGCTGACCGCCAGGCGGCCATCGGGCGCCACCTGCACGGCTTCTGAATCCATGTCATATTTTTCACCGCCGGGCGGCGACGGCAGCCCACCCATTTCGGCGCTCGTCACGCCGACCAACTGGCTGCCACGCACCTCGGGGCGCAGCACCAGCCATTGCCCGGCATCGCTGACCGCCAGCAACCGGCCATCGGGCAGCGCCGTCAGCCCCGAAAGCCCGCCGAAGCCGGGATCATCGCTGCGAAGCGCCAGGGCCCCGGCCAGACGCACGCCGGAAAGGCTGACACCGCTGCCCGGCAGCGATTCGGCCCTTATGGCGATGGCGTGCGGCGCGATCGGAGGCCCCAGCCCCCGCGGCGGCCGCAGCTCGATCCACAGCACCCAGGCGGCGGCCGGCAGCAGCGCGGCCAGCAACGCCCATTCCCAAATCACAGTTTGTCGCCAACGCATCCACAAGCCCATAGCAACGCAGCAAAGCCCCGGCTATCGACATGCCATGACCCCACATGACGTGCTTACCCGCGTGTTCGGCCACGCCGAATTTCGCGGGCCGCAGCTGGCCATCATCGCCGACATATTGGCCGGGCGCGACGTGGTGGCCATCATGCCGACCGGCGCCGGCAAATCGCTGTGCTATCAGATTCCGGCGCTGATCCGGCCGGGTACGGCGCTGGTGATCTCGCCGCTGATCGCGTTGATGGAAGATCAGGTGCGCGCATTGAAGGCGGTCGGCGTGCGCGCCGCCACGCTGAACAGCCAGGCCAGCGATGGCGAAGAAGTGTGGCGGGCGATGCGCGATGGCGCGCTTGATCTGCTCTATGTCTCGCCGGAACGCGCCCTGAGCGAAGGCTTTGGCCTGTTGGCCGGGCGGGTCGAAATCGCGCTGATCGCCATTGATGAAGCGCATTGCGTGTCGCAGTGGGGGCATGATTTCCGCCCCGAATATCGCCGGCTGCGCCCGTTCTGCGATGCACTGCCCGGTGTGCCACGCATCGCATTGACGGCGACCGCCGATCGCGAGACGCGTGTCGATATCGCGCGGCAACTGGGTATCGGTGATGATCGCGTGGTGCTTTCGGGCTTTGATCGGCCGAACATCCGCTATGATGTGGCCGGGCGCGACAATCTCAAACGGCAGATCCTCGATTTCCTGGGCCAGCACCGCGATCAGGCCGGCATCATCTATGCCCCCACCCGCGCCGCGACCGAGAAGATCTGCGAATGGCTGACGGAGGCGGGCATCAACGCCCGCCCCTATCACGCCGGGCTGGAGCCGGGCACGCGCAGCCGCCACCAGGCCGATTTCGTCAAATCCGAATCGATGGTGATGGTGGCAACGATCGCGTTCGGCATGGGCATCGACAAACCCGATGTGCGATTCGTGCTGCACGCCGGCATGCCCAAATCGATCGAGGCCTATTATCAGGAAACCGGCCGCGCCGGGCGCGATGGCGATCCGGCGGTGGCGCAATTGATCTGGGGCGGGGAGGATGTGGCGCGGCTGCGCGGCTTCATCGCTGCCGGTGACGGCGACGAGGCGCGCAAGGCCGATGAGACGCGGCGCATGAACGCGCTGATCGCTTTCCTGGAAACCAGCGGCTGCCGGCGGCGCGAATTGCTGCGCTATTTCGGTGATGCGCCGCCCGATGCCTGCGGGAACTGCGACAATTGCCTGAACCCGCCGCAGTTGCTGGATGCCACAGAGGCGGCGCGCAAACTGCTGTCGGCGGTGTATCGCACTGGGCAGCGGTTCGGCATCGGCCACCTGACCGAGGTATTGTTGGGCAAAACGTCTGAAAAGGTGTTGAAATTCCGGCATGAGCAGGCCAGCGTGTTCGGTATCGGCAAGGATGTGTCTGTCGATCAATGGCGCAGCCTGACCCGCCAGCTGGAAGCGACCGGCGCCCTGATGCGCGATCCCGAACATGGCGGCCTGGCGCTGGGGCCGGCGTCCCGACCGATCCTGAAAGGCGAGGTGGCGGTGCAGTTGAAACAGGCGCCGGCCACGCCGCCACGCCGCGAAGGCCGTTCAGGCAGCACGCGGCGTGACGCCGGTTCGGCCGACGTCGCCGCCGGTGATCAGGCGCTGTTCGATGCGCTGCGCCAGCGCCGGCGCGAACTGGCGGCGGCCGCCGAAGTGCCGCCCTATGTGGTGTTTCACGATGCGACCCTGCGCGAGATGGCACGCCTGCGCCCACGCACGCCCGATGATCTGGCACGGGTGCCGGGCGTGGGCGCCAGCAAGCTGGAACGCTGGGGCGCGGATTTCCTCAGCGTGATCGCCCGGGGGTGAGCGTTCAGCAGCGGCCGGAGCGTTCGATGGCCGTGCCAGCCAGTGCACCGACAATTCCGCCGATCACCACACCCGTACCGCGATCCCAGCGGTTGGCCAGGCCATAGCCGATGGCCGCGCCAGCCACACTGCCGGCCAGCGCACCGCCGCCGGTCGAGCGGCAGCTCCAACCACGATTGCCACCGCCATAGTAGCCGCCATAACCGCCACGATAAAAGCCGCTGTTCCAGCCCGGCTGGATCACGACGCCGCCGCCCCAGCCGCGATTCCAGCCGCCATAGCCGCCGCCAAAGCCACGGTTCCAACCGTAACCGCGGCCGCGAAACCCGCCGCGAAAGCCATTGCCGCGCCAACCGACCGGCACGGCATAAGCAACGGGCACCGGATAGGCGACCGGCACGACGCGCGTCTGCACCACCGTGACCGGCGGCGGATAGGGCTGGCCATAACCCGCTTGCCAATTGGCGCCCTGTGGGTAGCCATCCTGCTGATAAACGGCCTGATCATAGGCCGGTCGTTCGTCGAAATATGGCTGATCGGCCGATCGCACATAGCCGGCTTGGGCCGGATCATAGCCCGGCTGTAGGCTATCTTGCGGATATGCGGGCGGCGGATAGGCCATCTGATATCCGGGCGCGGCTATCGCCGGCGCCGCCACCGGGGCTGCTCCGGCAAACTGGCTGGCCGGGACATATTCGGCGCGCAGCCGCACCGGTTCGCCGTTGCGCGTCGCCGGTATGACCAGAGGATTGGCCAGCGCGGCGCTGGCAGCCAGAACGGGCACCAGCAGCGCTGGCAACATCAACTGCTTCATCATGCATACAGGATGCGGCTGGCAAGTTGAACGCTGGCTTAATCCGGTCGTCACCTGCTTGTCGCCGATCGGCAAACCACGGATGATGCGGCCAATTGCCAAGGAGACAATGATGAATGCTTTTTCCATTCGCAACCCGCTGTTGATTGCCGCGGTGATCGGCCTGACCGGCCCCGCGGCCAGCCCGGTGCTGGCCCAGCAGACCAGCAACCAGGCGCAAAGCCAATCGCAGACCCTGCCGACCCTGTATGAATATGATGGCAAATCCTATCAGACGCTGGAGCAGTGCCTGCGCGCCAAGAAACGGGCCAAGACACGCGGGGCCATCGCCGGTGCCGTGATAGCGGGCGCCGGTGCGGCCCTGCTGGGCGGCAATGTCGGTGAAAGCGCGCTGGTGGCCGGCGCCGGTGCCCTGGCTGGCCGCGAAATCGGCCGCGCGTCGGCCAAGCGCTGCTAGCAGAAAATCTGCCCGGCCTGAGCGAGCCATTCCGGGTGCAAAGCGACTCTAGTTCGCTCCGGCCGCGCCTGCGCCGGGCGGCAGCATCCGCCCCAGCGGGTGGCGGCCTAATGCATTGGCCTGAAAGCCACTGACACCGTTTGCCACCAGCGCCCAGCGCACCGGACGCAGCAGCGGGATGAAGGCCGGATCGACCATCAGCGCGGCTTCGGCCGCCGTAACCGCGGCCGCGCGGGTGGCCAGATCATTGCCGGCGTCGCGCGCCTCTTGCAGCAGCCGGTCGGCCGCGGGGCTGCACGGCAGCGCGCGGCCGCAGCGCCAGCGGGCAAGATGCGCCGCCGCGTCCGGCACCGGCGCGGTGATTTCCTGCAGCGCCAGATCGTGGCGCGGCACAGCGCCGCCGGTGCGGCGCTGCGTGACCATTTCAAGCGAGATGCCCAGCGGCACCCAGCTGGCCGCCAGTTCGCGGGCGATCAGCGCCGCCTCGGCGCTCGCCGGCACCAGTACGGTCAAGGCCAGTGGCCGCGACGGGCCATGGCCGGTTGCGGCCAGCAAGGCGTTGGCCTGGACCTGGCGCGCGCCGGGCGGCAGGCGGCGTTCGTCGAGCGGGGCCGGCAGCCCATCCCACAGCCTTGTCTGCGCCTGCAAGGCGGACAGCGCGAAACGATTGGCCAGCACTGCGCCATCGGCCGCGAGCAGCAGCGCGCGGCGCAGGCGCGGATCGGCGAGCCGGCCGCCGGGCGCCACCGCGAAGGGCGCGATGGCGAGGCCGATGACGCCGTGCACCGGTTCGACAATCAGCGCTCGGCCGGTCGCGCCGGCGCGTACAGTGCCCAGCCCGGCCAGGCCTTCGCCCAGCACGACATGCACATCGCCGGCGGCAAAACCGCGGACCGCGGCGGCGGCATCGGGGGCATCAATGATGATGCGGGCGGCCTGCGCATCAGCGGTCGCGGTACCACTGCGTCGGCTGAGCCGGATCGACGCGCCGTCGCGGCCTTGGGCATAGGCCCCCGGATAGGCCTGACCACGCCGATTGCGCAGCGCCAGCGCCGGTTCGGCCAGAAATTCGAGCAGAAACGGAGTCGGCGGGCGCGGCAACAGCTCGACGACGCGGTTTATGGGTGCGCGCACATTGCCCTTCGCAGCCAGCCCGGCATCGGCCAGCAGGGCGCGCGCCGCGGCGTTGCGGGGCCGCCGCAGGCTGGCGACGACATCGCCGGCCACCAGTTCGGCCCCCGGCCGGCCATCGCGGCCGGGCCAGCGCAGCGGCGCCAGGCGCAGGATCAGCGCATCGCCTTCATCCAGAAACCGCCAGCTGGTCGCCAGCCCGGTGGCCAGTTCGCCATTGGCGCCGCGTTTCAGCAAGGTGGCGCTGGTGGCTTCGGCCGCGAGCGCGTCGGCCAGCGGGCCATCACCGATAACCGCAACTTTCAGTTCCCCGCCGGGCTGGTCGCCGCATGCTGCCAGCAGCAGCGCCGATGCAAGGAAAGCGAATATACGCATGACAATCAGTTTAGCCATGCTTGCCCGCACCGCAACACAGCTTCCTTGCTGCAAGGTCGCCCGCCGCGTAGAAGCTGCCCATGAACTCCAACCCTGATATTGCTGCCGACATCACCCGGCTGATCGGCAACACGCCGCTGATCACGCTGGCCAGCCCCAGCCGCGACACCGGCTGCACGATTTTGGGCAAGGCCGAATTCCTGAACCCCGGTGGCAGCGTGAAGGATCGCGCCGCGCTGGGCATCATCGATGATGCAGAGGCGCGCGGGGCCTTGCGCCCAGGCGGCATCATTGTCGAAGGCACCGCCGGCAATACCGGGATCGGCCTGACGCTGGTCGGCCGGGCGCGCGGCTATCGCACCATCATCGTGATGCCCGAAACCCAGAGCCGCGAGAAGATGGACACGCTGCGCGCCCTGGGTGCTGAACTGGTGCTGGTGCCGGCCGCGCCCTATGCCAATCCCGGCCATTATGTGCACACCTCGCGCCGCATCGCCGAGGAAACGCCGGGCGCGATCTGGGCCAACCAGTTCGACAATGTCGCCAATCGCCTGGCGCATATCCGCACCACCGCCGCCGAGCTGTGGCAGCAGACCGGCGGCCGGATCGATGGCTTCACCTGCGCGGTGGGCACCGGCGGCACGCTGGCCGGCGTCGCGCTGGGGCTGCGCGCCGAAAAGCCGGAGATCACCATCGCCCTGACCGATCCGGAAGGCGCCGCGCTGTACAACTGGTTTGCCCATGGCGAGCTGAAGGCCGAAGGATCGAGCGTATCGGAAGGCATTGGCCAGTCGCGCATCACCGGCAATCTGGATGGGCTGCAGGTCGATGCGCAATTTCGCGTGCCCGATGCCGAAGGGCTGCACTGGGTGCGCCGGTTGAACGATGAAGAAGGCATCTGCCTGGGCCTGTCTTCGGGTATCAATGTGGCGGGCGCGGTGCGGCTGGCGCGGCACATGGGGCCGGGGCATATCATCGCGACCATCTTGTGCGACAGCGGATTGCGTTATTTGTCAACGATTTACAATGATGAATGGCTTGCTGCCAAAGGCCTTGCCGCCGGGTGACCATACACCGTAGAATCATGGTTGATGGATATGAAGATTTCAGACCTCGGTGCCGGCCCGCCCAGCAAGGGATCGGGCGATGGCAGCGCGGGCGGTTCTGGTCGGGCGCCCGGTGCGCTGGCCCGGCTACGGCGGCCGGAGCGCAGCGGCGAACGGCTGCGCTGGGGCCTGACCGGGCTGGCAGCGATCTTTCTGATCGTGATGCTCGCGGCGGCGCGTCTGGGCCCGGCGCGGGTGAACGACCAGCCCGGCGCCGGTGAGCCGCTGGCGGTGCTGGGCGTCGCGCCCGGCCCGGCCACCCGGCCGCAAGAGAAATGATCCAGCCGCAGGCGTGCGGGCTGGCAGCGAATCGGCTGGCGCGGCGCGACGGCCCTGGCGGCGCGCGCGGCGTGAAAAAGCGCACAATTTTATCCACAGGCCGATTTTGCGGAGGCGCACGGAGAACGTCCCAAGAACGATTTGCCAAGAAATGCAGTTTGCCCATGGATATCCCCAATTGAGACCATATCGGCCCATCAGATTCCATTGAGGCCCACTCAATCCCATGATAGACCGCTTATCCACAGTGGGATGGGGCGGTTTGTGGCCGATATTTGCCGAATGAACGCCACAGTGGCGGCGGCAGCGGCAGCAGGCACCCCAATCCCGACAGGGGATCTGGGTGAGCAACACGTCCTACACGGGCTATTTTGTGAACGCGGTGGACGTAAAGAGCCGCCTGTCGATCCCGGCTGCCTTTCGTGATGTCATCACCGCCCGCACTGCCAGCCGTCAGGTCGTGCTGGGGCCGGGCCACGCCGGGCGCCGCTGCCTCATGGCCTATGACGAGTCGCATTCCGCCAAGCTGAAGAGCGATTTCGATGCGCGGCACGGCGCGTCGATCAGCCCGGAGGCACATGCCGAGCGCGCGTTCCTGTTCGGCTCCACGCAGAATCTGAGCATCGATGATGCCGGCCGCGTCGTGCTGCCCGCCGGGCTGAAGCGCGCCGGCGGCATCGGCAGCCACGTGCTGTTCGTCGGCGGCTATGAATATTTTGAATTGTGGGATCCGTGGACGTTCATGGCCCACCCGCTGCTGGTTGATGGCCAGCGCTTCATGGTGGAAGGTGAGCTGGAAGCCCGCGGGCTGCCGCTGGAACGGCCGCCAGAACGGCAAACGCCATGAGCGCCCCTGACTCCCCGCATGTGCCGGTGCTGCTGGCCGAAGTGCTGGCCGCGCTCGATCTGCGGCCGGGCGATCGCTATGTCGATGCGACGCTGGGGGCCGGCGGTTATCTGCGCGCGGCGCGCGGCTTTGGCATCGCCCATGCCTATGGCTTCGATCGCGATCCCGATGCCATTGCCCTCAATGCCGATCTGGCGGCGACCGATGATGTGACCTTGATCCAGCGGCCGTTTGCCGAGCTGGTGGCAGGCTTGGCCGAACGCGGCGTGACGGCGGTGGATGCCATCGCTTTCGATATCGGCGTGTCGTCGATGCAGATTGACACAGCGGCGCGCGGCTTTTCCTTTCAGTCCGATGGCCCGCTCGACATGCGGATGAGCCAGACCGGCATGAGCGCCGCCGATTTCATCAACAGTGCCGACGAGGCCGAAATCGCCGACATCCTGTTCCATCTGGGCGATGAGCGCGCGTCGCGCCGCATTGCGCGGGCGATTGTCGCCGATCGCCCGTTCACGCGCACCAGCGAGTTGGCCGGGCTGATCCGCCGCGTCCTCGGCCGGGGAGAGCCGGGCAGGGATCCGGCCACCCGCAGTTTCCAGGCGCTGCGCATCCATGTGAACGACGAACTCGGCCAACTCGATGCCGGGCTGGTGGCGGCCGAGCGGCTGCTGCGGCCCGGGGGGCGGCTGGCGGTGGTGTCGTTCCACAGCGCCGAAGACCGGCGGGTGAAGAATTTCCTGCGTGACCGTAGCGGCGGCGCACCGGCCGGGTCGCGGCACCAGCCGCTCGCCATGCCGGGTGCGCCGCCCAGCTTTGCGCGGCCGGCCAAGGCGGTGCGCGCGTCCGCCGCCGAAATCGCCCGCAACCCGCGCGCGCGCAGCGCGACCTTGCGCAGCGCGGTGCGCAGCGACGCCCCCGCATGGGCAACAGACGCCCCGGCGTGGGCTGCTGCTACTTCGGCAGGAGAAATGGCATGAGGCAGTATCTTTCCGCCCTGGCCTGGATCGCGGCGACGACCGCCGTGGTGGCCGGCGCCCAGATCATCACCACCAAGGCTGCCGCCGAGCGCCGCGCCGTCACGAAGTTGAACATCGAACTGGTGGAAAACACCGTGCGCATCCGCGAGCTGGAAGCCGAATTGCGCACCCGCACCGGCATGCCGGAATTGCAACGCTGGAACGACAATGTGTTTCAACTGTCGGCGCCGCAAGGCGGGCAGATCCTGCGCTCCCCGGTACAGCTCGCCAGCTTTGCGGCGGAGCCCGGTGAGGTCAAAACGCCCAGCCCGGCGCTGCAATATGCCATCACCCCGCCAACGGGCCTGCCCGGCGCTGCACCTCAGCCGAACCCGCCGGCTGCGGTTGGTGCGCGCGTGATCAACGCCAGCTTCCCGACGGCCGCCCCGGCGCCATCGGCCGCCGTTGCCGCCCCGGTCATCCCCGCCCCGGAACAGCAAGGCGGCGCCCGCTGATGGCCAGCATTCCCGGCCTCGATCCGAAACTGGCTGCAGCCGCTGCCCCTGCGGCGGTCGCGGGCGAGCGGGTGACGGCGCGGGCGCAGGCGCGGCAGCGGCTGGCCTTCCTGATCATGCTCTTTCCGGTGCTGGCGCTGTTCGTGCTGGTGCGGCTGGTTGATCTGGCGGTGTTGCAGGGCCAGACGGCGGGCGAGACCGTGGCGGTGACGGCTGCGCCACCGCGCGGTGACATCGTCGATCGCAACGGCATCGAACTGGCGCGCACCTTCGAAGCCTATGCCATCACCGTGATGCCGGCGCGGTTGACCTCCGATCCGGAATTGCTGGCCGGCAAACTGGCGGAAATCCTGCCCGAACAAAGCCGCGACGAGATATTGGACGTGCTGACCAGCCGGCAGACGCTGCGTTATCTGGCGCACCGCGTGCTGCCCAGCCAGGCGCAGCGCATCAACAATCTGGGCGATCCCGCCATCGAAGTGGCGCGCGAGGCGCAGCGTCTGTACCCGAACTACAATCTGGCCGCGCAGATGCTGGGCTATACCAGCGAGCAGGGCCACGGCTTGATCGGCGTGGAGCGCGCCTTCGATGCGCGGCTCGCCGATCCGGTGGCGCGCGCCGCGCCGTTGGCGCTGTCGCTGGATGTGCGGGTGCAACAGGCGATGCAGAATGAGCTGGCCGCCCTGGTCACCGATCAGAATGCCAAGGGCGCCGCCGGCGTGGTGCTGGACGTCGCAACCGGCGAAGTGCTGGCGATGGTGTCGCTGCCGGATTTCAACCCGAATGTGCCGGGCCAGCGCGCCGACGGCACCGCCTATACCAAGGAAAATGACGACGGCTCGCGCTTCAACCGGGTGACGCTGGGCGGTTATGAACTGGGATCGACCTTCAAGGCCTTCACCATCGCTTCGGCGCTGGAGAGCGGCAGCCTGACCAACCTGCAGAAGCGCTATGACGCCACCCAGCCGCTGCATGTTGCAGGCTTTCGCATCAAGGATGATCACGCCAAGAACCGTTGGCTGACCGTTCCGGAAATCTTCATCCACAGCAGCAACATCGGCACGGCGCGCATCGCCATCGAAATGGGCCGGACCCGCCAGCGCGAATATCTCGACAAATTGGGGTTCCTGAAACCGGTCGAGATCGAAGTGAAGGAAAAGGCCCGGCCACAGTTCCCGCCGCTGTCCAATTGGGGGCAGAGCGCCACCATGACGATCAGTTACGGCCACGGCCTGACCGTGACGCCACTGCACCTGGCCGCCGGCTATGCCACGCTGGTCAACGGTGGCATCTATCATCCGCCGACCCTGCTGCGCCGCGATGCCGTCACCGTGGCACCCAGCCGCCGGGTGTTTTCGGAAAAGACCAGCGCCGAAATCCGCCGGCTGCTGCGGCTGGTGGTGACCAGCGGCACCGGCCGCCGCGCCGACGCGCCCGGTTACCGCGTGGGCGGAAAAACCGGCACCGCCGAGAAGATCGAGAATGGCCGTTATGTGCACGGCCAGAATGTGGTGAATTTTGCCGCCGCCTTTCCGATGGATGCGCCGCGTTATGTGGTGGTGGCGATGATCGACGATCCGCGCGGCAGCAAGGCCAGCGCCGGGTTCCGCACCGCCGGCATGGTGGTGGCCCCGGCCGTGCGCCGCATCATCGAACGCATTGCCCCGGCGCTGAATGTGGCGCCCGATGCCAACCGCGATCTCGATCTGACCGGGCTGCTGCCAGCCAAAGCCGAGGTGAAGGAATAGATGGCGCACGCGATCCGCCTTGAAGATCTGGTGCCCGGTGGCGGCGATGGGCCCGTCACCGGCTTTGCGCTGGATCATCGCAAGGTGGCGCCGGGCACGATCTTTGGCGCCTTTGCCGGCGCGCGCGTGAATGGCGAGGATTATGTGGCCGCCGCCATTGCGGCCGGAGCGATCGCTGTCGTGGCCCGGCCGCAGGCAGTGGTGGCCGGTGCGCTGCACGTTGCCGATGCCAATCCGCGCGCAGCCTTTGCCCGTCTGGCAGCGCGATATTTCGCGCCATTCCCGGCGACGACGGTGGCGATCACCGGCACCAACGGCAAGACCAGCACGGCCGAATTGACCCGGCAATTGTGGCATGTCGCCGGGCAGCGCGCCGCCAGCATCGGCACGTTGGGCGTCACCACCGGCCACGATCAGATCGCCCCGCGCGACAGCACCGGCGGGCTGACGACGCCCGATGTGGTGACGTTCCTGGCCACCATGGCCGGTCTGGCGCGCGAGGGCATCAGCCATGCCGCCTTCGAAGCATCGAGCCACGGCCTTGACCAACATCGCATCGAAGGGCTGCCGGTGGCGGCCGCCGCCTTCACCAACCTCAGCCGCGATCATCTGGACTATCACGGCACGATGGCCGCCTATTTCGCGGCCAAGGCGCGATTGTTCAGTGATGTCGTCGATGCCGGCGGCTGCGCGGTGATCTGGGCCGATGATGGCGACTGGTCGGCGCAGATGATCGCCGCGGCCCGCGCGCGCGGCTTGCGGCTGTTCACCGTGGGCACTGCGGGCACCGATCTGCAACTGGTGCAGCGTGACCCGACCAGTCTGGGCCAGGATCTGGTGGTGACGGGCGCTGCCGGCACGCACCGCATCGCCCTGCCTTTGATCGGCGCCTATCAGGCCGCCAATGCGCTGGTCGCCGCCGGGCTGGTGATCGCTTGTGGCGGCGACGAACGCAGCACGCTTGCCAATCTGGCGCGCCTGACCGGCGTGCGCGGCCGGCTGGAACGGGCGGTGATCACGCGCGGCGGCGCGGCGGTCTATGTCGATTATGCCCACACGCCCGATGCCATTGTCGCGGCCTGCACGGCGCTGCGCCCGCATGTGGCAGGCAAACTGGTCATCGTCATCGGCGCCGGCGGCGATCGCGATGCCGGCAAGCGGCCGTTGATGGGCGAAGCTGCCGCTGCCCACGCCGATGTGGTGATCATCACCGACGACAATCCCCGCAGCGAAGACCCGGCCGCAATCCGCGCGGCCGTATTGGCAGGGGCTCCGGGTGCGCGCGAAGTGCCGGGCCGGCGCGAGGCGATTGCGGCCGCCATGGCCGCAGCCGCGACCGGCGACGTTGTGCTGATCGCCGGCAAGGGCCATGAACAGGGCCAGATCGTCGGCACGCAAGTGCTGCCGTTCGACGATGTGGCCGTAGCGCGGGCGTGCGCGGCATGAGCCTGTGGACCGCCCCCGAGATCGCCGCTGCCACCGGCGGCGTGGCGCGCGGCGATTTTGCCGTGGATGGCGTCACCTTCGACAGCCGCGAAGTGACCGCCGGTGACCTGTTCATCGCCTTGCAGGGTGAGGCCACCGATGGCCACCGTTTCATCGACGGCGCGCTGGCGCGCGGCGCGACGGGCTTGCTGGTCAGCGAGCCGACGGCCGCCCCGCATGTGCTGGTGCCGGACACGATGGCGGCCCTGAACACGCTCGGCGCCGCAGCCCGCGATCGCAGCGGCGCCACCCGCATCGGCGTGACCGGCAGTGTCGGCAAAACCGGCGTGAAGGAAGCGCTGAAGGCTACGCTCGACCGGTTTGCGCCGGGCGCGGTGCATGCCAGCGTCAAAAGCTACAACAACCATACCGGCGTGCCCTTGAGCCTGGCGCGCATGCCCGCCGCCAGCCGCTTTGGCGTGTTCGAAATGGGCATGAACCATGCCGGCGAACTGACGGCGCTTACTGCCCTGGTGCAGCCGCATATCGCGGTCGTCACCTGGGTGGCCAGCGCCCACCGCGAATTTTTTGCCCAGGAATCCGACATCGCGCGTGCCAAGGCGGAAATCTTTGCCGGCCTGCCCGCCGGCGGCACCGCCATCATCCCGCACGACAATATCCACGCCGACATTTTGGCGGCCGGCGCGCGCGACGCGGGTGCCCGCATCGTGCGCTTTGGCCAGAACGCAGGCGCCGACGTGTGGGCGGAGCAGGTGAAGCTGCACCCCGATTGCAGTTGCGTCACGGCGCGCATCGGTTCGGATCGGCTGACCTTCCGCATCGGCCTCGCCGGCAAGCATTGGGTGAACAATGCGCTCGCCGTGCTGGCGGCGGTGCAGGCGGCCGGCGGCGATCTGGCGCTGGCCGGGCTGGCACTGGCCGAGTTCAACGATCTGGCCGGGCGCGGCCGGCGGCTGCGCGTGCCAGCAGGCGCGGGCCAGGCGGTGGTGATCGACGAAGCCTATAATGCCAATCCCGCCAGCATGGCCGCCAGCCTCGCGGTGCTGGGCGCCATCGCGCCGGCCCGCCACGGCCGGCGGCTGGCCCTGCTGGGCGCGATGAAGGAACTGGGTGCGCTGTCCGCCGAATTCCACGCCGGCATCGCCCCACACCTGATCGAGGCCGGCGTAGCGGTGGCCGTGCTGGTCGGCCCCGAAATGCAACCGCTGGCCAAGGCGCTTGGCCGGCAGCTCGATGTGCGCCACGTCGGCTCGGCCGACGCCGCGCAGGCGGAGTTACAGGGTGTGTTAGCCGCGGATGATGTGCTGCTGGTCAAGGGATCGAACAGTGTCGGGCTGGGCCGGATTGTCGCCGCGCTGGCCGAGGAGAGCCCCGCATGATCAAGCTGATGGCCGATTTCGCTGGCTATGACGGCATCTTCAACCTGTTCCGCTACATCACGTTCCGCACCATTGCGGCGCTGGTGACGGCGCTGGCGATTGCCCTGCTTCTGGGCCCGCGCTTCATCGATATGCTGCGCAGCCGTCAGGGCAAGGGCCAGCCGATCCGCGAGGATGGGCCGGAATGGCATCTGCTTACCAAGCGCGGCACCCCGACGATGGGCGGCCTGCTGATCCTGATCGCGCTGACCGTCTCGTCACTGTTGTGGATGGACATGGGCAATGGCTTTGTGTGGACGGCGCTGCTGGTCACGCTGGGCTTTGGCGCGATCGGCTTCATGGACGATTATGACAAGGTGACCAAACAGAGCCACAAGGGCGTATCGGGCAAGGTGCGGCTGGGGCTGGAATTCCTGATTGCCGGTCTTGCGGTATCGTTCATCGCCAGCCGCACCGGCTTCACGCTCTATCTGCCGTTCTTCAAGGATTTCGGCCTTTATCTCGGCCTGTTCTACATCGTCTTTGCGGCCTTCATCATCACCGGGTTCGGCAATGCGGTGAACCTGACCGACGGCCTCGATGGGCTGGCGACGATGCCGGTGGTGATCGCGACCGCCGCCTTTGCCATCATCGCCTATCTGGTCGGCAATATCCGCTTTTCGGAATATCTTGGCATCCATCATGTGCCGGGATCGGGCGAGCTGGCGGTGTTCTGCGCGGCGTTGATCGGCGCCTGCCTGGGCTTTCTGTGGTTCAATGCGCCGCCGGCCATGGTGTTCATGGGCGACACTGGCAGCCTGGCGCTGGGCGGCGCGCTCGGCACGATTGCGGTGGTGACCAATCACGAACTGGTGCTGCTGGTGATCGGCGGGCTGTTCGTGCTGGAGACGCTGTCGGTGATCATCCAGGTCGGCAGTTTCAAGCTGACCGGCAAGCGCGTGTTTCGCATGGCGCCCCTGCATCACCATTACGAGAAGAAGGGCTGGAAGGAAGCCACGGTGGTCATCCGGTTCTGGATCGTTGCGATCCTGCTGGCACTGATCGGCCTTGCCACGTTGAAGCTGCGGTGATCACCTCGCCTGCCTTTGCCGGCCAACGCTGGGGCGTGCTGGGATTGGCGCGTTCCGGCCGCGCGACCGTGGCCGCATTGGCGGCATCGGGCGGGAACGTCACCGCCTGGGATGACAATGCAGCGGCGCGCCAGCATGTGGCAGCTGACATTGCCGATCTGAACAGCATCGATCTGGCGGGCTTTGCCGGCATCGTGGTGTCGCCGGGCGTGCCGCACAGCGCGCCGATCTTTGCCGCCGCTGCGCGCCATGGCGTGCCCGTGCTGGGCGATATCGAGCTGTTCGCGCGCGCCCTGCCCAGCCTGCCGCCCACAAGGATCGTCGGCATCACCGGCACCAACGGCAAATCAACGACGACCGCGCTGCTTCACCATCTGTGCACCACGGCCGGAATCCCGGCGGCGATGGGGGGCAATATCGGTCTGCCGATCCTGGCGCAGGCGCCGTTGCCGGCGGGCGGCGTATGGGTGCTGGAACTCTCCTCCTATCAGCTCGACATCACCCACAGCCTGGCCTGCGCTGTGGCGATCTGCACCAATCTGACGCCCGACCATCTCGAACGCCATGGCAGCATGGCCGGCTATGCCGCCGCCAAGGCGCGGCTGTTCAGGATGCAGACGGGTGGAACGGCCATCATCGGTCGCGCGGCGCAGGCGCAGTGGCAGATGAGCGCCGCTGCGCCGATCATCATCGAGGATGTACCGCTGCCCGGCAATGCTGCCAACTGGCCCGGCCTGCAAGGCCCGCACAATGTGCTGAATGCGCAGGCTGCGACGGCGGCGGCGCGCGCGCTGGGGATTGCTGACGGCGCGATCGCCGAAGGCCTCGCCAGCTATGCCGCGCTTGCCCACCGCATGGAGCCGGTCGGCGAAAAGCGCGGGCTGCTATGGGTGAACGACAGCAAGGCGACCAATCCGGACAGCACGGCGCCGGCCTTGACCGCTTACCCCCGCATCCACTGGATCGCTGGCGGCCGGCCCAAGCTCGATGCCGGCGGCCAGGCCGATCTGTCGGCGATCCTGCCCCACCTGCAAAACGTTGCCCATGCCTGGCTGATCGGGGAAGCCGCGCCACTGTTCGCGCCGCAGATCGGTGCGCAGGTGCCCACCACGATGGCCGGCACGCTGGAGGCCGCCGTCGCCGCCGTGCTGGCAACAGCCCGGCCCGGCGATGTCGTGCTGTTCAGCCCGGCCGCGGCCAGTTTTGACCAATATCGCGATTTCGAACACCGGGGCGACGCGTTCCGGGCGTTGGTCAGCCAGTTGTGAGGAGCCCCGCCATGGCCAGCCGCCCCCAGAACCGAGCAATGTCTGCCACCGCCCTTTCGCGCGGCGACCGGTCCAGCTTTGGCCGCTGGTTCTGGACGATCGACAAGACACTGCTGATCCTGATCTTCGCGCTGATGGCCATCGGCATTGTCGCGGTGGCGGCGGCCTCTCCGGCGGCGGCGCGCAAATTGTCGGGCAAGAATTATCGCCTCGATGATCTCTATTTCCTGTATCGGCAATTGGGCTGGGTGGCGCTCGGCCTGCCGTTGATGGTGGCGACCTCGATGCTGGATGTGCGCTTGCTGAAACGCATCGCGGTGTTCGGCACGGGCGCGATGCTGATCGGGCTGCTGCTGGTGCCGTTCATCGGCGGCGGCACCAATGGCGCGGCGCGCTGGATCCAGCTGCCCTTCTTCCAGTTCCAGCCTTCGGAATTCTTCAAGCCCTGCTTCGTGATCGCCACCGCATGGCTGCTATCCTTGCGCGTCGCCGATCGCAGCCTGCCCACCTTGCAGATCAGCGCCGGCATATTGGGCGTGGCGCTGGTGTGCCTGATCGCGCAGCCGGATGTCGGCCAATCGGCGCTGATTTCGGCGGTGTGGCTGGTGCAGGCGATGCTCGCCGGGCTGTCGCTGCAACTGGTCGGCACCGGCGTTGCGCTCGGCGCGGCTGGGTTGGTCAGCGCCTATTTCACCCTCGATCACTTCGCCGCGCGCATCGACAAATGGATTTTCGGCGTGGGCGACACCTTCCAGATCGACAAGGCGCTGGATTGTTTCCGCGCCGGGGGCTGGCTGGGCACCGGGCCGGGCGAGGGCCGGATGAAGTTCCGCCTGCCCGAAGCGCAGACCGACTATATCTTCAGCGTGATCGGCGAGGAATTCGGCCTCATCGCCTGCTTCATGCTGGCCGGCCTGTTCATGGGCCTGGTGGTGCGCGCGCTGCTGGTGGCGATGGACGAAGATGATCCGTTCGTGTTCCTCGCCACCACCGGCCTTGCGACCCAGTTCGGATTCCAGGCAGCGATCAACATGATGGTCAATCTGGCGCTGTTGCCATCCAAGGGCATGACGCTGCCGTTCATCAGCCACGGCGGCTCCTCCTATCTGGCGACGTGCGTCGGCGCCGGGCTGCTGCTGGCGCTCACCCGCAACAATCCCTTCCTGAAAGCCCGGCCGTGGGCGCAAGCCGGCGGCCTGCGCACGACATGACAGAGGATCGCTACGACTCGCGGCCGCGCCAGCAGGCCCCCGCACCCGGCGGCACCTATGTGCTGTGCGCCGGTGGCACCGGTGGCCATATGGTGCCGGCGCATTGCCTGGCGCTGGAACTGATGGCGCGCGGCCATCATGTGCATCTGGTGACCGACGAGCGCGGCCTGCGCTTTCCCGGCCTGTTTCCGGGCGTGGCGATCACCAAGGTCGATGCCGCATCGACAGGCCGCAGTGGCTGGAAATCGCTGCCATCCGTGGCGCTGAGCATCTGGAAGGGCCGCAGCACGGCGCGTGCGTTGTTCAAGCAGATGCGGCCACGCGCCGTGGTCGGGTTCGGCGGCTATCCCGCCCTGCCCGGCTTGCTGGCGGGCCTGTCGCTGTATCTGCCCTGCCTGATCCATGAACAGAACGCCGTGCTGGGCCGCACCAACCGTTATCTGGCGCCGCGGGTGCGCGCCATCGCCACCAGCTTTCCGCGCATCCGGCGCATGGAAGACAGCTGGCAACGCCGCGCGCATTTCACCGGAAACCCTGTCCGCCCCGAAGTGCTGGCTGCCCGCGAGGTACCGTTTGATGCCGACGCGCCCCGGCTGAAATTGCTGGTCACCGGCGGCAGCCAAGGCGCGGCGATCCTGAACCGCATCGTGCCGGCCGCGCTGGCGCTGCTGCCCGAACCGCTGCGGGCGGGTTTGGATGTGACGCATCAGGGCCGTGATGAAGACCGCGACGCGATGCTCGCCGCCTATGCCGCCGCCGGCATCGCCCCGCGCATCGCCGCCTATTTCCCTGATCTGCCCGCCGAAATGGCCGCCAGCCATATCGTCATCGCGCGCAGCGGTGCCTCCACAGTGGCGGAGCTGGCGGTGATGGGCCGGCCATCCATCCTGGTACCGCTGCCCATCGCCACTGATGATCATCAGGCCGACAATGCCGCCGCGCTGGTCGCGGCCGGCGCGGCGCAAATGATCCGGCAAAGCGAGTTCACCGCAGAACGCTTGGCGCAGGCCTTGACGCTGTGGCTTGCCGACCGGCAGGGGCTGGAAACCGCCGCCGCCGCCGCGCGCGCCGCCGGGCATCCGGAGGCTGCGCGGCGGCTGGCCAACCTTGTCATCGCCACTGGATTGATCGCATGAGCCCCGTTGTTTCCCCCGAACCCGGCGCCCTGCGCCTGCGGCCCGGTTTCCGCACCGATATCGGTGTCATCCACTTTGTTGGCATCGGCGGCATCGGCATGTCGGGCATTGCCGAGGTGATGGCCAATCTGGGCTTTGCCGTGCAGGGCTCGGACTCGGCGGAATCCTATGTCGTCGATGGCCTGCGCCAGAAGGGCATCACCGTGTTCATTGGCCAATCGGCGGAGAATGTCGCCAATGCCGCCGTGCTGGTGATTTCCACGGCCATCAAGCCCGACAATGTCGAAGTGGTGGCAGCACGCAGCCGGCGCATTCCAGTGGTGCGCCGCGCCGAAATGCTCGCCGAACTGATGCGCCTGAAAAGCTGCGTCGCCGTGGCCGGCACACATGGCAAGACCACGACGACATCGATGGTCGCCACACTGCTTGATGCCGGCGGGCTCGATCCGACGGTGATCAATGGCGGCATCATCAACACCATCGGTTCCAACGCCCGGCTCGGCACGTCGGACTGGATGGTGGTGGAGGCGGACGAGAGCGACGGCAGTTTCCTGCGGCTGACCGGCACGTTTGGCATCGTCACCAACATCGATCCCGAACATCTCGATCACTGGGGCGATTTCGAAAAGGTGCGCGAAGGCTTTCGCCAGTTCGTCAACGCCGTGCCCTTCTATGGCGCCGGCATCCTGTGCATCGATCACCCCGAAGTGCAGGCGCTGATCCCGCGCGTGTCGGATCGGCGCATCATCACCTATGGTTTTGCCGCCACTGCCGATGTGCGCGGCCTGGAGGTGACACCGGTGCCGGGCGGCAATCGCTTTGCGGTGCTGGTGCGCACGCGGGTCGGCGCCACCGACACCCAGCGTCGCATCGATGATCTGCTGCTGCCGATGCCGGGCCGGCACAATGTGCAGAACGCGCTGGCGGCAATTGCCGTGGCGCTGGAACTGGGCGTGGATGATGATGGCCTGCGCGCCGGCCTGGCGCGCTTCGGCGGCGTCAAGCGGCGCTTCACCAAGGTGGGTGAGGTGAACGGCGCCGCGATCATCGACGATTATGGTCACCACCCGGTGGAGATCCGCGCCGTGCTGGCGGCCGCGCGCGAAAGTGCCGGCAGCCGGGTGATCGCCGTGGTCCAGCCGCACCGCTTCACGCGGCTGCGCGATCTGATGGCGGATTTCTGCTCCGGCTTCAACGATGCCGACATGGTGTTCGTGGCGCCGGTCTATGCCGCGGGCGAAGCGCCGATCGAGGGTGTGGACGCGGCAGCCTTGGCGGCCGGGCTGGTGGCGGCCGGGCATCCTTCGGCAGCGGTGGTTTCCGGCGCGGACGAGCTGGCGACGGTGCTGGCCGGCGTGGTGCAGCCCGGCGACCAGGTGATCTGCCTGGGCGCGGGCGATATCACCAAGTGGGCGGCCGGGCTGGCGGATGCGGTGGCGAAGGCGCGGGGCGGGTGATGCTTTCGGTGCATTTGCGGCGGAGGGCGTACCCCTCTCCCGGCTCGCTTCGCGAGTCCGACCTCTCCCACAAGGGGAGAGGTGACGTGCGGGCGTGCCTTGCTTCCCTCTCCCCTTGCGGGAGAGGGCGACTCGGCGCAGCCGAGCGGGGTGAGGGGTGGGCGTCATGAACACCCCCCGCGGCAAACTCACCACCAACGCCCCCCTCGCCCCGCTGCTGTGGTTCAAGGCCGGCGGGCCGGCGGACTGGCTGTTCGAGCCGGCCGACGCCGATGACCTTTGCGATTTCCTGCGCGCCCTGCCCGCCGAGACGCCCGTCCTCGCGCTCGGACTGGGCAGCAATCTGATCGTGCGGGACGGCGGCGTGGCCGGCGTGGTCGTGCGGTTGGGCAAGGCCTTCGGCAAGGTGAGTGCGGACGGCGACACGATGATCTGCGGCGGCGGCGCCAGCGGCATTGCGGTGAGCAGCGCGGCGCGCGATGCCGGGTTGGCGGGGCTGGAGTTTCTGCGCGGCATTCCCGGCACGGTGGGCGGCTTCGTGCGGATGAATGGCGGGGCTTACGGTCGCGAGGTCGCCGATGTGCTGGTAGAAGCGAGCGTGGTGACGCGCGCCGGCACTATCGAAACCCGCAGCGCCAGCGATCTGGCCTACAGCTATCGCCACTCCAACCTGGCTGACGGCGAGATCGTGATTTCAGCACGGCTGCGTGGCCGGCCTGGCGAGCGCGCCGTCATCCAGACCGAGATGGACCGCATCGCTGCCGCCCGCGAAGCCAGCCAACCGCTGCGCACCCGCACCGGTGGATCGACCTTCAAGAATCCGCACGGCCACAAGGCCTGGGAACTGGTGCACAACGCCGGCTGCCGCGGCTTGCGTGTTGGCGGCGCGGAAGTGAGCGAGAAACACAGCAATTTCCTGATCAACAGCCACCGTGCGACCGCCGCGGATATCGAAGCGCTGGGCGAACTGGTGCGCGCGCACGTGTTGCGCACGCAGGGCGTGGCGTTGGAGTGGGAGATCCAGCGGGTGGGGCGGGTTGCTGCAGTTTCGTCATTCCCCACCCCCAGCCCCTCCCCTGAAGGGAAGGGGCTGGGGGTGAGGAACGTCCAGCAAGGAGCCACGCCATGAAGGTCGCAGTCCTGATGGGCGGCTGGTCCGCCGAGCGCGAGGTGTCGCTCACCTCCGGCCGCGGCATTGCGCAGGCCTGCCGCAATCTGGGCCATGACGTGGTCGAGATCGACATGGGCCGCGATGTCGCCCAGCGCCTGACCGAAGCCGCCCCCGATGTCGTGTTCAACGCGCTGCACGGCACGCCCGGTGAAGACGGCACGGTACAAGGCCTGCTCGATCTGCTCGGCCTGCCCTATACGCACTCGGGCGTCACCACGTCGGCGATTGCGATCGACAAGGAACTGACCAAGCTGGTGCTGGTGCCGGCCGGCATCCCGATGCCCAGGGGCGTGATTGTCAGCAGCGAGAGCCTGTTCGACGCCGATCCGCTGCCACGCCCCTATGTGCTGAAGCCGGTCAATGAAGGATCGTCGGTTGGCGTCGCCATCGTCACCGACAGCAGCAACCACGGCAACCCGATTCGCCGCGATGTGCCGGGGCCGTGGGCGGAGTTTCCCACCCTGCTCGCCGAGCCGTTCATTGCCGGCAAGGAATTGACCGTCGCGGTGATCGGGACACGCGCCCTGGCGGTGACAGAGCTTAAACCGGTGTCGGGTTTCTATGATTATGATGCCAAATATACCGACGGCCTGACCGTGCATGAATGCCCCGCCCAACTTCCGGCGGAAATCACGCAAGCCTGCCTGGCGCATGCGCTGGCCGCGCACCGCCTGCTCGGTTGCAAGGGTACCAGCCGCAGCGATTTCCGTTGGGACCCGGATCAGGGCCTCGCCGGCCTCTACCTGTTGGAGGTCAACACCCAACCGGGCATGACGCCGCTCAGCCTGGTGCCGGAACAGGCGCGGTTCATCGGGATGCCGTATGAGCAATTGGTGCAGACGCTGATCGATCTGGCACTTGCAGAGACGGGAGACCGGACATGACGGCGGCCACCCTGAAACGCGGCGCACGCGTGCCGAAATCGGCGCAGGCGCGGCCCACCCGCGCCGCCACCGCCGCGCCGGCCTTTGGCAAGCGCCAGGCCGGCATCGCGCTGGGCGTGGTGCTGGCGATTGCGGCCGCCGTGATGATCGCGGTCGGCGTGCCGCAGCTTTTGTGGACCGGATTTGTGCAATGGACGGCAGCGCGCGGCTGGGACGTGCGGCATGTCGAATTGATCGGCGCGCGCGAACAGGATCGGCTGGCCATCTATGCCGCCGTGCTGAACGGCCCGACCAATGCCATGCTGGCCACCGATCTCGATGCGGTGCGCACACGGTTGAAGAAGCTGCCATGGGTGGCCGACGCCAGCGTGCAGCGCCGCCTGCCCGACACGCTGGTGATCGAAGTGACCGAGCGCAAGCCGGTGGCGCTGTGGCAGCTCAACCAGAAACTGGCCGCCATCGATCTTTCAGGCCGTGTGCTGACCCGGGAGCGGCTGGAACGCTGGAACGACCTGCCGATCCTGATCGGGCCGAACGCCAATGGCCGGGTGCGCGAGGCGCTGGCGCTGTTGGCGGCCACGCCGTTGGGCCGCGATGTGACCGCCGTTACGCTGGTCGGTGGCCGGCGCTGGGATTTCCACTTCAAAAGTGGCGAAGTGCTGGCGCTGCCTGATCGGCCGGCGCTGGCCAAGGCGGCGCTCAGCGCCTTTGCCCGGCTGGATGGCAAGGGCCCGGTGCGGCTGATCGGTGGCGGTTTCACCCGGTTCGATCTGCGGCTGCCGGGCCGCATGATCGTGGCTGGCCCGGCCGTGGCGCAGACGCTGGCCGACGCGGAAAAGGCGCGCCGCGCCGCCGCGCAAGCCCGCGAAATCTGACGAAAGACGATCATGGCCCCCAAAACCCCTTCACGCAATCCGCCCCGCCTTCCCCTGCCTCCGCTCAGCCGCAGCCAGCCTGAACGGCCGGTGGCGGTGCTCGATGTCGGCACCTCGAAAGTCTCGGCGTTGATCGCGCTGATCGGCGGTGATGGAGAGCCGCGCGTGATCGGCAGCGGCCAGAAGCCGTGCAGCGGGCTGAAGCGCGGCGCGGTGACCGATTATGAAAAGGCCGAAATGGCGATCCGTGGCGCCATGGACCAGGCCGAACGCGCCGCCGGCATCCAGATGAACAGCGTGGTCGGCGGCTTTGCGGCCGGCAACATGGCCAGCATCATGGCCAGCGCCGAAATCGATATTGCCGGTGCCAACATCACGCCCACCGACATGGTGACGTTGCGCCAGGCCGGGCGCGCCGCCATCGATCCCAAGGGCCGCACCGTGGTGCATGCAATGCCGGCGCTCTACACGATGGACGGGCTGGTCGGGGTGGAAAGCCCGCTGGGCCTGCACGCCGATCGGCTGGGCATGGATATCCATGTGGTGACCGCCGATACGCCGGCGATCCTGAACTATGGCCGCGCCGTGGGCCAGGCGCATCTGGGGGTCTCGGCACTGGTTGCCAGCCCGCTGGCCGCCAGCCTGGCCGTGCTCGATGCCGAGGAACGCGACATCGGCGTGGCGCTGATCGAGATCGGCGCCGGCATTACCAGCATCGCCGTGCACAAGTTCGGCATCGCCGTGGGCGTGGCGACCATCCCGATGGGCAGTGTCGACATCACCGAGGATATCGCTGCCGCCTTCGCCACCCGCCGCAGCGGCGCCGAACGGCTGAAGACCTTCGATGGCGCGGCGGTCGCCACCACCCGCGACCAGAATGACGCGGTGATAATCCCGCAGGGCAACGAAGACGGCAGCGGCGAACCGGTGAAGGTGCCGCGTGCCGCCTTGGTCAGCGTGATCCGTACCCGGCTCGACATGCTGTTCGGCGAGATTGCCCGCGCACTTGGGACTTTGGGCTTTGTCGGCCCGCAGGCGCGGCGCATCGTGCTGACCGGCGGCGGCGCGGATCTGCGATCGATCGCCGATTATGCCGGAACCTATCTGGGCTGCAATGTCCGCATCGGCCGGCCGCGCGGGCTGGTCGGCCTGCCGCAAGCGCAGGAAGGCCCGGCGTTCGCAACGCTGGCCGGTCTGGTCTTGTTTGCCGCCAGCGACAGTGGCGACATCTGGCATCAGCAGGTTGCCGGCCAGTCGAACGAACCGCGTCGGGGCTTGTCGGGCGTCATTGAAAAACTGTGGGGAAGTCTATGAAGCGGCTTCCCCCCGATTCGCACATCATCTAGTATGTAAACGCGTATGGGAGACACGAGATGCTGGAATTCGCACGGGTGGAATTGACCGAACTCAAGCCACGCATCGCCGTTGTCGGTGTTGGCGGGGCGGGCTGCAATGCCGTGGCCAACATGATCGCCGCCGATCTGACCGGGGTTGAGTTCATCGTCGCCAATACCGATGCCCAGCAACTGGCGCTGAGCCCGGCCGCGACCCGCATCCAGCTGGGCATGAAGATCACGCAAGGCCTGGGCGCCGGCGCCCGGCCCGAAATTGGCCGGGCCTCGGCCGAAGAGACGCTCGATCAACTGGAAAGCGCGCTGGACGGTGCGCACATGTGCTTCATCGCGGCCGGCATGGGCGGCGGCACCGGCACCGGGGCAGCCCCGGTGGTCGCGCGCGCCGCCCGCGAAAAGGGCATCCTTACCGTCGGCGTCGTCACCAAGCCGTTCAGCTTTGAAGGCAGCCGCCGCATGCGCGCCGCCGAAGAAGGCATCATCGAGCTGCAGAAGCATGTCGATACGCTGATCATCATCCCGAACCAGAATCTGTTCCTGATCGCCAATGCCAACACCGGGTTCAAGGAAGCCTTTGTGATGGCCGATCAGGTGCTGCACCAGGGCGTGCGCGGCATCACCGATCTGATGATGATGCCCGGCCTGATCAACCTGGATTTCGCCGACATCCGCACCGTCATGTCCGAAATGGGCAAGGCGATGATGGGCACCGGCGAAGCCAGCGGCGAAGGCCGTGCCATCGAGGCGGCGCAAAAGGCCATCGCCAACCCGTTGCTGGATGAAGTGTCCATGCGCGGCGCCAAGGGCGTGATCATCAACATCACCGGCGGCGACGATCTGAAGCTGATGGAGGTGGACGAAGCCGCCAGCTATATCCGCGACATGGTGGACGGCGACGCCAACATCATGGTGGGCAGCGCCTTCAATCCCGATCTGGATGGCGTGATGCGCGTGTCGGTGGTTGCCACCGGCATCGATGCTGCCGCCAAACCGATGCCGATCACCGTGCCCGCCAAGAAGGCCGCCGCCAGCGCCTTCCTGTCACAGCCCAGCATCTTCTCCACACCGGCCCCGATCACGGAGCCTGCGCCCGCAGCCGAGCCAGTGCCCGCACCGGCGATCGACCTGACACCGCAGGGCGAGGTGATTGCAGACAACGCCGAGGCCGCACAGCCGGCGCTCGACCTGGCCGAACAGGCCGAAGCCAGCGATGAAGTGGATGATGCCATCGATCTGGCCGGTGCCGAGCGCGCCGAGACCGCGGCACCGCCCAGCTTCCGTTTCACGCCGCAGGTGCCGGTGGCGGGCCCCGCCGGCCCGGCGGCAGCGCCGGTACCCGCACCAGAGCCGGTCATCGAAGAGCGGCCGCTCACCCTGTTCGAACGCATGATGGGCGTGTCGCGCACGCGCCGCGCCCCGGAACCGCCCGCCACGCTGGCGCCGCCGCCCGCGCCGGCGGCCGGCACCGATGATGACGTGCCGGGCTTTCTGAAGCGGCAAGGCAACCGCTGAGCAACAGGGTTCGGCAAGAGGCCCGGTCTCCACACGGAGGCCCGGACACTTGCTTCTGGGCCACGCTCAGGAAAAGTTGAAGCTTACCGACAAGCGGTCGGCTTTGGCGGCGCTGGGCAGCACTTCGTGGCGCAGCCAGCTTTCCCACAGCAGCAGCATACCCGGCACCGGTGCAACCGCGACGAAGGTCGTCGCTTCGCGCGGCGCGTCGCGGCGGCGCGGCGGCGCGTGCATCAGCATCGGCAGCCGCGGATCTTCGAAACGGATGGCGCCGGCACCGTCGGGCACCTCCAGATAGAGCGTGCCCGAAATGATGCTGTGCGGATGGATATGGCCGCTGTGGCCGCCGCCGGGTTTCAGGATATTGACCCACAAGCTGTCCAGCCGCGGGCGCTTCCCAGCCAGATCGAGATGCGCCGCCGCAGCAAAATCCGTCGCCTGGCGCACCAACAGCCGCGCCAGCGCCCCAAAGGCCGGATCACGCACCGGCAGATCGTTCAACGAGGCATAGCTGGTATAGCCGCGATAGCGGTGATCCCGGCACCAGCGCCGCCCGGCCGCATCGTCCTGCGCCAGCATGCGCACGCTGCCTGCCAGATCGGCCAGCAACGCAGCATCATCAATCATGCCCTGCCACAAGGGCGTCGCGAACAGATGCTGAATGGTCATGCCACTGCCTCTCGCGCGGCGGCGCGCGATGCGCAAGCCGCGCGATTACCTCCAATCTGGAGAAAGTCTTGCCCATAGCCGCGCAGGCCCATTTCGGAGCTGTCGTTACCCACCCTGGATGTGTCGGCGACCCCGCTGGCCTGCCAGGGAGAAATCGCCATGTTCTTTTCAGGCCACTTTTCGGGGCGTCTTGCTGTGCGTCTGCTGGCCATCTGGGGCCTGTGGGCCGCCGCACCGGCCATGGCGGGCAAGACCGTGGTGATGACCCCGACCACGATCAACAGCGCGCTGGCACGTTTGAACGCTGGCGACACGCTGCGGCTGGAAGGCATGTTCAGCAGCACCTTGCGGATCAGCAACCGGGATTTCGGCGGTGTCCGGGTCGATGCCAGCAGTGCCACGCTGCTGGAAGGCATGAACCTGACGAATGTCCACAACATTGCTTTCAATGGCGGCACCTGGGGCCGCACCGATACGGACACGCGCGATTGGTACACCATCCGCATCAATAACAGCAGCCAGGTCAGCTTTGCCGGCGCTACGGTGGTGGGCAATGCCAACGTTACGGGTGGGGGACTTTTCGTTTCCGGATCCAGCTTCGTCACGGTGCGCAACAATGAATTCACCAACAATCGCGATGGCATCAATGTCCGCGAGAGCCAGGATTCGCTGATTACCGGCAATCAGTTCGTCGCCAGCCGATCCGATGGCATTCAGATGTGGAGCAGCCAGCGGATGATCATTTCCGAAAATCGCTGTACCCGCTTTGATCCTTTCAACGGTGCCCATCCGGATTGCATCCAGTTGTGGACCACCCCTGGCGCTGCCCTGCAATCCGACATCTATATCCTCAACAATTATGCCGCGGGCATCATGCAGGCCTTTGTATCCTTCACGCCCAGCAACAACAGCGGAACCCGGCTGACCTTTGCGGGCAACTATGCCGCCACGACCTACGTGCACGGCGTCAGCTGCTATGGCTGTTCCGACAGCGTGATGGTGGACAATATGTTCGTCACCCCGTTTGGCGCTCAATGGCAGGTTGGACTGCGTCAGCCCAACGGCACCAACAATTACGCTGCCAACAACCAGTCGTTCGATTTCCGCACCGATGCCAACGCCATCTGGCCGAAGCATATGTTTTCCGATCTGGTGCCTACCTTGGCAGGGCTGGTCGGCAGCATCCACGAGAGCCGATCGTACAACAGCCGGTTGATCCCCGTCAGTTTCAGCGCGTCTGACACTGAACCAGTGCCGGAGCCGGCGACCTGGCTGCTGCTGATGCTGGGTTTTGCCCTCGTCGGCCGGCAACTGCGCCTGCAAAACGGCCCGGCGCATGTGCTGGCCTAGGCCGTGAACGCATAAATTCCATGCCCCGGCACGGCCCGATCAAATCAGGCGCCGCTGCATCATCACGACATCGAGCGGACGGCCGAATTTTTCGCCAACCTGTTTCAGCACGCCGGCCCGTTCGAAACCACAGGCGGCGTGCAGGCCGATGGAGCTTTCGTTGCCGGAATCGCCGATCACCGCCACCAGTTGCCGGAAACCCGCACTGCGCGCCGCCGACACCACCGCCATCAACAGCGCCTGACCAATGCCGGTGCGCTGCGCATCGGGTGCCACATACACGCTGCATTCGCCGCAGAAACGATAGGCGGCCCGGTCACGAAACTGGCTGGCATAGGCATAGCCATCGACCTGGCCCATGGTGACATGCACCAGCCACGGCCAGCCGTGCGAATTCACCTGCATCAAGCGCGTCGCCATATCGGCGGCAGACGGCGCATCAATCTCGAAACTGGCGGTGCCGTGCAGCACGGCCGGGGCATAGATGGCGGCCAGCGCTGCGGCATCTTCCATGCGGGCGGGGCGGATGCTCATGCGGCGGCCGCGGCGATGATATCGGTTGGCAGGGTATCGAAGCTGTTCATTCCAAATGCCATTCTTGTGGGGCATGCAACCCGTGGCGATTGTGAAAATTGTGGCATGGCACAAGGCATCAAGTCCAGCCGATATGCGGGCTGTTCACGCCGGCGGCGGAAATATTGACTTGAAACCGAAGGCCGATGCGCTGGGGCCATGATGATCGAGCAGCCACAACCGGCCGAGGCCATCGGCCACCGTCGGGCGCTGACCGGCCGGCACCCACCACAGCGCCTGAAACGCACCATCGAAGCGTTCGAACCAGTCGCGGCGCTGTCCGATCAGCCCGGCATGCGCGCTGCGATAGACAAAGCCGAACAGCGCATCGGCCGATTGCCACATCGAGATGTTGATCAGCAGGCGATCATCCGGGCTGGGATTGATGGCGGTGGCATTGCCGCTGTCGTCGGCCAGGCGCCAGACGAAGCCGGGGCTGGCATCGGCGATGGCATTGATTGCATCGAGCGCATCGAAAAACGGCTGGACGCGCGGATCGCCCCTGGGTGCAATCAGCCGCGCGATGTTGATCTGGGCGAGGTGATGGGTGGTCATTGGCTGTTGCCCTCAGTCACCAGAGCACGCGGCAGCCGAAGCTGGGGAAGACGGCGTCGCAGGTTACAAGCACCATGTTTTCTGCCAGCGCCTGTGCGGCGATGATCCGGTCAAATGGGTCACGATGAACGCCGGGCAGCAGACCCGCATCGATTGCAAGTTCAGCTGTCACCGGAATCTGGTTGAAATCGTGCAGATCCATCAAACGCCGCCAGTGCACGGACGGGTCGCCAATCATGTCGAGCTTGCCAATCCGATATTTGATCGCGATCTCCAGGGCGGAAATGGCACTCACAGAAACGGAGGATGCAGTTTCTATGGCATCACTGGCATTATGGCTGAGGTCCGGAAAACCCGCCCACCA
The DNA here is from genome assembly GCF_987265915.1 of Sandarakinorhabdus sp. Lineage (NCBI taxonomy): Bacteria > Pseudomonadati > Pseudomonadota > Alphaproteobacteria > Sphingomonadales > Sphingosinicellaceae > Sandarakinorhabdus > Sandarakinorhabdus sp. Next base: position 3,162,391 of record NZ_OZ503948.1, read on the forward strand.
CCAAAGCGCGGCATGGGTATCAAGCAGCAGGCGCGCCACCGATCAGACCAGATCGCCGGGTTTGCCTTCCCACAACGCCAGTTCTTCTTCCGGCATCGGATCGAACCACACCGAATCGGGAATCGGGCCAGTTGTCGGCCATCCGCCAGGCTTGCGCCGGATTGGCTTCTCAGCTTCAGGCGCCAAAGGCACCAGCCTTGCATAAGGCTTGCCGGCCTTGGCGATCACGATCTCCTCGCCGGCATTGGCGCGATCGAGCAGCCGCGAGAACTGCGTCTTGGCGTCGTGGACATTTACCGGCGCGGAGGGCATGGCGGGCTCCTTGATTAGTCCACTTAGTCCATCAAGGCGGTTTCGGCAAGCCGCTCCCGCCTTGCCGAGCCCTTACCGCTTGCTCTTCACCGCCACGCTCTCGGGAAGATCCTCGCCAAACACCCGCTGATAATATTCCGCCACAATGCTGCGTTCGGCTTCGTCGCACTTGTTGAGGAACGACAGGCGGAAGGCAAAGCCGACCGCGCCGAAGATCTGGGCGTTCTGGGCCCAGGTGATCACCGTGCGCGGGCTCATCACCGTGGAGATGTCGCCCGCCATGAAGCCGGCGCGGGTCATGTCGGCCACGCGCACCATGTTGGCCACCGTCTTGCGGCCGGCATCATTGTCGAAGGTCGGCACCTTGGCGACAACAATGGCGCTTTCGGTGTGATGGGGCAGGTAATTCAGCGTGGTGACGATGCTCCAGCGGTCCATCTGGCCCTGGTTGATCTGCTGGGTGCCATGATACAGGCCGGTGGTGTCGCCCAGGCCCACGGTGTTGGCGGTGGCGAACAGCCGGAACCATGGGCTGGGGCGGATCACGCGGTTCTGATCGAGCAGGGTCAGCTTGCCTTCCACTTCCAGCACACGCTGAATGACGAACATCACATCCGGGCGCCCGGCATCATATTCGTCGAACACCAGCGCGGTCGGCGTCTGCAGCGCCCACGGCAGCAGGCCTTCGCGGAATTCCGTCACCTGCGCGCCGTTGCGCAGCACGATCGCATCCTTGCCGATCAGATCGATGCGGCTGATATGGCTATCGAGGTTGATGCGGATGCACGGCCAGTTCAACCGCGCCGCCACCTGTTCGATATGGCTGGATTTGCCGGTGCCGTGAAAGCCCTGGATCATCACACGCCGATTGAAGGCAAAGCCGGCCAGGATCGCCAGCGTGGTGTCTGGATCGAACACATAGGCCGGATCGAGATCGGGCACACGTTCATCGGCGATGCTGAACGCTGGCACCTTCATGTCGACATCGACACCGAAGATTTCCCGCGCGTCCACCGTGATGTCGGGGGCGTCCATCGCCACCGGGGGCGTTTCGCTATGCTCGCTCACGTCTTGTTCGACTCCATCTGGTAATCACGCGCTGCCTTCAGGTGCGTAAAGGCGCCCACCACCGCTTGCAACTTCCCTTCGTGGCTGCGATCCCCCCCATTGCTGTCAGGGTGATAGCGCCGCACCAGGGCACGATAGGCCCGCCGGATGTCCACTGCCGTGGCCGTGCGGTCAAGCCCCAGCAGCCCAAGCGCCTGCGCATCGCCCCTTGCCGCCCAGCGTTGTGGCGCTTGTGCCGCAGGACTGGCACTGTTTTTGAACAGATCGTGCGGATCGCCGAAGGTGAACGCCATGCGGCCGCCGCGCACCATTTCCTGTTCCCACCCGGCCAGCGGCGATTGCGCGGCATGGATTTCATCCGGCGAAAGCCCGTCGAAGTAATTGTATCCGGCGTTGAAGGCGCGGACATGATCGAGGCACAGATATTGCCAGCCGCCGACATCGCCGGGCACGCGATTGGAGCGCGGTGCGCGAAATTCGCCCACGGCGCTGCAGCCCGGCCAGGCGCAGCCCTCGGGATCGGCGCGATCGACCCGGCCGTGCCAGCGGCTTTGTCGGGGATTGTTCGGGCTGGAAATTGCAACTCGTCCTATCTGCCTTGCCGTGTCTATAACGGCTGGGACAGGAGCGCATATGGGAAGACTTGCCGCAGAAATCGAATCCCGGCTCACCGCCGCGTTGGCACCGGCCGCGCTGGAGGTGATCGACGACAGCCATCAACACCGCGGCCATGCCGGGCATCGCGGCGACGATGCCGAATCGCATTTCACCGTGAAGATCAGCGCAGCGGCCTTTGCCGGGCTGAACCGCGTCGCCCGCCAGCGCGCCGTCTATGCTGCGCTGGGCGAGCTGGTGGCGCCCGATCGCATCCACGCGCTGCGCATCATCGCCGATGTGCCGGGAGACGCCTGATGCGCGGGCTGTTGATGGGGATGGCGCTGCTCCTTGCCAGCCCGGTGGCCGCCGCCACACAGAGCGTCGGCAGCCTGGACGGCGTGCCGATCATCGACGCGCTGGATGTGGGCGATGTCGCCAGCGGCGTGCAGCGTTACTGGTTCCGCGCCGGCCCGACACCGATCGGGCAGCCGTGGCTGGTGCCGGTGGTGGTGATCCGCGGCGCGCAGCAAGGGCCCCGCCTGATGCTGACCGCCGGCATCCACGGCGATGAACTGAACGGCATCGCCGTGCTGCACCGGCTGGCCACCACCATCGATCCGGCGACGCTGGCCGGCACCATCACGCTGGTGCCAGGGCTGAACCCGCCCGGCCTGCTGCAATCGACCCGGCAATGGGCGGTGGACTGGTCACGCAGCGCCCCCAATCTCAACCGCGAGATGCCGGGCAAGATCGGCGGCAGCGCCATCGCCGATTTCGCCGGCCGCCTGTGGAGCCGGCTGATCCGCCCCAATGCCGACACGGCGGTCGATCTGCACACCCAGTCGCGCGGCACTGCCTATGTGATGTACGCCTTTGCCTCAAGCCCACGCACCCGCCGCATGGCCGAACTCGTGGCGCCGGACATCATCAAGATGGACAAGGGCGACAAGGGCACGGTGGAAAACACCGCGACCGACGATGGCGTGCCGGCGATCACCCTGGAACTCGGCCGGCCGGAGCAATTCGATGACGTGATGATCGCCCGCGCCGAATCCGGCCTGCGCAATCTGATGCGTGATCTGAAGATGCTGCCGGGCACCGTCACGCCGCCGCCCGCCAGCGTATTCGTCGCCAACGACATCATCGCGGCGCGCGCCACCAAAGCCGGCTGGGCGCGGCTGCTGCTGCCATTGGGCGCGAACGTGAAAAAGGGCCAGCCGTTGGCCGAGGTGCGCGATGCGTTCGGCACGCTGCTGGAAACGGTGGCGGCACCGGTTGACGGGCGCATCAACATGATCGCCACCGATCCGCGCACCGATCAGGGCGGCACCATCGCGCGCATCGTTTGGTGGTCGACCGATCCGGCCTGCGCCAACGGCTGTTGAGTCTCGCGGCACAGCCCGCTATGGCGCTCGTCGGGCCGGATTAGCTCAGCGGTAGAGCAGCGGTTTTGTAAACCGAAGGTCGGGGGTTCAATCCCCTCATCCGGCACCACACACTCCCCAGGGCCGAAATAAGCCCGGATAAAGCGGGATTCCGCTCGCGTTTCCTTGCGCCGGCCTGAACGGAGCCCGCACGCCGTTGGGTTGTCATTCGGTGGCCGCGCAGAGCTGGGTGATGGTCGCACCGCACGTCCAAGCCGCAGCCACTCAATGCACCAACCGGCCATCGACCAGCTCAATGATCCGGTCGCAGCGCTGCGCCAGTTCGAGGTTGTGTGTGACCATCAGGATAGTTGTACGGCTGTCGCGATTGACCTCGCGCAGCAGATCGAAAACACTGTCTGCGGATTTGGTATCGAGGTTGCCTGTCGGTTCATCGGCAAGCACAAGGTCGGGCGCCATGGCCAGTGCGCGGGCAATGGCGACGCGCTGCTGCTCGCCGCCGGACATGTTCATCGATCTGTTGTGCGCCACCTTTGCCAGCCCGACGCGGACCAGCAGTGCCATCGCGCGTGCCTCGATATCGGCGCTGGCGCGATCCTTGTCGACGATCATCGGCATCATGACATTCTCGATGGCATTGAACGCCGAGATCAGGTGATGTTCCTGGAAGACAAAGCCGATGGTGTGGCCCCGCAGCCGGGTGATCGCGGCGTCGTTCAGTCGCGATGTATCCTGCCCATTGATGAAGATCCGGCCCGATGTCGGGCGGTCGAGCAGGCCGACGAGATTGAGCAGGGTCGATTTCCCCGATCCCGATGGCCCCATCAATGCGAGAAACTCGCCGCGATGGAGCTTCATGTCGGTGGCGTGCAGCACCTCGGTCTGTGAGGGCAGGCCGATGTTGTACGACCGGGTCACGGCTTCAAGCCGCAAGACGGGTTCGCCGCCAATCACCACCGCCTGGGCTGCTTTGGCTTCAACCACGAATCGCCTCCACCGGATCAAGCCGCGCGGCGCGGATCGCCGGCGCCATTGCCGACAGCAGGCCAGTGAGCGGTGCGAGGATGGCTGTAACGATGAACAATTGCGGCTGCAGGATCAGCGGGAACAGCTCGGTTCCGTCGATCTGACGGACCGCCGCGTGCCACCAGTAAAGCCCCCCCACGCCGACCGCGGCACCGATGACCGCGCCGGCCAGCCCGAGCAGTCCGCCTTGAATAAGGAAGACCCGCAGCACCTGGCCGCGGGTGGTGCCCATCGCCCGCAGGATGCCGATGTCCTTCGATCGCTGGATGACCGAGACAACCAGCACCGCCGCTATGCCGAATGCGACCGACAGCGCGACGAACACCCGGATGAGGGTGTTCGACGTCTGCTGCGCCTTTACCGCGGTGAAGAACTGCGCGTTGGTGCTGATCCAGCTGTCGGCGCGCACCGGGTTGGCGGCGGCGATCCGCTGTGCCAGCGTTTCGGCGGCATAGATGTCGTGGATGGTCAGTTCGATCGTCGTCACCGCGCCGATGCGGCCGAGCAGCGATTGCGCGGTGCGCAGCGCGACATAGGCGTTGCGCCCGTTGGCGCCCTTGTTGCCCAGATCGAACAGCGCCGAGATGCGCAGCACGACGGTGGTGCCGGTGGCGGTGCGGATGTTCAGCTTGTCCCCCAGGCTGGCGCCAAGATCCTTGGCCAGTTCGATGCCGATGATGATCTCGTCACTGGCGAGCGTCGGGCGGCCGGCGGTGATGTAATCAGGGATGCGGACGATGCGAAAATAGCTGTCGGGTTCAATCCCCGAGATCGAGATGGCGCGGCTCGCGTCGCCGCGGATGGCGAGCGCCGAGCCCGACATGGTCGGCGAGACCATGACGATTTCGGGCATTGCGTGCATGCGCGCCGCGATCTTGGGCCATTGGTCGATCGAAACGATGCGCTGTGCCGGCCGCTGGACGATGGCATCTTCGATGGCCCCGACGTTGGTGCGCAGCGGGCGGGCCACCTGGTCCGGCGGCAGCAGCTGAATCTGCGCCGAAGAGGTGAGCACACGGTTGAGGAAGTTGGCCTGCAAACCCGTAAGCAGCGCCGACATGAAGACGATGACTGCAACGCCGATGGTGATGCCCAGGATGATGAAGGCGGTTTGCATGCGGCCTTCGCGCAGGAAACGCACGGCCGCGATCCATTCGAACGGCAGATAGATGTTCACGGCGCTGGCGCGCGCACGTCTGCGCGCACCCTGGCGCCGGCGACAATCGGCGATCCCGCCGGGATGATCATGTCGCCTGCCGCCAGACCTGTCTTGATCTCGGTCTGGCTGTTGCTTTGCAGCCCGAGCGTCACGGCCTGATGGCGCGCGTGGCCGTCGCGCAGCAGCAACACCCAGGGCTGCGGCGATAGCGCGTCGCGCACTGACCGGCCGGGCACGACCAGCACGCCATTGCGGCGCGCCACCTCGATATCGACCGAAACCGTCATGTCCTGTCGCAGATAGGCCGGCGGCGCGGTGACATCCAATTTGATTTCCATGGACGCGCGGGCAATGTCGATACCGGGGTTGATATAGGCAATCGTCGCTGGAAATCGCTTGCCCGGATAAGCGTCGGCCGATGCCACGGCCGGTTGTTGCAGCGCCATCTTGCCCAGATTGCGTTCGTCGATCAGCAACACGATCTGCGTGACCCCTTCGGGTGCCAGCACCATCAGCACGCTGCCGGGCACCACGACATTGCCCTGTTCGACGTGGCGGCTGATCAGGGTTCCGGCGCGGGGCGCCAGGATGCGGGCATAGGCGAGGCGCGAGCGTGCGGTATCGAGCCCGGCCTGCGCCTGGGCAAGTTGGCTTTGGCCAGTGACATAGTCGCTGCCGCCAGGGCTGGCGGTTTGCACCTGCGCTGCCGCTGTGCGGGCCGAACTGCGGGCGACCTCCAGATCATTTCGGGCATTGTCGAGCAGCGCGCGTGTTGCGAAGCCCTTGGCGGCCAGCGCTTCGGCACGACCCTCGATCTGCGCGGCGCCCAATTGGCTGGCTTGCGCCGCCCGTTGCGCGTCGCGCGCACTGGGCAGGATCAATTCGCGCAGCTGGCGCATATGGGCCATGGCCTGGGCCACGGCAGCTTGCGCTTGGACCACCGCTGCGGCCAGCTCATGCGTATCGAGCTGGATGAGCAACTGGCCGGCCTTCACCGCCTGGCCTTCCCGCACGGCGACCTTTGCCACGGTTCCCGTCATCTGGCTGCCGATTTCGACGCGGTAGGGCGTTTCGACATGGCCGCTGGCCACGACGGTTTCAACAAGATTGCCGCGCTTGACGAGATCGACCGCTATGCTGGTGCCGGCAAAGAAACGATATCCCAGCCAGGCCGCAATCCCGCCAATGATGATGATGGCAACCATCAGCCAGCGATGTGTCCGCAGCAGGGTCCATGGCGATTTGGCGCGAACCGCAACTGGCGCCGGCTTTGCCGGGGTCGCCGCTTCAGGGGTTACGATATCGATGGCGAATCCCTTGTCGAAACAACGATGACGTATCGATCAGGGGTGTTAACCTGAAGCAAGGCAGACCGACAGGTTCGGCAAACACGCGGTCCGGCCGACGGAAGGCCCATGAGCACCCATTGGCGGCGCGGGTAGTTTCCGGCGCTGCCGCGGTGTGGCCGGCTGGCCGACATCTGCTGTTCAGACTTCGATCGCAGGTCGGGACGGGGCCGTCAGGCTTAGCCCACCCGCCAATCGATCCCGGATCAGGAAAGGCCAAGCCATGAGCACCAAGATCGACCAGTTCTGCGAGACCATGCGAGTCCAGCTGAACGGCATGGAAGCGCAGCTTGGCCAGGTGAAGGCCGATATCGGCAAAGCCCAGAAGGATGGTGCAGAGGCCTTTGATCGCACGCTTTCCGAAGCGAAAACCGCCGTTGAAACCCAGCGCAGCGAAGTCGAAGCTGCCGGCATCAAGGTTCGCCACTGGGTTGCTGCCCAGGCCAATGCCGGCGAAGCCATGGTCAAGGATTGGAAAGACAGACTGGGCGAACAATGGGATCGCGGCAAGCTTGAGATGCATGCGGATCGGGCCGAAGCCAGCGCCCGGTCATCGGTCGTCCTTGCCCAGGCTGCGCTCGCCGACGCCAAGCTGGCAACCCTGGAGGCGATTGCCGCCCGCCAGCACGCCACCAACGATGCCAAGTGATCGCAGCAGCATGATCGATGCCCATGCCGCCGCCTTGCTGTTCGATCCGATCACCGTCGGCGACCTCCACCTCGCCAATCGCATCGTCATGGCACCGCTTACCCGCAACCGGGCCGGCCCCGGGTTGGTGCCGGGGCCGTTTGCGGCCGAATATTATGCCCAGCGCGCCAGCGCCGGGCTGATTGTCGCGGAAGCCACCCAGGTGTCGGCGCAGGCGCAAGGCTATTCCGACACGCCGGGCTGTTATTCCGACGCCCAGGTGGCGGGATGGAAGGTCGTAACCGATGCCGTCCATGCCCGCGGCGGGTTGATGTTCGTCCAGCTCTGGCATTGCGGCCGCATCTCGCACACGGTTTTCCTGCAGGGCGAACCGCCTGTCGGCCCATCATCGCTGCGCGCCAAGGCCAAGACATTTGTGGCCGGCGAAGGCTTTGTCGATGTCTCGGCACCGCGGGCGCTGCGTCTTGATGAAATGCCTGGCATCGTCGGCGATTTTCGCCATGCCGCGCGCTGCGCCATGGCCGCCGGTTTCGACGGCGTCGAAATCCATGGCGCGCACGGCTATCTGCTCGATGCCTTTCTGCGCGATGGCACCAACAAGCGCACCGATGCTTATGGTGGATCAATCGCCAACCGCAGTCGGTTGCTCGTCGAAGTGGCCACCGCCATTGCCGCCGAAATCGGCGCCGGCAGAACGGGTGTCCGCCTGTCACCGGTTTCGACCGCCGGCGATTCAGTCGACAGCAACCCACAGGCGCTGTTCGACCATGTTGTCACGGCCCTTGATGCCGTCGGCCCCGCCTATATCCATGTTGTCGAAGGGGAAACCGGCGGCGCCCGCAACAATCTGCCGTTTGATTTCGGCGCGCTGCGAAAGCGCTTCCACGGCACCTGGATCGCCAACAACGGCTATGATCGCGCCATGGCGATGGATGAAATTGCCAGCGGCCGTGCCGACATGGTGGCCTTTGGGCGGTTGTTCATCGCCAATCCCGATCTGGTGCGGCGCCTGCGCGACAACAGCCCCCTGAACCCGCTGATGGGCCAGGAGACATTCTATGGCGGCGGCGCCCACGGCTACACCGATTATCCGGCGCTGGATGAACCATCCGGATCGGCTCGAACTGCGTTGCCGGCCACGGCCTGATCCCTCGCCAAGACAGTCTGGATGAAGGCCCGGCCATCATCCTGCAGATCGTCGAGCTGGGCTTCATCGGCAAACGATTCCGCATATGATTTGCAGATGCTTTCGGTGCCCGATGGACGCGCGGCGAACCAGCCATTTTGCGTCACGACCTTGATGCCGCCAAATGGCTCGCCATTGCCGGGGGCGGAATCGAGAATGGCCGTCACCGCCTCGCCGCCCAATGCAGTCAGCACAAGATCGGCGGCGGTCAAGGCGGCAAGGGTCGATCGCTGGACCGACGAGGCCGGCGCATCGATCCGGGCATAATGCGAAACGCCCAGGCCGGACGTGGTGCTGGCATGAAATTGCGCTGGATCGGATTGCGTCTTTGCCGTGATCTCGGCCGCCAGCAAGCCCATGATGATGCCATCCTTGTCGGTCGTCCAGACCGTGCCGTCGCGGCGCGCAAAGCTGGCACCAGCGCTTTCTTCGCCCGCGAACACCAGCGCGCCGTCCAACAGGCCGGCGCTGAACCATTTGAAGCCGACCGGCACCTCGTACACCGGCCGCCCGAGCCTTGCCGCGATGCGGTCGATCATGGCGCTCGACACCATGGTCTTGCCGATGGCCCCGCCGGGCGGCCAATCGGGGCGGTTGGCACACAGAAAGGCGATGGCGGCCACAAGATAGTGGTTGGGGGTCATCAGGCCGGCGGACGGGCAGACAATGCCATGACGATCCGCATCAGGATCATTGGCAAAGGCGATGTCATATCGGTCGCGCAAGGTCACCAGCCGCTGCATCGCATGGGAAGACGAGCAGTCCATCCGCACCTTGCCATCCCAGTCGAGGCTCATGAAACGAAAGGTTGGATCGATCCTGGCGTCAACCACCGTCGCGTCGATGCGGTAGCGATCGATGATCGGTTGCCAATATTCGACCGCTGCGCCGCCAAGCGGATCGATGCCGATGCGGACGCCAGCGGCCGCGATCGCCGCCATGTCAACGACGCCGCCAAGGTCAGCGACATAGGGGGTGACATAGTCGTGGTCATGAATACACGCCGAGGCGCGCGCGCGGGCATAGGGGATGCGTGCGATCGTGCCAGGTCCTTCGGCAAGGAACCGATTGGCCATGGCCTCGATCCAGCGGGTGACGACGGTTCCGGCCGGGCCGCCATCGACGGCATTATATTTGATCCCGCCATCTTCGGGCGGATTATGGGATGGGGTGATGACGATGCCATCGGCAAGGCCGGATGTGCGCGATCTGTTATGGCCAAGGATGGCATGGGAAATGACCGGGGTCGGGGTGAAGCCGTCCGCGGCATCGACCATCGTATCAACGCCGTTCGCAGCGAGGACCTCGACGACGGTCGCGAAGGCGGCGCGCGATACGGCATGCGTGTCGATACCAAGGAACAGCGGGCCGCCGATGCCGGCCTGCTTGCGATACAGGCAGATCGCCTGGGCAATGGCGAGGACATGGGCTTCGTTGAAGCTGGTCGCAAAGGCGCAACCGCGATGCCCCGATGTCCCGAAGGCAACACGTTGCGCTGCGATCGTGGGGTCGGGCGTCAAGGCAAAATAGGCTGTCATCAAACGCGGGATGTCGATGAGCAAATCCACTGGTACCGGCTTGCCGGCGCGTGGGTCGATGATGGCTGTCATGGCGTTTTCAGGCGCCGAGGGTGATGCAGAGCTGGTGATCGGCGCCATCATCGGTCAGTGAAATCTGTGCCCCGGGAACCAGTGAGGCCCCATCAAGGGTTGACGCCGCAACGCCGCGACACACGCCGTTCGGATTTTCAACCTTGATCCGATAGCAGGTGGTGCCGTGCCGGAAGGCGATTTCGAACCCGGCCCAGTGGCGGGGAATGCAGGGATCGACGTGGAGCTGCCCGCCTGCGATGCGAAAACCGAGCAGCCCTTCCAAGGCGACGCGATACATCCAGGCGGCTGAACCCGTGTACCAGGTCCAGCCGCCGCGCCCGACATGCGGCGGGTGGGAATAGACATCGGCGGCAATCACATAAGGTTCGACCTTGTAGCGATCGGCGGCGCCGGGCGTGTCGGCATGGCGAATCGGATTGAGCATCGACAGCAGTTCGCCGGCCCGGTCACCGTCGCCAAGCCCGGCAAAGGCCAACGCAGCCCACAGCGCCGCGTGCGTATACTGGCCGCCATTTTCGCGGATTCCGGGTGGATAGCCCTTGATGTAACCGGGGTCGCGGTCCGGCTTGTCGAACGGCGGCTCGAACAACAGGACGAGACCGTCGTTGCGGCGGACAAGATATTTGTCGAGCGCCGCCATGGCCCGGGCCGCATGGGCAGGCGCGCCGGCGCCGGAAATCACCGACCAAGACTGGGCGATCGAATCGATGCGGCATTCACGATCACCGACCGACCCCAGCGCAGTGCCGTCATCGAAAAACGCCCGTCGATACCAATCGCCATCCCAGCCGGCAGAATCGAGCGCGACCCGCAGCACGGCGGCGTGTTGGCGCCAGGCGCCGGCCTGTTCCGGTCGCTTGTGGCGCTCGGCGAGCGCAGCGAAATCGCTGAGCGCGGTGTGCAGGAACCAGCCGAGCCAGATGCTCTCACCCTTGCCGCCGGCGCCGATGGCGTCCATCCCGTCGTTCCAGTCCCCGGTGCCCATCAACGGCAGACCGTGGACGCCGACCGCAAGGCTGGCATCGAGCGCCAGCGCGACATGATCGAACAGCGTCGCCGTGCGGGTTGCCATGGTTGGCAGGAAAAAGGCGCTTGTCTCGTCATCGGCGAGGCGGGGGCCATCAAGAAAGGGCAGCTGTTCATCGAGAACGCCGAAATCGCCGGTGACATTGACATAATGGGCCACGGCATAGGCCAGCCAGGCGCGATCATCCGACACAAGTGTGCGGATGCCGCGCCCGGTTTCCGGCAGCCACCAATGCTGGACATCGCCTTCGGCAAATTGTCGCCCGGCGGCACGCAGCATTTGCGCCCGCGCGATGTCCGGACGGGCAACACACAGCGCGAGCACGTCCTGCAACTGGTCACGAAAGCCGTAGGCGCCACTCGACTGATAAAAGCCCGTCCGCGCCCAGACGCGGCACGCCAGCGTCTGATAAGGCAGCCAACGGTTGACCATGATGTCGAGGGCGCGATCGGGCGTCGTGATTTCGACCGTGCCGAGCGTATCGTCCCATTGCAGGGTCACGGCGGCCAGAACGGCATCCTGGTTTGCGGCGCGATATTTCGCCAGCAAGGCCTGCGCATCGGCAGCGGATGCGGCCTGCCCCAGGAACCAGACGATTTCAGTCGATGCACCAGGGTCGAGCCGAATCTGCGTCTGAAGCGCGGCACAGGGATCGAGCCCCGCGCCGACCCGGCCCGACAGACGCAAGCCAGCGCCAAGTCCGCGCGGGCTGTCCGCAGTGCCGTTGCGGCCCAGGAACTCGCTGCGGTCGGCGGTCAGCGTGGTCTGGCGGCCAGCTAGGTCGCTGAAGGCGACATGATCGCTCCAAAGCGCGTTCCAGCGGTTGTGCGCGAAGATCGCCCCGGTCGCCGGATCGACCTCGGTCACCACATGCGGCGCCGTCGCGCTGCGGCCACGCCCAAGCACCCATTCAGCATAGGCCGTTATGGAAAGGTTGCGTGGCCGGCTGCTGTTGTTGGTGAGACGCAGTCGGGAAATCCTGATCGGATCATCGACAGGCACATAGACGGCAAGATCGGTCGCGATCCCATGCGCCACATGCTCGAAACGACTATAGCCTTGGCCATGACGCGCCGTGTAGCGGGTCGCCGCAACCCGAATTGGCAGCGCCGTCGGGCTCCACAAGTCGCCGTTTTCGTTATCACGGATGTAGAATGCCTCACTGGCGGGATCGCAGACCGGGTCGTTCGACCAGCATGTAAGCTGGTTCTGCTGGCTGTTGCCGGCCCAGGTGAAGCCGCCGCCCTCGGCGCTGATCTGGAACCCGAAGGCCGGGTTGGCGACAATATTGAGCCATGGCGCCGGGGTTGTGCGATCACCATCAAGGATCGTCAGATAGTCCCGGCCATTGTCGGCAAAGCCGCCAAGCCCGTTGAAATATTCGAGGACGGGCGCAGACTGGGGTGGTGCAACGGCCGGCGATCGCTGCGGTCGCTGCGGACCACGGGCTGGCGGCACAAAGCGCTGGTCGGCAGTATCCGTTGCCCGGCGCAACTGGTCGCCAAGCGAGCCGCGATCCCCATAGAGCACCACGCGCGCGCAGCTTTCGAGCATATTGCACAGGGCCGCCGAAACAAGATCGGCGCGCAGCGCGAACACAGCGCCCGTGGCAGCGCCCGGCGACACCTCTTTGCGGACCATCGCATCAAGCGCGGCCTGCATTCCTTCGGCATAGCTGGCCGTGCGATCGTTGATGATCACAAGGTCAACGGCAAGTTGCTTGAGCCGCCAATATTCATGCGCCGCCAGCAGACGCGCGACAAGTTCGAGTTGGCTTTCGTCGTTGATTCGCACCAGAACGATCGGCAAATCACCGGAAATGCCGGCCGGCCAAAGTTGCGACGCGTTGCCGGCGCCGGCGGCGATCAGGCTGTGCGATGCGCGCATGGCCGGATTGGCGAACAGCACATGGCTGGCAAGGCGCTGGAACTGGTTGGCATCATCGCTGTCGATGCCAAGATGGTGAAGCTGCATCTGGGACTGGGTCCAGGCCAGCGTGGCGGCCCGTTCAAAGGCAATGGCGTCATGGTGCTTGTCGGCCAGCGCCAGCACGTCATCGCGTGACGCCGCAATGAGTGTCCAGAACGAGATGCGCGCCGTTGTACCCGCCGCAATGCGCACCTGGCGGCGCAGACTGAAGACCGGATCGAGCACGGGCCCTGCCGAATTCGACATTGGCCAATCACCCGCGATGGCCGTTGGTGCATGAACGGTCTTGCCGCGCCCGATGAAATGGGCGCGGTCGGTTTCGAACTGGATTTCGGCGGTGCTCTCGCCTTCCACCACGCTCAGATGCGCCGCCCAGACCGACGGATCGGCCTTGGAGCGTTGCCGACGGGTGGCGAGCAGCGCACCGAACGGCGCCATATATTCGGTTTCGACGAACAGCGAACCGAAAGCCGGGTGCGCCGCATCATCGGCCTGCCGCGCCAACGCCAGTTCAACAAAGGACGTCACGTCGATAACTCGCGACCGCTTGCCATTGTTGGTGATCGAGACACGGCGGACTTCGGCGTCCTCTTCGGGCGATATCAGCACTTCCATCAAGGTGCTGAAGTCCCGATCGGTGCGCGAGATACGGGCAGCGCTTTCGGCAAAGGCCACGTCATAGCGATCGGGCACGGCAAGTGTTGGCTGGAAGCCTGGGGACCAGATATCCCCGCTGGCGAGATCGCGGATGAAGACATGGGTGCCGCGGTCGTCGCACGTCACGTCTTCGCGCCAACGCGTGATCGCGATGTCGTTCCACCGGCTGTACCCCGAACCGGCTGTGGTCACCATCGTCGACAGGCGACCGTTTGATAGAAGGTGCGTGCGCGGGCTGCGCGAATGCGGGGATTGGTAACGGCGATCCGTGTCCGGCGCGGCGGCGATATTTGCGACCAGCGCCACGCCGGCAATGTCGGACGGCGCGCGTGCCACGGCGAAATCACGGGGCATGCGTTCCTGAAGCAACAGCTCGGCGGCGCGGATCATCGGTTCGGCGTGGAAACGGGCGCGCATCCGGCCATCATGAAGGGCGTTGCCGATCCCGACGATGATCATGGCCTGGTGATGCGCCATGAAGGCCCGCACGATGGCCAATGGCGCCCCGTCGGGCAGACGCACGCGGGTATAGTCGATGGCTTCATACCAGCCATAGGCACCGCTGGCGCCGAGTTCATCCATCAACCGGAAGTTGCGCGCGGTCGCAGCCGGATCGACCATCGAGGCAAGGCCGCTGGCATAAGGCGCAATGACCAGGTTTTCGCCAAGCCCGCGCTTGTAGCCAAGGTCGGGCACGCCGAAGCTGGAGTATTGATAGGTCTGCTCGATATCACGGACATTATATTGGGATTCCGAAATTCCCCACGGCAGGCCGAGCGCCTGGGCATAGGTACGCTGCCGCCAGACGATGAGCGTGTTGGTCTGGGCCAGCAGGCTGCCCGGCGGCGCCCGCATGACCAGCGACGGCATCAGATATTCGAACATCGAGCCCGACCACGAGATGAGTCCCGAGCTGCCATCGATCGGCGTCAACGTGCGGCCAAGCCTGAACCAGTGTTTGGCGGGCACATCGCCCTTCGCAATTGCAATGAAGCTTGCCAGCCGCGCTTCGGATGCAAGCAGATCGTAGAAGTTGGTATCGAGGCTGGCATCTGCACAATTATAGCCGATCGAAAGCAGCTGGCGTTCGGCGTCGAACAGAAAACCATAGTCCATGGCGTCGAACATCGTCTTCGCGCGGGCGGCGATACCCGTCAGCCGGCGACAAAGATCTTCAGCTGTGATGACCGCCGCGTTCAGACTGGCGACCAGCGGGCCGGCGCCAGGATCGAGGCTGGCAAGACGCGCCATGGCGCGGCAATGATCGGGAAGATCGACCAGCGTGGGCTGTGTATTTGCCAGCGCCAGCCACGGCCCGTCCGCCAGGTCGCCGGCATGCGGCGCAGCAAAGCGCGACCAGGGCATGAGCGCTGCGACTTCGGCCTGCCAGGCGAGGACGTTGGCCTGAAGCGCGGATGCCCAGACCCGCACGTCGGTCGTCTTTGCGTCACCGTCTTCGCCCGCCATCCGGCGGGCATCGTCGACAAGCCTTGCTGCATGATCGGCAAGGCTGGTGAGTTTGGTCGAAAGTGCAGCCGCATTTGCTGCCGGGTCAACCAGAATGGCACAGAATGAAGCGTGGCGCGCCAACAGGGCGGTGGCGTCGCTGCCGGCGCCCGTGGCGCGCCGGGCGGCGTTGCCAAGGAGCGCCGCGCAATCTTCGACGCCGGCTTGCCAATGCTGGCCGACAGCCGGCCCCGTCGTGATGTCGAGGCAGGCGTTGCGCAAAGCCAGCAAGTGGCCGGCAAGGTTTCCGCTGTCGACCGACGAAACATAGCGGGGTTCGAGCGGACGCAGATCGAGCGTGTCGTACCAGTTGAACAGATGCCCGCGGAATTTTTCGAGCCGGTCCATCGCGGCAAAACTGTCTTCGAGCCGGGCCAGCGCCCCCTGGGTGCCGAGCCAGCCGAAGTCTCGCGCGGCGATGACCGACAGCAGGTAAAGACCGATATTGGTTGGCGACGTGCGATGCGCGACGACAGCGCGCGGCGTTTCCTGAAAATTGTCGGGCGGCAGCATATTGTCGTGCGCGGTGATGAAGGTTTCAAAGAAGCGCCAGGTGCGCCGGGCAACGAGGCGCAGCGTGATGTCATCCGCCGGCGTGACGACCAGTTGTGCTGTGGGGCGTGGGGGCTGGCTCGCCCGCCATGCGATGATCGGTGAAATGATCCAGAGAAACAGCAGAGGGGCCGCAATCACTGCGGTCTGGTTGCCCGAAACAACAAGCGCAACCGCAATTGCGGCGGCAAACGCGGAAATGAAGACGATTTGCCCGGCAAGCCGGCTTGGATCGAAGCGGTGGTTGTCGCGCGATTGCGCCGCGCTGACCCATTGCAGCAGGTGTCGGCGATGGAAAAAGACGCGCAGCAAGGTGCGGCCGACGGCATCGGCCATCAGCCAGGCTTGATGCGCGAGAAAGATCAGCAGGAAGGCGGCCTGTTGCAGACCCAGCGCAAAGTCGCCGCCGACCGTGCGCGCATGGTTGCGCAGCGAGATGCCGGATCGGCGCGGGATGATGTTGCCGAATGCGGGCAAGAGCGGCGGCAGGACGATGGTGAGCACGATCAGGCCGGTCCAGATGTCCGCCGCAGGCCGTGGCAGCAGCCAACCCAGCAGCAATGCCAGCAGCGCCGTGGGCGCCGACAGCGAACGGCGCAGATTGTCGAGCAGCTTCCAGCGACCCATCAGCGGAATGCGGGTGCGGGTGGCGGTAGCGCCGGGTTCCTGTTTGCCGAGCTCACCGGTGTGGCGCGGCAGGCCGAAGATCCACGGCAGCAACTGCCAATCACCGCGCACCCAGCGGTGCTGGCGCGCCGCGGCGACGGCATAGCGCGAAGGGAATTCTTCAACCACTTCGATGTCGGAGACGAGCGTGGCCCGCGCGAAGATGCCTTCGAGCAGATCATGGCTGAGCACGGCGCTGTCGGGGAATTGGTCCTTCAGCGCCGCCTCGAAACTGTCGACCTCGTAGATCCCCTTTCCGGTGAACGAGCCTTCTTCGAACAGATCCTGATACACGTCGGACACCGCCAGCGCATAGGGATCAAGGCCGTTCGGGCCGGAAAATACGCGCTGGAACAGGGAGCCCTGGCTGCCGATCGGCAAGGAGGGCGTGACGCGCGGCTGCAACATGCCGTGGCCATGCACGACAAGGCCGACGCGTGCGTCGAATTCCGGCTGGTTGAGCGGATGGGCCATCTTGCCGACCAGGCGACGCGCCGCGCCGATCGGCAGGCGGGTATCGACATCGAGGGTGATGACGTAACGAATATCGGATGGCAGCTTCGGCGCCTGGCCCGAAATCGTCATGAAGCTGGTATCGGTGGCCCCGCGCAACAAGCGATTGAGTTCACGCAATTTCCCGCGCTTGCGTTCCCAGCCGATCCAGCGGCCCTCCCCGGCGTTCCAGACCCGCTTGCGATGCAGCAGAAAGAAGCGCGGGCCATTGGCAGCCAGGCCGTAGAGCATGTTGAGCCGTTCGATGCCGGACACGGCGAGATCGAGCAGCGGCTGATCATCGGCATGATGTTCGCTTGGTGCATCGAGCCAATCGGAAATCAGCGCGAAGTTGAAATGCGCATCGGGGTTGCCGAGGTGATGTTCTTCCAGCCGGTCGATCTGTTCGGATATGCCGGCGACATCGACCAGCAACGTGGGCATCACGATGATCGTCCCAAGATCAGCAGTGATGCCGCAGCGCAATTCGAGCGCTGGCAGCAGCCGGCCACCGATCGACCGGGTGATGCTGCGATTGACGATCGCGACGGCGATATCCGAGGCAGGAACAATCCCGACGATGGCCAGAACGAGCAATTGGCCGAACCCCAGCCCCGTTGCCCCCACCGTTCCCAACGCCAGCATGAGCAGGACGATTGCAAGGGCGGCAATCATCGCAATGTAACTGAGAATGCCGATGTCGGAATACAGGCGGAACAAGGACGTGCCAAAGGGCAGGCGGCAACCCATCGCGGCTTCAAGGCTGCGCCGGCCGCTGCTGACAAGATAATATCCGAGATCGCGTTCGCGGCGGGTTTTCCCGTTTTGAGCAGCGTCGACGACCCTTGTCGCCACGGCCACCTCGGTCAGTTTGCACTGTCGGGCCAATTCCTCGATTGCGCGCCGGTAATGATCGCGGCTCTGGAAATCCATGGCCGCAAAACCGCTGGCGCCGTTGTCGGCACCGCGCAGGACCGCGTCGACACAGCTGACAGTTTCGAAGACTTCGGGCCAGTTCAACATCGAAACCAGCCGCATGCTGGTGATGACGTTGCGCACCGTGACGTCGGTGGCACTTTGCCAATTGAGCTCATCGCGCACGATGCTGTCCGTGGTGGCGCCATCGGCGATCAGCCGGTCGTTCAGCCAGCGCGATGCCGGAACGACGGCCGCATCCTGATGGCGCAACCGCTGCGCCAGCTCGACCGCAAAGGCGGTCGACCATGGCGCCGCGGCAAGGCAGGCAATGATCTCATCGTCGCTTTGCGGATGCCCGTCGATCGAACCGAAAATCCGGCCGGCCAGCATGTCGGCAGCGCTGGCCGCAGCTTGCTGGGCCAGAATGGCTTCGGCAAGACGG
Organism: Sandarakinorhabdus sp.; assembly: GCF_987265915.1. Taxonomy (NCBI): domain Bacteria; kingdom Pseudomonadati; phylum Pseudomonadota; class Alphaproteobacteria; order Sphingomonadales; family Sphingosinicellaceae; genus Sandarakinorhabdus; species Sandarakinorhabdus sp. Next base: position 3,180,921 of record NZ_OZ503948.1, read on the forward strand.
CGCAGATTTTCGACGAGGGTGATCCGCAATGTGATCGCCAGCGCCCAGAGTTCGCCAATTTCGAGCGGCTGCACGCTCTGATATGCATTGACGAAGCGAATGATCTTGGTCGCATCGAAGGCGCTGTCGGTATGGGCAACCAGCGCCCATGAAATGCCGAAGACGCGCGGATAGCCCCGGAGCGGCCCATCGGCGAGCTTGGGCAACCGACGGTAGAAGCCTGGCGGCAAATCATTCCTGATCAGCCGCAGTTGCTCATCGACGATATGGTAATTGTCCAGCAGCCAGCTTGCTGCCGGACTGATCGTCTGACGGGACGCAACGGCGGCCGCAACGGCGCGATAGGCACCGGCCAGAACCTTGCTGTTGTCATCCAGCCTGGCAGTCAGCGAACGGCCTGTCCGCGGGTTTTGCGCAATCTCCTGGCTGGCCGCCAGAGTTTGCGCGTGGGATTCCAGCCGTTCGATGCCGAACAGTTCGGCGCGAACAGGGGGATCGAGTGGCACGGACCCATGCCCCAGGAAGGAGCGGAAAAAGGCGGGTCTCAATGCAGGCTCCTTGATCCAACCGATGCAGGCAAAGCAGAACGCTTGACCTCGGGGCCAATGCGGATTTGGGGTTTAGCAGCCCCGAACCCTTCATCGGCAGCGTCGGAATCTACGCTTTGGCGCGATCAAGCCTGGCCCGCTGGCCCGGCCACATGGCGGGGCACAAAATTCCACAAGGCGATGACATGGGTTTCCGGCCGGCTATGGCTGTGGCCCAGGATGCTGATGGACGCCGTGTCCAGCGCGAGATGTTCGGCGTCGATGATGTCGAGTCCGATCCAGCGGGCGGCAAGGCTGGAAGCGAACTGGCCGTGACTGAACAGGGCGATGCGGCCGCCCTGCCGGCAGAGCCTGGCAATCACGCGATCGGCACGGGCAGCAATGTCTGCCGGGGATTCGCCGCCGGGGCAGCCGTCGCGGAAAATCACCCAGCCAGGGCGCTCGCGGCGGATGTCAGCCGAAAGCCGGCCTTCATAGTCGCCATAATTCCATTCGATCAGATCAGGTTCGATGGTCGCAGCGTCACCCAGGCCGGCAAATGTGCAGGTCTGGCGCGCGCGCAGCAGCGGACTGGTCAACACGGCGGCATGGCGATCCCGCGGCAAATATGGGGCCAGTGTCGCTGCCTCCTGCGTGCCGGCCGGGGTCAACGGGATATCGGTGATCCCGGTGTGCTGGCCAGACAAGGACCACGCCGTCTGACCGTGTCGGATCAAGGTGATCGTGGCAGCGCTCACGCCGGGTCGGCTTCCACCGCGTCGGAATATTGGCCATGGATGGCGGCGTGGCTGCAGCGGGTGCGATGGCGGAGCGCCGCCTGCGCCGCGCCGCGGTTTTCGGCCTTGCCTTGCCAGATGTCGATTGCGGGTTGTTGCAGCGCCCGGCCGAACGAAAACACCAACGGCCACGGCGGGCAGGCGCGATCGAGGCCCTGGCAGCCATTGATGGCGTTCAGCCGTGCGCACGCGAGCGGGCCGGCCTGCCCGCCGGAAAGAAATGCAATGCCTGCCACTGCAGCCGGAACGGTGCGCAGCAGACAGTCAAGCGTTGCCGTGGCGATATCATGGGGCGAGACCTGGCCTGACCAGTCACGGCCGGGCAGCACCATGTTGGGCTTGAGGACCATGGCTTCGAGCGCAACATTTTGCGCATGCAGCGCGGCAAACACGCCCTGCAGAACCGCCTCGGTGGCAGCTTCACTGTGCGCAAGCGGCATGTCACCGGCCATGATCAGTTCCGGCTCGACCACCGGAACAAGGCCACATTCCTGAGCAAGCGCGGCGAACCGCGCCAGTGCATGCGCGTTGGCATCGATTCCCCCGGCGCTCGGCAGCGCCGGCCCCAGCGCCAGCACGGCCCGCCATTTTGCGAAGCGGGCGCCAAGGCTGGCATAATGCGCCAGACGCGCGCGCAGGCCATCGAGGCCCTCGGTCACCGTTTCGCCCTGGTGAAGGGCCAATGGCCGGGCACCGGTGTCAACCTTGATGCCAGTGATGATATTCTGCGCCGCCAGCACGGCGGTGAACGCGGTCCCGTCGGTCGCGTGCTGGTGGATGGTTTCATCGCAAAGGATGACGCCACTGATGTCCACATGCAGATCAGGGGTGGTGATCAGCAGGTCGCGCCAGGCCAGGCGGGAGGCCACGGTCGGCGCAATCCCGGCTGCGGCCAGGCGGCGGTCCATCGTCGCGATGCTTTCGTCCATCGCGAGGATGCCCCGGCCATAGCCAGCAAGGCTGCGCGCCGTTTCGACGAGGTCGGCAAGAACTCATGACATGGCATCCCAACGCCAGTTCCGGATTTCAGGCATGTCTTCGCCATGGCGGCGGATATGGCCGTGATGCTCGGCCAGCCGGCCGGCCATCACCCGTTTCAGATCGGCGCCGCGGGTCCCCAACTGTGGCAGCTGATCGATGACGTCCTGCACCAGATGGAACCGATCGATCGCATTCTGGACGCGCATGTCGAACGCCGTCGTGACGGTGCCTTCCTCCTCGTAACCGTGGACCTGAAGATTGCGGTTGGCGCGCGCATGGGTCAGGCTGTGGATCAGCGCCGGATAGCCATGGAAAGCGAAAATGATCGGCGTATCGCGCGTGAACAGTGCGTCATATTCGACATCGTCCAGCCCATGCGGATGGTCCGCCGCAGGCCGCAGCTTCATCAGATCGACGATGTTGATGACCCGGATCTGCACCTCCGGCAGGGCCGCGCGCAGGATGGAAACGGCGGCGAGGACTTCAAGCGTCGGCGTGTCACCACAGCAGGCCATGATGGCATCGGGCCGGGCGTGTGCAGCGCAGCTCGCCCATTGCCAGATGCCGATGCCGTCCTGGCAATGGCGCACCGCATCCGTGATCGTCAGCCACTGCGGCATCGCGTGCTTGCCGGCGACGACAACGTTCACGCGGTGACGGCTGCGCAGGCAGTGATCCATGACGGCCAACAGGCAGTTGGCGTCGGGCGGCAGATAGATGCGGGCGATGCTCGCCTTCTTGGCGGCGATATGGTCGATGAAGCCGGGATCCTGATGGGTATAGCCGTTGTGATCCTGCTGCCAGACATGCGAAGCAAGCAGGTAATTGAGCGAGGCAATCTCGCGGCGCCATGGCAGTTCGGCGGTGACCTTCAACCATTTCATGTGCTGGCTGGCCATTGAATCGACGATGCGGACAAAGGCTTCATAGCTGTTGAACAGGCCGTGACGGCCAGTCAGCAAATAGCCTTCGAGCCAACCCTGACAGCAATGTTCGCTGAGCATGGAATCAACGACACGGCCCTGGGGTGCGAGATATTCATCCGCGCTGATCGTTGCCGCATCCCATTGCCGGTCGGTCACCTCGAACACCGCGCCGAGCAAGTTGGAGAGGGTCTCGTCGGGGCCGAAGATGCGGAAATTGCGCCGGTCCGCATTGCGTTCGATGATGTCACGCAGGAAGTGGCCAAGGATGAGCGTGTCCTGCGCGGTGACCGCGCCCGGCGCCGGCACCGCGACGGCGTGATCGCGGAAATCGGGCATGGTCAGGTCGTGCAGCAGCAGCCCGCCATTGGCATGGGGATTGGCGCCCATGCGGCGATTGCCTTTGGGCGCGAGCGCAGCGAGATCGGGGCGCAGGCGGCCGCCTGCATCGAACAGCGCATCGGCCCCATAGCTTTTCAACCAATGTTCGAGAATGCTGAGATGATCCGGGTGCGCCGGATCGATGCTGATCGGGATCTGGTGCGAACGAAAACTGCCCTCGACCGTCTGGCCATCGATGGTTTCCGGGCCGGTCCAGCCCTTGGGCGAACGCAGCACGATCATCGGCCAGCATGGCCGGGCTGTTGTTTCACCCGCCCGGGCAGCGGCCTGAATCCGGTGAATATCCGCAATGACCGTGTCGAGCACCATTGCCATGCGGTTGTGCATCAGCGCCGGGTCGTCGCCTTCCACATAATGCGGGGCCCAGCCGAGCCCGCGCAGATACTGGTCGAGCTGGGTGGGCGGCATGCGGGCCAGCAGCGTCGGATTGCTGATCTTCCAGCCATTGAGATGCAGGATCGGCAACACGGCGCCATCGCCAACCGGACTGAGCATATTGGTCGATAGCCATGCGGCAGCCAGCGGACCGGTCTCGGCTTCGCCATCGCCGACGACGCACGCCACAATGAGGCCAGGATTGTCGAGCACGGCGCCAAAGGCATGGGCCAGCGAATAGCCAAGCTCACCGCCTTCGTGGATGGAGCCAGGCGTTGACGGCGCCACGTGGCTGGAGATGCCGCCGGGAAACGAAAACTGCCGAAACAGTTTCGTCATGCCGGCTTCGTCGGTGCTGATGTCAGGATAGATTTCGCTGTAACTGCCTTCCAGCCAAGTGTTGGCAACCAAGGCCGGGCCACCGTGGCCGGGTCCGGCGACATAGAGCATGTCAAGGTCGTGGCTGCAGATCACGCGGTTCAGGTGCGCATAAATGAAATTCTGACCGGGCGTGGTGCCCCAATGGCCGACAAGCAGCGGCTTGATATCGGCAAGCGTCAACGGCCGCCGCAGCATCGGGTTGTCCCAAAGATAAAGCTGGCCGACGGAAAGATAGTTTGCGGCGCGCCAATATTCATCGATGCGGCGAAGCTCGTCGTGGGCCAGCGCGGCGGTTGCTGCCGGATTGGCTCCAGCCGCCGCGATAATGGCTGTCGGCGGTTGCATGGCGGTGGTCCTGTCTCGCAGCGAATATGAAGGTTAGCCGCGCAGCGTTGCTGTCAGCAGGGTCGGAAACTACACCGTCATTTGCGCGGGTGCGGTGAAGTTACGGACCAGGCGCGCGATCATGATTTCCTCGTCGGTCGCGATAACGCGGACGGTTGCAGCGGCGTGGTCGGCGGATATCACCGACGCGCCGGCCGTGTTCCGCGCCGCATCGATGCTGATGCCAAGAAAACCAAGGCCATCGCAAATCGCTGCCCGAATGGCTGGGGCATGCTCGCCGATGCCGCCGGCAAAAACCAGCGTGTCGAGCCCACCCAGCGTCGCTGCGAACGCCCCGATCCGCTGCTTCACGAGATACGTGTATAATTCGATCGCTTCGGCAGCGCGATGGTCCGTGGGCGCGCTGGCCAGCAGTTCGTGCATGTCGCCGCTGGTTTCCGAAATGCCCAGCAGCCCCGATTCAAAATTGAGCATGTGGTGGAATTGTGCCTGCGTCAGTGCGTTGCTGCCCGCCAGATAGCGGCCCAGGCCGGGATCGATATCGCCCGAACGTGTCGCCATCATCACGCCCGACGCCGGAGTGAAGCCCATGCTGGTGTCCACAGGCCGGCCATGATGGACCGCCGAAAGGCTGCTGCCGCTGCCCAGATGCGCGAGGATGATCCGGCCATCGGCAGCGCCTGAACCCGCCAGCCGGCGCAGCGCGTGCATCAGATACTCATATGACAGACCGTGAAAGCCATAGCGCCGCACCAGGCCGTGCTGATAGCGGCGCGGGATGGTCAGTCTTTGCGCCACCGGCGGCAGATCGTGGTGGAAGCCGGTGTCGAAACAGCCAATCTGGGGGATGCCGGGGAAACAGCGCGCAGCCGCTTCCACCAGCGCGAGTTCGGGCGGCATATGATCGGGATCGAGCGGCGCCAGCCGGCGCAAGGCGGCGACGGTTTCGGGGTCGAGCAGGTGTGCGGCAACGAAATCAGGACCGCCATGCACGATGCGATGCCCGATGGCGATCGGCCGGCAATGCCCAAGGGCCTTGGCGATATGGGCCAGAAGCGTCGCGATGGCAGCGGCATGATCGGCGGCGGATACCGCCGCTTCCTCCATGTGCCGCGTGCCTGAACGCAGCCGCGCGTGCGGCCCGATGCGGTCGATTGCGCCGGACCAGACGCGGTCCGGGCCGACGCCCGCAAAAAGCGCGAATTTGATGCTAGAAGAACCGCCGTTCAGCGTGAGGATGCTGCCATCGGGGACCGCTATCCTGCCAGTCGTCGTCACGCGGCGACCGGGTTGGACGAACTGATCGCTGGCGCCAGGATCGCGCGATTGGCAAAGGGTTTGAGGATTTCAAGCGCCAGGAACAGCAACCCGCCAAGCCCGGCTGCGACCGCAAGATCAGCCCCACGCAAATGCTGGAAGCGCAGGATCGTCTGCACTGCCGGGACGAGCAGGATGGTGGCGGCAACCAGCGAGATCGCGGCAAACACCAGGGCGAGCGCCCGGTTTTTCTGGCCCAACGCGTCGCGCAGCGAGGTGCTGAACGAACGATTGACGAGGATGAGCGCCAGGATCATCGCGATCAATGCAAAGAATGTCAGCGCGCGCACCTCGCCTTCGGGCATGGCGCGGTAGCTCGCGACAAGGAACAGCGTTGCCAGCAGGACGAAGGCGATCACACCCTGCAACACGCTCCAGCCGATCATCCGCCACGAGAACAACCGCTCGTCCGCAGCGCGCGGTGGCCGACGCATGATGTCCTGTTCGGCGTTTTCCGCTTCAAAAACCAGCGCGCAGACAGGGTCGATCACCATTTCGAGCAAGGCGATGTGGATCGGCCCGAACAACAGGGGCAGGCCCATCACCAAAGGCAACAGCGCCAGGCCGGCAATCGGGACATGCACGGCGAAGATGAACGCCATCGCCTTGCGGATATTGTCATAAATGCGCCGCCCCAGCCCGATCGCCGTCACGATCGCGCCGAAATCATCGTCGAGCAGGACAATTGCCGATGCTTCGCGCGCGACATCGGTGCCGCGCTTGCCCATGGCAATTCCGATGTGCGCCGATTTCAGCGATGGCGCGTCGTTGACGCCATCACCGGTCATCGCGACGATCTCGCCGCGCGCCTTGAAGGCCGTGACGATGCGCAATTTCTGTTCGGGCATGATCCGCGCAAAGACCGTCACCGTCTTCAGCCGCTCCGCCAATTGTGTGTTGTCCAACGCTTCAAGATCGGCGCCGGTCAGCACATCGCCGGCGGCGATCCCCGCCTGCGCAGCGATGGCGCGCGCGGTGGCGGCATGGTCGCCGGTAATCATCACCACCCTGATTCCCGCCGACCGACATTGCTCCAGCGCCGCGGGCACACTGGCACGCAACGGATCGGCGAGGCCGACAAGGCCCGTTAGCGTGAAGGCAAATGCCCGCATGGTTTCAGGCCAGTCGGAACTCGACGTCCTCGCTTCGGCCACCCCCAGCACCCGAATGCCGCGCGATGCCATCGCCTCCACACCAGCCATCATTGCGGCCTGCTGTGCCGGATTCAATCGGCACAAGTTCGCGATCGCTTCGGGCGCGCCCTTTGCAGACACGTTGTAGTCACCGGGCGCCCCGGCAGCCTTCCAGACATTGGCCATCGCCAGCAATTCCGGCCGCAGACCATAGGCGTGAACCAGTTGTGCCCCCGCATCTGCGGGCAGGGCACCTGGCACGGCGATGATCGCAACCTCCATCGGGTCCACCGGATCGATGGCGCTGGCCCGCACGCTGGTGCCGATGATGGGCGCAAATTCCTTGGGCAAAGGCGCGTCGGGTACAAGTTTCATCGCCTCGCCGGTTGGCAACCAGACTTCGGCAACCTGCATGCGGTTTTCGGTCAACGTGCCGGTCTTGTCGGTGCACAACACGGTGGCCGCGCCCAGCGTCTCGATGGCTGCTGCCCGGCGGGTCAGCACCCCGGCCTGGCCGATCCGCCACGCACCCATGGCGAGGAATATGGTGAGGACGACCGGGAACTCTTCGGGCAGCATCGACATGCCGATGGCAATGCCGGCCAGAACGGCATCGATCCAGCCGCCGCGCAGCAGCCCGTAAAGCAGCACCACCGCCAGGGCGAACGCACTCCCGCCCAGCGCACACAGCTTGACGATCCGCGCCGTTTCCGCACGCAAGCGCGGTGCTTCGCTATCGAGCGTCGCCAGCGAGGCACCGATCTTGCCGATCTCGCTGCGCGCGCCGGTCGCGCTTACAATGGCCAGGCCATTGCCCCGGACGACAAGCGAGCCCGAATAGACAAAGGGCTGCGCATCGCCGCCCGGACGATGATCGGCGCCCGGGTCCGCCGCGGCCAACGCAAGCTTGGTGACCGGCAGCGATTCACCGCTGAGCAATGATTCGTCGATCTGCAAGTCGCTGGCTTCGTGCAGGGTCGCGTCCGCTGCCACCCTGTCGCCCTGTTCGAGCACAAGCAGGTCGCCGGTGACGACATCGCGCCCGGCGATGCGAACGCGCATCCCATTGCGGACAACCAACGCGCGCGGTGCCGACAAATCGCGCAAGGTGTCGAGGACATGTTCGGTGCGGGCTTCCTGCACCACGGTAACGCCCACGGAAAAGGTGGCAAAGCCCAGCAGGATCAGCGCTTCCGCCAGATTGCCCAGCAGAAGATAAGCAAGACCGCCGGCCAGCAGCAAGGCCAGCATCGGTTCGCGCACCACCTCGCCGGCAATCCCGATGACCGATCGCCGGCCGGTCTTGGCGAGCGCGTTCGGGCCATGCGCCGCCAGCGCCGCGTCGACAGCGGCGGTGTCGAGACCGGCTCGATCGAATGGCAGTGCGCTGACCGGGGCTCGATCGTTCATCGGCTTGTGGCCCCCGATCAGCGATGCATGGTGCGGATCGCGTCAACGATGACCTGCGGGCTGTGCAGGCCCTTGTAGACGGGCGGCGGCTGCTTATCGAGCTTGAGCAGCGTGTACACCGCCGTCATCGCGCACCTGACCGAATATTCGACAGTGAACACCACGTCGTCGGGTTGTTCGGCATATTGGCCCATGAAGGCGAGGTTGGTCGATCCATCGGGAACCACCTTTGGCCGGTCCTTGCCGGTTCTCACCATGAACTGGCTGGTGATGTAAGGCATGGTGCAGGGAATGCAGTTCGATGCTGCCATGATCGCAGCGGTATCGCCTTGCGCAAAGTGCAGATGGCCGAGCACCTCCTCCAGGATTTCGGCGCCGGTGCACGCGATCATCGGTTTCTTGACGTAATCGCCGGGCCGGTCATGGAACAGGCCATAACCCCACCAGACAAAGACCCCTTCGGGTTGCCCGACGAAGAACGGCTGGTGATAGATCGAAATGGTGATCAGCCAGTTGGAATCCTTGAAGGTGATCAAACCGCCAGCACCGGCAGGTTGCCCGCTGAATTTTTCCATCAGCTCGAAGAACAGCGGCTCCTTGACGGTGACCGTATAGGAAATCCACGACGATTCCGCGATCACGCCATTGAACGCCAAAGGATTGCCGAATTGCGGCCGACCTTCGGCAAGGGTTTCCCACAATTGCCAGGCGCCGGATTTGCCGCTGCGATCAAACGGCGCCGGCGTCGTCATCGATCCGAACGTCTTGTCGGCGGTCATCGAGCCGTTGGTGACAAAAACCAGATCGGTCGGGTCGACATCGATGCGGTCGGCAACGCCCGCCGTGGTGATATCGATCCCGATTACCGTGATCAGCTTGCTGTCGGACGCGAAGCCCAGATCATTGACGCGCACACCGGACCGGAAATCGACCTCGCGATCCTTCAGCCAACGCACCATCGGCACGATGAAACTGTCATACTGGTTGTAAAGGCTCCGGTAGATACCTTCCTGCGTATCGATCGTCGAAAAATGGTGGATGAAGCGCTGCAGATAGCGCTTGAACTCGATCGCACTGTGCCAGCGTTCAAAGGCAAACAGCGTGCACCATTCCATCCAGAAGTTGGTTTCGAAAAAATGCGCGCCGAAACAGTCGGTAATGCGCTTGCCATCGAGCATGAATTCCGGTTCGGCGATGATCTTGACGAGATCGATCCGGTCGCGCTCCGAAAATCCCAGGGTGTGAAAATCGGGCACATGGCCGTCGCGGTCAACCAGCCGAACCTTGTTGTGCCACGGCAATCTGGCGTTGGCCTGATCGGTCTCTTCCTTCACCGAGATATTGGGATTGCTGACGGATGGGATCGACGCCATCAGATCGAAGGTGCACTGATACATCGCTTCGAACATGCGACTGCCGCTCATGAAATAGCCGTTTTCGGCATCGCCATGGGCATCGAACGCACCGCCGAACGCATGGCTCTCCTCGAAGATCACGATGTCATTGCCGGAAACACCCCCATCGCGAATGAGGATGACCGCACCCGCCAATGATGCAATGCCACTTCCGACGAAATAATATTTGCTCATCAATCAATGACCTTGCCACGATCTGAAATCATTCTGCGCCCCAGATGATCAAAGCATTTGATCTATAACAAATGCACGAATTTCTAAGGTAGAGAAAAAGCCTAACAGCGAAGAGTCACGCGCCAGCAGACTCGGAAAATACTCAGCTTTATGACAATTTTCTGCGTTTTGAATGTTCGGAACTATTGCTGACGACAAGGGTTGAAGCTGCTCCTCTTCGCCCTGCGCAATTTCCGGTTCTGTGGACGTCAGGCCACCGGCTCCGCAATGTCATTTCTTGCAGGCCAGTTTCCTGAACTGAAAGCGGAACCAGACCCGAGGGCCGGTGTTTCTCCAGCGTACCACAACCAAAGGCACACCTGATCGTGAGCAGTGCCGTACCCGTTTATGTGTTCAAGCCGCACGAGCGACCAACCCTGCCAGGCTCGCCGGCAAATCCCGATCATCCCGCGCACCGCCGGATCCTCTATCTTCTGGCCGCGATCCTGATCGGGATCACGGGCGGCCTCGGCAGTGCGTTCGTCACTGCCAACCTGCCGTTCGTCCAGGGCACGCTGGGCCTCTCGCCCGACCAGGGGGCCTGGCTGCTCGCGGCCTATTACATGACCAATGTCACCGCCAATCTGCTGCTGATCAAGTATCGCCAGCAGTTCGGCTTGCAGCCGTTCATCCGCTACATTCTCGGGGCCTATGTGCTCGCGACGGTCGCGCACCTGTTCCTCCACGATTTCTGGTCGACACTGGCGGTTCGCGCGCTCAGCGGGCTGGCGGGGAGCGGCCTCAGCACGCTCACCATCCTCTATTTCATGCAGGGCCTGCCCGCGCCCAAGCGGCTGGCCGGGATCATGCTCGGCATCAGCGTGCCGCAGATTGCCATCCCGCTCGCCCGCGTATTGTCGCCCGATCTGCTGACCTGGGGGGATTGGCGGATGACCTATGTCTTCGAATGCGGCCTGGCGCTGGCGACACTGGCGGCCGTCATCCTTTTGCCGCTGCCGCCCAGCGAGCGCGAACAGGCCTTCGAGCGGACTGATTTCCTGACGTTCGGTTTGCTTGCGCCGGGCTTGTGCCTGGTGATCGCGGTGCTGTGCCAGGGGCGGCTGCGCTGGTGGACCGAAACGCCGTGGATCGGCCTGGCCATCGCAGTGGCGATCGTGCTGATCACGGCCGCGCTCCTGGTCGAACATGGTCGCCGCAATCCGTTGATCAATACGCGCTGGCTCGGCACTGGCGCCATCATCCGGCTGATGCTGGTCGCCGCCTCGGTCCGCATCCTCCTGTCTGAACAAAGCTTCGGTTCGGTCGGCTTTCTCACGGTCGTGGGCATGGGCGTCGAACAGATGTTGACCCTCAATCTCGTCGTGGTGTTGGCCTCCGTCGCTGGCGTGATCGTCATGGTCGCCACGTTCCGGCCGGACGACGTTGGCCTGCCGATCGGCGTTGCCATCCTGATGATCGCGGTCGCGGCCTTCATGGATGCCGGCACGACGAACCTCACGCGTCCCGCCAATTTCTACCTCACGCAGGCGATGATCGGCTTTGCCTCGGTCCTGTTCCTTGGCACCGCGATGGTCATCGGGATGGCGCGCACCTTGCTTGCCGGCACGCAAAACCTGGTCAGCTTCGTCGTGTTGTTCAGCGTGAGCCAGAGCATCGGCGGGCTGGCGGGCTCGGCCGCGTTGGGGACATTCCAGACGCTGCGCGAAAAATTCCATTCAAACGAGCTGGTCCAGCGCATCGTGCTCACCGATCCGCTGGTTGCCGCTCGCATCCGCGGCGGCGGCGGTGCTTTCGGCGCGGTGGTGACCGATCCCGATCAACGCAGCGCTCAGGGACTGGTGCTGCTCGGCCGACAGGTCGCACGCGAGGCGAATATCCTGGCCTTCAACGACGTGTTCCTGGCTGTGGGCGTGCTCGCCAGCGCTGCCCTTGTCTGGACACTGGCGATCCGCGTTTCGATGCGCCGCCGGGGCGAGATTTCGCCGATCATCCAGCTGCAGCAACAGATGCAGGCCCCCCTCAGCCGCGGTGACACGCCATGAATGACATCAGCGCCGAACCGACCGGCACTGCGAAAACACAGGCGCCCGAAACATGGAGCCCGCCCGCCCGATCACGCTGGGCGACGTGGCTTGCTGTTGCGGCCGCGCTGCTGTCCGTCCTCGCCGTCCTTTATGCGTGGCAGCTGTTTCCGTTCGCGGGCAGAGATGAGCGCACGGACAATGCCTATGTGAAGGGCAGCGTGACGATCATCAGTCCCCAGGTCAGCGGCTATGTCACATCGGTGCCGGGCGTGGACTTCGCGTCGGTCAGGCAGGGTCAGATCCTCGCCACGATCGACGACCGGATCTACCGTGCACGGGTGGAACAGGCGCGGGCGAATGTCGCCGCGCAGAATGCGACGCTGGCGAACGCAGCACAGGCCGAACGATCGCGCGCCGCCGCGTTGGGCGCGCAGGACGCAGGCATCGCCAATGCGCAGGCGCAACTGGCACGCGCGCAGGCAGACATGCAGCGCGCCAACGCCCTGGTGGCCGACGGGTCGATCTCTGCACGCGAACGCGATCAGACCCGCGCCGCCTTGTTGCAAGCGCAGGCCGCGCTCGCCCAGGCCCGTTCGGCGCGGGCGATCGGCGCGCAGGACATAAGATCGGTGCAGGTCGGACGTGGGGGGCTGCGTGCCGGAGTCCAGGCCGCCGAAGCCCAGTTGCGGTTGGCGCAAATTGATCTCGACAACAGTATCATCCGCGCGCCAACCGATGGCCAGTTGAGTGAGATCGGCGTCCGCCGCGGTGCCTTCGTGACCGCCGGAACCCAGCTGATGTTTCTGGTACCGCGGACAAATTGGATCATCGCCAATTTCAAGGAAGCGCAGACCCGCGTGATGGCCGTCGGGCAACGTGCGACCTTCACGGTCGATGCGCTTGGTGGCGCGGCGCTGACGGGCCGGATCGAAAGCATGGCCCCCGCGGCGGGCTCCGAGTTCGCTGTGCTCAAGCCGGACAATGCGACCGGCAATTTCGTGAAGGTGGCGCAGCGGATCGCGGTGCGCATCGCGATCGATCCGGAACAGGCGTCTGCAGCGCGGCTGCGACCGGGCATATCGGTCGAAGTGCGGATTGCAACACAGCCGTGATCAAGCCCGCGACGCTTCTGCTGCTGGCCTGCGGGCTTGCTGGCTGTGCCGGGCCGACGGTCGAACGGGCGCGCGTCGCGCCGGTGACGCCGCCATTGCAATGGCGAGAAACGACCAGCACCGGGGCCGCGGTCGATGAGCAATGGTGGCAAGCTTTTGGCGATCCGCAGCTGAACGCACTCGTCGAACGCGGGCTGGCGAACAACAGTGATATCGGCATCGCGATCGGACGGCTGCGCGAAGCGCGTGCGCAGGCCCGATTGGCGCGGGCGCAATCCGTCCCGACACTCGACGCCGGGCTGGGTGCAGCGGCGTCGCGCGCGGCCAGTCCGTTCGGCACCCCGCAGGACTCCATTGGCGCGCAACCGACGCTCCAGATCGCCTATGAGATCGACCTGTTTGGCCGCCTGGCGGATCAATCGGCGGCGGCGCGCAACGCCTTTTTGGCCAGTGCGGCCGCGCGGGATGCTACCCGACTCTGGATCGCCGCCGCCATCGCCAGTTCCTATGTCACGCTGCGCGCGCTCGACGCGCGGCTTGAGGTCGCGCGGCGCACCCTCGATGCACGGCAAGATGCGCTGCGGATTGCGCAATCACGCACCCGCAACGGCTACTCGCCACTGCTCGAACTGCGCCAGGCCGAAGCCGAATATCAGGCGACGCTGCAGATCATGCCGCAGGCACAGCTGGCAATTTTGCGACAGGAAAATGCGCTGAGCATCCTCGTCGGCGATCTGCCGGGTGGGATCGTGCGGGCGCCCACGCTGGGCAGGATTGTCCAACCTGATATTCCCGCGGGTTTGCCATCGGAACTGCTGCGCCGGCGCCCCGATGTGGCGCAGGCCGAATTGCAGCTGGCGGCAAGTGACCGGCTGCTCGCGGCCGCACGCAAGCGCTTCTTGCCGCAAGTGCGATTGACGGGGTCAGCCGGTGCGGCACTGTCGTCGCTGATCGGCGATCCGATCGCGCTGTGGTCGATCGGCGGCAGCATCCTGGCGCCCTTGTTCCAGGGCGGCCGCCTGAGCGCGCAAGCCGAAGCGGCAGGTGCGCAGCGGGATCAGGCGGCCTGGGCCTATCGACGGACTGCGCTTACCGCGTTTCGTGAGGTCGAGGATGCGCTTGCCGCCGCCCGGCACCTGAGCGAGCAGCGGATGGCGATCGCAGCGCAGCGCGATGCCCTTGCCGGCGGCCTTCGCCTCGCGACCAATCGCTTCAGGGCCGGCTATTCGCCATTTCTCGAACAACTCGATGCCCAGCGCGCGCTTTTGAGCGCCGAATTGTCGCTGATCCAGATTGAGGCCGACCAATTGAACAATCGAATTGCGCTATTCCAGGCGATGGGCGGTGGCTGGACAAGTGCGGGTATCCCGACTTCCTGATTGGCGCGCTGCGGGACGAAGCCCAGCGGGAGCGGATCGTGGTGATTGAGACGAAGGGGGAGCAGCTCGAAGGCAACCTCGACACAGTTTACCAGCGCGCGCTTCTCGACACGCTGACGGAGACAATCAAGCGCCGCAGCGCTGTCGAGACAGCGGCCGCCTGAGCCGGGGCAAGCCGTCCGGCCTATCGCATTTTGCCAGATGGCCTTCTGGCCGGGTGCGCTGAGCGGTAAAGCCGTGGTTTCGCTGCGGGGGTTTACCCCCCAGCCGGCGTCATCTTGCGCCTGCGGCACAGCTCTGGCCTGCTCGTTGGCGCCTTAATTCTTCGCCCTGGCGTTTGCGGCCCGGCTGCGCGGCGTGTCGCGTTTGGCGGCCAGGATGGGCGTGCAGTTCACATCCTTTGCATCGCCGATATCGATGAACGCCGCCAGCGCCGCCAGCGGGGTGGCTGCAACCCCAAGCGCCACCCCGGCCGCGCCGCGGGCCAGCAGTTCGCCCGAGATCGGATTGATCGACGGATCGGCGAACCAGCCCTTGATGCGGATCGGCGATTGGCCGGAAAACAGACTGAACTGCTTGCTGTCGCCTTCCAGCGACATCGCCAGTGATTCATCGCCGAAATTGAAACCGCCGCGGCCGCGCAGCACCGTCTTATTGGTATCGATCAGGATCGGAT
Organism: Sandarakinorhabdus sp.; assembly: GCF_987265915.1. Taxonomy (NCBI): domain Bacteria; kingdom Pseudomonadati; phylum Pseudomonadota; class Alphaproteobacteria; order Sphingomonadales; family Sphingosinicellaceae; genus Sandarakinorhabdus; species Sandarakinorhabdus sp. Next base: position 3,196,292 of record NZ_OZ503948.1, read on the forward strand.
CAGCCACCGCCTTGCCGCCGGTGACGGTGAAGGCGATGATGCCGCAATTGATGTCGCGCTTTTCCTTCAGCCGCTTGCCGATCAGCCCGGTGAGGAAATTCTGCAGATCCAGCTCCGCCAATTCGATATTGCGCAGCCACAACGTGCCGGTAGGCACCACGAAGGCGATGCGACCATTGGCGCTGGCCAGCGATGCGTGCACCGTGTTGCCAATGCCTTGCAGCTGCAGCCGACCGCGCAAGGACGCCGTGGTGCCGGCATCCTCCACCTTGAAGCCGGTGAACAATTTGCCGAGCGGTATCTGCGTCAGGCGGATATCATAATCGGTGCGCACCGACGGCTGGCGCGCGTCGATGGCAATTTCGGCGATCAGCCGCCCGGTGGCGATATCAAACGCCAGCGGCGACAGGCTGAGCAATTTATTGTCCAGCCCCAGGCGCAGCCGCAGATTGGTGAACGGCAATTTGCCGGTGCGCAGCGTTTCGGCGCGATAATCGATGTCGGCATCAAAGGCCCCCAGCGCGTCCACCGCCAGCGGCGCATCGGGCAACAGCCGCGGCCGGCCGGCCACCGTGGTAACCACGCCCCGCCCCGCCTCGATGCGCGCCGGATCATAGCCGACCAGCGGGCCGACATCCTTGATATCCAGCACATTCGACCGCAGTACGCCGACCAGCCTTGGCTTGCGGCGCGCCGCCGTCATCACGGTAAGCGTGCCGGCCAGATCACTGTCCCCGATGCGGCCATTCAATTTGGTCAGGCGATAGTCGCTGCCCAGCCGGGTGAGATTGGCGGCCAGATCATAAGGCCGCGTGGCGGGCAACGGAACGCCAAACAACAGGCCGGGCTCGGCCAGATTGCGGCCCTTCACCGTCAGGCGCAGATCGGCGCCATCCAGCCGCGTGGCACCGGGCAGCGTGCCGGTGAGGGTGATATCGGTGTGGGCGACATTGCCAGCCAGTTCCAGCCCGAGCCGGCCGCCCGCCACGGCCTGGTTGGGGGTGGTCAACCGGCCGCTGATGCGCGCGGCGGCGCCCCTGGTGGTGCCGGTGCCGGCGAACAGCAGCGGGCCATCGATGCGCTGGCCATCGCCCGCCCCCATGCTGCCGGCACTGCCGGCAATGGTGCCCAGCGTGAACATCATGCGCGTGCGCGTGGGCGCATCGATCAACGCGACGCAGCTGTCGGTGGCGGCGGCGCGGAGGATGTCGGGCAGGTCCAGCGGCCCGCCGCCGAACGTCCAGCTGTTGGCCCCGTCTGCCCGGCGCTCGAGGTTCAGCGTCGCACCATCGACACTGACGCGGCTGAGGGTGAGATCGCCGAACAGCGCCTGCCAGATCGGGGCGTCGATCGCGATGCGGCGTGCGGCAAGAAATTGATCGGCCTCGGCCCAGTCCGGATTGGCGACGGTCAGCCCTTCGGCGCGGAAGCGGATGTCGGGCGCCAGATACAGCTGAAAATCACCCGCCACCCGCACGTCGCGGCCGGCACGATCCGAAACCACCCGCTCGAAGGTCGATTTCCAGAAGGCACCCCTGGTCACATATTGATAGACATAGGCGCAGACCATCAGGCCAGCCACCACGCCCACCCCTTTCAGCCACGGCGAAAGGCGGCTGCGGGCCGGGTCTGGCGACTTGTGGGGTGAGCTATGATCCATGATTGTACATTGCATCTTTCCTTCTAAACCTGCGGTGAAGCCGCAGGCCGCACACGCTGCGCCCTACGCAAATGCCCGCTCTTTCCTTTTTGCCAGTGGCCAAGCATGGCGTGGCGTGACAGCGTCTGTTCCGACACAAGCGTCCACCGAAGGGGAAGATCCATGTTTTTCGAATATAGCGACAAGACCAAAGGCCTGATCGAACAGGTCCGCGGCTTCATGGATCAGCATATTTTCCCCAACGAGGAGCGTTACGCCCAGGAAGTGCGGGAAGGCGAGCGCTGGAAGGTTCTGCCAATCATCGAAGAGCTGAAGCCCAAGGCGCGTGAAGCCGGGCTGTGGAACCTGTTCCTCAACATCTGCGATCACGACAAGGGCGAATGGAAAGGCCCGGGCCTGACCAATCTGGAATATGCGCCGCTGGCCGAAGAAATGGGCCGCGCCGGCTGGTCATCGGAAGTGTTCAACTGCTCGGCGCCCGACACCGGCAACATGGAAGTGCTGCGCACCTATGGCACCGAGGAACAGAAGCAGCGCTGGCTGAAGCCGTTGATGGCTGGCGAAATCCGCTCTGCCTTCTTGATGACCGAACCGGCGGTTGCCTCGTCCGACGCCACCAACATCGAGACCTCGATTCGCCGCGAAGGCGATGAATATGTGATCAACGGCCGCAAATGGTGGTCGAGCGGTGTGGGCGATCCGCGCTGCTCCATCGCCATCGTGATGGGCAAGACCGACCCCTCCGCCCCGCGCCACCAGCAGCAGAGCCAGGTGCTGGTCCCGCTCGACACGCCCGGCATCACCAAGCTGCGCCCGCTTTCGGTGTTCGGCTATGATGACGCCCCGCATGGCCATTTCGAAGTGATCCTCGACAATGTCCGCGTACCGGTGAGCAACATGCTGCTTGGCGAAGGCCGCGGCTTTGAAATCGCGCAAGGCCGCTTGGGGCCGGGCCGCATCCACCATTGCATGCGCAGCATCGGCGCCGCCGAACGTGCGCTGGAAAAAATGGTGAAGCGCCTGAAGAGCCGTGTCGCCTTCGGCAAGCCGATTTCCGAACACAGCCTGTGGCATGAGCGCATCGCCGATTCGCGCATCGCTATCGAACAGGCACGGCTGCTGACCCTGAAGGCCGCCTACATGATGGACACGGTGGGCAACAAGGGCGCCGCCAATGAGATCGCCATGATCAAGGTGGTGGCCCCCAACATGAGCTGCCTGATCCACGATCACGCCATCCAGGCCCATGGTGGCGGCGGCGTCTGCCAAGATTACGGCCTGGCCAGCGGCTATGCCGGGCAGCGCACCCTGCGCCTCGCCGACGGCCCGGACGAAGTGCACCGCCAGGCGATCGCCAAGAACGAGCTGCGCAAATATAATTGAGAGCGTGGCAGGCGGGGGAGGGCTTGCACCACGCGCCCTCCCCTGCTACCCGCGCCGTCTGCCGAAGGGGCCTGGCCCCATTCCATCGTGTGCGGCCATGGCGGAATTGGTAGACGCGCAACGTTGAGGTCGTTGTGGCCGAAAGGCCGTGGAAGTTCGAGTCTTCTTGGCCGCACCACACAGTCAGCCATCCCGGGATTGGCCGGGACATTTCGGGATGATACGGGATTTCTGGCCGGCTTTCCGGGGCTTTGCCAGAGCACCCGCAACTCCATGGCGGCGAGAGACGCTTCCAACCGGGCTGATTTTGACCTCTTCGAGCCTTCGTCTCTGCATCGCGCAAAACGGCTGCTGGAGCGATGCACGCTGATGCAGTTATTGATGATTGTAGTTGGCCGTTTTGGCAGCGATCTGACCATCTCGACGATCAGCCATTGTGTGGTCTTCGGACATGAGCCGCACCATGCTGCACCGAGTTCCTATCGCAGGTCCCAGTTCCGTGCCCGCGACGCGCGGAGAAATGCATCGGCAACGGCCGAGCGGCGGCGCCCGGCGATGGCGCCCAGGACAACGGCACGGGTGGTATCGACGCCCATTATCTGCAGCGCCACCATCTTGTCGCCGTGTGACCTGATCGAAAACAGGCTGCCCAGCCCCGCTTCCACAAGCCGATGCATGTCGCCATCGCTGGTCGCGTGGTGCCGCAGGACCGGATCGAAGCCGGCATCCCTGGCCAGAGCCTTCAGGCGCATGGTGCCATCACTGCCGCAATCGACCCACACCTCGTCGCGTAGATCGGCCAGGGTGATGTGCGCCTTGGCGGCCAGCGGGTGATTGCTGTTTGTCACCATCCGATACTCATGCGCATAGAGCGGCCAGGCTTCGAAGCGATCGGGTGCGTCGTCCGGGGCTTCGACAATCACCAGGTCCAGGGTGCCGCTCAGCGCCTGCTCGATCAGATCGCATGAGGTGCCGCTGGTGATCGACAGATCGAAGCCCGGCAGCGAGGCGCCAATTTCGGCAAGCACCTCGTTCAAGGTGCCGGCATCGATCACCGAAGACACGCCCAATGCCAAAGGCGTGACCTGGGTTTTGCCAACACCACGCGCCAGTTGCATCGCCCCCATCGCCGCTTCATAGGTGCGTTCAAGGTGCGGCTGCATCAGCCGGCCAAGATCGGTCAAGTGCGTGCGTGACCGCTCACGGCGAAAAAGCGGGCCGCCAAATTCTTCTTCAAGCTTTTGGATCGCCCTGGTCAGCGAGGGCTGGGTGACGTTGCACTCCGCCGCCGCGCGCGTGAAATTCAAGACGCGCGCCATCGCCAAGAAATATCTGACCTGGTGCATTTCCATATGTGGTCAGTGCTACCTATCGAATCACGATCGTCAATCGCCACTTGGGGACTTTAACATAGTCCGATTCGGAATTAGTGTAGCGTGAAAGCAGAGCGCGCCGTGTCAGATATCACAAACTGGATGAAGAGTTTTGTCGCTGTGGCCGATGCCGGCAGCTTTTCGGCAGCTGCCCTGCGGCTGGATGCCACGCAATCGACCATTTCCAAACATGTCGCCGCGTTGGAACTTTATCTCCAGACCCGCCTGATCCAGCGCACGACCCGGTCTGTCGTGCTCAGCCATGAAGGCGCCGTGTTCTACGAAAGCGCGGTTGTGGCGTTGGCCGCGATCGATGAAGCCGAAGCCGCCGTTGGCCGGATCAGCGCTGCACGCGGCGTGTTGCGGATCACGGCGCCGCTATCGCTGGTCGAGGGACGACTGATGGCGATGCTGAGCGGCTTTCTGGCCAGCAACCCCGGCATCGAGATCGATCTGACATTGTCTGACCATGCGCTCAACCTGGTTGCCGACAACCTCGATCTTGCCGTGCGCGTCGGCCATCTGAGCGATACACGGCTGGTGGCCCGCAAAGTCGGTCTCGCCCGCCGCGTTGCGGTGGCATCGCCCGCCTATCTTCAGGCGCGCGGGCGACCGCGCGTGCCCGGCGATTTGGCAGGCCATAACTGTATTGCCTATTCGTTGAGCAACGCCGGTATGCAGTGGCGATTTTCCGAGGATCTTGCCGTGCCCATTACGGGCACGATGCGGGCCGACAGCCCCAATGCCCTGCGGGCGGCCGTGCTGGCGGATGTCGGCATTGCCGTAAATGCGATCTGGTTGTTTGAACGCGAGCTGGCAGACGGCCGTCTGGAGGTCGTTCTGCCGGATCACCGGCCGCTGCCCTTGCCGATCTCCATCGTGCTGCCGTCGGTGCGGCACGTCGCAGCGCGAACCCGGGCTCTGGTTGAGTATCTGGCCAAGGCCTTTGCCAGTGACCCGCTGCTCGCGCCTGATTGAGCACCAGGCCGGCGCTTGCGGCGTTCAGGCAATGGCCGTGAGCAGTCCGCCCGCAATCCAGCGGCCCAACATGTCGCCGGCCATGGTGGCGACGTCTGCTTCGTCATGCGCCATCGACACCAGGGATCGGCAGATGGCGCCGAAGGTTTCGCCCCTGTGCGCCATCATGATCGCATCATGCTCTGCCATGGCGATGGATTGGAACCGCGGCTGCAGACCGTCGCGCCAAACCGCCACAGCGGCCGGCGCATCGAGCCGCTGCGCCGCGGGCGGTGTCTCGCCGGGCTCAGCCAGGGCATTCCACAATGCCGGCGCATTGGTGACGATGGTGCGCATCGCCAAGGTTGGCACCAGCACGAATCTGGCCGCATCCCAATCGACATCGGCCAGGCTGGCCCGATCCAGGTCCGGCGCATCAGGGCCATCGAAGGCACGCCGCATCGACCAGTCGAGCCAGGCCAGTTCGGCCACTTCCGCATCGTCGGGATAGAGCCGATCGAGCGTGGCATCAAAGCCCAGCCCGAAATCGGACATGGTCCAGCTTTTGGGGGGCACAGCGGCGATGTGGGCGCGGGCGGCTTCATCGAACGCGCTGTCGCCCAGCCAGGCATGGCTGCGCTCAAACGTGTCGCGCAGCGCCGCGATCAGTGCGGCGCGATAGGCATAATGGTAGACGGCCAGACCGCGCTCGGCGGTCGGGCGAACGCCGGCCACATCAGGGCCATCGCCTTTCAGAAAGGCAACAAATTCGTGCTGGAGCGCTGCGAGGCTCATGCCGGCAGCGGTTGCCGCGCGCATTGGCGGGCGGTTTCAAGTTCGGCCAGCAGATCGTCCAGCGGCGGAATATCATCATCGCGTTCGATCATGACCGCGACATCGCCGAAACGGCCGATGGCATCGGCATAAAGCTGCCACACCGGATCAGGGACCGGATGATCATGCGTGTCGATCAGCAGCCCGTCGCGGCCGGCGCTGTGCCCGGCGAGATGGATCTGGCGGACGCGGTCGACGGGAATGGCGTTGATATAGGCTTGCGGATCAAAGCCATGGTTGCGGCCGCTGACATAGATATTGTTGATGTCGAGCAGCAGATAGCAGCCGGTTTGCCGGGTCAGCGCGGCCAGAAAATCCCATTCGCTCATCGCATCGTCAACATAGGTCAGATAGCTTGACGGATTCTCGATGAGCATGGCGCGGCCGAGCACATCCTGGGCCTGGGTGATGTTGGCAGCGGCAACCTTCAGGGCTTCATCGGTATAGGGCAGCGGCAGGAGATCGTGGGAGTTGAAACCCTGAATCCCCGTCCAGCACAGATGATCGGATACCCACAGCGGCTGGATGCGATCGGCCAGCGCCTTCAAGCGGGCCAGATAATCGCCGTCGAGACCATGGGCCGCGCCGATGGACATGGAGACGCCGTGCAGTGCGACGGGATAATGGGCCCGAACCTGATCGAGCACATGCAGGGGCCGGCCACCAGCGACCATGAAGTTTTCGGAGATGACCTCGACAAAATCGACTGGGGCCGCACCGTCGAGGAAGGCAGGATAATGCGGCGCGCGCATACCCAGACCAAAGCCGGCAAAGCGCGCAACCTGATTGGTCGTCATCGGTCGCTCCTGTCGGAAACGCGAAAACGGCCCGGCAGCGATCAACGCCACCGGGCCGCACGCTTGCGGCTTACTTCTCGGACAGGCTACCGCCGGCGGCCTTGCAGGCCTTGGTGGAGAGCGCCTTGAAGCCCTGACCCTTGCACTCGTTCTGGCCCTTGCAGTCATGGCCGTAGGACTTGCAATCCGACGTGCCCTTGCAGGTGTTGACGCCATAGCAGTGGACAACCGAGCCACCCTTTTGCGCCGGAGCGGCATGGGCGACGCCCGAAATACTGGCAACGGCCACGACGGCGGCGGCGGCGGCGATGCTGAAACCATTGGACATGCTATTTCTCCTTGGGGTGATGAATGATGGTGCCGGGTTGGCAAAATACTGTCCGTTGCGGGCCACAAGGCCGTTACAACAGCCGCTGAAAAAACTACCAGCGCAGCAATTTCGGGCCAAGCAGCCAGCCAATCGCACTGACCGCAGCAATGCCTGCCGAATACCAGATCATGACGAACGCTGCCGACTGTTCAGCACAGGCAAGCCCATAGATGACGGATGCCACGCCGCCGGCCGCCAGCCCGGCCACGACCCCGGCGCGGCCCGGATTGACCGGCGCCTGCCGCTGCAGCATGACCAGCAGGGCGCCCAGGATCGGTAGCGCCAGCGCCGTTATGCGCAGGGAACACCACGGCCAGGATGAACCAGCGGCCAAAGCCGACCAGTGCGAAGCACCAACCTGCCACAACTGAAGGGCTGCGATGCTGGCAAGCCCGGCTGCCGTGGCTGCCAACGGGATCGCCAAGGCCTTGGGGGCGCGCCCCGGCCGGGCCAGGCGCACGACCGCGCCCGCGCCGATGCCGGCCAGCGCCAGACCATATAAAGCCTTCATCGCGAATGGCCCCAGCGCCGGTCCCGCCAGACCCGGCTGGACGCCGAGTGTCGCAACCAGAGCGGCCAGCGATACGACGCCGCCGATGCCAAGCGCCAACGTCAATTCGCGCTCCGCTTGGTGCGGACTGACGGGTTGCAAATCGGCGGTCAGTGCCAGGATGAGGTCATGATGTTTCATTGTTCTTTTCGCGTTGCGGCGGCGTCAGCCCAGAGTGACGGATCGCGGTGGATGTCTGATCACAGGTCCGCCGCCGGGCTCGCAATTGTTACAGGGCACAGTTTGACGCAGGGGACAAAGCCGCCGCCAAATAAAATTTCGCCGTGCTGTAACGCATCTGCTGGGCGCGGCGGAATGGCTGTTGTGACTTGATGCAACGCCCAATCAGTCACCGCGGCGGCTTGCCATTCCCCCCGGCAAGCCGCCGCCTTCCGGGCATGGATTCCAAAGAAATGAGGGAGTTTGACATGACCAACTACACTTCGACTGCCGTTCGTGCTGCTGTTCTGGTGGCCGCTCTTTCGGCTGGATTGACCGCCGCCAATGCCGCCGACAAGAAGCCGATGGAGAAATGCTTCGGCGTTTCGCTGGCTGGAAAGAACGATTGCAAGGCCGGGGCCGGCACCAGCTGCGCCGGGACCAGCACCGTCAACTACCAGAAGAACGCCTGGAAGCTGGTTCCGGCCGGCACCTGCACCAAGATCAAGACGCCCAAGGGCTTTGGTTCGCTGACCGAAAGCTGAGCCATCAGCGGATTGCCGCGAACAGGAGTTGGCTGTGCAACAGACTGCAGGCCTGGGTTTCAAGATGGAGCACCTCGATGAGGCTCTGGCATCGCGCGACCCAGGCCTGTGGTTTGAAGTGCATGCCGAAAACTATATGGTCGATGGCGGCCCCAGATTGGCGGCGTTGACCGCACTGCGCGCCCAACATCCGGTGTCTGTGCACGGCGTTGGCTTGTCGATCGTGTCGTCGGCACGGCCGTGGCCGGACCATCTGGCGCGACTGAAGCTGTTATGTGACCGGATCGCGCCGCTGCTGGTTTCGGACCATCTTGCCTGGCAGCGCTGGAACGGCGTCCACCATGCCGATTTCCTGCCCTTTCCGCGCACACGTGAGGCGCTGGCCATCACGATCCGCAACGTCGATATCATCCAGCAGGCGCTGGGCCGGCGGCTCTTGATCGAAAATCCATCATCCTATGTCGATCTGCCGGGCCATGAACTGGCCGAAGCCGACTTCCTCAACGCGCTGGCCTACAGCACCGGCTGCGGCCTCATTCTCGATGTCAACAATGTCTATGTCAGTGCGATCAACCTGGGTTTTGATCCCGGCGACGCCATCGCCGCCATCGATGCAGATGCCATTGGCGAGATTCATCTCGCCGGTCACAGCCAAGACAGCGAAACGTCACTGTTGATCGATACCCACGGCGCGCCGATCGCCGATTCAGTGTGGACGCTCTATGCGCAACTGATCCAGCGTGTCGGCCCGCGGCCGACCCTGATCGAGCGCGACGATGCAATTCCATCGTTCGAGCAGCTGATGGCTGAGCGCAACCGCGCGCATGACATGCTGGCAATATCCATCGGTGCACCATGCGCGCTTCAGCCCAATGTCTGAGCACGCCCGGTTCGAACAGGCGTTCGGCGCCGCACTGGCGGGCGACCATGATGGCTGGAGCGCCGATACGCGCATCCAGCAGGCCCTGATCATTCACCGCAACACCAGCCACAAGGCCGTCCAGGATGCGCTGGTGGCGAACTATCCGGTTGTTGTGCAGCTCGTCGGCGAGGCGGCATTCATGGCCTGTGCGGCGGCCTTTGTTGCGCAACATCCGCCGGTTGAACCCCGTCTGTGCCTATACGGTGATGGCTTTGCGCCCTTCCTGACTGGCTACGCGCCCTTTGCAGCCCTGGGCTGGCTGGATGACGTTGCGGCACTTGAGCGCGCCGTGGTCGAAGCGCTGTTCGCTGCCGATGATCGGGCGTTCGGCGGCGAGGCGCTCGATCTTGAACGCGCGCTGGCGCTGCGCAGTTCCAGCCGCGTGCTGCGCCTTTCGGCACCGGCGGTCTCCATCTGGCTCGCCCACCAGCCCGGCGGCGATCCGGACGGACTGGAAGACCTGGTCTGGATGGCGCAGACCGCGCTGGTGACGCGCCCGGCGGGCGCGGTGACGGTGACCCCCATCGACAGCATTACCGCTGATTTTCTTGATGATTGTAACGCCGGCCTGCCGCTTGGCGAAGCAGCAGCAGCGGCCGCAGACAAAGGCGGCAATCTGGCCACCATGTTTGCCGAACTGATCGGCGCCGGTGTGTTCAGAGCTTCAGATGTGGGAGAATGACGATGAACGGCACCGCCTTGGCCCCCTCAATGACTGCACGCAAGCTGTCGCTGTATGAGCGCCTGGTCTCCCCATTGAACCTGATCCCGTCGAACCTGCTGCTGCTCACGGCGCGCGTGGGCATTGCGGCGGTGTTCTTCCTGTCTGGCCGCACCAAGGTTGATGGCATCCTGCACATCACTGATTCCACCTATACGCTGTTTGAAACCGAATATTCCGGCGTGCCGCTGCTCGATCCCTATGTCGCGGCGCATCTGGCGACCTATCAGGAGCATCTGTTTCCGATCCTGCTGGTTCTGGGCCTGTTCAGCCGGCTCGGGGCCCTGGGTCTGCTCGGCATGACCGCGGTGATTGAGATTTTCGTCTATCCCGATGCATGGCCGACGCACCTGCTCTGGGCCGGCCTGCTGCTGCCGATCATCGCGCGCGGGCCAGGCGCCTGGTCGCTCGACAATCTGTTCGGCATCGACCGCCTGCGGCCGTCATATTGAAGGCGCTGGCGGGCCGGCACCATGTTTCGCGATCTGGCCCGGCTGTTTGACGATCCCGGCCTGGCGGTGCGCGTGCTGCCGGGCGGCACCGCCCTGTATCGCCAGGGTGATCCGGCCGATGCGGTTTACCTGGTGCGGGCCGGAGCGCTCGCGGTGCTCCGCGGCGAAGGCGCAATGGTCAGCCCGGTGGCCGTGGTCAAACCGGGTGAAATTGTCGGTGAGTCGGCCTTGCTGGCTGGAACGTTGCGCAGCGCAACGATTGTGGCACTGCGCGACAGCGAGGTCGTCGTCCTTGCTGCCGTCCAATTCTTCGCTGCGCTGGTCGATCATCCGCCGGCGATGGCCGGTCTGGCACAGCTTCTGGTGTCGCGCACCCGGATGGGCGATCCTGATATCCTGCGATCCCAACCGAAGATCATTGCAATCCTGGCGGCCAACCCGCCGATCAACGCGGCCGGCTGGGCCGATGGGCTCTCAGCCGCGGTGACCGCGCTGGGCGTGTCGGTGGCAAGACTGACCGCAAAGGACCACGGGCTGACTCCAGGCCAGTGGTCGGCCATCGAAGCGCACCATGATCTCGTCATTTGCTCGGTCGAGTTTGACGATCCCGCCTGGGGCCAGGCCTGTCGCCGCCAGGTCGATCGTGTGGTGATGATCGGTTGCGGTTCACAACCACCGCCCGCAGTGCCGGCGGCGGTGCGTGACTATGCCCAGCACCATCTCGGGCTAGTCGATCTTGTGCTGGCCGGTGCTGGCGGCATGCATATCGCGGCGTGGCTGGATGGGGTCATGCCCGCGCGGTTCCTGCGGGTCGCCGATCAGGCCGCTGGCGCCGACCGACTGGCCCGGATGCTGACCGGCACAGCCGTCGCGCTGGTGCTGTCGGGCGGCGGTGCCCGCGCCTTTGCGCATGTTGGCGCGGTTCGCGCCTTGCGGCGTGCCGGCGTGCCGATCGACGCTGTGTGTGGCACGTCGATGGGGGCGATCATCGCCGCCGCTGTGGCTGCCGGCTGGAGCGATGACGACATCGATAACCGACTGCGACAGGCCTTTGTGGCCAGCAGCCCGCTTGACGACATTGCACTGCCCTTTGTTGCCATGACCCGCGGGCGGAAAGTGGCGCGCCGACTGACGCAGCATTTCGGCGACATCGACATCGCCGATCTGTCGCTGCCCTATTTCTGCGTTTCAACCGATCTGAATGAAGGCGTCCCCGTTCTTCATCAGCGCGGCCTACTGGTGCAGGCGTTGTGCGCTTCCGTGGCGCTTCCCGGCATCTTGCCGCCCGTTGTGACCGACGGCCAGGTGCTGGTCGATGGCGGCGTGCTGCGCAACCTGCCATCTGAAATGATGCGCGGCCGCCATGGTGGAACCATCATCGGTGTGGATGTCTCACAATCGCGCGGGTTGATGGCCGCCGATGTCGCGCGGCCGCAGCCGCTGGCACGCTGGTTCCTGTCTGGAAGCTGGCGCCGCGGCCCGCCGATTGTGTCGATCCTGATGCGGGCGGCGACCGTTGGGGCCGGGCCGGAGCTGGCACGCAGCCGCGATGCCTGTGATCTATACGTGGTGCCGGATGTGGAGACGATCGAGATCCGCAACTGGCGGGCCTATGATCGCGCTGTTGCCGCTGGGGAGCAGGCGATGACGACGGCCCTCGCGGCGCTCGATGCACCCGTCGAGACACTGCGCAGGCGCCGCCTTGCCAAAGCGCGCGCCGATGTCATGTGAACCACCACACCAACGCTCTGGCGGGCAAGGGCCGCCTGGCAGCAGTAACGGCGCCGCCTCAATAGGCGGCGTTGCCCTGGATCAAGGCCGACAATTTGGCCAGGCCGCGGTGAATATTGACCTTGACCAGCGATTCCGATTGGCCGGTCGCAGTGGCGGCCTCTTCGATACTGAAGCCCTGCAGCTTGACCAGTCGGATGACGGCAACCTGGGCCGGCTTGATGTGGGTCATCAGTTCTTCGAGCACGATGGCGCTGGTGACCGACTCCTCATGGCCCTCAACAGAAGGTTCAAACAGTTCGTCGTCGAGCGAAACCGTGGGCTGACGGCCCATGGCGCGCAGCCGGTCGATCCACTTGTACCGCGCAATCGCGCCCAGCCAGGCCTTGAACGGCCGGCCGACCTCATAGGTGTGGCGCTTCTGGTGGACGGCGATCAGCATGTCCTGCACCGCGTCTTCAACCATCCCGGGCGGCAGGCGGCGCGCATAATAGCGCTGCAGCCAGGGCCGGATTTCGTTGAGCAGCCGATTGTAAGCGCCGCCATTGCCGGCCAGCGCGGCGGCCATCAGCCCGCCCCAGATATCATCAGCCGGGGCGGCCGCTGGGGCCGGGACAGGTTTGGCGGCGAGTGCGGTAGCGCTGTGCATGGACTGTCTCCACCAGGCGGAGGCGCCATGCCCCTGCCGATGAAACATTTTTCGCAGATCGCAGGCGCACTGCGAACGGACCAGACACGCATGGAGATCATGCACGCGGCGTATGCAGCGCGGGTCAAGCAGGGTTCAGAAGCAGATGATTCCCCGCCCTGTCACTGGGATGAACGGCTGGGATCGGGCGGTGGCCTGTGCCATGCCCGTGGTCAGGCAGCGCGCAGCGGCAAGCAGCTGGAATTGCCCGGGACGCCGAAATTCGCTTCAGGCTTGGCCGGTGATGCTGCGGACGATGGCGAGCACGTCAGCAGGCTCGGCACGAACGCGGAAATCCGGATTGACGAACGCAAACCGGATGATTCCCTGTTGATCGATCACGAATGTCGCCGGGATCGGCAGAAACCCGCTCGCGGTTCCATACATGCTGGAAAGATCAAGCCCGATCTGCCGATAGCGATTGATGACATCGAACCCGGCATGGATGGCAAGGCCCAGCGCCAAAGCGGCACCGTGATCGACATCGCACAATATGGTCGCGCGATCCCCGAGCATATTGGACAGCGCCGTGGATCGTCCGCCGACAAGCCCGGCCACCACGACAAGCCTGCCGCCCGCATCGGCCAATTCGGGAACCGCCTGATGCCAGCTTTCAAGCTCGAGCTGGCAGTAAGGGCACCAGTCACCCCGCTTGAAGCTGAGGACGATGGGCCCTTCGGCATAGAGGCTGGACAGGTTGCGATGGCGGCCCTGAAGATCGGGCAAGGTCAGTGCAGGAAACGCCGCGCCCACCTTGGGCGCACCGCTGCCCGCGCCCAGCGCCCGTTTGCGGGCAACAAACCCGTCACACAATTCCTGCCATTCGGGCGTGCCTTCGGCATGAGCGCGCAGCTGATTGGACAGCGTGGTGGCATTTGTCATCATGTTGTCACTATGCGCGATGCGATGGCGTATTTGAAGCGGGTGCGCGGTATGGGTTCGATAGCCAGCGTGCATTGCCGACCGACAGTCGCTTTGTCATCACGCGGATGCAGCCCCCGGTCGATTGGTTCTGCAAAGCGAGGTTCTCCATGCTGATGTCGTTGCTTGTTCTGGTCACAGCGGCCGCTTGCGCTTTCCTGACGGGTTTTTCAATCAATCAAGGCAGCACCTGCTCGGTCACAGTCGCCAAACAGCTGGTCCATAAGCGCGAACTGACCATGCTGGTGGGTTTTGCCATAGCGATCGGGGTGGCCGGATTGATCTGCCTGCCGATGGCCTGGCTGCTGGGCACGGCCGCACATGTTGTCCCCGATCAGGGTGTCTCGGCCAGGCTGGTGATGGGGGCGGCGCTGCTGGGCATCGGCGGGGCGATCATGGCGGTCGGGGCGACGCTTGTCCCCGGAGGCAATGATGCCCTGCTGCTGGCGTCCATACCGGCGGCCACGATCGGCGGGATCACCGCCTTCCTGGTGATGTCAACCATCGTCCCGCTGGTGCTGATCGCGCGCCGGGTACCGACCCGGTCAGGCCGCTAGCACCCGCGCACGGGCCATGTCGCGCAGCACGTCGGCCTCCAGCAGTGACGATCGCAGCCGAGCCGCCACCAGGTCGCCCATCGAGATCACGCCAACCATCTGGCCATCGGCCATGACCAGCAGATGCCGCAGCCGCTGATTGGTCATCCGTTGCGCCACCGCCATCACGTCATCGGCGGGGCTGCATGTTGGGGCCGGGCGTTGCATGATGCCGGTCAGGCAATGCCCCGGGGCCGCCGAACCCAGTTCGTGCAGGGCCATCATCATTTCGCGCTGCGTGACAATGCCCAGCGGCGCGCCGCTGGCATCATCGACAATGACCACCGAGCCGATTTCGTGATCCTGCATCTTTTCGGCAGCGGCCCGAACGGCCTGGTTGCGGCCCAACGTGTGGATGAGATTGCCCTTGTGGCGAAGAATTTCAGAGATTTTCATGACGGACCTTTCCAGAGTTGTCCCCTGTGCTCACCAATCCGGATTGGCAGCCGTCGCCGTTACAATGCCGCTCTGTATAAAACCCATGCGCCATCGGCATTTTCGTTGGCAGTGGTCAGGGGTTTATGCAGCCGGCATGAACAGCACCGATCCCGCCCCCGAACCGCTCCACCGCATCGTCATTGTGGGGGCCGGCTTTGGCGGCCTGGCCTGTGTTGAGGGCCTGCCCCGCTCCGGCGTCGAAATCACGGTGATCGACAAGCAGAACCATCATCTGTTTCAGCCGCTGCTGTATCAGGTGGCGACGGCGGCGCTGTCGCCGGCCGATATCGCAGCGCCGGTGCGCACCATCATGCGCCACCGCAAGGATATGCATGTCCTGCTTGATGAAGTGTGCAACGTCGATACCGTTGCCAAGGCGGTCAATCTGGTCAGCGGCGCCTCGGTGCCGTACGATACGCTCGTGCTCGCCACCGGGGCCACGCACAGCTATTTCGGCCGTGATGAATGGGCGCGCCATGCCCCCGGCATCAAGACCATCGACGATGCCACGCAGGTGCGCCGCCGGATCTTGCTGGCGCTGGAACAGGCGGAAACCAACCGCCAGGAAAATGTCGCGAGCCGGGACGAATATCTCACCTTTGTGGTGATCGGCGGCGGCCCGACCGGCGTCGAAATGGCGGGTGCCATCGCCGAACTGACCCGCCATTCGACGGCGATGGAGTTTCGCTATGTCACGCCGAAATGCGTGCGCATCGTCCTGCTCGAAGGCGGCCCGCGGCTGCTCGCGGCCTTTCCAGCGCCCTTGTCGGCCAAGGCGAAGGCCTCGCTCGAAATGCTGGGTGTCGAAGTGCAGCTTGATGCCAGAGTGACAGCGATCAACGCCGACAGCGTGGAGATTGGTTCGACCAGAATCAAGGCGGCGACCATCATCTGGGCCGCTGGCGTGCAGGCCTCCCCGGCGGCGGTTTGGCTTGGCGCAGATGCCGATCGCGCCGGCCGCGTGAAAGTGGCGCCCGATCTTTCGGTGCCCGGCCATGCCGATGTGTTCGTGATCGGCGACACGGCGGCGGTCAATGATATGGCCGGAAATCCGGTGCCAGGCATCGCGCCGGCGGCCAAGCAGCAGGGCCAGCACGTCGCGCGCATGATTGCGGCGCGCCTGCACGACAAGCCGGCACCCGCCCGGTTCCGCTATCGCAATTTCGGCACGCTGGCGACGATCGGGCGCAAACGGGCCGTGGTCGATTTCGGCTGGCTGCAGTTGAGCGGGCTGATCGCCTGGCTGATCTGGTCAACGGCGCACCTGTATTTTCTGGTCGGCTTTCGCAACCGCTGGGTGGTCGGTGCCACATGGACGTGGAGTTACCTGACCTTCGATCGCGGCGCCCGGCTGATCACTGGGCTCGATGCCATGTCACGGCGTCGCAACATTGCCGCCAACGCGCCTGTAACGTCTGTGGCGGCATGACGAATGGATGATCACACCAAGAAGGAAAATGTCGTGAAAGCAATTCTGATCAGCGCCGCCATCGCCATGGCGATTGCCGCCCCTGCCGCCGCGCAGCCGATCCGGCCCTATTCAACGGCAGCTCTGCAGGCGGCGCAGCGTGCAGGCGCGCCGATCCTTGTCGACGTGCACGCCGATTGGTGCCCCACCTGCCGCAAACAGGCACCGACGATCGACGCGCTGTCCCACGATCCGGCCTTTAACAAGCTGGTGATCCTGAAAATCGATTTCGATAGCCAGGTAGCGGAACGCACCGCGCTTGGCGTGCAGAAGCAAAGCACGTTGATTGTCTACAAGGGCGCGCGCGAAACCGCCCGCGGCCTCGGAACAACCGATCAGCAGGCGATCAAGGCGCTTGTGGCGACCGCGCTGCGCTGACATGTCGACGCTCAATCCCGCCCTTGCCTTTGCCGCCGGCGCGCTGACCATCCTGTCGCCGTGTGTGCTGCCACTGGTGCCGATCGTGCTCGGCAGCGCTGCCCAGCGCCACCGGTTCGGACCGCTGGTGCTCGCCTGCGGACTTGTTCTTTCGTTCACCGGCGTCGGCTTTGCCGTTGCGGTGCTGGGCGCGTCGGCGGGCCTTTCGGGTGACCTGGTGCGGTCGGCCGGCGCGGTTGTGCTGGTGCTCGCCGGGTTGGCGCTGGTGGTGCCGGGCATCCAGGCGGCGCTCGCCCGCGCGGCCACCCCGCTGGCGGGCTGGGCGAGCGCGCGTCAGGCCGGGCTCGACCGGTTTGGGCTGGCAGGCCAGTTTGCCATCGGCGCGCTGCTCGGGCTGGTCTGGAGCCCGTGCGTCGGTCCTACGCTGGGCGCGGCCACGGTGCTGGCGGCGCAGGGCAAGGATCTGGTGCAGGTGGCGCTGACGATGCTGGCGTTCGGCCTTGGCATTGCCACCGTGCTCTTGCTGCTGGCAACAGCGACACGCAGCCTGCTTTCCCGCTGGCGCGGCAAGCTGATGGCCACCGGCAATACCGGCAAGCGCGCGCTCGGTGCCGTGCTGTTGGCCGTGGGTCTGTTCATCATCACCGGCTATGACCGGCGGGTGGAAAGCGTGATCGTTGCCGCGTCGCCGGATTGGGCCATCACCGCCACAACGACCCTGTAGGCGGCGGCTTCATCCGGGACCAGTTGCCCAGGCAGATCATTGCCACATGCAACGTCTGGCGCCAGCGTTCTGGAGCATCCCGATGTTCACATTCGGCGCTGGAAAATTGGGTCAAACAGTTTTTCACCGGATGATCGGCATCATTGGGACGACCCATGATTGATCGGTCGGCCAAGGTTTGAAATTGCCGCCCGACGACGTCTGCGGGTTATAATCCAAGATCGCTCAGGCCAGGATGGTCATCGGGTCGATTGCCGATGGCCCAGCGGAACCTTCGGTCGGCCTCCGCAATCGGGTGTTCGTTGATGCTGGCGATGCGGCGTTCCATCAGGCCACTGGCGTCGAACTGCCAGTTTTCGTTGCCATAGGCGCGGAACCAGTGGCCACTGTCGTCGCGATATTCATAGGCGAAGCGCACGGCGATGCGGTTTGCGCTATGGGTCCAAACCTCCTTGATGAGCCGATATTCGAGCTCGCGCGCCCATTTGCGTGTGAGGAAGGCCTCGATCTGGCTTCGCCCGATAATGAATTCGGCACGGTTCCGCCACTGGCTGTCAGGCGTATACGCCAGCGCGACGCGTGCAGGATCACGGCTGTTCCATGCATCTTCGGCAAGTCGCGCTTTCTGGGCGGCGGTTTCATCGGTGAACGGCGGCAGTGGTGGTCGGCTCATCGGGCTTGTGCTTTCAGGCGAGCGTTTTCGGCTTCGAGTTCGACAATGCGCGTGTTCAGGCGTTCAATGGCAGCAGCGACGTCGGCCGCATCCAGCTTTTGTGGGATGTGTTGAGGACAATTGACGTCCCAGGCATCGACCGTGAACAGGATGGCCTGTTCGGGCTTGGCGCGGTAATTCTCGGGCATCAAGGCGGCGATCACCTCAAGATCATCCGAAACGCGCGCGCGCCCCCAGATCTTGATCCGGCGCCGGTGGGCGTAATCCATCAGGAACAGGAACGCCTTGTCATTGTCGGCAAGGTTTCCGGTCGAGATATACTGCTTGTTCCCGGTATAGTCTGCGAAGGCGAGCGTGCGGTCATCCAGGACGCGGATGAACCCCTTCGGCCCACCGCGGTGCTGGGCATAGGGCTGGCCGGCGGCGTTTGCGGTCGCGAGATAGGCGGTGTCGATCCCGGCCAGGACGTCGGCAAGGCTGTCATCAACAAGCGTGCGAAAGCCACCACGCGCTTCCTGCCGCTCATAGGCCTCACGCGAACCACGCATGGTTTGAAGCGCCTTGACGGTTGGCGTGAAGGCAATGTCGCTGGAGGGGGGCAGGTTCATCATCTTCACGCCCTTCGCCAATCAGGATGTCAGGCCGCAGCCGCGCTTTTGGCGCGTTCGAAATCGCCGTCGCTGTCGGCGGTCAATATGGCCGGCTGATATCGGATCGCCAGGCTGGAAGGGGGGTCAGGCGGCCTTGCGAGCAATGACAACCGGGAAGTCGATCTCGGTGCCAAGCACCTCGTTGACATAGTTGGTGAAGGTGTTGATCGCGACGTGCATGATGATCTCGAGCACCTGCGCGTCGGCGTATCCGGCAAGCTTGACCGCCGCGAGATCGGCATCGCTGACCTGGCCGCGTTCACGGACGATCTTGGCGGCGAAGCGCACGGCAGCATCGGCCTTGGGATCGTTCGACGCGCCGTTGCGGTTGGCAGTGATTTCGGCATCGTCGAGTTTGGCAAGGTTCTTGCCAAGATAGGTGTGCGCCGACAGGCAGTAGTTGCAGCTGTTCACCTCGGCGACGGCCAGCGCGATCCGCTCGCGGGTTGCAGCGGGCAAGGCGCCTTTGCCTAGCGCGCCGGACACGCCGAGATAGGCTTCAAGCGTGTGCGGGCTGGTCGAAATCAGGCGGAACATGTTGGGGACAACGCCGAGCTGGGCATTGACGGCATCGAGCAGCGGCTGCGACTTTTCAGGGGCGTCGGCAATCGTGGCGGGCGTGGGGATACGGGACATCAGAGCAATCCTTTGCTGGTAAACGACCGTGATTGGCCGGTGACGTTTACTTTAGGTGCTTCTTGTTTCATCCAGTATCCGGTATTTTCGGGAACTATCCTTCCATGAATTGGTAGCTTCGATGGACCGGCTCGATGCGATGAAGACGTTGATTGCCGCTGTCGACGGCGGCAGCCTGTCGGCAGCGTCACGCGCCTTGAACATGCCGCTGGCCACGGTCAGCCGAAAAGTGTCGGATCTTGAGGCACATCTGCAGACCCAGTTGCTGTTCCGAACGAGCCGCAAACTGATGCTGACCGAGGCCGGACAGGCCTATGTCGCTGCAAGCCGGCGTATTCTCGAGGAGGTCGACGACGCCGAGCGTGCCGCATCGGGCGAATATCGGATGCCGCGCGGGCACTTGACGGTGACCGCTCCCATCATGCTCGGGCGGCTCCACGTCGCGCCGGTGGTCCTCGATTTCCTGAGGGCATACCCCGAGATCACCGTTCGGTTGATCCTGTCGGACGAGGTGGTTGGCCTGATCGAGGGCCATATAGACGCTGCGATCCGGATCGGTCGCCTGGCAGACAGCAACATGGTCGCAGCGCGACTGGGCGAAATCCGCTGGGTGACATGTGCCAGCCCCGATTATCTCGCAACGAACGGAAATCCGGAAACGCCTGACGCGCTCCAGAACCATGACTGCATCATGTTCGATGGAGTTTATTCGAACAATCTCTGGACATTCGGATCCGGAACCGAGGCGCTTGTACAGCCGGTACGACCGCGCCTCGCCGTGAACACCGCTGATGCCGCAATCACGGCCGCAATCTCGGGTGCGGGAATTACGCGCGTGCTGTCCTACCAGGTTGCCCAGCCGGTCGCCGATGGCGCACTACAGCTGATCATGCGTCGGTTTGAACCGGATCCGATACCGGTACATCTCGTGCACGCCGGTCACACACTGCTGCCACTGAAGCTGCGCGCCTTCCGAGACTTCCTGGGCCCGCGACTCAAAAATCGATTGCTGGCGATTCCATAGAGCCGGCACTGGAGCATCCGCCCCTTTCACGCGGTTGGCGCCAGGGACAATGTGCGATCGATCCCCCGGGCAAAGGCGGGGCGTGCGAGCAGCGCATCGAACCAGCGCTGCACATGGGGAGCAGCGTCCAGTGAGACACCGGCGAACGCACGCCGCCACATCCAACCGAAGTGCGCAATATCGGCGATGCTCAGCGTGTCGCCGGCAACGTAGCGATGTTGGGCAAGAACCGCGTCCAGAACGCGCACGACGCGGTCTGCCTCATTGCCGAAGCGATCGATCGCAAGCGGCAGGGGTTCCGGTGCCAGCGTCCTGAAGTAACCGGCATTGCCGAATGCGACACCCAGGCCAGAGGCATGGAAGAAGAGCTGCTCAAACACACGTGCCCGATCCGCTCCGGCTGCTGGCAGAAGCTTCCCGGTTTTCTCGGCCAGATAGACGAGGATTGCCGCGCTCTCGGTCAGTACGAAAGGAGCAGCTTCCGCGCCATGATCGACCAAGACCGGCACTTTTGCATTGCGGTTGAGCGCAACAAAATCAGGCTGTTTCTGCGCACCTTGGCGGATGTTGATACCGTGCAAACTGTATTCGAGTGCCATTTCCTCAAGAGCAATGGGCACCTTGACGCTGTTCGGCGTGGCAAAGGCATAGACATCGATCATTTGGCTTCTCCTGGTTTCAGTTGGAGATCTGGTTGTGGCGCTGCAATTGTCGCAACGACCGGACAAAAAACGCCTCACCTCCGCCTTCGTTTCGATCGAAGGCGGGGGCGGCGGTTCAGGCGGCGTTCCTCGGCGCCCTCGGGGCCTCCCATTCCGCACCCTTCATGAACGGGTCGAGCGGCGTGGCGGCGAAGTGATTGGTGTAGTTCGAGATGAGCTTTGTTGCCGCGAGCACCAGCACATCAAGCATCGCACGATTGTCATACCCGGCCGCCTTGAACGCGGCGACTTCGGCAGGCGTGACGACACCACGGTTGCGCGTCACCGTAGCGGCGAAGGCCCGCAGGGCTTCGAGCTTGGCATCGGCGATTGCATCGCCATTGCGCACTGCCGTGATTGCCGCATCGTCGACCTTTGCCATCCGCGACAGGTTGGTGTGACCTGCCATGCAATAAGTGCAGGCATTCTCGTAAATGATGGCAAGATAGACGATGTTGCGCTCCTGCGGCGTAAAGCCGGTCTTTTCGGCGATACCCCACAACGTGCCATAGGCTTCGAGCGCGGCCGGGCTTTCGGCGAGCACGCGGTGCAGATTGGGGACAAAGCCCCAACCTTTCTTGACCTGGTCGAGGATGGCTGCCGACTCGGGCAAAGCCGTCACAGCATCGTGCAGAATGAAACCGTTGGTGGTCATGGCGAAATCCTTTCCGAGCGCCCTGATCGGCGCACATTTCAATTCGCCCATTCCGCCGATATAGAGAATGCAGCAGCTAGAGATATCAATTATGTCCCTAAGGAATGAATATGGATCGATTTCAAGCGATGGACACCTTTGTCCGGGTCGTTGACGCAGGTTCGTTTTCCGCGGCGGCACGCAACCTGGGCATCGGCCAGCCATCGGTGTCGAAGATCGTTGCGGGTCTCGAGGATCGGCTTCAGGTTCGGCTGCTCATCCGCTCGACTCGTCGCCTGACCCCGACCGAAGCTGGCATGGCATTTTACGAACGGGCTCGACGTGCGGTCGATGAAGCCGATGACGCGGAAGCGACCGCGCGAGGCCTGGGGCGCGGACTTGAAGGCCGGCTGCGCATCTGCGCGCCGGTGACCCTCGCCCGAATACATGTTGTGCCACACCTTTCATCGTTTCTGGACCAGCATCCAAAACTGCGGATCGAGTTCGTGATGGACGATCGCAACGTCGATCTGGTCGAAGAAAACATCGATGTCGCACTTCGCGTGGGCGATCTTGCGGATTCAGCCCTGCGGGCGCGAAAGATTTCAGCAGCGCCGCGCCATGTGCTGGCCAGCCCGGCGTATGTGGCCCGGCACGGCACACCAAAACATCCATCCGATTTGCTGAATCATGAAGCAGTTGTCTACGGGCAACCCCTCGGCACCAGCGAGTGGCGCTTTCGAAAGGGCACGGATGAAACTTCGGTTTCCATAGCTTCTCGCCTGTCGCTCACCGCTGCAGAGGGCGTACGCGAGGCGGTATTCGCCGGAATGGGCCTGACAATAGCGTCACGCTGGATGTTTGCCGATGGCCTGGCATCGGGACAGGTGGTCGAGCTTGTGCCGGAATGGTCGCTGGCGCCCGTCGATCTCTGGCTGCTCTTTCCAGCGGGGCGGCTGCCTTCCACAAAGGCACGCGCGTTCGGCGAATGGCTTGAAGGGGTCATCAGCAACAAGTGAGACGCTTGCCCCTTTGGCCCTGACGACCCCAGCCACCGCGGCTGATTTCACCGGTCTCCACCTCGGCGCCAGCTTCGACCGCGCCGCCTATGACAATCGGGCGCTGTCAATTGATGAAGGCTTTGGTGGCCTCACCGACAACGCAGCTATCGGCGACGACTTCTGAACCGGCAGTGCGATGACGCTGGGCGCTGAACTGACCCGGCAAGATTCGACCGCTGATTATCAAAGGACCAACGGCGCCAACCGCGCTTCGGTCGACGCCAGCCGGGGTTTCGGAGCCGTGGCCCGTCTCGGTTTCAAGGCCGGCGACAACATGCTGATCTATGGCTTGGCCAGTTAGGTTCGCTGTTCAGTTCCAAGGCGTTCCCTGATCCCGTCAAATATTTCCCTGTTCCTTCATTCGGTAAATTGGCTGAAAAAGCACGGGATTCCTGACTGTTCGGCAATCCAAACCAGCCAGTTTTCTGTGCGTTCCCTGTATTTTCCCTGTTAAAACAGGCAAATCCGAGTGGAGACCGGTTCGGTCAGGACTGCGTCGCGCACCACACGGTTTTCGGGTCAACCGTTTATCGGGGCCTAGGCTGTGCTCCCTTGAAAATCTGCCCGTTCTCCGTTCTGCGGCAAGGCCGCGCATGACCAATGGTCAGAGCCCCGATTCTCAAGCGCTGACTTGGGCAACGAAAACCCCGGAATCTCTCTTCGAAATTTCCCGGCTTGACCACAATTTCGTTGGCCTTCGTCGGCTGGGCCGCGAGACCGTACATCTCCGCCTGATGACCTGCCCACTGATTTCATCCAGCAGGGCTCGCAGCCCATGGCGCATCCATCCATTCCTGGCTGCGTGCTGCCCCGTCAAATGTCAGGATCAAACACTGACGGCTTGTTGACGCGGGTCGTGCCAATGATAGTCTTTGCCTCCGTGTTGGGGGCAGGCACATGGCTGATGCGCGTTCGGGGCTGACCTGCTTCACGCCGACGTTGGGGGCGGGTGCGGTCCCACGTGTCGTGTGGATTGCCTGGGATTCACCGTTTCGAGGCACAGGCCTTAGAATCGGCGACCGGCTCGTCGCCGTCAACGATAGACCCATTGCCGCATTGCCGCCGAACGACCTTCCCGGCCTGTCGAACGAAGCCGCGGCTTTCAATGCGCTCGGCCTTGGCGTTGGCTCGATTCTGACGCTGACCGTCGATCGCCGGACGCCGCCGCGCGGCTGGGAGCGTCTGACGGTCGCCGCACCGCTGGCCGGGCCGCCCGATCCCGCAACCGATGCCGGCGGGCGGCGCCTTGTCGCCTCTGGCGGCCCTGACACATACGACAACGCCGGCTTTTCGAGCGGCGGATGGTCCGGGTGGTATGACAAGTTGATCGTGAAGCTGCAGGCGCTGTTCGATACCGACCGGCATAGTGCCACGATGGTGACCCGCGCCGAGGCGCGCATGTTGGCCGAACAGGACGGCGCCCGGGTCGATCATGCCTTGGCGAAATTTCCGTGCGACTGGTCGCGGACACTGAAGGCAGATTATGACGCGGCACTGGCCGCGATGACTGGCATGCCAGTGACGCTGGCGCCCGGCGCGCTCGATTTCCGCCGGCGCGGCGAAGAACTGGCGGCGCAGGTGCGCGTCAAGGCTCAGGCGGCCTGGACGACGGCAAGCGCTGGCATCGCGACCGTATCACCGGCGCCCAACCCGGCGCGCGACGACGTCCGGGCGTTTGCAGGACGAACGGTGCTGCTGCCCGAGGTCAGCAATAGCGGCTATGTCAGCGACGCCGGTCACAATTGGTTCGCCTGCGGCGATGGTGGCGGCTACGTCTTTGTCGATGCCGAGGGCCCGGCGGCGCAGGCGATGCTCGTTGCCGGCCGTCGCTATGCCAAGCTCGTCAATCCGAACCTGGCGGCACGTTGGCGGATGACGGCCCGCCTTACTGATACGCCGCGGCTGATCCGGGTCGGCGACCGCGCCTTTTTCGGGCTGGTCGCTGAACCGCTGGCGGCGCTGGTTGGTGATGCGATGTTCGTTGACCTGTCGGGCCCGCCCGACGCGGTGCGCTTTGCCGGCGAGGATGGCCTGGTCGACGATACCCCCGATCTGCCGCCGGCCGACGCATCGCCATCAGACGTCGTTCGCGCCGTCATAGCGGCGGTCAAGGCCGGTGACCTCGCGCTGTGGCAGGCACTCCACGCCGATTGGCTGACCGATACGATCAGCAACGACAAGAACGAGCAGCGCACCATCATCCTCCCCGCCGCGCGGCGGATCGAGGACAGCCGCTTCGAGGATCAGCGCCGGTCGCTGATGGGGCGGGTGATCGACGCCTGGCCCGAATGGGAAGATACGCCGGTACAGCTGTTGGGGCCGCGGCCCGGCCATGAGGCGCCGCGCCTGGAGGCGGTGACCGTCTGGGTCCAGCACGTGGGTCTGGCCGAGGGTGCGGCGACTCCGACGACCTTCTGCGACGTTTCCGTGGAACCGCGCTGGCAGCTCGAACGCCATGCCGGCGGACCCTGGCGCGTTGCCCAGGCAGGGAGGCTCTGATGGCGAGCTTTTCAAAACGGATTGCCGAGATCGCCGACGAGATGAGCGCCGACGCCGAAAGTCTGGGCAAGGTTGACGCCAACAACGTGCTCTTGCTCGCCGGTGCCCGCCAGGACGCGCTCAACCGCATCATCGACAAGGTCGTCGACCCCGGCAACGATCTGCACGCGCGACCGGTCAACGATGCGATCGCCGGTTTCATCGATGCATTCCTGCTGCCCTACGGCCGGATCTGTGCCCTTGCCGATGCCAACAACCGCATCTACCGGCACGATGTCGCCGAGGATCATGCGTTTTTCCAATCGCTCAATGGCCTTGAAATCGGCGAAACGATCGATCGGCTGATCGCCTGCGAGGCCGGGCTCACCATGCTCATCGCCGACCTTCAGAAGAAGTGGGACACGTCGAGCTATGAGGCCCAGCAGCTCAGCCGCGCCGAGGCTGAAGCCAACGAGGCGATGCGGCGCATTGTCGAGGACGGCCAGAAGGAACAGGTCGCAGCGTGGTTGCGCGTCGCCAAGGCGATGGACGACCTGAACAGCAATGTCTTTTCGAAGATCGCCTCGAGCGTCAACGGCATCGTCGCGGCGGCGATGAGCGAAATGGGCTTCCCGAAGCTTGTGATCAGCGCTGTCGTCAACCAGGGGCTGGCCGGCAAGGATCTTTACATCAAGGGCGGCAGCCTGGGCATTCCCGCTGCCGATATCGCCATTGCGACGCCGTTCCTCAGCCGCGATCCGGGCATGTATATTGTCCAGACGCTGCCCAAGCTGTTCGGCCCCTATGGCGAAGCCCTGATCAGCTGCCTGCAGCAATATTTCAAAGTCAGCACCGTGTGGGTGCAGGGCAATTATGCGCGGCAACTGGAGGAAATCCAGCGCAAATTCCCCAACCGTGCCACCATTTGCGTCACATTCACCCAGACCCGGCAGGACGTCGATCGCTTCCTGCGCGAAGCCGGGGTCAGCCAGGCACAGGCGATCACCCAGTCGTTTCTCGATTCGCTCGACCGGTGGTGTGACGAGCAGCCGACCGAAGCGCTGAAGGCCGAGGCGCGCACCCTCCAGGACCCGATCAAGGAGGCGATTCAGCGCCGCTATGAACGGATCGTCAGCGTCTTCGGGGTATTCGTCCAGTCACAGACCGGCAAATTCACCGGTGCCGTCAGCAAGGCAACCGAGAATTTGCTGATCGATACCGACCCATGGCTCGACCGCGCCGATGGTTGGGCCAAGGTTTCGATGGACAAGGCGCTGAGCGACTGGCGCGCGAGCGCGGCGACGATCAACAACCTGTGGGACAGCGCCGACGATGCGATCTCCGACGCCTTTGGCAAGGTGCCCGGTGACTATGCCGAGCCGGTGACCAAGGCGCTGCGCAGCTATATCGCCACGCTCAAGAGCAATGTGACCCGCGAAGTCGAGCCGATCCTTGCCAATCTCGACCGCGCGCCGGCGGAGTTTGGCACGGCGAGGACGCTCCAGATGATCGACCGGCGGCCATTGCAGGCACTGCTGCGATAGGTGGCAACGGTACGTGCGTGCAGCTTCGTTGCTGTTTTCAGCAACACCCTACTGCTCAGGCGCAGCCGTGCGAGGCGGGTTCCGGCATGATGCTGCGCAAAATGCGCGCATTGCCATGCAGACGGCTGACGGAACCCATGGCCAGGACCTGACCGCGCTGATCCGCCCCGCAGCTGGTTTCAATCGAGCGAACGTCACCCGCCGGTTTCGCCATGATGATTTTGCCATCGGCATTGACATGGGGTGGTCCCATCTGTCTTGCCCGTTTGGGGGCAAAGTCATGCTTCTACCGGGTTTCGTGCATGTCGCCGGTGGCGGGTCTTGGGGTTGTGACGACGCGGCCCAATGGACCCGTGTAAGGCCGCCCAACGCTTCTGGCGAATGCCGGCTTTCAAGGCTATGCATACGCCGTGTCGTCCCGATCATTCACGCGCAAGGCAACATCGACCATCGCGTTGGTCATCATGTTGTTGTTTCTGGCGGCCATCCCAGTCGTTTTCGTGGTGGAGCGCGCGCATTCCGAAGCCGAAGCCTTGGCAACGCTCGATGCATTCGGCCGGAATGTGGCGGCGGATCAGCAACGGCGATTCACCAAGATCGCAGCGATCGAAACCAAGGCTGCCGAAGAAATGCGTGCGCTGCTGGCCGCGCCGCGATCCGCGGCATCGGCTGCGTTCGACCGGGATTTTCCGCTGGCAGCGGACGGCACCCGGCGCAGCCGACCGGCGCTGTTCGAAGGCGAGGTGCGCGCCGACGGCAGCATCATCACCGGCGTCGGCGCCTTCATCGGCAAGGCCAATGACATGCCGGAGCAGCGGTTGCGGACCTTGTTGGCCGCCTTTGATGTCTTGCGGGCAACAAGCGGCGGCATCGGCCCGGAATTGACCAGCCTGTATTTCTTCACGCCTGCCAACGATATCATCATCTACGCGCCTTCACGCAGTGACCGGCTGATATTCTATCGCGAAACGGCTCCCGCCAATCTTGATTTCCAGAAATCCAGCGTCGCCCGGGTCATGACAGCGGCGAACAATCCCGAACGCCGGCTGCGCTGCACCGATCTTGAGGAAGCCACCTACGATCCAACCGGCAAGACCTGGACCACCGGCTGCATGACGCCGGTCGATGTGGATGGAAAACATATCGGCAGCTGGGGCGTCAGCCTGTTGCTGCATGAGCTTTTCGCCGGCCGCATTCCCGCGGGGCCGCCGGGTGCCCGAACCATCATCGTCTCAAAATCCGGCCGACTGATCTTCGACCCTGCGCTCACCGTTCAATCTGAAAAGGCCACGGGCCAGCATCTTGACCTTGCCAGCGCGCCCGATCGGCGTTCCCGCGCGCTGTGGCAGTTCATCAAGGCCCGAAAAGGCGCTTCACGGTTCACGGGTCTGGTGCCCGAGCTGGATGCCTATGTGGCGCTCAACCCGGTGGCGACGCCGGGTTGGCACGTCATCACCTACTTCCCGCGTCAAGCCGTCATGGCGCAGTCGCTGCGCGCCGCCGTGGCGCTGCTCGCGGTCGGGCTGATCGTCAGCGGCGCCCTCATCCTGTGGATCTGGCTGCTGATGCGGCGCACCATCGGGCAACCCTTGCTGGCGTTGGCGGCGCGCGCCGAAGATATTGCTGCCAGATCGGGGCGATCCATGCCGCCCTTGTCGGTTGATGCAGACGTGCCGGAAGAACTTTCGCGGCTGGGTGCCAGTTTCGATGTGATGGAAGACGCCATTGATGCCGAGCGCAAACGGCTGAAACGCTCCTTCGATCTGCTGGCACAGACGGTGGAGAACCATGCCCTTTACATGCTCGACCGCGATGGCCAGATCCTGAATTGGAACCGCGGCGCCGAACAGATGACCGGCTTTGCCGCCGCGGACGTGCTGGGCCAGCCGATTGCGCTGCTGGCGCCCGCTGGTGGCGACACCGATCCCGATGCAACCCCGGCTGCATTGCAACTTGCGGCCAAAGAGACCGGCCGCGCCATCGTGGAGGGCTGGCGCCAGCATCGTGACGGCAGAAGTTTCTGGGCATCAATCGTCACCGAAGCGATCATGGATGAAGGCGGCCAGCTGATCGGCTTTGCCGAAATCATGCGCGATATCACGGATGAGCGGCAGCAACGCCTGAAGCTGCAGGAAAGCCTGCGCCTGTTGACGTTGGCCGAGGATATGGCCGCCATTGGCCATTGGCGGTTCCGCACCGGGCATGACGAGGTCGAATGGTCGGCCGGCACCTATCGCATCCATGGTTTGCCGCACGGCATGCCGGTAACCATGGCCATGGTCATGGAATTCTATGCGCCTGGGCAGCGCTCCGGTGTGGATGCGATGATCGACGCGCTGCTGAAGGACGGCAAGGCCCGCCGGATCACCACCGAAATCATCCGGGCCGATGGCGTGCATCGCCATGTTGTCATCGAATCCTCGCCGGAGCGGGACGAGACCGGTGAACTGGTCGCGATCTTTGGCGTGATGCGCGACATCACCGAAGAGCTTGAAGCCAAGCGGCGGCTGACCGATGCCCGCGAAGCGGCCGATGCCGCCGCACAGGCGCGCGCCGAACTGCTGACCACCGTCAGCCACGAGATCAGGACACCGATGACCGGTATCATCGGCATGCTCGACCTGATGACCGAGACCGGGGGGCAGTTGCCCACCACCATGTCGGTGGCTGGCATTGCGCGATCGGCCCGCACGTTGATGGTGATTCTCGATGATGTGCTGGAACATTCGCGGATGGAAAGCGGCGCGCTGCGCCTTGAAAGCATCGATTTCGATCTGGGCGACGTCATCGAACAGACGGCGCAATTGTTTCGACCGCTGGCCGTCTCGAAAGGCATCGAGATCAATGTCGCGGCGCAGGGCCTGGGGAGAGTGACGGGAGACCCGTCGCGGATGCAGCAGATCTTGTCGAACCTGGTCGGCAACGCGGTCAAATTCACCGCTGCCGGCGGGGTAAGCCTGGTCGCCGTGCGTCTGGCGGGTGACATGGTGCGGATCGAAGTCGTCGACAGCGGCATCGGCATTGCCGCCGATGCCTTGCCCAAGCTGTTCACGCCGTTTCGCCAGGCCGAAGCCGGCATTGCCCGCACCCACGGCGGGACCGGTCTGGGCCTGTCGATCAGCCGCCGGCTGGCCGAAGCGATGGGCGGGCGGATCGGCGCCACCAGCACCAAGGGCCAGGGCAGCTGCTTCTGGGTTGAACTCTCCTTCCCGGCGGCCGACACAGCCGCAAGCCTGCCCGTTGTAGCGCCGATGCTGTTGACGCCGGCCGGACAGCCGCCACGGATCCTTGTTGTCGAGGACAATGCCACGACGCGGCTGGTTACCGAGGGGCATTTGCAGGCGCTTGGCTGTGATGTGGTCATTGTCGGCGATGGCATGGCGGCGATGGAGCAGATGTTTTCCGGCCATTTCGACGTGGTGTTGATGGACAATCAGCTGCCGCTGCTCGACGGGGCGGCGGCGACGGCGCTGGCCAGGCTGCTGCCAGGCGTTGCGGGCCGCGTGCCGATCATCGGGTTCACGGCTGGCACCAGCACGACCGAGCGGCTGTTGGATGACGCTGGCGTCGACGGCATCCTGCGCAAACCCTTTGACCGCGAGCGGCTTGCCGAAAGCCTCGCGAGGATGTTGGCGCGACCCGCTGAAGTCGACGATGCGGACCCGGACTCGGCCTTGCAGGGGCTGTTTCATTCGTTGCCGGCGGCAGCACGCGCCAAGCTTGGCAAAAGCGTCGAGGCAGATGTGAAGCAGCAAGTGCTGGCGCTGCTGACAGCGATCGCGCAAAATGAGCGCATCCCGGCGCAACGCGCCTTGCATGCGCTGGCAGGGGTTGCCGGCATACTCGGCGAAACTTCGCTTGCGGCACGCTGCGCCTTTGGTGAGGCCTTGGTGCAGGCCGCCGATCCAGCGCGCTGCCAATGGTTTGGAGCGGCGATCGCGTGCGAAACCGAAATTGTGCTGGGGCGCGTTGCGGCTGCGTTGGAAAAGGCGACCGCGCCATGACGGAAAGCAGCGCTGATCTTGCCGCGCAATATGCCTTGCTGGAACGCCGCGTGAAACGGGCGGAGGCGGCGCGCGCCGAGGCAGAGGACTTGCTCGAACGCCGGTCACGCGAGTTGGATCGCAGCAATCGCGATCTGCGCCAGCGCGAGCAATTGCTGGTCGCCCAGCTCGACATCGGCAACCGCAACCTGCTGCAAGCCCAGCGGCTGGGTGGCATCGCCAGCTTTTATGGCAGCAAGGGCGAGAGTTTCCGCGCCTCCGAGGCGCTCGCCGATATCATCGGTCACCCAGGCGACCGCGCGGTGACGGTGGAGGATGTGGCGCGGGTGCTGCACCCGCTCGACCGCGACCGGGTGATTGCCTTCCAGATGGATTTCTTTGCCAACGCGCAGACGGGCCGGGACTATCACTATGAATGCCGGATCATCCGGCCCGACCAGTCCGTGCGCTGGTTGCGCTGGACTGTCCGCCAAAGCCTTACCGACGACAACCGACCGAGCATCTCCGGAACGGTTCAGGACATCACGGCCCAGCGCGCCGCCCAGCGCCGCACCGAAGCGTTGCAACTGATCAGCCAGCGCAATCTGCTGCGCTTGCGGCGGACCGACGCCTTGCTCGCCGAGCGCGTCATCGAACTTGAACGCAGCGCCAGCGCCCTGGCCGAAAGCCACGCGCGAACCGATGCGGCCTATGCGGCCAAGGACCAGTTTCTGGCCCGGATGAGCCACAAGATCCGGACGCCGATGAACGGTGTGCTCGGCATGATGACGGCGCTGGCACAAACCCAGCTGGATCCGCAACAACAACAGCAGCTGAAGCTGGCAAGGGCGGCGGGCGATGAACTGCGCATCCTCATCGATGAGATCATCGACATCGCCGATGCTGGCACCGACGCGCCGCGGCCATCGCTTCCCCAGCCGGTTCCGGAAACGCAAGCCGAGGATGGGCCATTGACTGTCGCCGGGCGGCGACCCCGGATCATGGTGGCCGAGGATATCGAAACCAACCAGATCGTCTTGACCAGCATGCTGGATTCGATCGGCTGCGATCATCTGGTGGTTGGCAATGGCGCATTGGCCGTGGAAGCGGCGCGGCTGGGCGGGATCGATGCCATATTGATGGACATCCAGATGCCGATCATGGACGGCGCCGAAGCGACGCGCGAAATCCGCCAGCTGGCCGGCGCAGCTGGCGCTGTGCCAATCATCGGTGTGACGGCACAGGCGATCCAGTCCGAACGGGACGCCCTGAAGAGCGCCGGCATGAACTTATGCCTGGCCAAGCCAATCTCCGTACCGATGCTGGTGGGGGCCTTGCGGAGCATTCTAACAGCGAAACCGGCAATCGATGCCAAGTTGTTTCTGGCGGCGATGTCCGCGCTGCCGGTTGCGCGTCGTGGGGCGCTTTTTGATCAGGTGTCGCGCGACCTGACGCAGCTTGCGCAGGATTTTGCCACATCCACATCGAACGATGATGAGGCAGGGGTACGCCGGGCCCGGCACAGCCTGATCGGCGTTGCCGGCAACTTCGGTGTTGCAGGTCTCACCGCGCTGCTGGACGCGAGCCGGGATCAGCCGCACCCTGATCATGACACTGCTGCGGCGCTGACCGCCATCGTTGAAGCGGCGATCAGCGAAGGCCGCGCCCTGCTGCAAGGTGCGCTCCTCCACAATCGCCGCGCCACCGATCAATAGGCGCCGTGCCCGTCGATCACCGCTGGAATGGTCCGCAGCAGCAGCCCGGCCTCCGTGCTCAGCAAAGGCGGCTCCGCAGCAGCGGCGCGCCCGGGATCCGGCCGGAATAATAATCGAAGATCCGGCCGACGCCGAGCAGAACCGGCACATCGAGCTGTTCGCGGTAGCGCGCGAGCCACGCCTCCTGCCGCGGCTCACCGAAACCGACAAACAGGATCGCAGCACCCGACGCGTTGATTTGCTCAACGACAGCGTCATTTGCGCTGTCGTTGAAAAAGCCATGCTGGGTGCCGGCGACGATCAGGTCAGGGAAACGCGCCTGCATTGCTTCTGCTGCCGCCGCCGCGATTCCGGGGCTGCCGCCAAGCAGGAAGATCGGTGTACCCCGCGCGGCGGCGCGCTCGCAGATGTGCGGAAACAGATCGGTCCCGTTCAGATCGTCCACAAAACTCGTGCCGGCCAGCGGAGTTGCCAGGCGCATGTCAGCAGCATCAGGCAACAGCGCATCCCGGTGCCACATGCTCGAGGCCAAGTGATCCAGACGGCTGGCATGGTTGACGCAATGGGTATTGACGAAGTTGACCACCGTCGGAACCCCCTGGTCAGCCAGACTGACCAGCACGTCAGCGATTTCGCTTTGGCCGGCTTCCAGCAGAGAAGGATTGAACAGCGGTGCAGCGAGGCCGGCGACAGTAGCATTGAAATCATGGTCGTGGCGCATCGGTCATTCCTCGGTGGGTGTGCCAGCTTCAAAGCATGAAGCGTGCCAAGTTCACGCCCAAGGGGCATGGCCAGCAATGCGCCCCATTATGCAACACACGTCCCAGACTGCACATTCAATCGTCGCATTTTGCAACAAACCCGGTCGTTTTGCAGCGCTCGCCGGCCTGATCACGCCGTCGCTTCGCTTGGCACGCTTCTTGAATGGAGATGCTCATAGCGGCCGGTCAGGGCCGTCCCACTGCCAGCCAGGAACGCTTCGTATGACCAGCCCGTATTTTTCCGTGATCATTCCGATGTTCAATGCGGCCAGTTCGATCACTGCGACCGTCACCAGCGTGCTGAACCAGGCAGATCCCGATTTCGAACTGATCATTGTTGATGATGGTTCAACCGACAACAGTCTCACCGTCGCGCTGGCGATGGCCGCAACAGATGACCGCATCCGTATCGTTTCCAAAGGTAATGCCGGCCCGGCGCAAGCGCGCAACCTTGGTGTCGAACTGGCGCGCGGCACGTTGCTGGCGTTCCTTGATGCCGGTGATCAATGGCACAGGGACAAGCTGGCCTGCCACCGGGCATTCCACACCGCCCAGCCTGACGTTGGGGTAAGCTTTGCCCGCGTTGGCTTTCGGGAGGCCGGCCGCAAATCCGGCACCATTGCACACACCGAATCGACCGTGCCCAGCGGGCCGCTGACGATCACGCAACTGATCGGCGAGAACCCGGTTTGCACCACATCCAACATCGTGGTGACCCGCACCTGTTTCGATGCGGTTGGCGAGTTTCGCAGCGGCATGGCCTATGGCGAAGATCGGGAGTGGCTGGCGCGCGTCGCGGCAGCAGGCTTTGGCGTCTGTGGCATCGATCGCCTGCTGGTGGAATTTCGCCTGTCGCCGTCGCGGCTCTCCTCCAATCTGCGCCGCATGTACCGCGGCTGGAGAAGGCTGGCGCACCAACATCGGACCAGCATCGATGTTGGCGCCGCCGAAGCCGTGTATTTCCGCCATCTCGCCCGCCGCGCCCTGCGCAATGCCCGCCCTGCATTCGATGCCCTGGATTTCGCCATGCCCGGCATGCGCCGCGAGGTGGCGGCCTGACGCAAGCCGGTGCCTTCACCGGCGTGCGGCTGCCGGCGTCGGCGCGTGCCCACCTGTTCGCCTGAATCCCAGATTTTGCCCAAGGAATCCCTACCCATGAACGCAGCGCCCCTGATCTCGGTCATCATGCCGGTCTACAATGTCGAAGCCTTTGTGGGCGAAGCCATCCAATCAGTGCTGTGCCAGAGCTTTGCCAATTGGGAATTGCTGATCATCGATGACGGCGGCGCGGATGCCAGCATGGCGATCTGCCGGATGTTTACCGACAAGCGCATCCGCATCATCACCCAGGCCAACCGCGGCCTGGCCGGCGCGCGCAACACCGGTATCGCCCACGCGCGCGGCCGTTACATCGCCCTGCTCGATTCCAATGATCGCTGGCATCCCAGCAAGTTGATGATGCACGTGATCCATCTCGAGGCCAATGCCTCGGTCGATGTCAGCTATGCCGGTTCGCGCATGATCGATGCCGCCGGCCAGCCGTTGAAGGCGGCGATGCGCCCACGGCTGTCCGGCATCACGCCCGCCCACATCCTGAAACGCAATCCCGTCGGCAATGGTTCGGCGGCGGTGATGCGCCGCGCTTCGCTCAACCGCGTTGCCTTTGCCCACCCCAACGAGCCGGGGCGCACCTGCTGGTTCGACGAAAGCTTTCGCCAGTCCGAGGATATGGAACTCTGGCTGCGCCTGTCTGCGACCCACGGCTGCCGGTTCGAAGGCATCGAGGGCTTGTTGACCGATCATCGTATCGTCGCCAGCGGCCTGTCGGCCAACATCGCCCGCCAGTATGAAAGCTGGGAACGCGCCATCGCCAAGACCGCCGCGACATCGCCCAGGCTGATTGCCCGCCATGGCCGGCAGGCGATGGCCTATCAGCTGCGTGATCTGGCGCGCTGCGCCATCCAGCTTGGCGACGGCAGCTTTGGCTGGTCACTGGCGTTGCAGGCGGTGCAGGCCGGCCCGGCGATGCTGATCGCCGAGCCGCGCAAGACGCTGACGACGCTGGTGGCCGCGCTCGCAGCGCGCCTGCGGCCCACCGCGCAATTTCAGGCACTGACGGCGCACCCGATTGGCGATGGCGCGCAGGCATGACGCGGCTGCGCTGCGTTCATCTGTGCGATGATGTCGCGCTCGGCATGGTCAGCAAGGAACTGAACGTCTATTTGCACCCCAGGCTTGCCACCGTGATTACAAGCCGCGTGTTGCCGGCTGATCCCCGCGGCAACCTCGCGCCTCATCTGGCCGCCGATATCATCGTGACGCATTTCTCGCCGAGCTGGCGGGTCTTGCCGTTTCTGGCATCGCTGCGGCTGCGCAACCCCGCAGCCCGTCTGGTACATGTCGAGCACAGCTATACCGGCGCTTGGGAAGCGGCGAAGTTTACCAATCCGCTGCGGTTCCGCCTCATGCTGTGGCTGGCCTTTGGGCTGTTTGACGAGATTGTCGCCGCGTCGCACGGTCAGGCCCGCTGGCTGCGCACGGTCACCGGGCTGGCGGCGGGCAAGCTTCACGTTTTGCATCCCTGGAGCGGCAACCAGCAGCTCGATGCGGTCGCCGCCCCGTTGCTTTCCGATCAGCGCCCACTGGTGCTCGGCGCCTTCGGCCGCTTCAATGAACAACAGGGCTTTGACACGCTGATCGATGCCATGGCGCAGCTTGATCCGGCGCGTTTCACCCTGCTGCTCGGCGGCTTTGGCGCCGATGATGCGGCGCTGCATGCCCGGGCCGCCGGGCTGCCGCACATCCACTTTGTCGGCAAGGTCGATGATGTGCCGGATTTCCTGTCGCGCTGCGATGTCATGGTCGTGCCGTCGCGCTGGGAAGCCTTTGGCCAGGTTGTCGCCAAAGCCAAGATGGCCGGGCGCGCCGTGCTGGTCGCCGATGTCGATGGCCTGCCCGAACAAGTTGGTGCGGCCGGCGTGATCGCCGATTGCAGCACCGCGCAAACGCTGGCGCAGGCGCTGGCGGCATTGCCGGCGCAACCACTGGCGGAAATGGGCGCCGCCGGGCGCCGCGCCATGCTGACCGCCGAGCGCGAACGGATCGACGCCTGGCGGGCGCTGTTCCTTCGCCAACTCGCGCCGGCTGTCGCCTGATCGGTCACCCACGCTTGATTGCATTCCTATTGAGTCATCAACGGCTGGCTCAGGCTGAGCGTGTCGAAGCCGACTCACATGCACCGGCCAAAACAAGCTTGGCCTGAGCGATTCCTTCAACTGGCGTCCTGGCCAATCCCAGAGACATGTCGCATTTGGCATGCGAAATATTGCAAAATGCGCTATAGCTATGTTGCATTTTGCAATTGTTCGCATCTTGCAACACGGCCAATCGATCCCGTCACAGGGTCACCACTCAGAGCGCCACTTGGCATGCCTCTTGCTGCAACGATTGATGCAGACTGCAATACCGACGGCCTGCAAATTGCGAGGATGACATGAAGGGCGTTATTTTCACCGAGCTGGTCAACTATCTGGAAACCCAGCACGGCATGGCCTTTGCTGATGATGTGATCACCCAAAGCAATCTGCCCAACGATGGCGCCTTCACCACGGTCGGCAACTATCCCAGCGCGCAGGCCCTGACGATGGTCGGCGTGGCCTCGCGATTGAGCGGCATCGATGGCGCAATCCTGTGCCAGGATTATGGCGCCTGGCTGTTTGGGCGCTTCGGGGTGCTGTTCCCGACGATCATGGCCAATTACCCCACGGCCGAATCGCTGTTGCTGCACGTCGGCTCGCACATTCATGAAGAAGTTCGGGTGCTGTATCCCGATGCCCGCCCGCCGCTGATCGAAGCGGTGAGCGAGGGCGACACCATGACCGTCAGCTACCGGTCGCACCGCCCGATGGCGCATATTGCCTTCGGCTTGATTCGCCAGTGCCTGATCGATTATGGCGAGACCCGCACCGTCCGCTGGCACAATGCCGGCCGCGCCGAAGAAGCGCAGTTCATCATTTCTGCTGAAGGCGACTGACCGTGTCGATTCCCATCGCCGCCCGTGTTCTGGTGGTCGAGGATATTGCCTCGCTGGCGATGACCTATGCCGCGCATCTCGAAGGCGCCGGCCATGCCGTTGATACCGCCGATCGCGGGGATGTCGCCCGCGGCCTGATCGCCGATGCCGTGGCGGCTGGCACACCCTATGACGTGGTGCTGCTCGATCTGCAGCTGCCGGATTGCGATGGCCTGGAATGGCTGGGCGGCATGCCGGGTCTGGTCTCGGAATCCGGCGTCATCGTCGTCACCGCCGATGGCTCCATCAAGCGCGCCATCGCGGCGATGCGGATGGGTGCCTATGATTTCCTGGTCAAACCGCTGCAACCCGAACGCCTGCTGACCACGGTTCGCAACGCCGCCGAACGCCGCCGTCTCGAAACCGAAGTGCAGACGGTACGCAAGCTGGCCTCGCGCGACAGTTTCCAGGGCTTTGTCGGCCGTTCCAACCCGATGCAAACGGTGTATCGCGCGATTGAAAGCGTGGCGGATTCAAAGGCAACGGTGTTCATCACCGGCGAAAGCGGCACCGGCAAGGAAGTCGCCGCCGAAGCCATCCACCGCGCCAGCCGCCGCAGCAACCGGCCGTTCATCGCCATCAACTGCGGCGCCATTCCGGAAAATCTGCTCGAATCCGAGCTGTTCGGCCATCTGAAAGGTGCCTTTACCGGCGCCATCGAGAATCGCCTGGGTGCCGCAAGGGAAGCCGATGGCGGCACCTTGTTCCTTGATGAAATCTGCGAGATGGAGCTGAAGCTGCAGGTCAAGTTGCTGCGCTTCCTGCAGACCGGCATGATCCAGCGCGTCGGCAGCAGCAAGCCTGAACCGGTCGATGTACGGGTGATCTGCGCCACCAATCGCGATCCCGCCGCCGAAGTCGCCGCCGGCCGCTTCCGCGAGGATCTATTCTATCGCCTTGCCGTGATTCCGCTGGAAATGCCGCCGCTGCGCGACCGCGGTGATGATGTCGTACTGCTCGCCGAGGCGTTTCTGGAACGCTTCGCCGAACAGGAAGGCAAGCACTTCGATCCGCTGGGCCAGGATGTCCGCGCCCGCCTGCTTGCAAGCAACTGGCCCGGCAATGTGCGCGAATTGCAGAATGTCGTGCGCCGCGCCGTCGTGATGAGCGCCGGCCCGGAATTGACCATGGCAACCTTTGCCGGCACCAGCATCGGCGCTGAACCGGTCGTCGCGCCGGTGATGGTCAATGACGCTGCATCGCAATCGGCCGCAACCGGCCCATCGGCGGATATGTTCGCCAACATGACGCTCGACGAGATCGAACGCTGGGCCATCGAGGCGGCCGTCGCCCGCGCCGACGGCAGCCTGCGCAAGGCGGCCCACGCCCTGGGGCTGAGCCCGTCCACGCTGTACCGCAAGCGCGAACGCTGGCTGGGCGCGCCGCATTCCACCGACGCGGCCTGACATTTTCCGCAGATCGTGCCAACGGTGCCAGCCGGAGGCGAAACTTGGCCATGATCCTTGTCACCGGCGGTGCCGGCTATATCGGTTCCCATATCGCGCTGGCGCTGCTTGATCGCGGCGACCCTGTGCTCATCCTCGACAATCTGTCCACCGGCAACCGCTGGCTGGTGCCGGAAGGCGCGATGTTCGTGGAAGGCGATTGCGCCGATACCGCGCTGGTCACCAAACTGGTGGCCGATCATGGCATCGCCGCGGTCATCCATTGCGCCGGGGTGATTTCGGTCCCGGAATCGGTCGAACAGCCGCTGGCCTATTACGACATCAATGTCGGCCGCGCGGTCGCCTTGTTCAGCGCCGCCATGGCCGGCGGGGCCCGCCATCTGCTGTTTTCCTCGACCGCCACCGTCTATGGCGCGCCCGATGCGGAGCGCCTGTCGGAAGACCTGCCCTTGGCCCCGGTCAACCCCTATGCCGCCAGCAAGGCGATGGTCGAACGCGTGCTTGCCGATGTTGCCGCCACCGGGGCCGTCAATGTCGGCGTGCTGCGCTATTTCAACGTCGCCGGCGCCGACCCGGCCGGGCGTTCGGGCCAGGTCTCGAAAACCGCCACCCACCTGATCAAGATCGCCGCCGAGGCGGTGATCGGCAAGCGCGATAATGTGATGGTGACCGGCCATGATTTCGGCACGCCCGACGGCACCGGCATCCGGGACTATATCCACATCACCGATCTGGCGGCGGCGCATCTGGCCACGCTGGATGCCCTGGCCGCCCGGCCGGAGCAGAGCCTGACCTTCAATGTCGGCTATGGCCATGGCGCCTCGGTGCTCGACGTGCTCGATGCGGTCGATCGCGTTTCCGGGCAGACGCTGCACCGCATCGCAGCCGGCCGGCGGCCCGGTGACGTGGCCCGCCTGGTCGCCGACACCAGCCGGATCCGCAGCCAGCTCGGCTGGCAACCGGCGTTCGACGATCTTGATCGAATTGTCGCCGATGCCATCGCCTGGGAACGCACCCTGGCGGCAAGAGCTGAAGCGACCTGAAACCAGGACCGGATCACGGCGTTCTACAGGCCTGAACCGCCCGGTTCACGGTCTGCGCACGGGCTGGCGTCTTCATCCTGGCCCAAGGGCCTTGTGTCCACACGTGTCACCAAGTCACGCAAGGCGGCCCAACGATCGCGTGAGGCATTCACACAGCGCGCCACACGCTGCTGCGCCACCGAGTAGCCGGCGACCAGCGTGCCATAGCGATCGAAATAGGCCAGCAGCGCCTCCGGGCTGGAAATCAGCGCATCATCTGCCAGCGCCACGAGCGTCACTGCTCGGCTGCTGTCGCCATCGCGGTAACGGCGCAGGATCGGCACGGTGGACAGCGCCAGCACGCCGATCAACTGGTGCACGCGGCCGTGCAGGCGGGCGTCATCGGGCGAAAAGCCGGCCAGCGGAAACAGGGTACCGGCCATGAACGCCAGGCGCTGTTCGGGCGGGAAGGCCAGATCGACGCCGTGATTGGCGGCGCCTTCGCGCAAGGCCGATTGTGGGGATCGCAGCAGCACGACGCGGTCTTCTGGCCGGAGCGCGTTGCGGGCCTCCATCACCACGAACTGCGCGTGGTGCCCCGGATAGGCTTCGTGGCAGGCCAGATCGAGCGCCACGGCTGGATCGGCAACCGCGGCCGGGTTGATCTGCAAGCGGCTTCGATATTGCCCCAGATAGCGGTGCCACGCCGCCGGCACACTGCTCGTCCATTCGATGTCGAGACGCTCCTGGGCCGGCAGCGGCCAATTCGCCAGCGTGCGCGCCCGGCATTCGGCCAGCGCGCGGGCAAACACCGGCTTGCGCTTGTCCGGCGACAGCGCGAAGCGGCGGCGATACGCCATCACCCGTTCGGCCAGCGGACCCGGCCCCGGCAGCAGCGCCGCCAGGGATTGCCGCGCCGCCGCCTGCGCCGCCATGTCGATCCGCGCCGGCGCCAGGCCGAAAATCGCCGCCGCTTCGGCATCAAAGCCCAGGCCGCGCGGCGCCGCGATCAACCCGATCAGCGCCTCAAGCTGTTCGGTGCGGGCCAGCAGGCGGGCGCGGCGTTCAACCGGCGCTTGCGCCTGCGCGTCGCGCAGGTCCGCCGCCAGCGCCTGCACCTGGCTGCGCAGCACATCAGGCGGCAGCCGATCCTGCGGGAGGGCCGGCCCGAAATAGGCATCGATTTCATCCGGGCCAAGGCCGCGCACCGCCAGTTCGGCATATCGCCCGCCGGCCGCGTCCAGCGCCTTTTCGGGCGAATCGGGCCAGATGATCCACAGCGCACCCGCCACACACGGCAGCAAGGCCAGCGCCGCATAGCGCGCTACAGGCCGCCATCCGGCCACGGTCTACCGCCGCCTATTCGGTGCGCAGCGCATCGATGGGGTCCAGCCGGGCCGCCCGCTGCGCCGGATAGATCCCGAACACCAGGCCGACCGCGGCCGATACCCCAACCGCCAGCGCCATCGCCGCAACCGACACCTGCGCCGGCCAGCCCAGCGACCAGCCGATGATCCACGATGCCGCCAATCCGATCACCAGCCCGATCAGGCCGCCGATCAGGCTGAGGGTCATCGCCTCGACCAGAAACTGCATCCCGATATCCGATGATCGCGCGCCCGCCGCCACCCGCAGCCCGACCTCGCGCGTGCGCTCCGTCACCGAGACCAGCATGATGTTCATGATGCCGATGCCGCCGACGATCAGCGACACGCCGGCAATGCTGGCCAG
The DNA here is from genome assembly GCF_987265915.1 of Sandarakinorhabdus sp. Taxonomy (NCBI): domain Bacteria; kingdom Pseudomonadati; phylum Pseudomonadota; class Alphaproteobacteria; order Sphingomonadales; family Sphingosinicellaceae; genus Sandarakinorhabdus; species Sandarakinorhabdus sp. The sequence goes on from NZ_OZ503948.1 coordinate 3,238,050, forward strand.
CAACGCCGTCATGGTATCACTGGCCCGATCAAGCGTGTCCGACATTTCTTCCAGCGTCACTTCATCCAGCTTGGGCAGATTGGCCAAAGCAAAGGCCGCCGCCGGCGTATAAAGGCCCTGCGTCAGCGCCTTGGCGGCCTGGGTTTCCACCGTGAAATCGTCGGCCGCACCCATCGACGCCTGCGCCGATTGCACCGGCGCCGCGCTGACAAAGCCGCCGCTGGACGGTGCGCCGGGTGCCTTGCGGTGGCGTTCGCGCAACAATTTGCGCACCGCATCGGCGACGATCGACGCTTCGCCCGCCTTTTGCGCGGCAACGACGATCGTATCGATATGGCTGCCGCCGCGGATGGCCTGCAAACGCTGCCACGGCACGAATAGCACTTCGGCATGATCCTCCGACACGCCGGTGGTCACGCCGACAATGGTGAACGGCACATCGGCCAAGTTCACGGTTTGGCCCACGGGATCTTCGCCGCGGCCGAACAACTGCCCGGCCAACGTGGCACCGATCACCGCTTCGGGTGCGCCGTCGACCAGCATGCGGCCCTGCACCAGTTCCCAGCCATAGGCCTGTTCATAGCCCGGCTCGACACCCTGCACCCTGGCAAAGCTGCGCTTCGTGCCGACGGTGAGCGTGTCACGCAGCGACACGCCGCGGCTGACGATATCCACCTTGTCGATGCTCTGTTTGATCGCGTCGGCATCGGCAGGCATCAGCGTCCTGGCGGAACCGGCGCCGGAGGTGATGCCGATACTGTCGCCGCCGCGCGTGTAATTGCCGCTGCGCACGAACACCAGGCGGGTGCCGGCCGTACTCACTTCGCCTTCCACTGCCGATCGCGCCCCGGTGCCCAGCGCGACCATGGTCAACACGGCGGCCACGCCGATGATGATCCCCAGCATGGTCAGGAAGCTGCGCAGCCGATTGCGGCTGAGCGAGCGCAGCGCGAGGCGGAGGTTGACGGGAAGCAGCGCAAACATATGATCTCCGCAAATCCGAACCGGGTTATTCCGCGCGCAAGGCCACGACGGGATCGAGCGCCGCCGCCCGGCGCGCCGGGCCGATCCCGAAGACGACACCGATGATGGCGGCCATCGCCAGCGCCAGCACCAGCATGATCGGTGAGACCGCCGTGGCCCAGTGCAGCCGTTGATCGGCAAAGACCAGGCCGATCCCGCCCAGCACCAGGCCGAAGGTGCCGCCCAGCCCGGCCAGGGTCAGCGCCTCGACCAGAAACTGCGTCATCACATCCTGCGCCCGCGCGCCCATCGCCATACGCAGGCCGATTTCGCGGGTGCGCGCCGAAACCGAGACCAGCATGATGTTCATCACGCCGATCCCGCCCACGAGCAGCGACACCGCCGCCGCGCCAGCCAACAGCAACGTGAAGGTGCGCCCGGCGGCGCGCAGGCTCTTGGCCATTTCCTGCCACGACGCCGCCTCCAGCCCGACGACATTGCCGTGCACCGATCGCGCCAGCCGCGGATCACCGCCCATCGTCGGCATGGCCATCACGCTTTGCGTCTGCACGCGAAAATCATCGAGCACATCATCAGGCAACCGATGCTGTTTGCGCAAAACCGCCTTGATCGCCTTGGCAGCGCGCGTCGTCACCGCAACCGATGTGGTGCGCACCGTGATGGAATCCAGCGTGTCGCGATTGCCGCCGCCCGCCGCCAACGCCGCCTGGGCGCTGCGCAGCGGCGTGTAGATGCGCGGCAACAATTCATCGGCAGCATCCTTGGTGCCATCAACCAGGCCGACAACCGTCACATCACGCCCGCCAATGGCGAGGGTCTTTCCCAGCACGGGCGTTGCCCCCGGCCACAGCCGCCGGGCCACCGCGGGCGCAATCACCATCAGCGGCGCGCCTGCGGCATGTTCCTGCGTGGTGATCAGGCGGCCTTCCACCAGCTTCCAGCCGCGCATTTCCGGCCACGGTTCCTCGAAACCGCTGACGCGCACGATCCGGGTCGGCACCTTCTGGCCCGCGGCCGCATCGTCCAGCGTCACATTGCCTTCGACCACGCCGGCGATCGCCCTGATATCCGCCACCTGGCCGCGCAGCAGGGCGATGTCGGCCGTCGCCAGCGGGACGGGCACGGGTTGATGGCGCTTGGGGGCCGCCGTGCGGCGCAGCCGGGCGCGGTTCTGCACAATAGCGGCATCGACGCCCGGATCAAATTCGCCTTCCCCGCCAACACCGCCCGATACGGCGCCTTCGGAAGGCTCACCGCCGCTGCTGTCCTGCGTGCCTTCGGTGGCGATGCCGGCCGGCTGGTAGTTTCCGGCGCGGATCACAATCATCGTCGGCCCGGCGCTTTCGATCTGCGCCTCGATCCGCGCCTGCGCGCCCAGGCCCAGCCCGGACACGATCACGACCATGGCCACCCCGACCCCGACCCCAAGCAGGGTGAGCAACGTTTGCAGGCGGTTTTGCAACAACGCCCGCAAGGCCATGCCGAGATTATTGGCCATATCGATCAATGGCCGGCGTGGGGATTGACCGGCTTCGGCTTGGCGGCGGCCGCGGCAGCCTTGGCCGCGGGCTTGGCTGCGGCCTTCGGCGCGGGCTTGGGAGCAGCTTGGGCCAGACGCGGGATCATGTCGCCATAGATTTCAACCGTCGCCTGCTCGCCCCGGTGGACGAAGGCCAGGCGGATCACGGTCTTGGCGCTGGTCACCGGCTTGCTGCGCGCCATCCAGTGATCGCCATTGGCACTGATCGCCATGGCCAGCGGCTCGATCGACCGATCCGGCCGGACGATCTCGGCCTTCAGCCGCTGGACCGCCGACGCCGGCAGATCGTTGCGCATCTCGTCGGTGAAATACACCATCACATTGCCGGTCGGCGGCGTCACCACTTCGTAATGCAGCGTGCCCCACATATCCACGGCGCCGCCATGGTGCGCGTTGTGGTCGCCATGGGTCATCGAACCATGCTGGGCGGCCGCCGGGATGGCGCACAACGCCACCACGCCCATCATCAGGATCAAACGCTTATTCATGTCGCAAGGCCTCTATTGGTCGCAATTCGGATGCACGCCGGGCGGGATAGACGCCCGCCACGATCCCCAACACCAGGGCAGCGGCAATCGCCGCCAGCGCGGTCAGCGGCGATACCGTCGCCGACCAGTGGAAGAAGCGTTCGAGCCCACCCGATGCCGCGACGCCGATCGCGATGCCAAGCACGCCGCCGATCAGGCTGAGCAGCACCGCCTCCAGCAGGAACTGCGCGGCGATATCGCTTTGCCGCGCGCCAAGCGCGATGCGCAAGCCCACTTCCCGGGTGCGCTGGGTAACCGACAGCAACAGCAGATTGGTCACGCCGATGCCGCCCACCAGCATGGACACCGCGGCAACACTGCCCAGCATGACCAGCATGGTCTGATTGGCGCGCGACAGCGATCCGGACAATTGTTCGACCGTCAGTTCCTCGACGCGCTCCAGATTGCCGCCCACGGCCCGGGCCAGCTCTGGCGGCAACCCCTTGCCGAGCGCCTGTTTGGCCATGCTGGTGACAATGAAATCATCGGGTTCGGCTTCGGTGATGCCATGGCGTTCGCGCAGCAGATCGGTGATCTGCTTGGCCACCGCCGCATTTTCGCCCACCGACGTGGTGGTGACCGTCACCGTGTTGAGCTTGCTGAGGTTCAGCAGTCGATGCACCGTGGTGACCGGCACATAGACCGCATCGAACTGATCATCACCAGCGACCGGCTGCGATGCCCAGCTCTTGCTGCCGACGACGCCGATCACCTGAAACCGCTGGTTCCACAGCGTCAGCGTCTTGCCGGTCGGATCGGCACCCTCGCCGAACAGCCGATCCGCCACCACGCGGCCCAGCACCATCACCTGCGCGCTGTTTTCCACATCGGTGGGGCTGAGGAACCGCCCGTGATTGATCACCCATCCGGCACGCACCTGCGGCAGATCGGCTTCGGTGCCGTGCAGCCGGGTAAACCATTGGCGCTTTTCCGGGCTGTCGGCCACGAACACGCGGGCATTTTCGTGCACGCCCGACACGACGAACTTGACGCCCTTCACTTGTTCGGCCAGCACGCGCGCGTCGTCGCGGGTCAGGGTGGCGGCCGAACCCAGGCCAGCGGCCATGTCGCCCAGCCGCTCCTTGGCCAGGGGGTGATCGTGCATCTCCATCGGATCATCTTCTTCGTGGACCCGCCTGAGCAGGCCATGAAAGGGATCCGAAAATCCGGGGCTGTAAGCGGCCAGCACCACCCGCGGCCGTGCTGCTTTTGGCAAGGCGTCGGCATCGAAGGCAGCATGGCCGATCGTGGCTTCGGGATCAGGCCGGGCACCCCGATCCATGCGATAATTGCCAGAGGTGATCACGATCACATTGGCCCCGGCGGCCAGCAATTGATCGTTGAGCGCATTCTGGGCGCCGCGCCCCAGCGCCATGGAGGTGACCAGCGCCGCGACGCCGATAGTGACGCCGATCACCGCCAGTGCGGCCTGATTGCGGTTGCGCAGCAAAGCAGCAAGCGCCATCGGCAGGGCCGGCAGCGGGTTGAACATGGTCAGGCGCCCACCGCTCTGGCCGCCGTGGCCATCGGCGCGGCCGGCGCCTCGTCCAGCAGGCTCTTGGGTTCGTTGGGCGTGTCGCTGATGATCACGCCGTCGCGCACCGCCACGATGCGGGTGGCATAGGCGGCGATTTCGGCCTCGTGAGTGATCAGGATGATCGTGATGTTCCGGCGGGCGCGCAGTTCCTGCAGGATGCGCATCACTTCGATGCTGGTGGCGCTGTCCAGATTGCCGGTTGGTTCATCGGCCAGGATCAGCGTCGGCTCGTTCACCAGCGCCCGGGCGATGGCCACGCGCTGCTGCTGCCCGCCGGAAAGCTGGTTGGGATGGTGATCCGTCCGGTCCCCCAGGCCGATGGCCTGCAACGCCTTGCCGGCCCGTGCCCGGCGATCGGCCGGCGGGATCACCGGACGCGAATAGAGCAGCGGCACTTCGACATTTTCCAGCGCCGATGTGCGCGCCAGCAGGTTGAACCCCTGGAAGACAAAGCCGATCTGCCGGTTGCGGATTTCGGCGAGATTGTCGGCCGACAGCCCCGACACATCGACCCCGTTCAGCAGATACTTGCCCTCGGTCGGGCGATCGAGACAGCCCAATATGTGCATCATCGTGGATTTGCCCGAACCCGAAGGCCCGATGATCGCCACGAATTCCCCCGCCTCCACATCCAGGGATACGCCGCGCAAGGCGTGCACGTCATTGTCGCCAAGCTTGTAGATCTTCTTGAGATTCTGAAGTGAAACCACTGGCATCGACATGACCCTGGATGTGACTGGCGCCGGAGAGACCCGGCAATGTTCGGTGCTGCGGCGCTGTCAGGGCTTTTCGGGTGCCAGGGCGATCGGCCCGTTCAACCCGGCATAGGTATAAAGCGCGGTGGCGATGATCTTTTCCGCCGTCGCCATCCCCGGCGAATTGCCGGCCCCTTCGATCACCCAGAATTCATTGGCCGCGTGGGCGTTGCCGCCGGTGCCGCCACGAACCGAGCTGATCGGGATGTTGATCGGGGATTCGGTGCCCGAAAACAGATAGGCCGGCCAATAGCCGCCGCCGCCGCCGGCCAGCAGGATGCTGTCGTTGGGCGTGATCGGATCATGGTTCTGCCCCCAGATCTGCGCGGTATAGGCGGTGGCACGGCTGATGTCGTTGTCGGTGTTCTTCTTGGCCCACGGCACATCGCCGACCAGATTGATCTCGACATCCTTGTAACCAAGCTTGTCGAGATGCTTGCGCAGCTTGTTCACGATGTCCGGCCCGCTCATGTTGGGCACATAGCGGAAATTATGCTTGGACATGATCTTGTTGGGCAAGATGGCGCCGGAACCGCCGGCAAACATGTTGCCGCCCCAGATGCCATCCAGGTTCATCGATGTGCCCATCCGCGCCATCTTCAGCTGGGTGAGCGGATCATCGGAGATGAACCGCGCCACGCCGAGATTGGTCGCCGCGCGCTTCAGATCATATTTCGCCGCCGATTTGGCCAGCATGGCCAGCTCTTCCTTGGTTGGCGGAACGATATTGTCATAGAATCCGGGAATCAGCACCGTGTTGCCATCGGCCGAAACCAGCTTGGACAGCATCTGGATGTGGCGCCACGCCGGGCTGTCGACCGAGCGCTTGTTGGAACCGTGGATGTCGGAATAGACCGGGCCGCGGCCCCAGCTCTTGCCGCTCGTGGTCAGCTCGACGAACACGCAGCCTTCCGAACCGCCGGGGCCCCACAGCGCATCGGCATCCTTCACCAGATCGGCATGATCCTGCATGAACTTGTTGAGGCCGACATCCATACGTTCCTCATCGCTTTCGACGATGAAGATCAGATTGACCGGGAGCTTGCCGGTGACCGCCTTGATCGACAGCAAGGCGTTGTAGAACGACATTTCCGGGCCCTTGGAATTGACCGCGCCACGCCCGATCAACACCTTCTTGTAGGGCGCCTGTTCGACCAGGCGGCCTTCGAACGGCGGCGCCTTCCACAAATCAGGCTGGGTCACCGGCATGGTATCGCCCTGCCAATAGACAGCGAGCGTCTTTTCCGCGCCCTCGTCGCATTTGGCGTAGACAACCGGATTGGACTGCGATCCCCATTTGTTGATGCCAGGATCATAGACCTGGGTTTTCTGGCAGCCCAATTTGTCGAAGAAGCCCTTCACCATCTCGGCCGATTCCGGGATGCCTTCGCCGGTGTTCGACACGGTGGGCTGCTGGATCCATTTCTGCAGGTTGACGACGTGGGAATCGATGTTGGCATCGATATGATCGTAGATCTTCAGCAGGTCGGCGTTCTTGATCTTGCTGCGATCAAGCTTGATGGTTTCATCCCCGGCCGGGCGAATGCCCAGTTTCGGCCCATCGGCGGCAGCGGTTGCCGTGGCATCCTTGCCATCCTTGGCCGTCTGATCGCCGCACGCTGCCAGTGCGATGGCCAGCGATGCGAAAAGCGGCATCCAACGAACTTGCTTGAATGTGGTCACGGTCGATCCCCCTGGTCGATTCGCAAGGCAATATGATCGCGCGCCAAGCGAGACCCCTGCGCTGACAGGTTTCAGCAGCAGCGACCAACAGCATATACGCAATTCGACCGCCTTGCAGACCTGGTGTGATCTGAACCCCCAATGGATGCCCGCCGACAAGGGGCACATGATGGGCTGCACCAGCGCATGGACGACAACGGTCAGCAGCGCACTGCGGCACGGCTGGCGCCATCACGATCAGGCCCTATTTGCGCACCCATTTCAGATCATATTCGGTGATCCAGGTGGCGCCGCCATCTTCGGTCCCGACGGACAGCTCACGAATGGTGCCGTCGGGGTTTTTCGACAGCGTCCAGTGGCGCAACCGCACCTTGCCATTTGGCATCGGCCGTTCGGTAACATAGCGCATCTCGCCGGGCTTGATCAGCGCGCCACGGAAGCTGGTGGTGGCGCCATTGTCGGTCGCCCAATAATAGCCCCAGTTCTTCAGCAGCGGCGAATAGCTGAACACGCCGATGCCATTGCCATCGTCACGGCCCTTGTACACCGTCCAGCGCTCCTCGATCACGCAATCATTGAGGATCAGCTTCATGGAGACTTCGGCGGTCTTGTTCGCGCCGGTGTAGACATCCCACTCGCCGACGGTGAAATCCTGGGCCCGATAATTGGCGTCGCTGCGGCACACGCCGGCAGCATTGGGCGCCTTGGCCGGCTGGGCCGCCACCGATGCCGGCAGCACAGCCAAGAGAGCGAGGGGGATTGCACGGCGCAGCATCGGGACTATCCTTCGATCAAGAGGTAACCAAGATTAGCGCGGCTTTTGGCGCTTGTCTTGGCCGGATGCCGCAGGCGGGATGCAGCGGGGCGCGCGGCTGGAGGGGGCAAGAATGGCGGACTGGTCGGATCACGAACTCGGCATGGGGCGGCCGATTGCGCGGCGGGATTTCCTCGGCGGCGCGGCGCTGGCGGTGGCCGCAGGCGGCCTGGGGCTGCCATCCGCGGCGGCGGCGCAAAGCGCGGATTATCCGCCGCTGAAATCCGGGCTGCGCGGGCAATATCCGGGCAGTTTCGAAATGGCGCACATGGTGCGTGATGGGGCGCGGGATGGCAGTTTAGGGGGCGCGCTGGCGGCGGACGACAGCGGCGAACATTATGATCTGGTGATCGTGGGCGGCGGCATTTCCGGCCTGTCGGCGGCCTGGTTCCACCGCCAGGCCATGGGCGCCGACCAGAAGATCCTGATCCTCGACAATCACGATGATTTCGGCGGCCACGCCAAGCGCAACGAGTTCGTCCACAATGGCCGCACCATCCTGGCCTATGGCGGCACGATGAGCATTGAATCGCCGTTCCCCTACAGTTTCACGTCAAAGCGCATGCTGGGCGAACTGGGCGTCGATCTCACCAGCTATGAACGCTTTGAGACCAAGGCCTATGAGGGCTTGGGCAACGCGACGTTTTTCGACCGCGAGCATTTCGCCGCCGACAGGCTGGTGACCGGCACCGGCAAGAAGCCGTGGGCGCAATTCTTCGCTGAAGCGCCCTTGTCGCCAGCCGTGCGCGCCGACCTGACGCGGCTGCACACCGAGAAAAAGGATTATCTGCCCGGCCTGACGCCTGACCAGAAGGCGGCGGCGCTGAAGGCGATCAGCTATCAGGCTTTCCTGATGAAGCACGCCGGCATGTTGCAGGAAAGCCTGCCGTTCTTCACCGGCCAGGGCCATCGCAACAACAAGCGGGTCGATACGGTGCCGGCCTGGGAAGTCGCCACCGGTGGCCGCGCGCCGGTGTTTGCCGGCATGACCCTGCCGGGGCAGATCCATGCCGAAGCGCAACATTTCCACTGGCCCGATGGCAATGCCTCGGTGGCACGGTTGCTGGTGTCGGCCCTGGTGCCGGGCGTGTTTCGCGGCCCCATCGATCAGGAAAAAGTCGTGCTCGCGCCGGCCAATTATGCCGCGCTCGACAATCCGGCCAATCCCGTGCGCATCCGGCTGAACGCCATGGTAATCCGCGCCGAACACACCGGCCCGGTGACGCGCAGCACTGAAAAGGCCGTGCGCGTCGTCTATGTGAAGGGCGGCAAGCGCATCGCGGTAACGGCGGCCAATGCGATCATGGCCTGTTTCAACAACATCATTCCGTACATCGTGCCCAGCCTGCCGGACGCGCAGAAGGCGGCGCTGCATTATCCGTCGAAGGTGCCGATGCAGTACACCAATGTGCTGCTGAGCAACTGGCGGGCCTGGGCCAAGCTGAACACCAAGGCCATCCATGCCCCGAACGGTTATCACACCACGACAGCGCTCGACACGCCGATGCGCATCGGTGGCTACAGCAGCGCGCAGACGCCGGACGAGCCGGTGGTGCTGCACATGGTGCGCAACCCCAACAGCCCCGGCCTGCCGAGGAAGGAACAGAACCGCATCGGCCGCGCCGACATGTTGAACACCGATTACGCCACCATCGAACGCGAAATCCGGTCCCAGTTGCAGCGCATGCTGGGCGGCGCCGGCTTTGACGCGGCGCGCGATATCGCGGGGATCACCGTCAACCGCTGGCCGCACGGCTATGCCTATACCTATGACACGCTCGGCGACCCGGACGTGCCGGATGAGCAGCGCCCGCATATCCTGGGCCGACAGAGCTTCGGCCGCATCGCGATTGCCAATGCGGATGCGGCGGCGTCGGCCTTCACCAACACGGCGATCGATATGGCAGACCGAGCGGTGCAGGAGTGTCTGATCAGCCGGGGGTTGATCTGAGCTACAGCCAGAACCGCACGCCGGTCCTGATCGACCAGCCGCCCGGATTTTCCCCCGCCGCGCGCGCCAGGCGGCTCGATTCCCCCAGCCGCCGCTCGAACATCACCGCCACATAGGGCGCGACGCGGCGGGTGAGCTCGTAGCGGGTGACGAGGCCGGCCTCGATGATGGCGGGGCCGGGCGCGATCAGGCGTTCGGGTTCGCGGGTGAGGTAGATGTCGGTTTCCACCAGCGGTTGGATGACGAACCGGTTGGTCATGCGAATGTCGAACGACTGGCGCAGGCGCAGCAGCACATCGCCTTTCAGGCCGAAAAACGCATGCGCCTCGGTTTCGAAAAACAGCGGCGCCAGGCCCGTCACCCCAACAACCACATAGGTCCGCGCATCAGGCGCGATATCGTGGCGCAGGCCGACCTGCGCATCGAAGAAGGTGGCGATGTTGCGGCTGTACAGTGCCTGGAATTCGCTTTGCTCCAACCGCGGGCCCTTGGTTTCGCCTTCGGTACGCCACCAGAATTTGTCGCGGTCGCTGCCGATCCAACCCTGCGCTTCCCAATTGGCGACCAGCTTGCCTTTGAAGCTTGTGAGATCGGCTTCCTCGACCAGCGTGTAGTTGTTGATGCCGCCATCATGCCCATGGGCTGCCATGGGTGCGTTCTGCGCTGCGGCCGGCGCGGCAAGCAGGGCCGCGAGCAGGAGAGCGCGCATCAATGCGAATGCTGCATGGGCGGCGCGGCCTTGCCATCCGGCCCAGCGACATTGGCCACCACCAGCTTCTGCATCATGCCGCTGTTCATATGATAGAGCAGGTGGCAGTGCAGCGGCCATTCGCCGGCTTCGTTCGCCGTCAGCACGATCGATTGGGTGCGGCCCGGCGCCACGACGATGACGTTCTTCTCCGGCGTCAGGCCCGGCGCCTGGCCGTTTTCAACTTCGAAGAACATGCCGTGCAGGTGCATGGGGTGCGCCATCATGGTTTCGTTGATGAAGGTGATGCGCACGCGCTCGCCATATTTCACGTCGATCGGCGGGCCTTCGCCGAATTTCTTGCCGTTCAGCGTCCAGATGTAACGCTCCATATTGCCCTGCAACCGCACGATGATCTCGCGCGTCGGTGGGGGGGCATCGGCGCGTGGCACCAGCGCCACCAGATCGCGCATGGAGAGCACGCGCGCACCATAAGGCGCGCCGGTGGCCCAGCCGAAGACGCGGCCGCTGCCATCGGTGTCGCCTTCGCGGCCCAACACCGGCATGCCGGCCATCACCATCCCGGCCATCGGATCGCGGCCATAGCCGTAATCGACCACCGGGAAGGGCGTGCCGCCAATGGGCTTTTCCGCCAGCGCCACGGCGCTGCCAACGCGCGGGCCGGTGGTGGGGCCAGAGCTGGGGGCAGCCGACTTGGGGGTGCAGTGGCCCATCGCGGCGTGCTCAGGCGGGCAATCAGGGTCTGCGGCCGGTTTCGCCGCTGCCATTGCGGGGACCGGAGCCTTTGGTGTGCAGTGGCCCATGGCAGCGTGTTCTGGCGGGCAATCGGGGTCGGCAGCAGCCGCGACCGGCGCCGTGCCGCCAACCGTGCAATGCCCCATCGCGGCGTGTTCGGCGCTGCACGCCTCACCGGGCGCCGGCATGGCATGGCCCATTTCGCTGAGCAGCAGCACCTGTTTCGGCCGCGACGGCGGCGCCTGCACTTTGAGCGCCGGATCGCTGGTCAGATTGACCAGCACGCTGGCGCGGCGATCGAGCGTTTCCACCCACATCGCGTGTGCGCCGGCCGGCGGCTCCACGATCACATCCCAGGTTTCGGCGACCCCCATGCGCAGTTCATCCACCACCACCGGCTGAATGGGCCGGCCATCGGCGGCGACCACGGTCATCGCCACCCCCGGAATCCGCACATCCATGAAGCTCATCGCGCTGCCGTTGATCAGCCGCAGCCGCACGCGCTGGCCGGGGGTGAAGCCGAACACCGGCTTGGCGGCGCTTGGCTGGCCCTGGGCGAGCAGCGCATAGCCCGTCACATCGGCGATATCGGTGGCATCCATGCGCATCTGCCCCCAGGCGCGGCGCTCCGCCATGGTCTTGTCCATACCGAACTTGTTCACGTCACGCAGCAGTTCAGGCAGGGTACGCTTGTTCCAGTTGTAATAGCCGCTGTCGCTTTTCAGGTTGCGCTGCACGCGGCCCGGATCTTCGCGCGTGTGATCGGAAAACAGGATCACATGCTCGGCGTCCGCCTGGATCGGGTCGTCGCCGGCCGGCGTGATGATCAGCGCGCCATATTGGCCGGCCTGTTCCTGGCCTTCGCTGTGCGCGTGATACCAATAGGTGCCGCTTTGGTGGACCTTGATGCGGTAGGTATAGGTCTCGCCAGGCGCGATGCCCATGAAGCCGTTGAAGCCCGGCGCGCCATCCTGCGGCCCATCGACCAGCAAGCCGTGCCAGTGGATCGAGGTATGGGCGTTCAGCCGGTTGGTGACCCGGACGATGGCCTCCTCGCCTTCCTTGAACCGCAAGGTCGGGCCGGGCACGCTGCCATTGATGGCGATCACGCTGTCGCTGCGGCCGGGCACGAGTGCCATCTGCCGGCGTTCGACCAGCAGGTCATAGGTGGCAGCGCCCGCCGACGCCGGCACCAACAGGCACAGCGCGAGCAACATCAGGACAAAACGGTTTATCCCTGCGTTCATCGCATCATCACCATGAACGCACCCATGAACAGCATCATCAGATTTTCCAGGAGCGACACAAAGCCCAGGGGCACGTTGCTGCCGGCACCGACGCAGGCGCAGGTGAGCGCACGCTTGTCGATATAGACCGCCTTGATCACGGACACCGCGCCGATGCCGCCGATGAACAATGCCAATCCGGATGCCAGCCAGACCAATTGGCCCGACAGCATCAGCACGCCCGTCGTGGCTTCGGCCCAAGCATAGACATAGGCGTAAGGCAGCCAAGCGCGCGCCAGCAGATCATAGCCGATGAACCCTGTCACAAAGCCTTCGATATCTTTCAGTTTCAGAAAGGCCAGCAGGCACATGGCAATGCCGACAAACCAGATGCCGGCCTGGCCGGTGAACGGCGTGCCCCGCACCGCCATGCTGATCGCCAGCGCCATCGCCGCCGCCATGCCGAACAACGCAATCACCGGACGATAGGTGAGCGCCTTGGGATCATGCACGCTGAGCCCAAGCCAGCGCCGCAGATCATCATGGCCGCCCACACGTTGCCCGGCGATCCAGATCTGCGGGGTGGTCTTCACGCCCTGCTCGGCCTTGAACGCCTCGACCGCTTCTCGGCTGGTGAGCAGCACATCGTCGAAGTCATAGCCCTTGGATTGCAGCAGATGGCGCGCACGCAGGCCCCATGGGCAAACATGATCGGGCAGAGCCATGCGCACCAGGCGGGCCTTGCGGGGCAGTTGGGCATCCATGGGACGATCCTTTGCGTTCGTCGAGTCGCTGCCGTATAGCTTCCGTACCAAGATACGGAGTCAAGCCATGGCAGCCCTCACCCCCACTTTGACGATCGCGCGTCTTGCCGCAGCCGGCGGTGTCGGCGTCGAAACGGTGCGATTTTACCAACGCAAGGGGCTGATGCCGGTGCCCGAAAGCGCCGGCGCCGTGCGCCATTATGATCAAACCGACGTACAGCGACTTGGTTTCATTCGCTCAGCCCAGCGCGCCGGTTTCAGCCTGAAGGAAATTGCCGAGCTTCTGGCGCTTGATGCCAGCCATGATCGCGCCCGCGTCCAAGCCCTCACCCGCGCCCGGCTTGCGGCGCTCGATGCCGAAATGGCCGAGCTCGCCGCCGCCCGCGCTGCACTGTCGGTCTTGCTCGATGAATGCACCAGCAGCCAGGATGGCCCCTGCCCGATCATCGCGACCTTTACCGGCGCAGCCTGCCATTGAACGACGGCAGAACCTCCAGCGCCAGCCGATCACCCTTGAAGCAGGGCCGAAATCCGCCTCACCAACCGCTGATCCGCGGCCATTGGCCGATCACCTCACCCTGTTCCAGCACCACATACTGCGCATGCTGCGCCGCCGTGGCGCAGGCGTGGTTGGGCAGGATCCGCAGCTGTGTTCCGATCGGAAACCGGTCAAGCGCCAGCCCGGCGCCCGGCGCGCGCGCGCCAATGATGCCATGTTCCTGGTTGCATTCCCGTACAATCACATCGCCCAGCGGGTTGCCCATCACATCGCATACCAGGCCGTAGCCCTGATCCACCGCCTGCCCTGCGGTGCCGCGATCGCGGGATAGCGCCATCCAGCCGGCATCGGTGATCAGCACGCCCTTTTCCGCCTGGTGGCCGATCACGGTGGTGAGCACGCTGAGCGCGATCTGGCCGGGTTCGGCCACCCCAAGCCCGGCCATCACCAGATCGAAGAAGGTGTAGACCCCGGCGCGCACTTCGGTGACGCCGGCCAGATCGGCCTGCGCCAGCGCGGTTGGCGTTGATCCGATCGACACGGTTTCACAGGTGATGCCCGCCGCCCGGATCAGCTTTGCCGCCCGCACGCAGCCAGAGGCTTCCTGCTGGGCTGCCACCAGCCGCGCGGCGGCGGTGTTGCTGCCATACGAGCCGCCAGCATGGGTCATGATTCCGGCCAGTTGCAGGGCCGGATCGCTGGCAATCTGGGTCGCCAGCGTGATCAGCGCGGGGGCATCCGGCCCGATGCCGGCCCGATGCCCGTCCACATCAATCTCGATCATCACCGGCAGCACCACGGCTTCGTCTCGCGCGGCGGCGGCGATAGCCCGTGCCTGATTGACATCGTCCGCCACCAAGGTCAGACGCGCGCCGGCCTTCAGCAGCCGCGCCGCCCGGGCGATCTTGGCGGGCACAATGCCGACCGCATAAAGAATATCGTCGGCGCCATGGGCAAAGAAATGCTCGGCCTCGGCCAGGGTGGAAACCGTGATCCCGCGCGTGCCGCCGCCGTCGCGCACATCATGCCAGACATCCACCGATTTGTGGGTCTTCACATGCGGGCGCAATTGGGCGCCGCTGCGGCCAATCGTTTGCGCCATCAGGGCGATGTTGCGTCGCATCTGGTCTCGATCAAGTATCAGGGCCGGTGTCTGTACGTCGGCAAGCGTGCCGGGGCGATCGCTGTGGATCATGCCGCGGCAATCCCGTCGATTTCCACCAGAAAACCATGGTGAAGTTCCGGCACCGGAATCACTGCCCGGGCTGGGCGGTGGCGGCCCATGCGCTGGGCATAGACGGCGTCGAACGCCGGCCAATGTTCGATCCCGACAACATAGACATTCACTTTCAACAGCCGTTCCGGCCCGGAACCGGCCGCCTTCAGCACCGCCAGCAGATTGTCGATGGCACAGCCGGCCTGGGCTGCAAACGCGGCCTGGTTCAGCCGGCCATCAACCGGATGGATCGGCAATTGGCCGGAAATGAAGACCAGGCCAGCGGCCGACGTCGCGTGGGCATAATGGCCGCCGGGCGGGGCATGGTCCGGCACCTCGATGTTGATCATGCTGATTTGCTCGCATTTTCGGGGCGGAGAACGATCATCGCAGAGCGGGCAGGCCTTGCACAAGGGCTGCGGCCCCGGAAAATCGGCCGGCCATGCGTCACCGCGCTGGCCCCTAGCCGAAGGCACCGAAATGATTGGCAATCGCGATGCCGATCAGCGGCAGCAGCTTGGCCGCCTCGGCGATCGGCTCGATGAAGCGGCGCTGGATACCGGCATAGGCCTGCGGGTCGCCATCGGGCCAGTCGCTGGCTTCATCCATGCGATAATCCCCCAGGTCCGGCGCCGTCACCGGAAAGGCCCGACGCAATTGTGCCAGCGCTTCATCGGTGCGCAGGGACAGGATCATGTCCAGCACATCGTCGCGGCTGATATCGTTGCTGCGCGAAAAGGCCGGCATATCGACGGCGCGCAGGAACAGATGCTGCATCAGCGCCAGCCGAAGCGCGTGCAGCACGCCCAGATTGCGGCGGGTGGCTTCGCCGGCTGGGTCCACCGGCGCGGCGGGCAAATGGGCCAGCATCTGGCGCAGCTTGATATTGTCCACCCGCAATTGCGAAGCGAGCCGGCGGAACTGGCCGGAGCGGTCATCCTCGATCAGCCGTTCGGCCAGCGCCAGGCAGGGCCGCGCCAGATGATCCTCGGTGCCGCGATAGGGCCGCGTCGCCCAATAGGCGCTGTTGAACAATTCGCCATAGGCCGCCAGCGTCTTGATGCTGGCCAGTGCATTGGCCGCGCCAACGAGGCCCAGTATCTGCCGGCCGCGCGCCGATCCCGCCAACAGCGCCGCCAGCGCCTCACGCGCTTCGCCAGCGGCGGTGCCCACCCCGGCCAGCACATTGGCCGGATAGCCCAATTGTTGCAGCACGGCATTGTGCGGGATGGCGCGGATCTGGCGCAGATTCGCCTCCCGATCGCTGCCGATATCGGATTGGCGCTTCAGCCGGCGTGATCCGGTGACCGGCAGCAGGCCAAGGCCAAAGGCGGTGATGGCGCGGGCATAGGGCCGGGTTTCGAACAGCCGGCGCTGGTGGCGGCGGATCATGCGGTAATAATCAAGGCTGAGATCGGTGCGGGTGTAGAAACTGTCGTCTGGCGCATCGGCAAGCCCCGGCCACAGCGCGGCGATGCGCGCCAATGTGGCCAGCGCCAGCGCCTCATGGCCAAAGAACAGAAAGCCGTCGCCGCCCTGGAAACTGGCTTCAGCCTCGATGCGGATGCCGCGCGCCGCAAACTGCCCACGCGCCCAGCGGCTGAGCGGCCAGGCCAGGCGATCGCCGAAATCCACTGGATGGGCGCCGCGGCCCATCGATTCGCCGTGCGTGTTGAAGATCAGCGCCGCGACATCGCCCAGCCCATTGGCGGCCATGGCGCGGGCCAGCCGGCCCTGCAGTCGTTCAATGGCCAGCGCCGCCGGGATCTGGCCGACGAAGCGCCCGGCATCGGAAAATCCGGTCTGGATCGCCACACGGCCACGACGGCGGGCATGGGCGGCATAGGCTGGCTCGGCCAGCAGCGCATCGAGGAACCGCCCGCCATGTTCCAGCGCGGTTTCGGTTTCGAACAGCGGCGACACATCGACATGGCTGTCGATGCCGAACAGCTTCGCGAAATACAGCGCCGACAGCACGGTTTGCGGCTGTTCGCACTCGGCGATCAGCAGGCGGATCGGCGTGTCGGCATCGATGTGGCGCAGGATCGCCGCCATGGCGAGGAACTGGCGCACCGCCGTGGTGCTTTCCACCGCCAGCGCGGCGAAATTGCTGCGCAGCGGCTGCACCGTGTCGAGCAGGTCGCGCAGGCGCAGCAGCGCCTGGCCGCTGGCCATATCGAGGCTGCCATCAGGATCGATGCGGCGGCGGATGGCATTGTGCAGTTGCGCGGCGTTTACCCGGAAATGGATGGCGCCCATGCCGAGGCCATCCGCGGCCATGGCCGCCGCCAGCACCAGACGCGGCGCGGCCTGATCAGCGGGCAGCGCGGCGGCAGCGCGGCGCAGATCGGCGATTATGCCGGACAGGCTGGTCAGATTGTCCGCATGCGACGAGGTGATCTGGTTGGCGATGGTGGACAGCGCCGCCGGCGTGTCGGTATCGCCGGCCAGCAGCGCCGCCATGGTCGAGGCATGGCGGCCAGCGCGGCGCAAGCGGTCGGCGAGGTCCGCCTCCCCCACCGCGCTGGCCGCATCGGCATAAAGCGCCAGCCGTCGCGCCTTTTCATCCAGGCGGAAGCGCAAGCTGGTCGCCCAGCCGATATCGGTGCGGCCGTCCATGTCATAACCGACCCAGGTCGCCAGCCGGAACAGGCACGGGGTGAGCGCCTGCCAGTCATCGGGATAATGCGCCGCCGCAACATCGAGCACGACGGCGTGGAGCCGATCGCGCGCCGTCTGGGCGCGGGCCAGCGCGGCCATGGCTTCCGCATGTTCATCGGCCAGGCTGGGCGACGGCCGATCCAGTTGCGGCGCGATGCTGACCGGCGAACCGGCAACAGCGGCATGGGCGACGGCGGCATATTCAGCCCGCGTCAGCAGGAAGGTCGGGTGGGCGGTGAACACCACATGCAACAGCGGCTGCGACCAGCGGGCCGCAAACGAAGCGAAATCGCTGCCCTGCGCCGATGCCACAACCGCAGCGCGGAAGGCAGCGATATTCTCGTCCTCCGCCAGCGGGCCAATCAATCGCGCCAGCCTATGACTACGCGCCCGCAAGCCATCGCGGCCCAGTTCGGCAATGGCGTCGCGCAGGCCTGCCAGCGTGATCTCACCCTTTTCCAACTGGCGCGAGATTTCCAGCCCGAGCTGAAACACCGGGTTGAACAATGGGGTTTCCGCCGTGCGGGCATGCAGCTCGTTCATGCGCTGGCGACAGGCTTCGATCATGGTGGATTCCCCTTCTGCCGCCAATCTCGCTTGGCGCGGGCGGCAGGGCAAGCCGCGATTCGGGCGATCACGCTCTCCCCCTTGCGATGGCCGGGAAAGCGCGGGATGAATGCGTATGGCCCTGATATCCCGCGCCACCTGGCACGATGTTGCCGCGCTGACTTTGCTGCCGCTGCGTCGGCCGCTGATTCTGGCGTCGTTGGCCTTTGGCGCCGTGCTGCTGTGGTGGCTGGCGACCGCGGACGAGCCGGCGCCGCTGGCCCTGCATGCCGGCGCGATTTACACGGCGGTCGCGCTGGTGGCGGCGATGGCGGCCCACGAAGGCCAATACACGCCGCAGGCGGCAGGCCTGCGGCAGTTCTGGGCGGCCCTGCTGCGCACGGTGCTGTTGCTGGTGCTGGTGCATGGGGTGGCGCGCGCATTGGGGATGCCGGCCCTGCCCCACCCGGTTTCGACCACGCTGGCCCTGGCAGTGACGGCGCTCTTCTGTGCGGGGCTTGCGGCCGTCTGGCCCATGCTGCCGGGCCGCGCCAGCAGTGAGGGCCTGGTGCGTATCGGGGTGGTGCTGCTGATCATGTTGGGCCTCGATTTCGGCAACAAGGATATCGGCAAGCCGATCGTGCTGGCCCTGTCGCCCGGCCATTGGGCGCAGGCGGCCATCCAGACGGCGGTGACCGGCACCGGCACCCGCGCCGCCGCAGCCACGCTGCTGGCGCTGGCCGGGGTGGGCGGCCTGGCGTTGCTGGCGGCCTGCCTGATAGGCCGACGCTGGCCGCTGATCCTGTTGGGTGCCGGCTGGCTGGGGCTGGCCGGGCTGGTGTGGCAGCAGCCGGCTCCGCCATTGCCGCGCGCCGACATGGGCGCGATCTACACCGTGGAGGCCCTGAAGCAGTTGTCGAAGCGCGATGCCCGCATCGCCCCGATTGCCACCACGGCGCCCGATGCGGCACTGGCCAGCGCGCTCGCCCGGGTGCAGCGCCAGATCAAGACCTGGCCGCCGGCCGCCGAAGCCGATCCGCTGCAACGCGCCCGCAACCTGCTGCTGATCGCGGCGGTGCCCGACCTTTACGATACCGAACCGCTGCAATCGCATCTGCCGATCCTGGTGCGCGCCGAATTGCGCGCCCGCATCCCGGCGGCGCAACTGCCTGGCATTATGGCGGCCATCGCCGCGCATCCCGAACAGGGCAGCGTGGCGGCGCGCGAAACACTGCCGAAACTGGGCCTGCCGGCCAACACCGGAGACGAAGCCGCCGTGCGCAAGCGGGTGGCGCTTTATGCCGCAAAACTGGGGGAACCATCACCATGACAGCACGGATCATAGCCATTGCCCTGTTGCTGGCGATGAACGGCATGCCGGCCATCGCCCAGCCGACAGCGCCATCGTTCGTGCCCGCCGGGTTCACGGCGCCGGTGCAGGTGAAGGCCATCGGGTTCCAGCTGGTGCCGCTCGGCCCGGCCTTGGTGAAAATCGATTACGATGCCTACATGTCGTCCATCGAACATCTGCAAACAACGTTCACCCGCAGCAAGGATTGGCCACATGCCGGCCTCACCGCCGCCGATGCGATGAAGGACATGGAGGGCGAGGCGGCGCGCTTCCAGCAGCGCCAGTCCTTTGCCTATGCCGTGCTGACCCCCGATGGCCGGCGTGAACGCGGTAGCGTCTATGTCGCGCCAAGTCGTGTTGCCGGTTATGATGCGGTGGTCCGGCTGTGGGTGACCAAGGCCGAATATGACGCCGGCTTTGATCCCGAGCTCTATGCGTGGGTGACGGGCTGGGTGCGAAAGGAGTGGCCGTTCGCCAAGGTGGCATACCCGGGCCGCGCGATTCCGTGGGCCGAGTGGGACGCGATGGTGGCGGCGAGCAAGGCTGCGGGGCCAAAGTAGGCCGCTTGGCATTCAGCCCTTCAACAATATCGTCAGCCCCGGTGGCAACGGCTCGGGTATTGCATCCAGCCGCATCGCATCGCGGCGGGCGCGGTCGATAACGGCGGGAGCGACGGCGCCGGCCACGACCAGCACATCGCAGCGGGCGAGCAGGTTGAGCTGATTGAGCGTCAGTTCGCCGGGGTCGGGGCTGGTGACGTGGATGGTGGCGAGCTGCGGTGTTGCGTCGGAATCACCGGCGATCACCTTCGCCACGGCGGCTTGCGGGTCGGGCAGCGCCGCGAACGGATCGAGCGGCGCGAACTCGGCCAGCGCGCGTTCCCACAGGCGGCGGCGATCCGATGGCGTCTTGTGGCGCGCGTTCACCACATCACGCGACGCGCGGATCGCAGCGGCGAGCGGCCCCAGGCTGGCGGGCAGCAATGCCTCCAGCCTGGTGCGCAAGGCCCGTGACAGGCTGGCCGAGGCGCCCCCGGTGGAGATCGCGACCAGCACCGGGGAGCGATCGATGATGGCGCCCATCAGGAAATCCGACATGGCCGGCTTGTCCACCACATTCACCAACAGGCCGCGCGCCCTCAGGCGGGTGGCGGCGGCGCTTGCCTCGTCGTCGTCATCAATCGCGACGAAGGCCAGGACGGCTGCGGGCGCGTCCTCGCCAACGATCACCCCGCCGGCCGCGATGATCAGTCGGGCCTTGGCCTCGGCCGGCTCGCCCTCACCAACCAGTATGACCGGGCGGCCGCTGAGCGTGAGGAAGATCGGCAGTTGTTGCATGGCCGTGCTGTGGCCTGCGCATCAGGCCGGCGCAAGACCCACAGGTTTCTGGCCCGGATCGGCCACCCGCGTCGCGCGCGCCAGCAGCGCCAGCGCGCCGGGCACTGCGCCCAGCCCGGCCATCGCCGCCCAACGCCCGGCCGGGTGACGCGCCAGCGCCAGTGCCGCCATGGCGAGCCGCACCGGCCGGCTTGTGCGGGCAAACAAGGCGCGCTGAAAATCGTCGGCGCTCGCGCCGGCAGCGACCATCTCGGCCGCCAGCCGCCCGGAGGTGAGCGCGATGCCCATGCCGTCGCCGCAAAAACTGGGGATCACCGCCGCCTGATCGCCCAACCGCCACTGTCCATCGGGCGCCGCCCGCGCCAGATGGCCGTAAGGCACGCGGCTGATCGCCAGCGGCCGGGCC
This sequence comes from Sandarakinorhabdus sp., assembly GCF_987265915.1. Classification (NCBI taxonomy): domain Bacteria; kingdom Pseudomonadati; phylum Pseudomonadota; class Alphaproteobacteria; order Sphingomonadales; family Sphingosinicellaceae; genus Sandarakinorhabdus; species Sandarakinorhabdus sp. Next base: position 3,259,291 of record NZ_OZ503948.1, read on the forward strand.
AGATATTGTTCGGCGTCTGCCAATGCCGCGAGGCCGGGCTCCCGCGCCAGCCGCGCCCACAGCGAAGGCCAATCGCCGAGGTCGCGATATTGCGCGCCATCGATCAGCAGGCACAGATTGAGTCGGCCGCCCTCCACCGGTTGCAGCCCGGCATAGCCGCCGTCGAAGAAGGTCACCGCCACCGTGCCGGCCAGCGCGCGGCTCAGGTGCGCGCTGCGCAGATACATCTTGAAGCCGATCTGATCCGGCCCGGCCGGCCGGGCATGGCCACGAATGTCGTGCTTGCCGCTGGCCATCAGCAGGGTGGGGGCGCTGATGTCGCCGGCGCTGGTGTGGGCGACGCAGCCCGAAAGGCCGCGCACCGTCACGCCGCGCTGCACGGCGACCCCGGCCCGCGCGGCCCGGTCCAGCAGCGCCTCATCCAGCACCCGGCGCGTCAGGCTGAGCGCCGGAAAGGGCAATTGCGCCGCCACTTTGCGCAGTCCGGCGTTGATCTCAACGCGCGTGATCGGCACGGCGCCGTGCGCGACCGGATCGACGCCCAGCCCCACCAGGGCCGCCACCGCCTCCCCGCTCAGAAATTCGCCGCAGATCTTGTCATGCGGTGCGCTTTCACGCTCCAGCAACACGGGTGCCGCCCCGGCACGGGCCAGATCGATGGCCGCGGCACAGCCGGCCAGGCCGCCGCCGATGATCAGGGCGCGTTTCACGGTTTCGGGCATGCTGCCACCGTATGGCGGAACGGCACATGCCAGCGCACCTGCGCCTGCACCCCGGCCTGATCCAGCAGCCGCGCCCAATCATCGCCCGTGAAGGCGCGGCGCACCGACAGCGCGCCATCATGGGCCACAATCGGATGCCAGCGCAGCAGCGCCGCCAGCGCGCGGAAGCCGGCCCAGGCGATGGGATGGCGATGCAGATCGTTGATCAGCCAGCCGCGCCGCGCCGATCCTTCCATCCATTTGATGAACCCGACCAGTTCGGCATCCTCCATGTGATGCGCGACCAGGCTGGAGATGATGAAATCCGGCTGGAAGCCCAGCATTTCGGCGCGGCCGGTGCGGTAATCAATGCCCAGCGCAGGATCGGTGGCGGCGCGCGCCACCGGCGCCGAGCGCGGATTGAGATCAATGCCGATCAACCGCACCTCCTTGCCGGAACGCTGCGCCCAGGTCGCGATGGCGCGCAGCATGTCGCCATGGCCAAAGCCGACATCAACCACCGAAAAGCTTTGCACCCCCCGCGTCTGCCGTTTCAGCCAGGCCAGGGTAGGCGGCCGCGCCATGGTGATCGTGTTCACCCGCGCCAGATCGGCAATCACCGCGGCGTAAATGCGCCGATCGAGATGATCGTCGTCCATCACCTCCGGCAGATCGGCACGGCGGCTGAAATCCAGCGGCGCACGCGGCCAGGCCGCCGGCACCACGAAATCCCGTGTCATCCGACCGCCGTGAAGCGGAAGCTTTCCGCCGCCAGCCCCGGCCCGAACGCCACGGCAAAGCCCGGCGTGCCGCGCGGCACCGCGGTGCCGATGCCGGCCATGATGCGTTGCAGCACGAACATCACCGTGGCACTGCTCATGTTGCCGCATTCGCGCAGCACGTCGCGCGACCAGTTCAGCGCCCCCTGCCCCAGGCCCAGCCCGGATTCGACCGCATCCAGGATGGCACGGCCGCCGCCGTGCACCGCCCACACGCCATATTCATCCGGGCTGTGGCCGCGCAGCAGATCGGCACCGGCCGGGCCGGCCAGCGCGCGCTGCAACAGCGGCGGCACCTGCCCGGACAGATGCATGTCATACCCCTGATCGCCGATCCGCCAAGTGATGGCATCGGCCGAATCGGCGACCGTGGTGGCGCGGAAATCGACCAGCGCCAGCCCGTGGGGATCGGCACTGACCAAAGCGGCCGAACAGCCATCGCCGAACAGCAGCATGGCGAGCAGGCTTTCCAGTTCGCCGGTTTCCTGGAAATGCAGCGTGCACAGTTCGATATTGACCACAAGCACCCGCGCCGCCGGATCGGATCGGACGAAATGATGCGCCAGACGCAGGCTGTTCACCGCCGCATAGCAGCCCATGAAGCCGACATGCGTGCGCTCGACGCCAGGGTGGAGGCCCAGCCGCTGGACGAGGATCTGATCGAGGCCCGGCGCCACCATGCCGGTGCAGCTGGTGACCACCAGATGGGTGATGCCCTGCAGCTCGGCCGCGCTCAGCCCCAGTCCGGCAATGGCCTCGACCGCGAGATCGGGCGCGGTGGCCTCGAATCGCGCCATGCGCTTGGCCGTGCCGGGGAAGGCGCCGGGGCGATAAAAGCCTTCAGCATCGGCGGTGAAGCCATCCGGGTCCTTCACCGGTGTGAAGAAGCTCCAGCGGTGATCGATGGCGGAGCGGCCAACCAGCCGCCGGAAGATCAACTGGTCACGGCGTTCCTTGATCATGGTGCCGACGAAATCGACGAAGGCATCGTGCACGTCGTGGGGTGGCAGCGCAGTGCCGATGCGATTTACATGCGCGATTGCGGGGGCAGCCATCACGATCCTTGATCTGAATGTGACGTCATAACTGCGCCCCCCAGCCTTGGGTTGCAAGTGCCGGCGCTGCGGCCGATGGTTGCGGATCATGATCACCCCGTTCCCGCCCGCCTCCGGAATCAGCGCCGTGCCCGGCATCCACGTCGGGCACGCCCACTGCGCGGCGGCCCGCACCGGCGTGACACTGATCGTGCCGGCCCAGCCCGCCGTGATGGCGGTGGAGGTGCGCGGCGGCGGGCCGGGCACGCGCGAGACCGATGCGCTGAACCCGATCAATCTGGTGGCGCGCGTGCATGGCCTGGCGCTGGCCGGCGGTTCGGTGTTCGGGCTGGCGGCCGGCGATGAACTGGCGCTGCTGCTCAGCCACGCCGGCCGCGGCCTGCCGATGGGGGCCGGCGTGCCGCCGGTGCCGGTAGTGCCGGCCGCCATCCTGTTCGATCTCGGCAATGGCGGGGACAAGAACTGGGGCCTCGATCCGCCCTATCGCCGGTTGACGCGCGAAGCCTTTGCGCAGGTCGGCCAGCCCTGCAGCGATGGGCATGGCGCGATCGGTGCCGGCCATGGCGCGCGATCAGGCAGCCGCGCCGGCGGCATCGGCAGCCTGGCGCGCGATATCGGCGACGGCGTGATCGTCGGCGCGCTGATTGCTGCCAACAGTTTCGGCGAAGTCTATGCCGGCGCGCCGCCCGACGATGGCCCGGTCGAAATGCCGAAACTGTCGGGAAACCGCGATTTCGGCCGCCAGAATACGGTGATCGGCGCGGTCGCCACCAATGCGCCGTTGACGCGCGCGCAGGCGCTGCGGGTGGCGATGGTGGCGCAATCCGGCCTGGCCCGCGTGGTGCGGCCGGTGCACACACAATTTGATGGCGATTGCCTGTTCGCCATCTCGACAGCACCGCCCGATCAGTCGCCTGTCGATGATGTGCAACTGGCGATCATTGCCAGTGTCGCCGCCGATCTGGTGGCGCTGGCCACACGGCAAGCGGTGGGGCTTTACTGATCCTGCAACTGGGCGATGCGGCCGGCCAGTTCGGCCAGGCGATCCGCATAGGCGGGGCGATCTGCGGCCGTGCTGGTGCCGAGATCCAGGGCCTGCAACCGGAACGCCGCTCCCGCCAGCGGCGCCAACGCGGCGGCCAGTGACGATTGCGCGGCTTCGGCGCTGCTGCTCGCGGCGCTGTCATCGGCGCTGCTCGTGGCGCTGCGCTGCGCCGTGGCCAATGCCGCCCGCGCCGGGGCCGCGGCCGCCGCCACCGCATCGATCAAGCCGGCGATGGCCGCCAGTTCGGTTTGGGCCTGGGCCAGAGTCGGCACTGGCACCGGTGGCGGCATATCGGGCGCAGCTGCGGGCGCAATTGCGATCGGCGGTGCGCAATCGGCCGCTGTGGCGCAGCGGCCGGCGCCAACGACATTGCGCGGCACCATGGTGGTCACTTCACCGGCGCGCGGCGCAAGGCTGGGCCAATCGGCGCGCCGGCCGCCACAGCCGGCCAGCGCGAAGGCGAGCAGCGGCACAACAAAAATCGGGTTGAACAGGCGCGCCATGGCCCCCGCCTAGAACGGCAAGGAAGAGGTTGCAATGGCTGACACGCGCCGCTAAGAGGCGCCTCCACAGTGCGCGCCCGTAGCTCAGCTGGATAGAGCATCAGACTACGAATCTGAGGGTCGGACGTTCGAATCGTTCCGGGCGCACCACTGCTTCAAAATGGCCGGGATCGTGCGGGGCACGGCGGCAGCACGCCCATGTTGACCAATAGATCCCCGCGACCAGGGCGTCGCAGCCAAGTTTCAGGCGGTTGGTTACGGCTTGGGGGTGGCCGGGGTGGAAGCTGCCGCGCGATCTGCGGGGCGACTCATCCCAACAGCAACACTCTTGGGGAACAGAAGTCCAGTTGGTGGAAGCCGGCTTTGGGCCTCAAATGCGGACGATTCATGCCAGCCGCGAGGTTCCTGAAAGCTGTCGTTCGCTGCTGGTCCGGTAAAGGCGCCTTGGCCGATCATTTCTTCATGAAACGCCTTAGGCCCAGCGGGAGCAGAACCAGCATGGCGGCGGTGGCCGAAATGATGCCGCCAACGATTACACAGGCAAAGGGACGCTGGGTTTCCGAACCGATTCCCGTGGACAGTGCGGCAGGCAGCAGGCCGAGGCCAGCCATCAGCGCCGTCATCAGGATCGGGCGCAAGCGGTCCACTGCCCCTTCGATCACCGCCACTTCAGGCGCATCACCGTCGGAAAAGCGCTGGGAGACATGTTCCAGCATCACGACGCCGTTCTGCACGGTAATGCCGGCCACCGCGATGAATCCAACGGCCGCCGAGATCGACAAGTGCAGGCCTGCGATTGCCAGCGCCGCCATACCGCCGACCAGCGTGAACGGGATCATCGCCATGATGAGGCCGGCAGACCGCACCGATCGGAAGGCGCCAAACAGCAACGCGAACACCCCAAGCAACGCCAGCGGCACGATCACCTCCAGCCGTGAAACCGCGCGCTGCTGATTTTCGAACTGGCCGCCCCACACCATGCGATAGCCGGGCGGCAGCCGGATCGCGCTGGCGACGCGCGCCTGGGCATCGGCGACAAAGCCGCCCTGATCGCGGCCATCGACATTCACTTTCACGGCCACGTTGCGGCCACCGGCTTCGCGGCTGATGCGGCTGGCTCCCATGCGCACTTCAATGCGCGCGACATCGCCCAGCGAAACGCTGCCGCCGCTCGGACGCGGGATTTGCAAGGCCGCCAGATCGGCCACAGCGCCGCGAGCATCGGGGGTGAAGCGGGCAACAATGTCGAACACCCGGTCGCCTTCATACACGCTGCCCACCGTGGCCCCACCAAAGGCCGCCGCGATCACCTGGTTGGCATCATTGCTGTTCAGCCCCAACCGGGCCAGCGCGGCACGATCCAGCACGGCACGCACTTCGGCCTGGCCGCCCACCTTGATGGCGGCCACGTCGGCAGCGCCCGGCACGGTGGCCACCAGCTTTGCCGTGCGATCCGCCAATTGTTCAAGGATGGTCAGATCATCGCCGAAGATCTTGATCGAGATGTCACCTTTCACACCGGATAGCGATTCCTGCACATTGTCTTCGATCACCTGGCTGAAATTGGTCGGCACGCCGGGCATGGTGGCGATCTTGGCCCGCATGTCGTTCTCCAGCGCTTCCTTGCTGGGGAACATGCTGCGCCATTCGTTGCGGGGTTTGAGATCGATCAGCATCTGCAACGACGATGGCCCCTTGGGATCGGTGCCGTCGTCGGGCCGGCCGGTTTCGCTCGAAACCTGGCGTACCTCAGGGTAGGACAGCATGATCTGGCGGATGCGCGCTTCAACGCCGCGCGTCGTGTCCATCGCGGCCGACGGCGTGAGCTGTACGGTCAGCCAGATATTGCCCTCATCCAGCTTGGGCAGGAATTCACTGCCCAGCTGCGGCACTGCCAGCGCGGTGACCATCAGCAATATGGCGGCACCCGCGACTATGCCAATGCGCTGCCCGTTGGCCCAGTGCAGCATCCGGCGATAGCCATCACGCAGCTTGTCGATCCAAGCGATATGCTTTTCGGCAAAATCATAGCGCTCGATCATCCACGACAAGACGGCCGGCAGATAGGTGAGGGTGAGCAGCAGCGCCGCCAGCAGCGCCAGGCTGAGCGTGAGCGCGACTGGCGAGAACATCTTGCCCTCCACACGCTGGAAGGTGAAGATCGGCACGAAGGCCATGATGATGATGGCCTTGGAAAACAAGATGGGCTTTGACAGGTCGGTCACCGTAGCGCGCAGCGTGGTCTGTTTCTGCACGGCGCTCAAGCTGCCGCCCTGTGTCGCGGTTTCCACCGCCAGCGCCACCATCAGGGCTTCCACCAGCACGACAGCGGAATCGATGATGATGCCGAAATCCACCGCCCCCATCGAGATCAGATTGGCCGGCACGTTCAGCTGATAAAGTCCGGCAAAGGCCGACAGCAGCGCCAGCGGGATCAGCATGGCCACAGCCGCCGCAGCCCGCCAGTTGCGCAGAAAGATCAGCAGGATGGCCGAGACCAGCGCGGCACCCGTGGCGAGGTTTTCGGCCACCGTATCAATGGTGCGATCCAACAGGCGGGTGCGTTGGTACGTGGGCCGGATTTGCACGGCCGGCTGACCGCTGCGCTTGGCATCGAGCGCGAAGCGGGCGTTCAATTGATCGACCGTATCGCGCACGCCCTTTACCACTTCGGCGGCATTTTCGTGACGCACCATCAGCACCACGCCTTCCACCACGTCCGGCTCGCGATCGAGCGCAACCATGCCGGCACGCGGGGAGGCATCGCCGATGCGGACATCGGCCAGATCGCCGACGCGCACGGTACGGCCATTGTCGGCCTTCACCAGCGTATCGGCAATGTCGGTCACGGTTTGATACAGGCCCAGCCCGCGCACCACCATGGCCTCGTCGCCCCGCGCCATGGTGCCGCCGCCCACATTGCTGTTGGCATTGCCAACCGCCGTCTGCACGTCGGCCAGGGTGACGCCATAGCGCTTCAGGGCGTCGGGCCGCACATTGATCTGATATTGTTTCAAGGCGCCGCCAAAGGTGGTGACATCCGCGACGCCGGGCACCATACGCAGCGCCGGGCGAACGACAAAATCCTGAATGGCGCGGGCGTCGCGCAGGGGCATGCCCTTCGGCCGCTCCAGCACATAACGATAGACTTCGCCCACCGCCGATGTCAGCGGCGCCAGGCTGGGTACCACACCGGCCGGCAGATCCGCATCGCGAAGTTTCTCCAGCGCATGGGCGCGGGCGAAATAATCATCGACACCGTCCTTGAAGATCAGCGTCACCACTGACAGGCCGGTGATGGAAACCGAGCGCATGGTGGTGACGCCCGGCGTGCCGGCCAGCGCCCGCTCGATGGGCAGCGAGACCGCCCGTTCCACCTCTTCGGGGGCTTGACCGGGCTGTTGCGTGATCACCACCACCTGCGTGTCCTGCACGTCGGGAAAGGCTTCGATCGGCAGGTTGAAGGCGGCGCGCACGCCGATGACCATCAGCGCGGCGGTCATGATGGCGATGAACACGCGGCTGGTGGTGGAAAAACGGGCAAGACTTTGCAGCATGGTTTTGCGGGTCCTTACTGGTCGCCAAGCTGGGCATTCAGCAACAGTGCGCCTTCGCCAACCACCGTGTCGCCAGGCTTCAGGCCAGCGGTGATCCAGCTATATTGTTCGCCGCGCACGGCCACGGTTACGGCCACCCGGCGGAACCGCCCTGGTGCGTCCTGACGGAACACATGATTGGTCTGCCCCCGTTCGAACAAGGCAGCATTGGGCAGCTTGACGCCGGTGCGACCATCATCGGCAACCAACCGCGCGGTGGCGAACATCTCGGGCTTCAGCGCCAAATCCCGATTGTCCACCCGCGCGCGCACCTGCACGCGCCGCGTGCCGGGATCGACGGCAAGGCCAATCTTTTCAACGGTCGCATCGAAGGCCCGATCGCCAAACGCCTGCACCCCAAAGCGCACGGATTGACCAATATGGAGCCTTGCAATGGCGCTTTCCGGCACGTCGATCAAAAGCCACAGGCGCGCCGGATCGGTAATGGTAAACAATGGTCCCTGCCCGGCGGTCAATTGCTGGCCGGGTTCGATCTGCCGGTCGAGCACGGTCCCGCCCAGCGGCGCGGTGAGCGCCAGCGAAGTGCCGCTGCTGTTGCCGCCCAGCGAGGCCAATCGCTGGCGGGCACGGGCCAGCTCGGCGCCAGCCAACCGGGCTTCGGCCTCGGCGCTTTCCAGCTCGCGCCGCGCCACCGCGCCGCCGGCGAACAGCTCGCGGGCGCGGCCAGCAGCGCGCGCCTTCAGATCCGCTTCGGTGGCGCTTTCGGTCAGATCGGCACTGGCCTGCGCCAGATCGGGCGCGTCAACGCGGGCCAGCGATTGGCCGCGCCGCACCCGGTCGCCAATGTCGGCCAGCAACGCCGTGACCCGCGCCGCCACCGGCGCACCCACACGTGCCGTCACCGCCTCATCCACACTCAGCCGGGCATTGAGATCGGCCGACACCGGCAGCGTGTCGTCCTGCGCCTTCACGAACTGCAGGGCATCGAGATCGGCGGAATCCGGCGCGAAGCTGATCACGCCAGGTTCGCTGGTCACCTTGGCGGGCGGCGGCGGTGAGGGATCTGAACAGCCGGGCACCAACGCGGCCAGGGCACAACACAGCAGCATTTGCTTCAGGATGGTGGATCGGATCATGTCTCATCTCCGCTGGTCCCGGCCTCCGCCGCGCGCAGTTGGGCGCTCGCGGCGGCTTCATCTTCCTGAGCGCCGACCAGGCTCAACGCCGCGGCCGCCAGCGTCCGCCGCGCATCGAGCAGATCGGTGAGGGGCAGCGCGCCGCGGGCATAGGCGAACTCGGCCGTGCCAGCCGCGCGCCGGGCAGCTGGCAGCAAGTTACCCTCCAGCCGGCGGCGGCGGTCACTGGCCGTCACCAGTGCGCTGCGGGCCGCGGCGATATCGGCGGTGGCGGCAGCCAGCGCCTTTTGTGCTGTGGCTTCGGCATCGCCCAGCACGGCGCTGGCGGTGGCAACTTCGCCGGAATAGCGGTTGAACACTTGCAACGGCACTGAAACGCCAAAGCCGACCGACCCACCGACACCCACGGGCTGCGCCTGATACTCATATTGCGCGCCCACGCTGATGTCGGGAGTGCGCAGGGCGCGGGCGCCAGCCAGAAGTTGCCTGGCCTGTACGGCACGGGCAGCGGCGGCGCGCACGTCGGGGCGCTGTGCCGCCACATCTTCGGGTGGTTCCGGCAGCGGCACCGCCGGCGCGGGCCAGGGATCGGCAGACTGCAACTGGGCGGCAACCGAGTCGCGACCGATCAATATGGCCAGAACGAATTGCGCCTGCGTCACGGCACCGCGCGCGCTGATCGCATCGGTATCGGCGCGCGCGGCTTCCACTTGCTGGCGCGCCAGTTCGCCTTCTGCAATGTCTCCGGCTTTCAGTCGGCGCTGCGCAATCGCCGCGCTGCGGCCCCAGGCGGCCGCAATGTCTGACAGAGCCGCCGCGCGATCCTGCGCGGCACGCAACGCGGCATAAGCGGTGTCCACCTGTGCCAGCACCTGCCGGCGGGCATCATCCAGATCGGCATCGGCGGCCAGCGCGCCGGCCGCGGCCGCGGCGATGCGGGCCTGGCGCTTGCCGCCCAGCTCGATCGGCTGATCGATGCGCACCACTTCGTCGATGGTGTTGCCCGGTTGCTGCGCGCCGAAACCGCGCGGACGCAACTGGGTCCCGCCGATGCTGAGAACAGGGTTTGGGCGTTCGGCCGCGATTGTTTGCCCGGCACGGGCAATGGCGCGGGCCTGACGAGCATGGATAAGATCGATGTTGGCAGCAGCAGCGGCATCCCGCGCCTGTGTGAGCGTGATCGGCAGGGCCGTCAGCACGCCGTTGGAAGGGGGTGCGGCCGGCCTGACGGGGGGGATGGCAGGTCCGGCCGCACGCTGGGCCATCGCCGGCACCGGGGGAAGTGCGGCGAGGGCGAGGAAGAGGAGTGAAGCACGGATCAGCTTTTCCGGAGTGATCATGATCGTGCTGGCCTCTTGTCCTTCCTGTCAGCCGGCCTTGGGGGGAAAAGGCCGGGTGACAGGAACGTTATGGGAGCCGAAGCATTGCCAAGCGATGGCGGTTGCATGAACAATCGTTTAGACAGCCAGAAGGCGCAAAACTGCTGATTTGGCGTGATATTCGCAGCCGGAATTGACCTGTTGCGGGGCGTTGCCTTTGCCTGATTTGGTTGGTTTTCATCGCCCCGAGCAGGAACCGTGCGCATGCGCCCGCAGTTGAGCTGCGTGTCGCCTTCGACCGGGACATTGCAATCCATGGGTGATGACCTGCCCAATTGGACACAGCACCACCGATGCCGAGCGTTCAAGCCTGCCCCAGCCAACGCGCGGCCCTGTCAACGCCGCGCTCACGGCCTTGACGACGACATAGAACATCTTCTGCCGATACACCTCGCAGGCATTGCAGCGGGGTGCCGCGCAAACGCTCGATCGCCGGGCGGGAGGCGGCGACCAGCTCCAGCTTCGCGGCAGCAGCAAGGCCCATACTGATCTTGTTGTGCATCGTCTTGCCCCGCTGCGGCTGCGAAAAGCGGGGCATAGACCAGCAATCGAACGGAGCGCTGTCGGTTAGGTGAAATCTGTTTAACGGGCAGATTTTCTGCGCGAGGCGTATCTTGGTCACTGCATCGCTTCGATGAGGGCGACGCAGCGAAGGACTGTCGATGCTCCATTCCGGCTCTCGCGCTGACGCGCTGCATGGCCCGCAGGCGCCGCGATCATGACGATCAACCACGCCAGCGGGGCCTGGTTGCCGCCAGCTATTGCCGTGGCGATGGCCATCGGCGTTGCATGGCTTGCAAGGTCACCGGAAATGCCTCTGGCGCCGCGAAAGGCCGCGGTGCTGCCGGGCCTCACAGCCGAAGACAGCGGCAACGGCAGCGGCATCATCGTCACCAGCGTCCAGAGCGCCAGCGCCGCCGCGCGCGCCGGTATTGCAGTTGGCGACCGCATCACGTCGATCGGTGGCCATCCGGTCACGGGGCTCGCGGCAGCACGAAACACCCTTCTTGATGAAAAACATGCTGTAATTGACATGCAGCTATATCATTCCCACTACGTGCGCGTTGTTCGCCTCATCCGCGCGCAGGAGCCGCCACATGTCGCGAAAGATTCTGGTGATCGAAGATGATGCGGTCGCTGCCGCCTTCATCGTCAAGGGCCTGACCGAAGCCGGGTTCAACGTGGACAAGGCCGAAAATGGCCGCGACGGCCTTTTCCTGGCCAGCGATGGCAGCTTTGACGCCATTGTCCTTGATCGCATGTTGCCCGGCATGGATGGCATGGCGGTGCTCAGCGCGCTGCGGGCCGCGCAGATCGAAACGCCGATCATCATATTGTCATCGCTCGGCACCGCCGAAGATCGCGTTACCGGCCTGACCGCAGGGTCCGACGATTATCTGGTCAAACCTTTTGCTTTTGCCGAGCTGCTCGCCCGCTTGCAGCGCATCATGAAGCGCGGCACGGCGGTTCCGACCGTCGAGACCAAGCTGGTCTGCCATGATCTCGAACTTGATCTGCTCGCCCGCCGCGTCCGGCGCGGCGATATCAGCGTCGCCTTGCAACCCCGCGAATTCCGCCTGCTCGAATATCTGGTACGGCACCAGGATCAGGTGGTGACGCGGACGATGATCCTTGAAGGGGTGTGGGATTATCATTTCGATCCAGGCACCAACATCATCGATGTCCATGTCAGCCGCTTGCGCCGCAAGATCGATGCCGGGTTCGACAAGCCGTTGCTGCACACCCTGCGCGGCGCCGGCTATCGCTTTGGCTTGGCTGACTGAATGGTGGGTGGCCGACGTTTCGGTTCGGTCACCACACGTCTGGTGGCCCTGTTCTTCGTGCTGCAACTCGCCGCAACCGCTGCCGTCCTGTTCTATGTCCGGCAATCGATCGCGGCAGAATTGACGCGAGAACAACAGGCCTTCGTTGCCGAACTGCGTGACGACCTTGTCGGCTCGCACGCGCGTGGCGGCGACCCCGCGCTTGCCGCTGAAATCCGTGAGCGCCTGACGACGCTGAAGGGCGAGAATCTTCTGCTGTTGATGACCGACGCCCGCGGCCGGATCGTGGCCGGCAACCTCGATGCCTGGCCAACCGTCATTCCGGCCACCACGCGCTGGCTGGCACTCGATCTGTTTCGCACCGGCAGCGAGAAAGCTGAACGGATCGGTGTCAGCGCTACCGTTTTGCCCGGCGGTACGCGCCTGCTCGCCGGCCGTGTTGTCGAAAGCGGACTGCAGATGGCGCAATTGAGTGAAGGCGTTCTGCTGGTGGCGCTCTTGATCGCAATGCCCCTGGCGTTGCTGGTGGCCTTCGCTGCGACCTGGCTGATCGAGCGGCGGATCGTGGGCATCGCCGAGACAGCACGCGTCGTGGGTGACGGCGATCTTGCCCGCCGCGTCGAACTTGACGGCAGCGACGATGCCTTCGACCGGCTTGGTGCCGGCTTCAACGCGATGTTGGCGCGGGTCGAACATCTGGTGGATGAATTGCGCGTCGTCACCGGCAGCCTCGCCCACGACCTGCGCGCACCAATTTTCCGCATCACAGCGACCCTGGAACAAGCCATGCAAGACACGGCCGACCCAAAGGCGTTAGCCGCGATGGATCGGGTCGCGACCGAAACCGGCATCCTCCAGCAAATGCTCGCGACCGCCATGCAGATCGCGCAGGCCGAAGCCGGTATCGGGCGCAACCGGTTCGCCGACGTGGATATCGGCGAAATGCTGACCGGCATCGCCGAACTTTATGAATATGCCGCCGAGGATCAGGGGATTGCCTTGAAGGTCGTCGGCGACGTCGGCCGATTCCGGCTGCACCATGAATTGATCGGCCAAGCCATTGGCAACCTGATCGACAACGCCCTGAAATATGGCGAAGGCGCCACCGAGATCATCCTGTCGGCGGAGCGGTACGCGGACGGTTTGCAGCTTATCGTCGCCGACAATGGGGTGGGGATTGCTGCGGTGGACCGCGCCATGGCATTGCAGCGTTTCGGCCGGCTTGATCCCAGTCGCCACAAGGCCGGCGCAGGGCTCGGCTTGGCGCTGGTGGACGCGGTGGCAAAACTGCATGAAGGCACCGTCGTTCTGGAGGATCATGATCCCGGCCTGCGGGCCATCATGGCGCTTGCCGGCGCAGCGCCCGCTGGCTGATCGATCACAAGGATCGTGGCGGCATCTGGTGTGCAGGCTTCAATGCCCGGCCACCGGCCCGCCGCCGATCCGCACCTTTGGGATCAACCAGACGGCGGCAGCAGCGCCGAAGAACAGCAATGCGGTGCCGGTGTAGATGTGCAGGCTGGCCACGGTGGCGGCTTGCACCTCCAGCAGGCGATCGATGCTGGCGCGGGCCTGATCGAGGCTGAGCCCTGCGCCTTGCAGCTTGGCGATGGTGCCATCGACGCCGTTCATCCCCTCGGCAAGATTGCTGCGCACCTGCCGCGATTCGCTGTCCCACTGGCTGCTGGCCAGCGCGGCGCCGATGGCGCCGGCCAGGGTGCGGCAGAAATTCTGGATGCCGGCCGCCGACACCGCTTCGCGCGGCAGCACGCTGGCACCGGCCAGGCTGGTGAGGCCGATGAAGAAGAACGGGACGCCGATGCCGGTGAGCAGATGCGGCAGCATCAGGTGGAAATAGTCGCTGTCCGTTGACCAGCCGCTGCGCATGTAGGCGATCAGGCCCATCCAAACGATGCCGAAGGTGACGGTGATGCGCGGATCGATGCGCGTGAGCAGCAGGCCGGCCGCGGGCGAGATCAGCACCGAAAACACCCCGATCCATGCCACCGTATAGCCGGCCTGGCTGGCGGAATAGCCCAGCACCGATTGCAGCCACAGCGGCGTGAGCACGACGATGGCAAAGAAGCAGCCATAGCCCAGGCTGATCACCCCGGTGGCGGCGGCGAAGCCACGGTGGCGGAATATCTTCAGATCGACGATCGGGTGTTCTTCGGTGAGTTCCCAGATGATGAAGGCGGCAATGCCGACGGCGGCCACGATGGCGAGGATGACAATCTCGGTCGATCCAAACCAGTCTTTCTCCCGGCCGGTATCCAGCATGATCTGGAAGGCGCCGATACCGATGACCAGCAGCATGAAGCCGATGATGTCGATCGGCTGGCGCAGAGGGGGGGTTTCGAAGGGTTTCAGCAGGCGCGGCACCACCAGCAGGCACAGCGCCACCACCGGCAGATTGATGAAGAAGATCCAGTGCCACGACAGATTGTCGGAGATCAGCCCGCCCAAGATCGGCCCGAAAATCGGCGCGGCCGTGGTGGTGGCGGCCCACAGGCCGATGGCGGCCCCGCGGCGTTCCGGCGGGAAGATCGATTGCAGCAGCGCCTGGCTGAGCGGCATGAGCGCGCCGCCGGCAAAGCCCTGGCAGATGCGGAACAACACCAGCGCCTGCAGGCTGGTGCTGAGCCCGCACAGCAGCGAGAAGAAGCCGAACCCGAATAACGACAGGCTGAACCAGCGCACCGTGCCGAACCGCGCCGCTGTCCAGCCGGCCAGCGGCACTGAAATGGCCTCGGCCACGGAGTAGCTGGTCACCGCCCAGGTGCCCTGCGATGGCGCCACGGCCAGACTGCCGGCGATGTGGGGGATCGACACGTTGGCGATGGTGATATCCAGCACCACGACGAAATTGGCCAACGCCAGCGCCATCGCCGCAGTCCACAGACGCGCGCCGGTGAGTGGCGCAGGCGGGCTCAATGCGGTGGTCACGGCCCCACTTACTTCCGGGTGTTGACGCTGGCGGTCATCGACAGACCAACGCGCAGCGGGTGGGCGCGCAGTTCGGCTTCATCCAGAGCGATGCGCACCGGCAGGCGCTGCACCACCTTCACCCAGTTGCCGCTGGCATTTTGCGCCGGGATCAACGCAAAGGCCGCGCCGGTGCCGCCAGCCATGCCGACCACCTTGCCGTGGAAAACGACATCGCTGCCATAGAGATCGGATTCGAGCTCGACCGTCTGCCCGGTGCGGATCGCCTGCAACTGGCCTTCCTTGAAATTGGCATCCACGAACAGGCCGGTGGTCGGCACCAGCGTCATCAACGGTGCGCCGCCGGCGACGCGCTGGCCGATCTGCACATTGCGATTGGTGACGATGCCGCCGATCGGCGCGCGGATGACGGTGCGGTCCAGATCGAGCCGCGCCCGCGCCACGGCGGCTTCTGCCGCCCGCACATCCGGCGCGGTGGCCACGGTGGTGCCGGCGACCATCGCGGCGGCCGCGGCCGCATCCCCGGCCGCCGATTGCGCGGTGGCGCGGGCGCTGGCGACGGCGGTGCGGGCGGCATCGCGCGCGGCGGTGGCGGCGGCCAGCGCACTGCGCGCCGCGGCCAGTTCCTCCGCCGAAACGGCGCCGCTGCCGGCCAGAGTCTGCCGGCGATCATAATCACCCCTGGTGCGCGCCACTTGCGCTTCGGCTTCGGCCAGCCGGCTGGTGGCGGCGGCAATCTCGGCACTGCGCCCTTGCACGCGCGCCGCTGCGGCCTGGGCCATGGCGCTGGCCTGGCCAAAGCGTTGCCGGGCCTGCGCCAGAGTGGCCTGCGCCTGGGCCAGCGCGATGCGGGCATCGGCATCATCCAGCACCACCAGCACATCGCCGACCTTCACAGCCTGGGTACCGCCGACCTTCACATCCACCACCGTGCCGGCCAGTTGCGGCGTCACCAGCGCGGTGTCGCCGCCAACATAGGCATTGTCGGTTTCTTCGATGCCGCGGGCAAACAGCGCCCACCAGACGCCGGCGAGCAGCGCGGCAATCACCACACCGGCAATGAGCAGCCGCAGCGCCCGGCTGCGCTTGGGGTTGGCGGTCGCTTCGGCAGCCGGCGGCGCGGACAGGTCAGTCATTGGCTTTGTCCTCTGAACGGAAACCGCCGCCCAGCGCGCGCACCAGCGCAACATCGGCAGCAAGGCGATTGGCGGCGAGATCAGCTACCGCACCGCGCGCGGCGACCACGGCATCATCGGCGGTGAGCACCAGCAACTGGTTGGACAGGCCGGCGTCATAACGCTGCGCCGCCACGCGCTGCGCCGCTTGCGCCTCGGCCAGCGCGGTGGCGGCAGACTGGCGCCGCGCATCCAGCGCCAGCACCGCGCCGGCCGCATCGGCGACCTCGTTCAAGGCGCGCAGCAGCGCGGCATCGTGCAGGGCCACGGCCGATTCCAGCCCGGCGCGGGCAACGCGCGCATCGGCGGCGCGGCGGCCGCCATCCAGGATCGGCAGGCTGAGCGCCGGGCCGAATTGCGCATAGAGGCTGCCGGTTTGCAGCAGATTGCCAAAGCCAAGGCTCTGCTGCCCCAGCGTGGCATTGATCGACAAATTGGGCAGGAAGGCGCGTCTGGCGGCGGTTTCGCGGGCGCCCGCAGCTTCGGCGCGCAGGCGGGCGGCGATGATATCCGGCCGACGCGCGATCAGGTTGATGCCGGCATCGGCCGGCAAACCCGGCAGCAGCGGGCGGATGGCCGGCGGCGTGATGGCCAGGCCGCGATCAGGCCCGGCACCGAGCAACAGCGCCAGCCGGTGTCGCGCCACAAGCACCAGTTGCGCCGCCGCCGCATGATCGGCCTGCGCCAGCGCCAGCCGCGATGCAGCCTGGGCGCGGGCGCCATCATTTTCGAGCCCGGCGCTGACCCGGCTGGCGGTGAGATGGAGCGTCTGGCGCCGGATGGCAAAGACATCCTGCGCCACTTGGGCACGATCGAGCGCCGCGCCATATTCGGCATAGGCCGCCGCCACGCTGGCCGCCAGCATCAGCTTGGCCTGGGCGCGTTCCACCGCGACCGCTTCGGCCTCACGGCGGGCGGCGCGCAATTGTGCCCGGCCTTGCCCCCACAGATCGAGCGACCAGCCGGCCTGCAGGTTGATCAGGCCGAATTCGCGCACACCGGGCGGCACGAATTGCGGCGGGATGCCGAGATTGCGCGATTGCTGCTGGCCGCCGCCGGCCGCGTTGGCATTCAGGCTGGGCAGCAGCGCCGCGCGCGACTGGCGGGCGGCCGCATCGGCAGCCGCCAGCCGGCTTTGCGCCAGGGCCATGTCGGGGTTGCCGGCCAGTGCTTCGGCGATCAGCGCGTCAAGCTGGGGATCGCCCCAGGCTTTCCACCAATTGTCCGCCGGCCAGTCGCGCACCGTTTGGCCCGACAGGCTTTGCGCGCTGGCGGCCGGCTGGGCCGCACGCAGCACCGGCGCATCGCCCAGGCGTGGCGGCGCAGCGCAAGCGGCGGCCAGCACAGGCAGGATCAACAGGAAAGGCTTGCGATGCACAGGCGACTCGCGCGATACTGGATGGTACAGAAAGGCCTTTGCAACCGTGCCCATTGATACGTCAAGTGAAATGATACTGACCGGTACAGACACCTATGTCGCAGCAGACCTGCACCCGGGCGCCAACCCGGATTGCCGGCGCCAGGCCTATATCACGGCCGCCCAGCGCCTGTTCTTTGCACACGGCTATGGCGCGACCTCGATGAACGCCGTGGCGGCGGCGGTGGGCGGCAGCAAAACAACGCTGTGGAGCTTGTTTCCGTCGAAACTCGCGCTGTTCGAAGCGGTGATGGAAGGCATCGTGCGCGATTATGGTACGGCGGTGAAGGTGGACATGGACAGCGCGCCCGACGTGCGCAGCGCCCTGCTGCTGATGGGACGGGCGATCATGACCACCGTCTTGTCCGGCCCGGTGATGGAAATCCAGCGTCTGGTGATCGGCGAAGCGGCGCGGGTGCCGGAACTGGGCCAGGTGATGTATGCGCTGGGCCCGGCCGAAGGCCTGATGCGGCTGGCCGCCTATCTGCACCGCCAGATGCAGGCCGGGCGATTGAAGGCCGGTGATCCGCGGCTGGCGGCGCAGCAGTTCAGCGGGCTGTGCCGGGGCGGCGTGGTCGATCGGCGCATGGTGGGCATCGTTGGCGATGATGACGAAGCCGAGGGCGAACGCGAGGTGCAGGCGGCGGTGAAGGTCTTCCTGTCCGCGTGGTCAACCTAAAGAAACGCCCGCAGTTCTGCCATGAACCGGTCGAACTGGTCGTGGTGCAGCCAGTGGCCGGCGTTTTCGAATGTCACCACCCGGGCATTCTGGAAATGGGCGATGCGGCCATCATCCACCGGGTTGGATGCCCAGCTTTTTGCACCATACATCAACAGCGTCGGGCAGGTGATGCGCTGCCACAACTGCATCACCAGATCGTTCGGCATGTCGTGCAGCCACGGCAGGTGCAGATAATTGTCGAATTTCCAGCTGTAGCTGCCGTCCTCGTTGCGGTGGGTGCCGTGGATGGTGAGGTGGCGGGCCTGTTCCTCGCTGAGGAAGCTGTTTTCTTGATGCATGCGGGCGAATGCCTCTTCCAGCGTGGCATAGCGCTTGGGGCTTCGGGCGGCGGCCGCGCGCTTGGCATCGATCCATTCGCGCTCGCGCGTCCCAAAATCGGTCTTCTGCCGCTGCGCGATCATCTTCGGGCTCGGGCCAAGGCCTTCGATGGCGACGAGCTTCTTCACATGTTCGGGATACAGCCCGGTGTAGCGCAGCGCGATATTGCCGCCCATCGAATGCGCCACGATGGTGACCGGCGCCAGCTTCAACTGATGGATCAACTGCGCCAGATCATAGACATAATCATGGGTGATATAATCACCATCGGGCGCCCAGGCGCTGTCGCCATGTCCGCGCCAATCGGGGGCAATGATGTGCCAATCGCCCTGCAATTCGCGCGCCACCCAATCCCAGCTGCGGGCATGATCGCGCCCACCGTGCAGCAACAGCAACGGCGGCGCGTTGGCATTGCCCCAATCACAATAATGCAGCCGCAGCCGCTGCGAGATGAAGCTGTGCGAGGTGGGGCCCGAATTGATCATGGCGTTCGGTTGGCGCGTGGCGGCGGCGCTGTCAATCAGGCGGGTGGCAGGTCGGCCTGGTGCTGATCACCGCGGGTGAACACGGCGTCATCGGGCAGGATGGCGGTGATGGGGATGTCGGCACTGCCGGCCAGCCGCTGGTAAAGCGGGCCGAAATCCGTCTCCAGCGTGACGCGCAGCAGATCGGCGAAACTGTCGATGACGAAATAGGCCTGCTGATAAGCGTCGATCCGATAGGGCGTTTTCAACACGCGTTCCAGTTGCCAGCCAATTCGGTTGGGGCTGCTGCTATCGAGCGCAAACCGCGTCTCGCCATGGCTGGAAACGATGCCGGCGCCGTAGATGGCGAGGCCCCCATTGCCTTTGGCCCCGCTGCGGATCAGGCCGAATTCCACCGTGTACCAATAGAGCCGCGCCAGCCGGCCGATGGCATCATATTCCAACGCGCGCAGGCCGCCCTGGCCATAGGCCTGCATGTAATCGGCAAAAGCCGGATGCGCGAGCAGCGGCACATGGCCGAACACATCGTGGAACACATCGGGTTCCTGAAGATAATCGAGCTGATCGGGCCGACGGATGAAATTGCCGGCCGGGAAGCGCCGATTGGCGAGATGATCGAAAAACACCGCATCGGGCACCAGGCCCGGCACCGCCACCACCTGCCAACCGGTCAGCGCCATCAGCTGATCATTCAGCCGGGCAAAATCCGGCACGCCGGGCCGGCCGAGATCGAGCAACCGCAGCCCTGCCAGAAATTCGGGCGCAACCCGGCCGGGCAAAAGCTGCGTCTGCCGATCGAAAAGATGATCCCAAACGCGGTGATCGGTGGCGGTGAAATGCGCCCAATCCTGGGGGACGGTCCAATCTGGGGAAGGGGCAACGGTGATCACGACTTCAGTGTAGCAGGCGCGCCGCTTGGGCGGAAACCCCAGGCGGCGCGCTGCCCTCATGGCCGGCGGATATAGCTGGCGGACTGGCAGACGATGAAGAGGCACACCTTCATGGTCACGCTGTTTTCACCGGTCAGCCGCACGGTTGCCGGCAGCTTGCGGCTGCCATCATGATAGCGGCCCTGCCAGCGGCCGGTGCCAGCCGGTTCCAGCCCGCTGAGCACCACCTGCGCCTTGCCTGGCGGCTTGAGGTTGCTGCGGTCGAGGCCGATGGCGCAAAGCTGGCCCGATTGATCGGCGCACGGCGCGATCATGGCGGCGCCGGGGCCGTTCACCTCCACCCACACCCCGACCAACGAAGCAGGGGTGCCGGAGGCAGCGTGGCCAGCCACGAAGCTGGCCGCGAGAAGAGCGAGATATTTTATCATGGTCTGGTTTCCTTTTGCGATGTCGGGGTTCAGGCGGCGGCAGTGGCCGCCAGCGGGCGGCGGACAGCCGCAGCGAAATGCGCGTGATATTGTGGATGTTCGGTGCCCATCCAGCGATCCCACCATGTAAAATACAGGCCGAAGTTCCAGCCGGTCTTGGCGTGGTGCAGATCATGGTGGGTCGTGCTGGTCATCCAGTCGAACAGCGGGCGGCCATCGGCGCGCGCTGGCATCACTTCGATCCCGCAATGCAGCAGCGTGTTGCGCACGATCTGGTGCAGCGCGAAAATCTCCACCACGGTCCACTGCGTCGGCACCAGCAGCACCCACAGCGGCACAAAACTGCCCATCAGCACGGCTTCGGCCAGATCGAAGCTGTAGGCGGTGAAGGGCGACGGGTTGTGGCTCTTGTGATGGCGCAGATGCACCCAGCGGAACCAGCGCTTGTCGTGCGACAGCCGGTGCACCCAGTAGAAATAGGTGTCGTGGCCGACGACCATCAGCACCAGGCTGAGCCAGAACCAGCCCTGCCCCCAGCTTTTGGCGATGGCATTGCCGTCGATCCAGCCGTCTTTCAGCGCCAGCGTCGCGCCCAGCGAGAGCGTGGCAAAGACCATCACTGAACGCAGGGAGTGGAAGAATTCGCTGCGCAATTGCTTTGCTGGCGGGCACTGATCCCGGATGCGGCGGCGGGCCAGTGGCCGGGCCAGCACCACCCAGAGCAAGGCCCAGGTCCCGATGGCGAAAATGGCGTAGCGGATGAGATCGCCGGCCATCAGCAACAGCCAATGCCGGAAGAGCGGATCGAGTTCGAAATTGGTCAAGCGTGCCTCCTGTGGTTGGGGTGGCACGCTTCTGGCTTGGCGCGGGGCGGCGGGTCTCGCCGGGGGTGAAAATCGCTGGCCGGTTTCGAAATCAGCCAGAGTTTTCGGGAATCGGCGAGCTTTGGACGCTGCTGGTGCGGCGATATTCGGTTGGCGTCAGGCCGGTGGCGTCGCGAAAGGCGCGATTGAATGGCCCCAACGAGCCAAAGCCTAAATCAAAAGCGATGGCCGCGACCGTGCGGCCAGCCGAATCCGGCGCAACCAGCATCGCCTTGGCCGCATCGATGCGCAGGCCGTTGATGAACGACGGGAAGTTGCGGTGGCCCAGCCGATCGTTGATCAGGCGACGCAGACGATGTTCGGGCAGGCCAACCGCAGCAGCAAGATCACCGATGGTCAGCGCCTCGCGCCGCCACAGCGCGTCGCGTTCGATCACCTGGGCCAGCCGTTCGAGCCAGGGGGCATCGGGATCGGCGCCATCGTCGGGCGATGCCGGCGCCGGGGCCGCCACACCAAACAGCACGGCGCGCGCCTCCAGCAGCACGGTGGCGCCGAGCAGCCCCAGCGCCGCCTGCAAGCCTGCATCAACCAGGCCATACCAGCGCGAATTGATGCCGGCGATCATGCCGATCTGCACCAGGCTGATCAGCACGGCATAGGCGGCAACGATGCCCAGGAACGGAACGCGCAGCCGGCGGCGCTCCTCGATCAGATCGACCTGGCCCGATCGCACGATGAACAGCATAGCATTCGCCGAGAGCCCCAGCCCGACCAGATTGTGGAGGGTCCACAGAACGGCTGCGATGGCGTCGGGTGCAAACTGGGCACACAGGCCGATCAGGATCAAGCCAGCGAACGGCGCCAACAAGGCCGGCGACAGGCGGCGATCCTCGAACAAGACGGCTGCGAACAGCCAGAAGGCGCCGCCCCCACCAATCTGGATCACCCAAAGCAGATGGGTGAGCGGGCCCAGCAAGTGCCGGATCGATGCATCGCCATTCAGCACGAAGGCCAGGTTGGACAGGATGAACAGGATCGTGGCGAAGCGCAGGCTGGCATCACGGGCACTGCGCGCCAGCGCCAGGCCGAACGCCACTTGCGCGCCCACCGCCAGCCCTCGCAACAGCAGTTCGAGCGTTTCCGCGCCGTCCATGCATCACCTTTCCGCTGCCGCACTGGTAACCGACGGCCACGGCGCGCGCCAGCCACCCTGCCACAGCCGCCAGACTTCCCCGCCGCAGCAGCGCAGGCTAACGAAGGCGGGAAAGGGGAATATCATGGCGCTGCCCGCGGATCGCACACCAGTCATCATCGGCGTGGGCGAGGTGCTTGACCGGCCCGGCGATCCGGCGGCGGCGCTGGAGCCGCTGGCGCTGATGGAGGCAGCGGTGCGGGCCGCCGATCAGGACGCCGGCGGCGGCTTTCTGGCGCGCATCGACAGCCTGGATGTGATCAACCTGATTTCCTGGCGCTATGATCGGGTGGCGGCGCGACTGGCGGAACGGCTCGGCATCGTGCCACCGCGTGCGGTCTATGGCGTGGTGGGCGGCGAGACGCCGACGACAAAAATCCACGAAGCCGCGCTGCGCATCATGAACGGCAATTCGGTGGTGGCGGTGGTGACCGGCGGCGAAGCCCAGAATGCCGTCGCCAAGGCCAAGGCCGCCGGGGTGACGCTGCCATGGACTCCGCCGGCGAAAGTGCCGGAAAATCCGATCATCCCGTCCGAACATGTCACGCCGCTGGGCATGAGCCACGGCATTTTCCAGCCGATCCACATCTATCCGCTGTATGAAAATGCCACGGTCGCGGCGTGGGGGCTCACCCCCGCCGCGGCGCTGGCCGAAAGCGGCGCGGCCTATGAACGGATCAGCGCGGCGGCTGCCGCCAACCCCAACGCCTGGGGGCGAAAGGCTTACCACGCGGACGACATCACCACGGTGACCGACGACAACCGCATGATCTGCTGGCCCTATACCAAGCGCATGGTGGCCAACAACAATGTCAACGCCGCCGCGGCCGTGTTGATGACCACGCTGGCGGCAGCGCGTGCGGCCGGCATTCCGGAAGCCCGCATCATCCACATCCATGGCGGCGCCAGCGCCGGCGAGCCGATGGATTATCTGAAGCGCGATCAATATGTACATTCGGTGGCGCAGGATGCCGTGCTCGGCCAGGCGATGCAGATTGCACCGCAGGGCTTTGACCGGGTGGAACTCTACAGCTGTTTCCCGACCGTGCCGA
This sequence comes from Sandarakinorhabdus sp., assembly GCF_987265915.1. NCBI lineage: Bacteria > Pseudomonadati > Pseudomonadota > Alphaproteobacteria > Sphingomonadales > Sphingosinicellaceae > Sandarakinorhabdus > Sandarakinorhabdus sp. The sequence continues at coordinate 3,282,699 of NZ_OZ503948.1, forward strand.
AGATGGCGCGGCGCACGCTGGGGCTGGCGGCCGATGTGCCGCTTTCGGTGACCGGCGGTCTGTCGTTCGCGGGCGCCGGCCTCAATTGTTACATGCTGCATTCGGCCTGCGCGATGGTGCGATCCTTGCGCGCGGCGCCGGCCGATTCGGCTTTGCTCTATGGCCAGGGCGGTTATGTCACCAAGCATCATGCGCTGGTGATTGGCTGCCGCGCCGCCGAGCCGGCGTGGCTGATGTTGAACCGCGATGAGCAGGATGCTTGTGAGGATGCGCGGGGCGACGTGCCGCGTTTTGACGGCGGCTATGCCGGGCCGGCGCGGGTGGAAAGCTTCAGCATCGTCTTTGGCCGCGATGGCCAGCCCAGCCATGGCAGCGTCGTCGGGCGGACGCCGGCGCATGCCCGCGTGTTCGGCAAGCTGGACATGGCCGACACGGCCGCGCTGGCGACGTTCCTCAGCCTCGATGCCTCGCCTGTAGGCTTGCCCGGCGTGGTGAGCGTCGGCGACGATGGCCTGCAACACTGGGCGATGGGCTGAACCCCATTACCGGGGGGCCAGGGCGGCCTCATCGACCACGCCGTCGCGTTTATACAGCCTGCCGCCCTTCATGACATGCGCGGGGTTCTGCAGCAGAGCGATGGTGTGCAGCACGTCGCCGCGCACCGTGATGATGTCGGCATATTTGCCCACTGCGACGGTGCCGCTGTCGCCTTCCACGCCCATGAACTTGGCCGGCCAATAGGTGGCGGCCTGGATGGCCTCCATCGGCGGCACCCCCAGATTGTTCACCCAGGTATCGAGCTCGCTCCAGGTGGTCTGGCATTGGAAGGCGGTGGGCACGCCGCTGTCGGTGCCGATCAGCAGGATGGCGCCGGATTGGCGCAACTGCTTGAACTTGGTGTCCAGCGTCGGTTTGCGGCGCGGGATCAGTCGGTTGTATTCCAGCGCGGCGACGTCCTTCAATGATGCCTTGATATCGGCGATCGTGTCGGGCTTCAGGCCGCGCTTCCAGCAGGGATCGTCGATCTGTTCCGGATTGGTGATCAGATTGGCGTTGTTGTACAGGCTGGTGATCGTCGGTGTCCAGAACAGCGGATTGCCGCGCACCCGGCCTTCGGCAGCGCGAGCTTCGATGGCCAGCATGATGTCGTCCGGATAACGCGGCGCCGCACCCAGCCCGGTATGCTCGAAATTGTCGACGCCCGCCTTCAGGCCGATGCGGATCTCGTCGGGCAGATGGCTGTGGCCAACAACCTTCAGGCCCAATTTATGCGCTTCATCGACCAGTGCCCGCGCAGTGGCTTCGCCCATCTCGTCCTGATCGATCATCTTGATGATATCGACCCCGGCGGCCTTCAGCGTGCGCACCTTGGCGCGGGCATCGTCGGGATCTTTCACGCCCCAGCGGTAGAAATCGGTGCCTGGATAGGGCTTTTTCTGCAGGAACGGCCCCGACACATACAGCCGCGGGCCCGGCAGGCGGCCAGCCTTCACATCATCCCGGATGGCGATGGATTCGGCCAGCGGCCCGCCCAGATCGCGGGCGCTGGTGACGCCGGCGAGCAACAATTGCGCCGCGCTGGCCGGCATGATCTCCGGCCCGAAGCGCGCCCGATAGGCCTGGTGCCAGTGCGAATATTCGGCGTGGCCATTGAGCATCAGATGGACGTGCATGTCCCACAGGCCGGGCAGCACATCCATGCCTTCGGTGGAGACAACCGTGGCCCCGGCCGGCACCGGCAGCGTCGCCACCGTGCCGATCGCGGTGATGCGCTCCCCTTCTACCAGGATAACGCTATTGGCCAGCGGCGGGCCACCCTGACCGTCGATCAAGCGGCCACCAACCAGCGCGGTGATGCCGGCGGCGTGCGCGGCGGTGGCAAGCAGCGCAAGCAACGCGAAGATGATGGCCCGCATGTCTGTGTTCTCCCGATATAAGTCAGGGTGGGCTGCAGCGAGTGCAGGCGTCAACCCACAGAATCGAGCGCGTGATAGAGCAGCACGCCGGCACACACGGCCACGTTCAGGCTGTCGGCGGCGCCCAGCATCGGCAGTTTCACCAGGGCATCGCACTGTGCTGCATAGTCCGTCGGCAGGCCGGATTGTTCATTGCCCATGAACAGGAAACAGGGCGCGGCATAGTCATGGGCGCGGTAATCGACGGTGCGCCCGTCCAGCGCCGCGCCGACCAACTGGCCTTCGCCGCTGCGCAGCCACTGGAAGAACTCCGGCCCGGTGGCGCGCGCCACTTGCCGGCTGAACAGCGCGCCCATGCTGGCGCGCACCGCTTCCACGCTGAACGGGTCACAGCTTTGATCGAGCAGGATCACCCCGCCGGCGCCGGTGGCATCACAAGTGCGCAGCATGGTGCCGAAATTGCCGGGATCCTTCAGATTCTCGGCGACCAGCCACAGCTTGGCGGTGCTGCGATCAATGTTCGCCAACGCCGTGTCCGGGATTGGATAGGCCGCCGCGACGCCTTGCGCATTATCCTTCCCCGTCAGCCGCTGCATCAGATCGGGCGTGGTGCGCAAGCATGTGGCGTGCGCCGCGGCGGCGGCCGCGATCAGCGCCTGGGTGAGCGGGTGGCGCTCGGCTTCGAAGGTGAACACCAGCGTGCTGGGCGCCTGCCCGGCGCTGAGCGCTTCGGTGCAGACACGCAGGCCTTCGGCCAGGAACTGCCCGGCCGCACGCCGGCCACGCTTGTCGGCCAGCGATTTCAGCGATTTCAGCACCGGGTTGGCCGGCGAAGTGACATCTGTGATGCGGATCATAGCGCGACGATGTTGTAATTATGCCATAGCAGGATCGACAGCGCGCCGCGGTGCGGGCGCATCGGTTCGGCCAGCGCCCGGGCGCGTTTTTCCGTCGGGCGCGAGTCTTCGCCGAGCAGGCGGCCCAATTGCACCTGCAAGGCCAGATCGCCGGCCGGGAAGATGTCGGTTCGGCCTTCAGCAAACAGCAGGTAGATCTCCGCCGACCAGCGGCCGATGCCCTTGATCGAACTGAGCAACACGATGGCGTCCTCGTCATCGGCCGGCAGCGCGGCGAAATCCACGTGCCCGCCGGTCACCGCTGCGGCCAGCGCATGGACATAGCTGGCTTTCTGACCGGACAGGCCGGCGCTGCGCAGTGTGTCGAAAGGCGTGGCGGCGACCCGCGCCAGATCGTCCATGTCGCCACCGCACGCCGCTTCCAATTTGTTCCAGATGCTGGCGGCCGCCTTGGTGCTGACCTGCTGGGCGACGATGGCGCGCATCATCGTACCGGCCCCGCGCGGCCGCAGGCGCGGTTTGGGCGGGCCATGCGCGGCCAGCGTGGCCGCGATCGGCGGATGATCGGCGGCCAGCGCATCGAGGCTGGCGGCAAGCTGTGCAGCGGAAAGGCCCATGGGCGCCAGCCTAGCGGGGCGGCAGCCGGCTGGCCAGCGGGTGGGATGAGGAGGTCTGTAAATCGCTGGTCTGGTCTTCGTGGCACGTCCCCACCCCCAGCTCCTCCCCTGAAGGGGAGGGGAGCAGATTGCGCGTGCACCAACGACTCCCCTCTCGCTTGCGGGAGGGGCTGGGGGTGGGAAGGAACAGCACAAACACACCAGCATTTGGCCTTTCGCCCCCGACCCGTTATGGTCCTGAAGATGGTCGACCCTCGCGTCCGCATCGGCTTTTTCCAAGACAAGAACCGTGCCTTCTGGATTTTGCAGGGCGGCGGCTGGATCGCCTATCTGATGCTGCGGGCGCTGTCCGGCCTTGCCAATTCCATGGGGCTGGCCTTCGTGCTGCCGGCGGTGATCATCACGGCGACCGGCTTTTCGATCACCCTGCTGCTGGCGGCTGCCTATCGCCGGCTGATCACCATGAAGCCGATCTGGACCTGGACGTTGACCGCCATGCTGCTGATGACGGCCGCGGCGCTGTTTTCGGTGCTGGAGGTGTGGGCGCACGCGACCTTCTATCAACCCGGCTGGCAGCCCAAGGGCATCCAGTTCCTCGGCGCCATCCTGCTGGATTTCTCGGTGCTCGGGGCCTGGACGGGGCTTTATTACGGGATCAACTATTATCTGCTGCTCGCCGATCAGTCGGAACGGATGCTGAACATGGCGGCGCAGGCCAACAGCGCGCAGCTGGCGATGTTGCGCTATCAGCTCAACCCGCATTTCCTGTTCAACACGCTCAACAGCATCTCCACCCTGGTGCTGCTGAAACAGACTGACCGTGCCAACGCCATGCTGTCGCGGCTGGCGAGCTTCCTGCGCTACAGCCTGGTCGGGGAACGCGAAGGCCTCGCGACGGTTGCACAAGAGGCCGAAGCGCTGAAACTCTATCTCGATATCGAACGCACCCGCTTCGAAGCCCGGCTGCGCACACGATTCGATGTCGCGGCCGATGTGATGGAGGCGCGGCTGCCATCGCTGTTGCTGCAACCGATTGTGGAAAATGCCATCAAATATGCCGTTACCCCATCCGAAGACGGCGCCGACATCGTGATCGATGCGCGGCGCATGGGCGATCGGTTGGTGATCACCATCGCCGATACCGGCCCCGGCCTGGGCGGAACGCCCGCCGAAGCCGGCGGCACCGGTGTGGGCCTGGCCAATATCCGCGAGCGGCTGGCGCAAAGCTATGGCCCCGATCATCGCTTCGAACTGGCGGACAATGACCCACAGGGGCTGATCGTGCTGATCGACATTCCGTACCAGACCGACATTGTGCCACTGCCTGCCGCAAACCCGATTGCCGTGCCGCAACTTGGCTCCCAAGGATGATGCCATGCTGATCCGTGCAATATTGGTTGATGATGAACCGCTGGCCATCCAGGGCCTGGAGCTGCGCTTGGCTGCGTTCGACGATATCGAGATCGTCGAACGCTGCGCCAATGGCCGCGAGGCGATCCGCGCCATCCGCACCCACAAGCCCGATCTGGTGTTCCTCGACATCCAGATGCCGGGCTTCGATGGCTTTTCCGTGGTCTCCGGCCTGTCCGACATCGAGCCCCCGTTGTTCGTGTTTGTCACTGCCTTCATGCAGCACGCGCTGAAGGCCTTTGATGCGCAGGCGGTGGATTATCTGCTGAAACCGGTCGAGGAAGAGCGGCTGGCCGCCACTGTCGAGCGGGTCCGCCAGCGCCTGGCCGAACGCCAGGGGGCGCAGGGTGCCGAGCGGCTGAAGGAAATCCTGTCCGAAGTCGCCCCCGAAGCCCTGCCGGATGATCTGGCCGATGCGCCAGCCGCCAGCCGTTTCGAAAAGGTGATCAACATCAAGGATCGCGGCCAGATTTTCCGGGTGGAAGTGGCCGAGATCGAGCGCATCGATGCCGCTGGCGATTATATGTGCATCTACACCGCCGATCAGACTTTGGTGCTGCGCGAGACGATGAAGGATCTGGAAAAACGCCTCGATCCCAAGAAGTTCCAGCGCATCCACCGCTCCACCATCGTCAACCTCGACAATATCAAGAGCGTGAAGCCCCATACCAACGGCGAATGTTTCCTGGTGCTGGGCAGCGGCACGCAGGTGAAGGTGTCGCGCAGCTATCGCGACGTGGTGGCGCGGTTTCTATAGGCCTTGGCGCCCCAGCCAGTCGGTGACGATGCCGGCGGCGGTTTTCAGATGTTCGGGCTGGAACGCGTAATAATGCGTCGCGCCTTTCACCTCATGCAGCTCGCGCGAAGCGGCGTTCGGCACGCAGGCAAACAGGCGCTGCGTGTGGCTGGGGGTGCAGGCATCGTCTGCGCTGTTGCCCACCACCAGCACCGGCACGGTGATACGATGGCCAACTTTCAGCGAACAGGCATGGCTGCGCAGGCTCCATTGCGACAACCATGACCGGAGCGTGGTGAAACGGCCCAGCCCGCCCGGCGAATCGTTGATCAGGCGCGGATCACCCAGATAGCAGCGGCCGGGCGCGCGATCATTGGCGTCCACTTGCGCGTCGAGCCAGCACGGTGCTGCCATGGTGCCGTGGACGATGAAGGCGCGCTCCGCATGCGGGCCTTCGCGGGCCTTCAGTTCGGCCAGCGTGTGCAATGCCCAATCGGTGATGCGGTTCGACCGGGCGACCTGCCGCGCCGCATATTCGGCCAGGAAATCCGCGCTGTACGGCGGTTGCGGGGCGGCGGAATCATAGAGGTTCCAGGCCGGATCGCGGCGGGTCGGGTCGCCTTCATCCAGCACCGACGGATCGAACCATTCGGTCAGTGTCTGCGCCCGCGACACATGCGCCGCCAGCAGCATCACGCCATCGACCGGCGGCAGCTTGGCTTCGGCCATGGCGAAGGGATCACCAGCCGGCGTGTGGGTGACCTGTGGGTCGGCCGCCTCGGCCTGATAGAAGAGCGCCAGGCTGCCGCCGCCCGACCAGCCGGCCAGCACGACCTTGCTGTAGCCCAGCACCTCGCGGCAATGCGCCACCCAGCGGCCGAGATCGACCGCGACCTTCTCCATAATCAGCGCCGAATCATTGTTGGGGTAACGCGACACCGCCGTCAGTACATGGACGCCCGCCGCCGCCAGCGCGGGCGGCAGCGGCAGATAATGCATGATGCCCATCGGGTGCATGAAGATGACGATGGTGTCCGACGGCGCATCGGGCTTCAGGTGATGAGCCTGCAACGCCACCACGCCATCAATGCCGCCATAGGTATCGCGCAGGCCAACGGCTTCGCGAAAGGCGATCAACAGGGGAATGCGGGCAAAGCTCATGCCGCGGCCTTGCGGGCGCTCCAGGCGGCGATGGTGGCGTGGGCGGTGCGGGCGTCTTCGGCCAAGATCGCATCATGCGCGGCGACGCGGGTGGTGATTTCCAGTGGCAGGCCGTTGGGATCGGCGAAATAGACCGATTTGACAAAGCCATGATCGATCGGCCCGAAACAAGGCACGCCGGCGCCGTTCAACTGGTCCCGCCACGCCAGCAATTTGGCTTCATCCTCGGCTTCGAAGGCGACATGGCGGTCGAACCCGTGCGCCAGGTTGAAATCACCGTCCTTCACGCTATTTGGCGCATCGAAAAACGCGATGAAATTGCCGTCGGGCAGGCGGAAGAACAGGTGCACGAACGGGTTGGGCAGGCCCGATCCCGGCTCCTTTTCCTCCTGCACGACGGCCGCCAGCGGCAGGCCGAGCACGTCTTCATAAAAGGCGCGCGTTTCTTCGGCGTCGCGGCAGCGATAGGCGCTGTGATGGATGCCCTTGAGTGCTGTGGTCATCGGCTGAGTCCTCCCCGTCCCCACGCTTGCACAGGGATCGGGCTGCGCCAAGCGGCGTAATTGTGATTTACAAGGTTACAAAGGTTCCGCTTTTTGCGTTTTTCCGACATGAACAATGCCAATATCCGGGCAACACCCCGTGTCATCCTCGATCCCGATCATGACACAGGGCGCATGCGTAGGACAGGCGTGGCGCGCATATGGCAGGTGGGGCAGAAATGCCCTATGTTGAACAAATTGCCCTGCCACGCCGGAGCTGCCCGATGAAGGCCCATCCGACCAAGCGCCTGACCGCCACCATGCTCGATGGCGGCCGCATCGTCGTGCCCGCCGAAGTGCGCGCCGCGCTCAATCTGAAGAAGGGCGACAAGGTCGTGGTGTCGCTGGACGCGGATGGCGAAGTGCGCTTGTCAACGCAGCGGCAGGCCTTGCGGAAGCTGCAGTTACTATATGCCAAGCATGTTCCGCCGGGAACCGATTCCATCGACGATTTCATTGCCTTCCGGCGCGCCGAAGCTGCCCGCGAAGAGCGCGGGGAGTGACCGGACCGGCGCTGGACGCATCGGTGTTGCTGGCGGTCATCCGACAGGAGCCCGGCTGGCCACAGCTGTTATCGCGCATCGAACAGGGTATGGTCAGCACGGTGAACATTGCCGAAACCGTGGCCCGTCTGATCGATCTGGGCATGCCGGAAGCCGAACTGACCGGGCTGCTGATTGCAGCCACGTTGACCGTGATACCGCATGATCTGGACCAGGCGCTTGAATCCGGCCGCCTGCGCGCCTTCACCCGCCACGCCGGCCTGTCGCTGGGCGATCGCGCCTTTCTGGCGCTGGCGCGCGTGCGCGGCGTGCCGGTGCTGACGGCGGATCGCGCCTGGGCGGCCCTGGCCGAAGCGATCGGTGTCGAAGTGGAACTGATCCGGTAGGGCTCCCGCCGCCAGCGGGAGGCGGGAGCCAAACGAATCAGGTCTTCGTTGCCGGGCCGAGCTTGATCATGTCGAGCCGCTTGGCACGCTCCTGCACCTTGGGCAGCACCTCCTTGGCGTAGCTGCTCAGTTGCGCCGGCGCGGCGGCGTTGCCCGTCATCGTCTGATGCAGGGCGATGGCTTCGGCATGGGCCTCGCGCTGCTGTTCCAGATAGAGTTCGTCAAATTTGGCGCCGGCATCTTTCAACAGGACGAGGCGCGCCTGGTGCGCCGCAAGCAGTTCGAGGCGCGGTGCCTGCAAGGCCGCGCTGGTGGTGGCCACCTGCAACAGCCGGGTCGAAGCGCGATGATCATCGATCATTTGCTGGGCAAATTCGCGCACGGCCGCGTTGTTCGAGCGGGTGAGCGCCAACTGGCTGGCCTGGATTTCGAACTGGTCGCCCGATGCAGCTTGCGTGGCATATTCCTGGGGATCACTCGCCGCCGAGATGCTGCTGGCCGTGGTGCCGCCCATGCCGTTCATCGTCGCCTTGCCATCGGCCGTCATGCCATCGGCGGCGGGCGCGGCGACGGGGGTTTCCTTGGCCTTTTCCCCGCACGCGGCCAGCGCGAGCGACGACAGGGCGGCGGCGAATAACAAGGTCTTCATGGCGTTTCTCCGGTGGATGGTCGTCAGCGGGCAAACCGGCGAGGCGCGCGAAAGTTCCCCCCGAGCCAGCCGGCACCGCCAGTAAAGGATGGCACAACAACCTGGTTGTCTGCGGTGGAAGGAGCGCCAGAAAGGCCGGAATCCGCGGCGGAATTGGCCACTTTGCCGGAACCGGCGGGGCTGCGCGGGGTTCAATCAGGACTGCTTCCCCAACGGAGAATAGCCATGAGCCACCACCATATTTCCGCCGTGTTCGATACCCAGGCCGAAGCCGACCGCGCCGTTTCCCAGCTGCGCGATGCCGGCATCGATACGGCAGCCATCTCGTTGATCGCGCGCCATGATGGCGCGAATGTCACCACCGACGGCGACGGTGACGACGTGTCCAATGCCACGCAGGATGTCATCGGCAAGACCGCGCTGGGCGCCGGCATCGGCACCGCGCTGGGCGTGGCGGCGCTGGCGATTCCCGGTGTCGGCCCGTTCATTGCGGCCGGTGCCATCGCCGCCGTGGCGGTTCCGGGCGCGGCGCTGACCGGCGCTGCCGTTGGCGCGGTGGCCGGCGGCCTGGCTGGCCTGTTCACCGATCACGGGGTGAGCGAGGACGATGCACGTTACTATGAAGCCCGCGTCGGCGACGGCGGCATCTTCGTGTCGGTGGACACCAGCAAGACGCCGCTGCACGGTTCAGTGGCGCGCGACATCCTCTATCGCAACGGCGGCCACAGCAGCACGCGCGAAAAGATGAACATGGCGATGTGAAGCGCCGCCCCGCGGCCGGCATGGAATTGCTGGCTGCGGGGCGCGTTTTCGCGATTGGCTTTGGCGTTTGGCGGGGGGAATCCCCAGTCCGATTCGTTGAGCTTGCATGAGCAGCACCGCCATCGCCCTCAATCGCTTCGGCCTCGGCGCCCGGCCGGACATGACGCCGCCGGCCGATCCGCGGGCCTGGCTGCTGGCGCAGATTGACGGGTTTGATCCGCGCCCGGCGATGATCGCCAACCTGCCCGGCGGCGCAGCGATGACCATCCAATATCGCCAGAATCTCGCCAGCCTGCGCCGGGTCGGCATCGGCGGCTTGCCGCCGCAGCCCGGCGATCCGGAACCCCTGCAAGGCAAGGCCGCGCAGGACGAAGCCGATCGTTATCAGAAGGAGCGGCGCCAGGCGTTTCGCCAGGCCTATGGCGCGCAGGTGCAGGCGCGCCTTGCCCTGGCGATCAGTGGCCCGACGCCGTTTGCCGAGCGATTGGTGCATTTCTGGGCCAATCATTTCGCGATTTCCACCGACAAGCTGGCCACCGCCACCATGGGCGGCCCGCTTGAGTTCGAAGCCATCCGCCCCAATATCGGTGGCAAGTTCGCCGATCTGCTGCTCGCCGTGGTGCGCCACCCCGGCATGATGTTTTACCTCGATCAGGCGCAATCGATCGGGCCGAACAGCCTGCTGGCCCAAGCCGCGCGGGCGCGAGGAGCCAGGCGCCAGCCTGGCCTGAACGAGAATCTGGCCCGCGAGATCCTGGAGCTGCACACGCTGGGCGCCGGCCATTACACGCAGGACGATGTTGCCGGGCTGGCGCGCGCCCTGACCGGCTGGAGCATTGGCGGCTTCGTGCGGCGGCCAATCGGCGTTCCGGCCGCTAACGGCGACTATGTGTTTCAACCGAACTGGCACGAGCCGGGCAGCGTGACCGTGGCCGGCAAGCGCTATGCTCAGGATGGTGCCGCACAGGGCGAAGCCATCTTGCGCGATCTGGCCGTACATCCACTGACCGCGCAGCGCGTGGCGGAGAAACTGGCCCGGCATCTGGTGGCCGATGTGCCGCCGCCGGCGCTGGTGGCGCGGCTGGCGCGTGCCTGGCAGGAGAGCGGCGGCGATCTGCCGGCGCTGTATCGCGCGCTGATCAACGCGCCGGAGGCGTGGGCGCAGCCGCTGGCCAAGTTCAAGACGCCGTGGGACTGGACCGTGTCGGTCGCCCGCGCCTTGCCCAAGCCCGAAAGGCCCGATCTGCGGCTGGTGCTGATGCTGAACGAACTGGGCCAGCCGGTATGGCGGCCAGGATCGCCGGCGGGCTGGCCGGATGATACGGCGCGCTGGGCCGCGCCCGATGCGCTGCTGCGCCGGGTGGAGGTGGCGGGGCGCATGGCCGCGCTGGGGGCTGGTGCCGATCCGCGCGCATTGGCGCAGAAATTGCTGCCCGGCACGCTTTCACCGACCACGGCCACCGCAATTGCGCGGGCCGAAAGCCCGGTCGAAGGCATTGCGCTGCTGCTTGTCTCGCCGGAGTTCATGCGCCGATGATCACCCGTCGTTCCTTGTTGGCTCGCAGTGCACTGGTCGGCGGGCTGGCGCTGCACCCCAATCTGGCGCTGGCCGCCGCCGGCACTGATCAGCGCCTGGTGTTCATCATCCTGCGCGGCGCCATGGACGGGCTGGCCGCCTTCCCGCCGCTGAACGATCCCCGCCTGGAACGGTTGCGCGGGGGCCTGGCGACGCCGCCCGAAGCGCAAGGCGCGCCGATCACGCTGACCAGTGATTTTGCCGCTCACCCGGCGCTGAAGGGCTTTGCCGGTCTGTTCGCTGCGGGCGAGGCATCGGTGGTGCACGCGGTGGCCAGCCCGTATCGCGAGCGCAGCCATTTCGACGCACAGAACATCCTGGAGACCGCCGGCAATGCCGCCTATGCGGTCAAGGATGGCTGGCTGAACCGGTTGTTGCCGCTGTTGCCGCCCGCGCCTCCGCCGGTGGCGATTTCTGCCACGCTGCCGGCCTTGTTGCAGGGCGCGGCGCCGGCCACCAGCTTTGCCCCCAGCCGGCTGCCCGATGCCAGCGCTGGGCTGAAGGCGCGGGTGGCGGCGCTGTATGAAGCCGATCCGCTGCTGCACCGATTGTGGAGCGAGGCCATGGCGACCGAGATGATGGCGGGCAGGGCCGGCGATGCGGCCGGCCCGCAGAATGCGGCCGCGTTGGCCACCACCGCGGCGCGGCTGCTCGCCGATCCGGCCGGGCCGCGCATCGCCGTGCTCGATCTGGGCGGGTGGGACACGCATGCCGGCCAGGCGTTCCGGCTGGCGGCGCAGTTGCGGCAACTGGATGCGGTGTTCGCTGCGCTGAAATCCGGCCTGGGCGGCGCATGGGCCAATACGCTGGTGATCGCCGCAACGGAATTTGGCCGCACGGTGGCCGCCAACGGCACCGGCGGCACCGATCATGGCACGGCGAGCGCTGCGCTGCTGGCCGGCGGGCGGGTCGCCGGCGGCCGGGTGCACGGCGATTGGCCGGGGCTGGCGCGCTTGTTCGAAGACCGTGATCTGATGCCGACCAGCAGCCTCAATGCACTGTTCGCCGGCGCGGTGGCCGGCCTTTATGGGCTGGACCCGGAGCGGGTGGTGGCCAAAGTCTTTGCCGCGGCACCAGCCAAGGCAATGGCCGGGTTGGTCAGGGCGTAAGCGCCGCCAGCAGGAAATTGCTGGCGTCGGTGAGCACCGGGGCCTTGCCGCGAAACGGTTTGGACAGCGCCAGCAGGATGCCGATATGGCCGATGCCAGGGTACAGCTTGACCGTAGCGCGGCCGCCAAGATCGCTTACGGCATTGGCCAAGCGCTGGCTGTTGCGCGGGCGCACCGTTTCATCCGCATCACCGTGCAGCAGCAAAAGCGGCGGCGCATCGGCGCGCGCGAAGTGGATCGGTTGGGTATCGGCCAGATCGGGCGCGTTGCCCAAGGCGGCTTCCGCCGCGCCGCCCGGTTCGAAGGGGCGGAAATCATAGGGCCCGGCCAGGCCCACTGCCGCCTTGATCTGGTCTGCCACGCCCCAGCGCCGATCCAAGCTGAGCAACAGGGCGATATGCGCGCCGGCGCTGTGCCCCATCACGCCGATGCGCGCCGGATCGCCGCCGTGGCCGGCGATATTGGCCGCCACCCATTTGATCGCCGCCGCGCCATCCTGAACAAACGCCGGCCAGCGCACCTGCGGCACGAGGCGATAATCCGGCACCACCACCACGAACCCCTTGGCCGCCAGGGCGCGGGCGGCAAAGCCATAGCCATCGCGCATGCCGCTGTTCCAGCTGCCGCCATAGAAAAACACGATCACGGGCAGTTTGCCGGCACCGCCTTCGGGCGCCCACACATCCAGCCGCTGCCGCGCATCGCTGCCGAACGCCGCGCCCGAAACGATGCGCTTCACCCCGCCATCGCCGGGGGTCAGCCGGTTGACACCATTGAGCGCGCCCAGCGGCGAGCAGGCGGCAGTGAGCGCCGAAATGGCAGCGAAACCGAGGAGATTGCGGCGGGACATCATGGGATGGCGATAGGGGGCCGCGCGCCTTTGGGCAACCACGCCAAGGCCGGTTCAATCGCGCAGCGGCAGCTGGATGATTTGTGATGTTGCCACGGTTCCGGGCGGCGCGCGGCGGTTCTTGGAGCGGTACATGGCGGCGTCGGCGCGGGTGAGCAGATCGCCCACATCACGGTCTTGCAGGGCATCATGGACGACGCATCCGGTGGAAAAGGTCGTGCGATAGGGCAACCCAAAACGTTCTTCGGTAGCGCGCAGCCCTTGGCGCAGCCGGGCGATGGCCAGATTGGCATCGCTGACACTGGCCCCCGGCATCAACACGACAAATTCATCGCCGCCCATGCGCGCGATCGCATCGGTCGGGCGAACGCTCTGCTGCAGGGCATCGGCAAAGCGGCGCAGCACCGCATCGCCTTCGGCATGGCCATGGCTGTCGTTGATCGCCTTGAAACTGTCGAGGTCGAAGCAGCACAAGGTGATGGGCTGATCCTGGCCGGCACAATAATCGAAGCTGCCTTGCGCGACATTCAGAAAACCCCGACGGTTCCAGACCCCGGTAAGCGGATCGGTGCTCGAGGCCTGGAACGATGCCAGCTCGTCTTCGACCATGCCGGCGAGATCCTTCAGCGCCAGCATGTCGTCATGGTCGAATCGGCGCGGCTGCGTATCGATGATGCACAGCGTTCCGACCTTGGCGGAGCGTGAGACGCGCAGCGGGCAGCCAGCATAGAAACGGATATGCGGCGCGCCCGTCACCAGCGGATTGTCAACAAAGCGCAAGTCGGCCAGGGCATTGGGGATGACGAACACATCGTCGCCCAATACGGCGTGCCCGCAAAAGCTGATGTCGCGAGCGGTTTCCGGCACATCGAGGCCGATGTTGGATTTGAACCATTGCCGGTTGAAATCGACCAGGGTGAACAGCGCGATCGGCACCTTGAACAGGCGCGATGCCATCCGGGTGAGGCGATCGAAGCGCTCATCCGGGCCGGTATCGAGCAGTTGCAGCGCACCCAGCACCTGCAATCGGTGCAGTTCATTGTCGGCATGTCGCGGTTTCAACACAGCAAATCTCCCGCGGGGCCCGTCACGCGTCCAGCATGCGAAACAGCCATGCCGGACATTTTCGCTCTATCACATGGACACGGCCCGTGCCACCCAAACTGCCGCGGATGCGGCCCCATGGCCGGCGCAAATGCCATGAAGACCGGAACGCATCCCACGATCTTCGGGCGGCCCCACGCGCGGCCTGGTGCACCGATTGCAGGCGGCGCGCGGCGCGGCTATGCTGCGGCCATCGCGCGGGAGGATCATCATGAAGCTGAACATCAACGGCAAGCCGACCGAGGTTACCGCCGATCCTGACATGCCCTTGTTGTGGGCACTGCGCGATGTGCTGGGGATGACCGGCACCAAATTCGGTTGCGGCGCCGGCTTCTGCGGCGCCTGCACGGTGCAGCTGGATGGGGAACCGGTGCGCGGCTGCCAGACGCCGGTTTCGGCCGTGGGCACCGCCAAGATCACCACCATCGAAGGCCTGTCGATGTCGGCCTGGGGCCGCAAGTTGCAGGATGCCTGGGTGGCACTGGATGTACCGCAATGCGGCTATTGTCAGGCCGGGCAGTTGCTCGCTGCCGAAGCGTTGCTGCGCTCCACCCCCAAGCCGACCGATGCCGATATCGATGCCGCGATGAGCAGCAATCTGTGCCGCTGCGCCACCTACACCCGCATCCGCGCCGCCATCAAACAGGCGGCCGCAGCATGATTGCCGCCTCGCGCCGGGCCGTGTTGCAGGCCGGGGTGCTGGCCGGCGGTGCGATGACGCTTGGCCTGCGCGCCGCCGGGGCAAAGGCCAGCGTGCCGGGCGCGCTGTCGGCGTTCATCATCGTGCGCGCCGACGGCAGCGTGGAGATCACCGCGCATCAGCCGGAAATCGGCCAGGGCGTGAAGACCAGTTTCCCGATGATGATCGCCGAGGAACTCGACGTCGATTGGGCCCAGGTGAAGGTGGTGCAGGCTCCCGGCAACCGCGCCGTCTATGGCGCGCAGATTGCCGGCGGATCGAGTGCCACCCCCACCCAGTTCGAACGCATGCGCCGGCTGGGTGCGGCCGGGCGGGCCATGCTGATCGAAGCTGCCGCCAAGGGCTGGGGCGTGCCGGCCGGCGAAATCACCACCGCCAGCGGCCGCCTCTATCACAAGGCGAGCAATCGCGAGGCCGGCTATGGCCAGTTTGCCGAAGCCGCCGGCTGGATCACGCCGCCCAAGCCGGAATCCCTGAAACTGAAGGACCCGGCCAGTTTCCGCATTCTCGGCAAGCGCGTGCCCGGCGTGGACAATCGCGCCGTCGTCACCGGCCAGCCGCTGTTCGGCATCGATGCCCGCCCGGCGGGCATGGTCCATGCCGCCTATGCCAAATCGCCGGTTTTCACCGGCAAGCTGAAAAGCGCCAACAAGGCCGCCGCGCTGGCGGTGCCGGGCGTGAAGGCGGTGATCGACATCGCCGAGCGCCGCGATCTGAAAACCGAAATCGACGTCGGCCTGCCCGGCATCGAGGTGTTGCCGCAAGGCATTGCCGTGCTGGCCAACAGCACCTGGGCGGCGTTGAAGGGGCGTGATGCGCTGGATGCGGTGTGGGAAGGCGGCGATGCAGCCTTTCAATCCACCGTGGCCTGGGATGCGGCCGCAGCCAAGGCGCTGAGGGATGGCCCGCAGAAACCCGGCTACATCAACCATGGCGATGCGCCGGCCAAGCTGGCGGCGGCGGCTCGCCATGTGAAGGCCGATTATGCCTATCCGTTCATCGCCCATGCCCAGCTGGAGCCGATGAACTGTACCGCGCAGGTGAAGGACGGCAAGTGCGAGTTGTGGCTTTCGACCCAGACGCCCGAGGACGCGCGCCGCATGGTGGCGCTGGCGCTGGGCATCAAGGCCGAGGATGTCACGCTCAACCTGATGCGCTCCGGCGGCGGTTTCGGCCGGCGCCTGATGAACGATGTCGCGGTGGAAGCGGCGGTGATCGCCAAGGCGGCCGGCGTGCCGGTGAAGCTGACCTGGGATCGCGGCCAGGATTTCGCCCATGATTGGCTGCGCCCCGGCGGCTGGCACCGGCTGGAAGCCGGGCTGGATGCGGCCGGCAACATCATTGCCTGGCACGACCATTTCATCAGCTATGGCCGCGACGGCAAGCTCGATCCGCCGGCGGTGATCGATGCCTCGCTGTTCCCTTCGGGCGTGATCCGCGATTATCGCGCCGACGTAACCGTGCTGCCGCTGGCCTCCACGCTGGGCTGGCTGCGCGCGCCGATCAACAATGCCTTTGGTTTCATCACGCAAGGCTTCATCGATGAATGCGCCCACGCCGTGGGGCGCGACGCGCTGGAATATCGCCGCACCTTGCTGGGCGCGCCCCGCGCCATTCCGATCGCCGAGGAATTCAGCGGCGAAACCAAGGCGGATGCGCAAGGCACGCCCTATCACACCGGGCGCATGCGCGGCGTGCTCGACAAGGCCGCGGCCATGGCCGGCTGGGGCCGCAAGCTGCCCGCGCGCAGAGGGATGGGCATCGCCTTCCACTTCAGCCATCTGGGCTATTTCGCCAATGTCGTGGAGGCCAGCGTTGCCGCCGATGGCAGCGTGAAGGTGCACAAGATCTGGGTGGCAGCCGATGTCGGCCGGCAGATCGTCAACCTGTCGGGCGCCGAAAACCAGGTGCAGGGCAGCGTGATCGACGCGCTCGGTGCGGCCATGGGCCAGCGCATCACCTTCGCCGACGGCGCGGTCGAGCAGCGCAATTATGGCGATTATCCGCTGGCCCGCATGAACGATGCGCCGCCGGTGGAGGTGGCCTTTGTGCCCACCGATTTCCACACCACGGGCCTGGGCGAGCCGGCCTATCCCAGCCTGGCGCCGGCGCTGGCCGGGGCGATCTTTGCCGCCACGGGCAAGCGCCTGCGGCAATTGCCGTTCGACACCGAGCTTTTGAAAGCCTGAGCCATGACGATCCAGATGAGCCGCCGCAATTTCCTGTTTGCCAGTGCGGCGGTGGGCGGCGGCCTGTATCTGGGCATCAGCCCGCAAGCCGCTGATGCGGCAGAGCCGGGCCAGCTCAACGCCTGGGTGGTGATCGCGCCGGACAATCACATCCGCATCATGGCCAGCAATCCCGAAGTGGGCCAGGGCATCCGCACCAGCCTGCCAATGGTGATTGCCGAGGAACTCGACGCCGATTGGACCAAGCTGGAGGTGGTGCCGACGATCGCCGACTCCAAGGTCTATGGCCGCCAGGTCGCCGGCGGATCGCAGGCCATGGCAACCCAATATGAGTTGATGCGCAAGGTCGGCGCGTCGGCGCGCAGCCTGATCGTGCAGGCCGCGGCCACGGCCTGGGGTGTGCCTGCGGCCGAGCTGACCACGGCGAAGGCGATGGTGATGCACGCCGCATCGAAGCGCACCGCGCCTTATGGCCAGTTCGCCTCCGCTGCCGCCGCCCTGCCCGCCCCCGATGCGGCCAGCGTGCCGGTGAAGGCGCCCAAGGATTTCAAGCTGATCGGCACGTTCCAGCCCGGCGTCAACAACCGCACCATCGTTGCCGGCAAGCAGGCTTACGGCATCGATGCCGTGCTGCCGGGGATGCTGCACGCCGCCTTTGAAAAGCCGCCGGTGCAGGGCGCCAAGGTGAAATTCGCCGATCTCGCCAAGGCCAAGGCGATGAGCGGGGTGCGCGATGCCTTCATCGTGCCGGGCAGCGACGATTATGAAGGGCTGAGCGCCGGGGTGGCGGTGATCGCCGACACCACCTGGCATGCACAGCGCGCCCGCACGGCGCTGAATGTGCAATGGACCGACAGCCCGGCCGCCTTCCAATCGACGGCAACCTGGGAGAAATTGGCCGCCGATGCCAAGGGCAAGCCGCCGGCCATGGCCGTGCACAGCAGCGGCGATGTGGCCGCCGCCATGGCGCGCGCCACCAAGCGCGTGTCCGCCGATTATGCCTATCCTTTCATCCCGCACGTGCCGCTGGAGCCGATCAACTGCACGGCGCAGGTGATTGGCGACAAGGTCGAGATCTGGGCACCGACGCAGAACCCCGAACCGGGCCGCGCCGCGGTCGCCAAAACGCTGGGCGTGCCGCCGGAGAATGTCACCATCCACATGATGCGGGTGGGCGGCGGTTTCGGGCGCAGGTTGCAGAATGATTATATGGTCGAGGCCGCCTGGATCGCGCGGGCCGCCGGCCGGCCGGTCAAGCTGACCTGGACGCGCGAAGACGACATCACCCAGGATTTCTTGCGCCCCGGCGGCTGGCATTATCTGGAAGCCGGGCTGGATGCGGCCGGGCGCTGCATCGCGTGGGACAATCATTTCATCAGCCATGGCCGCGACGGCAAATTCGCCCGTGCCGCCAATATCGGTGCCAGCGATTTCCCGGCCGGCATCGTCACCGATTTTCGGCTGGGTGCCACCGTGCTGCCCCTGATCCATACCACCGGGTTTTTGCGCGCCCCGGCCAACAATGCCTTTGGTTTCGTGACACAGGGTTTCATCGATGAGCTGGCACATGCCGCCGGTCAGGACCCGTTGCAGTTCCGCCGTGATTTCCTGGGGCCGGCGCGCTTCATCGGCGATCCCGCCGCGCGCGGTTCCTACAACACCGGTCGCATGCGCGCGGTGCTCGACAAGGCCGCAGCCATGGCCGGCTGGGGCCGCAAGCTGCCGGCGCGGTCGGGCCTCGGCATCGCCTTCCACTTCAGCCATCTTGGCTATTTCGCCAATGTCGTCGAAGCCCGCGTGGCCAGGGATGGCACAGTGAAGGTGGTGAAAATCTGGGTGGCCGGCGACGTCGGCCGCCAGATCGTCAACCCGGCCGGCGCGATCAACCAGGTGCAGGGCAGCATCCTCGACGCGCTGAACGCCTGCCAGACGCACGCCATCACCTTTGCCGATGGCGCCATCGAGCAGCGCAATTTCGGCGACGTGCCGCTGGCGCGCATGGACCAGACGCCGCCGATCGAGGTCGCCTTCCTCACCCCGGATTATCCGGTGACCGGCCTGGGCGAGCCGGCCTATCCGGCGGTGGCGCCGGCGCTGGCCAATGCGATCTTTGCCGCGACCGGCGTGCGGCTGCGGCGGATGCCGTTCGATGCGGCGCTACTGAAGGCCTGAGCGAAAGCGACAGAAACGCGTGGAGCCTGAGCCTGTGGGGCGGGATAGACATGCCCTGACGTGCGGATTTCACTTTGGGGGCTTCTGATGAATCGCTTGAACTGGTTTGCCGCCCTGGCCTTGGCCTGCTCGGCCGTCCCGGCAGTCGCGCAAGCTGTCCGCCGGCCCGATGATACGCAGGTGTGGACCACCGTGCAGACCTTTGGCCCGGTTTCAGGCCGGCTGCTGGTGTGGGGTGAAGTGCAATCGCGGTTTACCAGCGATGTCAGCCGGCTGGGCACGCTGATCCTGCGCCCGGCCATCGGATTGCGATTCAAGCATAATATCGATGTTTATGCCGGCTACCAATATGAACATGGCAATCTGACCCCTGGGGTCAGAACCGATGAGCATCGATTTTGGCAGCAGGTGGTGGCGCCGATCGTGCGCAACAAGGATGGGCTGGCGCTGGTGGCGCGGCTGCGGCTGGAGCAGCGCATGCTGGAAAATCGCCCGGACACCGGCTGGCGGGTGCGTGGCCAGTTGCGTCTGGCCGTGCCGCTGCATGGCCCCGGCACGGCCGGCCCGCTGTTTTTCAGCGAGACGTTTGCGACCCTGAACGATACCAGCTGGGGACCGCCGGCCGGTTTTGATCAGCAGCGGACATTTGCCGGGGCGATCATCCCGATCAACCGGCGCATTCATGTTGAAGCCGGCTATATGAACCGGTTTGTGAATCGCCCGGCTGGCGATCAGATGCAGCATATTGCCAATCTGACCCTGTTTATCCGGCCGGGCGGCTGAAGCAGCGTCGCTGGTTCAGTTGCCCGGCCGGCAGATCAGCGGCTCAGCCCTTCAGCGTCTTGAGATAGGCAATCACGTCCTTGCGCTTCTTGGCGTCGGGGATGCCGGCAAAGGCCATCCGCGTGCCCTTCACATAAGCCTGCGGCTTGGTGAGGTAGGTGTCGAGATTGGCTTCGGTCCACACCACATTCTTGCCCTTCATGGCGGGCGAGTAGTTGAACTTGGCATAGGTGCCCGACTTGCGGTTCACGACACCGGCCAGCGACGGCCCGATGCGGTTCTGGCCAGCAACATTGCTGTGGCAGGTCTTGCACTGGGTGAAGACTTTTTCACCGGCAGCGGCATCCTGGGCAGCGGCCGGGGCGGCAGCCGCGATGGCAGCCAGCGCCGCCACAGTCATCATCATCGTCTTCATTCGTCTCTCTCCCTGGACAATCAGTGTTGATGGCCGCCACCGGCGGCGGGTTCGGTCTTGAATTCAACGTCAACCGGCCCGGCTTTTTCAAACAGCAACCGGGCCTTCATCATTGCTCCATCGCGCATCGGCGCTTTCAGGCCGATGAACATCACATGCAGACCGCCGGGGACGAAACGGATTGTGGCCCCCGCTGGCACCGGCACCCCGCCGGATACGCTGCGCATCTGCATCACGTTGCCCTTTGCCACCGTGCCGTGCAGATCGGCGCGATTGGACCCAGCCGTGGTGACGGCGACCAGACGATCCGCCGCCGTGCCGCGATTGGTGATGGCCATGAAGCCCGCGCCGGTTTTGGACACCGGACTGGCGACACGGAGCACCGGATGATCGATGAGCAACTTCCCCACCTTGTATTCGTGCGCGGACGCGGATGCGGCCATGGCAAGCACGGCCGCCAAAATCAACTGTTTCATGCGTGCTTCCTGATCTGAAGACGGCAAATTGGCCTGCGGCACGATGGCTCGGCAGGTTCCCTGCCAATCAGGCGTGCGGCGGGCCTTGGCCGAGCTGGCGGGGACGATGGCGGCGCAGAATGGCCCGCACCAGTATAGGCAGTGGTGCAGGCAGGACATGCAGGGCCAGCAACGGCAGCAGCAACGCGGCGCTGATCAACGCCGGGCCAAGCGCCAACGCATAATCGCAGGGCGTGTCGGCATCGCCCGCTGGCAGCAGCGGATCGGCCGGCAGCGTAGCGCCGCTGCACAGGGTGAGCGCAAAGCCGCTGGTCATCGGCATCCAGCCCACCGGCACCAGCAGACGCAGCACCAGCGCCGCCAGGCAGGCAGCAACCAGCAAGGGCCCAGGATGGCGACGCGGCATGTCTTGCGCCTGCCACGCGCCCGGTTCGCCGGCAAGCCCCGCCCATAAGCGATTTCGCGTGTGCGGCGTCTTGGCAGCGCAATACAGTGTAACTACATTCAGATGGTTCAACCCAACCGAGGATCGTTCCCATGCCCAACCCTTGGCAGCACAGCCGCAGCAGCGGTTCCGCCGACGACATTGATTTCGAGATCAAGGGCCAGGAATTGCAGTTCGTCGAGATCGAGCTGGACCCCGGCGAAAGCGCCGTGGCCGAAGCCGGCGCGATGGTGTGGAAAGACGCGGCCATCGGCATGACCACGGTGTTCGGCGATGGCAGCGCCGATGCCGGCGGCGGCTTCATGGGCAAGTTGCTGGGCGCCGGCAAACGGCTGGTGACCGGCGAAAGCCTCTTCACCACCGTGTTCACCCACAATGGCGGCGGCAAGGCGCGCGTGGCCTTTGCCAGCCCCACGCCGGGCGCAATCCTGCCGATCAAGCTCGACAGCGTGGGTGGCACGCTGATCTGCCAGAAGGATGCGTTTCTGGCGGCGGCGCGCGGCGTTTCGATCGGCATCGAATTCCAGCGCCGCATCATGACCGGGCTGTTCGGCGGCGAAGGCTTCATCATGCAGCGGCTGGAAGGCGACGGCTGGGTGTTCGTGCAGATGGGCGGCACCGTCGTGGAGCGCAGCCTGGCGCCCGGCGAAGTGCTGCATGTCGATACCGGCTGCCTGGCCGCCTATACGCCGGGCGTGCAGTTCGATCTGGAAACCGTGGGCGGCGTGAAGAGCATGTTGTTCGGCGGCGAAGGCGCATTTTACGCGCGGCTGACCGGGCCGGGCAAGGTGTGGATCCAGTCGCTGCCGTTCAGCCGGCTGGCCGGGCGCATGTTGCAGGCCGCCGGCGGCCGCGGCCAGAATCGCGGCGAAGGCAGCTTGCTGGGCGAGTTCGGCGATCTGATCGGCGGGAATCGTTGACCTGACGCCATCTTAGATGCGTGTTGCGCCGAGCTGCGCCGCCCAATGATCAAGGCGGGCGCGCAGCCGGCGATCGCGCACATATTCGAGCGGTTCTTGCCGCAGCCGCTCTTTGATTTCGAACGCGAAGGCGGCGCTGCCGTGCGCCGCCCACGCGTCCGCCAGAGAGCGGTGCCGGCTGCTGCCGTGGCGCAGGTTGAACCAGATGCGGTTCTGGATATGCGCGACGTCCGGTGCGGCACCCACCCACAGTTCGCCCGATGCCGTGCAGCTTATGGCATAGACGCCTGGTTCCGGCTTGCGCTCCTTCCAGTCGGCCACGGCGGCCCTGCGCATTTGCTCATCCATCACCTGGCTCCCTATATTACCCTGATGTATTGACTCTATATTTAGTCCGGATAAAATACTGGCATGTCACATGCACTGTCAACACCCTGCACCGCTTTTTCCGGCATGGACCTGTTGGCCAGCGGGCCGCTGATCGATGTCGCGCTTGCCATCAAGACGGCTGGCGACGCTGAGTCGATCCTGCTGTTCGATGATGCCAGCGGGCGTGTGGTGGATCTGGACCTGCGTGGCAGTATGGCCGATATCGTGCAGCGATTGGGCGAGCCTGAGCCGGCGCGCGGGCGCGGGCGGCCGAAGCTTGGCGTGGTGGCACGCGAGGTCACGCTGCTGCCGCGGCACTGGGAATGGCTCGGGCAGCAGCCGGGTGGGGCCTCTCAGGCACTGCGCCGGCTGATCGATGTGGCGCGCAAGGCCGATGGCGGAACGACGGCGGCCAGGGCCGATCACGAGCGGGCCTATCGCTTTCTCAGCGCGCTGGCCGGCGATCTGCCCGTTTATGAAGAGGCAATTCGGGCGCTGTTCGCCGGCGACGGCGCGGCCTTTGCACAACGCATGGCGGATTGGCCCACCGCTGTGCGCGCCTATGCCTTGCGCCTTGCCGGCCACGAGGGAGCGACCCAATGACCCTCGATCATCCCCGCAAGCAGCGGCTCGCCGCCTTCATCGCGCAGGTGTGGGACGATGGCGATGCCGATGCTGTCGACCATTATCTGGCACAGGCCTACACCATCCATCATGATCCCGGCGATGCCTGGGATGGCCGCGTGCTTGATGTGGACGGCTTCAAGGACCGTTTGCGCCAGTCCCGCGCTGCCTTTCCCGATCAGCATTTCGATGTGGCTGCGATGTTTGCCGATGGCGATCACGTGGTGATGACCTGGTTGTGGGCAGCGACCCATGCGGGCGATCTGCCGGGCTTTCCCGCCACCGGCGCGACCATCCGCATGTCGGGCGCGACGGTTTACGGGTTCGATGCGCAGGATCGACTGACCGGCCATTGGCAAATCAGCGACCGGATGGGCGTGTTCCAGCAGCTGATGGCGGCACGTTGACGCAAACCATCCGGCGGACCAAGAAGGGCGCCGATGGCCAAGCTCTATTTCTACTATGCCTCGATGAACGCCGGCAAATCGACGGTGCTGTTGCAGGCCAGCTTCAATTATCGCGAGCGCGGCATGAACACGATGCTGTTCACCGCCGCCGTCGATGATCGCGCCGGGGCCGGGGTGATTGCCTCGCGCATCGGGCTGAGCGCGCCGGCGCAGGCCTTTGCCGGCGATACCAATCTGTTCGCGATCATTGGCGCCGCGCATGATGCCACACCGCAGCATTGCGTGCTGGTGGACGAGGCGCAGTTCCTGAGCCAATCGCAGGTGTGGCAACTGGCGCGGGTGGCCGATGATCTGGGCATCCCCGTGCTCTGCTATGGCCTGCGCACCGATTTTCTGGGGGCGCTGTTCGAAGGCAGCCAATGGCTGCTGGCGCTGGCCGACACGCTGAGCGAATTGAAGGCGGTGTGTGACTGCGGGCGCAAGGCGACCATGAATTTGCGGATAGACAGCGCGGGCCGTGCCGTGACCTCTGGCCAGCAGACCGAAATTGGTGGCAATGATCGTTATGTGGCGCTGTGCCGGCGGCATTTTGTGGCCGCGTTGAATGGGGCGGCGTTGAATGGAGCGGGAGACGCAAGATGACCAGTGTGTATGAGTTCAGCGCCAAGACCATCGACGGCCGCGACGTGTCGATGCGCGATTTCGAAGGCAAGGTGCTGTTGATCGTCAACACCGCCAGCAAATGCGGTTTCACCCCGCAATATGCCGGGCTGGAAGCGCTGCACAAGAAATATGGCCCCAATGGCTTTGCCGTGCTGGGCTTTCCCTGCAACCAGTTCGGCGCGCAGGAACCGGGCGATGCCACCGAAATCGCCAATTTCTGCAAGCTGACCTATGATGTCGATTTCCCGATGTTCGCCAAGATCGATGTCAACGGCGACAATGCGCATCCGCTGTTCCAGATGCTGAAGAAACAGGCGCCCGGCCTGCTCGGCACCGAAAGCATCAAGTGGAACTTCACCAAGTTCCTGATCGACAAGCATGGCCAGGTGCAGGAACGCATCGCCTCGGCCACCAAGCCGGAAGCGCTGGGCGGCCAGATCGAATCGCTGCTCGCCAAGGCCTGAGTCCAACAAGGGGACGCACCATATGCACAGCACGCTGCCCAACGATCTGGCGCAATGGTGGATGCCGTTCACCGACAATCGCCATTTCAAGGCCAATCCGCGCGTGCTGGTGGCCGCCAGGGACATGCACTACACCGCTGGCGATGGCCGCCAGGTGCTGGATGGCTGTGCCGGGCTGTGGTGCGTGAATGCCGGCCATGGCCGTGATCGCATCGTGCGCGCCATCCAGCAGCAGGCCGGCGATCTGGATTTCGCGCCGACCTTCCAGTTTGGCCACCCGCTGGCGTTTCAGCTGGCCAACCGGCTGGGCGCCCTGATGCCGCCGGGGCTGGACCGCATCTTTTTCACCAACAGCGGATCGGAAAGCGTCGATACCGCGCTGAAGATTGCGCTGGCCTATCACCGGATGCGCGGCGAAGGCCAGCGCACGCGGTTGATCGGGCGGGAACGCGGCTATCATGGCGTCGGCTTTGGCGGGATTTCGGTCGGCGGCATGGTCGCCAACCGCCGCACCTTCGGGCCGGGGCTGGTGGGTGTGGATCATCTGCCGCACACCCATGATCTGGCGCGCAACGCCTTTGCCCGGGGGCTGCCGGCGCATGGTGCGGAACTGGCTGACAGGCTGGAGGCGATCGTGGCGCTGCACGGCGCCGACACGATCGCCGCGGTGATCGTGGAGCCGGTGGCCGGATCAACCGGCGTGCTGCCGCCGCCGGTGGGTTATCTGGAACGGCTGCGCGCCATCACCGCCAAGCACGGCATCCTGCTGATCTTCGATGAGGTGATCACGGCGTTTGGCCGGCTGGGTGCGGCCACCGCGTCGGAGCGTTTTGGCGTGACCCCCGATCTGATCACCATGGCCAAGGGGCTGACCAACGCATCGGTGCCGATGGGCGCCGTGGCGGCGGCCCGGCACGTGCATGATGCCATCGTCGATGCACCCGGCGATGTGCCGGGCATCGAACTCTTCCATGGCTATACCTATTCCGCGCATGCGCTGGCCTGCGCGGCCGGCATCGCCACGCTGGAGCTTTATGCCGATGAGGGCCTGTTTGCCCGCGCACGCGCGCTGGAAGCGCATTTCGAAGCCGCCGTGCACAGCCTGGCCGCTGCACCGCATGTGATCGACATCCGCAATTTCGGGATGATGGCCGGCATCGAGCTGGCGGCGCGGGCCGGGGCACCGGGCGCGCGCGGCACCCAGATGCTGCGCACGCTGTTCGATGCCGGCCTGCTGGTGCGGGTGACCGGCGACACCATCGCGCTGTCGCCGCCCTTGATCGTCAGCGCGGAGCAGATCGACGCGATGGTGGCGATGATCGCTTTTGCATTGCAGGATCTGGCCTAGCCGCACTCTGTTTCGTTACAGCCCCATTACATCCGTGTAATCTTTTTTGAGGCCAACCCTTGGCAAAGTGGGGGGTTGCCCCCTACATCGCCCTTGTATCGACCGGATTCGGCGACAGGAGACGCATGGCTGCCACCGATCTTGCCCAGATGGACCTCAACCGGTTGGTGTACCGCTGGTTGAAGGTGGTCCTGTGGCCGGAGAAAAATTATTTCTGGCTGGCGATCATCTATGGCATCGGCATTTCCTTGCTGGGCCTGGCCGTGCCGATTTCGGTGCAGCTGCTGATCAACAGCCTGGCCAACACCGCGCTGCCGGTGCCGCTGTTCACGCTGGCTGCGCTGTTGTTTGGCTTGCTGATCATATCGGGCCTGCTCAGCGTGCTGCGCATCCATCTGATGGAAATGTACCGCCGGCGCTTCATGGCGCGGCTGGTGGCCGATGTGACCATGCGGGCGATCAATGCCGCCGATCCCTTTTTTCAGGATGATCGGCGCATCGATCTGTTCAACCGCTATTTTGAACTGGTCAACATGCAGAAATCGGTGCCGTCGCTGTTGATCGGTGGCTTCACCATCCTCCTGGCGATGATCGTCGGCTTCGTCGTCACGGCCTTTTACCACCCGTTTTTCCTGGCGTTCAATCTGGTGCTGATCGGCCTGCTTTATATGGTGTGGGCGATCTGGGCGCGCGGCGCGATGAAAACCTCGATCGTGCTGAGCCATGAGAAATATAACGCGGCGCAGTTCCTCGAAACCGTCGGCGCGTCCAACGGCTTCTACAAATCCGCGCGCCACATCGATTATGCGCTGAACAAGGCCGAGCAGGTCACCGCCAGCTATGTGAAGGCCCATGCCGGGCATTTCAGCTATCAGTTCCCACAGACGATTGCGCTTTATTTCCTGTATGCGTTGGCCAGTGCCGGCCTGTTGGCGCTGGGCGGCTGGCTGGTCATCCAGGAACAATTGTCGATCGGGCAACTGGTGGCGGCCGAACTGATCCTGTCGGGCGTGTTTGCCGGCATGAACAGCCTCTATTCCTATCTGGATGACTGGTATGATCTGGTCGCGTCGATTGAAGAGTTGTCGCTGCTCTATGGCCTGAAGCAGGAGCCACCGGCGCTGGCCAATCTTTCGGCGCCTGTGGGCGGCGCGCTGGGCATGAGCCGGGTGCGGTTCAGCCTGCCGGCCGGGCCGGCCGAATTGAATCTGGAGATTCCGCAGAGCAGCCAACTGGTGTGTCAGGGCGTGCCGGGTATGGAGCGCGAATTCGCCGAGCTGCTCAAGCGGCTGGAGCAGCCGGAATCCGGGCTGATCACCTTGGGCGGCGTGGATATCGCGCTGATGGACCCCTTGAGCTTGCGGTCCGACATCATCGTGCTCGACCGCGCCACCATCGTCGAATCGACCATTGCCGATTATCTGCGGTTGGCCAATCCGGCCAAGAATGCCAGCGACCAGATGGCGGCGCTGCGGCTGGTCGGCCTGGAAGACCGGCTGGCGCTGCTGCCCGAAGGCATCCACACGAAATTGTCCACCACCGGTGCGCCGTTCACGACCGCCAAGATGATGCAGTTGAAACTGGCGGCAGCGATCCTGTCGGAGCCGCGCATCCTGGTGCTGTCGCCCTTGTGCGACACCGTGTCGAGGTTGCGGTTGAAGGCGGTGATCGAGCATTTCCGGACTACCACCACCACCATCCTCTATTTCAGCAACCGACCCGAAGATCTGGTGCTCGATGGCTATCTCTGGCTGGGGCTCGACGCCCAGGTGATCAGCCGGCGGCGCAGCGAATTTGATGCCATCCGGGGCAGCGCCGGCCGGGAGACCGAAGATGGCGACTGAGAAGGTCAAGCTGCCCGACGGCCATTTCCCGACGCTGCGCGGCCTCAACCCGCCGCCGGTGATGCAGTTGTTTGCCCGCATCCTGGTGACGACGATCGTGATCGTGCTGCTGGTGATCACGCTGGTGCCCTGGGTTCAGACCGCGCAAGGATCGGGCCAGGTGATCGCCTTCGATCCGCGCGACCGCCAGCAGAATATCACCGCGCTGGTGCCGGGCCGGCTGTCGCGCTGGTATGTGACCGATGGCGCCCGTGTGAAGGCCGGCGAACCGATCGCGCGGGTGATCGATATCGATCCCGATTATCTGGTGCGGCTGCGCGCCGAGCGCGAGCAAAAGATCGCCGAAATGGCGGCGACCAGTGCGGCCATGGCGACGGCGCAGCGCGATGTGGTGCGCATGCGCACGCTTTATGCCGAAGGCCTGGCGGCGCGGCGCGAGATGGAATTGGCGCAGATCAAGGTGGCGGATTATGCCGCCAAACTGGCGTCGTCGCGCGCCGAGATCAACAAGATCGATTCCAATCTGCGCCGCCAATCCGAACAGACAATATTGGCGCCGCGCGATGGCCGCATCATGCGGGTGACCAGCATCGACACCGCCACCATCGTCAAGCAGGGCGATGTGCTGGCGACCTTCGTGCCCGAACATTCGCGCCGGGTGGTGGAGCTGTATGTCGATGGCCGCGATGTGCCGCTGATCACCGTCGGCCGGCGGGTGCGGCTGGAATTCGAAGGCTGGCCGGCGATCCAGTTTTCCGGCTGGCCATCGGTGGCCAAGGGTTTTTTCGATGGCCAGGTCGCAGCGATGGACCAGAATGCCTCGGCCAATGGCCTGTTCCGCATCCTGGTGGCGCAGAGCCCGGATCGCGATGCGTGGCCCGATGAACGATCGGTGCGGCTGGGCGCCAAGGTGCGCGGCTGGGTGCAGATGAACACCGTCCCGATCTGGTTCGAACTGTGGCGGGTGCTGAATGATTTCCCGTTGCAATTCACCCGCCCCGGCGCATCCCCGGCGGTGAACGGCGAAGCGCCTGAGGCCAAGGGTGCCAATGCCGCTGCCAAGTAAACTGCGGCTGCTCATGCTGTTGGCGTCGCTGCTGCCGGGAATTGCCGCGGCGCAACCGGCACCGGACGCGCCGGGCCGCCGGGCGCTGGAGGCAGACGCGCGCGCCGCCGCCCAGCCGCTGCCCGCCGCCGCCACGCCGCTTGGCCTGAATGACGTGCTGGCCGCGTCGCGCTTTCACGCGCCGCAGGTGCTGGAGGCGCTGGCCAAGGTGCGCGGTGCGGAGGCCAAATTGCTGTCGACCGAGGGCGCGTTCGACACATTGTTCAGCGCCAATGTCGATATCCGGCCCACCGGCTATTATGACGGCTCGAACGCCGGGGTGCGGGTGTACCAGCCGCTCGCGACCAATGGTGGCAATGTCTATGCCGGTTATGATATTTCGCGCGGCGATTTCCCCACCTATCAGGCCAATGAGTTCACCGCGCGCGCCGGGCGGCTGACGGCGGGCACACTGTTTTCGCTGCTGCGGGATCGTGACATTGATGAACGGCGCTTCAACCGCGCCATCGCGACCGGTGACGCCGTGCTGGCCGATACCGATCGGTTGATGGTGGCGATCGGCGTGCAGGCCCGCGCCATTGCCACGTGGAACAACTGGGTGATCGCCGGCCAACGGGTGGCGGTGTACAAGGGGCTGCTGCAACTGGCGCTCGATCGCCAGGCCGGCTTCAAGCGGCAGGTGGCCGAAGGCCTGCGCCCGGCGATCCTGCTGACCGAGAATGAACAGAATATCCTGCGCCGCCAGACTCTGGTGGTGCAGGCCGAACAGGCGCTGGAGCAGGCGGCGGTTGCCCTGTCGCTGTTCTGGCGCGACAATGATGGCAACCCGGTGGTGCCGGGGCCGGAACGGCTGCCGCCGCGGCTGGGCGCACCACTGCCGCTGGCCGATGATGTGATGGCGGCGCTGGAAAATCGCCCCGATCTGCGCGTGGTGGATGTGCGCATCGCGCAGGCGCGCACCAAGCTGGCGCTGGACCGCAATTATTTCCTGCCCAAGCTGGATGTGAAGGCCGAAGTGAATCAGTATGTCGGCGATGCCGGCATGGGCGCACGCAACTATACTGGGCTGGAAAGCAAGGTCGGCATCGCGCTGTCGGTGCCGCTGCAACAGCGCAATGCGCGCGGCCGGCTGGGCCAGACCAATGCCGATCTGGAAGGCTTTGCGCAGCGCCGCCGCCTGATGGAAGACCAGATTCGCACTGAAATCATGAACCTGTCGATCGCGGCGCGGCAATCGCGGCGGCTGCTCGGCATCGCCATCGATGAACAGGATCGCGCCGGGTTGATGGCCAATGCCGAACGCCGGCGCTTTCAGGAAGGGGCATCGGATTTCTTCCTGGTCAATATCCGCGAGGAGGCTGCGGCCGATGCGCAGGTGCGCCGGCTGGATGCGGCGTTCCGCCAAATTGTTGCCCATGCCGATCTGGCCGCGGCGACGGCCGATCTGAAGCTGCTCGGGCTCGATTGACGCTCCGGCTTGCGCGGACCCCCTTGTTTGTTAAGGGGCGCATATGATGCACCGCTCCCTCCTCGCCGCCCTGCTGCTGTGTGCAGCCACCACCGCCGCCGCGCAGACCGAAGACGCGCTGATCACCGTCACCGGCAAGGGCCTGAAGGATTTGCCCGGCGATGCTGCGCTGTCGCTGGTGGTCATCGATCGTGATCGCATCCTGAACAGCGGGTCCAACCGGCTGGAGTCGGTGTTGGCCGATATCGCCGGGCAGCAGCAGTTCCGCCGGTCCGACAGCCGATCCGCCAACGCCACCAGCCAAGGCATCACCTTGCGCGGGCTGGGCGGCAATGCCTCGTCGCGCGCGCTGCTGGTGCTGGATGGTGTGCCGCAGGCCGATCCGTTCGGCGGCTGGGTGGCGTTTCCGGCCTATGCCACCGGGCGGCTGGACCGCATCCGGGTGACGCGCGGCGGTGGATCGGGATATTGGGGCCCGGGCGCCCTGGCCGGCACCATCGAGCTGGAATCGGTGGGCGGCGCCGCGCTGACGCCGTTCACCGGCGGCATCGCCTATGGCAGCCGCAACAGCCTGGATGCGCAAGGATCGTTGGGCTTGAAGCGTGAGGGCGGGTTTGCCACGCTGTCAGCCGCCTATGGCCGCGGCGATGGCTTCGTGCCCATCGTGGCGCGCAGCCGCGGGGCCGCTGATCGCGCCGCACCCTATGAACAGGCCAGCGCAAATTTGCGCGTCGTGATCGGCATCGCGCCCGATACCGAAGCGCAGGTGACCGCCACGGCGTTTACCGACAGCCGCGAACGCGGCACCCAGTTTTCGCGCAACACATCCGAAGGCGCCGATGCCGCGCTGCGCCTGGTCGGGCGTGGCCGATGGGGCTGGCAAGCGCTGGCCTATGTGCAGACGCGCAATTTCACCTCGGATTTTGCCGCGGTGAACGCCACCCGCACCGCCGCCACGCAAAGCCTGGCGCAGTACGACACGCCGGCCACCGGCTGGGGCGGGCGGCTGGAACTGGCCCCACCGCTGGGCGACAATATCACGCTGCGGTTGGGCGCCGACACGCGGGCCTTGACCGGCCAGACCATGGAGCTGTTCACCTATGTGAACGCCGCCCCCACCCGCCAGCGCGAAGCCGGCGGGCGCAGCACCACCAGCGGCGTTTTTGCCGATGGCAGCATTGCCGCCGGCATCGTCACGCTGACGCTGGCCGGGCGGCTGGATTGGTGGACGATCAAGGATGGCCGGCTGCTGGAAACCACCATCGCCACCGGCGCGCCTTTCACCACCCTGCGCTTTGCTGACCGATCCGGCGAGGAATTGACCGGACGCGCCGGCGTGGCCGTGGCTGCCGCCGACTGGCTGACGCTGCGCAGCGCCGCCTATCGCGGTTGGCGGCTGCCGACCCTGAACGAGCTGTATCGCCCGTTCCGCGTTGGCCCGGACGCCACCGCCGCCAACGCACTGCTCCGCCCGGAACGCATCACCGGCGTCGATGCCGGCCTGACTCTGAAGCCGGCGCGGGGTGTGGAAATCGGCATCACCGGGTTCTGGAATCGCATGGACGACACCATCGCCAATGTGACCGTGGGCACCGGTCCGGGCAATTTCACCGGCGTCGGCTTTGTCGCGGCCGGCGGCTTCTTCCGCCAGCGCCAGAATCTGGATGCACTGGAGGTGTGGGGCTGGGAAGTCGATGCGCGGCTGCGGCGTGGGCCCTTTGGCCTTACCGCAAGCTGGAGCCATGTCGATCCCGTGATCCAGGCCAGCGGTGCCGCCGCCCCACTGAATGGCCTCGCCCCGGCGCAGACCCCGCGCGACCAGTTTTCGGGCACGGCGGATTATACGGGCAAGCTGTTCACCGCCTCGGCCACGCTGCGCCACATCGCCAGCCAGTTCGAAGATGATCAGAACGCGCGGGTCTTGGGCGCGGCGACCATGGTCGATGCGCTGCTGGTGGTGCCGCTGGTCAAGGGCATCGCCATCGAAGGCCGGGTGGAAAATCTGTTCGATGCCGAGGTGCAGGCCGCGCTTTCGGGCACGGGCGTGATCGAACAGGCCTTGCCGCGCACCATCTGGGTGGGTGCGCGGCTGAATTTCTAGAGCGCTTTCCGATCAACTTGGGTCATCGGCACGGTGCCGATTTTGGTTCAAGGCAAGAAGTGAGGAGGGCGCGATGCCTTGTGCATCGTAATCGACGAGGGACGCAGCCTTGGACCAAAATCGCCCCGCCCCGGAGGGGTCGCCGGAACGGCGATGACGTTGATCCAAGTTGGTCGGAAAGCGCTCTAGGCCATCGCCACCGCGGTCGGCTGCACATTGGTGAAGTTGGCGATATCGGCCATCACCTCGCCGGCGCCAGCAGCCTGCATGGCGGCGCCCAGTGCGGCGGCATCGGTGAAGCTGAGCAGGCCGACACACAGCGTGGGCGCATCAGGCGCCAGCGGAAACAGCGCCTGGCTGCCGGTCATGCCCGCCGCGCCGAAATGCTTGGCCGCCAGCGGCAGATGCACGTTGACATAATATTCCCGGTCAAATGTCGCATCGGGCTGCGCCGGATAGGTCACCACCAAAGTTGCCATGATCATTCCCCTGTTCAACCAACCCAGCATAGCAGCGGGGGAAATACGCGGACTTGTCGATATGGGGAGGGAAAAAGCCCGTATCGACAGCGGTGCGCCATAAGCCTAGCCCATAACGATGGATGCGCAGGAGACACGCCATGAGCCGATACAGCAAGGTCGCCATCACATTGCACTGGCTGATGGCGGTAATGATCATCGGCAACCTGGCCGGCGGCCTGCTGCATGATTTCGTGCCCAGCGAAGGCGGCCAGCGCCTGTTCGTGATGAACCTGCACAAAAGCTTCGGCTTGACCATCCTGGCGCTGACGCTGGTACGTATCGGCTGGCGGCTGACCCACAAGCCGCCGGCCCTGCCCGGCTATTTCACCAGCGGCGAGCGCGTGCTGGCCAAGGCGGCGCATCTCGGCTTCTACGCTGCAATGCTGGCGCTGCCGTTGTCGGGCTGGATCATGGCCGATCGCAATGCGCGCGGCCAAAGCTGGTTCGGCCTGTTCGACGTGCCAAAATTCGGCGTGAGCAAGGCGGTGGCCGAAAGCTTCCACGAAGCCCACGAGATATTGGGCTGGACGATGCTGGCGCTGATCGCGCTGCACATTGCCGGCATCATCAAGCATATGGTGCTGGATCGCGACAATCTGCTGCCGCGCATGGGTATCGGCCGCCCGCGCAGCGCTTGATCCCCGCGCCGCGCTTGACTGGCACGGCCCAAGCCCGCCATCAAGGGGCATGGCCGAAGCCGTGAACTTGCATGAAAGCTGGCGCGCGCCGCTGGCCGATCAGTTCGCCTCGCCGCAGATGGCGGCGTTGAAGTCATTCCTGTTGGCCGAACGCGCGGCCGGCAAGACGATCTTCCCCAAGGGCAGCGAATGGTTCCGCGCGCTCGATCTGACGCCGCTGGATCAGGTGCGCGTGGTGATTTTGGGGCAGGACCCGTATCATGGCCCCGGCCAGGCGCATGGCCTGGCCTTCAGCGTGCGGCCCGGCGTGCGCGTGCCGCCGAGCCTGGTGAATATCTACAAGGAATTGCAGACCGATCTCGGCCTTGCCCCGGCCCGGCACGGCTTCCTCGAACATTGGGCGCGGCAGGGTGTGTTGCTGCTCAATAGCTGCCTGACGGTCGAGCAGGGCCAGGCCGCCAGCCACCAGGGCCGTGGCTGGGAAGGCTTCACCGATGCGGTCATCCGGCTGGTGGTGGCGCGCGCGCGTCCGTGCGCCTTCCTGCTGTGGGGCGGCCATGCCCAGAAAAAGGCAAGCTTTGTGGACGGCAATCGCCAACTGGTGTTGAAGGCACCGCACCCGTCGCCGCTATCAGCTTATAGTGGCTTTTTCGGCTGCCGGCATTTTTCGCGCACCAATTACTGGCTGGTATCGCAAGGCCTGCCGCCGATCGATTGGGCCCTGCCGGCCGTTTGACGCGCCTGCCACGTCATCCTGTCCGCTCGGGCGGTCAGTGCGGGAACAATTTGGTGATCATCTTGCGCTCTTGCCACACCTCGACGCAGTCGGCTTGGGTCAGCCGTCTGGCAAACTGAATGGCATCGGCCACGTTCTGGTACTCACGTTCGAGACCGCGATCGATCCGGCCGGTTGAGTCGAGCGTGAAAAAGCGGAAGCGTGTCATGATCAATGTCCTGTGTGGGCTGTGAACGGGTTGGGCAAATCAGACGGCGGCAGCCAAATGGCGATGGATGCGAACATGCGTGGGTTCCACATGGCCGCTCCATAACCATGGGCGTTCCGCGCCTGATTTCGGTTTCGTGAAATTTCAAACAGGCCGTACGGTCTCAAACGCGCCGGCATTGTAACATTATGTCAAATCCCGCGATCGGTGGTTCCTCCAGTTACCGATTGCGTTTCTTCATATATATGTTGAATTAGTTAATCAAGCCCCGTTTGCGCAGGTCCTGCCGCCGGGCCGCGGCGGCAACAAGCGATGCACGCAGCATTGCAATTTGGATCGGGACCAAAGCCCGGCCGATGCTGGCCATCGCGAGTTGAAGCAGAACGTCATCAATCGTGCCGATCGCATCAACGCACTCGGCCGGCCGATGCTCGCGTTGCCGACGCTGCTGGCCGATGACCACCCGATCATGTTGGAGGGGCTGGCATCGCTGTTGCCGGCCGAAGGCTTCGAGACCGTGGCGCGCTGCGCCCCAAGGTGATCATCCGTACCGCCAGTCTGGGTCGCGGGCAAATCGTCGAAACGGTCGAACTGGCCGAACTGGAGCGCGACCTCGGGCTGGCTTGACCGATCGGCCCTGCCTACGACTCGGGCACAAGATTGATTTTTCGTCATAAACCGATGCAGTTTCAACACACCGCCTCAGCCAATTGCTGCAGCGCAGCTTCATTACTCTCTTGTCACAATGCTTGCCCGCGCCAGCGCGGTAGCGGTGTCTCCGGGCTGTCATATGACATTCGCATGACGAAAGTTTCGGTCGTGCACCGACAGGGTCGGCAGCCGTGGCACGGGGCTTTGGAACCCAGGGGAGACGATGGATGACGAATTTTGCATCAACAATCACGCTGCGCCGGCTGTTGGCCGGCAGCGCATTGACCGGCCTGATGCTGGCGGGCCCCGCGCTGGCGCAGACTGCTGCCGCCCCGGCGGCCGAAGCGGCTGATGAAGCCCCCACCATCGTCGTCACCGGCACCCGCCGTACCGATCGTTCGGTCCTCGATTCCGCTTCGCCGATCGACGTCGTTGGCGCGGCCGAAATTTCCACGCAGCCGGCGTCCAACGTGCTCGACATCATCAGGGCGCTGGTGCCGTCTTTCTATGTCGGCCAGAACACCATTGCCGATGCCTCCACCTTCGTGCGCGCCCCGTCGCTGCGCGGCCTGTCGGCCGATGAAGTGCTGGTTCAATTGAATGGCAAGCGCTACAACCGTTCGGCGCTGGTGCAGGTGTTTACCGGCGGTGATACGGCCCTCTCGTTCGGTTCGCAGGGTGCCGATATCTCGGCGATCCCGTCGCTGGCCATCGGCAGCCTGCAAGTGCTGCGTGATGGTGCCACCGCGCAATATGGTTCTGACGCCATTGCCGGCGTGATGAACTATGGCCTGCGCGAAGATGCCGGGTTTGAAGTGATCGGCCATTATGGCCAGAATTATCGCGGCGACGGCGGCAACTACCAGATTGCTGCCAATGCCGGTGTCAAGCTCGGTGACCGCGGCTTCATCAACGTGACCGGCGAATACAGTGACCAGAACGGCACCAGCCGCGGCGTGACCCGGCCCACGGCTGCGGTTTTTGCTGCCCAGAACCCAAGCCTGGCCAGCCAGATCCCCAACTTCCCGGGTCCGGCGCAGATCTGGGGCACCTCGCCCGGTTACGGCTACAAGTTCATCGTGAACTCGGCCTATGAGCTGTCGTCGCAAGCCAAGGTCTATTTCATTGGCAACTATGCCCGCTCCAAGGCGGATCAGAGCTTCAACTACCGCCCGCCGATCGGTGCCAACAATCTCGCCACGGTCGGTGGCGGCACCAACTCGCTCAGCCCCAACGCCGCTTTCGCGACCCCGGTCTATCTGACGCCCTGCCCGGCCAACGCCGCGCCGCTGGGTTGCCCGGCCGGTGGCTTTGTCAACAACAGCAATGTCTACAACTTCACCAGCCTTTATCCGGCCGGCTTCACGCCGCGCTTCATCGGCAAGGTTGAAGAAAAATACGGCGTGCTCGGCATCAAGGGCAAGTTCGACAACGGCTTCACCTATGACATTTCCGGCACGCTGGCGAAGAACCAGGTCGATCTGTCGATGTACGCGTCGCTGAACCCGTCCTTCGGTCCGCAATCGCAGACATCGTTTGACCAAGGCTCGCTGATCCAGGAGGAAACCAACCTCAACCTCGATCTGGCCTATCCGATCGAAGCCGGCCTCGCCAGCCCGATCACCCTGTCGGCCGGCGCCGAATATCGCAGCGAAACCTATTCGCAGACGCCGGGTGACCTGCAATCCTATGCGGCCGGGCCGTTCGCCGTGCAGAATCTTTTCACGTTGCAACCCAACAACACCTATGTGGCATCAGGCCAGGTGACCAAGCCCACCGGCGCCAGCGGTTATGGCGGCACCAGCCCGGCCGCATCGGGCAGCTACAGCCAGAAGAGCTACGCCGTCTATGCCGGCGCCGAAACCGACATCACCGATGCGTTCAGCGTTGGTGCCATGGGCCGTTATGAACATTACAACACGTTCGGCGGCGCCTTTGTCGCCAAGGGCAACTTCCGTTGGGAGCTGAACGATGTGTTGGCCATCCGCGGCACCGCCGGCACCGGTTTCCACGCGCCGTCGCCGGGGCAGAACAATGTGCAGATCCTGACCACCAAGTTCGTGAACGGGGATCAGGTGCAGGCCGGCACCTATCCGGTGACCAGTTCCATCGCGCAATTCTATGGCGCCAAGTCGCTGCGGCCGGAACGTTCGACCAACCTGGGCCTCGGCTTCGTGCTCACGCCCAATGACGCCTTCAACCTGACCGCCGACATCTACAGCATAAAGGTGACCAACCGCATCGGCATCACCCAGGATTTCACCGTGACCGCGGCGAACCTGGTGTCGCTGCCGGCGCTGTCGGCGGTGGGTCTGGGCGGCGCGGTGAATTATTTCACCAACGCCTTTGACACCCGCACCCGCGGCGTCGATCTGGTCGGCACCTGGAAGGGCGATGCCTTCGCCGGCAATCTCAACCTGGCTCTGGCCTACAGCTACAACAAGACCACCGTGCCGCGCCGTGATGCCAGCATCATCAGCCTTGGCCAGGTGATCACCATCGGTGCGTTGGCGCCCAACCATCGCGCCAATTTCACCGCCACCTGGCGCAAGGACGATCTGGCCATCACCCTGCGTGAAGGCTATTATGGCGCCTGGAAGAACGCGGTTGATTTCCCGGATCAGACCTTCGGTGCAAAGTTCACGACGGACATCGACGTCAGCTACACGATCGCGGAACATTACACGCTGTCGGTTGGCGCCAGCAACTTGTTCAACACCTATCCGGACAAGATCAGCCCCACGTCGGGTGCCGGCCCGATCTATGCGCTGACCGGCGGCCTCAACGATGGTTCGGTCTATCCGAGCAGCGGCGGCCCGTTCGGGATCAACGGCGGCCTGTGGTATGCCCGTGTGCGCATCAAATATTGATCGCCGGCTGAACCACTGAATGAAGGGCATGGCCCTGCCGCCGACGGGTGGCAGGGCCTCTTTCTGTCGGGCTTGCAAGGCGATGGGCGTTGCGCCAGACAGGCCGACAAGGCGGGAGCAGGCGATGATGCGACAAGGGATATGGGCGTGCGTGGCCGCGCTGACCGTGGCCGGCAGCGCACTGGCGCAGCCTTCGCCCTTGTTCACCGATCCGCCGACCACTGTGTCGCCCCGCGCCCGGATGGAGGTGCTGCACATCGCTTCAGGCGGGGTGGAGATCAACGGCGTCGCCTATCTCGCCGCCGGGCCGGGGCCGCATCCCACCATTGTCATCTGCCACGGCTGGCCCGGCAACGAGAAGAATCTCGATCTGGCACAGGCGTTGCGGCGGGCGGGGTGGAACGCCATCACCTTCAATTACCGCGGCAGCTGGGGCAGCCCTGGCAATTTCCGCTTCGCCCAGAATCCCGATGATGCCCGCGCCGTGCTGGCGCATCTGCGCACGCCCGACGTGGCGGCGAAACTGGGCATCGATCCGCGCCGCATCGTGCTGGCCGGGCACAGCATGGGCGGCTGGGTGGCGGCAACGGTCGGCAGCGACGATACCGCACTGGCTGGAGTCGTACTGATTTCGGCGGCCAACATGGGGATGGTCGGCACCCAGCCGCGCGCGCGGGTGGTGGCACAGGCGGCCGGCAACAGCGAGGCGCTGGCCGGCACATCGCCCGACATCCAGGCCGATGAACTGATCGCCAGCGCCGCCCGTTTCGATCTGCGCCCGCGCGCCGCTGGCCTCGCCCGCCAGCCGCTGCTGGTGCTGACATCGGATGATGGGCTGAAGCCGTTGACCGACCCGATCGTCGCGGCCGCCCGCGCCGCCGGCGGCAGCGTGACCGAAGCGCATCAGGCCACCGATCACAGCTGGTCGGATGCCCGGCTGGCGCTGGCCACGCGCATCCACGATTGGTTGCAGGCCCTGCCCGCCCGCTGATGGATTGCCGGGCAACACCGGCCTTGTCTCGCCCCGCCTCCCCTCGCATAAGGCCGCGCACGCGCACCCGTGATGCGATAGGGAGGTCCATCAGGCAGGGGGAATGCACATGGACAGCGCAGACATGATCGAGCTTTCGGCAAGCGCGGCGGTGGCGGCGATGCGGGCGGGCGACTTTTCGGCGTTGAATTATGCCGAGGCGCTGCTGGCGCGCTGTGCGGCGGGTGCTGCGCTGAACGCGTTCATCACGCTCGATCCTGATGCGGTGCGGACCGCGGCGCGGGCGGCGGATGCGCATCGGGCGGCGGGCGGCGTGTTGGGCGCGCTGCACGGCCTGCCGATTCCGGTGAAGGACAGCGTCAACACCGCCGGCATCGAAACGACGGCGGGCACCAGGGCGCTGCGCGGCTGGATTCCGGCGCGCGATGCCACCACCATCGCCCGGCTGAAGGCGGCCGGTGCCATCGTGCTGGGCAAGACCAATATCCACGAATTGTCGTTCGGCTGGACCAGCAGCAATCTGGAGTTTGGCCCAGTGCGCAACCCCTATGACCCGTCGCGCATCCCCGGCGGATCGTCGGGCGGCACGGCGGCGGCCGTGGCGGCACGGATGGCCCCGCTGGGCGTGGCCGAGGATACGCAAGGCTCCATCCGCGTGCCGGCGGCGCTGTGCGGCATCGCCGGCTTTCGCCCAACAACCGGCCGCTACCCTACCGACGGCACCGCGCCGATCACGCCCTTGTTCGATCAGATCGGGCCGCACGCACGTTGTGTGGCCGATCTGGCGCTGTTCGATGCGGTGGTGAGCGGCGAAGCGGCACCCATCGCGCCGGCCACGCTGGCGGGCCTGCGCATCGGCATCGATCGCGATTTCTTCTTCGCCGGCCTTGACGCCGAGGTGGCGGCGCTGACCGAACAAGCGCTGGCCCGGCTTGCGGCGGCGGGGGCGGTGATCATCGAGGCGCCGGCGCCGGGGCTGGATCAGGTCATCCCGGTGGCCATGGCGATCCAGGCCCATGATGTGGTGCCGGCGTTTGAACGCTACCTCAGCGAATCCGACGCGCCGGTCGATTTCGAGACGATGTTTGCCGGCGTCAGCGCCGATGTCGCCGAGGTGTTTGCCCAGGTTGCGCTGCGCGGCGCACCGTCGGCCATCGGTGATGATCTCTATCTTGCCGCCCGCGACGTCGCACGCCCGGCGCTGCAACAGGGGATGGCGGCCTGGTTCGCCGATCATCGCATTGATGCCATGCTGTTGCCGGCGACGATGGTGGCAGCGACGCCAGTGGGCGACCAGAGCAATATCGATATCGGCAGCTGGTCGGTGCCATTTGTCACCGCCATCGCCCGCAACATCAGCCCGGCCAGCACCCTGGGCTTGCCGGCGCTGGTGCTGCCGTGCGGATTGACGGCTGGCGGCCTGCCGGTGGCCATCGAGCTCGACGGCCCGGCCGGTGACGACCGGCGGCTGTTGGCGATCGGCATGGCGGTGGAGGCGGTGCTTGGAACGCTGCCGGCGCCGGTGCTGCGCGGCTGAGCCAGGCGCGCCTCACCACATCTTCTGTTCGTCCTCGTCCTCCGCATCATCGTCGCCGGTCACCGGCTTGTTGTCGCCCGGCGGCAGCGGCTTGCGGGCCAGCGGCGTCATCCCGGCGGTTTGCAGCGCCGCATTCGCTGCCGGCAAGCCTTCGGCCAGCGCGGCTTCCAGTGCTTTCAACTGCCCATCAAGCTGGGCCGACAGCGCAGCAAACACGGTGCGGGTGCCGTCCGTTGGCGGTGCCTCGGCGCTTTCGATGATGCCGATCAGCGCCGCCAACTTGTTGTTCAGCTTGATCGGATAGTTGAGCGGATCCTGCCGGCTTTGCATCTTCACCTGGTAGATTTCGGCCTCGATCGCCGACAGCCGGGCCATCAGCGCCGAGACCGTCGCCGGCACCGGCTTGCCGGCCTTGGCAATCGCATCCACCTGGGCGCGGATGCCGCGCACCAGCAGCACGGCATTGTTGGCGTCGCTCACCCGCGTTGTCACCTGCCGGGCCAGGTCGAACCGTGCCTTCAGGGCCGCTGGCGTCACCTTGACCCGCGGGTCGGCGCCGATGGTGAAATTCTGCTCGAACGCCTGGCCATCGACGATCAGCCGCGCCCGATAGGCGCCGGGCAGGGCCGCGATACCGCGGTTGGACGCGGCCCAGAAGATCATGCTGTCAAACACGGTGTAGCCGGGGTGGCGCATGTTCCAGGTGAAGCGGTTCATGCCCGGCTTCATCGCGGCGGTCGGTGTTTTCGGCGGGCCATCATCCTCGTCGTCGTCACCGCCGGCCGCGACCGCGCCGCCGGCGTTGGCGGCCTCCGGCTTCTGCCCATCGGGTTTCAACGGATCGGGCTTTGGCACTTCCGGCTTCGGCGCTTCGGCCTTGCCTTCGAAGCGCTGGATCAGGCTGCCATCGCTGCCCAATATCTCGATGGCCAATGATTTGGGCGCTGCGGCCAGATGATAATCGATGGCCACGCCGGGATCGAGCCCGCGCTGCGCCGGGGCCGGCGCAAACAGCCGCGTCGCTGGCGTCAGGCCGGCATCGACCTGACGGAGCAGGCCGACATTGTCCATCACCCAGAAACCGCGGCCATGGGTGGCGATCACCAGATCCTGGCCGGAGACGGCAAGATCGGCCACCTCCACATCGGGCAGATTGGCCTGCAACTTGTGCCAGGCGGTGCCGCCATCAAAGCTCACCCGCACGCCGCGTTCGGTGCCGAGATAGAGCATGCCGGGGCGCGCCAGATCCTCGCGGATGGAACGCAGCATCTCGTCGGCCGGCAGCCCGGCGGTGATCGGCGTCCAGCTCTTGCCGTAATCGGTCGTCTTGAAGCCGATGGGCGAAAAATCATCCATCAGGAAGCGGTGCGCAACCACATAGGCCGTGCCGGGGCTGTGGGGGCTGTCTTCCACCGTGGTGATCTTGGCAAATTTCGGCATCGCCGGCGGGGTGATGTTGGCCCAGCTGGCGCCGCCATTGCGGGTGATGTGCACCATGCCATCATCGCTGCCCGCCCAGATCACGCCCTTTTCCCGCCTGGACGGCGCCAGGGCGAAGACGGTGGCATAGGTTTCCACCCCGGTCTGATCGCGGGTGATCGGGCCGCCCGACGGCCCCAGCGTCGCCGGATCATGCGCGGTCAGATCGGGGCTGATCTTTTCCCAGCTCTGGCCTTCGTTGCGGCTGCGCCACACATGCTGCGACGTGACATAGAGCGTGCCGGGCTCATGGGGATCGAACACGATCGGGAAGGTCCACTGGAACCGCTCGGCAATGTCGCCCGCCGAATAGCCCATCGGATTGTCGGGCAGCACATTGATGACGCGGCTGAGGCCGGTCGCATGGTCATAACGGGTAAGCAGGCCACCATA
Source organism: Sandarakinorhabdus sp. (assembly GCF_987265915.1). Lineage (NCBI taxonomy): Bacteria > Pseudomonadati > Pseudomonadota > Alphaproteobacteria > Sphingomonadales > Sphingosinicellaceae > Sandarakinorhabdus > Sandarakinorhabdus sp. The sequence continues at coordinate 3,325,355 of NZ_OZ503948.1, forward strand.
GCTGCCGGCATAGAAGATATCCGGATTGCGCGGATCGGGCGCGACATAGCCGCTTTCGCCGCCACCCACGGCAATGCCATAGGCGCCGCCCAGCACATTCGCATTGCGGTGGCCGCGCACCGGCACGCAGATGGTGCTGTTGTCCTGCTGGCCGCCGCAGGCATAGGCCGGCTGATGCGCGGTCAGCGCCAGGCGATAGATTTGCGCGGTGGAAAAATCCTGCCTTGTCCAGCTGGTGCCGGCGTTCACGCTGACGTTGGCGCCGCCATCATTGGTCTGGATCATGCGGTTGTTGTTGTCGGCGGCGATCCACAGATCATGATTGTCGCCGTGCGGCACCTTGATCTTCTTGGGAAATGTCTTGCCGCCATCGTCCGACCGATGGAAATTGACATTCAGCACATAGACGCGTTCCTTGTCCTTCGGATCGGCGACGATGCGCGTGTAATAAAAGGCGCGCTGGCGCAGGTCGCGGCTTTCGTTGCGCTTTTCCCATGTCTTGCCGCCATCGTTGCTGGCATAGACGCCGCCGGCCGCCTCATGCTCGATGATGGCGTAAACGCGATTGGGATCAGCCGGCGATACGCTCACGCCGATCTTGCCGAGCAGGCCGTCTTTGGGCAGGCCCGGTGCGCGGCTGATCTCGGTCCAGCTGCCGCCGCCATCCGCGCTCTTGAACAGGCCGCTGCCCGGCCCGCCGCTCGACATGCCCCACGGCTTGCGCCAGGCTTCCCACAGCGCGGCATAGACAATGTCGGGGTTGGCGGGATCGATGCTGATATCGACCGCGCCGGTCTTGGCGTCGCGATACAGCGACTTCGTCCAGCTCTTGCCGCCATCCTTCGTGCGGAACACGCCGCGATCGTCATTGTCGGCGCCATAATGGCCAAAGCCGCCGACGAAGACCGTGTCGCAATGCTTGGGGTGGATGCGCACCCGGCTGAAATTCTGCACATTGGCCAGACCGATCTTGGCCCAGCTCTTGCCGCCGTCGCTGGTTTTCCACACGCCATTGCCCGGCAGGATATTGCCGCGCAGCTGGGATTCGCCGGTGGTGGCATAGACAATATCGGGATTGGCTTCGCACACGGCGACCCCGCCAAAGGCGGCAGTGTTCACCTTGCCGTCGGTCATCGGCTGCCAGCTTGTGCCGCCATCGACGCTTTTCCACAGGCCGCCGCCGGTGGCGGCAAACCAATATTCGTTGGGCCGCGCCACGCTGCCCACCGCCGAAATCGAACGCCCACCGCGCGCCGGGCCGATGTTGCGCCATTTGAGGCCGCCGAAATAGGCCTCCACGCCAGTCGCTACCGGCACCTTGGCCGGCTGCGCCGACCCCACAACCGCGCCCAGCACCGCCACGGCCGCAACACCCGCCAGTAAGATCGCCCGCATCCCATATCCCCCAAGCTTTGCGCCGTGTTAGCAGGCTGCACGCCAGCCGCAAACGCCCTATCCCAATCTGGGTGGTGCCGCGCTTTCATCCTTCAGCGCCACCCCGGTCAGCCGCCGAGCGCGGGCCTGGTGCACCAGCCAGGCAATCCGGGTCGCAGCGGTGTCATGATCGAGGCCATGCGGCGGGCGGATGTTGGACACGCAATTGCGCTCGCTGTCTTGCCGGCCCGGCCGCGGCTGCCAAGTGATATAGGCCCCAAGCGAGTCTGGCGCGCTGAGCCCCGGCCGCTCGCCGATCAGCATCACCACGATCTCCACCCCCAGCGCCGCCCCGATCGCATCGCCCAGCGCCACCCGCGCCTGATGCGCCGCCACGATAGGCGCCCACACGCCGCCCAGCCGGGGCCGCAGCGCCTGGATCAACGGCACCGCATGCAGCGCGACCGCCGTTGCGGACAGGCCATCGGCCACCACGATGGCGGTGTCGGCCCCGGACGGCACCAGCCGGGCGGCCTGCGCGGCCGGCAGCATGCGGCCGAGATCGGGCCGCTGCAGATAGGTGGCCCGGTCGGGCGCGGCGCTGTGCACGTCGATCACATCAAAGGCCGCATGCAGGGCAGCCACATCGAACACGGCGTGGACGGCATCGCGGGCGCGGGCATGCGCCAGATCAAAGGCCAGGGTCGCCGCCGTGTTCAGCGCCTGCCCGGTCCGCGGCAGGCCGATGCGCGCCTGGGTGAGCGCGGCCAGACGTGCCGGCAGCTCAGCCATCGAGCAGCGCCGGCAGGGCGAGGCGAGCAGGCGACGTCGCGAGGCGCCCGGCCGCATCGGTGATGCCGCTGTCCAGCAGCCATGCCTCGAACTCCGGCGCCGGCCTCAGCCCCAGCACGTCGCGCAGGTAAAGCGCGTCGTGAAAGCTCGTCGATTGATAATTCAGCATGATATCGTCGGCGCCGGGCACGCCCATGATGAAATTCACCCCCGCCACCCCGGCCAGGGTGAGGATGCCATCCATGTCGTTCTGATCGGCTTCGGCATGGTTGGTGTAGCAGATGTCGAGCCCCATCGGCAGGCCGAGCAGCTTGCCGCAGCAATGATCCTCCAGCGCGGCGCGCAATATCTGTTTGCCGTCATAGAGATATTCCGGCCCGATGAAGCCGACCACCGAATTGACCAGCAAGGGCCGGAAGGCGCGCGCCACGCCATGGGCGCGGGCCTCCAGCGTCTGTTGATCGACCCCGTGGTGGGCCCCGGCCGACAGCGCCGAGCCCTGGCCGGTTTCGAAATACATCACATCCTGACCCAGCGTGCCGCGCCCCAGCGCCAGCGTGGCATCTCGCGCTTCGGCCAGCAGCGCCAGATCGATGCCAAAGCCAGTGTTGGTGCCTTGCGTGCCGCCGATCGACTGGAAGCACAGATCCACCGGCGCGCCGGCCTCGATCAGTTGCAGCGTGTTGGTGACATGGGTGAGCACGCAGCTTTGGGTGGGAATGGCATAGGCTGCACGCAATTCATCGATCAGCCGCAACAAATCATGCGCCGCCGCCACACTGTCGCCGGCGGGATTGATGCCGATCACCGCATCGCCCGATCCCAGCAGCAGGCCATCGAGAATGGCCGCGGCAATCCCGGCCGGATCATCGGTCGGATGATTGGGCTGCAACCGCACCGACAGCCGGCCGGGCAGGCCGATGGTGCCGCGAAACCGGGTGATCACCCGGATCTTGCGGGCCACGGCGATCAGATCCTGATTGCGCATGATCTTGGTGACGGCGGCCACCATTTCCGGTGTCAGACCGGCGGCCACCGCCGATATGGCGGCGCCATCACTGGCCAGCAACCAGTCGCGAAAGCCCCCGACCGTCAGATGGGCGATGGCGGCAAAGGCCTCTAAATCATGGCTGTCGATGATCAGCCGTGTCACCTCGTCGGTTTCATACGGCACCACCAGATCAGCGAGGAAGGTCGCCAGCGGCAGATCGGCCAGCACCAGCCGCCCCGCCACCCGCTGTTCGGCGCTGGTGGCGGCGACGCCGGCCAGCACATCGCCGGACCGGTGCGGGCTGGCCGCCGCCATTACGGCGCGCAGATCGGCAAAGCGGTGGCGCGTGCCGCCCAGATCGCGGGTGTAGGGCATCAGACCGGCACCACCGCTGGCCCGCGCCGCCTGGTGGCCAGCACCGCCCCCAGCACGGCTGCGCCCATCACCCCGGCAAACAGCGCAAACAAGAGAGGGTTGAACCAGATCATCGCCGCCAATGCCGCCAGAGCCAGAACGAGCGCCAGGCCGGGCAGCCACGGATAGAACGGCGCCGTCCACGGGCGTTCCAGGTCGGGCGCGATCCGGCGCAGGCGGAACAGGGCAGCCATGCTCATCACATACATCACCAGCGCCCCGAACACCGACAGGGTGACGATGCCGGCGGTGAGCGGCTGGCCGCCGATGTTGACAAGGCGGTCGCTCCAGATCGCGGCAATGCCCACGGCGCCAGCGGCCAAGGTGGCCAGATGCGGCGTGCGGAAACGCGGATGCAACCGCGCCAACGGGCCGGGCAGCAAGCCGCCGCGCGCCAGCGCATAGATTTGCCGGGCACAGGCCATGATGATGCCATGGAAGGATGCCACCAGCCCGAACAGCCCCAGCCACACCAGCATGTGCAGCCAGCCGCTGGCCTGGCCGACCACCGCCTGCATGGCGCGCGGCAGCGGATCATTGACATTGGCCAGTGCCCGCCAATCGCCCGCCCCGCCAGCAAACAGCATCACGCCAAACGCCAGCAGGATCAGCGTCACCATGCCGGCCCCATAAGCGCGCGGGATGGTTCGCCGCGGATCGCGCGCTTCCTCGGCGGCCATTGCCACCCCTTCAATGGCCAGGAAGAACCAGATGGCAAAGGGGATCGCCGCCAGCATCCCCGGCAGCGCCGCCAGGCTGAAGCGCTCCGCCCCCGCCCAGCCACCGACGGCAAAGGCCTGCCACTGGAACGCCGGTGCCACCACGCCCATGAACACCAGCAGCTCGGCCACGGCGAGCAAGGTCACCACCAGTTCAAAGCTGGCGGCAATGGCGACGCCAACGATGTTGAGCGTGACAAACACCGCATAAGCGGCGGTCGCCACCAGTTTCTCGTCGCTGCCAGGAAACTGCACGGCCAGATAGGCGCCGATCGCCAGCGCAATTGCCGGCGGCGCAAACAGGAATTCGATCAGCGTGGCATAGCCGGCAATGGCGCCCCCCAGCGGCCCGAAGGCGCGCAGGCTATAGGCAAAGGGGCCGCCGGCCTGCGGGATTGCCGTCGTCAATTCGGTGAAACTGAAGATGAAGGCGACATAGAGCGCCGCCACGCCGGCCGCGGTAATCAGAAAGCCCAGCGTGCCCGCCGCCGCCCAGCCATAGCTCCAGCCGAAATACTCCCCGGAAATGACCAGACCAACGGCAATGCCCCACAGCTGCAAGCCACCCAGCGTGCGCTTCAGCGTCGGTTGCCCGGCCTGCTCCATCCCCTGCCCCCCTCGACGGCAAACCCTTGCCGCCGGCACGGGCCATAGTGGCGGCGAATTGGCCAAGCGCCAAGTGCCGGGATTCCCCATGGGGAAGCAGCCGCCAACAGAGCAGCTGCCACAGCCCGGGACCCTGAGTTCGGCCGAGCTCGATGATCAGCGGGCACCACGGCTGCCCAAACCGCGATCCTTGACGGACACCGGTTGGCCGGGTTGGTTCGAGACCGCAACCGGACGCCGCTGGCCTGTTGGCAGCTGGAATGTCGAGAATGTTGGCGCGCCAGCAATATCGGTGGCCTGCATGGGCCGGCCACCGAACAGATAAGGGTAATGATATTCTCGCAGGTCGCGGTGGAATTTGCGGATCTGCATCTTGAACGCCAGATCGGCCATGACATCACTGCCAGCGAGCCGTTGCATGGCCTGTGCCGCCTTCACCGGCGGCAGCAGCCATCCCAAGCGCTGCGCCCAGGTCTCCCGGCGTGCGATGCCGGCATCACGGGCGGCGCTGTCGGCGGCCACAGCGTCATCGCCCAATTGTTGGAAGGCGAAATACCATTTCCATTCAAAGGCCGTTCCGGTGGCCGACTGATCCCGCCGGGCCGGATAAAGCGCCACGAAGCGCGCCATGGTCTTGGCCTTGGGCCGGTCCCAGCCGGCGTGCACCTCCTCGCGGTTTTCGCGGGTGATGGCAGCGGCATCCGGCAGCGGCACCGCCGCATTGATGGCCAGATGCGCGGCCGCCGGCACCACCAAAGTGATCGCAAACCACAACCCCGCCAGCACGGCCGCCTGGGTGGCCGATGCCGCCTGCATCCGGGCGACCGCAAGGGTGACGATCATCCAGAAGCCCAGGCTGGCCAGCACCAGCGCGGTCGCCGTGGCCAGACGCAGCGGCGTCGTGCCCTCGATCAATCCACCCACGGCCAGCGGCACCAGCAGCGCCAGCGCCACCCCGCCGGCGCGCAGCACAACGCGGGGGCTCCACAGCCGCCGCCAGGCGCGCGGCAGGCTTTCGAGCGCCGCCAGCCGCCCGGCCTCGCGCTCGCCAGACCACAGATCATGCAGCAGCGCGATCAGCAGCAGGGGCGCCAGGTAGAGGGTGACAAAGGCGAAATCGAACCGGCCGGCCAGCAGCAGTTCGGGATTGGCGGTCTCGTTGTCGTTGATCTGGCCTTCCAGCGCCAGAATGCGAATACGCATCACGCCTGGCACTGCGTCGCCGCGCGTGGGCGCCAGAAAGGCCAGATCACCGGGTGCGCGCCACACCGGGAAATTGCGGTAATAGCCGAACTCGCCGGCGTCCCCATTGGCAAAGGCGGTGATGGCCTGCGTTTCGCGGGATTCCAGCGCCACCACACGGGCGATATCGGCGCGGGTGGCGGCAACATCGGCCAGCCCGAGCGCAACGGCAACGCTGGCCAGTGCCGCCAGCACGATCAGCCCCAATCGCGCCGGGCCGGCCAGCAACCGCCATTCACGCGTCAAGGCCGCGATCATGGCTGCGCCCGCCGGCCAGCGCGGACCAGTTGCCAAACGAGCAACACGGCCCACAACAACATGGCCGCCAACCCCGGCAGCATCCCGGCCATGCGTTCAGCCATGCTTGGCCCGGCATGATGGAACGGCTTCTGATCAGCCCAGAAACGCGCCGAAACGCGGCTCTGGCGCTCGGCAATCGGATCCTTGTTGCGGGCCGCATCGTCGGCACCGCGCACCTGATAGGTGTGCAGGCCATTGAGTGACTGGACCAGGCGATACCGATGCGCTTCGGCCGCATCCAGGAACGCGATGTGGCTGGCCAGATCGGTGGCAGCGCCGGCCATGCTGGCCTGGGCAAAGCCGATCGCCGGGCTGATCATGCCCACCAGCGCCAGCAGGCGGTGCTGCTGCATCTGCACGGCGGCCGTGTCGGCCGCATGGCGCGCGAAGAGCTGACTGGTCAGCCGCTCACCTTCGGAAGACAGGGCGCCGCGATAGTTGAATGGCAGATCCTCCACCCAGGAAACCCCGTAACGCTTCAGCAGTGCGGCCTTGAAGGCGGCAAAATGCGGATCATCGGGATTGTGGCTGTCGCCCAGCGCGCGCAGTTGCTTGTGGATGATCAGGTCGGTTTCCGCCTTGGTGGGCAACGGATGCGCCAGCCCCGCCACGCCAGCCGCCGCGCGCGGCACCAGTACCACCAGTACCGCCCAGGCCAGCACCAGTGCCATCAGGGCCGATTGCGCCGAGCGGGCGCGCGCCGAGACCAGCGTGATGCCCAACACCCACAGGCCCAGCCACAGCAGCGCCGCCACCGCCATCAGCGCGGCGATGCCGGCTTCGGCAGGCGATTGCGCCGCCGCCCAGGCCAGCGCCGCCAACGCCGGCAGCGCAGCCACACCAGCGACCACGGCCAGGGCCAGCGCCTTGCCGGCAATCAGTTCGCCCGCGTTTGCACCGTGCGTCAGCTGCAACGTGAACAGCCCGGCCTGCCGTTCAGCGACGATCATGGCAAAGCCCACAAACACCAGCAGCAGCGGCACAAGCACCCGCAGCACGAAAGCCGGGGTGAGCTGGCCAAAGCGGATCAGGCCTGAGGATTCGCGCGCCGCGCCCAGCGAGGTGGCATTCTGGCGATGGCCTTCCAGATAGATCAGGGAGCCGGCAAAGGCATCGACACCGGGATCGAACGCCGCCAGCCGCCCCAGCGGGCGCAAGGCATAGGTGCCATAATGCACCATGCGGTGCGGGTGACGATCGGGCTGATTGGCAAAATCCGTGTTGGCCGCCACCTGCGCTGTCGCGCGGTCTGCCGCCATGCGGCTGGCCTGCGTGGCACCGGTGATGGCGGCAATGCCCGACAGCATGGCCAGCAACACCAGCGCCACCACGGCCAGGCGGGAGCGCAGGAACAGCCGCAACTGTGCCGCCGCAATGGCACCCACCCGGTTCATGCCGCAACAAACCCATCGTGCAGCGCGTTGAGATCAAAGCGCGGCGCGGTGTTGGCGGCCGTCCATTCCCGCGCCAGCCGGCCCCCGGCCAACAGGCCGATCCGCCCCGCCACGTCGGCAGCACCAAACAGATCGTGGGTGACCATCAGCACGGCGACCCCGTGCGCCGCCACCGCGCCCACCAGCGCGTGGAAATCGCGCGTGGCCGCCGGATCAAGGCCCGAAGTGGGCTCATCCAGCAACAACAGCGGCGTGCGCCTGAGCAGCGCCAGGGCAATGGCGGTCTTCTGGCGCATGCCCTTGGAAAAGCCGCCCACCTGTCGGTCCCACGCCCCGGCATCCAGCTTCACCGCAGCAAAGGCCTGATCGATCTCGGCGCGCGTGCGCGGGCTGCCGGCCAGATCGAGAAAATAACCGACATTCTCCCGCGCGGTGAACGCCGGATAGAGCGCGACATTTTCGGGCAGATAGGCGCATGCGGCGCGCACATCATCGGGCGCCACGGCGGGATCATGGCCAGCCACCATGATGCGGCCAGCACTGCGCGGCAGCAGGCCCAGGGTGGCGAACAGAGTCGTGGACTTTCCGGCGCCGTTGCCGCCGAGCAGCGCATACACCTCACCGGGCGCCAGAATCAGCGTGAGGCCATCAACGATCCTGCGGCCGCCCCGCTCCACCACCAGGCCGTCGATGGCCAGCGTCGCGGTCATCAGAACTTGTACCGTACAGAGGCTGTCGCCGCGCGCGGCTGGCCAGGCTGCACCCACAACTGGGCGAAGCTGTTGGTGTAATAAGTGGCGTTGAACAGGTTGCTCACTTCGGCGAACAGCTCGATCCGTGTCGTGATATCCGCGCGCACGAACAACCGGGCCAGCGTGTAGGCCGGCAGGAAGAATTGGGTGGCGGTCTCGCCCAGACGACCGCCGGTGTGCTGTACACCGCCGCCCAGCGTCAGCTTCAGATTATCCGTCAACTGGAAGCCCTTGGCCGCCTGCACGTTGAACTGGTGGCGCGGGATGTTGATCAGCCGGTCGCCGACGCGGATGTTCAGGCTGAAATTGGGGTCGAGCACGGCGGCACGCGCCGTGGCATCGACAAAGGCATAGCTGAGCAACAGATCCACGTCGCCGGGCAGCTTGCCGTTGAGATCAACTTCCAGGCCCCGGCTGCGCGCCCGGCCGATCGGCACTGAAAAACCGGGATTTGCCGGATCGGCGGCCAGCACATTGTCCTTGGTGAGCGTGAACAGCGCCACCGTGCCGGTGAGCTTGCCATCCAATAGATTGAGCTTGCCGCCCACTTCGGCCGAACGGCTGGTTTCCGGATCGAAGATGCGGCCCGCCACATCGGCACCGATATTGGCGCGGAAGCCTTCGCCATAAGCGGCATAGAAGGAGAGTGTCTTGTCCGCTTCGTAAACAAGACCGGCCTGCGGCGAGACGCGGCTGAAATCGCGGGCACTGGCAACGCCGTTGGCGCGGTTGCGCGTGGTCAGGCGAAGATCATCATAGCGCCCGCCCAGCCGCACCTGCACGCCGCCGCCCAGATCGATTTGATCCTGCACATACAGGCCGAACGCCTGCTGTGTGTCGAGCCGGTTGGTTTGCGGTCCCGGCGTCGGCAGCGGGAAGCGGCCATATACCGGGTTGAAAATATCGATATCGTTCGATTGCTGGGCCGTCGTTGCCGCGCCGATTGCAGCCGGGCGAACGCGCAGGAACAACTGGCTGTTTTCGAAGCGGTCATAGTCAGCGCCGAACAGCACGCGGTGCTTCAGGCCCCCAGTGGCAAAGCGGCCCTGCATCTCGCCACGCAGCACCTGGTGCTCGGCATCATAATCGCGGAAGCGGCGCTGGCGCGACAGCGAACGGCCATCACGGGCCAGCCGCTGCCGGCTGCCAGCCAGTTCGGCTTCGGTCGAAAAGCCGCTCAACTGTGTATCGCGATGCTGGCCACCGATCAGGATCGACCAATCCTCGTTGAATTCGTGGCTCAATTGCAGCTGGTGGCCGGTCACCTCGGCATCGAGCGGGCCATCGCCCGGTTCGCCCAGAAATGTGCGGCGGTCCATCACGCCCAACTGGCCATTGATGGCCACGACGCCGCGATCAAACTGGGCTTCGGCCCGGGTCAGTTCCAGCTCATAGGTCAGCGCGGACTTCTCACCCAGCTTGACCAACACCGATGGCGTGAAGCCCCACCGTTCGGAGCGCAGCCCACGGAAGCTGCCGGCATCCTCGTAGAAGCCGATCAGGCGCACGGCCGCCACGTCGCCCAGTGCCAGATTGAAATCCCCATCCAGGCGTTGGCGATCCCAGCTGCCGGCCTGAAAGCCAATGGTCCCGCGCGTATTGAAATCCGCCTTTTTGGTGACGATGTTGATCACCCCGCCCGGTTCGCCGCGGCCAAAAAGCGCCGCCTGCGGGCCCTTGAGCACCTCGATCTTCTCGATGCCCGAAACATCGCGTACCCCGCCAAAGCCGCGGCCATTGTTGTAGCCGTTGACCAAGTAGCCCGACGGCAGATTTTCATCACCGGCAAAACCGCGCACGGCAAAGGCATCCCACAGCCCGCCAAAATTATTCTGCCGGGCGATCGAGGCGTTGAGATCGAGCGCATCGGTGAGACGCAGGACATTATTGTTGTTCAGCCAGGCCTGATCGATTGTGGTGATCGCCGCCGGGGTTTCCTGCACCGTGAAATCACCGCGATAGGGCTGGCGGGCCGCCGTTACGGTGATTTCGGTGTCCGCTTCGGCGGCCATCACCGGGACCGCGGCAGACGTCAGCAAAACAAGCAGCAGGCTGCGCATCGTTTCAAACCCCCTTGCAGCGCGCCCGATGGCGCGGGATCGCGCCGGGCCTGATACAGAATATCATGACTGGCGCAAGCGGAAGAATGTGCACCGTTCGACAAATGCGGTGGTACATCATGACGCCTCGCTGCGGCCAAGCAGCTCGGGATTGCAGAGGTCCCGACGCTGTTGCTAGACCATCTTTCAGCAGCCGAGCGGCGCGCTTATGTGCTGGCGGACAACAAACTGGCGCTCAACGCTGATTGGGACAGGGACCTGTTGGCAATCGAGTTGCAAGGGCTGTCCGACCTGGAGTTCGATATCGAGCTTACCGGCTTCAGCATTGCCAAGGTCGACCTGGTGTTGGACTTTGCCACTGATAGCAAGCCAACCTCGCCCACTGGTGCCGCCAGTATTGCCGATGATGCATTGCCGGGACGCTTGGGCTCGCCGGTCACGCGCATGGGGGATGTTTGGCAGTTGGGTCGGCACCGTCTGATTTGCGGCGACGCAAGATTGCCAGAGACCCATGCGCGGCGGCTGGGCGACGAACGGGGAGACCTCGTGTTCACCGACCCGCCCTACAATGTCCAAATCGACGGCCACGTCTCGGGGCTATCCGCCACGGCCAGATGGTGCTGGCCGACCGGGCCTATGATGCCGATTGGCTGCGCGCCATGGTGGCAGGTGGCGGTGGCTGGGCCAACATCCCGCCAAAGCGCAACCGGCGCGATCCGGTCTGCTTCTCGCCCTGGCTCTACAGCCAGCGCAACCTGATCGAACGGTTCTTCAACAAACTCAAATACGACCGGCGCATCGCCACCGGCTACGACAAGCTCGGATCGTCCTTCCTCGCCATGATAAAGCTTGCTTGCATCAGGCTACGGCTGCGCCATTATGAGTCCACAGCCTAATGTCATCACCAAAATGGAGCACGGATTCGGCTTGGGGCATGGGTATCGCTGATCAGGCCTTTATGGCTCTGAGACCCCACGCAAACACTTTACGAGTATTCTCCTCTTCCAGCGCAAACTGCTCAAGCGCCGACAGCCCTTCGACCGTGGGCAGCCTGGTCTGGCGTGCAGCGACCATTTCGAGCCACTTCGCCACGCGCGGCCGGCGATCGGCAAAGGGCGCGTGATAGCCATCGGTCAGCACCGGCACCTTCAGCGGATCGCGGGTGATCAGTTCGGTGGTGGGGAAGATCTTCGGATTGGCCTTTCGCATGATCCCGAACAATTTGGCCTGATCGGTCATGCCGGTGTCGAACAACACTTCCGACAGCAGGAAGCCGTCCTTGTAGGGCGCTACGCCCATGTCTTTGAGCGAACAGGCCTTCACCCAGGGGCTCAGCGCCGTCACCGTCTCTTCCGGCGTTTCCATGAAGCTCATGTTGTTGCCGGGATCGATCAGGCTGCCCAGATATTCGCTGTCGACGCGCTTCAGCAGCGCAACATGCTCGTGCAGCGTGCGATCCTTGTGGTTTTCCAGGGCGATGGCGATGCGGTATTTCTCGGCGATCGGTACGCATTTCTCGATGATGGCGTTGGCCTCGGTCAGCCAGCTGTACCAGTCGCCCAGACTCTTGAATGTCTCATAGCGCCGGCCCGTGCCGCCCTCAGGCGAGCGGGACACGGCGCGCATGCAGGTGGCGCCCAGTTCGGCGGCGGCCTTCACGCTGGCTTCGAACGGCGCGAAATCGCCATCGCGGCGGCTGGGCAGCGCGGCCTGGCCTTCATAATACATGCCAAGCTCTTCCAGTCGCGCCTTGAAGCGGGGCCGGTCCTTGGCCACCGCGATCTGCACGCCGCCGCCGCCAAGGCTGCGCACATAGTCCAGAAAGGCGACCGGATCGTCGCGCAGGCCCTTGGCCACGCCGTCCATTCCGCGCAGATGCGCCGACAGCCCGGTGCCGGCGATGCCAAGCGGCGATCTGGGCGGCAGTGCGCCTTCCGCCTGCGCGATGGCAAGACTGGGGAAGCCGGCGAACAACGTGGCCGCCACACTGGCTTGGCCAAACATGCGACGCGTGATCAGCACCAATATTCTCCCCGGGCGGGACGAAAAAAAGTGCCGGGCCAATGGCCCGGCACAGGGGGATGCGCTGGTTCAGAACTTGGTGCGCAGGGTCAGTTCCAGGGTGCGCCCGAACGGGGAGTGGGCGTTGGCAAAGAAGCCCTGGGTGCCGTCATAGAACGGCGGCCAGCGGTTGAAGATGTTGGAACCGCGCAGCTGGATCTGGCTGCCCTTCAGCACGTTGGGCAGGTTGTACTGCACCGTCATGTCGAAGGTTTCCCAGCTCTTCACGTTGGGGAAGGGCGTGCCGGTGGTGATGTTGGTGAAGCCGCCGACATAGGTCATGAAGCCCGACACCGTCAGATCATCGAGGTTCCAGCTCAGCCCGCCGCGGCCGCGCCACTTGATGGCGCTCTGCTGGCCGATGATGTCCTGGAAGCCGGTGCCCGGCGCCAGTTCCTGGCGGAAGCCCAGCTGCCGGTTGGCGTTGGCCGTCAGATTGAAGGTGCCGAAGCTGGTGGGCACCTTGTAGTTCAGATCAATGTCGAGACCGTCGATGACGCGCTGGCCGACGTTGATGGCGAACGACTGGAAGATCGCGTCGATGCGGGTCGGCACCGGGCTTTGCGGCGGTGCGGCGGCGATGGCCGCGGCCACCTGCGCCGCGGTGGGGTTGCGGATGACGGCAAAGCTGAAGAACGGGTTGTTGAACGCGTCCGCCTGCGTCGGCTTGTAGATCAGATTCTTGTAGGTGACGTTGTAATAGGTGACGCTCAGCCGCAGGTTGGGGATGAAGGTCGGGGTGAGATCAACGCCGAACGAATAGGTTTTGGCTTCTTCCGGCGTCAGCGCCGGGTTGCCACCGCCCTGGTTGTAGATGTTCACATTGTTGCCGAAGCCGGCGATGTTGAGACCGATCTGCGGCACGCCGAAGATCGAGGTGATCAGGCCCAGGTTGGGCGCCACGAAGCTGGTGCTCCATGAGCCGCGCAGCGAGATGTCCCGCGCCGGCGCCCAGACGACGCCGATCTTGGGATTGAAGGTGCCGCCAAGCTGCTGATAATGATCGTAGCGGGCTGACAGCGACACTTCCAGCCGCTGGAAGCCCGGCTTGGCATTCTGTGCAGTGAAGAACGGCAGGTTCACTTCGGCAAAGGCCGCCGCCACGAAGCGCGAGATATTGTCGTCGCGCACCAGCAACTGAGTCGGGCCGGGCACGCCGCCGATCTGCAGCTGGTCGGCCTGTTCGTCGCGAAATTCGGTGCCGACGGCCATGCGGGCATCGCCGCCACCCAGCGCGAACAGCGGACCATCGGCCTTCACCATCAACTGGCGCAGATATTGCGAGCTGTCGTTGATCTGGGTGAAGCCGTTGTCGATCTGGGCCAGCACGGTCGCATTGTTCTGCGCGGCCTGACCGAACGGGTTGAACGCGGTCGTCAGCGTGGTGCCATTGGCCAGATTCTGCGCGGCCACCAGATCGATTTCCGGCTGGCTGTTGAAATCGTTGGTCTTGGAATAATGGGTCATGACGTTGAGCAGCCAGCTGCTGCCCAGCTTCACATCAGCGCCCAGCGTGATGCCAATCACTTCGGAACGCTGGGTGTTCACCGGATTGGGAAACAGGCCTTCGCCGTTGCGCACCACAGACACCGTCTGGTTTGCGCCCAGCGTAACGCCCGGCGGCAGCACCAGATAGGGATTGGTGCGCGGCACGGTGATGTTCATGTTGCGCGGGTTGGCGACACGGTTGGTCTTCAGATTGGTGTAATTGCCTTCGGCCCACAGGGTGACGGTGTCGTTCAACTCCTGGCGGACGGTGGCCAGCAACGAATAGCGGGTCGATTCCGGCACCACTTCCTGGTCCAGGATGTTCTCGCAGCGGTTGCGGTTGGCGTTGCCGGTGGCAAACGAGGGATAGGCGTAAACGGTGCTGCCGATGGTGACGTTGGGCAGCGAGCAGGTGGTGCCGCGCTGGTCACGCCCGCCCCGGAAGGTCTGGTCGGCACGGATGAACGGAATCTCCCGGTTGGTGGGCGATTTGTTGGCGCTGTATTCGCCAACGATCATCACATTGCCGGTGTCCCACTTCTTGCCCCAGCCCAGCGCCAGGTTGCGCTTTTCATAGCTGTGTTCGGGCGCAAAGCCGTAGGTGCCCTGCGCTTCAAAGCCGTCCATGTCGCGGCGGTAGACAAAGTTGGCCACCCCGGCGACGGCGTCGGAGCCATAGACCGCCGACGAACCGTCGGCCACGACTTCCACCCGGCCGATGGCCAGCACCGGGATCATGCCGGGATCGGGCAGCACCGCTTCGCCGCCGACCGCCGCCATGCGGTGACCGTTGAACAGCGCCAGCGTGGCGAAGATGCCGATATTGTGGATGTTGGGCAGGAAACCGCCGGTGCGGAAGCGGCCGGTGGTGGCGACTTCGTGGTTGACCCCGAAGTTGCCGAGCTGCGGGATCAGGCTGAGCAGTTCCGACAGGTTGGCCGGCGCGTTGACCTTCACGAATTCCTGATCGATGGCGACCATGGGCGACCCGATCGGGGCGACGCCGCGGATGCTGGTACCGGTCACCACGATTTCCGCAGCTTCCTCTTCTTCAGCCGTCATCGCTGCGCCAGCGGCGGGCGCCGCAGTCTGGGCCTGAGCAGCGGCGGCCAGCGTGAACGCAAGGGCTGCGGTGCCAGCCATAAACGCCGCGCGGTGCAGGCCAGCGGGCTTCAGGAAAAGGTTGCGCGTCATGTTATCTCCCCAAACGCTTTGCCGCCGACCGGTTGGTTCAAGGCAATGGGGGGACGATGCACGTCACGCCGCCGGATTCGCCGGCAATGTGGACAGATGACCTGCCCACTGCACCCTCCCCACGCACCACCTTTCGCGCTTCCCTGCTGCATGGCAGGGCCTGTCACGATTCCGGCTGGCCGCCTCGACCCCTCCCGGGCCTTGGCTTGCCTGATTTGTAGACTGTATACAGATCAGGTCAACGCCAATCTTTTGGGGGGCGGTTCGCCATACGGCCCGGTCGCAATCTATTGCCCGGTGATGCACAAAATCAACAGTTGGGCAGCGGCAGGCCCGGTGGTGGCGGGCCGCCGCTGGCCCAGTCCAGCAGCTCCACCATGTGAACCGTATGCAGTTCCGGGCCTGCAATCTGGCCAATACAGCCGATGTTGCTGCTGGCCACGATCTGCGCGCCCGTGGCCGCCAGCGCCGCTTGCTTCCGGGCTCTCAACGCGGCTGATAGGTCGGGCTGCAGGATGGCATAGCTGCCGGCCGATCCGCAGCAGATGTGCGCTTCGGCCGGATCGCGCACGTCAAAGCCGGCATCGATCAGCAATTGGCGGGGCGCGGCCTTGATCTGCTGGCCGTGCTGCAGCGAACAGGCGCTGTGCCAGGCCAAGGGCAGGCCGGGCGGCCGCGTTGATGGCAGCGGCGGCAACAGCGCCAGATACTCGGAAATGTCGCGCGCCTTGGCCGCAATGGCGGCGGCGCGGTCAGCCATGGCGGGATCATCGCCGAACAGCGCCGCATAATCCTTGATCACGGTGCCGCAGCCGGACGCCGTGATGATGATGGCGTCCACCGGGCCGGCCGCTTCCCAGGCGGCGATGTTGGCGCTGGCGTGGGCAGCGGCCGCGGCGTCCCGGCCAAGATGGTGATCGAGCGCGCCGCAGCAGGATGATTGGCGCGTGATCACCACCTCGATGCCATGGCGGGCCAACAGCCGCAGCGCCGCATCGTCGATGGCGGGGCGCAGCACCGGTTGCACACAGCCCAGATGCAGGATCACCCGGCCAAACGCCTGCGCCACCGGCAGCGGCTGGCGTTGTTCGGCCAGGCCCGGTGCCGGCACCTGCGGCGGGATCATCGTCAGCATCGCTTGCAACTGCGGGCGCAGTGCGGCGGGCAGCACGGCAATCGCCGCCTGCGCCAGCGGGCGCAGGGCTTGCCCGGCGCGCAGCAGGGTGCGGAACAACGCCCGCCGCGTCAGCAGCGCGGGCAGCGCCGCACGCAGCAGCCGTTGCGGCCAGGGCCGACGGTGCTTCTGTTCGATATGGGTGCGGGCGGCATCCACCATGTGCATGTAATCCACGCCGGACGGGCAGGTGGTGGTGCACGACAGGCACGACAGGCAGCGATCAATATGGTGCACGGCGCGCGGGGACGGCGGCGCCGCCGGATTGGCCAGCATGTCCTTCATCAACCAGATGCGGCCGCGTGGGCTGTCCAGTTCATCGCCGGTCAGCAGATAGGTCGGACAGGTGGCGGTGCAAAATCCGCAATGGACGCATTTGCGGATGCGGGCCGACTGGGCGGGCACATCGATGGTGGTCATGCGCCGCCTCCCGGTGTCGCCGCCGGTGACAGGATGCCTGCCGGATCAAACTGGGCCTTCACCCGCGCCGACAGCGCCGCCAGGCCCGGGTCGAGGCGCGGCTGTGCCGGAATGTCGGTTTGCAGCCCGGTGGGCAGGTACAGCCGCTGCGCATGGCCATCGCGGCCGGCTGCGTTGGCTACCAGCGCGTGGACATCCAGATCGGCCTGCGCCGGCGGCAGCGCGATCCACGCCAGCGCCCCGCCCCAATCGAGCCGGACCTGGCCGGATACCGAAGCCACGCTGGCAGCCAGCGCCGGTGCCCGGCTGGCCGGCAGCGGACAGCGCCACAGGATGTGATCCGCCCGCGCCAACCCGTTCAGATTAGCCATGTCGGCCCAGGTGCGGCGGCTGGTGGCATCGTCTTGCACGGCAAACGCGGGCAGCCGCAGCCGCGCGGCATCGATCAGGGCGGGCAGCACCGCCGCGCCGGCCTCCAGCCGCAGCAGCACCTGGCCATCGGCCCACGCTGCCCCGGTGATGCCGCCATCCACCATCAGTGCATCGGCCATCAGCCGGATCGCGGCAGCGGCGGTGTCGGCCGGCAGGGCCAGCGTCGCCTGCGCCGGGGCCAGCGGCAGCACCTTCAGGGTGATCTCGGTCAACACGGCGAGCGTGCCGCGCGAACCCGTGAGCAAGCGCGGCAGATCAAAACCGGTGACGTTCTTCAAGACCTTGCCGCCGGCCCTGAACATCTCGCCGCGCCCGGTGACGCCGGACACTTCCAGCACATGATCGCGCGCTGCGCCGGCAAAGGGCCGACGCGCCCCCGAAAGGCCCGCGGCAATCGCGCCGCCGATGCTGCCGCCGCCGCGGCCCCAGATCGGATCGGGCGATGGCGGTTCAAAGGCCAGGCATTGCCCGGCGCGGGTCAGCAGCGACTCCACCTCGGCCAGCGGCGTCCGCGCCGGCACCGTCAGCAGCAATTCGGCCGGGTCGTGCACGATGTCGCCGCCAATGCCCGTCACGTCCAGGATCGCGTCCGCCGGGCCCGGGCCGATGCCGGGGCGGCTGCCAGTGCCGGTCACGGCCAGGGTCTGCCCGCTGGCGGCGGCGTCGCGGATGATCGCGGCCAGCGCGTCGATCGTGTCGGGGCGATGGGTCATCATCAGAATCGCGGCAGATCGGGGAAGGGCACGCGACCGCCATGCACATGCATGGCGTTCATTTCGGCGCAGCGAGACAATGTGGGGAACAGCTTGCCGGGATTGAGCAGGCCCTTGTTATCAAAGGCGTATTTGAGGCGGCTTTGAACCGCCAGATCGATTTCGCCATATTGATGCGGCATCAGATCGCGCTTTTCAACGCCGACGCCGTGCTCGCCGGTGAGCACGCCGCCGGCATCCACACAGGCCAGCAAGATCTCGGCGCCGGCGGCCTCGGCGGCCTGTTCCTGGCCGGGCTTGCTGGCGTCATACATCACCAGCGGGTGCAGATTGCCGTCGCCGGCATGGAACACATTGGCCACCGCCAGGCCATGGCGGGCGACGATCTCGGAAATGCGGGCCAGCACGCCGGCCAGCGCCCGGCGGGGGATGGTGCCATCGACGCAGTAATAATCAGACGCAATCCGGCCCACCGCCGGAAACGCCGCCTTGCGCCCCGCCCAGAACAACAGACGCTGCACTTCATCCTCGCTGGCGCGCAGGTGGGTGCAATGATGGGCCTGGGCGATTGCGGTGATCTGCGCCAACTGGTCGTCCACCTGCGCCTTGGTGCCATCGGATTCGGCAATCATCAGGGCGGCCACATCGGTGGGATAGCCGGCCTGCACGAAATCCTCGGCGGCGCGGATGGCCGGCGCGTCCATCATCTCCAGCCCGGCCGGGATGATGCCGGCGGCAATGATCGCCGCCACACAATCGCTGGCATCGGCCACCGTGGGAAAGCCGATCAGCAGCGCGCGCTGCGTGGCGGGCCGCGGCAGGATGCGCACCGTCGCCTCGGTCACCACACCCAGCAGGCCTTCCGAACCGCAAACCAGACCGAGCAGATCATAGCCGGCCTGTTCCTGCCCCAGCCCGCCCAGCCGCAGCACGGTGCCATCCATCAGCACCAGCTCCACACCGAGCAGGTTGGGCGACGTCGTCCCATATTTCAGGCAGTGCACGCCGCCGGCGTTTTCCGCGACATTGCCGCCGATCGAACAGGCAATCTGGCTGGACGGATCGGGGGCATAGTAGAAACCGCGCGGCGCCATGGCCTGGCTGACCGCCAGATTGGTGACGCCAGGCTGCACCACGGCGCAGCGATCGTCATAATCGATGGAAAGGATGCGATTGAACCGCGCCATGCCCAGCACGATGCCGTCGGCCAGTGGCAGCGCCCCGCCCGACAGCGACGTGCCCGATCCGCGGGCCACCACCTTCACGCCATGCGCATGGCACCAGGCCAGCACCTGGCTCACCTGTTCGGTCGTGCGCGGCAGCACCACGGCCAGCGGGCTCTGCCGGTACATGGTCAGCCCGTCGCTGCCATAAGGCGACACGCCTTCATCGTCACCGATCACGCCATCGGGCACGATCAGGGCCAGCGCCGCCACGATCTGCGCACGATCGGCGATGACAGCGGCATCGGGTTCTGGCATCTTCATGCGATCAATCCTTGGCCGCAGGGCGCTGGTTTGACAGGGCAAAACTGTCGTCTATATACAGTTTCCAGGCGGCGCAAGGCGACACGCTGCGCATGCACGGGAGGCAAAGTGTCAGACGGCGTCAAGCCCAAAAACGGCAAGCCCGACGGTGAACGTCCCGGCGGGAACGTGCGGCGCCTGCGGTCACAGGATTGGTTTGCCAATCCCGACCGGCCCGACATGGTGGCGGTCTATCTCGAACGCTTCATGAATTATGGCCTGACGCCCAAGGAACTGCGTTCGGGCCGGCCCATCATTGGCATCGCCCAATCGGGCAGCGACCTCAACCCGTGCAACCGCGTGCATCTGCAACTGGCGCAGCGGGTAAAGGAAGGCATTCGCGATGCCGGCGGCATCGCCATGGAATTCCCGCTGCATCCGATCTTTGAAAATTGCCGCCGGCCCACGGCTGCGCTCGATCGCAATCTGGCCTATCTGGGGCTGGTCGAGATCTTGAACGGCTATCCGATCGATGGCGTGGTGCTGACGACCGGATGTGACAAGACAACGCCCAGCGGCATCATGGCGGCGGCCACCATGGATTTGCCGGCCATCGTGCTGTCGGGCGGGCCGATGCTGGATGGCTGGCATGAAGGCAAGCGGGTCGGCTCAGGCGCGGTGATCTGGGCCAGCCGCAAACGCCTTGCCGCCGGCGAGATCGACGAAGAGGATTTCATCGCAGCGGCTGCGGCGTCGGCCACGTCTGTTGGTCATTGCAACACCATGGGCACCGCCTCCACCATGAATGCCATTGCCGAAGCGCTCGGCCTGTCGTTGCCGGGCTGTGCGGCGATCCCGGCGGCCTGGCGCCAGCGCGCCCAATATGCCTATGCCACCGGCCATCGCATCGTGGAAATGGTGCAGGAGGATCTGCGCCCCAGCCGCATCCTCACGCGCGAGGCGTTCCTGGATGCCATCACGCTCACCGCTGCGATCGGCGGCTCCACCAACGCGCAGCCGCACATCACCGCCATGGCCCGCCACGCCGGCCAGAGCGTGACGGTGGACGATTGGCGGGACCGGATCGACGTGCCGCTGATCCTCAACATGGCACCGGCCGGCACCCACCTGGGCGAAGGCTTTGCCCGCGCCGGCGGCGTGCCGGTGGTGCTGAAGGAACTGGCCCGCGCCGGCCTGCTGCACACCGATCGCCTCACCGTGACCGGGCACACGCTGGCCGCCAACATCGCCGATGCGCCCGATGCCGATGGCGATGTGATCCGCACGGTCGCCGCACCGCTGCGTGCGTCCGCCGGCCTGATGCCGATCAGCGGCAATCTGTTTGATTTCGCCATCCTCAAGGCCAGTGTGATCAGCGCCGATTTCAGCCGCCGCTATCTGGAGCGGACCGGGGCGCAGGGTATCTATGAAGGCCGCGCCATCGTGTTCGACGGCGGCGACGATTATCATCACCGCATCAATGATCCGGCGTTGGCCATTGATGAGCACTGCATTTTGGTGATGCGCGGCGCCGGCCCGATCGGCTGGCCCGGCAGCGCCGAAGTGGTGAACATGCAGCCGCCCGATGCGCTGATCCGCGCCGGTATCACCAGCCTGCCGACGATTGGCGATGGCCGCCAATCCGGCACGTCTGACAGCCCGTCGATCGTGCACTGCTCGCCGGAAGCGGCGGCCGGTGGCGGCCTGGCCTGGCTGCGCACGGGTGATGTCATCCGCATCGATCTTAACACCGGCCGCTGCGACGCGCTGGTGGATGAAGCGGAGATCGCGCGGCGCAAGGCCGAACTGTCGTTCACGGTGCCCGCCAGCCAAACCCCGTGGGAGGCGCTGTACCGCGCTCACGTCGGCAGCCTGGAGGGCGGCGCCGTGCTGGAGTTCGCCGTCGATTATCAATCTGTCGGGGCGCGTCTGCCTCGCCACAACCACTGATCAGCGCCGTTGATCCGGCATTTGCCCCAGCCCCTTGCGCTGTTCGTGTCTCGCGGCTTGCGCGGCGGACATTGCAGTCTATATGCGGGGGTGGCCTGGTCGTTCGCGGTAGGCGCGCAGCGGCTTCCGCACAGAGAAAGCTGGCATCTTGGCGACTGCAGTTCCCCTCGCCCCGACCGACACCCCGTCAACCCTGCGCAACCATATCGCGCGTGCCTTGCGGCAGCAGATTCTGGCGGGCCGGTACAAGCCGGGCGATCGGCTCAACGAAAGCCAGATTGCCCGCGAATTTTCCACCAGTCGCATTCCGGTGCGCGAAGCCTTGTCCCACCTGCAGGAACAGGGCCTGGTGATGAACCTGGAACGCCGCGGCATGTTTGTCATGCAGCTTTCCGAAACCGAAGTGCAGCAGATCAATTCGTTGCGCATCGTGCTGGAAGCCGAAGCCATGAAGCTGGCGCGCGCCCACCTCACGCCGGAGATCCGCGCCCAACTGGAAGCGCTGGTCGACCAGATGGAACATTGGGAAGGCCCGCTGGCCGAAGCCGCCGATCTCGATCGCCGCTTCCACCAGCTGATCTGGCACACGGCCGGCAATCCGTGGCTGGAACGCATGCTGGACCAGCTGACCGTCGCGCTGTTCGCCCACAAGACGCTGGAACATGTCAGCCGCGAAATGCGCCAGTGGCGGCTCAATCACCACCGCGAATTGCTGGACGTGGTGACGGGCGGCAAAGCCGATCCGCGCATGGCGCTGCTCACCCACCTGCGCATGGCCTATTCCGAGCCGGAGAAGTTTTCCAGCATGGTGCTGGCCGACGATTGATGCCTTGCCCCCTGGCAGGGCCATACCTGCCAGATGAAAGGGCAAATCCATGAAATTGCTACGTTACGGGGATCGCGGCAACGAACAGCCGGGCGTGCTCGACAGCGCGGGCCAGCGTCGCAGCCTCGCCGGCATCGTGCCGGACATCGATGGCGCGCTGCTGGCCAGCTTGCCGGGTGCGCTGGCGGGTGTGGATGTGGCGTCCCTGCCGCTGGTGCCCGATGCGGCGCGCGCCGCCGAACCGGTAGGCAAGGTCGGCAAGTTCATCTGCATCGGGCTCAACTATATCGACCATGCCAACGAAGCCGGCATGGCGGTGCCGACCGAGCCGATCATCTTCATGAAGGCCACCTCCAGCATCATCGGGCCGGATGATGATGTGCTGCTGCCGCCCACGTCGGTGAAGAGCGACTGGGAGGTGGAGCTGGGCGTGGTGATCGGCCGCGAGGCGCGCTATGTGACGCGCGAAGCGGCGATGGACCATGTTGCCGGGCTGGTGCTGGTCAACGATCTGTCGGAACGCGAATATCAGCTGGAACGCGGCGGCCAGTGGGACAAGGGCAAGGGCTGCGACACGTTCGGCCCGTTCGGCCCGTGGCTGGTGACGCTCGATGAGGTCGCAGACATCGACAAGCTCGACCTGTGGCTCGATCTCAACGGCCAGCGCGTGCAGACCGGCAACACCGACAAGCTGATCTTCGATGTGGCCACCGTGGTCTCCTACGTCAGCCAGTTCATGAGCCTGCAGCCCGGCGACATCATTTCCACCGGCACGCCGCCTGGCGTTGGCATGGGCATGAAGCCGCCGCGGTTCCTGAGCGATGGTGATGTGATGGAATTGGGCATCACCGGCCTGGGCACGCAGCGCCAGGTGGTGAAGCGCTGGCCGGGGTGACCGCTGGCCGGGATGGGCCTTACAGGCTCATCCCGCCATCGATGACGATATTGCTGCCGCTCATGAAGGTCGCGTCGTTGCTGGCCAGCAGCACGGCGACCGCCGCGATTTCCGCGGGCGTGCCGATCCGGCCCATCGGTTGGCGCGCCACGAAGGCCGCGCGGGCGGCTTCGGCATCGCCGGTGGCGGCCAGCCGGTCGGCCAGGCTGGGGCTGTCCACGGTACCGGGGCTGATGGCATTGCAGCGGATGCCGTCGGCAATGAAATCGCGGGCGACCGACATGGTCAGGCCCACCACCGCCGCCTTGGTGGTGCCATAGGCGAAGCGGTTGGGTGCCGCCATCACGTTGGACACTACCGATGCGATGTTGATGATCGATCCCTGCCGCCGCGCCTGCATGGCTGGCAGGAAGGCGCGGATCATCGTGGCCATCGCGAGCACGTTCAATTGCCAGCTGCGGTTCAGATCCTGAGTCGTGGTGTCGAGGATGGTGCCGCTGGCCACCCAGCCGGCGCAGTTGACCAGCACGTCGACCTGGCTGTGCGCCACCGCCGCTTCATTCACCGCGGCCTCGTCGGTCACGTCCAGCACCGCACTGTGGGCGGCGGTGCCGGCATAGGCGGCGGCCAGACGATCGGCGGCAATGTCGGTGGCGATCAGCGTGGCACCTTCGGCCAGGAAGGCCTGCCCGATGGCCAGGCCGATGCCTTGCGCGGCGCCGGTGATGATGGCGGTGCGGCCCTGCAATCTGTTGCTCATGTGCGGATGTTCCGATCAGGCGGGATAAAGGCCGGCGGCGCCATCGATGCGCACCACCTGGCCGGAAACAAAGCGGCTGTCCGGGCCGGCCAGAAAGGCCACCACCCCGGCAACTTCATCGGGCGTCGCATAGCGATCGAGGTTGGGGCCGGCGGCCATCATCGCCGGATCGGTGGTGCGGGTGGCGAGGAAGCGGGCGCTGGTGGTCGGGCCGGGTGATACCACGTTGACGCGGACGCCATGGGGGCGCATTTCCATCGCCAGGCACCGGGTGTAATGCACGATGGCCGCCTTCATGCAGCCATAGACGACTTCGCTGGTAACGGCGCGGTGGCCGTTCAGCGATCCGAAGTTGATCACACTGCCCTGATTGCGCGCTGCCATGCCGGGCATCACGGCGCGGCACACCAGCATGGTGCCGATGAAATTGCGATTGATGATCGCCTGCGTGTCGGCAAGGCTGATATCGAGCGCACCATTGGGATCGGGCTTGCCGCCGGCCGCGCCAATGTCCCCACCCGCGCAGTTGATCAGGATGGAAATCGGCCCCAGCGCCTGTTCAGTGGCCGCAACCATCGCGGCCACCTGAGCTTCGTCGGAAATGTCCCCCAAGACAGCCGTGGTGTTCACCCCCATCTGCAACGCCAATCGCTCGGACAGCCCGGTCAGGCTCTTTTCCTCGCCGAATTGGGCGGGCGCGCTTTCGGAGATATCATGCACGGCGACATCGGCGCCCAGTTCCGCCAGCCGCGAGGCGATGGCCCTCCCCAGCCCGCGGCCCGAACCGGTCACCAACGCCACGGAACCGGCAAGGCTGGACGTGCTGATCCGCGCCAATTCGTTCATGATCAACTCCCTTTGCCTGGGCGCTCCACCCGGCTCCCGCTTGTCTTCAAGCTGACCTGTTCGCCGGCTGCCCGTCAATTGGCTGCGGCGGCGGTCTTCACCCCGACATTGGTCCGACCGGGATGAATTGACAAGCGAAAATCGTATTCAGTATACACTTGCAATCGCCCGATCTGTGAGCGCACAGTGCCTGGGTGAAGTGGGGGAATGGCACGTGACGGACAGCGCAGGCATGACCCCGACCCGCGTGCGCCATGGCGTGGTGGCGATGGCGCTGGCGCTGGCCATCCTGGCCTATGTACAGCGCGTGGCGATCAGCCAGGCCGCCGGGCCGATCTCGGCTGATCTGGGGCTCAGCAAATCGGAAATGGGCATGGTGTTCGGGGCCTTCGGGCTGTCCTATGCCTTGTTCGAGATCCCGATGGGGCTGATCGGTGACAGGCTGGGGGTGAAGAAGATCCTCTCGCGGCTGGTGCTGGCCTGGTCCTTCTTCACGGCGCTGACGGGGGCAGCCTGGAGCTTCAGCTCGATGTGGGCGATCCGCTTCCTGTTCGGCGCGGGCGAGGCCGGATGCTTTCCCAATCTCACCCGCATGCTCACCCAATGGCTGCCGCGCGGAGAGCGCGTGAAGGCGCAGGCGCTGATGTGGGCCTGCACGCGCTGGGGCGGCGCGGTGACACCGCCGCTGGTGCTGCTGGCGATCAATTTTGTCGGCTGGCGCTGGGCCTTCGTGTTGTTCGGCCTGTTGGGCGCGGCCTGGGTGGCGTGGTTTTCGCGCCGCTTCCACGAACGGCCAGCCGATCATCCGAGTGTGAACGCGGCGGAACAGGCAATGCTGGCCGAATCGCAGGCGCTGGTCGCCCATGCGCCCGAATCCTGGGTGAAGTTGCTGCTGCGCCGGCAAGCGCTGCTCCTGTGCCTCCAGTATTTCTGCTGGTCCTATGTCTGGTATTTCTTCGTGACCTGGATGCCCACCTTCCTGGGCGAGGCGCATGGCCAGAGCGCGGCGGGCATGGCCGGCCTCTCGGTGCTGCCGCTGCTGATGGGCGGGCTGGGCTCGCTTACGGCCGGCATGCTGCCGTTGTGGGTATCGCGCCGCGCTGTTGCCATCGTCTGTTTCACCAGCGTCGCCATCCTGATGGCGGTGGTGCCGCTGGCGACCAACGTGTGGGTGGCGATCGCGCTGCTCGCCAGTGTCGCCTTTATGGGCGACATGCTGGTGCCGATCAGCTGGAACCAGTGCGTGGAACTGGGCCAGGGCTACACCGCCACCATGGGCGCGGCGATGAACATGTTTGCCAATTTCTCCGGCTTTCTGGCGCCCGTGGTCGGCGGGATGCTGCTGGAAGCCAGCGGCAATGATTGGACGCCGATGCTGTGGCTGATGTCTGGTGTCGCTGTGCTGGGCGCCGCCAGCTGGATCGTGATGGGCGCAGTGGGCACTCAGCCCGCTGCCGCAAAGGGGTAAGCATATGCAGATTTCGCTCGCTGGCCGCACGGCCGTGATCATCGGCGCCAGCGGCGGCCTGGGGGAGGCGATGGCGCACACGCTGGGCGCAGCCGGGGCCCGGTTGGCGCTGGTCGGCCGCAACCGCGCCAAGCTGGATGCCATTGTCGCCGCGCTGGCGGCCGAGGGTGTCGATGCCGCCGCCTTCACCGCCGATGTCACCGATGAGGCCAGCGTCGCCGCACTGGTTGCCGACGTGAACGCCTGGAGCCCGAATCCGCAGATCCTGATCAATTCGGCCGGCACCAACATCCGCAAGAATCTGGTGGAATTCAGCCTGGCCGAATTTCGCAGCGTCATCGATTCCAGTCTGATCTCCACCTTCCTCGCTTGCCATGGCTTTGTGCCGGGCATGATGGGGTCGGGCTATGGCCGCATCATCAATCTGGCTTCGATCATGGCGCATATCTCGCTGCCCGGCCGCACCGCCTATTCCTCGGCCAAGGCCAGCCTGCTCGGCCTGACCAAGGCGCTGGCGCTGGAACTGGCAGCCGAAGGCATCACGGTGAACGCCATCAGCCCCGGCCCGTTCGGCACCGAAATGAACCGGGCAGTGATGGACAACCCGTCAGCCAACGCCGCCTTCCTGGCCAGCCTGCCGGTCGGCCGCTGGGGCAAGGTGGAGGAAATTGGCGCGCTGGTGACCTATCTCTGTTCCGATCTCGCCGGCTTTGTCACCGGCACCGATATCCTGATCGATGGGGGCTGGACGGCACGATGATCAAGCGGCTGGGTCTGGCCAGTGGCCTTGCGCTGGCGGCAGGATTGCTGGTGGCCCAAGCGCCACCACCGCCGGCAGCGGCGCTGAGCGGCCGCGAGCTGCAGCGCATCACTGGCGAGCGCTTCACCGAAAATTGCAGCGGCTGCCACGGCGCGCCGGGCACCGCCGGCCGCGCGCCCAATCTGTTCGACCAGCGCCTGCTGACCACCCGCAGCGACGAAGATCTGTTCCGCATCATCAGCAAGGGGGTTGAAGGCGCGGAAATGCCGGCCTTTGGCGAGGTGCTGCCAGCCGACCAGATCTGGCAGCTGATTGCCTGGCTGCGGCTGGAGGCTGACACCGCCGGCCCGCGCCCGCAGTTCGTGGCCGATCCAGATGGTGCGGTGATCGCATCGGAACAACAGAAATTCCGCATCAAGGTGCTGGCGCGCGGGCTCGATACGCCGTGGGGCCTCGCCTTTCTGCCCGATGGCCGCCTGCTGGTGACCGAGCGCGCCGGCCGCCTGCGCATCTTGGACGCAAAGGCCGGCCTGGTGGCCCAGCCGGTGAAGAACACGCCACAGGTGTGGGAACGCCAGGATGCCGGGCTGATGGATGTCGCCATCGATCCCGATTATCGCAATAATGGCTGGATCTATCTCAGCTATGTCGAACTCAAGCCCGGTTATGTGCTGCCGCCGCCGCCGGTGCTGAAGCCGGGCGAGCGACCGCCGAACCATCCGTCGATGACGGTGATCGTGCGCGGCCGGCTGGACAAGGCCGGAGAATGGACCGACCAGCAGACTTTGTTCAAGGCGCCGGTTGATCAATACACCGTCAGCGGCTCGCATTATGGCGCGCGCTTTGCCTTTGATGCGCAAGGGCGGCTGCTGTTCAGCATTGGCGAGCGCGGCGACATGAAGAATGCGCAGACGCTCGGCACTGGGCTGGGCAAGCTGCACCGGATCAACCGCGACGGCAGCATCCCGGCCGACAATCCGTTCGTGAACACGCCGGGCGCGGTGAAGAGCATCCTCAGCCTTGGCCACCGCAACCCGCAGGGACTTGCCTTCGATGGCCAGGGCCGGCTGTGGGAGGCGGAGCACGGCCCCAGCGGCGGCGACGAGATCAACCTGATCCGGCCCGGCGCCAACTATGGCTGGGGCGTGGCGACGATGGGCATGCAGCCCGGCATTTCGGCGCGCGAGGCGCCAGGCATGGTGGGCCCCATCACCTATTACACGCCGACCATCGCGCCATCGGGCATCCACATCTACAATGCCGGGAACACACCGGGGCCGCGTTATCCGCGCTGGAGCGGCAATCTGTTCGTCGCGGCGTTGGCTGGCCAGCAATTGCGCCGGCTGGTGCTGGACGGGGAGCGGATCGTTCACCAGGAAGTGCTGTTCAAGGCCTATGGCCGGGTACGCGCGGTGACGACCGGGCCGGATGGGCTGCTCTATGTGCTGGTGCAACAGCCAACCGGGCAGGGCACCGGACAGCCGCTGTCCGCGGCGACCCCCGGCCTCGTCATCCGTCTGGAGCCGCTGCCATGAAGCCGATTCTCGCCCCAATTGCCTTGGTTGCCGCCTTGCTGGCCGCCGCACCGGCGCTGGCCGGCACGGCCGCGGTCGCGCCGCTGGGCACCAACGCCAAGGGCGAACAGGTGGATGCCATAACGCTTACCAACCGCAGTGGCATGCGGGTGGTCATCCTCACCCGTGGCGGCGCGATTGCCGAAGTCTCGGTGCCGGACCGCGCCGGCACATTGACCAATGTCGTGCTCACCCGGCCGGATTTCGACGCCTGGGATCGCGGCGGCTCGTTCAACACGCTGATCGGCCGGTTTGCCAACCGTATTTCCGGCGGCGGCTTCACCATCGATGGCCAGCGCTTTGCCCTGCCGGCCAATCCCGAAACCGGCATCACCATCCACGGCGGCACCAGCGCGACCGGCGGCGGCTGGGGCACGAAATTGTGGGCGGCCAAAAGCTTCCAGACCGCGACGACGGCCGGCGTCGCGCTCAGCCTGAACAGCCCGGATGGCGACAATGGCTTTCCCGGCGCCATGGCAGTTACCGCCACTTACACGCTCAATGATGCCAATGAATTGCGCATCGACTGGCAGGCCACGACCAGCAAGCCGACCCATATCAACGTGACCAATCACACATACTTCAATCTGGGCGGCCATGGCCGCGCGCCGATCGACGCGCACCGGCTGCGGCTGCACGCCAGCCGCTACACGCCGTCCAACGAACGCAATCTGCCGACCGGCGTGATTGCGCCGGTCGAGGGCACGCCGTTCGATTTCCGCGTGGCCAAACCGATCGGCCCGGCGCTGCGCAGTTCCCACCCGGATATGCTCAACACCAAGGGCCTCGATCACAATTTCGTCGTCGAAGGCGCACCGGGCACCCTGCGTCCGGCCGCTGAACTGGTCGATCCGGTCTCCGGCCGCCGGCTGGCGATCAGCACCACCGAGCCCGGCATGCAGGTCTATACCGCCAATGGCTTCAACGGCAGCCAGGCGGCGGCCGGGGGCCTGATGCTGCGCCAGGGCGATGGCGTGGCGATCGAAACCCAGCATTACCCCGACACGCCGAACCGGCCGGAGTTTCCCTCCACGCTGCTGCGGCCGGGCGAGACCTTCGTGTCGTCAACGGTATTTGCCTTCGGGGTGGTGAAATGAAGCGTCTTGCCCCCACCCTTTTGCTGAGCGCCCTGCTGCTGGCGGCCAGCCCGGCGGTGGCAGCTGATCTGAAGATCATCAGCATAGATGTCGACGGCGGCGCAGCCACGCTGTACATCACGCCGGAGGGCCGGTCCCTGCTGATCGACACCGGCTGGCCCAAGGGCCGCGGCGGCCCGCGCGCCGCGCCGGGCGGGCCGCCGGTGCCGCCGGCGCCAACCAGTGCCGAACGCATTGTCGCTGCCGCCAAGGCGGCCGGGCTCAGCCGCATCGATACCGTGCTGATCACCCATTATCACATCGATCATATCGGCGGGCTCAACGATCTGGTGAAGTTGATGCCCGTCGGCGAGGTGATCGACCATGGCCCCAATCGCGAGTTCGTCACGCCGGAACTGCCCAAGGAAAAAATCCCGATCTCCCCGGATGTCATCTACCCGCTCTATGCCGAGGCCAGGACAGGCCTGAAAACGCGGGTGATGAAGGCCGGCGAGCGGATCAGGATCGATGGGCTGGAGCTGATCGCCGTGCACAGCGACGGGGAATTTTCGCCCAAGGCCATTCCCGGCAGCGGCGCGCCCGGGGCCAGCTGCACGGGGCCGACCGACATGGCCGATAATGGCGGCGAGGAAAATCCGCGCTCATTGGGACTGCTGCTGCGCTGGGGCAAGGCCCGCATCCTCAGCCTGGGCGATGCCAGTTGGGCGCTGGAGTATAGACTGGTCTGCCCGCTGAACCGGGTGGGCGGTGTTGATCTGATGTTTGCCGACAATCACGGCAGCGGTGTTTCCAATCCGCCGGCGTTGGTGAACAGCATCCGGCCGAAGCTGGTGGTGGTCAACAACGGCCCGACCAAGGGCGGCGATGGCGATGTGCTGGAACGTTTCAAGGCGATTCCAGGCGCCAAGGTCTGGCAATTGCATGCGGCCACCCGCAGCCCGGCCGCCGACACGCTGTCGGAGCGTATCGTCAACATCGACCGGTTCGGCAATCAGAACCTGCTGATCACCGTGTCACGCGATGCCTGCTTCACCTTCACCAACGAACGCATCGGCACCGCCGAACGTCATTGCGCCTGATCGGGCAGCGGCGGATCGCCAAGGCGCCGGCCTGACAGGCGGCCGAGCAGCTTGAACGCATAGAGCATCACCCGGCCGCGCAGCGGTTGTTCCGGGCCGGCATGGGCGGGCAAGCCGATGCCCGGCAGATCGGCTCGCGCCGCCACGCTGCCGGCATCGGGATCGAGCGCGATGGCGAACAGCAGACGCTGCGCCTGCGCGCTGCTAAAGCGTTCCCGCAGCACGCCTTCCACCAGCAGCGGCAGGTGGCGTTCCAATGGGTCCATCTGCAACAGATCGGGGACGGCGGCGATCAGGAGCAGGGTGCGCACCTGCTGTTCGGGTGATCCGTCGCGGGCGGGCGGCCAGCTTGCGAGTTGTCCGCGGATGCGGGTGAGGGCGCTGGCCAGAGCCTCATCGGGCGGTTCGGCCGCGATCGGCGCCACCAGCCCGGCATCGGATGGCAGGCGCTCAAAGGCGATGCGGTCCAGATCGAGCGGCGGTTCGGCTGGCAGCGCCAGCGCGGCAGGGGCCTCTGCGGTGGCCGGCGCGGCGGGCAGCGGGCGGGGCTGCGGGCTAGCTTGTGCACGCGACGCTGTCGGCGCTGCGGCAGGCAGCGCGGCGGGTACGGCACTGGTCGCGTCTGACGTCACTGGCGCCAGATAATCGGCCACCTGTCCGGCTGGCGCGGTGTCCGGCGCGGCTGGCACCGACCGGTGGCGCTGCTGGGCAACGGCAGCCAGCGCCAGCCACAGCGCCAGCAGGGGCAACAGCCACAGGCCGCGACGGCCGGCGGGCGGTGGCGCGGCCGGCTCCCAACGGAACAACAGCACCGCCGCCAGCAAGGCGATCAGGCCGTGCCCGGCCAGCGCCGCCAGCTCGAACCCGGCAGCGCGGGTACCGGTGCCGGTCACCGCCGTCTGGATCGCCACCACCGCATGGCGGCCGGGCAACAGGTTGGACAAGGGCAAAGCCCAATCCGGCAGGCTGGCCAGCGGCACCGCCACGCCGCCGATGATCAGCATCGGCAGGAAGATGCATTGGCCCAGCGCCTGCACGGCCGGCACATTCGGTGCCAGATTGCCGATCAGCGCGCCGATGCACAGGAAACACAGGCCGGCCGTGGCCAGCGCCAGCATGGTGGAGACCGGATGCGGCAGTTCCGGCATGCCCAGGCCGCGCGCCGCGAAATGCTGCACGATCAGCGCGCCGGCCAGCAACAGGGCGCGGGCCAGCACCAGTGCCGCCACGAAGCGCCAGCGCGGCGCCGGGGTCAGGGCATAATGGCGCCACAGGCCGGCTTCACGCTCCGCCACCATCTGCGTCGGCAGGCCAAAGGCGGCGCTACCCAGGATGGTGATCGTGAAAAACTGCCCGGCATGCAGGGCCAGCGGCACCGGATCCTGGCCATAAAGCGCCCAGAACCCGACCAGAAAGAACAGCGGGAACAGCCAGCCATAGATCAGCGCCATCGGATTGCGCAGCGTCGCCAGCAGATTGGCCCACAGCAGCGGCCGGAACGGGATGTCAGCCATGCGGCGGTTCCTGCGCCGCCAGCACGACATCGGCAAGGCTGGCGCTGGTCACGCTGAGCTCCAGCACCGGTACTGCGCCAGCCTGCGCCAGCAACTGGCGCACGGCGGCCGCCACATCCTGCGCCGCGATTTCGATGCTGGCGCTTGCGGCCCCCGGCAGCTTCTGTGCCGTCACCATCCGGATCTTGCTGGGCAGGCTGGCGATCAGATCGGCGGGGCGTCCGCCCGTCAACAGCCGCCCGCCGGCCATCACCAGCACCCGGTCACACAGGCTGGCGGCTTCGGCCAGATCATGGGTGGCCATCAGGATGGCGGCACCGGCCGCGCGCCGGTCAGCCAACAGGGCGGCCAGATCGCGCCGCATGCCGGGATCGAGCGCGGTGGCCGGTTCATCGAGCAGGATCACCGCCGGCTCATGCTGCAAGGCCAGCGCCAGCGCCAGCCGCTGGCGCTGGCCGCCCGAAAGCGTCTCCACCCGCTGCCCGGCGATTGCTGCCAAGCCCAGCGCGGCCACCAGCTGCGGGCTGGGCGGCTGACCCTGCAGCCCGGCAAACAGCGCCAGCGTCTCCGCCACCCGCAGCCGCGCCGGCAGGCCGGGCTGTTGCAACAGGGTGCCGGTGGCGGCGCGGGCCGACCGGCTGCCCGGCGCATGCCCGGCCACGCGGATCTGGCCACTACCGGGTGCGGCCAGCCCGGCCAGGCAATCGATCAGGCTGGTCTTGCCAGCGCCGTTCAGGCCGATCAGGCCAACAATCTCGCCAGCGGCCACGGTGAACGATACATCGTCCACCACCCGCTGGCCGCCACGGCTGCGGCAGACTTGTGCGACTTCGATCATCGCCTCACCGCTGCGGTGCGTCGATATCCTTTTCCGACCAGGGCATGGTGCGGTGGGCAAAGGCCAGCCGCCATTCCTTCACCGCCGCCGGTGGCAGCGGCGCGCCGGTATTGCCCCAGGATTGGCGCACATAGGTCAGCACAGCGGCAACCTCCTCGTCGGTCATGTCGCCGCCCAGCGGCGGCATCAGGCCGATCTTGCCTTCCAGCCCGTTGGTGAGAATGCGCACCGGCACATCGCCGCTCGCGGCGACCCGCTTCGATCCGGCCAGCGGCGGGGCCACGGTGGCCTGGCCCTGGCCCTGCGCCTGGTGGCAGCCTGAACATTGCTCCGTATAAATGGCCTGGCCGTGCACGAACAGGGCTTCTTCGGCGGCGCTGCGCGGCGGCAACGCCGGGGGCGCCGGCCGGCCCGGCCAGTTGACCAGCGCCAACAGCTTGCGCGCCGGTTCGGCAAGCGTGCCGGCCGTGCTGGCCAGCCGGGTCAGCATGGTCGGTTCGCCGGCCAGATCGAAGCGATTGCCGCCGGCACGCGCGCGCGCCACGCCGGGGATATTGCCACCCGCGCGGCCGCCGGCAACGGCATTGCCGCCGCCCTGCGCCCCGCCGGCAAAGCCCAACGCCAGTCCATCCATGATCGCGGCCCGGGCCGGCGGCGCCAGCGCGTCGTTGCTGGCCATCGCCACCAGCGCCTGGCCGGTGGAGCCGTCGCGGCGCTTGGCGAGCGCACCAGACAGCATCGCCAGCGCATCGGCCGGCGCCGTCGGCGCCGACGCCAGGGCCGACAGCACGGCCATCTCGCCGCCCTTCATGCCCGACACCGCCGCATCGACCAGCACCGGATCATCACCATTTGCCGTCAGCAGGGCGATCATCGGCGCCATGCGCTGTTCGGCGGGCAGCACGCCCAGGCTGGCAGCGGCCTGCACCCGCACCTGCCAATTGGCATCGCCAGCCAGCGCCAGCGCCGCCTTCATCGGCTTGGCAGCGGCGGTGGCCAGCCAGGGTTCGGCCAGACGCAGACCGGCCACACGCAGTTCCGGCCGCGCATCGGCCATCGCCAGCAGCGCCAGATCGGCGCGCATCGCGCCCATGCCGTGCAACGTCCACAGCGCGTGCAGGCGGGTACGCCAATCGCCCTTGCGGTCGCGCGCCAGCTTCACCAGCAAGGGCACCGTCGCCGGATCGGCGCGCTGCACCAGCAATTGCTGGGCGGTGTCGCGCCACCAGCCATCGGGGTTGGACAGGTGGCCGACCAGCGCGGCCGAGGTGTCGCGGCTCATCTGCGGGCGGGCGGCGGGTGCCGGCGGCACGGCGCGGCCATCGGGGCCCAGATAGACGACGCGGTAGATACGGCCATGGCCGGTGCCGCGCGCCAGCCCGCGCTTGTTGATGTAATCGCGCAGATAATCGGTCTGCAGCGGGCCATCCTGCGACACGCCGCGATACATGTCGGCGATGTAGATGCTGCCATCAGGCGCGCCGGCCAGCGCGGTGGGGCGGAAGCGCACATCGGTGGAGGCGAGGAATTCGCCCTTGGGGTAAAAATCCTCGGCCATCTTGCGGCCCTGGCCATCATCCTTCAGCCGCAGCAGGTGGACGATGTTGGTGGCACCATCGGCCACGAAGCCCATGCCCTGCATCTCGGCCGGCAGCCGGCCGCCACGATAGATCAGCGGCGAGGAGACACCGCCATAATAGCTGGCGGTGCCATCGGTGCGGAACACCTCGCGCCGATAGCCGCGATTGAGCCCGAACGTGGGGTGGGCCGGCCAGATATTGGTCTTTTCCTGATCGACGAGATTTTCGTACAGGCCGCGCGTGCGCACCAGATCGGGATTGCGCGCATAATAATCCGGCGAGACATAATCGACGAACAGCGGATCGGTGTTGACGTTGCGATAGATGCGCCCCGCATCATCCTGGGCAACGCCCCACTGGCCGCGGCGCAGGCCCGGCACGGTCACGAACTGGCCGGCCTTGTACGCCAGATTCCATTCATGCTCCGACACGACCAGCAGATTGTCCATGCCCCAGAACAAGCCATTGGCGCCATGTTCCAGCACACCAAGCCGGGCAAAGCCGTCGGCCACCTTCACCTTGGTGTCGGCCTTCAAGTCGCCATCAGTATCGCAGGCCTTCCACAAGGTGGGCGGTTCGCCGATCAGCGCGCAGCCGCCGGCAAGGATCTTGAACGCGCGCGGCAACACCAATTTGTCGGCAAACACGGTGCGCTTGTCGAACACGCCATCATTGTCGGTGTCGTCCAGCACCACCAGCCGGTTCACTGGCTCCAGGCTGTTGTCCATCGACAGATTGTGCGCCCAGCCCGGCAATTCCATCACCCACAGCCGGCCATCGCCATCAAATTCCATCAGGATCGGATCCTGCACCAGCGGTTCGGCGGCCACCAGCTCCACGGCATAGCCCGGCGGCATGGCAAAGCTTTTCAGCGCATCGCGCGGCGCCCTTACCGCCGGCTCATCGGGTTCGCTCGGTTCGAAAAATGGCCAGTGCCGATTGAGCTCGCTGCGCGGCGGCGCCGTCAGACTGGTCGCAGCCAGCAGAAAGGGCGCCGCCAAGAGCGTGAAAAAGGCGCCATTCAGGGCCTTGCGATGTGCCATGGTCTTCATCCTGCCGATGGTGCCTTCGTGCCGCAGGCGGCGGCGCTTGGCAATTCCATACTGTATATAGTATGCGCGCCGTGCAAGCGACGTTTGTGTCGGCTTGACGGTACGGACGACGTGCCGCATGCCCCGGCTCGGAGCAAAGGGCCGATGCAAGCAATACAGGCGGGGCGGCGTGCGCGGTGGCTGGGGCTGCTGGCGGGATTGCTGGCCGCGATCCTGCTGCCCTGGGCGCTGATCGGTGAAGACGTGGCGCGGCTGGCATCTGCAACCGCGACCGGCCTGGCGGATCGGCCCTGGCTGGTGATGGGGCTGGTGGTGTTGCTGCTGGCGCTCGATCCGCTGCTGCCCGTGCCCTCCAGCATTGTCGCGGTGGCCGCTGGCAGTGCGTTGGGGTCGGTGATCGGGGCGGCGGCAATCTGGCTGGGCCTGATGGCCGGCGCGTTGCTGGGCTATTGGGTGGGCCGCTATCCGGGCCGGGCGCTGACCAACCGGCTGCTGGGGGATGCGGCGCTGGCCGGGCTGAATCCGCGGCTGCACGCACTGGGGCCACTGGCGCTGCTGCTCAGCCGACCGGTGCCGGTGGTGGCCGAAGCGGTGGTGATCATGGCCGGTGCCGCGCGCATGGCGTGGGCGCCGTTTCTGCTGGCCATGGTGCCGGCCAACATGGCGCTTGCCATCGCCTGGGCCGGGCTGGGCGCGGCCTCGTCGGCCGGCAATCTGGGGCCGGCGCTGGTGGGGGCGATTGCCGTGCCGGCGCTGGGCCATGCCATCTGGTACCTGCTGCGTCGCCGTTGAAGAAAAAAGAGTATCCATGTCGCTTGTTGTCCTGATGCTGGCCCAATTTGCGGCCGCAGCGCCGCCCCTGGTGGTCACCGCCTCGCGCTT
This sequence comes from Sandarakinorhabdus sp., assembly GCF_987265915.1. Taxonomy (NCBI): domain Bacteria; kingdom Pseudomonadati; phylum Pseudomonadota; class Alphaproteobacteria; order Sphingomonadales; family Sphingosinicellaceae; genus Sandarakinorhabdus; species Sandarakinorhabdus sp. The sequence continues at coordinate 3,362,068 of NZ_OZ503948.1, forward strand.
GCCGCCGGTGTCTGCGCCGATCCGGGTCGATGCCGAGACGCTCGACAGCAGCGGCAGCGTGGCATCGGCGCTGGCAGGCGTGCCCAATTTGTTCATCGCGCAAGCTGGCGGACGCAGTGGCTTTGCGGCTGCCACGCTGGATGGCGCCGATCCCAATTTCACGCTGGTGCTGTTCGATGGCGTCCCGATCAACAACGCCACCAGTTCGCGCGGCGGCGCGGTCAACCTGGCCGAGATCGGCAGCTTTGGCCTGGCCGGGATCGATCTGCTGACGACGCAATTGTCGGCGGTGCATGGATCGGGGGCGCTGGCGGGCGTGCTGGCGATCACGCCGCAGGGCCCTGCCGATCGGCTGGCGTTCACGGCGCAGGGCGGCGGCATCACGCAGCAGGGGTTGACCCGGGGCGGCCATATGCTGGCCGCTGGCGTGTCCGGCCCGATGGGCGGCGGCTGGGGGGCCAGTCTGACCGGCCAGATCGACGACGATGGCACCCCAACGCCGCTGGCCCGGTTCGTGGCGCGCACCGCTGTGTTGCGGGTGGTGCGCGATAATGGCGGCGATCGCTTGCTGCTGCGCTTCAACGACATCGATTCGGCCGGCTTTCCGGATGCCAGCGGCGGCGCGTTGCTGGCGACACGCCGCCAGGCCGAAACCCGCCGGGCACGCGAATATCTGGCCGCGGTGCGCACCCGCCAAAGCCTGGGCGAGGGCTTGGTGCTTGATCTCAATGCCAGCTGGCTGGGGCGCAGCGACACGCTCGCCAGCCCTGGTGTCGCGCGCGCGGCCAGCAATCCCAATGGCCTGCCCGCCAGCACGGATGAGACGCGCTATGATCGCCTGATCGGCCAGGCCAGCCTGGCGTGGACGGCCGGCGCCACCCAGATCGCCGCCGGTATCGAGGGCAGCAACGAAAGCGGCCACTCCAGCGGCAAACTGGATTTCGGCTTCTTCGCGCTGCCGACCGCCTATCGGCTGGACCGGGCGGCCTGGGCCGGCTTTGCCGAAATCGCCAGCCGCGCCGGTGCCGTATCCGGCCAGGGTGCGTTGCGCGTCGATCGCATCGGCAGCCTCAAGGCCCGGCTGTCCGGCCGTGTCGCGGCAGCCATCGATCTGGGCGCGGGCTGGCGGGTCGAAACATCGGCCGGCAGCAGCTTCAAGGCGCCCAGCTTCTATGCGCTGGCCAATCCGCTGGTCGGCAACCCGGCGCTGCGGCCCGAATCCGGCCGGCGGGCCGATGTGGCGCTGATCTGGCAACAGGATCGCACCCGCGTGCGCCTGACCGGCTTTGTCGCGCGCTATCGTGATCTGATCGATTTCATCTTTCAGCCGGCGCCGGCGCTGGTCAATCGTGGCCGCGTCGCGGTGGACGGCGTGTCCGCCAGCCTGGCCCAGCAACTGGGCAACGTGCAGTTCGATCTGGCCGTGCAGCATGTCTGGCCGCGCGATACGGCCGGCGGGCCTGATCTGCTGCTGCGGCCGCGCTGGCGCGCCAATGTCGCCGTGCGCTGGCAGGTGACCGACCGGTTCGCTGCCCATCTGCGCGCCGGCCAGATCGGCGCGCGTGACGACGAATCGGTGCCGGGCGGGCGGCAGCGCTTGTCGCCCTATGTGTCTTTGGCGGCGGATGCGCGCTGGCAGGCGACGGACGCGCTGACCATCAGGCTGGCGGCCGATAATTTGCTGGATGGCGACTGGCAGGATGCCGCCGGCTTCCCCGCGCCGCCGCTGCGCCTGCGTCTGCTGGCCAGCGTCCGGCTCTAACAGTCCTACCCATATGATACGCAGCGTCGTGTGCTGCCCTGCAGGCGTCGCTGAAGTGGTTATTGCTATTCATCGGGATGGCAGCAAACGGCCCACCCCCCCGACATTCCCCTCGACATGTGTGGCAAACGAAGCATTGCTGTGTCGGCAGGCTGCTATCGGCTGACGTGCAAGCCATGGGAGTCACCACTCTCGGTGCTCTGGCCAGTGGGAGAAGCGTGCCGCTGCTCCACACAGGGAGCCAGCAATGACCACAACGCAGAAGACCACTCGCCGTGTATTGACCCTCCGCCAGCCCGTGGCGGAACACGATGCACCAAACGCCCTGGCTGCACCTGTTACCCCAGTAACAGTCCAGCAGCCGGCACGGGTCAGCAAACCCGGCCTGATCCGCTCGCGGCTGCCCGCTGGCGGTGTCGATCAAGGACCTGACGGCCGTGGCCGATCTGCCCTGGGCAGAGCAGGTTGCCGCTGCCTTCGACCCTCCGGTGGATAGAGCCTGACACTTGGCCCCGGATGAACGCCCACAAGCGGACCTTCCGAAGTTCCGAGAAGGGTGGTTAGCGGACCTTGTGTGGCTATACAGGATCGGCGGGCTTCCAACTCGGCATGGCTTTGGGGTGGACCGCCCGAACGTCGCCGTTTGGTTAGGTCCTTAGGAAGCGTCAGAGGCCACGCGCGCGTTGAAGAGTGAAGATCAGCCCAAGCGCGGCAAGCCCGGCGAACACGCCGCCAACGGCGAAGGTGGCGGAGGGTCCGAGGCCGGCCCAGAGAACGCCGGCAAGCGCGCTTGAGGCCAACATTGTGACGCCGCTCGCTAGATTGAACATCCCAAACGCCGTGCCGCGAAAACGATCAGGAGCCGCGTCGGCGACAAGCGCCGCCAGAACGCCTTGCGTAAGACCCATGTGGAGGCCCCACAGGGCGACGCCGACCAATACACCCGAAATAGTTGGCACCGTGGCCAGCACAATGTCCGCCAACACCAGAACGCCAAGCCCTGCGGCCAGCAGGATGCGCCGATCAATCCGATCCGACAGACTGCCCGCTGGCGTTGCGACGACCGAGTAGACGACGTTCATCACCACCATCACGACCGGCACAAGCGCCACGGCAAGCCCAACGTCCTGCGCCCGAAGGACGAGAAAGGCTTCGCTGAACCGGGCCATCGTGAACACCACGCCGACGGCGACGACCGACCAGTAGGCGCGACCCATGTCACGAATTTCCGACCAGTGGATGGGGACAGGGCGCTTTTCGGTTGCTGTCCCTCGACGAGGTTCTTCGACCCCGACGACAAGGAGGAAGACCGCAATCGCAGCCGGGACGACAGCCCAGGCGAACACCGAACGGATATCGCTGGCGAACAGGATCATCAGGCCCATGGCCACCAGAGGGCCGATGAAGGCTCCAACGGTGTCGAGCCCCTGACGTAGGCCAAAAGCGACGCCACGAACCTCCGGCGGGGTGATGTCGGCGACCAGAGCATCGCGCGGAGCACCCCGTATGCCTTTCCCAATTCGGTCGGCGAAACGTGCTCCAAGGACCTCAAACGGCGTGATCGCCAGCGGAAAAACGGGTTTGGTCAATGCGCCAAGGCCATAGCCGAGCACAGCGAGAAGCTTGCGCTTCCCGAGCCGGTCGGAAAGCCATCCCGAAAAGACCTTGCTGATCGAGGCCGTCGCCTCGGCAACACCTTCGATCAGGCCGACGAGAGCAACGCTCGCCCCCAGCGTTCCCACAAGGAAGATCGGCAACAGGCTGTGGATCATCTCCGACGAGATATCCATGAACATGGAGACGAACCCAAGCGCCCAGACGCCACGAGGGACGGCACGCAATCCGGAAAACAGCCTCTGCATAAATCAAAGATACCATGACCCGAAGATTCCATGGAGCCCATTGAGGGGCTCGCTCATCGGGCTGGCGGGATGTAGTGAACTGTAACCTTTCGAAGGCCCGCAATGGGTCGTTTCTCCCCGTTGGCTCGGCACCCGGAAGCGGGCCCTTGCCAAGCAGTCCGCAAAGGGACTCCACCTCGGATTCTCTAACTGCACATTGGGTGGAATATCGCCGACGAACTGCCGGACCATTCATCAGCCCAACGCGCTGTAAAAGCTTACCATTTTTTAACCAGAACTGCCGAGGGCGGGGTTCGGGTGATCAGAGACAAAAGGCGTTCAGAGACCGCTTTGGCCGCTTACCCCAGTCTCTGGAGTTCGGGTGGCATCCGGAAAATGGTGCGATTACTGGGGGCTTTGCGCCCCTGCGGCGGCCCGGTTCCGGGTTCGCGATAGGGAAGTGGCGGAGAGGGTGGGATTCGAACCCACGGTGAGCTTGCACCCACAACGGTTTTCGAGACCGTCCCGATCGACCACTCCGGCACCTCTCCGTGATGCGCCCGCAGGCTGGTCAAGGCGCGGCCTATAGCGAAGGGGGGCGGGGATGCCAAGCCTGTTCGGGTGGCCGATGTGTTGCGCGACATCGCTGCCCCTTCAACCCGTGCGCTGCGCCCCTATATTGTGCTGGTTGCCGGCTTGCCATCACCGGCATTTCCGTCCCTAATTGGAACCCTATGCTGCCAATGCCCGAACCAGACAGCCCCGCCGACACCGCCGCCTTCACCATCGGTGATGTGGTGCGCCACCGCGTGTTCCCGTTCCGCGGCGTGATTTTCGATGTCGATCCGACGTTCAACAACACCGAAGAATGGTGGGAATCGATCCCCGAAGCCATCAGGCCGCACAAGAATCAGCCATTTTACCACTTGTTCGCCGAAAACGAGGAATCGACCTACGTCGCCTATGTCAGCCAGCAGAATCTGCTGCCGGATGCCGATGGCGATCCGGTGCATCACCCCGGCGTGACGCAGATGTTCTCCGGCCGGGTGGGCGGCCGTTACCAGATGCGCAGCCAGATCCGGAATTAGAGCGCTTTCCGACCAACTTGGATCAATGTCATGGCCGTTCCGGCGACCCCTCCGGGGCGGGGCGCTTTCGGTCCAAGGCCGCGTCGCTCGTCGGTTACGATGCACAAGGCATCGCGCCCTCCTCACTTCTTGCCTTGAACCAAAATCGGCACCGTGCCGATGACCCAAGTTGATCGGAAAGCGCTCTAGATCCGCTTGGCTACCGCAATGGCGGCCCGGCAGCCGGCGCGAATCACGGCTTCCATGATCGGGAAGGCGCCGCCGCCGGTGTGGGCGTTGGCAGCCTCGCGATGCTCCACCTCATCGGCACGGTAATCGTCGATCATCGCCTTCAGCTCCGGATCGCTGCCGTCGGCCAGCGCCAGCGTCTGTTCGCCATAATGATCGTCGATCACGGTTTCGACCGCTTCGGTGCAGGCCATGGCCGCCTTTGGCCCCAACAGGGCGGTGCCGGCCCCCAAGGCAAAGCCGGCCACATGCCAGATCGGGCCGAAGATCGTCGGGCGCACGCCGCGCCGCACCATAATGCCGTTCATGCCATCCAGATGCCGCTGTTCCTGGACGGCCATGTGGCGGATTTCGCCGGCCATGGCGTGGCGCCCGCCCATCACCGCCAGTTGCCCGGCATAGATGCGCGCAGCGCCGGTTTCGCCGGCCTGATCCACCCGGATCATCGCGATCGCATTGGGGCGGCGATCGCCGGGCAGGCGGCGTTTCAGGCCAAGGTTCTGGGGCGCGGTTTCAAGATCAGCCATGTGGCAGCTCCGGCGAGCAGAAGGGACATCAGGAAGTTCCATCCTGCCATGGAAATGCCGAACATCTGCCATGGTATGGCGTCGCAGCGCACCAGCGGCTGCGCCAGGATATCGGCCATCATCGATTTCATGTCACCCGCCAGCGGCGGCGCCGTGCAGCGGGTGAGGCCCTGCCACCATTTCTGCTCCACCCCGGCATGGAAGGCGGCAATGGCGGCGTTGGCCAGCAGGGCCAGCAGCGCCAACACCGTCACGGGCCGGTTGCGCGCGGCAAGGCCAAGGCCAGCCAAGGCCGCCGTGGCCATCAGCGCATAGCGTTGCCACCAGCACATTTCGCACGGCGCCAACCCACCGACATATTGAAAGCCATAGGCCCCGGCCAGCAGCGCCAGCGCGCCGCCGCCGATCACCACAGCCGCCCGATCAGAAGGCATATTTGACCACGACAAAGCCACCGACGAACAGCGCCGTCGCTGCCAGCGCCAGCGTGTTGAAATAGCGATCGATCAATTCTTGCGCCTTGGCACCAAAGCGCCGCAACACCAGTGCCACCAAGAAAAACCGCCCGCCACGGCCCAGGACAGAGGCGGCAATCAGCACCGGGATCGACAGCGACACCGAACCGGCAGCGATGGTCGCGACCTTGTAGGGGATGGGCAGGAAAGCGAAGGCCAGCATCCACAGGAAACCGTGCGCCTTGATGTCGGCGGCGAACGAAACGAATTTGTCCTGATAGCCATAGAAATCCAGCAGTGGCACGCCGACCGTCTGATACAGCAGCGAACCGATGGCATAGCCGAGCAAGGCCCCCACCACCGACGCCGCGGTGGACAGGCCCGCATAGCGCAACGCGCGTTCCGGGCGCGCGATCGACATTGGGATCTGCATCACGTCGGGCGGGACCGGGAAGAAGCTGCTGTCCGCAAAGCTGATGCCCATCAACCAGCGTTCGGCGCCGGGGCCGGCAGCCTTGGCCAGGGTCCAGTCATAGAGGCGACGCAACACGGGCAAGGCTTTCGAGGTCGTGGGCAGGGAATTGCCTAAACGCTTACCCGGCGAATGTGACACACGCAATCACCGCGCCGTCGCGGCGGGTTCAGTGCGATCCACCGCGCGCCGGGCCAGAGCCGGCCACCTGCAGGGCCGGTGCCGCCGGCGGCGCCAATCGACCCACCAGTTTCAGCGCATAATCCAGCTGATAATCCAGCACGCCCTTGGCCTTCAGCTCGTCGGGTTTGACAACAAAACGCGGATCGGGAACGCTGTCCTGCTCCACCAGTTTGTCGGTGGCGTCTTTCAGTTCGTTGATCAGATGCTTCTTCAGATCGGCTTCGCGGATCGGCTTGCGATCGGCAACGCGCGGATCGGACAATTGCGGCACCTGGATATCGGGTTCGATGCCATTTTCCTGCACGCTGCGCCCAGATGGCGTGAAATAGCGCGCCGTTGTCAGGCGCAGCGCCGTATCGCCCGACAGCGGATAGACGGTCTGCACGCTGCCCTTGCCAAAGCTGCGTTGCCCCAGCACCAGCGCGCGGCGATGATCCTGCAGCGCGCCGGCGACGATTTCCGCGGCGGAGGCCGTGCCTTCATCCACCAGCACCAGCACCGGTTTGCCATCGGTGGCATCGCCGGGCTTGGCATAATGATGATCGACATCATTCTTGGCGCGGCGGCGTTCGGACACGACCTCGCCGCCTTCCAGGAACACATCCGACACCTTGATCGCTTCATCGAGCAGGCCGCCGGGGTTGGAGCGCAGATCGATGACATAGCCGGCGACATTGCTGCCCAGCTTGGCCTTGATGCCGTCAACCGCAGCGCGGGTTGAATCGCCGGTCTTGCTGTTGAAAGTGGAAATGCGGATCAGGCCGACCTGCCCACGCGTTTCCCATTTCACCGGGCGGATCACCACGACTTCGCGGGTGAGGGTGAATTCCAGCGGCTTGGTCTCGCCCTGGCGCACCACGGTGAGCTTGATCTTGGTGCCAGCGGCGCCACGCATCTTGTCCACCGCGTCGTTCAGCGAACCGCCATAGATGAGTTCATCGTCCAGGTGGGTGATGTAATCGCCAGCCTTGATGCCGGCGCGCGCGGCCGGCGTGTCGTCCGTGGGCGTCACCACCTTCACCGCGCCGTCTTCGGACGTGACGGTAAGGCCCAGGCCGGTATACTCGCCATCGGTGGTCTGTTTGAGATTGGCGTAATCCCGGCCATCGAGATAGGCCGAATGCGGATCGAGGCTGGCGAGCATGCCGGTGATGGCGCCGCGGATCAGCGTCTTGTCGTCCACCTTGTCGACATAGATCACCCGCACCCGTTCGAACACGTCCATCAAGGCATCGAGTTCCTTGTAGGTATCGGTTTCGGCGGCGGCCTGCACCGCAGCATAGCCGGGCACCAGGATCAGGGCGGCCACTGGCAGGGCGATCTTCCAGCTTTTGCTCAGGCTCATCGACAGACTCGCAGACATTGCACGGATTGATGATAGCAGATGCCAAGCCCGGCGCTACTCCCTGCGGCCTTGCGGCCGAATGAACCGGTCAGCTGCGATGATAGGGATGCCCATCGAGGATGGACAGCGCACGATAGAGTTGTTCAGCAAGCATGGCGCGCACCAGGATGTGCGGCCAGGTCGCCCGGCCAAAGCCGAGCAGCAGATCGGCCTGGCCACGCGTTGTGGCATCATGGCCATCCGCGGCCCCGATCAGGAACCGCACCTCGCGCGCGCCATCATCGCGCCAACGGCCCAGCAAAGCGGCCAGATCGGCCGAGGCCATATCCTGGCCGCGTTCATCGAGCACCACGGTGCGGCCAGCGGCAAACGCGGGCCAAGCGGCCGTATCGCTGATTTCCGTGATCGCCAGCCGGCCCTTCAGGCGCACGGCATAGCGCTGCACCAGATCGGCTTCGGGCGACTGGCCGATGCGGCCGCGGGCGATGATGTGCAGCTTCAGGGCAAGCGCTCAGTGCGGGGCGGTGGCGACGGGAGCCGGCGCTGCGGGCGCATCATCCAGGCCCCACATGCGTTCCAGATTGTAGAACACCCGCACATCGGGGCGGAAAACATGGACAATGATGTCGCCGCAATCGATCAGGACCCAATCGGCGGTGGGCAGGCCCTGCACGCGGGCGCTGCGGCCGAAATCGCTTTTCAATTTCTCGGCGATCTTCATGGCCATGGAGGCCACTTGCCGGCCGCTGCGGCCGCTGGCGACGATCATGTAATCGGCGATGCTGGTCTTGCCGGCGAGCGGGATGGACACAGGGTCCACCGCCTGGTCATCGTCCAGGCTCTGCATGATCATGGCGTGGAGTTCGTCCACCCGGTCAGTCTTGGTCAAACGTGCATCCTTGTTGTGTTGGCCCAATCGGGATCGCGGCGCCGCAATGCGGTCGCCGATTCCGGCCGCAGCCCGGCATGAAGCCTGATTATCGCTGGCAGCGGCGCGTCCGTCCAGCGCGAAGGCGAAATCGGCGACCAGCCGGCCCAACTGAGCGCCGGCGCACCGATCAACGACACGCCGGGGCGCGGCGCCACCGCCAGCGGGATTTCACGCAGGAACCGCCGCCAGCGCCGCCAGCGATGCAGTTCGGCGACGATATCGTCCCCGGCCAGCCAGATGAAGCGATGCTGCGGATAACGGCGCTTCAGCGCGATCACCGTATCAATGGCAAAACGCGTGCCGAGCAGCGTTTCCAGCGCAGTGACGCGGATGCGCGGGTGCCGCGCTTCGCGCTGTGCGCGGGCAACGCGGCTGTCAAGCGCGGCCATGGATTCCGGCGATTTCAGCGGATTCTGCGGCGATACCAGCCACCACACCGCATCCAGCTGCAATTGCTGCATCGCCACAAGGCTGATGTGGCGATGCGCGGCATGCGCCGGATTGAAGCTGCCGCCGAGCAGGCCGATGCGCGCCATCAGCGCCAATCCTCCCGCGCATGGCGGATGCGCAGGATGGTCACGGCGTCGCTGCTGTGACGGTAAAGAATAACATAGCCGAAACGACGCTCGACAATCTTGCGTCGCCCGCCCGGCACGGGTGATCCGATCGAGGGAGTGGCAACAGCCTGCATCACACGGCGCAGCACGGCGCCGGTCGCAGCATCGGCCAAGCCCGGATCGATCCGATCCAGCCACGCTTCAATACGGTCGAGATCAAGCTCGGCCGGTGCCGTCCATCGCAGGGTGCGCATCAGCGCAGCTGTGCCGCCCGGGCCCGATACTTGCGCTGCATGGCGCGCAGCCGTTCAAGCACGACTTCGCCATCCACCCATTCACCGCGGGCAACGGCAGCCTCTGCTTCCTCGCACGCAGCGATATCGGCAGCGGTCAGCGGCTCTTCCACCCAATCGGCATCGAGCTCAGGTACAATGGCTTCAGGGGCGCGGCGGGCATCCATCCCGAGATCATACCCCATCACGGCCGCACCTGGCCAGTGCCGCGCACCAGCGTCTTGAAGATGGTCAATCCTTCCAGCGCCACCGGCCCGCGCGCGTGCAGGCGCCCGGTGGCGATGCCGATCTCCGCACCGAATCCGAATTCGGCGCCGTCGGCGAACTGCGTGGAGGCATTGTGCAGCACGATGGCGGCATCGACGCGCGCCAGGAAGCGTTCGGCCACGTCAGCATCCTGCGCAATCACGCTTTCGGTGTGCTGGCTGCCATGGGCGGCAATATGGGCGATGGCGCCGTCCACGCCGGCCACTTCCGCCACGCTGGCGATGGCATCGAGATATTCGGTATCCCAATCCGCAGCCACGGCCGGCTCCACGCGCGCGTCCAGCGCCTGCACGGCGGCACAGCCGCGCACTTCGCAGCCACCATCGAGCAGCGCCGCCACCAGCCGCTGCTTGAGCGCCGGCGGCGCGGCGGCATCGATAAGCAGGGTTTCCATCGCGCCGCACACCGACGTGCGCCGCAGCTTGCTGTTCACCGCGATCGCCACCGCCGCGTCCGGATCGGCGCTGGCATCGACATAGACGTGATTGATGCCATCCAGATGCGCCAGCACCGGCACGCGTGCATCGGCCTGCACCCGCGCCACCAGCCCCTTGCCGCCGCGCGGGATGATCACATCGATCAGGCCGTGGGCGGCGAGCATGTCACCCACCAGCGCCCGATCCCCCGCCGGCACCATCTGCACGGCCGCGGCCGGTAACCCGGCATCACGCAATCCAGCGGCCATGCAATCAAGCAGCAGCGCGTTCGACCGCGCCGCCTCACTGCCGCCGCGCAGCAGGCAGGCATTGCCCGCCATCAGGCACAGCGCCGCGGCATCCGCCGTCACGCCGGGCCGGCTTTCATAGATGATGCCGATCACACCCAAGGGCACCCGCACCCGGCTGAACTGCAGGCCGTTCGGCTGCTGCCAGCGTGCGATCACTTCCCCCACCGGATCGGGCAGGCCGGCGACCGTATCGAGCCCGGCGGCGATGCCCTCGATGCGCTCCGCATCCAGTGCCAGCCGGTCAACCAGCGCCGATGGCAGCTCGGTGGCGGCCGCTACGTCCGCCGCGTTGGCCGCCAGCAGTTCCGCCGAGCGTGCCCGGATGGCGGCAGCAGCCGTGTGCAGGGCGCGGGCCTTCTGCGCGGTGGGAGCGGCGGCCAGCGCCGGCAATGCAGCGCGTGCCGCATGGGCCATGTTCGTGATCAGATTCATATCAGCACCAAATGGTCAGCATGCACCAACGCCGCCCGCGGCGCATAGCCCAAGGCAGCAGCATGGGCATCGTTGCGCAGGCCCATGATCGCAGCGGCATCATCGGCATCATAACCGGCAAGGCCGCGCGCCAGCAATTCGCCATCCGGGCCGATGATGGCCAGCACATCGCCGCGCCGGAAGCGGCCTTCGACACCGCACACGCCCGCCGCCAGCAAGGACGCGCCGCGCCGCAGCGCCGCCGCCGCGCCGGCATCGACCCTGATCGTGCCCGCCACGGTGATGCGCCCGGCCAGCCACGCCTTGCGGCCCCTGGCAGCGCGCGGCGGCAGGAACAGCGTGCCGCCGGCGCCATTGACGAAATGCGTCAACGGCCGCTCCACCCGCCCGTCGCAAATGGCGAGCGCGATGCCGGCCGCACCGGCCATGCGCGCCGCCAGCAACTTCGCCGCCATGCCGCCCGAACCCATGCCCGACCGTGTTTCGCCCGTTGCCATCGCCATCACCTCCGGAGTGAGCGCCTTCACCACCGGCAAGCGCGTGGCGTTGGCATCGCTGGCGGGATTGGCGGTGTAGAGGCCATCGACATCCGACAGCAGGATCACGCCGGTGGCGCCGGCCGCCTGCGCCGCGCGCGCCGCCAGCCGATCATTGTCACCAAAACGGATCTCCGCCGTGGCCACCGTGTCATTTTCATTCAGCACCGGCACCGCGCCCAGATCGAGCAGCCGCGCGATGGTCGCCGCGACGTTCAGATAGCGCCGCCGATCCTCCAGATCGCCCAGCGTCAGCAGCACCTGCGCCGCTGTCATCCCCTGCGCCGCCAGCAATTGTTCCCACACCCCGGCCAGCGCCACCTGGCCCACGGCGGCGGCCGCCTGCGCATCCTCCAGGCTGGCGCGACCGCCGCGCTCCAGCCCCAGCCGCCGCGCGCCCAGCGCGATGGCACCTGAGGAGACAATCACGATCTGCTGGCCCTGGCTGCGGCGCTCGGCGATATCGGCGACGACGCCGGCCAGCCAGTCGCTGCGCACCGCGCCGGCCGCATCGACCAGCAGCGCCGACCCGATTTTCACCACCAGGCGCGGGCAAACGGCAGGGTCGAAGGTGGCGGCGGGCGTATGCGTTACAGCGGTGACCACGGCCGATCTCCGCCCGTCGTGCGCGTCGCCTGCGATCGGCCGGCGATCTCCATCAATTTGTCGAGCACCGCATCCACGCCCTGGTGCGTCGCGGCGCTCATGCAGAACACCGGCGCACCGCTGGCCTGTTCCAGCGCGCGCTTCTTGGCGGCCAGCGCTTGCGGGCTGACCAGATCGATCTTGGACAGCGCCAGTATCTCCGGCTTGCGATCGAGGCCGCCGCCATAGGCACCGAGTTCCTCGCGCACGGTTTCCCACTGCCCCACCGGGCCGGGCAGGCTGGCATCCACGATATGCAGCAGCACCCGGCAGCGTTCGATATGGCCGAGGAACCGGTCCCCGATGCCGACGCCATCGGCGGCACCGGCGATCAGCCCCGGAATATCGGCCATCACCAGTTCCTGCCCCTTGTGCGCCACCACGCCCAGCTGCGGCTTGAGGGTGGTGAAGGCATAGTTGCCGACCTTCGCCTTGGTGTTGGAAATCGCATTGATCAGGCTGGATTTGCCGACATTGGGCTGCCCGACCAGCCCGACATCGGCGAGCAGTTTCAGCCGCAGCCAGATCCACATCTCCCGGCCCGGGAAGCCCGGCTGGAACTGGCGCGGCGCGCGGTTGGTGCTGGTCTTGTAATGATCATTGCCTTTGCCGCCGTCGCCGCCCTTCAGCAGGATGGCACGTTGGCCCACGGTCGTCATGTCGACGATCAGGGTGCGTTCTTCATCGTCGGCGAGGATCTGCGTGCCCATCGGCACCTTGATCAGCAAATCACCGCCGCCGGCACCGGTGCGGTTGCGGCCCATGCCGTGTTCGCCGCGCTTGGCCTTGAAATGCTGTGAATAACGGAAATCGATGAGCGTGTTGAGGCCATCGACACATTCGAAGATGATGTCCCCGCCCTTGCCGCCATCGCCGCCATCGGGGCCGCCATATTCGACGAATTTCTCGCGGCGGAACGACACCGCCCCGTCGCCGCCGGCGCCGGACGCGAGGAAGATCTTGGCCTGATCGAGAAACTGCATTTTCTGGGAATTTCCAAAACAAAAGGGGAGCCGGTCGCCCAGCTCCCCTTTGTCAAATCAGCGGGATGCCGGGCTTATTCAGCCGCGAGCGGTTCCGCCACCGGATTGACCGACACATATTTGCGGCCAAGCTTGCCGGTGTGGAATTCCACGGTGCCGGTGCTCAGCGCATAAAGCGTATGATCCTTGCCGACGCCGACATTGCGGCCGGCGTGGGTGGGGGTACCGCGCTGGCGGATGATGATGGTGCCGGCGTTGACCGCCTGGCCGCCGAAGCGCTTCACGCCAAGGCGCTTGCTTTCCGAATCACGGCCGTTCCTGGACGAGCCGCCTGCTTTCTTGTGAGCCATGGATAGATGTCCTTACGCGACCGACGTGATCTTCAGCACCGTCAGCTGCTGACGATGACCGTTCTTGCGGCGATAATTGTGGCGACGCTTCTTCTTGAAGATGATCACCTTGTCACCCTTCGTCTGCGCGACGATCTCGGCAGTGACGTTGCCGCCCATGGTGAGCGCGGCGCCTTCGCCGGTCATCAGGGTTTCGAGGTTGACGGCAGCGCCGGCATCCCCATCGATTTTCTCGACGATGATCTTGTCACCATCGGCGACCCGGTATTGCTTGCCGCCGGTGCGCACCACTGCGAACATCACTTCAACCTTAGATATATGGTTCAAAACGGAACATGCAGCCAGAATCGGGAGACCCCGGCACATGCGAAGGCGGGCAGGTAATGGATGGCCTTTGGCTTGTCAACGCGATTGCCGCAAACCGCAGGGGGTTTGTGCATGATGGACGCGCCGCGCGCTTCCCCCTTTTGCGGCCGGGCAGCTTGATGCACAAGCGGTCGGTGACCCGTCGCCGCATCCTGCTCATCATCATCGCGGCCCTGGCCGGCGGGTCACTGGCGCTGGGCCTTTATGATCCCGATATCGATGCGCCGGCCGCCGCGGCACTCGCCGATCGGCTGGCGCGGGAATATCATGTGCGATCCGGCATGCCGAGCAGCGAATTTGCGGCGCGCGAAGGCCGGCAATGGGCCGATGGCTGGGAATTTCGCTGGCGCTTCAAGGCCTGCCCGGACTTTGCATCACTCCGGGTCTGGATCAGCCGCAACGGCCGCAGGGCGACATATGCCGAATTCCCCGATTGCGCGCCGGCCACCGGCATCGGTGCGCCGCCGCGGAGCGCCTGAATGCCGCGCAGCGCCTGAACGGCAACGGGCCGGCCCGCTGTGCGCAGGCCGGCCCGTCATGACGCAGCGGATTTGATCAGACCGTGCCGATCGCGTGCTGCGCAATCATGCAATAGAGCATGGGGAACGACAGCAGGAAGTTGGTGCGCGAAAAGATCATCGCCGTGGTGCCGGCCTTGGCCTTTTGCTCCGGCGTGCCATCCACGATGCCCAGCGCGATCTTCTGATTCGGCCAGATCAGGAACCACACGTTGAACGCCATGATCAGGCCCAGCCACATGCCCAGGCCGATGACGCGCTGGCCTTCGGCGAAGGTGAGCGCATCCACCAGATTGGCGCCCGACAGGCCGATGCCGGCCAGCACGGTGAGCAGCGAGCCGTGGCGGAAATAGAGCAAAGCCTTGGGGGCGATATATTTGGTCACGCCCGGCTTCAGCTCGGCGGGCACGCTTGGCATCGTCGGGATCTGCACGAAATTGAAATAATAGAGCAGGCCGATCCACAGGATGCCGGCCCAGACGTGGATGACGCGCAGGAAGCCCAACACCCAGCCGCCGGGATCAGCCGCGATCAGCCCGCCGTGAAAGGCCATGATGACACCGACCATGGCCAGCAGGCCAATGAGCAGCGCGTTGGACAGTTTGCCGAGAATTGCAGCCATGAATGATGCCCCGAAAGTTTGCAGACCCGAGCCCTATAGGTGACAGAATCGCTCTTGTTAAGGGCGGCGGTGGCAGGGACTGTCAGGCAAATGCGCCCCAAGGCCCCCGACGATGACGGCGCATCGCCGCACCCACCAAGCCGAACCCAGCGATCAGCATTGCCCAGCTCGACGGTTCCGGCACGGCGCCGGTGAAGTTCACCTGCTTGCCGGACAGGCCGAACTTCACGAATTCGTCGATGTTCCCGATGTTGCCGCTGATGCTGTTGATCCGGAAGTTCACCTTGCCCGACAGCGTCCAATTGAAATCCCAGAAATCGCCATTGGTCAGCAGCCATTGCGAGGCAAAGCCCGGGCCGACTTCGTTGAAATTGGCGTTGATCAGGTTGGTGGTCGGCGTGACGGTCTGGCTGGCGATGATGCTGCCGCGCGTGGCCGCGCCGGTGGCGGTGAAGGCGATATTGCTGAGCGTGACCACCGGCTCATAATTGTTCTGGCGCTTGCGGCTCGACACTTCCAGATGCAGGGCGTTCATCGGCAATTGGCCGGGGCTGAGCTGGACGCCTGGTGAACCGGTGGCCGCGGCGCCCTGCAAGCGGGCTGCCGATATGGTGGGCGTGGGCGTCAACGCCGGTGAGAAGCTGCCCCACGCCGCCGATCGCACCACATTGGTCGGGCTGGTCAGGCTGAACACAAAGCCTTGGCCGGCAATGTTGCGGAAGGCAAAATCATAAGTGGTGTTGTTCAATGCGGTCAGGTTGCCGATGTCGCGGCTGATGGTGTTGAAGCCCTGAGTGCCGCCGCCCGAATCCACCGAAAGATCGAAATTGGTGGGCGACAGGCGATATTTCGCGCCAAGTACCAGATTGCCGATGCTGGTGACCGCGATGTTCGGCCGGTTGATGGCAACCGTAATGGCCGCCGCCTGGTTGGCCGCCAGCCCCGCAAGCAGGGGAAGCAGCAGAAGATGAACAGGTCTCATTTGAATCGCGCTCCTGATTGGTTAATTTATCGTTAATTCCAACCTTCGTTAGCCGATTCGAAATCATTTGTTAAGATAAAAATGCGCGCGGATTGGCCTGCACGGGTTGCCGCCGCCGTGGGGCGCGACAGGATGCTTGCTGCATGGCCGCAGCTGGCGTATAGGCGGCCTCGTTCCTGCATGGCTGATGGTTTGCAGGCTGCGCGGCTCCGCTGCGCGGCGCCAAACCGCTTTCCCTGCTGGCTGCGCAAACCGGAGATGCCGCATTTTGTCCCAGACCGATCTTGATGCCCGCCTGACCAGCATCATCGCGCCTGTGGTGGCCGCGATGGGCCTGGACCTGGTGCGCATCCAGCTTTCGGGCCAGCCCGGCGCGCTGACGCTGCAGGTGATGGCCGAAGACAAGACGACCGGGCAGTTGACGCTGGATCAATGTGCAGCGCTGTCGCGCGCGCTCGATCTGCCGCTGGAAGAAGCCGATCCGATTCCATCCGAATATGCCCTGGAAGTCTCCTCCCCCGGCATTGACCGGCCGCTGACCCGCGCCATCGATTGGCAGAACTGGATCGGCCACGAAGCCCGCATGAAGCTGGAGCCGATGGTGGACGGCCGCGCCCGCGCCCATGGCGACATCTCCGCGCTGGATGGTGACGATGTGCTGATTACCGGCAAGACCGGGCAGCAATTGCGCCTGCCGATGGCCAATATACGCGCCGCCAAGCTGGTGCTGACCGATCGGCTGATTGCCGCCACCCGCCCGCTGGATACCACCGGCGCCGACGAAATCATCGAAAGCGGTGCTGCCGCGGACAATGACAACGAAACCCCCGACCACGATCTTTCGGAGGACTGAAATGGCCCTTGCCACAGCTCATGCCACATCTTTGACGGCCAATCGCGCCGAACTGCTCGCCATTGCCGATGCGGTGGCACGCGAAAAGAGCATCGATCGCGGCATCGTGATCGAAGCCATGGAGGACGCCATCCAGCGCGCCGCCCGTGCGCGTTACGGCGCCGAAAACGACATCCGCGCCAAGATCGACCCGAAATCCGGCGAAACCCGGCTGTGGCGCGTGCTGGAAGTGGTTGAGGAACCGGAAGATTTCTTCAAGCAGATCGGCCTGAAGGATGCGTTGAAGAAGGACAAGACCGCCGAGCTCGGCGGTTATGTCGTCGATCCGCTGCCGCCGGTGGAATTCGGCCGCATCGCCGCCCAGGGCGCCAAGCAGGTGATCGTGCAGAAGGTGCGCGATGCGGAGCGTGACCGCCAGTATGAAGAGTTCAAGGACCGCCAGGGCGAGATCATCACCGGCGTCGTCAAGCGCGCCGAATTCGGCCATGTCGTCGTTGATCTGGGCAAGGCCGAAGGCGTTATCCGCCGCGACCAGCAGATCCCGCGCGAAGTGCTGAAGCCCGGTGACCGGGTGCGCAGCCTGATCGCCAGCGTGCGCCGCGAACCGCGCGGCCCGCAGATTTTCCTGTCACGCGCGCACGGTGATTTCATGAAGAAATTGTTCGCGCAGGAAGTGCCGGAAATCTATGACGGCATCATCGAGATCAAGGCCGTGGCCCGCGATCCGGGCAGCCGCGCCAAGATCGGCGTGATCAGCCGCGACAGCAGTATCGATCCGGTTGGCGCCTGCGTCGGCATGAAGGGCAGCCGCGTGCAGGCGGTGGTGCAGGAATTGCAGGGCGAAAAGATCGACATCATCCCCTGGTCGCCCGATACCGCTACCTTCGTCGTCAACGCGCTGCAGCCTGCCGAAGTCGCCAAGGTCGTGCTGGATGAAGAAGACAATCGCATCGACGTGGTGGTGCCCGACGATCAGCTTTCGCTCGCCATCGGCCGCCGCGGCCAGAATGTGCGGCTGGCCAGCGCGCTGACCGGCAAGCAGATCGACATCATGACCGAAGCCGACGAAAGCGAGCGCCGGCAGAAGGAATTCGTCGAGAAATCCGAACTGTTCCAGACCGAGCTGGACGTCGATGAGACGCTGGCGCAGCTGCTGGTGGCCGAAGGCTTTTCCGAGCTGGAAGAAGTCGCCTATGTCGACCTGGCGGAAATTGCCGGCATCGAAGGCTTTGACGAGGATCTTGGCACCGAACTGCAGAACCGCGCCATCGAAGCCCTGGAACGCCGCGAAGCCACCGCCCGCGAAGAACGCCGCGCGCTGGGGGTGGAGGATGATCTGGCCGCCATCGAAGGCCTGACCGAGGCCATGCTGGTGGTTCTGGGCAAGAAGAATATCCGCACCCTTGATGATCTGGGCGATCTCGCGTCCGACGAACTGGTCGGCCGCGGCGGTATCCTGAAGGAATTCGGCCTGTCGGAAGAGGATGGCAACCGCATCATCATGGCCGCGCGGGCGCATTGGTTTGCCGATGAAAACGCTGATGGGGAGGACGCATCAGCGGATGGAAGCCAATGATCGCCTGACGCCGGAACCGCCGGCTGCCGATGAAGCGCTCCGCAAAGGGGGCAGTGCCACGCTTTCCGAGCGTCGCTGCGTCCTGACAGGCGAAGCTGCGCCGCGCGCGCTGCTGATCCGGCTGGCGCTGGGGCCCGATGGCCAGGTTGCCGCCGATTGGTCGGAACGGCTGCCCGGCCGCGGCGCGTGGATTGCCGCGAATCGCACCCTGTTTGACAGCGTGGCGGCGCGTGGCCGTTTGCGCGGGGCACTGGCCCGCGCGTTCAAGGCCAACAGCTTCACCCTGCCCGACGATCTGGGCGCACGCATCGAAGCCAGCTTGCGGCAACGCCTGCTGGCGCGGCTCGGCCTGGAAAAACGCGCCGGCAACCTGATCATCGGTGAAGAGCGCGTGCGCGAGGCGTTGCGCGCCGGCAAGCTGTGGCTGGTGCTGCACGCCGGCGATGCCCGCCCCGATGGTGCCGACCGGCTGGATGGCATGGCGCGGGCGGTGGGCGAATCGCTGGGCGTGGAGATCGCCCAGCGCCGGTTGCCGATCCCGCGCGAAGCCTTGTCGGCGGCGCTGGGCCGCGACAATGCGGTGCATGCCGGCCTCACTGAACCGGCGGCGGCAGCGCGGGTGCTGGCTGATATCGATCGCTGGGCGGGCTTTGCCCCTCCCGAAAACGATCCGCAAGGCGATCCCGGAACCGAAACAGAGACTGAGTTTGAACAGACGGGCGGCGCAACAGAGGTTGCGGCAGACGCCCTTGAGAGGCATTAGGCGCGACGATGAGTGACGACAACAAACCCAAGCTTGGCATGCGTGCCCCCCTCGGCCTCAACAAGTCGGTCGAGGTCGGCAAGGTGAAGCAGCAATTCAGCCACGGCCGCACCAAACAGGTGGTCGTGGAAGTGAAGCGTACGCGCGTGTTGCATCGCCCCGGCGATGCGCCTGCCCCGGCACCCGAGCCCGTCCCGACCCCACCCCCCGTTGCGGCCCCGGTCGCGGCGCCGCCCGTGGCGCGCGCCCCCCAGCCGGTGACCCCGCCGGCCCCGGCCGCACCGCCGCCGGTCACCACACGTGCACCGGAACCGGCGCCGCCGCGCCCGGCCATGCCGCCGCCCGTGACTTTCCGTCCGGTCGAGCGCGTGCCCGCGCCGACCCGCGAGGTGCCGACCCCCGAAACACCGGCTGCCGAAACCAAGGCCCCCGAAGCTGCGGCCGCCGAAGCAACCGCAACGGCAACCGCCCCGCCGGCCGAAGCCAAGGCGCCCGAACCCGTGGCACCGCCGAAGCCGGCGGCGACCGCACCGGCCACACGCCCGGCTGCACCGACGCCGCAGCGCCCACAAACCCAGTCCGGGGCCCAGTCCGGGGCCCAGACCGGCCGCCCGCCCCAGGCCGGCGCCGGCCAGCGCGGCGGTATGCGCCCGCCGCAACAGAGCGGCGCGCCGCAGCGCCGCATGACTCCGGCCGAATTGTCCGCGCTCTATCAGCGCCAGGCCGAGGAAGACCGGCTGCGCCTGATGGAAGAGGTGCGCATCCGCGAGGAGCAGGAGCGCGCCGCGCGCGAAGAGGAAGATCGCCGCCGTCTGGATGAAAAGCGGTTGGCCGCCGAGGAACTCGCCACCCGTCCCGATCCGGTGCCGGAAACCGACGCCGATGGCATGGTGATCCCGGCCGGCGCGATGGAGGACGACGACGACAGCATGCGGGTGCGCATCATTCCGGGCCGCAAGCCGGAAGCGCCCAAGCCGCAGCGCCTGGTCAAGGGCGCCGATGATCGCCGCAAATCCGGCAAGCTGACCGTCACGCGCGCGCTGGACGATGAAGGCAACACCCGCGTCCGCAGCCTGGCGGCGCTGCGCCGCGCCCGTGAGAAGGAACGCGGCCGGCTGGGCAGCCAGGCCAAGCAGGTGCGCGACGTGACCGTGCCCGACACGATCACCGTGCAGGAACTCGCCAACCGCATGGCCGAACGAACCAACAATGTCGTGCGCCTGCTCGCCCGCCTGGGTGTGCCGACCGCGGCGCTGGAGGAAATCGATCAGGACACCGCCGAACTGGTGCTGACCGAATTCGGCCACAACATCATCCGCGTGTCCGAAAGCGATGTCGAAAAGGGCATGGTTGGCGCGGCCGACGTGGAAGACGACATGAGCCCGCGTCCGCCCGTGGTCACCATCATGGGCCATGTCGATCACGGCAAGACCAGCCTGCTCGATGCGCTGCGCGGATCGAACGTGGTGAAGGGCGAAGCTGGCGGCATCACGCAGCAGATCGGTGCCTATCAGATCGTCACCAAGGACAAGCAGAAGATCACCTTCCTCGATACGCCCGGCCACGAAGCCTTCACCCAGATGCGCGCCCGCGGCGCCGGGGTGACCGATATCGTCGTGCTGGTGGTGGCCTGGGATGACGGGATCATGCCGCAGACCATCGAAGCCATCCAGCACACCAAGGCGGCCGGCGTGCCGATGATCGTGGCCATCAACAAGATGGACAAGGCCGGCGCCGATGCCAGCCGCATCCGTACCGCCCTGCTGCAACAGGATGTGCAGGTCGAGGAAATGGGCGGCGACGTGATGGATGCGGAGATTTCCGCCACCCAGAAGATCGGCCTCGACGACCTGCTGGAGAAGATACTGCTGCAAGCCGAAGTGCTGGATCTGCGCGCCAACCCCGATCGCCCCGCCGAAGGCACGGTGATCGAGGCCCGGCTGGACAAGGGCAAGGGTCCGCTCGCCACCGTGCTGGTCGGGCGCGGCACCCTGAAGCGTGGCGACATCTTCGTGATGGGCCAGGAATGGGGCCGGGTGCGTGCGCTGACCGACGACAAGGGTGTGCAGGTGAAGGAAGCCGGCCCGTCGGCGGCGGTCGAAGTGCTCGGCCTGGGCGGCGTGCCGCAGGCCGGCGATCTGGTCACCGTGGTGGAAGACGAAGCCCGCGCCCGCGAAGTCGCGGAATATCGCGCTGGCCTCGCCACCGCCAAGCGCACCGGTGCCAACGGCCCGGCCCGGCTGGAAGACATGTTCTCGGTGCTGCGCGCCAAGAAGGTCCAGGAATATCCGCTGGTCATCAAGGCCGACACGCAAGGCTCGGCCGAAGCCATCGCCGGTGCGGTGGGCAAGATCGGCAGCGACCAGATCCGCGCCAAGGTGCTGATCGCCAGCACCGGCGGCATCACCGAAAGCGACGTGACCCTGGCCAAGGCCAGCGGCGCCCCGGTGATCGGTTTCAACGTGCGCGCCAATGCCAAGGCGCGCGAGATTGCCCAGCGCGATCAGGTGGCGTTGAAGTACTACGACGTCATCTATGATCTGATCGACGACGTGAAGGCGGCGATGGCCGGCCAGCTTGGCCCCGAAGCCTTTGAAACCGTTGTGGGCCGCGCCCAGGTGCTGGATGTGTTCCAGGCCGGCAAGGTCGGCAAGGCAGCCGGCCTGCGCGTCACCGAAGGCTATATCAAGAAGGCCCTGCGCGCCCGTGTCATGCGCGACGATGTCATCATCTACACCGGCTTCATTGCCTCGCTGCGCCGCTTCAAGGAAGATGTGCCGGAAGTGAAGGTCGGTCTGGAATGCGGCATCACGCTGGCCGATTCGTCGGATGTGAAGGTGGGCGACATCGTCGAGACCTATGAAGTCGAGATGAAGGAACGCACGCTCTGACCTGCTCCCCTCCCGCTTGCGGGAGGGGTTGGGGGTGGGAATGGTCCCCGCCCCACTTTGCCCACCCCCGACCCCTCCCGCAAGCGGGAGGGGAGGAACATGCGCCAATGCCCAAGCCCGTCGCACCCACCAGCACCGATTCCAAGGGCCGCCCGATCCGCCTGCAGCGCATCGGCGAACAGGTGCGCCATGCGCTCGCTGAAATCATCGCGCGCGGCGATCTGCGCGACGAGGTGATCACCCGCACCATCATTTCGGTGTCGGAAGCGCGCGTCACCCCCGATCTGCGCCATGCCATCGTGTTCGTGAAAGCCTCGAACGGCGATGACGAGGCGGTGGTGAAGGCGCTGGGCCAGCACCGCGGCTGGCTGCGCGGCGAAGTCGCCAAGCGGCTGGCGACGAAATACACGCCCGACCTGTCGTTCCGCCGCGACGAAAGCTTCGATGCCGGCGCCCGCATCGATGCCGTGCTGAAGCGCCCGGAAATCGCCCGCGATCTGCCGCCTCTGCCCACCACCGCGCCGCGTCCGTGGAAGAGCCTGGCGGACAGCATCGACGACGAGGATTGAGCCTCAAGTTGCTTTTTCGGGCTGAAATGGTCATATTGAAATGGTCATTTCACTGGCCGGACGACTCCCATGCCCCGCGAACTCACCCTGTCAGCCAGCCAGTTCAAGGCGCAATGCCTGGACCTGATGGCCGCTGGCGCGACGCACCGCCTGGATCGGGTCAACATCACCAAGCGCGGCAAGGCCTATGTCACGCTCAGCTTTGAAGGTGAGCAGGCCGGAGTCGCAGTGATGGACCCGTTCGGCTGCATGAAGGGCAGCACCGGCCTGACCGTCACCGATTTCGCCAGTCTTGAAGCCGACCTGGCCGAACTCGGCGCGGAAATGGCTGCGCTTGTCGAAGCGTCGGCTGCGCGCTTCGCGTGAAGCGCCCGGGCCATCTGTTGCTCGATACCAATATCATCCTGCGGCTGAGCGAGGGCATGCCGGTTTCGGCTGCCTGCCGCGAAGCGGTGCGCAGTGCCGCCGGTCATTTGCTGGTGTCATCGGTGTCGGCTTGGGAAATTGGCACCCTGGCCACGCGAACTGGCAACACACGGATGTTGTTTGGCGGTGATGCGCGCGGCTGGCTGCAACGATTCCTCACGAATTTCCGCGCCGACGCTCTTGATCTGTCGTGGCAGTCGGCCCTCGCTGCTGCAAGCTTGCCGGAACCCTTCCACCGTGACCCGGCCGACCGGCTGCTGGTCGCGCAGGCCCGCGCCGACGATCTGCTGTTGCTCACCAGCGACCGCAGCATCCTTGCCTATGCCGACGCCGGCCATGTGCGGGCACTGGCCTGCTGATGTCCCGGTCAGGTGACGCACCCGACAATTTGCGATAAGACGCTGGCATGGATCGACAGGAAGCCCTGACCCGGCTGCAAGCCGCTTCGCCCCGCTTGAAGGCGGCAGGCGTGGGGGCGCTGTATCTGTTCGGCTCCACCGCCCGGGACGAAGCCGGCCCGGCCAGCGATGTGGACCTGTTTTTCGATCCCGCCCATGGCCGCCTGAGCCTGTTCGACGTGATGGAAGTGCGGGATATCGCGCAGGAAGAAGTTGGCGTTGCGGTGGACGTGATGACCCGCGGTTCCATTCATCCCTATTTGCGACAGCGCATCGAAGCGGAAGCCATCCAGGTTTTCTGATGGTGCATCGTTCGCAAAGACTGCGCCTGCTCGATATGGCTGCCCAGATTTCAGCCATTGATACCGCCATGATCGGCCGAACCGAGGCGGATTTGCGGAACAACTGGCTGCTCCGCAGTGCCGTCGAACGCGGCATCGAGATCATCTCCGAGGCCAGCCGTCATATCGATCCTGTTCTGTTGGCGCAGCATCCAGACGTGCCCTGGCGGCGCGTGGCCGACACCGGGAATTGGCTGCGACATGGTTATGACAAGGTCGAGCCGCCGTTGATCCTGTCCATTGTTGTGGATCATTTCCCGGCATTGCGCAGCGCTGTGTCTGCGATGCTTGCCATCACGCCCGAGGACTGACGATTTCTGCAACGTCCCTCAACGGCTGGATCATCCTCGACAAGCCGATCGGCCTGACCAGCGCGCAGGGCGTCGCCGCGGTGAAGCGCATCTTGCGACAGGCAGGCCTGCCCATCCCGCGCATCGGCCATGGTGGCACGCTGGATCCGCTGGCGACCGGTGTGCTGCCGATCGCGCTCGGCGAAGCCACCAAATTGGCTGGGCGCATGCTGGATGCCGCCAAGGCTTATGATTTCACGGTGCAGTTCGGCAGCGAAACGACCACGCTGGATGCCGAAGGGCCGGTGATCGCCAGCAGCGACGTGCGCCCCGATGCCGCCGCCATTGCCGGCGTGCTGCCGCGCTTCACCGGGCCGATCTCGCAGATTCCGCCCCAATATTCGGCGCTCAAGGTCGATGGTCAGCGCGCCTATGCCCTCGCCCGCGCCGGAACCGAGGTTTCGCTCGCCGCCCGCCAACTCACCATCCACGCGGTCACGCTCACCGCCACCACACCGGACAGCGCGACCTTCAGCAGCCATGTGTCCAAGGGCACCTATATCCGCAGCCTGGCGCGCGACATCGCCTACGCGCTGGGCACCGTCGGCCATGTCACCATGCTGCGCCGCACAAAGTCTGGCCCCTTCACGCTGGCGCAAGCGATATCGCTGGACAAGCTGGCCGCATTGGTGCAGGGGCCGACGCCAGAACAGGCACTCTTGCCATTGATGGCGGGGCTGGACGACATCCCGGCTCTGCCTATCACGCCAGACGAAGCGGCGGCACTCCATCAGGGGCGCAGGCTTGTCGGGCACCCAGCCAGCAACGGCACCCATCTCGCCTGCAACGGTTCTGTTCCCGTTGCATTGGTCGAGGCCCATCAGGGCGAGGTGCGGGTGCTGCGCGGGTTCAACCTTTGATGAAGGAGTACCACGATGTCGGTCACCACCGAACGCAAGGCTGAAATCATCAGCGGCAACGCCCAGAGCGCCAATGACACCGGTTCCCCGGAAGTCCAGGTCGCCATCCTGTCGGAACGCATCGCCAATCTGACCGAGCATTTCAAGACGCACGCCAAGGACAATCACTCCCGGCGCGGCCTTCTGGTGCTGGTCAACAAGCGCCGTTCGCTGCTCGATTATCTGAAACGCAAGGATTTGGCGCGCTATACCGCGCTGATCGCCAAGCTGGGCCTGCGCAAGTAAGCCCACAACCGGAACGGCCCCCAACCGGGGGCCGTTCGTTTATCCGGTGCCCCACGAATTCGCGTGGGCACGCCGGCGCCGCCACAAAGGGCGGCACACACGCTGTTGGCGGCCGGCAATCGGGCCTGTCGCCAGGAAAAGAAGAAGACCATGTTCACCATTCATAAAGAAGAACTGATGTGGGGCGGCCGCAAGCTGACCCTGGAAACCGGCCGCATTGCCCGCCAGGCCGATGCCGCCGTTGTCGCCACCCTTGGCGAAACCGTGGTGCTGTGCGCTGTCACCGCCGCCAAGTCGGTGAAGGAAGGGCAGGATTTCTTCCCGCTCACCGTTCACTATCAGGAAAAATATTCGGCTGCCGGCCGCATACCCGGCGGCTTCTTCAAGCGCGAACGCGGCGCCACCGAGCATGAAACGCTCACCAGCCGCCTGATCGATCGCCCGCTGCGCCCGCTGTTTCCCGAAGGTTTCTATAACGAAATCAACGTGATTGCCCATGTGCTCAGCTATGATGGCGAAGCCGAAGGCGATATCCTGGCGCTGATCGCGGCGTCGGCTGCGCTCACCCTGTCGGGCGTGCCGTTCATGGGCCCCATCGCCGGCGCCCGCGTCGGTTACATCGATGGCGAATATATCCTGAACCCCACCAAGACCCAGGTGAAGGACGGCAGCCTCGATCTCGTCGTCGCCGGCACCGCCGATGCGGTGATGATGGTCGAATCCGAAGCCAAGGAGCTTTCGGAAGCCGAAATGCTGAACGGCGTGATGTTCGCGCATCGCTCCATCCAGCCGGTGATCGATGCCATCATCCGCCTCGCCGAAAAGGCCGCCAAGGATCCCTGGGATCTGAGCATCACCGACGACAAGGCGATGCTGGCCACGTTGAAGGACGCCATCGGCGCCGACATCGATGCCGCCTATCGCCTGCGCGGCAAGTCCGATCGCCAGAATGCGCTGGCCGAAGCCAAGGCCAAGGCCAAGGCGGTGTTCGCCGGCGGTACGCCGCAGGAGCAGATGAAGGCCGGCAAGCTGTTCAAGAAGCTGGAAGCCGCCATCGTGCGCGGCGCCATCCTCTCCGAAGGCCGCCGCATCGATGGCCGCGACACCAAGACGGTTCGCCCGATCGAAGCCATGGTCGGCTTCCTGCCACGCACCCATGGTTCGGCGCTGTTCACCCGCGGCGAAACCCAGGCCATCGTTACCACGACGCTGGGCACGGCCGATGCCGAACAGATGATCGATGGCCTCGATGGTCTGCGCTATGAACGCTTCATGCTGCACTACAACTTCCCCCCCTATTCGGTGGGTGAAGTCGGCCGCTTCGGCGCGCCGGGCCGCCGCGAAGTCGGCCATGGCAAGCTGGCCTGGCGGGCACTGCATCCGCTGCTGCCGGCCAAGGAAGAATTCCCTTACACCGTCCGCGTGCTGGCCGACATCACCGAGTCGAATGGCTCGTCCTCGATGGCGACCGTCTGCGGTGGCTCACTGGCGTTGATGGACGCTGGCGTGCCGCTGAAGCGCCCGTGCGCCGGCATCGCCATGGGGCTGATTCTGGAAGGGAAGGACTTCGCCGTCCTCTCCGACATCCTGGGTGATGAAGATCATCTGGGCGACATGGACTTCAAGGTCGCCGGCACCACCGAAGGCGTCACCAGCCTTCAGATGGACATCAAGGTCGCCGGCATCACCGAAGAGATCATGCGCGTCGCGCTCGATCAGGCGAAGGCCGGCCGCGAGCATATCCTGGGCGAAATGGCCAAGGCGCTCGACAGCACCCGTGAAGGCCTGTCCGCCCACGCCCCGCGCATCGAATCGATGCAGGTGCCCAAGGACAAGATTCGCGACATCATCGGCACCGGCGGCAAGGTGATCCGCGAGATCGTCGCCACCACCGGCGCCAAGGTCGATATCGAAGACGATGGCACGGTGAAGATCAGCAGCAGCGATCCGGCCCAGATTGCCGCCGCCCGCAAGTGGATCGAAGGCATCACCATGGAAGCCGAGGTGGGCAAGATCTACACCGGCAAGGTCGTGAACATGGCCGATTTCGGCGCGTTCGTGAACTTCATGGGCGCCAAGGATGGCCTGGTGCACATCTCGGAAATCAAGAACGAGCGTGTGGCCAACGTCAAGGACGTGCTGACCGACGGCCAGCAGGTCAAGGTCAAGGTGCTCGGCATCGATGATCGCGGCAAGGTGAAGCTGTCGATGCGTCTGGTCGATCAGGAAACCGGCGAGGAACTGCCGGACACCCGCCCACCGCGTGAAGGTGGCGACGATCGCGGCCCGCGCGGTGATCGTGGTCCGCGCCGTGATGGTGATCGCGGCCCGCGCCGCGACGGCGACCGTGACCGTGGTCCGCGCCGTGACGACCGCGGCCCCCGTCGTGATGGTGGCGGCGAACGCCGCCCGCGCGAAGCCGAAAGCAATGAGGGCGAGCCCGGTGGCCTGCCCAACTTCCTGACCGGCGGCAACGACTGACGCTGCCGGCCTTCAGGGCCAGAAAGGGGCCGCGCTTCCACCTGGAAGCGCGGCCTTTTTGCTGTTTGCACTTCTGTTGAAGCGGGCCAGCCCCTCATATTCTGCCAGGCCGTCAATTTTGCCCTCGCCAAGCGCTATCACCGCCGTTATACGTAACTAATACACGCTGAATATCCGAAAGATCATGATGCTGACGAAACTGCGCGCATGGATCAAGCGCCACCCGCTCTGGTCGGCGATGATCGCGTTGGCGTTGCTGGCCACCACCTGGTTCAGCGTCCGGCCGACCCCACGTGCCTATGCATATGTCAGCGAAGCCGCCGATCGCGGCGATGTGCTGCGCAAGGTTTCGGCCAGCGGCAAGCTGCGCGCGCTGGGCACCATCAAGGTCGGCACCGAAGTGTCGGGCCAGATCACCAAAGTGTATGTCGATTTCAATTCGCCGGTGAAGGCAGGCCAGGTGCTGGCCGAAATCGATGTCACCCGCGTGCGCGCCCGCACCCAGCAATCCGAAGCCCAGGTCGCGCTGGCCCAGGCCGGGTTGCAGCAGACGCTGGCCAATCTCGCACGCGCCCGTCTGGAGCTGGAAATCCAGCAACGCGAATATGCGCGGCAACGCGAGCTGGCCGAACGCGGCTATGTATCGAAGGCCAATCTCGATCTTGCACAGACCAGGCTGAACACCGCCCGCAACGCCGTGGATGTCGCTGCCGCCCAGATCCAGAGCAGCAATGCCCAGATCAAGCAGGCAACGGCCGAGCTGTCATCGGCGCAGCTTGATCTGAAACGCACGGTGATCGTGGCGCCCGCCAGCGGCGTGATCATCAACAAGCTGGTCGAACCCGGCACCACCGTCGCCGCCAGTTTCCAGACGCCCAACTTGTTCGAAATCGCCGCCGACATCACCAGGATGCAGGTCGAGGCCTCGGTGGACGAAGCCGACATCGGCCAGATCGCCCCCGGCCAGAAGGTCGCCTTCACGGTGGACAGCTATCCCGATACGGTGTTTCGCGCCGTGGTGCGCCAGGTGCGCAAGGCGCCGGTCGAAACCCAGAATGTCGTCAGCTATCTGGTGATCATCGATGTCGACAATCTCGATGGCAAGTTGCTGCCCGGCATGACCGCCAATGTCGAAATCATCACCGGCACGAAAGCAGCGGTGCTGCGCGTGCCCACCACGGCATTGCGCTTCCGCCCCAAGGTGGCTGACCGCGGCGAACCAGCTTTGGCAGAGGCGAAAACCGCCAAGCCCAGCCCGACCGTGTGGATTGCCGGCGCCGATGCCTACAAGCCCGTTCGGCGCGTGGTGCAGATCGGTCTGCAAGGCGATGACCACACCGAAATCCTGTCGGGGCTCAAGGTTGGCGATAAGGTCCTGGTGCGTACCAAATCGCTGAAGCCCAAGGCCGAAACCGAAGACACGGACGACGATGACAGCGCCGCTGCTTGAAACCCATGATCTGGTGAAGGATTATGTGATCGGCGGTGAGCTGGTGCACGCGGTCAACCGTGTGTCCCTCACCATCCAGCGCGGCGAGTTCGTCGCGATCATGGGCGCCAGCGGATCGGGCAAATCCACCTTCATGAACCTGATCGGCTGCCTGGATGTGCCGACATCAGGCACGCTGAAGCTGGACGGGATCGACACGAAAAGCCTGGACAGCGATGCCCTGGCCGAAATCCGCAACCGCAAGATCGGCTTTGTGTTCCAGCAGTTCAATCTGCTCGCCCGCACCAGTGCGCTCGACAATGTCGCGCTGCCGCTGATCTATGCCGGCGTCGGCCATGCAGAGCGGCGGGCACGGGCGCAGGCCAAGCTGGAGGCCATGGGCCTCGCCAACCGGATGCAGAACACGCCGGCCAAATTGTCGGGCGGCCAGCAACAGCGCGTCGCCATTGCCCGCGCGCTCGTCACCAACCCGTTGATCCTGCTGGCCGATGAACCCACCGGCGCGCTGGATACCCAGACGTCGCTGGATATCATGGGCATCTTCCAGAAACTGAACGACGACGGCATCACGCTGGTCGTGGTCACGCACGAGCCGGACATCGCCGAATATGCCGCCCGCCGCATCCTGTTCCGCGACGGCCAAGTGATCGAGGATGCCGCCGTCTCGGGCCGCCGCCGGGCTCGCGCCCAATGAGCGCGCTGTTCAAGGCCATTGCCGGCGCGGGCGTGAATGTCGCCGAGGCGATCACCGCGCTGCGCACCAACTTGATGCGCTCCATCCTCACCACGCTGGGCGTGATGATCGGGGTGTTTTCGGTGATCCTGGCCGTGGCGGTGGGCAACGGCGCGCAGGTGTCCGTGAACCAGCAGATCGCCACATTGGGCTCCAACATGGCCATCGTGCTGCCCGAACCCGAACGCGAGGGCGGCCCGTCCCGCCTCGGCGACCGTGGCCGCCTCACCGAACGGGATGGCGAAGCCATCGCCCGCCAGATCCCCGGTGTCAGTGCCGTCGCCCCGCAACTTCGCAGCAGTGTGCAAATGGTGACGGGCGGGCGCAGCGCCACCACCCAGGCCACCGGCTCCAACGCCGATTATGCCCGCATTTCCAATCTCACCACATCCGATGGCCGCTTCCTCACGCAAAGCGATGTCGCTGCCGCCGCCCGCGTGGTGGTGATCGGCCAGACCGTGGCCAACAAATTGTTTCTTGATAACAATCCCATCGGCCAAAGCGTGCGCATCAACCGCGTGCCGTTCACCATCATCGGCCTGCTCGAAAGCAAGGGCAGCAGCCTGGGCAACGACAATGATGATCAGATCATCCTGCCGATCTCCACCTTGCGCCAGCGGCTGTCCACCACCGCGGCGCAAGGGCCGGACGATGTCACCCTGCTGTTCGTCGGCTTTGAAGACGAAGAATCGCTGGTGGCCGGCGACAAGGAGATCAAGACCCTGCTGCGCGCCCGTTATCAGGTGTCCAAGGGCAAGATCACGCCCTTCACGGTGCGCACCACCACCGAAATCGCCGAAACTTCGGGCCAAGTGACGCAGATTTTCCAGGCCGTGCTTGTTGCCATCGCCTCCATCTCGCTGCTGGTGGGTGGCATCGGCATCATGAACATCATGCTGGTCAGCGTGACCGAGCGCACGCGTGAAATCGGCCTGCGCATGGCGCTGGGCGGCAAGCGCCGCGATATCCGCAACCAGTTTCTTGTCGAAGCCGCCGTGCTCTGCATCATCGGCGGCGCCATCGGCCTGGGGCTGGCCATGACCGCCGCCGCCATCTTCCAGCAAGTCGCCGATTTCCCCGCCCCCATCGGCTGGCAAACCGCCCTGCTCGCCATCGCCTTCTCCGGCGTCATCGGCCTGGTCTTTGGCGGCTACCCCGCCATCCGCGCCTCCCGCCTGTCCCCGATCGAAGCGCTGCGCACCGAGTAAGACGGCGCTCCAAGAAAAATGGGCCGCGCCTCCGTTTGGAAGCGCGGCCCAGCTCTGGTGGGGCCAGAAGCGGTGTGGCTCAGCGGCGTCGTTCAGCGACGTCGTTCAGCGGCGTCGTTCAGTGGCGTCGTTCAGTGGCGTCGTTCAGCGACGCGCGGCCAGCTGCACGCCGGTGTCGAGCTGTGCGCGCGCCTGGGCGAATTTCTTGCCCGCTTCGAAGCTGCCGCCTTCGGCGCAGATCTTCTCGGCGAGGCGCACGGCCTTCAGGGCGCGGGCGGCAGCCTTGGGATCGGCGGTTTCGGCCTGGCTGCGCACCGCGGCGGCTTGCGCGGCACAATCGACGGGCGCCGCCTGGGCAGGTGCCGGGCTCAGC
Source organism: Sandarakinorhabdus sp. (assembly GCF_987265915.1). Taxonomy (NCBI): domain Bacteria; kingdom Pseudomonadati; phylum Pseudomonadota; class Alphaproteobacteria; order Sphingomonadales; family Sphingosinicellaceae; genus Sandarakinorhabdus; species Sandarakinorhabdus sp. The sequence continues at coordinate 3,393,735 of NZ_OZ503948.1, forward strand.
GCCAGGAAGGGCAGCAGGCCGGCCATGGCCAGGCCAACGAGGGTGATGCGGTCGAGGTTGAAGCTGGTGATCATGGTCCGGGGTCCTTCTTGTGATCGGGTTGCCGGCGGGGGGTGCCGGTTGGGGTTGCCGATGAACAAGTTTTAAGTCACACTCAGAGACAAGATAATCCGCATAATAATGGTCGCCCCATGAAGCAGGACTATATAATCCCCCGCAACCTCCTCGACGGCCTCGAAGCCTTCCTGCGCGTTGCCGAACGTCGATCCTTCCGCGCCGCCGCCGAGGATCTGGGCGTCTCCCCATCCGCCATCAGCCAGACCATCCGCCAGATGGAAGACCGGATCGGCGTGCCGCTGTTCATCCGCACCACACGCTCGGTCGGCCTGACCGAGGCGGGCCTGCGCTTCCACGCCCAGGCGGTGCCGGCCTGGGCCAGCCTGAATGCCGCCTGGGCCGATGCCGGCACGCTCGGCGCCCGCCCGTCAGGCCTGCTGCGGCTGAACATGCCGCGCGCCGTGGTGCGGCTGGTGATCGAGCCGATCCTGGCCGATTTCTGCAGCGCCTATCCCGAGGTCGATGTGGAAATCATCGCCGAAGATGCCATCGTCGATCTGGCGGCCAGCGGCCATGATGCCGGCATCCGCATCGGCGAGCTGCTGGAGGCGGACATGATCAGCGTGCGCCTCTCCACGCCGTTCCGTTACGTGATCGTCGCGACGCCCGCCTATTTCGAAACCCATGGCCGGCCGCAGACGCTGGCTGACCTGAAACACCATAATTGCATCCGCCAGCGCCTCAGCGGCAGTGGCGGCCTGTTCCCATGGCGGTTCAGCGACGGCAACCGCGGCGTCGAGGTCAATGTGAAGGGCCGCATCATCGTCAATGATTACAGCACAGTAGGCGCACTGGTCGAACGCGGGCTGGGCCTGGCGCAGATCAGTGGCCCGCTTGTGGAACAGCAGATCGCCGATGGCCGACTGGAGACCGTGCTCGATCATCTGGCGCCGACCAGCCCCGGCCTGTTCCTGCACTATCCCGGCCACGCCCAGGTGCTGCCCAAGCTGCGCGCTTTCATCGATTTTCTGAAGGCCGCCCTGGCCGACGGGCGGCTACCCCATCTGGCGCACTGAGCGGGCGGCTCCTATTTCCGCCGCGGCGGCGCCTCTGCCACTGACCCGCGCGATCGCCGCTCGCCGCGACGGTTGCCGCTGGTGGCAGACGAAAGCCGGCGCGGCAGTTTCTTGGGCGGCGGCGGGGGCGGCGGTTCCTCGTAATCCCCCAGCGCCAGATCAAAGCCCAGCATGGCAAAGCTTTCGGCCATGTGGCTGGGCATGTCGGCCTTGATGTCAAGCGTGCCGCCATCCGGCATGGCGATCACCAGCCGCCGGCTGTGCAGATGCAGCTTGCGGCTGATCCCGCCGGTCAGATAGCTTTCTTTGCCGCCATATTTGCCATCGCCGATCAACGGGTGGCTGATGGCGGCGGCATGCACGCGGATCTGGTGGGTGCGCCCCGTCAGCGGTTGAAACTCCACCCAGGCGGCGCGCGCCGCGGCCTTGTCCACCACCCGATAGCGCGTCTTGGCCTTCAGCCCGGTTTCGGGATCGACATGCATCTTCTCGCCACCGCTGCCGGGCTGCTTCGAAATCGCCGCATCGATGGTGCCGGAACGGATTTCCGGCACGCCGAGCGTCAGCGCCCAATAGGTCTTCTTCGCCTCGCGCCCGGCAAATTCCTTGCTGAAAAACGCCGCAGCGCGCGCGGTGCGGGCGAGCAGCAGCGCGCCCGACGTGTCCTTGTCCAACCGGTGCACCAGACGCGGGCGGGCGGCAGCATCAAATTGCAACGCATCCAGCATGGCATCGACACTGGTCGAAATGCCGGTGCCACCCTGCGTGGCGAGGCCGGGCGGCTTGTTGATCACGATGGCATGGGCATCCATGTGGATCACCATCGACCGCATGTAATCGATCTGATCAGGGTGCAGCGGCGGGCGGACCTTCTCCACCGGGCGGGGTGTCGCCGGTTCGGGCAGCACATCTGGCCAGGCGAGCGCTTGCCCGGCGCTGACACGGTCCCCCGGCCCGACCTTGGCGCCATCCAGCCGCACCGCGCCGGTTTTCGACCAACGCGACACGATGTTGAACGTCACTTCGGCGTTGTGGCGTTGGAACCAGCGATCGAGGCGGATGCCGTCGTCATCCTCGGCAATGATGGCATTGGGCATCAGAAAGCTTTCATCAGGCGGGGCTCCGCATCAGCCACACACCGGCCAGCACGGCGAGCACACTGCCCGCGGTGCTGGAGATGGCATAGGCTGCCGCAAGCGCGATTTCGGCGCGAATGATCATGTTGTAAACTTCCAGGCTGAACGCCGAAAAGGTGGTGAAGCCGCCGAGCACGCCGACCCCGAGCAGCAGGCGCAAGCCCTCCACCCCGTCATCCATCCGCGCCAGCCAGCCGGCGAGCAGGCCCATCAACAGGCCGCCCAATATGTTCACAGCCAGCGTGCCGGACGGAAAACCGGGGCCGGTCAGCCCGATCACCCAGCGGCCCACACCATAGCGTAGCACCGAACCCAGCGCGCCGCCCAATGCCACCAGCAACATTTGGGAAAAGGTGGCCGCGCCGTTCATGCCCACCCCATAGGCCAATGCGCAAACCTTGCCAATCACGCCGCCGCGCCCCACCATGCCCGCCAGACACCGGGGGGAAACAAGCATGACCAGCCAGCCACAGATCGCCCATTTCGTCGCGCAGACCCGCCAGATGACGGCCATGGTCGATTGGTATGCCAAGGTCTTCGGCGCCCGCCCGGTGCACGCCAATCCGGCGATGACCTTCATGACCTTCGATGACGAGCATCACCGCTTCGCCTTCCTCAATCTGGACATCATTGCGCCCGGCGGGCCTGGCATCCGCGGCGACATCGGCGTCAACCACATCGCCTGGACGCTGCCCAGCGCCGCCGCCCTGCTCACCCGCTATCGCGATCTGAAGGCCGCTGACATCCTGCCCGTCTGGCCCGTCCACCACGGACTGACCCTGTCGCTCTATTATGCCGATCCCGATGGCAACCAGACCGAATTCCAGGTCGAGGCCTTGCCCCCCGGTGAAGCGGCCACCTTCATCACCGGGCCGCAATTCGCCGCCAACCCCATCGGCGTCGCCTTCGATCCCGAAGACCTGCTCGCCCGCTTCGAGGCCGGCGCGACAGAGGCCGAACTCCTGACCCAACCCGACGGCCCGGCGACCTTCCCGCCAGCGATGCATTGAGGGGGCTGCCCCCTAAACGACCCCGAACGTCCAGCCTTCGGTCGCGGCGATCGCCGGCGTCAGCGCCGGCGGCTGCCACCAGTGCGGTTGATGCGCGATGGCGCGCAAGCCGGCCGCCGTGACGATGGCATCGCCGATATGATCAGGAAAGATGGCCGGAAAGCCGCCCGGCATGGGCCGGCTGCCATGGCGGGCGAGCGCCAGATCGAGGCTCTCCCCATCGCGCAACTTGCCGCGAAAGCCGGCCAGCCGCGCGAAGGCCTGCGCATAGATTTCCAGGATGACCGGGCCGGCGGCGGGCAGCGGATCAAACGGCCACACCGGCCAAGCGAGCCGATGCAGCAAGCGCATCGCGGTCAGCGTCGCCTTGCCGACCTGGGACGCACCCAAGAGCACGAAATTCGATGTCGGCACGCCCAGCCCGCTGGCCTTGTAGACCTGTTCCGTCAGCCGCAGATGCGCGCGCAGCTGGCGCGGGCCGTCAGCCGCACCCAGCCAGAAGGATTCGCGGCGATGCGCGATATAGCCATGGGCGCCCAGATCCACCTCGCCGGCGCACACCGCCTCGATCTCGGCCCACAGATCGCGGGCCGGCTGGTCAAATGGCGGCACCGCGGCAAAACCGAAGCCGGCATCCATGCCCACGAGCACATCGCCCGTCAGACCGCCCAGCCAATCGAGCGCTGCACTGCGCGACCACACGCCACCCGGCGGCACAACCAGCTCGGGCGGCCCATCACCGGCCGCACATACAGCAATCTGGATCGATGGATGCCGTGCTCCTTTCGCGCCCGACCAGTCGATACCGACAAAGCGGGTGAACCTCACCGAAACTCCACGATCGGTTCGCCTTTGGCGAGTGCCTGCACGATCGCATCGATGCTGCCGACCAGGCGAGCGACCAGCGTTGCCGTTGAACAATTTCCCAACCGCACCCACACCAGCGGCACCGGCCGCCGCGCTTGCCCAACCAACTGCACGAAATCGGCATCCTTGCTGATGATGGCCATGGCATTGGCTGCAGCATGATCGATCAGCGCCGTATCGGGAGCGTTTCCGGGCAGGATGTCCGTCACGTGGACAGCATCATGGCCGAGCGCTCGCAAGTGCACAGCCAAGGCCGGCGGCAGCTGCGCATCAATCAGGAACTTCATTCAGCCGCGATAACCAGCGGATGGTCTGCCAACTCGGCAGCATAGGCGAGGCACGCCATCACGTCTTCGCGTGACAGATAGGGAAACGCCGCAACCAGATCATCAACACTGTCGCCCGCAGCCAGATACGCCAGCACATCACGCACCGGCATCCGCGTACCGGCCACGCAGGGCTTGCCGCCGAGCAGGTCGGAACGGGACTCAATGCGGTTCACGGCGGACATGGGCACCAATATAGCCCCTGCCCGCCCAAGCGCCAAGCTGTGAAGACGCGCGCCATCCCTGCCCAACAAGCTCACAACCCGCGCGCCTTGCGCTGCGCCGCTGAAGCGCGGCCAGCCCAGGCCCGCTCGACCAGCACCGCAATCCGTTCGGGATCGGCGGCGGCATGGCGCACCAGGACCGCCGGCCAGCCAACATAATGCGGTGTCTGGTAAAAACAGTCGGGATCGCTGGCAATCAGCATGTCGATCTCGTCCAGCGTCGCGCGCAATACGAAGTGATCATCTTCCTTGCCGGCACAGACGAACATCTTGCCGCGCACCAGAACGGCATCGCGGCCATAGCTGGTGCCGCGTGTGGCGCCCGGCAGCGCCAGGCCAATGTCCATCACCTCTTCCGCCGTCATGTCTGGCCCCGCTTCTCGGCCCGCCGCAGATCTTCACGTCGTCTGGCCCATTCGGCCAGCCGTTCGGCGATGCGCGCTTCGGCGCCGCGTGGGCTTGGCACGTACAGCGTCTGCCCGGCCATGCCATCGGGCCAATAATCCTGGCCCGAAAAGCCATCGGGCGCATCGTGATCATAGGCATAGCCCTTGCCATAGCCCAGTTCCTTCATCAGCCGCGTCGGCGCATTCAGGATATGCGCAGGCGGGGTGAGCGAACCGGTGTCGGCAGCCAGTTTCATCGCGGCTTTCTGGGCGACATAAGCAGCGTTGGATTTGGGTGCGGTGGCCAGATAGAGGCAGGCGTGGACGATCGCCAGTTCGCCCTCTGGCGAGCCCAGGAAATCAAACGCATCCTTCGCATCCAGGCACACGCGCAGCGCGTTGGAATCGGCGAGACCCACATCCTCGCTGGCAAAGCGCACCAGCCGGCGCAGCAGATAGAGCGGCTCTTCACCGGCCACCAGCATGCGCGCCAGCCAATAGAGCGCGGCATCGGGATCAGAACCGCGCAGGCTTTTGTGCAGCGCCGAGATCAGCCCGTAATGGCCTTCGCGATCCTTGTCGTACACCGGCATGCGGCGGTGCAGGAAGGCCGCCAGTTCGGTCGGCGCCATCGGTTCAGGCGCAGCAATCGCAAACAGGCTTTCGGCCTGGCCGAGCAGGAAGCGCCCATCGCCATCGGCCGAGGCGATCAGTGCAGCGCGGGCTTCGTCCGTCACCGGCAACGCGCGGCCGGCATGGGCTTCGGCGCGGGCCAGCAGATCGGCCAGCGCCGCTTCATCCAGCCGCCGCACGATCAGCACGCGGGCGCGGGACAGGATGGCGGCGTTCAATTCAAAGCTGGGGTTTTCTGTTGTCGCGCCGACCAGCGTGATGGTGCCATCCTCCATTGGGCCCAGGAAACCATCCTGCTGGGCGCGGTTGAAGCGATGGATTTCGTCCACGAACAGCAAGGTGCGCGCCGGCGCAGCACGGGCCTCGGCAAACAGTTTCTTCAGATCGGCCACCCCGGCAAAAACCGCCGAAATCGCCACAAAGCGCATGCCCACCACATCGGCCAGCAGGCGCGCGATCGTCGTCTTGCCCGTCCCCGGCGGCCCCCACAGGATCAGGCTGGACAAGCTGCCGCCCGCCACCATGCGGGTGATGGCGCCATCCGGGCCGGTCAGATGCGGCTGGCCGACGACCGCAGCCAGGGTCGCCGGGCGCAGCTGCTCGGCGAGCGGAGCCGTGCCCGCGGTGGTGGTCTCGGTGCTGCCGAACAAATCCATGGCTGCGCTTGTCTCGCCAACACTGCTGGAGCGCAAGGATTCTGGGCGCAAGCCTTCAGCTCTTGTACCAGGCCTCGACCGTGCCGGTCAGCTTCAGGGTGAGCGGATTGCCCTTGCGATCAAGGCTTTTGCCGGCAGCGACGCGGATCCAGCCTTCGGAGACGCAATATTCTTCGACGTTGGTGCGCTCCGCACCGTTGAAGCGGATACCGACGCCGCGGCGCAGCAGATCCCAATCATGATATTCGCTGCGCGGATTGACCGAGAGGCGATCCGGTGGCGTATCGGTGGGCGCGGGTGCGGTGTCCGGGGTTTCCGGGGTTTCTGGCTGATCAGTCATGGCGCGCTCTTAAGCGCGCACGCTGCAGTCGGCAAGAAAAACGGCCCTGCGCCGCCAGCCAAAAACAAAAGGGGCCGCCGGCGTTTGCCAGCGGCCCCCTCATGGTTCCGGTGAAACGGCTCAGCCTTCGGCCGGCTCTTCGTCCACCACGATCGTGCCGGGTTCGGCGTTCGGATCATAGGCTTCGGTGAAGCCGGCTTCCTCACGCTCGGCGGTGGCATTGATATCCACCCCGGCCGCCTGCAACTCGGCTTCTTCGGCCGAGCGGGCGATGTTGACCTTGACCATCACCATCACTTCCGGGTGCAGCGCGACCTTCACGTCGTGCACGCCCAGGTTCTTGATCGGCTTGTCGAGCACGATCTGGGCCTTGGTCACCTTGTGGCCGCCGCTGGTCAGCGCTTCGGCGAGATCGCGGGCGGCGACCGAACCGTAAAGCTGGCCCGTGGCCGACGCTGCGCGGATCATCACCACGCTGGCGCCTTCGATGTCCTTCGATTCGGACCGGGCGATGTCACGCCGCTTGGCGTTGTCAGCCTCGATGCGGGCGCGGTCGTTTTCAAAGCGCTTCTTGTTGGCTTCGGTGGCGCGCAGCGCCTTGCCGCGCGGCAACAGGAAGTTGCGTGCAAAGCCCGGCTTCACATTGACGACATCGCCAATGGTCCCCAGCTTTTCAACGCGTTCGAGCAGAATCACATGCATGGCAGCTGCTCCTTACTTCACGAGATAGGGCAGCAGGCCCAGATGGCGGGCGCGCTTGATGGCCTTGGCCAGCTCGCGCTGCTTCTTGCCCGACACCGCGGTGATGCGGGCCGGCACGATCTTGCCACGTTCAGAGACAAAGCCCTGCAGCAAGCGCACATCCTTGTAATCGATGGCAGGCGCATTCGGACCCGCGAACGGGCACGACTTGCGGCGACGGAAGAACGGACGTCCCATCTACATTCTCCCCTTAATACGCTGCGCGCGGTTCGCGGCGCGGGCGTTCGCCGCCCCGATCACCACGGTCGCCACGATCACCACGATCGCCTCTGGGACCATCACGGTCGCCGCGCGGACGGTCTTCACGACCACCTTCACGGCCGCCTTCGCGCTCACCGCCACGGCGGGTCATCGCCGACGGTTCGGTGGGCAGCGCATCGATGCGGATGGTCATCGAACGCACGACATCTTCGTTGAGGCCAACCTGGCGCTCCATTTCGGCCACGGCAGCCGGCGGGGCATCGATGGTCAGCATCACATAATGCGCCTTGCGGTTCTTGGCGATGCGATAGGCCAAGGTGCGCAGGCCCCAATATTCGGTGCCGGCGACACTGCCCTTGTTGTCGGTCAAAACCTTCGTAAAGCCTTCCGTCAGCGCTTCGACCTGAGCTGTGGTCAGGTCCTGTCGCGCGAGGAAGACATGCTCGTAAAACGGCATGCATCTCTCCTGTACCGATCGCTGACGCCGCCCCATGCGAACGCCCCTCCGGCTTGCTTCTTCACCGCGCGAGGTCATGCCCGGCCCGGTGAAGCGGGGCGTATGACGGAAGGAACGGGGGAAGGCAAGCGATTCCGCCCCACCAGCAACGGGGGCATCTTGCAGATGATGCACGCCCTAACCCAGAGCCCCGGCCCGCGCCGCAACCCAATCCCGAACGGCGAACATGAAATCGCTGTGAGTCAAACGTGCCAGCGGGTCTAGCCGGCGGGCCGCCAGCAATTCGCCAACCTCAATCTGAAACAACTGATGATCGCCCTGCATGGCATCCACCCCCGGCAATGGCGCGGCAGTGCGCGGGCGATGTTCGGAAAGCCAGTTCCTGACCGCACGGATGGCCTCATCCGGATCGTTGGCGTGTGTTTCGATATCTTGCCCACTGATATCGGAAAGTGAGGCATCATAACGATGAGCTTGCGAATCAAGGATCAGTGCTCGCTTGCGGCGTTGACGGCCAATGCCGAACAGCCGGGCACCCATATGCACGCCAAGCTCCATCGGCATGTTGAAGCGCGGCACGCCATTGGCCGCCAGCTCCACGCGCGAAAGATCGTGAATGCACCAGTCGCATTCGCCAATCATGCGCGCGACTTTGCTCATCCGAATTTCTGCGCCATCCGTTGCATCCAGAGCGCAGCGGGGGTGGAAGCCGGACAGGATGATGGTGAACACAATTGCCCGCAAGATCGGACGGAAATCATCATCGAACGGGCAATTGATGAAGACCGACTTCGACGCAGCAGGTCTACGCGCCGGCGGGCTGGCCATCGGATTGGTTCGATTTCAGTTTCAAGGCGTCGCGCAGGGCGCGGGCCACGGCCGAACGCTTGCCATTGATCGGATCGATCTTGATGCCACGATACATCACGGCGGGCTCTGCAGACGTCGATGCCCTATCACGGCTGGGAGCTGAAGTCTGCGTTGCCATCTCGAACACCATATATGCTGGTGCCGACCAGATCAAACAGATTGGCCTGTCTGCTCCGCCGGCAATCGTTCCTGCACCACCCGGATCAACGCCGGCAAATCCGGGATGCCCACAAAATCCGCCGCGCTCACCAGTTGGCTGAGCACGCCGTCCTCCTCAACCGCCACCAGCGGCAGCGGCCACTCCGCCGCCGCTGGAAACGCCTGCCGGAAATCCGGCCGGTGGTGAAACACCAGCTCCATGCCCAGCCCATCCAGAAACACCCGCCAGTCGCGCTTCATCGAGGTGAGGCCATAGGTGACGGCGCATAGCTGGCAGGGGTAGGTGGACGGCGACACGATCTTGTGCACGCTGTCCATCACCCCTGCCGCAAGGCCGGCATTGGCGTTGTAGACGATGACGAGTCGCTTCACCCGGCCGCCGTCAGCGCTTGCCGGCCGCGCTTCACCATCAGCTTGTTGAGCGCGTTCACATAGGCGCGCGCGCTCGCCACCAGCGTGTCGGTGTGTGCACCCGTGCCGCGCACGGTGCGGCCATGTTCGGCGAGCACCACGCTGACTTCGGCCTGGGCGTCGGTACCGGCCGTCACCGCATGCACCTGATACAAATTCAGCGCGGCATCCTCATGCGGCACCAGCTTGCGGATCGCGTTGAACAGCGCATCGACTGGGCCATTGCCGCGGGTGGCCGCCGTGGCTTCCACCCCATCCACCGACAGCGTCAGCACGGCGCGCTGGGGGCCATTGCTGCCGCAATACACCTCCACTTCCAGCACCTGGATGCGGTCGTGGCCGCGCAGCACTTCATCATCGACGAGCGCGACGATATCTTCGTCGAACACCTGCTTCTTGGCGTCGGCCAGATCCTTGAAGCGCTTGAAGGCATCGCCGAATTCATTGTCGGACAGATCATAGCCCATTTCGGCCAGCTTCGATCGGAACGCGGCGCGCCCCGAATGCTTGCCGAGCACCAGCGACGTGGCGCCCTGCCCCACCGAATCCGGCGTCATGATCTCATAGGTTGAGCTGTCCTTCAGCATGCCATCCTGGTGGATGCCGCTTTCGTGCGCGAAGGCATTGGCGCCCACCACCGCCTTGTTGGCCTGCACCTGCATGCCGGTCACGCCACTGACCAGTCGGCTGGCGCGGGTGATTTCGGTGCTGACGATGCGCGTTTGATACGGCATCACATCCTGGCGCACCTTCAATGCCATGGCGATTTCCTCCACCGCGGCATTGCCGGCGCGTTCGCCGATGCCATTTACGGTCGCTTCGCATTGGCGCGCGCCGGCCATGATCGCCGCCAGCGTGTTGGCCACGGCGAGCCCCAGATCATTGTGGCAATGGGTGGAAAAAATCGCCTGATCGGCATTGGGCACGCGGGTGATGACATCACGGAACATCGCGCCATAGGTTTCCGGCGTGGCGTAACCGACCGTGTCGGGCAGGTTGATCGTCGTCGCGCCATATTTGATCGCGGTTTCCACCGCCCGGCACAGATAGTCCGGATCGGATCGCGTCGCATCTTCGGCTGACCATTCGACATCGCCGCACAGGTTGCGGGCGAGTGAAACCGACATGCGGATCGCCTCGATCACCTCATCCGGCGATTTGTTCAATTTCACCCGCATGTGCAGCGGCGAGGTGGCAATGAAGGTGTGGATGCGCGGACGCCGCGCGTCTTTCAGGGCGGCCCAGGCGCGCTCGATATCGGCGGACGCGGCGCGGGCCAGGCTGGCGACGATGGCGGTATCGCACAGGCGCGCCACCGCCTGCACGGCTTCGAAATCGCCTTCGGAGGCAATGGCAAAGCCAGCCTCGATGATATCGACGCCCAGCGCTTCGAGCTGGGCGGCGACCTTCAATTTCTCTTCCAGATTCATCGAGCAGCCGGGCGATTGTTCGCCGTCGCGCAAGGTGGTGTCGAAAATGCGGATATGGTTGGTCATTGGTCTGGCCTTGTCGATCTATGCTGATTTTCGTGGGCGGTTCATCCCCTCAAGGCGCATGGCCGAGGGACGCAGCCCAACAGCCCGATCACGCCCGAGGGCGGATAAGTCGCAGACGCAGCAGAGCGGACGTGAAATCCATGACACCTGCATAACCCCAAGTGCCGGCACAGCGCAAGATGCCCGCTTGCTTCGCGCCGATTTTGGCGGCTTGTTGGGAACATGGCCGATATCTTCACCAGCATCGACATCAGCTCAGCGGTGCAACAGGCGCTGGCCCCGGTGTTTCTGCTCACCGCGATCGGCGGGATGCTGAACGTGATGGTGCACCGGCTGTCACGGGTGGTGGACCGCGCCCGCCATCTCGAAAGCCAGATCGCCGGTTACCCGGCCGAACGCCGCCGCCTCGCCATGGGTGATCTGGCCGTGCTGGCCAAGCGCATGTCGGCGGCCAACTGGGCCATCGCGCTGTGCACCATGGCGGCGCTGCTGGTATGCATCGTGGTGGCGCTGCTGTTTCTGGAACAATTGCTGGGCGGGCGGCTCCAACAGGTGATCGCCTGGCTGTTCGTGGCCGCCACGCTGTTGCTCACCGGCGGGTTGTCGCTGTTCCTGTGGGAGGTGCAACTGGCGCTGCGCAGCGTGCGGGTGCGCGCGGCGGAGATCTTGGTGGAGCGGCGCTGACAAGAACGGCCGGCGGCGAAGCCGCCGTGTCCGTTTGTCCTGATCATGAAGAAGAGGAAAAGAGGAGAACGCGGCGGAGCCGCGCCGTCGGACGACACACGAAAAGGGCGGCCTGTGGGGGCCGCCCTTTTTGGTCGCCGGCCGATCTTGCCGGAGTCGGCGCGCGGCGCGCGCGCTCGCCCGGCTGCGATCAGTTTTTAGCCTTATCCACCAGCTGGTTCTTCGCAATCCACGGCATCATCGCCCGCAGCTTGGCACCCGTCTCTTCGATCTGGTGCGCCGCCGCGGCCTTGCGCGACGCCTTCAGCTCCGGCTGGCCAGCGCGGTTGTCGAGGATGAAGTTCTTCACGAAGCGCCCACCCTGGATATCGGCGAGCACGCGCTTCATCTCGGCCTTGGTTTCGGGCGTGATGATCCGGGGCCCGGTGGTGATGTCGCCATATTCGGCGGTGTTGCTGATCGAATAGCGCATGTTGGCGATGCCGCCTTCATACATCAGATCGACGATCAATTTCACTTCGTGCAGGCACTCGAAATAGGCCATTTCCGGCGCATAGCCAGCCTCGACCAGCGTTTCGAAGCCAGCCTGGATCAGATGGGTGAGGCCACCGCACAGCACGGCCTGCTCGCCGAACAGATCGGTTTCGCACTCTTCGCGGAAGGTGGTTTCGATCACGCCGGAACGGCCGCCGCCAACGGCAGAGGCATAGGACAGCGCAATGTCGTGCGCATTGCCGCTGGTATCCTGATGGATGGCGATCAGGCAGGGCACGCCGCCGCCCTTCTGATATTCGCCGCGCACCGTGTGGCCGGGGCCCTTGGGGGCGATCATGAACACGTCGATATCGGCGCGTGGCTCGATCAGGCCGAAATGCACGTTGAGGCCGTGCGCAAACGCCAGCGCGGCGCCGGGCTTCATGTTGGCAGCCAGATCGTCGGCGTAGATGGCCGCCTGATGCTCATCGGGGGCCAGCACCATGATCACATCGGCCCAGGCCGCGGCTTCGGCGTTGCTGAGCACCTTGAAACCAGCGCCTTGCGCCTTCTTCGCCGTCGCCGAACCGGGCCGCAGCGCGACGGCAACATCCGCCACACCTGAATCGCGCAGATTCTGCGCATGGGCATGGCCCTGGCTGCCATAGCCGACGATGGCGACCTTCTTGGCCTTGATCAGGCCGATATCGGCATCGGCATCATAATAAACGCGCATGATCGTTCACTTCCTTCTTGGCTCCCCTCCCGCTTGCGGGAGGGGCTGGGGGTGGGTTTCACCGCCCTGACAACATATTGGGGTCGCGGGACGAATGCCCACCCCCAACCCCTCCCGCAAGCGGGAGGGGAGTTAACTTCACGCCGCCTCCGCGCCGCGCGCGATGGCCACGACCCCGGTGCGCGCGACCTCCACCAGGCCGACCTCGCGCATCAGGGCGATGAACTGGTTGACCTTCTCGGTCGATCCCGAAACTTCGAACACGAAGCTGTTGGTGCTGGTGTCCACCGGGCGCGCCCGGAAGATATCGGCCAGGCGCAGCGCTTCCACGCGCTTGTCGCCGGTGCCGGCCACCTTGACCAGCGCCATCTCGCGCTCGACATGCGGGCCCAGCGCGGTCAGATCGAGCACGCGGTGCACCGGCACCAGGCGGTCCAATTGCGCCATGATCTGTTCGATCACAGGCGGCGGCCCGCTGGTGACCACGGTGATGCGGCTGACCAGATGATCATCCGACACATCGGCGACGGTCAGGCTTTCGATATTATAGCCACGCGCCGAGAACAGCCCGACGATGCGGGCCAGCACGCCGGCTTCGTTATCGACCAGGATCGACAGCGTGTGCCGTTCGGAGGGGAGGTGTTTCATGGCTTACACCAGCGCCTTCGCATCATCATCCGCCGGCCCGACCTCATCGGCCGCGCTCAGGATCATGTCGGTATGCGCCGCGCCCGACGGGATCATCGGGAAGCAGTTGGCCAGTTTCGACACGCGGCAATCCACCACCACCGGGCCGGGATGATCGAGCATCGCCTGGATGCCGGCATCGAGATTGCCGGGGCCGTCGATGACGACACCCTTCCAGCCGTACGCCTCAGCCAGCTTCACGAAATCCGGCAGGCTGTCGGAATAGCTTTCGCTATACCGGCTGCCGTGGTTCAGTTCCTGCCACTGGCGCACCATGCCCATATATTCATTGTTGATGATGAAGATCTTCACCGGCAGGCGATATTGCGTCGCCGTGCCGAGTTCCTGAATGTTCATCTGGATGCTGGCTTCGCCGGCGATATCGATCACCAGCGCGCCCGGGAACGCCAGTTGCGCGCCGATGGCGGCTGGCAGGCCATAGCCCATGGTGCCCAGCCCGCCGCTGGTCAGCCACTTGTTCGGCTCGTGAAAACCGAAATGCTGCGCCGCCCACATCTGGTGCTGGCCCACTTCCGTCGAGATGATCGGCTTCTTGGCCTTGGTCATCTCGTACAGCCGCTGGATGGCCTTTTGCGGCAGCAGCGACTCGCCTTTCTGTTCAAACCCGAAGCTGTTGCGCCCGCGCCAGCCCTGAATCTGCGCCCACCACGGCGCCAGATCAGCGGGGCGATGACCGCGCGCCCGCCAGACCTTCAGCATATCCTCCAGCACGGAACCGACATCGCCCTGAATGGTCAGATCGACCCGAACCGTCTTGTTGAAACTGGAGCGATCGATATCGACATGGATTTTCCGGCTGCCGGGCGAGAAGGCATCCAGCCGCCCGGTGACGCGATCATCGAAGCGCGCGCCCAGGCAGACCATCAGATCACAGCGGTTCATCGCCATATTGGCTTCGTAAGACCCGTGCATGCCCAGCATGCCGAGGAATTGCGGATGATCGGCCGGCAACGTGCCCAGCCCCATCAACGTGCTCGTCACTGGCGCACCGCTCGCCTTGGCCAGTTCGCGCAGCAGCTGGCTCGCCACCGGGCCGCTGTTGATGATGCCGCCGCCGGTATAAAGGATCGGGCGCTCGGCCGCGGCCAGCATGTCCACCGCGGCTTCGATGGCGGCCAGATCGCCCTTCACCTGCGGCTTGTAGGTCTTGTGGGTAATCGTGCCGGGCTTGGTGTAGCGCGCCTTGAAAATCTGCACATCCTTGGGGATGTCGATCACCACCGGGCCGGGCCGGCCGGAGCGCGCGATATAGAACGCCTCGTGCAGCACCGGGCCGAGCCTGGCCGTGTCCTTCACCAGATAGTTGTGCTTGGAACAGTGGCGCGTGATGCCGACCGTGTCGCATTCCTGAAACGCGTCCGTGCCGATCAGATGCGTCGGCACCTGGCCGGTGATCACCACCAGCGGCACCGAATCCATCAGCGCATCGGTGATGCCGGTCACGGCATTGGTGGCGCCGGGGCCGGAGGTGACCAGCACCACGCCGACCTTGCCGCTGCTGCGCGCATAGCCTTCGGCGGCATGCACGGCCGCCTGTTCATGGCGCACAAGAATGTGGCGGATGCGATTCTGCTGGAACAGCGCATCGTAAATCGGCAGCACGGCGCCGCCCGGATAACCGAACACCACCTCGACGCCGAGATCGATCAGCGCCTGCACAACGATTTCGGCGCCGGCAATCTCCAGGCCCATGATCAACTTTCCAGAATGACATATCCGCAATTCGGCGGACGGCTGCTGTTAAGAGAAGCAAAATGCCGCGTCAACCCCAAACTGCGTAATTTTCATGCGCAAAATGCCGGTATTGGAACAATATTTGGCAAGTTTGCTGTCTACAATCCGCTGCTCACAAAACAAAACCCCCGCCGCAGTGCGACGGGGGCCTGCAGTATCAGCCCCGGCGAACCGGGGATGGCGTTCAGGATCAGGCGGCCACGACGCGCGTGCGGCGGCGGCGCATTCCGAAGCCGACCATGCCAAAGCCGAACACCAGCATGGCCCAGGTGGCCGGTTCCGGCAGGGCAGAGATGTTAGTTTGCGGAACGAACACGCTGGCCGCATCTGTCGTGCGGATCCCATAGACGCGATCGACAACGATATCCTTGGCCGGGTTGCCGTTCGAATTATATACCAGGCTGGTGGTGTACCAACCAGCCTTGGAAATGTTGGCAACAGCCGACTGGTGCACCCAGGTCCGGGCCGTGGACGCGGCGGTGATGTTTGTGGTGGTCACTGGCGTGTTCAGGATGGTCACGGCCAGGCTGGCATTGTTGCGGTTTCTGATGCCATTCTGTGTCAGAAAACTGCTGAAGCCGACGCGATAATTGCCCACCGTCAGGTAGGTCAGCTGCGACAGGGTCTCGTTGTTCGCCACATCGCTGACGAAATAGCCGGCTTTGCTTCCAACTGCATCCGGGCTTTTCGAAATCGAGTTGTCTGCAAACACGTTCTCATTGAAGGCACCGCCCGCTGCATAAGAGGCGGTATTGTTATAGCCGATCACGATGCTGGCAAAGCTCGCCGGGCGGTTCGTCAGCGTCCAATTCGGCAGCACGGGGGGCGCGCCGAATTGCGAGCCGCCGATGGTGCTGGTTTCAAAGCTGCCGTTCTTGATGACATTGGTGACGGCCAGGGCCGGCGTTGCGGCGACCAGCGCCGCGGCGATGGAAAGAGCGATTTGGATGCGCATTTTTGGTTCCCTTGCAAAACTTTTGCAGCCGCCCCGGCTGCACATTTGGTTTACAAGCAATTAACGTGCCAGTTTCAGGGTTTGTTTATTTCCAAATAGTTATTTAATGGTTAACGCACAACGGAACGCGCAGGTGTAAAGCCAGCCGACACTTTTGATGCCTGTTTGACGGAACACCGGTCCGCAGCGAGCGCGCAGATGCCGGCCGGTGCGCCAGCAGCGGCCGCTGCGCAGGCGCAGATCGGGTGTGGAAAGCCTGTGTTATCGCTCCGCCACGCGATTGAGCCAGAGCCGAACCCGGATCTGGCCGAGAACGATAGCGCACACGTTGAACCGCCCCTCCAGGCCAGGCGGTAAAGGCAATTTGCTGGCTTCGCGGCGCAGGTCAGGGAATGTTTTCACAATTGCAGGCGGGAACACCCTTTTCCGCCGCGTCGGCGCCTATTTTCCCGTCTCGTGCAAGCAGCAGCGGGATGCTTCAGCCTGAAGGCGATCGAGCCCTGCCCGATCCCGGATCAGGAAACGACTTGCTGCAAGCCGCTGCGACGACGGGCAAGGGCCAGGCCCATGATGGCAAGGCCGACGATGGCCGCGACCGCGGGTTGGGGGAGTGAGTCATCCGTGCTGCGCTGCGCGGCAATGACGCTGCGATCACAGGCAGGTGAATCGAGATAGCAGGGCGGAGGAGCATTGCCGGTGGCCTGCAACATCACCGCGGCCGCAGCCGGAACCGGAGACATGACCAAGACCAACACGGACAAAAACATCACTCGCATTGCTGCGCTCCCCAAAATTGCTGCACTGCACATAAGCACAAGATGTTTCGGTCACATTACAAACCCTTGCCGCCTATGGGGAATTTGCCCCATTGCGGCGAGTTGATTGATCCATGCGGTCAATTCATTTGTGCATTGCGTCAGTGCGGCAGCTACGCAGCCAGACGGGCACCGGTTGCAGCCCGGCGACGCATGAAGGCGCCGATCAGGCCGAATCCGGCAATCATCATCGCCCAGCTGCCCGGTTCGGGCACGGCCCCTGGCAGAAAGTCGCTGGCGCCGGCATAGGTGCCGAGGTGAACCTGCCCGCTCTGCGTGAAGCTCTTCGCCACGATCGAGCCTTCCAGATCGACACCGGTGCTGATCAGATTGGCCAGCGGCGCCAGGATCGAGCCATGCTTCATCGATCCGCCGATGGTCAGGCTGGTCGCCTCGTAGAAATTCCAGATCAGGAAGGGATTGAGGCTGGCATTATAACCGCCGACGCTGTTGCCGCGCCAATTGATGCTGGTGCCCGACACGTTGATGATGATCGGCATCGGCCCGCCGCTCTGGGTGAAGGCGATCTCGTTGCTGTTCAGCAGGCTGCCGGAAATATCGAGCAGCGCAAAGCCATTGCCGCCATTGACCGCCGAGAAGATCGGCCCCTGCCCGCCCATGGTGACACCGCTGGGATTGCTGGCCAGGGTGAGATTGCGCAAGGCCTGCGACAGCGCGCCAAGATCGGTCGTGAGCTTTGCCGCCTCGGCCGCCGTGGCCAGCGAGGTGCTTGCTGCGTTCCAGCCGGCGCCAAGATTGCGGTTGAAGACAGCGCCATTGGCATTGCCGTTGATACTGCCACCGGCATTGACCGTCTGGCTGGCATTGGAACCGTTCATCGAAGCGCTGATGTTGCCGCCGGCGTTGACCACCAGCCCATTGGCGAGGTTCAGGCTGCTGCCGCCGGTGATGTTGCCGCCTACGTCAACACCGCTGGCGGTGCCATTGACCGATCCGACAGCGTAGTTGCCGCCCACCAGCACACCATGATTGGTCGCCACCGGGCCATTGTTGCCGTTGGGGCCGTTGTTCAGATTGATGTTGGCGTTCAGATTGCCGCCCACCGTCAGCGTGCGCCGCGACGAGGGCGCCGCGCCTTGCGCGCTGCGGCCCGCGCCGAAGCTGCTGGAACCGTTCAGATCGCCCGCGATGAACGACTTGCCTTCCACCTGGCTGGACGTGCTCATGGTGCCGAGCACGATCAGGTTGAGTTCCCGCATCGCCTGCAAGCCATCGCGCGCTGGCGTCGACAGCGGGGGGGAAAGCGGCGGGGAGAGCGGCGCCACGGCCGCTGCCGGCGCGCTCGCCATAACTGCCATCACCGCGGCCGGCAGCGCCATGCCCGCCCAACGTCCTTTACCCAACATCCTGTCAATCCCTGGCTGATTTCCTGTGCCAGAGTCGTTTACATATTCTTAACGGAAATTAAATACTAATTTTTGGTTAATGACGGAATTTACAGTCTTCAAATTATGGCACTATCTCCAGACTGGATGGCGTCCCACCGGCGAAACATGAACGACGGGCCTTCGCAAAATCCGGCACGGCCTATGCCAATATCACCCGCTGCCACCCCGGCACCTGACCGCGCGCCCAGGTGGATTGCCGCTTCTGATACTGGCGGGTGGCAAACAGCGCCTGTGCCATCGCCTGCTCCAGACTCAGCGCCCCGGCCAGGTGTGCCGCCAGTTGCGGCACTGCCAGCGCTTTCATCACCGGCGCCTCGGCCGGCAGACCCAGCGCCAGCAGCGCCGCCACCTCCGCCAGCGCACCTGCTGCCAGCATCCCTGCAAGCCGCGCTTCGGCCCGCGCATGCAGATCGGCCCGCGGCCGCTCCACCACCAGGCCCTGCACTGCCGCCTCGCCAATCCCGCCTGCCCGCTGCTGCTGCCAATCGCCCAATGTGCGGCCGCTGCTGCGCACCACTTCCAGCGCGCGGCAAATACGTTGCCGATCGGCCGGCATCAGCCGCGCGGCGCTGGCCGGGTCTTCCTGCATCAGCGCCGCGCGCGCCGCATCGGTGGGCAAGGCCCGCACCGCGGCACGCACCCCGACATCAATGTCCGGCACCGGTGCCAGCCCATGCACAAGCGCCGCCAGATACAGGCCGGTGCCGCCCACCACGATGGGGTGCAGGCTTTGGCGCTGCGCCGCCGCAATTTCGGCCTTCGCCAACGCTGCCCAGCGCGCCGCCGTGCACACATCATCGCCGGCCAGCCCGCCATAAAGCCGGTGCGGCACACGGGCTTCGTCGGCCGCGGTAGGCCGCGCCGATATCACCGCCAGGCAATCATAGAGTTGGCTGGCATCGGCATTGATGATCACGCCATGCACGCGCGTCGCCAGCGCCAGCGCCAGCGCAGACTTGCCCCCTGCGGTCGGCCCTGTAAGAACCGTGACCCTGTTCAGGTCGAGGTCAATGTCGGAAGCGCTCATCATCACCCTGGTTGCCGAAGGCCGCTTGTCGCCCGGCGACGCGTCGGCGGCAAGCGATGTGGTGGCCAATACCGGCGCCGGCATCCTGGCGCAAAGCTGGCTGGAGGCCGGTGACGCCTTCGACATCATGGCGCGTGGGCAAGCTGCCGACATCCGCGCCGCGCTGGAATCGGCGCTGCCCACGGTGGATGTGATCGTGCAGCCTGCGGCCAGCCCGCGCCGCAAGACGCTGATCGTGGCCGACATGGATTCGACCATGATCCAATGTGAGTGCATCGATGAGCTGGCCGATTATGCCGGCGTGAAAGCGCAAGTTGCCGCCGTCACCGAAGCGGCGATGCGCGGTGAGCTGGATTTTGCCGGCGCACTGCATGCCCGCGTCGCCCTGCTGAAGGGGCTGCCGGTCGCAACGCTCGATCAATGCCTGGCTGAACGTGTGCGCCTGACGCCCGGCGCGCGCACGCTGGTGCAGACCATGGTGGCCAACGGCGCGCGATCGCTGCTGGTCTCTGGCGGCTTCATGCACTTTGCCGTGCCGGTGGCGCGCCAGATCGGCTTTGCGCGGGTGGTGGCCAACCGGCTGGATGTCGGTGGCGACATGCTGGCCGGCACCGTGGCCGATCCGATCATCGATGCCGCCGCCAAACGCACCCTGCTGGAAGCCGATGGCACCACGCTGAGCGCCGCGCTGGTGGTGGGCGATGGCGCCAACGACATCCCGATGATCACGGCGGCGGCCACTGCCGGCGGGCTTGGCATCGCCTATCGCGCCAAGCCGAAGACGGCGGCTGCGGCCCAGGCCCATGTACGCAGCGGCGACCTGACCGTGCTGCTGCGCGCGCAAGGCTATCGCCGCGCCGATTGGGTGACGTGATTGTCATGGCTGCCATGCGCAGCGCGTGACTGGCGACGACGCGTCCTGCCGCTAAACTCTCCCGATCAGCGGGAGACACGCGATGACCGGCTTCAGCCTCGACCCGATCGGACACGTCCATGGCGGCCGCAGCGAACCCATTGACGATGATTGGGGCGCCTGCCGCGCCAGCATTCATCTCGATCCAGAGCGCTTCACCGCCGATGCCCTGCTGGGCCTCGATGGGTTCAGCCATGCCGAGATCATCTTCCTGTTCGACCGGGTCACCGATGCCGAGATCACCACCGGCGCCCGCCACCCGCGCGGCAATCCCGATTGGCCGCGCATCGGCATTTTTGCGCAGCGCGGCAAGAACCGCCCGAACCGGCTGGGCCTTTGCACTTGCCGCATCATCGCGGTGGACGGCCTGACGCTGACAGTGGAGGGCCTTGATGCCATCCACGACACGCCGGTGCTGGACATCAAGCCGGTGATGAGCGGCTTCCTGCCACGCGGCGAGGTGCTTGAACCCGATTGGGCCCGCGCCATCATGGCCGATTACTGGTGATCAGGCGGTGAACTTGCCCGTGATCCAGGTGCCCAAGGCCGCCGTGCTGCCGGTCAGGACCGTGCCCCAGATCAGATCGAGCACAGTCACCTTCAGGCTCCACACCTTCAGCGTGGCATAGTTGGTGAAATCGTAGGTGGCATAGCACAGGAAGCCCAGCACAGCGCCCTGCAGCGCCGCGCGGGCAATCCCTTCGGTCAGGCCCGGCCACACCGCGAAATAGACGATGCCGCCGATATAGATGGCGTAAAAAATCATCGCCGGCGCCAGCCGGAAACCGTTTTCCATCATCACATCGCCGATTTCCGGCTTGTACAGGCGCGGCGCCATATTGATCAGCCACACGGCATCAATGGCAGCAAAGGCCACCAGTGTGGCAAAATAGGCGATCAGCATCTTTATCATGCCCCGCGCCATAGCCAAATGTCGCGGCTTTGCCACCCGGTTTGACAATTGCACCCGGCATCCGCGATGCTGTGTCGCTGGCAATGTGGGCGGCAAACGCCCGATACGATATGTGGGGGATCACATGACCGACAGGAAAACGCTGTGGCTGTCGCGCCGGCTGGAGGCGCTGCTGCTGCGCTTCTATCACGCGCAAGGCTGGCAGGCGGTCAGCCACGGGCCGATCCCCAAAAAGGCGATCATCATCGCCGCGCCGCACACGTCGAACTGGGATTTTCTTTACTATATCGGGCTCACCCGTGATCTCGGCATCGCGCCAAGCTTCATGGCCAAACGCCAGTTGTTCCAATGGCCGCTGGGGCGCTTCATGCGCGACATGGGCGGCGTGGAGATCAACCGCGAAGCCGGCGGCAATTATGTGCAGGCGATGATCGACGAATTCGCCCGCCGCGACGAATTCCTGCTGACCATCGCGCCCGAAGGCACGCGCAGCAGCGTCGCGCAGTGGCGCACCGGTTTCTATCACATCGCCATGGGTGCCGGCGTGCCGCTGATCGTCGGCATGATGGATTATGCAAAGAAAATGGGCGGCTTGGCGCAGGCCTTCATGCCGAGCGGCGATTATGCCGCCGACATGATGCGGATCGAGGAATATTATCACAACACGACCCCGCGCCATCCGCACAAGGCGATGCAATCCATCCTCGCCGCCAGCGACAAACCCTACGCTCGCGCCGCCTGATGGTCAGCAATCTCGCTCTCACCCTGGTGGCCGTCGTCGCCTTGATGCTGGCCTGCTGGCGCATCGCGGTCAGCATCCGCGATGTGTCGTTCATCGATGTCGTCTGGGCCTGGGGCATGGTCTATGCCGTGACGGTTGCCACCATTCTGGGCGGTGGCCCCGCCGGGCCGGCAGGCTGGGCGCTGCTGGCCCTGGTCAGCTTGTGGGGCCTGCGCCTGGGCGGTCATCTGTTTGCCCGCTGGCGCCGGCTGGGGCCGGACCCGCGCTATGAAAAGATCATGGCCAGTGCCCTCGCCAAAAAAGGCTGGAGCTTTGAACGCACTGCCTTGTTGCAGGTGTTCGGCCTGCAAGGCCCGCTGTTGTGGGGCGTGTCGCTGCCGGCACAGACCGGCATCCTCGCCGATGGCGGCGGGCCGCTGCCGCTATGGGGCTGGGCCGGCGTGGCCATCGCATTGGTCGGCATCGCCTTTGAAACCATCGGCGATGCGCAGTTGGAGGCGTTTCGCAAGGATCCGGCCAGCAAAGGCATGGTGCTGGATACCGGCCTGTGGCGCTACACCCGCCACCCGAATTATTTCGGCGACTTCACCGCCTGGTGGGGCATTTTCATCGTCGGCGTTGCGGCCGGCGCGCCGATCTGGACCATCATCGGGCCCGTGTTCCTGTCCTTCACCCTCACCCGCTGGTCTGGCGCGCCGATGCTGGAACATGGCTTGAAAAAACACCGGCCCGGCTATGCCGATTATATCGCGCGCACATCCGGGTTTTTCCCGCTGCCGCCCAAACGCGGCTGACGCCGCCCGTGCCGCGTGGGTGGTTTCCGAGCCTTTCGGCCCGCCCTGCTGACCCTAAGGTTCCGGTCTTCAGGAGATCGGCCATGGCAGGCGCACGCATCGAAGACAACGGCCCACAGCCACAAGCGTTCAACATCGAACGCGCGACGACGCAGAACCAAGATTACCGATCGGTGGCGTGGAGCGGCCGCTTCCTGCAGGTGACGCTGATGTCGATCCCGGTGGGCGGCGACATCGGCCTGGAAGCGCATCCCGATACCGACCAGTTCCTGCGGCTTGAAGCCGGCACCGGCCGCGTCCAGATGGGCACCGCCAAAGACCAATTGACCTATGACGCGCCGGTGTCGGACGGCTGGTGCGTGTTGGTTCCGGCGCAAAGCTGGCACAACATCACCAACACCGGCACCACGCCCATGCAGGTCTATGCGATTTACGCGCCGGCGCACCACAGACCGGGCAAGGTGCAGGCCACCGCCGCCATCGCCAGCGCCGACACGGATGATGAACCGGCGGACTGGTCCGTGCAGCCCGGCCATGCCCCCGATCTACACGGTTGACTCGCCCGATTGCCCGCACATCGCTGCATTTTGCCCTGATGCTGGGGCTATGCCTGACAGGAGCCTGTGCCATCGCCGCCGAAGAACCCGCCTTCACCGTCAGCCTGGCCAAGGGCGATTTTGCGGTGCGCGATTATCCCGCCCTGATCGTCGCTGAAGTCGCGGTGGCCGGGGACCGCAAGACCGCGGCGAGCAGCGGCTTTCGTCTGCTCGCAGGCTATATCTTTGGCGGCAACACTGCCCAGCAGAAGATCGCCATGACCGCGCCGGTGATGCAGGCCGCCGCTGGCCAGCAAATAGCGATGACAGCCCCCGTCTTGCAGAGCGGCGGTGATGGCAAATGGGTGATCAGGTTCATCATGCCCAAGGGCTCTTCGTTGGCAAATCTGCCCCGGCCGAACAATCCCAGAGTGCAGATCAAGACCATCCCGCCCGCGCGCATGGCGGTGGTCCGCTTCAGCGGCCTCGCCCGGCAAGACACGATCGCGGCGAAAACCGCAGCCCTGCAGGGCTTCGCGACGGCCCAGCATCTGCACGCCATCGGGCCGCCGGCGCTGGCGCAATATGATCCGCCGTGGACATTGTGGTTCCTGCGCCGCAACGAGGTAATGATTCCCGTCGCGCCGGCTGGTGAAGGCTGAACGGCCGGCCGCGCCCGATGCCGAAGGTCATTCCAGACATCACCGCCATCGTGCAGCGCAGCAACCAAGTCACAAAAACATCACAGCATTTGTCCCAGACTGTAACGCATCAGTCTTATCGCTCCATTGCGTCCTGTATGATGCGAAGGGGGAATGATGATGAAGGCCGTTGTTCTGCAAGCGGGTGCCGCGGTCGCCGTCATCGCGCTCGGCATCCTTTGCGCCGCGCCCGCCACCGCGCAATCAAAGGCTTTTACCACGGCGAACATCACCAACGTCAATGCGCCCGTCAGCGTCACGCTCGGCGGCCGCAGCTTCACCAACCAGGGGATCGTCGGCGCTGGTCGGCTGAGCGCCAACACGCTCGATTTTCGCGGCGAGACGCTGGGCAGCTTCTCGGGCATGGCGCTTGATCTCAATAGCTGGCGGCGCAACGCCGATGGCAGCTATAGCAGCGGGATGTTCACACTGCCGGATCGCGGGCCCTTCGATGGCGCGATCGACTATCGCAACCGCGTCCACACCGAATCGATCCTGTTCACGCCGCTGACCGGTACCGCGGCCTTGCCGCTGTCACCCGCTTCGCAAAACCAGATGATCATCACCCCCACCGGCGGCTTCACGCTGAAAGACGCGGGCGGCGTTGAAATGACCGGCCGCGATCCCGGTTCAAGCACCGTCATCCGTGGTGGCATCGTCTATCCGTTCGCCACCGCCGGCACCGCGGCCGGCCGGATCGCCCTCGACGCCGAAGGCCTGGCTTTCCGTCCTGACGGCAGCTTCTATGTGTCCGACGAATATGCGGCCGGCCTTTATTATTTCGATGCCACCGGCAAGCAGATCGGCGCGATTCAGACCGTTGCGGCCCTGCTGCCGCGCAATGCCGCCGGCGTGATCGATTTCAACAGCACAGGGCCCGGCGTGTCCGGCCGCCGTAACAACCAGGGCCTCGAGGCCATGGCAATCACCCCGGACAACAAGAAGCTGGTGACGATCCTGCAATCGGCGACTGTGCAGGATACAGCCGGCAGCGCCCAGCAAACCCGCAACAACACCCGCATTCTGGTCTATGACATCAGCACCAACGCCGTGCCGGCCAACCCGATCGGCCACTATGTGCTGCAATTGCCGATCTTCAACAACAGCGGCTCGGGCGTCGCGCCCGATCGCACTGCGGCACAGTCCGAAGTGCTCGCGCTCAACGACACCCAGTTCCTGGTGCTGGCGCGCGACGGCCTTGGCCGCGGTGTCGCCGCTTCTGCCAGCATCAGCGCCACGCCGATCTACAAGAGTGTCCTTTTGATCGACACAGTCGGCGCCACCAACCTGGCAGGCACCACGTTTGAAACCGGCACGACGCCGATCGCCACCGGTGGCACGCTGCTACCCAGCATCGTGCCGGTGCAGCAGGTCGAATTGGTCAACATGCTCAATCCTTCCCAACTCGCGCGGGTGGGCATGAGCCTCACCCGCCTGCCGTTGACCAGCCTCACGTCGCTCGGCGAAAAGATGGAAGCCATGGCGCTGGCGCCGGTGCTTGAAGACGGCGCGCCGCAAGACTTCTTCCTGATGGTCGGCAACGACAATGACTTTCAGGCGACCGCTGCGGTCTTCAACGGCACGCCCGCCTCGATCGGCGCGCTCGATGGCACCGGCAATAACGACAATATCATGCTGGTCTATCGCCTGACCCTGCCGACCTATGTCGATCCGATGGCGCTGCAGGCGCTGAACAACACGTCGCCCGATGTGCTTTATGGCACGCGCCGCGCGCTGACCGAACTTGGCCTCAGCACCACGGCACCCGCGATGCGCTTCCTCAACGGCCAACGCGGCTGGAACGCGCCGGCAACGGCCCGCGCACAGTTGTGGCTCGATACCGATTGGAGCCGCATCGGTGCCGGCGCCAGCCCGCTGACCGGGGTCGACGCCCAGACCATTTCGACCACCCTTGGCCTCGATGTCCCGCTCGGCAGCGGCGTTCGCATCGGCGCCACGGGCGGCTATCGCAGCTTGGAGGGCACCCTGGCTTTTGGTGCGCCGCTCAAGGCCAAGGCCTGGACGGTCGGTGGTTATGCCGCGTTCGACACCGCATCGGGCTTTTATGGCCAGACCGCAGGCGCCTGGCTCCGCGATGTCTCGTTCGGCAGGATCGGTCGCGCGTCAGTCTATGGGCAGCGGGCCATCGGCACGACTGACGGCAACGGCTGGACGGGCAGCGGCGAAATCGGCTGGCGGTTCCCGGTTGGTCGCGCCAGGCTGACGCCGTTCATTGCGGTCGATTATGTCGATCTGAAGCTCGACGGCTACAGCGAAACCGGCGCCTCGGTTTCGAACATCAGCTACCCGGACCGCCGGTTCAGCCAATTGAACACCAGCGTTGGCGCCGAAGTCGCGGTCGAATTTGGCGCGCTGCGCCCAGCGCTGCGCGGTGGCTACAGCATCGAAAACCAGACCGGCGACAACAGCGCCGCCGTCCGCCTCACCAGCGCCCAGCACATGATGGGATCGACCGTGCTGGCGCTCGATGGCACCGAGCGCGACAGCGCCTTCGGCGAGCTGCGGATCGCCATGCGCGACGGCGCCTTGTCGGGCTATTTGTCGGCACGCGGCCGTTGGGGCCGCGGCAAGGACGACGCCCGCGTCGCCGTCGGCATCAGTTTCGCGTTGTAAGCACCGCTTCGCGCAGTTTCATCGCGCGAAGCGGCGCAAGGCTGCACCGGCATCCTGCGTCACATCTGGTGGCCGGTCTCCGCCAGACGCCCGCCATCCGGCGTCCGCGCTCGTTCGAACAGCCACACGCGCACCGCGCTCGACAGGTTGGTGGTGCGGGCTTCGTCGATCTCGGCGACGAGGGCGGCCAGCGATTTGCCTTCCTGCGCCGCTGCTTCGTTCAGCGCGGCCCAGAACACCGGTTCCAGGGTCAGGCTGGTGGCATGACCCTGAATGGTGAGGCTGTATTTTTTCGGCACGTCAGCGCCTGAGAAAGCGCTGCGTCGCGGTCATCAGCAGGATCAGGATCGGCACCGTCGCATAGGTCAGCCAGGCAATGCCGGTGGCTGCGGCGGTCTTCGCCAACAACCATGGCACGCCAACCACCACGACCGGAACCACCGGCACCAGCAGCCAGGCTGCGCCAAGGCTGTCGCGAAACCGACGCTGCATGGCTCAATACATATGCTGGCCACCGTTGATCGACAGCGTCGATCCGGTGATGAAGCCGCCATCATCGCTGGACAGGAACGCCACGGCGCGGCCGATTTCACTCGCCTGGCCCAGCCGGCCTACGGGTATCTTGGCGACGATCTTGGCCAGCACGTCCGGTGGCACTGCGGCGACCATGTCGGTATCGATATAGCCCGGCGCAATCGCGTTGGCGGTGATACCGAAACGCGCGCCTTCCTGAGCCAATGCCTTGGTAAAGCCGTGGATGCCCGATTTCGCCGCGGCATAGTTCACCTGGCCAAATTGCCCGGCCTGGCCGTTGATGCTGCCAATCTGCACATAACGGCCCCAGCCGCGTTCCTTCATGCCGGCGAACGTCGCCTTGGCCATGTTGAAACAGCCACCCAGGTTGACGCGGATCACCTCGTCCCAGGCTTCCCAGCTCATCTTCGTCAATGTGCCGTCGCGGGTGATGCCGGCGTTATTGACCACGATATCGATCGGGCCCAACTCGGCCGCCACCTGCGCGCAGCCATCCAGGCAGGCCTGGTGATCGGCAACATTCCATTTGTAGCTTTTGATCCCGGTCCGTTCGGTGAAGGCGCGCGCCTTGTCATCGCTGCCGCCATAATTGGCTGCCACTGTCACGCCCATCTCGTGCAGCGCGAGGCTGATCGCTTCCCCAATCCCGCGTGTACCGCCGGTTACCACTGCCACCCGTGCCATATCGAAATCCACCCTTTCCCCAGCGCCCGCCATGTTGCCTGCGGTACGACCTATCACACCTTGGGCCGGATTGCCGGCTGATTCAACATGCCTTTACAGCCAGCCGGCGAGTTCGCGGCCGATAATCTTTTCCAGCATGCCCATGCCGGTGTCGCTGGCGTTCAGGCAAGGCAGATAGGCGAAATCCGTGCCGCCGGCCTCCAGGAATTCGTCGCGGCCTTCCATCGCCACTTCTTCCAGCGTCTCCAGGCAATCGGCAGCGAATCCGGGGCAGACCACGGCGATCTTCTTCACGCCTTCGTTCGGCAGGGCGAGCAACGTGTCATCGGTATAGGGCTTCAGCCATTCGGCGCGGCCAAAGCGCGACTGGAAGGTGACGCGCACCGGCATCCCCAGCGCCTCCTGCAACAGGCGCCCGGTCTTGCGGCACTGGCAATGATAGGGATCGCCAGCCGCCAGCGTGCTTTGCGGCATGCCGTGAAAACTGGTGACGATCAGATCGGGGGTGAAATCAAGCTTGCCCAGGCCTTCACGCACCGATTGCGCCAGTGCGGCGATATGATCGGGATTGTCATAATACGGCGGCAGCGTGCGCAGCGCCGGCTGCCAGCGCATTGCCATGAGCACGCGCGAGGCTTCATCGACCACGGTGGCGTTGGTGGCACCGCTGTATTGCGGATACATCGGCGCCAGCAGGATGCGATCGCAGCCCGATTTCATCATCGCTTCCAGACGTTCCCCGATGGAGCGCGTGCCATAGCGCATCGCCCAATCGACCTGCACAACCTGGCCCATGCGCACCTGCAGCGCTTCGGCCTGTTGGCGCGTGTAAACAGTGATCGGTGAGCCTTCGGGCAGCCAGACCTTCGCATAATTGGCCGCCGCCGTGCGCGGGCGGATGTTGAGGATCAGCAGATTGAGGATCGGCTGCCACAGAAAGGCCGGGATCTCGATCACCCGCCGGTCTGACAGGAATTCGCCCAAAAAGCGGCGGACGGCGGGCACATCCGGCGCATCGGGCGAGCCGAGATTGACCAGCAGCACCCCAACGCGCCCGGCTTTCACGGGCACATGATCCGCCGGCAGGGCCAGCGGCGGCAGATTGAGCGGCGGCAAGCCGAGAGGCGCGGTCACTCAAAAATCCTCATAGCGGGAAAAACGGCAAGGTGCGCCAGCGCCGGCCGGTGGCGGCAAACAGCGCATTGGCCACCGCCGGCGCGATCGGCGGGGTGCCAGGCTCACCGATGCCGCCGGGGTCGACAGCAGACGGGATGATGCGCACATCGATTTGGGGGCAATCGGCCATGGTGATCAGTGGATAGGCGTGGAAATTGTCCTGCTCTACCCTGCCGCCCGAAAAACTGATGCGGCCAAAAAGCGCGGCCGACAGGCCATAGACGATACCGCCTTCGATTTGGGCCGTCACGGTATCGGGATTGATCACCCGGCCGCAGTCCACCGCCGCCCAAACTTTGCTGACGCGCGGACGCTGGCCGGAAACGATCACGACTTCGGCAATCTGGGCGACGATGCTGCCGAAACTTTCCACCAGCGCCACGCCCCTGGCCACGATGGCGCCGGGCTTGGCCACATTTGCAGCCGATTCCGCATCCCGTCCCAGCGGCCCGCCCATTTCAAGCACCGCCGCCAGCACGGCGGCGTGGCGCGGATGATCCTTCAGCATGGCCATGCGGAACGCGCCGGGATCGACCGCCGCGCTGGCCGCCAGTTCATCAACGAAGCTTTCGATGATGAAGCCGGTGAAACTGTGCCCGACACTGCGCCAGAACCCGAGCGGCGCAGTGCAATCGGCAAGGATATGCTGCACGCGCAGATTGGGAATCGCATAGGGCAGATCGACCGCGCCTTCGATGGCGCCGGCACCGGCCGAAGGCCGCCCGGCAAAGCTGCCGATGTTACGCCCGGCAAAGGCCGCGCCGACATCGGGCACGGCAATGGCGGCATTCCAGCCGCTGATGCCATCCGGCGTCGCCTTGCCATGCAGGCGCGCGGCCACTGCCGGCCGGTACATGTCGTGAGCGAAATCCTCTTCGCGGCTCCAGATCAATTGCACCGGCCGGCCAGCGGCGCGCGCGATCAGCGCGGCCTGCGCACAGGCATCGCCTTCCACTTTCCGACCGAAACCGCCGCCGATCAGCGTCGGGTGCACCACCACCTTGTCCGCAGCGATATCGAGCGCCTGCGCCACGGCGCGCGCCGCCAGCGTGGCGCTTTGGGTGGGGGCCCAGATTTCGGCTTTGCCGTCGGCCACCCGGGCCGTGGCGGTCATCGGCTCCAGGCAGGCGTGGGCCAGGAACGGCAGGCCATATTCGGCGGTGACCACGCCGTTTCCGGCAAGCGCCGTCGCCACATTGCCTTCATCGCGCACCGCCTTGCCCAGCGTGCCGGTCGGGCGAAACGGCTGGCCATCGGCGGCCAGTGCGCCGCGCACCGCCGCCTCCAGCCACGGGCCGGGCGCCGAATCGGTGGGCTGCCATTTGATCGACAGGCTTTTCAGGGCCTTCTGGGCGGCAAACCAGTTGTCGGCCACGCAGGCGATGAAGCCTGGCTGTTCGACGATGCGAACGCCGGCGGGCAGGGGCGGGGCCGAGTGGCTGGCAACGCGCGCACCGATCGGGCCTTGATCGATGGCGGCAAAGGCCAGGCCGGGCAGGCGCACGTCGATGCCGAAACGCGCCGATCCATCCACCTTGGCCGG
The DNA here is from genome assembly GCF_987265915.1 of Sandarakinorhabdus sp. NCBI lineage: Bacteria > Pseudomonadati > Pseudomonadota > Alphaproteobacteria > Sphingomonadales > Sphingosinicellaceae > Sandarakinorhabdus > Sandarakinorhabdus sp. Next base: position 3,424,514 of record NZ_OZ503948.1, read on the forward strand.
CACATCGAGGCGCAGCAGCGGCCGCCCGGCAAGACGGCCGTTGCTGCGGCGCTTGGGATCAGCCGGCGCATCGTCCGGATCAATCTCGCCAACAAGCGCGTGAAATGGCAGCCGATTGGCCTTGTAGATCACGAAGCCGCCAGCGGTTTCGATCTCCTGCCAATCCACGTCCCAGCGCCGCGCGGCCGCCTTCACCAGCATTTCGCGCGCGGCCGCCGCAGCGGCGCGCAAGGGCGGTTCCCAGGCGCGCACGCTGTTCGACCCGCCGGTAATCTGAAAATCGAAGAAGCGCGCCACCCGCTGCCCGGCCGCCATCACCACCGATCGCATCGGTTCCGACAGGCCGGCAGCGGCCCCCAGCGCCAGGCCGGGATTGGCATAGTCAGGGCCCAGCGGCGCTGGCTCCACGCCCACGCCGCGCCAATCGGCGCCCAGTTCGTCGGCGACGATCTGCGCCAGCGCCGACCAGATGCCCTGGCCCATCTCCGCCTGCGCCACGGCGACCACGACCCGGCCATCGGCGCCGATCTTGATATAGGCATTGAGCAATGTGTCACCGGGCGCCGCCACCCAATTGACCGCGGACGCACGCGGCCATAGCGCCCAGCCAACGGCCAGGCCGCCGCCGGCCACCGCAGCCACCAGCAGGGTGCGGCGGTTCACGGCCCCGCGCGGGGCGGTGCCGGAAGGACGCCGGGATGGTGACGGCTTCAGGGTCAGGCGAGCTGCCCCATCAGATGCTCGGCCGACGAGACGCCGAACGCGCCGGGCGGCTCGACATTCAGCTGGGTCACGATGCCATCCTTGACGATCATCGAAAAACGCTGGCCGCGCAGGCCCATGCCAAAGGCACTGCCATCGAAGGTGAGGCCCAGCGCCTTGGAGAAATCGCCGTTGCCATCGGCCACCATGGTGATCGATTCGCCGACATTGGCGGATTTGCCCCAGGCGCCCATCACGAAGGCATCGTTGACCGAGATGCAGACGATTTCATCAATGCCCTTGGCCTTCATTTCGTCGGCATTGTCGACAAAACCCGGCAGGTGGCGGGCCGAGCAGGTCGGCGTGAAGGCCCCCGGCACCGAGAACAGCGCCACGGTGCGGCCGCCGAACAGCGCGTCGGTGGTCACCGGTGCCGGGCCATCGGCGGTCGCCTTGGCCAGGGTCGCCGCCGGAATCGCATCGCCAATCTTGATCGTCATGGGGTTTCTCCACCAGGTAAAATGCCGTGGCCTCTTCCTAGCCTTGGCCTTGGCTGGCGTCCAGCGCGGGCCTATGCTGGCCCTATGGATGCACCGCCTTTTCTGACTGGCCAATTGCTGCTGTCGATGCCGGGCATTGGCGATGATCGCTTTGAACGGGCGGTGATTGCGATGTGCCTGCACGATGATCAGGGTGCGCTGGGGCTGGTGGTGAACCAGCCGCACCCCGATATCCGATTCCATGGCGTGCTGGCGCAATTGGGCATCGCCAGCGGTGCGGCGCCCGATGTGCCGGTGCTGGCCGGCGGCCCGGTCGAACAGGGGCGCGGTTTCGTGCTGCACGAAGCCGATTATGCCGCCGCCAGCACCATCCGGGTGGGCGATGCCTGGGCCTTCACCACCTCGCTGGATATCTTGCAGGCCATCGCCCAGGGGCGCGGGCCACAGCGCTGGCACATGGTGCTGGGCTATGCTGGCTGGGGTGCCGGCCAGCTCGAAACCGAGCTTGGCCAGCACGGCTGGCACATCGCGCCGCCCGATTCGACGTGTGTGTGGGACGTCGCCGCCGACCGCCGCTGGGAACGCGCCTTTGCGCTGACCGGCGTGGCCGTCGCCAATCTTTCGGCCACGCCGGGGCGCGCCTGAGCCTCACCCCATGACACGCCGCGCGTAACGCGGCTCACCCCATCACAAACGCATTCAACTTGTTGCCATCCGGATCGCGGAAATAGGCCGCGTAAAAACCGCTGTCGCCGCGCGGGCCGGGCGGGCCATCGCAGCTGCCGCCCTGTTCCAGCGCGATGGCGTGGATACGGTCCACTTGCGCCCGGTCGCTGGCTTCCAGCGCCACCATCACGCCGTTGCCGACACTGGCCGCATTGCCGTCGAACGGCACGGTGGCGGCAATGCCCGGCGCGCCGCCTGGCGTGCCCCACGCAATATAGGTGCCGAATTCCATCATGCGGCCCACGCCCATCTCCGCGGCGATGGCATCATAGAATCGCGCCGCCCACGCCAGATCATTGGTGCCAAGTGTTACATAGCCGATCATTGGTTCCTCCCTGCCGAAAACAGAACATAAAACGAACAAACTGAGTCGGCAAGGCTGGATTCGCCGGCCGGATTGGTCATGCTCTTGCCAGACACTTGCCATTCGGGGGGCAAGTCGCTATTGCGCGCGTTCCGCATGAACCGGACCGCCTGGCCAAAAGGGCTGCCATGGCGGTTTTTGATGCGTCTTACGAAGGAGACCAAAATGCCCAAGCTCAAGACGAAGAGCGGTGTGAAGAAGCGCTTCAAGATCACCGCATCCGGCAAGATCAAGCATGGTGTCGCTGGCAAGCGCCACCGCCTGATCAGCCACAACGCCAAATATATCCGCCAGAATCGCGGCACCAGCGTGCTGGCCGAAGCCGATACAGCCCGGGTTCACGCCTGGGCGCCGTACGGCATCAAGTAAGGAGCAGCACCCATGCGTATCAAACGTGGTGTGACCACCAAAGCCAGACACAAGCGGATCCTGGAACAGGCCAAGGGCTATTTCGGCCGCCGCAAGAACACCATCCGCATTGCCAAGCAAGCGGTGGAAAAGGCTGGCCAATATGCCTATCGCGATCGCAAGGCCAACAAGCGCAATTTCCGCGCCTTGTGGATCCAGCGCATCAACGCCGCCGTGCGTGAAGAAGGCATCACCTACAGCCAGTTCATCGCCGGCACGAAGATCATCGGGCTGGAGCTTGACCGCAAGGTGATGGCCGATCTGGCCATGAACCAGCCGGAAAGCTTTGCCGCCATCATCGGCCAGGTGAAGGCCGCGCTCGACGCCAAGGCCGCCGCTTAACCGCGACGCCCGACGTGGATGAAGGGGCGCGCGCCGGCACCGGCGCGCGCCCCTTTTGCGTTTTTTCTCATCAATTCAGGCTGTTCGATGACCATCAACACGCTCGCGCTGCAAAGCGACATCTTGGCCAGCATCGATGCTGCCGACAGCCCCGACGCGCTGGAAGCCGTGCGCGTGGCGGCCATGGGCAAGCAGGGCAGCGTCACCGCGCTGTTGAAGACGCTGGGCGGCATGAGCCCGGACGAACGCGCCGTGAATGGCCCGGCCTTCAATGGCCTGCGCGAAACCGTCACCGCCGCACTGGCCGCCAAGAAAGCCGCGCTCGATGAGGCAGCACTGAACGCCAAGCTCGCCGCCGAGCGCCAGGACATGACGCTGCCGATCGCGCTGCCGCCGATGGGCAGCATCCACCCGGTGTCCCAGGTGATGGACGAACTGGCGGAAATCTTTGCCGATCTGGGCTTTGCCGTCGCCGACGGGCCGGAGATCGAGGACGACTGGCACAATTTCACCGCGCTCAACATCCCGGAAAGCCATCCGGCGCGGGCGATGCACGACACATTTTATATCGACGGCAAGCCCAACATGGTGCTGCGCACGCACACCTCACCCGTGCAGATCCGCACGATGCTGAACCAGAAGCCGCCGATCCGCATCATCGCGCCGGGCCGCGTCTATCGCAGCGATTCGGATGCCACGCACACGCCGATGTTCCACCAGATCGAAGGGCTGGTGATCGACAAGGGCATCACGCTGGCGCACCTGCGCTGGACGCTGGAGACGTTCATCAAGGCGTTTTTCGAAGTGGACGACGTCGTGCTGCGCTTCCGCCCCAGCTATTTCCCGTTCACCGAGCCTTCGGTAGAGGTCGATGTCGGCTACAACAGCAAGACCGGCAAGCCGGCCGGCGCCGGCCAGGTGGACAAGTGGCTGGAAGTGCTGGGCAGCGGCATGGTGCACCCGCGTGTGATTGCCGCCTGTGGACTCGATCCCGATGAATGGCAGGGCTTTGCCTTCGGCACCGGGGTCGATCGGCTGGCGATGCTGAAATATGGCCTCACCGATCTGCGCGCCTTCTTTGATGGCGACACCAAATGGCTGAAACATCATGGTTTCTCGGCCTTTGATCTGCCCTCCATTTCTGCCGGAGCTTCCTCATGAAGTTCACCCTTTCCTGGCTGAAGGACCATCTCGACACCAGCGCCAGCGTCAGCGAGATCGCCGACGCGTTGACGCGTTGCGGCCTGGAGGTGGAAGGCATCGAGAACCCGGCCGAGGCGCTGGCCGCCTTCACCATCGCCCATGTGATCAGCGCGGAACGCCACAGCCAAGCCGACAAGTTGCAGGTGCTGATGGTCGATACCGGCAACGGTGATCCGATGCAGGTGGTGTGCGGCGCGCCCAATGCCCGCGCCGGCATGAAGGGCGTCTTCGCCCCGCCCGGCACCTATGTGCCCGGCAGCGGCATCACCCTCAAAGTCGCGGCCATCCGCGGGGTCGAATCGCGCGGCATGATGTGTTCGATGCGCGAATTGGAGCTTTCGGACGAGCATGACGGCATCATCGCCCTGCCCGACGAGGCACCGCTGGGTGTGCGCTATGTCGATTGGGCCGGGCTGAATGATCCGGTGTTCGATATCGCCATCACGCCCAACCGGCAGGAGTGCCTGGGCGTGCTCGGCATTGCCCGCGATCTCGCCGCTGCCGGCATCGGCACGTTGAAGACCCGCGCCATCGCGCCGGTGGCCGGCAGCTTCCCGATGCCGCGCCCGATCGTGATCGAAGATCATGAGGGCTGCCCGGCCTTTGCCGCGCGCGTGGTGCGCGGCGTTGCGAATGGCGCCAGCCCGGATTGGCTGCAACGCCGGCTGCGCGCCGTTGGGCTGCGGCCGATCTCGGCGCTGGTCGATATCACCAATTTCCTCTCCATCGATTCGGGCCGGCCGCTGCATGTCTATGATGTGGCCAAATTGCAGGGCGGGCTGACCGCGCGGCGGGCACGGGCCGGCGAATCGGTCCTGGCGCTCAACGGCAAGACCTATGCGCTCGACGAGCGCATGACGGTGATCGCCGATGACGCCGAAGTGCACGACATCGGCGGCATCATGGGCGGCGAGCACAGCGGCTGTTCGGCCGACACCAGGGACGTGCTGATCGAATCGGCCTGGTTCACCCCCGAACGCATCGGCACGACGGGCCGCAAGCTCGGCATCAACAGCGATGCCCGCGCCCGTTTCGAACGCGGCGTCGATCCGCTGTTCGTGGTGCCGGGCCTGGAATTGGCCACGCAACTTGTGCTTGATCTGTGCGGCGGCGAGGCATCCGAAATCGTCGTCGCCGGCACGATTCCCGATCACAGCCGCGCCATCGCCTATCGCCCGGCGCGCGTTGCCGGGCTGGCCGGGCTGGATGTGGCCGAAGACCAACAGGCCGCCATCCTTGACCGCCTCGGTTTCGGCGTGACGCGCGGGGACGTGTGGCAGGTGGCGGTGCCGTCATGGCGGCGCGATGTCGATGGCGAAGCTGATCTGGTCGAGGAGGTTGTGCGCATCCACGGCCTCGATCAGGTGCCGGCCACGCCGCTTCCCCGAAAGGACGGCGTCGCCCTGCCCACCGCCACGCCGTTGCAGCGCAGCCAGCGCCGGCTGCGGCGTGTGCTGGCCAGCCGGGGCCTGGACGAAGCCATCACCTGGAGCTTCCTGCCGCCGGCCGCAGCCGACGCCTTTGGCGGCGCCGCCTTCAGCCTGGCCAATCCGATTTCTGCCGACATGGCGGCGATGCGCCCCAGCCTGCTGCCCGGCTTGCTGTCGGCGGCTGCGCGCAACATGGATCGCGGCGCCGCCAGCGTGCGGCTGTTCGAGCTGGGCCAGCGTTATCGAGCGACAAGCGAGCATCCCACGGCCGCCATCCTGCTGGCCGGCGAAGCGCGCGGGCGCGACTGGCGCGGCGGGCCGGCTGTGCGCCCCGATGCCTTTGATGCCAAGGCCGAAGCCCTCGCCGCGCTCGCCGCGCTGGGTGCACCGGTGCAGCGCCTGAACATCGCTGCGCCGGGCGATGCCTGGTGGCATCCGGGCCGCGCCGGGCGCTTGCTGCTGGGCAAGGCCGTGCTGGCCGATTTCGGCATCATCCACCCGCGCGTCAGCGCCGGCTTCGATGTGAAGGGCCCGGTGGCGGCGGTGGAGCTGTATCTCGACGCGCTGCCGCCGCGCAGCCGCAAGCGCGAGGCCTGGGCACCCAGCCCCTTGCTGGCGCTGAGCCGCGATTTCGCCTTTGTGGTTGATGAAGGCCTGCCGGCCGACAGCCTGCTGCGCGCCGTGGCAGCGGCAGACAAGGCTCTGATCAGCAACGTCAAATTGTTCGACCGTTACGCCGGGCCGGGCGTGGACGCCGGCAAGCTGAGCCTGGCCGTGGAAGTGACGCTGCAACCAACCACCGCCACTTTGACCGACGCTGATATCGAAGCCGTGTCGGCCAAGGTGGTGGCGGCAGCGGCCAAGCTGGGGGCGACGCTGCGCGGCTGATTGATATCGCGGTTGGGTGATGATATCATCATCACATGAGAACACTGATCGATATTCCAGAAGCGGAGATGCGCCGTCTGGACACCTTTGCCGCCGCAAAGGGCTGGTCGCGAGCCGAGGCGGTGCGGCAAGCGGTGGCAGGTCTGCTGGAACGGGAATCTGCAGCCGAGCGTGCGGCAGACAAGGCGGCGTTCGATGCTGTGTTCGGGATGTGGAAAGACCGGGACATGGATGGCCTGGCCTATCAGCGTGCACTGCGCGCCGAATGGGATCGCCCGTGGGATGAGCAGTCCGACTTGGCAGCAGACCGGCCGGCATCGGCTGCGTGACCGGCGGCTGCTTTGACAGTGTGATCCTGATTGACCTGATCGCGGGTCGAGCCGATGCGCGCCGCGCAGTCGAAGCAATCCCGCTCGACCGGCGCTTCATCAGTATCGTGTCGCGCACAGAGGTGTTGACGGGCGCACGCAGCGAATATGAATGGCAGCATACGCAACTCATGCTCTCGCGCTTTGTCGAGATCGTTGCCGATGCCGCCATCGCCGACGCCGCCGCCCGGCTGCGCCAACAATATCGGCTAAAGACCCCCGACGCGATCATCGCGGCAACAGCGGCGGCGCAGGGCGTGCCGCTGTTGACGCGTGATGCGGCGCTGGCCGCGGTGCCGGGCGCCGTTCTGGCCTATGCTTAACGCGGCGGTTGCTGGCCTTGCATATCCTGCTGCGTGACCGGCGACAGGCGGATTTCGACCCGGCGGTTCTGTGCGCGGCCGGCTTCGGTATCGTTGCTGGCCAGCGGAAATTGCGCGCCGTAACCGCGGGTGACCATGCGGGCGCGCTGCACGCCCTGATATTGCAGATAATCCGCCACGGCATTGGCGCGGCGTTCCGACAGCGGTTGATTGATCGCATCGCTGCCGGTCGAATCGGTGTGGCCGGTCACATCGATGAAGGTCGATTGATAGCTGGCCAGCGTTTGCGCCACCTGATCGAGCGCCGGGCGCATATCGGGGCGCAAAATCGCCTGATTGGTGTCAAAGCTGATGCCCGATGGCAGTTTGATGGCGATTTCCTCGCCATTGCGCGCCACTTCGATGCCGGTGCCGGCGGTGCGCTGGCGCAGCTCGCGTTCCTGCTTGTCCATGTAACTGCCGACGGCACCGCCGGCGATGGCGCCAAGGCCGGCGCCGATCAGCACTTCGGCCCGATTGTTGCGCCCGCCCAGGATCGCGCCGAGCAGGGCCCCGGCGCCGGCACCCGCCAAGGCACCACCGCCGCCGCGCGACACCCGCTGCTGCCCGGTTTCCGGATCAGTGACACAGCCACCCAGCACCAACGCGCTGCTCAGCATTGCGATCATCATCGTGTGTTTCATCGAATTTCTCCTGTTGTCCCCAAAGCGCTTGCCATCGTTGGTGTGGCTACAAGCTGAACGGGCTTTGCAGGCGGGCGTTCCATCCCTTAAGGTGGACTGTGAGCGGGCAGCCTGGCCCCGCGTTGCGAACACGGAGCCCATGGGCCCCTTCCCCTGGCTGGACGCCGCCATCATTGCCGGCCTGATCCTGCTCAATGGTTTCTTTGCCATGTCGGAGCTGGCCATCGTGTCGGCGCGGCGGCCGCGGCTGCGGGCCATGCAGGCGCAGGGCGTGGCCGGTGCCGGCACGGCCATCGCGCTGGCCGAGGATAGCGGCCGCTTCCTGTCCGGCGTGCAGATCGGCATCACGCTGGTGGGCATCATCAACGGCGCCTATTCCGGGGCGACGCTGGCGCAGCCGGTGGGCGAACGACTGACCTGGCTGTTCGGGCTGCCGGCGGACACGGCCGAAGAGCTGGGCTTTGGCGTGGTGATCGTGATCGCCACCTATCTCTCGCTGATCGCCGGGGAACTGGTGCCCAAGCAGTTCGCGCTGCGATCGCCCGAAACCATAGCCGCGATGGTGGCGCCGTTCATGGCGCAATTTGCGCGGGCCACGACGCCGTTCGTGTGGGTGCTCGATCAATCGAGCCAATTGATCTTCCGCCTGCTGCGCCAGAACCGCGACAACACCCAGACGGTGACCGAGGAAGAGCTGCGATCGGTGGTGGCCGACGCCACATCGGCGGGCGTGATCGAGGCCGAGGAAAGCCAGATGATCGCCGGCATCATGCGGCTGGCCGATCGGCGGGTGCGCGGCGTGATGACCCCCCGCGGCGAGATCGACTGGATCGATGCCGATGCCGATGATGCCACCGTGCGCGCGCAACTGGCCGCCACCCCGCACAGCCGGCTGCTGGTGGCGCATGGCGGCGTCGATGACATCATCGGCGTGCTGCAGGCGCGCGATGTGGTACAGGCGCTGATCGAAGGCCGACCGCTCGATCTGGTGGCGCTTGCGCGGCCGGCGCCGGTGCTGCCCGATGTGCTGGATGCGGTCGATGCACTGGTGGCGCTGCGCGATGCGGAGATTCCGATGGCGCTGGTTCACGATGAATATGGCCATTTCGAAGGCATCGTCACGCCATCTGATCTGCTGGCGGCGATTGCCGGCGCGTTCCGCAGCGACATCGACGACATCAACGATCCGCCGGCGGTGGAGCGCGACGATGGCAGCTGGCTGATATCGGGCGCACTGCCCGCCGATGAGCTGGCCGACACGCTGGGCCTGTCGCTGCCTGACGAGCGCGATTATGAAACCGCGGCGGGCATGGCGCTCGAACAGTTGCGCCACCTGCCCGAAACCGGCGAGAAATTCCGCTTAAACGGTTGGCAGTTCGAGATCATCGACATGGACGGCCGCAAGATCGACAAGTTGCTGGCCAGCCGGGTGACCGAGGGAATGGTGGCTTAGCCACCCTGGGCGGCGAGGGCATAAAGGCAGGCCGGGATTTCGCCTTGCGCCGTGGTGACCATGACGATGGTGCGGCAATAGCCATCGCCTTCGAAAGCATCGAGACGGTCCCAGTGCCGGGGCAAATCGTCGGACGTAAAGATCTGGACGGCGATCTCATCGCCTTCCGGTTCGAGCCTCAAACCCGGATAGCCCAACGCCGCGCCCCAGCCAGCGGGGAGCAGACGCCCGCGCACAGCGCCTGACGACCAGCTGCCCATCAGCCCGGCCAGCTGATGATGGTTGGCCTGGCCGGGCGCGAGGCTGCCATAGACGGCGAGGCGGGCGGGCCCGTTCAACCCTGCTGCTTTTCGGTGCCGGCATAGGGCGGCACCGACGGCGCCACCGCATCGAGCTTTACCCACAGCGCGATGCCGGCCGCCAGGCTGACCGCGACGGCCGCGCCGATCAGCGCCGGGCGGCGCGGGCCGGTGGGCACCAGCGGCGCGATCAGCGCCAGCACCGGCAGCAGCAGCACCACCGTGCCATAGGGCATGGGCGCACCGATGCCGAGAAAGGTGAAGTGGAACAATTCACCGGCCATGGCGAGGCCGGGCACGGCCAGCACCGCTGCGGGGGCCAGTTGCGCCATGGTTGGCGGCGCGCCGTTGCCCAGGCGCGCACCGATGGCCAGGGCCAGCGCGGCCAGCAGCGCCGGCCAGGCAAACACCGGCCCGGCACCAGGCAACATTATCTGCACCGCCAGTGCCGCGGCAAAGCACAGCATGGTCCAGCCCAGCCAGCGATCCCACAGCGTGCCGACGCCAGCCGAGGCCGCGAACAGCAAGGCCGCCAGCGCTGCCAGCAGGGCGACCGCCTCCAACCGGGGCAGCGCCGCCAACCGGTCATAATATTCAGCGCCGACGCTGCCCGACAGCAGATTGAGCCCGAACATCAGCAGCCCGGCGATGAGCAGCACCAGCAGCGCCTGGCCCAGCGCCAGCGCCGCATCCCCGACGCGCCATTGCGGCTTGCGCCAGCCTGCCGCCAGCCCCAGCAGCCCGGCCGTGACGGCCAGCAGGCCCCAGCCCATGGCGGCCGAATAGACGACGATGCCAAGGCCGGGGGCCGAGGCAAACACGGCGTTGTCGGTTGCGGCGGGCAGTTCGGGCGCGGCCAGCAAGGCGCGGGTGACGCCGAGCACGCTATCGCCCAGATGCTGCATTGCGCCCTGTTCCAGCCGGTCCGGCGTCATCAGCGGGCTGTGATAGCCCCAGGCTTCGCCAAGGAAGGCGAAGTTCAACCCCATGATGCCGCGCAGCTTCACCGGCGTGAAATCGGTATTGTTGGGCAGGCTTTCATAGATGGTGACGGCAAGGCTGCTGGCCGACGCGCCCGGCGAATGGTGCGCGAACAGCCGCATCAGATCGCCGTTGCTCGGCCCCGTCTGGAACATCATCGCACGGCCACCACCACCACGCGATTCGAGGTTGATCAGCACGCCGATGCGCCCCGCGATGGGATCGCCGGCGCTGCCCGGTGCAAAGATCGCCCGCGCGCCGACCAGGCCAAGTTCCTCGGCATCGGTGAAGATCAGCACCAGATCGCGTTTCTGCTGCGCCTTGGGAATGGCGCGGGCGATTTCCAGCGCGGCCGAAACGCCGGTAATATCGTCGGCCGCACCTGGCGAGGCCCACACCGAATCATGATGGGCGAGCAGCGCGACGGCCGGGCTGGCCGGGTCGGTGCCCGGGCGCAGCGCGATCAGGCTGATGGCCGGCTGCGACGGGTCCCCACCCCATTTCGCCAGGCGTTTGGCCGGCTTTTCGGGCAGTGGGGTGATCACGCGGCGCACCTGGAAGCCCAGTTCGACCAACCGCCGTTCGAGATGGGCGATCACCGCGGCGCTGGCTGGCGTGCCGGTGGGATGCGGTTCGCGCGCCAGCACACGCACATCGGCCATGGCGCGCCCGGCGCTGAACTGGCTGGCCGGCGCGTCGGCATCGATCGGCGCCGGCACCTGGATGCGCAGCGCCGCCCAGGCGAGGCCAGCAAGGAGGGTGAGGAGGAAAAGTGGCCAACGGTTCATGGCTGCCACGGTGGCCTGCACGGCGTTCCCCCGCAAGCCCCCACCTGCAAAGGGCCTGTCCTACACGGGCAAGGCCTGTCATCATCCTGTCGTTCGATGATCCACCCGGCGGCGAATATACCAGATTTTCGAATACACTGTATTTTCAACGCCTATCCACGCCGGATTCGTCAAACCTGTCAAAACCGGAAGCCGGATACGGGCCCGCCGGTGCTCTTTGAAAATCAGTTTGCCCCAATCTTCTGCGCCTGCGCCCAGGCCAGATCGGCCAGCGCCTCGAAGCCTTCGGCGGATTTCTTCGCATGCGCCGACGTGGCGGTGCCGCGGATCACCCGGCCCTTGATGCCGTGGATGATGCCGGCCAGCCGGAACATGTTGTAGGCAACGTAAAAATCGATGTCGGGAATGCCGTCCCGGCCGGTACGCCGGCAATAGGCATCGACATATTCGGCCTCGGTCGGCAGGCCCATCGCGGCCAGATCATTGCCGACCAGCCCGGTGGTGGTGCTGGGCGGCATGCGGTACATCATCAGATGATAGGAAAAATCGGCGAGCGGGTGGCCGAGCGTCGACAATTCCCAATCCAGCACCGCCAGCACTTTGGGTTCGGTGGGATGGAAGATCATGTTGTCACAGCGATAATCGCCGTGGACGATGCTCACCTCGTCGCCGGCCGGAATGTTGGCGGGCAGCCATTCGACCAGCCGGTCCATGGGATCATAGCGGCCGGCATCGACATCTTCGAGATATTGCTTCGACCAGCGGGCAATCTGCCGCGCGAAATAATTGCCGGGCTTGCCGAAGTCACCCAGGCCGGCCGCCACGGGATCGATCATATGCAGGGCAGCCATCGTCTGGTTCATGGCGTCGAAATAGGCGCGACGCTCGTCCTTCGGCACCGACGGGAAGGTCGTGTCCCAGATCACCCGGCCATCGACACAATCCATGATGTAGAACCAGGTGCCGATCACCTCATTGTCCTGGCACAGGCCAAAGGTGCGGGCGACCGGAAAGCCCTGCGCGTACAGTGCGGTGATCACCTTGTATTCGCGGTCCACCGCGTGGGCCGACGGCAGCAACTGGCCCGGCGGCTTGCGGCGCAGCACATAATTTTGCCCCGGCGTGATCAATTTGTAGGTGGGGTTGGATTGGCCGCCCTTGAACTGTTCGATGGTCAGCGGCCCGGCAAAGCCTTCGACATGGGCCTGCATCCAATCGGTCAGGCGGCCGGCGTCGATCTCCTGGCCGGCGCGCACCGCACTGGTGCCGGAAAACTGTTCTTGCCGATCGCTCATACGCCGTCTCCCCGAACCGCTGGCGGCGGGTTCAACCGGCCTTGCCGATGTCCCGACGATATTGGCCGCCATGCCACCTTATCTTGCGAATAGCGGCATAGGCCAGCGCCCGCGCCTCGGAAATGTCATGGCCCAGCGCGGTCACATTCAGCACGCGCCCGCCCGCAGCCAGCAGCTGGCCGGCGTCATTGCGGCGAGTGCCGGCGTGAAACACCGTCACGCCCAGGGCTTCGGCCGCTTCAATGCCGTCGATCACCGTGCCGGCCTGCGGCTGCCACGGATAGCCCTTGGCCGCCATGACGATGGTGATGGCAGCGTCGGCGCCAAAATGCGGTTGCACGCTGGCCAGCGTGCCGGTGGCCGCCGCCCACAGCAGATCGACGAGATCGGAATCCAGCCGCATCATCAAAACCTGCGCCTCGGGATCACCCAGCCGCACGTTATATTCGATCAGCATCGGGCCTTCGGCCGTCAGCATCAGGCCGGCATAGAGAAAGCCCTGAAACGGCGTGCCGCGATCCCGCATCGCCTTGAGCGTCGGCAGGACGATCCGGTCCATCGCTTGGCTGAGCAAGGCCGGGGTCAGCAGCGGGGACGGCGATACCGCGCCCATGCCGCCGGTGTTGGGGCCGGTGTCGCCATCCTGCAGGCGCTTGTGATCCTGCGCCGTGGGCAGCACGCACACATGGTCGCCATCGGTCAGGATGAACAGGCTGGCTTCCGGGCCTTCCAGACATTGTTCGACCACAACCGGGCCATCGATTTCGGCGAGCGCCGCCAGGCCTTCCTCGTTGCTCTCCGCCACTGTCACACCCTTGCCGCCGGCCAGGCCATCGGCCTTCACCACCACCGGCAGCGGGTGGACCGCGACATAATGATGGGCATCGGCGGCGCCGGCGAAGCGGCGGAAGCGCGCGGTGGGAATCTGGTGTTCGGCGCAGAGATCCTTGGTGAACCCCTTGGAGGCTTCCAGTTCGGCGGCCGCTGCCGAGGGCCCGACCACCGGCACGCCGGCCCGGCGCAGCGCATCGGCAACGCCGGCAACCAGCGGCGCTTCCGGCCCGATCACCACCAGGCCGATGCCGTGCGCAGCCACGAAGGCCGCGACCGCCGCCGGATCGGTGATCGCCAGCGCGACGCATTCCGCCACATCAGCGATGCCGGCATTGCCGGGCGCGCAGACGAGCCGGCCACAACGCGGCGACTGGCGCAGGCGCCAGCACAGCGCATGCTCGCGCCCGCCGCCGCCCAGCACAAGAATATCAACAGATTCGGGGGCTACGCTCATGCCCCTGCCATATCATGCCAAAATGTCGCGGCAAGGCGCTTTGCCGGGTTGGCAGGGCGGTTTATGGAAGCGGAGTGAATGATCAACCCGCCAGCAACCTGCCCGAATACAGCGTGTCCGAAATCGCCGGGGCGCTGAAGCGCACGGTTGAGACCGCGTTCGGCCAGGTGCGGGTGCGCGGCGAGCTTTCGCAGTTCCGCCGCCAATCCAGCGGGCACTGGTATGGCAGCCTGAAAGATGAGCGCGCGCTGATCGATCTCGCCATGTGGAAGGGCACGGCGGCGGGCCTGAGCTTCCGCCCCGAAGACGGCCTGGAAGTGGTGATCACCGGCAAGCTGACCACCTATCCCGGCCGTTCGAAATATCAGTTGATCGTCGAGCGCATGGAGCCCGCCGGGGTGGGCGCGCTGCTCGCCCAGATCGAGGCGCGGCGGCTGAAGCTGCAAGCCGAAGGCCTGTTCGATCCGGCGCGCAAACAGTTGCTGCCTTCACTGCCGCGGGTGATCGGCGTGGTCACCAGCCCGACCGGTGCGGTGATTCGCGATATATTGCACCGGATTTCGGATCGTTTCCCGGCGCATGTGCTGGTGTGGCCGGTGGCGGTGCAGGGCGACGTGTCGGCGGCGCAAGTGGCCGCAGCCATTGCCGGGTTCAACGCGATTCCCCCTGGCGGGCCGGTGCCGCGGCCCGATCTGATCATCGTGGCGCGCGGCGGCGGCTCTATCGAGGATCTGGCGGCCTTCAACGAAGAAAGTGTCGTGCGCGCCGCCGCTGCCAGCCGTATCCCCCTGATCAGCGCCGTCGGCCACGAGACCGACACCACCCTGATCGATTATGCGTCCGACTGGCGCGCCCCCACCCCCACCGCCGCCGCCGAACGCGCCGTGCCGGTGCGCGCCGAACTGGCGGCCAGCCTGACCATGTTGTCGGGCCGCCTGGATGCGGCGTTGCTGCGCGGCCTGGCGTTGCGGCAGGAGCGCACCCAGGCGCTGGCACGCCGGCTGCCGCAGCCGCGCAATCTGATCGGGCTGGCAGCGCAGCGGGTCGATGATCTGGCCGAACGCCTGCCCAAGGCGCTGGACGCCCGCGCCGGCGGCTTTGCGCTGCGGCTGGAACGCGCTGGTGGGCGTTTGCGCCCCACGCTGCTGAGTTCGCGGGTCGAGCGCGACGGCCAGCGCCTGGCCGGGCTGGAGGCGCGGCTGGCCCCGGCGCTGGCCCGTCCGCTGGCCCATGATGCGCAGAAACTGGCGCGCACCGGCGCCGGCCTGCGGCCGTTCCTGCTCAGCACGCGGCTGGCCCGCGCCGATGCCCGCCTGAACGAAGCCGGGCGCCTGCTGGCCAGCCTGGGGCCAGATCAGGTGCTGGCGCGCGGCTATGCCATTGTCCGCGGGCCCGATGGCCATGTTGTGGCCAGCGCTGCGGCAGCAGCGGCACAGCAGAACTTGACGATCCGCTTTGCCGATGGCGAAACACCGGTATTCTTGAATTCGCCACCGGCGCAGGGGAGTTTGTTCTGATGCTTGATCGTTTCGGCCGCGCCGCACGGCTCCATTACGAAAGCGGCAGCTATCGCATCCTGGAATCCGGCGATCACGTGTTTTGCGCCGTCACCAACCAGCGCATCCCGCTCGCCGCGCTGCGCTATTGGAGCCACGAGCTGCAGGAAGCCTATTTCAACGCCGAAATCGCCAGCAACCGCTATGCCGAGCAACGGGCCATGGGGCTGTTCCAGCCTTGATGCGCATCTTCGCCGTGCCGCTGCTGCTGGGGGCGGCAGCCATCACCGGGGCGGCCTCGCCGCTGCCGCTGGTGGTTGGCGAACCGTTGACCGCCGTGCAAGGCCAATTGCTGATCGCCCGCCTGCCCGCCGGCAGCCACGCGCTGCGGGTAAATGGCCAGCCGCTGCATATCGAGGGTGACGGCCAGTATATGCTGGGTGTCGATCGCGATTTTGCCGGCAGCCAGCAACTGGAATGGGTGACACCCGATGGCCGCAGCGCGCGCCGCCAGATCGTGGTAACGGCGCATGCATGGGAGATTGACCGGTTGCCCGCCCGGCTGATGCCCCCGGCGGACCCCAACGCCCCGCGCAATCTGGAATGGGAAGCCATGCGCGAAGCCGAAGTGGCGCAAGTGCGCGGGGCGCGGGTCGAGATCAGCCCGCTGCCGTTCTGGCGCGCCGCCTTCCAGTGGCCGGCCACCGGGCGCATCTCCACGCATTTCGGTGCGCAGCGTGTGTATGGGGAAATCCCGGCCAGCTATCACAGCGGCATGGACATTGCCGCGCCCAGCGGCACGCCGATCCGGGCGCCGATTCCCGGCATCGTGCGGCTGGCGGCCGGGCCGTTCAGCCTGGAAGGCAATATCGTTATCCTCGATCATGGCCGCGGCCTGCATTCGGCCATGCTGCACATGTCGCGCATCGACGTGAAGGCCGGCGATATCGTGGCGCAGGGCCAGATCATCGGCGCCATCGGCACCACCGGGCGCTCAACGGGTCCGCATCTGCACTGGGGCATGACCTGGAACGGCGTGCGGGTCGATCCCGAAGCGCTGCTGCCCCCCATGCCCGCCAAGCCCGCATGACGTCGGTGTTGGCGATCAATCCGGCGCTGGACCGCGCCGCCATCCGCGCCGCGCTGGCCGAACAGCGCTTCGTGCAGATCGAGGACTTCCTGGAAGCACCGAGCGCTGAAGCGCTGTGGCAGGTGCTGCGCCAGCAGACGCCGTTCGGCCTGGCCTGGGCCGGCGATGGCCAGCCGCGCGGCCAGTATGTGCGGCCCGAACAGATGCGCACGCTCAACCCACAGCAAAAAGCCGCGATGGGCAATGCCGCCGCCAGCGCCGCCGCCGCCGGGCGCTTTGCCTTCCTCTATGGCCAATATCCGCTGGTCGAAGCCTACAAGGAAAACTGGCACCCCGGCCACCCGCTGTACCAGCTGCTGGAAGACATGAACGCTGCGCCGGCGCTGGATTTTGCCCGCGAGGTGGCAGGCCATGCCGACATCAGCAAGGCCGATGCGCAGGCCACGCTCTATGCCGGCGGGCA
Source organism: Sandarakinorhabdus sp. (assembly GCF_987265915.1). Taxonomy (NCBI): domain Bacteria; kingdom Pseudomonadati; phylum Pseudomonadota; class Alphaproteobacteria; order Sphingomonadales; family Sphingosinicellaceae; genus Sandarakinorhabdus; species Sandarakinorhabdus sp. Next base: position 3,441,604 of record NZ_OZ503948.1, read on the forward strand.
TTTCCTGACCGATCATGACGATCTGGTCGAAGTGGAAGGGCGACGGCTGGCCTATGTGCTGAACTTCGCCAGGGACTGGAAGCCGGACTGGGGCGGCTATCTCAACATCATGGACGAAAAGGGCAATATCACCGCCGGCTTCATGCCGCGCTTCAACACGATGAACCTGTTCCTGGTGCCGCTTCGCCACAATGTCAGCCATGTGCCGCCTTTCGCGCCGGTCGGCCGCTATGCCATCACCGGCTGGTTCCGCGCCTGATGCGCCTCGAACTGCACGACGGCATCGATGTGGCCGCGGCGGCCGCCGCCTTTGCCCGCGACGGCCATGTGCGGGTGCAGCCGTTCCTGGCCGAAGCGGCGGCGATCTCAGCCCTGGCGGAAATGAAGCGGCGCGAGGATTGGGTGCAGGTGGTAAACAGCGGCGACAAGGTGTTCGAACTGTCGCGCGCCGCCCGCGCCGCCATGAACGCGGCGCAGCGCGACGGGCTGGAGCAGGCGGTGCTGGCCGGCGCGCGGGCGGGGTTCCAATATCGCTATGAAGCGCTGCGCCTGCCGGACGGTTATGCGCCGCCGCCCACCGCCGACAGCGGCATCACGGCCTGGCCGGCATTCCTGTCGGGCGGTGCCGTGCGCGATCTGTTGCGGGCGATCACCGGCGCGGCTGATATCAGCTTCGCCGATGGCCAGGCCACCGCCTATGCCCCCGGCGATTTCCTCACCGGGCATGATGATGCAGTGCCCGGCAAGCACCGCCGCGCCGCCTATGTGTTCAGCCTCAATCCGGTGTGGCGGGTGGAATGGGGCGGGCTGCTGTTGTTCCACGAGGGGGATGCTCGCGTGCGCGGCGTGGCGCCGGCGTTCAACAGCCTGGATCTCTTTGCCGTGCCGCAGATGCACAGCGTGTCGATGGTGACGGGGTCCGTGCCCAACCGCCGCTATTCGATCACCGGCTGGCTGCGGGCCAAACCCTGAATCACTCGTTCAGGCGGCGCACCCGCACGGCGATCTGGCCATCGATATTGGCCAGGAAGGTGCCGACCGCAGCGCGGCGGATGCGGATCTTCATGCCGGCGCGCGGATCGCGCGGGATCTGACGGCCATCGGTCTGCACCCACACGCTGTCATCATCCAGCACGAAGCGCCAGTTGCGTCCTGCGCCGGGCCGGGCACCCTTCAGCGTCGCCTCGATCTCCTTCAGCGCGCCGAGCTCGTCGGTCTGGTCCTTGCTATCCTTGCTGTCCGCATCGTCCTTGCCGCTGCCGAACAGGTTGAAGCTGGGCAGGGCGATGCCGAACAGGCTGCGCCGCGCCTTGGTCACCGCGGCGCGATCGGCGACCACCACATCGCGCTTTTCCACGGCATCGGCCAGCGCCTTCACACCGGCATCGAGACAGGCCAGGCGCTGCGCCGTGTCGGTGATGGCACGGCATTCCAGCAGTTTCTGCACCACGGCCGGCGGCGGGGCGGGCGGCTTGTCGGCGGCCGTGGCCGATGTGGCGACCAGGCCAAGCGCAGCGGCGATGGCGATCCTGTGGCGTGTCAGGCGCATGGCCCATCCTTCCCGATAAGCTGTCAACCGGTTGTTACGCCACTTCTTCGCCAACGCCAATCGGCTTGCAGGCGGCGGACGGGCAGGCCATGACAGGCACAGGCGTTTGCGGGGACGATGTGATGAAGGGCAAGATTGCGAGCGTGTTGCTGTTGATGGCGAGCAGCGCGGTGGCTCAGATGCCGGCCAGCACACCGACGATGCAAGATGACATGACTCCGGGCTTTGTCGCCACGACGCCGGCCGCCGATTATATCCGGCGCGAAGTGATGATCCCGATGCGCGACGGGGTGAAATTGTTCACTGTGGTGGTGATGAAGAAGGGCACGAAAAATGGTCCGATCCTGCTGACCCGCACCCCCTATAACGCCGGCCGCACCACGGCGCGCAACCCCAGCCAGCAGATCAATGAAATCCTGCCGATCAGCGACAGCGAGTTGGTGCAGGATGGTTATATCCGCGTCTATCAGGACGTGCGCGGCATCCACAAATCGCAAGGCGATTATGTGCTGAACCGGCCGTTGCGCGGGGCCCTCAATCGCACTGCCACCGATCACAGCACCGACGCCTGGGACACGATCGACTGGCTGGTGAAGAATGTGCCGGAAACCAACGGCCGTGTGGCCGTCACCGGATCGTCCTACCCCGGCTTTACCGCGCTGATGGCGCTGGTCGATCCGCATCCGGCGCTGAAGGCCAGCGTGCCGATGTCCCCCATGGTCGATGGCTGGATGGGCGATGATTGGTTCCACAACGGCGCCTTCCGCCAGACCATGCTGGATTATTTCACCGAGCAGACCGTGGCCAAGGGCGGCGGCGATCCTGTCGCCATGGGCCGGCGCGATTATTATGCCGAGTTCCTCAACGCCGGATCGGCCGGCGCCTATGCGAAGAAATACGGCCTCGATGCCCTGCCTGCCGTGCGCAAGATCATGGAGCATCCATCCTATGATGCCTGGTGGCAGGGCCAAGCGCTGGACCGCATCCTGGGCGCCCGCCCGCTGACGGTGCCGACCATGCTGGTGGTCGGGCAATGGGACCAGGAAGACAGCTATGGCGCGCCGGCCGTCTATCGCGCGCTGGAGCCCAAGGACACCGCCAACAAATTGTTGTCGATTGTCATCGGGCCGTGGCGGCACAGCGGCGTCAATTATGATGGCTCGGCGCTGGGCGTGCTGAAGTTCGCCGGCGACACCGGGTTGCAGTTCCGCCGCGACGTGATGAAGCCGTTTCTGGATTCGCATCTGAAGACTGGCGCGCCGGCCAATGACACACCGCCAGTGCTGACCTATGCCGTCGGCGCCGACCGCTGGGAACGGCACGACCGCTTCCCGGCCGGCGAAGCGGTGAACCTTTATCTGGGGGACCGGTTCAGCCTGTCACTCGACGCGCCGACCTTGGCACAGGCGCATGACGACTATGTCTCCGATCCGGCCCATCCGGTGCCGTTCGTGCCGGTGCCGGTGAATGTGGGCGACCGTGCCACCTGGACGACCTGGCTGGTCAGCGACCAGCGCCACGCTGCCGTGCGGCCCGATGTCGTCACCTATGTCTCGGCACCGTTGAAGGCGGCCTTGCAGATCCATGGCCAGCCTGAAGCCAATCTGTTCGCCAGCACCAGCGGCACCGACAGCGACTGGGTGGTCAAGCTGATCGACGTGTTCCCGGAGGAAAACAGCGCCCAACCCGATCTGGCCGGGCGCCAACTCGGCATCGGCATGGAGATTTTCCGCGGCCGCTATGTGTCCGGCTTCGACACGCCGGCCGCGCTGACGCCGGGCAAGGCAGAGCGTTACCGCTTCCTGCTGCCCGGCGTGAACCATGTCATCCCCGCCGGCCACCGCCTGATGGTACAGGTGCAATCAAGCTGGTTCCCGCTTTATGATCGCAACCCGCAGACATTCGTGCCCAACATCTTCAACGCCCAGCCCGGCGATTACAGGCAAGCCACGCAGGGCATATGGCGCGATGGCCAACGGCCGAGCCACATCAGCATTCCGGTGGTGGGCGGCGCAGCCGCGGCGCGTGCCGCGCTGAACAACTGACAATCAACACGGGGGACAGACAGATGCTGACGGCTTTTCCATTCACCACATTGGCGCTGATTGCGGCGCTGCTCGTCTATATGGGTCTGGGGTTTGTGGTGGGCGCCGCGCGCGCCAAATATGGTGTTCCGGCCCCGCAGCCCGGCGGCCATCCGGAATTCGACAAGCGCAATCGTGTCCATATCAACACGCTGGAACAATTGGCGCTGCTGGTGCCGGCGGTGATCGTTGGCGCACCAGTGCTGGGGGATATGATCGCCGCCGGCCTGACCGCAACCTGGTGCCTGGGCCGGGTGATCTATGCCCGCGCCTATTATGCCGACCCGACAAAACGCGGGCCGGGTTTTGGCCTCACCTTCTTCCCGACCCTGATCATGCTGGTGGCCGGGATCTGGGGCGGCGTGTCCGCGCTGATCTGATCATCCCCAAAAGCGAGGGCTGGCGCCGCCCCGCCAAAGCGCTCACCCTGTGGCAAACAGCCTTGGGAGAGACAGGATGAGCGCATTGACCGGCCGGGTGGCCTTTGTGACCGGGGCTGCCAGCGGCATCGGGCGGGCCAGTGCCATCGCCCTGGTCGCCGAAGGCGCGATCGTTTTCGCGACCGATATCGATGCGCCGGGCGGCCACGAGACGGTGGCGATGATCGAGGCCGCCGGTGGCCAGGCCACCTTCCGCGGCCAGGATGTGGTGGAGGAAGACCGCTGGGCCGAGCTGGTGGCACGGGTGATGGCGCTTTACGGCCGGCTCGACATATTGGTGAACAATGCCGGCATCGGCACATCCGGCCTGATCACCGACGTGACGCTGGCGCAGTGGAACCGGCAGATGGACATCAATGTCACCAGCTGTTTCCTCGGCATCAAACATGCGCTGCCGGCGATGCGCAGCGCGCGGCCGGATGGGCATGTCGGCGGCTCGATCATCAACATCTCGTCCGTTGCCGGGCTGGGCGGTTCCGCCGGCATGTCGGCCTATTGCGCCAGCAAGGGCGCGGTGCGGCTGCTTTCAAAGGCGGTGGCGATGGAATGTGCGGCAATGCGCGACGGTATCCGCTGCAACAGCGTGCACCCCGGCATCATCGACACGCCGATCTGGCAAAAGCTCGACACCTCCGGTGCGCTGGCGGAGTCCGTGTCGCCGGGTGCAAATGCGCTGAACGTCGATCAGATCGGCGCCGGCGCGCCGGTGGGCCATGCCGGCCAGCCGCAGGATATCGCCGCCGGCGTGGTGTTCCTGGCCAGCGACGCCAGCCGCTACATGACCGGGGCCGAACTGGTCATCGATGGCGGCTGGACGGCGCACTGATCCACGCCCACCCTGGGCCCTTCCGGCAAGCGGCAGGGGAAAATTCAGGTCCAGCAACAAATCGCTCCCCTCCCGCTTGCGGGAGGGGCTGGGGGTGGGATCACGCTAAGGCGTAACGCGCAGCACCCGACCCTGATCCTCATCCGTGGCGACCCACACCGCGCCATCCGGCGCCACGCGCACATCGCGGATGCGCGCCTTGATTGACGGGAAGATGCGCGCCTGGCCCAACACGCGGCCGTCCGCATCCAGATCGATGCGCCGAACTTCCTGGTTGACCAGCGCGCCGACGAGCAGGTCGCCCTGCCAATCCGGCCACAGCGCACCGCGGTACACGGCGAGGCCGGATGGCGCGATCGACGGCACCCACACCACGCGCCCATCGATCATGCCTTTGTAGCGTTTGAACGGGCTGATCGTAGCGCCGCTGTAATCCAGGCCGAAGGTGGCAACCGGCCAGCCATAATTGCCGCCCTTCCGGATCAAATTCAGCTCATCACCGCCGCGCGGACCATGTTCGTGCGCCCACAGCCGGCCGCTGACCGAATCGACCGCCAGACCCTGCGGGTTGCGATGGCCATAGCTCCAGATGCTGGCCTGCGCGCCCTTGCGGCCAACAAACGGGTTATTGGGCATGGGGCGGCCATCGTCGGCCAGCCGGACGATCTTGCCCAGCCCCGATTGCAACCGCTGCGCCTGCTCGCGATAATCAAAGCCATCACCGGTGGTCATCACCAGGCTGCCATCGGGCAGGAAGGCCATGCGCCCGCCATAATGCACCGGCGTGTCCTTGCCGGGCGTCACCTGAAAGATCACGCGCGCATCGACCAGCCGGCCGGCATCGAGCCGGGCGCGGGTGATGCGCGTGAAATTATTGCCTTTATCGCCAGCAGCATAGGACAGATAGAGCAGGTGGTTTTCGGCAAAGCGCGGGTGAAGTACGACATCGAAAAGCCCGCCCTGGCTGTTGTGATAAGCGGGCGGCACGCCGGCGATCACGCGGGGTGCCTGGCCAGGCACCACATGCAACAGGCGCCCGCCGCGTTCCGTGATCAACACGCCTGTCAGCCCGGATCCGGCGGGCGGGAAGGCCATGCTCCACGGATGATCGAGGCCGCGCGCGATCTCCGTCACGCGCTCCGCCCGGCCCGCAACAGCTGTGAGCAGCAAATTTATTAACACTATTTTTACGAAAATCTTCATTTTTGGCTGCGCACCCCTTTTCATACATCGCTAATATGGGTTAACTGCAGGGGATAGAAGGGGTGAATTTGCATGAACTGGGCTAAAGATATGTTGCGCACGGGGCCCGCCTGGGCGGCCGCCGTGGTTGCGACGACGGTTATGGCAAGCGTCATCCAGAGTTGGCAGGTCCAATCCGGCCTGATCGACCTGGGTGTGACCATCCCCGACGATCTCGCCATGGAAACC